>NZ_LMAU01000001.1 GCF_001441535.1 Tsuneonella troitsensis
GAATTCCGCCATTTCCTGATGCCAATTCCCTGCGCCCGGAACAGGGAATTCACCCACCTCGAACAGCGACCGGTTGCGCGCGAACAGCGAACGTTCCGCAGCGAACAGCGATCGGGCGTCGGTTGCTGAACGATGGCTACAAGGCAGTGAGCTCGAGACCATTGCTCCTATTCTTGGCACCGGGCAAAGCGGTCCTGTTCCCCCTTCGTTCTTGACATTCCAGCCCAGTTGTGATAAGGGTCGCACTCCATCGCTGGATAGCCGAAGGAGACAACAATAATGAACTACCCTGCCCAGCAGGTGATCGAACTGTCGATCGACCTATTGAAGCCTTACCCGCGCAACGCGCGCACCCATTCCAGAAAACAGATCAAGCAGATCGCGGCGTCGATCGAACGGTTCGGGTTCACTAACCCGGTCCTCGTGTCGGACGGCGGCGAGATCATTGCCGGCCATGGCCGCGTCGAGGCAGCACGGCTGCTGGGACGCAGGACCGTGCCCACGCTGGCGTTGTCCCATCTCTCCGAGGTCGAGCGGCGCGCCTACGTACTGGCGGACACAAGCTCGCGCTCAATGCCGGCTGGGACAAGGAGATCCTCGCGATCGAGCTGCAGGCGCTGGTCGATCTCGAGTTCGACGTCGAGATCACCGGGTTCAGCCTGGCGGAGGTCGACCTTGCGATCGACGAGGCCAGCGAAGCGAGCACCGATGGTCCGCTTTCGCCCGAGGACGCAGTACCGACGGTCTCGGGAGAACCGGTTACCTGCATGGGTGACCTCTGGGAGCTCGGACGACATCGACTGCTATGCGGCGATACGCGCGATGCAGCCGGGATGGACCGGCTGATGGCAGGCCAGCGGGCCGACCTCGTGTTCACCGATCCGCCCTACAACGTCGCGATCGACGGCAACGTCTGCGGGTTGGGCTCGGTCAAGCACCGGGAGTTCGCGTTTGCATCGGGCGAGATGAGCGAGAGCCAGTTCACCGGCTTCCTGGCAGACACACTGGGCAACATCGCGCGGGTCATGCGCGACGGGGCGATAGCCTATGTCTGTATGGACTGGCGCCACATGGGCGAGCTGGTCGCCGCCGGGGAGCAGTGCTTCACCGCGCTCAAGAACCTGGTGGTCTGGAACAAGACCAACGGCGGGATGGGCGCCTTCTATCGCTCGAAGCACGAGCTCGTGTTCGTGTTCAAGCAAGGCACCGCCGCTCACACCAACAGCTTCGGGCTCGGCGAGACCGGTCGCTACCGGACCAACGTGTGGGACTATGCCGGTATCAGCTCGCTCGGGGCGAGCCGCTCGGACGAGCTCGCGATGCATCCCACGGTCAAGCCGGTTGCGCTCATCGCCGATGCGATCCGCGACTGCTCGCGCCGCGGCGAGATCGTGCTCGACGGGTTCGGCGGCTCGGGCAGCACGCTGATCGCAGCCGAGAAGACCGGGCGCTCGGCGCGGTTGATCGAGTACGATCCGATCTACTGCGACACCATCATCCGGCGCTGGCAGGATTACACCGGCAAGCGGGCATGCCTTGCCGGGACCAGCGACTGCTTCGAGGACGTTGCCGAGGAACGGCGGGGCCTTGGGCGGGAGGCCGCGGAATGAGCGCGGCCGAAGATCAGGATGACAAGGGCGAGGTGCTCCCCGTCCCCTACAAGGTGGGATACGGGCGTCCGCCGACCGAGCACCGGTTCCGCAAGGGTTACTCGGGCAACCCGCGGGGCCGTCCGCGCGGCGCGCGCAACAAGCCGAAGATAGATACCGGTATCGGCATGCGCGGCGCCGAGGCGTACCTGCGCGCCGAAGCCTACCGGATGGTCACGCTGCGCGAGGGGGACAATGTCATCGAGCTGCCGGCCATCCAGGCGGTGTTCCGGGCGATGGGCGTGGCAGCAATGAAGGGCAACCGGTTTGCCCAGCGCACGCTGGCCGACATGATCACCAGGGTCGAGCACGAGGACTTCACTTCGCGGCTCGATGCGTTCGGGAAGTGGGCCGAGTACAAGCACGAATGGGGCGAAGCGATTGAACGGGCCAAGCTAGCGGGCAGGGAGCCCCCACGCCCGATCCCCCATCCCGATGATGTGCTGCTTGATCCACACACCGGAGATGTGAAGTTCGCTGGCCCGCTGACGAAGGAAGCCCGCGACCGGCTCGACCAGGCGCTCATGCGCAGGGCCGACGCGCAGGAGGAGGTGACATACTTTTCGCAGAAGTATCGCGAGACCAGCGATGAGCAGTTGAAGGCCCGCTACCTCGAAGACTGGCACTGGGAGCAGCGCATGTTCGACATCATCAACGATACCGTCTCCGAGCGCTACAAGGTCAAGCTCGAGAACCGGTCCTACAAGCAGGGGGCCTCTCGAACAGGCGAAGCGCTCGAGGAAATGAGGGTGAACAAGCGGCTCAGGGACGAGTATGTGGAGTGAGGTCTGCTTTGCGCCACATCAGCGGTCATCCCGGCAACTGTTTCGTCGTCCCGATAGCGGTCGTTTGACGGCGAAGATCGTTATGACCTGCTCGCCTGCTCCCGCGTCGCGAACGCGGTGCGCAATTGCGGATGTCGAGTCGGCCAGGAAAGATCGGCTCTCCGCAGTCAGGACAGAACATGGCTGTTTCTTCTCATCGCAGTTCTCTCACATGACCGTCGCGCTGATGATTGCGATCGCTATTCCGAAGAACGCAACGGCTACGGGCACGACCAGTACCTGGCCGTAGACTTCGCTGCGGGTGAGGGGGCCGAACGCGGTCTGGAGGACGGCTCCGGTGCGCTGCAACGGACTGTCGGGTTGGGCGGGACCCTGGCGCAGGAGGGCCCGCGCAGTTCCGAAGAACATCGCGACATAGAACGCAGAAATCGCAATCGCGAACGCCGCACTTGCTCCGCCGGTCGCACCGAGCAGGGCGAGCAAAAAGACCACGTAGGAACCGATCATCGTAATCCAGACGGCGGAGGAAAGCTCGAATAGCCGCGCTTCCGGCGTAAGCACTCGCACGTTATCGTTCGCTTCGGTTTCGACGACGAGCGACGGACCCGGCGTACCGGTGCGAATGTCCCGAACCGGGTCAAGCTGCGAGCGGAGAAGTGCTTCAGGCATGAGGTAGGTCCTTTCCTGCGCGCCCGGCGGCCAATCCGTCGCGGCGCATTGCGATCGCTGTCAGAAGGCTGTCGGCGATCATCCGGGCGCGTCCCCCGACGAGTTGGGTCGCCTCGCGGTCACCCTCTGCCTCGCGGAGCGTTTCGTAGAAGAGTTCAAGCCAACGAGCGAAGTGTTGCAGTTCGAGGCCCGGGATCGCGAGGTGCTTGAGCATCGGGTTGCCCGAGAACTCGCCGCTGTTGTGCAGGACCGAACGCCAGAAGGTCTTCATGCGCGCCAGGTGCGGAGGCCAGTCGGCAATCCGCTCGGCGAAGATCGGACCGAGCAGGTCGTCCTCGCGGATCTTTCCGTAGAAATTCTCCACCAGATCATCGATGAATTCGGCATCCACTCCGATGGATTCAGCAGCTTCGCGCTTCTCGGCACGCTTGAGCGCTGCAATCTCGCGGGTGTCGGGTCGCTCCTCTTCCGGAAGCGCAGACTGCATGGTCATGCCCCGTCCCCTTCAGGGCGTTCGTCGGCTTGTAGTGGACCGGTCGGCTCCCGCAGGAACCGGACGTGGAAGCGCACCTCGCCAACGGGTTCGACACGGTGCAGGATCGTGGGCTCGACGATACCCGCGTCACCGCCAGCCACGAGAGTCTGTCCGCGATCCGCCCGGCGGGGGTCGGTCACCAGGTAGCGGAGCTGACCGCTCTCGATTTCGATCAGGCCCCAGACTCCTTCTTTCGTCGAGTGATCGCTCAGCAACCCTGCGGGAACGGTCGTTTCGGTGAAAGTCGCGGTTTGTTTGTAGTCCTCTAGGCCGGGGGGAAGCGCGGGTTTCATGTCATGCTGCCTTCTGTTGTCCGAGCAAGGCCGAAATCGCGTCGCTGAGCTCGTCCCCGAGCAGGGGCTTCTCGATGATGTGCGCCCCAAGCGCTCCTGCACGCGTTCGAAACAGCGGGTTCGGATTCGTCACGAGGATGATGGCCAGGGCCGCGCATCCTCTTTCCCGAAGCTCCGCAAGGAAGCGGAGACCGTCGTCCTGATAGCTCTGGTCGATGACCAGAAGACCCTCTGCCGGGATTCCGCTGCTCGCTCGGTCGCCTTCGATAGTCGTCAACCCTTCGGTGGCGAGCGAGAACTGCAGGGAGGAAAGGACCGGTGCATCGTCGATGAACAATCCGATCACGTTCGAGCGGTCCATGTCCGTTGCTCCTTGCTCGCGGCCCTCGATCAGGCCGCCTTCTTCCAGTTGGGTTCGAGAGCGACGTGCGGCGGGCACTCGGCCACCTGGGCCACCGGCAGGCCGGCGAGTTCGTTGGCGAAGCCGTGGTTCACATCGCGGTGGTGTGCCTCATCGGCCCGGACCACGAGGACGACGTCGCGTAGGGTCGCGTCGTCGGGCAGCCCCCAGTAGCGCTTGGCAATCTCTGGTGCCGGTACGTTCTCGCTGCGTCCCTCGTCGATTTCGGAGAGGTAATGGGTGTAGCTGATCACCGCCTCTTCCTCGAAGTAGCCGACGACCCGGTGCGCGGTCTTGCTGCTGACCAGGTAGAGCCCGAAGAAAAACAGGTAAAACACCCACTGGACGCCGATGATGACCGCTCGCTCGAACAGCGTAGGCTTGGAAATCTCGATGAAGGTCATCAGGTGCATGCGCTCATTCTCGGCTTCGTCCATGAGCGTCTTGATCCAGCCCTTGTCGTCGCACATGCGGCGCAGGCAGGCGAGGTGGTTGATCGTCGCCCCGACCATTCCGGGTACGGCAGCTACCGTCTCGAGCACGACGGCGCGGTGGCCGTAACGCTCGGCAAAGAAGGTATCGGCGCACCAGCGAAGCGCCTTGGTGAAACCGAATGCGATCCGGTCCGACATCCCGCGAGGGTTGTGGTGAACGCCCAGATCGATGAAGGGTGCAGTCATTGAAACTTCTCCGCATGGCGGCACGTTGAACTGAAAGCGCCGCTGCTGGAGTTGATCTAGGCCTTTGAACAGGGACGCGAAATTTGGATGATAACCCTACGGAGGGCGCCCTAAGGGCCTTACCGGAGCCTCCCCCCGCAAATCTTATGAGCCGGTTCCTGCCGCGCCTGTCGTTTGCGGCCGCTCTGTTGCTGGCACTCGTCGCGATCGGCGCCGGCGCGGGGATCCGGCTGCTCTTTGCCGAAGAACTGGCGCAGCGCGCGACGTTCATCTTCTTCGTCCCGGGCGTGGTCCTAGCCAGTGCCATGTCGGGCCTGCGCGCAGGCGCCGTTGCTGCCGTCGCCGGAGCGGCCGCGGGCTTGTGGTGCGACGCCCTCGCGGGACCGATTACCGAGGGCAGCTACATCGCGGCGGTCGCGTTCGTGGTCATCGGCGTTTCGGTCGCTTTCGGAGGCGAGTGGTTCCAGCGAGCAAGGGTTGAAACCGAAGCATCGGCATCGATCCTGGCGCGCCGGGAAGCGCACTTGCAGTCGATCCTCGACACGGTGCCCGATGCCATGGTCGTGATCGACGAGGCCGGAGCGATCAGCGAGTTCAGCCCGACTGCCGAGCGCATGTTCGGCTGGAAGGCGTCCGAAGTGGCTGGCCGCAATGTCGCCTTGCTGATGCCCGAGCCCTATCGCAGCGCGCACGACGGCTATCTCGCGCGATACTATCGCACCGGCGAGAAGAGGATCATCGCAAGGGCAGGATTGTGGTGGGATCACGGCGGGACGGTTCCACTTTCCCGATCGAACTCGCCGTCGGGGAAATGGCTGCGGACGGACAGCGCTTTTTCACCGGGTTCATCCGCGACCTGACCGAGCGGCAGCAGGCCGAGGCGAGGCTGCAGGAACTGCAGACCGAGCTGGTCCATATCTCGCGTCTGACCGCCCTGGGTGAGATGGCCTCTGCGCTCGCACACGAAATCAACCAGCCGCTGTCGGCGATTGCGAACTACCTGAAGGGCACGCGCCTCCTCCTAGGGCGCGACGAGGTCCCGCACGAGCGCGTGGCCGAGGCAGTGGAAAGGGCCGCGACCGAAGCCTTGCGCGCCGGAGAGATCATCCGCCGGTTGCGGGATTTCGTGGCGCGGGGCGAGACAGAGCGGACCATCGAAAGCCTGCCCAAGCTGGTCGAAGAGGCGAGCGCACTCGCCCTGGTCGGCGCAAAGGAGCACGGCATTCGAGTGCAATACGCATTCAATCCGGCAGTCGATCTTGTCCTCGCCGACAAGGTGCAGATCCAGCAGGTGGTTCTTAATCTCGTGCGCAACGCGGTCGATTCGCTTGCGGAATCGGAAGCGGGTGAGCGCCACCTGACAATCGGGATAGAGGCGGCGGACGAGGGAATGGCGCTTGTCCGGATAAGCGACACCGGGCCGGGCATCGAGCCCGACGTGGCCGAGAAACTGTTCCAGCCCTTCATCACGACCAAGCGAACCGGCATGGGCGTGGGCCTCTCCATTTCGCGCACGATCGTCGAAGCGCACGGCGGCAGGATATGGGGAAAGCGAGCGCCGGATGGCGGCGCCGAATTCGGCTTTACTCTGCAGGCAGTCGCAGATGAGGAACTCTACGATGGAGAATGAGGCGGTGAAGGACGCGATCGTTTACGTGATCGATGATGATGAGGGCGCACGTCAGTCGCTGGAGTTCCTGATCGACGTCGCCGGGATACGGGTGCGCTCGTTTTCGTCTGCGGACGCCTTCCTGCAATCCGCACCGCCGCTCGCTCGCGCCTGCATCGTTACGGACGTTCGGATGCCCGGCATGAGCGGGATCGATCTCGCCACCAGGATGTCGGAGCGGGATGGCGGGGCTCCCGTTATCGTCATCACCGGCCATGCCGACGTTCCGCTGGCGATTCAAGCGATGAAGGCCGGTGCCGCCGATTTCATCGAAAAGCCCTTCGACGACGAAACGATCCTATCCGCTATCCGCACGGCGCTGGCGCGAAGCGGAGAAGAGGAGGAGGTGCAATCGCGGCGGCGCGAAGTTCTTTCCCGGATCGAGACCCTGTCCGGCCGAGAACGCGAAGTCGTCGACGGCCTCGTCGAAGGCAAGGCCAACAAGGTCATCGCGATCGACCTCGACATCAGTCCACGGACGGTCGAGGTCTACCGGGCGAACGCGATGATGAAGATGCAGGCGAAGACGCTCTCCGACCTGGTAAGGATGATGACGATCGCGACGATCGTCTGATTAGGGCTGAGGCCGAATTACCAGAGTCGGCTTCGGCTGAATGCTGATCAGAAGCTGACAGTCCGTAACCGGCTCAAAAGCATCCACACTCTGCGTTCTGTACTCGGCCAATCATGGCCGAGGAGATGAACCATGGGATACTCTCGATTTGACACCGCCATCCAGGCACGCGCGGCATGGAACGCCGGCAAGACCGTCGGCACCAAGCGACCGCTGACGCAGAAGCAGATTTGGGCGATCCGCTTTCACTTAGATCGCGAAGGGCGACTACGGGACAAGGCGCTCTTCGACCTCGCAATCGACAGCAAGCTGCGTGGCTGCGATCTGGTGAAGATCAAAATTGGTGACGTGGTAGCCGGCGCGGATGTTCGAAACCGTGCGATCGTCATCCAGCAAAAGACCAATCGTCCAGTCCAGTTCGAGCTAACTGCGGATGTCCGCGCGACCCTGATCGCTTGGCTGGAGCGCCGAAAAGGTTCGACGCATGAATATCTGTTTCCGAGCCGAATTGATCACCATGGCCATATGAGCACACGCCAGTATGCCAGGCTGGTCGATGAATGGGTAACGGCCATTGGCCTGCGCAAGTCTGAGTACGGCACGCATTCGCTGCGGCGGACCAAAGCTGCGATGATCTACAGGGCCACAGGCAATATCAGGGCAATTCAAATCCTGCTCGGTCACACCAAGATCGAGAACACGGTCCGTTACCTTGGCGTCGACGTCGAAGATGCATTGCTGTTGGCAGAGCGGACCGAAATCTGACTTTCAAGCGGCCGGCCGGTCACCTCGGCCGGCTGCTTCAGGGTAAAGGCTGAGTTGCGCTGATCGACTGACTTAGGGTGGAAAGCAGACGTTGCGCATGGCGCTGCACTATTGCACCTTGGGCTTCGATGACCGCACCTTTTAGCCGTCGTGACTTCATTCGGTTGTCGGCTGTGGGAGCCGCACTGCCGCTGATAGCAGCATCGCCCGTTGCCGACCCGACCTTTGCCGCCGTGCGACGACAAGCCGTCAAATACATTAAGGACGGGCAGGCACCGTCGCTTTCAGTAGCTGTCTTTCGCGCCGGTCGCCCTATCTGGGTGGAAGCGTTCGGCTTTGCCGACCGAGTTCGGCGCGTGACGGCGAGTGCTGGCACTCGTTATGCCATCGCTTCAGCCTCCAAGGCCTTTACTGGAACTGCAGTCGCGCAGTTGATTGTCTCGGGGAAGTTCGTTCTCGACGAGCCGATCCGGCGACATCTTGGCAACATTGAAATCGCAGAGGAAGGAAGCCCAATAACCGTTCGGGAGGCGCTCCAGCACCGATCGGGAATACCGAAGCACTGGCGCAATTTCTTCAAGGGTCAGGGACGTCCGCCGCCATTTTCCAGGGTCACTCGGGATCACGCTTTCATCACATCAGCGAAGGGCAGGCGCTACCTCTACAGCAACATGAACTATGGCCTGCTCGCCGAGACAATCGAGCGAACCAGCGGCGGCTTTCACCGTTATCTGCGGAGGAACATCTTCCAACCCGCGGGCCTCGCTAGCGCCGGTTTCCTCAACGACCACTTCGAAGACTGGGAAGCCGCTGTCCCATACGAGGACGACGGTAGACCCATCCCACCATACCTCGTTGATGAGATGGGCGCCCGTGACATGGTGATGACCGCGACCGACCTCGCCCGGTTCGGCGTCGCCCATCTCGAAGGTCGCTTCGGCGAGGCGGCTCGCCTGATGCTGTCAGAACGGGCGCCGATTGGTTCAAACGGGCTCGCAAGAGCCTCTTATGGCCTCGGTTGGGTTGTTGAAGAAGACACGCCCGCGGCACTATTCAGCTATGGGCATACAGGCGAAGGGCCTGGCGGCGCGTCGAGTCTTACGATTGTTCCCGAGGAACGGCTGGTGGTCGCAACCATAGCGAACGCACAGGGTCCGCCCGCCTATGTGCTGAACGAGTCGATCGTCGATGCGATAAGCGAGAAGTTCGCAACGCGCCGCCTAGCGCACCCCTTCCAAGAGCCTGTCTCTAACGACAACGCCACTCAGGCATTTGCTGGTAGCTGGGCAGGTCAAGTTCGACTTCCGAGCGGCTGGCATCCCGTCGCCCTCAAATTAGGCTCACCAGCCGACTGTATGATTAGTCTGGGGTCCGGGGACGGCAAGAGCGAGCTGACGCAAGTCAAGGTAAGCGCGGATTTTCTGACTGCGCGAGCCACGATGACGTTGCCTGCAGAGGATGCGCTGCAATGGCCGCATCACGTTCGGCTTAGCCTTGAACGGGTCGGCGACGGACTGGACGGGTCGATTGGCGCCTATGCACAACGTGGGAGCATTCCGCACGATCAGTTCTGGCTAAGCTATCGTTTGCGCCTTCACCGAGATTGAGCGCCGCTCGTCAAATTTGCGAGCAGGGCAGGTCGACCGAACGTCCGCTATTGGGCCGCTACCTGACTGTCCGCTTTCAGCTAGGTAATCTGGCAAAACCGACCTTCAGCTAAAGCCCGCTTAGCGAATAAGGGCGCCACATATTCTGCGACTCTAATCTGAGCCCTTGGAGGTTGCTCCGTTGCTGTAAGTCAGCTTTAGCTCCGGTCTCTTGCTTATCATTGGCTAATGGCGCACTTTCTCAGCGGCACTCTCGAAATGACGAGTCGCAATCGAAGGCAAGTGAAAGTTCCAAAAGGGACGATACCTTCAAAATTGAAAAATGACATTGAGATGCCGACTCGTAGGCGCCTTCCGCAGCACGCGGGGGATCCCCCCATGCGGCTATCGAGCAAGGCGTCGGCTTCGACTTTGGTCAAAGGAGCGAATGTCATGCTAAGATTGGCTAGGAACCTGTTATTCAATTCTTGCGGCAACTCGGTCAGACTTTCGCAGCGGAAGCGCGTGAAACGGCAGACTGTTAGGTTCGCACTCGGTCTCTCTAGTGTTCTGATCGCACCTGCTGCGCTTGCCGAGGTGCCACGCACTCAGCCCGATCAGGCACTGCAAGAACTGGCAAGGCAACTCGAACCATTCAAGGATGTCGCTTACGCGGAGAGCCAAGGTTACGTGCGGTCATCGCCTTGTGAGTCTCATCCCACGCTTGGGACCATGGGCTACCACTACTCAAATCCACGGCTTCTCGGCATAACCGGTGTCGTGAACGGCCGAGTGAACGGCAATGGCACCTACACAGGCGTCAACCCTCCTGCCGTTCTACTTTATGTTCCCGACGGACACGGCGGAGTGAAGCTGGCGGGAATAGAACTGCTCGTTTTTGCAGAAGCTTGGCACGCCGAAAACAAGCGTCCGCCAATGTATCGTGGACGGGAGTATAATTACATGGCGGACGATCCCGCGACGCCGCAGGATGAGGCGCACAACTTCATGCCGCATTACGACCTTCACATCTGGCTGTTTGAGAATAATCCGAGCGGTTTGTATGCGCCGTGGAACCCAGCGCTAAGTTGCAACAACGTTGGCATCGTCGATTTTCCAGACCATTGAATTGGTGTCTTCCAACGGGCATCTTTGCCTCGGCCCGGGTAAGATTGGTCTTCACTCTTGCAGTTATCTGGGTGCGTCTCGGCAGGTCTCCAAGGAAACCCTGCCGAGACGACCTATAAAGCGGGCGACTACATGCGGCCGCATCTGAAAGCTTATCCTCCCGGTCATGGATGAGGAAAGGCGACGCACTCGCCGATGCCATCAACCAGGATCAGCAGTGGCCTGCCGCGCGGTGTTCAGGCGCGCAGGTAGGCGCATCGTCGGCCTCCGCCGTAGGTTCGGGCGAAGCCTTGGGGGCCGCAGCCCTGACGGGAGCCGGTTTCGCCGCAGTGGTCTTCGTAGCGTCAGGCTTTGCGGTGGCGGTCGGAGCAGCGACTGCGTTCTTCGTTTGCGTAGCCGGCGTCGGCTCGCCCTTCAGCATCGCTTCCACAAGGGCGATTTCCTCCAGCTGCTTTGCACGCGTCTGTTCGATCTGCGCCCGCACGGCGCCAGTCGCGCCGCTCGCAAGCGCGATGTCCGACATCGCGACGGCGCCGCGATGGTGCGCCAGCATCTTGGTAAGGTAGGTCTCTGAAGGCGTCGCGCCCGATGCCGCCATCATGTCAGAGTTCATTTCGGTCATCGCAGCTTCGTAGAGCTTGGCGCTGGCGGGATTAGCCGCACCATTGCGGGCCAGCGCCTTGAGCGCTTCGATCTCGGCGCCCTGCTTTTCGATCGTCATCTGCGCCATTTTCGCGAGATCGGCTGTGGGCTCTAGGCCCAGCGCGATCCGCGACATGTTGATCGCGCCTTCATGGTGCGCGATCATTTTCTTGACCCAGGTGTCGGCGGCATCGACGCCGACAGCGTCCTTCATGGCCTTGTCCATCGCCATCTCGGACTCAGCGTAGGGGCCGTCCATCGTCATCGCAGCATCTGGGGCGGTGTCTTCGGCAGGCTGTTCGACGCTTCCGCAGGCGCCCAGAGATGCGAGCAGCGCAAGTGCGGCAATTCCGGTGAGTTTGGTCATTGTGTATCTCCGTGATCCTAGGGCGTATCGGGTCAGAGGCGGTCCATGATCCGCTTCATCTCGGCAATTTCATCTTTCTGAGCCTGGATGATCTCGCGGCAGAGCCGGCGTATCTCAGGGTCGGTAAGCCTGGCTTCCTCGCACATCAGAATAGCCCCTGAGTGGTGCGGGATCATCGAACGCAGGAACTGGTCATCGCCAACGAGGCTCTGTTGCCGGATGCCGACGAGCGACAGGACAAAGATCGCTGCAAACGCCACATAGAGCGCGGCGTTGAGCTTCCGACTGCGATACATACCTCCCATTGTCGCAAGCATGATCGCGCCCATCGGCGCCCACATCACGAGGGCCATATAGAAGAAATTCACGTTCTGGATGAACTCGCCCCAGGTCCAGATCATCGCGAACATGGCGACGTACATCACCAGCAGGCTGAGGCCGAGATTGACGGCCAGCATCATATAAGGCTTCGAGCCGCCGCCACCGGAATGCGCGGACTTCGCGTGGTCTTCCATCGGTCGTTCTCCTTACCAGTTCAGGTGGTCGATGCCGTGCACCAGCGCGCCGCCGAACCATCCCTGCACGAGGATCGCTGCCGTTAGGATCGACAGCCCTACGATCATGGCTGAGCCGCGGTCCTGCTCGGGGCGTCTCAGCGCAAACACTCCCAAGGCAAACGCGCCGATCCCGATCCCGGTCCCAAGCCAGCGGTGGCTCTGCATGACCCAATCGTCGAGGCCGAGTACGAAGCCGCCGCTCAGCCAGCCGGAAAGAAGGGCGAACGGTGCGGTCACCCCCGCAGTCACCACGAGGAACTGGACGGGCTTGGCAAACCCCGGCCGCTTGCGGCCAACGATGGCGGTGAAGAGCGCCGCAGGGATAAAAGCGATCGGGAAATGCACTAGCATCGGATGGAAGCGGCCAAACCAGTCGAGCAGTCGCACACCAAAGCTCTGGGGTGGCTCCTCGGCATTGGCCATGCCAGTCATGGCCGCGGCATGGCCTGGCATCGACATGTCGTGATCCATGGGAGGCGCCTGTGCCGATCCACCCGCCACCGCACGCTTCGCCTCGCGTTGCGCTGCCTCCTGCTTGGCCTTGTGATCCTTGTGCGCCGAGGCGGGCGCTACCGGCATGGAAAGGATGGCGGTCGCTGCCAATAACGCCAACACCGACCGCGCCAGCAATGCATGCGACCATCGGATGACTGAGATCATCCCATGCCTCCGTGGGCCTGCGCGCCGGATTGTGCATGACCAGGATCTCCCAGCGATCTTCGATCCGCGTAAGGACGCATCAGCATTGTTCTTCTCCCCTCAGAACCAGAAGCGAATGCCCGCTAGGAAGCTGAAGCCTCCGGGCGATTCGCCTTCTTCACGCAGGAAATCACGCGTCATCCCGAAGGCGCGCTCATATTGGACGCCAACGTAAGGGGCGAACTCGCGGGCGATGTCGTAGCGCACCCGGACGCCGATCTCGGCATCGGTCAGCCCCGCGCCGACCCCGATGTCCTCGCTGCTTTGCGCCGCGAAATTGAGTTCGGCGCGCGGTTGCAGGATAAGCTTCTGGGTGATGCGCTGGTCGTAATAGCCTTCCAACCGTCCTATCAGCTCGCCCCGGTCCGACAGGAACATCGCGCCTTCGACGTCGAAGAAGCCCGGTGCGAGACCCTCGAATCCGATGGTGGCGTAAACGCGCGACGGGTTGGGCTCGAAATCGTAGCGGATACCGGTCTGGAGATCGAAATAGGGTCCGATGGCGCGGCTGTAGAGCGCCTGGACTTCGGCAGATTCGACGCCAGCGCCAAACTCACCTTCTCCTTCGGTCTTGACGACCAGGCGGTTGATGTCGCCGCCATACCAGGCCTCGCCGCCCCATTCGTAGGCATCGCGCCCATCCTTGACCTTCACCTCGGCGATGTTGAGTATCGCCATGAAGAAGTTCTGGCCGCCGTGATGCAGCGAGAGATGGTGTCGCCCCATCGCCATCGCGGACGGTCCGTAGATCGCATCTGCCGCGTAGTCGGTGGGCACCGGCGGAGCCGATCCCGAGCCCGCTGGCAAGTCCGTTCCCTCGGCGCCGATAGTCGCGGCCGGGGTGCAATGCCCCATAGCCGCGTGTTCCGGAGAACATGCAGCCGGCTGCGCGGGTTGCGGCGCCGGAAGCGAGCAATGCCCCATCGCCGCATGCTCCGGTGTACATGTCGACTGGCTAGGCTGCACCTGCTGCGGTGTCGCCGGGGCAGGCGAGGGAAGCGTACAGTGACCCATAGCGGCATGCTCGGGCGTGCAGGCCGGTTGAGCCTGAGGCGTCGCCTCGGGAGCCGTGGGTGGCGCCGCCGCGGCCGTGCAATGCCCCATCGCCGCGTGGTCCGGAGAGCACGCAGGTTGGCTCTGTCGGGCCGGTTCCGACGTTGCTGCGGGCAAAGGCTTGGGCAGCGTGCAATGGCCCATGGCGGCGTGTTGGGGCGTGCAGGTCAGCGCCGCCGGAGCGGACTGCTTGGGCGCCGCGGCCTGGTCCTGGGCGAGTGCAGGCACGCCGGCGAAGGCCGCCAGCGCAAGGAGCGGAAGTCTGTGAAGCGAGATCATCTTACGCGTCTCCATTGTCGGGACGCACGGTGACGACACGCATCATCCCGGCAGTCATGTGATAGAGATTGTGACAGTGGAACGCCCAGTCGCCCTGTGCGTCGAGGGTGACGTCGAAGGTCGCCGTCCCGCCGGGCTGAACGTTCACCGTGTGCTTGCGAGGGCTAAGGGCGCCGTGCCCGGTCACCAGCTCGAAGAAGTGGCCGTGCAGGTGGATGGGGTGCTGCATCATCGTGTCGTTGACCAGCCGCACCCGCACGCGCTCGTTATGGCGGAACGGGATCGGCTCGGCCGGCTCGCTCATTTTCACCCCGTCGAACGACCACATGTAGCGTTCCATGTTGCCGGTGAGGTGGATGTCGAGCTTACGCGACGGCGCGCGCACGTCGGGATTGCGATCGAGCGCAATGAGATCGCGGTAGGTCAGTACCCGATGGCCGACGTCTTCCAGGCCCGTTCCCGGATCGCCCATCCGGTCGACCGGCATCGGCGAGATCGTCTGCACGCCCGGGTTCCTGTCGACCTGCGGCGCGTTGGCGAAGTCGCGCATGCCCATCGAGCCGTGGTCCATCGGAGCGGCAGCATGGCCTGCTGACGCTGGCGCGGGCATCGAACGGCCCCTCGCGGCGTGATCGACGGGAGTGACGGCTGTGGCCGGGTCGGCGCTCGGGCCGTGCCCCATCGCCGCGTGATCCATGCCCGCCATGCCCGCTGCCGTTGCCGTTGCCGCCGCGGCGCCTGTCTCTTTCCAGCCGGTCAGCTTCCACAACTCGCCGGAGGCGTTCTGTCGGGCAGTCGGATCGACGCCGCGCGTCTTCGCAGGGGCAGTTGATCCAATGCCTATCGCGCCATGATCCATTCCGCCATGTCCCATGCCGGAATGATCCATGTCGCCCATGCCCATGTCCTTCATGGTGAGCAGCGGGCGCGGGCGCAGCGGCGGAACCGGCGCACTCATACCCTCGCGCGGGGCAAGCGTGGCCCGGCCCAGGCCTGACCGGTCGCTCGCCTCGCTGACGAAGCTGTAGGCCCGATCTTCGGGAGTAATGACGACGTCGTAGGTCTCCGCGGTGCCGATCTGGAACTCTTCCACGGTCACGGGCCGCACATTGAGGCCGTCGGCCTGCACGACCGTTATTGGGAGGCCGGGTATGCGGATGTTGAAGGTCGTCTGCGCCGAGGCGTTGATGACGCGGAGCCTTACCCGCTCACCTGGCGTGAACAGGCCGGTCCAGTTGTCGTAAGGTCCGAACCCGTTGATGGTGAACGCGTAGGTCGAGCCGGTGACGTCCGCGATGTCCGCCGCGTCCATCCGCATTTGCGCCCATTCCCACCGCTCCTGCGCGGTAAGGTCCTTGCCGGCCATCAGACCCGACAGCGTCATCCGCTGGCGGTTGAAATAGGGCCCGCCCATCTGCTTGAGCTTGCGGTAGATCGTCGCGCCTGCAAGCGGACTGTGGTCCGACAGAACCAGCACATGTTCGCGGTCATAGGCCACCGGATCGGGCCCGGCAGGATCGATCACGATCGGACCGTAGACGCCGTCCTCTTCCTGATAGGCGCTGTGGCTGTGGTACCAGTAGGTCCCCGCGTGGCTGAGGTCGAACTCGTAGTCGAAGGTCGAGCGCGGCATGATGCCGGGAAAGCTGACGCCTGGCACACCGTCCATCTCGAACGGCACCAGGAGGCCGTGCCAGTGGATCGAGCTGTCTTCGTCGAGCGTGTTCTGCACGCGCAGGCGGACGCGCTGGCCTTCCTTCAGGCGGATCAGCGGTCCCGGCACGGTGCCGTTGATGCCGATCGCACGGCTGACCTTGCCGTCGACCTCGACGCTGACCTGGCCGATGGCGAGCGAGATGTCGTTGCCACTGACGGTAGCCAGGGGCCGGACCAGACCTATCGAGAGAGGTTGGGCCCAGGCGGGCAGGGCCTGCGCCAGGCCGAAGCCTGCGCCGGAGACGGCGGCGGCGCGTAGCAGCGCACGCCGACCGAGGACGAGTTCATTCATCGATGGATTCCTTGGGCTCACTGACAGCGACGACCGTCTTCCGACGGAGCAATGCCCCGCCGGAAGTCCAGTGCCGCTTAGTGGTGCGCGTGCCCGTCGGCCGGAGCCGCGGACTTCATATTATGGCCTGCGTGCGGGTCAGCCGAAGGTGCCGAAGTGCCGCCGGCGGGCTTGCCCGACATCTTGTCGCAGCACGCGCACTTCTCCTTCATCTTCTCGCAGCATTCCATCTTTGGCTTTTCAGCGGGAGCAGCCTGGGCGTGCGCGACGCCGGGAAGAGCGATCGCCAGTGCGACCGCGGTCATCAACTTGTTCATGATCCTAAACTCCGTGAAATCTAAAAAAGAGCGATTTCACGCAAGTCTGGGAGGTGGAGTGGGCAGCTTTGCCAGGAAAGCGCGATGTTCGGACGAACGAAAGCCCGCAAGGATCGGTGCGTGAAAGGCTAGTCGCTCGACCGGGGCGGCACCGAGCGGCGTCACTGCAGAACACATCGCGATACAGCACTGCGTCATCGCGCCGGACCTGTCTTCGTCACCGGCATCCTCGTCGCCGCAATGCCCGGTTTGCGCCATCTCGCCATGATCCATCGGCATCGCCGCCATGGCCATGCCCGACTGCATCGCCAGCGGGGCGACCAGCATGGCAAGCGCAGCCAGGAGGAGATGGAGTCGGCGAAGCATCAGGGGGTGTCCTAGGCGTAGGCAAAAGAAGGGTCAAATTTCGTGCGGTCAATGCGTGACTAGCAACGCGGGCTTGGCAAGCATCCACACAGCCATGGCCACCATCATTACGTTCTCGGTTAGGGACACAAAGCCCAGCGGCACGCGGCTGTCGCCACCGACGCAGGCGCATTTGAGTTCGCGCTTATCGATATAGACCGCCTTGAACACCGAGACTGCGCCGATCGCGCCGATGAAGAGCGCAATGGGGATCGAGAGCCACATCAGAGCGCCCGCGAGCATCAAAACGCCGGCCGCCCCTTCCGCGAAGGGGTAGATGCGCCCGTAAGGAACCCATCTTGCAGCGAGCAGATCGTAGTTCAGGAACATGGTCGCAAAGGAATCGATGTCCTTGAGCTTTTGTAGTGCCAGCAAACACATCGAGATTGCGATGAACCATTCGGCGGCGCGAATTGTGAATAGTTCGCCGAGCGAGGCCCAGCTTCCAGCCAGTGCCATCGCCGCCGCCATCGCGAAAAGCGCGATCACCGGCGTATAGGTAACGGCATCCTTGTCCTTTACTTGGCCGCCCAGGTAGCGAACGAGGTCGTCGTGCCCCCCGATACGCTCACCGCCGATGAATATCTGCGGTGTCGTAGCGACGCCATGCTTGGCCTTGAACGCGTCGGTCTCTTCACGTGTGGCGAGGTGGTGATCCTCGACGGAGAAGCCCTTTCGCTTCAGCAAATCGAGAGCCTTGAGTCCGTAGGGACAGACATGATCGGCCTGAACCATTCGATAGAGAACCGCCGCCTTTGTAGGATGACCACTCTTATCCGACATTACATCACTCCTTGTGATCGGGTCGGCACTCATATAGGTTCTGTACTATGGTACAGAGTCAAGCGCCAAATTCGCTCACCATCTCGAAACTCGCCGCCGGCGGAGGTGTGGGGGTCGAGACGATCCGTTTTTATCAGCGCAAAGGGCTGCTTGAGACCCCAACGCGCGAGAGCGGTATACGGCGTTACGGATCAGAGGACCTGCGGAGGCTGCGGTTCATACGGCAAGCGCAGGCGGCGGGATTCACTTTGGAAGAGATCAAAGAGTTGATCGAGTTGGACGCCGGTCACGATCGCGCGCGAGCTCGAGAACTGGCCCGGCTTCGCATCGAGGCCTTGGATACAAAAATGTCTGAACTGAGCCGGGCTCGGGAGGCGTTGCAGAAACTCGCCAAGCAATGTGCAAAGGGCGCGAAAGGACCGTGCCCAATTCTCGCATCCTTTGGCATCTGACGATGGACCGTATTTGGCGCGTCTGCTTTCGGGACCCGCTTCCGGATCGTTCTATGACCTAATTTAGGGCGCAAAGCAGACACCCCTGAAAGCTGGTTATCGACTTCCCCAGCCTTCCGAGCATGGTCAGCTCATGCCCTCTGAAGCCAGCCTGCTCTTCGTTCAGCATCTCTGCCTCCAGGCAGGGAGCATTATGGAGAACGCAAGCGTTCACTTGGCCCACGCGCTTCCAGCCGACCTGGATGAGAGGGCCGCGCGCCTCTTGCGGATTCAAAGGGCCGCAGCCGACATCTCTTCCCTGATGAACGCCGCCGAGGCGTTGAACCGTCGAGGCAACGGACCGACTAGGTCACCCCGCCTTGGGCTTCCTGGCACCGCGGGGAGCCGAAGCAGCGCCCTTTCGCGCGCCGGGCCTCTCGCCCGGCTTTCGGCCAAGCCCGATCTTCTTCGCCATGTCGCGACGGACCTGTGAGTAGCTCTCGGACACCATCGGGTAGTCTACCTTGAGGCCGTAGCGCTCGCGGTATTGCTCCGGTGTCATGCCATGCGTCGATAGATGCCGACGCAGCGTCTTGTACGGCTTGCCGTCTATCATCGAGATGATGTGGTCTTTCGAGGCGAGCGATTTCCGGACCGAGACGGCCGGCTTATACTCAGGTTCATCGGGTGCCCCGTCGGATTCAGTTCCCGAACCAAGACTGGTGAGCGCGCCGTAGACCTTCTGGAGAAAGGCGGGGACTTCGTCAGCCGAAGCATTCGTATTCGGGTTGGACAACCACGCGATCGCCAGATCAGTCGCGAGCTCAAGCGGGCTGGACAGATCGTTCTCTTCGGCCACCATCGTTCTCCTTATTAAGATCTGCGATCCGAACTAGCATCACGCTGCCTTGCGTCAATCACCGCGAAATATTCGCAGCGGTTAGGACATTCCATTCGACTTCGTTGGCAGACGAAGCATTGGTGTCTTTACTGAATCGCAGCCGACCCGGTTGGCTGAGCCCCCCGACGACACGCTCGGTCGGGGCTGTGGGTGGTGGGAGCAGCGAAGGTCGCTGCCCGCATCAGGAGCGTCACCCATGACCAGCATCACCACAACCAAGCCCTCGACCAAGAACCCACGTCGCATGGCGCGCGCACCGCAGGAAAAGGTCGAAGTTGCCCAGTCTCCAGGCGGGCTGCCTGGCCAAGCTGCTGACGCTCCTCTTCCGGATGGAGATGCTGCGAAGCCTGCGACGAAGTCCGCCATCGTTATCGAGCTGCTGATGCGCAGAGAGGGCGCAACACTCGAGGCGATGGTCGCAGCCACCGGCTGGCTGCCCCACACGACACGCGCCGCGCTGACCGGCCTCAAGAAGAAGGGCATGACGATCAGCAGCGAGAAGGTGGACGGCGTCCGTAGGTACAGCGCGGACCTGCCCGACAAAAAGGTGGAGGTGGAGGTTGGCGAGGTAGCAGGATCGTGAACCTCGCAGCTCGGATGCAAGCTATCGAGGCCATGTCCGGCAAGGAACTCAAGGCGGAGTGGGAACAGTTGATGAAGTCGCCTGCTCCACCAGCATTCGGCAAGGGACTGCTCACCCGTGCCCTAACTTACCATCTACAGGAGAAGGCATTCGGCGGATTGCCGGGTGCAGACCGCAGACGCATCCGGTCGCTCGCAGCCCGTCCCGATGGCTCGCCGACTGATGCCGGGCAGCAGCAACTTCGCCCCGGAACCTGGCTGTCGCGGACGTGGCACGGCGAAGTCCATCAGGTCGTGGTGCTCGAACACGGCGTCGATTACCGCGGCGCAAGATATTCCTCGCTCAGCGCCGTCGCCCGCGAGATTACCGGCGCGCACTGGTCGGGCCCGCGCTTCTTCGGGCTGCACTCTCCACGGCTCGGCCCGCTCGGGGTCACCGCCAATGCGCAGTGACACGAGGATGCTGCGCTGCGCGGTCTACACCCGCAAGTCGACAGACGAGGGACTCGAGAAGGACTTCAACAGCCTCGATGCCCAGCGTGAAGCGTGCGAAGCCTACATCCTGAGCCAGCAGCACGAGGGCTGGTCGCCGATCGCCGAGCATTACGATGATGGCGGGTTCTCGGGTGGTGACATGGAGCGCCCTGCCTTGCGGCGGCTTCTTGCCGCGGTGAAGGCCGGACAGATCGACGTTATCGTCGTGTACAAGATCGACCGCCTGACCCGGAGCCTTTCCGACTTTGCCAGGATCGTCGACATCCTCGACGCTGGAGATTGCTCGTTCGTCAGCGTGACCCAGTCGTTCAACACCACCAGTTCGATGGGTCGCCTCACACTCAACGTCCTGCTCTCCTTTGCCCAGTTCGAGCGTGAAGTCGCGGCCGAACGCATCCGGGACAAGATTGCGGCCTCCAAGAAGCGCGGCATGTGGATGGGTGGGCCGCTGCCGCTCGGCTATGAAGCCATCGATCGCAAGCTCGTAGTCGTACCGGAAGAGGCCGAGACCGTTCGCGATATCATGCGGCGCTATCTTGCAGCCGATGGCGTCCCCTCGCTCGTCGAGGAACTCGAACGCAACGGTATCTTCAGCAAGCGGAGGAAGATGCGGGACGGCTCCATTGCCGGAGGGATACCATTCCGACGCGGTGCGCTCGCGCATCTGCTCTCCAATCGCGTGTACCTCGGGCTCACCACGCACAAGGGACAGGCGTACGAGGGGCAGCATAAGGCCATCGTCGACCGCGAGTTGTTCGATGCCGTGCAGGCGAAACTCGAAAGGCGCGAACATGACCGCTGGAGCGATCAGGACTCCGAAGCCATCAGCGTACTGGCGGGGCGCATCCGTGACCAGCATGGGCGTCCGATGGTCCCGACCCACACGCGCAATCATAGCCGGCGGTATCGCTACTATGCTTCGATTCCTCGCGATGGCAGCAACGAGCCTGCAGTGCGGATGCCCGCGATTGAACTCGAGCATGCGGTGACCAAGGCCATTGTCCAGAAGCTGGAGAACCCTTGGTCGCTTCGGGAGCAATTCGACCGGCTGCCTGATGACGTCCGGACCAGCGCTGCATCCGCGGTCGTCAGATTTGCCCGCGAGCTTAAAGCGTCCAGCGGTATCGATCGCAAGCGGATGCTTGCAAAACTCAACCTGGAAGTCTGCGTATCCTCGAAGTCCATCGAGGCCGCGATTGAGCTGAACAGCCTATTCCCATCTCACTCTGACGAGATGCCCGCCAAGCTCCGGGCAACAATCAGTGTTCCCGGCTCCCTTGTTCGCTGCGGTCACGAGCTCAGGTTGAAGCTTGAACCGCCTGCAGGTGATCCATCACGTCAGCAGTCAGCACTGGTCGATCTCATCACCCGGGCGTTCGAAGCGCGGGAGCAACTGATCTCCATGGATGACGGCGAGGTTGCGTCCATGCCGAATCGGCAGCGGCGGCATCTCGAGCGCACGGCACGGCTCAGCTATCTTGCCCCTGATATCATCAGGGGCATCCTCGATGGCAAACAGGGGCCAAACCTGGCAGCGCGCAACATGGTGCGCATGGCGTCGCTCCCGCTCGACTGGGCGGCGCAGCGCCGGGCCCTGCAGCTCGAGCCTAACTGACCCAATCCATTCGTAGGACAGGTTTTCAGCCCGAGAGACGCTTGGACCGGAATCTCGGTTGGTTTCGCCAAGCGAGACCGCTTCGTAGAGCGGCCGCTGAATCGGCCGCTCCAAAGTCGCGGAAATGCGGGCGAAATTTGGCACAGTCAGAGAATTGCCGGCAATCGCGGAAAACTCTGGACTGCGTGGTGAGCCCTGCTGGGTTCGAACCAGCGACCTACTGATTAAAAGTCAGTTGCTCTACCGACTGAGCTAAGGGCCCAAACGCGTGGCTTGGCGCGTGGGCGCCCTAGGCCAGCGGATCCGCGCGGGTCAAGCGTGCTTGGAGTTGGGCGAGAGTCAGGCCGGTGATCGGGTCGCGCCAGTCCGATGCGATTTGCGTTGCGGGGGCGAGCACGAAGGTGCGGGCGCGGAATTGCGGATGCGGGACGATTAGCCGCGGTTCGGCCCACGCGCCGCCGCTCCACAGCACGATATCGAGGTCCAGCACCCGCGCCCCCCACCGTGCGCCGCGGCGGATACGGCCGAAGGCGCTCTCTATGTCCTGCAACAGATCCAGCAACTCCGGTGGATCGAGCGAGGATTCCAGCACGGCGGCGGCGTTGGCGTAGCGGCGGCGCGATGGCCCGAGCGGCGGGGTTTCGATCACGCGCGAGACCGCTTCCACGTCCAGCCCCGCGTCCTGCAGCGCCTCGATCGCAGCCGCCAGGACTTCTCGCGGCGGGCCGAACCGCGGGTGGCGGACGTTGGAACCCAGCGCGATCAGGTACCTGTGGGTCAGATATCCTCGCAGATCCGGCCGTAGAGTTGCGGACGGCGATCGCGAAAGAAGCCCATGCCGGCGCGGTGCTTTGCCGCACGATCGAGATCGATCGCGGCGACCAGAACGCCGGTTTCGCCTGCGCCGAATTCGGCCAGGTAATCGCCCCACTCGTCCGCGATGAAGCTGTGGCCGTAGAAGCGCTGGCCGTCGCCTCCGCACTCCTTTTCGGTGCCGATCCGGTTGGCGGCGATCACCGGCATGCAGTTCGATACGGCATGGCCCAGCATCGCCCGGCGCCACATCCGGCTGGTGTCGAGCTCCGCGTCGTAGGGTTCGGAGCCGATGGCGGTGGGATAGAACAGCAGCTCTGCGCCCATCAGCGCCATGACGCGCGCTGTTTCGGGATACCACTGGTCCCAGCAGATGCCGACGCCGATGCGGGTGCCGGCGACGTCCCACACCTTGAACCCGTCGTTGCCGGGGCGGAAATAGTACTTCTCCTCGTAGCCCGGCCCATCGGGAATGTGGCTCTTGCGATAGGTGCCGAGGATCTCGCCCCGCTCGTCGATCATCGCCAGCGTGTTGTAATAGTGGTGCCCGTCGCGCTCGAAAAAGCTCGTCGGGATCGCGACCTTCAACCTTGCGGCGAGCGCCTGCATCGCCGCGACCGAGGGATGCTCGGCGGTCGGCCGGGCGAGCGCGAACAGCTCCTCGTCCTCGACCTTGCAGAAGTAGGGACCGGAGAACAATTCGGGCGGCAACACGATGCGGGCGCCCTTCCCGGCGGCCTCTTCGACGAGGGCCGAAACGGCGGCGATGTTCGCCTGCTCGTCCTGCGAGGACAAGTCGAGCTGAAGCGCGGCGACGGTGACGATAGCCATGCGGCGCGGACTATTTCGCTCGCAGCGCGAAGTCCACCTGAATGAACACGTCGGAGGCCGTGGTGCCGAGCATCACGCGCGGCGGCATCACCGCCGGCGGAGGGGGCTGCGCCACCGGCACTGCCATCCGTGGAGACGACGACTGCTCGGTCTGGATCGCCATCGCATCGGCGCCGCGCAGGTAGGTCTGCCCCTGCTGTCCGCCTGCGTCACGGATGTAGATCACCCGCGCGATCTCCATGTCGGCGGCTTCGGCATAGGCTTCGGCACGATTGCGCGCCGCCTTGTACGCGTTGGCATAGGCGACATTCGCGACGGCCTCGGGATCGGTCATCGACAGGTTCGGCCCGGACAAGACGTTCGCCCCGGCCTCGGTCACGGCGGTAACCGCTTCGCTTACCCGGTCGGCCCGACGCATGGTGACGTTGACCACGTTCGACGCCTGGTATTGCCCGCGGCGCGCTCCGTATTCGACGCGGCTCACGCTGACGGCACGGGTCTGGATGTCCTTTTCGTCAACCCCGACCTTTTCCAGCGCGGTCACGATCTCGGCGATCTTTGTTGCATTCGCGGCGCTTGCGGCGGTGGCGGACGCGGCGAACGTCTCGATCCCGGCCTGGAATTCGGCCTTGTCGGGCCGACTTTCGGCATGGCCCGACGCGCTGACCGAAAGCAGGGTTTCATTTCGGTCGATACCGCGCGGATCGGGGGGGCGTTTCGCCGCAAGCCGCAAGGGCAAGCGGAAGCGCCGTAGCGGCTAACAGGGTACGGATCGGCATGGCGGCTCTCCCGGGCGGCCCAATTGCCACCCGGTCGCCTTATTTTCGCCGCAATGTGAACCCGCTGTGAATGTTACCTTGTAACATGCATCTGCCGTCAAGCGCGCTTGCGGAACAACAGGGTCATCCGGTCGGTCTCGCCCAGGTTTTCGAGTTCTGGGCGCTTCGTCCGCCACGACGGCTTCATCTCCCACACGCCCTCGGCGTGGTTGGCCGGGTCGTTCGGGTTGGCATTGGTGTCCGCGCTGCCGACGAATTCGAAGCCGTTCACTTCCATGAACTTGATCACGTCCGCCTCGCGCAGATAGCCCTTGCTTCCGTCGGCGTAGCTGTACGGCGCATCGGGCTTCGCACGGTGCTGTTCGATGCCGATCATGCCGCCGGGCTTGAGCAGTTCGCGCATCGCCTTGATCTCGCTATCGGCGATGTTCCAGCGCATCAGGTTGTGCATCATCCGCATCACGAGGATGCGGTCGAACGTGCCCTTCTCGGCTTCGGGCAGGTTCTCGAGCGTCATGCCGGCAAAGCGGTCTGCCGGAATGCCGGACCAGCCGGCGATATCCGCCGGATACTTTGCCGCGCCGTCGCGGATGCCCTGCTGCGACTGGGCGTTGAACGGGCCCGATGTGGGATTGAAATAGAGCCCGACGAGCTTGCCCTTCGGCCCGAGGTAAAGGCCAAGGAGGCGTGAGTACCATTCGCCGCCGGGTGCATATTCGCCCACCTTCATGTCGGGCGCGACCTGGAAGAACGTCAGCGTCTCGCCGGGCTTGCGCCACTGGTCGCGCGCGCGGTCGGCATCGCGTTTCGGATCGGCGACCGCTGCGGCAAGTACGGGGTCGACCGTGATCGCGGCCGAATTGGTCACCGGCTTTGCGTGATGGTCGGCGGCAGCAGGTACGGCAAGTGCGAGCAAGGGGATCGTGCAAAAGGCGAGCAGGCGCATGGAAGTCTCCCGGGTTTCGTTGCGAGCAGCTTTATCGGCATGGCGAGCGATGACAAGCGCCGCCGCCATTCCTATCTGGATGGCCGAAGGAGATTTTCGAAGATGAGCGAACAGGCGATCGTTGCCGGCGGGTGCTTCTGGTGCACCGAGGCGGTATTCCGCGACATTGTAGGCGTAAGCCAGGTCGAGAGCGGATATATCGGCGGGCACACGGCGAACCCCACCTACAAGGAAGTCTGCTCGGGCAGCACCGGCCATGCCGAGGCGATCCGCGTCACCTTCGATTCCGCGATCATCACCCTGCCCGAGATCTTCGACGTGTTCCTGGGCACCCACGATCCGACCCAGCTCAACCGCCAGGGCAACGACGTCGGCACCCAGTACCGCTCGGCGATCTTCCCGACGGACGACGCGCAGCGCGCCGAGGCCGAGGCGGCGATCGCCCGCTGGAACGCCGATCATTCGGGCCAGCAGGCCGTGACCGCGATCGAAGGTCCGGCCGAATGGTATCCAGCCGAGGACTATCACCAGGAATACTGGGAAGGCGAAGGCCAGCGGAACCCCTATTGCCTCGCGGTGATCCCGCCCAAGCTGATGAAGCTTCGCAAGAGCTTCCAGGACAAGGTGAAGGGCGAGACCGCCTAGCGGTTCGCCTTCGCCCTGCGGGCGTGGCCATCGGAGCATTTTCCTACTCGCGCGCCGTGTGGCAGCGTGCTCCGTATGGATTGCGCCGGGAGAACAGTTGACGGACGAGGTTGCTGCGTCGGGTCGGCGGAGAAATGGAAAGTCACGCCTAATGCGGTGAGAAGCGCCTCAACCCGTTGTGATAACGATAGAAAATCTCTCGGGCGAGTTTCAAAAAGAGCCGCAAATCCGTGACATGCCAGCGAGAATCGCGTTCAGTCCGGATGGCGCCAACGGGCCACGAAGAACCCGTCGAGGCCGCCGGCGTCGGCCAGCATCGACGGCTCGGTCCGGAGCCAGCCCTCGGTCGTCGGGAGGAGGCCGGCGGGCAGTTCACCCGGGGCGATGGGCAACGGTTCGAGGTCTACGCCGGCGACTTGCGCCTCGCCTTCTTCGGGTTCGAGAGAGCAGGTGGCGTAGACCAGCGTCCCGCCGGGCGCGAGCCAGCCTTGCGCGCGGCCCAGCAAGGCGGCCTGCAGGTCGGCCATTTCTTCGATCTGGCGCGCGCCGATGCGGTGCAGCACGTCGGGATGGCGGCGGCAGGTGCCCGTGGCGGTGCACGGCGCATCCAGCAGGATCGCATCGTACGGGCGCGCCGGTTCCCACGTCAGCGCATCGGCGGCCACGACTTCGGCGGACAGGCCCGTGCGTTCGAGGTTCTCGACCAGCCGGTCGAGGCGTTTCAGACTCTTGTCGAAGCTCGTCACCTGCCAGCCCGCGGCTGCGAGCTGCAGCGTCTTGCCACCTGGCGCGGCGCAAAGGTCGAGAACGCGGCGCCCCTCCCCCTTTCCCAGCAGCCGGGCGGGAATGGTCGCGGCAAGGTCCTGCACCCACCATGCGCCTTCATCGAAGCCCGCCAGCCGCTCGACCGCCGTGCCGCGGGGCAGGCGAACATGGCCCGGGGCAAGCGACACTCCGCCGAGTTCTTCGGCCCAGCGCGCGGTGGCGATCCAATCGGCCAGCGCGAGGTCGAGCGGCGGAGGCTCGGCCAGCGCGGCGGCGATGCGCGCGGCCTTTTCACCCCAGCGCGCGATGACTGCGGCCGGAAGCGTCGGCACTTCGGGCAACGCCGCGTCCTGCTTCGTCAGCGCGGAGAAGACGCCGTGCGCAAGGCGCCGCGGGCCACCGCTCAGCAGCTCGAGCCCGGTCGCGATCGCGGCGTGCGGCGGAGTGTCCAGCCTGTACACCTGGGCCAGCATCATCCGCAGCACGGTGCGCGGTTTCGCATCGTCGGGCAGGACCTGCTTGGTCGCGCTGTCGATCAGCGCGTCGAGATCGACCAGCCAGCGCAGGCTCTCTCCGGCGATCGCCCGGGCAAGGCCGCGGTCGGACGGGGTCAGGCCCTTGGCGAAGCTTCGCTCGGCCAGGTCCAGCGTCTCGCCCCGGCGCAGAACCGCGTCGAGCATCCGCAACGCCGCGGCGCGCGCCGCCAATCCCTGAACTTTTGCCTGAGCCATCGCGCACGCCCCTATCGGCGATTGCACTCCGGCGCCAGCGCGCCCATCTCATGGGACATGACCAAGCGTGCCACCCAGCGTCCCGCTCAGTTCGTCAAGCCTGCCCACTGGTCGAACGACCCGCCGCCGGCTCCCGCCGAGCCTCCCGCACCGACCGGGGCGGAGGAGGAGCTGAGCCCCACCCGCTACGGCGACTGGGTCCGCAACGGCATCGCGGTGGATTTCTAGGAAGTCAGAGCGGCTTCAGGGTGATCCTGAGACCGTCCCTGGGCTTGGGTATCGGCCACGGTTGCCACTCGGGCACGTAGCCGTCCTCGACCTCGATCCGGTAGCGCTGGAGCATCTGCGCCATGAGGATCTTCACCTGCATGTAGGCGAAGTGCAGGCCCAGGCACATGTGCGCGCCGCCGCCGAAGGGCACCCAGGCGTACTTGTGCCGCGCCTTCACCTTGTCCGGCGTGAACCGCATCGGATCGAAGGTTTCCGGGCTGTCCCAGTAGTCCTCCATGTGATGCGTCAAGTGGACGTTGAATCCGCACGCCGCGCCCGCCGGGATCCGCACGCCCTTGAACTCGAAACTGCGCAGCGCGCGGCGCGGGATCGAGGGGACCGGCGCGATCAGGCGCAGCGATTCCTTGAAGGCCATCTCCAGCAGGTCGAACTTCGGCAGGTCGTCGTAAGTCGCGCCGCGTGGATTGCCCTTCGCATCGGGACCGCCGGTGACCGCGAACACTTCCTGCCGGACCTTTTCCTGCCACTCCGGGTGCTTGGCGAGCAGCCAGACGAGGCTCGTGGCCGAAGACGTGATCGTGTCATGCGCGGCCATCATCAAAAAGTTCATGTGATCGACGACCTCGTCGATCGGCAGCATCTTGCCGTCCTCGCTCGTGGCGGTGGCGAACTGGCTGAACATGTCCTGCCCCAGCCCCTCGCCCGCGCGCCGCTTGAGGGTTTCCTGGGTGAAATAGTCGACGAGAAACTCTCGCCCCTTCACGCCCTTGCGCATCTGGGTGAACGGCAGCGGCTTGCGGACCGGGGTAATCGAGGCCTGGACCATGTCCACGAAGGCCTGGTTGATCTTCGCCGATTCCGGCCCCCAAGGCACGCCGATGAAACTGTCGGCAGCCAGTTCGAGAGTGAGTTCCTTGATCGCCGGATAGAACAGCATCGTGCCGTTCCACTTCGCGACCTCGGCCGCGATCCCGCGATCGAGCGCGTCCGCATAATGCCGCATCGGCTCGGGCTTGAAGGCGATCGACAGCGCGCGGCGATCCGCGCGGTGCTTGTCGAAGTCGAGCAGCATGAGACCGCGCGGGAACAACTGGTGCAGCGTCGGGCCCCAGCCCTGTTCGGAAGAAAAGTTCTTGTCGCGATCGAACAGGAGAAGCTCGTTCGCTTCGGCCCCGATCAGCATCACGTGCCAGTAGCCGATCGTCTTGTTCTTGTAGACCGGCCCGTACTTGCGGAACATGCCCCAGTGGAACCCGTGAGGGTCCTTCAGCATCCGGAACAGGTTGCCGATGACCGGCGGACCGGCATCACCCGGGATGTGCGCCAGATCGGCATCGGTAAGCCGCCCCTCGGACCAGTGCGCGGGGGAAACTTCGGCAGGACGGTGCGGCGCAGTGATCGGTTCGGCGAGCGTCGCCATGGGTGGCTCCTTGAAACTTACCCTGTTGTAAGTGGGCTAGAGCCAGCCCGCAAGCTCCCGCCGTACAAGCGTTTCGAGCATCGCCATTCCGTGCTCGCCGGCGTTCAGGCACGTCAACGCGGTGAAGTGCGTTCCGCCTGCGTCGGTGAACTGTTCGAGACCGCGGATGGCCAGTTCCTCGAGCGTTTCGAGGCAATCCGCAGAGAAACCCGGCGCGGCCACCGCGAGCCGGCGGGTGCCCGCCTTCGCCTCTTCCTCGAGCATGTCGTCGGTCGCCGGTTCGAGCCACTTGGCCCGGCCGAACCGGCTCTGGAACGTGGTGACGATCCGAAGGCCCGGTCGGGCTAGGGCGCCCTCCAGCAATCTTGCCGTCTTGCGGCACTGGCAATGGTACGGATCGCCGAGGTGGAGCGTCCGCTCGGGCATGCCGTGAAAGCTGAGCAACAGCACCTCGGGCTCGAAGTCGAGCGCATCGAGCTGCGCGCCGAGGTCGGCGGCGAGCGCATCTATGTGAACCGGATCGTCATGGTAGGGGGGCAAAGTGCGGATCGCAGGTTGCCAACGCATCGTCCGCAGTTTGTCCGCAGCCTTGTCCACAACGGTCGCCGTCGTCGCACCGCTGTATTGCGGATAGAGCGGGGCGAGCAAGATCCGCTCGCACCCTTCGTCCATCAGCGCCTGCATCTCGTCGCCGATTTCCGGCCTGCCATAGCGCATCGCGTGGCGCACGCGGACGCCCGGCCCCAACCGGTCCTGCAAGCGCATCGCCTGCTCCGCGGTGATCGCGGCGAGCGGGGAACCCTTGTCGGTCCAGACCTGCGAATAGGCTTCCGCACTCTTCTTGGGGCGCGTGTTGAGGATGATGCCGCGCAGGATCGGTTGCCAGATGAGCGGCGGGATTTCGACCACGCGCCGATCCGAGAGAAACTCCGCGAGATAGCGCTTCACCGACTTGGTATCGGGCGCATCGGGCGTGCCCAGGTTCACCAGGAGTACGCCGATGCCTCCGCTCCTGACAGGCGGGTGATCGGCAGGCAGCGATGGCGGTTGCCAGGTCATAGGCCCTCGGAGAGCAGGGGAAGGCGGCGCAGGCGCAAGCCGGTCGCCGAGTGGAGTGCATTGGCGATGGCCGGAGGCGCGACCGCGACCCCGATCTCGCCCGGGTCGGCCGGCGGCCCGTCGCCCGGCACTATCTCGATTGCGATCTCGGGACAATCCGCAAGCGTCGGCAGATTGAGGCTGGCGAGGCGCCCGCTTGTGGGGAGACCCGCCGCGTATTGCAGCGCCGAACCGGTCGCGAGGCTGGCTCCGAACACCAGTCCGCCCTCGATCTGCTGGCGAGCCATGTCGAGATTGACCACGCGCCCCAGATCGACGGCGACCGAGAGCCTTTCGACCCGGACGCCGCCCTCGCCCGCGCGCGCGGTCGCCACGCAGGCGATCCTGGCGACCGGGCCGCCGCCCGCCGGGTCGCCAATGCGCCAGCAGGCGATCCCGTTGCCGCTCTGCCCCGCCCCGCCGTCCCACTGACCGAGCCGCGCGGCCCGCTGGAGGCATTCGGCCAGTCGCGGGTCGGCGCCGAGCATCGCCATGCGAAAGCTCAGCGGCTCTCGGCCGACGCGCGCTGCCAGTTCATCGATGAAGCTTTCGATCAGGAAGGCGAGGTAGCCGTCGGCATTGCCTCGCAGCCGCCCGCTCGGGAGGCCGACATCGACCGGAACGTGGTCGATCGCCACATCGGGTATCGCGTAAGCCGGAAGGGCGCCCGCGAACGCGAGCGGATCGGGGCCTGCGTCCGCCGCCCGGCGCGCCGCGAGAGCGGTCTTGTTGCCGAACAGCCGCGCCCCGAACTCGGTCGTCGTCGCGGGCATCGCGACCCGCAGACGCAAGGCCGTGGGCGTTCCGTCTTCGATCGCGGTCCAGGCGCTCGCCAGGCAGGCGAGGGGTGCGCGCGGACGCCCCGCGACATGCTCCTGCCAGCGCGACCAGACAAGCTGGACCGGCGCGCCCACCCTGGCGGCAATCACCGCTGCCTGGATCACGTGGTCGTGCTCGAGCCGCCGGTCGAAGCTTCCCCCGGCGGCCACCGGGTAGAGCACGGTGTCCTCCGCGCTCAGTCCTACGGCCTTGGCGGCAGCGGCCTTCGCCTGGGCAGGCGCCTGCGTGGCGGCCCACAGTTCCAGCCTCCCATCCGTAATTCGGGCCGTGACACTGGCCGTTTCCAGCGTTGCGTGGGTCGCGGGCGCGATTTCGTAACGATAGGTGGCTTGCGGTTCGTCCCGGTCGGCATCGCCGCCACCCCGGGTCGCGATCCTTTTCGCATCGCCCTGTGTCAGCGCCTGGTCGAGGGCGGTTGCGATACGCTCGCTGCTGGCACGCCCTGTGGTGCGCCAGACCGGGCTCATGGCCGACAGCGCCTTTTCGGCCGACCACCAGGTATCCGCGACCGCCGCGATCCAGCCGCGCGCCTTCACGACGTGCCGCAATCCGGAAACGCGTGCACCCGCTTTCTCGTCGAAGCCGAGAAGCTCGGTATCGCCGATCGGACCGTGCCGGATGGCGGCGTAGAGCATGCCCGGCATCCGGACGTCACCGGCAAACGTGAACGAACCGTCCACCTTCGCGGGCAGATCGAGGCGCGGGAAGCGCACGCCCTCCGCTTCCGCTACCGGGTCGGGCACCTCGCCATAGGCTGCGGACTTGAGCGGCGGCGGATCGGGCGGTTCGTAAGCCGCCGCATCTTCGGCGAGCGCGGCGAACGACAGGTATTTCTCTCCATGGAAAACAAGGCCGCCGCGCACCTCGCATTCCTCCCACGACACGCCCCAGCGATCGGCGGCGGCCATGCAGAGCATCGCCCGCGCCGCTGCGCCGGCCTTGCGCGCGGGCGCTTCGTAGGCCGCCAGCGCCGTGCCTTCGGCGGTCGCGGTGAACCCGGTCATCCCCGCCCAGCGTTCGGTGACGAGCGCATCGGGATCGTCGGCCAGGCCGGCGGCGAACGGCATCCACAACGGAGCCCATTTCGCCGCAAGCGGGAGATTCGGGTATGCCCCCGATACGGGCGCGGGCTCCACCGCCACCGTGCGCCAGTCCGCGCCCATTTCGGCGGCGACGACCTGCGGTATCAGCGTGGTAATGCCCTGCCCCATCTCGAGCTGCGGGACGGCGACGGTCAGTACCCCGTCGCGCGCCAGCTTGAGCCAGGCGGAATAGGCCCACTCGCCGCGTCCGGGAGTGAGCGGTGTGCCATAGTCGCGCGGCCACAGCCCCCAGGCGACGAGCAAGCCGCCGCCGACCGCGGCTCCTGCAAGGATGCCCCGGCGGCTGAGGTGCATCGCTACCCGGCCCTCTTGTCTAGCCAGTCCGACACCTGCCCGCCGATGCCGGCGAACAGGTTGGCGACCTCGCCCTCGCCTGCAGCGGGCGGCTCTCCCGCGTCGCTGGCCTCGCGCAAGCTGAGCGTGAGCGGTATGCGTCCGAGGAACGGCAGACCGGCGGCTGCGGCTGCCGCCTCGACCCCGCCCCGCCCGAACGGATCGCTGACCTCGCCGCAGTGTGGACAGGCGTATCCGGCCATGTTCTCGACCAGACCGATGACCGGGATCGAGCCTTTGGAAAAGAGCTCGGCGGCGCGCTGCGCGTCGATCAGCGCCAGATCCTGCGGCGTCGATACGATGACCGCGCCCGCGGGCTTGTGCTTTTGCAGCATCGTGATCTGCACGTCGCCGGTGCCCGGCGGGAGATCGAGAAGCAGCAACTCGACCCCGTCCCAGTGCGCGTCGATCAACTGGCCGAGCGCGCCGCTCGCCATCGGACCCCGCCAAGCCAGGGCCCGTCCCGGCTCCACGAGGTGCCCCATCGACAGCATCGGCACGCCGAAGCGGCTCTGCACCGGCACCAGCTTGTCGTCGCGCGCTTCGGGCCGCTGCCCCAGCGTATCGAGCAGTGTCGGCTGGCTGGGCCCGTAAATGTCGGCATCGACGAGGCCTACCTTGCGCCCAATCCGCGCCAGCGCGACCGCCAGGTTGGCGGTAAGCGTGGACTTCCCCACACCACCCTTGCCGGATCCCACGGCAATCATCAGCGGCTTGACCGGCTTGTCAGCCATGACCGCCACCCGCACCTCCGAAACCCCTTCGGATTGGCCGAGCAGGTCCTTGACCGCAGCCTCCAGATCCGCCCTCGCGCTTGCCGCCAGCCCCGATCCGTCGAGGATCGCGGTGACGATGCCGTCGCGTAGCTTGAGTGACCGGACCCGGGCCGCGACTAGATCGGGCAAGCGGGCGGCTAATGTGCTCTCGTCCATCCTGACGGGGCACCTAGCAGCAAAATCGAACGTGCCACCCCTGTTTTTCCGCTGGATGGTTCCTATAAGTGGCCCATGGACATGAAGGATGGGTTGGGACGCGTGATCGGCCTCGCAATGGCGGGCAAGAGCCCGTGGGGCGGCGGCAAGAAGCCTGGCAGCGAGCCGGAGCCGGATGTGCCCGCGGGCGACGAGCCTGCCGTGCCGTTCGAACCCGCGGCGGACAAGCCGGCGGACGACAAGCCGGCGGACGACAAGCCCGCGCGCAAGGGCCCGCGCAATCCGTGGCTGCCTCCCAGCGACGAACCGCGCCGCTCCGCGAGCATCGAGGACATATTCAAGAACCGCGGCCCCGAGGGCCCTCGCCGCAAGATCGGCGGCGGCGGCGGAGGAGGCCCTGGCTTCCGCATCCCCGAGCGGCCCGGCGGCAAGAGCTGGTTTCCGCTGGCCGTCGGCGCGATCCTCGTGGTGTGGCTGGGCTTTTCGATGGTCCACCAGGTCGGCCCGAAGGAAGAAGGCATCGTCACGACCTTCGGCAAGTATTCGAGCACGATGAGCCCGGGCCTCAACGTCTCTCTTCCGTGGCCCATCCAGAATGTCGACATCGAGCCGGTGAGCGAGTTCCGGATCGAACAGATTCCGGAAGGAACCGCACAGAAGCTCATGCTGACCGGCGACCAGAACCTGGTCGACCTCAGTTATATCGTGCGCTGGTCTATCAAGGATCTGAAGCAGTTCCGCTTCGAGCTCTCCGACCCCGAGGCGACCCTGCGCGACGTTGCGGAAGCGGCGATGCGCGCGTCGGTCGCGACCAAGCAGCTCGACGACGTTCTTTCTGGCGCCGGTCGCGCGGACATCGAAGGCTCGGTCATGACGCGGATGCAGGCCATCCTCGACGCCTATCAATCGGGCATCGCGGTCCAGGGCGTGCAGATCCGCAAGACCGACCCGCCGAAGGAGGTCGAAGAGGCATTCAAGGACGTTTCGGCGGCGCAGCAGGATGCCGACGCCGAGATCAACAAGGCCGAGCTTTACGCCCAGCAGGTGCTTGCGCGCGCGCAGGGTGATGCCGCCTCGTTCGACAAGATCTACGCCGAATACAGGCTCGCGCCCGAAGTCACCCGGCGGCGCCTCTATTACGAGACCATGGAGCGCGTCTTGCGCAACACCGACAAGACCGTGATCGAGGCACCCGGCGTGACGCCGTACCTCCCGCTGCAGGAAGTGCGGCGGCGACCGGCGCCGAACACCCCTGCGGGCACCCAGGCCGGCGAGGGAGCCCAGTGATGGAAAACTTCTTCGAAACCCACCGCAATTCGCTGATCGCGGTCGCTGTCGCTCTCGTCGCGATGCTGTCCTCGATCGTGGTCGTCCCCGAGACCGAGGAAGCGGTGATCATCCAGGCGGGCCGGCCCGACCGGGTCGCCAACCGCTTCGTCCCCGATCAGGCCTACGGCGAGACCGGCGCAGGGATCATCCTGCGCATCCCGTTCTACGAGCGCGTGCAGCGTGTCGACAAGCGCGTGCTGAATGTCGACATGGAGCCGCAGACCGTCCTTTCGACCGATCAGCTTCGCCTCAATGTCGATGCCTATGCCCGCTACCGGATCATCGACCCCGTCCTGATGGTGGAGACCGCGGGCACGCTCACCACGGTAGACAGCCAGTTGGCGGCGGTCCTTTCCTCGGTCGTCCGACAGGAGCTCGGCCGCCGCAGCTTTTCCTCGCTGTTGACCGCCGAGCGGGGCACGACGATGGCGAACATCCGCGCCAAGCTCGACGATCAGGCGCGCCGTTACGGTGCCCAGGTGATCGACGTGCGGATCAAGCGCGCCGACCTGCCCGATGGCAGCCCGCTCGAGTCCGCGTTCCGCCGGATGCAGAGCGCCCGGAAGCAGGAGGCCGACACGCTGCGTGCGCAGGGCCTGAAGGAAGCGCAGATCATCCGCGCCACCGCCGAGGCCGAAGCCGCCAAGATCTATGCCGACGCATATGGCAAGGATCCGGAGTTCTACGACTTCTACCGGGCAATGCAGAGCTACGACACGACCTTTGCCCAGGATTCGCAATCGGGCAGCTCGATCATCCTGTCGCCCGACAACGAGTATCTGAAGCAGTTCCGCGGACAGCGTTGACCGTTGGTCGATGCGTTCAATCGCGGTTAAGCCCCGCAGGCGAGATTCAGGCCACGGGGGACATGGAAACAAGATGCAAGACAAGGAAAACACGCGCGTGCGATATTCCTACGGATTGACTTCTGCGCTGCTCGTGGGCGGCGCTGCACTGACCCTGGTTACCGGCTTTCCCGCGGGCGCGCAGGTGGCACAGAACGACGAGGGCCAGATGGCCCGTGTGGTGCCCCGCGCCGGCGCGCCGGAGAGCTTTGCCGACCTGACCGCGCAGCTACAGCCGGCGGTGGTCAACATCTCCACCCGGCAGCGCATCCAGGTAACGTCCGGTGGCAACCCGTTCGCCGGAACTCCCTTCGAAGGACTGTTCGGCAATCGCGGAACCCCTGCGCAGCCGCAGACCCGCCAGGCCCAGTCGCTGGGTTCGGGCTTCATCATCTCGGCCGACGGCTACATCGTTACCAACAATCACGTCATCGCGCCGCAGGGCCGCGGCGAGGTGGAAGAGATTACAGTGACACTGAGCGACGGCACCGAGCTGCCGGCAACGCTTGTCGGCAACGATGCCTCCTCGGACCTCGCGGTCCTCAAGGTCGAGCGGCGCGAAGCCTTTCCGTTCGTCAAGTTCGGCGATTCCAGCCAGGCCCGCGTCGGCGACTGGGTGATCGCCATCGGCAACCCCTTCGCGCTGGGCGGAACTGTGACGTCCGGCATCGTGTCGGCGGTTTATCGCAATACCGGGTCGGGCGGAGCGTACGACCGTTACATCCAGACCGACGCCAGCATCAACCGCGGCAATTCCGGCGGCCCGCTGTTCGACATGCAGGGCAACGTGATCGGCATCAACAACGCGATCTTCTCTCCTTCGGGCGGCAGCGTCGGCATCGGCTTCGCCATCCCGGCCGAGATCGCCGCGCCGATCGTGCAGAAGCTGCGCAGCGGTCAGGAGATCGAGCGCGGATATCTGGGCATCCAGATCCAGCCCGTCGCCGGCGATCTCGCCAATTCGCTGGACCTGCCGCAAAACCGGGGCGAATTCGTCCAGTCGGTCGAGCCGGGTCAAGCCGCCGATCGTGCCGGCATCAGGCCGGGCGACGTCGTCACCAAGGTCAACAACCAGGACGTGACGAGCGACCAGACCCTGTCGTTCCTGGTCGCCAACATCGCACCGGGAACGCGCATCCCGATCGAGCTCTACCGCGAGGGCCAACGCCGGACGGTAACGGCTACGGTCGGCAAGCGCCCGAGCGACGAGGAACTGGCCCAGTCGCAGATCCTCAACGGCGACGGTTCGGACGAAGCCGATCGCCCCGCCCCCGATGCCAACAGCGGCGAAGCGCTGGCGCAGAGCCTTGGGCTTCAGGTCTCCCCGCTGACGCCGCGCTACGCCCAGCAACTGGGTGTAGCGGCGGATAGCGGCGGCCTCGTGATCCTGGGAATCGATCCGAACTCGGATTCGGGCCAGAAGGGGCTTCAGCGCGGCGACATCGTGGTCACTGCGAACTATCGCCCGGTGAATACCGTCGCCGATCTGGAAGGCATCGTCAGCCAGGCCAAGGCCGCAAATCGCGAAAGTGTGCTGCTGCGCATCCAGCGCCGGGGCCGTCCGCTGACCTACGTTCCCATCCGACTGCGCTGATCGGCAGCGTCGGTCTGTAGCGACAGCCCCGCCCGGTTTCGACCGCGGCGGGGCTTCGCATATCAGGTCGGGCCGCGCAGTATGCGCCGTAGCCAGTGGGGTAGTTTCCGAGCGGGCGCGATCGGCGGCTCCGGGATATCCTCGATCTCGACCGTCGCGGCCGGCTCTACGCCGAGCGCCGAGGCGAGCGGCCCGGATATCGACTGCGAAAACCGGATTCCTGCCGTACGCGGACCGGACCACATCACCATTCCGGTCAACCGTCGTCCCGGTCCGAACTCGAGATGCACCGTCGATCCGATCGGCACGGCGATCCCACCTGCGATTCGCACCTGGCAACCGGTTCGCGACACGTCGATCAGAGTGACGCGGTGCGGGCTGGCCGGAATGCGGGCGATGGCCGAAGCGCCGGATGCGATGCGATCGGACCGGCGCCGGTCCCGCCCTTCGCCCTGAGGACCAGTCGGGACCGGCTCCTCACTCGTCTGATGTGCTCCGCTGATCATAAACGCCCCGTTCCGAACCTATTCGTCGTCGACCATGGCGGGGTGCGCGCGGACCACGTGGTCGAGCACTGCAGGATGCAAGGGATGCGAGAAGCGGAAGCCCGCGCGTTCGGACGCCGTCCAGCAAAGCTCCGCACCCAGACTCTCGAGACCGGGCATCCGTATCGCGAAGCCACTGTCCGCGGTAAGGCCAGGCTGCGCCATCTCGGCGTTGAAGCCACTAGTCGACAGATCGACGATCTCGACCTTCGATCGCGAGCCGTTGCTGCAATCGAGGATGCCCTTCATCGATGTTTCGTGGCGCACTGCCTTTCGGCGCTCCGCGCTGTAACCCTTCGTCATGTGACGCGCTCTTTCGTTGATCAGGGACGAGAGCGACCTTGTGTTATCCGTACTTTTTCGCAGGAATAACTGAAGAGTGCGTTAATCGGCACGCCGGAAAAACGCTTCCCAGCCTGGGCGACGACTATTGCGGCACCGGCTGCGCCGGCTGTACGGGCGCACGCTGACGCTGCGGCTGCGGCGCGGGAGGCGGCGGACGATCGCCGATTGCTCGATCGAGGAAATCGTCGCTCGCCGCCTGGGTCGCTTCGTCGACGGGTGGCGGACGGCGACCGGGTATGGCCTGCGGTTGTTCCCCCTCGACCGGGAAAGGATCGCCCCCGTCAGCCGGACCCGGCCGTTGCGGTTCGATCAGGTTACCCGCTTCGTCGATGTAATAGTAATCGTCGGGGTCGCCGCCGAACATGTATTCCTCGTCGGGCTCGAGCTGCCATTCGGGCAGTTCGAGATCGGTTTCGAATTCCTCTACCGGGCGGTCCTTCACCGCGTATCGCATATAGGCGGCGAACGCGCGCGCCGGCGCCGTGCCGCCCTGCAGGCCGGCCACCGCCTTTGCGTCGTCGCGGCCCATCCAGACACCCGTGGTGATCCCGCTGGAGAAGCCGAGGAACCAGCCGTCCTTGTTGGAGGTCGTCGTTCCCGTCTTGCCTGCCACCGGACGACCGATCTGCGCGGCGCGCCCGGTCCCGGTGCTGACGGCGGTCTGCAAAAGGTCGGTCATCCCCGCCGCCACGTAATCGGGCACCAGGCGCGTCGTGCGGGTGTCCTCGTGCTGGTAGAGCAACTCGCCGTCGGTGGTCGTCACCTTGACGATGCCGAAAGGCTCCAGGCTGATCCCGCCGGCCGACACGCTGGCGAAGGCGCGGGTCATGTCGATCACGCGGGTCTCGCTCGATCCGAGAACCATCGAGGGATAGGTGGAGATCGGGGTGGTTATCCCGAACCTGCGCGCCATCGACGCGACCGTCCCGAATCCCACTTCGTTGCCGAGCTGGGCCGCAACGGTGTTCTTCGAATAGGCGAATGCCGTTCGCACGTCGATCTCGCCGGCAAAGCCGCCGCCCGAATTGCGCGGGCTCCAGCCATCGATCGTGACGGGCACGTCCTTGACCCGGTCCTCGGGCTGATAACCGGCCTCGAGCGCGGCGAGATAGACGAACAGCTTCCAGGCCGAACCCGGCTGTCGGACCGCTTCGGTCGCCCGGTTGTAGTTGGATGTCACATAATCGGTTCCGCCCACCATCGCGAGGATGGCTCCATCGCGGTCCATGCTGACGAGCGCGCCCTGTGCTCCGCCCGGCACGTTCGCCTTGATCGCCGTGGCAGCCGCCTGCTGCATGCCGACGTCCAGCGTGGTCCAGACCTCGATCGGCTCGAACGTCTCGGGAAGCAATATCTCGAGCTGCGGAAGGGCCCAGTCGGTGAAATAGCGAACCGAGTTCTGGCTGGTGTCCTTCTTGAGCCGGACCGCACTGGGATCGACCTGGGCCTGGCTCGCGCTGATGCGGCCTTGCTCGCGCATCAACCGCAGCACGACGTTCGCCCGGCCCACGGCGGCGTCGACATCGGCAGTGGGCGAATAGCGACTGGGCGCCTTCACCAGGCCGGCGATGATCGCGGCCTCGGCTACCGACAGTTCGGTCGCGTCGTGGCTGAAGAACTTGCGGCTGGCGCTGTCGACCCCGTACGCGCCGCCGCCGAAATAGACCTTGTTGAGATAGAGCTCGAGGATCTGCTGCTTCGAGAACTTCGTTTCGAGCGCCATCGCCAGCACGATCTCGCGCAGCTTGCGATCGACCGAGCGGTTGGAATTGAGGAACAGGTTGCGGGCGAGCTGCTGGGTGATCGTCGACGTGGCGCCAAGGCGGCGATCGCCGGTCAGCCAGACATAGACCGCACGTGTCAGGCCGATCGGGTCGATGCCGGGGTGGGAGAAGAAGCGCCGGTCCTCGACCGAGATCATCGCGTCCTTCATCACCTCGGGAATCTGCGAACTGTCGAGCCATTTGCCATAGCTCGGCCCCAGCTCGACGAGCTCGGTACCGTCGCGGGCGCGCACGACGATCGTCTGGCCCGGCTGGGTTGCCTTGAGGGTCGAATATGTGGGCAGCGACCGCGCGGCGAACAGCACCGCGATCGCCAGGAAGATCACCGCGAGGATGGTCGCACCGCCGCCCCAGATGACGCCGCGGCGCAGCCACAGCCGCCAGCCGCCCGGCTCGCGCTTCGTTACCGAAGATTGTCGCCGGCGCTGCGCCTGTCCCGCCGCGCGCCGGCTACCTCGCTCCGCCATCTGGCCTTCCCGCACCCTTTGTCCGCGTCATGCGTGGGGGTGCATAGGCGAACAGGAACCCGGCGTGAACGGCTATTCGCCGTCGCCCGCCGCGGGCTTGAAATCGAGCGAGGCCGAATTGATGCAGTAGCGCAGGCCGCCGGCTTCGCGAGGTCCGTCGGGGAACACATGGCCCAGGTGTCCGTCGCAGTTGGCGCAGACGACCTCGGTCCGGATCATCCCGTGGCTGACGTCGCGATGCTCTTCGACGGGGGCGCCGTCCGCCGGAGCGGTGAAGGCGGGCCAGCCGCAGCCGCTATCGTACTTGGCGTCGCTCTCGAACAGGATCTCACCGCACCCGGCGCAGCGGTATTCGCCTTCGGCCTTGTTCTTGTCGTACTTGCCGGTGAAGGCGCGCTCGGTACCCTTTTCGCGCAGGACGTGAAACTGCTCGGGGCTCAGTTTCTGGCGCCACTGGTCGTCGGTCAGATATTTGGGGTCGACAGTCATCGGAAGGTCTCCTTCCCAGGCGATATGGGAAGCGATCGCCTCTCCCTCAACCGTCGACCTGCGCGTAGTGGACCGGCGGCTGGATCACTTCCATCCTTTCGGTCAGCAGCGGGCGGAAGCTCGGCCGGCTCTTGAACACGGCATACCACCCGCGCGACTGTTCGTGCCCGGTCCAGTCGATCCCGCCCAAGTAGTCCGCGACCGAGATCTGCGCCGCCGCGGCCAGGTCCGCCAGGCTCATCGTCGAACCGGCCAGCCACGCGCGGGTATCGACCAGCCAGTCGACGTATTCGAGATGTTCGTGCGCCAGCTTCATCGCTTCGCGCAGGACGCGGCTGTCGGGTGGCTGACGCAGCACGAGGCGCTTCTTCATCCGCTCGTGCAGCAGCGGGGCGACGACATCGCCGTAGAAATTCTCGTCGAACAGGGCGACCAGCCGGCGGATTTCCGCCCGGTTGGCGGCGGTGCCGTTGATCATCGCGGCCCGGTCGACCGTTTCCTCGAAATATTCGCAGATCGCGCGGCTATCGGCCAGCACGATGCCCTTGGCCTTGTCTTCGAGCACGGGCGTACGGCCCGCCGCATTCAGCCGCCAGAACCCCTCGCTTGGCTCCCACGGGTTTTCGCGCCAGAGTTCATAGCCGACGCCCTTCTCGCTCAGCAGCAGGCGAACCTTGCGGCTGAAAGGGCAGAGCGGGAATTGATAGAGGCGCCACATCGCCTGCGCTCATGCACCAGCGTCGGCGGCAAATCCACCGATGAAGCGAGATTTACGCGGCGAAAACCGTCAGTAACGTGGGCTGGCCGCTTCGACGGCGGCGCGCATCCGATCAGCCATTTCGCGCAAGGCCGGAATCATCGCGCCCATGCCGCCTGCCATCGAGCCCATCGCCCCCATTACGCGCGGCAGGCTTTCGCGCACCCGATCGGGCGCGTCCTGGGCGTCGGGGGAGACGCTGCGCAGCGTCATGTCCGGATCGACATCGTCGGGATTGTCGCCCGCAGCTTCGGCCACCGCCTTGGCGAGCGGGGCCAGCGGAATGTCGAGCAGCGCCTCGCTCGCAGCGGCCATGCCTTCGGCGATGGCGGCCTGGGCGACCGGATCCTTGAGCGTCGCTTCGACTTCGGCGGTCGCAACCTCGGCATCGCTGACCTGCGCCAATGCGGGCAGCGGTGCTGCGAGCGCGACAAGCGCGGTGATACGGGTCAGGGTTCGCATAAGCGTGTCTCCAGCCGGCAAAATTCCGGCGAATCGAACGCAGATTCTACCCAGTTTTCAGTTGCCGCGACCTGAACGCCGCCCTCGGCCTGTCGCGTCAGAGGCCCGACGCGTCGAGCAGCAGCAGGCACGGAGGCATCGCCGCATCGAGCGCGCCACGGTTTGCCGCGAGGGGCCGCGCGTACTCTGCGAGCGAACTAGCCACCGCCTCGCGCGTGCGTCCGGTCTCGTCCATCACCTGGGCGGATGTCCGCACGAAGAATTCGCGCCCGCGCGCGGCGAGCGGCGGCCAGGTCGTCGCTTCCCCACGGGACTGCAGCGCGGCCCCCAGCGCGAAAGCCGCCGAGCAGCGCAGCGCCGTCGATTGCTGCAGCGAGAGCGGTGTCGGCTCGACCGGCGCGGATTGCGCCGATGCGGGAACTGCGAGGAACAGCGATGCGGCGGCGATGGCGATGCGGATCATACCGCGGCTCTAGCGCGCTTCACCTGAACCGCGCCAGACCGCATTGACGCGGGCGCACCCCGTGGGCATCGCATCGGCAACCAAGGAGATCATGCATGAACGACAGTCACCTTCTCATCGGCGGCAAGACACTGACGGGCGGCGGGCGCGACGATGCGGAAGTGCTCGATCCCGCAACCGGCGTGACGGTCGGCCGGGTCACCCATGCCACCCCGGCGGATCTCGACCATGCGCTCGACGCCGCGGAAAAGGGCTTCAAGGCCTGGCGCGATACCAACGCCGATCAGCGGACTGCCATTCTGCTGAAGGCCGCCGGCCTCATCCGCGAGCGCGCGAAGGACATCGGCACGTCCATCACCCGCGAGCAGGGCAAGCCGCTGAAGGAAGGCATCGGCGAGACGATCTATTGCGCGATGTTGCTGGAATTCTACGCGCAGGAGATCAAACGCATCTACGGCCGCACGCTGGTTCGACCCGCCGGAAGCCGCGTCGAGGTGCAGTATCATCCGGTCGGTCCGGTCGCGGGGTTTGCCGCATGGAACTTCCCGGCCCTCAACGTCATGCGCAAGATCGGCGGCGCGCTGGCTGCCGGCTGCTCGACGATCGTGAAACCGTCCGAGGAAACGCCGTCCGCCGGCCTGGCGCTGGTTCAGGCGCTGATCGATGCGGGCGTTCCCGGCGACGCGGTGCAATGCGTTTTCGGTGAGCCTGACGCGGTCAGCCGACACCTGCTCGCCAGCCCGGTGATCCGCAAGGTGACCTTCACCGGGTCCACCGCCGTCGGCAAGCACCTCGCCAAGCTCGCTGCCGAAGACCTCAAGATCGCGACGATGGAACTGGGCGGACACGCTCCGGTGCTGGTCTTCGCCGACGCCGATATCGACAAGGCGCTCGATACGATGGCCGCCGCCAAATTCCGCAACGCGGGGCAGGTCTGCGTCAGCCCGACCCGGTTCCTGGTCGAGGAGCCGGTGTTCGAGAAATTCCGCGACGGGTTCGTGGAACGCGCCAAGGCGGTCAAGGTCGGCAACGGCTTCGACGCCGATACCGACATGGGCCCGATGGCCTCGGCCCGCGGGCTGGAGCGCATGGAAAGCATGATCGGAAATGCGAAGGGCCAGGGCGGCAAGGTGCTCACCGGCGGGGAGCGCATCGGCAACCAGGGCGGATTCCACCAGCCGACGGTCCTGTCCGAAGTCCCTGTCGATGCCGAGATCATGAACGAGGAGCCGTTCGGCCCGGTCGCGATCATCAACTCGATGAAGGGCGAAGACGCGATGATCGCCGAAGCCAACCGCCTGCCTTACGGACTGGCGGCATACAGCTGGACATCGAACCCGGCGCGCCGCCGACGCCTTGCCGCGGAGGTCGAAACGGGGATGCTCGCGATCGATACCGGCGGCGTGTCGGCAGCCGACGCACCGTTCGGCGGCGTAAAATGGTCGGGCTACGGCAGCGAGGACGGACGCGAAGGCGTGCTCGCCTGCATGGTCACCAAGACAGTTCACGAAGGTTGAGGATCGTTCGATGAAAACCCGCGCCGCCGTAGCCTTTGCGCCCAAGCAACCGCTCGAAATCGTCGAACTCGACCTCGAAGGCCCCAGGGCCGGAGAGGTGCTGGTCGAGATCATGGCGACAGGCATCTGCCATACCGACGCCTACACCCTCGATGGCCTGGACAGCGAGGGCATATTTCCGAGCGTCCTGGGCCATGAAGGCGCGGGGATCGTGCGCGAAGTCGGCGCCGGGGTCACCTCGGTCAAGCCGGGCGATCACGTGATCCCGCTCTACACGCCGGAATGCCGCCAGTGCAAAAGCTGCCTTTCAGGCAAGACCAACCTGTGCACCGCGATCCGAGCCACGCAGGGGCAGGGCCTGATGCCGGACGGCACGTCGCGCTTCTCGTACAAGGGGCAGACGATCCATCACTACATGGGCTGCTCGACGTTCTCGAACTTCACCGTCCTGCCCGAGATCGCGGTGGCCAAGATTCGCGAGGACGCGCCGTTCCAGTCGAGCTGCTACATCGGCTGCGGCGTGACCACCGGGGTGGGCGCGGTGATAAATACGGCGAAGGTACAGGTCGGCGACAATGTCGTGGTCTTCGGACTCGGCGGGATCGGCCTCAACGTGATCCAGGGCGCGCGACTGGCCGGGGCGGACAGGATCGTGGGTGTCGACATCAATCCGGACCGCGAGGAGTGGGGCCGCCGCTTCGGCATGACCGACTTCCTCAATTCCAAGGGGATGAGCCGCGAGGAGACGGTCGCGAAGATCGTCGAAATGACCGACGGGGGGGCCGACTACACCTTCGACGCCACGGGCAATACCGAAGTGATGCGCACCGCGCTGGAAGCCTGCCATCGCGGCTGGGGCACCTCGATCATCATCGGTGTCGCCGAAGCGGGGAAGGAGATCGCCACGCGCCCGTTCCAGCTCGTCACCGGTCGCAACTGGCGCGGCACCGCGTTCGGAGGCGCCAAGGGCCGCACCGACGTTCCCAAGATCGTCGACATGTACATGACCGGCAAGATCGAGATCGATCCCATGATCACGCACGTCATGGGGCTGGAGGAGATCAACACCGCCTTCGACCTGATGCACGCCGGCAAGAGCATCCGCAGCGTCGTGGTCTATTGACGCCTTCGACTGCGCCGATACGGGTAGCAAGTCGCAACGGAAATCACGGAGAGAGCCCGATGTACAGCCACATGATGGTCGGATCGAACGACATCGACCGGTCGAAGAAATTCTACGATGCCACGTTCAAGGCGATGGGCGGCCGCGAAGGCAGCGTCGATCCGAAGGGGCGCCTGGTTTACGTCCACAACGGCGGCGTGTTCCTGGTCACCAAGCCGATCGACGGTAACGGGGCGACCGCCGGTAATGGATGCACCGTCGGCTTCGCGATGACGCCCGAGCAGGCCGACGCCTGGCATCAGGCCGGGATCGAGAACGGCGGGACCGCGATCGAGGATCCGCCGGGCGTTCGCGACGGCGGCGCGGTCAAGATGTACCTCGCCTACCTGCGCGATCCCGACGGCAACAAGCTTTGCGCGCTTCACCGGATGTGACGATAAGCCGGCGCGGCGAGACTGGCCTCATGGCCGACCTCGCCGCGCTCGGCATATCTTTTGGATCGCACGAGCACGTGGCGGTGTTCACCGTCGCCGAAAGCCAGGCGATCGATCGCGACATTCCCGGTGCCCATACCAAGAACCTGTTCCTGAAGGATGCGGCGGGCGACTTCTGGCTCGTCACCGTCCCAGCGGAGGCGCGGGTCGACCTCAAGGCATTGCCGGATGCCATCGGGTGCAAGCGGGTAAGCTTCGCCAAGCCCGAGGACATGGTCCGGTTGCTGGGGATCGAACCCGGCTCGGTGACGCCGCTCGCGATGATCAATGCCGCGCCCGGAAGCGTCGGCGTCGCGCTCGATACCACCCTGGCCGAAGCGCACAGGATCAACGTCCACCCTTTGCGCAACACCGGCACGCTCGGCTTGGCGGGCAAGGACGTGGCGAGTCTGCTGAAGCACTGGGGCCACGCGCCGATCATCGCCGCGATCCCGACGAAGGAAACTGCTCCATGACAATCGAAACCGTCAGCGAGATCCGCAGTTATGACGGCGTCCAGGGGGTCTACCGCCATCCCTCGACCGCCACGGGCACCGACATGCAGTTCTCGGTCTTCGTGCCCGACCATGCGCCCGGCACCAAGCTGCCGGTGCTGTGGTTTCTTTCCGGCCTGACCTGCACCCACGCCAACGTGACCGAGAAGGGCGAATATCGCGCCGCTTGCGCCGAGCACGGCATCGTCTTCGTCGCGCCGGATACAAGTCCCCGCGGCGAGGGCGTGCCGGATGCCGAGGGTTACGACTTCGGGCAAGGTGCGGGCTTCTACGTCGACGCGACTTGCAGCCCCTGGGACGAGCATTTCCGGATGCGCAGTTACATCGAAGACGAGCTTCCGGCGCTGGTCGCCGCGCATTTCCCGATCGACGTCGATCAACAGGGCATCACGGGGCATTCGATGGGCGGGCATGGCGCATTGACGATCAGCCTGCGCAATCCGGGGCGGTTCGCCTCGACCAGCGCATTCGCCCCGATCACCAGCCCGCTGAATTGTCCGTGGGGCGAAAAGGCGCTTGGCGGATACCTCGGGCCCGATCGCGCGGCCTGGCCCCCGTACGATGCGTGCGCCTTGATCGCCGACGGCGCGCGGTTGCCTGCGCTTCTGGTCGACCAGGGGACCGCCGACCCGTTCCTCGACGAGCAGTTGAAACCCCACTTGCTGGAAAAGGCGTGCCGCGAAGCCGGGATCGATGCGACGATCCGGATGCAAGAAGGCTACGACCACTCGTACTACTTCATTTCGACGTTCATGGCCGACCACATCGGCTGGCACGCAGAAATCCTCGGCCGAAAACGCTGAATTCATCGCATCCGGAATAGAGAAAACCCGCCGGATCGCTCCGGCGGGTTTTCCTTTTGTCGCTCGTGAGCGGCTCAGCTTTCGGTTTCGGTATCCTCGACCGGAGCCTCGTCGCTCTGCTGCAGGTACTCGCCTGCATCCGCGTCGGTGCCGTGGGTCTCGCCCTCCATCACCGCCAGCGGATCGTCGCCGATCGCCGCTTCCGGACCCTGCTCGAGCTCGGCAGCGTGCTCCTCTTCGGCGGTGTTCGCCATGATGAGGTGATCCTGTGCCTTGCGCCATGCGGCGCGCAGCGCGGCATCCCGACCCGACGCGGCGACCCGCATGCGGTTCATGCCCGCGCCGGTACCCGCCGGAATGAGGCGGCCGACGATGACGTTCTCCTTGAGCCCGATCAGGCTGTCCTTCTTTCCTTCGACCGCCGCCTGCGTAAGCACGCGAGTGGTTTCCTGGAACGAGGCCGCCGAGATGAACGAACGCGTCTGGAGCGAGGCCTTGGTGATGCCGAGCAGCACCGGGGTCCCGCTGGCGGGCGACTTGCCCTTGCCCAGCTTGCCGTTGATCTCGTCCATCTCCTCGCGGTCGACCTGTTCGCCCGGCAGCAGCACCGTGTCGCCGCCGTCGGTGATCTCGACCTTCTGCAGCATCTGGCGAACGATCACTTCGATGTGCTTGTCGTTGATCTTCACGCCCTGGAGTCGATAGACTTCCTGGATCTCGTTCACGAGGTACTCGGCCAATGCCTCGATCCCCATGACCTCCAGGATGTCGTGCGGGTTCGGAGAGCCCGAAACCAGCGTATCGCCCTTCTTGACGTGGTCGCCTTCCTGGACGTCGATCACCTTGGTCTTGGCGATCAGGTACTCCACCGGATCCCCCTCCTCGGGCACGATCGCGATCTTGCGCTTCGCCTTGTACTCGCGGACGAACTCGACCCGGCCGGAGATCTTGGCGATCACCGAAACGTCCTTGGGCATGCGCGCCTCGAACAGTTCGGCGACGCGCGGCAGACCGCCGGTGATGTCGCGGGTCTTGGCGGCTTCGCGGCTCGCACGGGCAAGAATGTCGCCCGCTTCGACCTGCTGGCCGTCCTCGACCGAGAGCGAGGTGCCCGGAGCCAGCATATAGCGCTGGGCCTCGGTCTCTTCGCCCTTCTTGCCCGCTTCCTCGCCCAGCAGGGTCAGGCGCGGACGAAGGTCGTCCTTCTTCTTGCGGCTCGACGCGCGCAGTTCGGTAACGACGCGCTGGGCGATGCCCGTCGCATCGTCCACGCGTTCTTCCATCGTCACGCCGTCGACGAGATCCTGGAAGCGCACGATACCCGACTGTTCGGTGATGATCGGCAGGGTGAACGGATCCCATTCGGCAAGCCGTTCGCCGATCGTCACCATGTCGCCGCTCTTGTGCATCAGCACCGTACCGTAAGGCACGCGGTGAAGCTCGCGCTCGCGACCTTCGGCGTCGATCACCACGATCTCGCCGTTGCGGGCGAGGCTGAGGATACGGCCACGCTTGTCGACGATCGTGGGCATGTCGCGGTATTCCACGCGGCCTTCCGAAATCGCCTCGAGGTGCGAAGTTTCGTTGAGCTGCGCCGCGCCGCCGATGTGGAACGTGCGCATGGTGAGCTGGGTACCCGGCTCGCCGATCGACTGCGCCGCGATGACGCCGACCGCTTCGCCGATGTTCACCGGCGTACCGCGGGCAAGGTCACGACCGTAGCAGGTACCGCACACGCCCTGTTCGGCCTCGCAGATCAGTGGCGAGCGGATCTTGGCCGACATCACCTCGGCAGCCTCGATCTCGGCGACCATCGGCTCGTCGAGCAGGGTGCCCGCCTTGACGATGACTTCGCCGGTTTTGGCGTTGACTAGGTCTTCGGCCGTGGTGCGACCGAGGATACGCTCGCCCAGCGAAGCGATCACCGAACCGCCCTGCACGATCGCGCGCATTTCGAGCGCACGCTCGGTGCCGCAATCGTCCTGCACGATCACGCAGTCCTGCGACACGTCGACGAGGCGGCGAGTCAGGTAACCCGAGTTCGCCGTCTTGAGCGCCGTGTCCGCGAGGCCCTTGCGTGCGCCGTGGGTCGAGTTGAAGTATTCAAGAACGGTCAGACCTTCCTTGAAGTTCGAGATGATCGGAGTCTCGATGATCTCGCCCGAAGGCTTGGCCATCAGACCGCGCATACCGGCGAGCTGCTTCATCTGCGCCGGCGAACCACGGGCGCCAGAGTGGCTCATCATGTAGATCGAGTTGATCTGCGCCTCACGACCGTTCTCGTCCTTGGGACGGGCTCGGATCTCGTCCATCATGGCGTTCGCCACCGTGTCGCCGCAACGGCTCCAGGCGTCGATCACCTTGTTGTACTTTTCCTGCTGGGTGATCAGGCCGTCCTGATACTGCTGCTCGTAATCGGCCACCAGCGACTTGGTTTCTTCGATCATTCCTTCCTTGCTGTCGGGAATGATCATGTCGTCCTTGCCGAAGCTGATGCCGGCCTTGAACGCGTGGCGGAAACCCAGCGCCATGATGGCGTCGGCGAACAGCACCGTGTCCTTCTGACCGGTGTGACGATAGACCTGATCGATGACGTCGCCGATTTCCTTCTTGGTGAGAAGGCGGTTGATGACGTCGAACGGCACGGTGTGCCGCTTTGGCAGGCATTCGCCGATCAGCATGCGGCCCGGAGTCGTCTCGACCCGCTGCATGTACTCCTTGCCGGCTTCGTCGGTCTGGGGAACGCGGCTGACGATCTTCGAGTGCAGCGTGACCGCACCGACGTGAAGCGCCTGGTGCACTTCGGCCATGTCCGACAGCATCATGCCTTCGCCCGGCTCGCCTTCGCGATCCATCGACAGGTAGTACAGGCCCAGCACCATGTCCTGCGAAGGAACGATGATCGGCTTGCCGTTGGCAGGCGACAGGATGTTGTTCGTGCTCATCATGAGCACGCGCGCTTCCAGCTGGGCCTCGAGGCTCAGCGGAACGTGCACGGCCATCTGGTCGCCGTCGAAGTCCGCATTGAACGCGGCGCAGACCAGCGGGTGAAGCTGGATCGCCTTGCCTTCGATCAGCACCGGTTCGAACGCCTGAATGCCAAGGCGGTGGAGCGTCGGAGCGCGGTTCAGGAGGACCGGGTGTTCGCGGATGACTTCATCTAGGATGTCCCAGACTTCCTTGCGCTCCTTCTCGACCCACTTCTTCGCCTGCTTGAGGGTCATCGACAGACCCTTGGCGTCGAGGCGCGCGTAGATGAACGGCTTGAACAGTTCGAGCGCCATCTTCTTGGGCAGGCCGCACTGGTGCAGCTTGAGTTCCGGACCGGTCACGATGACCGAACGGCCCGAATAGTCCACGCGCTTACCGAGCAGGTTCTGGCGGAACCGGCCCTGCTTACCCTTGAGCATGTCGGACAGCGACTTGAGCGGACGCTTGTTGGCACCCGTGATCACGCGGCCGCGGCGGCCGTTGTCGAACAGAGCGTCGACGGCTTCCTGCAGCATGCGCTTTTCGTTGCGAACGATGATGTCCGGCGCGCGCAGCTCGATCAGGCGCTTGAGGCGGTTGTTGCGGTTGATGACGCGGCGATAGAGATCGTTGAGATCCGACGTCGCGAAGCGGCCACCGTCGAGCGGCACCAGCGGGCGCAATTCGGGCGGGATGACCGGGATCACTTCGAGGATCATCCATTCGGGACGGTTGCCCGAATCGATGAAGCTCTCGACGACCTTCAGCCGCTTGATGATCTTCTTGGGCTTGAGCGTCGACTTGGTCGTTTCGAGCTCTTCGAGCAGGGCATCCCGCTCTGCCACGAGGTCGAGGTCCATGAGCATGAACTTCACCGCCTCGGCGCCGATCCCGGCGCTGAAGGCGTCCTCACCATACTCGTCCTGCGCGTCGAGCAGTTCGTCCTCGGTGAGGAGCTGGAACTTCTCGAGCGGGGTCAGGCCGGGCTCGGTGACGATGTAGCTTTCGAAGTACAGCACGCGCTCGAGCTGCTTGAGCTGCATGTCGAGCAGCAGGCCGATTCGCGAAGGCAGCGACTTCAGGAACCAAATGTGCGCGACCGGAGCTGCAAGCTCGATGTGACCCATGCGCTCGCGACGCACCTTGGTCACGGTCACCTCGACGCCGCACTTCTCGCAGACGACGCCCTTGTACTTCATGCGCTTGTACTTGCCGCACAGGCACTCGTAGTCCTTCACCGGACCGAAGATGCGCGCGCAGAACAGGCCATCACGCTCGGGCTTGAACGTGCGGTAATTGATGGTCTCCGGCTTCTTGATCTCGCCGAACGACCACGAGCGGATACGCTCGGGGCTGGCGATGCCGATCTGGATCTGGTCGAACGTCTCGGGCTTGGCGAGCTGGTTCGTGAATTTCGAAAGTTCGTTCATGGCTTTAGTCCCTTACGGGTGAATTTCTCTGGGCGGAGTGGGAGGGGACCACGCAGGCGTGGCCCCCGCCGATTTACTCCGCCGCCTCGGCCAGCGGCTCGCCGTCTTCGCCGACGTCGATCGACGACAGCTCGACGTTGAGTCCCAGGCTGCGCATTTCCTTGACCAGCACGTTGAAGCTTTCCGGAATGCCGGCCTCGAAGGTGTCGTCGCCCTTGACGATCGCCTCGTAGACTTTCTGCCGACCGACGACGTCGTCCGACTTCACGGTGAGCATTTCCTGCAAGGTATATGCCGCGCCGTAGGCCTGGAGCGCCCAGACCTCCATCTCGCCGAAGCGCTGTCCGCCGAACTGCGCCTTGCCGCCCAGCGGCTGCTGGGTGACGAGCGAGTAGGGCCCGATCGAGCGCGCGTGGATCTTGTCGTCGACCAGGTGGTGAAGCTTCAGCATGTAGATGTAGCCCACGGTCACCTTGCGGTCGAAGGCTTCGCCCGACCGTCCATCGAACAGCGTCACCTGGCCCGAGGTGGGCAGGCCGGCCTGCTCGAGCATGGCCGACACGTCCGCCTCGCGCGCACCATCGAATACCGGCGTTCCGAACGGCACGCCGTTCTTCAGAGTTCCGGCCATCTCGATGATGTCGGCAGCCGTGCGGCTTTCGATGTCGGCGTGGTACTGTTCGCCGTACACTTCCTTCAGCTTCTCGACGACCGCGGTCGGTGCCGCGGCAGCCTCCGGATCGGGATTCGCCTCGCGCCATTCGTCGAGCGCCGCGGTCACCTGCTGGCCGAGGCCGCGTGCGGCAAGGCCAAGGTGGGTCTCGAAAATCTGGCCCACGTTCATGCGGCTAGGCACGCCAAGCGGGTTCAGCACGATGTCGACCGGAGTGCCGTCTTCCATGAACGGCATGTCCTCGGCAGGCAGGATGCGCGAGATGACACCCTTGTTACCGTGGCGGCCGGCCATCTTGTCGCCCGGCTGCAGCTTGCGCTTCACCGCGACGAAGACCTTGACCATCTTCAGGACACCCGGAGCGAGCTCGTCGCCGCGTTCCAGCTTTTCCTTACGATCCTCGAACCGGTCGTCGATGACCGCGACGGCCTCGTCGTACTGGCCCTTGATCGCTTCGATCTGGGCCTGGCGACCATCGTCGGCGACGGCGAACTTGAACCACTCGAAGCGCTCGATCCCTTCGAGCAGCTCTTCGGTGATCGTCTCGCCCTTCTTGACACCCTTGGGCGCTGCCGAAACGACCTGACCCACCAGCATTTCGCGCAGGCGGTTGTAGGTCGCACGGTTGAGGATCGAACGTTCGTCCTGGCTGTCCTTGCGGAGCGCCTCAATCTCCTGGTTCTGAATCGCGCGGGTACGGTCGTCGACCTCGATGCCGTGGCGGTTGAAGACGCGCACGTCGACGATCGTACCGGCCACGCCCGGCGGCAGGCGAAGCGACGTGTCGCGCACGTCGCTGGCCTTCTCGCCGAAGATCGCGCGGAGGAGCTTTTCCTCAGGCGTCATCGGGCTTTCGCCCTTCGGCGTAATCTTGCCGACAAGAATGTCGCCCGGGTGCACCTCGGCGCCGATGTAGACGATGCCCGCTTCGTCGAGGTTGCGGAGCGCTTCCTCGCCGACGTTCGGGATGTCACGCGTGATGTCTTCCGGCCCGAGCTTGGTGTCGCGCGCCATGACCTCGAATTCCTCGATATGGATCGAGGTGAAAACGTCGTCCTTCACGATGCGTTCGGAGATCAGGATCGAGTCCTCGTAGTTGTAGCCGTTCCACGGCATGAACGCGACGAGGCTGTTGCGGCCCAGCGCCAGCTCGCCGAACTCGGTCGACGGACCGTCGGCGATGATGTCGCCCTGCTCGACCACGTCACCTACTTTCACCAGCGGGCGCTGGTTGATGCAGGTCGACTGGTTCGAACGCTCGAACTTCTGCAGGCGATAGATGTCGACGCCCGACTGGCCGGGTTCGACATCACCGACTGCGCGGATGACGATGCGAGTCGCGTCGACCTGGTCGACCACGCCGCCGCGGCTGGCGGTGATCGCCGCGCCGCTGTCACGCGCCACGGTTTCTTCCATGCCGGTGCCCACGAACGGAGCCTCGGCCTGGATGAGCGGCACCGCCTGGCGCTGCATGTTCGATCCCATGAGCGCGCGGTTGGCGTCGTCGTTCTCGAGGAACGGAATGAGCGATGCGGCGACCGAGACGAGCTGCTTGGGCGAAACGTCCATCAGCGTGATCTGGTCGTTGGGCAGCATCACGAACTCGCCGCTCTGACGGGCGGACACGAGGTCCTCGACGAAGCGACCTTCGCCATCGGTTTCTGCCGAAGCCTGCGCAACCGCATGCTTCTGCTCTTCCATGGCCGACAGGTACACAACGTCACCGGACACCTTGCCGTCCTTGACCAGACGGTAGGGCGTCTCGATGAAACCGTACTTGTTGACGCGGGCGAAGGTCGAGAGCGAGTTGATCAGACCGATGTTCGGGCCTTCCGGCGTTTCGATCGGGCAGATGCGGCCGTAGTGCGTCGGGTGAACGTCGCGCACTTCGAAGCCGGCACGCTCGCGAGTGAGACCGCCCGGCCCGAGAGCCGACACGCGGCGCTTGTGGGTGACCTCGGACAGCGGGTTGGTCTGGTCCATGAACTGGCTGAGCTGCGACGAACCGAAGAACTCGCGCACCGCGGCAACGGCGGGCTTGGCGTTGATCAGGTCGTTCGGCATCACGGTCGACACGTCGACCGAGCTCATGCGCTCCTTCACGGCGCGCTCCATGCGGAGCAGACCGACGCGGTACTGATTCTCCAGCAGTTCGCCGACAGAGCGGACACGGCGGTTGCCGAGGTTGTCGATGTCGTCGACCTCGCCCTTGCCGTCCTTCAGGCCGACCAGCTCCTTGACCACGGCAAGGATGTCTTCCTTGCGCAGGGTGGTCACGGTGTCCTCGGCATCGAGGCCCAGGCGCATGTTCAGCTTTACGCGGCCCACGGCCGAGAGGTCATACCGTTCGCCGTCGAAGAACAGGCCTTCGAACAGGGCTTCGGCGGTCTCCTTGGTCGGCGGCTCGCCTGGGCGCATGACCTTGTAGATCGCCTCGAGGCCCTCTTCGCGGTTCTCGGCCTTGTCGACCTTCAGCGTGTTGCGGATCCACGGGCCGGTGTTGACGTCGTCGATGTCCAGCAGGTCGAGTTGGTCGACGCCTGCCTTGTCCAACGCTTCGAGGTTCTCGGGGCCGACTTCATCCCCGGCTTCGATCCAGATGCGGCCGGTCTTCTCGTCGATGAGGTCGTTGGCGGCGTAGCGACCGAAGATTTCCTCGGTCGGAATCAGCAGCGCCTCAAGCCCGTCCTTGGCAGCCTTGTTGGCGGCACGGGGCGAAATCTTCTGGCCTGCGGGGAAGACTTCCTCGCCGGTCTTGGCATCGATGAGCGCGAACGCCGGCTTCTGGCCGCGCCATGCCTCGGCGGTGAAGGGGACCTTCCAGCCATCCTTCGCGCGCTTCCACGAAACGGTTTCGTAGAAGTGGTGAAGGATTTCCTCGGCCGACAGACCGAGCGCATAAAGCAGCGCCGTGACGGGCAGCTTGCGCTTGCGGTCGATGCGAACGTTGACGATGTCTTTGGCGTCGAACTCGAAGTCCAGCCACGAACCGCGGTACGGGATCACCCGCGCGGCGAACAGCAGCTTGCCCGAAGAGTGGGTCTTGCCGCGGTCGTGATCGAACAGCACACCCGGCGAACGGTGCATCTGCGAGACGATGACACGCTCGGTGCCGTTGATGATGAAGGTGCCGTTGTGCGTCATCAGCGGCATGTCGCCCATGTAAACGTCCTGCTCCTTGATATCGAGCACCGACCGGGTCTCGGTCTCGGTGTCGACTTCGAAGACGATCAGGCGCAGCGTCACCTTCATCGGCGCCGCATAAGTGATCCCGCGCTGACGGCACTCGGTGGTGTCGTACTTGGGGTCCTCGAGTTCGTAGTGCACGAAATCGAGCTCGGCGGTACCGGCGAAATCGCGGATCGGGAATACGCTGCGGAGCGTCTTCTCGAGGCCGGAGACATATCCAGTGGACTTGTCGGAGCGAAGGAACTGCTCGTAGCTCTCGCGCTGCACCTCGATCAGGTTCGGCATCTTCACGACTTCGTGAATGTCGCCGAAAATGCGCCGGATGCGCTTCTTCGCGGTGCCGGTTTGCTTGGTGCGGGTCGGGGCCGGAGCCTTCGCCTTGGTAGCCATAGGAGGGATATCGCCTCTTCATCTTCGCCGCGGAGAGCGGCGGTGCCTTGAATCTCGTGCGCGAGCGAGAACCGTGACGCGAAAAGCCCGCAGCACAAACGCACCCCTTCCGGAGGCCGGCTGCAGGACTGTGCATCGCGATTATGGAAACGCCGCTTCCATTCCTTGGTCCGTCGCCGCGCAACGACAGACCTTGCCCGAAGCGAGCGGTCGGGGGCGCATATAGGCAGGCGACCCAGACGAGTCAAACGAGTCCAAGGCGATTCGCGGGCCTGTTCGACCCTGTCACCCCACGCTCGGCCCAAAATTTTCGTTTCTCGATCAATCAATTATCGTTTTTCGATATTTATCGATTGACGATAATTTTTAGCGTGTTTATCGATTATCGACATCAACCGTATTGGAGTTCAACAAATGACGCGCTATTCGAACTACATCCTCGCCATCGCCGCCTCGCTCCTCCTAACTCTGGTGACGTTTCAGCAGGCAGTGTCCGTACCTGGTGCGCCGGCACCGGTCGGCACAGTCCAACTCGCCTGATCGCATCGCGAAGCCGACCGGCCAAAGGGGACTTTCTCGTGCAGACCATCATTAGGGATCCGCTGCTTACTGCAGCGCGGCTCATCATCACGTTTTTCATCGGCGTCTTTGCCTTCGTGATCGCGGCGATCGCGATCGGCATACCGGTGATGCTGCTCAACCAGGAGCGGATCCTGGCTGCGGTTTCCGCAGAAGGGGTCGAAGTAGGGACCGAACTGTTCGGCGCGCTTGGCCTCATGTTTGTCGGACTAGCCGCCTTTCTGGCGCTAATGATCTGGTTCCTGGTCCTGCTGCGGCGGATCGTGAACACGGTCGGAGAAGGCGACCCCTTCGTACCCGAGAATGCCGATCGGCTTTCGCGCATGGGATGGATCGCAGTCGGCACGCAGTTGCTGGCGATACCTATGGGGGCGATGGTCCTCTGGCTGGCAGAGGTTTTCAAGGAAGCCGACGACATCCACGTCGATGCCGACATGGGAATCGATGGCGGCGCGATCGTCCTTATCCTCGTATTGTTCATCCTGGCGCGCGTGTTCCGTCGCGGTGCCGCGATGCGCGAAGACCTTGAAGGAACGGTGTGATGCCAGCCGAAGAAGGAACCAGCATCGTGGTTACACTCGACGACCTGCTCTACGCCCGGCGGATGACACTCACCGAATTGGCGGAACGTGTCGGCCTCACTCTCGCCAACTTGTCCATTCTCAAGACCGGCAAGGCCAAGGCGATCCGGTTTTCCACCCTCGAGGCGATCTGCCGCGAACTGGAATGCCAACCCGGTGACCTGCTTGGGTACCGCCCGACAAGCTCCGCCGAGTGACCGTCTCTCTCCGGGGATTGTGATACCCGTCCCCACCCCTGGTCCCCCGGACAGACACCCGCCGGGCCCGCAGCAAGCGCGGGTCCGGCGGGAACCTTGTCAGATTGTGGCGATTGTATGGCGCAGATATCAGGAGAATTCCTATGAAGAAACTCGCACTTTTCGCCGCCCTTCCGTTCGTTCTCGGCCTCGCAGCCTGTGGTGACAGCACCCCCGAAGTTGCCGAAGGCGACATGACCGCCGCCGAAGCCACCGACGACGCCATGGCGACCGACACCAGTGCCGTCGGCCCGACCGATACGTCCCCCGCCGGCTCGGCCATGACCGACGCCCAGGAGGCCGAGATCGCCGACGAAACTGCCGAAAACCTCGAAGAGCGTGCCGATCGGGTCGAGGACGTGAACGAGGCCGAAGCCGACCGTCTCGAGGCCGAGGCGAAGCGCCTTCAGGAAGAACGCGACGCCAAGCGCTAAGCGATCGCCAAACGGCGCGCAGTTGACTTCGCGCCGCTTTAGTCTAGAGGCCCGCCCCGTCCGGCGGGCCTCTTTGCATCTGCAAGAGGCGTGCAGGGCGTCCGTCCGAGACAGTTGGTGGCCGGGAATCGCCCGGCCTTAATCTCCAGCCTAGACGGGGAAACGAGATTTTTCGCGATCACACTTATGGGTGGTCGCCTGCACGGTGTTCGCACCGCTCCTTCCCCATCGGTGGACTCGCCCATTCGTGCTTCGGCGCGGGTGGCAACGTGAGCCGGTCGCGGGTCCGCCCGCGGCCATAATGAAGGAGCAAGGCATGGATCGTTCGCAGAAAGCCGACGCGGTCGCCGAGCTGAGCGAAGTCTTCAACGAGGTCGCTGTGGTGGTCGTCACCCGCAACCTCGGCATGTCGGTGGCCCAGTCCACCGCCCTGCGTACGAAGATGCGCGACGCCGGTGCGACCTACAAGGTAGCGAAGAACCGTCTGGCCAAGCTGGCACTCAACGATACCCCCTATACGGGCCTGGACGAGTTTCTGTCCGGACCCACGGGCCTCGCCTGGTCGACCGACCCGGTGGCGGCGGCGAAAGCCGCGGTGGATTTCGCCAAGACGAACGACAAGCTCGAGATCGTCGGCGGATCGATGGGGAGCCAGGTGCTCGACGCGGAAGGTGTCAAGGCGCTCGCCTCGATGCCCAGCCTCGACGAGCTGCGTGCCAAGCTGATCGGCCTCGTCAACGCGCCGGCGACCAAGGTCGTCCAGCTCGTCAACGCGCCCGCCAGCAAGCTTGCCCGTGTCTTTGGCGCCTATGCCGCCAAGGACGCTGCGTAAGCGGTTTTTCCCGGAAGCAACAATTCTCGGGCCACGGCAATCCAGCCACTGGCCCGGCCCTAATTTGGAGTGAACATCATGGCCGATATCGCCAAGCTTGTTGAAGAACTGTCGAAGCTGACCGTCCTCGAGGCGGCTGACCTTGCCAAGGCCCTGGAAGAAGCATGGGGCGTTTCCGCCGCTGCTGCCGTGGCCGTGGCTGCTGCCCCCGCCGGTGGCGACGCCGGTCCGGCTGCCGAAGAGCAGACCGAATTCGACGTCATCCTGACCGGAGACGGCGGCAAGAAGATTCAGGTGATCAAGGAAGTCCGCGCCATCACCGGCCTCGGTCTGACCGAAGCCAAGGCGCTGGTCGAAGCCGCGCCGAAGGCCGTCAAGGAAGGCGTCAACAAGGCGGAAGCCGAAGACATCAAGAAGAAGATCGAGGAAGCCGGCGGCACCGTCGAGCTCAAGTAAGCCTTTCGCTTACTTACCTCGTCTCTTTCTTCGAGACGTTCGAGAGGGCGGCCTGCACCAGCGGGCCGCCCTTTTCGCGTTCAGGCGCGCCGCGCGACCAGCCGTGCGGCTTGTCGCCACGCCGCGTTGACGAGCCCGGCTGCGACCGCGCCGATGGCGGCGCCTGCGGCCACATCGGACGGGTAGTGCGCACAGCCTGGTATCCGCGCGAGTGAGACGCCCGCTGCTGCTGCATTCGCAGCGGCAGCGTGCTGCGGATAGACCGCCGCTGCGGCCCGCGCGACGGCGACCGCACCCGCGCTGTGTCCCGATGGAAAGCTCGACGCCTCCTTGCGGGTGTCCCGCCCCTTGCGCGGCTTGTGTTCCTTGCCCGCGGCGCTGCGCGGCCGCGCGCGGATCACGCGTCGCTTGACGAAATCCTTCATCAGCGTGGCGACTTCGTGCGCTATTAGCATGCGGACCCCGGCCCCGATCATGCGCGGATCGCACCGAACCAGACCAAAAACGACGGTTCCCCCGGCCAAGACCCGCAACTGCGCCTGATCGCCGATCTGGCTGAGCCGGCCGATCGCCTCGACGGGCTTCGTCTCGCGATACGGTAGCAGCGCCTTGCGGACTTTCTTGTCGATCTCGAACACCGGCTCGGCAGGTTTCGCGGCGCGTTTCTTTTTGCTCATGGCATGACAACCGCCGCCGCCGAGTTCGGTGCCGACCTTTCGAGGGATTTCCGACCTACTGTCCTGTCACTCGGAAACGGCAGGGCTCTCCGTCTCGGGCGTCCGGCGGAATCTTGTCGGCCAGTTTGCATGGTATTTCTGACTGAGCCGGTCGAACGCCGCGGTCACCGTCACGCCGTGCATCACGATCGAGGCAGCGATGATGAGGCCTAGCGTGCCCCACAGGCTATACTCGTAATCGAAGGTGCCGTGATTGAACCCGTAGCTGAGATAATAGACCGAGCCCAATCCGCGGATGCCGAAGAACGCGATCACGCCACGCTCGTATGCGGGGCGCTTGAAACCGATCAGGCTGATCCAGCCTGCGAGCGGCCGGATCACCAGAAGCATCGCGGCAGCGAAAGCCGCTTCCTCCCACCCCACATTCGCCAGCAAGCCGCCGGCGATCATCCCGCCGAACATCAGCAGCATGAACATCGCCAGCAGACGTTCGGCCTCATCGGCGAAATCGTGGAGGCGCTTGTTGAAGTCATGGCCCTCGGCCGCACGGCGGATCATGACCCCCGCGACGAACACGGCAAGGAAGCCATAACCGTGCGCGAATTCGGTGGCCGTGTAGGCGACCAGCGTAACTCCCAAGGCGACAAAGCCATCACCCGTCCGCGACAACCGGGTCGTCGCGGGTAACCGGTACGTCATCCAGCCGATCAGCCAGCCGATGCCCGCGCCCATCGCGAGACCGGCGGACAGCTTCCACAGCACGTCCTTAATCAGCCAATCGGTAGCCACCGACTGCGTGAGAGCGCCGGCGGCAGCAATGGCGATCGCCAGATGGATGAAGGGAAAGGCCAACGCATCGTTGAGCCCCGCTTCGCTGGTCAGCGCGAATTTCGCCTCGGCCTCGCGCTCGTCTTCGTCATGCTCGATTTGGACGTCCCCGGCCAGCACCGGATCGGTCGGTGCGAGCGCCCCGCCGAGCAGCAACGCAGTGGCAAGGCTCAACCCAAGCAGCCAGTGGCCCAGCCCCATAACCATCAGGATCGTGAGCGGCATGGCGATACCCAGCAATCGCCATGTCGCGTTCCAGCCCTTCCAGCTCACCTTCCGACCCATCTTCAGGCCGGCCCCCATCAGCGAAACGATGACGATCAACTCAGCCGATCGCTCGACCAGTGCAGGAGCCTTGTCGGGATGCGGTGCCCAGCCCGAAAGCGGAGTGAATGTGAAGATCGCAATGCCGATGAGGACGCAGACCATCGGCAGCGACAACGCCATGCGGTGCAAAGCGATGGGTAGCCATGCGACAAGGAGGATCAGCGCTCCGAGCGCAAACAGTATCTCGAAATAGTAAGCGCCGATCGTCGGAGCCTGTGCTGCGATCGTCGCGGCCTCTGACAGCACCGTAAGCACGCATGTTCCTCCTCAGGGCGGGGAGGCCCTAGACGCACCAGACGATCACGAGGGGCGTACCGTTCCCGCCGATTGCACGGCATCCCCGCCCTCGCGGCGACGGCGGGGTCGGATGACCATGTCCCGCGCCGCCCGATAATCGCCTGCCTCGCGCTGCAGATCGAGCCGTTCGCGATCGGCCTTACGGTAGTCCTCCTCCGCGTCGTCGATGGTCTGGAGCGAGTTGCCGAGCACTTCGAGTGCGGCGCGACCCATCGCGACGGCCGATTCCATGACTTCGCGCACTGCATAGTCATGCGGCGCGTCGCGCAGATCGATGAGTGTCCGCCGGTCGAACGCCCGAATGAATATTCGTGCGTCGGGAAAGGCCTCGCGCACAGCCTCGAGCGTTCCATCGCCCAGCTGGCTACCGTCGAGACAGAACAGCAGCACGTCGGCCTCGCCTGCGCCCGCCTGTCGCAACAGGTCGATGCGCGTGCCGTCTCCGAAATAAACCTTGCTGCCGAACTCGCCGGCGACGTCTATAATTTCGGTGTCGCGATCGATCAGCGTCACGTGGATGTCGCTTGCCATCAGCATTTGCGCGACGGTTTGCCCGAAACGTCCGTAGCCGATCACGAGCGCGCTTGCGCCGTCTGCGTGCGGGCCCTCGCGCTTCTCACCCTTCTCGGGCGCCCGGCGCAACGGGGTGGTGAGCATCATCAGGAACGGTGTCGCAGCCATCGAGATCGTCACGACCGCACCGAACAGGCTGGCGGCTTCGGGCTCGATAAGCAGGCCTTGCTGGGCCTGCGCGAACAGCACGAAGCCGAATTCTCCACCTTGGCTCAGCAGCAGGCCCAGCGCCAGCGAAGCGCGCCAGCCCATGCCCATCAGCATTCCCAATCCGCCGATAACGGCGGCCTTGATCGCGATGAGACCGATGGCGGCGAACAGAACGAAGAACGGTCGCTCGGCAATCGCCTGAAGGTCGAGCATCATCCCGACGGCAAGGAAAAACAGGCCGAGCAGGATCGAACGGAACGGCTCGACATCGGTCTCGAGCTCGTGCCGGTAGGGTGAATCGGCGAGCATCACACCGGCGATGAACGCCCCCAGCGCCGTGGACAAGCCGAGCAGCGCCATCGTCGAGGCGCTGGCGGCGACGGTGAACAGTGCCGCGACCACGAACATTTCGCGTTCGCCAAGCCCGCCGATCAGCCGGAACATCGGCCGGATAACGAACCGGCCCGCCAGTATCAGCCCCACGATGGCCGCGACGGTCGTGAGGCCGAGCTGCCAGCCCGGAGGACCGGCCGTGTCGGCCGGGTTGCGGCTGAGCGCTGCTACGACGGTGATCATCGGGATCAGAGCCAGGTCCTGGAACAGCAGGACCGAAAACGCCCGCTCGCCGAACGGTGTTCGCAGTCGACCCGCGGACTGCAGCATCGGCAGCACCTGCGCGGTCGACGACAGCGCCAATGGCATGCCGAGGGCAACCGCGGCGGGCCAGGAAAAACCGGTCGCCAGCCCGATTGCACCGGTCAGCGCGACACCGCACAAGACGACCTGCGCGAGCCCGAGCCCGAAAATTTCCTTCCTCATGCGCCACAGGCGTTGCGGCGCAAGTTCCAGCCCGACAACGAACAAGAGGAGGACGATGCCCAGCTCGGCAATGGCAATCTTGCTTTCGGCTTCGCCCGTCAGGCCGAGAACCTGCGGCCCGATGACCGCGCCGGCAACGAGGTAGCCCAGCGTCGCCCCCAGTCCCAGGCGGCGGAACAGCAGCACGAAGCCCAGCGCGAAGCCGAGCATGACAACCGCATCGCGCAGGAAATGCGAAGCGGCTTCGTGCTCCATGGGCAGACTTTCGTGCGGGCGCCCGGCTTGCTTCGAACGGAGCTTGCCGGAGACGCGAGGTTACGGTCCCGGTGCTTCTACGATTTAGCGCCCCGTGGTCAAAGCCTCAGGTTGGCCCGCACACCGATCATGTCGATTCCGGGGTTCTGCTGGCTGTCGAACAGCCGGGCGTTCGAGATGTGCACCCAGCTGGCTTCGATGCTGAGACGCGGAGCAACCGCCATGCCAATGGCGATCTCGGGCGCGAACAAGACCCTGCTCCCAAGATCGGTTCGCAAGCCAGTCAGTGGATCGACCCGCAGGTCCGGTGCGTTGTGAACCACCAGGCCGACACCGGGGCGCACGAAGACGCCCCCAAAGCCAAACTTGCGGCTGACGCCGCCACCCACGAAATCGGTCCCGCCCTGCTCGCTGTTGACCGAACCGAAGACATACGGCTCGATCCGGGCAAGAGGCAGGACCGGGTCGAAGCGATAGCCAAGCTGGAGGTCGACACCGTCTTCGCGCGTATCGAGGGTAAACGGCGTGTCGACGGCGTGCTTATAAACGCCCCCATACAGCTCTCCTGCGAATGCCGGTGCGGCGACTACGAAACTGGTGATGGCCCCTGCGAGCGCGACGATCCTGAACATGGTGCGGCCATACGCTGTGACTTGCTTGCCGCAAGCTGAAGGGAAAATCCTGCCCCCATCGATCTCCCGCTTTTCGGGATCGAGCGGCGCGACTATCCGGGCCGGCTTTATGTCAGAGACACGCGCCCTTTCCCCCTGGCGGATCGAGCTTCGCGAGACCCTGCGTCTCGCATGGCCGCTGGCGCTCGCCAACCTTCTCCAGATGCTCGTCCATGCGGTGGACGTGATCTTCGTCGCCCGCCTGGGTGAGCGCGAACTGGCCGCCTCGGCGCTCGGCATCGCGCTGTTCGGCCTTCTGATGTGGGCTTTTTCCGGCCTCACCGGAATCGTCGCCGCGCTTATCGCCGAGGAGCTCGGTCGCAGACGTCATGCCGTCAGGCAGGTGCGCCGTTCGGTTCGCATGGGGTTGTGGCTGGCGGTCGCTTCGGGCGTCGTCGGCATGGCGATCTGCTGGCAGGGCGAGGCGCTCATGCTGCTGAGCGGGCAGTCCGCAGAGCTTTCCGCGCGGGCTGGCGATTTCCTGCGGATCATCATGTGGGCGATGATCCCGATGGTTCTCGCCAGCGTCCTACGCAATTTCGTGTCCGCGCTCGGCCGGCCGATTTTCGCGACCGCGATCACCGGGCTGGCGCTGGGCGCGAGCCTGCTGTTCAACTGGATGTTCGTGTTCGGCAACCTCGGCGCGCCGGCCCTTGGCCTCGAGGGATCGGCGCTGGCAAGCGTGCTGACTTCGGTGTTCGTCTTGACGAGCTATGTCGTCGCGATCGGTGCCGATCGCCGGCTGCGACGCTATCGCGTCTTCGGCAACTGGTGGCGGCCCGAGTGGTCGCGCCTGCGCGAGATCGTAACTCTGGGCAGTCCGGTGATGATAATCATCATCGCCGAAGCAGGCTTATTCAGCGGTGCGGCACTGCTGATGGGTCGCATCGGCGAATCCGAATTGGCGGGTCATACGGTAGCGCTGCAGATCGCCGCGCTCGCCTTCCAGGTGCCGTTCGGCGTGGGTCAGGCCGCGACGATCCGGGTCGGATATCACTTCGGCGCTGGCGACCACGCCGCAATCGGTCGTGCCGGCTGGATCGGTATCGGGGTCGCTGCAGGCTTCATGTGCCTGACGGCGGCGCTGATGATATTCGCGCCGATGCTGCTGCTGCAGATCTACGTCGATCCCTTCGCGCCCGAGAATTCGGCGATGGTCGGCTTCGCGGTCGCCTACATGCTGGTGGCCGCCGGCTTCCAATTGTTCGACGGGGTCCAGGCCGTTGCCGCTGGCGCCTTGCGCGGCTTGCAGGACACCCGGGTGCCGATGCTCATCGCGATATTCAGCTACTGGGTGCCCGGGTATGGAGTGGCCATCTGGCTCGGCTTCTACACCCCGCTCAAAGGAACGGGCGTATGGATCGGGCTTGCCATCGGGCTGGTGTTCGCCGCCGGGCTGCTTACCTATCGCTGGGCCCGGCGCGAGACGTTCGGCCTGCTGCCCTCCCCGTCGGCCTGAAATAGCCATCGGCCTGAAATAAAGGTCGGCCAGACGGGTTGACGCTCCTTCGCGGCGCACTAAATGCGCTCTCGCTGGCACTCTCCATGGGGGAGTGCCAAGGATATCCATTCATTCAACCCGAGAGAGGGCAAGCACTATGGCATTCCGTCCGTTGCACGACCGCGTTCTCGTCCGCCGCATCGAGGCAGACAGCAAGACCGCCGGCGGCATCATCATCCCCGATAGCGCGCAGGAAAAGCCGAGCGAAGGCGAGATCGTCGCCATCGGAGACGGCGCGCGCGACGACGATGGCGATCGCATCGCGCTCGACGTCAAGGTCGGCGACCGCGTGCTCTTCGGCAAGTGGTCGGGCACCGAAGTGAAGATCGACGGCGAAGACCTGCTGATCATGAAGGAAAGCGACATCATGGGGATCCTCGGCTGATTGCCGGATCCTGACGCTTTCCACCAACCAGACGAATTCCAGGAGAAACGAAAATGGCTGCCAAGGACGTAAAGTTCGGCCGCGACGCACGCGAGCGGATTCTCGCCGGCGTCGACACTCTCGCCAATGCCGTAAAGGTCACGCTGGGCCCCAAGGGCCGCAACGTCGTGATCGACAAGAGCTTCGGAGCTCCGCGCATCACAAAGGACGGCGTTACCGTCGCCAAGGAAATCGAACTCAAGGACAAGTTCGAGAACATGGGCGCGCAGATGCTCAAGGAAGTTGCGAGCCGCACCAACGACAACGCCGGTGACGGCACCACCACCGCCACCGTGCTGGCCCAGGCGATCGTGACCGAGGGCATGAAGTCGGTTGCCGCCGGCATGAACCCGATGGACCTGAAGCGCGGGATCGACATGGCGGTCGAGAAGATCACCGAGAACCTCAAGGCGCGTTCGAAGGAAGTCTCTGGCTCCCATGAGATCGCCCAGGTCGGCATCATCTCGGCCAACGGCGACACCGAAGTCGGCAACAAGATCGCGGAAGCGATGGAGAAGGTCGGCAAGGAAGGCGTGATCACCGTCGAGGAGGCCAAGGGTCTCGAGTTCGAACTCGACGTCGTGGAAGGCATGCAGTTCGACCGCGGCTATCTGAGCCCCTACTTCATCACCAACCCCGACAAGATGACCGTCGAGCTGGATAACCCCTACATCCTGATCCACGAGAAGAAGCTGTCGTCGCTGCAGGCGATGCTGCCGATCCTCGAGGCCGTGGTGCAGTCGGGCCGTCCGCTGCTGATCATTGCCGAGGACATCGAGGGCGAGGCACTCGCCACCCTCGTGGTCAACAAGCTGCGCGGCGGCCTCAAGGTCGCGGCCGTCAAGGCCCCCGGCTTCGGCGATCGCCGCAAGGCGATGCTGCAGGACATCGCGATCCTGACCAAGGGCGAGATGATCTCCGAAGACCTCGGCATCAAGCTCGAAAACGTGACCGTGGGCATGCTCGGCGAAGCCAAGCGCGTGTCGATCGACAAGGACAACACCACGATCGTCGATGGCGCTGGCTCGGCCGACGACATCAAGGCGCGCGTGGGCGAGATCCGCACCCAGATCGACGCCACGACCAGCGACTACGACCGTGAGAAGCTGCAGGAGCGGCTGGCCAAGCTCGCCGGCGGCGTTGCCGTGATCAAGGTCGGCGGCGCGTCCGAAGTCGAGGTGAAGGAGCGCAAGGACCGCGTCGACGACGCGCTCCACGCGACCCGCGCTGCGGTCGAGGAAGGCATCGTCCCCGGTGGCGGTACCGCGCTGCTCTACTCGGCCAAGGCCCTCGACGGCCTGACCGGTGCCAACGAAGACCAGACCCGCGGCGTGGATATCGTCCGCAAGTCGCTGACTTCGCTGGTTCGCCAGATTGCCTCGAACGCCGGCCATGACGGCGCGGTCGTTTCGGGCAAGCTGATCGATGGCAACGACGAGAACATGGGCTTCAATGCCCAGACCGACACGTACGAGAACCTCGTCACTGCCGGCGTGATCGACCCGACCAAAGTCGTCCGCACCGCACTGCAGAACGCGGCATCGGTCGCCGGTCTGCTGATCACCACCGAAGCGGCGATCAGCGACAAGCCGGAAGACAAGGCTGCCGGCGGAATGCCCGGCGGCGGCATGCCCGACATGGGCGGCATGGGCTTCTAAGCTCGCACCAACATCTGAGCTACACGAGGGGCTGGCGGAGCGATCCGCCGGCCCCTTTCATTTTGTGTCCGCGTCCCATCGTTGCCGAGCCATTGGCATGTCTGAGCCGCCGAGGTGGCTTCGTGTCGCGTTCAGGACACTTTTCGTCGCGTGGCCCTTGATGGAAAATCGAATGCCCTGTTAATCTAATGCAAAGCATGATGGGGACATGATCGGGATCATGACTATGGGACGGATAGCGCGGCTGGGGGCCGCATTCGCGCTCGCGTTGACGGGCATTTCGACCGCTCACGCAGCGGAGGCCGACTTCAAGACATCGTTCGACGCGGTGCTGGGCACCGAAGTCCGCAAGCCGCAAAGCTTCGACGCAAAGTACGCCTGGCCGCTCGAAGCGACGGTCGCCCAAATCGCCAATGGTTCGGCTGGGCGGATCGGTGTCTATGCCGTCGACCTGGCCAGCGGCCGCGAAGTCTCCGTGCTTGGCAACCAGCGCTTCCCGATGGCATCGACCAGCAAGATCGCGATTGCCGCGACATTCCTCGAAGGCGTTGAGAAGGGCCGCTGGAGCCTGACCAGCGAATTCCCGCTGATGGTGCCGGTCGCATCCCCGCGCTTCTCGGGCAGCAAGGCGCCCGTCCGCCCTGGTCAATACATGAAGGCGATCGACCTGATCGAAATCATGATCACCCGGTCGAGCAATCCGGCGACCGACGCGCTGCTCGCAGTGGTCGGCGGACCTGCGGCGGTGAACAACTGGGCGAGCCGCAACGGCATTACCGACTTCAACATCACGCGCGACATCGCCACGTTGGTGCGCGACGACGGCGAGGTCGACCCTGCCCATCGGATCGACGTGCGCGACAGCGCCACGCCGCAGGCGATGGTCCAGCTCCTCGCCGGATTGTATCAGGGCAAGTTCCTCAAGGAATCGAGCCGCAAGGTCATCCTCGGCGCGATGGAGCGCTGCCGGACCGGCACCCGCCGTATTCCGGGCATGCTGCCCGACGGCGCGCGCGTCGCCCACAAGACCGGCACGCTGTCGAACACCGCCAGCGATATCGGCATCATCCATACGCCGGACGGCCGCGCGATCGCGGTTGCCATCTATGTCACGGGTCAGGGTTCGAAGCCCGCGCGTGACGCCAAGATCGCCAGCATAGCCCGGGCGCTGTACGATGGCTACCAGGCGACGCCTGCGCGCGCATACGCCAACGCCAATTACTAAAGGCTAGACCAGCGCGGCGGCCATGCGCGCCGCCGCCGCATCGTAGATGTGCTCCCTGAGTTCACGAGTCTGCTCTTCGCCAGCAGATGAAGGCGTCCCGCTGTCGAAGGGCGGATGCGGATCGTATTCCAGGGCGAGTTGCACCCTGCGTGCCGCTTCCTCGCCGGCGTAGCGCGCGGTCAATGTGAGCGCGAAGTCGATCCCGGCGGTCACTCCGCCGGCGGTGATCACATTTCCGTCTTCGACCACCCGTTCGGCAACGTGCCTTGCGCCGACGAGGGGGAGAAGGTGCGTGTAGGCCCAGTGGGTCGTGGCGCTCTTTCCTTCGAGCAATCCTGCCCGCCCGAGCAGGAACGCACCGGTGCATACGCTGGTCACCCATTTCGCGCCGAGCGCCTGGCGACGGATGAAATCCACCGTCGCATGATCTCCCAACGCCTCGGTTACGCCGTGGCCGCCAGGAACGCAGAGGATGTCTGGCTGAGGCGCGTTGTCGAAAATCGCGGTCGGAACGAGGGCAAAGCCGGAATCGGTGTCGACAGGGTCGAGCGTTCTTGCAGCGACAGCCACCGTGCCACCCGGAATTCGGCTCAGGACCTGTGCCGGCCCGGTCATGTCGAGCTGGGTCACCCCTGGAAACAGGACGAATACGATCTGGGTCATTGCGATTGCCTAGGCCGCGTCTGGGCAAACGAAAAGGGCGGCGCCTTGCGGCACCGCCCTTCCCGAATTTCGCGTGAAAGCGAAGGCTCAGTCGACCTTGGCTTCTTCCACGGTCTCGTCCTGCACTTCGGCTTCAGCAGCAGCAGCAGCTTCGGTCGTCGCAGCAGCAGCTTCGGTCGCGGTCGCGGCGGTCGCGTCGGCAGCAGCGTCAACGGCTTCGCCAGCGGCGTCGGCATTGGCTTCAGCGTCGGCCATCGCAGCGTCGGCGGTCTCAGCAGCGGCGTCTTCGGTCTTTTCCGAGCAAGCCGAGAGGGTCAGGGCGGCGGCGCCAGCGGCGGCGGCGAGAATGATCTTACGCATAGTTCGTTGTTCCCTTGAACAGCGGTTTTAAAAGCCCGGCGAAACCCGCCGTGCGCCGCCTAAATAATGGCGACTTTGTGGCACTGCAAGTCGATTCGCACATTTTCGCCCGAATTCTGCCGCAAACTGCCTTGAAGTTGCCCGAATTCCGCCATTTTTCCGTCCGGTCAAAATCGGCTGACCGGCCCGTCATCGGATGCTAGCAGGTGTCGATGGCAGACAAGCAGCATCTCTATCTGGTCGACGGGTCGGCCTACATCTTTCGCGCCTATCACCGCCTTCCTCCGCTTACGAACCCGGCGGGCACCCCCGTTGGCGCGGTTTACGGCTACACGACGATGCTTTGGAAGCTGGCGGAGGACCTGAACAAGGCCGACGGGCCCACCCACCTGGCCGTGATCCTCGACAAGGGTTCGACGAGTTTCCGCAACGCGCTTTACGACCAGTACAAGGCCAATCGCCCGCCCCCACCGGAAGATCTGGTGCCGCAGTTTCCGCTGATCCGCGACGCAACGCGGGCGTTCAGCCTGCCGTGTATCGAAGAGGACGATCTCGAGGCGGACGACCTCATCGCCAGCTATGCGCGCGAAGCGACGCTGCGAGGATGGGACGTGACCATCGTCAGTTCCGACAAGGATCTGATGCAGCTAGTGGGCAAGTGCGGCGAGGGTGGCGGCTGTATCGACATGCTAGATACGATGAAGAATCAGCGGATCGGCATCCCCGAAGTGGTGGAGAAGTTCGGCGTCCCGCCCGAGCTGGTGGGCGACGTCCTCGCGCTGATGGGCGACAGCGTCGACAACATTCCGGGCATCTACGGCGTCGGCCCCAAGACTGCGACAAAGCTGATTCAGGAGCACGGCAGCCTGGCGGGCGCGCTCGACGCGGCACCTTCCATGAAACCGTCCAAACTGCAGGAGCGGCTGGTCGCAGGCCGGACGATGGCGGAACTTTCGCGCGTGCTGGTCCAGCTCAAGGAAGACTGCGCGCTGCCGATTCCGATCGACGAAATGAAGCTGGACGGCGTCCCGCCCGAACCGCTCGCGGCGTTCCTCTCCGAGCACGGGTTCACCAGCCTTCTGAAGCGCCTCGATGGCGGCAGGGGCAGCCCGGACCGACCGACCCAGCTCCATCCGGCGAAGCCTCAGACACCCGGCGCTGCGGCAAGTTCGAGCGGCAACCGCCAGCCGCTGCCGGACATGCCTTCGATCGACCGCACCACATACGAGTGCGTGACCTCGATGGAGCGGCTTACCTACTGGATCGAACGCGCATTCGCGGCTCGGGTGGTGGCCATCGATACCGAGACGAGCAGCCTCGACGCCATGCGCGCGGAACTCGCCGGGATCAGCCTCGCGCTCGGTCCGAACGACGCCTGCTACATTCCGTTGGGCCACGGCGGCAGCGACATGTTCGCCGAAAAGCCCGTGCAGGTTCCGCGCGCGGCGGCCTACGACGCGCTGCGCCCGTTGCTCGAGAGCGATGCGGTCCTCAAGATCGGACAGAATATCAAGTACGATCTCAACATCCTCTCGCGCTGCGCCGGGATAAGCGTGGCCCCGATCGACGACACGATGATCCTGAGCTTCGCGCTGGATGCCGGACGCAGCCTCGACGGGATCGGGGGTGGGCATGGCATGGACGAATTGAGCCAGCGGCACCTCGGTCACACCACGCTGACGTTCAAGGACATCTGCGGTAGCGGCAAGAAGGCGATCCCGTTCGGCGAAGTCCCGCTCGACCGGGCAACCGAATACGCCGCGGAAGATGCCGACGTCACCTGGCGCCTGTGGAAGCACCTGCGGCCGCGACTCTCCGAAGAGGGCGGCACCCAGGTCTATGAGCGGGTGGATCGCCCGCTGATCCCGGTAGTCGCGCAAATGGAGCGGCACGGCATCAAGGTCGATCGCCAGCGACTTGCACGCTTGAGCGATGAGTTCGCGACCGAGATGGCGCGGATCGAGCGCGAGATCTTCGACATCTGCGGCTTCGAGTTCACGATCGGCAGCCCCAAACAATTGGGTGACGTGCTGTTCGACAAGCTCGGCTACAAGGGCGGCCGCAAGGGCAAGAGCGGCCAGTATTCGACCGACCAGGCCATTCTCGAAGGACTCGCCGGACAGGGTGCTGTCGTGGCGACCAAGGTGCTCGAATGGCGCCAGCTGACGAAACTCAAGTCGACCTATACCGACTCGCTCCAGGCCGCCATCAATCCGGACACTGGCCGCGTCCATACCAGCTACAGCCTCGTGGGCGCGCAGACCGGTCGGCTTTCCTCCACCGACCCCAACCTGCAGAACATTCCCATCCGCACCGAAATCGGGCGCCAGATCCGGGAGGCCTTCGTGGCCGAGCAAAGCAACGTCCTGCTCGCGGCGGACTATTCGCAGATCGAACTGCGCCTTGCCGCCCATATGGCCGACGTTCCGCAACTGAAGGAAGCGTTCGCCGCAGGCGAGGACATACATGCGCGCACGGCGCTGGAAATGTTCGGCACCGTCGACCGCGACACGCGCGCTCGTGCAAAGACCGTCAACTTCGCGATCCTGTACGGCATCAGCCGGTGGGGCCTTGCCGGAAGGCTGGGGATCGAGGCGGACGAGGCGCAGGCGATCATCGACACCTATTTCCAGCGTTTTCCGGGCATTCAGGCCTACATTCACTCCACGCTCGAGAGCGTGCGCGAGACGGGCTATTCGCAGACATTGTTCGGTCGCAAGACGTGGTTCCCGCGGATCAAATCCGGCAATCAGGCAGAACGACAAGGCAGCGAGCGCGCTGCGATCAACGCACCGATCCAGGGCACGAGTGCCGATATCATCAAGCGCGCGATGGCGCGGATGATGCCGGCGCTGAACGATGCAGGGCTGGGCCATGTGCGGATGCTGCTGCAGGTCCACGACGAGCTCGTGTTCGAATTGCCCGAAGGCGACGTTGCGGCGGCATCGCCCGTCATCGAGCGGGTGATGGCCGAAGCGGCGCTTCCGGCGGTCGCGCTCGAGGTGCCGCTCGGAATCGAAATCGGCCACGGGTCGAACTGGGGCACGGCGCACTAGCGCTTGTCTGCCTACTCCCGGGACCGTAATCGACCGCATATGGACGAGAGGGCAATAGCGGCCGAGGCTGGCCAAGCGCGATACAGCGCCCCTGCCATGCGCAGGCACTGGGGCACGCTTGCCACGCTGGGAGTCGTCGCGGCCGCCCTCATCTCCGCGATCTTCCTGATCTACCAGACCATCGAAGCCGAGCGCGCCCAACGGGCCCAGGTCGTGCGAACCAACGCGATCCTGGTGGAACTGCAGAACGTCAGCCGGTCCGCGCTCAATGCCGAGACCGGTCAGCGCGGATACGTGCTCACGCTCGATCGCCGCTACCTGCAGCCCTACAACCTCGGCAGCGCACAATATCGGCCGGCTCTCGAACGTCTCCGCACGCTGCTGGGGAACGAAACGACACCCCGCCAGCGCGAGCTGGTCGACGAGATCGAGACCTTGTCGGGCGCCAAGTTCGCAGAGATCGAGCAATCGCTGGAACTCGTTGCGGACGGCAATCTCATCGGGGCCCGCAGCCTGATCCTCACCGACGAAGGTCAGGAGGCCATGGAGCGCCTGCGGCAGGCGGTGCGCGAAATGGAGGACATCGAGCGAGGCATCCTCCTCGAAGCGTCCAGCGATGCGGCCCGCGCGGAAGGTCGCGTTCTGCCACTGCTGCTGGGGCTGCTCGCGCTCATCCTGGTGGCGCTTTGGCTGGGCCTTCGCCTGTCGATCCGCACTGCCAAGGCAGAGGCCGAGGCCGCCCAGACTACCGCGCTGGCCGAAGCGCGCGACCGGGCCGATCTGCTGGCCCGCGAACTCAACCACCGGGTGAAGAATCTCTTCGCCGTCATCCTGGCGATCGTGCGGATGAGTGCGAAGGACAGCCCCGAAGCCAAGCCCACGGTCGATCGAATTGCCGAACGGATCAACGCGCTCCTTACCGCTCACGAGGTGACCCAGGGGACCCTGGAGACCCCGGTGGCTTCCCTGAGGGCATTGGTGGAAACGACCGTGCGTCCTTACCTGACGTCGGCCCGCAAGGCGGATCTATCAGGCCCCGAGGTCCAGTTGCCCGCGAAGCAGGTCACGCCGCTCGGCCTGGTTCTTCACGAGTTGACGACCAACGCCGTCAAGTATGGCTGCTGGCAATCGGGCGGGACCCTGAAGGTCCACTGGAAGCAGCAGGGCGATACGGTCACGATCGAATGGCGCGAGGAATGCCCGGGCGACGGCGTGGAGCCCGAACGGCAAGGTTTCGGCAGTTTGCTGATGACCGGTTCGGCAAAGCAACTTCGCGGATCGATCGATCGCCAATTCACCAAGGACGGCGTCGAGGTGACCATAAGTTTCCCCGCGAATGGCAACGCATGAGGAAACGCGACCAACTTGCCACCGCCCCGTGCGAACCATAAGCGGCAAGGAATGTTCAGCGATTTCGATCTCGGCCGTCTAGACCCTGCGCGATATACCATCGACTGGGCCGCCATCGTCCACGCTGCGATCTTCGCGGTCGGTGCGATCCTGTTGGCTTTCGCGTTCCACCGGCTCGTGTTCGCGATTGCCGGGCGCCTTGCCGCGCGCACGGAGACCCAAGTCGACGAAATGGTCGTCGATCAGTTGCGCGGGCCAATGCGCTGGGCTGCGGTGGCAATCGGCCTTTCAGTTGCCGCGCAGGGGGATCCCTCGATCGCAACCGTCTGGCACGCGATTGCGCGGTTTGCCGTTCCCGCCCTGCTCGGATGGATCGCGTACACGCTGGTCAAGGCGTTCGCGGCTGCGATCGATTACAGGGCGGAAATTTCCACCGACGTGGCTGCCGCACGAAGCCGCCGCACCCGCGTCGCGATCCTGTCGCGGACGGCGATCTTCGCGATCGTCTTCGTAACCGTCGGCCTCATGCTGTTCCAGCTTCCAGGGGTGAGCGAGGTCGGCGCTACCTTGCTCGCCTCCGCGGGCCTCGCGGCCCTCGCGGTGGGCGCTGCGGCCCAACCGGCGCTTAAGTCGTTGATCGCGGGCCTGCAGATGGCAATTACCGAGCCGCTGCGCTTGGGCGACATGGTGGTCATCGATGGCCATACCGGCCGTGTCGAGGATATCCGCATGAGCTTCGTCGTCGTGCGGATGTGGGACGAACGGGCCGCGATCGTGCCCACGAGCCGGTTCCTCGACAATACGTTCGAAAACTGGTCGCGCGCCAGCGAAGTCCTGACCGGCCCGGTGTTCCTGCACCTCGCGCCCGAAACGCATGTCGCGCCGATCCGAGCCGAGTTCGAACGATTCCTGGGCGAGCAGCCACAGTGGGACCGGCGCACCGCCACCGCCCTGATGACCGAAGCGCGCGCCGGGTCCATCGAACTGCGACTGGCGATGAGCGCGGCAACCATCGGCGAACTGTTCGAACTGCGCTGCGCGGTGCGCGAACACATGCTCGACTGGCTGCGGCGGGAACAGCCCGATGCGCTGCTCCACGCCGCCATTACCGCCGGCGCCGGTCGGCCCTAGTCTTCCTTGCGGTCGACCGCCACGGGCGCGTGCTTGTGCTCTCGGGTCGGTGTGAGAATACCATCCGGAACGAAGCCGATGCCCGTCGCTGCCGCGGCGACACGTTTCTTCAGTTCGCCGCGCATCTTGCGGTATTCCTCTTCCATTGCGGGAGTCACCGTCGCGCGTGAATCCTCGAGCGCGTCGGCGAAATCTGCGGCGGTCACTTCCTTGACCTCGCCGCCTGCCCGGCGAAGCGCGTTGAGACCGGCTCGCCTGACCACGTCCTCCAGGTCTGCGCCCGTGAAACGATCCGTATCCGCAGCCACCTTGCCCAGATCCACGTCCTTGGCGAGCGGCATGGCGCGCGTGTGGATGCCCAGGATCATCGCCCTGCCCGCCTTGTCCGGTGTGCCGACATACACGAGCTCGTCGAACCGCCCCGGCCGAAGCAAGGCGGGATCGACCAGCGTCGGCCGGTTGGTGGCTCCGATCACGACGACCGACTGCAGTTCTTCCAGTCCGTCCATTTCGGCCAGGATCGTATTGACCACGCGGCCCGTCACCTGCGGCTCGCCCTGGCCGGAGCCGCGGGCGGGCACGAGGCTGTCGATCTCGTCGATAAACAGGACGCACGGCGCGACCGAGCGGGCGCGCTGGAAGAGGCGGGCGATCTGCTGTTCGCTCTCGCCGTACCATTTCGACAGGAGGTCCGAGCTCTTGATCGATATGAAATTTGCCTCGGCCTCCTTGGCGACGGCCTTTGCGAGCAAGGTCTTGCCGGTGCCCGGAGGGCCGTAGAGCAGGAATCCCTTAGCCGGCCGGATGCCCAAGCGGCGGAAGGCTTCTGGGTTCTTGAGAGGGAGTTCGACCCCTTCCTTCAGCTTGTCGATGGCATCGGTAATCCCCCCGATATCGGACCAGCCGATGTTGGGAACCTGCACCATCACCTCGCGCATCGCGCTGGGCTGCACGCGCTTCAGCGCCGCAACGAAATCCTCGCGACCGACATACAGCTCTTCAAGCACCTCGGCGGGAACCTCGCGCGCATCGAGGTCGAGCTTGGGCATGATCCGCCGCACGGCTTCGATCGCCGCCTCGCGCGCCAGCGCCGCGATGTCGGCACCAACGAAACCGTGGGTGGTGCGGGCGAGTTCGTCCAGGTCGACCTTGTCGCCAAGCGGCATGCCGCGGGTGTGGATCGACAGGATTTCGCGGCGCCCCTTCTCGTCCGGCACGCCGATCACGATCTCGCGATCGAACCGGCCCGGCCGCCGGAGCGCCTCGTCGATTGCGTCGGGACGGTTGGTTGCCGCGATCACCACGATGTTGGACCGCGCCTCGAGGCCGTCCATCAACGTCAGCAACTGCGCGACGAGGCGCTTTTCGGCCTCCCCCGACACCTGGCTACGCTTGGGCGCGATCGAATCGATCTCGTCGATAAAGATGATCGCGGGCGAACTTTTCGATGCTTCTTCGAAAACCTCGCGCAGGCGCTTCTCGCTCTCGCCATAACCCGAACCCATGATCTCGGGCCCGTTGATGGTGATGAAGTGCGCATCGCTTTCGTTCGCGACCGCCTGTGCGAGCCGGGTTTTGCCGGTTCCAGGCGGGCCGTGAAGCAGCACGCCCTTCGGCGGATCGACACCCAGGCGCGTGAAGAGTTCGGGATACCGGAGCGGCAACTCCACCATCTCGCGCAGCTGCTGGATGGTGTCGCCTATACCGCCGACGTCATCGTAGTTGACCACTGCGCGGCCATCGCGCGGCTCTTCGAATTCGGCGCGCAGTTCGACCTCTGTGTTCTCGTCTATATGGACGATGCCCTTGGGCGTCGTCGAGACGACCGAGAGCCTGATCTGCGTGAGCGCATAGGCCGGGGCGTTGAACATGCGGCGCACTTCGGGCGGCATGTTCTGCACCGGTTGCTGCCCGGTAGTCGCGACAACGTCTCCCGCGAGCAGGGGTTTGCCGAAGAAGTTGCGCTGCAGGGCCTGCGTCGGGCCCTGAAGGCGCATTTCACGCTGTGCCGGGGCGAACACGACGCGGGTGGCCGGCCGCGACTGCGCGGCTCGGATTGTGACGTGCTCGCCGGATCCGATTTCTGCATTGCCACGCTGCAGCCCGTCCAGTCTGACGACTTCCAGCGCCTGATCCTCGTCATAGGTTGGAACGGCGACCGCCGCGGTCGTCCGCTTGCCTTGGATTTCGACGATATCGCCCTCGGTAATGCCGAGCGCCTTAAAGGCAGAACGCGGCATACGCGCGATACCCTGTCCGCTTTCTTCCTGCCGGGCCGCCGCGACCTGCAGCCGGATGGTCTTTTCGCCTGCCGATGTATCGGCGTCCACTTCGGCCATTGATGCGGGCCCCTTCCTCGTCGTTCCTGTCGTTCCCCTTCAGCTAGGGAGCGGGGGGCACTTTGCCAATGAACGGGGGACGATTTGGTGCCGGGACCTGCGTGGGCTCGAGGCGAAAAAAAGGCCCGGAGGGAAAACCCGCCGGGCCTTGAAAGTCTTGGGAGAGGATGCCTGAAAGGCAGAGAGGGATATGCTGCGTTGCGGCAGATTGTGCAAGTGCGAAAAGAACAAACACCCTGCCGTTTTTTGCAACTGCAGTCCGATTTTAGCTTTGCGACCGGTTCGTTACGGCAAACCGACAATGGTGCACTGCGGCGTGAACGGGCCTACGCAACAGGATGACAGCCCCGCCGACGAACGCTAGAGCATGGCGCCAATGGACAAGATCTACCCTTCCGCAGCGGCCGCGCTCGACGGCGTTCTCACCAACGATATGCTGATCGCAAGCGGAGGCTTCGGCCTTTGCGGGATCCCCGAGCGTCTGCTCGACGCAATCCGAGACAGCGGCGTGACCGGCCTGACGTTCGCCAGCAACAATGCCGGGATCGACAACGAGGGTATCGGAAAGCTGCTCCGGACCCGGCAAGTCAAGAAAATGATCGCATCCTACGTGGGCGAGAACAAGGAGTTCGAAAGGCAATTCCTCGCCGGCGAACTCGAGGTCGAGTTCTGTCCGCAGGGAACGCTAGCCGAACGGATGCGCGCCGGCGGCGCGGGTATTCCGGGCTTCTACACGAAGACCGGTGTCGGCACACAAGTGGCCGAAGGTAAGGAAAGCAAGATTTTCGACGGCCCCAATGGCGCCGAAGAGTACATCCTCGAGCGCGGCATTTTCGCCGACCTTTCGATCGTGAAGGCCTGGAAAGCGGACGAGACCGGGAACCTAGTCTTTCGCAAGACCGCCCGGAATTTCAACCTGCCGGCGGCGACGTGCGGCAAAGTGTGCGTGGTCGAGGTGGAAGAGATCGTCCCCGTGGGTAGTCTCGATCCCGACTGCATCCACCTGCCGGGTGTCTATGTGCAGCGGATGATCGTCGGCGCGCCGTACGACAAGAAAATCGAGTTCCGCACCGTCCGGGAACGAGAAACGGCATGACGGAGGCTCGGCGGCGGGCATTGCGCAGCGCGTTTCGCGCCGCGGCGACTGTCATGCTGGCCGCCCCTTTCCTTTCCGGATGTGTTGCGGCGGCTCTCCCCGTACTCGCGGCAGGCGGCATCATCACGACTCGCGGAGACGACCGGCCCAAGACAGCCCGGCCGCCGGTCGCACTCCCATCGCAGGCAGTCACCGCGTCTGCCGGTACTGTAGTTGTTGCACCTGGCACCTTGCCCTCTCCGGTCTCGCGCGAAGTGACCTATGCGGACGGTTCCGTCGTCACCGTCACCAATGCTCTGCCCACCGCGCGCGAAGGGGCTGCGACCGTCGGGCCGCAAATGGCAGCCGCAGAAGCGTTGGCCCCTTCGGAACGGGACGCGATCCCATCCGCATCGACGATTTCGCCACCTGTGGCGCAGCTCACCGGTTTGACAGAGCTACCACCGCCTTCCGGGTACGATGGCAAGGCCGTCGCGAGCGGAGCTCAGGCCGCATTTGCGGCTTTCGCCGTGGAGCAAGCTGCCATTCCCGTCGTAGGCTCGGAGCGTCGCTCGGTGTTGCTGGCGGACCCCTTCGCGATGACGCCCGAGACCCGGACATGCTCGATCCACCCGGCAGCGGTGCTGGTTGATCTGGACCCCGAAGGCACCACGATCGATCTGTCTCGACCGCTGTCCGGCGATCGAATGCTGGCTGAAAAGCTTGCCGCTCTGCGCGCCGAGGGCGTCACGGTTGGTTGGACGAGTAGCCAGACTGCCGACCGGGCCGGCGAAGTTCGAAAAGCGCTGGTTTCGTCCGGTCTCGATCCTGCCGGGCGGGACGAACTCGTCCTGTTGCGGTTTCCCGAAGAGCGCAAGCAGACCCGGCGCGACGAATTCGCGCGGGCGCACTGCGTCGTGGCCATCGCGGGCGACGAACGCGCCGACTTCGACGAGCTGTTCGCCTACCTGCGCAATCCCGCTGCCGCAGCGCCACTCGAGCGCCTGATAGGTGCGGGCTGGTTCATCATCCCCGCACCGCTTTCCCCGAATTAAGGACCCGACGACCGATGCCCGAAACTACGAACGGCTGGACGCGTGACGAAATGGCCGCGCGCGCCGCGCGCGAATTGCAGGACGGATATTACGTCAACCTCGGCATCGGCATCCCGACGCTGGTCGCAAACCACATCCCCCAAGGCATGCACGTGACCCTGCAGAGCGAGAACGGGATGCTGGGAATTGGACCTTTCCCCCACGATGACGAAGTCGATCCCGACCTAATCAATGCCGGCAAGCAGACGATCAGCGAGCTGCCGCACAGCGCCTATTTCGACAGCGCGGCCAGCTTTGCGATGATCCGCGGTGGGCACATCGACCTTACCGTGCTTGGCGCGATGGAGGTCTCCCAAGGCGGCGACATCGCCAACTGGATGATTCCGGGCAAGATGATCAAGGGCATGGGCGGTGCGATGGACCTCGTCGCAGGCGTCAAGAAGATCATCGTGGTGATGGAGCACACCGCCAAGGATGGCAGCCCCAAGTTCATCCCCGAATGTACCCTGCCGTTGACCGGGCGCAACGTCGTCGACATGGTCATCACCGACCTAGCGGTATTCCAGCGACCAGATCACGACAGCCCATTCCGCCTGATCGAGATGGCGCCGAGCGTCACCACCGAAGAGATCGCCGCGAAGACGACCGGGCATTACGAATTCTGAGCGGACATGGCGGCCTATACCCTCGTAACCGCCAACCGGAACTATTCGAGCTGGTCGCTCAGGCCGTGGGTACTGATGAAGGCGCTCGGGATACCCTTCGCCGACCGGATCGAGCCGTTTACGAAACCGTCGAACTACGAAGAGTTTCGCGCCTTCTCTCCAACGGGGCAGGTGCCCGTGCTGATCGACGGAGCGCGTACGGTCTGGGATTCATTGGGGATCGTGCTCTACCTGGCCGACAGACATCGGGGCGTCTGGCCGAACAGCGATGAAGCGCGTGCCTTCGCGCAATCGGCAGTCACCGAAATGCACGGCGGATTTTCCGCCCTGCGCAGTGCCTGCACGATGAACGTTGGAGTACGCGTCGAGCCGGTCGCGCACAGCCCTGCCCTTGCCCGTGACATCGCGCGCATCGGCGAATTGTTCGAGACTGCGCTGGACCGCTTCGGGGGTCCCTGGCTGGGCGGTGCCACGTTCACCGCGCTCGACGCGTTCTACGCTCCGGTTGCGTTTCGCGTGCGGACCTATGGGCTCAATGTCGGCAGGGGACTGGGTTGGGTCGAGCGGGTCATCGACCACCCGGCCATGCAGGAATGGGAAGCGGCCGCATTGGCCGAGGAATGGCGGGAGGCGAGCCACGAAGAAGAGCTTGCCGCCGCGGGCCGAATCGTCGCAGACTATCGCGCATAAACCCGGCGGTCGCCCTTATGATGATCGCGGGTCGGGAGAGTTCATGGACAATCGCGTTTGCGCGCTGACCGGCGCGGAGTTTCCCTTGTTCGCGTTCAGCCACTGCCGCGACGTCGTGGCCGCGGTCAGCAAGGCGGGCGGTTTCGGCGTGCTGGGTGCAACGCGCTTCAGCCCGGAACAGCTCGAGGAAGAGCTCGCCTGGATCGATGCCCACGTGGGCGGCGCCCCGTATGGCGTCGACGTGATCGTACCCGAAACGATCGATCCGCGCGTGGCCGCATTGTCTGACAACGCCACCCGCGCAGCGGCGATCGATCCCAAATATGCCGAGTTCGCCGCCGATCTCCTGGCGGAATACGGGATTGAGGCAAACCGCACGGTCGCGCCTTTGCGTGAACGGATGGGCATCACTCCAGAAAACGGCATGGCCCTGATGGAAGTCGCCTTCCGCCACCCGATCCGCCTTATCGCCAACGCGCTCGGGATCGCACCTCCCGCCATGATCGCTGAGGGCAAGAAGCGCGGCGTTCCGGTCGCGGCCCTTGTCGGAGCCAAGGAGCACGCGATCCGCCAGGCCGAGGCCGGGGTCGACATCATAGTCGCGCAAGGGGGTGAGGCTGGCGGCCACTGCGGCGAGGTATCGACGCTCGTCCTCATTCCCGAAGTCGTCCGCGCGCTGCGGAATGCCGGTCACGATACGCCGGTGCTCGCCGCCGGCGGCATCATGACCGGCGGGCAGATGGCCGCGATGATGGCAGCGGGCGCGGATGGGGCCTGGACCGGCAGCGTCTGGCTCGCCACTCCGGAAAGCGAGGCGAGCGAGACGTTTCGGCAGAAGATGGTGACCGCGCGCAGCCGCGACACCGTCCGCTCGCGCAGCCGCACGGGCAAGCCCGCGCGCCAGCTGCGCACCGCCTGGCACGAGGCGTGGGATTCCGAAGGGGGCCCCGGCGCGTTGCCGATGCCGCTGATGGGCATGGTGTCCGAACCCGCGTTCGCCCGCATCGAACGCGCCGCCGAGGCAGGAAACGCCGAAGCGCGCGATCTCGTCACTTATTTCGTCGGTCAGGGTGTGGGGCTGGTGGAGGAAATCCGGCCCTCGCGCGCTGTCGTTCAATCGTTCCGCGAAGAATACGTCGAGGCGATTGAACGCCTCGCTGCATCGCTCGGCTGACCGGCTTGCGCCGTTTTCGCAGCACCTCGCCCCAGCGAGCCCTGTTCCTGCTGACGGCCATCGGCACGATAGGCTTCGTCGACCGGATCGTCGTCAACGCGCTGGTCGAGCCGCTGAAGGCAGAGTTCGCACTGTCCGATGCCCAGATCGGTCTCCTCGGTTTCGCCTATGCGGCGCTCAACATTTCGCTCGGCGTGATCGTCGCACGACTGGCGGAAAGTCGGCGACGCCTGACCTTTACGGCAGTCGGCACATTCCTGTGGTCGCTCGCCGCGACCGCCAGCGGCCTGGTGACGACATGGGGGCAACTGCTTGCCGCGCGGATCGCAGTGGGCGTTGGCGAGGCGGTGGGCCTGCCCGCGAATCAGTCGGTCATCGCCGACTATTACCCGCCGCACAGGCGGGCGAGCGCCATGTCGATCCTGCTGCTGGCGCCGCCGATCGGCGCGTTCATCGGTTTGGCCGGGGGAGGTTACATCGCGCAGATATGGGGCTGGCGCTGGGCGTTCATCGTCACGGGCGTCCCGGGCCTGCTGCTGGCGTTGCTCGTCTGGCTGCTCGTATCCGAGCCGCAGCGCGGCGTGCATGACGCCAACACCGACGACAACGTCCCCTCGACATGGGCGGTCGTACGCCGCTTGTGGGATGTCCGCAGCGCGCGTCATCTGGTTGCGGGCTCCTCGCTTGCCGCGCTCATGGGATTCGGGCTGCTGGCGTTCGTTCCGGCGCTACTTTCGCGGCGCTTCGGCCTAACCACCGGAGAGGCGGGCCTGGCAACCGCGCTGATGGCCACGGTGCCTGCCGCACTGGCGATCCTGGGAGGCGGGTTCATCGCCGATCGTTTCGCGGACCGCTTTCCGCGTATCTACGCCTGGCTGCCGGGAATGAGCCTGCTGCTTGCCTTTCCCGTTTATGCGCTCGCCATTACCCGCTCGGATCTCTGGACGCTGATCGCGCTGATCCTCGTGTCGACACTGCTGCAGTTCAACTATCTCGGGATGACGACGGGGACGGTTGCCAATCTCCTGCATCACCGGATGCGGGCGACTGCCAATGCGCTCACGAACGTTCTGGGCGGACTGGCGGGCGGAATCGGCCCACTGATGATCGGCTGGGGAAGCGATCGCCTGTCCGACGCCGGTTACGACACCGGACAGGCGCTTGCGCTCTCAATGGCGGCATGCGCTGCGATCTACCTATGGGCAGGCGCGCACTACATGCTGGGGGCGCGCACGATCGCAGGCGACCTCGCGGCCGTGCGCGAAGGCCGGATTTAGTCGTACGACTTAGGCGGCGGCAGCCTTCAGCGCGTCGACGAGGTCGGTCTTTTCCCAAGGGAAGTCGTCACCGGTCGCGGTGCGGCCGAAGTGGCCGTATGCGGCGGTCTTGCGATAGATCGGCTTGTTGAGGGCAAGTCCCTCGCGGATGCCGCGCGGGGTAAGCCCGCCCAGCTTGTCGCCAGCCACCTTCGTGATGGCCGCTTCCAGCTTTTCGTCCGAGACCGTGCCCGTCCCGTGGGTGTCGACGTAGAGCGAAAGCGGCTGCGACACACCGATCGCATAGGCGATCTGGATCGTGCAACGCTTCGCAAGGCCGGCGGCGACGACATTCTTGGCGAGATAGCGGGTCACATATGCGGCAGACCGGTCGACCTTGGTCGGATCCTTGCCGCTGAACGCGCCGCCGCCGTGCGGCGCCGCGCCACCATAGGTATCGACGATGATCTTGCGACCGGTCAACCCGGCGTCGCCGTCAGGTCCGCCGATCTCGAAGCTGCCGGTCGGGTTGATGTGGTAGACGGTCTCGTTGGTCAGCAATTCGCGCGGCATGACATCCGCGATCACGCCGCGGACATAGGTGTGCAGCTCCGCTTCCTTGGCGCCTTCGTCGTAGCCCTTGGCGTGCTGCGTCGAGACGACGATCGCGGTCGCCGCGGCGGGCTTGCCGTCACGAAAACGCAGGGTCACCTGGCTCTTGGCATCGGGCTCGAGAAAGGGCGCCGCTCCGCTCTTGCGGTCGCGCGCCATGCGCTCGAGGATCTTGTGGCTGTAGTCCAAGGTCGCCGGCATCAGGTCGGGCGTCTCGTCGCAAGCGAAACCGAACATGATGCCCTGGTCGCCCGCGCCTTCGTCCTTGTTTTCGCCGGCATCGACGCCCTGCGCGATATGCGCAGACTGCGGATGCAGGTTGTTGGAAAAGTCGAGCGTCTTCCAGTGGAAGCCGTCCTGTTCGTAACCGATATCGCGCACAACGCCGCGCACGGTATCCTCGATCTCCTGCTCGACGCCGGGGGCCCAGTTGCCGTCGGTGTCCATGATCCCCTCGCCGCGAATCTCGCCCGCCAGGACGACTTTTTGCGTGGTCGTCATGGTCTCGCAGGCCACGCGTGCGTGCGGGTCCTTCGAAAGGAACAGATCGACGATGGCATCGGAAATCTGGTCGGAAACCTTGTCGGGATGGCCCTCGGAGACCGATTCGGACGTGAACAGGAAATCGGAACGCATGGCTTTTTTGGACCCCGATATAAGGAAAGCTTTATGTGTGAATGTGGCCGCGACCTAGCCGCCGATGCGCCGCCTGACAAGCAACGAAAGTGCAAACAGCAACAGGCCCCATCCCAGCGATAGCGGGTTGCCGAGGCGTGAGAACCAGGTCGGTTCGAGTGCGGGGGGCACCCGCGCGTCCATGCGCCCGCCGGTGAAACTGGTTGGAAGATGATCGCGAACCACGCCGTTCGCGTCGATAACCGCACTGATGCCGCTCACCGTGGCGCGCAGGACCGGGAGGCCCTCTTCGATCGCGCGCATACGGGCCTGAGCAAGATGCTGGGGTGGCCCGAACTTCCCGAACCAACCGTCGTTCGACGGATTGAAGATGTAATCCGGCCGGTTTGCGCGATCGACCACCTGGCCTGCAAAGACGATCTCATAGCAAATCTGCATCCCCGCTTGGCCCCATCGACCCAGATCGAGGGTGCGCGGTCCCGGACCGGGTATGAAGTCGATCGCGCCGGCTACCAGCCGCGTCGCGCCGAGCGGTTCGAGGAGCCAGCGAAGCGCCAGATATTCGCCATAAGGTACAAGGTGCGCCTTGCTGTAGCTGCCGACGAATTCGCCCCGGTCGTCGAGCGCGGTCACGGCGTTGTAAGCACCGACGGCCTTGCCATCCTCGATCTCGAGATCCACCGCCCCGGTCAGCAGGACACTGCCAGGCCCGATAACCCTCGCGATCCGGGCGCGCGCGAAGTCGGGGTCGGCCCCGGCCGTGGTCGCGAGATAGTAGCGCTTCGGATAACCCGGGCGAAGGTAGTCGGGCAGGCCGGACTCCGGCCAGAGCACAAGCCGCTCGCCAGCATCGCGTCGCGGTGCAGTGAGAGCCGCCAACTCGCGAAACTGTTCCTCGTAGAGGGCTGGATTGTCGAGTTCGCGCTGGGTAAAACCGGGCTGGACAAGCGCGACCTCGACCGAGCCCTCGCGCGATGGCGGCGCGGGTAAGTACATGGCCACCCCCAACAGCGCGAAGACCGCGAAAGCACGCAGCCAAGCACGCCGGGAAAGCAGCACGACCACGCCTGATCCCACCAGTGCCGCCAGCCCAGACAGCGCATAGGTCCCCGTCCACGGCAGGAGGGCGGCGAGGCCGGGCCGATCCCAAGGCCCCAGGAACATCAGCCCCAGCGGATCCCATGCATAGCCGGTAAAGACCCAGCTTCTGAGCCATTCGGAAATGACCCAGGCACCGCCGAACGCAAACGCCAATGGCAGGGGACGCGCGCCGCCGACCGCGCGAGACAGGCCCGCAGCGATCGCGGGATAGACCGCGAGATAGAGGGCCAGCAATGGCACCGCGATCATGCCCAGGAAGGCGGGCATCTGCGACTGGTGGGTAAAGGCGGCCGCGATCCAGTTGTTCGCGAAGGTGAAGTGCGAGAGGCCGAATAACCAGCCGAGCAGCGCGGCCCTGCGCCAGTCCGGCGCCGCCCCGATTAGCCCGACCAAGCCTGCAACTCCGATGAGCGCAAGTGGCCAAAGGTTGAGCGGCGGGAACCCGGTCGCTGCAAGCAGGCCGAAAGCCAGCGCCGCCGTGCGCGGCCACGAAGTGATCGCCGACCAGACGCGGGAAAGCCGTTCCTCCACCGCGCTCGCCTCCGTCAGCGGATCAGCCGAGTGCCTTCAGGCTTTCGCCGTCGTCGCCCGCCTCGTCGGCAGCAGGCCGTCGGCGGCGGGGCGGAAGCTTGCGCTTGGGCTTTTCATCAGCCTCGTCCGCGTCGCCGACTGGAGCGTCGATCGAGGAAGAAATCGAAGGCGGAAGCGCGGCTACGTCGATTTCACCGCCATTGCCGGCCGGCGCTTCGTCGCGGACGCTGTCGCGGCGCGGGCGACCGCGGCGCGGGGCGGCATCCGCTCCGGCATCGCGCGAACGGTCGCGGCTGCGGTTATTGCGCGTGAACGGATTGTCCGTCGGGACGAAGTCATCGTCCTGTGTGGACTCCCCGTCCTGCCGGGGGTCGATGCGCTGCTGGCCGGAGGCGTCATCGCGCTCGTCGCCGCGATTGCGCGAACGTTGCCGATCGTTCGGCCTGTCCTGACCGCGATCGTTCGCGCGATCATTCAGGCGACTCTGCGGCTGGCGCAGCACGTCGAATTCGTCGTCGTCGCCGTCTTCCTCGGGCTGGAAGTCGCGATCGTCGCGCCGGCCGCTACTACTGCGGGTATCGTCCTGCCGCGACTTGTTGTCGGCGATGACGCGGAAATAGTGGTCCGCGAACTGCAGGTAGTACTCGGCCTGCACCCGGTCGCCGTTATGGGCGGCGTCCTGTGCCAGCTTCTTGTACTTGTCGAGCATCTGCGGGGCATTGCCCCTTGCGCGGCTGTCGATGCGGTTCTGGTTGCCACCGCCCTGCGGACGGTTGCCGCGGCCGCGGCGGCGATTGTTGCGATTGTTATTCAAGGAAAAATGCTTCCTTCTGAGTGGTAGTCCCGATTATCTCCCTGATACCGGGTACGACCGCATGACCCCTTTTGCCGCGGGTCGAGACCGACGCGCGGTGCCCCATTTGTCCTGTGCAGAACAGGTTCTCACCCGGACAGCGCAGCAAATGTAGGAGCTAGACCTGACCGGGAGGCGTCATGCCATGACCGGTCGGTCTGGAATCAGAGTTAGACACCGCGACGCGGTTTGCCAAGCCCTAACTCAGTCGCGGCGGAGGATAAGCGCTCGTGCGCGCCCCCCGAGATCGCGGCGCAGTTGGGCCGTGAAGCCGGCATCGGCGGCGATCGCCGTTACGCTTTCGGCCTGCGAAAAGCCGATTTCCAGCACCGCTATGCCCGATGAATTCATCACCAGAGGCAGTCGAGGTATGAGGATTCGATAGTCATCGAGGCCGTCGGGACCCGCGAAAAGCGCCGAAGCGGGTTCATGGTCGCGCACATCGGCCGAAAGATCGGCATCGTCCTCAACATATGGCGGGTTGGCGACCACCAGGTCGAACGATCCCAAGCCGTCGCTCCATCCGCTTGTGGTCCAGTCGGAAACAATGATTCGCGCGCGGTCGGCGAGTCCGTTTGCCGCCGCGTTCGCTTCGGCGACCGCGCAGGCTGCCGCGCTCGCGTCGATCCCCACGCCCGTCGCAGCCGGAAGTTCCGCGAGCAAGACCAGGAGCAAGGCGCCCGAACCCGTGCCGCAATCGAGAATGCGAAGCGCGTCCGGATTTGCTTCGAGCGCCGCGTCGACGACAGTCTCGCTATCGCCGCGCGGGATCAGGACGGCAGGCGACACCTCGAGGGTGAGCCCGCGAAATTCGGCCTCGCCGAGGATGTAGGCGACCGGCTCTCGACCCATACGGCGGCGAACGACATGCCCCCAGCCCGACGGCACCTCGTCGGCCATGCGGCGCAGCAGCATGTCGCTGCGGTTCGTGCCGAGCAGCCCCGCCATCAGCAATTCCGCGTCGAGCCGCGGAGTATCGGACGTTGGCGCGAGCGCCTCGGCAGCTTCGACGATGGCGACCCGGACGCTCACCCGCGTCTATTCGCCCAGCGCGGCAAGCCGCTTCGCCTCGTCCTCGGCGGTGAGGGCGTCGATCAGTTCACCAAGGCCCGGACCGGCCAACACTTCGTCGAGCTTGTGCAGCGTCAGGCCGATCCGGTGATCGGTGACGCGCCCTTGCGGGAAATTGTAGGTGCGGATGCGCTCGGACCGGTCGCCCGAACCCACCATCGCCTTGCGCGCCTCGGCCTCGGCCCCGTGCGCCTCGGCGCGCTTGAGGTCGTAGAGGCGGGTGCGGAGCACCTGCATCGCCTTGTCGCGGTTCTTGTGCTGGCTGCGCTGGTCCTGCTGGATCACGACGAGGCCGGTCGGCAGGTGAGTCAGGCGCACGGCGCTGTCGGTGGTGTTCACGTGCTGGCCGCCCGCCCCGCTGGCGCGGTAGATGTCGATCTTGACCTCGTTCATGTCCAGCTGGACGTCGACTTCGTCGGGTTCGGGCAGGACGGCGACGGTCGCGGCGCTGGTGTGGATGCGTCCGCCGCTTTCGGTCACCGGCACGCGCTGGACGCGGTGGACGCCCGATTCGAACTTGAGCTTGGCGAACACCCCGCTGCCGGCGATGTTGGCTACGATTTCCTTGAATCCGCCAAGGTCGTTGGCGTTGATGCTGACCGGCTCCACCCGCCAGCCCTGTTCGGCGGCGAACCGCTCGTACATCCGATAGAGGTCCGCCGCGAACAGCGCGGCCTCGTCACCGCCGGTGCCGGCGCGGATTTCGAGCATCGCGGGCCGCGCATCGGCCGAATCGCGCGGTAGCATGGCGACCGCCAGGGCGCGCTCGGCGTCGGGAAGATCGTTGCGCAGGCGCATGATCTCTTCCTCCGCCAGCGCCTTCATGTCGGGGTCGGCGTCGTCGAGATCCTGCAGTTCGGCCAGCTCGCCGCGCATGGTCCGGACCTGCTCGGTCAGGCGCACGATCGGTTCGAGCTCGGCATAATCGCGGCTCGCGGCGACGAACGCCTCTCCGTCCAGCGTGCCCGACGCCAGCCGCGCCTCGAGCTCGGCGAAACGATGCGCGATCTGGTCGAGCCTTTCGGCGGAAATCGTCATCAGGCGTCCGGATCGATCCAGTCGGGGAGGCCGATGCCCGAATGCTCCGTCTGGCGCAGCCACTGCGCGTTCTGGGCCTTCGCGACGATGCCGGACACGTCGGCGGGAGCGACGCGGGCTTGCTCGCCATCGTGGAGGTCGCGCACGGTGACTTCGCCGGCGGCGATTTCGTCCTCTCCGATGAGCACGGCGACGAGCGCGCCCGCCTCGTTGGCGCGGGCCATCCGCTTCTTGAGCTTGCCGGTGGCGTAGATCTCGACGTTGTTCCACTCGGCCCGCAGGGAGCGGGCGAGCGAATTGGCCTGGGCCAGACCGGCATCGTCCATCGGGATGATCGCGACGTCGAACCGCTCTTGCGGGGCACGTTCGCCCACCAGCATCGCCAGCCGCTCGATCCCGGCGGCCCAGCCGACCGCCGGGGTTGCCGGTCCGCCGAGCGATTCCATCAACCCGTCGTAGCGCCCGCCGCCCAGCACGGTGCCCTGCGCACCGAGGCGGTCGGTGACGAATTCGAACGCGGTGTGGCGATAGTAGTCGAGACCGCGGACCAATGCAGGGTTGCGTTCCCACGCCACCCCGGCGGCGTCGAGGCCGGCGGTGACCGCCCCGAAGAAGTCCTGCGCTTGCGGCGACAGGAAGTCGTCGATCTTCGGCGCATCGGCGACGAAGGCCCGGTCGCGCGGATCCTTGCTGTCGAGGATGCGCAGCGGGTTCTTCTCGAGCCGTTCCTGCGAATCCTCGCTGAGTTCGCCGCGCACGCCGCGAAAGTGCTCGACCAGCGCGGCGCGCCAGGCTTCGCGGCTGTCGCCATCGCCCAGCGTGTTGAGGTTGAGCGTCACCCCGTCGGCAATGCCGAGTTCCTTCAGCAACTGGTCGGCCATCGCCAGCAGTTCCACATCGGCCTGCGGCTCGCCCGCGCCCAATATCTCGGCATCGAGCTGGTGGAACTGGCGGTAGCGGCCCTTCTGCGGGCGCTCGTAGCGGAACAGCGGGCCGTGGGTCGCGACCTTGAGCGGCGCGTGCTGCTGCCAGCCGTTGGTGATGTAGGCGCGCGCGATCCCGGCGGTGAATTCGGGCCGCAGCGTCAGGGATTCGTCGCCCCGGTCGAGGAACGAGTACATTTCCTTCGAGACGATGTCGGTCGTCTCGCCGATCGAGCGGGCGAACACCTCGGTCCGTTCGAACACCGGCATCTCGATCCGGCGGAAGCGATAGAGCTTGCGGACGCGCTCGAAGGTCTCGACCACGAATGCGAACGCCTCGGCCTCGGCGCCGAAGATGTCCTGTGTCCCTCGAATGGCCTGTGGCGTCTTGCTCATGGTGCGGGCCGTTAGCGCGTTCGTGCCGCGCACGGAAGCCACTCGTCGAACCGAGGGTTGCGCGGGGCGAAACGTTCCCCCATGCGGCGCGCCATGAAGTCACGTGTCACGGTCGCAGCCGCCCTTCTCGCCGCATCGCTTTCCACCCCCGCAATCGCCGAACGCTCAACGCCGCCGGTGACCGCCGCGGCGCCTGTTCCGGCCCTGCCGCCAAGCCGCGACGTGGCCTATCCCGGAACGATGGCGCTTACCGTCGATGCCAGCGACACCGTCGGCCGCGCATTCCGCACCGTGCAGACGATCCCGGTCGAACGCGGCGCGCGCGAGATCGTGCTGGTCTATCCCAAGTGGCTGCCCGGCAACCACGGCCCGACCGGGCAGATCCACCGGCTGGGCGACCTTCGGTTCTCCAGCGGCAACCGCACGCTGGAGTGGGAGCGCGATGCAGGAGAGCCATACGCCTTCCGCGTGACGCTGCCCGCCGGCACGCGCGAGGTGACCGCGCACCTCACCTATACATCGCCCTTCTCGTCGGGCGACTGGCGCCCGCTGATGACGCAGGCGATCGCCAACGTGCAGTGGGAGAAGATGACCCTCTATCCCGCCGGTCACGCGGTTCGCCAGATCCGGGTCAAGCCGAAGCTGATCCTGCCCGCGGGCTGGACCGCCGCCGCCGCGCTCGACGGGGCGAGGCAGACCGGGCGCACGGTGGAATGGGCCGAGACCGATTACGAGACGCTGGTCGATTCGCCCGTGTTCGCCGGCGCGCACCGCGCGAACTGGGACCTGGGGCAGAACGTCACGCTGAACGTCTTCGCCGACCAGCCGCGCCAGCTTGCCGCACCCGACGAGCTCTTGCCGACCCATCGCAAGATGGTCGCGGAGACCATCGCCCTGTTCGGCACCCGCCAGTTCGACCGGTACGAATTTCTCGTCGCCCTGACCGACGAGCTGGGCGGGATCGGGCTGGAGCATCACAGGTCGAGCGAGAACACCTTTTCGGGCAATGCCTACACCGACTGGAAGGGCCAGGCGCATCGCCGCAGCCTGCTGCCGCACGAGATGGTGCACAGCTGGAACGGCAAGCACCGACGCCCGGCGGCGCTGTGGGCACCGGATTATCACACGCAGGTCAACGGCGGCCTGCTGTGGGTCTACGAAGGCCAGACGAGCTTCTGGGACAGCGTGCTCGCCGCACGATCGGGCGTGCAACCCAAGGATATCGCACTGGGCGAAATCGCCGAGAACGCCGCGAACTATTCGACGCAAGCGGGGCGGACGTGGCGGTCGGTCGAGGACACGACCTTCAACCCGGCGCTGGCCTATCGCAAGCCGCAGCCGTTTTCGTCGCTGTCGCGCGGGACCGACTACTACAGCGAGGCGGCGCTCATCTGGCTCGAGGCCGACCAGATCATCCGGCGCGGGACCGGCGAAGCGAGGGGGCTAGACGACTTCGCCAAGGCGTTCTTCGGTACGGCAGAGGGCGACTGGGGAACGAAGCTCTACACCTTCGAGGATGTCGTTTCGACGTTGAACGCCGTTCACCCCTACGACTGGGCGACGTTCCTCGACGCGAAGTTCCGCAAGCCGGGTCAGCCCGCGCCGACGAAGGGCATCGAGATGGCGGGCTACAAGCTCGTCTGGAAGCCCGAGCCCAACCCCTTCACCAAGGCCGGCGGCGCGGCGGGCGATTTCGCGTGGTCGCTGGGCTTCTCGGTCGGAACCGACGGCGCGGTATCGGGCACCCGCTGGGGCAGCCCCGGCCACGACGCGGGCCTCGTCCCCGGAACCACGGTCGTTTCGGTCGACGGGTTCGCCTTCACGCGCGACCGGCTCACCACCGCGGTCAAGGAAGCGAGCGGAGGCAAGGCGCCGATCAAGCTGATCGTGAAGCGCGGAGACCGGTTCGACACCGTGGACCTGCAATGGAACGGCGGTTTGCGCTTTCCGTGGATCGAACCGGCGGGCGAAGGCGAACAGCCGCTCGACCGTCTGCTCGCGCCCCGCACGGCCCAACCCACGCAATAGCCTCGCCCCGCCGTATTCGTGTTGCGGCGCAGCAAGGCTGCGCCTAAAGGCCCGCCCCATGCAGATCGACAAAATCCCCGTGGGCGACAATCCGCCCGAGAGCCTCAACGTGATCATCGAAGTGCCCACCGGCGGCGAACCGGTGAAGTACGAATTCGACAAGGCCAGCGGCGCGCTGTTCGTCGACCGCATCCTGCACACGCCGATGCGCTACCCGGCGAACTACGGCTTCATACCGCACACCCTGTCGGACGATGGCGATCCGCTCGATGCGCTGGTCATCAGCCGCTCGCCGTTCATTCCCGGCTGCGTCGTGCGGGCCCGCCCGATCGGCGTTCTAAACCTCGAAGACGAGCACGGCGGCGACGAAAAGCTGATCTGCGTGCCGGTCGACACGACGTTCCCCTATTACTCGGACGTCGCGGAGCGGCAGAACCTGCCCTCGATCGTGCTGCAGCAGATCGAGCACTTCTTCACCCACTACAAGGATCTCGAAGCCGAGAAGTGGGTCCGCGTCGGCAAGTGGGGCGACGCCGCCGAAGCGCGCCAGATCGTGCTCGACTGCATCGCCCGCGCAAAGGCCGCGAAAGCCTAACCCGGCAGGCTGGCGTGGGCGCCATGGCGCCTTAGCCGCCGGCCACCGTCATCCCGTCGACCCGCAGGCTGGGCGCGTTGACCGGGCGCCACGTCTCGAGGTCGTTCGCCGCGCGCAGGCTGGCGAACATGTCGAGCAGGTTGCCCGCGATGGTGAACCCGGCGACCGGTCCTTCGACCCTGCCCTTCACGATTCGCCGCCCGGCAGCGCCGCGGCTGTAGTCGCCGGTCACCATGTTGACGCCCTGGCCGATGAGGTAATCGACCAGGATGCCGTCCTCGATATCGGCGATCAGTTCGTCGAAGCTCGCATCGCCCGCGAGCAGGTCCACGTTGGATGCGCCCACGCCCGGCGCGCCGCCGGTGCCCCGGCTCGCATGCCCGGTCAGCGGGAGCGAAAGCTGCGCGGCCGAGGCGACGTTGGTCAGCCAGCCGGTCACCCGTCCGTCCTCGACCAGCACGCGCGGGGCGCAGGGCACGCCCTCTCCGTCGAAGGGCCGCGATGCGATTCCCCGGGGACGCAGCGGATCCTCGACCACGCGGATGCCCGGTGCGAACAGCGCGGCACCCTCGCGCCCGGCGAGGAAGCTCGCCTTGCGCGCGATCTGCGGCGCGCCCATCGCCCCCAGCAGGTGGCCGACGATCGAGGCCGAGACGCGGTTGGCGAACACCACCGGCATCGGCCCGCCGGCAGTCGCGGCGGGTGCGAGGCGGGCCACCGTGCGCTCCCCCGCCAGACGGCCGATCACCTCGGCTCCCGGCAGGTCGGACAGGTGCCGGGCGCTGCGCATGGCATAGTCGCGCTGCATCGCCTCGCCCTCGCCCGCGATCACGCTGACGCCGATGCTGTAGGCGGTCCCGTGATAGAGCGCGGCGAACCCGGTGCTGGTCGCCAGCGCGGCTGCGGCGCGGGTGGCGCTGGCCGAGCCGCCTTCGCTGTTGGTCACGCCGGCAACCGCGCGCGCCGCTTCCTCAACGGCGAGGGCGGTTTCGCGCAGCTCCTCGGGCGACGGATCGGCGTGGTCCGCGATGCCGAGGTCGGGGAACGGGCCTTTCGCCAGCGCTTCGACGGCCGCGAGGCCGGCATAGGGGTCTTCGGGCGCGAGCCGGGCCATCGCCACCGCGCGCTCTGCTAGCGCCTCGATCCCGGCAGGAGAGAGGTCGGCGCTCGATACGCTTGCCGAGCGGCGGCCGACGAACGCGCGCAGGCCGACCTCGACATTTTCGGAGCTGTCGACGTCTTCCAGTGCGCCGAGCCGGACGCCGACACCGCGCGCGATGCTGCCGCGACCGACCGCGTCGGCCGAATCCGCGCCGTGCCGGCGAGCGGCGGCTACGAGTGCCTCTGCGGCATCGAGCAGGTTTTGCGTGTTCATGCCATGCCGCTAGGCGGCGGCGCGGCGCGCGGCAAGCGCGCCCTTGGCGGGACCGCTCAGATCGAGGAGATGAACCGGAACAGGGCGGTCAGCGCGAACGGCAGTCCAATCGCGAGCGCCCAGAGCATCATCTGGTCGCGGCGGTAGGCAGGGCGAAACGAAGGATCCGCCGCGGCTTCGTCCGAAATCTGCATCCAGCGCGCTTCGAACAGGCGGCAGGCCGGAATGATCGCGGCGACGAGCACGGCCAGGGCGAGATAGGGCAGGAGCGAGGTCGATCCGGATCGCAGCGCGCCCACGGTCACGAAAATCTGCAGGCCGGTATAGACGAGCAGCGCATAGGCGATGTTGTCGCTCATCCGCTTGCGCCAGTCGAGCTTGCGCTCGCCGCGTTCCTGATAGCTCGAATAATGCGGCTGCGAACCGTGCGGCTCCGCGTCGGTGCGATCGATCGCCTTGACCATCGGTCTTGTCTCCCCAGACCTCTCTCCGGCAGCGACTATCTCACTTTCGCCCGCGCCCTACAAGGCTGCTGTAACGATAGTGTAACGCAATGATACGCCAGTGCCCTGCCGCGTATCATGCACGAATCCTGCCAAGCGGATGCCGATGGGGGTTTTCAGGCACTCGCACGGTGCTACATGCCTGTTCCGATGAGCATGCTCGATCCCCAGGCCCCGACGCAGGCGCCGCCCGTCGCCCACGCCAATGCCCCGCTCCCCAACGGCGGGCTCGAGGTGATCTCGATCGCCAAGAGCTACGACAAGCGTTCGGTGCTGTCCGACATTTCGCTGACCGTCGGCAAGGGCGAAGTACTCGGCCTGCTCGGCCCCAACGGCGCGGGCAAGACGACCTGCTTCTATTCGATAATGGGCCTCGTGCGCCCCGATTCGGGCCGCATCCTGATGGACGGCGAGGACGTGACGAAGCTGCCGATGTACCGCCGCGCGGTGCTGGGCCTCGGCTACCTGCCGCAGGAAACGAGCATTTTCCGCGGGATGACGGTCGAGCAGAACATCGACTGCGTGCTCGAACTGGTCGAACCCGACAAGGCCACCCGCGCGCAGGAGCTTGAGCGGCTGCTCGACGAATTCGGCCTGACACGCCTGCGCGAGAGCCCGGCGATGGCGCTTTCGGGCGGCGAGCGGCGGCGTTGCGAGATCGCCCGGGCGCTGGCCGCCAAGCCTTCGATCATGCTGCTGGACGAGCCGTTCGCCGGGATCGATCCGCTGTCGATCAGCGACATCCGCGACCTGGTGAAGGACCTCAAGACCCGCGGCATCGGGGTCCTGATCACCGATCACAACGTGCGCGAGACGCTGGAGATCGTCGACCGCGCGTGCATCATCTATGGTGGCCAGGTGCTGTTCGCAGGCACGCCCGAGGCACTCGTCGCCGACGAGAACGTCCGCAGGCTCTACCTCGGCGAGAACTTCACGCTGTGACCTGACCGATGGCGCTGGGTCCCCGTCTCGACCTTCGGCAGTCCCAATCGCTGGTGATGACGCCGCAGCTGCAGCAGGCGATTCGCCTGCTCGCGCTGTCCAACATGGAGCTCGAGGCGTTCATCGGCGAAGCGCTCGAGGCCAATCCCCTGCTCGAGATGGGCGAGGTCAGCCGCGACGATGCAGCCGATGCGCCGCTCGAGGCGATGCCTTCGGAAACCGGGGCCGACGCGCTGGGCGAAGGCGAATCGGCGCTCGACATCGACCCGGCCACGCTCGACCGCGATCGTGACACCGGCGATGCCGACTGGAGCGCCGCGTCGTCCGGGTCCGGCGATTCCGGTCCCTCGATCGACGAGCGCGGGTCGGGCGACGGGCCGAGCCTGGCCGATCACCTCCACGCGCAGATCGGCGCCGCGGCGCGCGACAGCCGCGAGGAATTCATCGCCCGCGCGCTGATCGACCAGCTCGACGAGGCGGGATATCTGTCCGTGCCTCTCGGCGAAGTCGCCGCCGCCCTGGGCGTGCCGCTGGCCGAAGCCGAACGGGCGCTGGGCATCGTCCAGACGCTCGAGCCCACCGGCGTCGGCGCGCGCACGCTGGCCGAATGCATCGCGCTCCAGGCCAGGGAAGCCGACCGCTACGATCCCTGCATGGCGCGGCTGATCGACAACCTAGACCTGGTCGCACGCGGCGACGTCGCCCGCCTCAGGCGCCTGTGCGAGGTCGACGAGGAGGATTTCGCCGAAATGCTCGCCGAGCTGCGCGCCTACGATCCGCGTCCGGGCCTGCGCTTCGGCGGCGGCGGCGAGGCGGCGATCGTGCCCGACGTGCTGCTCAAGCCCGCGGGCACTGGATGGGACATCGCGCTCAACGAAGCGACCCTGCCCCGCCTTATCGTCAACCGCAGCTACTTCGTGGAACTGCGCGGCGGAGCGGGGGGCGACAAGGCCGCACTGGGCTGGCTGAAGGAACAGCTGGCGGAGGCGAACTGGCTGATGAAGGCGCTCGACCAGCGCGCCAAGACGATCCTGAAGGTCGCCGCCGAGATCGTGAAGCGGCAGGACGGCTTCTTCCGGCGCGGCGTATCGGAACTGAAACCGCTGACGCTGCGCGCCGTGGCCGAGGCGATCGAGCTGCACGAAAGCACCGTCAGCCGGGTGACGAGCAACAAGTACCTGTCGTGCCCGCGCGGCACGTTTGAGCTGAAGTACTTCTTCACCAGCGGCGTCGCCACGTCCGACGGCGAAGGCGCGGCGAGCGCCGAGGCGGTCAAGTCGGCGATCCGCCAGCTCATCGAGGCGGAGGATCCGCGCGCCATCCTGAGCGACGACACCCTCGTCGACCTGCTCAAGGACAAGGGCTTCGACCTCGCCCGCCGCACGGTCGCCAAGTACCGCGAGGCGCTGGGGATCGGTTCGAGCGTCCAGCGGCGGCGGCAGAAGAAGCTGGCGGGAGCGGCCTGCGCCGGGCTCTGACGGCATCGCCTGCGGGGCGGGAATCGTCCGCAAGTGACTGTTGCACAAAAGACTCGTTAATTTTCGCGGGTGCGCTTTACTCGCCGTTAACCTTTTTCCTTCAGATGTTTTGTGGTTAATCCGAAGCAACACCCGTTGACGGGTCGTTACTACGGGGACTTGGGCACTCAGGGGGGAACCTGGCCATGCGCGTGTTGCTGATCGAAGACGAGCCGACGACGGCCAAGGCGATCGAGCTGATGCTCACGACTGAAGGATTCAACGTCTACCAGACCGATCTCGGCGAGGAAGGCTTGGACCTCGGCAAGCTGTACGATTACGATATCATCCTGCTCGACCTGAACCTGCCCGACATGCACGGGTACGACGTTCTGAAGAAGCTGCGCGTCGCCAAGGTGCAGACGCCGGTTCTGATCCTGTCGGGCATCTCGGAAATGGATTCGAAGATCCGGAGCTTCGGCTTCGGTGCCGACGACTACGTGACCAAGCCGTTCCACCGCGAAGAACTGGTGGCGCGCATTCACGCCGTGGTTCGCCGCAGCAAGGGACATAGCCAGTCGGTCATCCGCACGGGCAAGCTGGCGGTCAACCTCGATGCCAAGACGGTCGAGGTCGACGGCGCCCGCGTGCACCTGACCGGCAAGGAATACGCCATGCTGGAGCTGCTTTCGCTCCGCAAGGGCACGACGCTGACCAAGGAAATGTTCCTCAACCACCTCTACGGCGGGATGGACGAACCCGAGCTCAAGATCATCGACGTGTTCATCTGCAAGCTGCGCAAGAAGCTGAGCCACGCGTGCGGCGGCGAGAACTACATCGAGACCGTCTGGGGCCGCGGCTACGTGCTGCGCGATCCCAACGAGGAGGCAGAAGCCGCCTGAATTCAATCTTTCCTTTTGGACGGGGGAAGAGCCGCCCGGAGTGTTCGCACTCCGGGCGGTTTTCGTTTGCCGGCAGACAAGTCGGCTCAGATGAACTGACCAGGCGCTCCGAGCAGCATGCGGGCGCCTTCATGGAAATGGTCGACCGGCGGGTCCTTCAGGCGGAATTCCCGCAGGACCTGTTCGCCCGGCGCTACCCCCAGTCGGAAGTTGCCGCCTTCGAGCAGTCCGGCGATCCATTCCAGGAAGCAGCCGAGCGATTCGGCCAGCACGACCTTCACGTCCTCGTCCCGTCCGAACAGGATCACCTGACCCACGCGCCCGCCCGGCCACGGATCGAAATCGAGGCCGATGTTTCCGCTCGATCCATCGTTGGTGAGTGGTATCCATTTCGGGTTCACGTATGCAGGGTCCACCGCGCCCTCGGGCCAACCTGCCCCGGGCACCGGATACCGGTTGCCCCCGAATTCGGCCAACGTCTTCTGCCACTGCTGCCAATCCCGCGCCGCCTGTTCGAGCGGCAGGATCGGCAGGCCGTAGATGTGGCCTCGGCGATCGTCGTTCTCGCCATCGTGCCACTTGTAGAACTGGCGCCAGGATCGCGGCATCGCGATGCCGACCACCTGCTCGAACGCATCGATCTGCGCGTCGGTGGCCGGCGGATTGAACGCGTATTTCTCCGGCGGCAGATGGGCGGCGTACCACGCGTCCAGCCGGGCCAGCACCGGCGCGATATCCTCTTCGAGCAGCGGCCGCGGTTCGCCGCTCGGGCGCGCAGGAGATTCGGTCATCGACAACTCCGGGTTTCGGTTGAAGCGCATGATCGCGCAAGCGGTCGGCAGCAATCCACCGGCGGCAATGACACCGAGAATCGAACCGCCGATCAACAGCTTGCGCCTCGTGGGGTCATGCTCGTCCATCCGCACGGACTATCGCGCAGTTGCTAACGTCCGGTCACCAGTGTGCGCGAGGTCTGGACCGCCCGACGCAAATGCGGCTAGGCGCGCGGCCCTTATGACCGCGCACAAACCCGGCGATCCGACGACCCTCAACCGCCTCTACGGCCGCAGCCAGGGCAAGCCACTGCGCGCCGGGCAGCAGGCGCTGGTCGATACCCTGCTGCCGCAGATCGCGGTGCCCGCCGAGGGGCCGGTGACGGCGCAGGCGATGTTCGGCGATGCGCGCCCGCTCCATTTCGAAATCGGCTTCGGCGGCGGCGAGCACCTGGCCTACCGCGCGGACCTTTTGCCCGATCACGGCTTCATCGGGGCCGAGCCGTTCGTCAACGGCGTGGCCCAGGCGCTCGTTCACGTGCGCGAAGGCGGGCTCGCGAATGTCCGCATCCATCACGGCGACGCGCTCGAGGTGCTGCGCCGCGTGCCCGACGAGTCGCTGACGATGCTCTACCTGCTCCACCCCGATCCGTGGCCCAAGGCCAAGCACGCCAAGCGGCGGATGATGAACGACGGTCCGGTGCGGATGATCGCTGACAAGCTGAAGCCGGGCGGCGAATTCCGCTTCGGCACCGATCACCCGGTCTATCTGCGCCACGCGCTGATGGTCATGCGGCGCTTCGCGGACGCGTTCGAGTGGGTCGTCGAAGGCAAGCAGTCCTGGCAAAACCGCCCATCCGGCTGGCCCGAGACCCGCTACGAACACAAGGCCCGCACGGTCTATGGCCACGAGGTCTGGTACTTCAGGTTCCGCCGCCGCTGACTGGTCGCGTCGTCAGCCCACCACACCCGCTGCCGCGAGCACCGCAAGCGTCAGGACGTCGGGCGCCAGTGCGGTCATCGGGGCGATCTGGACCGGCTTTTCCATGCCGACCATCATCGGGCCGATCGTCGTCGCGCCGGCGAGTTCGCGCAGCAGCTTGGCCGAAAGGTTGGCCGACTGCAGCCCGGGCATGATGAGCACGTTCGCGGGCGCCGACAGGCGGCTGAACGGATAGAGCTCCATCACCTTGGGATTGAGCGCGGCGTCGGGCGCCAGTTCGCCTTCGTACTCGAAACCCGGATCCTCGGCATCGAGGACGGCCACCGCCTCGCGGATATTGCCCAGCCATTGCCCCGGCGGATTGCCGAAGGTCGAATAGGACAGGAACGCGACCCGCGGCTCGTGCCCCAGACGCTTGGCGACCGCCGCGGTTTCCTTGGCGATGTGCGCGAGCTGGACCGCCGTGGGCCGCTCGTTGATCGTGGTGTCGGCGAGGAACACGGTGAAGTTCTTGCCGATCATCAGGTGAATGCCGAACGGCACGGCCCCGGGCTTGTCGGCTTCCTTGGCATCGAGGACCAGGCCCACTTCGCGCGCGGTCTGCGCGAACGTGCGGGTGAGCCCCGTGATCATCGCATCGCCGTGGCCCAGCGCCACCAGCAATGCGGCGAACACGTTGCGTTCCTGGTTCACCATCCGCCGCACGTCGCGCATGGTCCGCCCGCGCCGCTGGAGCCGCTGGTAGAGATATTCGACCATCTGCGGCACCAGGCTGCTGTCGGCCGAGTTCTGGATCTCGAATTCGCCGGGCCTGCTCGCGCCCAGCATGTGCAGCTTGTCGACGATCGCCTTGGTCCGGCCGACGAGGATCGGGGTGCCGTATCCGAAATCGCGGAACTGGATCGCGGCGCGCAGCACGACGTCTTCCTCGGCCTCGGCAAAGACCACGCGCTTGGGATTGGCTTTCGCGTCCTCGTACACGCGGGTGAGCACCGATGTCGTCGGGTTGAGCCGCGCCTTCAGGCTGTGGCGATAGGCCGCCATGTCGGCGATCGGCGCCTTGGCGACACCCGAATCCATCGCCGCCTGCGCGACCGCGCTGGAGACGACCTCCATCAGGCGCGGATCGAACGGCGCGGGGATGATGTAATCGGTGCCGAACTTGTGGTTCACGCCGTAAGCGGCGGCGACCTCGTCCGGAACGCGCTCGCGAGCCAGGCTGGCGATCGCCTCGGCCGCGGCCATCTTCATCTCTTCGTTGATCGCGGTCGCCTGCACGTCGAGCGCGCCGCGAAAAATGAACGGAAAGCCGAGGACGTTGTTCACCTGGTTGGGATAGTCCGAGCGGCCGGTGGCGATGATCGCATCCGGACGCACGGCCTTTGCAGCTTCGGGGCGGATCTCGGGCTCGGGATTGGCCATCGCGAAGATGATCGGACTGGGTGCCATCTTCGCGACCCATTCCGGCTTGAGCGCACCCGCCGCGCTGAGGCCGAGGAACACGTCGGCGCCGACCAGCGCCTCTTCCAGGCTGCGGGCGTCGGTGACGGTGGCGTGCGCGCTCTTCCACTGGTCCACGTCCGCGCGGCCCGGATAGATCGGACCCTGCCGGTCGCAGACGATCACATGGTCGCTGGGCACGCCGAGCGACTTGATGAGTGCGGTGCAGGCCAGTGCGGAGGCGCCGGCACCGTTCACCACCATGCGCACGTCCTTCAGGCTACGCCCGGTCAGGTGGCAGGCGTTGATCAGGCCCGCCGCGGCGATGATCGCGGTACCGTGCTGATCGTCGTGCATGACCGGGATCTTCATCCGCTCACGCAGGGCCGCTTCGATCACGAAGCATTCGGGCGCGGCGATGTCTTCCAGGTTGATGCCGCCGAACGTCGGCTCCATCAGCGCGACCGCTTCGATGAACTTGTCCGGGTCCTCGGTATCCAGCTCGATATCGATCGAATCGACGTCGGCGAAGCGCTTGAAGAGGACGGCCTTGCCTTCCATCACCGGCTTGGCCGCCAGCGCGCCGAGATTGCCCATGCCCAGGATCGCGGTGCCGTTCGTGATCACCGCGACAAGGTTCGAACGGGCGGTGTAGCGCGCGGCGTTCGCGGGGTCGTCGGCGATGGCCTGGACGGGGGCCGCGACGCCGGGAGAATAGGCCAGGCTCAGGTCGCGCTGGGTCGCCATCGGCTTCGATGCGACGATCTCGATCTTACCGGGACGAATCGTTTCGTGGTAGAACAACGCCTCGCGTTCGGTGAAGGCGGTGGGCTTGTCGTCGGCCAAGGTGTCCCCCTGTTGTGTGGCGCGGCTGCCCTAACGGAACTTGGCGCGAGGCAACAGGGGAAAGGCGCGCGGTGCGCCGTTCCGAATCGGCAGGCCAGCCGCTACCCCCCCTGGCGTGGCGGCAGGCGCAACTCCGATGATGGCCCAATACCTTGCGCTGAAGGCGCAGGCCGATGGCTGCCTGCTGTTCTACCGCATGGGGGATTTCTTCGAGCTGTTCTTCGACGATGCCCGCATCGCCGCGCAGGTACTCGACATAGCCCTGACGAGCCGCGGCGAGCACGACGGGGCGCCCATCCCGATGTGCGGCGTGCCGGTGCATTCCGCGGAAAGCTATCTCGCGCGGCTGATCCGTTCCGGGCAGCGCGTCGCCATCGCCGAACAGGTCGAGACGCCCGACGAGGCAAAAGCCCGTGCCAAGCGCGAGGGCACGCCATCGTCGAAGGCGCTCGTCGCGCGCGACATCGTGCGGTTCGTGACGGCGGGCACGCTGACCGAGGAATCGCTGCTCGAACCGCGGCGCGCGAACGTCCTTGCCGCGGTCTGCGACGTGCGCGGCACCTGCGGCGTCGCGGCGGTGGACGTGTCGACCGGTCGGATGACGCTGGAGGAATGTGCTCCCGAAGACATCGCAGCGGTCATCGCGCGGCTTTCACCAAGCGAGACGGTCGCGCCCGAAGGCTGGGACCAGGCGCCGGACCAAGTCATGCCCCGCCCCCGCCAAGACTTCTCGAGCGACGGCGGCGTCGAGCGACTGTGCAAGGTCCACGGCGTCGCGACGCTCGACGGGTTCGGCGTATTCGGCCGCGCCATGACGGCGGCGGCGGGCGGACTGATCGCCTACCTCGACCATGTCGGGCGCGGCACGCTGCCGCTCCTGTTGCCGCCGGTCGCGGTCGGCAGCGGCGGAACGCTGGCGATGGACGCGGCCACACGCGCGAGCCTGGAGATCGTCGAAGCGAGCCGAGGGGGCCGCGCGGGCAGCCTGATCGACGCGATCGACCGCTGCGCGACGGGCGCGGGGGCGCGGCAACTCGCCGAAGACCTGTCCGCGCCGCTGACCGACAGGGCGGCGATCGTCGACCGGCTGGCGCTGGTCGATCGGCTGCACGGCGACCCGCTGCTGCGGGCGGACGTTCGCTCCGCGCTGCGCGCCTTGCCCGACATCGGCCGCGCGATCGGGCGCGTGGTGGCTGGACGCGGCTCGCCGCGCGATCTCGGCCAGTTGCGCGACGGCCTCGACGGCGCGCGGCGCCTGCGCGATCACCTGGCGGCCCAGCCCGATCGCCCCGCAATGCTCGACGCGCTCCTGCCGGACCTCGGCGGGCATGGCGCGCTGACCGATCTGTATACCCGCGCGCTGGTCCCCTCGCCGCCGACCGAGCGCGGCCAGGGCGGCTTCATCGCCGAAGGCTACGACGCGGCACTCGACGACCTCCGGCGCACCAGCGGCAACGCCCGCCGCGCGATCGCCGCGCTGGAGGCCAAGTATCGCGCGGAAACCGGCACGCCCTCGCTGAAGATCCGCCACAACGGTGTGCTCGGCTACTTCATCGAGGTGCCCGCCAGGCACGCGGACGCGCTGATGGCGCCGGACAGCGGGTTCACCCATCGCCAGACGATGGCCGGCGCGGTCCGCTTCAACTCGCTCTCCCTGCACGAGGAAGCGAGCCGGATCGCCGAAGCCGGCGGCCATGCGCTCGCAGCCGAGGAATCGCATTTCGAGGAGCTCGTGACCCATGCCGTGGCCGCGCGCGAGAATATCGCGCGCACCGCAGCAGCGCTGGCCCGGATCGACGTGGCCGCCAGTCATGCCGAACGCGCGGCAGAGGGCGGATGGGCGCGTCCTGAGATCGTGGACGAGCCGGTTCTGCGGGTGACGGGCGGGCGACATCCCGTGGTCGAGACCGCTCTCGCCGCGTCCGGCGAGCGGTTCGTGGCGAACGATTGCGCACTGGCCGATGACGACCGGCTGTGGCTCATCGGCGGGCCCAACATGGGCGGCAAGTCGACATTCCTGCGCCAGAACGCGCTGATCGTCCTGCTGGCCCAGTCGGGTGCGTTCGTGCCCGCTCTCGGTGCCGTCGTGGGCCTCGTCGACCGCCTGTTCAGCCGGGTCGGCGCGAGCGACCAGCTGGCCCGAGGCCGATCGACGTTCATGGTCGAAATGGTCGAGACCGCCGCGATCCTTTCGCAGGCGACCGAACGCAGCTTCGTGATCCTCGACGAGGTCGGTCGCGGCACCTCTACCTATGACGGCCTCGCACTTGCCTGGGCCGTCGCCGAGGCGGTCCATTCGACCAACCGCTGCCGGTGCCTGTTCGCGACGCACTATCACGAACTCGCGCGACTGGCGGACACTTGCGAGGCGCTTTCGCTGCACCATGTTCGCGCGCGCGAATGGAAGGGCGATCTGGTTCTGCTGCACGAACTGGCGGAAGGGCCGGCGGACCGCAGCTATGGCCTTGCGGTCGCGCGGTTGGCCGGCGTGCCGCAGCAGGTCGTCGCGCGTGCGAAAGCCGTGCTCGACAAGCTCGAAAAAGGTCGCGCCGAAACCGGAGGGCTGGCTGCGGGGCTCGGCGACCTGCCGCTGTTCGCCGCCGCCGCGCACGCGGAAGAAGCGGCGTGCGACACCCTGCGCGATCGTCTGCGCGCGCTCGACGTAGATGCGTTGTCTCCACGCGAGGCGCTGGAAGAACTCTATTCACTCAAGCGCGAGGCGGGTGAAAGCGAGCCTTAACCTTCCGCGGGCATGATAGCGTCCCATGCGCGGGTACATGTTTCGCAATCGCTGGCTGGCCATGCTGTTCGTCGCCCTCGTCCTAGCGGGGGTGACCCGGGTTGTCGGCACCGGCAAAGGCGACGGCATCATCGACGAAGCGACCGAGCAACTCGCAGCACAGCGCGAGCGGGCCGAGGCATTATCGGACGAGATCGAGGCGGAAGCCCCCGAACAGGCCGAGACGGAAGATGATGCCGCCGAGTTACTCGCATCCGACGAGGACCTTATCGATCCCGCGATTGGCGAAGACCCCACGCCGCCGGACGAATTCGCCGGCGACAATGGGGTCGATTCGGCAGTCGTGGAAGAAGGCGATATCTTCCTGGTCGACAACGGCCCGGCGGAGACGGTCCAGCCGGGCTATTGATCGGTTCGGTCAGGCGTCGTCGGGATCGCGGCTCTCGCCGTACGTTTCGTCCTCGTCGTCCATGTTCGGCTCGCCCCGGAAGGCGCCCATGTCGATCCGGCCCGACGCTTCCATGTCGCGCATGTGATCGACCAGATCGGGAGTCTCGGTCGTGTCGTGCTTCACGCTGGCGGTCGGATCGCCCTTGCGCAGGGCGTTCGCCTGCTCGGCGACCGTCTGCGCCTGCGACTGTTCGTCGTCCTGTTCGGAATTGTGGGTTTCGGGGGCGAGGTTCGGATCGGTAGCCATCGGTCGTGTCTCCTTTGCTCCCTGAACCAGCAGCGGCTCGGAGTCGTTCCCGCAGCTCAGCGCGACGGAACGGGCTCCGGACCCGAATAGTCGTAGAATCCCCTGCCGACCTTGCGGCCGAGCCAGCCGGCCTCGACATACTTCACCAGCAGCGGCGCGAGCCGGAACTTGGGATCGCCGGTCGAGCCGTGAAGCACCCTGACGATCTCGAGGCAGGTATCGAGCCCGATGAAGTCCGCCAGTTGCAGCGGTCCCATCGGATGATTGAGGCCGAGCCTGCAGGCCGCGTCGATGTCGGCCACGCTCGCCACGCCCTCGCCGAGTGCAAAGGCGGCTTCGTTGATCATCGGCATCAGGACGCGGTTCACGACGAAGCCGGGGGCATCCTGCACCTCGACCACGTGCTTGCCCAGGCTTTCGCCGAGCGCCTTGGTCCGTGCGATGGTATCGGGCGAGGTGGCGAGGCCGGCGATCACCTCGATCAGGCCCATCACCGGAACCGGGTTGAAGAAATGCAGCCCGATGAAGCGGGCAGGGTCGGCGGACCAGTTCGCCATGCGCGTGATCGGGATAGAGCTGGTGTTGGAGGCCAGGATCGCATCGGCGCCCAGCACCTTGCTAGCGGCCTCGAAGATTGATTGCTTGACGCGCTCGGTTTCCGTCGCGGCCTCGATCACGAAGCCTGCGGCGGACATCGGCGCGAGGTCGGCGACGGGCTCGATCCGGGCGAGGGCCGCTTGGGCGTCCGCAGCAGCGAGCTTGTCCTTGGCAACCAGCCGGGCAAGGCCCTTGTCGATCCCCGCCTTGCCCTTTTCGGCGGCGGCCAGATCGATGTCCGACAGGAGCACCCGGTAGCCGTGCTGGGCGAGGGTCTGGGCAATGCCGGTCCCCATCTGTCCCGCGCCGATGACGCCGATCGTGTCCATGCCGAAATCCCTTCGCAGTTGCAGCGAAGGGGCGGTTAGCGAGCGGGCCGATGTAAAGCTAGCGGTTTGCTCCCGGCACCCAGGTCACGTCCGTACGACCCTCGTCGTTCTCCAGCCGGGCAAGCTGGAAGAGAAAGTCGGACAGCCGGTTGATATAGGCAAGCGCGGCGGGATTCACCGGCTCGTGACCGGCGAGCGCGGTCATCGCACGCTCGGCCCGGCGCACCGAAGCGCGGGCGACGTGAACGCGCGCAGCGCCCTCGCTGCCGCCGGGCAGGACGAAGCTCGTCAGCGGCTTCAAGCGCTCGGTCGCGGCATCGATCCGGCCTTCGAGCCAGTCGACCTGCGCGGAGACCACGCGAAGCGTCATCTCGCCCGGCTCGAAGTCGTCTCCGGGCGTCGCGAGATCGGCGCCCAGGTCGAACAGGTCGTTCTGGATGCGGATAAGGTAGGCGCGCGCCTCTTCGCTCGCCGCGAGTGCGGCCAGACCGATCGCCGAGTTCGCTTCGTCGACCGCGCCGATCGCTTCGATCCGCGCCGAGTGCTTTAGGCACCGCGATCCGTCGACGAGACCCGTGGTGCCGTCGTCGCCGGTGCGCGTGTAAATCTTGTTGAGCTTTACCACCGAAGGAAGCGGATCAGCGCGCCATCATGATGATGACCGCCACCACCACGATAGCCAGCGCCTGATACTTGATGCGGTTGAACATCATCTTGTTCTGCAGGAGCTGCATCTCGTGCTGGCGTTCGCCGCCCGCGTCGATGTCTGCCCGGTGCGATTGCAGGAACGCGACGATGCCGCGCACCAGCGAATAGGCGACCAGTCCCATGAGGACGACGAGCACGATGATCAGGAAGGTCTGCATGGCGCTAATCTAGGTGGTGCCCAAGCGAAATGCCAGCGGGGAAGCGATGCGCGCGCAAAGCGTCCGCTAGCGCGCGTCCATCCTCGCCGCGCAGGCGCATTTCGTCCAGCCCGCTGGAGCCGCGCCGCTTGGCGAGCTTCCGGTTGCCCGCCTCGACGAGCAGCGGATGATGATGCCAGCGCGGCACCGGCAGATCGAGCAGTGCCTGCAGCAGGCGGTGCACATTGGCCGCGGCGAACAGGTCCATGCCACGGGTGACCAGGGTCACCCCGTCGGCAGCATCGTCGATGGTCGCGGCGAGGTGATAGCTTGCGGGCGCATCCTTGCGCACCAGCACCGGATCGCCCGCCAGCTCCGGCTGCGCCTGCCGGATTCCGGCAAGCTCGTCTTCCCATGACAGCGACCCGGCCATCGCCATCGCCTTGCCCAGGTCCAGCCGCCATGCCGCGCCCGCCGGATCGACCTCGCGGCCACGGCAGGTTCCCGCATAGACCGGCCCCTCTGGCCCGGTTCGCCTGGCCGCTTCGGACACTTCGGCGCGGGTGCAGGTGCAGGGATAGAGCAGCCCCATTTCGCGCAGCCGCTGCGCCGCCGCGTCGTAGCTTGCCAGCCGCGTCGACTGCGCGGGCACCTCGTCCCAGGTCAGGCCCAGCCACGCGAGATCGGCGCGGAATTCGTCCGCCAAGTCGGACCGCGAGCGCGCGCCGTCGATATCCTCGATCCGCAAGAGGAACCGTCCGTCGCGCGATCGGGCGATGTCGTGCGCCACGATCGCCGCGAACGCGTGCCCCAGGTGCAGCGATCCGTTGGGGCTCGGCGCGAATCGGGTGACTTCCATTTCGCCGCCCTAGCCGCAATCGGCTGTGGATTCAGCCGGTGTCATGAACTTGACTCGCGAATCGGCAAATGGTCCTTTCGGTCAATCGAGAGGGCATAGGACACGTGTTCAAGGCCGATCTGATCGAGCGAGCCGCGCAATTCCGCCGCGCAGAGGACGATCCCTCGCGCAAGCTGGAAAGCTGCCCCGCGCTCGTCCTCAACGCCGACTACACTCCGCTGTCGTATTACCCGCTGAGCCTGTGGCCGTGGCAGACCGCGATCAAGGCGGTATTCCTGGAACGGGTGGACATCGTCGCCAGCTACGAACGCTGCGTGCATTCGCCCAACCTCGACATGCAGATCCCCAGCGTGATCGCGCTGCGGCAATACGTTCGCCCAAGCGAGTTTCCCGCCTTCACCCGCTTCAACCTGTTCCTGCGCGACCGGTTTGCCTGCCAGTACTGCGGCAGCGAGAAGGACCTGACCTTCGACCACGTGATCCCCCGCCGCCTCGGCGGCCGGACGACGTGGGAGAACATCGCCACCGCCTGCGCGCCCTGCAACATGAAGAAGGGCGGCCGCACTCCGCAGCAGGCTCACATGAACCTCGTCCGCCCGATCCGCCCGACGAGCTGGCAGCTCCACCAGCACGGCAAGGCCTTCCCGCCGGGGTACCTGCACGAGACGTGGCGGGATTGGCTGTATTGGGAGATCGAGCTGGAGGCTTAGCGAGTTTGTCTGTCGCGCTTGATTCCCGCATGCGCGGGAATGACGAGTCGCACCATACATTCGTCATCCCCGCGCATGCGGGGATCCAGCGACCGAAAGATTCGTGCGAATGCACCCAGATTTCCAGCCTACCGTGTACTTAATGGCCTCCGCCCGAAATGGCACGCTTTACATCGGCGTGACTTCAAACCTGCTCCAGCGGGTCGCCCAGCATCGCGAAGGCACCTTCGGCGGCTTCACGACCAAGTACGCTGTGAAATGCCTCGTCTGGTTCGAACAGCACAGCACGATGGAGCACGCGATCGTGCGCGAAAAGCAGCTCAAGAAATGGAACCGGGCGTGGAAGCTCGACCTGATCAAGAAGGCTAACCCTGAGTGGCGCGACCTCGCGGAGGATTTCGGATTCGAACCGTTGCGCTGACTGGATCCCCGCGTTCGCGGGGATGACGAGATGGGGCGCTAGATGGCCGTCCGAACGCTCAGCAGTTCGGGAAAAAACGCCTGCTTCAGCACGCCTTCGAGGTAAGGCACCCCCGCGGTCCCGCCGGTGCCGCGCTTGAAGCCGATGATGCGTTCGACCGTCTTCAGGTGACCGAAGCGCCAGCGCTGGAAGTGGTATTCGAGGTCGACCAGCTTTTCGGCCAGTTCGTAGAGGTCCCAGTGCGCTTCGGGGTCGCGGTAAATCTGGGCCCAAGCGGCCTCGACCGCCAGCGACGGGGTCCAGCCGCCCGAATGATCGCGCTCCAGCAGCTCCGCCGGAATTGCGAACCCGCGCCGCGCGAGCAGGCGCACTGCCTCGTCATACAGGCTCGGGCGGGCGAGTTCGGCGCGAAGCTCCGCCGCCACCTCTGGTGTCGCCTCGTGCATCGTCACCATCTTGGGATTGCGCCCGCCCATCAGGAATTCCATCATCCGGTACTGCGGACTCTGGAAACCGCTGGAGTTCGCGAGGTGCGGGCGGACCTGCGAGTAATCGGCCGGGGTCATCGTGCTCAGCACTTCCCACGAGGAGATCAGCTGACCCTGTGCCCGCGCGACGCGGGCGAGCATCTTGAATGCGGGCCGCAGATCGTCGGCGACGATCTCGTCGCGCGCGGCCTTGAGTTCATGGAGGCAGAGCTTGAGCCACAGCTCGCTCGCCTGGTGAACGATGATGAACAGCATCTCGTCATGCGCGCCCGAGGTCGGGTGCTGCGCCGACAGGATTTTGTCGAGATCGAGATACGAGGAATAGGTGACGTCGCGGGCCATGCGGCGGCTTAGCCCGGGGCGGTTCAGCCGTCGATAGTGCGCGCCGCCGGGTGATGCTTGTCGAGGTGCCGCTTCACGATCTTCAGGTTGCGGGTGTTCGACTTGAACACGAAGTCGATCGCGTCACCCACCACCGGAATCGCGCCGACTGCGGTATCGAACAGCACGTTGCCGCTCATCCGCCACAGCTTCCATTTCGGAAGGCCGAGGTTCCTGGCCTCCCAGACGATATACATGCCCATCGCCGCGGCGACGAAATCTCCGATGACGGGGACCAGGCCGATGATCGAATCGAGGCCGATGCGATAATTCACGCCGGGGATCGCGAAACTGTTCTCGAGCAGTTGCTCCATCGCCTCGATCCGGCGGCGGATCGAGACGGGGTCCGTCCCCATCGGCACCTCGAAGCCCATCGGGCGTGCGCCCTTGTCGCGCTCGCTCGCGGGATCGATCCTGGTCGTCGGTTCCATCGGCGTAATCTCCTGCCCGTCCTGCGTGGTGCGGGGCCGTTTATGTGGGGGCCAGCGCCAGCGGGTACAACGGATGGACCGCCCAGCGGTTCTCGGCAAATCCCTGGATATCGCCGCGCACCAGCGACCAACGGACCGGCGCGCCGAGCGGGATATAGCCCTGCTGCGCGGTCAGGCGGGTTTCCGCCTCGGCCAGCAAGGTCGCCCGCGCCGCCGGGTCTACCTCGCGATTGGCGGCGCGGACAAGCTCATCGGCCTTGGGATCGCACAGCACCCGCCGTACGGCGCAGGCGAACTGGTTGAGGTACCACCGCCGGTTGCCGAACCGGGCGAGCGTGTCGATCAGTTCGAGGTCCGCCGCCTGGCCCGCACGCGCCCGTACGGCATTGACGCCGACCTCGCGCCAGTCGGCGGCGATCTCCCGCAGGAGCAGGTCGGACCCCGGTCCTTCGGGCAAGGCGACGGTCAGGGTCTTGTCGCCCGCATAACCAGCGATCCGGCGCGCTGCATCGGCGCGCCGCTCTTCTATCGTCGAATTGGACCACCGTTCGGTCGCCGTTTCGCCGACCGCCGAAACGGGCACGATCCGCGTACTGGGAATCCACCCGGCGATGTTGAACGGGGCGAGCAGCGTCTCGCGCTCGATCGCCAGCCCCAGCGCCTCGCGCCGGGCAGGCTCGGCCAGCAGACCCTCGGGACGCAGCACGCGCAGACCGAGCAGCCCCTGTGCTGCGTCGAGCCGCACCGTTCCGCGCGACAACGGCCCGGTGGGGGCGAGCGGAAAGTCGACGATCGTCCCGCCCAGCACCAGGTCGACTTCGCCCGCCACGAAGGCATCGACCGCTGCACGGGACGGCAGGGCGCGTATCGCGAGCACGCGGGTCCCTTCGCGCCAGTTCTCGCTGATCGGCAACCCCCGCGCCTCGGGCGGCAGGAGCGACAGCCGGACCGCGCGCTCGTCTCGCTCGAGGGTCATCGGTCCGGAGCCGGCCTGGCGATGGAATACCCCCATCTCGGGCTGCGCCAAAAGCTGCAGCAAGTCCGGCATCGGACTGGACAACCGAATTTCGATCACGCGCCCGGTCATGGCGCGCACTTCGGATACGGGCGCGAGGTCGAGACCGAGCGAGGTCCCCGACAGATCGCGAAGGGTGCGCCGCAGGGCGTCGCGGACCTGTTCGGCGGTCATGGGACGACCATCGGGCCAATCGGAGTTCCGCAGCCGGAAGATGTACGACATTCCGTCGTCGGTCACGATCCAGCGCTCCGCCAGCGCTGGGATCACTTCGCCGGTAGCGTCGAGACCGACGAGGCCCTCCACGGTCGCGGCGCGTACCTGCTGTCCCGGCATCGACAAACGCAAGCCCGTTTCGAACGGGGCATCGCGGTCCCCGATAAGCGCGATCCGCACGGCTCCCGAATCGGCAGAGGAACCGCATCCCGCAAGCAGGAGAACTGCGGCGGCGATGCAGAAAGTTCGGGTGCGGTCGAGCATTGCCGACCGGTTAGCAGGTCCGCGCCCGCCAGTCAGCGGCCCGATTGGCCGCAAAGCTCAGATAGTGCGAAGCCGCTTCGGGTCGGGTTTCGCCAGCGGCCCGATCGACGCCGGTCGCACAAAACGCGGAGCCGCGGTTTCCCCTGTGCCGACGGTGCTGCGCGGCGCCTTGGGATCGATTTCTTCGCCAAAGGCTATTCCGAAGCGCGTGTCGTGCACCCACGCCACGTTGCCCGTCACCGGCGGCAGGTTTTTCAGCGTGACGGTAACCCTTGTTCCCGCGAGCACCTGCAGATCGCTTTCGGCCATCATACCCGCGGGAGACAGATTGCGTACGCGCACGCGGTGCGTGGCGGGATCGCCGTCGAAGCGCAGTTCCGCGCTCAGGAACAAGCTGTCACGGTTGACGTGTCGTGTATCCACACCAGACATCGCGAGCGTGTTCTCCGGAATCGTTTCTTCGGCCCAGCCTGCCTCGAACGGCACGCATGGCCAGAGCGTTAGGCCGGACAATCTAAATAATGCTTAACCCGGCGGAAGGGTTTGCCGCGCGTATCAATCGTCGCGAGAGATCTTTTCGCGGCGTTCGTGCGCTTCCTGCGCCTCGACCGTCATGGTCGCGACCGGCCGGGCGATCAGCCGCTTCAGGCCGATCGGATCGCCGGTGACTTCGCAGAAGCCGTATTCTCCTGCGTCGATCCGCCGCAGCGCCGAATCGATCTTGGCGATCAGCTTGCGCTGGCGGTCGCGGGTCCGCAGTTCGATACCCCAGTCGGTTTCGCTGGATGCACGGTCGTTAAGATCCGCCTCGCGGATCGGACCGTCCTGCAGCGACTGAAGAGTGGCATTCGCGGCGGAGAGGATCGAACGCTTCCATTCGAGAAGCAGCATCCGGAAGTAATCCTGCTGCGCCGGGCTCATGTACTCCTCGTCTTCCGACGGAGCGTAATCGGGCGCCAGCGACCGCCGGGCTTTTTCGAGTACATCGATGTCTTCGCTCGCCAAGGTGGCCATCGTCGCCCTCAATAATCCTGTCCCGCCAGGCCCGCTGCCCCGGGCGTTCCCGGTGGCACCATCCCGGCGGCCTCGGCGCGCCTATAGGGACGGGTCCGGACGGGCACAAGCCAACTCGCCGGTAGCGCGCCCCTAGGCGGGGAAAACTTAAGCGGGGCCGAACAAATCACGCTGTGGCCGATATTTTTCCGGCGCGCCGTTAACGACTTGTTGACCATAAAGCGGTGAAGTCGGGCCAACGGCGGCATGGGGGCCTGCCGGAGTTGGGGGGAATAACCGATGGAACTTCGCCGGATAGAAAGCGGGTCGATACTCAAGGGACCGACTGCCGCGGACATGCTTTTGGCGCACTGCCTTGCCGCCGCGGCGCAGGGCGATACGTCAGCGCTATACGACCTTGGAGTGGCCTACTCGACCGGAAGCCACGGCGTAAGCTGCGACCTGATCGAAGCCCACAAGTGGTTCAATCTTGCCGCGGTGCGCGGTCACGAGGAAGCGGCCTGGTGCCGCGCCGACATCTCCGACGAGATGACCGCTCGCGATATCGCTGAAGCCCAGCGCCGGGCGCGCGAATGGCTGCGGACCGGAGAACGCCGCGCCGCGTGATCGGCAGAACGCCTATCCCTTCTTGAAAGGCGTGCGTTCGGCCAGCCATTCGGCATCGACCGCCACGCCTTCGCGCTCGCGCTCGAGAAAATCGGCCACCGCCGCGCGGAAGCCGGGATCGGCGATCCAGTGGGCCGAGGTGGTCTGGACCGGGCCATAGCCGCGCGCGATCTTGTGCTGGCCCTGCGCGCCGGCCTCCACCCGCGACAGGCCCCGCTCGATCGCTTCGTCGATCGCTTGGTAATAACACAGCTCGAAATGCAGGAAGCGCCGGTCTTCCACGCAGCCCCAGTACCGCCCATACAACGCATCGTCGCCCGCGAAGTTGAGCGCACCGGCCACCGGCCGCTCGCCTTCGAACGCCATGACCAGCACGATTCGCGATCCCATCCGCTCACCCAGCAGATCGAAGGCCTCGCGTGTGAGGTACGGGCTGCCCCATTTGCGGCTGCCGGTATCCTGGTAGAACACCCAGAACGCGTCCCAATGTTCCGGCAGGATGTCCGCGCCCGAAAGGCGGCGTATCACCACCCCCTCTTGCGCGGCGGCGCGCTCCTTGCGGATCGCCCGGCGCTTGCGACTGGCGAGATCGCCCAGGAAGTCGTCGAACGAGCCATAGCCGCGGTTCTGCCAGTGGAACTGGATGTCGTGGCGGATGAGCCAGCCGGATGCCTCGAACAGCGGAACCTGCGCGGGTCCGACGAAAGTCGCGTGGATCGACGACAGCGCGTTCGCCTCGGCGAACTTCTCGGCAAAGCGCAGGAGATGCGGCGCCAGCGCCGGCTCCCGCGACAAGATGCGCGGACCGCTCGCCGGCGTGAACGGCGCGGCGATCTGGAGCTTGGGATAATAGCGCCCGCCGGCGCGATGCCACGCGTCCGCCCAGGCGTGATCGAACACGTATTCGCCCTGGCTGTGGCCCTTGAGATAGGCCGGCAGCGCGGCGACGAGCCTTCCCGCATCCTCCAGCACCAGCGGGGTCGGCAGCCAGCCGGTTCCTTCGCCCACGCTGCCCGAATCCTCGAGCGCGGAGAGAAACGCATGGGTCATGAAGGGATTGCTTCCGCCAGTGAGCGCGCCCCACTGATCTTCGGGCAGGCCGGCAACGCCGTCCGCCATGCGCGCGACGAGGGCACCGTCGCTCATGCCAGCCCCGCCCCTTCGGCGATCGGCGCGTCGGCATGGGCCGCCGCCCGCGCGCGCAGGTCCGGTGAGCGCACGGTCCAGGTCAATAGCGGCACGCCCCGCGCGCGGTGCGCGGCGGCAAAGGCGCTAGGAAGATCGCGCACGTCATAGGCCAGGAAATGGGGCCGAGCATGGCGGAATGCCAGTCGGCGTCGCAGGCGACCGGCCATGCCACGATCGTTTTCTTCGGTCACGACCAGACCGCGCACCACGCCGGGCGCATGATCAGCGAACCATTTCGGCACACGCGGGTCGAAACTCATAACCGCAACTGCGCCTTCGTGTGACCGCAGTGCTCGCTCGACCGCCGCACACAAGGGCACGGGATCAAACTCCCGCTTCGACTTGATCTCGATCAGGAGCGGAACCAGCCCCCCGACCTGCGCCAGCAACGCCTCGATCGTCGGAATGCGCTCTCCGCCCACGCGCAGAGCGATCCGTTCCAGCTCCGCGCAGTCGCGCGCGGCGACATCGCCCGCCTCATCCGTCAGCCGCTCCAGCGTCCAGTCGTGGAACACCATCGCGCGCCCGTCGCGGCTGATCTGGACGTCGCACTCGATGCCCAAGCCGCGGGCGATCGCGCCCTCGAACGCGGCAGTCGAGTTCTCGGCGACGCCATCGCCATGCAAGCCGCGGTGGGCGTATTCCCAATCGCGCAGCCAGCCGGCCCGCCCGGCGGCGGAGGCCGCAGCCTGCATTCGATCAGTCGGCGCGGATGGCGACAATCGCATCGACCTCGACCGCGGCGCCAAGCGGAAGCACCGGCACGCCGACCGCGCTGCGGGCGTGCTTGCCCGCCTCGCCGAACACGTCCGCCATGAGTTCGCTCGCGCCGTTGGCGATCTTGGGCTGGCCTTCGAAATCGGCGGACGAACTGACGAACGCGCCCAGCTTCACCACGCGCTCCACCCGGTCGAGCGATCCGAGCGCGGCCTTGAGCTGCGCCAGGATCATCAGCCCGCAAGCCCGCGCGGCGGCGACACCGTCTTCCATCGGCACGTTCTCGCCCAGCCGCCCCTTCACCAGCGCGCCGTCCACGAACGGCAACTGGCCAGAGACATAGGCCACGCCGCCATGGACGACGACGGGAACGTAGGCCGCGACCGGCGCGGCTGCGACCGGCAGCTCGATCCCAAGTTCGGCGAGACGGGCGTCGATACTCATGTGGTTTCCTCTTCGCGTATGATTTCGTCGAGCAGCCAAGGCAGGGCATGCTCCCAGGTATCGATCCGCGCATGGGCGTCGCCGACCCGATGCGCGCAGGTGATGCGCTCCGCCAGCATCGGCTCGCCGCACAGGTGCAGGCGGCGGATGTGCGGCACCTCGCTGCCGACCGAGGCGTGGTGCTGCGCCAGGTCGTCGATGAAGACCGCGCGGCTCGGCGCGTATTCGTCCATGATCGCCTTGAGCGCGGGCCCCTTGGGGCCCTGGTTGGTGAACACCCGCGTGTGAATGCCGTGACCCGCAAGCTGTTCGAAGCGCATGTCCCGGTGGCGATCGGTCAGGTTGGTAAGCACGACGACGTCGGCATGCTCGGCTAGCCTCGCCATGCCCTCGACCGCCCCCGGGATCGGGGTCTGGCGGTGCATTTCGGTGTCGAAGAATCCGCGCAGCAGGCGCCAGATCTCTTCTGGCGGGACCGGCGCATCGCCATCGGCATATTTCATCGCGCCGGCAAAATCATTGCCGACCATCTCGAAGCGGACACCCTGGCTCTCGTGCAGCCAGTCGCGAAAGGGCGCGACCATGTAGAGCAGGACCTCGTCGCAGTCGGAGATCACCAGCGGCCGGCTCATGCGGTAAGCTCCCGGTGCGCGGCGACAAGCTTTTCCGGTGGCACGTTAAGGGCATCGGCGGCGAGGAGCAGGTCGGGTTCGTGCCCGGCCAGATATTCGAGCACGGCGGCAAGCGTCGTGCGGTCGGTCAGGTTGTCGCGCAGCACGTCCGGCGTAAGGCCGGTGAGCGACAGCAGACGCTCCGCCCGATCGTCGTCGGCCAGCACCCAGCCGAGTGCCGACAGCGCGAGGGTATCGGCATCTCCGGGTCGATGATGAATTTCGGCGGTGATCGTCAGCGTCCCATTGTTTCGGTGAACCGTAGGCCCTAGTCGCGCCGAAGCCCGAGGTTCGGGCGCAACCGGGAGTGGCTCACGCAGTGGCAAAGAGAATCCTCGTTGTCGAGGACAACGACCTCAACCGCAAACTGTTCTGCGACGTGCTGCGCGCCAACGGTTTCGAGGTCGAGCCGGTGGCCGACGGGGAGTTGGTGCTGAATGCCGCACGGGCGTTCGCGCCCGACCTCGTGATCATGGACATCCAGCTGCCCGGCGTGTCCGGGGTGGACCTGATCGCGGCAATGCGGCGCGACGCGATGCTGAACGACACCCCCGTCCTTGCCGTGACCGCCTATGCCGGTAAGGGTGACGAGGAGCGCATCCGCGATGCCGGGGCGACCGGCTACCTGTCGAAACCGGTGTCGATCGGCCCGTTCATGGCGGCGGTCAAAGGGCTCGTTCCAGGCCAGGGACCGGCACCCGCCGCTTGACAAGCGCGCCTCCTGAACGCTTTCACCGCCGACGAACAACAGGACACCCCTTCCCATGACCCGCGATCAAGTCGACGCCCGCATCCGTGCCATCGCCGAGCCCTTCAACAAGAAGGGTGTGGAAATCGACGAGGACACGACGTTCGCCGGCGATCTGGAATTCGACAGCCTGACGGTGATGGATTTCGTCGCCGCGATCGAGGACGAGTTCGACATCATCATCTCGATGAACCAGCAGGCCGAGATCGAGAGCTGGGGCGACCTGGTCGACACGGTCGCAAAAATGGCTTCGCAGTGAGCGAGGGCGTTTCCCAGCCGGACCAGCCGCAGGCGCTGGCGGGAGAAGGGCGCGACCTGTTCTCCAAGTTCGATCCGCTCATCGCGATGCGCGAAGGATTGCTGGCGGGCGGCCAGGAGGATCCGTTCAACCTGGTGATGGAGAAAGTCCTCTCCCCCACCCGCGCCATCTGCAACGGGCGGGACACGATCCTGCTCGGCACCTACAACTACATGGGCATGACGTTCGACGAAGACGTGATCGCCGCGGGCAAGCAGGCGCTCGACGAGTTCGGCAGCGGCACGACCGGAAGCCGAGTCCTCAACGGGACCTACCAGGGTCACAAGGAGTGCGAGGACGCCTTGCGCGAGTTCTACGCCATGGATCACGCCATGGTGTTCTCGACCGGGTACCAGGCCAACCTCGGCATCATCAGCACGATCGCCGGCAAGGGCGATTACATCGTGCTCGACATCGACAGCCACGCCAGCATCTGGGACGGCTGCAAGCTGGGCGACGCCGAAGTCGTGCCGTTCAAGCACAACGACATCGAGGCGATGGACAAGCGGCTCGGCCGGATACCCGAGGGCGCGGGCAAGCTCGTGATCCTCGAGGGCGTCTATTCGATGCTCGGCGACGTCGCCCCGCTCAAGGAGATGGTCGCGGTCGCCAAGAAGCACGGCGCGATGGTGCTGGTCGACGAGGCGCACTCGATGGGCTTCATCGGCGAGCACGGGCGCGGTGTCTGCGAAGCGGCGGGCGTGATCGACGACTGCGACTTCATCATCGGCACCTTCTCCAAGAGCGTCGGCACGGTCGGCGGCTTCTGCGTCTCGAACCACCCGAAGTTCGAGATCATGCGGCTGGTCTGCCGCCCCTACGTGTTCACCGCCAGCCTCCCGCCGAGCGTGGTGGCGACCGCGGCGACATCGATCCGCAAGCTGATGCACGGCTCCAACAAGCGCGCGCACCTGTGGGAGAATTCCAAGCGCCTCCACGGCGGGCTCAAGGCGCTCGGCTTCCAGCTCGGCACCGAGACGCCGCAGAGCGCGATCGTGGCGGTCATCATGCCCGACCTCGAACGCGGCGCGATGATGTGGGAGGCGCTCCTCAAGGAAGGCCTCTACGTCAACCTCGCCCGCCCGCCGGCAACGCCCGCCAACATGACGCTGCTGCGCTGCTCGCTGTGCGCCGAACACTCGGCCGAGGAAGTCGAGACGGTACTCGGCATGTTCGAGCGCGCCGGCAAGGCGGTGGGGATCATCGAAGGCTAGGCTGAGGCGGGGAGCGTGCGCCGGGCGCGGTGCCGACAAATGCGGGGCAACCCGCCGAGGCTGCAAAGACGGTGGAGGATGCGCGAAGCACCCCCACCGCCGCGCCCGAAGGGGGGCGGCTCGTAGCGGCCGCCGCTCCTCCAACTGGTCACGCGACCGCGATCGCGGTTCGGCGCTAATGGGCGACACCGCGGGCAGCCCGTCGAGGGCCGCCGCAGCGGGTTCTGGATCCGAAGATGTTCTGGCGGCGGGCTCAGCCCCCGGGCGGGGCGAGTGGCGACGGCCGACGCGATGTGTGCTGCTCGATTCGCGCGCCGTATATAAGATTTTTCTTGATTAGCAAACGCTAATGCAAAGTGCCTGATTCGGCTATGCTTTCGCGAGCGACAATCGCGTCAGGCGCGCTCCACCAGCGTTGCCTGCGAGCACTTGTCGGTGGCCGCATCGTCGCCGTCGGACAGATAGGCCAGCGCGACGAAGCCGCCGACCAGCAGTACCGCGAAGATCGTGGTGAGCGTGCCCAGGTACTTGTCGATCATCCGCTTGATCGGCGCGCCGAACACGCGGAAGAGGATACCGACCGTCATGAAGATCAGCGCGCGCCCGGCGATGCTGGCCAGGATGAACGGCACCAGCGCCATCTCGATGAAGCCGGCGGTGATGGTGAGCAGCTTGAACGGAACCGGCGTCGCCCCGGCCAGGAAGATCACCTCCCAGTCGCGCTCGCGCAGGTGGCACGCGGCCACCGGGAAAGCTTCGGTGAGGCCCAGCATCCCGAGCATCGCCTGCCCCACGGTGTCGTAGAGCAGGTATCCGATCGCGTAGCCGAACAGGCCGCCCGCGACCGAGGCGATCGTCGCCACCGCGGCGAAGCGGATCGCCTTCTTCGGTTCGGCCAGGCACATCAGGCCCAGCAGCGGATGCGGCGGGATCGGGAAGAAGCTCGCTTCGATGAAGCTGATGAACGCGAGCCAGCCCACGGCGTGCGGGTGCGCGGCCTTGTCCATCGTCCAGTCGTAGAGCGCGCGCAGGGGTCTCATCACCATGATGCGGCGCGCGTTAGGCGGGCAGGCCCGGATAGGCAAGCAGCCGTTTATAACCTATTTGGCACTGAGCGGCGTGCTCGCCGCGCCGCCCGGAGCCCTCGCCCCCGAATTTGAGCAGTCGCTGCGGCGGCTGACCGCGCCCAACGGCGCTCAGGCTTATCTGTATTCGGCGGAAGAGCCCGAAACCTTGCGCGGCCCGCAGCACAGTCACACTCGCAGGTCAGGCACAGAAGGAATTCTTCGTGAATGCCGCTATCTCGCGGGCCGATGTCCTGTTGCGCCCCCTCATCGAGGCGGAGGTCACAAATCCACCGGAAGATCCCGTAGAGGGTTACTGCTGGCTCATCGCGGCGGATGCCACAGGAGAATGCGCCGAAATGCAGGGCAAGCTGGCGTATCGCCAGGCGGGCGAATGGCGGTTTGCAGAGCCTAGCGTCGGCATGCGCGTGTATGACCGGTCGAAAGGACAGTTCCTCATTTACCACACCGGGTGGACCTGCGCCGATCCCGTGGAAGAGCCGCAGGGCGGTTCCGTAGTGGATACCGAAGCGCGCATAGCGATCGGCCTCATGCTGGAGGCCTTGAAGGGCCAAGGGATTCTCCCGCAAATTTGACGGGAACCGCGCCACCGAAACTACGTTTAGGCCGCACAAGGAGGGCTTCAGCGCCAGATTATTCCGGACAGGCACCCAAACCGATGCTTATCTGCAACAGTTCGGTGCTAAAGCCTGCTTGCCACCCATGTGGGGAAAAGTTAGAAAATGATCCGCTCGATGGCTCAAATTCGCTAAAAAGGGGAATACTATAATGCGGAAACTCGTCATTGGCATGGCGCTGGCATCGACTGCCATCGCTTCGCCCTCTCTCGCCCGCGACGGCGCATGGTATGTCGAATTGAACGGCGGACCGATGATCGTCGAAGACATCGAATTCGATGTCGGCGCAATCGATAACGCCGTGACTGTCGACACCAAGAAGGGTTACGACTTCGGTGGCATCGTAGGTTACGACTTCGGCTTCATCCGCCTCGAAGCGGAAGGCAGCTATCGCTCGGCCGATATCGACACGCTGTCCTCGGCGACTGCTCTTCTTCCCACCAGTGCGGTAGGGGACGTTTCGGGAACCTACACTGCCGGTGGCGACGCCAACGTGCTGAGCTTCATGCTCAATGCGATGGCCGACTTCGGTCCCGACGACGGCCTGCAGGGCTTCGTCGGCGGTGGTGTCGGCGTTGCCCGCACGAAGATCGACGGCGCGACCGTCGACCTTTCGAGCCCCGGCTTCCTCGACGATTCGGACACTGGCTTCGCGTGGCAGCTGCTCGCAGGTGTTCGCGCTCCGCTGACCGAGACGATCGACGTCGGCCTGAAGTATCGCTTCTTCAACACCGCAACCAACGACTTCGTCGATGCGCGCGGTCGCGACGTAAGCGGCAAGTGGCGTTCGCACTCGCTGCTCGGCACCATCGGGTTCAACTTCGGTGGCGCACCTGCCCCGATGCAGACCTGCTGGGACGGCACGCAGCTTCCGATGGACGCAACCTGCCCCGCTCGGCCGGTTCCGCCCCCGCCGCCGCCCCCGCCGCCGCCGGTCGTTACCGCTCCGGTCTGCAACAAGGGCCCGTACATCGTGTTCTTCGAGTGGGACCGTTCGGACATCACTCCGGAAGCAGCGACGATCCTGAACAACGCCGTGTCGGCTTATGCCAACTGCGGCAGCGCAGCGGTCATGCTGGCCGGTCACGCCGACCGTTCGGGTGCGACCACGTACAACGTGGGCCTCTCGCAGCGTCGTGCCGATGCGGTACGTTCGTACATGTCGGCTCGTGGCGTTCCGGACACCCGGATCTCCAGCGAAGCGTTCGGCGAATCGCAGCCGCGCGTTCCGACCGCCGATGGCGTGCGCGAGCTCCAGAACCGCCGGGTGGAAATCACCTACGGTCCGGGTTCGGGCATGTAATCTTCGGCATCAGTCGAAAAATGGAACGGGGGCCGGAGAAATCCGGCCCCTTTTTCGTTTGATGCTTCGAACCCATCAAACGGAGAACGAGATGAACGCCCTACATCGCCTGTTGATCGTGACTGCTGCCCTGCCCGTCGGCGCGTGCAGTACCATCGCAGATCTGCCGAACGAACGGATCGGCGGCGCAACCCTTTCGCTGGCCAACGGTATGCCTGCCGGTACAGTCCAGCTGGTCGCGAACGGAAGCACGGTCAGCCTTGTCGCGGCGGTTACCGGCATATCTCCGGGGCCACACGGTTTCCATCTGCATGCCGTCGGAAGTTGCCAGGCGCCCGATTTCACTTCGGCAGGCGGGCACCTGAATCCGCTTTCACGCGAGCACGGGACGGCCAACCCCGACGGGCGCCATGTCGGCGACCTGCCCAATATCACGGTCCAGCCTTCCGGCACCGGCTCGCTGACAGCCGAACTTCCCGGCACACGCGCTCAGGTCGAGGAATGGGTGTTCGATACCGACGGGACCGCGGTCGTCGTCCACGCGAACGCCGACGATTATCGGACCGATCCGACCGGCAATGCCGGTGGCCGGATAGCCTGCGGAATTATCAAGCGGTCTTGAGCGCACCCTCGCCTGCCGCCTCTGCGCGCGCGAGAAGCGACGCGGAGGCGGCAGGGACGAGCCGGATCGCCGCGATCAGACAGGCGAGACCGATGGGAACGGCCCACAGGGTCGAGCGGACCCCGAGTGAAATGTCCCCTCCGTTCGATGCCGAGACCCATCCCGCCAGGAACGGTCCAAGTGCCAGCCCGACGAGGGTTGTTGCCAGGAAGAACGTGGCGGTCGCCACACCGCGCATCCTCGGCAACACCAGCGACTGGCTCGTGGCCGCCGCCGCACCCAGCGCGCTCGCCGCGAGGAACTGGCCCAAGGCCGCGCAAACATAGAAAACTGTCTCGGACTGGGTGGTGAAGGTGATCCAAATCACCGGAACCGGTGCAACCAGGCCGAACAGCACGACGAAGAGTCGTCCTGCGGCGAAGCGCACGAAGAGCCAGTCCGCCAGCCGCCCCCCGGCGATTACGCCCAGGAAGCCTGCAACAGCAGCGGGTGCGCCTACCAGCCAACCGATCTGCGTCTTCGGGATCGAGAATGCGATCTCACCGTATGGAGCCGCGAAAAACGAGGCCGCGTAGGAAACGAAAGACACCATGCCATAGCCCAGGATAGTCATCAGGAACGCCGGCGATCCCCAGGTAAGGCGGAAACTGGGAAGATCGCGGGCGCGTTGTCCGCAGGCCCAACTGAACACCGCATAATAGCCCACCCCAAGAAACAGCCACTGATCCGACACCGATCGGATGAAATTGCCTTCTCCGGCCGGAACCAGCGCAGTCATCGCCACAGCAGCGCCTGCAAATCCGATCGCCGCGAGGATATTGAGCAATAGCGCGCCCACACCGCGCCGCAGCGCCCCGATCAGAGTGAACGGCGGAATGATCTGCAGGAGCTCGTCGAAAAATCCACGAAACGGTGCGGGGTCGCGCGGCGTCGGGATGCCGTCGATCGCGCCACGAACGGGTTCGCGAAGCGTCAGGACCCAGACCGCCAGCAGCAGGCCCGGCAATCCGACGGCAATGAAGGCAGCCTGCCATCCCGCCAGGCCCAGCGGTCCGCCACCGGGATAGGCCTCGTTCCATCCCTCCACGATCAGGCCGCCGATCAGCAGCGAAACGCCGCCGCCGATGTAGAGGCCCGACGAGTAGATCGCGAGCGCGGTTGCCCGAAGACGTGCGGGAAACCAGTCGGAAATGAGCGAGTATGCCGACGGACCCGCCGTAGCCTCGCCCACGCCCACGCCGATCCGCGCGCCGGTGAGCATGGTGCCGTTCTTGGCGAAGCCCGACACCGCAGTCATCAGAGACCACAGGGCGAGACCGATGGTCATCAGGCGAACCCGGTGCCAGCTATCGGCGAGCTTCCCCAGCGGAATACCGAACAGCGCGTAGAAAATCGCGAAGGCGGTGCCGTACAGGAAGCCGAGAAACGCATCGTCGACCTTCAGGTCGGCTTTGATGTCGTTGGCCAAGATCGAGAGGATCTGCCGGTCGACGAAATTGAGCACATACACCAGCACCAGGACGCCCAGTGCGTACCAGCTGTAGGCCGGGACTTCCGCATCGTCCGGCACGCCCACAGCGGCCCCAGTGTTTTCGCTCAAAAACCCTCTCCCAAGTTGTTCGGTCGGTCGCCGAAGTAGGCGACCCTATCCGTCAATCCCGCGTCCGCGAAGCCCTTTCGACGCAAGCGGCAACTGTCGCAATGTCCGCACGCCGAACCATCGGGCGCCGGATCGTAACACGACCAGCTCCAGGCGGAATCGAGGCCCAGCCGCGCCGATTCGCGCGCAATATCGGCCTTGGTCATATGCTGGAGCGGCGCATGGATTGTGAAGGCATGGCCTTCTGCACCGGCTTTCGTGCCCAGCCGTGCCGTCTCGGCAAAGCTGGCGATGAACTCGGGGCGGCAGTCGGGATAGCCCGAATAATCGAGCGCATTCACCCCGATGAAAATGTCACGCGCGCCGGAGCTTTCGGCAAAGGCGGCGGTAAGCGCGAGAAACACGAGATTGCGCGCCGGCACATATGTCACCGGAATGTCGTCGCCGACACCGCCCTTGGGGACGGCAATGTCGTCGGTAAGCGCGGAGCCGCCGAAGCGCCTCAGGTCGAGCGGCAGCACGACATGCCGCTCCGCACCGAGACGGCTTGCGATGTCGCGAGCGCAGTCGAGCTCGCGAACGTGGCGCTGCCCATAGTCGATCGACAACGCGTGAATGATGAAGCCCTGTTCCCGCGCGATAGCGGCGGAAACCATCGAATCGAGGCCACCCGAAAGCAGGACCACGGCGATAGGGTGATCAGCGGACATGGCGCCCCGCTAGGCGGTCGCAAAGGCGTGGGCAACCGCCGTTTCTAGCGGCAAGGCCCCAGTCGCCGCGCCTCGGCGGTAAAAGCGAACGGCAGGCCGGCTGCGATACCCTGGCTGTCGATCTGAACGAGGCTCGCGCTCTCGCGGCGGATGTTCGTCCGCCCGTAGCCGTTCCCCTTGCAGGTGTATTGCACGGTCACTTCGCTCGCGCCGTCATCGACGATGAAACGACTGCAAGCCGGACCGGAATGCTGGAGCTGGATCAACTCGGTGCCCGAGCGGAGGCACATCCGGCGGCTCTCTCGCCCGTCACGGAACCGTATTTCCCACTGGCCGTCCTCGAGCGCACTCAGCATCGCCAGCGAAGGCGCTTGGGCGGCCGCGGGGGTGAGCAATCCGGTCGCGTACATGCCGGCCGCGATCGCGAATGATCGCGCCGCGGCCACAATCGCCAGTCGCATTGAAACAAACTCCACCTGCGCCCGCGAATTACCGTCAGAACGCGCTTTTAGCAGAAACCGCGCCGCCGATAAAGTGTTCCTCACGCGCGACGGAGCGTTAGTCCCGGATCGGGAACTGCCGCGAACAGAACGCGCAGTCGACCATGATCACCCCATCCTCGTTGCGCATCTCTGCGCGCTCCTCGGGTGGAAAGCGGGAAATGACCTTTGCGTAGTGCTCGGTCGAGCAACGACAGCCGCGCTCGATCGACGGACCGCGTTGCACGCGAACCTCATCCTCCTCATGAAACAATCGCCAGACGACCGCCTCGAGCGACAAGCCACCGTCGAGCAGTTCATCATGGCGAACACTGCCGGCCATGATCGAGACGTGTTCCCATTCCGGATGGTCCATCCGTACGTGGAGCCGCTCGCGCCCTTCCTCGCCGTCCGCGAGATGCTGGACTAGCAACCCGGCCGCGACCACGCCGGACGCGCCGGAGCGCACCGCCACACGGATCAGGGTCGGCACTTGCTCGGACTGGCTGAAATAGCTTTCGCACGCCTGCGCGAGCGATTCACCTTCCAGAGGCACGATCCCCTGATAACGACCTTCCCCGGCGGGAAGGTCGAATGTCATCGCAAGGTAGCCCTTCCCGAACAGCGCATAGAGCGACGGATTGGCACCCAGGGCCGCCAGTCGCTCGTGATCGAAATCGACGTAGCCGCGCAACTCGCCGCCGCGCCAATCACAAACCAGAAGCCGTACCACGCCACCCTCGGTCTGCGCCTGCATCGTCAGCTGCGCGCCCCCTTCGACGCTGTCGCTTTCCTTGAGCAGGCCGCCGATCAGCGCCGCGAGGACGAGGGCCTCGGCGAGCAGATGGGTGATCGCCGGTGGATAAGCGTGCGCCGACAGGATTTCTTCCAGCACGCCGTCGAGGCGCACGGCACGGCCCCGCGCATGGCGCGAAGGGATGGAGAAGCCGAGCATCCGCTCGGCATAGGTTTCTTGCTCGGTGTCGTTCATCGGGCGCGGATATGGGGCCGCGCGTGCCGGTTCGCTAGGTCAGAGCAGGCCCAGGCTCCACAGCAGCACGGATTTCTGCGCGTGGATGCGGTTCTCCGCTTCGTCGAACACCACCGACTGGTCGCTTTCGAAAACCTCCTCGGTCACTTCCTCGCCGACATGCGCGGGCAGGCAGTGGAGGAAGCTTGCATCGGGTTTGGCGAGAGCCATGAGGCGCGCATCGACCTGGAACGGCGCCATCGCCGCAAGCTTGTTGGGCGCATGGTCCTGCCCCATCGATACCCAAGTATCGGTGACGACGATGTCGGCGCCGCCGGCGGCTTCGGCGGCATCGCGCGTCAACGTCACTTTCGAACCGGCGGCGCGCGCCATTTCAACGAATGCGGATTCCGGTTCGTAACCTTGCGGGACTGCGACGCGGACGTTGAAGCCGAGCAGCCCGGCCGCCTCGAGCACCGAGTGCAGCACGTTGTTGCCATCGCCGAGCCACGCCAGTTCGAGACCTGCCAGCGACTTGCCCTGCTCTTCGATGGTCAGGAGGTCGGCGACGATCTGGCAGGGATGCGAACGATCGGTGAGCCCGTTGATGACCGGCACGGTCGAGTGCCGCGCCAGCTCTTCGATCTTCGCGTGATCGTCGGTCCGGATCATGATCGCATCGACCATCCGGCTCAGGACGCGGGCGGTGTCGGCAAGCGATTCGCCGCGCCCCAGCTGCGTGGTGCCTGCATCCATGATCAGCGCGGTTCCGCCGAGTTGCCGCATGGCCATGTCGAAGCTCACCCGGGTCCGGGTGGAATTCTTCTCGAAGATCATTGCCAGCACGTGCCCGGCAAGCGGAGCGTCGGCATCGGGTTTGCCCTTGGGCCAATCGCGCCGTGCGGCCTTGCGAATATGAGCGTCTGCGAGCATCGCCCGCAGCGCCGCGGGTCCCGCATCGGACAGGTCGAGGAAGTGCCGGCAGGCCATCACGCGGCCTCAGGCGGCTGGTAACTCGCTGCACCCGCCGACAGCTTGTCGAAGAACTCGTCGAACTCGGCGTCGCCCGCCACTAGCGGCGGCAGGATGCGCAAGGTGTTGTCGCCCGCCGCCACGGTCAGCAACTGGTGGCCATCGCGCAGGTGAACGTAGAACGGGCGGCTCTCACCCTTCATCTTGAGGCCGAGCATGAGGCCCTTGCCCCGGACGCTGTCGAACAGTTCGGGGTAGTTGCCGATGAACTGCTCGAGCCGGCTGCGCAGCCGTTCGCCCTTCTCCGTGACTTCGGCGAGGAATTCCTCGCCCGCCACGGCATCGAGGACTGCTTCGCCCGCAGCCATCGCCAGTGGGTTGCCGCCGTAAGTGGACCCATGACTGCCGACGACCATTCCGCGCGCGGCCTTCTCCGTCGCCAGGCAGGCACCGAGCGGGAAGCCGCCGCCGATACCCTTGGCGGTCGCCATGATGTCGGGCTCGATCCCGTAATGCTCGTATGCGTACATCTTGCCGGTCCGCGCGACGCCGCACTGCACTTCGTCGAGGACGAGCATCAGGTCGTGATCGTCGCAAAGCGCGCGCAAGCCTTGCATGAAGGCGTCGGATGCGGGCCGAATGCCGCCTTCGCCCTGAATGGGTTCGACCAGGAAACCGGCCGTGTTGGGGCCCATCAGCGCCTTCGCACTCTCCAGGTCGTCGAATTCCGCGTACTTGAAACCCGCGAGCAAGGGCAGGAAGCCCTTGTGCATCTTGTCTTGATTGGACGCGCTGATCGTCGCCATCGTCCGGCCGTGGAACGCGTTCTTGAACGTGATCAGTTCGTATTTGTCGTCGTTGCCGACATGGCTGTGATAGGCACGCGCCGCCTTGATCGCGCACTCGACGGCTTCGGCGCCGGAGTTGGTGAAGAATACCGTGTCGGCAAACGTCAGGTCGACAAGGCGCTGCGCCAGGCTTTCGCCCTGCGGGCTTCCGTAGAGGTTCGAGACGTGCATCAGCGTTGCCGCCTGCCGCTGGATCGCGCCGATCAGCCCTTCGTGGCTGTGGCCGAGGAGGTTGACCGCGATGCCGCTCGCGAAGTCGAGGTAGCGGGTCCCGTCTTCGTCGATCAGATGGCAATGCTCGCCGCGAACGGGGCGGACGCCGCACCGGGGATAGACGGGCATGAGCGGGGTGATCGACATCGGGAAAGTCCTCTTTGCGTGAATTCGGGTAGCTGAAAACGACGAATGGCGGCCCCGCCAATCACATGGAGGGGGGCCGCCATTCGCGCCGTTTATGGTCTGGCAAACGCCCGGCGCATGCACCGGGCCTTCGCCGACGGATCAGCCCTGGACGGGCACCAGGTTGACCGCCGAGTGCTTGCCTCGTCGATCGACCTCGAGGTCGAACTCGTACTTCTCACCCTCGTTAAGGCTCGAAAGGCCCGAACGCTCGACCGCGCTGATGTGCACGAACGCGTCCGGCTGGCCATCGTCGCGGACGAGGAAGCCGAAGCCCTTCATCGAGTTGAAGAACTTGACCGTTCCGGTCGCCTTCTCGCCGGTCAGCTCGCGGCGGGGCGCTGCTGCACCCGCGCCGAAGCCACCCCGGTCGCCGCCGCGATCACCGCGATCCTCGCGCGGCGGGCCGCGGTCGGTCACGGGAACGACGTCGCCGATGATCTGGAGATCCTGGGCCGAAATCTTGCCGCCACGGTCGACGAGGTTGAACGCCAGTTCCTGGCCTTCGCCAAGACCGGCAAGTCCGGCACGCTCGACCGCGCTGATGTGAACGAAAACGTCCTCGCCGCCTTCTTCCTGGGCGATGAAGCCGAAGCCCTTCTGGCCATTGAAGAACTTGACCGTGCCCTTTCCGGCACCGACGACTTGGGGAGGCATGCGGTTGAAACCGCCGGCGCCACCACCGCCGCCTGCGCCGCCACCGGGACGACCGCCGCCGAAGCCGCCGCCACCACCGCCGCTTCCGCCGCGGTAGCCGCCGCCACCGCCGCCGCCGCCGCCGCCGAAGCCGCCGCCGCCGCCGAAGCCGCCGCCGCCACCGAATCCGCCACGGTCACCACCGCCGAATCCGCCGCGGTCGCCGCCACCGAAATCGCCGCCACCGCCGCCGAACGGATCGAAGCCGCCTTCTTCACCGAAACCGTCGCGCTTGTCCTTGCCCCGACGCCGCCCTCTATCGTAACCCATAACCTGCTTCGTACCTTCGTATTCTCGCCGCCCCTGCTCCATTCCCCGAATCGCGCGGGCGGAGCGCGCCGGGACGGGTCGGACAGCCGGATCGAAAGCCCGCCCCCGTGATTTAGCGAGGGTTCATAGCGCAAGACCTGCCCTGTTGCGAACGATTTAACGCTTGGCGTCCCGCGGCCAGACACAGAGTCGATCCCGGTCCCCCATGCCGGCTTGTCAGACCGCGCGGGCGAAGGCATTGCGCCGCGATGGACATCATGGCTCTGCTCAGCGATCCGGCCGCCTGGCTCGCGCTTCTCACACTGATCGCACTCGAAGTCGTGCTCGGGGTCGACAACCTCATCTTCATCGCGATCCTGTCAAACAAGCTGCCCCCGGAACAGCAGTCGAAGGCGCGGCGGATCGGCCTGGCGCTGGCTCTCGTCATGCGAATCGGCTTGCTCATGCTGATCGGCTGGCTCGTGACGCTCACGAACCCGCTGTTCGACCTCGGCCTCGTCGGTTCGCCCAATGCCTATGGCGAGCCGAGTTTCGAGACGGCCTTCTCGGGTCGCGACCTGATCCTCCTAGCCGGCGGTCTGTTCCTGCTGTGGAAGGCGACGAAGGAAATCCACCACTCGATGGAGCCGGAAGACAACTCGGGCGACCTGCTCGACAAGACTCCCGGCGTGGCTGCCGCCGCTACCGCTACCTTTGGTGCGGTCATCGCGCAGATCATCGCCATCGACCTCGTCTTCTCGGTCGATTCGATCCTGACTGCTGTGGGCATGACCGACGAAGTGCCGATCATGGTCGCTGCGGTCGTGTTCACGGTCGGCGTGATGATGGTCGCTGCCGACCCGCTGGCGCGCTTCATCGAGCACAACCCGACGCTGGTCATGCTCGCACTGGCGTTCCTCGTGATGATCGGCCTGGTCCTGATCGCGGACGGTTTCGGCTTCCATGTTCCCAAGGGCTACATCTACGCGGCGATGGGCTTCTCGGTCGGGGTCGAAATGTTGAACATCTTCCAGCGCCGACGCCGCCAGCGGAAGAGAGAGGCATGAGCGACTTCCGCAAGCTGTCGGATACGATGTTTGCCAGCCCGCAGATCGGGCTCGACGACGTGGCGACAGCACGCGACCTAGGCATCGCTCTCATCGTCAACAACCGGCCCGAGGGTGAGAGCCCCGATCAGGTGCCCGGCGAGGAGATCGAAGCAGCGGCCAGAGATTTGGGAATCGCCTATCTCGCCATTCCGATCACCCACGCCGGATTCAGTCATCCGCAAGTCAGCGCTTTGGTCGAAGCGATGCAGTCCGCAGATGGTCCCGTCCTCGGTTACTGCCGCTCGGGCACGCGTTCGACCCTGCTGTGGGCGCTCGCGCGCGCAAGCATGGGCGAGGATCCGGCGGCGCTGGCCGACGCAGCAGCCAACGCCGGATACGATGTCGCCGCTATCCGACCGGCGATGGATGCGCTGGCCGCTCAGGCTGGCAATGGCAACTAATCGCCTTGGCCGCCAGTTGCGGTAGAATTCGCGAAGACAAATCACCCATATCGATGGAGCGGTAACCCAAGCGATCTGCCGCAGGGCTGGAATCGTCCTGCCGTTGCGCGTCGCAAGCCCGCTCGACGCGCATCAGGAGCTATGGCAATCGCCCCGACATGACTGCCGAGCTGATCCAGATGGGTGCCTCGCTTTTCGCTATTCTCGCGCTTGCGTGGATCGCGCTGAAGCTCGGACTGGGCGGTGATTCGCGCATTCGCGATGAGGCGCACCTTCGCGAACTGGCCGAAGAAGCGCTCTACGGTTTCGAGCCGATGGAGATCGCTATCGACCGCGCCGGTGTCGCTGCGCTGGCCCGCGATGCGGACGGGCGGGTCATGCTGCTGCGCCGCCATGGCGCGCACTTCGCCTCGCGCCTCCTGGACGGACACACGCATGTGCGGCTCGATCGACAGTTCCTAGTCGTGGGCACCAGCGACCGGCGGTTCGGCGAGATCACGCTCGACCTTGGCGATTCAGCTGCCACTTGGGCGGCGAGCCTCAGGCGGCTATAGCCCGACCACGATGCCCGATTTTTCTCCCGTCGACTATGCCGTGCCCGGCTTCGTGGCGCTCGTCCTGATCGAGATGGTCTGGGCGCGCCGGATGCGGCGCGAGGCATACGAGCCGAAGGATACGCTGACCTCGCTCGCGTTCGGACTGGGATCGACGGTCTCCGGCTTGCTGTTCGGCGGGGCCGTGGTCGCGCTGTTCCTGTGGCTGTGGCAATTCCGTCTGTTCGACGTGCCGTGGACTTGGTGGGCCTGGGGATTGTGCTTCGTCCTCGACGATCTCGCCTATTACTGGATTCACCGCTTCGGCCACCGGGTGAGGTGGTTCTGGGCCAGCCACGTGAACCATCATTCGAGCCAGCACTACAATCTGTCCACCGCGCTGCGTCAAACCTGGACGGGGTTCCTGACGCTCGGCTTCGTATTCAAGCTGCCGCTGGTGCTCGCCGGTTTTCATCCGGTGATGATTGCGGTGTGCGGCGGCTTCAACCTGATCTACCAGTTCTGGATCCACACAGAAGCTATCGGCAAGATGCCGCGCTGGTTCGAGGCGGTGATGAACACACCGAGCCACCACCGCGTGCACCACGCCACCAATCCGCGGTACCTCGACCGCAACTATGCCGGCGTGTTCATCGTCTGGGACCGGATGTTCGGCACGTTTGAGGAGGAGCGGCCGGACGAGGAGCGTATCCGCTACGGCATTGTGAAACAGCTCGGCAGCTTCAACCTGCTGTGGTCGGTATTCCACGAATGGATCGGAATCGCGCAGGACATGCGCCGCGCGCCGTGGCGGCACAAGCTGTCTTACCTGCTGCGCGAACCCGGCTGGACTCACGACGGGACCCGCGAAACCAGCGAAATGATCCGTGCGCGCTGGCAGGCCCGTCAGGTCGCGCGAAAATCGGTTGCGGGCGAAAACCCGATTGCGGAGCCGCGCGAGGCTGCCTAACCTTCCCGTCAATGAAAGCGCGGCCATCCTTCGGGACAGGTTCGAGCGCGAGGGAGAGGGAAGCAATGGACGAATTCGACGTCATCGTGATTGGCGGCGGCAGTGCCGGCAGCGCGGTTGCCGGACGGCTGGCGGAGGCCGGGTGCAGCGTGTGCCTGCTCGAAGCAGGTGGCCGTAACGACACGATGCGGGTCAAGACGCCCGGCTTCATGCCGTTCCTGCCCGACGCGGTGAACTACCGCTACGAAACCGTCCCGCAGAAGGGCCTCAAGGGCCGCACTGGATACCAGCCGCGCGGTCGCGGCCTCGGCGGGTCGAGCGCGATCAACGCGATGATCTATATCCGCGGCAACGCATGGGATTACGACAACTGGGCGTCGCTCGGCTGCACCGGCTGGGCATACGACGACGTGCTGCCCTATTTCCGCAAGGCCGAGCACAACGAACGCGGGGCGGACGATTTTCACGGCGCGGACGGCCCGCTGAATGTCAGCGACCAGCGCCACGCCAATCCCGGAAGCATCGCTTTCGTCGAAGCCGCCGCGCAACTCCAGCTTCCGCGCAACGCCGATTTCAACGGAGCCAGGCAGGACGGCTTCGGCCTTTACCAGGTAACCCAGAAGGGCGGCGAACGCTGGTCGGCGGCGCGCGCTTATGTCGAGCCGCTGCGCGGCAATCGCAATCTCGACGTGCGGATCGGGGTAACGGTCAAGCGGATCGAGATCGAACAGGGCCGCGCGACCGGCGCGACCTATATCGTCGCCGGCAAGGAGCGCACCGTGCGCGCGCGGGGCGGCGTGGTGCTCTCGGCCGGGGCGTTCAACAGTCCGCAGATCCTGATGCTGTCGGGCGTCGGGCCCGCCCAGCATCTGAAGCAGCACGGCATTGAAGTGGTCCGCGACGTTGCCGCCGTCGGCGACGACCTGCAGGACCACATCGACTATGTTTCGAGCTGGGGGACCGACAGCAAGGACTTCTTCGGAGACAGCCTTGCCGGCACCTGGCGCATGGTCAAGGCCATCGCCGAGCACCGCCGCAAACGAACCGGCATCATGACCACGCCGTTCGCCGAATCGGGTGGCTTCTGGACGGTCATGCCCGGCGCCCCTGCGCCCGACGTACAGTGGCACTTCGTCCCGGCGATGCTGGAAGATCACGGCCGGACCAAGGTGAAAGGTCACGGGTTCTCGCTTCACGCCTGCGTCCTGCGACCCGAGAGCCGAGGCACCGTTCGCCTGGCGAACGCCGATCCGCAGGCCGCGCCGGCGATCGACCCCAACTTCCTGGCCGACGAACGCGACATGGCGGTGCTCCGCGCCGGCGTGCGCTTGTCGCACCGGATCGTTTCGGCACCGGCGCTGGCGGAATACGCTCCGCGCGACCGCTATCCGATCGACATCGACGACGACGACGCGCTCGACGATCTCATCCGCAGCCGGGCCGACACCGTCTATCACCCGGTGGGAACCTGCCGGATGGGCGCGGACGATGCGAGCGTGGTCGACACCGCACTCAAGGCGCGCGGCATCGACGGACTGTGGGTCGCCGACGCCTCGATCATGCCACGGCTCGTATCGGGCAACACCAACGCGCCGAGCATCATGATCGGCGAGCGGTGCGCGGACTTCGTGAAAGCCACGCTTGCGGCTTAGGGAGCGGGCCAAGCTACTCAAGCGCGAGGCGCTGACGCTCTGGATCGCGGCGCGGGACCCGCGCACGCCGCTGGTCGCAAAGCTGCTGGCCGGTGCGGTCGCGGCGTATGCGTTCAGTCCGATCGACCTCATCCCGGATTTCATCCCAGTGCTGGGACTCCTCGACGACTTGCTGATCGTGCCCCTCGGGGTGTGGGCGGTGTTGAAGCTCGTCCCGGCGCCCCTCCTGGCCGAATATCGCGAGGAGGCCGCGCGCCTTGCCGAGCAGCCGATTTCCAGACGTGCTGCGGCGATCATCATCGCGCTCTGGATCGCAGCAATCGCCTTGGCGGCGGGGCTGATCGCTCGATAGCGCTCCCGTCTGACAAAAAAGGGACCGGAAGCGGATGGCTTCCGGTCCTTCGAAGGCGTTGTTCGCAGGAGGAACATCGGATGGCGGGGCCGGGGGAAAGGAGAGGATATCCCCCGACCCCGCCAAGCTGGTGATCAGTTGTAGGCGCGCTCTCCGTGCTCGCCGATGTCGAGACCGTCGTATTCGACTTCGGGGGTGACCCGCAGACCGGTGACGAGCTTGACGATGAATGCAGCAATCGCGGTGCCGATAGCGGCCCAGCCGATGGCAACCGCCACGGCGATGATCTGGGTCGTTACCTGGGCAGCCATTGCGGTCGAGCCGTCGCCCGGGCCACCGAACTGCGGCTGATAAACGATACCCGTGCCGATCGCGCCGATGATCCCGGCCACGCCGTGGATGCCGAACACGTCGAGCGAGTCGTCGTAACCGAACTTCGACTTGAGCTTCGACACCGCGAAGAAGGCGACCACCGAGGCGACGATGCCGAGAATGATTGCGCCGAACGGCCCGCTGTTGCCCGCCGCGGGCGTGACCGCGACGAGACCGGCGATCACGCCCGAGGCGAACCCGAGTGCCGAACCCTTGTGACCAGCAAGACGCTCGGTGACCATCCAGGCAAGAGCGCCCGCGGCCGTGGCGACGAAGGTATTGATCATCGCAAGGCCCGCGGTGCCGTCGGCTTCGAGCTCGGAACCCGCGTTGAAACCGAACCAGCCCACCCACAGCAGGCCGGCGCCGACCAAGGTAAGCGTCAGGCTGTGCGGCGGCATCGGCTCGGCAGGATAGCCACTCCGACGACCGAGGAACATGGCGAGGACAAGCGCCGAGACACCGGCGTTGATGTGCACCACGGTGCCGCCCGCAAAGTCCAGTGCGCCCATCTCGAACAGGAGGCCGCCACCTGCCCAGACCATGTGTGCGATAGGGAAATAGACGATCGTCAGCCATATTGCGGTGAACAACATTGCCGCGGAGAATTTCAGCCGCTCGACGGTGGCGCCCAGTACCAGCGCGGCGGTGATCGCGGCGAAGGTCATCTGGAAGCTGATGAACACGTATTCGCTGATCACTTCGTCGGAGAATGTGGCAGCCGTGCTGTCGGTCGTAACGCCGGCGAGGAAGAACTTGCCCCAGCTGATGAAGGCGTTGCCTTCGGGCCCAAAGGCGAGGCCATAGCCGTACATCACCCATATCAGCATGGCGAGGCACGCGGCCCCGCCCACTTGGGTCATCGTGGACAGCATGTTCTTCGAGCGTGTGAGTCCGCCGTAGAACAGCGCGAGGCCCGGAAGGATCATGAGCAGGACGAGTACCGTCGCGATCATCATGAAAGCGTTGTTGCCCGGATTGGGCACGGCGGCGGCGGCTTCCGCGGCTGCCGGAGCCGTAGTTGCGGCGGCCTCTGCAGCTGCCTCGGTCACCGCTTCGGCGGCGTTCTGCGCAAAAGCAGCGGTGGCGGCGAGCATCGAGGCTCCCGTGGCAACCGCGCCGGTAACGAGTTTGCGGATCATCTGATTACCCCTCATGAGTCCAGAGCGCGGATTACAGCGCGGTGTCGCCGGTTTCGCCGGTGCGGATGCGCGTGGCGGAGGCGAGGTCGAGCACGAAAATCTTGCCGTCGCCGATGGCTTCGGTGCGAGCCACAGCGGAAATGGTCTCAACCACCTGCGGCGCGACGGCATCGCTGGCGGCGATTTCCAGCTTCACCTTGGGGAGCATATTCGTCGAATATTCGGCACCCCGGTAGATTTCGGTCTGGCCCTTTTGACGCCCGAAGCCCTTGACCTCGGTCACGGTCATGCCGGCGATGCCGATGCCCGATAGCGCTTCGCGCACTTCGTCGAGCTTGAACGGCTTGATCACGGCGATGATGAATTTCATCGATGCCCCCTCGATACCCCGCCGGATGCTTTCCGACTTCGCAGGTGCAGCAAGAGCCGTGCCAGTCCGGCTATCGGGACGCGCGAGAGCGACTTAAGGGGCAGCGCGCAGTCGGCCACCGCACAACCGCGCCATTCCGTCTGCCTAATATGTGGGCAACTGCCTACTTTTGACGCAGCTCGAGTTTCGCCCATACCGGCAAGTGATCTGATGCCGCCGCTGCCATCGCACTGTGATGCACCCCGGTGCCGATCACCGTCCATTCGTGCGAGGCCACGATCCTGTCGAGATGGGCGACCGGCTGACGACTCGGGAAGCTCCGTCCCGGAGCCAGCGACTGCCAGGCGCTGCCGAATTCTCGCATGGCACCGGTGCCGACGCCCCACTGGTTAAAATCGCCCATCAGCACCGTGGGGCAGTGCCCCTCGCACTCGTCCACGTGCGTCAGGATCGCCTTGATCTGGTCGCGCCGCCGCAGACCTGAGAGGTCGAGATGCATGCCCAATGCCCGCAGGCGCACCCCGTCGACCGAGAAGTCGCCCCGTACGGCACCACGCGGTTCAAGCCGGGGCAAGGCGACCGCGTGCGCTTCGATCGGCTCGAACCTCCGGCGAACGAGTATGGCGTTACCGTGCCAGCCCAGACTCGTCGCGCGGCGCGCCACGGGAAGCGCGCGCCACGGACTGTCGTCGATGGCGGAGCGCTCCAGCACGCTGTCGCGTGTCCCGAAGCGAAGATCGCACTCCTGCAAGGCGATCACGTCCGCGTCGAGTTCGCGCAGCACCGTCAGGATGCGATCGGGATCGCGCCGACCGTCGGCCCCCACACCCTTGTGGATGTTGTAACTGGCGAAAGTAAGCTGCACGCGTGGGTTCAACGCGACTCAGTCGCGAACGGTCCCGTGCTCGCCGGCGATGTAGCGGTCTGTGGGCCGCGCGGGCAGCCCGTCGATGCTGGCAATCCGCGTGGAGTATTTCGCCGCCCATTCGGCCGGATTGGCCTGCGCGTGGTACTTGACCAGTGTCGCTCGGTCTTTTTCGTAGTCCATCAGCGGCACGCCCCAGCCGCAGCTCGTCTGCACGCTCTCCACGGCGATGTCGAATATCTGCCGCGTTCCGGGCAGCAGTTCGAAATGCGCCGCAAGCTCGGACCAGTCGGGATCGGCCGGAAGGACGGGACGACCCCGCCCGTAAATCCGCAGGATCAGCGCAGGCTGGCGGAAGTTGCATACCATCAGCGTGATGCGTCCATCCGCCAGCAGGTGCGCGTTGGTCTCGTTGCCCGAACCCCCGAGATCGAGATAGGCGACCCGAGTGGGTGAAAGCACCTTGAGCGTCTCTTCCAGTCCCTTGGGGCTGAGATTGATCCGCGTGCCTTCCGCTGCCGTGGCGACGAAGAAGATCGGTTGCGCCTCGATCATCGCAACGTGGTCGGGCAGCAGGGTGTCGGTGAAATCGGCCATCAGCGCATCAGCCCGCCGATGATGTTGCGGACGAAGGCGGAAACGCCGGTCTGCAAGGGATTGGCGCTCGACTTCTTGCCCAGCACGCTCGCCACCGCGATCGAGGTCAGCGATCCGGCTGCGGCGGTCGCGGCAGCCTTCCCGGCCTTGCCCCACATGGAGGTGGACTTGCGTTCTCGCTTTCCGACTTCCTCGCGCCCCTTTTCCTCCACTTCGACGGCGGTGGCAGCCGCGTCCGCGGCCTTGCGGGCGAGCACCTCCTCGGCACTGTCGCGGTCGACACGCTCGTCGTATTTGCCGTCGTGCGGGCTGATCGACTGGATGATCGCCCGCTCCTTCGCGTCGATCGGGCCCAGGCGGCTGCGCGGCGGCTTGACGAGTGTGCGCTGGACGATCGACGGCGCGCCGTCTTCCATCAGCGTCGATACCAGCGCCTCGCCGGTCCTCAGTTCGGTGATCGCCGTTTCCACGTCGAGCGCCGGATTGATGCGGAAGGTTTCCGAAGCCGCGCGGATCGCCTTCTGGTCGCGCGGGGTGAATGCTCGCAGCGCGTGCTGCACCCGGTTGCCGAGCTGTCCGGCGATCTTTTCGGGAATGTCGATCGGGTTCTGCGTCACGAAATAGACGCCCACGCCCTTCGACCGCACCAAGCGAACGACCTGCTCTACCTTGTCCTGCAGCGCACTGGGCGCGTCGTCGAAGAGAAGGTGCGCCTCGTCGAAGAAGAACACGAGCTTCGGCTTTTCAGGGTCGCCGACCTCGGGCAGCGTCTCGAACAGTTCGGCCAGCAGCCACAGCAGGAAGGTCGCATAGAGCTTCGGGCTCTGCATCAGCCTGTCGGCGGCGAGCACGTTGATCACCCCGCGTCCCCTGTCGTCGGTGCGGATGAAATCCTCGATCTCGAGTGCCGGCTCACCGAAGAACATCGCCCCGCCCTGGCTGTCGAGGCTGAGGACCTGGCGCTGGATCGTGCCGATCGAAGGCTTGGTGACATTTCCGTATTTCGCCGACAGCGCGCTTGCGTTCTCGCTCGTGTGCGCGAGCATCGCCTGCAGGTCTTCAAGGTCGATCAGCAGCAGGCCCTGGTCGTCGGCGAAGCGGAAGACGATATCGAGCACGCCCTGCTGCGTGTCGTTCAGGTTGAGCAGCCGACCGAGAAGCAGCGGGCCCATTTCGGAGATCGTCGTGCGGATCGGATGGCCCTGCTCGCCGTAGAGATCCCAGAACACCACCGGATTGTCGGAATAGGCGTAGTCGGTCATGCCGATTTCCCGCGCGCGGGTCTCCAGGCTGGCCGCATGCTTGAAAGTCGGAGAGCCCGGCATTGCGATCCCCGAAAGATCGCCTTTCACGTCGGAGAGGAACACGGGCACGCCTTCGGCCGAGAAGCTCTCGGCGAGGCCTTGCAGCGTCACCGTCTTGCCGGTGCCGGTCGCGCCCGCGACAAGCCCGTGGCGGTTGGCGCGCGACAGTTCGAGATACTGCCTCTCGCCGTTGTCGGCGAGGCCGATGAATATCTGACCCACTTCGTGCGTTCTCCCGCTTCCTCAAACCGCGGTGTCGCAGGCCGGCCCCCAAGCGGTCAAGCGGCCTCGACAGGAAAGGCGAAGACGCTAAGGCATGACGGATGGCCGCGCGCACTCCATTCGTACTGCTCGACGACGCGCGTGCCGACGGCGCGGCGGACGCGCACCTGTTCGAAAATCCGCGGCAGGTTTTCGTCGCCCGGCGCGCAAGCGACGTGGCCGCCGTGCTGGCTGCCGCCGACGCGGCGCGGCAGGCTGGCGGTACCCTGGCCGGCTACATCGCCTACGAAGCAGGCCTGGCGCTCGAACCGAAGCTGGCGGCACTGGCCGACGCGCGGACCGGGGCGGCCGGCCCGCTGGTCTGGCTCGGCCTGTTCGACGAGGCCAAGGTGCTCCCGGCAAGCGCCATGGCGGACTGGCTGGCCGAGCGAGCGAGTGGCCCCGCCAGTCTCGGCCCACTCGATCCTCAGATTACGCCTGGCGCTTACGATGACGCGTTCGCCGCGCTGCAGGAAGCGATCCGCGCAGGCGACATCTACCAGGCCAACCTGACTTTCCCCCTAGCCGGCAGCTTCCGCGGCGATCCCATGGCGCTTTACGCGAAGCTTCGGGCCGACGCGCGCAGCGGATACGGCGGCGTCGTGTTCGACGGTCAGCACTGGTTGCTGAGCTTGTCCCCGGAACTGTTCGTCAGCCTCAAGGGCAGCGAGGCGAAGGCCAAGCCGATGAAAGGCACCCGGCCCCGCGGCGCCGGCGAAGCTGCGGATACGGCACTTGCGGAGGAACTCGCACAGTCGGTCAAGGATCGGGCCGAGAACCTGATGATCGTCGACCTGATGCGCAACGACCTGTCGCGCGTTGCCGAAGCAGGCACGGTGCGGGTCGATGCGCCGTTCTCGGTGGAGACGTATCCGACCGTCCATCAGATGGTGTCCACCGTCAGGGCACGGCTGGCTGCGGACAGAGGCGCGATGGATCTGGTGCGCGCGCTGCTCCCATGCGGGTCGATCACGGGTGCGCCCAAGATTCGCGCGATGGAACTGATCGGCGATGTGGAGCGCGATGCGCGCGGACCCTATTGCGGGGCGATCGGACGGATCGAATCAGGCGGCGACGCTGCCTTCAACGTGGCGATCCGCACGCTCCGCCTGACCGAAGTGGAGAACGCGCACGGTACTGCGGTCTTGGGCGTCGGTTCGGCGATCGTCGCCGACAGCGACCCTATCGCCGAATGGCGCGAGTGCCACATCAAGGCCGGGTTCGCACTCCGCTCGGCGGCAGGCTTCGACCTGATCGAGGCGATGCGGTTCGATCCCGACGCCGGAATCGCGCTTCTCGAACTGCACCTCGAACGCATGAAAGCGAGCGCGGCCAAGCTTGGTTTCGCCTTCGACCGCCACGCCGCGCGCAACCGCATTCAGGCGCTGTGTTTCGAACTGGAAGCGCCCGCCAAGGTCCGGCTGTTGCTGGCCCGTAGCGGGGCGACCGCGCTCGAAGCGCGAGCGCTGGGTGACACGCCTCCCGAAACGACCTGTATCGCGCTGCCGCTCCCGGTCGATCCGGGCGACCAGCGGCTTGCGCACAAGACTTCGGACCGATGGTTCTACGACGCCGGCTCTGATGCCGCGCGCGATGAAGGCGCACATACGGCGCTGTTCGTGCGGGACGACGGACTAGTGACCGAAGCGATGACCGCCAATGTCTTCGTCGAGCGCGACCGAGTCCTGCTAACTCCGCCGGCATCGCTCGGCCTGCTACCCGGGGTCCTGCGCCGTTCGCTGCTCGAATCGGGCGCCGCGCGCGAGGCGGAGCTGGCCCTGGACGACCTGGCCAACGGATTTCTCCTGGGCAACGCGGTGCGCGGCCTGATGCCTGCGAGGCTGCAACAATGATTCCGATCCTGTTCGAGGACGGCGAAGCGCTGGTCATCGACAAACCTGCCGGCTTGCCGATCGAGCGCCCCCGCGCCGGTGGCCGTTCGCTCGACGATCACCTTGCCGAGCTGCGGCTGGGTTTTCAGCGCGACCCTGTGGCGGTTCATCGGCTCGACACCGACACCAGCGGCTGCCTGCTGCTCGCGCGCAACCCCAAGGCACTGGTGCGCTTCAACCGGGCGTTCGAGGATCGGGTGGTCGAGAAGCGCTATCTCGGCATTCTGGCGGGCGAACTCGCGGACGATGAAGGCACGATCGAACTCGCATTGAGCAAGATCAGCTCTGTCGAGAAAGGCTGGCGGATGATCCCGGCGCGCAAGGGCAAGCCGGCCGTGACCCACTGGCGCAAGCTGGCGACAGAAGGCGGGACGACCCTCGTGGAGTTCCGGCCGGAGACCGGCCGCACGCACCAGATTCGCGTCCACGCCGCCAGCGGTCTCGGCATCCCGCTGCTCGGCGACCCGGTGTATGGGCGCAAGGGATCCGCCGCCCGCACGATGCTCCACGCCGCCGGCCTCGTGGTCCCGCGCGACGGCAAGCCGGCGATCGAGGCGGCAGCGCCGATGCCGGCGGATTTCACGCGGCTCGGCTTCGCCGATGGCTGAAGGCAGCGATCCGGTGGGTGAGGCGGTCGCCCGCGCGCTCGCCTCGGTCGAGGAAAGCTTCTTCGCCGCGTCGGGTCCGGGCGGGCAGAACGTGAACAAGGTCGCGACCGCCGTGCAGCTGCGGCTGAACGTCTATGCCCTGCGCCTTCAACCGCAGGTGTTCGCCCGGCTCAAGACCGCGGTGGGCAGCCGGATGACCGCCGCTGGCGAGATCGTGCTGACCGCCCGGCGCTTTCGCACGCAGGAGGCCAACCGGGCCGATGCACGCGAGCGGCTCGCCGGACTGATTCGCGGCGCCTTCGATGCGCCCGCCCCCCGGGCGAAGTCGCGCCTCAACCGGATCGGCAAGGAAGCGCGCATCAAGGAGAAGAAAACCCGCGGGACCATCAAGGCCAATCGCGGCAAGATCGAGTGGTGAGCAGGTCCTCTCCGGCTTGACTTTCGCACGCCTTTGCACCAATGGCCGCCCCCGACGGGCGGTGCGCGTGCGCCGCCCTTGGTATTTCAGGCCAGCTGTGGCCGAATCAAAACTTACAGGAATTTGCCATGGCGAAGCCCGCAACCGTCAAGATCCGGCTGGTCTCGACCGCCGACACCGGCTTCTTCTACGTGACGAAGAAGAACCCGCGCAACCACACCGAGAAGTTCACCTTCCGCAAGTACGACCCGGTTGCGAAGAAGCACGTCGAGTTCAAGGAAGCCAAGATCAAGTGATCCTGGCTGAACGCCCGGAACTCTTGGGGTTCACAGGGTGTTCAACGCTCCGCACCTAACGACCGGAGCATGCGAAACTTGACCAATATTTCGAAATCGATCCTGCGCGCCGGACCCCTCAAGATGGTGGTCGCCGGCGCGCTGGCCGTTGGCACGCCTGCCGCACTGCTAACGCTGCCCGCCGCGCCCGTAGCGGCCCAGCAGGGCCAGCTCGACCAGGCGGTCGCCGCGCTGCGCGGCATCTCGACCATGAAGGCCGACTTCACCCAGACCGACCGCAGGGGCCAGACGCTCTCGGGCGTGCTGACGCTCAAGCGTCCCGGCAAGATACGCTTCGAATACGGCAAGGGCGCCGATATGCTCGTCGTGTCGAACGGCAAGTCGCTCTACATGGTCGACTACGAAGTGAAGCAGGTCCAGCGCTGGCCGATCGGCAGTTCGCCGCTTGGAGCGCTGCTCGATCCCAACCGCGACGTGAAGCGCTTCGGCAAGCTGGTGCCCGCCGGAAACGACAGCGTCGTCGGCGTGGAAGTGCGCGACCCGAAGCGTCCCGAGTTCGGCGTCATCACGCTCATCTTCGTCAAGAATGCATCGGCGCCTGGCGGGCTGCAGCTCGCAAGCTGGGTCGCGCTCGATTCGCAGAACGGGCGAACAACGGTGCGGCTGTCTAACCAGCGCTATGGCGTGGCGGTGGCCGACAGTGCGTTCAGTTTCCAGGACCCGCGTCGCTCGTCCGGTCGCCGGTAAGCCTCGCTTCGCCGGACAGGCGTTCGGCGACTGCGACAAACGGCGGCGCGCGTTCATGCAGGTGAAAGCCGGGGCGGCGTAAACCTCTCCTTGCGGAACGGCTCGAGGCGGGTTTCCCCCCTGTTGCCCGACCTTCTCAAGAGGCCGCCCGCAAGCGTGACGAACGCTCAAGAACGAACCCTCGCGCCAATGCCCCCGGCGCGGGGGTTTTTCTTTTCCCGCGCTTCAGTCGGCGGAGGACCCTCTCTTGCGGCGAACCGCTGCGCTGCTATCCGCAACGCATGATCTCCGTTGCCACCTGGAATATCAATTCGGTTCGCCTGCGACTGGACCAGGTTGGCCGGGTGCTGCGCGAGCAGCAGCCCGACGTCTTGTGCCTGCAAGAGATCAAGTGCCAGGAGCACCAGTTCCCCGCAGCCGCGCTTGCAGAGCTCGGCTATGTGCACCAGGCGGTCCACGGGCAGAAAGGCTATCACGGCGTGGCGACGGTCAGCCGCCTGCCGTTCCGCGAGTTGCACCGGCACGACTGGCAGGACAACGGCGAGGCGCGCCATGTGGGCGTCGAACTCGACGGGTCCGGCATCGTGATCGAGAACGTCTATATCCCTGCGGGCGGCGATGTGCCTGATCGCGAGGCCAATCCGAAGTTCGGCCAAAAGCTCGATTTCCTCGACCGCATGACCCGCTGGGCCGACTCGCTCGACCGGCCGACGCTACTGGTGGGCGACTTCAACGTCGCACCGCTCGATTGCGATGTCTACGACCACAAGGCGTTGCTCAAGGTGGTCAGCCACACAACTGTCGAGGTCGAGGCGCTGCAGAAGCTGACCGACGCGCATGGCTGGGTGGACCTGGGTCGCCAGTTCATCCCGGCGCCCGAGCGTAACTATTCGTGGTGGTCGTACCGGAGCTACTGGCGCCAGAAAGACCAGGGGCGGCGGCTGGATCACATGTGGGCGAGTCCCGACCTTGCCAAGCAGGCGCGCAGCCATCGTTTCGTCGAGGATACCCGCCGCTGGGATGCGCCGAGCGATCACGTACCGCTGGTGACGGAGTTCGACCTCTGAACGAGGTGTCCCCGGCACGGCGCGCGGCGCAGGCGGTCGACGCATTGCGGCACGGCTGGGCGATCGCGCTCGACGGCGGACCCGTCCTGCTTCCTGCCGAAACCGCCTATGCCGCCGTGGCTACATCCGAACGGATGCTGATCGGGGCGGCGCGGGCGGAAACGCTCAGGCTCGCCAACCAGCGCGAGGCGGCCGTGCCGCACGCGCCGGTCCTGCTCCGCGGCGCGGAGGCGTTCGACCTTGCCGCGGCGCGCGCGGTGGCCGATCCTGCTCTCGACCTCGCCAATCCGATGAAGGGCCCGTTCCGCGCCGAGCCGCTTGACTGGACCGAAGGCGCCACAGCGGCGCTCGAACTCGCGCGGATCGCGGGCATCCTGCCGGCCTTCCTCGTCGATCCTGCAAATGCCGGCGAAGCCCAGCGGTTTGGGCCGACGGACCTAGCCGCATTCGTCGACCCGTCACGCCTGGTCATTGCCGCGCGCGCGCATCTACCGGTGGCGGCGGGGGAGGAATGCGAGATCTTCGCCTTCCGCGCCCCCGACGACCTGCGCGAGCACGTGGCACTGATGTTCGGAGATCCCAATGGAGATCGGCCCCCGCTGGTGCGGTTGCATTCCGAATGCCTGACCGGCGACGTGCTCGGCAGCCTCAAGTGCGACTGCGGCCCGCAGCTCGACGCGGCGCTGCACGCGGCCGCGCGAGAGGCTCGTCATGGCGGCTGGGGCGTCGTTCTCTACCTCCGGCAGGAAGGGCGCGGGATCGGCCTCGTCAACAAGCTGCGCGCCTACCGGTTGCAAGACGAGGGGTTCGACACGATCGACGCCAATCGGCGGCTTGGTCTGCCGGACGAGGCGCGCGACTTTCCGGTCGCGGCGCGGATGCTGGGACTGATCGGCGCGCGGCAAGTTCGGTTGATGACCAACAACCCCGAGAAAGTGGCCGCGCTCGAAGCGGCAGGCGTCCAGGTGACCGAGAGGGTGCCGCACCGCCTGCCCGACAATCCCCACAACGCCCGCTACCTTGCCACCAAACGCGACCGGGCGGGGCACCTATTGCCGTGATCGAGGTTGCGTTGCGCGCGGAAAGGCCGGGCGACGAGGCCGCGATCCATGCACTTACACTGAAGGCATTCCGCACCCAGCAGCACTCAGGGGGTAACGAGCAGGACATCGTCGACGCGCTGCGCCGCTCTGGCGATCTTTCGCTGTCGCTGGTCGCGGAAAGGGATAGCGCCATCGTCGCGCACATCGCCTTTTCGCCAGTGACGATCAGCGACGGCACCCCGTCATGGTACGGGCTCGGCCCCGTCAGCGTAACGCCCGAATTGCAGGGCGAGGGGATCGGGTCGACGCTGATTCGGCGAGGAATCGCCGAGCTGCGCGCGATGGGCGCTCGCGGTATCGTACTGTTGGGCGCTCCGGCTTATTATGGCCGCTTCGGCTTCGCGCACGATCCGGCCCTCGCCTATCCCGGCCCGCCTGCCGAATACTTCCAGCGCCTCGTCCTCGCGGGTTCCGCGCCGACCGGGACAGTGACTTACGCGCCGGCCTTCGGCTGACTGCTAGAGCCGGCGACCGATCGCTTCGCCCATGCGGACTTTCGCGCCGGGGACCAGCGTGTCGAGCCACTCGACCTGCCCCGCTTCGAACAGCAGCACGACGGTGGAGCCGAGGTAGAACCGGCCCATCTCGTCTCCCGCGCCAAGTGCAATGTCCCGATGCGCGGCATCGATCACCGTGCGGCCATGCGGCTGGACCCGCCCGCCCCACACGGTCGCGATCCCCGCCACGATCATCGCGCCGACCATTACGCTGGCGAAAGTCCCCAGCTCTCCATCGAACAGGCAGGAGAGCCGCTCGTTGCGGGCGAACAGGTTCTCGACCCCTTCAGCGGTCACCGCGTTGACCGAGAACAGATCGCCGGGGACGTAGACCGTCCGCTTCAGCGTTCCGGCCGCGGGCATGTGCACCCGGTGGTAGTCCTTGGGCGAGAGATAGATCGTGGCGAAGCGGCCGCCTTCGAACCGGGCAGCCGCTTCCCCGTCGCCGCCGAGCAGTTGAGCGACCGAGTAGTCTCGACCCTTGGCCTGCACGATCCGCCCGTTCGCGACCTGCCCCGCCTGGCTGACCGCGCCATCCGCCGGACTGAGGACGAAACGCGCGGCATCGGCCAGCGGGCGCGCACCGGGCTTGAGTGCGCGGGTGAAGAAGTCGTTGAACGTCCGGTACTCGCCGAGCGGCCGCTCCGCCTCGGCCATGTCCACGTCGTAGGTCGCCGCAAACCGGCGGATCAACACATCCTTCAGCCACGGATTGGTGCTGTCGGCGAACCGGCCGGCGAGCTTCGACAGTGCGTGCTGCGGCGCAAGGTGCTGCGCGCGTATGAAGGCTGAGCTCATGACGAGGCGATGGACAGGACCGCGGCGTTCGTCAACGCAACTGGCTGTCCTTGCTGCCCCGCCGGTTGATTGCCGAATGACGCACCGCGCCATCGCGTTCGGCCTGACAAGCGATGCAGGTGCGCACACCCGGCAGCGCCTCGCGCCGACGCGACGCGATGGGCTCTCCGCAATCGTCGCAGAATTCGGCGCTCGGCCCGGTCGGCGTACGTGCGCGTGCCGCCGCCACCGCATCTTTCACCGTGTCGTCGATCTGATCCTGCACCGCACCGTCGCGGGTCCATCCGCCTGCCATCGTCGCGCTCCTTGCCCGATCAACCGGCCAGGCGGGACGCGGGTTCCGGAAACGCTCAGCGTTTCTCGAACAGGCGGAGCCCGGTACCCAGCGCATTGGCGTCCAGTTCCAGCCGGTCGCCCGACCAGTCAGCGACGAAAGCGGTGGTGCGGCGCACGTTCGGGGCGAGACGGGCGTCGTTGTCCGCGATCGTTAGGCCGTCGGCGCTATGCGCATGGTTCTCCGCCGCGACCGCGATGAAGGCGGAGTAGTTCTCCTTGTCGCGCCCCTGCACGAACCAGTTGTTGGCGATCCGGCCCGTCGCGCCGTCGGGCAGGTCGATCATGTAGTTGGTCCCGCGCCCCGCCGAATCGTCGAAGCTGTTGCTGGCGACATCGACCGTCCTGGCGCGCGATTTGAGATAGTGCCCGCCGGTCCCCCGCTCGAAGCGGCTGCGGGTCACTTTAAGGCTGCCGTAGTCGCCGATGTAGATCGAGTGCGCGCACCCCGCCGAGTTTTCGCAGGTGCCGAGCCCGGAGAATGTCGTCTTGTCGATCACGATCGCGCTGGCGGGATCGTCGGCGGTCAGGATGCCCTGCTGGCTGTCGAGGAACCAGCTTTGCGCGATGGTGAGGTCGCCCTGTTCAAGCCGCACGCCTGCGCCGTTGCCGTCGGGCACCGCCATGCCGTGGAACACGAGGCCGGACAGACGCGCACTGCGGCCCCGCAGGACGAGCGCGGCCTTGCCTTCGCAGGTGGTCCGGTCGAACACCGCCTTGCCCGGTTCGCTCGCCACGATGGTCAGATCGCCGGCTTCCTGAACGGCGCATTCGCGATAGGTGCCCGGTGCCACTGCGATCGTGCCACGCCCGGCGCCGATGGCATCGACCGCCTGTTGCAGCGTAGGATAGGCGTTGCCGCTTTCCACGATCGCGAACGGGGCGGGCGCAGCAGGCTGGGCGAGGACGACGGCGGCGGGAATGGCGGCGATCGCGATCACGGCCAGAACGAGGACAGGAGTCAGCGACGGGCGGGGCGTGGTGCGGGCAAAACGGTCCATCGCGGCAGACTAGGAAATAAGGGTTAAGGCCGCGCTAAGCCTTTCAACGGACAGCGCGCCGGCTCAGCGCCAGCGCCCCGGGGTCCGGTTGCGGGCGATCACCATCATCAGTCCGGTCGCAAGCACCATGCCGACCGCCCACATCACGTAGTCCGCCATGCTCGGGCGAACCAGCAGACGCGAAAGGCCCATGACGACGCCGATATAAGTCACGATAACGACCCAGCCCTGCCACGCGGTCGGCACACCCGAACCCTTGCCCCGCTTCTTGGGCGCGAACCAATCGCCCGGCTCGAAGAACTTGTGCAGCATAGGCTATTCTCCCTTCCTGCCCGCCGGAGCGGAGACGAAGCTTGCAATCGCCTCGACCAGTTCGGGAGCGATCGGCAGCGAAGGGTCGGCATAGGCGGCGTAGTTGGCCGCGGGCTCGTTGCTCGTCACGTTCTTGAGGACATGGTTCATCGCTGGAGCCACCACATAGGTCGCCGATGCCTTGCCCGCGTGGAGCGCCTCGCCGTCGGCAACGGTGATCTGCAGATCGCGATCGCCCTGAACGATCAGCACAGGAAGATCGACGCCTGCCAGGAGAGTCGCGGGATCGCGCGACAGCATGTCGATCAGGTATCCCTGCACGGCCGGCGCAAACAGCCCCTGCAGGGCCGGGTGCATGGCGCCGACATCGACCCGCTCGCCCTTTTCCAGGCGCTCGATCGCGCTCATGGCGTCGGGGAGGAGAGGGGCATTGGCGGGATTGGCGGAGAGCTGTTCGCGCAGGATCGTGCCCATCGGGCGTCCGGGTGCGGCGACCAGGATCAACCCGCACAGGTGCCGGGCCTTTTCGGCTGCGACGAGCGCCACCAAACCGCCTTCGCTATGTCCCAGGAGCCAGACGCACTGGGCGCCGGTGGCATCGCGCGTGGCATCGATCCATGCCAGTACGTCTGTCGCGTAGGCGTCCAGCGTGACCGCGTTGGCGTCTGCCACCGCCGCCTTGCTGCCGAACATCCCGCGCTTGTCGATCCGGACCGTACCGATGCCGCGCGCGCCGAGCGCCTCGGCCAGCAGGCGATAGGGTGCCGCGGTGACGCCGGCGGGGTTGTTGCCGTCGCGGTCGGTGGGGCCCGAGCCGGGGATCATCAGGATGACCGGCTGGCCCTCTGCGGGCCGGACGAGCGTTCCGGCGAGAACTCCCTGCGGCCCGGCGGCGGTCAGCGGCTCCTGCCCAAAGGCAGGGGAAGCGGCGGCAAGCAGCATTCCCGCAAGCGATACCAGGTGGGCCTTCATTTCAATCCTCCTTCGGCGGGCGCCCGCGGCGCGCCGCCTCGGTTTTCCCGACATGGACGCCGCGCGCCTTCAGAGCTTCGCGCAGCAACATCTCGATCTCGGCGTTCGCGCTGCGCAGTTCGGCGCCCGCCAGTCGCTCTACCGCGGCGAAGACCGCCGGGTCGAGGCGAAGGGCGAACGCCTTTTTCTGCGAGCCGCTCACGCCGGGCCGTCCTTACTGGTACAGCGTTCCGGCGTTGACCACCGGCTGCGCCTCGCGCTCGCCGCACAGGACGACCATCAGGTTCGACACCATCGTCGCCTTGCGTTCGTCGTCGAGCTCGACGATCCCGTCCGCGCTCAGCTTCTGCAGCGCCATCTCGACCATGCTGACCGCGCCCATCACCAGCTTGGCCCGCGCGGCGATGACCGCCTCGGCCTGCTGGCGGCGGAGCATCGCCCCGGCGATTTCGGCGGCGTAGGCGAGGTGCGTGAGGCCGGCTTCGTCCACCACGATCCCGGCAACGTGCAGCCGCTCGTTGAGCTCGGTCTGCAGCTCGCCGTTGACCACGTCGGGACTGCCGCGCAGCGTCACTTCCTCTTCCTCGAGGTCGTCGTACGGGTGCCGCGCGCCGACGGTCCGCAGGCCCGCCTCGATCTGGATCTCGACGAACTGCTTGTAGTCGTCGACGTCGAACACGGCCTGCGCGGTATCGGCGACGCGCCAGACGACGTTGCAGGCGATGTCGATCGGGTTGCCCTTTAGGTCGTTGATCTTGACCCGGTCGGAATGAACATTGTGCGCGCGCGCCGACAGCTTCTTGCGCATCATCCACGGCCACACCCAGCGCAGGCCCTCGGTCCGGTCGGTGCCCTTGTACGCGCCGAACAGCGTGATGACCGCCGCCTGGTTGGGCTGGATCATGTAGAACCCGGCCATCGCAAGGACCGCCAGGAACAGGAGGATCAGCGCCCCCGCCACCTCGAACCCCGCAGGCTGGTTGGTATCGACGAGCCGGACGAACAGCACGAAACGCCACGCCGCCAGCGCGCTCAGCACCAGCGCCACCAGCAGCATCACGTAACCGTTGAACGTCTCCGCCGCGCGTTCGCGGCTGACATTCATCCCCTTGAGTTCCACCGTCATGACGAATCACCCCTTCGATATAATTGTGATATCGTTTTTATAGCAGCACGATTTTTTCGCAAGCGGGTTCTTGAAAGGCTGCTCGTCCGACCCATCTGGAAGGAGCGGACCGGGCCCCTCTGGCGCGGCGCTTCGCCCCAAGCGGGTTTTGCGCCGTGTGATGTCGGACCGCATCGGAAGTTGCCGATGCCGGGCCCGGGTCACGACCCCTCCCCCCAAAGTGCCCGCCGGCGTCGGCAATTCCGATCGAACTGCAACCTGTTCGATAGGGAGTACCATATGTCCGATCGGCTTTATCGCCTGATGGAACGCCACCAGAAACTCGACCGGCTGATCGCCGCCGCGCAGAAGCGCCGGCTGCCCGATCCGTTCGAGATACTGCGGCTCAAGAAGATCAAGCTCGCGGTGAAGGACCGCATCGCCCACGCCCTGCGGCGGCGATCCCCCGCGCACTGAACCTTTTCTCGAACTTGTCCCGCGGGGGTGCCTGGTCGGCGCCCCCGCCTCGTTCGCTCCAGTCGGAGTAAGATTTCATGGAATTCCTGTTCGCCGACTGGCTCGGCACGCCGGCCTGGTTCTGGCTGGCCTTCATCGGCATCGTCGCCGCACTGACCGCGTTCGACCTCGGGGTCCTCCACAAGGAAGATCGCGAGATGGGAATCGGCGAAAGCCTGAAGCTCAGCGCGTTCTACATTGCGGTGGCGCTCGCCTTTGGTGCGTGGATCTGGGCCGAGCGCGGCGCGCAATCCGGCATGGAATACTACACCGGGTTCTTCATCGAAAAGGCGCTGTCGATCGACAACGTCTTCGTGATCAGCCTGATCTTCACCTACTTCGCCATTCCCGCGAAATACCAGTACCGCGCCCTGTTGTGGGGTATCATCGCGGTGATCGTGCTGCGCGGCCTGATGATCGCGGGCGGCGCCGCGCTCGTCGCGGAAGCATACTGGGTGCTCTACATCTTCGCCGCGTTCCTCGTGTTCACCGGCCTGAAGATGTTCTTCGCCGGCGACCACGCGCCCGATATCGCGAACAATCCGGCGGTTAAGTGGATATCCCGCCACATGCGGGTCACGCCGCAGCTCCACGACCAGCACTTTTTCGTAAAGGTGCCCGACGACAAGACCGGCAAGCTGGTCACCGCGGCGACCCCGCTGTTCCTGGCGCTGGTGGTGATCAACCTGGCCGACCTCGTCTTCGCGGTGGACAGCGTCCCGGCGATCTTCGCGATCACGACCGACACCTTCATCGTCTACACCAGCAACATCATGGCCATCCTCGGCCTGCGTGCGCTCTACTTCGCGCTCGCGGCGATGGTGCACCGCTTCTACTACCTGAAGTACGCGCTCGCCGCCGTGCTGGTGTTCATCGGCGCCAAGATCTTCGTCGCCGACTTCGTGCTGGGCGGGGATAAGTTCCCGCCGCTGCTGAGCCTCGGCGTCACTGCCGCGCTGATCGCGGGCGGGGTCCTCTATTCGCTGTGGAAGACCCGCCACGGCGAGGATGCCGCGCCGCACCTGCCGGATCGACCGGCGCCCCAATCGACCATTGCAACCACAGGGAGTACTCACGATGCTTGATCTCGATCGTCGCCAGGTTCTCGGCTCAGCGGCAACCTTGGGCGCGGCGGCTTCGCTGGCGACAGTGGCAGCGGCACCGGCTTCGGCCGCCGCCACGCAAGGCGCTGGGTTGACTCCGGACCAGGCGCTGGCCCGCCTGCGCGATGGCAACCGCCGCTTCGTCGAGGACACCTCGCCGCGTCCCGACATCACCACCAGCCGCCGCCTCGCGATCGCGCAGGGACAGACGCCGTTCGCGGCGCTGGTCGGTTGCGCGGACTCGCGCGTCGGCCCCGAGTACCTGTTCGGAACGGGACTTGGCGACCTGTTCATCGTGCGGACCGCCGGCAACTATGTCGACGATGCGGGCTTCGGCTCGCTCGCCTACGCGGTGGCCGAATTGAAGGTGCCGCTGATCGTCGTCCTCGGTCACGAGAAATGCGGCGCGGTCGCGGCGGCGAATGCGGTCGTGAACGATAACACCCAGTTGCCGCCCTCGCTTCTGCGGATGGTCCAGCCGATCCTTCCGGCATCCATCGATGCGCGGGCGCGGCGCGAGCCGGGCGAGGGCCTGCTCGATCGGGCGGTCCATCTCAACGTCAAGCGCGTGGCCGAAAGCCTGCGCGCCACATCCGACCCGCTGCTCGCAGCGCCGCTCGCGGCCAGAACGCTGCGGGTGGTGGGCGCATACTACGATCTGAAGACCGGGGCGGTGGACTTCTTCGACACCTGACCCGCGCTAACCGGCAAGAAGGGCGAGGAAGCGCGGGCCGTATGTCTCGAGCTTCTTCGCCCCCACGCCCGGCAGCGCGCCCAGCGCCGACAGCGTGGCGGGCCGGGCCGAGGCCATCTCGCGCAAGGTGGCGTCGTGGAACACCACGTAGGGCGGCACCCCTGCCTCGCGCGCGATCTCGCGGCGCAAGTCGCGCAGGGCTTCGAACAGCGGATCGCCGACCGGGTTGTCCGCATTGCCGCCGCGCCGTCCACGCGACCGCTCGCGCGCCGGCGGGACGCCGATCTCCACCTTCTGCCCGCCGGTGAGGATCGCCTTGGCATCGCCGCCCAGTTGCAGCCCGCCGTGCTCGGTCGCCACGAGCGCGCCGCGCGCCTGAAGCGCGCGGGCAAGCGGCTGGAGCAGCCGCGCGTCGTCCGCACCGACGATCCCGAACACGCTCAACCGGTCGTGGCCGCGCTGCACCACCCGTTCGTCGGAGCTGCCGGTCAGCACCTTCTGCAGGTGGCCGAAGCCGAAGCTTTGCCCGGTGCGATAGGCGGCGCTGAGGAGTTTCTGCGCCAGTTCGGTCGCGTCGGTCACGCCCGGCGCTTCGATGCAGTTGTCGCAATTCCCGCAGCTTGCCGGCGGGTCCTCCCCGAAATGCCGTAGCAGGACCGCGCGGCGACATCCGGCGGTCTCCACGAGGCCGGCCAGCGCATCGAGCCGGGTGCGTTCCGATGCGCGCCGTTCCTCCGGCACTTCGGCCAGTCGCTGGCGCCCGCGCGCGAAATCCTCGGCGCCCCACAGCATGACTGCCTGTGCCGGGTCCCCGTCGCGCCCGGCCCGGCCCGTTTCCTGGTAGTAAGCCTCGATCGACTTGGGCACGCCAGCATGCGCGACGAACCGCACGTCGGGCTTGTCGATGCCCATGCCGAAGGCGATCGTGGCCACGATCACCATATCCTCGCTCTCGACGAACGCCGCCTGGTTGCCCGCGCGCATCGCCGGGTCGAGCCCGGCGTGATAGGGTCGTACCTCGCGTCCGGTCGCCGCGCCGAGCTTGTCGGCGATCTGCTCCACCTTGGCCCGCGTCTGCGCATAAACGATGCCCGGCCCCGGCTGGCTGCGCATCAGGTCCGCGATCTGGCGCACCGCGTTATCGCGGTGGCGGATGGCATAGCGGATGTTGGGCCGGTCGAACCCGGCAACGATCAGGCCATCGTCCGGGATGCCGAGCTGGGCCAGCACGTCGGCCCGGGTATGCGCGTCCGCCGTCGCGGTGAGCGCCAGCCGGGGAACGTGCGGAAAGGCATCCATCAACGGGCGGAGCTGGCGATAGTCGGGGCGGAAGTCGTGCCCCCATTCGCTGACGCAGTGCGCCTCGTCGATCGCGAACAGCGCCAGCCGCGCGGACGAGAGCAGGTCGCGAAAGCCCGGCTGGCTCGCCCGCTCGGGCGCGACATACAAGAGGTCGAGCGCACCGCTGCGGAACGCCTCGATCGTCTCGCGCCAGTCGGAATCGGCGCTGGTCAGGGTGGCGGCCGCGATGCCGTTGGCGCGGGCGGCGCGAAGCTGGTCGTGCATCAGCGCGATCAGCGGGCTCACGACCACGCAGGTCCCCGACAGCATCGTCGCGGGAAGCTGGTAGGTCAGCGACTTGCCCGCTCCGGTCGGCATGACCGCCAGCGTCGATTCGCCCGCCAGCACGCGGGCGATCACCTGCGACTGGGAGCCGCGAAAATCGTCGAATCCGAATACCTCGCGCAGGCGCACCCGGGCCTCGTCGAGCCCATATGCGTGACCGGGGGAAGCTGCGACCGTCGCCATGCGGGCGCCTTGGCATAGGGCGGCGGGCAAAGGAAATGCGCCGGTTGTGGACAGAGACGATTGCGGCGCGAATGTGGCACGGGTAAGAACACGCCCAGACACTGTCCAACGGAGACTACCCCCATGAAGAAGATTGCCCTCGTCGCCGCCCTTCCCGTCGCGCTCGCGCTTTCGGCTTGCGGCAACACCGATGACGCTTCGGCTGCTGCCGAGGCCGACACCGTCGAAATGCCCGCCGACGAAGCGATGGCCGACGTGACCGAGATGCCCGCCGCCGACGCAAGCGCGAATGCCGCCGCCGATGCCGCCGCCGAACCGACCGAGACCGTCGAGGCGACCGCCGAGGAAGCCGGCGCGAATGCCGCCGACGTTGCCGCCCGCGCACAGGAAGCCGCTGCGGCTGCCGAAGCGGCTGCCACCACCGAATAAGGCCGACGCTGCCTCAGGGCGCAATGAAAGGCGGGCGGATCGCATGGGCGATTCGCCCGCTTTCTCTTTTTCGTGGGCAAGGTATGGCAGGGCCATGCGCATCACGGCCCTGCTCCTGCCATTCGCCTTTCTCGCCCTCGCCGCCTGCGGTCCTGCCGACAGCGATCCCGGCCCCGGCGGCGTGACCGTCAGCGAGGCCAAGGCGCTCGACGAAGCCGCCGCGATGCTGGACGAACGGCTCGAGGCAGCCGAGGCGGGCAAAGCCGAAGCGGTCGCCACGCCATCCGAGGGAGAGGAAGAATGAGCGGTATGGACCCCGAATTGTTCGAACAGTTCATCGACCAGCTCGAACGTTATGTGCGCGAGCGGCTGATCCCTGCCGAGCGCGAGGTGATCGCGAACGACCGAATCCCGGACGCCATCGTGCAGGAAATGCGCGACATGGGCCTGTTCGGCCTGACCGTGCCCGAGGAATACGGCGGCGCGGGCCTCAGCACCTCGCAATATGCGCGCGTGGTGAAAGCGATGGCCTACGCCGCGCCGGCCTTCCGCTCGATCTTCTCGATCAACGTCGGGATGTTCAACTCCGCGATCAAGAACGGCGGCACCGATGCGCAGAAGGCCGAGTGGTGGCCACGCATCGCCGCGGGCGAGATCGCCTGCTTCGGCCTGACCGAGCCGGGATCGGGCAGCGACAGCGCGGCGATGGCGACGACCGCGAAACCCGACCCGTCGGGCAACGGCTGGATCCTCAACGGCACCAAGCGCTACATCACCAACGCGCCGCACGCCTCGGTCGGCCTGATCATGGCCCGCACCGAAAAGGACAACCTGCCCAAGAACGCGCACGTATCCGCCTTCATCGTTCCCATGGACACGCCCGGCGTGACCGTCGGCAGCCCCGACCACAAGATGGGCCAGTCGGGCAGCCACATCGCCGACGTCATCCTGGAAGACGTCCACGTCCCCGGCGAGGCACTGCTGGGCGGCGAGACCGGCAAGGGCTTCGTGTTCGCGATGAAGAGCCTCGACAACGGTCGCATCTCGGTCGGCGCGGCATCGACCGGCTACGCCCGCCGCGCGCTCGACAGCGCGCTGCGCTATGCCACCGAGCGCAAGGCTTTCGGCGAGCCGATCGCCAACTTCCAGCTGATCCAGCAGATGCTCGCCGAGAGCGAGACCGAGATCTACGCCGCCGAATGCATGATGGCCGACGTTACCGCGCGCGCCGACGCGGGCGAGAACATCCTGCGCAAGGCCGCTGCGTTCAAGGTCTTCGCGTCCGAAATGTGCGGCCGGGTGGTCGACCGGGTGGTGCAGATCTACGGCGGCGCGGGCTATTTGGCCGAATACGACGCCGAGCGATTCTTCCGCGATGCGCGCATCTACCGGATCTACGAAGGCACCACGCAGATTCTGCAACTGCAGATCGCCAAGCACATGCTGCGCGATTTTCAGGCGCAGGCGTAGATGTACCGACTCCTCTCCGACGTCTCGATCGTCGAGGTTTCCAGCTTCGTCGCGTCGCCGACCGCCGGGCTCTATTGCGCGCAGATGGGGGCGGAGGTCGTCCGGGTCGACCAGATCGGCGGCGGGCTGGATTACGATCGCTACATGCTCACCGCCGAAGGGCGCAGCCTCGCCTGGGAGAACCTGAACCGCGCCAAGAAGTCGGTCGCGCTCGACCTCAAGTCGGCAGAGGGGCGCGAGCTGTGCGTCGAACTGGCGCGAGCGACCGGACAGCTAATCACCAACCTGCCGGAAAAGAGCTTTCTCAGCCACGCAGCGGTCATCGAAGGGCGGCCCGACATGGTCAGCGTGCGGATCATGGGCTGGCACGACGGGCGCCAGGCGATGGATTTCACCGTCAATGCCGCCAGTGGTTATCCGCTGATGACCGGACCCGAAGACTGGGACGCCGCAAGCGCCCCCCCGGTCAACCAGGTGCTGCCCGCGTGGGATTTCATCACCGGCGCCTATTGCGCGTTCGCGCTGATGGCCGCGCTCCACCACCGCGCGGCGACCGGAAAGGGCAGCGAAGTTCGCGTGCCGCTGGGCGACGTGATGATGGGTACCGTCGCCAATTCGGGCGCGATGGCCGAAATGCTCTATCGCGGGGCGGATCGGCCGCGACTGGGCAACGCGATCTGGGGCGCGCTGGGGCGCGACTTCACCAGCCGCGACGGCAAGCGGTTCATGGTCGCGGTGCTAACGCCAAACCAGTGGAACGCCATGATCGCGGCGCTCGAGATCGCCGAGCCGGTTGCCGCGCTCGAGGCGGAGACCGGCGTGGAGTTCGCCCGGTCCGACCACAACCGCTTCGTTCACCGCGAGGCATTGTTCGCCATCGTCCAGCACGCTGCCAGCCGGTTCGACTATGCCGACCTGTCCGCCCGCCTCGGCAAGGCGGGCGCGACGTTCGAACGATACCGCACGATGCACGAAGCCGCGAGCGATCCCGCGCTGGTGGCGGACAATCCGCTATTCGGCCCTTCTCCCGCCAACCCGAGCGGCTTTGCCTACCCCGCCGCGCGTTCGCTCGCCAACCTGGGCGGACAGCCAGCCGGAGACCCTCGCCCCGCGCCGTACCTGGGCCAGCACAGCGAAGAAGTGCTGGCCGAGCGACTGGGCCTGGCGTCCGGCGCAATCGGCGACCTGATCGATCGCGGCGTGGTCGCACGAAGCGACAAGAACGAACCGAGGAAAAAGCCATGACCAAGCGCCGCGCCGCCATCGTCAGCCCCCTGCGCACGCCGGTGGGCCGGTTCCAGGGTACCCTGGCCCCGCTGAACGCGGGCCAGCTTGGCGCGGCGATCCTCAAGGCGCTGGTGGAGCGCAGCGGAATCGATCCCGCGCGGGTCGACGATGTCGTGTTCAGCCAAGGCTACGGCAACGGCGAAGCGCCCGCGATCGGGCGCTGGAGCTGGCTTGCCGCCGGACTGCCGCTGGAGGTGCCGGGCTACCAGCTAGACCGGCGCTGCGGTTCGGGCCTGCAGGCGGTGGTCAATGCCGCGATGATGATCGAGAGCGGTCATGCCGACGTCGTCGTCGCGGGCGGATGCGAGAGCATGTCCAACGTCGAGCATTACACCACCGCGCTGCGCGGCGGGGTGAAGGCGGGCAACCTCGAGCTTTGGGACCGACTGACGCGCGGCCGCCTGATGAGCCAGCCGGTCGAACGGTTCGGCGTGATCAGCGGGATGATCGAAACGGCAGAGAACCTGGCAAAGGATTACGGCATCTCGCGCGATGAAGCCGACGCCTTTGCCGTCCGCAGCCACCGGAACGCCGCCGCCGCTTGGGAGGCGGGCAAGTTCGACGCGCAGCTCGTGCCCATAGATGTGCCCCAGAGGAAGGGCGATCCGATCGTGTTCGACCGCGACGAGGGTTTCCGCGCCGACGCCTCGATGGAATCGCTCGGCAAGCTGCGCGCGATCGAGGCGAAGTCGAACCCCGACGCGGTCGTGACCGCCGGCAACGCCAGCCAGCAGAACGATGCCGCGGCCGCCTGCCTGGTGGTGGCGGAGGACAGGCTCGAGGAGCTGGGACTCGAGCCGATGCTGTGGTTCTCGGGCTATGCGGCGGCCGGCTGCGACCCGAGCCGCATGGGCATCGGTCCGGTTCCCGCGGTGGAGCGCCTGTTCGCCCGCACCGGCATGGGCTGGGACGACATCGAGATGGTCGAACTGAACGAGGCATTCGCCCCGCAGGTGCTCGCCGTGCTCAAGGGCTGGGGCTGGTCGAACGACGATTCGCGCCTGGACCTCCTCAACGTCAACGGATCGGGCATCAGCCTGGGCCACCCGATCGGCGCCACGGGTGGGCGCATCCTGGCCGACATGGCGCACGAGATGCATCGCCGGAGCGCGCGGTACGGCCTCGAAACGATGTGCATCGGCGGCGGACAGGGCATCGCCGCGATCTTCGAGCGGGCGGCCTGATCGGCGGATCTAGTCCACCGGGTAGTCGGCGATCGGCTTCAACACGCCGTACTTCTCCTTGCGAAGCTTTCCGGCAAGCGGCGGAAAGTCGAGCTGTTCCGGTTCGACCGAGGTGTCGGGCAGCCGGTCGAGCAGGTCGCGGATCAGCGTCAGCCGACCGCGTTTCTGGTCGTTGAAATCGACCAGCGTCCACGGCGCATGATCGCTGTGGGTCGCGGCCAGCATCGCTTCGCGGGCGCGCGTGTATGCATCGTAGTGCTGCCGGGCGGCGAGATCGATCGGCGAGAGTTTCCAGCGCTTGAGCGGATCGTCGAGCCGTTCCTTCAGCCGCTCCTCCTGCTTGTCCTGATCGGTCGTCAGCCAGTACTTGAACAGCAGGATTCCGCTGTCGACGAGCAGGCGTTCGAACCGGGGCGCATCGTGCAGGAATGCCGTGACCTGATCTTCGGTTGCGAAGCCCATCACCTTTTCCACCCCTGCGCGGTTGTACCAGCTGCGGTCGAACAGCACGATCTCTCCGGCAGAAGGAAGGTGCGCGGCGTAGCGCTGGAAATACCACTGGCCCGCTTCGGCCTCGGTCGGCTTTGGCAGCGCGACCACCCGGCACTGGCGCGGATTGAGCGGACCGGACAGCGCGCGGATCGCCCCGCCCTTGCCCGCCGTGTCGCGGCCCTCGAGCAGCACGACGATCCGTGCGCCTGTGGCCGCGACCCAGTGCGCCATCGACACAAGTTCCAGTTCCAGCGGTTCGTACAGCTTGGCGAACTGCTTCGACTTGAGATCACCCATTCCCCGTGTCCTCCGTTTGCCCGCAACCGCGCCGGGTGCTAGACGTTTCAGCTGAAACCATGGCCACACTCGCACAATCCGAAACCGACTTTACCACGCTTCCGGCGCTGCCGCGCGAGGTGTTCACCGCGCCGCTGAAAAAGCCCGACTATGTCGGCGACGACTGGCTGGAGCCCAGGCAGGCCGACTATTCCTCGGAAGACGATGCGATCTGGAACGATCTGTTCGCGCGCCAGATGGACGTGCTGCCCGGCCGGGCCGCATCGGCATTCATGGCCGGGCTGCAGAAGCTCAACCTCAATCGCGGAGGCGTGCCCGAATTCGGCAAGCTGTCCGAGGACCTCTCGGCACTGACGGGGTGGAGCGTCGTGCCCGTGCCGATGCTGATCCCCGATCACGTGTTCTTCTGGCACCTGGCCAACCGGCGATTCCCCGCGGGCAACTTCATCCGCACGCGCGAGACGTTCGACTACATCCAGGAACCCGACGTCTTCCACGACGTGTTCGGCCACGTGCCTATGCTGACCGATCCGGTCTATGCCGACTACATGCAGGAATACGGGCGCGCCGGGTGGAAGGCGATGCGTTACAACCGGTTGAAGGCACTGGGCGCGCTCTACTGGTACACGGTGGAATTCGGGCTGATCGAGGAAGCGGGCGCGATCAAGGCCTATGGTGCGGGCATTCTGTCGGGCCCGACCGAAGTGATCTATGCCACCGAGGCGCAAAGCCCCAACCGCATCATGCTGAACGTCGACCGCGTCATGCGAACCGACTACGTGATCGACGACCTGCAGCCGACATATTTCGTGATCGAGAGTTTCGAGGACCTCTATCGCCAGACGGTGGAGCGCGACTTCGACCGGCTCTATCGATCGCTCTCGCCCGGTTTCACATTCGCGAACAGCGCGGTGATCGACCTCGACAACGTGGTGCATCGCGGCACGCAGGAGTACCTGCTGCGCGGCGGACGCGGCAGCGGCGCGACGCCGATATAGGATAGATACGAAAACGGCTCCGGATTTCTCCGGAGCCGCCTTGCGTAATCGGTCTTGCGAACGATCAGGTCGGGTCGGTGGTGGTGCCGGCGGCCTGGTCGGCAGCTTCGCCGGTCTCTTCCATGGCGTCAGCCTTGTCTTCGGCGGCGTCCGTCATCGCGTCGGCTTCGGCGTCGGTGATGGCACCGGCGTCTTCCATGGCTTCAGCTTCTTCGTTCACGACTTCGGCAGCCTGCTCGCCCGAATCTTCCATGGCGTTTTCCTGCGGGCCGTCACAAGCGGCGACGGTGAGGCCGAGGGCCAGCGCCGACGAAATGGCAATGATCTTCTTCATTTCAATCTTCCCCTTTTTGGATGGGGGGCCTGCATATCAAGGGTGGCCCCCGGTGGTAAGTCAAAAATGTGGCAAAAAATGTGGCAATCGATTCAGCGCGCTATCCGCATGCGCGCGGTGGCAAGCAATCCGAGTAGAAAGATCGCGCCGGCCACCCCCGCCAGGAGTGCGACCGGCGAAACGCCGACGAGCAGCGATTCCCGGCTTGCCAACGCGCCCGCTGCAATTGCTCCGATCGCTCCGACAGCCAGATGCTGCCCGACCGACCGCGCGTCGTCGCGATGCATGATTATCGAAGCGAGCCATGCAAGCACGGCCCCAACGGCAAAAAGAACGACGAAACCCACCAGATACTCTCGCGCATTACACGGATACTAGACCGCAAAAGCGCCGAATGACGGGAAGGTTCCGCTCGATGCGACGAACCGTTGGGCTCAGCGCATCGTCAGCCAGACTATCGCGGCCCCGCCGACGACGATCCGGTACCACGCGAATGGCGCGAAGCCGCGGCGCGACACGTAGGCGACGAACGCGCGGATTACGACCATCGCCACCAGGAACGCCGATCCGAACCCGGCGGCGATCTCCGCCCAGCCGATCGTCGTCTGTCCAGCGAGAAGGGCGGGGTCGTCGAGGATCTTGACCGTCGCGGCACCGAGCATGGTGGGGATCGCCAGGAAGAACGAGAATTCGGCCGCGGTCTTGCGCCCGACGCCCATCGCCAGCGCGCCGAGGATCGTCGCGCCCGAGCGGCTGGTGCCCGGGATCATCGCGAGGCACTGCGCCAAGCCGATCAGGAACGCGGTGCGCATGGTCAGTTCGGAAACGCCTTCGTCGGGGCGCGGCTCGATAGTGCGCTCGAGGACCAGCATGGCCACCCCGCCGACAACCAGCGCGACGGCGACGACCATCGGGCTGCCGAGCATCACGTCGATCGCGTCCTTGGCAAACAGGCCGATCACCGCGGCGGGGAGGAAACCGAGCAGGATATTGCGGACGAAGCGGATCGATTCGCCCTTGCCGCGCAGCAATCCGACGCCGGTGAACCAGAACAGGTTGCGATAGGTGACGATCACCGCGGTGATCGCGCCGAGCTGGATCACGATGTTGAACTGCGACCACTCGCCCGGATCGTAACCGAACAGTGCCTGCGCCAGGATCAGGTGGCCGGTCGAGGATACCGGCAGGAATTCGGTCAGCCCTTCGAGCATCCCGAGCAGAATGGCGGTGAGTATCAGGCTCATGGGCCGCGCCTCATGAAGCAAGGGCGGGGCAAGTCAAGCGACTGCCCCGCCCTCGCGGATGGTAACGGGCGCGATTACCAGATTTTGACGCGCTGTTCCGGCGGCAGGTAAAGCGCATCGTCGGGCGTCACGTTGAACGCCTTGTACCATTCGTCCATCTGGCGAACGACGCCGTTGGTGCGGTACTGCTCCGGGCTGTGCGGTCCGGTGACGAGGCGCTGGCGCAGCGCGGCTTCCCGGGTCTGCGCGCGCCATACCTGCGCCCAGGCGAGGAAGAAGCGCTGGTCGCCGGTCAGACCGTCGATCACCGGGGCCTCCTTGCCGTTCAGCGACAGGCGATAGGCGCGGTAGGCAAGGCTGAGCCCGCCGACGTCGCCGATGTTCTCGCCCAAGCTCAGCCGGCCGTTCACGCAGGTCTTGCCGTCGTCGAACGGGCAGAACGCGTTGTACTGTGCGACCAGCATGTCGCCCCGCTTGTCGAACGCGGCGCGGTCGGCGTCGGTCCACCAGTTGCGCAGCATGCCCGTGCCGTCGCTCTTGGAGCCCTGGTCGTCGAACCCGTGGCCCATTTCGTGGCCGATAACCGCGCCGATGCCGCCGTAGTTGACCGCCGGGTCGGCGGTCAGTCCGAAGAACGGCTGCTGCAGGATGCCCGCCGGGAACGCGATCTCGTTCTTGGTCGGATTGTAATAGGCGTTCACCGTCTGCGGCAGCATGCCCCATTCGGTCCGGTCGATCGGCCCGCCGAGTTGGCCGAGGCGATAGGCCCGGTTCCACTCGCTCGCAGCTATGCGATTGGCCAGCGGGGCGTTGGGGACGATTTCGAGACCTTCGTAGGTTTCCAGGTTGTCGCGGTAACCGATCTTCGGGTCGAACGCCTCGAGCTTGGCCATCGCCTCCTTCTTGGTTGCCGCGCTCATCCAGTCGTTTTCCTGCAGGCTGATCGCCATCGCCTTGCGCAGGTTGACCACCAGTTTCTCCATCGCCGCCTTGTTCTCGGCGGGGAAGTAGCGCGCGGCATAGGCGGCGCCCACGCGCTCGCCGATCAGCGATTCCGCTTCGCCGATGGCGCGCTTCCAGCGGGGCCGCTGCTGCGGCGTGCCATTGAGCACGGTGCCGCGGAATGCGAAGTTCGCCTCGTCGATGGCGGTCGAAAGGACTGCTGCGTTGCTGTCCATGAACGACTTCACGGTCCAGGCCTGCAGCACTTCGACCGGGGTCGCGCGCAGCAGCGCCATCATCGCGGGCGTGCCGCCGCCGATCTTGGCGACCGTCGCCTGGTCGAGGCCGAGTTCGCTTATACGCGCTTCGCCGGGCGGAAGATCGCCGACGATGAAACGGTCGGTCTTGTCGTAGCCCGAGGCGCTCAGATAGACGCCGAGCGGAAACGCCGGGTCGAGCGCCGCCAGTTCGGCGGGGCTCAGCGCATTGTACGTCAGGTCGCGATTGCGGCGGGTGGCGCGGTCCCAGGCCACGGTGCGGGCGATCTGGTCCTCGAAGGCATAGACCTTCTGCGCCATGCCGGCCGCATCGGCATAGCCCGCCTGGCCGAGGAGGAAGGCGAGGTATTCGCGGTACTTCGTCTGGATTTCGACGTCGCGCTCGCCGGTCTTGAGGTAGTTGTCGCGGTCCGGCAGGCCGAGCCCGCCCGCGCCGAAGGCGACCGAATAGCGGGTCGGCTCCTTGGCATCGACGGTCACCCCGCCGCCCAGCGGCGACGGCATTCCGGGCTGGCCCCACACGGTGGCGAGTTCGCCCAGCGTGTCGGCGCCCTTGATCGTGTCGAGGTAAGGCTTGGCCGAAGCGAGGCCCGACGCGTCGATCGCGGACGTATCGAAATAGGCGTTGTACGCGGCGACGATGCGCGCCTCGTCGTTGGTCAGCGTCGCCGGGTCCTTGGCGACCAGCTCGTCGATGATCGTCTTGACGTCTGCGGTCGACTTCTCGTCGAGCAGGGTGAAGGCGCCGTAGCGGCTGAATTCGGGAGGCAGCGGGTTGGCGGCCAGCCACTTGCCGTTGGCGTAAGCGAAGAAGTCGTCGCCCGGATCGACGTTGGCATCGAGACCGGCGGGATCGAAGCCCCAGTCGCCGAACGACATGGTCGGCGTGGTCGTGGCGGCAGCCGGTGCGGCCGGAGCAGCGGGCGCATCCTGCGCCAGAACGGGCGAGGCTACGGCGAGCGCGATTGCGCTGGCGCCAACGGCGAAAAGCTTGCTGATCATATCTGTGTCCCTAAGCGTCCCCGCACGGGCGCGAACGGCCCGGCTTGTGTCGGTTACCGCACCCGCTTGCGCGGGGTGCGTCAACGCCGTTCGTCGACGGCTGTCTGCACTTGGTAGAACCTGTTGGATGAGAGCGCGCTGAACGCGGCGTTCAGGCTGCCTGGGTGGCCCCGAACTGGAGCTTGGCGAGGCGCGAATAGAGCCCGCCCCCGGCCGCGAGGACGCCGTGACTGCCCTGTTCGACGATGCGCCCTTCGTCCATCACCACGATCCGGTCGGCGGCGCGCACGGTGGCGAGGCGGTGCGCGATGACCAGCGTGGTGCGGTCCTTCATCAACCGGTCGAGCGCCTGCTGGACCAGTTGCTCGCTTTCCGCATCGAGCGCGCTCGTCGCCTCGTCGAGCAGCAGGATCGGCGCATCGCGCAGGATTGCCCGCGCGATCGCGACGCGCTGGCGCTGGCCGCCCGAAAGCTGGGTCCCGTTCTCGCCCAGGAACGTGTCGAGGCCTTGCGGCAGGTCGCGCAGGAACGCCTCGGCGTTGGCGGCGCGCGCCGCTTCCCAGATCTGCTCGTCGGTCGCGTCCCAGTTGCCGTAGCGCAGGTTGTCGCGCGCATTGGCGCTGAACAGCACGCCTTCCTGCGGGACGAGCGCGATGCGCCTGCGGATCTCGGCCGGATCCGCGCTCGTCAGCGGCACGCCGTCGAGGCGGACGGTGCCCGCCTGCGGATCGTAGAACCGTTCGGCCAGCTGGAATATCGTGCTCTTGCCCGCGCCCGACGGCCCGACGATCGCGACCGTCTCGCCCGGCTGGATCTCGAGAGTGAAGTCGCGCAGCGCAGGGCTTTCGAGCCGGGTGGGATAGCGGAAGCTGACGTTGCGGAAGCTCAGCGAACCGCGCGGCGGAACCGGCAGCGCCTCGGGGCGCGCGGGCGCGGCGATGGCGGGTTCTTCCTGCAGCAGCTCGGCCAGCCGGCTCGCGGCCCCTGCCCCCCGGAGCAGGTCGCCATAGACCTCGGTCAGCGCCCCGAACGCGCCTGCCACGAGGCCCGCGGTGATCACGAGCGCGGCGATCGTCCCTCCGGAAATCTCGCCGCTGGCGACGCCGACCGCGCCGCGCCACATCAGCATGACGATCGCGCCGAAGACGATCAGGATGATGATCGCCGTCATCGCCGCGCGGATGATGATCCGCCGACGCGCCGTGGCGAAACTCTGCTCGACCGCATCGCGAAAGCGCGCGCGCTCGCGCGCTTCCTGATTGAAGGCCTGGACGATCTTCATCGCGCCGAGCACCTCGGTCACCATGGCGCCGATGTCGGCCACCCGGTCCTGGCTGGTGCGCGACACGTTGCGCAGCCGCCGTCCGAACACCGCGATCGGGATGACGACCGCGGGGATGATCAGCACCATCCAGACGGTCAATTGCGGGACGAGGTAGAACAGATAGATCGTCCCGCCGACCGCCATCAGGATGTTGCGGAGCGCGACCGATACGGTGGTGCCGACGACCTGCTCGATCAGCGTCGTATCGCTGGTCATCCGGCTGGAAATTTCCTTGGGACTGTTCTCTTCGTAGAAGCCGGGCGCGAGGCGCAGCAAATTGTCCTGCACCCGTTCGCGGATATCGGCCACGACCCGCTCGCCCAGCCAGCTGACGAAATAGAACCGCATCGCCGTGCCGGCCGCCAGCACCACGACGACCGTCATCATGAGCTGAAAGGCGCGCTCGATCTGGTCGAGATCGCCGCCGGACGAGAATCCTTCGTCGATGATCAGCTTGAAATAGGCAGGGATCGCCAGCGTCGCCGCCGCGGTGATCGACAGCGCGATGAGCGCCAGCACCACCCGACCCGGATAGTTCAGCGCCTGGCGCCAGATCATCACCAGCGGGCGAATGCTCCGCGCCTTCGGCGGGCGCACTTCGTCCACCGGCTGGCTGATATCGTCGCTGTCGGCCGTCTCGCCGGGATTGCTCGCGTCCATCGGGGCGGGACATAAGGCGGGCCGCGTTGGAAATCCACCGCATCCGCGGATCGCGGGATCGGTCTTCCCCGATTGTGCGTTGCACAACGAAACGAATGCAGGCACGGTGCACTGCAACAAGCGCTCGGGAGAAGCGCCCAGCAGGGGAATACGGTTGCTTTACCACGCTTACGAACTGCAGCGCGCCTGGCTCACCGGAGTCAGCGCCTGGGCCTCGATCGGGTCCGAACTGATGGCCAATCCGCGCTTTCCGATGGGCTACATGGGCCTCGGCCCGATGGCTTCCAGCGCGCTCGAGGTGTTCGCCCACGCCACCCAGCCGCGCGGCAAGCCCACGTTCGGCATCGACGCTGTGACGGTGGACGGCCACCCGCGGGCGGTGACCGAGGCGATCGTCCTCAACCGGCCCTTCGGCGACTTGCGCCGGTTCACGCACGACGCGCTCGCGTCCGATGCGCCGAAAGTGCTGATCGTCGCGCCGATGAGCGGCCATTTCGCCACCCTGCTGCGCGGAACCGTGGAACGGATGGTCCAGGGGTGCGAGGTTTATATCACCGACTGGGCCGATGCGCGGCAGGTGCCGACGCGCGAAGGTCGCTTCGACCTCGACGACTACATCGACTACCTCGTCGATTACCTCGAATTCATCGGAGAAGGCACGCACGTCATCGCGGTGTGCCAGCCTTCGGTGCCCGCGCTGGCTGCGACTGCGGTGATGAACGCCGCACGGCATCCGGCGCGCCCGGCAACGCTGACCATGATGGGCGGACCGATCGACACCCGCTGTTCGCCCACGTCGGTCAACGACCTGGCGATGGAGCGCCCGATCGCGTGGTTCCGCCAGAACGTGATCGCCACCGTGCCGATGCAGTATCCCGGCGCCGGACGCCGGGTCTATCCGGGCTTCCTGCAGCTTGCGGGTTTCATGAGCATGAATCTCGGCAACCACCTCATGAGCCACTACGAGATGTTCAAGCATCTCACCGTCGGCGACGAGGCGAGCGCCGACGCGACCAAGGCGTTCTACGATGAATACCGCTCGGTCTGCGACATGACCGCCGAGTTCTATCTCCAGACGGTCGAGGAAGTGTTCCAGAAGCACTCGCTGCCCAACGGGACGTTCGTCCACCGGGGTAAGGCGGTCGATCTCGGCGCGATCCGCGATACCGCGATTCTCGCGATCGAGGGCGAGCGGGACGATATCTCGGGCATCGGCCAGACGAAGGCGGCGCTCGATCTCGCCACCGGATTGCCGAAAACGAAGAAGCAATACCTGCTTGCCGAGGGCGCCGGGCATTACGGCATCTTCAACGGCAGCCGCTGGCGCGACAAGATCGCGCCGGTCGTCGAAGGCTTCATCGAACGTCACGCGGCCCGCAAGCTCAGGGCCGCCGCCTAACGGTAGGCGGCTAGACCGGAGGCGGCGGGATTTCGGTCGCCGCCGGTTTGGGCCGCCCGAACAGGCTCAGGAAAACGCGGCGCGCCATCAGCAGCAGCACGACGGTCAGCGCAAGCAGGACCGCTGCGATCCCCGCCGCCGCATAGGGGTATTCGAACGCGGCCCACAGCAGGCCCGCCGACGCGACGTCCTCGACCGAAGAGACCGCGACGTTGCTGAACGGTTCGGGACTGGTATTGACCACCGCCCGCGCGCCGGCCTTGCCGCCGTGCGCCGCCAGGGCAGCGCCGCCGCCCAGGATGAATGCGACCGCCTGCGTCGCCGGATCGCCCGGATCGACGATCGCGAGCGCCAGCATCGCGCCGCCGACCGGACGCACGAACGTGTGCACCGCGTCCCACACGCTGTCGAACCAGGCGATCTTGTCGGCGAAGAACTCGGCGACCGCGGCGATGCCGGCGATCCCCATGACCCAGGGATTGGCCAGGACGTCGAGCGCGGCGAGATGTTCGGGAAGGGGCAACGCGCCGAGCCGCATCGCCATGCCGGTCGCGAAGATCGCGAGGTAGAGCCGCCAGCCCGCCAGCAGACTGACGCTTCCGGCAACGCCCAGGATTTCGATCAGACCCATCGTGCGCCCTCTCCTCCGGCTATCGACCGGAGGAGAGATTGCGCTTCATTTCAGGCGATGACAACCACGTCCGGCGGGGCACCCATCGCTCAGGGACCAGATCCGGCTTCAATTAGCTAAGCGGTAGGCCGTTCAGAATACCTCGAACAGGCCTGCCGCGCCCTGACCGCCGCCGATGCACATCGTGACGACGGCATACTTCACGCCGCGGCGCTTGCCTTCGATCAGCGCGTGGCCCGCGCAGCGCGCGCCGGTCATGCCGAACGGGTGTCCGATCGAGATCGAGCCGCCGTTGACGTTCAGCTTGTCGTTGTCGATGCCGAGCTGGTCGCGGCAATAGAGCACCTGCACCGCGAACGCCTCGTTCAGTTCCCACAGGCCGATGTCGTCCATCTTGAGGTCGAACGCCTTGAGCAGCTTGGGGATCGCGAAGACCGGGCCGATGCCCATCTCGTCGGGCTCGGTACCGGCCACCGCCATGCCGACATAGCGGCCCAGCGGCTCCAGCCCGCGCTTGGCGGCGACGCCGGCTTCCATGACCACGCAGGCCGAGGAACCGTCGGAAAGCTGGCTGGCGTTGCCGGCGGTGATCACGCCGCCTTCGCCCATCACCGGCTTGAGGCTCGCGAGACCTTCGAGCGTGGTGTCGGGACGGTTGCAATCGTCCTTGTCGGCGGTGACGTCCTTGTACGAGACTTCCTTGGTCTCCTTGTCGACCACGGCCATCGTCGCGTTGCAGGCAACGATCTCGTCGTCGAACTTGCCCGCGGCCTGCGCCGCGGCGGTTCGCTGCTGCGACTGGAGCGAGTATTCGTCCTGCGCTTCGCGGCTGATGTTATATCGCTTGGCGACGACTTCGGCGGTGCCGATCATCGGCATGTAGATGTGCGGGTGCATCTCGAGCAGCTCGCGGTCGGGTTCGACGAACATCTTGCCCGCACCGACGACCTTGGAAATCGATTCGAGGCCGCCCGCGACGCAGATGTCCATCCGGTCGATCACGACCTGCTTGGCTGCGGTCGCGATGCTCATCAGGCCGCTCGAGCACTGCCGGTCGATGGTCATGCCGGGGACCGTAACCGGAAGACTGGCACGAAGCGCGGCGAGCCGCGCGACGTTGCCTCCGGTCGAGCCCTGCTGGACCGCGCAGCCCATCAGCACGTCGTCGACTTCGGCGCCGTCGATCCCGGCCCGCTCGACCGCGGCCTTGATCGACCATGCGCCCAGCGTCGCGCCGGTGGTGTTGTTGAATGCGCCGCGCGCTGCCTTGGTCAGCGGGGTGCGGGCGGTGGAAACGATGACGGCGTCACGTGACATGATGAAATTCCTGAATTGCGTTGGGTTGATGCGGTCCCGGGGAGGGCGTCGATCAGACGAAGAACTGGCTCATCCACTCGGCGATCAGCGCGGGCTTGTCCTCGCCCTCGATCTCGATCGTGGTTTCCATAGTTTCCTGCCACTGTCCGGGGCGCTTCTCGACGAGTTCGAGCAGCTTGAAATGGCCGCGCACCCGCTTGCCGGAGCGGACGGGAGCGAGGAAGCGGACTTTGTTGCCGCCGTAGTTGACGCCCATCTTTACGCCTTCGGGGCGCGGGCAATCGGACTTGGCGCGCATCATCGGGATCAACGACAGGGTCAGGAAGCCGTGGGCGATGGTGCCGCCGAACGGCGTCATCTTGGCCGCTTCCTCGTTGACGTGGATGAACTGGTGATCGCCGGTCGCATCGGCGAACTGGTTGATGCGTTCCTGGGTCACCTCGACCCACTCGCTGGTGCCGATCGTCTCGCCGACCTTGGCCTGCAGTTCCTGCGGGGTCATGCGCCTCTCCTTTGGCTTGCCGTTAACGTAAAGCAGCCAGCCTCATGGCGCATGTGGAGCCTCAGCGCAACGGCGCAACCGGTGCCGTTACGGCATCCCCTGCACGAGGTGGGGCCAAATGTCGGCGCGGGCGCTTGCGGCTGACCGAATCGGCGTTGCGGCACCAGCTCCACAGCGCGCACTGCACGCCGACGAGCGTCAGGATGAACGGCTGGTACGCGATTCCCTGGAACAGCGATCCGACGAGGTAGATGACCTGCGCGAACTGCAGCGCCATCGCGAGCGGCGCCTGCCACTGCTGCCCCGCACCCGCGCGGTCCTTCCAGCGGCGGCGGATGCGCTCCATGTGCCACAGGCCCAGCGCGTGGATCCACAGCCACAGCAGCAACCCGGGCCAGCCCTGCTCGCCCAGCATCTCGAAGATCGCCGAGTGATAGGCGCGGGCCTGGTCGGTGTGATCCTGATAGGTGACCGACCGGGTGTTGCCTTCCCCGGTGCGGATTGGAACCTTGTAGGCGAATTCGTTGCCGCGATAGGCATCGAAGCCGCCGCCCATCGGATGGCTGTTCGCGTAATCGATCGTCCATTCCCACACCGCGACGCGGGTGGAGGCGGAGGTATCCTCCTCGTGGCTTTCGAGCGTGGCCATCCGTTCGTACCAGGTCTGCGGCAGGAACGGCAGCGCGACGAGGCCGAGCGCGCCGGCCGCCGCGATATAGACGAACCGCCGCTTCACTTCGCGCAGCATCAGCACGCCGAGCACCGCGATGCACAGCAGGCCGGTGCGCGCCTCGGTCCCGACCGGAATCAGCAGGCACGCGAAGATCAGTGCATAGCCGAAGGTCTTCACCCGCCAGTCGGGCGCGAACACCGTGCCGTGCCGCATGGCCCACAGGATCAGCGGGATGATCGCGATCGCCACGGTCGACAGCGTCGAGCTTTCGTACATCCCCGTGTTCGTGTTCACGAGCAGGTAGAGCGTGCCGTAGCCGCCACCGCCGGTTGCGGTCTTTATCCCGCCGCCGATGATGATCGCGCTGGCGGTCAGCACCATCGTCAGCACCGTGGCCTCGATCCGCAGCCGCGTGGTCAGCGTCAGCGGCAGGAAGATCGCGAACACCATCGCCTTCCACACCCAGTCCCACTTGGCCGCCGCTTCCACCGGGAAGTCGGCATTGGCAGTCGTGATCGCGCACCAGACCAGCAGGATCGTCATCAGCCACTGGCGAAAGCCGAACGTCGCGCCGCGCTTGGGATCGGCCAGCAGCCATCCAGCGAAAGCCGCGCAGAACGCGATCAGCGATACGGGCAGCGATGCCACGATCCGCCAGCCGATGTCCTGCGGGCTCAGCGTGTCGATGTAGATATAGGCCAGCACCCACACGAACGGACGGCGCAGGCCGAGCAGCATGACGACCGCGATGAACAGGAACAGCGCGGCGTCGGTCACGCCGGATCGTCCTGCGATTCGGCGCGCGGGGGATCGGTATCGAGATCGTCACGGCCCATCAGCCGCAGAACCATCAGCAGCAACAGGCCATGCGACAGCGCCAGGGCGAACAGGTCGATCATCGGTCCCAGCGCGCCTACACCCCGGCGGTTGACGCGCCGTTAAGCCTGTCGTGCGACAACCTCTGCATGACCCGCGTGCTCCACGTCCTCGACCATTCGCTGCCGCTCCACAGTGGTTACACGTTCCGCACCCGCGCGATCATGGCCGCGCAGTCGGCTTCGGGACTCGACGTGCGCGGCATCACCGGGTTGCGGCACACTGCTACCGGAATCGAGGACGGCGGCCCGGTGGCCGAAGTCGCCGAAGGTCTGCTGTTTCACCGCACCGACGGCGGGGCGGCGAGCGGCCCGGCGGGAATGCGCGAGTGGCGCGAAATCGGCCGACTGTCGGACGCGATCGCCGGGCTGGCGCGCGAGTGGCGGCCCGACGTTCTCCATGCGCACTCACCGGCGCTGTGCGGGCTCGCCGCGGTCCGCGCCGGCAAGGCGCTCGGCATCCCGGTGGTCTACGAGATCCGCGCCTTCTGGGAGGATGCGGCGGTCGGCAACGGCACGGGCAGGGCCGGATCGGTCAGGTATCGCCTGACCCGCGCGCTCGAGGACCGGGTCGTCGCAGATGCAGACGCGGTCTTCACCATCTGCCACGGCCTGCGGGACGACCTGATCGCGCGCGGCCATCCGGCCGGCAAGATCGGGCTTTCGCCCAACGGCGTGGACCTGGCGATGTTCGGCGACCCGCCACCGCGCGACGATGCCCTCGCCAGCCAGCTCGGCGTCGAACCCGGCGATCCGGTGGTCGGCTTCATCGGGAGCTTCTACGATTACGAAGGCCTCGACATCCTGATCGATGCGATGCCGCTCCTGCGCGAAAGGCATCCGGGCGCGCGCCTGTTGCTGGTCGGCGGCGGACCGATGGATGCGGCGCTGCGGACGCAGGCCGCCGCTTCGCCCGCCAGCGCGGCGATCCATTTCACCGGACGCGTGCCGCACGGCGAAGTCGAACGCTACTATTCGCTCGTCGATGTCCAGGCCTATCCGCGCAAGGCGAGCCGTCTGACCGAACTCGTGACTCCGCTCAAACCGCTCGAGGCGATGGCCCAGGGTTGCCTGGTCGCCGCAAGCGACGTCGGCGGCCACCGCGAGCTCATGGTCGACGGCGAGACCGGCGTGCTGTTTCCGCCCGACGATGCCGAGGCCTGCGCCGATGCGCTCGCGGCGCTGCTAGACGCGCGCCATGCGTGGCCCGCCCTGCGCGAACGCGCCCGCAGCCACGTTCGCGACCGGCACGACTGGGCGCGCAATATTCGTCGTTATCAGGACGTTTACCAACTGCTGCTAACTCGACGGGCTGACGGGAAGCTGTCGGCCGCCGCGTGAGGCACGGGCCGGCACGATGCTTCCGCAACAGCGGGGTGGTTCAGTGACCGACAAGCGTAAGCGCACTTCGAGGGCCAAAGCCCCGGTCAGCGCGCATCCGGCGTTTCCGGCGATCGTGGCGCTGTGGTTTGCCGCCCTGCTCGGTATCGGCACGCTCGTGCTACCGGTCGTGCTGCTGGAGCGAATGGCCGAAGCGAGTGGACTGTCATCGCTGTTCGTGGCCGCGCAGGCACCGCTGGGCATGACCGCCAAGATCGTGATCGCCCTCGTCGCCGCGGCAATCGGAGGACTAGTCGGCATTGCCATCGCGGCGCGCATCGCCGCGTCTCATAAAGCTGGCGAACAATCGTCGGCCACGTCCGCGTCCGCACCGTTCGAAGGCCAAGCGGCCAAACGTCCGATCTCGGCGCTCGAGGAACTTGGCCCCGACGGCATCGATGCCGACGCCGCCGACGCAACGCCGACCGATGTCGAACGCTGGATCGCCGACACGGAACAAGCGACTCCCGTCGCTGATCACGCGCCCTTCGACGATAGCGACCGGGCGCCAGGCCATCAGCCGCAGGATAGCGAAATCGAAGCCCACTGGCATTCCTCGACCGAAGACGCGCTCGAGCAAACCCGCGCACCGCTACCGGTGGATGAGGAATTCCCGGTCGAGCAGGTTGGCGAATATCGAGAGCAAGGCTTCGGCTACGCCGCGATCGACGACGGCCAGCCGGGCACCGCAATGCCGGGCGCCGCGCGCGAACCGTCTATCGTCGAACTGGTCGAACGCTTTGCGAAGGCCCTCCAGCAGCATCGCGAAACCACGCGGCTGGAACAGGTCCGGCCCCCGCTTGCCGTTTCCGAGTCCGACGACGACGAAACGTTCGACGGACCCGCAGCGACTGCCGAAGAAGGATACTCGTCCCTGCTGGCGATGACCGGTTCGGGGCCGTCGCAGCGCGATGCGGTCCGCCTTGCCGGTTCCGGCGATGAACCGGTCGTTCCTTTCCCTAGCCAACGACCCGATCGCGCCCAGACCGAGGGTGCGCTGCGCGACGCGCTCGAAAAACTCCGGAAACTCAGCGGCGTGGCCTGAGCGAGAGGCGCGGCGATAGCCGTGCTTTAGCCCGCTCAAATCCCTTCGCGGTTGCGGAAAACCGTTCGTTTCGCCATTGCCGAACTTCGCGACAAATTGCTGCGCGGGGTGACGTGACGAGTCGTGCTTCATTGCCCGGCGGTTCGCCCGGCGCGGCCGAACGACGGGATGGATCAGAAGCACGATGGGTTTTCCGCCTGCCCAGGGCCTGTACGACCAGCGCAACGAGCACGATGCCTGCGGCGTCGGGCTGCTCGCGCATATCAAGGGCGTGAAAAGCCACGACATCGTCACTCGTGCGCTCGAAATCCTCGCCAACCTCGATCATCGCGGCGCGGTCGGCGCCGATCCCCTGCTGGGCGACGGCGCAGGCATCCTGATCCAGATTCCCGATCCGCTGCTGCGCAAGTGGGCGTTGGCCGAGGGGCACGACCTCCCCTCGCCGGGCGAATACGCGGTCGCGCAGTGCATGATGCCGCAGGACGAACGCGCACGCGCTTTCGTGACCGAGCAATTCGAAAAGTTCGTCGCCAAGGAAGGCCAGCGGCTGGTCGGCTGGCGCGACGTGCCGGTCACCCTCGACGGCCTCGGCAAGGCGGTCGTCGCCTCGATGCCCGTCATGCGCCAGTGCGTGATCGCGCGCGGACCCAATTGCGCCGACCAGGATGCGTTCGAGCGCAAGCTGATCGTCATCCGCAAGCAGACGCAGAACCCGCTCAAGAGCCAAGAGGAAAAGCTCGGCATCGCGGGCCTGACCCAGCTCTACATCCCCAGCTTCTCGAGCCGCACGATCGTCTACAAGGGGCTGCTGCTGGCGACCCAGGTCGGCAGTTTCTACGACGACCTGCGCGATCAAGACTGCGTGTCGGCGCTGGGCCTCGTCCACCAGCGTTTCAGCACGAACACCTTCCCGAGCTGGCGGCTGGCGCACCCCTATCGCTTCATGGCGCACAACGGCGAGATCAACACCGTTCGCGGCAACGTGAACTGGATGAACGCCCGAAGGCGCACGATGGAATCGCCGCTGCTGGGCGCCGATCTCGACAAGCTGTGGCCGATCATCCCGCATGGCCAGTCGGATACCGCCTGCCTCGACAACGCGCTCGAGCTGCTGCTGCTCGGCGGCTACAGTCTTGCCCATGCGATGATGATGCTGATCCCGGAAGCGTGGGCCAAGAACCCGCTGATGGATCCCGAACGGCGCGCGTTCTACGAATACCACGCCGCGCTGATGGAACCGTGGGACGGACCGGCGGCGGTGTGTTTCACCGATGGCCGCCAGATCGGCGCGACGCTCGATCGCAACGGGCTGCGCCCGGCGCGCTATGTCGTGACGAAGGACGATTTCATCTGCCTCGCCTCCGAAAGCGGCGTGTTGCCGTTCGCCGAGGAAGACATCGTGCGCAAGTGGCGGCTCCAGCCGGGCCGGATGCTGCTCGTAGATCTGGAACAGGGCCGCATCATCGAGGACGAGGAGCTGAAGGCCGAACTCGCCAGCGCCGAGCCCTACGCCAAGTGGCTCGAGGCGGCGCAGTACAAGCTCGAAGACCTCGACCATGTCGAGCCCGAGCTGTCCGCCGTGCCCGCACCCGCGTCGGACCTGCTGCAGCGCCAGCAGGCCTTCGGGTACACCCAGGAAGACGTGACCAAGTTCCTCGAGCCGATGGCGCAGGCGGGCGACGATCCGATCGGGTCGATGGGCACCGACACGCCGATCGCGGTCCTGTCGCAGCGGCCGCGGCTGCTGTTCGACTATTTCAAGCAGAACTTCGCGCAGGTCACCAATCCGCCGATCGATCCGATTCGCGAGGAACTGGTGATGAGCCTGCTCAGCATGATCGGCCCGCGCCCCAACCTGTTGGGTCACGACGCCGGCACGCACAAGCGGCTCGAAGTCAGCCAACCGATCCTGACCAACGACGATCTCGCCAAGATCCGCTCGGTCGAGGCCGCGCTCGACGGCGCGTTCCGCTGCGAAACGATCGACATCTGCTGGGATGCCAGCGCCGGGGTCGAAGGCGTCGAGCTCGCGATCAGGGAGATGTGCTGGGCGGCGACCGAGGCGGTGCTGCAGGATCACAACATCCTCGTGCTGTCCGACCGCGCGCAAGGCCCCGACCGGGTGCCGCTGCCCGCCGCGCTCGCCACTGCCGCAGTGCACCACCACCTCGTCCGCCAGGGCCTGCGGATGCAGACCGGCCTTGTCGTGGAAACCGGCGAGGCGCGCGAGGTGCATCACTTCTGCGTGCTCGCGGGCTACGGCGCCGAAGCGATCAATCCCTACGTCGCGTTCGAGACGCTTGAGCAGATTCGCCAGACGAAACTGACGAATCTCGACGCGAAAACAGTGCAGAAAAACTACGTAAAGGCGATCGGCAAGGGCATCCTCAAGGTCATGTCCAAGATGGGCATCAGCACCTACCAGTCGTATTGCGGCGCGCAGATCTTCGACGCGGTCGGCCTGTCGAGCGCGTTCGTCGACCGCTATTTCACCGGCACCGCGACCACGATCGAAGGCGTCGGCCTGGCCGAAGTGGCCGAGGAAGCCCTGCGCCGCCACGCGATCGCGTACGGCCACAATCCGATCTACGAACACATGCTCGACGTCGGCGGAATCTACCAGTTCCGCCTGCGCGGCGAGGACCATGCCTGGACCGCCGGCACCGTCGCCGATCTGCAGCACGCGGTGCGCGGCAACTCGCAGGACCGCTATCGCCACTTCGCGAAGGCTATCAACGAACAGTCGGAACGCCTGCTCACGATCCGCGGACTCATGGAGCTGAAGCCCGCCGACTCCCCGATCGACATCGACGAGGTCGAGCCGGCGGTCGAGATCGTCAAGCGCTTCAGCACCGGAGCGATGAGCTTCGGTTCGATCAGCCGCGAAGCGCATACCACGCTCGCGATCGCGATGAACCGCATCGGCGGCCGCTCCAACACCGGCGAGGGGGGCGAGGAACCCGACCGCTTCGTACCGATGGCGGGCGGCGACAGCATGCGTTCCGCGATCAAGCAGGTCGCCAGCGGGCGCTTCGGCGTGACCACCGAATACCTAGTCAATGCCGACGACATCCAGATCAAGATGGCGCAGGGCGCGAAGCCCGGCGAAGGCGGTCAGCTGCCCGGGCACAAGGTCGACAAGGTGATCGGCAAGGTCCGCCACTCGACCCCCGGCGTGGGCCTGATATCGCCGCCGCCGCACCACGACATCTACTCGATCGAGGATCTGGCGCAGCTGATCCACGACCTGAAGAACGTGAACCGGCAGGCGCGCATCTCGGTCAAGCTGGTGTCCGAAGTCGGCGTCGGCACGGTCGCCGCCGGGGTTAGCAAGTGCAAGGCGGATCACGTCACGATCTCGGGCTACGAAGGCGGTACCGGCGCCTCACCTCTGACCAGCCTGACGCACGCCGGCAGCCCGTGGGAAATCGGCCTAGCCGAAACGCAGCAGACGCTGCTGCTCAACGACCTGCGCAGCCGGATCGCGGTGCAAGTCGACGGCGGCCTCAGGACCGGTCGCGACGTCGCGATCGGCGCGCTGCTCGGCGCGGACGAGTTCGGCTTCGCCACCGCCCCGCTGATCGCGGCGGGCTGCATCATGATGAGGAAGTGCCACCTCAACACCTGCCCGGTCGGCGTGGCGACGCAGGACCCGGTGCTGCGCAAGCGCTTCACCGGCACGCCCGAACACGTGATCAACTACTTCTTCTTCGTCGCCGAGGAACTACGCGAGATCATGGCGGAGATGGGTTTCCGCACGGTCGAGGAGATGGTCGGCCGGGTCGACCGGATCGACATGAACCGTGCGACCCGGCACTGGAAGGCGCACGGCGTCGACCTGTCGCGCCTGCTCCACCGCGTCGAGCCGGTCGCGGGGCACACACTGTTCCAATCGCAGTCGCAGGACCATGCGCTCGACGGCGCGCTCGACGTCGAGCTGATCACCGCCTGCCGCAACGCCATCGACAAGGGAGAGCCCGTCCAGCTCGCCCGCCCGATCCGCAACGTCAACCGCACCGTCGGGGCAATGCTGTCGGGCGAAGTCGCGCGCAGGCATGGCCACCAGGGTCTGGCGCCCGAGACGATCCGGATCGAGTTCACCGGGGTCGCCGGGCAGAGCTTCGGCGCATGGCTGGCGCACGGGATCACCCTGCGACTGACCGGCGACGCCAATGACTATGTCGGCAAGGGCCTGTCGGGCGGGCGCATCGTGGTGCGTCCACCCGCCGGCGTCGACCGCGATCCGGGCAGCAACATTATCGTCGGCAACACCGTGCTCTATGGCGCGATTGCGGGCGAGGCGTATCTGGGCGGCGTAGCTGGCGAGAGGTTCGCGGTCCGCAATTCGGGCGCCATCGCGGTGGTAGAAGGCTGCGGCGATCACGGCTGCGAATATATGACCGGCGGCGCGGTCGTCGTGCTCGGCAAGACCGGGCGCAACTTCGCGGCCGGCATGAGCGGCGGCGTGGCCTACGTCTACGACCCCCACGGCACCTTTGCCCGGTTGTGCAACACCGCGCAGGTCGATCTTGCCCCGGTTTCAGCCGCGCGCGACGAGGAAGACGGGACCGGCCGGCCGCTCCAGCGCCCGCGCTCGGTGGACGACTTGGGCCTGGGCGACATGCTGCGGCACGACGCCGAGCGGCTGCGGATACTCATCGAACGGCACAAGCTGCACACCGACAGCGCGAAAGCTGCCGCGATCCTCGACGACTGGGAAAACGCGGTCGGCGGGTTCGTGAAGGTCATGCCGACCGACTATGCCCGTGCACTCAAGCAGCTCGAGGCGGAACGTAACGAAGCAGCGATGGAAGCGGCAGAATAATGGGCAAGGAAACCGGCTTCCTCGAATACGAGCGCAAGGACCGGACATACGCCGATCCAAAGGAGCGCGTCCGCCACTACAAGGAATTCGTGGTCCCGCATCCCGAGCCCGACCTGCGGCTGCAGGCGGCCCGGTGCATGGATTGCGGCATCCCGTACTGTCACAACGGGTGTCCGGTGAACAACCTGATCCCCGACTGGAACCACCTCGTCTACGAGGCGGACTGGAGGAATGCGCTCGACGTCCTCCATTCCACGAACAACTTCCCGGAATTCACCGGACGCATCTGCCCCGCTCCGTGCGAGGCGGCGTGCACGCTCAACATCGTCGATCAGCCGGTGACCATCAAGTCAATCGAATGCGCGATCGTCGACCGGGGATGGAACGAGGGCTGGATCGTGCCCGAGCCGCCAGTCGAACGGACCGGCAAGCGCGTGGCGGTGGTCGGCAGCGGTCCGGCCGGCCTTGCCTGCGCCCAGCAACTCGCCCGGGCCGGGCATTCTGTAACCGTGTTCGAAAAGTCAGATCGGCTGGGCGGCCTGCTTCGCTACGGCATCCCCGATTTCAAGATGGAGAAGCACCTCGTCAACCGGCGGGCGGTCCAGATGGAGGCGGAGGGCGTTACTTTCCGCACCAGCACCGAGGTCGGCGTCGACGTCTCGTTCGCCTCGCTGCGCGAGAACTTCGACGCGGTGGTGCTGGCCGGCGGCGCGGAAGAGCCGCGGCGTCTGCTGATCCCTGGCGCGGAACTGCCGGGCGTGCGGCTGGCGATGGAATTCCTGACCCAGCAGAACAAACGCAACGCCGGGGACGACGAAGTGCGCGCCGCCCCGCGCGGCAGCCTCGTGGCGACCGGCAAGCGGGTCATCGTGATCGGCGGCGGCGATACCGGGTCCGACTGCGTCGGCACCAGCAATCGCCAGGGCGCCACCAGCGTCGTCCAGCTCGAGATCATGCCGCGGCCTCCCGAGAAGGAGGACAAGGCGCTGACCTGGCCAGACTGGCCGCTGAAGCTCCGCACCTCGACCAGCCACCAAGAAGGTGCGGACCGCGACTGGTCGGTACTCGCCAAGCGAGTCATGGGCGAAGGCGGCGAAGTGACCGGCCTCGAATGCGTGCGCGTCGAATGGCGCGGCGGGCAGATGGAGGAAGTGGCGGGAAGCGAGTTCGTGATCCCGGCCGACCTGATCCTGCTGGCGATGGGTTTTACCGGACCGGTAAAGGCCGGCTTGCTGGACCAGTCGGGGGTGGCCTACGACGCACGCGGCAACGTGGCCGCGGACACCCTGCGCTATGCCACCAGCGAGGAAAAAGTCTTTGCCTGCGGAGACATGCGGCGCGGACAGAGCCTCGTCGTCTGGGCCATCCGCGAAGGCCGCCAGGCTGCCCGCGCGGTCGACGAAGCGCTCATGGGGGTCAGCGAACTGCCGCGCTGAAGCTTTGCGATCGGCCTCAAAGGACTTGCGGGCCGTTCGCAATAACGGGTAGGCGCGCGGCTCCGCCTGCAACCGCGCGGGCACAGGTCTGGACGGGAGTGTCGCTGCGTGCGCCGTAAAGTTGGTCTAATGCTGAGTGTGGCGGCAAGCTGCACACTGGTCGCAGCGTGTTTCGGCGGAGGCGACGACGGCGATCCGGCACCCACGCCGACCCCTACCCCGACCGCGAGCCCCTCGCCCACCCCCACGCCGACCCCCGCACCGGTCGAGTTCGATTTCGGCAAGGCTTTCTCGGATTCGGTCACCAACGCGTCGTACGTGTTCGCCTATTTCATGCCCACCGGGGGCAGCGAGACTTGGAGCGACGGTACCCGGCAGGCGGGCAACAGCACGATCACCTATGCCGTCGCGCCGGAAGGCGTGACCTTCGTCTGGCCCGACGGTTCGACCCTGCCGAGCTTTGCCGCCGCCGACCGCCAGACCGCGACCGCCACGCTGCGTACCTATCGCAAGGGTACCGATGCGATCGCGCTGGAACTGCCGTTCAAGAACGTCTTGCGGGTGACCTACGAGCGCGTGCAGAGCTTTACCAGCGAGACCGTTCCCGGCATGCTGCGCAGCAACCGCGTGACCGTTTTCTTCAACGAAGTGACGACGACCGCCGCGATCGCCGCCAACATCGTCTACAACGGCACCGCGCAAGTGGCGGGCGGAACTCCGAAAGCGACCGCGCCGGGCGTCTTCAGCGCGGCTCCCACCACACTGACCGTCACCGCCAGCGACAAGAAGATCACCGGTTCGATCCAGATTCGCGAGAACGTCAACGGCACCCAGGTGGTGCGCGCCACTCTTCCGCTGTCCGCGACAATCGGTACCGGCGAGGCCTTCAACGCGACGATCGACGACACCGCTAGCGGCTTCAAGGGGACCTTTATCGGGGCGCTCGCCGGGCCGAACCGCGAAGAAGTTTTCATCATCTTCAACGTGACTCACACCGACGGACGCGAGCTGATCGGATCGCTGATCGCCGGATAAGCCGGCCCGTCTGGACGCGGTCAGGCGGGTGGCACCTCGCCGCCCGCCTGACCGGTCGGGCTAGGCAAGCTATCGAAGCCAGGTGACGCCTCGTGCGTCGACGCGTCGATGGCCAACTGGTCGAGATCGTACTTCACCACGTAGGCCGGCGTCGCGTTGGCGCAGGCACCGGCGGCAAGCGATGCGGCGAGGACGATCGTGACGCGGTGCATGGCCGCACGATATGCCGGGGACGATGGGCCAATCGTTCGGGCAATTGGTTAATGGCGTCGCAGGCAAGGTCAGGTCATGCGGGCGACCGCGGCTTCCAGTTCATCCTGCGGCACGACGATCAGACCGCCGCGGGGATGATCGAGATCGAGCACGGTAACGAAAGCCAGCGAAAGAAGGCAGAAGAACAGGACGGCCGCGGTCCGATGACGGGCGTTCGTGGCCGCGACCGAGTATCCAAGCATGGCCGCCCCCGCGAGGCAGTAGATCGCCAGCAGCCACAACACGGCAACCGGGAGCTTCGCGCCGCGCGCGGCATGGCGTGCCGTCGCGATGTCGCCCAGCTCATCCTGCGCCTCGACCACCAATGCGGCACGGGGATCGCTCGGCATCCGTTCGACCGTGTCGTAGATCCGGCGTTCTATCGCATTGGCGAGAGCGCGTCCCTCGGCCCACTTGGCCGGGTCTTCCACCGCCGCGATACTCGTGGCCAGCCGTATCTTGCCATAGGTCTTCAGCATCGGCGCGATCGCAGCGCGATCGGCCTCAGGGAGAAGCTCCAAGCGCGACGATAGCGTGTCGAAAGCCATCGCCTCGACCGTGACGAGCTGGCGGCGATCCTCGTACCGGTCGAGCGCCATGCCGAAGGCGAACGCCATTAGAAGCGCCAGCAGTCCGAATACGCCGGAAAGGGAGAAACCCTCGTCGCTGGCGTCGTCGTTGTCTTCGTCCGCGATGCGGCGAACCCGGGCATGAAACCGGATAACCAGTTCGTAACAGATTGCCATGGCGACCACGAGCAGCGCGGCCAGCAGCCAATGTGCAAGTGCATCGGACATCGAGTCACCCCCTCTTCCTCGACCGCGCCTTGATTACCCGGTGGTGCCGCCCGCCGAAAGGGCCATTCAAACGCCCCGCTACAGCGACCAGTCGATCTCTTCGCGCTCTCGCGACGAAAGGAAGTGGTTGGTCCGGCTGAAAGGCCTGCTCCCGAAAAAACCCCGGTGGGCGGAAAGCGGGCTGGGGTGAGGGCTGGAAATGACGAGGTGCGGGCTCTCACGCAGAAGCCTGGGGATGCGCGCCGCCTTGGCCTGAGCGTGGCTGCCCCAGAGGATGAAGACAGTCGGCTGGCTGCGCGCTGCGACCGCGGCGATAGCGGCGTCGGTTACCGCTTCCCACCCCTTGCCGGCATGACTTCCGGCGCTCCCGGCCTCGACTGTCAGGCTGGCATTGAGCAGCAACACGCCCTGCTCGGCCCAGCGATGAAGGTCGCCGTGCCGCGGGGGTGCAAGTCCGAGATCGCTTTCCAGCTCCTTGTAGATATTCCTGAGACTTGGTGGGATGCGCTCGCCGGGCGGCACCGAGAACGCCAGTCCCGTTGCCTGCCCAGGTCCGTGATACGGATCCTGCCCAAGGATGACAGTCTTTACCGCGTCGAGCGGGGTCAATTCGAACGCCCGCAGGCGACTGCCGCGAGGAGGGTAGATCGTCTTGCCGGCGTCTTCCTCGGCTCGCAGCCAGCCGCCCAGCCGACGCGCCTCCGGACTCGCAAGCGCGCTTTCGAGCGCTGGCCGCCAGCTTTCCGGGATCGCATCGCCGCTCATGGCAACCGGTTACGATGGGGCGCGCCGCCTCGCCAGCGCCCCTTTCCCTCTATCCCCGATGCGCCTAAGGGCGAGGTCGCATGACAGTCCATTTCCATGAAGAAGACCTGCCCGAAGGCGTGACTTTCGCCGACGGGCCGATCGCGGTCGATACCGAGACGCTGGGCCTTATCACCCACCGTGACCGGCTGTGCCTGATCCAGCTCAGCGACGGGCATGGCGACGAGCACCTCGTCCGCTTTGCGCCGGGCAGCGCCTACGATGCGCCGCGGCTCAAGGCCCTGCTGGCCGATCCTCAGCGGCTGAAACTGTTTCACTATGCCCGGTTCGACCTGGCGGCGATCTACTTCTACCTGGGCGTGATGGCCGCACCGGTGTTCTGCACCAAGATCGCCAGCAAGCTGACCCGCACCTACACCGACCGCCACGGGCTCAAGAACCTCGTGTCCGAACTGCTGGCCGCCGACATTTCCAAGCAACAGCAGCTCAGCGACTGGGGGGCGCCCGAGCTCAACGAAGCGCAGCGGGAATATGCTGCATCGGACGTACGTTTCCTGCACCGCTTGCGCGAAGTGCTCGCCCAACGGCTGGAGCGCGAGCAGCGGACCGACATGGCGCAGGCCTGTTTCGATTTCCTGCCGACCCGCGCGCGACTCGACCTTGCCGGCTGGGCCGACAAGGACATGTTCAGCCACGATTAGGCCCGCCGCGCGTTAGAGCCCTGCCATGACCCTTTCCGCCCGCATCGAGACCCAGGAGGCCAAGGAGCTGCGCAGCGCGCGGCAGCACTTCGCCGCGCCCGGCGGGACCCACGACAAGGTCGTGTCATTCCTGTCGAAAGCGCTGCCGATGGCCATCGGGGTCATCGCCGCGCTGATGATCGTCACGCCCCTCAGCCCGCGCGGCGAGGTCAGCTTCCTGCTCGACCGCAACAAGGTCGAGGTGATCGACGAACGGCTGCGGGTGGACAACGCCATGTATCGCGGCGCCGATGCCGAAGGGCGTCCCTTCTCGCTCACCGCGGGCGAAGCGGTCCAGCGTTCGGGCCGTGAAGGCATCGTGCGGATGCAAGACCTCGTGGCGCGCATCCTGCTGGCGGAAGGTCCGGCCAGCGTCACCGCGCAAGCCGGGCAATACGAAATACGGGACGAGACCGTGGCCGTCCCCGGCGGTGTGCTGGTGACCGCGTCCGACGGCTATCGCATGATGGCCCGCGGCGTTTCGGTGGACCTGCCGGGCAAGCGCCTTGTGGGCGCGGGCGGCGTCGAAGGCACCATTCCGGCAGGTACGTTCTCCGCCAACCGGCTTGAGGCCGATCTGGAAGACCGCACGGTCACCCTGGACGGAAATGCCCGGCTCAACATGATTCCCGGCAAGCTGAGGATGCCTTGATGATGCGTCAGTCGATCACCGCCGCCCGTTGGGCCCTGTCGGGATTTGCCGTCACGCTCGTCGCGATGGCCGGAATCCAGGTCGGCGCGCAGGCGATCGCGGGACACAATTCCAATGCGCCGGTCAACTACGCGGCGGACCGGATCGAGCTGCAGGACCGGCAGAACCGGGTGGTACTGTCGGGCAACGTGGACATCACCCAGGCCGGCCTGCGCCTCCAGGCTGCCCGCACCCAGGTCAATTACTCGGATGCCGGATCGCTGAGCATCCAGCGCATCACTGCTACCGGAGGGGTGACGGTGACCCGCGGAACCGAGCGCGCTGCGGGCGAAGTCGCGGTGTACGATTTCAACCGGCGGGTGATCACCATGGCGGGTAACGTGCGCCTCAACCGCGGGGGCGATACGCTAAACGGCGGACGGCTGGTGATCGACCTCAGGACCGGTATCTCGAGCGTCGACGGCCGCGCCAACGGGTCCTCGTCGGTCACCGGCGCGGTCGGCGGCAGCGGCAACGGGCGCGTCAGCGGTTCGTTCAGCGTTCCACAGGGGAACTGACCTGCGCCTCAGTAGGCGCGCGGATGGATCACGACCCCGATCGTCTTGAGCACGATCATCGCGTCGCCCGAAAGCGACCAGTTGGCGATATACTCGAGGTCGGCTCCCAGCCGGTCGGTCAGGTGCTTCTCTTCCTCGGTCGCACCGCGATGGCCGCGGACTTGTGCCAGTCCGGTCACCCCGGGCTTCAACGAGTGTCGGTTCCAGTACTTATCGTCGACTTCCCAAAACAGCTTCTCGCCTGCCTGCGAACCGATTGCGTGCGGACGGGGTCCGACCACACTCATCGTTCCCGCCAGCACATTGAATAGCTGGGGGAGTTCATCGATACTCGTCCGGCGAATGAACCGTCCGACGCGCGTCGTCCGCTCGTCCCCGCGTGCTGTCGAGCGAGCGCCTGATTCGTCGCTGCAATCCAGCCGCATCGAACGGAACTTTATCATGTCGAAGAAGCGGTTGCCGCGACCCAGGCGGCGCTGGACGAAGAAAACGGGACCTCCGTCCTCCAATTTAATCGCCAGTGCAGTGAGCAACATCAACGGGCTCATGATCGCAAGCGCACCCACGGCCACCACGATGTCGAACACGCGCTTCAGGGCGCGCTGGCGCAGTGCCAAGGGACCGGTCGATACGATCAAGGATCGCCAGCCGTCTTCCACGGCCAGCCCGATCGGGGCGAGTTCGTCGAGACGATCGGTCACGACTTCTCCCCGCACACCCGCTGCGCGCAGCGCCTTGGACCATTCGTTGCGGTCCTTGAAAGCGCAGCTCACCACTACGCGGTCCATGTTGAGGAGGTAACGGCCTAGCCGGTCGAGAGACTGGGGGTCGTTGGCATCTGGCAGGATGCCGTGCTCCATCGCATCGACACGCATGGTCTCCGGCCAGTCGATCTCCGGTCCGCCGGCGGCAATCAACAGCCTGTTGGTGACACTTCGCCCCCACCTGCGTCGGACTTCTTCGACCAGCAGTTTGCGCGACACGATTACAAGAAAGCCGGTCAGAAAAAGACCGCCATTAAATACCACGCGGGAGAATTCGGCGGTGGTCTTCGCATAGAACGTAATGAAGACCAGCAGGGTTGCCGACAGGATCAGCGCCTTTATCGCCTGGCGGGCCGCGAACCGCCAATCCTGTAACGAGCGGATCGAATATGTCGGCTCGTACAAGGCGATCGTGAAATACAGCGGAAGCAGAAGCTGCGCCTCCAGCATACGCAGCCTCGACAGGTAGAGGTACTCCACCAGTCCGTACGCTCCCAGCATGAGAGCCGCATCGAGCGCGAACATCAGTGCGTAGAGCCTGACACGCCGCCGCTCCAGGGATGGAGCAAACGGTTGCCCGAGTTCGGAAATTTTTCGGCTCAAGTCCATCGGCTCGTTCATCCTCGGCTCCGCGACAGGCCGGGGCGCTGCTGATAGGGAGCCGATAAATCCGGGCGCCCTCCGCCGCGCCCTGCAGAATTCTCGCGAGATGGGCAAGCACTTGTTTTTGCGACAGAACGTATTGGCGCGAGCGCCTTTCGACCCCTTTGAACGCGACCACTCACCGCCGGCCAGCGGCCGCCACGCCGGCAAGCGCCTGCGCAAGGAGAATTTCGCTGGCAGGACTGTGCGCCAACAGGTCACGATGCAGATCGACCAGCCGGGAAACGAGGCGCTCGAGCTTGCGACCGCGCCAACGCCTCAATTGCACCGAGATGTCCCGGCTGTCCTTGAAGAAGACCCTGCGCGCCTTCGTCTCTGCTTCGACGAAAGCCTCGATCTGGTCGCTGCGACCAAGCTTGGCATTGAGCTGGGCCAGTTGTGCAGTGCGGCGCTCGAATGCCAACAACAGCCCGACCGGATTTAGCGACAGCTCGCGCATCCGCGCCAGTTCGCCCGGTAAGCGCTCGGTCTGCCCCCCCAGGACCGCGTTGACGATGGGCATGAACCCGTCGTCCTCGGTCCGCGCGCCGATCGCATCGAGCGCTTCGGCATCGGGTGTGACCGGCGCTTCGGGGCTGGCATCGAGGTACAAAGCCAGCTTCTCGACCTCGGACCGCGCGAGGCGGATATCGAAACTCGTCCCCCGGGCAATCCGCTCGGCAAGCGGTCCGGACATCCGCAGCCCGCGTTCTTCACCCGCGGTGCGGATCGCGTCGCGCAGTTGGGCGAGATCGGGCGGATAGAACATCGCCACCAATGCATCTGCCCGGCCGTCCAGCAGCTTGGCGGTCCGCGACTTGTCGGTGGCTGCGGTCGCGACCACGAGCACGGGACAGGCCGCCCCTTCGCCGGCATCGATTGCGGCCAGGTGATTGGCAAGCGCGTCGTGCGCTTCATCGCCGGCGGCACGGACGACGATATGGCGAACCCCGGCGAAAAGTGAGGTGGAGCGCGCCTCGTCAGCCAGCAGCACGGGATCGCGCCGCAGATCTGCCCCGGCGATTTCGACCTGCTCGCCTGGCTCCTCCAGCATCGCGGCGATCCGCTGAGCTGCGGCGGCGGCTCCAGCCTCGTCCGGGCCGCAGAAGAAAAATGTCTTGCAAGCGCGTACTGCTCGCGGGGCGACTGCGGCGAAATCCTTCTGGGTCGCCTTCACCGGCTCACCCTCATAGGGCCACGCTCATTGACGCTCGCGCAGTGCGAGCGCGAGCCTCGTGGTGATCTGTGCGGCCACTTCCCGCGACAGGTTTTCCAGGGCCGACTGCTCGGCCGCGATCGTCGCATATTCGCTCGATACGACATCGATGCCGGCGTCCGACCCTGCAGTCGCATCGAGGATGATCTCGTCATTCGAAATGTCGACCAGTTGGAAGCGAGCCCGCAGCGTCCGCCGCTCGCGCCCCGTCGTGTCGTCGCTCAACACGCCGAGCCCTTCGAGCTTGTCGTCGAGCCGAACGTCAAGGCGGTAGCGCGCCGCCGAACCGCCGCCAGCGCCCAGCCTGTCGACCAGCGCGTTGCGGACCAGCCAGCCTGCCTGCCCCTCGATCGCGGGCACGTCGATCGCTGCGAGCTGGGTGGCAACGATGCCGCTGGACCCACCGGCGTACATCGGCTGGAGGCCGCAGCCGGTCAAGGCAAGCGCGAAGGGTGCAAGGATCGCCAGTCGGTTCATGCGACGATATTCACCAGTCGGTCGGGTACCACGATCACCTTGCGAACCTCTGCTCCGTCGATCGCACGCTGGACCTTGTCCGAAGCGAGCGCAAGCGCCTCGAGCTCAGTATTGGACAAGCCTTTCGCGACCGTCAGTGTGTCGCGCAGTTTGCCCTTCACTTGCACCGCGATGGTCACCTCGTCCTCGACCAGCAGCGCCGGATCGACCGTGGGCCAATCGGATTCCGCGACAAGGCCTTGTTGGCCCAAATTGGTCCACGCCTCTTCGGCGAGATGGGGCATCATCGGCGCCACGAGCTGGACGAGCGTGCGGATCGCACCGGACCGGCTGGCCGAGGGCGGCGCTTTTTCGATCGCGCTGGTCAGTTCGTAGATTCGCGCCACCGCCTTGTTGAAGGCCAATGCCTCTATGTCCCGCGCGACCGCGTCGACTGTCTGGTGCAGCTTGCGGTCGAGGGCCTTGTCCTCGCCGGTTGCCGCCGTGTCGTGCTCGGCAAACAAGCGCCACAGGCGCTGGACGAAACGCCAGCAGCCCTCGATGCCAGATTCGGACCAGGGCAGGTCGCGTTCGGGCGGGCTGTCCGACAACATGAACCAGCGTACCGCGTCCGCACCGAAGCGGTCGACGATCGTGTCGGGATCTACGACGTTCTTCTTGGACTTCGACATCTTGACGACCTTGCCGATCGTCACCGGCCCGCCATCGGCCCGCAGCGTCGCGCCGTGGCCGGTCCGCTCCACTTCTTCAGGGCCGAACCAGATGTCGCGTCCGCCTTGGGGGCGCGAATAGGTTTCGTGCGTCACCATGCCTTGCGTGAAGAGCGAAGCGAACGGCTCGTCGAGATCGATCAGTCCGATGTGCCGCAGCGCGCGGGTCCAGAACCGCGCGTAGAGGAGGTGAAGGATCGCGTGCTCGACGCCGCCGATATACTGTTCGACCGGCAGCCACTTGGCGACCTCGTCCCGATCGAACGGCTTGTCCGTCGGCTGACTTGCGAAGCGCAGGAAGTACCACGAGCTGTCGACGAAAGTGTCGAGCGTGTCGGTTTCGCGCTGTGCGGACCCTCCGCATCCCGGACAGTCCACCTGTTTCCATGTGGGATGTCGTTCTAGCGGGTTGCCGGGCGTCTTGAAATCGACGTCTTCCGGCAGGACCACGGGCAGCTGGCTTTCGGGCACCGGCACGATGCCGCAGGCAGCGCAGTGAATGAACGGGATCGGCGTGCCCCAGTATCGCTGGCGCGACACGCCCCAGTCGCGCAGCCGCCACTGGGTTTCGCCCTTTCCCCATCCCTCATGCTCAGCCCTGGCGATGACGGCAGCCTTCGCTTCGTCGACGGTCATGCCATCGAGCCAGCGCGAATTCACGATATGGCCAGGTCCGGTATAGGCTTCGTCGCCGCGGAATACCTCTCCCGTTTCGTCGCCGTCAGCCACGACCCGGTGAACGGGGAGGCCGTACTTCCGAGCGAAATCCAGGTCGCGCTGGTCGTGCGCCGGGCAGCCGAAGATGGCTCCCGTGCCGTAGTCCATCAGGACGAAATTGGCGACGTAGACCGGCAGATGCCAATGCGATTCGAGCGGGTGGGAAACCGAAAGACCGGTGTTGAACCCGCGCTTTTCCTGGGTCTCGATCTCCGCGGCCGTGGTTCCGCCCTTCTTGCACTCGGCAACGAATGCAGCGAGGTCCGGAACGGTGGCCGCCATCCGTTGCGCAAGCGGATGATCCGGCGCAATCGCGACGAAACTGGCGCCGAACATCGTATCGGGACGGGTTGTGAAAACCTCGATGCCGCTGTCGCTGTCGACCAGGCGAAACGTACAGCGCAGGCCCTTGCTCTTGCCGATCCAGTTCTCCTGCATCAGCCGCACCTTATCGGGCCAGGTGTCCAGCGAGGACAATCCTTCAAGGAGCTCGTCGGCGAATTGCGTGATCCGCAGGAACCACTGGCTGAGCTTGCGCTTCTCGATCTCCGCGCCCGACCGCCAGCCCTTGCCGTCGATCACCTGCTCGTTGGCGAGCACGGTCATGTCGACCGGGTCCCAGTTGACCTCGCTTTCCTTGCGATAGACCAGCCCGGCCTCGTGAAGCTTCAGGAACAGCGCCTGTTCGTGGCCGTAATATTCGGGTTCGCAGGTGGCGAGTTCGCGGCTCCAGTCGAGCGCGAAGCCGAGGCGCTTCAACTGCGCCTTCATGTGTTCGATGTTCGCGCGGGTCCAGCCGCCGGGATGGACGCCCTTTTCCATCGCCGCGTTTTCCGCCGGCATACCGAAGGCATCCCACCCCATCGGGTGGAGCACTTCATGCCCCGTCAGCTTCTTGAAGCGGGCCAACACGTCGCCCATGGTGTAGTTGCGCACGTGGCCGATGTGGATGCGTCCCGAAGGATAGGGAAACATCTCGAGCACGTAGCTCTTCGGCTTGTTCGAATCGCTATCTGCGCGAAACGAGCCCGCCACCTCCCAGGCGCGCTGCCAGCGGCCGTCCGCCGACGACGGATCGAAACGCTGGTCTGTCATGCCGGAACCCTTGTTTCGATCAGCTCGCGATGGCCTGGCGGCGAAGCGCGCGAGCCTTGGTCAGGATGATGTCTTCCAGCCTTTGCACGGTAGCGGCCTGCACCGGTGCATCGACCCACTGACCCGATTGGGCGACCTGACGGCTGGCGGCAACGCGCACCGCATCGGCACGGAGATCCTGATCGAGGATCGAAACGGTTACCTTCACGCGCTCGTCGGGATTGCGGGGATTGGCATACCAGTCGGTCACGATGACCCCGCCGTTGCTGTCCGATTGGAGCAGCGGAGCAAAGCTCACCGTCTCGAGAGCCGCGCGCCAGAGATAGGCGTTGACGCCGATCGTGGTGACCTGGCTGGCCGCGAGGTCGGCCTTCGGACGCTCAGGCCCGCCGCAAGCGGCGAGCGCTGCGATGGCGGTAGCGGCAAAGGCCGTACGGGTCAGGCGGGCGGAACGCGAAATGGCGGTCATGCTCAAGGAAATGTCCTCGGATTGGAAGTTCGTCACCGCCTCTAGTGCGCCCAGGCGATGCGGGCAAGGCGTCGTCTGAACACTAACGCGTTCGGGCCGTGAACCGTCGCTTAATCGCATGGCCGCCGGGCGGTTGTTGGCTCTGTGCAACAGCCCATCCAGAAAGGGAGCAGCACCGTGGAAAAGCTGGAAAAGCCCTTGATTTGATTCTACCAATTAAATCGAACTACACGAACGCGTCCGAGTCGGTTGAAACTGAAACCGGATTGCTCATCGCGCGTTAAGGTGCACGGCCGATAGTTTTGGGCCGTATGCCTGAGGGACAGGGGGTTGGAGCGCTTCGCATGAAGCAGGCACGGATCACGGTTAAACGGAAGGAAGGCGGCTCTTCGCGCGCTGCCCTTGTGCTTGCCGGCTGTGCGCTTCTGTTCGGCGCGCCGACCGCGGTCCTTGCGATCCCTGACGATTCGCCCGCGATGCCGATCGCTGCCGGGTTCGCACCCTTTACTCCGGCAAACGTCGACCCTGCCCTTACCCGCCGCGTAGCAGCCAAGATCGCGGCACGCGGACATTCGATGCGCTTCACGCCCGCAGGCTCTTCGCTCGAGGGTCAGCGCACGGTCACGGTCGCGATCCGCGTGACGCCTGACCAAGCTCGGGCGGTATCAGTCCGCCGGGCAATTACGGCTGCCCGTTTCGAAGTCGGCACAGGTCCTTCGATCGCGACCCTTGCCAAGAGCCGCTACAACCTGGGCGTCTCGCGCGGATACGAAACCTTTGCCAAGCCGGTGGCTCCCTCGATCGACTTGAAGCAGATCGAAATGCCCGATCTTGCCAGCTTCCGCCCGCGGGAGGGTGTGAAGGAAACTCCGGGCCGCCTGCAGCCCCGACTTGCCCTGGAATCCGAGCGCCGGACGGGTCGCAGCGACCGCACTCTCGAAGGTGCGGGCGAACAGGCCGTCGATCTGGGTGCCGGCTATCGCCTGTCCCGCAACCTGAACGTGACGGCGGGCGTCCGCCTCAGCCAAGAGCGCGACAGGCTTGCCCCGTTGACCGACGCCGTGCGCGACGATCAGGCGGTTTACGTCGGCACGCAGTTCCGCTTCTGACCTTACGGAATTGGTATACAGCAACCCGGCCTCGCGCCGGGTTTTTCTTTGCGCGTCGGCGGCGTTGGCCTAGTCATGGAAACGAAGAGTGGAACCTGACAGGTCAGAGGAGATGGAATGACGCGCGTTGCAATCGTGACGGGGGGAACCCGCGGGATCGGCGAGGCCATCAGCCTTGCACTCAAGCAGCAAGGACGCACCGTCGTCGCCAACTATGCGGGGAACGATGCCAAGGCCAAGGCCTTCTCCGACGCGCACGGCATCAAAATCCATAGGTGGGACGTGGGCGATCACGAGGCGTGCCTGGCCGGATGCAGGCAGATCGAGGACGAAGTCGGCCCGATCGACATCGTAGTGAACAACGCGGGCATCACCCGCGACGGCACCCTGGCGCGGATGACGTTCGACGACTGGAACGACGTGATGCGGATCAACCTCGGCGGCTGCTTCAACATGGCCAAGGCATGCTTTCCCGGCATGGTCGCGAGGGGATGGGGCCGCATCGTCAACATCGGATCGATCAACGGGCAGGCCGGCCAGTACGGTCAGGTGAACTATGCCGCCGCGAAAAGCGGCATCCACGGCTTCACCAAGGCGCTGGCCCAGGAAGGCGCAAAAAAGGGCGTGACCGTCAATGCGATCGCGCCCGGCTACATCGATACCGACATGGTTGCCGCCGTGCCGGAGCCGGTGCTGGAAAAAATCATCGCGAAGATCCCCGTCGGACGCCTGGGGCACGCGGAAGAGATCGCGCGCGGTGTGGCCTTCCTCACGAGTGACGAGGGCGGTTTCGTAACCGGCTCGACGATGAGCATCAATGGCGGGCAGCACATGTACTGACGAAAAATGGGGCGGGCCGAACACCCGCCCCACTTGTCCGATTACATTCCGTCGACAGCCTTGCTTACGAGGATGTTCACCGCAACGCGCCGGTTCTGCGCCTTGCCTTCTTCGGTCGTGTTGTCCGCCGCAGGATCGGCTTCGGCCATTCCGGTCGGGGTCAGCATACGATAGGGCTTCCATCCGCAGGCTTGCTGGAGATGATTCACCACCCGGGTCGCGCGCTTCTCGCTGAGCTCCTGGTTGAACTCGTAATCGCCGGTGGAATCGGTGTACCCGACGACCAGAAGCAGCGCGTTGTCGGTCGTGCCGGCCTGGCTCGCAGCCGCGCAAAGATCGCTCTGTGCCTGACTGGACAGGGCGTGCTTGCCGGTGTCGAAATAGACGTTGGTCGTGCCTTTGACGTTGTAGTTGTCGATATCGGCAACACGGCTGCGCAGCGCCTCGGTAGCGGCGCTCTGCTCGGCAAAGCCCTGCGCGGTACCGCGACGGATCATCGAAGCGGTCTTGAAATCACCGTTGCGGAACTTGACCGCGCTGGCGATCAGACCGCCGCCCCACTGGACCGTCTTCACCGTAACCGGAAGACCGTTGAGCAGCGAGTCGGTGCCCAGCTTCTTGCTGCCGAGGCCGAGGAAGCCGCCGGCACCGGTAACCTCCGTGCCTTGGCTGATTGCCAGCGAGGTTGCCGTCCCGGTTTCGTCGGTCACCTGCATCCGGTCGCCCTTGCGGGCGGAGATGAACCCTTCGACTTCCGGACCCTCGGGAAGGCCTTCGAAATCGCTGGGCGGCGTTCCGGTCACGGTCATCGCATAGGGGTCTTCGGCAGGCACCTGATAGTCCTGTGCGGCGATCATCGCCGGCGTCGCCGCGGCAAGCATCGCTGCCAGCGCGATCGCACTTCGTTTGGTGTGAATGGCCGTCATCGCAAAACTCCTTCAAAAAGCTTCTGACCGGTCCACGCGTTCACGGTCGAATGCTCGACCGCCCCTGCGATGGCGTGCCCGGTTTTCTTCGAAGCCCCCATCAACGTACATCAATGAAGCCGATCGCGCGACATGCGCGGCCTGCTATCCTCGGCGCGCCTGTTCTGACGAACCTGTCGCGCAAATGAACAAGGGGGTGAGCAGGCTGTGGGGTCCGGTTGGCCAGAGTGCCCCATGCGGCGAAACGTTGCCTGCGCTTAGCGGGGGAGATAGGCGAAACCCAGTTCAGACGCACAGTTAACCCAGGGTACGACTCATGACGACGCCGTATCATCCCCCGATCAAACGCTCGGTCGAGATCGCCGGACACAAGACCTCGATCAGCCTAGAGCCGCTGTTCTGGGATATGCTGCGCGCGGTAGCCGCCGCTGAAGGACTTCCCGTCAGTGCCCTCGTCGCTCGGATCGATGAAGAGCGGATCGCGAGCGAGACGCCATGCGGGCTGGCAGGGGCGATCCGCCTCTGGCTCGTGTCAGAAGGGCATGTAGGCAGTCGCGAGTCCTGAGGCCGCGCAAACAGCCAGGGTCGTGAGAATTCCCCTTCGGAACACGAATAACAGCAAGCCGGCGATGACCGCGATCAATCCCGCACGCCAATCGAAACCCCAGCCCGGAACCGAGGTGTCGAATGTGGGGAACAGGACATGCCCGGCAAACCAGAGGGCGAGGTTGGCGATGACGCCGACGACGGCTGCGGTAATTGCTGCCAGAGCGCCCTGAAGCGCGGGCGAGCGCTCAAGTCGGTCCATCCATGGGGCACAGGCGAAGATCCACAGGAAGCAGGGGGCGAACGTTACCCAGGTCGTCAGCGCTGCCGCGGCGATCGCTCCAGCCAGCGGGGCGAGCGGTTCCGCTTCGCGCCAGCCAGCCAGAAAACCCACGAACTGCGTGACCATGATCAGCGGTCCGGGAGTCGATTCCGCCAAGCCGAGTCCGTCCGCCATCTCCCGGGCCGACAGCCAGCCGAGCGGGCCCGCGGCCTCCTGCGCCATGTATCCGAGGACAGCGTAGGCACCGCCGAACGTGACCACGGCCAGCTTGGAGAAGAACACCCCCACATCCCACAGCACGTGTCCGGTGCCCAGTGTCGCCGCGACGAGGGCCATCGGAGCGGCCCAGATTGCGCACCAGACCGCGATCGTCCGGATCGTCGATCGAGCAAGCGTGCCGGCGCTGGGACCGCCGGTCGTGAAGGGAGGCGGGGCGTGTGCACCGATCATCTTGGGTCGCCAGCGGCTAATTCCTGCGCCGATCAGAGCTGCCGCGCCGATGACCAGGGGGAATGGCGTGTCGAACAGGGCGAGCAACAGGAAGGAAGCGAATGCAAGCCCGAGCATGAATCGCGTCTTGAGCGCCCTGCCCGCCACGCGCACCAGGGCCTGCGCCACGATCGCAAGCACGGCTGCCTTGATCCCGAGAAAGATCGCTTCGAACCAGTCGAGGCCCGCTGCGGTGACGTAAAGCATCGACAGCGCCAGCATCACGAATGCGCCCGGCAGCACGAACAGCAGTCCTGCCGCCAGACCGCCACGGACGCCGTGCAGCCTCCAACCGATCCACGTCGCTAGCTGCTGCGCTTCGGGGCCGGGAAGCAGGTGACACAGATTGAGTGCTCGCAGGAAGGCGCCGCCTTCGACCCAGCGGCGATCGTCGACGAACTCGCGATGCATGAGCGCGATCTGCCCGGCGGGACCGCCGAAGCTCAGGGCGCCGATCTTCGCGGATACACGGACAAGCTGCCCAAAAGAGGGTTCGGGGTTGGGGGAATCCATGCGCGCTCCTTCGGGCGAAATCCACCCGCTGAACCGCGACGCTTGAGCGGACGAAACCGCTTGGACGGGAGGCCGCTTCGCCCCGTTGAGCACGAGATACCGAACCGATCGACAAACTGAAAGGGGGGCGAACGCGAGATGAAAAAAAAGCGGGCGGTCCCCTACTTGGGTTCCGCCCGCCTCTCGCCCCGTCAGGAGCGATCCAGTCCCGTTGCTCCTTTAATAGGTCGCCGGGGGATCGCTGGCGGGGAAGCTCTCGTCGCTCGCCTGATCGGTCTTGTCCCACGAACGAGCGGTCTTGTCACGCATCGCTTCGGGACCGGAATCGCGGACCTGGTGCGTCGCGCCTTCCTCTCCCTGGCCGCGCGCGAAGGCCGCGCGGCCTTCGTGTTTGAAATTCTTCTGGTAATATTGGTAGCCGACGTAACCGAGTGCGCCGAGCGCGGTGAGTTTAAGCAGCATTTGCGGACCTCTCTTTCCCCCGCTCAACGCGGCAGATCGCAGTGAGGTCCCGGCTAATCGACCTATTCGTCGCCGACTCGTTCCACCTGCGCGCCGACCAGCGCGAGCTTCTCTTCCAGCCGCTCGTAACCGCGGTCGAGGTGATAGAGCCGGCGAACCTCGGTTTGGCCTTCCGCCCGCAGTCCGGCGATCACGAGGCTCATCGAGGCACGCAGGTCGGTCGCCATCACTTCGGCGCCATGCAGCTTTTCGACCCCGTGGACGATCGCGGTCCGCCCCGACGTCTCGATGTGTGCTCCCATCCGGCCGAGCTCCGGCACGTGCATGTAGCGGTTCTCAAAGATCGTTTCGGTTAGGACGCTGGTCCCTTCGGCGACCGTCAGCAGAGCCATGAGTTGCGCCTGCATGTCGGTGGCAAGACCTGGATAGGGCGCGGTGGTCAGGTTCGTCGCCTTGAGCTTGCCCTCGGCCGCGACGCGCACGCCCTTTTTCTCCGCCTCGACGTACACGCCGATATTGCGCAACGCGTGGAGTGTCGAAGCCATTTCCTCGAAATTGGCCCCGTCGAGCAGAACGTCGCCTCCGGTGATCGCTGCGGCGCAGGCATAGCTGCCTGCTTCGATCCGGTCGGCCATCACGCGGTAGGTCGCCCCGTGCAACCGCTTCACGCCGTGGATGGTGAGGTCGCTCGTGCCGATTCCCTCGATCTCCGCGCCCATCGCGACGAGAAGATTGCACAGGTCGACGATCTCCGGCTCGCGGGCGGCATTGAACAGCCGGCAGGTTCCGCTCGCCAGCACCCCGGCCATCAGCGCGTTCTCGGTAGCGCCCACCGACACCACGGGAAAGTCGAACTCGCCCCCCGGCAATCCGCCATCGGGCGCATGCGCGCGGACGTAGCCCTGTGCGAGTTCGATCGTCGCGCCGAAAGCCTCGAGCGCCTTGAGGTGCAGATCGATCGGGCGGTTGCCGATTGCGCAGCCGCCGGGAAGCGAAACAGTCGCCTCGCCCATCCGCGCCAGCATCGGACCGAGCACGAGGATCGAGGCGCGCATCTTCCGTACCAGGTCGTATGGCGCGACCGTGCCGGTGATGCGGGTCGCCTCCAGAGTCATGACGCGGCCGAAATCCTCGGGCCGGTTGCCCTGAATCACGGTAGTAACGCCGAACTGGTTCATCAGGTGCTGGAACCCGTCGATATCGGCCAATCGCGGCAGGTTGCGCAGCGTCATCGGCTCGTCGGTCAGCAACGCGCACGGAATCAGCGTGAGCGCGGCGTTCTTGGCGCCGGAGATCGGGATGGTTCCGGAAAGGCGCTTTCCGCCCTCGACGATGATCTTGTCCATCGGCTCGCACTAGCGCGAAACGGGCCAGCCGCAAGGTTGCGCGTACCGGCACCTCTGCTATCCCCGCTCGCATGAGCAGCCGCAAACCCATCCGCAAAGCAGTCTTCCCGGTCGCGGGGCTTGGAACGCGCTTTCTTCCAGCGACGAAGGCCATCCCCAAGGAGATGCTGCCGATCGTCGACCGGCCGCTCATCCAATACGCGGTCGACGAAGCGCGCGAGGCCGGGATCGAGCAGATGATCTTCGTGACCGGGCGCGGCAAGAGCGCAATCGAGGACCATTTCGACATCGCGTTCGAGCTTGAAAAGACGATGTCGGACCGCGGCAAATCGCTCGATGTTCTGGCACCGACCCGGCTCGGCCCAGGCAATTGCGCTTATGTGCGCCAGCAGGAACCGCTGGGCCTCGGACACGCCATCTGGTGCGCGCGCGGGATCGTCGGCGACGAGCCGTTCGCGATCCTGCTGCCCGACGAACTGATGCACGGCCAACCCGGATGCCTCGCGCAGATGGTCGCCGCGTACGACGAAGTGGGGGGCAACCTCATCAGCGTGATCGAAGTGCTCGACGAAGAAGTCAGCAGCTACGGCGTGATCGCACCGGGAGCGAAGATTTCGCAGGCGCTGACCGAAGTCACTGGCCTGGTAGAAAAGCCGAAGCGGGGCGATGCTCCATCGAACAAGATCATTTCGGGTCGATACATCCTGCAGCCCGAAGTCATGCGCACGCTCGAAGACCAGGAAAAGGGCGCGGGCGGCGAAATCCAGCTTACCGACGCGATGGCGCGCATGATTGGGGAGCAGCCGTTCCACGCGGTCACGTTCGACGGCAGGCGATTCGACTGCGGCAGCAAGACCGGTTTCGTCGAGGCGACATTGGCGCTGGCGCTCGAGCGCGAGGATATGGGCCCCGAAGTCCGCCGGATCGCAGAGCGCCTGCTGGCCGACTAGCGGGCAGTCATTCGCGCCGAAGTTCGCGGTGAGATTCTCAAGGGCAAGGTCTTGAGCCCGCCAACGAACGTCGATTTCGAGCGGGCCCATTGACCGGCGAGTTCGACCGAATCGATGCGGTCGAGCAGTTCCTCGAAAAGTATCTGCATCTCCAGCCGCGCTAGGTGAAGCCCGAGGCACTGGTGCGCGCCTGCGCCGAAGGCCAAGTGCCGATTGGGGCTGCGCGACGCGTCGAACCGACGGGGATCGGGAAACTGCTCCGGGTCGTGGTTTGCCGCGACGTAGTTGATCATCAGCCAGTCGCCCGCCGCGATCGCCTGACCGCCCAGCTCCGTATCGCAGGCGGCCGTACGCATGAAGTGCTGCACCGGACTGGTCCAGCGGATCGCTTCCTCGACGATGCCCGGCAGCAGGCTGCGGTCCGCCCTGACCCGCGCCCACTGGTCCGGGTCCTGCGCCAGTGCAAGCATCGCACCCGCCGTGCTGGCGCTGGTGGTATCGTGTCCGGCGGCGGCGACGATGATGTAGTAACCCATCATGTCCCGGTCGTTGAGCGGCTCGCCGTCTACGGTGGCGTTGGCGATCGTGCTGGCGACGTCGCCCGTTGGTCGGGCACGTTTTTCGGCAGTGATCGCGGCGAAGTAGGCTTCGAAGTCCCTTACCGCGCCCGCGACGATCTGTGTGATCATCTCGGGCGGCAGATCCTTCATGCCCGACTGGTTCAGGTCCTCGTCCTGGCCGCCGAACATCTGCTGCGTCAGCATCAGCATCCGCGGCTCGTCTTCCTCGGACACACCGAGGATCTGCATGACGACGTGGAGCGGATAAGGCGCTGCTACCGCCCTGCAGAAATCGACCGTGCCGTTTTCCGCGGCATCGGCGAGCAACCGGTCGACCGATCGGCTCGCGATCCCCCGCACCTCGTCTTCGATCGCCCGCAGGTTCCTCGGCATGAACCAGTCCTGCGTCAGCTTGCGATACTTCATGTGGACTGGCGCGTCGAACGTGACGAGGCTGGCGACCATGTGTTCGCTGCCGCCGCTGAAGGCCTTGGCGAATTCGATGCCCTCGGTCAGCGAGAAGACCACGGTCCGCGGATTGTTGAGGAAGGTGGTATTGTCCTTCGACACCCGCATCACGTCGTCGTATCGGGTCACCAGCCAGAACGGGGGGAACAGTCCCGGCGCCTCGGGCCCCGGCTCGATTCGCGCCACGGGCATGTTCTCGCGCAGCCAGTCGAACGTGTCGAGCAACCCGCCCCACTGAGCATAGGCCTTGGGATCGATGACCTGCCGCGCCACGTGAGGCGGGGCGACCTGGTCCGACATCCTCACGCTTCCTCGCGCGCCCTGGCCGCGAACTCATCGCGCAGCTCGCGCTTATAGAGTTTGCCGTTGGCCTCGCGGGGAAGTTCGGGCCGGAAATCGAACTGGCGGGGCATCTTGATCCGCGCGAGTTGCGGAGAGAGGTAATCGCGAAGCTCCTGTTCGAACGCTGCGCCCCCGTCGGTCGCGACCTCGGCCATGTCCACCGGCTGGACGACCGCCACCACGCGCTCGCCCAGATCAGCATCGGGCGCGCCGATCACCGCGGCGTCCATCACCTTGTCGTGGCTGACCAGCAGGTTTTCCACCTCCTGCGGATAGATGTTCACGCCGCCCGAAATGATCATGTGGCTCTTGCGGTCGGTGAGGAACAGGTACCCCTCCTCGTCGACATGGCCGATGTCGCCGATCGTCATCCAGCCCTTGGGATGCATAGCCTCGGCGGTCTTGTCGGGATCGTTGTGGTAGGTCGGCAGGATCGTATTCTCGAAATAGATCAGCCCGTCCTGTCCGGCGGGGAGCTCTTCCCCGTCCGGACCGCAGACGTGGATCGTGCCGAAAATCGCCTTGCCCACGGTCCCCGGCCGCTCGAGCCATTCGGCTGAACGGACCAGAGTCATCCCGATGCCCTCCGAACCGGCATAGTATTCGTTCACGATGTCGCCCCACCACTCGATCATCGCCTGTTTGATGGGGACGGGACACGGGGCGGCCGCGTGAAGCGCGCGCCGGTGGCTCGACAGGTCGTAGCGGGTGCGTTCTGCCTCATCGAGCTTCAGCATTCGGACGAAGTGCGTCGGGACCCACTGGCTATCGGTCACGCGATACTTCTCGATTGCCGCCAGCGCTGTCTCGGGCTCGAACTTCTCCATCATCACGACCGTGCCGCCGAGGCGGTGTACGGTGGACGACCAGCCGATCGGTGCAGCGTGATAGAGCGGCGCGGGCGACAGATAGACCATCGAGCCGTCGGTGGGCATGCCGGCGCCCATCACCGCGAGCCCCATGAGCGCCACGGGTGCGGTCGGCGATGGGTCTTCGGGCGGACGCGGGCGGACGCCCTTGGGCCGTCCAGTGGTGCCCGAGCTGTACAGCATTGTCAGCCCTGCCGATTGATCCGCGATCGGCTCGGTCGGCTGTGTGGCCAGCGCGGCGGCGAAATCCTCGGCGCCTTCGCCGTCCATCACCAGAACGTCGATTTCGGGGCAGCGCTCGCGAATGGCGGCGAGCACGTCGGCATACTTGCGCGATGTAATCAGCAACCTCGTCTCGCTGTCATCGAGGATGTAGGCGATCTCGGGCGCGGTCAGGCGCGTAGAGACCGGCACCATCAGGGTGCCAGCGCGCTGCGAACCCCAGATCAGCGTGTAGTATTCCAGCCTGTTCTCGAGCAGGACGGCGAAGGCATCGCCTGGCCCAAGCCCGCGCGAGCGCAAAAGCTGCGCGAAGCGGTTGGCGGCATTGTCCATTTCGCCATAGGTCATCTGCGCGCCGCTGCCGGCCATGATGACTGCGGGATGCTGGGGACGGGTGCGCGCGTGTTCGATCGGATGCATCAGGTCGCTCTCTCCCGGCGGCTCGTACGGCCGCCCTCGTTGCATCTCGAAACCTATCGTCTCGGGTCCGGCGGGCAAGCGAAAAGGGACAGTTCGGTATCGAGGTGCCAGGCAGCGCGCACAAAAGGAAAGGGCGGCAGGCCCTGCGGCCGCCGCCCTTTCCCGGCACCCCTCCCGAAGTGTCCGGTTACCGCCGCTATCGGGCGGTGAAATCTGTCTGAATCAGCCGCCGCCCAGCGCGATGCGCGAAGCGCTGGCGTCGGTTTCGGCCATGTAAGGGATCGGGTTGACCGGTCGGCCCGCGACGCGGACCTCATAGTGCAGGTGCGGTCCGGTCGAGCGACCGGTCGAGCCGACATAACCGATCACGTCGCCCTTCTTCACGCGCTCGCCGGCGGCAACCGCCAGGCGCGACATGTGGGCGTAACGGGTTTCGAGGTCTGCACCATGGCCGATCGATACGAACAGGCCGTAGCTGGAAAACCACTCGGCCTTGCCGACTACGCCATCGGCGGTGGCATAGACCGGGGTGCCGGTCGGCGCGGCAAGGTCGATGCCGTTGTGCGCGCGGGTGCCGCCGAGCACCGGGTGAGTGCGCAGGCCGTAACCGCTGGACGTGCTGCCGATCGCGAGCGGGGCACGCGAGGGAATGGCGACGCCGGTGGTCGGCGCGACCGGGTTCGGTGAGCGACCGTTATCGAGCGACTGCCAGCTGGCGAAGAGTTGCTTGAACTGCTCGTCACCAGCGGTCACGCCGGTGGCCCGGGCATCGCGCACCGGGGCGGCGATGTCGGCCGAAGCGGCGGAGCTGGAGTTTGCGAGAGCGGGCGAAGCGCCCATCGAGAAGAAAGCACCTGCGGCGGCGAGTACTGCGACGAACCGACGCTGGATGAGCTTTGCGACCAAGATTCCCGTCCTTTTTTTCTTGCGACACCCCCCGGTGCCGCAGCGAACCGATGTGCGATAAACCGAACTTCGGCCCTCGCGACAATTTTGCAGAGACTGTCGGAACCCCCCGCCGTCTCGTGAGTTGGGGGTTAACCGGTGAAAGATTTACGAAGCAAGTGCGGCGCACGCTTCGAGCGATAAACCGGCTGACGAACGCGCTGAGTCGTTGAACGGAGGCTTTAGGCCACCCGGAAAATGCCTGCGGACCAATGAAATCCAGAGATTTTTGGGGTCGAGCCCCTCCCGTTTGGCGAAGGCGTTAAGATATTTGACGCCGACCGCAACGTGGCGAATCTCGTCGTCAAGGATTCGTTCGAGGATCCGCACCCCCGCCGCATCGCCCTGGCTTCGAGCCCGCTCGATGGTTGCCGGCGTGACGTCAAGGCCGCGTGCCTCCAGCACCATGGGCACGACTGCGAGCCTCGCCGCGACGTCATGCGCGGTCGCTTCCGCCGCCTGCCACAAGCCGTCGTGCGCCGGGTGCGCACCGTAATGGCTACCCAAAGCAACCAGATGGCGGTTCAGAATCGCGAAGTGCATCGCCTCGTCGGCGGCGATCGCTAGGAAATCGCCGACGAACGCAGGCCCCATCTCGCCGCCGAATCGCCCTGCCATGTCGAGCGCGAGATCGATCGCCACGAACTCTATGTGCGCGAGCGCATGCCAGAGCGCGATCCGGCCGCGATCGGAGCCGCCCTTCCCGCGTCGGGGCATCTCTTTCGGAGGTAGGAGTTCGGGTCTCCCAGGGCGCGCGGGCTGCGCGGGCATGGCGTCTTCAAACGCAAACGCCAGCCTGCCGAGCCGCCAGTCGCGCGCGACCCTGCGCGCGGCCATGACCTTGGCGGCAGGATCGGCAGTCAGCAGTGCGCCGCGGATCGCACCGCCGACATCAGGCTTCGCGATCAAAGCGATCTGGCCGCCTCCAGCACTTCCTCGGCGTGCCCCTTAACCTTCACCTTGTCCCACAAGCGGGCGATGCGCCCCTCGGCATCGAGCAGGTAGGTCGTTCGGACCATGCCCATGAACTTCTTCCCGTAGAGCTGTTTTTCGGTCCAGATGCCGAGCGCATCGGATAGACCACCTTCGGCCGCGTCGGTCGCGAGCGGAACCGAAAGACCCTGCTTGTCGATGAAGTTGCGATGCTTCTGCGGCGAATCCTTGCTGACGCCAAGCAACGCCACCCCAGCCTTGGCGAAGTCGGGCGCCAGCGCCGAGAAATCTTTGGCCTCTACCGTGCAGCCCGGTGTGTTGTCCTTGGGATAGAACCAGATCACCGCGGGCTTTCCCTTGAGATCCGACGGCAGGATCGAGCCACCGTCGGTCGCCTCCATGGCAATGTCGGGCATCGGATCGCCCACGCCGGGACGCCGGGCTTCGGGGTTCGTCATTCCATGTCTCCCAGTGGCTCGCCCAGCGAATCGGCCCAGGCGGCGGCAACCTCCTGCCGCGCCTCTGTAAAGGCGCGCAAGAGCGCGTCGAGGTTCGCCATACCGCATGTTTCGGCAAGGGCGGCTGTCGCGGCGGACGACGGCTCGGACAGGTCAGGTGCCAGCAATCGTCCCGCGATCAGCAGGCGGGTCATGAGCGCCAGCGCCTCGCGCAATGCGCCGGGCACCAGACCCGCCCCGACAAGCGCATCCACCGCGACGCCCAGGTCAGGGTCGAAGCCCACCCGCTCGCGCAGTTGCAGGTAATGGACCAGGAATTCGAGGTCGACGAGTCCGCCGCGCAGCAGCTTGGCGTCCAGCGGCCCACGCGGCGATTTGTGCGTTGCCATCTCCGCTCGCATCCGAAGGACGTCGCTCCGCAGGGTATCGGGATCGCGGGGGCGGCTCAGCACTTCGGCGATGATTGCGCGCAGCGCATCCTTCGCTTCCTGCGATCCGGTCAGCGGTCGCGCCCGGGCGAGCGCCATGTGCTCCCAGGTCCAGGCCTCCTCGCGCTGGTAGCGCGCGAAGCTGTCGAAGCTGACCGCGAGCGGGCCCTGCGCTCCCTGCGGACGAAGGCGCGTATCGACTTCGTACAGTGCGCCCTCGGCAGTGGGTACGCTCAGCGCGGCGGTGACCCGCTGGGCGAGCCGGTTGAAATAATGCGTGACGCCGAGCGGCCGGCGTCCGTCGGATTCACCCTCGAAATTGCCGCTGAACAGATAGACGACGTCGAGATCGGAGGCGTGCGTCAGAGTTCCGCCGCCCAGCCGGCCAAGCCCCAGCACGACAAGCTCGCTATCGGGAACCCGGCCATGCGCGCGCTCGAACTCCGCGACCGCGGCTTCCTGCGCCACCTCGAGTGCACCTTCCGCCGTGCGCGACAGCGCGGTCCCGATTTGCAATGGATCATGAATTGCCGCGATCGTCTGCAGCCCGAGGGCAAACCGAAGTTCGCCGGTCACGCGGCGGATCCGGTCGAGACGGCGCTCGTAATCGTCGCCGTCCTCGTCGGCGGACATCCGCCGGGCGATCTCGTCCACGGTGCCCGGAAGATCCATCGCCTGGCGTGCGATCAGGATGTCGAGCAGTTCGGGCCGGCGCCCGAGCTCGTCCGCCAACGTGGGCGCGAGAACCAGGATCCGCGCAAGCTGATCGAGCAAGGCTGGCCTCTGGAGCAGGAGGTTGAACAGATTGAGCGCGCTGGGTGCCGCGGCCAGCACGCGTTCCCACCGGTTGAGCGCCTGGTCGGGATCGTCTGCAGCGGCAAAGCGCTCGAGCAGAACGGGCAGCAACGCGTCGAGCGCGGCACGCGCAGGTTCGGACCGGAGAGCGCGGATCCGGCCGTCGCTCCATCCTGCGATCCGTTCTGAGAGGCGCGCCGGATCGGCAAACCCTAATTCGGCCAGCCGCTCCGCCAGCTTGTCGCCGCCCGATACCATGACCGCAGGCGCACTATCCTCCTCCGCGATCAAGGCGTCGTAGTGAGCCGCGACTTTCTGGGTGACCTCGCGCAATTCGGCCACCAGCTCGGCGCCGCATCCCAATCCGTCGAGCCGCGCCACCGCGTCCAGCGCCGCGCCGTCGGGGAGTGTGTGGGTCTGCTTGTCCTCGACCATCTGCAGGCGGTGCTCGACGGTCCGTAGGCGCTCGTAGGCACCGCAGAGAACCTCCGCCGCATTCTCCTCGATCACTCCGGCAGCCGCCAGCGCCTTCAGCGCAGCGCAGGTCGCGCGCACTCTGAGCGAGGGATCGCGCCCGCCGTGGATGAGCTGGTGCGTCTGCGCGAAGAATTCGATCTCGCGGATGCCGCCTCGTCCCAGTTTCACGTTGAAGCCCGGGCGCGGTTCGCGCGGTCCCGCATGGCTGGCGCGAATGCGAACGGACAATCGCCGGATGTCGCCGATCGCACCGAAATCGAGGCTGCGCCGCCAGACGAAGGGGCGGATCGCGGCCAGGAACCGCTCGCCAGCGGCCACATCGCCAGCGGCGGACCGCGCCTTGATGAACGCAGCGCGCTCCCAGGCGAGCGCGGAGCTTTCGTAATGAGTCAGTGCCGCCTCGATCGGGATCGCCGGCGGGCTCACTTCGCTTGCCGGACGCAGCCGAAGGTCGACACGGAAGACGTAGCCTTCCGGCGTGACCTCGGTCAGCAAACGCACCGTCTCGCGTGCATACCTCTGCGCCGCCTCGGCGGGTTCGTCGCGATCGCGGCGGGGAAGGAGCGCGGGGTCGTAGAGCAGGATAGGGTCGATGTCTGAGCTGTAATTGAGCTCGCCCGCGCCCTGCTTTCCGAGCGCCAGCGCGACCATCCCCGCGGGTTCCTCTTCCGACACGCGTGCGAGCATCGCGGCCGCCATCGCGGTACCGAGGGCCCGGTCGGCGAATTCTGACAGATCACCCGTCACCTTTCCGAGGGGAAAGGCGCCCGCGAGGTCGCCCACCGCCAGCGTCGTCGCCAGCGCGAGCCGCTCGCGCCGAAGGGCAACGCCGGCCGCCTCGGCCTGTCCGACGCTCCGCGACCAGGCCAGCGCAGCGTCGCCGTCGCCAGCTTCAAGCAAGACGGAGAGGTTGGGCTGGCGTTCGAGCGCGCGGGCGAGAAACGGCGCGTGTTCGCGCGCGCGCCTCAATCCCGATGTCCAGTCCGCCGCCATTGCCGCAGCCCTGCCCGCAAGTTCGGATCGGCGCAACTATGCGCCCTTGCCGGGTTACACAGGCTTTGCGAGAAGCGCGCCGCCAAGAGAAGGATCATCAGTGACAGACAGAGCAACCGCGCCGATGCCGGCCGAATGGGCGCCGCAGGACTGGCTCTGGATCGGCTTTCCCCATGATGCCGATGAATGGCCCGATTATCTTCCCCTCGCCCAGGAGCAGATCGCCGCCTTCGCCAACGCCGTCGCAGAAAGCGGGCAGGTCGTGCGCCTTCTGGTGCGCGACGCGGCGAACGAGGCGCGGGCGCGGAGCTTGGTGTCGGGCGCCGTGACTGTCGAGAGGGGGGTGTTCGGCGACGTGTGGCTGCGCGATACCGGCCCGCTCGTCCGTGCCGACGGCACCGCGCTGCGCTGCCGGTTCAACGGCTGGGGCGGCAAGTATCTGATGGACGGCGACCAGACGATCGGGGCCGAGCTTGCCCGCGATGCCGGCCTGACTGTGGTGGAAAGCGACTGGATCCTGGAAGGCGGCGCGATCGACGGCGACGGCACCGGCCTCGTCGCGACGACCGAGCAGTGCCTGCTCAACCCCAACCGCAATCCGGCCCTCTCGCGCGAAGACATCGAGGCGCGGCTAGAGCGCGACTTGGGATTCGACCGCGTACTTTGGCTCGGCGACGGGCTGATTAACGATCATACCGACGGGCATGTCGACAATCTTGCGCGCTTCGTCGGACCGGGCCGGTTGGCCCTTCCCCGAGCGACCGGCCCCGGCGATCCCAATGCCGCGATCTATGCCGACGCCAAAGCGCGCGCAGAGGCGTTCGGTGTCGCGGTCGAGGACATCCCCTCTCCCGGCCTCGTCACACGCGGCGATTTCGTCGAACCCGCAAGCTATGCCAATTTCGCGATCACGACGCACCTTGTCGTCGTCCCGACGTTCGATACGGTGCACGATGCGGACGGCGTGGCGGCAATCGCCGCGCTGTTTCCCGATCGCGCGACCATCGGACTGCCCGCCGATGCGGTGCTTGCCGGCGGCGGCGGATTTCATTGCGCCAGCCAGCAGATGCCGCGCCTCTGATTCGGTGCGGCAGGGCCGGTAAGGACGTCGGCATGTCACACATGTCACACTGTCCAGGGCGACTTGTGTTACCTTGCGCTCGATTGCGTCACCTTGCGGCACAAGAGCGTCCCCTTGCGCGTATCCGTGTCGCCTTGAGCCGGCATGGTGTCCCCTTGTGACAATTGCGGCGCAGCGGATCGAGGCCTTGAGAGCGAGCATGAGGTCATCGGGCTAGCAAGCCCTCGCCAAGTAGGAAAACGTCGGCCTGTAAGGACTCGCCGCCTTTACCGTCCGTTAGTTGGTGCGCCCGCATCATGCGTGCATGACCAAGGCAGTTGCCCTCGCCCGGACATTGGAAACGCGTGCGATCGATTTTGCTCGGACCGCGATCGTTTGCTCGTGCGCGATCGCGCTCATCGCCGCCGGACCGTTCCTACCCCTGTAGCATTAGTTTGAGCAGCGCGGCCAGGGCAGCGGCTCCCAGTACCACGGCCGCGAAGGCGCGCCACGTGGTGTCGCCGACTCGGCCCGACATCCGCGCACCCAGCCAATTGCCCACGAGGACCACTGGGAACAGCGCCATCGCGAGCAGTGCGAGGCGCCAGGTGACGATCCCCATGACCAGGCCCGATCCGATCCCGGCGAAACTGGCGCAGGTGAATATCAGCACCATCGATGCCTTGGCGGTCGCGCGCGGGATGTGGCGGCGAACATAAAAGGGAACCACGGGCGGACCGGGCATTCCGGCAAATCCGGTCAGCAACCCGCTCGCGAGTCCCGTGGTGACGGTCGCGGCACGCCCCGGCGGAGCACTCGCGCGCATCGGCCAGAGCATCGCGGCGAAGGCCGAGAGCGCAACCAGTGCGATCAGCAGGCGGGCCAGCGGAACGGGGGTCAGCGACAGGACGTAAAGCCCCGGCGCGGTTGCCACCAACACGAGCGCGGCGATGGTGTATGCCGAGCGTTCAGACTCGCGCAGCCATCGCGCGATCTCGCTCGCTCCGATCATCAAGCCCAGCATGTTGGCGACCAGCACCGCTTCGACCGGCGACAGCGCGAGCGCCAGCACCGGTACCAGCAGAATCGCCATTCCGAACCCGGCCAGCCCGCGCACATAGGCGGCGGCGAGCGTGGCGATCAGTGCGACGGCGATCTGAAGGAAGGTGAAACCGGCGAGCAGGTCGATCTCAATGACCGGCGTGTGGGTCGGTCGCTCCGGCGGTGTTGGCCCCGGTGGACGAAGATGGCTTGCCGCGCTTGGCGAGCCACGCCTCCATCTGCGTGATCTCCTTGGCCTGCGCCGCGATGATCGCCGTGGCGAGCGCGCGCGCTTCCGGATCGTCGGCGTGTTCGAGCGCGACTTCGCTCATCTCCACCGCACCTTTGTGATGCGCCAGCATCCCCTGCATGAATGCGACATCGGGATCGGCGTCGACGCTTGCCATGCCGGCGTGCATCCGGTCGTTCGCTTCCTTGTAGGCCTGTTGCGCTGGCGTAAGGTCGGCTGCGGCCTCGCTCGTCGGTCCGGCGGGTTCGCCTTGGTTCGGGGCAGGGTCCTGCGCGCACGCAGTCAGGGCCAGAAGCAGCGTCGCGGCCAGCAATCGCATGGATTCGTTCTCCGTCAGTGAGTGGAAGTGGACAGGTCCGGCGGGGTCGCTTCGCCAACCAGCATGGCGAGCGCCTCGTCCAGCGTGATCACCTTCTGGTGTTCCGCGCCCAGCGTGCGGACGGCGACCTTGCCCTCCTCCGCCTCGCGCTTGCCGACGACCAGCAGATGCGGGACCTTGGCCAGGCTGTGCTCGCGCACCTTGTAGTTGATTTTCTCGTTCCTGAGATCCGCCTCGACCCGGATGCCCGCGGCCTCCAGCTTCGCGACCACTTCGCGCGCATAGTCGTCGGCGTCGGAAACGATCGTCGCAACGACCGCCTGCGTCGGGGCGAGCCAGACCGGCAGCTTCCCGGCAAAGTGTTCGATCAGGATGCCGATGAACCGCTCGTAACTGCCGAAGATAGCCCGGTGAAGCATGACCGGGCGATGCTTTTCGCCGTCCTCGCCGACGTAACTCGCGTCCAGCCGCTCGGGCAGCACGCGGTCCGACTGGATCGTGCCGACCTGCCAGGTCCGCCCGATCGCGTCGGTGAGGTGCCATTCGAGCTTCGGCGCATAGAATGCGCCTTCGCCCGGCAGTTCTTCCCAGCCGTATTCCTCGGTTGCGAGTCCGGCGTCGACCACCGCCTGTCGCAGTTCGGCCTCGGCCTTGTCCCAATCCGCGTCGGAGCCGTACCGGTGCTCGGGCCGGAGCGCGAGCTTGACCGAATAGGTGAAGCCGAAGTCGCGATAGACCCTGTCGGCGAGTTCGCAGAACGCGCGCACTTCCGACACGATCTGGTCCTCGCGGCAGAAGATATGCGCGTCGTCCTGAGTGAACTGGCGCACGCGCATCAGGCCGTGGAGCGCACCGTGCGGCTCGTTGCGGTGGCAGCAGCCGTTTTCGTATAGCCGTAGTGGAAGCTCGCGGTAGCTCTTGAGCCCCTGGCGGAAAATCAGCACGTGCGCCGGGCAGTTCATCGGCTTGAGCGCCATCCAGTCGGCCTCTCCGCTGATGACCGGTCCCTCGTCCTCGGTATTGGGCACTTCGTCGGGGATGACGAACATGTTCTCGCGATACTTGCCCCAGTGGCCGGATTGCTCCCACTGACGCGCGTCCATCACCTGCGGAGTCTTGACCTCCTGGTAGCCGGCGCCGTCGATCGCGCGGCGCATATAGGCTTCCAGCTCGCGCCAGATGCGGAAGCCCTGCGGATGCCAGAATACGCTGCCGTGTGCTTCTTCCTGCAGGTGGAACAGATCCATCTCGCGGCCCAGCTTGCGGTGGTCGCGCTTGGCGGCTTCCTCCAGCCTGTGGAGATGCTGGTCAAGTTGCTTCTTGTTGAGCCAGCCCGTGCCGTAAATACGCGTAAGCTGGGCGTTCTTCTGGTCGCCGCGCCAATAGGCGCCCGCGACCCGCATCAGCTTGAACGCGGCGGGATCGAGCTTGCCGGTCGAGGGCAGATGCGGCCCGCGGCACATATCGAGCCACGCGCCTTCCGAACCCGGCTGTCCCGAATGATAGACCGTCAGTTCCTCGTTCTCGGGAAGTTCGGTCGCCCATTCGGCCTTGAAGCTCTCGCCATCGGCCCGCCACTTGTCGATCAGCTGCTGGCGGCTCCAGACCTCGCGCACCAACGGCTTGTCGGCGCGAATGATCTCACGCATTTTTTCCTCGATCGCGGGCAGGTCGTCCATCGAGAACGGCTCGCGCCCGGCGGGTGCCATCACGTCGTAATAGAATCCGTCGTCGGTCGCCGGGCCGAAGGTGATCTGCGTGCCGGGCCACAATGCCTGTACAGCCTCGGCCAGAACATGGGCATAGTCGTGGCGCGCAAGTTCCAGCGCATCCGCTTCGTCGCGCGCGGTCACCAGCGCCAACTGGGCGTCGCCGTCGAAGGCGCGGTTGAGGTCGCGCAGTTCCCCATCCACTCGCGCGGCGAGCGCGGCCTTGGCGAGACCCGGCCCGATCGCGGCGGCGATATCGGCGGGGGTGCTGCCCCGCGGCACTTCGCGCACCGAACCGTCGGGCAGGCTGATCTTCAGAAGTTCCGTCATCGTGTCACCGCTTTCGCTTTCGCGGCGCATTGGCACAGGTGCGCGCGCGCTTGAAGTGCGGCGTTGGGGTTACCCGAAATTTCGGGAGGAACGCCGCACCGCCCGAAACCGGGCTGCGGCGAACGCGACTAGCGCGCGTCCGACCGCCCCCGGGTGAACCGGGTGGTAGTGGTAGTCGTAATCGCAAAAGCGTTCATGGCAGGCGACATAGCCAAGCGAGGCGCCCGCTTCAAGCGTGAGCGAATGACAAGCTCCTTATCCATTTTGTCACGGTCGCTTGACATCTAACCTTCGAATGTCTAGTACCCTTTACATCAGATCAAGGGAGCTTGACCAAATGACCCGACCAATTGCGCTTCTTTGGGCCGCCGCGATCATGGCCGTGGCCGCTCTCAAAATCGCCGGCATCCTGCCCAACTGGACGACGATCGCCGCGATCCTGACCTTGCCGCTGCTCGCCGCCGGCAGCGCCCAACGTTGCGGAGCGGCACGGTGACCGTCGCCGCCGCCGAAGATGGCGCGCGCCGCTCCTCATGGTTCTGGGCCGGGATGATGATAGCCTCTTTCGCAATCATCTCCGCCCTGCGGATCACCGACGCAATCGGCGAGACGACGGGTTTCATCCTAATGGCGTGCGCGATGATGCTCATCATCCCGCTGACCCGTGCGGGACTCGCCCGGCAGCGGGCGACGGGCCACCTGAGTCCGGCAGTGGTGCGATACACCCGGCGGTTCATGATCGCGACGTTCGGCTACGTTCTCGGCCTCGGGTTGGCGGTCTGGCTACACGAACGCTTCGGACTGGACGGCGCGGAGGCCTTTGCGATCGCCCTGCTCCCCATCGTGCCGATCTTCGCGATGATCTGGGCCATGGGCCGCTACCTCGTCGAGGAGGAAGACGAATTCCTGCGCCACCGCGCGATGATGGCTTCGCTGTTCGGGCTTGGTGTGGTGCTGGCGGCGGGCAGCTTCTGGGGATTCCTGGAGACGTTCGGCGTCGTGCCGCACGTGTGGGCATGGTGGACGTTTCCTGCCTGGGCGATCGGCATGGGCGTGGCGCAGTGCTGGATGGCCTGGCGCGACCGCAGCGGGGACGAGGCGTGAAGAACCGCCTTAAGGTCCTGCGCGCCGAACGCGACTGGAGCCAGGAGGACCTGGCGCGGCAGCTCGAGGTTTCGCGCCAGAGCGTCAACGCCATCGAGACCGGGCGTTACGACCCCTCCCTGCCGCTCGCCTTCCGCATCGCCGAACTGTTCGGGATGCCGATCGAGTCGATCTTCTTGCGCGATTGAGCGCGCGAGGTCTCCGTCAGGTGGTGTCGAAGCGGTTCGCTCCGGCCGTTGCGCTCATCCGGTGGGTCCCGGCCAGCTCCGCCGAGCGCTGGCGTACCGTCGGAGTAAACCGCCATTCGCAGATCGCGCGCTGGGGCGTCAGCTCGACCGCCATGTAGCCGCGCCGGCTGGTATCGGTCCAGGCGAGCTGCGGATTGTGCCGCACCAGCGATGCGGCAAGATCGGTCGGGGGCAGCTTGCCGAGCGTTCCTTCGAACCCGGGCGAGGTGACCGACTGGCCGGCGAATTCCACGCCCGCCGCTTCACCGCCGTGCGCCAGCTGGAACGCCCAGGCATTGTGCGTATCGCCGGTCAGCGTGACGAGGTTGGCGTTCGCCTCGCGCGCAGCCCGCAGCAGCCGCTCACGCGCCGCCGGATAGCCGTCCCAGGCGTCCATGTTGGCCGGCAAGCCCGCCCGCCCCGCAGCCACCGCAGCCGCCAGTCGCCGCCGGACGTAGTCGGGAGCATCGCTTCCCACTCGCTCGGCGAGGTCCGGCGGGGTCGAGAGCCGGCCCATCACAACTTGTTGCGCGAGAACCTGCCACTTGCGGCCCGATCGCACGGAGGCGGCCATTCCGTTTGCGAGCCAGCGTTCCTGCTGCGCGCCCATCATCGTGCGGGCCGGATCGGCCCAGGCGCCCTCGCGCAGCGAGCGCAGCGCGGATCCAGCCGCGTCGGGAGACATGCCCCGCGTGATATCCGCCAGGTCGAGCGGCTTGTCGCGCGCGGTCAGCCGGGTCTCCAGCCGGAACAGCGTGGCAAGGTCGCCGATGTCGTAGCGCGCCCAGGGGTCGTCCGACACCGGCATCCATTCGCTGCGCGCCTTCAGCGCGGCGCGCTTGCGGGCGGACCATGGTCCCTCGGTCTCGGAGGAGTGGTTCTGCGCACCGCCCTTCCACGAATCGTTGGCCGATTCGTGATCGTCGAACACCGATACCATCGGGTAGAGCTGGTGGAGGCGCAACAGGTCGGGATCGCGCCGATAGCTGGCATAGCGCAGCCGGTAATCGGCGAGGCGGACGATCTCGCTCACCGGCTCGACGTCGCGCCCGGGAAGCCGCTGGTCTTCGGACGGATAGTTCGCCGAATCGTACTCGTAGAGGTAGTCACCGAGGTGGACCGCCAGCTCGAACTCGTCCGCCTGCGCGGCGTGCGCGTAGCCGTTGAAGTGGCCGAATCCCAGGTTCGAGCAGCTGAACACCGCCATCCGGAACCGGTCGGTCTGGCCTTCGGGCAACGTGCGCGTGCGCCCGACCGCCGAGAACGAACCGTCGGGTGCGACGAAGCGGTAGTGATACCACCGGCCCGGCTCCAGCCCGGTCGCGACCGCTTTTACACACCAGTCGTTGCTGGGAGCCGCGCGCACCGAACCGCCGCCGACGACGCGGGCGAACTCGGCGCTTTCCGAGACTTCCCACCGCAGTCGCGCCGGGCGGCTGCCGACGAAGCGCGTCCACAGCAGGACCGATTTGGGCGAAGGCTCTCCACTCGCGACACCGTGCGTGAAACCGCCCCCCACTTGCGCAGCAAGGGGTGCGGACATGAGCCCAAGGCCAAGCAGGCCGCCCCCCAGCAGCGAGCGGCGATCGAGCACGGGAAGGCGGATCGTCTGGGGCGGCATGCGGGCGGTCATGAACGCGTTTCTCCTCAATTCGATAGGTGCATTTTTCGCACCGCTATGTCACGCCTCGATTGCCCTCGCAGGCCGACGGGGCCATGTCCCCCTTGCATGGACACTTTGCAGTATCACGACGCCCACGGCCGCCGGATCGCCTTCCGGCATTTGGCCGGAGAAGGCCCGACGATCGTTTTCCTGCCCGGCTACAAGTCCGACCTGACCGGCAGCAAGGCGACGGCAGTGTTTGAGTGGGCGAGGAAGAGCGAGCGGGGGTGCCTCTTGCTCGATTATTCCGGCTGCGGGCTGTCTTACGGCGATTTTGCCGAGGGCACGCTGTCGCGCTGGCGCGACGAGGTGCTGGCGCTGATCGAGGCGCGGGTGGAGGGGCCGTCCATACTCGTCGGCTCTTCGATGGGCGGCTGGCTGATGCTGCTTGTCGGAGAGGCACTCGGTGCGCGACTGCACGCGCTCGTCGGCATCGCCCCCGCGCCCGACTTCACCGAATGGGGCTTCGATCCGGAGCAGAAGGGGCAGCTCGCAAGGGGCGAGACGCTCCTTGAGGACAACCCCTACGGCCCCGAACCGACCCCTACCCATCCCGGCTTCTGGTCGGACGGGCAGGCCAACCGGCGGCTCGACAACCCGATCGCGCTCAGTTGCCCGGTGAGACTGATCCACGGGATGGAGGACACGGACGTTCCCTTCGAGGTGTCGCAACGCCTGGTTGCCGCGCTCCATTCGCCCGACGTTCACCTGACGTTGGTCAAGGACGGCGATCACCGGCTGAGCCGCGAGCAGGACATCGCCCTGCTGCTGCGAACGGTCGAAGCGCTGTAGAGGCCCGATGCTGACTCTTCCCTTCCTGATCCCGCTTGCCCTGATGCAGGTCGGCCCCGCGCCGACCGCGTCGCCGATCACCGCGGTGCCGCCTGAACTCCAGAACCGCCCCCCGCGCGAGGGAGTGCGCACCGCGCCGCTGCTCGACCGGTCCCCGAACCGTCCCGCGATCGAACTGTGCCTCGACACCGCGCGCAGCGACCCGGCACGGGCTCGCGATTTCGCCGCCGAGTGGATTTCCCGCACCGACGGCCTTCAGCGGGCGACCGGGCGGCATTGCCTGGGTGTCGCAGCAGGCAATCTGGGCGACTGGGCCGGGGCGGCGGACGCCTTTATCGCCGCGCGCGAAGGGGCGACGGACCCCACGTTCCGCACGCGGATGGGCGCGTTGGCGGGCAGTGCGCTCCTGTCGCAAGGCAGGGCCGCCGAGGCGCTGACGCTGCTGGACACTGTGCGCGGCGAAGACCCGGGCGATGCCTACCTGCGCGGCGCGATCGCGCAGGATCGGGCCACCGCGCTGGTCGCACTCGGTCGCGAAACGGAGGCGGGCAAAGCGCTGGCCGAGGCCCGCACACTAACGCCGGACGATCCGCAGGCGTGGCTGCTGTCGGCCACGCTAGCAAGGCGGTTGGAAGACTTTTCGGGCGCTCAAACTTACATCGAGCGCGCTGCAACCATCGACCCGCGCGATCCGGCAATCGGGCTCGAGGCGGGCGTCATCGCCGCGCTGGCGGGCCGCGACGATGCGGCGCGCCAATCGTTCCAGTCGGTCCTTGCCGCCGCGCCCGACAGCCCGCAGGCTGCTGCCGCCAAGTCCTATCTGGAGCAGCTTGCCCAATGACGCCCCTTTCGGTCCTCGACCTCGTTCCCATTCGCGAAGGCGGCACCCTGCCCGAAGCCTATGCCGCCACCGCCAGCCTCGCCCAAGCAGCCGAGCGGCACGGATATCGCCGCTTCTGGATCGCCGAGCACCATACGATGGACGGGATCGGCGGGGCGGCGACCGCGGTCGTGATCGCCCACGTGGGCCACGCCACATCGAGCATCCGCATCGGATCGGGCGGGATCATGCTGCCCAACCACAACCCGTTCGTGATCGCCGAACAGTTCGGGACGCTCGACGCGCTGTTTCCGGGCCGCATTGACCTCGGCCTCGGCCGGGCACCCGGTGCTGGGCCCGAGCTTGCCCGCGCGCTGCGCAAGAACCTGCATCAGGCCTCGGAATTTTTCCCGCAGGATGTGCTCGAACTGCGCGCGCTGTTCGATGGCGATCCGGCGCTGGGCGTCCAGGCGACCCCCGGTCGGGGATCGCGAGTCGAAATGTGGATGCTCGGATCCAGCCTGTTCGGCGCCGATCTCGCCGCGCAACTCGGGATGCCGTACGCCTTCGCATCACACTTCGCGCCCGATCATCTCGACGCCGCGCTGGCGCATTACAGGCAGCGGTTCCAGCCGTCCGAATGGCTCCAGAAGCCCTACGTCATGCCCGCCATGACCGTGTTCACCGCGGAAACCGATGCCGAGGCCGAACTGATCGCATCGAGCCAGCAGCAAAGTTTCGTCCGCCTGCGGACCAGCCAGCCGGGCAAGCTTCCCCCGCCGGTCCCGGGGTATCGCGATACGCTACCCGTTTCGGCGCAAGGGTTGCTGACCCACATCGGACAGGCGAGCGCGGTGGGATCTCCGGCAACGGTGCGTGCCGCGATCGGACGCTTCGTCGATCGGACCGGTGCCGACGAGATCATCGTATCGGGCGCTACTTACGATCCGGCGGCTCGCGAGCACTCGCTTGCGCTGACGGTCGAGGCTTTGGCTGGATAAATCCGCAGCCGAGAGCGTATAGCTTCTAAGCCGGTGCAGTGCGGGGTTGCTACCCCCAGCGCATGGCGGTAACGGGCGTCACATTGCTGCGAAACGCGGCAACATTATAACAGGCCCGCGTGGCACCGACGGGCTGACGGAGCACGCAGGATGGCCGCCGGAAACCGCGATTCGAAGACGACCGACACCCGCCGGAAAAGCGCGGCGGCTACCGCGAAGGCGCTCGCGGCGCGGATGCGCGAATCGCTCCTCCCCGGCGACCTCGTCTTCGAAGCAAGCCGGCTGGAAGAAGCCGCTTCCTTCGTGCTCGAATCCGCCGCCGTGCGCGAACCGGGCGAAGCGACCATCGTGATCGCCTCTGCCAGCGACGAGCGGCGCTTCATGCGGATCGCGTTGATTAACGACGACATGCCGTTCCTGGTCGATTCGGTCGCCGCGACGATCGCCGCGCACGGACTGTCGATCGACCGCCTGCTCCACCCAGTGGTGCCGGTACAGCGCAACGAATCCTTCGAACTGCAGAACCTTCCCGATGGCGCCTCGGCGAACGGCGAGCCGCGCGAATCGATGATTTATATCGAAACGCCGCGCACCGACGCCCGCCAGCGCCGCGAACTCGAACACGAGCTGCGGGTAACGCTGAGTGATGTGCGCGCGGCAGTGACCGACTGGCCCAAAATGCGCGAAGCGATGCTGGAAGACGCGGCGCGCCTGACCGACAGCGAGGGCGCCGCGCTGCTCCGCTGGCTCGAGGGCGGGATGTTGACGCAGCTCGGTCACGTCACTCGCAAGCGCGACGGCAGCCACAGCAACGTGCTGGGCGTATGTCGCAAGAGCGCGAAGAACATCCTTGCCGACCCCAGCATCGAACGCGCGTTCGCCTGGTTCGACGATCCGAAAAACGGGGGCGGTCGCGCACCGCTGATCGTCAAGGCCAACCGGATGTCGAACGTGCACCGCCGCGTGCCTCTCGACCTGTTCATCGTTCCCGTGATCGAGGCGGGAAAGATCGCGGCGCTGTCGATCCATGCAGGCGTGTGGACGAGCGCGTCGCTCGCCACGCCGCCCGCGCAAGTGCCCCGTCTGCGGACGCAACTGGCCGATCTCAACACCCGGTTCGGGTTCGATCCGCACGGCCATGCGGGCAAGTCGCTGGTCCACGCGCTCACCGCACTGCCGCACGACCTCGTCATCGGTTTCTCCGACGCCGACATCGAGCGCGTGGCAACCACGATGATGAGCCTGGTCGACCGCCCGCGCCCGCGCCTCGCGCTGGTCGAGGCGCCGCTCTCGCGCCACCTGTTCGCGTTCGTCTGGCTGCCGCGCGACATGCTGTCGACGCAGGTCCGGATGCAGATCGAGGACCTTCTGGAAGAAGGCGCCGGGGCCAAGGCGCTCGACTGGAGCCTGCAGGTCGAAGGCGGCAACCTCGCCATGCTGCGTTACGTTCTCGATTTCCGCGAGAACACCGGGTCGCCCGATGCCGAGGCGATCGAGGCTGCGATCCTCGCATTGTTGCGCGGCTGGGGTGAAGCGGTCGAGAGCGAACTGGCTGGCGGAGGAGAAGATGCCTCGCGCGCCGCCGCGCTCGCCGCCCGCTATGCCGACAGTTTTCCCACCGCCTACCGCACCGCCTATGGCGCTGCCGAAGCCGCGCGCGACATCCGCCGCCTGCGCGGGCTCGCCGGAAACGAAGCGGGCAACGCGGAACTGCGAGACGCGCGGCTCTATCGACTCGAAGGCGATCCGGCGGGCAACCTGCGCCTGAAAGTCTATCAGCACGAAGGCGTGCTGGCCCTGTCCGACGCCGTCCCCGCGCTCGAGAACTTCGGTTTCCGGGTGCTCGAGGAAGTGCCGACCGCGCTGGGCGGCGCGGATCTGCATGGCGGCGACCTCGGCACGATCCACGATTTCACCCTTGCGCTGCAAGGAGGCGGCGAGGCTGAGGCCTTGCTCGACCGGGCGACCCAGATCGAGGAGGCGATCGTCGCGGTCCTCAATGGGCAGGCGGAGAACGATCCTTTCAACCGTCTAGTCAGCGGCACCGGCCTGTCGGCGCGCGAGGCGGACCTGCTGCGCGCCTTCTATCGCTACCTGCGCCAGGCGGGCATGGGCTTCACGATCTATACCGTGGTCGATGCCCTCGAGCGCGCACCGCAGGTCACCATGCCGCTCGTCGCCCTGTTCGCGGCACGCCACGATCCTGCGTTCAAGGGCGACCGCGCAGCCGAAGCGGCTCGCCACGATGAGGCGATCAAGCGCGGCCTGGGCCAGGTCGCGGCGATCAACGACGACCGCCTGCTGCGGCTCTACCATGCCGCGATCGGCGCGGTTCTGCGGACCAATGCCTTCGCGCCCGCGGGGCGCGAAGCGCTGGCTTTCAAGATCGATTCCACGCTGGTCCCTGGCCTGCCCAAGCCGGTGCCGTGGCGCGAGGTGTTCGTCTATTCGCGGCGCGTCGAGGGTATCCACCTGCGCGCGGGCCCGATCGCGCGCGGCGGCTTGCGCTGGTCCGACCGGCGCGACGACTTCCGCACCGAGATCCTCGGTCTGATGAAAGCCCAGCGAGTAAAGAACGCCGTCATCGTGCCGACCGGCGCGAAGGGCGGGTTCTATCCCAAGCAGTTACCCGATCCCTCGCGCGATCGCGAAGGCTGGGCCGCCGAAGGGCGTGCCAGCTATGAAGTGTTCATCCGCACGCTGCTGTCGATCACCGACAACATCGTGAAGGACAAGGTCCTCCATCCCGCAGGCGTCGTGATCCATGACGGCGAGGATCCGTACTTCGTGGTTGCCGCGGACAAGGGCACCGCGACCTTTTCCGACATTGCCAACGGGATAGCCGAAGACCACGATTTCTGGCTGGACGATGCGTTCGCCAGCGGCGGCTCGAACGGTTACGACCACAAGGCGATGGGCATCACCGCCAAGGGTGCCTGGGTCAGCGTCCAGCGCCACTTCCTCGAAATGGGCACCGACGTTCAGACCGAGACGGTCCGCGTGGTCGGTTGCGGCGACATGTCGGGCGACGTGTTCGGCAACGGTATGCTGTTGTCCAAGGTGATCAAGCTGGTCGCCGCATTCGATCATCGCCATATATTCCTCGATCCCGATCCCGATCCGGCGGCGAGCTGGAAGGAGCGGAAGCGCATGTTCGGCCTTCCGCGGTCGAGCTGGGAGGATTACGACAAGGCCTTGATCAGCAGGGGCGGCGGCGTCGTCGCCCGCTCGCTGAAGCGCATCCCGCTGACCAAGGAAGTCCGCAAGGCGCTCGATCTCGACGTCAGCGAGATCGAGCCCGAGGCGCTGATCTCGGCCATCCTCAAGTCGCCGGTGGACCTCATCTGGTTCGGCGGCATCGGCACGTACCTGAAGGCCAGCCACGAGGCGACCGCGCAGGTCGGCGATCCGGCGAACGATGCGCTGCGCGTCGATGCCAACGAAGTGCGCGCGAAGGTGATCGGCGAAGGCGCAAACCTGGGCGTGACGCAGGCCGCGCGCATCGAGTTCGCGCTCGGCGGCGGTCGGATCAATACCGATTTCATCGATAATTCGGCGGGCGTCGATTGCTCGGACCACGAGGTCAACATCAAGATCGCGCTCGCCGCGGCGAAGCGTGCGGGCAAGCTGAGCGAGCCCAAGCGTGTTGCGCTGCTTGAATCGATGACCGACGAGGTCGCTCACCTCGTGCTCGAAAACAACCGTCTGCAGGCACTCGCGCTGTCGATCGCGAAGGCTGGCGGCGCGCCCGCCGTTGCGGCCCAGTTGCACTTGATCGAGGCCCTCGAGGCGCGCGGCGCGCTCGACCGCCAGACCGAGGGGCTCGCATCGGGAGAAACGCTCAGCCGCCGCGCGGGCGACGGCTTCGGCCTAACCCGGCCGGAACTCGCCGTCCTGCTGTCCTCGACCAAGCTCGTGCTGCAGGATGCCATCGAAGCGTCGTCGCTGCCCGACGATGCTGCGCTGACCGACCTGCTTGTCGATTACTTCCCATCGGCGATGCGTTCGACTTACCGGCGCCAGATCGAGGGGCACCAGCTGCGCCGCGCGATCGTCGCCACCGGGCTGGCCAACCTGATCGTCAACCGCATGGGTCTGGTCCATCCCTTCGAACTTTCCGAAGAGGAAGGCGTGGGGCTGGCCGACATATGCGCGGCATTCGTGGCCGCGGAGAAGCTGTTCGGCATGAACGCGCTGTGGGCAGAGATCGAAACGGCGAAAATGCCCGAAGAGGCGCGGATTTACCTGTTCCGCCACGCCGCCGGTGCCTTGCGCAGCCAGATGGCCGACCTTATCCGCGCAGGAGCCAGCACCACGGCGCCCAGCGTACTGATTGCCGCTCTCGACAAGCGGGTGCAGCAACTTTCGGGCGCAACCGGAGACCTGCTTACGGTGGCTTCGCGCGACCAATCGGCTCGCTTGGTAGCCGAGTTCGTCCAGTTGGGCGCACCCGAAAAGCTCGCAGCGAAAGTCGCCCATCTTTACGACATCGACGGCGCGGTCGGCCTGGCCTTGCTGTCAAAGGATGCCGGGATCGAGGCGCGGTCTCTCACCGCCGCGTTTACCGATCTGGGCCACCGCCTCGGGCTCGATTGGGCGCAGAGCACTGCCGCGATGATGAACCCGTCGGACGTGTGGGAGCGGCTGCTCGTGGCCGGCCTGTCGCGCGACTTCCAGCAGATGCGACTCGAGTTCCTGCACCGGCTGTCGCGGCGCAAAGGCGCGAAGGACGATCCATCGTCCGCGGTCGCGACTTGGGCGGACGATCATTCGGCCGCGATCCGGCAATTCCGCACGATGATCGGTCGCGCGCAATCGCAGGGATCGGTCGCGCCGGCCATGCTGGCGCAGATCGCCAGCCAAGCGCGCAACCTGCTGGCCCGGTAGCGCCCTGCCTTGACGAGCGCCGCGATTACGGCAAGTCCGCCACTCATGGATAGCGCGGACGTCGTCATCGTCGGATCTGGCCACGGCGGCGCGCAGGCGGCAATCGCCCTGCGCCAGCAAGGCTTCGAAGGCTCGGTCATCATGCTGGGTCGCGACAACGATCCGCCCTACGAACGTCCGCCGCTGTCGAAAGAATACCTCGCCCGGGAAAAGCCGTTCGAGCGCATCCTGATCCGCCCGCCCGCATTCTGGGAAGAGCGACAGATCGCGTTGCGGCCTGGTGCAGCCGTCGTCTCGGTCGATCCCGAGGCGCACACTCTCAAGCTCACCGATGGCAGCGAGATCGGATACGGCAAGCTGATCTGGGCGGCGGGCGGCAATCCGCGCCGCCTGTCGTGTCCGGGCGCCGACCTGTCGGGCATCCACGCAGTGCGCGACAAGGCCGATGCCGACCGCATCATGGCCGAGCTCGACAACGGGGCGAAGCGGGTCGTCGTGGTGGGGGGCGGTTACATCGGGCTCGAGGCGGCGGCCGTGCTCACCAAGCTGGGATGCACCGTCACGTTGCTCGAAGCCCTGCCGCGCGTACTGGCCCGCGTCGCGGGGGAGGCGCTGAGCGATTTCTACACCGCCTATCACCGCGAACAGGGGGTCGATATCCGGCTCGAGGCGACGGTCGATAAGCTGGAAGGAGAAAACGGCTGGGTCCGCCGGGCGATCCTGGCCGACGGGACAGCGATCGACTGCGACATGGTGGTCGTCGGGATCGGCATCGTGCCCGCTGCCGGTCCGCTTATCGCAGCCGGCGCGGCGGGTGCGAACGGCGTGGACGTGGACGAGTTCTGCCGCACCGCCCTGCCCGATGTCTACGCTATCGGCGATTGCGCCGCCCATGCCAGCCCTTGGGCAGACGGGGCGGTAATCCGCGTCGAATCGGTGCAGAACGCGAACGACATGGCGAGCACCGCCGCCAAGCACATCACCGGCATCGAAGAGCCATACCGCGCGTTCCCGTGGTTCTGGTCCAACCAGTTCGACCTCAAGCTGCAGACCGCTGGCCTTTCGCTCGGCCACGATACCGCCCTCGTGCGCGGCGATCCGGCGCAAGCGAAGTTCTCGGTGATCTATCTCAAGGAAGGGCGCGTGATCGCGCTCGATTGCGTCAACTCGACCAAGGATTACGTCCAGGGACGCAAGCTGATCGAGGCGAAGGCCGCGCCCGACCTCGACGCGCTGGTCGATACCGAACGTCCGCTCAAGGACCTGCTCTGAGCTCCCCGAGCGCCCAACGGGCCGCCTCGGCAACCACCGGGTCGGGATCGCTGCAGAGTGCTTCGACCTGTCCGCTCAGCGCCTCGTCGCCCGAATTGCCCGCCGCGATCAGGCAATTGCGGACGAAGCGGTTGCGCCCGATCCGCTTGATCGGACTGCCTGAGAACAGCGCGCGGAAACCCGTATCGTCGAGTGCGAGCAGCTCCGGCAGCCGCGGGGCGGCCAGTTCCGCGCGCGGCAGGAAAGCGCGGTTGGACGCAGCCGCATCCGCGAACTTGTTCCACGGACACACCGCAAGGCAATCGTCGCAGCCGTAGATGCGGTTGCCGATCGCCTTGCGGAATTCGTGCGGGATCGGGCCGGAATGCTCGATGGTTAGATACGAGATGCAGCGCCGCGCATCGAGTCGGTACGGTTCGGGGAAGGCATCAGTGGGACAGGCGCGCTGGCATGCGTCGCACGATCCACAGGTGTCCGGATGCGCCCCGTCCGATGCCAACTCGATCGTGGTATAGAGTGCGCCCAGGAACAGCCACGATCCGTGTACCCGGCTGACAAGATTGGTGTGCTTGCCCTGCCAACCGATCCCCGCGACTTGCCCCAGCGGCTTTTCCATGACCGGGGCGGTATCAACGAACACCTTGACCTCGGCTCCCGGAACTTCCCCGACCAGCCAGCGGGCGAGGCGCTTGAGAGCTTTCTTGACCGTGTCGTGATAGTCGCGGCCCTGTGCATAGACCGAAATCCGGCCCCGGTCCGGATGACCTTCGAGTGCCAGCGGATCGGTTTCGGGGGCGTAACTCATGCCAAGCGCGATCACGCTGCGGGCGGCGGGCCAAAGTCCTTTGACCGAAGCGCGCTCTTTCGCACGCTCGACCATCCACTCCATCGATCCATGATGGCCATCGGCCAGCCAGCTCTGAAGCCGGGCGGCGCGCACCGGGTCCGTTTCGGCGGACGCGATGCCCACCGCCACGAAACCCTCGGTCCCCGCGCGCTCGATCAGCCGCTGGCGCAGGTCGCCGCTTGGATCGCCATTAACCAATCTTGGGGTTGCTCCCGTTCATGCCGCAGGGTTAACGCCCGCAGCCTATGCACGCACCGCTAGGCGCAACCGCCGCTTCCGACAATGTATCGCGCCCCCTGGCGCTCGAGGCCATCGGCCTCGTCAAACGGTTCGACGGCACGACCGCCGTCGACGGAGTCGACCTGACCGTGCCGCAGGGTGCGATCTACGGCATTCTCGGCCCCAACGGTGCGGGCAAGACCACGACGCTGCGAATGCTGCTCGGCATCATCGACCCCGACGAAGGCGTGCGCCGCATGTTCGGGCACGAGCGCCCGCACGATATCGCCCGCCTGGTCGGATACCTGCCCGAGGAACGTGGACTCTACCCCTCGATGAAGGCCTACGAAGCGATCGGCTTCCTGGGTGCGCTGCGCGGAATGCCGCTGGCCGAAGCCAAGCGGCGCGGCCGGGATCTGCTCGAGGAGCACGGACTCGGCCACGCCGCCGACCGGCAGATTCGCCAGCTGTCGAAGGGCATGGCGCAGACCGTGCAGCTGCTCGGCACGCTGGTCCACCGCCCGCGCCTGGTCGTCCTCGACGAGCCGTTCAGCGGGCTCGATGCGCTCAACCAGGGTAAGCTCGAACGGATGATCCGCACGCTCGCCGACGAGGGGACGACAGTGATCTTCTCGACCCACGTTATCGCCCATGCCGAGCGGTTGTGCGAAGGCGTGGCAATCATCGCCGGGGGCAAGGTGCCCTACGCCGGCAGCGTGGATGCCGCGCGCGACCGCATCCCGGCGCAGGTCCGGCTCGAGACCGCCGCGGTCGACGGTCCGTGGCGCGCCGCGCTGCCTGCCGATGTCCGGCACAAAGGAAACTTCTGGCTGTTCTCGCTGCCCGAAAGCGGGATCGAGCCGCTCTTGCGCGCCCTTATCGAAGGAAACGCGGGGATCCTGTCGCTCTCGATCGAGCGGGCCGGACTGCACGATGCCTTCGTGCACATCGCGGGCGAAGCTGCGGCGCGCGCGCTCGATGAAGAAACTTCGGCGGAGCAGGCGCGATGACCGATCAAATGGCCAACACGCGAATGAGCCGCCTGCCGCTGCCTCGCGCCGCGTTCGTGATCGCCAGGCGCGATTTCACGGCGATCCTGTTTTCCAAGGCCTTCCTGTTTTTTCTACTCGGCCCGGTCTTTTTCGGCCTGATCAGCATCGGCGCCGCGTCAGTCGGTCGAAAGGCTGCCGAGAACACGACGCCAGCCGTGCTGGCGATCGCGATGGATCAGGCCGACGCGGCCGCGATCGAGCGCGCGTCCGACCGGCTCGACACCCTTATCGACCTGCCCGACATGGTCCGGGTAGATCCCCTGGCGGGCGAAGCGTCCGCGATTCTCGCAGACAAGGACCGCAATTTCGGCGCGGTCCTAACCGGAACACTCGAAGCTCCGCGCCTGATCGGCACCGAGGAACGGATCGATCGATGGAAGGGCGAGGTCGCGCTCGCTGCGGCGGCGGCGCGGGGATCGGGCGAGGATTACCCCGAGGTCGCATTGGAACCGACCGCGTCTAGCGGAGCGACCCAGCGCAGCGCGCGGGCGGGCACCGCCACGGGCTCGGTCACCCTCATGTTCCTGCTGACCATGTTGCTGGCTGGCATGGTCATGTCCAACCTGGTCGAGGAAAAGGCCAACAAGATCATCGAAATTCTGGCCGCGGCAATTCCGATGGACGCGGTTTTCGTGGGCAAGCTGTTCGCAATGCTCGGGGTCAGCTTCGTCGGGATCGCAGTCTGGGGCGGATTGGGCGGACTGGCGGTGGGCATTGGCGGCATGGGCGGCGGGATGAACGGCATCGGGATGGCGGGCCTGCCCGCGCCCGCAGTGGGCTGGCCCCTCTTCGCGCTGCTGTTCCTGATCTATTTCGCGATGGCATACTTGCTGATCGGGTCGATCTTTCTGACGATAGGCGCGATGGCCCCGACGGTGCGCGATGTGCAGACCCTGTCGATGCCCGCCACGATCCTACAACTGGGCGTATTCTTCCTCGCCACTTATGCAACCAGCGACATCGGCTCGCCGGTCGAGATCGCGGCGGTCGCGTTCCCCTTCAGCAGCCCTTACGCGATGATATCTCGCGCGGCGCAGGAAGCGGCGCTGTGGCCCCATCTCATGGCGCTTGGTTGGCAGGTGCTGTGGGTTGTCGTCTTCGTCCGCTTCGGTGCGCGGCTGTTCCGCCGTCGGGTCATGAAGTCCGGCCCGCAGGGCGCGGGTAGGAGCGGCCTGATCGCGCGCTTCATGGGGCGCGGCGGCAAGGCGCCCGCCTGATCGGTCGCAATTCGAAACCTGCTATTGACACTGCGGTAAGCAGCGGCAGGATAGGCGCGACGAGAGGCGGCCGGACCGGAGTCGCCCGAGCAGGAGAGAATCGATGGCCACGCAGCCACTCGAAGCGCCAATGACCTGGACCACTTCGCCCCGTGCTGCGGACGCGCTCGAAAAGGCGTTGAAGGAAAATCCGCAGGTCATCCCGCATCATAGCGAAAAGTGGGACGTCAGCCGCTCGGACATCTATTACGAGGATCGCTGGCAGCCGATCTTCCGCGAGATGCGGGCCGCGGGAGATCTTCACAAGGTCGAGGACAGCCCTTTCGGACCGCACTGGAACGTCGTCAGCCACCGTGCGATCCAGCATATCGAGGCGTTGCCCGATCTCTATTCCTCGGCCGAGGGCATCACGATCCTCGACAAGCTGAGCGACGAGAAGCTGGCCGAACTCGGCCGCGACCGGTTCGAGCTGCCGATGTTCATCGCGATGGACCGGCCCAAGCACACCGGCCAGCGACGCACCGTGGCACCTAAGTTCACGCCATCGAACATGGGCGACATGGAAACCGAAATCCGCGCGCGGACCGGCGAATTGCTCGACACACTGCCGCGGCGCGAGGTGTTCGACTGGGTCGATACCGTTTCGATCGAACTGACGACGGGGATGCTCGCGCTCCTGTTCGATTTTCCGTGGGAAGATCGCCGCCTGCTGACTTTCTGGTCGGACTGGGCGGGCGATACCGAGATCGGCCTTGTCCGCGACCTCGACATGCAGCGGCAGGGCATCCTGCGCGAAATGGGCGCCTATTTCACCAAGCTCTGGATGGAGCGGGCACAGAAGGAACCTTCGCCGGACCTCATCTCGATGATGATCCATTCGCCGGCAATGAACCAGATGAGCCCCGAGGAATACATGGGCAACCTGGTGCTGCTGATCGTGGGCGGCAACGACACGACCCGCAACACCATGAGCGGGATCATTCATGCGTTCGACAAGTTCCCCGACCAGCGCAAGCTGTTCGAGGAAGACCCCTCGCTGATCCAGAATGCGGTCCAGGAATGCATCCGGTACCAGACCCCGCTGGCCCACATGCGCCGCCAAGCGACCGAGGACAGCGAGATCTTCGGACAAACGGTCAAGGCGGGCGAAAAGCTCATCCTGTGGTATATCTCGGCTAACCGCGACGAGGCGGTATTCGAGAATCCCGACAAGCTCGACATCACGCGCGAAAACGCGCGGCGGCACCTTGCCTTCGGCTACGGCATCCATCGGTGCGTCGGCGCCCGCCTTGCCGAACTGCAGCTTCGCGTCCTGCTCGAGGAAATGCACAAGCGGCGGATGCGCGTTCACGTTGCGGGCGACGTCGAACGGGTGCGCGCCAACTTTGTGCACGGGTTCCGCAAGCTCGAGGTCGAGGTAACCGAATTCTGACCCGTTCAGGCCCCGTTGTGCACCCTGGTGCGACCACCGCGGACATGACGCAGACATCTCGCCGTTCGTTCGTGGCATGGTTTGCCGGTGCGGCAGCAGTGCCGATCCTGGCCGCATGCGGCGGTTCGCCGGCAGAGGCGAAGTCGTGGCCCAAGGGCATGAGCGACGCCCAATGGAAAGCCAGACTGACGAAGAATCAGTACTACATCCTGCGCGAGGCTGGCACCGAACGCCCCTTCTCGCATCCGCTGGACAAGGAAAAGCGCAAAGGCACGTTCCTGTGCGCCGGCTGCTCCAACGAACTGTTTTCGTCGGCGACCAAGTACGACAGCAAGACGGGCTGGCCGAGTTTCTGGCAGCCCCTGCCGGGCGCCATCGCGACCGATACCGATTACAAGATCGGCGTTCCGCGGACCGAGGTCCTGTGTGCGGATTGCGGTGGACATCTGGGCCACGTATTCAACGACGGACCCAAGCCGACCGGCAAGCGGTATTGCATGAACGGCGGCGCGATGAAGTTCCGACCTGCGAAAGCCTGACGTTCCATCAATCGCGCCGGGTACGAAAAAGGCGGCGGAACCTAGGTCCCGCCGCCCGTAATTTCACTTGCCTGCTAGTTCTTAGCGAACCCGTCCGCGCTGGACGAGGTTGGCGATCGCAAGCAGGATAATCGCGCCGACGATGGCGACGAGGAACCCGGGAAGGTTGAACGTCTGGATCGTTGTATCGATGCCGAACAGGGGACCTGCGAGCAGGTTGCCGATGATCGCCCCGACGATGCCGACGATGATGTTCATGACGATGCCCATCGACGCGTCGCGCGCCATGACCATGCTTGCAAGCCAGCCAGCGACGCCGCCGACGATAATAGCGATGATCCAACCCATTTTCGCACTCCTCCTGTTTTTGCGCCCGTAAGTATTGCGCACTGTACGCCGCATAGAACGGCGCTTGGCACAAGGCGTTCCCCGGCTGCGATGAGCCGGGAAGAGAATGCTAGCGCGTTTCCGGGAATTGGCCGAACGATTTCGCAGAGACGCCCCCCGGCGCCCCATGCGTCGCTCAGTACTTGAGCTGGCGTTCGTAGAGGTCGCGGTAGTGCTGTATGCGGGTAACCCGAAGACCCTGCATGCCCGATCGATCGACCGCACGCTGCCACGAAGCAAACTCCTCGAGCGTGAGGCCGTATCGCTCCAGAACTTCGTCGATCGTCAGCAGACCGCCGTTGACCGCGGCAACGACCTCGGCCTTGCGGCGCACGACCCAGCGCTTCGTGTCGGGCGGCGGCAGGTCGGCTATGCTCAGCGGCTCGCCAAGCGGACCGATCACTTGCGCCGGACGGATTTTCTGGTTCTCGATCATCGCGTTCCCTGGTCGCTCATGGCCACCTTGTCTGCTGTGATGAGGCATTTGGCCTCAGGCGGTTTCATGCCCTCTAAACCTTCAAGGTTAATGGTCGGTTGGTCATCCCGACAAATTGCATCGTAGTCGTGCGGCAGCCCGGAAGTCGCACGCGCCGCGAAGCTGTTGCCACCCGCCGCCGCGCGGCCGACAAGCGCACGCATGTCGCGGGTGGCGCCGAATCTTGCGACGAGTTCACCCCAGTCGAGGGGACGCAAAAATTCGCCGGCTTCGGCGACTGCAGGCTTGATGGCTGCTTCGAACATTTCGCGGTGATACGCGCGTATCGGTCAAGAACCGGTAAAGCCGCAATTCACTTGGCATTAGGAGGTTGCCGGTGCGTCGGTCGGCCGAAACTGGCCAGCGACGTCCGGCCGGTGTATGCGCCGCCACCGAAATGACCGTGACCGCCGCCTTGTCACCCCTGCTCGCCCCCGAAGCGGCCGCCGCGCTGTTCGACCTGACGCGCGCCGCGAATGCGAGCCGGATCGTCGTTGCCATGTCGGGCGGGGTCGATTCGTCGGTCGTCGCCGCCCTGGCCGTCGCGAGCGGGGCCGAGGTCATCGGGGTCACCCTCCAGCTTTACGATTACGGTGCGGCGACAGGGCGCAAAGGCGCGTGCTGCGCCGGAGATGACATTCGGGATGCCCGCGCGGTCGCCGACAGGCTGGGCATCGCGCACTACGTGTTCGATCACGAGAGCGCCTTTCGCGAGGATGTGATCGATCGCTTCGCCGACGATTATCTTGCCGGTCGCACTCCGGTTCCCTGCATCCGGTGCAACATGGGTCCCAAGTTCACCGACCTGCTGCGCATGGCACGCGAGCTGGGTGCGGACTGTCTGGCGACCGGTCACTACGTGCGGCGGATCGTCGGGGTTGCCGGTGCCGAGCTTCACCGTGCGGTCGATCCGGCTCGGGACCAGTCCTATTTCCTGTATGCAACGACCGAGGCCCAGCTCGATTTCCTCCGTTTCCCGCTAGGCGGCTTGCCGAAGTCCGAGGTTCGCCGCCTTGCCGAAGCGGCCGGCCTGCGTAACGCGGCCAAGCCAGACAGCCAGGACATCTGCTTCGTGCCCGACGGCGATTACGCGCGCATAGTGACGAAGCTGCGCCCCGAAGGCGCTCGGCCCGGACGGATCGTCCATGCCACTACGGGCGAGATGTTGGGATCACACAAGGGCGTGATCCACTACACCGTGGGCCAGCGGCGGGGACTTGAGATCGGCGGACAGCCGGAACCGCTCTATGTCGTGGGCATCGACGCCGATTCCGCCGAAGTGCGGGTGGGTCCAAAGGCCATGCTCGCGGTCGCCGCGGCGCGCCTGATCGATACGAACCGCATCGGCCCCCTGCCGGCCGAGCCCCTCACCGCCAAAGTCCGCAGCCTGGCCAAGCCGGTCCCGGTCGTCCTCGAAGGTCCCATCGGCGAAGGAGCCGCGACCACCATCCGCTTCGCCGCACCCGAATTTGGCGTCGCGCCGGGTCAGGCGGCCGTCATATATGCCGGCGAGCGCGTGGTCGGCGGCGGATGGATCGATTCGACCGAAGCCGCGGTTCAGTTCTCCCAGGGGTCCATCACGCATCCGTAACCGGGTTTCATGCGGGCGGTATCGCTGATCACCAGCATTCGCGCGGTCACGCTCTTTTCCTCGATGTCCTCTGATAGCGAGACAAGTTCCATGCCGCCGACCTTGTCCTTGGCGCAGTCCTCCAGGCTGCGACCTGCGACGAAGCGGCACGAACAGGCGACCCGAGCGCCATAGGCTGTGCCCGCCCGCGCGTAGCCCACCGCGGTGGCCCCGAACGCCAGCCACAGCGCCAGTGCCGCGACGATTGCGCCCCCGATCCAGACGAGACGGTTGGCCTTGCGACCTCCCGCACTCTTTGGCGTTGCCAATGCGATTCCTCCCGTGCGATTGCGCCCGCGCCGATGCCTTCGCCCCAGCCCTTGACCAAGCCCCTTATCGCCGCCCTCGCGCTGCTGCCAGCCCTTGCCGCGTGCTCGTCGCAGCCGGCGCCCCCGCCGCCGCTGAGCGCGGAAGCGCTGGCCGCGGTCATGCCCGATCCCGGCGCCCCGACCGAGCAGCTCGCTCGCGAAGTGGATGAGCTGTTCACAAAGGACGGCCTCGGCGAAACCCGCGCGCTGGTTGTGATGCACGGCGGCGAAGTGGCGGCCGAGCGCTATGCGAGCGGATATGGACCGCAGACCCGCTTCGTGAGCTGGTCGATGGCGAAGACCGTGACGGCGGCGATGATCGGCCTGCTGGTGGCCGATGGTCGGCTGACCCTCGATGCCCCGCCACCGATCCCGCGCTGGCGCCGACCGGGCGATCCCCGCGGGGAAATCACCTTGCGCCAGCTGCTCCAGATGCGCAGCGGGCTCAGGCACACCGAATCGGGCGACGTGCCGTACGAATCGAGCGAGGTGCGAATGCTCTTCCTCGACGGGCGCGACGACATGGCGACCTTCGCCGAGAGCCAGCCGCTCGAGGCGGAGCCGGGCCGCCAGTTCGAGTATTCGAGCAACACCACCGTGATCCTGGCCGATATCGCGGCCCGCGTCCTGACCCGCAGCACCGATCCCGAAGCGCGGCGCAAGGCGGTCGCGGACTATCTCCAGACCCGCATGTTCGGCCCGCTGGGCATGACGTCGATGGTGCCTGAGTTCGACCGAGCGGGCACGCTGATCGGTGGCAGCCTGATGCATGGCACCGCGCGCGATTGGGCGCGGTTTGGCGAATTCATGCGCAACAAAGGATCGTATCGGGGAACGCAGGTCGTCCCTCGCCGCTGGATCGAGTTCATGACCCAGCCGAGTCCGCGCAGCGGACATTATGGCGCGCAGACCTGGCTCAACCGCGATCCGCCGGAGGGCAACGACCCCCTGTTCGCAGAGCGCGGCCCGAGCAGCCTGTTCGCCCTGATCGGGCACATGGGCCAGTATGTGCTCGTCGCACCCGACCGTCGGCTTACCGTCGTACGCCTCGGTCATTCCGATTCCGCCGAACGCCCGCCGATGGTGCAGGAACTGGCCGACATCGTCGCGCTCTATCCCGCTAGGTAGAAGGACCCCTCGACCACCGTCACGCACGGCCCGCCGAGCCAAGCGCGGTCACCGTCGAGCCGGCAAACCAGGTCCCCACCCCGCGCCGATGCCTGGTGCGCGGTGAAGTTGTCGCGGCCCAGGCGGGCGGACCAGAACGGGGTCAGCGCCGCGTGCGCCGATCCGGTGACCGAATCCTCGTCCACTCCGCCGCCCGGCACGAACACCCGGCTGACCACGTCGAAGTGCTCACCTGGTGCCGTGCAGATGAACTGGTCGTCGCCGAGCGCGCCAAGACCGCGCAGGTCGGGCGAAAGGGCGCGCACCTCGGCCTCGCTGGCGAACAGGTAGATCCCGTACCGATCCGAGCTACGCCACACTTCCTGCGGCTGTGCACCGAGCAGCGCGACCGCCTCGGGCCATGCGCCAGGCTGAGTCGCTATCGCCGGCAACGCCAGTTCGTAGCCGGAGCCGTGCCGCTTCACCTCCAGGTTTCCCGCACGCCGGGTCCGAAACGTCACCCGGTCGCCGCCGTCCCGGCCCAGCAGGACGTGCCCGCTGGCCAGCGTCGCGTGACCGCACAGGCGGATTTCCATCGCGGGAGTGAACCAGCGCAGCTCCCAGTCGGAAGCGCCGCTTTCGTCGCGAACCACGAAGGCGGTTTCCGCGAACTTGTTCTCTTCCGCGATGGCGAGGAGCGTTTCGTCGGGCAGCCACGCGTCGAGCGGCATGACCGCAGCCTGGTTGCCACGGAATGGCCGGTCCGCGAACGCATCGACGTGCCAGTACGGCAGTTTCATGGGGTGTCTCCCAGCTTGGCAAACTGGTCTTCCTCGACCAGCGGGTTGTCCGGTTCGTCCACGTGGCCTTCGGGATCGATGTGGATCAGCACTTCGATTCCCGGGAATCGCGCGCGCAGGTCGTTTTCGACCCGGTGGATGATGTCGTGCGCCTCCCCCACGGTCAGGCTGGGCGGCAGATCGACGTGGAATTGCACGAAATCATGCATCCCGCTGGTCCGCGTGCGCAAGTCGTGCAGGTTCGACAGCTCGGGATGCTCGGCAGCCGCGGCGACGAAGGCGAGCCGCCGCTCCTCGGGCCACTCGCGGTCGAGCAACTGGTCGATGGCGTCGCTCGCCGCCCGCCAAGCGCCGAGCAGCAGCCAGGCCGCGATCCCCAGCCCGAACAACGGATCGGCGGCGGAAAACCCGAGGTACTGATCCAGCACCAGCGCAGCGATCACCGACAGGTTGAGATAGAGATCGGATTCGTAGTGCAGGTTGTCGGTGCGGATGGCGAGGCTGCCCGTCCGACGAATGACGTGTCGCTGCCATGCGAGCAGCGCGAAAGTCGCCGCGATCGCGATAAGCGAAACCGCAATGCCGGTATCGGCTGCCTGCGTTTGCTGCTCGGCGGCGATCAGGGTGCTCGTCGCCCGGAATGCGATGGCCGCCGCCGAGATGGCGATCAGCATGACCTGGAAGATCGCCGCCAGCGCCTCGCCCTTGCCGTGACCCCAGCGGTGCTCCGCGTCTGCTGGCTGCGCGGCGAACCACACGCCCCACAGCGTGGCAAGGCTCGCGACGAGGTCGAGCGCCGTATCAGCAAGACTGCCGAGCATCGCGGTGGAGCCCGTCCGCCAGGTGGCCCATCCCTTGATCGCACCCAGAAACAACGCCATCGCGATGGACGCGAAGGCGGCGCTGCGGGTCAGCCGGGCGCGGTCGTCGGCGGTCACGGATAGAGCAGCGTGCTGCTCCAGCCGCCGCCTTCCGTGCGTTCGAACCGCCGCCGGTCGTGCAGCCGACCCGGCCGGTCGAGCCAGAACTCGATCGCCACCGGATCGAGCGTAAACCCCGTCCAGTGAGGCGGACGCGGTACTTCGCCGGCGGCCTTGCAGGCATCCTCGATCGCTTCGACCCGCGCAATGTACGTGGTCCGGTCGTCGAGCGGACGCGACTGGTCCGACGCGGCGGACCCCACCTGGCTGACGAAGGCGCGGCTGTGGAAATAGGCGTCGGCGCGCTCGGCGCTCACTTCGGTTAGCGGCCCCTCGACGCGGATCTGGCGGCGCAGGCTTTTCCAGTGAAACAGCAGCGCGGCCTGCGGATTGGCGAGGATTTCTCCGCCCTTGCGGCTGTGCGCGTTGGTGTAGAACGTGAATCCTTCCGGCCCGAACTCCTTGAGGAGCACCATTCGCACCGAAGGCGCCCCGCCGGGCGTCGCGGTGGCGAGTGCCATGGCGTTCGAATCGTTCGGTTCGCTGTCCCACGCTTCGGCGAACCAGGTCGAGAACAGATCCATCGGATCCGAATCGGGCAAGGCGGAGTGTGCGTCGTTCATTGGTCCGGCCTTCCGGTTTGTCTCACTCGTGTCACGCTGTCACACTGTCCTGGAGAAAGTAAATCAGCCCGCCTCCCGCGGTCGTAGGCATTGCATATGCAGGAGCAGGCGCATGGCATTTCGCGGCCCTACTCCCAGCCGTCGACGTAGGAAAGCTTCGCTCCCCTCGCGGCGTCCTTGCGCCCGCGCGGCGTGTCACCTAGCTAACACGCCATGGCTGATCCCTATGCAACCCTTGGAGTAGCGCGCGGCGCGAGCGAGAAGGATATCAAGTCCGCCTATCGCAAGCTGGCCAAGGAACTGCATCCCGACCGGAACAAAGACAATCCCAAGGCTTCGGAGCGCTTTTCCGAAGTTACCCGCGCCTATGACCTGCTGTCGGACCCGGCGAAGCGCGCGCAGTTCGACAGGGGCGAAATAGACGCCGACGGCAACCCGGCCAGCCCGTTCGGCGGTTTCGGCGGCGGTGGTTTCGGGGGCGGCGGTTATGGCGGCGGCGGAGGCGGATTTCGCCCGGAGGACCTGCGCGGAATGGGCGGCGGGGCCGACGGGATCGACCTTGGCGACCTGTTCGAAGGTCTGTTCGGCGGCGGCGGCGGTGCCCGGACTGCTCGCGGCGGCGGTTTCGGCCAAGGCGGTTTCACGGGCCAGCAGCGCCGTCCTCCTCCGCCGCAGAAAGGCGCGGACATCGCCTATCGCCTGCGTGTCCCGTTCGTCGACGCAGCCGCGCGCAAGGATCAGCGCATCACACTGGCAGACGGCAAGACGATCGACCTCAAGCTGCCCGCAGGCGTCGAGGACGGAACGCAGATGCGCCTGAAGGGCAAGGGCCAGCAAGGTCCCGGCGGCCCCGGCGACGGCATCGTGACGATCGCGATCGACCCGCACCCTTTCTTCCGGCGCGAGGGCGACAATGTCCGCCTGGACCTGCCGATCACGCTGGCCGAGGCGGTGTCGGGCGCGAAGATCAAGGTCCCCACGGTGGATGGGCCGGTCATGCTCACGGTCCAGCCGGGAACCAGCAGCGGCAAGACCATGCGTCTGGCCGGCAAGGGTTTCGGCAAGAAGGACGGCAACAGGGGCGACCAGCTCGTGACTCTGGAAATCGATTTGCCGGAAGACGTCGCGGAACTCGCCAAACGCCTCGAAGGTTGGCAGGACACCCGCAACCCTCGGGCGAAGCTGGGGGTTTGATCGTCCTGCGGCCCCGATCGAAACTGCGATCGTCCGCCAACCCGTTCGGGATAGCATGAGCGAACCCCTCGTCCCCGAAATCGTCGAGCGCGAGGTGCACAAGCTCACGCCCGAGGATCGACGCATCGACGCGCTGCTTCACCGGGCGGATTTTCGTTCGCAGGTCGCCAGTAGCGTCGGTCCGGGAACCCGATTCTTCGAAATCGCCAAACGCGTAGCGATCGGCGCATACAACGACGGTTTCATCCACGCCGGCAACCTAGCCTACATGGCGATCATCGCGATCTTCCCGTTCTTCATCCTGGGCGCGGCGATCTTTTCGCTGTTCGGTGAGCAGGCCGATCGCGCCGCGACGGTCAACGCGGTTCTTTACGCGCTCCCGCCCATCGTCGCCAACGTGATCGAGCCGGTCGCCCGCTCGGTGATCGAAGCGCGCAGCGGCTGGCTGCTTTGGCTTGGCGGTCTGGTCGGCCTGTGGACGGTGTCGAGCCTGATCGAGACGATCCGCGATATCCTGCGCCGTGCCTATGGCACGCCCGCCACGCACGCATTCTGGAAGTACCGCCTGTGGTCGGCGGGGGTGATCTTCGGTTCGGTGGTCCTGCTGATGGTCAGCCTCCTCGCGCAGGTCCTGATCGGGACCGCGCAGGAGGTCATCGACGCCTACCTGCCGCGCCTGGGCGACGCGATCGACGCACTACGGATTAGCCGGATCGTCCCCGCCTTCGGCCTGTTCGGATCGCTCTATCTTCTGTTCTACACGCTTACGCCGAAGGCCTATCGCAAGCGGCGCTATCCCAAGTGGCCGGGGGCGCTGGCGACTACGGTCTGGTGGATCGCGGTAACCGTCGCGCTGCCGCCCGCGATCCGCAGCTTCTTCAGCTACGACGCGACCTACGGCAGCCTTGCCGGGATCATGATCGCGCTTTTCTTTTTCTATCTCGTCGGACTAGGGATGGTGGTCGGAGCCGAGCTCAACGCGGCGCTCGCGGAAACGCCCGAGGAGGCCGAGAACCGCATCGGGCAAGCCGACGACCGGCGCCGAGCTGCGGACCATCGGTCGACCGAGAGCATCGACGAACAGAAAGCGCAGAACGAGGGTATCGAATGACACAGCTGATGGCGGGCAAGCGCGGCCTTATCATGGGCCTGGCGAACGACAAGTCGCTGGCCTGGGGCATCGCACAGAAACTGCGCGAGCACGGCGCGGAACTGGCGTTTTCCTACCAGGGCGAGGCGCTGGGCAAGCGGGTCATTCCGCTCGCAGAGCAGCTTGGCAGCGACTTCTGCTTCGACTGCGACGTGTCGGACATGGCCGCGCTCGATACCGCCTTCGACACTTTGAAGAGTCGCTGGGACACGCTCGACTTCGTGGTCCACGCGATCGGTTTTTCCGACAAGAACGAACTGCGCGGAAAGTACCTCGACACCAGCCTCGACAACTTCCTGATGACGATGAACATCAGCGCCTACAGCCTCGTCGCCGTCGCCCGGCGCGCGGCGGCGATGATGGAGCCGGTACGCGAAGATGGATCCGGGGGCGGTTCGATCCTGACGCTGAGCTACTACGGCGCCGAAAAGGTGATTCCGCACTACAACGTCATGGGCGTGGCCAAGGCGGCGCTGGAAACGAGCGTCAGGTACCTCGCCAACGATCTGGGACCCGCAGGCATCCGCGTGAACGCCATCAGCGCCGGTCCGATCAAGACGCTGGCGGCCAGCGGGATCGGCGACTTCCGATACATCCTCAAGTGGAACGAGTTGAACGCGCCGCTGCGCCGCAACGTGACGATCGAGGATGTCGGCGGCTCTGGCCTCTACCTGTTGTCCGACTTGTCGAGCGGCGTGACAGGAGAGGTCCACCACGTCGATGCCGGGTATCACGTCGTCGGCATGAAGCAGGAGGACGCGCCGGATATTAGGTTGGTTCAAGGCAAACGCGTTAACCGGGATCAAAAACCATGAAGACGTTCGACGGGGCGGGCTCGACCGCCCGTGTGAATGACCGGCTTGACCGGCGAACGCTGGTGGCCAGCGGCGCTGGCATTCTGTCCGGGGCGGCAATCGGTGCGGCAGCAGTCGCCGATCCGGCTGCTCCGCAGACTATGCTTCGAGACTCACTGACTTTTTCCGTCCGCGATTTCGGTGCGCTCGGCGACGGCGTCACCAACGACGGGCCCGCGATCCGTGCAGCGATCAAACGGGCGCGCCAGGTCGAATACCAGGAAATTCGGATCGTCTTTCCCCGCGGAACTTACAACGTCGACACGATCGACCTCACAGGAACTCGAAACCTGACATTCCATGCCGACGGAACCGTCCAGCTCGTGGGTACAGGGGGAGACTTCATCCTCGGTTCGCGACGTGAAAAGGAAAAAGGAGGCGGATCGGTCTACAACTTCAATTTTTCGGGTGCGCCAATCCTGATTGCTTCACAAAAGAGCGCCAGATATCGTCATGCGATGCAGCTGTACGGTTTCGTTCAGTCACGTTTCAGCGGTATTGCAGTATCTGGCGAGTATGGAATCGGCGAATTCGAACGGGCAGCGGTCGATATCGACCACAGCTGGGTCAACCGATTCGAGGGCATGTCGGTCGCATGTCCGGGCGCTCCAACTTCCGGCCAGCGCAGTATCGCGATTCGCTGCGGAAACGACAACGTCAATGCCAACCTGTTCGTTGGTTGCCGGGTGGTCGGCGTGCTCGGCCAGCCAGCCTTGGCGGGCACAATCGGCATAGTGATAAACGGAAACTCCAATCGCGTCGAGTCCTGCGATGTTTCGGCGGTGATGATCGCGATTGAACTTGAAGCGGCACGCGGGTGCTCACTGCATAATAATTACCACGAAGCGGCGCAACGGATCATCGTCGCGCGGCGGGGAAATTCGCGCGGATGCACGATTGCCGGAGGCTTCTTCGAGATCGGGCCGGATGCGACCGCGCTCACGCTGAGTTCTTCGGAAAGCACGACGATCGTCGGCGGCTATTACCGAGGATCCGGCGGGGGCACTTTCGTCGATTTCGGATATGCTTGCTACGGTTTGACCGTAATCGAGCCGATGGTCGAGAACGTCGCGACGCACTATCGCGGTATCGACAGGGGCGGTGCTTCGATGAGTGCCGCCGCATCGCGCCTTTCGGCTGGCGGCATTGTATTTCCCGACACTCCAGTCCCATCGGTTCATCCCCGCACTCTCGACGATTACCGGGAAGGGCGATTTGCCCCGCAAGGTCCCGGCTTTCGCTTCGCGGGCGGAACGGGCAGTTTCACCAAGGTAGGCAACGCGGTTCAGGTTCGCTTCCGAGTCGCCTTTCCACCGAGTTCGTCTTCTGCCGAGGCCGCGCTGATCGAACTGCCTTTTGCGGCGAAGGAGGGCGAGGGCGAAGGCGTCGTCCTGGGCGACCAACGCAATCCGCTCGGCAACGTGATGGCGGTCCGCGGAAATCGCCTCGTGGTGATCGATCCCCGGTCCGGGCGCGGCCGCTCGTGCGCGGAAGTAGCCGGGGACATGTATTCTGGCGTGGCCAGCTTCATGGTTGAGGCCTGACCCGGCCGCAGGCTAACTTGCGAAACGACGGCACCACAATTCGATCATCGCCACAGCCAGCAACGGATACGCTGCGTCGATCCGTCCCGCGAAGTGATCGTCGCGCAGCGCAGCAACCGCCCGTCCATCGAACAGCCCGCGCGAATCCAGGGTTTCGCGCGATGTCAGGTCGGCGATCGTTTCGCCCATCGGGCCGGCAAGCCACGAGCGTAGCGGTACGCCGAAGCCAGTCTTCGGCCGGTAGATCACGTTGCGGGGCAGGTGCGGCTCCATGGCCTTTCGCAGCGCCCATTTGGTCACGCCCGAGCGCAGCTTGAATTCGGTAGGCAAGTGCGATGCAAACTTGACGAACTGCAGATCGAGAAACGGTACGCGGATTTCCACGCTGGCCGACATGCCCGTCTTGTCGGTGTAGTTGAGGTTGTGATCGCGGAGGAAAAAGCGCTGCTCGAGTCGGAGCATCCGCTCGACGGCGTTCGCCTCGAGATCGTCGAGATAGCTGGCGAAAGGCTGCCGCACCGCATCGCCGCCGACCGGTTCGCACAGCAGGTCGCTCGCGGCCTCCGCAGGGAGCCATTCGAAAGCCGTCAACAACCTTTCGTCCGCGCTTCCGACCCCGCTCACCAGCGCTTTGCGCAGGCGGCGGACCATGTGCGAATCCGACGGAATACGGAGTGCCATACGCGCCAAGCCGCTGCGGAGAGCCGAAGGGACGAGCCCGATCTTCGCGTCGTGCGCGGCCACGAGATGCCGGCGATACCCGGTGAGCATGTCGTCACCGCCCGCTCCGCCCAAAAGGATTTTGAGACCAAGTTCGCTGGCCGCCCGGGAAATGAAGAAGTTGCCGAGCGCGGCAGGGTCCGCCTGCGGTTCGTCGAGCATATCGACCAGCAGCGGAAGATCGCGCGCGAGACCGGGATCGATAGGCACTTCGTGCAGCTCAACACCAAGATGCGCGGCCGCTTCGCGAGCGAAGGGCAGGTCGGCGACCATCTCTCCCCGGGTGGATCCGTCGTCGCCGTAGCGGATGGTGAAACAGCGCAGGCGCTCGGGCGAATGGCGCTCGGCGAAATGGACGATGGCGGTGGAATCGAGTCCACCCGACAGGAAAGCGCCGACCTCGACATCGGCAAGCATCTGCCGTTCCACGGCATCGCCCAGTTCGCGGTACGTGGTCGACACAGCTTCGGCTGCGGACATCGTGCGCGGCCGATAATCAGGGAGCGCGAAGAAACATCCGCTACCGGCTTCCCGCCCAGCGGCGTCGTAGCGTGTCCATACGCCGGCCGGATGCTTGCGAACGGTGCGGAACATCGTCCGCTCGCCCGGCGAGTACAGATACGTAACGTAGGCTGCCGCCGCGGTGCAATCGAGCTCGGCGGAAAAACCGTCGAGGGCCTGGAGCGCTTTCAATTCCGAAGCGATTCCCAGCCCGCCGCCCGGAGGGCGCCACAGATAGAGCGGTTTCACGCCCATCCCGTCGCGGCCGATCACGAGGGTCTGTTCTTTCCGATCCCAGATGGCCACCGCGAAAATACCGTTGAGCAAGGCAAACGCATCGGTGCCATAGCGTGCAAACAGCTCAAGCAGCGTCTCGCTGTCGCTGCCTCCGCGAAACGCGCAGCCGCGCAGCCGCTCGGTGCGCAGCTCGCGATGATTGTAGATTTCGCCGTTGTAGACCATCGCAAAACGTTGCGAGGCGTCGGTCATCGGCTGGTGCCCGTTGGCCGAAACGTCGATGATCGCCAGCCGGCGATGCGCGAGCATCACCGGCGGTTCAACGATCGCGCCGCAGTCGTCGGGGCCCCGCAGGGCGAGCGCCGCGTTCATGACCGCGGCATCCCGGCGGGCATCGCGCCGCACGAGGCCGAGTGTTCCTGCGATGCCACACATGCCTTTATCGAAACCTTTTCAACGGGTGGGCGCCCGTCAATGGCGACAGGCAATTGCGGGTGCAACACCCGATTGATTCAACCGGCACGCCGCCGCGATCATGGTCGGACGACTGGCCCCATCGCGACCGCGTGCCTGAATCGCGGCGTGTTCACGGGACGTGCGCGTGCCATCGTAAAAATCAAGGCGCTGTCAGGTCAACTGGCGCAGACACGCCATAGCCATACGCGCTTGCTGGTTCCCGTCGTCGACCTCGGCGCGGCTCTCGGCCACGGCGCGCGAAACTTCGGCCGGAGCCATCCCGGCTGCCAGCGCCTTGCGACGATAAATGTCGATCGCGACCCCAACCGCGCGCTCATGTTCGGCACGGAGCGAGCCAGCCGATCGCAATCTTTCTCCCAGAGACCCGATCGCAGCGATGCACGAAGTCGCGCGCTTTTGCGGATCCTCTAATACATCGAGTTCGCTGTTGTTGCTCAGCGACAGGAGCTGGGCAGCGCGCTTGTCCGAATCGCTCACCACGCCATTTTGGTCGAACGTCCAATGCGGCCGCTCCGGTGGCGCAGCGCCGCATGCGGATACCAGCCCGGCGAGAAGCGAAGCGAAGACTGATGAGCGAAGGCTTCTGGAGGCACGATGCGATCGCCGGACCGGTGGCGCGACGAATCCGCCGGTATGGCGCAGCTTGCTTGGAGAATTGTCGGACCGGTCGATCATCGTGCTTATAAGCCTCTACAATTAAACCGGCTATGCGTCGGAGCGGGGGGCGTACCGATCCGGACGCCAGCAACGACAGGGCGCGTCCCGGCTGGGCAGCGGTCCGGTAGTACCCCGATCGCCGAGAGGCAAGTCGGCTGATCGCTGACCGACGCACTGTCGTCGAGGCTAACGGACCGTCGCCGCTCCGCGATTGCAATCGCTCCGGACATTCCGTAGGCGCCGGAAAACGGATTCAGCTGAACTCTCATGTCACGATCAACAAAGCAACGTCGGGATCGCGACCGGCGCTATCGGGTTGCGACCTCTTTGGGCGGAGGACCGGCGGGTGCTGCCGCTCGTTACTTGGTTCTTTGTGCCTTCTGCGCAGCCCTGTTCTTGTTGGGCGGCGGCTCGCGTGCGGATATCGTATCGCTCGTCTTGCTCCGGCCGTTTGCCGTGTTCGTCGCTGCATACGCGCTGCTCGTAGCCCGCCCTGGCGACTTGCGTGCGGTGCGCGTGCCGCTCGTGGGTCTGTTTCTTCTTGCACTGCTCATGATCGTGCAGTTGGTTCCTCTTCCGCCTTCGTGGTGGACGGCACTGCCGGGGCGCGAGCTCTACGCGCGCATCGCACAGGACGCGGGTCTCGCGATGACAGCCAGGCCCCTTTCGCTAGCGCCGTCGCTGACGCTGAATGCCTTGTTTTCGCTGACGGTACCGCTCGCGACCATCCTGATTCTCGCAGTCCAGGAAGGTCCATCGCGCACTAGAATTCTCATGCCCGTGGCGGTGATGGGCGGACTGGCGGTCGTGTGGGCGGTGGCGCAGGTCGCCGGCCCTGACCGGGGGCCATTGTACACCTATGCCTACACCAATTTCGGTTTCCCCGTGGGACCGTTCGCCAATCGCAACCATCTTTCGCTGCTCCTGGCGATCGAATTCGTGCTCATCGCATACTTCGTGGCGAAGTTGATCGACGCGGGGAAGCTGCGGCTCTTGTTTGCCGGAGTAATCGGCATGGCAGCGATGGTCGTGCTCGCCCTCGTCCTCGTGGCCGGCTCGCGTGCGGGCCTTGTGCTGGCCTCGCTGGCGATCGTCGCTGCGGTGCGGATCATCGTCCCAAACGCCGCGCAAGTCCCCTGGCTAAAGTCGCCGCGAGTGCGGCGGCTGGGGGCGGTGGCGCTGCTGGCGATGGTCGCCGCCATGGTCGCCTTCACGCTATACCTCCAGCAGGGCACCGCGATCGAGCGGATCGCTGGTGACAGTGCGCTGAAAGACGGGCGTTTCGAGCGCGTCGGCCTTGTTTTGCGGATGCTACAGGATCACTGGATCGCAGGGATCGGCTTCGGCGCATTCGCCAGCGTCTTCACCCGTTATGAAACTACAGAAGTCCTGAGCCCCCTGATCTTCAACCAGGCGCACAACGACTGGTTGCAATTCCTCATCGAGGGTGGCCTGCCCGCCGCCTTTCTCCTGCTGGCCGGATTGATGTGGGTCGCCCGAAAGACAGGAGAGGGCGCGCTCGCGCGTGGCAACCGTTTCGACGCAGAGGGTCTCGTCGCGGTGGCCATCATCGTGCTAACTGCCATCGCCAGCGCAGTCGACTATCCGCTGCGCACGCCCATAATCATGATGCTCGCGGCCTCCGCGACCTACATTTTAGCTGGAAAAAACACGCGATCGCAATGACTTGTGCTGTTATCGGCGTTCATGGAGGGGTCACTCGCGCGGTTTACTACGCGAACGCGATACGCTAGTGGACGCGCCAAGCATATTTAAGGAAACCTTAGTTTTGAATATTCTTCGTTGGGGCTTGGTCGCCGCCGCCGTCGCGTTAGCGGGTGCGTGCTCGACGCCGGATATAGGTACGGACCCGTCCCTTAATATGGTGCACCAAAGCGCACTACCGCCGCCATCGCGAGCGGACGTACTGGCGGCCGAGCGCCCGTATCTGGTCGGCCCCTTCGACAAGCTGCGCATCGACGTGTTCGGTGTCGATCAGTTGCAGAATAAGGAATACCAGATCGACGCGAGCGGCCGCCTCTCGTTTCCCTTCGCGGGAACGATTGAGGCCGGGGGCCTTACGCCGCAGGAAATCTCCGATGCAATTAGCGATCGGCTGCGCGGCCGGATCATCCGCGATCCCCAAGTGACTGTAAACCTGATCGAAACCGTGAGTCAGGTCGTGACGGTCGAGGGGGCAGTAAAGAATCCGGGCCGGTTCCCCGTCATCGGCGAAATGACGCTCTTGCGCACGATCGCGCTGGCGCAGGGCACATCGGACCTCGCCAAGCTCGAATCGGTCCTTATTTTTCGCGAAGTCGACGGCGTCCGGTATGCCGGGGCTTACGACCTGAAGGCAATCCGGCTCGGCAACTACGAGGACCCGGAGGTGTATCCAAACGATGTCGTGGTCGTCGGCGACTCCGCTGCCCGCCGCCTGTTCCGCGACCTTTCACCGCTGTTGGCATCGCCTTTGGTCGTGCTCTTGCAAAGACTCTGAACCATGAGCCAGATCGTAGAGTTCCCCGCAGCCAATCCGACAGGTGCGACGACCGGTGTGGTCGAGGGCCGCGCAGTCGGCGCAGGCGAAAGTCCCGCCATCGAACGCGTGTGGCACGCCGCCAACAAATACCGCATCGACATTGTCGTCATTCTCGCCCTGACTCTGCTCATTGCGCTGCTGGTGACGTTGCTCACAACCCCGCAATATACTGCTTCGTCGAGAATCGAGATCAGTCGCCAGCAAGAGCGGGTGACCAATGTCGAGGGCTTGCAGCCGGATACGGCCGGGCAGGACCTCGAATTCTATCAGACGCAGTATTCGTTGCTGGAGTCGCGCTCGCTGGCAGAGCGGGTCGTGCGCGCCGAAAAGCTCGTTTCGGACGATGCGTTCTTCGTCGCGGGCGGTGTCGATCCCAGTGTGGAGACTTCGCTCAGCCGCGCCGAACGCGAAAAGATCGCAACCGACATACTCATGCGGAACGTGGATGTCGAACCCGTGCGAAACTCTGCTCTGGTCGATCTGCGCTACACCAGTGCCGATCCCGAAATGTCGGCTCGCATAGCGAATGCGTGGGCCAATCAGTTTATTGAAGCCAAGCTCGCGCGGCGGTTCGATTCCACCGCGGACGCCCGCAAGTTCCTGACTTCGAGGCTGGAAGAGCTGCGTGAAAAGCTCGAACAGTCGGAACGTGACCTGGTGCGCTACGCGGCTGAAAAGAACATCCTGCCGATCGAGACGACGACCGATTCCGAGGGCCGGACGAGCGGGCAGCGCACACTGGCGAGCAGCAGCTTGGAAGCGCTCAATGCCGCGCTAACGAAAGCGACGACCGACCGTATTCAAGCCGAAGCCCGGCTTGCAGGGGCCGGCGCGAGTTCGGTCGCCGACACCGAGAGTGTCGCACTGCCCGGTTTGCGGCAACGACGCGCGGAAGTCGCATCGGAATACGCGAAGCTTCGCGCCCAGTTCGAAGACGGTTACCCGCCTGTGCAGGCTCTGCGATCGCAAATGTCTTCGCTCGATGAGGCGATCAAGCGGGAAGAGAGCCGCGTCGGTAGCGGTGTGCGCTCCTCTTACCGCGAGGCGCTCGCGCGCGAGCAAAACCTGCGCAGTCAGGTCGCTGCACTCGAAGACCGACTGTACCTCCAGCGCTCGGACTCGATCCAGTACAACATCTATCAGCGCGAAGTGGATACCAATCGCGAACTCTACGACGGACTCCTCCAGCGCTACAAGGAAATCGGCGTAGCCGGCGTAGGCACGAGCAACGTTGCCGTCGTGGATCCCGCAGAGATTCCCGAAGGACCGTCCAAGCCTGATCTGAAGCTGAATTTGGCGCTGGCCCTTCTTCTCGGCCTGGCGACTGCGATCTCCTACGTGTTCATCCGGGAGCAGGTCGATCAGAGCATCTCCGATCCTTCCGAAGTGCCAGGCATGCTCGGCATTTCCTTGCTGGGGCTCGTTCCCCGCTCGGACGAGGACGATGTGTCGGTGGCCTTGGCGGATCGCAAGTCCGACCTTTCAGAAGCCTATTCTTCGATCGCAACGAACCTGTCGTTCCTCACGGACCACGGGATTCCCCGCTCGATCATGTTTACGAGCACGGTCGCCAACGAGGGCAAGAGCACGTCCGCCCATGCGCTCGCCGAGATCATCGCGCGGCTTGGCCGGAGCGTTCTGATCGTCGATGCCGACATGCGGAATCCGACCGCGCACACGTTCTACGGTCTCGAAAACAAAGGCGGGTTGAGCAACTATCTGTCCGGCAATGCAGAACTCGACCAGCTGATCATGAAGCCGGAGAATTCGCGCGTGTCGGTCTTGGTCGCCGGACCCGCTCCGCCAAGCACTTTAGAATTGCTCAGCAGCAACCGCATAAAGGACCTAGTCCGCCAGCTGAACGGCCGGTTCGACCACGTGCTCGTCGACGGGCCGCCGATCCTGGGGCTGGCCGACGCGCCGCTCATATCGCGTATCGTCGAAGGCGTGGTGATGGCCGTCGAATTCGAAAATGCGAAGGTCCGCCGCATCAAGGATGCGATCGCCCGCCTCGAGGTGGCCCAAGCGCACATCTTCGGTGCGATGCTCACCAAGGTCGACAAACGCGGCCCGGCTTACGGCTACGGCTATGGATACGGCTATGGCAGCGATCGCGACGATCCGTTCAAATACGGAAGCAAGCCGGCCTGATCGGTCGGTCGTCCGGACGATCCTGTCATGAGCATGCGCCTGCGCTTCTTTGCCATCTTCGCGGTGGCTATCGGGCTGGCGACGGCAGCGGCGCTGGCATCGACTTCGGTGATCCTCGCCAAGCGCCTGCCAGAACGTGCAATCGATCTGCCGATCGTCGATGGGAACGCCTATGTAAACGGGGTCTTCAACGATGTTGCTTCACCCGATCAGAGCGGCAAGCGTTCAAGCCCCGCGGTTCTGCGCAATGCGGCGGTGCGAACTTTCCTGCGAGAACCGACGAACAGCAATGCCATCAGCTTGCTGGCCTTCACGAGCAATCTGAATGGCGACAAGACGGCATCCCGCGACCTGTTCGGCCACGCGCTAGAGCAGTCGCAGCGCAATCTCCTGGCGAACCTTTCTCTGATCGAGGACGCCAGCCAGAACGGCCGGATTGGCTTCATCCTCGAACGGTACGACGCGCTGCTGCGAACCGGCGGCGTCGCCTCGGAGACGCTGCTCGATGTGATGACGACCGCCATGCGAGAGGAGGCCATTCTCCCCCACATGCGATCGATGCTGGAAGCCCGGCCGCCCTGGGCCGAACAGTTCTGGCTCAGAGTGGCGCGGAGCCGCCCCGCACTCGCTAATGCCGCCCGGCTGCGCCTGGATTTGCTGAAGGATGGCTACGGAAATCCTGCGGGTAACGATGCGGAACTTGTTCGCCGCCTGGCAGACGATCAGCAGTACTCGTTGGCGTATCAGCTTTTCCGCAAGCTCGCTCCCGGTGGGCAGACTGCAGGCAACGCATTGCGGAATGCCGATTTCAGCGCCACACCCGCGTTCGTACCGTTCGATTGGAACACCTTCTCCGACGTTCGCTACGATGCGGAGGTCGATCCGGCAATCAAGGCCTTGGTGACGTCTACCGAATCGTCAAGAGAAACGCTGGTGGGGCGCCAGTTGGTCCGCTTGAACCCGGGCCGGTATGCGATCGGGATGAAGGTCCGCGATCCGCGAATCCTAAAGGATTACGCCACCCAATTGAAGATGCGCTGCGCCGGCGACGGCGGCGAAGCCACGCTGGGGACGGCCAAAACCCCCACGATAGGATCGAGCAACTTCGTCGTTTCGGCCGATTGCCCCTTCGTCTGGGTGGAGGTGTGGCTCAGGCATAGCGGCCCCGCGGGTACGACGCCTACCGACGATCTCGAAATCGCGAGGATCGACCTGGCTCTCGCTTCGGGTTCGGCATCGGCGGCGAAATCGACGATGCCGCAATGACCGCGACCGTCGATTTCGCCGCCGCAAGGCCGCCTTTGTCGCGGACGCTCGGAAGGGGGCGCCGGGCCTCGCTGGCATCGCTCCTGGCATTCCTGGTAGGCGCGGGCCTCCAGGTCGCCCTGTACCAGTCGCTGGCCCCCCTTCTTTTGGCGCTGGTCGTCTTGCTGCCGCCCGTGCTGTTCCTTTCCATGCGAGGGTCCGGCGACCGACAGGACTCGACGATTTTCGTTCGCAGCTTCTCGATCGGCCTGCTCGCGGCAGGGATCGCTTCGTATTATGCGATCGCGCTCTACGACCCTCTCCAGCTCGCATCCGACGCGTATTCGTTTTTCGACCTGTCCAGCCGAGCAGGCGCTGTCCGTTCTCTCCAGGATTTGCGGACGGTAACCGAAGGATCCGGGGCGGTCGTTCTTTGGTCGTGGTTCTACGACACTGCCGCTCTGCTGGGTTTCCCACGCGAGCAGTATGTCGGCATCACGATGAACGTTCTTATCGTCGCGATCGCCAGCGTCGTCTGCGCACGCAGCGCGCGAGAACTCTATGGGCATGACGATTACCGGTTCCAGCGCCTCACTCTCTTCATCAGCATTTCGGGCAATCTCTGGCTTCTTGCGGGAGTGCACCTGCGCGACAGCGTGATCTATCTTGCCATCGCGTTGCTGTCGCACTTCTGGATCCGCTATCTTGCCCGTGTCGAGACGGGTAAGCTGACCGCCGCCGTAGTGGTTACGCTTGGAATGATGCCAACTTTGCAGGTCCTACGCGCGGAATTCTTCTTTATCCCCATTATCATTGCCGCTATGGCGATGATCTCGCTCAATTTCTCTCGCGGCCGCGGCGACAGCCGGTTCATCATGCTGCTGTCCACCCTGCTCGGCTCGGCGCTCGTCGTGTTGGCCGTCGTCGTGTTCGGAGACGAGATCCAGCGCATGCTCCTCACCGGTCAGGACCAGTATTCGTCGGCGGCCAATCAGGAATCGCGATCCGGTTCGCTGGGCACCTCGCTGATCGTCAATCAGCCGTTCTATATTCGCCTTGCACTGGGCCTTCCCTACCTGTTCTACTTCCCGATCCCGGCTTGGAACGGGCTGGACAGCAACAGCGCCATTCCCTTCTTCAAGTCGCTGAATGCCGTCACGTTCTACGCGATTTCCGGTTTCGTTTTCGTCGGCATCTACCGCATTGCCCGCGACCCGAGGTTGCGCAGCCCCGCTTTCGTATTCGTATCGGCGACACCGGTCGTCTTGAGCGCGATTATCGTGATGACCAGCCTCGAAACGCGGCATCTCGCCGCGTTCATGTCGTTTTTCTTCCTCACCGGGCTGCTGCCCGACCTGCGCGATCCTGCGGATCGGAGTACGGTGAGACTGGTCCTGACGACCATAATCCTGGGCATGCTGCTGGTCCACGGTGCCTGGTTCGGTTTGCGCTATGCCTAGCGACGTGCGTGCCGAAGGCCGAAGTGCCCGCTATCGGATCGTCATGTTGATCGACGGCCTCGGATCGGGTGGAGCGCAACGACAGTTCACATATCTGTCGTGCGGCCTTGCCCGTCGCGGGCATGACGTCGCGGTGGCTGTCTATAACGATCAGGACCATTACGCCGATGCCATCACTTCAGCGGGAATACCGATCGCGAGGCTGCCGAAGCCCAGCCGGTTTTCGTTTCGTCCGGTGTTCGCTCTGGTGAAGCTGTACCAGGACCGCCGGGCGCAGGCTGTCGTCGCCTTCCTGCGCTCCCCCGCCGCGAAGGCCGAACTGGCGCGGCTGCTCGATCCTGCGATCAACGTGATCGCTGCGGAACGCTCGGTGTATCCGGAGCCGCGGCTGCCACTCCTGTTGCGGCTGACACACGGCCTGCATCGCCTCGCGACTTTCATCACGACAAATTCCCAACATCAACTCATTCGCATGAAGCGCTTGAGCCCCGGCAGCGCACGACGAATGACGTGCATCGCGAATGCGATACCGCTGCCGGCCAACGTTGCTGCGGTCCGCCCTCGGGTCGCGGAAAACCTGCGCATCCTCGCCATTTCCAGCCTTATGCCGAAGAAGCACAGCGTGATGGTCGCCGAAGCCCTTGCGCTGCTGCGGGACGAATACGGCATCACGGCATCCGTCTCTTGGCTGGGCGAAACTTTCGCCCATCTTGGTGAATACGGCGCATACCGCGAAACGTGCGCGACGATCGCGCGCCTCGACCTCGCGGATCAATGGACCTGGCTGGGCGCGCAGAAGAACGTCGACGATTTTCTCCTGGCTCACGACGTCTTGCTCCACTCCTCCAGTGTCGAGGGGTCATCGAACGCAGTGTGCGAGGCCATGGCGATCGGCCTGCCGGTCATCGCGGGGTCCATCGCCGATCACGCTTCCTTGCTCGAGGAAACGGGGGCCGGCCTCCTGTTCGAGAGCCATACTCCGCGTTCGATAGCAGCAACCGTCGCGCGCTTCTCGCAGCTGGACGCGGAGACGCGTGCAGCCATGGGCAAAGCGGGCCGGAGCATCATCGAAACCGAGTTCGCCGAAGCGCGGATGGTCGACCACTACGAAGCCCTGATAGCCGCTTCCATCGCGGGTCGAGGCATCCCGCGCGAGCTTACCGGACAGGAGGACCTTCGCGCATGTGCGGTCTGACCGGATTCTGGACGCCGAGCGGGTTCGACGAAGGCCACGCGCAGCGCCTTCTGGCGCCGATGGTCGGTGCGATCGCGAAGCGCGGGCCGGATGCCGAGGGCGTGTGGGTCGATGGGCGCGCCGGGGTCGCGCTCGGCCACCGGAGGCTCGCGGTGCTCGAACTGTCCGAAGCGGGCGCCCAGCCGATGGCATCGCGTTCTGGCCGCTATGTCCTGGTATTCAACGGTGAGATCTACAACCACCTCGCCTTGCGCGACGAACTTGCGCAGAATGGTGCCGCCCCGTCATTCCGCGGTCACTCCGATACGGAAACGCTGCTGGCGGGCTTCGATGCCTGGGGGATCGCATCGACCCTGGCGAAGTGCATCGGGATGTTTGCGCTTGCCTGCTGGGATCGATCGGACGGAGCGCTCCATCTGGCCCGGGACCGAATGGGGGAGAAGCCCCTCTATTACGGCTGGCAAGGTGATGGAGGCTCGCGAACCATGCTCTTCGGATCGGAACTGAAGGCGATCGTTCCGCATCCGTCGTTCGAGGCACGGATCGACGAAACGAGTCTCGGACAATACTTCGCCCGCCTGTGCGTACCGGGAATCCGCAGTATCTGGTCGGGCATCCGGAAGGTAGCGCCGGGCACGATCGTGCGGATGACCGCCGATGGCACGGAAGACGAACAGGTTTTCTGGTCTCTGGACGAAACGATCCGCGAAGGTGCGAGGCAACGGATCGGGGATCCCGACGAAGCCCTGAATTTGGTGCACGAAAGCCTCGCGAACGCCATCGAGAGCCAGATGATCTCCGATGTTCCGCTCGGTGCCTTTCTGTCCGGGGGGGTTGACAGCTCGCTCGTGGTCGCGCTCATGCAAAGAGCGAGCTCGTGCAAAGTCAAGACCTTCTCGATCGGCTTCGAGGACAGCGAGCATAACGAGGCCCATCACGCCCGGGCCGTCGCCGACCATCTGGGCACGGATCACGCCGAGATGCTCGTCACCTCGCGAGACGCCCAGTCGGTAATTCCCGACCTTCCAACCATATATGACGAGCCCTTCGCCGATTCGTCGCAAATCCCGACGCTCCTCGTTGCCGGTTTCGCGCGCCGTCACGTGACCGTGGCCCTCTCGGGCGACGGTGCGGACGAGCTGTTCGGTGGCTACACACGTTATGGAAAGGCGCTGGCCGCCTGGAACCGCATCCAGGCACTCCCGCCGTTCCTGCGCAATCTGGGCGCATCGGCGGTCTCGGCCGCGGCCCCTCTCCTTCCCAGCTCGGTTGTGCGCGCGGGATCGGCGGCGGGCGCGGCGGATCTGGCGACGATGTACGGCCGGTACACGGATCACACAGTGGGCTTTTTCTCGACCGCGGCGGAGACCCGCGATGCGCCGCTGCCTGGAGGCCTTGCCCCTGCCGAGACACTCATGGCGCGCGACCAACGGACTTATCTGCCCGACGACATCCTCGTAAAAGTGGACAGGGCGGCGATGGCCGTCAGCCTGGAGACGCGCGCACCGTATCTCGACGCGCGAGTGGTCGCCGCGAGCTGGCGTCTCCATGCCGACATCAAGCGCCGAATGGTCGACGGCGTGGTCGTCCCGAAATGGCCGCTTCGGCGAATCCTTTACCGCTACGTTCCGCGCGAGATCATTGAGCGCCCCAAGCACGGGTTCTCGATCCCCATCCAATCGTGGTTGCGCGGCTCGCTGCGCGACTGGGCCGGCGATCACCTCTCGCACGATGCACTACGCGGCAGCGGCTTGATCGACGCTAAGAAGACCGGTGCGCTGTGGGATGCCCATCTGGCGAGCCGCGCCGATCACGGCGAGCTACTATGGGCGATCCTCATGTTGCAGGCGTGGCTTTCCCAGAACTCCCGTCCGGCGTTGCGAAACGGCAGCACCCGGGTATGAAACCCGGCGAACCCGCCTCGCATCATTCGACGTTGCCGGTTCTGGTGGTAGCGCCCGATCCAGCATCAGGGCGGGCACGGCAGGCCGGGGGCCTCGTCACGCGCTCGATCGGATTGGCCCACTATGCGCGACGGCGGGGCAGGCGGATCGACTGGATCGATACCTCCCAGAACAATTTTCCCCCTCCGAGCGCGGTCGTGCGAACGGGCCGGGCGGTCCTGCGGATCATCACGTTCGCTTGGCGCACGGTGACGCGCCGTTATGCCGGCGCCATCGTCTTCGGCGGGGCCGGGGCCGGGTTCTTCGAACGATCGGTGATGGTACTTATCGGGCGTGCGGCCGGATTGCGCACGGCCCGCTTCATCGTCGATGGCAACATGCTCGGATTCTATGAGCGTCACTCCGCTATCCGGCCGATCATTGATCGACTTCTGCGGGCTGCGGACATAGTCGGATTGCAGGGGGATTCGTGGCGCCCCTTTTATCGCAGTGCCGGTGTACCCGACCAGCGGATGCAGGTCGTCCCCAACTGGTATCTGCCTCCGCACGGCGAAACCTCGCCCCGATCTCCCCGGTCAAGCGGGCCGGTCCACTTCGTCTACGTCGGTTGGCTCATTGCCGAAAAGGGGATCCGCGAACTGCTCGCAGCGGCACGTGTACTCGCCGCGCGCAACGCCGACTTCCGGCTTACCATCGTCGGCGGCGGTGACTTGCTCGGGGAAGCGGAAGCGGCCACCAACGAGCCGGCGTTCCGCGACCGTGTCGTCGCCCCGGGGTGGCTGGATTCCGAGCGCGTGCGGGTGCAACTGGCGCAAGCCGACGTGCTGGTTCACCCGTCCTATGCGGAAGGTCTGCCCAACTCCCTTCTCGAAGCGATGGCCTCGGGGCTAGCCGCAATCGCCACGCCGGTCGGGGCCATTCCCGATGTCATAGAGGAAGACGCGAGCGGCTTTCTCGTCGAACCGCGCGATGCGGCGAGCTTGGCCGATGCGATGCAGCGATACTGCGACGACCCGTCCATGGCATTCCGGCATGGTCTGCGCGGCATGGAGATCGTCGCCACACGGCACGATCTCGACACGAATTGCGGGCTGCTCTTCGGTCTGCTCGACGATGACAAGGCGGGGCGGTAGGGACGGTCGCTCCCACCGACCGAAACCGCCGACCGACAATCCGGAGAAATGCGCGCTAAATGACAATGCTGATCGACATAATCGTGGGCGCGCGGCCCAATTTCGTCAAGATCGCCCCGATCATCGCGGCAATGCGAGCCCGTGCCGACGCGGGCGCCGATATCGCTTGGCGCTTGATCCACACGGGGCAACACTACGACCCCCGCCTGTCTGGCTCCTTTTTCGAGCAACTCAGCATCCCCGAACCGGACCACAACCTCGAGGTCGGCTCGGGCACCCAGGCCGAACAGACCGGGGCGATCATGATCGGGTACGAACGGATTCTGCTCAAAAGGAAATCCGATCTCTGCCTGGTCGTCGGCGACGTCACGTCCACCATGGCTTGCGCTATCACCGCCCAGAAGCTGCATGTTCCTGTCGCCCACGTGGAGGGCGGCATCCGGTCGGGAGACTGGACCATGCCGGAGGAAATCAATCGGCTCGCCACGGACGCGGTGACGGACTGGTTCTTCACGACGAGCGAGACCGCGAGCGAGGCGCTGCGCCAGAGCGGTGCGCCAGCGGCTGCGATATATTTCGTCGGCAATACCATGATCGACACCTTGCTCGCCAATCGGTCGCGGTTCGCGCCTCCGGATTGTTGGGAAACGCTCGGCCTTAGTGACGACGGCTTCATCGTGGTGACAATGCATCGTCCGGCCAACGTCGATCAGGTCGAAAGCCTAGCGCGGACCTTACGGGAAATCGGAGAGAGTGCACGCGGCCTTCCCGTCGTGTTTCCGGTCCACCCCCGCACCGCGAAGACACTGGCGGGTGTCGCCAGGCTGCCCACCAATATCCACGTCGTGGAGCCGCTCCCCTACCTCGAGTTCAACTATCTCGTCGAACGGGCGCGGATCGTGATAACCGATTCCGGCGGGATTACCGAGGAAGCCACCGTCATGGGTGTGCCCTGCATGACCTTGCGCGATACCACCGAGCGACCCGAGACGGTGACCATCGGGACCAACGAACTGGTCGGCACCGACCCGGGCGTTATCGCGCCGTGGCTTTCGCGCCTGTTCGATTCCGGATGGAAGCGCGGATCGGTTCCGCCATTGTGGGATGGCCGCGCCGGCGAACGGATCGTTGACGCGCTGCTCGCCCTGCCCGACCGCGCCACGATGCGGCGCCCCGGGAGGTCCGCCCGGCCCACTCCCGCGCATTAGTCCCGAGACGCCGACAAGGTGTTTGAATTTGCGGGCTTCGTCGCTATCAGGGCGCCCAATTCCATGGAAAGACGATGACAGCGGAACCGCTTACTTTTGGCCTGGTCGGATGCGGCCGCATTTCAGCCAAGCATATCGAGGCCTTGCAGGCGCATCGCGAAGACGCGACGATTACGGACGTGTGCGATATCGATCCGGCGGCGCTGGCTGCCGCGGTTGACGCAACCGGGGCCACCGGTCATGCCGGCCTCTCCGAGCTGCTGACGAACGGGCGCTGCGATACGGTCGTCCTGTGCACTCCGTCGGGCCTCCACCCTTGGCAGGCGATCGAGTGCGCCCGGGCAGGTCGGCACGTGGTAACTGAAAAGCCGATGGCGACCCGCTGGCAAGATGGCTTGGCGATGGTCCGCGCTTGCGACCAAGCGGGCGTCAAGCTGTTCGTGGTCAAGCAAAATCGCAAGAACCGGACCCTGCAGCTCCTTAAGCGCGCGGTGACTGACCAGCGGTTCGGGCGCATCTACATGGTAAATGTCAATGTCTTCTGGACCAGGCCCCAGGAATACTACGACAGTGCCGACTGGCGCGGAACGTGGGAAATCGATGGCGGCGCCTTCATGAACCAGGCAAGTCATTACGTCGACTTGCTCGACTGGCTGATCGGCCCGGTGGCGAGCGTCAACGCGATGACCGCCACGCTTCAGCGCAACATCCAGGTCGAAGATACCGGCGTACTCAACGTCCGATGGCGATCAGGTGCGCTCGGGAGCATGAACGTGACCATGCTGACCTATCCCAAGAACCTGGAAGGTTCGATCACCATCTTGGGCGAGAAGGGATCGGCTCGCGTTGGCGGGGTTGCGGTCAACGAGATCCAGTTGTGGGATTTCGCCGACGAGCGCGACTACGATGCGGAGATTGGCAATGCCAACTACGCCACGGAGAGCGTCTACGGGTTCGGGCACGCCGCGTATTACGACAATGTCATCGCAACATTGCGCGGACGCGTGGACGCGGAAACCGACGGGCGCGAGGGTCTCAAGTCGCTCGAGCTGCTGATTGCGACGTATATGTCGGCGCGGGATGGGCGCACCGTATCCCTGCCCCTTGAGTATTGACGGCTGCGATGACTGCGACAATCCACGAAAGCGCGATCGTCGACGCGGGCGCGTCGATCGGCGAAGGCACTCGGGTATGGCATTTCTGCCACGTGTCGTCCGGTGCCGTGATCGGACGCGGCTGTTCGTTCGGACAAAACGTCTTCATCGCCAATCGCGTCGTCGTCGGTGACAACGTGAAAGTCCAGAACAACGTCTCTATCTACGACAACGTGACGCTGGAGGATGACGTCTTCTGCGGCCCGTCGATGGTCTTCACGAACGTATACAACCCCCGCAGCCACGTCAGCCGCAAGGACGAATATCGCGATACCGTGGTCCGCCGCGGCGCGACGCTGGGGGCTAATTGCACGATCGTTTGCGGCGCGACGATCGGTCGATACGCGTTCGTCGGGGCTGGCGCGGTCGTGAATGCCGATGTGCCGGATTTTGCGCTGATGGTCGGCGTACCTGCGCGGCGGATCGGTTGGATGAGCGCGGCGGGCCTGCGTCTCGACCTGCCGCCCAGCGGTGAAGGGGAAGCGACCTGCCCGGACACGGGAGCGAAATACCGTCTCAACGGCGATCGTCTCGAGGAGATCGCGCCGTGAACCTCCCATTCATAGACCTGAAGAGCCAGTTCGAAGCCATCGAACCGGAAGTTCGCCGCCGGATGGACGCGGTGCTGGCTCACGGACAATTCATCATGGGGCCCGAGGTGGCCGAGATGGAACGCGCGCTCGCCGATTTCGTCGGCGACGGGCGCACATGCATCAGCTGCGCCAGCGGTACGGAAGCCCTGCTGATTGCGATGATGGCGCTGGGGATCGGCCCGGGCGACGAGGTCATCACTACGCCGTTCACCTTCGTCGCTACAGGCGAGATGATCGCCCTGCTCGGTGCCGTGCCGGTTTTCGTCGATGTGAGGCTGGAAGACGCGAACATCGACGAGCGACTGATCGAGGCGGCGATCACCGAACGCACGAAGGCGATCATTCCCGTCAGCCTCTACGGCCAGCCAAGCGACATGGTCGCGATTGAGGCGGTCGCCGGGCGGCACGGGATAACCGTGATCGAGGATGCCGCGCAAAGCTTCGGAGCCGAACAGGGGGGGCGGAAAAGTTGCGGCCTTTCGCGTATCGGCACGACGAGCTTCTTTCCGTCCAAGCCGATCGGTTGCTACGGCGACGGCGGGGCGATCTTCACCGATGATGGCGATCTGGCCCAAGCGATGCGTGAGATCCGCGTGCATGGGCAGAGCCAGCGTTACGTCCACACCCGTATTGGGGTCGGCGGGCGCATGGACACCCTGCAGTGCGCGGTGATTCTCGCCAAGCTGACGCGGTTCGAGGCAGAGCTCGAGGCTCGTCGGGAAATCTCGGAGCGCTATCTGGAGGGCCTCGCCGGGCTCGACCCCGCGCTGCGGCTGATCGAGGTAGGGGACGACCGCAAGAGCGTATGGGGCCAGTTCACCGTGCGCGTCAGCAATCGAGAGGCGCTGGTCGAGTCTTTGGCGGCGGAAGGGATTCCAACTGCCGTGCACTATCCCGTCCCGCTCAACGAGCAGCCTGCCTACTTGTCGTTTGCCAAGGGCGGCCCTACGCCGAATGCACGCGAACTCGCCCGGACGGTGATGAGCCTTCCGATGAGCGCCGACCTGTCGATGCAGGATCAGGGGCGGGTCATCGCCACTATCAAGAGGACTTTGGATCAATAATGGATATCACCGGCAAAAAGCTCGTCGTCGTCGGCGGCGCGGGGTTGATCGGCTCGCATACGGTCGACCGCCTGACGCGCGAAGACGTGGGCGAGATCGTCATTTACGACAATTTCACCCGGGGTAGCACCGGCAATCTCGAAAACGCGCTCAAGGATCCGCGTGTCAGGGTCTACGATATTGGCGGCGACATCACCCAGCCGGATATCCTGGAAAGCGCGTTCCAGGGCGCGGACGGTGTGTTCCATTTCGCAGCGCTGTGGCTGCTCCAATGCCACGAGTATCCGCAGAGCGCGTTCAAGGTGAACGTGGAGGGAACTTTCAACATCCTCCAGGCATGTGTCGCCAAGAACGTCTCGCGGCTGGTCTATTCCTCGTCCGCCAGCGTCTACGGGGACGCGGTGAGCGAGCCGATGGGCGAAGACCATCCGTTCATGAACAAGAACTTCTACGGAGCCACCAAGATCGCCGGCGAAGCCATGGCGACGGCGTTTCATCACCGCTACGGGCTCGATTTCGTCGGCCTGCGCTACATGAACGTCTACGGTCCCCGCCAGGATTACCAGGGCGCGTACATCGCCGTGATCATGAAAATGCTCGATGCGATCGATCGCGGAGAAGGTCCGACGATCATGGGCGACGGATCCGAAGCGTTCGACTTCGTCGCGGTCGAGGATTGCGCTTATGCCAACGTGCAAGCGATGAAGTCCGCTGCCACTGCGCAGTTCTACAACGTGGGCACCGGCAAGCGTACCAGCCTCAAGGAAATCGCCGAGAAGCTGCTGCACCTCACCGGGTCGAACCAAACGGTCAACTATGCTCCGCGCAGCCAGGCGACGCTCGTGCGCAACCGTATCGGCGACCCCGCCAAAGCTTCGCGAGAAATCGACTTCACGGCACAGATCGATCTCGACGAGGGCCTGCGCCGCCTGATCGACTGGCGCGCTACCCACATTGAGGCGGTTGAACATCGACGCGCCAAGAGTCGTTCTTGAGCCCATACGCTCCCTAGGAAAAAGCACGCGTCATGAATGCCACCCGTACCGTCCATATCGCACTGCCCATGATCGGGGAGGAGGAGCGCCGAGCGGTCCTTGAACCTCTGGAGAGCGGCTGGCTGACCCAGGGTCCCAAGGTCGCGGAATTCGAACGTATGTTCGCTGAGCGGCACAGGGTTTCCACCGCGTTGGCGACGACCTCGTGCACCACCGCCACGCATCTGGCGCTCGTCGCCGCGGGCATCGGGCCGGGCGACGAGGTCATCGTGCCTGCGTTCACCTGGGTGTCGACCGCCAATGTCGTCGTCCATTGCGGAGCGACCCCTGTCTTCTGCGACGTACGGACGAGCGACTTCAACATCGATCCCGCACAGATCGCCGAGAAGGTGACCGACCGGACGAAAGCGATCATCCCAGTTCACCTGTTCGGGATGGTCGCTGACATGGATGCGGTGAAGGCGGCGCTGCCAGAGCACGTCATCGTCATCGAAGACGCTGCTTGCGCCGCGGGCGCCGCCTACAAGGGCACTCCGGCCGGTGGCCTCGGACACATGGGCGCGTTTTCCTTCCATCCGCGCAAGTCGGTCACGACCGGCGAGGGCGGCATGCTGACGACGAACGACGACCGGCTGGGCGAGATAGCCGACCGGCTGCGCAATCACGGTGCCAGCATTTCGGAAGAGCAGCGCCATCATGGGCCCAAGCCTTACATCCTTCCGGAATTCGACCTGTGCGGCTTTAACTATCGCATGACCGATCTGCAGGGCGCGGTCGGTGTCGAGCAACTGAAGAAGCTCGATGGCTTCATTGCCGAACGCGATCGCCGCGCGGCCTGGTTCGCGGAGCAGTTGGCCGACATCGAATGGCTGCGCACGCCCGAGGTGCCGAACTGGGCCAGCCACGCCTGGCAATCCTACGTGACTTATGTGGAGCCCGAGCGCGCACCCATGCCGCGAAACGCTATGATGGACCGGCTGAAGGAGCTCGGCGTGGCCACCCGTCCGGGCACCCATGCCGTCCATATGCTCGGATACTATCGCGAGAATTTCGGGACTCATCCGGATCAGTTTCCCGGAGCGCGGGACAGCGACGCCAATTCGATGGCCATCCCGCTGCACAATCGAATGGGCTCCGATGACTACGACTACGTCGTCGAGGCGTTGCATTCGATCGGGGCGTGATCCCGGTCGGTCGCGATGATGCGAGAATCCCACTTTTCCATGCCGGTCGCAGTTCGCGACATGGCGGTTTCAGCTAAAGGCAAGGCACCATGTGCGGGGTAGCGGGCGTACTTCACCTGGACGGCGAACCCGCATCGCCTGTCGCGGTAGAAGCGATGGCCAAGGCGGTGCGGCACAGGGGGCCGGATGGCGAAGGGCAGTGGTGCGAAGGTCCGGTCGGCCTGGGACATCGCCGTCTGGCCATCATCGACCTCTCGCCGCTCGGGCGCCAACCAATGATCTCGGCCGATGGTCGGCTAATCATCAGCTATAACGGCGAAGTCTACAATTTCCGCGAGCTTCGGACCGAGCTCGAAGCCATGGGCTACGCCTTCCGCTCCGACACCGACAGCGAGGTGGTGCTCAACGCCCTGCACGCCTGGGGCGAGGCGGCACTGTCGCGCTTCAACGGAATGTTCGCGCTGGCGCTGTGGGACCGCTCGGCGCGCACCCTGACGCTCGCGCGCGACCGGTACGGAATCAAGCCGCTCTATTGGGCGCATTTCGGAGACACATCCCTGTTCGGGTCCGAACAGAAGGCGATCATGGCGCACCCCGCCGCCCGCCCGGCGCTCGATCGGTCCGCGCTGGTCGAGTACTTCACCTTCCAGAACATCTTCACCGATCGGACCTTGCTGGAGCAGGTGCGGATGCTGCCGCCCGCCACCGTGGCCACGATCGGGCTCGACAAGGGCGCGTCGCTGACACAGCGATCCTACTGGGACTATCGCTTTCGCGAGCCCGATGGCCCCGTCGATCCACGGGCCTATAGGGAAGAACTCGACCGGCTTCTGCGCCAGGCGGTAACGCGCCAACTGGTGAGCGATGTCGAGCTCGGTTCATACCTTTCGGGCGGAATGGACTCGGGCACGCTGACGGCGCTTGGGGCGCGCCAGTTTCCCAACATGAAAAGTTTCACCTGCGGTTTCGACATCTCGTCGGCCTCAGGGCTCGAGCTGGCTTTCGACGAGCGCGCCAAGGCCGAAGCGATGAGCGCGCTGTTCCGCACCGAGCACTACGAGATGGTTCTCAAGGCGGGCGACATGGAGCGTTGCCTCCCCGACCTGGCATGGGCGATCGAGGAACCCCGGGTCGGTCAGAGTTATCCCAACTTCTACGCTGCCAAGCTCGCGAGCAAATTCGTAAAGGTCGTGCTTTCGGGCGCGGGCGGCGACGAATTGTTCGGCGGATATCCATGGCGATACTATCGCGCCGTCAACTGCGAGAGCTTCGACGAATACGTCGATCATTATTACGGGTTCTGGCACCGCCTGATCGCTTACGAGGATACAGAGGCGCTGTTCTCCCCGATCGGCGATGCCGCCAAAGATGTAGATCCGCGCCAGATTTTCCGCGGCGTGTTCGCCACCCACGACAACGATCTCGACAGGCCTGAGGACTTCATCAACCATTCGCTGTATTTCGAGGCCAAGACCTTCCTGCACGGTCTCTTCGTGGTGGAAGACAAGCTGTCCATGGCGCACGGCCTCGAAAGCCGCGTTCCGTTCATGGACAACGATCTCGTCGAATTTGCGATGGCGTGTCCGGTCGGACTGAAGCTCAACAATCTGGCCGAGGTAATCCGGATCGACGAGAATGAGCCAGCCGACAAGCAATCGGCTTATTTCCAGAAAACGAAAGACGGCAAGCAGATCCTTCGCGACGTCATGGCGAACTACATTCCCGCCGAGATCACCGGCGCAGCGAAGCAGGGCTTCTCCGCCCCCGATGCCAGCTGGTTCCGCGGCGACAGCATCGAGTTCGTCCGCCGCAAGCTGTTCAACTCGAATTCGCCCCTCTACGATTTTCTCGACCGCGCCACCGTGCAGCGGATCGTCCAGCGCCATCTCGACGGAGAGGAAAACCGCCGACTGTTCATCTGGTCGCTGCTCAATGTCGATGCATGGATGGAGCGGACGCTGTGATCGACCTCCTCGAAAAACTAAAATCGTTCTGGAGCGGCCGTCGCGCAGAAGTGAATTCGCGCTTCGAACGAACGTTGCCCTTTGGCGATTACGTCGTGGATCGGTGGGAAAAGGCCGAGGCCCTCGGTTTCGGCAGCGGCACGTCGATTTACGACAGCGCCCATGTCTTTGGACCGGTTTCGGTCGGGTCGAACACCTGGATCGGTCCCTTTACCGTGCTCGACGGATCAGGCGGATTGTCGATCGGCGACAACTGTTCGATTTCGGCAGGGGTGCAGATCTACTCGCACGATACCGTCGACTGGGCGGTCAGCGGCGGAACAGCCGATTATGTGCGTAAGCCGACCACCATCGGCAACAGATGCTACATAGGGCCCAACAGCGTCGTCGCGATGGGCGTGACTATCGGCGACGGGGCAGTCGTCGGCGCGAACAGCTTTGTCAATCGGGATGTCGCCAGCGGTGCGCGCGTCGCGGGAAATCCCGCCCGTCCCATCGACCGCTCCGCCGAACGCCAAACCGGTGACGCCGAGGGGCCTTCTGAGGTGGCGCCCCCCAATCACATCGGATCCGTATCACATGACCAATGAATTCGCCGACCGGCTGCAAGCCGTCATTTCCGTGGAGATCGACCGCTCGGGCAATTTTAGCTCGATCGTCGAGAGTTCGGAAGCGGCCAACCAGCAGCAGACCAACGAGGTATTCACCGAAAAGTGGGAGAAGTACGGTTCGACGCAGGAACTGGAGAAGTTCTACGCCTTCCAGCGCCGCTGGTACCTGGATCTTTACGGCTTCGCGGATGAGGCGGCTCTCGCCGCGCACTTGGCTGATGCACGCGTTATCCTGGATGCGGGATGCGGGCTCGGCTACAAGGCCGCGTGGTTCGCCGAACTGGCACCTCACGCGCTCGTGATCGGGATGGACTTTTCGGCCGCCGCGCAACAGGCGGCGCGATTGTTCGGCGATCGCAGCAACCTGTACTTCCTGCGCGGCGACATCGCCAACACGCTCTTGGCGACCGGTTCGGTCGACTACGTGAGTTGCGACCAGGTCATCATGCATACCGAGGATCCCGACGCCACTTTCGCCGAGCTCGCGCGCATCACCGACCCGCGAAATGGCCAGTTTGCGTGCTATTTCTACGCAAAGAAGGCGCTGCCCCGCGAACTGCTCGACGATTTCTTCCGGCTCCACTGCAAACAGGTCTCGAGCGAGCAATTGTGGGAGATGTCGGAGCAGTTGACCGAGCTCGGCAAGCGACTGAGCGCGATCGACGCTGAGATCGATGTACCGGCAATCCCGTTGCTCGGCATCAAGGCCGGCACGATGCCGATCCAGCGCTTCATCTACTGGAACTTCCTCAAATGTTTCTGGAACGAGGAGCTCGGCTGGGATACGTCTCTGGCCACCAACTTCGATTGGTACAGCCCGAGCAATGCTCGGCGCTTCAGCGAAAGCGAAGTTCGCGATTTGGTGGCCGCAACCGACATGTCGATCGTCCAGATCCACGTCGAAGAAGCTGCCTTCTCGGGGCGCTTTCGCCATGCGACAGCATGACAATTGCACGCCTGTTCTGCGGGGCGACGGCCAGGCGACAACGCTGGGCAAGCCGCAGGTCATCGTCACCGGCGATGTCGACTGGGCGTCGGACGCGCTGATCGAACGCTTTTGCGACGACCTGCTCGCGCGCGGGATAAGGCCGACGTTGTTCGCCACTCACCGAAGCGATCGCCTGCGAAGCTATGTCGATGCCGATGCGATTGACATCGGCATCCATCCTAACTGCTTCGACGGATCGGACCAAGGCAAAGACGCCGATGAGGTACTTTCGTTTCTGCTCGGCCTCTATCCCGAAGCTACGATCAGCCGGTCGCACGGCTATTACGATAATTCGCGATTCGCGGCGCGGGTGTTTGCCCACGGACTGCGATACGACAGCAACACCTGTCACATCGGTCTGCCGGCTATCGCTCCAATACCGATGTGGACGGGAATCACGCGCTTGCCGGTCTTTTGGGAGGACGACATCCATTGGGCTCAGGGCAAGCGCTTCGTCATGGATCAAGCTTTTCGCGAGACGCTGACGACGCCGGGGCTTAAGATCCTTGATATTCACCCGGTCCATTATGGATTCAATGTCGACGGTGCGGCGCACTATGAGGTGATCAAGGCCATGACCTGCACCGCAACACATGACGACCTTCGTCGACATGCCAACGCGGGCCCGGGCGTAGCAACATTTCTGACTAGCATCTTTGACTGCCTCGACGACGCTAAGATCGCCGTCACCAGCTTTCGCGATTGGAAGTCGCGGTTCGAATCGATTAGCACTTGCGCGTCAATTTGGAGCCCACGATGAAAATCAACGAGATGACGACCGTTGCATGCGAGGAGCGCATTCGCGACGTGGACTTCGACAGCTTCGGCATGATTGGCGACCGCGGACGTCGAATTTTCGCACCGGTCGGGACGGCGGCGCAGCTTGCCGCAGCGATCGCCAATCCCGATGTCGTTGCGGTGGCATGCTTGCCCGAATGGGCCGAAACGGTGCCTGCCCATATGGGACTGTGCGTAAGCCCCGCGCCGTTGGCGTTTGTTTTCCGGAATCACATCGCGGCTTGGGAACGCGGGGATTACAGACGCAATGCACTGACCACCATTGCCCCGGGAGCCAGCGTTCATCCCAGCGCCTTCGTGGCCCCAGAGGACGTAGTAATCGGCCCGGACAGCGTAATTGGCCCACTGGCAGTGATCGAGCGCAACTCGATCATCGGGGCCTGTTGCGTTATCGGTCCGGGCGTTGTCATCGGCGGTAATGGGTTCGAAGTGCGCGAGGTCGATGGTCGCCAGCGCACGATCCCGCACGCCGGTGGCGTGGTGATCGGCGATCGGGTTGAGTTGCAGGCCAACACCTCGGTCACCCGTTCGCTGTTCTGGGGCGCGACGGAAATCGGTGCAGATAGCGCAACCGACAACCTCGTGCACATCGCGCACAATGTGAAGATCGGCCAGCGCTGCCGACTGGCGGCCGCGGCGATGATTGCCGGTTCGACGACGCTGGGTGACGATGTGTGGGTGGGGCCCAATGCCACAGTCTCGAACGGGCTGATTATCGGCGACGGCGCCCACATCACGTTAGGTGCAGTTGTCACAAAGGATGTGGTTGCCGGCCAGCGTGTCACCGGCCACTTTGCAGTCGAGCATCGTCAGTTTTTGCAGTTCTTCCGCACCATGAGAGCGCCAGCGTGAGCGAGCAAAGTCACGGCCTTCAGGCGAATGTACAAATATGCGCCCGCTGCATCTATGACGAGCGTGTTCCTTCAATCAGCTTCGATAACGAAGGCGTTTGCAATTACTGCCACCTAATCGACGACATGAAGGAGATGTTCGGCACCGGAACGCCCGCCGGCAAGCTGAAGCTTGAGAACACATTCGAACAGATCAAACGTGACGGGCACGGTAAGCGCTACGACTGCGTGATAGGCGTTTCAGGCGGTACCGATTCTTCGTTCATGTTGCATCTAGCTAAAGAGCAGGGGCTGCGGCCGTTGGCAGTCCATTACGATAACACTTGGAACAGCGCGATCGCGACGCAAAACCTTCACAAGGTTCTTAAAGCGCTCGACATCGACCTTGCCACCAAGGTAATGCACAACAAGGAGATCGACGACATCCATCGCTCGTTTCTCTTCGCGGACTTAGCCGAGCTAGAGGCGCCGACCGATTTGGGCGCGGCTGAATATGTCTATCGCGCGGCAGCACAGCACGGTGTCAAATACATTCTCGAAGGCCATTCATTCGTCACTGAGGGCATCTCGCCGCTCGGCGACAATTATTTTGACGGTAAGTTCATCCAGTCGGTCCACGCACAGTATGGGCGACTGCCGATGAAGACGTACCCGCTGATGACATTTGCCAATTTCATGCGTTGGACGGTTTTCAGCCGGATCAAGAAAATCCGGCCGTTCTGGTATCTCGATTATTCGAAAGAGAATGCTCGAGCCTTTCTGCAATCCAACTTCGACTGGGAATATTACGGCGGGCACCATCTCGAGAACCGAATGAGCGCGTTTCTTCACAGCGTCTACTTGCCGGGCAAGTTTGATCGCGATTGCCGCAACAACACGCTGGCCGCACTGGCTCGCGAAGGCGCGACGACGCGCGAGCAAGCATGGCGCGAATATAACCTGCCGCCGCACGTCGAGGAGAACATCGTTACATACTTCGTCAAACGGATGGGCCTTTCACGTGGCCAGTTCGACGACATCATGGCGCGCCCGCGTCGCAACTGGCGCGAATTTCCCAGCTACAAGCGACGCTTCGAATTGCTGCGTCCACTTTTCTATTCGCTTGCTAAGGCCGAGTTGGTGCCAATGAGTTTCTATCTTAAGTATTGCTTTCCGTTGCCGCAGACCGGCGGGGCTCGATGATATGACGGAAAACAAACCGATCATCGGGATCGTCGACTACGGGGTGGGTAATTTGGGTTCGGTGCGCAATATGTACCGGCGGATCGGCATACATGCCGAGATTGTCGACACGCCTGCGGCTATGCGCGGCTGCGCGAAGCTAATTTTGCCCGGTGTGGGCTCCTTCGACCGCGCGATGGAAAGGCTGGAAACCTCGGGCCTGCGCGAGCCGCTGGACGAAATGGCACTGCACCGGAAAGCCCCGGTCCTCGGCATATGCCTCGGCATGCAAATGCTCACCCGCGGGAGCGAAGAGGGGGAGCGCCCTGGTCTGGGTTATATCGCTGCCGAAGCGCGGCGCTTTCCGCGCAATCTCGGGCTCAAGGTGCCCCACATGGGATGGAACCTCGTGCGAGCATCCACCCCATCGCCCCTGACCGCCGGTTTCGAAGACGAGACGCGGTTCTATTTCGTGCACAGTTACTTCGTCACCGTCGATCGGCCCGAGGTTTCGATGATCAAGTGCACGTATGGCATCGAGTTCGACGCGGGCATCGCCTCTGGCAATGTTTACGGTGCCCAGTTTCATCCCGAAAAGAGCCATCGGTTCGGTCGCGAATTCTTCGCTGCGTTCGGAGCGCTCTGAGATGTTGCGTACGCGCGTGATCCCCTGCCTGCTGGTGCGAGACGGTTCGCTGGTCAAGACGCGCCAGTTTGGCCGGTTCGAATACGTCGGCGACCCCGCCAATACGTGCCGTATCTTCAACGAATGCGAAGTCGACGAATTGGCTATCGTCGATATTCTGGCAAGCGTGGAGGGCCGTGGGCCCGACTACCGCATGCTCGAGGAGGTGGCGGAAGAATGCTTCATGCCGGTCGCCTACGGGGGCGGCATCGCGACCGTAGATCAGGCGGAGAAGGTCCTGCGCTTGGGCATGGAGAAGATTATCGTCGGGACGGCCGCACACAGGCAGCCTGGGCTACTCGGCGGAATCGCCGGCGCCTTCGGCTCCCAATGCGTCGTGGCGGCATTGGATGTGCGCCGCGTCGGGCATGAGCGTTACGCATGCTTCGCGCGGTCGGGCTCGGACAACACGGGGGTCGATCCCGTAAGTTGGGCGAGAAAGGTCGAAGAGTTGGGGGCCGGTGAGATCCTGCTGACGTCGATAGACCGCGAAGGCACCTGGTCCGGCTTCGACATCGAACTCGTTCGCTCCGTGAGCGAAGCCGTGACGATTCCTGTTATCGCGCATGGCGGCGCGGGCACGCTGTCCGACCTGTCCGAAGCCGCGAAGACCGGCGGTGCCTCGGCGGTCGCCCTCGGCAACATGGTCGTCTTTCAGAAGAAGGACATGGGAGTGCTCGTGAACTTTCCCGAGCATCCACTTCTGGAAGCGGCGTTAGGGCACTGAAAACCAAATGACTCCGGGCTCGGCACAGCGGATCGCCCTGATCGGCAACATGAACAACGCAAATTTTGCGCTGATGCGATATTTGCGCGACCTTGGACGCGATGCACATCTGTACATGTATACCAACGAGGCTGACCATTTCCTGCCCCCCAACGACACCCACGACTGGGACCGCTGGAAGGACAGTGTACACCGGCTGCCGATATCCAATGGAGGGCGCGATTCGTTGTTTGCGCCATTGGGCAAGGTCGAGGCGGCGCTATCGGGGTTCGACGTCTACTACGGCAACGGCATCTCGCCGGTGCTGTTCGACCGGATGGGCCGCCACCTCGATGTCTTTGCGCCATATGGCGACGGAGTGGAATTCATCATCGAATACCAGTGGCGGACGTCCCGCTTCTTGGCCTCCAGCTATTCGCTGTTACGGAAGCGCGCGATGGAGCGGGCCTTGCAACGATCCGTCGAGACGATCCTCACCGCCAACATGCATGCGCACTCGATGGATACCTATCGCCGGCTGGGTCTGCAGACGACGACCCTTCCGCTTGTCGCGCTCTACGACCGCGAACGCGACGATCTGGCGTGCGCGAGCCCGGAGGTCGCATCCGCGATCGATCGGATGAAGTCGGCGGACCTGGCGATATTCTCGCACGTCTCGCACATTTGGAAGAACCTGCCCGTGGACCATTTCATGGGCGGTCTGGGCAAGCGCAACCAATGGCTACTCGAGGGCCTCTCGCGTTATGTGAAAGCACGACCGGACGCGAAACCCCTGCTGGTGATGACCGAATACGGGCGTGACGTCGGGGAGAGCAAGGCGCTGATAGAGAAGCTCGGTATCTCCGATTATTGCGCTTGGCTGCCGGCCATGGCGCGCAAGGATATCTTGCCGATCCTGCGCTACGTGGACCTCGGTGCCAGCGAATTTGCCGGCATGTTTTGGGGCGGTTGCGGATGGGAGTTTCTCTGCAAGGGCGTCCCGATGCTCCATTCGCTCGACGATCCGGAAGATTACGAAACGCCCGAGCGGCCCCTGCCGTTCTTCTTCAACGTCTCGTCTCCGCAGGACATCTGCGACGTGCTTCTGCGACACGACCGGGCAAGCTTGACCCGGCTCAAGCCGTCGATACGCACGTGGTACGATACCCATCAAGGTGTCGAACTCGCGCGCAAATACCTCGCCCTTTTCGACGGGATCGTCGACGGCCGTCAGACGCCTGGCGACCGGCCGAAGTGTTTAACATGACCGGCGCCGACCCGGCAGGGCTTGGGCTGGCATCGCGGATCAAGTTTCTGGTCAAGGATACCGCGTTGTACGGTATCGCTTCCGCGGTCGGAAAGCTGTCCAGCCTGATACTGTTTCCGTTTCTCACTCGTGCCTTGAGCGTCGCGGACTACGGCCGGGTCGATCTGATCCTATACGCGGCGATGTTTTTCGGCCTGTTGATGATTTTCGGGCAGGATTCCGCGGTCGCGCGTTACTTCTTCGAAGACGAAGACCCATCGCGGCGGCGGAGAATGATCTCACAGGCGCTAGCGGTAATGATGTTAAATGGCCTTTTGGCCGTAGCAACGATGTTGGCGCTATCGCTTCATCCCGCGATCCGCGGCGTGTTTGGCGACGACTGGAACAAAATTCTGCTGCTTCTGATCGCGTTCGCTCCACTTAACGGCCTGCTGTCGTACTGCCAAGGCATTCTGAAGTGGAGCTTTCGGCGAGCCAAATTCCTCATCATCTCGCTCGGCGCGCCTTTCGCCAATCTGGCTCTGATCGTGGGCTTCGGCAATTTGAGCGAACTTACCTTGCTGCGCGTGATGACCATCATGGTAGCCGTTAACGCCGGGTTCGTCCTACTTGGACTTTTCTTCATTCGCGAGTGGCTGACTTGGCCGCGCGACACCGAATACGTCCGCAAACTACTCCCGCTCGCCCTGCCTTACGGCCTGATCGCCGCAATCGGTGCCAGCGTGCCGCTGCTGGAACGAAGCGTCGTGGCATCGGGGTTTGGAGAGCACGATCTGGGGCTTTATGCAGCCGGCGCGAAGATCGCCGCACTGGCCACGCTTGCGTGTTCGGCGTTCCAGATGGGATGGGGACCGTTCTCATACGCCATCTACAAGCGACCCGATGCAGGGGCCACTTATGACGTGGTGCTACGCCTTTTTACATTGGTGATTTGCCTCGTGGTACTTTTCCTGTCGGCGGCAGCCGAGCCGTTAATCGCTCTTCTTGCAGGGAAACGTTATGAAGGTGCCGGACTATTTGTCTTCCCCTTGGCGATGGCGGTCGCGACGCAAGCCATCGGCTGGATTTCCGAGATTGGGATACATCTTTCGAAAAGAAGTTATCTCAATTTAATTGGATTTGCGTCGTTCCTAATCGTCGCTGTTACTGGAATGTTTGTTTTCACGAAGTTCGTCGGCGTGATAGGAATTGCTTTGGGGTCCTTAGCTGGTCAGCTGGTGATGGCTGCGACCTCGGCTGCCGTTGGGCAAAAGGCCTATCCCATCGCGTGGCGCTTTGGTCCACCCTTTGCGACGATCGCCGCGACGCTGGCAATAGGAGCGGCCGCGTATTGCGCGGAGACATATGATTCAAGCCCCCCACCTTCAGTCATTTGCGCACTTGGCATGTTCGCGATTCTCATTGGCAACATGCTATTCGGCTTTTCACAAGCCGAGTTCCGTGGTTTGCGCCAAAGTCTGAAGAAGTCGCTAGGCGACACAATTTAACCCACTAAGTGTTTGCGCACTCAGAATTCTGATGCGTATTAGCATCGGATCCTCTTGCCGGAAATTCAGGTTTTAGAAGTAGGGAAGAAGAATGGCGGAAGCATCTTTTGAAGAGCAACGCGAAAATAAAGAACGTTTCCAGTTTGGGCAAAACTGGAAGAGTTTTTTAAATGTTTTGAATGAAACTCGCATCAATGAAGCAGAGCGGTCACTCGTCGAGATGCTCAGTTTCGATGAGTTGAGCGGGATGCGCTTTATCGACATCGGGTCCGGCAGCGGATTATCTTCGTTGGTAGCCCGACGATTAGGTGCGCATGTAACATCGCTCGATTTCGATCCCGCTTCGGTTTGGTGCACAAGCCATCTACGCGATCGGTTCTTTCCTGGTGATGGCGACTGGGAGGTCATGGAAGGGTCCGCACTCGATCGACCCATGTTGATGGATCTTGGTCAGTTCGACATCGTTTATAGCTGGGGGGTGCTCCACCATACGGGCGAAATGTGGACAGGTTTGCGCAACGCAATCGATATGATACGTCCTGGTGGAGTTTTATTTATTGCTATTTACAACGATCAAGGTTGGAAGTCGCGAGCTTGGTGGCTAATCAAGAGGTTTTACAACTTTTTACCAAAACCCTTACATACAATCTTTGCTTGGTCCCTGGGATTGATCTTGAATGCTGGGAATGTGTTAAAATATACCGTGATGTTAAGGCCGATGGATGCGATCCGCCCGTTACTTAATTATGAAAAGAGAAGGGGAATGAATTTCAGCCACGACCTCATTGATTGGATGGGCGGATTTCCCTTCCAGTTCGCGACTTATGAAGCCCTCGTCAACTATGCTGAAGCGGCTGGCCTTCGCCACGAGAGAGGTATTAAGGCGACGAGCCTCGGTTGCCACCAGATCGTTTTCTCGAAGCCTGACCGGGGCGCCAGTATACCTTAATCTCGAATCAGAAGAACAGGCAGAGGCGCTTATCGGCAATCATGTCTGACCTCGACGTCCTGGTCATCGGCGCCGGTGTCGTCGGCTTGGCGGCCGCCCGCGCCCTGGCGTTGGCGGGCCGGGAGGTCGTCGTTGTCGATCGACATGGCGCGTTCGGCACTGAAACCTCGTCGCGCAACAGCGAGGTCGTCCACGCGGGTATCTATTATCCCCCCGGGTCGTTGAAGGCGCGCATGTGCGTTGCCGGTCGCGACGCCCTTTATCGCTATGCAGCCGAACGGGATATTGCGCTCAAAAGGTGCGGGAAGATCATCGTCGCCAACGGAGATGCGGGGAAATCGGGGCTGGAAGCGATTGCCGCGCGAGCGAAGGCCTCCTTAGCGGGCCCCCTTGATACACTGGATCGCGCGGCGATCGCGAAACTCGAACCTGAGGTGACCGCCGAGTTCGGCCTGTTGAGCCCCCTGACGGGGATTATCGACAGCCACGCACTGATGCTTTCCTATCTCGGAGATCTCGAGAACGCGGGCGGAGCGTTTGCCCGCAATACCAACGTCAGGGCAATCGATCGCGGACCGGACGGCTTCATCGTCGAGATGGATGCCGGGGCCACGCTCGCTGTCGGCCATATCGTCAACGCCGGCGGCCTTCGTTCGGACGCGATCGCCCGCTCGATCGCGCCGTTGGGCGATGCGTTCAAACCAACGCTCCGCTACGCCCGAGGGGTCTATTTCAAGGCACTCAACGCGCCCCGATTCCGCCGCCTCGTCTATCCACTCCCTACGGAGGCGTCGCTGGGCACGCATGCTACCATCGACCTGACGGGTGCGGTACGGTTCGGTCCGGATGTCGAATGGATCACCGATCCCGACGACTACCACGTCGACCCGCACCGTGCCGAGCAATTCGCCCAAGGCATTGCCGACTACTGGCCTGCCGTGGATCCAAGTCTCCTCGTTCCCGATTATGCCGGCATCAGGCCGAAGCTTGTCGGCCCTGGCCAGCCGCCAGCGGACTTCCGCATCGATGGCCCGGCGGATCACGGTATCGCCGGCCTGGTCAGCCTTCACGGCATCGAAAGCCCTGGATTGACCGCATCGCTGCCGCTCGGCGATCTGGTGGCACGACGGATCTTCGAGCCGCCACTTGCGCCTTGAAACCGATCTGTTAGAGGCGCAGCCCTGCCCTCATGGCTGACACGACGACCGGTTTTTCCGCATCGAAACGCGTGTTTGCATGGGATCACTGCAGGGAACTTGGCCGCCGGTTGCGCAATCGCCGGCAATTGGGTTCGGTGTCATCTCGATTGGGCGACGCCACAGTACAGGACAGCGAGTGGGTTTGATGGCGACTACGGAAAAGATTGTCGTATTGGGTCTGGGTTATGTGGGCCTGCCGCTGGCAGTCGCGCTAGCCGGGAAACAGGACGGAGTCGTCGGTTTCGACGTGTCGAAACGCCGTGTCGAATCTTTGACTTCGGGAACCGACTGGACCGGCGAGATTGCCGATGCGGACCTTCAGGCGTCTTCATTGAAGATAACTGCCGATGAAGCTGCGCTGTCCGACGGGACCTTCTTCATCGTCACCGTTCCCACTCCAATCGACGAGGAGCGCCGCCCCGATCTCGGTCCGGTGCGATCCGCTTGTCGCCTGGTCGCCCCCCATCTTACCAAGGGTGCGATCGTGGTTTTCGAATCCACCGTGTATCCCGGCGTCACCGAGGACGAGTGCGGGCCGCTGCTCGAAGAAGGGTCGGGTTTGAAGGCTGGCGAAGACTTCTTCCTCGCCTATTCGCCCGAACGCATCAACCCGGGCGACAAGGAGCACAGGCTGGAGACGATCACCAAGATCGTCGCCGCCGACACTCAGGCGGCGCTCGATCGGGTCGTGGCAGTGTACGGATCGATCATCGAGGCGGGCCTTTATGTGGCGCCGTCGATCAGGGTCGCCGAGGCGGCCAAGGTGATCGAGAACACCCAGCGCGACATCAACATAGCCCTGATGAACGAAATCGCGCTGATTTTCGACCGCATGGGTTTGCGCACGCAGGACGTGCTCGAAGCGGCCGGGACGAAATGGAACTTCCTGAAGTTCTCACCGGGTCTCGTCGGGGGTCACTGCATCGGCGTTGATCCCTATTACCTCACGAGCGCGGCGGAGAGGCTTGGATACCGACCCGAAGTGATCCTCGCCGGACGCCGGATAAACGATTCGATGGGCGGCGAGGTGGCTCGCAAGGGCGTCAAGCTGTTGCTGTCGCAGGGCGGCGGGCTAAGCGGCGCGAAAGTCGGCATCCTCGGCCTGACGTTCAAGGAAAACGTCCCCGACCTGCGCAACTCGAAGGTGCCCGATATCGTGGCGGAGTTCCGCGAATTCGGGGTCGAACCCCTGATCCACGATCCACATGCGAACGGCGATGAAGCGCAGCACGAGTACGGCCTGACCCTCAGCGACGAGGCCGATCTCCACGATCTCGATATTCTCGTTCTGGCGGTCAATCACCGCCACTATCTGGAAGATACCGAAGATCTGGTCGCGCGGCTCAAGCCGAAGGGGATTCTGCTGGATGTGAAATCGGCACTCGATCCCAAGGCCATGCCCCAAGGCAGGATCTACTGGAGCCTGTAGGGCGCCGCGGACTGGATTTTCATGAAGCAAGTCATCCAAAGCCTCAAGACCGGTAAGATCGACGTCGTCGATGTGCCGGCGCCGATGTGCGGCAGGGGGCAGCTGCGCATCGTCACCAGCCGGTCGCTGATATCCGCCGGGACCGAGCGGATGATGCTGGACTTCGGGCGCGGCAACCTCGTGCAGAAGGCTCGGCAACAGCCCGACAAGGTGCGGATGGTGCTCGAGAAGGCCAAGACAGACGGCATCGCAGCGACGATAGAGACCGTTCGCAACAAGCTGGATCAGCCGCTTGCGCCTGGGTATTGCAACGTCGGTATCGTGGATACTGTGGGCGCGGATGTCGCCGGTTTCACCATCGGCGACCGCGTGGCGAGCAACGGAAAACACGCCGAACTGGTAGCGGTCCCGGTCAATCTATGCGCCAAAATCCCCGACGCGGTTAGCGACGAGGACGCGGTTTTCACTGTCGTGGGAGCGATTGCCCTTCAAGGAATCCGCTTGGCCGCACCGACGCTGGGAGAAAGCGTGGCCGTGATCGGTCTGGGGCTGATCGGGCAACTTGCCGTGCAGCTCCTCATCGCCAATGGGTGCCGCGTTATCGGTTTCGACTTCGATCCGGAGCGGGTGGCCCTTGCACGGAGCTTCGGTGCCGACGCGGTGCAGGTAGGAGAAGGGAGCGATTCGGTGTCGGCGGCGCTGTCCTTCAGCCGCGGCAATGGCGTCGACGCGGTGCTCATTACTGCCGCCACGCAGAGCGATGGACCGATGACCGACGCGGCCAGGATGAGCCGCAAGCGTGGCCGGATCGTCCTGGTCGGAGTGGCTGGACTAAACCTGTCGCGAGCCGACTTCTTTGAAAAGGAACTCAGCTTCCAGGTGTCCTGCTCCTACGGTCCGGGGCGTTACGATCCGGAGTACGAGGACAAAGGTCGCGATTATCCGCTTGGTTACGTGCGTTGGACCGAACAGCGCAATTTCGCGGCGGTGCTCGACATGATGGCGGCCGGGAAGATCGATTGCGCACCGCTGCGGACCCATGGGTTCGATCTTGATCAGGCAGCCGAAGCCTACGAGATCGTCGGCGGTGCCGAGCCGTCGCTGGGCGTCGTCCTGTCCTATCCCCGCCCGGCCGAACACCGGCTGGCGACCGAAACGGTTGTCGCCAGTTCGCCTGTGCCTTCGATCGATCGTGTCGGAGCGGGGGTCATCAACGTCATCGGCGCCGGAAGTTACGCGAGCGCGGTTCTCGTACCGGCGTTTGCCCGGGCCGGGGCAAATCTCAATGCGATCGGGTCTAGCGGCGGTTTGTCCGCACGGCAGCTGGCCGAGAAACACGGTTTCGCGAAGGCGGGCAGCGACACGGATGCGTTGATCGCTGACGGCGCCGCGGACAGCGTGGTGATCGCGACGCGTCACGACAGCCACGCCCGCCTGACCCTGCAGGCGCTGGAGGCCGGGAAGAACGTTTTCGTCGAGAAGCCGTTGGCGATGACCTATGACGAACTCGACGCGATCGAGGCGTTCTTCGCCGGGCGACCCGATGCCCCGCTGTTGACGGTCGGTTTCAATCGTCGGTTTGCCCCACTGGTGCAGACGATGCGCGGGATTCTGGCCCGTTTTCCCCAGCCCAAGGCAATGACGATGACCGTCAACGCTGGCGCGATACCGCCCGACCACTGGACCCAGGATGCCGAGGTCGGCGGAGGCCGCATCATCGGCGAGGCGTGCCACTTCGTGGATCTATTGCGATGCCTCGCCGGGGCGCCGATCGTGGAAGCGAAGGCCACGGGAATGGCAGGCGCAGTGGCTGATACAGCCACGCTTTCGGTCAGGTTCGCCGACGGGTCGATCGGAACGGTCCATTATTTTGCGAACGGCAACAAGGGCTTGCCGAAGGAGCGGCTCGAAGTATTCGTCGGCGGAGGGGTTCTCCAGCTCGACAACTTCCGCAAGCTCAAGGGCTTCGGAATGCCAAAGTCGGCCAGCAAATCCTCCTTGCGCCAAGACAAAGGGCAGGCCGCCTGCGCCGCGCGCTTCGTGGCGGCGGTCCGCGGCGAAGCCGGCTGGCCCATCCCTCTCGACGAACTCATCGAAGTTTCCCGCACGACCATCGATCTAGCCGCCCAGTTGCGGTAGGGTCACCGCGTGCATTCTCCGGCGCGATATTTCCAAACGATCCGACACCTCAGGTTCGGGCAGATCGCTCGTCAGGTCCAGCGCCGGTTGATGAAGCCACGTTACGTGTCCGTCGGTCAACTCGCGCAGAGAGAGGCCGCAGGCCCGCTGATCCCCGGCCCGGCCCTACCGGCCCTCATGACCGGCGCAGATCGCTTCGAGTTCCTGGGCGAAGAGGGATCGCTCGAGCACGGATGGAACGATCTCGGCAAGAGCGCACTGTGGACGTATAACCTTCATTATTTCGATGATCTACGCAAGGCGGGGGCCGCCGATAGGACCGATTGGCACCGCGCGCTGATTGCCCGGTGGATCGCGGAAAATCCGCCTGCCATGGGCGTGGGCTGGTCCCCCTACCCGACATCGCTGCGGATCGTGAACTGGGTCACGTGGGACCTCGCAACGGGCCACCTCGATATCGAAGCGCGCCGCAGCCTCGCGGATCAGGCGGAGTGGCTTGCCCGCAATCTCGAGACACACATTCTAGGCAACCATCTGTTTGCAAATCTGAAGGCCCAGATTTTTGCCGGTTGCTATTTTGCAGGACCAACCGCCGACCGTTGGTTAGGAAACGCGCTGGCCATCTTCGAACGGGAGTTGGGCGAGCAAGTTCTGGACGACGGGGCGAACTTCGAACTCAGTCCGATGTATCACGCGATCTTCCTTGCCGATCTGCTCGATATCCTCGCGCTCGACCGCGTATTTCCTGGGCGCATCCCGAGATCGGCCGGGGAGATGATCATCGACGCCGCAGAGCGCATGCTCGGCTGGATGGCTACGATGACGCATCCCGATGGGCAGATTGCCTTCTTCAATGACAGCGCCATTGGAATAGCTGCCGATTTCGCTTCGCTGAAGGAATACGCGCGGCGTGTGGGTATTCGGCCGTCGGGGCCACGCGTGTACGATGGGTCATCGTCGAGCGGCTATTTCCGGCTCACGCGTGGTCCTGCGGTGGTGATCGCTGACATCGCGGCCGTCGGGCCGGATTACCAACCCGGGCACGCCCATGCCGATACCCTGAGTTTCGAATTGTCCGTTGGTAAGCAGCGCGTGATCGTCAACTCAGGCACCTCGGTTTACGGGACTTGCCAGGAGCGACATCGCCAGCGGTCGACGGCCGCGCATTCAACACTCGAACTCGATGGCAAGAACAGCTCGGACGTCTGGTCAGGCTTCAGGGTCGGCCGGCGCGCCCGCGCGACTCTTCATAGCCTTTTCGCTGGCGGTGCGGTCGGCAGTCACGACGGTTACCGGTTTTTGAAGGGCCGTCCGAGGCACGAAAGAAGTTGGGCGCTCGGGGCAAATGAACTCGTCGTCACCGACACGGTGCGCGGTGATCACGGGTGTGCCTGGGATGCGATCGTGCGTTTTCACCTTCATCCCGATTGTTCGTCAGAACGGATCGATGATTGCACCATTCGGATCGCCTTGCCTTGCGGTTCATCGATAATCGGCCATTCCAATCACCCGATGGCCATCACTCCCGGCACGTGGCACCCCCGTTTCGGCAGCAGCATTGCCAATCTCCGTATCGAGATCGCCTGGCGCGCCGATGGAAGCGACCCGCGATGCGAAACGACATTCAAATGGAATCCCGACGGATGAAGATTGTTTTCTTCACGTATTATTTTCCTCCCGATCTCAGCGCGGGCTCGTTTCGCGCATCCGCCCTTGTCGAGGCGCTTCTCGACAGGATGGGAGAAGACGATTCGATCAAAGTCGTGACGACCAGCCCGAACCGGTACGCGCGTATGGAGATCACCGAATCGCAGTCCTTTGCAGACCCGCGGTTGAACGTGAAACGCGTCCACATCCCGCAACATGAAAGCGGCGTGGTGGACCAAGCGAACGGTTTCCGATCGTTCGCGCGTGGAGCACTCGCCGCGAGCGCAAATTCAACTCCGGATCTGGTCCTCGCCACTTCGTCGCGCCTGTTGACCGCTACGCTGGGCGCATTCGCCGCACGTCGCTGGAGGGTGCCCCTCTACCTCGACATCCGCGACATCTTTTCCGAAACGATCGAGAACGTATTCGCCGCGCATCCCATCAGGTTTGCGGTTCCGTTCGTCAACGCACTGGAACGTTGGACCGTCCGCAGTGCGAGCCGGATAAATGTCGTGTCGCCCGCTTTCCTCGAACATTTCGAGCCGATCGCGGTCAACACGCCCACGAGCGTGTATACCAACGGCGTCGACCAGCAGTTTCTCGACTTCAGGCGGCAACACCCGGTGCCGCTGCAGCGACCCGGCCGTCCCGTCGTGGTCGCAGCAGGCAATATCGGCGAAGGACAGGGGCTCCACCATATCGTCCCCGGCCTGGCAGCGGCCCACCCAGATGTCGATTTCAGGATCATCGGTGGCGGTGGTCGACGGGCCGAGCTCGAAAGCGCCGTGCTTGCAGCCAGAAACGACAATGTCACGATTATCAATCCGGTGTCGCGCGACCGGCTCACGGAGGAGTATGCGAACGCCAGTGTGCTGTTCATGCACCTGAACGACCTTCCGGCTTTCGATCGCGTGGTGCCTTCCAAGATGTTCGAATATGCCGCGACCGGGCGACCGATTCTGGCGGGAGTGCGAGGTCGATCGGACGCGATGCTCTCCCAGGTAGCCGGCGTTGAGCGATTTCCGCCGTGCGACGTCGCAGCCGCGGCGTCCGCCCTGTCGCGTTTGCTGGACGGGCCGCGCCAGCACGACCGGGACGAATTCGTCGCTCAGTTCGACAGGCGAAAAATCATGGCGGCGATGGCCGAAGAGATCATCGCCACCGCTTCAGGTGGCGACGCGGTCTCCGCCGCCGCGACCCAAGAAGGTTTGCAGAACGATCCGCACGTCCAGCAGTAAGCCACGAATACGGCAATAGAGCACTTCCCACCGCACCAGTTCGGCGGGGTCGCTCATGTCGATACCGTTGACCTGAGCTAGCCCGGTCAGCCCCGGCGTGAGTGAAAAGATACCCGCCGCTCGCCGTCGTGCGATCAACTCGTCCTGCACGAAGAGGCACGGGCGCGGTCCCACCAGTGCAAGATCGCCCCGCAGGATGTTCCACGCTTGCGGCAATTCGTCGAGTTTCGTGCGGCGGAGAAAATGCCCCACGCGGGACACCGCGGCGGCGCCGATCTCGTGGGTTGCCCCCTCGTTGGTACCCACCGCCATCGTCCGGAATTTGTAAAGCGTGAAAGGCCGCTCGTGACGCCCGACACGACGTTGGCGAAACAGCGCTGGGCCTGTGCCTTCCAGCCGAATGGCCACTGCCAGCAGTATCATCGCCCAGCCGAGCCCGACGAAGATGGCGATGGCGAATCCGATGTCGATCGCTCTCGAGACCAGGCGATAGGCCCGGTCGTGGCCGATGCTGGAGACCCAAATCGGTTCATCGGGTGTTGCAGCAGAGAGGATGGCTCGCTCGATCGCTGCGGCGGCGGCTTCGAAGAAAGCGGCTGGTTTCACTGCGGCCAGGCACTGCCAGATTCGGCGTCTTGCACCGTTTGCGTCAGGCGCGATCTTGGGAAGCACGACCAAGCGGACTGGCTGCGGCGCGGTTTCAGCCACCCACTTCTCCAGCGCACGCTTGCTGGCCGCATACCCGGTGTCGTTATCCGGATCGGCGGAATGGAATGACGTGATGAGGACGACCCGACCGACCGCTGCACTCTCGGCTTGCCCGACCAACGCTTGCACGCGTTCGACGTTCACGGCGTGGAATTCGTCGAAAAGCGCGGTAGCGTTGCTGTTCATCACGATCAGGTCGACCACGGCGTCGATATCTCTGCGCCCGAGCCGATCGGAGATTTCGCGATCGGCACAGATTTCTTGCGCGCCCGCCATATCGACGATCGCCGCCCGATCGCGAGCGGTCGCGATCACGTAGGCATTACGCTCTGCCAACCAGGGAACCAGACGGCGACCGAGCGATCCGCTTGCCCCGGTTACCAGAACTCTGCATCCGGAAAGCCCCTTCCGATCGTCCTCACTGACGTTAAGCGCATGGATTGACGGTGGGGACGCGGACATACGGCTGTTCGATCTTATGCAGGGGCGGGGGCGCCATACTGTCGCCGGGCAGCGCGTTCAATCCCGGGGCGATCGCCCCGACGAAGCCCTTGTTCTCGTGTACTCTACCGCCTAAAGCCGCGCGAGCAAAAGAACTGCTTCCCCAATAGATGATGCTGAAATTTATCACGTTTCTGGGACGGATTGCGGCCATGCCGAGGCCGATGAAACGTGCATTCGTCTTGGCTTCGGACGCGACGCTATGCGCGATCGCGTCGGTCCTCGCATATGGCTTACGCGTCGGCGCATGGGCGATCTGGAACACGGGTGTAGCGAAACTCGTCATCGTCAGCCTCGTCGTAATGCTGCCGGTGATGATCGTCAGCAAAGTCTATTCGGCAATCTTCCGATACGCCGGTCGCGGGGCGTTCCGGACGCTTCTCCACGCGAGCGCGGCTTACAGCGTCGTCTTCGCATGCATAATCGGCCTGATTGGTCTGGACTACGTTCCGCGAACGACCGGTTTCATCCAGCCGATCATCTTTTTTGGCCTTTTGACCAACTCGCGCCTTCTCGCGCGCTATCTCCTCGTCGACATGCTCAACCGAAAGCACAGCGACGGCGAGCCGCGATCGGTGCTGATCTATGGCGCAGGCTCTGCGGGACAACGTCTGGCGTCTTCGTTCGATACCGAACCCAATTACCGACTTGCGGCATACGTGGACGACGACCCACTGATGGACGGACAGCGCTTGGACGGCGTACCGGTGGTACATTCATCGAAGCTGGAAGACGCGCTTAAGCGCTACGGCGTATCCGACATCCTCCTGTCGCTTCCCGAGCTTTCGCGCGCCGAACGCCGGACGATTGTCGACCGCCTGTCGCGATTGCAAGTGCACGTCCAAGTCCTTCCTCCGTTCGTGGATTTGGTTTCCGGCCAGGTTTCGATCAGCGACATGCGCGAGCTCGACATCGACGACCTTCTCGGTCGCGAGCCGGTGCCGCCCATGGAGGATTTGATCGCGGATACATTGGCGGACAAGCGCGTGCTGGTGACAGGAGCCGGCGGATCGATCGGCAGCGACCTCTGTCGGCAAATTCTCGCTGCTAGGCCATGCACGCTGATCCTGGTCGAAAGATCGGAGTACGCGCTGTATGCGATCGACAACGAATTGCGAGCGAACGCGAAGGAAAGCGGAAACGAAGGCATCGTTATCGTTCCTATCCTGGCCTCTGTGACCGACGCGGTTTCGATGGACGAAATTTTTGCCCGCCATCTTCCCGAAACTGTGTTTCACGCCGCAGCGTACAAGCATGTCCCGCTCGTGGAGGCCAATCCCGTGGAGGGCGTCCACAACAACGTCATCGGTACGCGGGTCGCAGCCGAGTGCGCTGGTCGCCACGGAGCCCGGAATTTCATTCTCATCAGTACCGACAAGGCGGTTCGCCCGACAAACGTCATGGGTGCAAGCAAGCGAGCGTCGGAGCTGATCATCCAGGCGCTCGCCGCAACCGATACCGATACGATATTTTCGATGGTTCGTTTCGGGAACGTGCTTGGGTCAAGTGGCTCGGTGGTTCCGCTATTTCGCGCGCAGATAGTCGCCGGCGGTCCGATTACGCTGACCCACCGCGAAGTGATGCGATACTTCATGACAATCCCGGAAGCGGCTCAGCTGGTGTTGCAGGCAGCCGGCTTGGCCCGGGGGGGAGAGGTCTTCGTCCTCGACATGGGGGAATCGGTGAAGATCGGTGACCTCGCGAGATCGATGGTCAATCTGTCCGGGCTTTCGATCCGTGACGAGAACAATCCTACTGGCGATATCGAAATCGTCGAGGTCGGCCTTCGCCCAGGCGAGAAAATGTACGAGGAGCTGCTGATCGGAGACAACCCCGAAGCCACGGCTCACCAGCGTATTCTCAAGGCGACCGAAGCCTCGCTTCCCTGGGACGAGCTCAGGCCGATCCTGGACGAGTTGGCAAAGACACGTGATGAGGGGCGCCTTATCGCGATCCTTCATTGTCTCGTGCCCGGTTTTGCGCACGACGAAACACGCAAACGCTTGCGAGCGCCGGGTTAACAAGACAGGGGGCCGCATGGCCAAAGTTTTCGTCACCGGCAGCGCCGGGTTTATCGGCTATCACTTGTCCCAGCTGTTGCTCGACGAGGGCTTCGCGGTCGTCGGCTACGATGCGATGACCGACTACTACGATGTCCGGATCAAGGAGCGGCGTCACCAGATGCTGCTGCAGAACGAGCGGTTTTCGTGCCACGTCGGCAGGCTGGAGGACTTCGACACCCTCCACGCGCTGATGTTGGTCGAGAAGCCCGACGTGATCGTCCATCTGGCGGCGCAGGCGGGGGTCCGCTACAGCCTAGAGAACCCGCGCGCCTATCTCGACGCGAACATCGTCGGCACGTTCAACGTGATGGAATGCGCACGCGAGCTGGCTGTCGACCACCTTCTGATGGCAAGCACCAGCAGCGTCTACGGCGCCAACGAGGACATGCCGTTCGATGAACTCGAACGGGTCGAGACGCAGATGACTTTCTACGCGGCGACCAAGAAGGCCAACGAATCGATGGCCCACAGCTATGCCCATTTGTGGAACCTGCCGACCACGATGTTCCGCTTCTTCACGGTCTACGGCCCGTGGGGCCGGCCCGACATGGCGCTGTTCAAGTTCACCAAGGGTATTCTCAGCGGAGATCCGATTGACATCTATAACCACGGCGAGATGTACCGCGACTTCACCTACGTCACGGACCTCGTTCGAGGCATCCGCCTGCTGATCGACGTGCCGCCGGTGCGCCCCGAAAGCCGCGAGGACATAGAGCCGGGCGACAGCCTGAGCCCGGTGGCCCCGTTTCGCGTGGTCAACATCGGCAATGGCGACAAGGTCCGCCTGCTCGATTTCGTCGAGGCGATCGAGGAGGAATGCGGGATGTCCGCAAACCGCAACTGCATGGACATGCAAAAGGGCGACGTGCCCGCCACCTGGGCAAACGCCGACCTGCTTAAGCGCTTGACCGGATACGCTCCAAAGACCGACTACCGCGAAGGCGTGAAACGGTTCGTCGGGTGGTATAGGGATTATTACGGCGTGTGACTGCGCCGCTTGGAGCCTCACAATCCCGCATGAAGCGCTACCATGCGCTCGCTAGCCCTGCCGTTGCCGAACGGGTTGTGCGCGCGGGCCATCTCTTCGTAGGCCTTGGCGTCATCGAGAAGTTGCTCCCCCTCGGCGACAATGAGGTCGGCTTCAGTGCCGACCAGTTTCGTGGTGCCCGCCTCGACCCCCTGGGGCCGTTCGGTGGTCTAGCGCATGACCAACACCGGCTTTCCGAGCGCGGGCGTCTCTTCCTGCACCTCGCCGCTGTCCCTTAGCATCGGGGTGCAGATGTGGAGCAGGCGCACGAAGTGCGGGTAATCCAGTGGCTCGATGAGCGCGACATTCTCCTGACCCGCGAGCTGGTCGTTCATCACCGCGCGGACATTCGGGCTGAGGTGGACCGAAAAGATCACCGCGACGTGGTCGAGCGCGGCAAGGCGGCGGACGGCGGACGCAATCGCCTCGATCTGTTCGCCGAAGTTCTCGCGCCGATGGGTGGTCATGCCGTTGATCCGCTTGCCTGCGAACCGTGCTTCGAGCCCGGTGAGCCCTGACGGGAGCGCAGGCTCGCGCTCGATCCGCGCGATCACCCAGTACACGCGACCATACCGGTTTTGCAGGTGACATGGATCGTCGCGAGATGGACGTTTTCGCGCCGCAACGCAGCGACTGCCATTTCGGTCGTTGCGAGGTGCAGAGCGGACAAAGCTGCAGACGATCTTGCGACTCACCTCTTCGGGCCAAGGATGATGGATGTCCCCGCTCCCGAGACCCGTTTCGACGTGGGCTACCCGTTTCTTGCCATAGTGGGCGGCCAGCGCCCCGGCAATCGCGGTTGCCGTGTCACCCTGGACGACCATCCAACCGGGCTTCTCTTCGTCGAGCACGCGGCCGATGCCGGTCAGCAGGTTCGCGGTCAGCCTGTCTAGGTCTGGTCGGGCTGCATCCGATCGAGATCGTGATGCGGCCTGGCACCCGCGATCGCAAGCACCTGGTCGTGCGTGCCGCGGCGCTGACGCGAGATGCACACGCGGCTGGCGAAAGCGAGCATCGACGTCGAGCGCGTGAACCAGCGGGAAGAGCTTGTTTGCCTCGGGATGCGTTCCGAAAACGTGAGGCCCTTGCGCGCGGATGTCATGCGCTGCGCATTAACCAAGAATCGTTAAGGCGCGCCTATCCCTCGCGAAAAATCACCCTTGCGGAGGAACCATGATCGGCTCAGCATCGCCCGGCGTGGTTCGACCGGCTTCGCCGGGAAGCCTACCGGCGCGCTCACGCTCGAGCCGCTCCATGTATTGACGTTCGAGTTCCTCTACCCGCGCCTGCTCTTCAGCCGAAACCGCGTCGATCGTCGACAGGCGCTCTGCGCGCGCGGCCGCGATCAGCTCGGAAAAGCGCACGTCGGCACCTTCGCGTCGGTCGGCGTAGAAGGCGTCGATTAGTTGCTGAGTGCACCCGGTGAACCCGCCCGCACCGGCGGTGGAGCACGACATCGTGCCGAATCTGCCGACCAGGTCGAGCTTCTCGACCCGACGCGCCCAGGCCATGTTCTCGGGGTCGTCGCTGAACCGCAGCGCCTCAGGAATGCGATAACGGTCGTTCTCGGGCATGCGCGCCACGACGAGGATTTCGTCGCCTTCGGCCTGCGGGGCGGGATCGTCGCCATAGACGATGATCATGCGCACCTTGTCACCGCCTTGGTCCTGGGCCGCAGCGGGGGTCGCCAGCACGGCAGCGGCAGCAAGAAGCGGAAAAACAATCTGGCGGATCATCGGGTTCGTCCTCGTGAAAACTGGCATGGAATTGGCCACAACGGCGCTGAACTGCCTATGAAGTGCACGACCATAGCGCATTGATCTGCGGCAGGGTTCCTCAAATCCGCTCCGCCAGCCGGATGGCAACGCGGCAGCCCAGCCTGATCGCGCCGGCGAGTAGCGGATAGGCGACGGCCCGTTCCGCGCCGGCGGCTAGGGCTGCGTCGCGGTGCTCGCGCTCGTCTTCACGGAAGTCGGCGATCATCGCGGCGAGTTCGGGATCGCTGCCGTCCGCCTCGAGCGCATCGAGTTGATCCGAATAGTGCCGATCGATCTCTTCCTCGACCGCCGCTGTGCAAGCCATCGCCGCTTGGGGTCCCATCAAGGCGGTCGCTGCCCCGAGCGCATAGCCCGCCACGTGCCAGAACGGCTGCAGCGCAGTCGGGCGTACGCCGCGCGCAGCCATCAGTGCGTCGAACGCCTCGCGGTGGCGGCGCTCTTGCTCGGCCATCGCGGCAATCTCGCCCGAATGCGGGGCGCGGTCGCCCATCACGGCCAGCTGGCCTGCATATATTCGCTGCGCGCCATACTCACCCGCCTGGTCGACACGGATCATGCGCGCTGTGTCAGGCTTCACGGCCGCGTCTCAGCAGCAAGAGGATCGCGACACCGGCCGCGGTAGAAAGCAGGAAATTAAACCCCGCGAGCGAGATGCCGGCAAGCGTCCAGGGAGCGCGGTCGCACCGTATCAGCGGCGCGTTCATGATCGCGTCGAGCGCGTTGCCGCCCTCGAACTGGACCGTGCTGCAGGCCGTCACACCTTCCCACCAGCCGTATTCCACGCCCGCGTGAAAACCGCCGATGAGGCCGGAAACCACGATGGCCAGCGCCGCCAGCGCGATCCAGGCGCGCGATGGAGACAGAACGGTCGACAGGAGCACGAGGCCAACGGCCGCGAAATGCGGATAGCGCTGCCACCAGCACATTTCGCACGGGAAAAGTCCGAAAACGTACTCGCCGACATAGGCGCCGCCGAGCAGCAGTGCTGGCACCCCGAGCGCGAGCCGCCGGGCAAGCATTTCGCGGGGCCCGGACACGATCAGTCGCGGCGCGCGATCGCATTCGGCGAGGTCCGCCGCAAGGTGTCGAGCGCGTAGGTCAGCTGGAAGTCCTCGATGCCCTTGGCCTTGAGCTGTTCGGCGGTCAGCTGGAAGCGTGGGTCGTCCTTGCGGTCTTTCGTCAGCTCCTCGTCCTTGAGTGCCGCCTCGTTCACCAGATGCCCGCGCAGGTCCGATTCGCGCAGGCGAAACTTCTCGCGTTTGGCGAGATCGGGGTCGCTCAACTGCGGGACGATGATGTCCGGTTCGATCCCGCCTTCCTGAACCGAGTGTCCGCGGGGCGTGAAATAGCGCGCGGTGGTCAGCTTGAGCGCGGCCTCCCGACCGAGCGGCAGCAGGGTCTGCACGCTGCCCTTGCCAAAGCTGCGATCGCCCATGACGACGGCGCGGCGCTGGTCCTGAAGCGCGCCTGCGACGATCTCGCTCGCGGATGCCGAACCGGCGTCGATCAGCACAATAATCGGCACACCCTTGGCCATGTCGCCCTTGTACACGGTCTCGGCCTCGTAGCTCAGCGTTTCGCCGCGTGCGCGGCCGCGCTGCGACACGATCTGTCCCTTGTCGAGGAACAGGTCGGACAGCGCGACGGCTTCGTCGAGCGAGCCGCCGGGATTCTGCCGCATGTCGAGCACCAAGCCGTTCACCCGCCCGGATGCCTCTTTCTTGATCGCCTGCCACGCCGAAAAGACGTCCGATCCGACGTCGCGGCTGAACTCGTTGACCGAAATGTAGCCGATGTTGCCCGGCTTCAGTTCGTGCGTAACGGGTTCCAACTCGATCACGCCGCGGCTGACGGTCAGGTCGAACGGTTCCTCGCGGCCCGTGCGGAAGATAGTCAGGCGGATGCTCGAACCCGCCGGGCCGCGCATCTTGGCGACCGCATCGTCGAGGTCGCCGCCATAAATGAGCTGGCCATCGAGGTGCGTAATATAGTCGCCGGCCTTGATGCCCATCTTGTCGGCGGGACTGCCCTTGAACGGGCTGACCACCTTGACCGCGCCATCCTCCATCACGACCGACAGGCCGAGACCGGAGTAGTTGCCGTCGATCATCGTTTCGAGCCGCTGCAGATCGCCGCCGTCTAGGTAGGCAGAATGCGGGTCCAGGCTGGCGAGCATCCCGTCGATCGCGCCCCTGATCAGCTTGTCGTCGTCAACCGGCTCGACATAGCTGGCCTTGATCCGCTGGTAGACCGCGAACAGCTTGGCGAACTCCGGCCCTGCGCGGCTGTCGACCTGGGCAAGACCCGCGGTAGTCGCGGGCACGAGCGCCACTGCGCTGACGAGCGCGGCGGTGCGGAGGAGGGCGGCAAGCTTCATGGCGTGTCCTCGAATAGCGTTTGCGCCAGTTGTATCGCGCGTGGGGCGTTAACGCCAGATGAGGCGTCGTCGCCGGTCCCTTAACGGGATGTGATGCGGCCCACCCGTTAGCGCAAGTGGTCTACCGGGTTCACCGGCTCTCCGTTAATGCGCAGTTCCAACCCGACGCTCGGGCGCCCGACACCGGCGACCCCCAGCGGCGCGCCGCTCACGATCTGGGACCCGACATCGACGTCCACCCGCGCAAGGCCGGTCACTAGGCTGGTGAAGCCACCCGCATGTTCGACGATGACGATCCGGTTGAACCCGCGAAACGGCCCGGCGAAGGCAACCCGCCCTGCCGCCGGAGCGACGACCTGCGCTCCCGCAGCCGGCGCGAGCGCAATACCTTTCGAGCGTGTGCCGCCTTCCGCCACCTGTCCGAAACCTCGGACGACGCGTCCGGCAACGGGCAACTGAAAACGGGGCGCCTGCGGAGCGGCACTCGCGAGCCGCGGCAGGCCCGATTCGGCGACTTCGCTCGCGCCGGGCGTTTGCGGTCGCAGCAACGGACCCGGGAGTGCTGCCAACTCGGCCCGCAAGACGCCTGCCGCGTCCAGACTGGCGACCAAACCGTCGAGGTCGCGTGCCTCCTCCGCCATCGCAAGAGCACGCTCCGCCTCGCGCGCCGCTGCCCCGCCCGCTTCGCGCAGCGCAAGGCGCTGGCGCGTCTCGACCGCGGCGAGCCGGCTTCTCCGTTCGGCGAGCTCCCGCTCTCCCTCCCTGAGTGCGGCAAACGCCGAGCGCGCTTCGACCTCGACCGACTGCGCTCGGTCCATCTCGCTGCGCAGCGCAGCAGTGCGCCGACGCACTTCTGGCAATGTCGTCTCCAGCAGGGCGCGCAGGTACACCGTCTCGCGCAAGGAACCGGGGCGAAGTATTCCCAGGGCGAGCGGACGACGGGCGAGCTTCTGCAGGCCGGCGGTCAAGCGCACCAGCGGGACGCGTCGCTCAGCAAGTCGCCGTTCGAGCGTGGCCAGTTCGGTCTGCGCAATCCCCATCCGCGCGCGCGCCTCGGCAATCCCCGCTTCGGACTGTTGGATGCGTGCAGCGAGCGCGGCGGCTTCGCGCGCAGTCTTGTCGGCCGCCGCCTGTGCAGATCGAGCCTCGACCTCCAGCCGATTGGCTCGCAGGCCCGCCGCACGGGCCTGGGCACGCGCTTCCGCGAGCGCGGCGCGGGTTTCCGCGGGACTCGCATAGCCGCCACCAAGCTGCGCCACCGCACCGGTGGCAGCGAAGAGGCCGAACGCAGCGATCAGTAGAGGTTTGGCATTCACGGGGGTCCGTTTAACCCGATCAACCGCTGCGATGATAGGGGTGGCCTGCTACGATCGTCGTAGCCCGGTAGAGCTGCTCCATTAGCATAGCCCGCGCGAGCAGGTGCGGCCAGGTCATCGCTCCCATGGCGAGGAGAAGGTCCGCCGCCGACCGCTCGGCTTCCGAATGCCCGTCGGCGGCGCCCAGCACGAACCGGGCCTCGCGCACGCCGTCGTCGCGCCACCGCCCAAGGATCGCCGCGAATTCCTCGGACGACAGCGTTTTGCCCCGCTCGTCCAGCAGCACGGTGCGCGACTGGGCGGGCGCATCGGGCACGCGGCCCCCGGTCTCGGGAAGTTCGGTCAGCCTGATCGGCCAGGTCAGCCGCTTTTCGTAGCGGGCGACGAGGTCGGCCTCAGGCGAACGGGCGATCTTGCCGCGCGCTATGACATGGAGCAGCATCGCCTAGCGCAAACGGAGTGACGTCGGCGCGAAGAAGCGGTCAGGCACTCCCGCCGGCGACCTTGTCGTCGCCGAAGCCCCACATCCGTTCCAGGTTGTAGAAGGTGCGGACTTCGGGCCGGAACAGATGGATGACCACGTCCCCGGCGTCGATCAGCACCCAGTCTGCGGCAGGCAGGCCCTCGATGCGGGCCGAGCCGAATCCGGCAGCCTTGACCTTTTCGGCCAGTTTCTGCGCCATCGAGGCCACCTGGCGGGTCGACCGACCCGAGGCGACGACCATGTAGTCGGCGACCGAGCTCTTGCCCGCGAGGGGGATAGAGACGACTTCCTGCGCCTGATCGTCGTCGAGCTGTGCCATGACGAGCGCGTGCAGCAGGTCGCCCTGGCGTTCCGCTTGGGGTTCGGAGGGCGTCACCGCGGCTCCGGTAGCGCCAGCGGTTGCCGGCATGGATTGCGCCTGATGCATAGGCGGGGGTCAAGCTCCTGTATGGGTAATGCGAGCGGCACGATTGCATCAACGCCGGTCATGGCCGCGAAGTTTCCTGCGCGGAGGCAAACGGTTGCGTGGATGCGTCAAGGAGTGTTGCAGCCGTCGGGCGGGCGGTCCGGCACGGAGCCGGCAACGATCGACAATCGGTCCGCGTCAGCACGAGGGGCCGAAGCACTCCGTCAACCCGCTCGGTTTCAAGACCGTCCAGCGCAAGCGGGCTTCCCGCGGACGGACCGGCACGAGAAATCGGGCCGATAGCGCATGATAGCCTGCGCTGACCCCTATCGCAACGGTTTCGACCGACAACCGACAGACTCGGTTGCCGGATCAACTTCCCGCTGCAATAGCGCGCCTGTCAAAGCAACCTGTTGGCCGAAGGGGCAGGCATCATCTTCGCACGCAAGGGCATCATTCTGGCAGGGGGGTCGGGAACCCGCCTTTATCCGTTGACCAAGGCTGTCTCGAAGCAACTGATGCCGGTCTACGACAAGCCGATGATTCACTACCCGCTGTCGGTCCTGATCATGAGCTGGATCCGCGAGGTCCTGATCATTACCACGCCCAGCGACCAGGCCGCGTTCGAAGTTCTGCTCGGAGATGGCAGCGACCTTGGTATGCGGATTTCCTATGCCGTACAATCTGAGCCCGGCGGGCTGGCCCAGGCTTACCACATCGGCGCGAGCTTCGTTGGATCCGATCCCTCGACCCTCGTGCTGGGCGACAACATTTTTTACGGACACGGTCTGACCGACCTTCTCGAAACCGCATCGGCGAGAGCAGAAGGGGCGACGGTCTTCGGGTACCACGTGGACGATGCGCGCGCCTATGGCGTGGTGTCCTTCGACTCGGTGGGGCGCGCAGAGACCATCGAGGAGAAACCGGAAAGACCGAAATCGAACTACGCCGTCACCGGTCTTTACTTCTATGACGGGAAGGCCGCCGAATTCGCCTCGACCCTCACACCGTCTGCGCGTGGCGAGTTCGAGATCACCGACCTCAATCGCCGCTATCTCGAGGAGGGAACGCTCAATGTCGAACTGATGGGGCGGGGTTTCGCCTGGCTCGACACCGGCACGCATAGCGCCCTGATCGATGCCGCGAACTACGTGCGCATTACCGAGGAGCGGCAGGGTTTGAAGATTTGCTGCCCCGAAGAGCTCGCCTGGCGGCAAGGGTTCATCGATGACGCGCAGCTCGAGCGCATCGCGGGTCCGCTACGCAAGTCGGGATACGGCGAATATCTGTTGCGTCTGCTGGAGCGAGGCGACCGGTGGAAGTGACCCCTACCCCGCTCGGCGGCGCCGTCCTGATTCAACCGCAAGTATTCGGTGACGACCGCGGCTTCTTTCTAGAAAGCTTCAACGAGAGGGAATTCAAAGAAGCCGGGCTGCCCACCCAGTTCGTGCAGGACAATCATTCCCGATCAGGCAAGGGCATTCTGCGCGGCCTACATTTCCAGAATCCAGGATCGCAAGGAAAGCTCGTGCGGGTCGTCATCGGGGCGGTGTGGGACGTGATCGTCGATCTCCGACGCTCGTCCGGCACATTCGGGCAATGGTATGGTGTCGAATTGTCGGCTGCTAACAAGCTGATGCTGTGGGTGCCCGAAGGGTTCGCTCATGGCTTTCTCACTCTCGAGGATGGCACCGACTTCCTCTACAAATGCACCGCACCCTATGCTCCCTTGCTTGAGCACACCCTGGCGTGGAACGATTTCGCGGTCGGGATCGAGTGGCCGCTCGATCGCCTTGGCTCCGCTGCCCCCGTGCTTTCCGCAAAGGATAGCGCCGGACTGTCGCTGCAAGCCTTGCCTCTGTTCGATTGAAGGAACCACCATTGACGAATCTCCTCATCACCGGCGGAGCTGGATTCATCGGTGCGAATTTCGTTCATCACTGGCGAACCGCGCATCCCGCTGATGAAGTCGTCGTTCTCGATCTGCTGACCTACGCCGGCAATCGGGCCAGCATCGATCACGTTGCAGGCGTCGATCTCGTGGTCGGCGACATCGGCGACACGGCCTTGGTCGAACAATTGCTGATCGAGCGGCGCATCGACACGATCGTGCACTTCGCGGCCGAAAGCCATGTCGATCGGTCGATCATCGGGCCCGACGCTTTCATCGACACCAACATCGTCGGCACTCACAGCTTGCTGAAAGCGGCGCGCAAGGCGTGGCTCGACAGCGGAAGCGGCCAGCCGCACCGGTTCCATCATGTTTCCACCGACGAGGTTTTCGGCTCGCTCGGGCCGAACGATCCCGCGTTCAGCGAGACCACGCCCTATGCCCCCAACTCGCCCTATTCGGCTTCCAAGGCGGCGTCAGATCACCTCGTCCGGGCCTACCATCACACCTATGGGCTGCAGGTGACCACGAGCAATTGCTCGAACAATTACGGCCCTTACCAGTTTCCCGAAAAGCTGATCCCGCTGTTCCTGATCAACTGTCTGCACGGCCGGCAGTTGCCGATCTATGGCGACGGCATGAACGTTCGAGACTGGCTCCACGTGTCCGATCATTGCCGGGGGATCGAGCTTGTCATCGAGCGGGGACGGGTCGGCGAAGCCTACAATATCGGCGGCGGCGAAGAACTGCCCAATCTTGCCGTGATCGATCGCATCTGTGCGGCCGTCGACGTTGCATTTGCCGCCGACCCCTCCCTCGCAGGCCGGTTCCCCGATGCACCCGCGGCGCGGGGCGTGCCGACCGAAACGCTGAAGACATTCGTCACCGACCGCGCGGGACACGATCGACGCTATGCGATCGACGAGACCAAGGCGCGCAGCGAACTTGACTATGTGCCACGGTTGTCGTTCGAGGAAGGCCTTGCGCAGACCCTGGCGTGGTACCTCGCCAATGAAGACTGGTGGCGCCCGCTGCTTACCCGATAGCCTTGCCCGTCACCCCGTCGCGCACAGCTAGCGAGGCGTAGCGGTCGGCCCAGCGGGGGTCTTCACGGCGCAGCGCGGTGGCTGAGATCGGGTCGGGATCGAAGCGCAGCCAGACGATGAGCGGCAGCGACTGCGCGCGCCTCTCCGAGAGCGCCGAGGGTGCGGCGCGGTAGCGGCGGAGCCAGGCCATCGCCGGACTCGCCATCGCCTTCGCCTCGTAACCGGGCCGCGCAAACACCGCGATCGGCACAGTGCGTGCGATCGCCCGCCAGTCCTTCCAGAGATGGAACTGCGCCAGGTTGTCCGCGCCCATGATCCACACGAAGCGCCGCCGCGGGTAGCGCCGAACGAGGGCGCGCAGGGTATCGACCGTGAACCGGGTGCCCAGCTGGCGCTCGATCGCGGTGACGCGAATCGGACTGCGCCGTGCAGCCTCACGCGCCGAAGAAACGCGTGCGGAGAGCGACGCCATGCCTTCGGCAGGCTTGAGCGGGTTGCCCGGCGATACCAGCCACCACACTTCGCCCAGTCCCAGCCGGTCGATCGCGGCGAGGCTGATCTGTCGGTGGCCGCGGTGCGCCGGGTTGAAACTGCCCCCCAGGAGGCCGGTGGCCAGCATCCGCTATTTCGGATTGCGCCGGGGAGACACCTTCTCGCCCCGGTATCCGCCCTGAAAGCCCAGCATCCAGCCGGGGTACTCGCGCGGCAAGCGGCTGAGCTTGTCAAGCTCGTCCCACTCGCCCTGGGTGAACTCGACCTCGCAGGCGCCGATGTTGTCGGTCAGTTGATCGGCCCGCTTCGCGCCGACGATCACCGTCGATACCGCGGGCTGGTACAACAGCCACGCGAGCGCGATCTGCGCGACGCTTGCGCCCTTGGCGTCGGCCATCGCCTTCATCGCGTCGACAAGCGAGTAGGCGCGGTCCATCTCGACCGGCGGGAAATCGAAAGCGGCGCGCCGCCCTTCGCCCGCGCTGCGGCCGTCGTCGCCGCGGGTGTACTTACCTGACAGGAGCCCGCCGGCGAGCGGCGACCAGACCATCAGGCCGACCCCTTCGCTCAGCAGCATCGGCACGACCTCGCGCTCGAGATCGCGCCCGGCGATGGTGTAGTAAGCCTGCAGCGAGGCGAACTTTTCCAGCCCCAGCCGCTCGCTGGTGCCCAGCGCCTTCATGATTTGCCAGGCGGCCCAGTTCGACACGCCGATGTAGCGCGCGCGGCCCGAGCGGACGATATCGTCGAGCGCGCGCAAGGCCTCGTCCATCGGGGTCTGCGAATCCCAGCCGTGGATTTGGTAGAGATCGACGTGATCGAGGCCCAGCCGGTCGAGGCTGGCATCGATCTGGTGCATCAGGTGATAGCGGCTGACGCCCGCATCGTTGGGTCCTTCGCCCATCGCGCCCATCGCCTTGGTCGCGATCACGACGTCCGACCGCGGCACGCCGAGGTCCTTCAGCGCCTGGCCGACGAACCGTTCGGACTGGCCGCGGGTATAGACGTTGGCCGTGTCGATGAAGTTGATCCCGGCATCGAGTGCCTGCTTGACCATCGCGGTCGACGCGTCCTGGTCCATCCCCGCGATCTCCGCGAAACGCCCCGGATCGGTTCCGAAGGTCATCGCGCCGAGGCACAATTCCGAGACGATCAGGCCGGTCGAGCCGAGACGATTGTAGCGCATGGAGAATTCCTCAGGACAGGGGACTGCGGATGGAGTGTGTCACAATGAACGGGGGTGCTTTTCGAAAACGCACCAGGCGAGCCCGTGTTCGACAAGCCATTGTTTAACAACTCTAAAACGTGGCGGTTTGCGTTTCGCACGTGTATCGGTTGTCACCTTAGCCGCCGCCTCGGCGTGACCAGGATCGAAACGGGAGTGCGGTAGGCAATTGGCCATCGATACGACCTTGCCGCAATTTTCCGGCGTAGGAAATCGAATCCATCCCCATCCGATCAACCGCGGACTTGCCCTGCTCCGTGCACGAGCCACTTGTAGGTCGTCAGCCCCTCGAGCGCGACGGGCCCGCGCGCATGGAGCCGTCCGGTGGCTATGCCGATCTCCGCCCCCAGCCCGAACTCACCACCGTCGGCGAATTGCGACGAGGCATTGTGCATCACGATCGCCGAATCGACCTCGTGCAGGAATCGTTCGGCAACGCCCGCGTCGGAGGTCACGATCGCATCGGTGTGGTGTGATCCGTGCGCGGCAATGTGCGCCAGCGCGTCGTCCGGCCCATCGACCACCGCGACCGACAGGATCGCGTCGAGGTATTCGGTATCCCAGTCTTCGCTGGTGGCAGGCACGATTCGCGGGTCGATCGCCTGCGCGCGCGCATCACCGCGCAGCTCGCATCCGGCATCGAGCAGGGCTGCGAGCAAGGCTGGCGCATCCGGGAACGCGGCGTCCAGCAGCAACGTCTCCATCGAACCGCAGATGCCCGTGCGGCGCAGCTTCGCGTCGAGCGCGATACGGCACGCCATTTCCGGATCGGCGGCTGCGTGGACGTAGGTGTGGTTGTTGCCGTCGAGGTGCGCGAGCACCGGCACCCGCGCATCGGCCTGGACCCGCGCGACAAGGTTCTTGCCCCCGCGCGGCACGATCATGTCGATCAGGCCCGCGGCCGTAAGCATCGCGCCAACCGCCGCGCGGTCTTGCGTGGGCACGAGCTGGACCGCCGCTGCGGGAACCCCGGCGCTTTCGAGTCCGCGCACCATCGCCGCGTGGATCGCAGCATTCGAACGGACCGCTTCGCTGCCGCCGCGCAGGATCACCGCGTTGCCGGCGCGCACGCACAGCGCTGCGGCATCCGCCGTCACGTTGGGCCGACTTTCGTAGATGATCCCGATGAGGCCTATGGGAATGCGCACCCGTTCCATCACGAGGCCGTTGGGCCGCTCGTCGCGCGAAATCACTTCTCCCGCCGGATCGGCGAGCCTGGCGACGGCTCCAACCGCATCGGCGATTCCCGCAAGGCGATCGGGATCGAGCCGCAGCCGGTCGACCATCGCGGCGCTCAGACCTGCTGCTTCTCCCGCGGCGACATCCGCGGCGTTCGCGGACAGGATCGCGCTTTCGTCGCGGCGCAGGGCATCGGCTGCGGCCAGAAGCGCCCCCGCGCGGTCCGACGACGCCATCCGTGCAAGCGACCCTTGCGCGGAACGGCCGTCGATGGCGAGCCGCTGCACCAGCGTGGTTGCGTACGATGCCGTATCACCTTCTGCCATGCGGCAATCTCTAGCACCCGCGCGCCCCGCGGCCAGCGACTAAAACTAGGGACGGTGCAAACCCCCTTGCACCGATCTGGTTCCCGAATTGATTCGAAAATTTCGCAAAAGTGAACGTTTCGTCCCGGGACTCACTCGATTCGCCCCGAGTCGGGCGTACTCGATTCGACTCCGGGAAAACCCGCATGTAGCCGCCTTGCCGGGATAAGAACGGGACATAGGGGTCAGACCTCACATGAACACAGTCGCCGGCGATTGGTTGAATCGCCTGCGCACCTGGTTTCCCGACCGCGAGTTGATCATGCGGTCGCAGGGACAGGTTCGCTTCATCAAGATCACAGGCAGGGTTCAGATGCTCGTCGCGGGCGCCGTCGTGACGGCTCTCGTCGCCTGGGGTCTATCGCTGGCGGTCATGGGCTGGCTGCAATACCGCGCCGCATCCGATCGCCTGTCGCTGCTCGAGCGCGAGGCGACCGTCGCCAAGTCCGAAGAGCGCGTCGGCGCCTATCGCGCGAATATCGAGGCCGTGGCCGACGATCTGGCCGCCCGCCAGGATTTCCTCGAGGAAATGACCGAGGCGCTGCCCGATGACGTGAAAGTCAGCGACACGGTGACCGATTCCACCGGCGAAGCGGCCAAGACCGTTTCCAAGATTTCGGCGCTGATCCCGGAGGCCGCGGCCCTTGCCGCGATCGAAGCGCGCCAGCTTGCCTACGTCGAGAAGCTGACCCGCTATGCCGATCTGCGCGCCGATCGCAGCGCACGGGCGATCCGCCAGTTTGGGCTCGATCCCAACGCCATGATGCGGGCGGCCAGCCGGGGTGCGATGGGTGGTCCGCTGGAACGGCTCGCTTCGGACAGCGACGGGTCGCTCGATCCCAGGTTCGAGCGCCTTGGCCTCAGCCTGGCGCGGATGGAAGCGCTCGATCGCAGCCTGCAGGGCATCCCGCAGTATCGTCCCGCCCGCAATTCGATGACCAGCAGCTTCGGCGCCCGTCGCGATCCGTTCACCGGCGCCACTGCGATGCACGCCGGGATCGATTTCAGCGGTCCCACCGGGGCGCCGATCTATGCCGCCGCAAAGGGCCGGATCAGTTTCGTCGGGCAAAAGTCCGGCTATGGTAACGTGGTCGAGATCGCCCACGGCAACGGAATGGTCACCCGCTATGCCCACATGTCGAAGTTCGCCTCGCGCGTGGGACAGGAAGTCGCCGCCGGCGACGTGATCGGCGCGATCGGATCGACCGGCCGCTCGACCGGTCCGCACCTTCACTTCGAGGTGCGAATCAACGACCGCGCGGTGAACCCGCGCCCATTCCTGGAGGCAGCCCCCCATGTTCTCAAAGAAGCCCGACGAGTACAGCCAGAGCAGCCCCCCCGTGGCTAGACCTTCGGCCGGCGGATCCACCTTTTCGGTCATCGGCAGCGATGTCGTCATTCGGGGCGACATCGAAGCGACGGTCGACCTCCACGTGGACGGACGGATCGAGGGCGACATCAAGTGCGCCAGCCTGGTGCAGGGCGAAGGCAGCCATGTCGAAGGCGCTATCGTCGCCGAGACCGCCCGCCTGGCAGGCAGCGTCAGCGGATCGATCACCGCGCGCGAGCTCGTCGTGCTGCGCACCGCGCGGATCAACGGCGACGTGCACTACGACGCGCTGACTATCGAGCAGGGCGCCGAGGTCGAAGGCCGCTTCGCGCACCGCGTTCCGGGCCGGACCGCCGCCACCGCGCCAGGCGCGGCAAAGCCGGCAACTGCCTCGCTCGACGACGGCGAACCCAAGCTCACCTTGGCGAGCTGAGCGGAGTAGGCTGAGCAGAGCCAGCTGAACGTTGCCAGTGGCTCCGCGCGGCCCTAATCCGCGCGGCATGAGGATACTCGTCACCGGGGCAGCCGGGTTCATCGGCGCGGCCGTCAGCCAAGCCCTGGTCGCGCGCGGGGATGCCGTCTTCGGGATCGACAACCTCAACGATTACTACCCGGTCAGCCTGAAGCATGACCGCCTTGCGCGCGTCGCGGCTGCGGCCGGGGGGCAGCGATTCGAGTTCCGCCATCTCGATTTCTCCGACGACACCGCGCTGAGCGAGGCGCTGGCCGACCAAGAAATCGACGCGATTGTCCATCTCGGCGCGCAAGCCGGGGTGCGCTATTCAATCGATCACCCGATGGCTTATGCCCGGTCCAACCTGGTGGGTCATCTGGCGCTTCTTGAGGTAGCGCGTCGGCGGCAGGTCCGGCACATGGTCTATGCCAGTTCCAGCTCGGTCTACGGCGGCAATGCGAAACTGCCGTTTTCGGTCGCGGATCGTAGCGATCATCCGGTCTCGCTCTACGCTGCGACCAAGCGCGCCGACGAACTGATGAGCGAATCGTACGCTCACCTTTACAGGATCCCGCTCACCGGCCTGCGGTTCTTCACCGTCTATGGACCGTGGGGACGCCCTGACATGATGCTGTGGAACTTCACCCGGCGCCTGCTCGCCGGCGAACCGCTGCCGGTGTTCAACGAAGGCGACATGTACCGCGACTTCACCTTCATCGACGATATCGTCGGCGGAGTGCTCGCCTGCCTCGATCTCCCTCCCGAGGACGACGGCGGCGAGAAGGCCGGTGGCAGCCGCGCCCCGCACGCGCTCTACAATATCGGCAACAACCGCTCCGAACACCTGATGAAAGTCATCGGCCTGCTCGAGGATGCGTGCGGCCGGACCGCGTCGATCGAAATGCTGCCGATGCAGCCGGGCGACGTCCACAAGACCTATGCCGACATCGATGCGCTGACCGATGCGACCGGCTATCGCCCCGGCACGTCGATCGAGACAGGGGTCCCCGCCTTCGTGCGATGGTATCGCGACTATACCCGAACCTAGCCCGGCAGGACCTCCGCCCGCAGCGCCTTGCGGTCGAGCTTTCCGACCATCGTCTTGGGCAGTTCCGCGCGCAGCTCGACCCCGCTGACCCGCTCGTGCTTTCCGACGCGGGCATTGAGCCACTTGGCCAATTCCTCGCCGGTGGCAGGAGGTACGTCGTCGTTGAGCGTCACCCACGCGCGCGGCATCTCGCCGAGATAGGCGTCGGGCATACCGAGCACGAGCGCTTCCTTGACCGCGGGATGTTCCACCAGCACGGCTTCGACCTGGCTCGGGAAAACCTTGAACCCGCCCACCGCGATCATGTCCTTGATGCGGTCGACGATGGCGATGAAACCATCGGCGTCGATCTGGGCAACGTCGCCGGTGCGCAACCAGCGGGTTCCGTCGAAATCGGCAAAGGCGTCCTTTGCGGCATCGGGCCGGTTCCAGTAGCCCTGCATGATCTGCGGACCGGCGATCACGAGTTCGCCCGGCTCGCCTTGGGGCGGAGGCCTGGAAGGGTCTTCCTTGTCGAGCAGACGCACGCGCGTGTGCGGCAGCACCTGGCCGATCGTGCCCTGCTTGCGCTCGCCCTCATAGGGATTGGTCGAGACGACACCCGAGCTTTCGGTCAGGCCGTAGCCTTCGACCAGCCGCGATCCGGTGCGTTCTTCCCACGTTTCGCGCACCGGAGCCGGCAGCGGCGCGCCCCCCGAAATGCACACCTGGAGCGAGGAGAAATCGGTCTTTGCCAGTTGTGGATGGTCGAGCAGCGCCTGGTACATCGTCGGCACGCCGGGAAATGCGGTCGCTCGCACGCGCTGCAGCGTCTTCAATGCCTGCCCCGCCTCGAACCGCGGCAGCATCGCGATGCAGCCCTTGTTCGCCACGGTGCGGTTGAGCACACAGGTGTTGGCGAACACGTGAAACAGCGGCAGCACGCCGAGGATCACGTCGCGCTCGCCCGTACGCGGATCGATCGCCTGGACCTGAAGCGCGTTGGAGGCGAGGTTCGCGTGAGTCAGCATCGCGCCCTTGGGCCTGCCGGTCGTCCCGCCGGTGTATTGCAGCAGGGCGAGGTCGTCGCGCGTCACGGGTGGCAGTTCTGCGCCGGGTTGGGCGAGCAGATCGTTCCAGCGCAGCACGTCCGCCCGCTGCGGGATCGGCGCCAGCGCCTTGCGCCCGAGAACCTTGAGCGCGATCCGCTTCGGCCACGGTAGCATCGCGCCGAGCGAGCCCACCACGAGCGTTTCGAGAGCCGATCCTTCGAGCACCGCGAGCGCAGTCGGCAGCAGGCTGGCGACATCGACCGTCACCAGCAGCCGCGCGCCCGAATCCGCGACCTGAGCGGAAAGTTCGTCGACCGTGTAAAGCGGCGAAAAATTCACGACCACCGCGCCCGCCATCATCGCGCCGTAGTAGGCGGCGGGGTAGATCGGCACGTTCGGCAGGTAGAGCCCGACGCGGTCGCCCTTGCGGATGCCGCGCGCTGCAAGGCCGGCGGCGACCCGGCGCGCATCCTGCTGCACGTGCGCGTAGTTGTAGGTGCGCCCCATGAAGTCGATCGCGGGAGCGCCGGGTGCTTCCCGTGCGGCACGATCGAGCAGGTCCGGCACGGTCAGTTCTGCGAGCGGCACATCCCAGGCACAGGGGTGCGTATACTGGCCGGGGGCGGGATGATCGGGCGCGTTATTTACATCCATGTCAACAGGATGCGCGAACCCACGCGGTTTGACAACACGTGTTCGTCATCCCCGCCACTGCGGGAATAACGTCTGGAAGTACGCCGGGGGCTTAGCCTTCGCTGGCTTCCTCGGCACGCTTGTTTTCGAGCCAGACGGCTGCCTCGGCCTCCTGCGCGGCTTCGACCGCCGCCTTGGCTGCGGCGTCGCGCTCGGCGCGCAGTTCGGTGATCAGCGCCTCGCGGTCGTTGCCGAGACGGGTCTCGCGCGCAGAGGTGTCTTCTTCCAGGCCCGCCTTCTTGGCCGCCTTGGCCACCATCGCGTCCAACTCGCGCTGCGAACACAGGCCCAACGTCACCGGATCCTTCGCGTTGATGTTCTGGATGTTCCAGTGCGACCGCTCGCGAATCGCGGTGATCGTATTGCGGGTCGTGCCGATCAGCTTCCCGATCTGCGCGTCCGAAACCTCGGGGTGGTTGCGCAGGATCCAGGCGATGCCGTCGGGCTTGTCCTGCCGCTTGGAAACCGGGGTGTAGCGCGGTCCCTTGGTGCGGCTGACCGCGATCGGCGCCTTGTGCATCTTGAGCGAGTACGTGGAGTCGGCCTGACCCTTCTCGATCTCTTCGTTGGTCAGTTCGCCGGCATGGACCGGGTCGCGCCCGGTGTACTTCGCACCGGCGAGATCGTCGGCCATCGCCTGCACTTCGAGGATGTGAAGGCCGCAGAACTCGGCGATCTGCTCGAAAGAGAGCGCAGTGTTGTCGACCAGCCAGGTGGCGGTCGCATGCGGCATCAGCGGCTTGGGTTGGTCGGCCATGAACGTGGGTCCTGAAAATAGAAGGGCCGCCCCTCGCGGGGCGGCCATGTGGGACCGATCTAGGCGTTCGAACGCCCGAGGGCAAGCGTTACGCGGCGGACGGCAGGCCTTCGGCAGCCCCGGCCAGCGCGCGGCGTCCGCGCACGAGGTTGATGATCACGCGCGCGGGCGAGGCCTTGCGCGGAAGCCTGGAGGTCGTTCCGGGGTTGTTGCCGATAAGGCCGGCTTCCCAATCCTGCAGCATGGCGGGCAATCTCTTGCTGTTATCCGACGATGCCCTTTTAACGCGCCAGTGCGAAATCTCCGCGACGGTTCGCGGTCGATTGCGCGACAATGTGACGGGCCGGTTTCAGTCCCCGCCCACGCGCAGCACGATCTTGCCGATGTGGTCGCCGCCCTCCATCCGGGCATGAGCCGCGCCGGCATCGGCGAGGGCGAAGGTCCGGTCCATCACCGGTCGCACCGTTCCGTCGACGATCAGCGGCCAGGCGACTTCGGCGATCTCGTCGGCGAGCAAGGCCTTGAAATCGTCCGACCGCGGGCGGAGGGTCGAGCCGGTCAGCGTCAGCCGCTTGCGCATCACCAGCGCCATGTCGAGCGTCGCCTTCAGGCCGCCGAGCACGGCGATCGTGACGTGACGGCCATCCTCGGCAAGGCAAGCGAGATTGCGCGCGACATAGTCGCCCGACACCATGTCGAGCACCACCTGGACTCCGCGACCTTCGGTGAAGCTCTTCACTTCCTCGACGAAATCCTGCACCTTGTAGTCGATTGCGAGATCGGCGCCGAGGTCGCGGCACGCCTGGCATTTGTCTGCGCTGCCCGCGGTCGCGATCACGGTCAGGCCGAACGCCTTGCCGAGCATGATCGCCATCGTCCCGATCCCGCTGGTACCCCCGTGGACGAGCAAGGTCTCGCCCTCCTTGGCCCAGCCCCGCTCGAAGACGTTGTGCCACACGGTGAACAGCGTTTCCGGCAGCGCGGCAGCCTGATCAAGTGGCAGATCGCCCGGAACGTGCAGGCAGTGCCGCACGTCGGCGAGGCAATACTCGGCATAGCCGCCCCCCGACACGAGCGCGCATACCTGCTGGTTGAGCATTTCCGGCGGAGCACCCTTGCCGATGGCGACCACGGTTCCCGAAACCTCGAGTCCGGGAATCGGCGACGCGCCTGGCGGCGGCGGATAGAATCCCTGGCGCTGGATCACATCGGGCCGGTTGACGCCCGCATAGGCCACCCGGATGAGGACCTGCCCCGTCCCCGGCTGCGGCGTCGGCATCGTTTCGGGTCGAAACACGTCGGGACCGCCCGGCGCGTCGTATCCCATGGCGGTCATGGTTACGGGTATGGCTTCGGCCAAAGTCTGCCCCCTGTTGCCCGAATGCGACAGCGTATTGCGTCGGGCGGGGACCTAGCGGGACCGGCCATTGACAGCAAGCGGCTCAACAAGCGATGATTTCCCCCAGACATGGATGACGATCTGCCCCGCCCGCGCGGCGATGCCGCGTCCCTCCTCGCGAAGGAGGACCTCTCCCCCTATTCGCAGGATGAACTGGCCGAGCGTATAGCCCAGCTCGAAGCGGAAATCGCCCGAGTGGAAAGCCACCGGATAAAGGCCGCGGCGCACCGCAGCGCGGCAGACCAATTATTCGGCAAGCCAGCGTCATGACCGGGAGCGGCCTCGCATTTGCTGGGCCGCATCCCATATCGTTGGCAGACTTCCGCAATGGCGAGCGTAAAAACGCCGTTGACCGCTTCCGTTCATCTCATCGTGCAAGCGGATGCACGCATTTTCCACCGAAAGTGACCTGAATGCCCAGTTTCGCCCAGAACCTCGAGAAGACCCTTCACGCCGCCCTCGCCGGTGCGGCAGAACGGCGCCACGAATACGCGACGCTCGAGCACCTGCTGCTCGCGCTGATCGACGACGAGGACGCGGCCGCGGTCATGCTCGCGTGCGGGGTGGACCTGTCCGAACTGGGCGAAGTCGTTCGCCGCTATCTCGACGAGGAGTACCAGAAGCTCGAGACGAGCGAGGACGCCGATCCGCAGCCGACCGCCGGTTTCCAGCGGGTGATCCAGCGCGCGATCCTGCACGTCCAGTCCTCGGGCAAGGACACCGTGACCGGCGCGAACGTGCTCGTCGCGCTGTTTTCCGAACGCGACAGCTACGCGGTCTATTTCCTTCAGCAGCAGGACATGAGCCGGCTCGATGCGGTCAGCTATATCAGCCACGGAATCGGCAAGGGCGGCAAGCAACTCGACAGCAAGCCGCCGCAGGGCGCCGCGGAAGATGCGCAGCAGGACTCCAAGGGAGAGGCGAAGGGGGGCAAGGACCAGTCCGCGCTCGACCAGTTCACCGTCAATCTCAACGAGAAGGCGAAGAACGGGAAGGTGGATCCGCTGATCGGCCGCGGGCCGGAAGTGGACCGGACCATCCAGATCCTGTGCCGCCGCTCCAAGAACAACCCGCTCTACGTGGGCGATCCGGGCGTGGGCAAGACCGCCATCGCCGAGGGCCTCGCCCGCAAGATCATCGAGGGCGACGTGCCCGAAGTGCTGCAGGACGCGGTCATCTATTCGCTCGACATGGGCGCGTTGCTGGCGGGCACGCGCTATCGCGGCGACTTCGAGGAACGGCTGAAGCAGGTCGTCAACGAGCTCGAGAAGATGCCCGAGGCGGTGCTGTTCATCGACGAGATCCACACCGTCATCGGCGCGGGCGCCACCAGCGGCGGGGCGATGGATGCCTCGAACTTGTTGAAGCCCGCCCTTTCCGGCGGAACGATCCGCTGCATCGGTTCGACCACCTACAAGGAATTCCGCAACCACTTCGAAAAGGATCGCGCGCTGCTGCGCCGGTTCCAGAAGATCGACGTGAACGAACCGACGGTCGAGGACACGATCAAGATCCTCAAGGGCCTGCGTTCGGCGTTCGAGGACCATCACAAGGTCACCTACACGCCCGATGCGATCAAGACCGCGGTCGAGCTGTCGGCGCGCTACATCAACGACCGCAAGCTGCCCGACAAGGCGATCGACGTGATCGACGAGGTCGGCGCGATGCAGATGCTCGTGCCACCTTCGAAGCGGAAGAAGAAGATCACCGCACGCGAGATCGAGCAGGTCATCGCCACGATGGCGCGGATCCCACCCAAGAGCGTGTCGAGCGACGACAAGAAGGCGCTCGAGCACCTCGAGCGCGACCTCAAGCAGGTCGTCTATGGCCAGGACTTCGCGGTCAAGAAGCTGTCGACCGCGATGAAGCTCAGCCGCGCGGGGCTGCGCGACCCGGACAAGCCGATCGGCTCGTTCCTGTTCTCGGGCCCCACCGGCGTCGGCAAGACCGAGGTCGCGCGCCAGCTCGCCAGCATCATGGGCATCCCGCTGCAGCGCTTCGACATGTCGGAATACATGGAGCGGCACAGCGTCAGCCGCCTGATCGGCGCGCCTCCGGGCTATGTCGGCTACGATCAGGGCGGCTTGCTCACCGATGCAATCGACCAGCAGCCGCACTGCGTGCTGCTGCTCGACGAAATCGAAAAGGCGCACCCCGACCTGTTCAACATCCTGCTGCAGGTGATGGATAACGGGCGCCTGACCGATCACCACGGCAAGACGGTCGACTTCCGCAACGTCGTGCTGATCATGACCACCAACGCCGGTGCGTCCGACATGGCGCGCCAGGGCATCGGCTTCGGCGACGTGAGCAAGGAAGACGCGCAGGACGAGGCTGTGAAGCGGATGTTCACTCCTGAATTCCGTAACCGGCTCGATGCGATCGTGCCGTTCACTTACCTCGGCCGCGACACCGTGGCTCGGGTGGTGGACAAGTTCATCCTCCAGCTCGAACTGCAGCTCGCCGAGCAGAACGTGCACATCCAGTTCGATACCGATGCGCGTGGCTGGCTGGCCGAGAAGGGCTACGACAAGCTCTACGGTGCCCGGCCGATGGCGCGCCTGATCCAGGAGAAGATCAAGCAGCCGCTCGCCGAGGAACTGCTCTTCGGCAAGCTGTCGGGAGGCGGCGAGGTCCACGTCAGCCTGAAGGACGGACAGCCATCGTTCGAACTGACCCCGACTGCGCCCAAGGTGCGCCCGCCGTCCAGGAAGAAGCCTGCCCCAAAGGCCAAGCCCGCCGCTAAGGCAAACGAGGGCGCAAAGGGCAAGGACGACGGCGAAGGTTGATCTCTTCGACCGACCGAACTGAGGGGCGCGAGGCGGGAACGCTTCGCGCCCCATTTGCTTGAATCGATCTATGGCGCGCGACTTTGCATGGATCCGGCCCGAGCCGCATGGCATCCATGTCGTCCCCGCGGACAGCTGGATCGACCCTTCGCGCCCGGTGGACCACGCATTGGTCACGCACGGGCACGCCGACCATGCGCGCGGCGGCCACGGCGTCACGGTGGCGACGCCCGAGACACTGGCGATCATGGACCTGCGCTACAACACTCGCGAAGGCGCGACCGCGGTGCCGTATGGCGAGACGATCCGGCTGAAGGGCGGTGTCGATGCAACCTACATCCCGGCCGGTCATGTGCTCGGCAGCGCGCAGATCCTGCTGGAACACGCGGGCGAGCGGGTCGTGGTCACCGGCGACTACAAAAGGCGGCCCGATCCCACCTGCCCGCCGTTCGAGGTCACGCCCTGCGACATCTTCATTACCGAGGCGACTTTCGGCCTGCCGCTGTTCACCCACCCGCCGATCGCCGAGGAAATGGCCAAGCTTCTCGACAGGCTGGCGGCACACCCCGAACGCTGCGTGCTGGTGGGCGCCTATGCACTGGGCAAGGCGCAGCGGGTGATCGCCGAACTGCGCGCGGCGGGTCACCACGAACCGATCTACCTGCATGGCGCACTGGAAAAGATGTGCCGCCTCTACGAGGAGTTCGGGGTCGACTTGGGCGAGCTTGGGCTCGTGTCGGAAGCGACGAAGGACGAGATGCGCGGGCGCGTCGTCGTGTGTCCGCCGTCGGCCTTGAACGATCGCTGGAGCCGCCGCCTGCCCGAGCCGATCACAGCGATGGCATCGGGCTGGATGCGAGTGCGCCAACGCGCGCGCCAGCGGAACGTCGAGCTGCCGCTGATCATCTCTGACCACGCCGACTGGGGCGAACTGACCCGCACGGTGGAGGAAGTGAACCCGCGCGAGACCTGGATCACCCACGGCCGCGAAGAAGCGCTCCTGCGCTGGCACCAATTGCACCAGCGCAAGGCGCGCGCCCTCGCCCTCGTCGGATACGAGGACGAGGATGACTGACCTACTGGATCGCTTCGAGGTCCGCCTTGATCTGGGCGAGCGCCTCGGCACTCACCTGACCGTTCGACATCGGCGCGATCTGGTTCAGCGTCATCGCCTTGAACATCGGGTAATGCTCGTGCGTGGTCAGCCCCGGCAGTTGCGCGTCGAGCACCGCCTTGCCCTTCGGGTTCGCGATGATCGCTTCCACCGGGGTATCGAGCGACAGCTTGCCCTGCGCGGCAGCATGACCGGCGTGAGCGGAGTGATCGGCATGGCCGGCGTGCATCGAATGGTCCTGTGCCGGCGCCGTCTGCGCGAGAGCGGGACCGGAGGCGAGCACGGCGGCGGCGGCAAGAATCCTGATCATCGGCAATCCATCTTCCTGTTAGCGAAGGCGCGCGTCGCACCCTCTTGTCGGCGCTGTCTAGCGGCTGCGATGAACGCCGCATAGATGGATGAACTCGCCGCCCTGATCGACGCACTGGTTTATACCCGCAGTCGCAACGAGAAGCTGCGGCTGATCGCGGAATACCTGCGCGCCACATCGGATCCGGACCGCGGATGGGCGCTGGCGGCGCTGACCGACGGTCTCGATTTTCCGGCGGTCAAGTCGAGCACGATCCGCAACCTGCTGATGGAGCGGATCGACCCGGTCCTGTGGACGCTGTCGCGCGATTTCGTCGGTGATACCGCGGAGACGGCCAGCCTGCTGTGGCCGACTCCCGACGACCCGCCCGATCCCCCCAGCGTGAGCGAGACGGTCGAATTGCTCGCCGCCATGAACCGCAAGTCGGTCCTGTCCGACTTACCGCGCCTGCTCGACCGGCTCGATTCGTCGGGCCGCTATGCACTACTCAAACTCGCCACGGGCGCGATGCGGATCGGCATCTCGAGCCGGCTGGCAAAAGTCGCTTTCGCGCAGGCGTTCGAGGTGCCGGTCGAGGAAGTGGAGGAACACTGGCACGGGCTGTCCCCGCCCTACGAGCCGCTGTTCGCCTGGGCCGCGCATGGCGAGGCGCCGCCCGATACCGCCAACCTGCCGACCTTCCGGCCCTTCATGCTGGCCCACCCGCTCGAAGACACGGTCGTCGACCTCGCCGACTATGCCGCCGAGTGGAAATGGGACGGTATTCGCGTCCAGCTGGTGCGGATGGCGGGAGAGACGCGGCTCTATTCGCGCGGCGGCGACGATATCTCGGCGACTTTTCCGGAACTGCTCGACGTGTTGCCGATGGACGCTGTTCTCGACGGCGAACTGCTGGTACGCGGAAGCCATCAGGGCGGCGAAGTTGGCGGCGCGGCAAGCTTCAACGCGCTGCAACAGCGGCTGGGACGCAAGACGGTTGCCAAGACGATGCTCGCCGAATCGCCCGCGTTCGTGCGGCTTTACGATGCGCTGATCGTCGAGGGCGAGGATCTGCGCGAACGGCCGTGGTTCGAGCGACGTGCCCGACTGGAGGCGCTGATGGAGCGACTGCCTTCGTCGCACTTCGATCTCAGCCAAGTGGTCGAGGCGATCGATTTCGTTCATCTCGCCCGCATCCGCGAGGGCGCGCGCGACGACGCCATCGAGGGCCTGATGCTCAAGCGCCGCGATTCGCCCTACATCGCGGGTCGGCGCGTGGGCCTCTGGTACAAGTGGAAGCGCGATCCGCTGCTGATCGACTGCGTGCTGATGTATGCCCAGCGCGGGTCGGGCAAACGCTCGAGCTTCTACAGCGACTACACGTTCGGCTGCTGGGACGGCGATCCGGACGCGGGCGCCGAACTGCTGCCGGTCGGCAAGGCCTATTCAGGCTTCACCGACGAAGAACTGAAGAAGATCGACCGCCACGTGCGGACACACACCACGAACCGCTTCGGCCCGGTGCGCGAGACCGATCGCACCCTCGTGTTCGAGGTCGCCTTCGATTCTGTTCACGAGAGCAAGCGGCACAAATCCGGCCTCGCGATGCGCTTCCCGCGCATCCATCGAATCCGCTGGGACAAGCCCCCGCACGAAGCCGATCGGATCGAAGCGCTGAAAGCCCTGATCCGCGATTGACGCAGGTGCGCGCGGAGGCGCATCGTGGCGGGCGAACGAATGCGCCAGCTCGATCGCCCTCGCCGCCGCCTCGCGATTGCGATCGCCGCGCTTGCCGGCTTCGTCGATGCGACCGGATTCCTCGCTGCTGGAGGCTATTTCACCTCTTTCATGTCGGGCAACACGACCCGGCTGGGAGTCGATCTCGTCACTGCACCCGCAACAGCGATCGTGCCGGCCGGGATCCTCGTCGCATTCGTGGCCGGCGTCACCGTAGGGGCGATCGTTTCCGAACGGGGGGGAGGCCGCCGCAAGACCGCCGTGATGGCGACCACCGCCGGCCTGCTGCTCCTTGCCGCAACGCTCGATGGTCAGTGGCAGGCCGGTTTCATCGGTGCTTCCGTCCTAGCGATGGGAGCGCTGAACAACGTCTTTCGGCGCGAGGGAGAGGTCGCGGTCGGGGTAACCTATATGACCGGCGCGCTCGTGCGCCTCGGTCAAGGCCTTGCCGCCGCGATTACCCAGCAGCCCACGAGCGGACGCCTGAGCGCGGGACTTCTCTGGCTCGGGCTGGGGAGTGGGGCAATTCTCGGCGCATTCGCATTCACCGCATGGCGCGAGGTGACGCCCTGGATCGCGGTCGGGATCGCTCTGCTGCTGACAATCGTCGCCTGGCGCATCGAGCGCGCCGGCGATCAGCGCGCGATCTGAACGACCTTTTCGCGGGAAGTCGCGCCGCGCAACAGGGCAAGCGAACTGCGCGGCACGTTCAGTGCGCGGGCAAGCAGGGCGAGCACCGCCTCGTTCGCTTCGCCGTCCTTCGGCTTTGCACGGACCCTTATGACCAGGCTTCCGCCGGCGATCTCCAACGCCTCGCTGCGTGCACCGGGAGTGACCCTTACGGTCAGTCTGCCGTGCCCATCGAGCAGGCCGATGAGCGCCTCGGGCGGCGGCCAGTCGACCATGCTTCGCGCCATTTCTGGCCTAAAGGTCGATGTCGGCCACCGCTGCCGCGTGTGCCTTCGCGTTCTCGACATAGTGCGCCACGCCCATGCGCATACCCGCGATCGTCATGTCGTCGAGATCGCGCATCTTGCGTGCCGGGCGGCCGCCCCACAGTTCGCGCGGGGCCATCACTTTCCCCTCGGTCAGCATGGCACCGGCCGCTAGCATGGCATCCGAGCCGATCACCGCCTTGTTCATGGCGATCGCCCCGAGGCCGACGAAGCCGCGGTCTTCGATCCGGCAGCCGTGCAGCATGACCATGTGGCCGACGAGCACGTCGTCGCCGATTAGGAGGGGCGACCCATCGGGATCGCCGGGACGCTCGGGATCGCAGTGGAGCACGCTGCCGTCCTGGATGTTCGTCCGCGCGCCGATCACGATGCGGCTCACGTCGGCGCGGAGAACACAGTTGTACCAGACGCTCGATTGCGGGCCGATCGTCACGTCGCCGACGATAGTGCAGCCGGGCGCGATGAACGCGGACGGGTCGATTTGCGGCGACTTGCCGTGGATCGGGACGATGGTCACGCCGGGTCGGGCAAGGGTCACAGGAAATTGCTCCATTGAAGGACCGGCAGGATAGACGCGTAATCGTCGGTCCACAAAGGGCTGTCGGTCCGCTCGAGCGGAGTCCACTCGGCCCGTCCGACGGCTTCGAGGGCGACAAGGCGCGCTTGCGAACGCGACATCGCAATCCACACCGAACCCGTGCGAGGAGCGCGCGCGCCCATGTCGTCGCGGCGAATGGCGGACAGGCCATTCGCCCGCGCCGCTGCGCCCAGCGCAGGGGCCAGATCGACATAGCGGTTGGATATATGCACGAGCAGCAACCCGTCGGGTTTCAGCGCGCGCAGATAGACCTTGATCGCCTCGTCGGTCATCAGGTGCAGCGGCACTGCGTCGGACGAGAAGGCATCGATCGCGAGCAGGTCGTAACGGCCCGGGGGCGCGGCTTCGAGCTCGATCCGCGCATCGCCGATGACCATCCGCGCGTCTGGCGTGCACCGCTGCACGAAAGTGAACTGACCGTTTCGCGAATATTCCAGCACGGCCGGATCGATCTCGTAGAACGTCCAGCTCTGACCCGGCTTTCGGTAGCAGGCAAGCGTGCCGACCCCCAAGCCGACGATGCCGACGTTGGCCCCGGGTCCCAGCAGCGCGTCGCCCGCACCCAGCGCCAGCCCGACGCCCGAAGTTCGCCCATAATACGTCGTCGGCTCGAGCTCGAGTCCGGGCTTGCGTAACTGTATCCCGTGCAACGTCGTGCCGTGGGCCAGAGTGCGCGCGGTCTCGCCTACGTCGCGCACGGTGTAGACGCCGAAGTAGCTGCGGCTGCGCTCTCCGTTCAGGCTCGCCCGCACGGCCTGCGTTCCGCCGAGCGCAAGCATCGTAAGGGCGAGGATCGCGGCGAAGGCGGTCCGCCAGCGGACCAGCATGAGCGCAAGCAGGACAACCGCCGACAGCAGCCCTTGCACCAGCAGGACAGTGGGCGATTCCGCCGCGCTGGCCCGCGCAAGCGCCGCGATCGCCAGCAGCGCTGCGCCGAGGATCGTCGCCATGACCAGCCGCGTGCGCTCGGGTGTCCAGCCGAACCGGGCGGTCCATTGCGCGTAGCCGGGCAGGGGCACGAGCACCGCAGCGGCCACGATCAGCAGCGGATGCTCCCATGTCCAGTCGAACAGGACCGGGGCGATCAGCGCGGTCACCGCTCCGCCAAGAGCGCCGCCCGCCGACATGACCAAGTAGAACAGCGTCAACCGCGAGGGGTGCGGACGGCTTTCGTAAAGCCGTCCATGCAGTGCCACGGCGACGACGAACAGGAGGGCCGCGCTGACCAGCGCAGCCGGGATAGAGCCGCTCTGCGAGATGAGGATGGTGATCGCGCCCAACACAATCACCAGCGCCGCGGCATAGCGCTTGAACTCGCGCGCCACTCGCTGCCGTTCGGAAAACGCGATCGAGAAGGACAGCAGGTAGATGCCCAGGGGGATCACCCACAGGAGCGGCATGGCGACGATATCGGTGGTAAGGTACGTCGTCGTCGAGAGCATCAACCCCGAAGGAACTGCGGCGAGCACCAGCCACAGCGCAATGCGCCGCCAGCCGATCGCTTCGCCCTGATCCTCATCGAGTCTGTCCTCGACCTTCGTCTGGTCCACGGTCGGCAGCGCGCGGCTCGTCAGGACGACCAGAATGACCAGCACGGCGAAGCCGCCGGCCCAGGCCGCGCTTTGCAGGGCGATCGGCAGCAGCGGTTCGAACACCAGCGGATAGGCGATCAATCCTGCGAAGCTGCCGAGGTTGCTCGCCGCATAGAGCGGATAAGGATCGCCCGCGCGCGGGTCGGAAGCGTACCACCGCTGCATCAGTGGGGCCTGCGCCGAGACCGCGAAAAACAGCGGGCCGATCGTGGCGAGGAACAGCAGAGGCACCCAGACCACTTCCGCGCCCGGTGCCGCGGGCGGGAGGTCGGCCAGCGCGATCGGCAGCGTGAGCGCGGCCAGCAGCAGCACAGCCAGATGGACCAGCGCCTGCTTCTTCAGCGCAACTCGGCCCAGCGCATGGGCATAGGCATATCCCCCGAGCAGCAGAGCCTGATAGACCAGCATCGCGCTGTTCCAGACGTTGGGCGCCCCGCCCAGACGAGGCAGCGCCATCCGCGCGACCATCGGCTGCACCAGGAACAGCAGGAAGCTGCCGAGCAGTATCGTGCAGACAAACAGCGTGCGCCGGTTCGCCATCATGCGCGCGCGCTCCACAATGCGCGGTCGATCGAGTGAACGATATGGTCGCGGATCGGCGGATCGAACCGGGTGTCGGCGTAATCGAGGTCCGCCCTGCGGCGCATTCCCAGTCGCTTCATCAGCCCCCAGCTCGCCTCGTTCTCGATGATGGTCAGCGCCACGACTTCATCCGCGCCGAACCGATCGAAGGCCGCATCGAGGGCTGCCACTGCAGCCTCCCTTGCATAACCCTGCCCCCACGCATCCTCGCGCAGGCGCCAGCCGACTTCCATTTCGCCGGTCACCGACGATCCGGGCGCGTCGGCGAGCTTCAGGCCGCAGAAGCCGAGAATTTCGCCATCGATCTTTCGCTCGACCGGCCAGAAGCAGAAGCCGTTGCGCGCTGCGCAGCCCTCCACCCGCGTCCGGGTCGCTGCTTCACCATCCCCATCGAGCACGCCACCCAGCCACCGCATGACAGCCGGCGTATTCGTGCCCGCGAAGAAACGCGGCCAATCCTCCGCGCGCCAATCCCGCAGCACCAGTCGCTCGGTTTCGAGCCGGACCGGGGCCGCCACTGTCAGTTGCCGAGCAACCGCGCCGCGTGCGCGGCATGATAGGTCAGCACGCCGGAGCAACCGGCACGCTTGAAGGCCATGAGAGTTTCGAGAACCAGCGCGTCGCGGTCGCCCGCACCCGCCGCGGCGGCAGCCTCGATCATCGCGTATTCGCCGCTAACCTGATAGGCGAAGACCGGCACCTCGAACCGTTCCTTCACCCGGCGCACGATATCGAGATAGGGCAACCCGGGTTTGACCATCACACTGTCCGCGCCTTCGGCCAGATCCAGCGCGACTTCGCGCAGTGCCTCTTCGCCGTTGGCCGGGTCCATCTGGTAGCTCTTCTTGTCGCCCTTGAGCAGGCCGCCCGATCCCACCGCGTCGCGGAAAGGTCCGTAGAACGCGCTCGCGTACTTGGCCGCATAGGCCATGATCTGGACGTTGGGGTGGCCGTTCATCTCTAGCGCCATGCGGATCGCGCGAACACGCCCGTCCATCATGTCGGACGGCGCGATCACATCGGCTCCCGCAGCCGCCTGGTTGATCGCCTGGTCGACGAGCACGGCGACCGTATCGTCGTTCGTCACGTAGCCGGCCGCGTCGAGCAAACCGTCCTGTCCGTGGCTGGTGTAGGGGTCGAGCGCCACGTCGGTCAGCACCCCGATGTCGCTTCCGCAGGCATCCTTGATCGCCTTGATCGCGCGGCACATCAGGTTGTCGGGGTTGAACGCTTCGGCCCCGTCGTCGCTGCGGCGGTCCGCCTGCGTGTTGGGAAACAGCGCCACGCACGGGATGCCGAGGCTTACCGCCTCTTTGGCGCGCGCAGCAATGCCATCGGCCGACCAGCGCGAGACGCCGGGCAATGATGCGATCGGCTCTTCGACCCCTGACCCTTCGGTAACGAACAGCGGCCAGATGAGGTCGGCGGGGGTGAGCACCGTTTCGCGGTGCAGGGCGCGGCTCCAGCCCCAGGCGCGGGTGCGGCGAAGGCGAAGGTTGGGATAGGCTGCGGTCATGCCCTGCGCTGTTGCCGCAATGCGCGCCGCCGCGCAATCGCGCGCTTAGAGCGCGGGCTTGCCGGCCTCTACCCGGTCGATCTCTCGCAGCGGTTGCGCAGGTCCGGTCTCGGCCCGGCTCGGGACGAGGTCCTCGAGCGCGGCGCCGGTTTCAACGGTCTTCAGCTGGGTCAGCACGGCGCGGAAACGCTGGAGGCTTTCTCCGGACAGTAGCGCGCGGGTGACGAACTGGACCGAAGCCGGATCGACCGCGCGACCGCCGCGATACATTTCATAGTGCAGGTGCGGCCCCGTCGACAGCCCGGTCGACCCGACATAACCGATCACCTGACCGCGCCGAACCGATTGGCCCGTCGACACGGCCATGCGGCTCATATGGCAATAGCGCGTCTGTATGCCCCCGGAGTGATTGAGACGCACCGCATTGCCGCAACCGCCCGCACGCCCCGCCGACGAGACGACACCATCGGTGACGGCGACGATGGGCGTGCCGTGGCCAGCCTTGAAATCCATGCCCGCGTGGCGGCGGAAGAAGCCGAGGATCGGATGTCGCCGCATGCCGAAGCGCGAGCTGACCGCGCCCGGCACCGGAGCGAGAAGCCCGCTGCGCTGTTCGCCCACGCCCGACGCCTCGTAGAAACGGCCATCACTGCCCCAGCGCATCAACTGGGTCTTGGGTTTGCCGCCCCTGTCGATGCCTGCATAGAGCAGCTGCCCCGCCTGCCGCTCGCCCGTCGCGGCGCGCTTGTAGGACAGGATCATGTCGAAGGTATCGGTCGGGCGCACGCCGGATTCGATATCGATCTGCTCGCCGAGCGCCTTCAGATACTGCTGCACGGCGCTCGCCGGTGCACCGGCGGCGCGCATCGACCGGTAAAGGCTGCTGCCCGCCACGCCGCGAATGCGCAGTGGGGTGTTGTCGACCCGGATCGCCTTGCGCTCGAGCGCCAGCCCGCCCTCGCCGCGCTCGATCGCGAGGGCCAGGTCGAACCGCGCGCGGAACGCCAGGGCGTCGAGTGGACGCGGCGCGCCCGGTTCCGGGCGGCGGCCCAGGGTGATGTCGATCTGCGTGCCCGGTGCGATCTCGCCCAGCGGCATCGCCTGCGACACGAGGCCGGATACCCGTGCTAGGTCGGCGCCGCCGATGCCGGCACGCTGAAGCATGCGGGTGAAACTGTCGCCCGAAGCTAGCGTCGCGGTCACCTGGATCGACGGGCGTTCGGGCGCGGACTTGAGCGGCACGACACGGCTCGTCGCGCCCATCTGGCGGCCGCTATCCCCGCCGAGTGCGAGCGGCATGATCATCTGGCTGCGAAACTCATCGCGCACGGCGTCGTCCACGCGGGTTGCGGGTGCAGCTTCCAGCGGGGCAAAACCAGGCCACAGCGCGATGCTGAAGGCGGTCAGGCCGACGAACGTGCCGAGACCCCGGAACCAGCGGCGGCTGCCGATCGCCTGCGCCAGGTCTGGCGCCAGATCGACCGCGGCCAGCTTTTCCTCGGCTTTCCAGCGCAGCGCGTCCCACCGTTCGGCCAATCCGCGAACGCGGCGCAGCACCTGTGGTGCACGCTCCTGCTCGATCTGCGCGTGCGTAAGCGCCGCGGCGCGCCACGCAGGCACGCCATCGGCAGGGCCGTGGCCCGATTCATCGCACTCGCGCGGCTGGAACAACGCGCCCTCCACTTTCATAGGGTCGCGTCCGGAAGATCCCTTTCCCGGTGGCGACCCGTGGCCTGCAACCGGGCCACGCAGGGTCCAGTGCCGGGTTTCCCTGCCCGATTGAAGTTAACGTCGACCTAAAATCGGACGATTCGAGTCTGTTGCGCGGCAAACTGTGGGATCGGCCCGGTGACCGGTTGGCATCAGGCAGGGGCGATGCCACATTGATCGGCGTGACAATCAAGGCGGTCCTCGGGCCGACAAACACCGGCAAGACCCACCTCGCCATCGAGCGGATGTGCGGCCATTCGTCGGGCGCGATCGGATTTCCGCTGCGCCTGCTGGCGCGCGAGGTCTATGACCGGGTGGTCGCGATCAAGGGCGAGAAGTCGGTTGCGCTTATCACCGGCGAGGAACGGATCGAGCCGCGCGACGCTCGCTACCTCTGCTGCACGGTGGAAGCGATGCCGCGCGCGAACGGCTTGCGCGGAGACGGGCTGGCCTTCGTCGCGCTGGACGAAGCGCAATTGGCCGCCGATCGCGAGCGCGGCCACGTGTTCACCGACCGCCTGCTCAACGCGCGTGGGCGCGAGGAGACGATGCTGCTCGGGTCCTCGACGCTGGAGCCGATGGTTCGCCAGCTTCTGCCGAAAGCGGAGATCGTCACCCGACCGCGCTTTTCCACGCTCAGCTATGCCGGAACGACCAAACTCAGCCGTTTGCCACCGCGCAGCGCGATCGTCGCCTTCTCGACCGAGCAGGTCTATGCCGTCGCCGAGATGCTCCGGCGGTTTCGGGGCGGCGCGGCGGTCGTGATGGGTGGGCTCAGTCCCGAAACGCGCAATCGGCAGGTCGCGTTGTTCCAGTCGGGCGAGGTCGATTACATCGTCGCCACCGATGCGATCGGCATGGGCCTCAACCTCGATGTCCGCCACGTGGCCTTCGCCGGGCTGTCCAAATTCGACGGAGTGCGCCAGCGGCGGCTGACTCCGTCGGAGATGGCCCAGATTGCGGGACGAGCCGGGCGCCACCAGACTGACGGCACCTTCGGCACGCTCGCTGGCGCGGCGGGCGAGACGCCGGCCTTCACCGACGAGGAAGTCTACGCAATCGAGGAGCATCGTTTCGCGCCGCTGACGGGCCTTTACTGGCGCGAGGCCGAACCCAGGTTCGATAATGTCGCGACGCTGATCGCCGATCTCGAAGCACCGCCTGCGGAGCCGGGGCTGGTACGCGCGCCCGAGGCGATCGATCTGGCGGTCCTCAAGCGCTTGGCGGAAGATCCGCTGGCGGCCGACATCCGCGGCGCGGCACTCGTAAGGCGGTTCTGGGAAGCCTGCTGCCTGCCGGACTTCCGCCAGAGCGGGGCCGATACCCACGCGCGGTTCGTTGCCAGGCTATGGCAGGACCTGCGCCAAGGCCATCTCGGCGCCGATTTCGTCGCTGCGCGGATCGCGGAACTCGACCGTCCGCAGGGCGATATCGACACGTTGCAGGGGCGAATCGCTGCGATCCGCAGCTGGTCTTACATCGCACAGCGACCCGACTGGGTGCTGGCGCGCGACGAGATGGCTGCTCGCGCCCGCGCGGTCGAGGCGCGGCTGTCCGATGCGCTCCACGCGCGGCTGACCGAACGGTTCGTCAACCGGCGCACGGCGATCCTGATGAAGAGCCTGGGCACCGATCCCGCGCTCCTGCCCGTCGCGCTAGGCACCGATGACGTCGTGACGGTGGAAGGCGAGCCGATCGGCCATCTCGAAGGGTTCCGGTTCGTCGTCGATCCGCTGGCCAATCATGCCGATCGCCGGATGCTGCTCGCCGCGGGTGAGAAGGCATTGCCACGCCTGCTGGCCCAGCGCGCCCGGGCGCTCGCCGCCGACACCTCGGCGCTCGAACTGGCGCAGGGGACCGTCCGCTGGCTGGGGCGCGACCTGGTGCGTATCGAACGCGCAGCCTCGCCCGTCGATCGCGTCCTCGTTCCCGCACGCGACCTAGCTGTCGTGCCCGATGGCGAGCGACGCGGGGTGCTCGAAGCCGTCGATCGGTGGCTGGCGGACCGGCTGGCCGCGCTTGCCCCGTTGGCCACTCTCGAATCGGCATCGCGCGATCCGGCACTTGGCAGCCAGGCCCGCGCACTGCTCCTCAACCTCGTCGCCGGACACGGTACGATCGCGCGCGACAAGGCGGGCATCGAACATTTGCCGCGCGAGCTCCGCCCGGTCCTGCGCCGCCTTGGCGTCATCGTCGGCGCGCTCGACGTGTTCGCGCCAGCCTTGCTCAAGCCGGCTGCACGCCAGGCGTTTCATGCCGCGGGGATCGATCGGCGACCGCTGGCGCCGACGATGCCGCCGGTTCTGGCCTCGCCGCGCAACATCCCCGCTGGATATCGGCCTGCCGGCGCGCAGGCGGTGCGGGTCGATGTCGCCGACAAGCTGGTTCGCGCGGCGCACGATGCGCGCACCGCGACGAGAGCGAGGTCGTTCGTGCTCGACCCGGCGCTGGCGATCTCGACCGGATTGAAGTCGGAGAGCTGGACACGGCTGCTCGGCAGTGCCGGCTTCAGGCTGCAGCGCGCGCGCAAGCTGGCGGCGAACGCATTTGGCCCGCCTGCGCCCGACCGCTGGACCTGGCGACCTTCCCGGCGCGAAGCCCCGGCCCCGCGCCCCAAGGTGCGCGTAGGCAGTGCGTTCGCCGCGCTGGCGGATCTCGTCACTTGAGGATCGACAAGCTGCTGTGGCAGCTGCGGCTGACCAAGACCCGCTCGCAGGCCCAGGCGCTGGTGCTCGCGGGACACATGCGGCGCAACGGGGGGCGCATTTTGCGCGCGAGCCAGGACGTTGCGGTGGGCGATACCCTCACCGTGCCGCTGCCCGGGGGCGTGCGCGTGATCGAGGTTCTCGCCCTGCCCGTCCGGCGGGGACCCGCCGCCGAAGCACAGGCCTGTTACCGCGCGCTTGACCCGCAGCCGTTTCCCGCGATAGCTGCGACCGGACACGAAACGCCTGAGAGGGGCCAGCCGCAATGACCTACGTCGTCACCGACGCGTGCATCAAGTGCAAGTACACCGACTGCGTAGAGGTCTGTCCGGTGGACTGCTTCTACGAAGGGGAGACGATGCTCGTCATCAACCCTTCGGAGTGTATCGACTGCGGCGTGTGCGAACCGGAATGCCCGGCCGAGGCAATCCTGCCCGATACCGAGGACGGCCTCGAGAAGTGGCTCGAGCTGAACACCAAGTTCTCCGCCGAATGGCCGAACATCACCCAGAAGAAGGACCCGCCCGAGGACGCCGACGAGCACAAGGGCGAAGACGGCAAGTTCGAGAAGTTCTTCACTCCCGAGCCCGGCGAAGGCGACTGACCACCCCGGGGGACAGCTGAATTATCGGTTCGTTAGCCATCCCACTCCGCGCGTCGCCGTGCGGGGTGGAAATTTTGTTGCGATTGTGTTATATAATCCGTCAAGCACGCCGGTGAGCGATTCCCGGCGGTGAAGCGAACGGTCAGAAAGGCGTCGGCACACCCGCGAAATAGACTGGTTTTTTCCCGACCGCGCCCGGCAACTCCGGGTCCGGTCGATAGGAAATTCGTCGCTTTTCGCCCGTCCCGTCGCCCGCACGAAAGGAATTTTGATGGCTAGCCAGGCCCCTGCTTTCGAAGTCGGCGATTACGTGGTTTACCCCAAGCACGGCGTTGGCCGTGTGGTCGAGCTGCAGAGCGAGGAAATCGCCGGAATGAAGCTCGATCTCTATGTCCTGCGGTTCGAAAAGGAGCGCATGACGCTCCGCGTTCCGGTCAACAAGATTGAATCGATCGGCATGCGCAAGCTGTCGAGCGACAAGACGCTTCGCGAAGCGATGGAAACCCTCAAAGGCAAGCCGAAAGTCAAGCGCACCATGTGGTCGCGCCGCGCGCAGGAATACGAAGCGAAGATCAACTCGGGCGACCTGGTGTCGATCGCCGAAGTGACTCGCGACCTGTTCCGTCCCGAAGACCAGCCCGAACAGTCGTATTCGGAGCGCCAGATCTTCGAAGCGGCCTCGTCGCGCCTCGCCCGCGAGCTGGCGGCGATGGAAAAGACCGACGAGCCGACCGCGCTCGGCAAAATTCTCGACGTGCTGCGCGAACATGCGCCCCAGTACTACGAGACCACCGAAGAGGCCTGATTCGACCAAGCGTCGATCGGTGCCGACGAAGGGCCGCCCGCAGGGGCGGCCCTTTCTTTTTGCGGGATTGCTCCGGGATGCTTGCTGTATTATGTAGGTAATACGCAATGAAAGCGAGGCAATCGTTATGCTGCACCGACTCATCAAGGGTATCGCACCCGTTTTCGCGATGGCCGCCGCCTTCGCGGCGACGGGTTGCGACGGGAATATCACTGTCAACGGCACCAAGGGCGTGCCTCTGTCCGAGCTCGACCTTACCGGGACCCCGCCCACGGGCATAATCCTGGCAGGTCCCGATTCGGTCGTCGTGACAACGGGCGATACGCTCGCAATCGACGTCACCGGCGATCCGGCTGCGGTCGAAGCGCTGCACTTCTCGATCGAGGACAATACGCTCGGCATCATGCGCGTGAAGGACACGCCGAGCGATGCCGGCAAGGCACGGGTCGCGGTCACGTTGCCATCGCTTGAAAAAGTGACGCTGGCAGGATCGGGCACGATCGAGACGCCTTCGCTGTCGGGCAAGGCCGAAGTGACGATCGCCGGTAGCGGTACCGCTCGCACTGCGTCGGTCGATGCGTCCGCGGTGAAAGTGACGATCGCCGGGACCGGCACCTATGCCGCCGGTGGCCGGGCTGATTCGCTGGAACTGACCATCGCCGGTTCGGGCCAGGCCGACATGGCAGGTCTGCGTGTCGACACGGCCGAAGTCACCATCGCGGGATCGGGCAGCGCAACCTTCGCGTCGGATGGCACGGTCGATGCTACCGTGATGGGCTCGGGCGAGGTCACGGTGTCGGGCAGCGCCCGCTGCACGATCAAGTCGATGGGTTCGGGCAAGCTGAACTGCCAGTCCGGCACGACGACCAGCGCAGCCTCTGGCGAACCCGCGCCGCCGCCGACGCCCGAGGCGCCGGAACCTCCCACCGCGCCCGAGGCACCGAAGGCCCCAGAATAGTTCATCGCAAGGTAACACCCTTCCCCCTAGGGCCGCGCACCTGTGTCACTCCAAAGGAGCGCACGATGCGCGGCCCTACCCTTATCCTCCTGCCCCTCGCGGCATTCGGCCTGTCGGGCTGCCTGGCGAAAACCGCGTTCGACGTAGCGACGGCTCCGGTCCGCGTTGCGTCGAAGGCGGTCGATCTCGCCACCACCAGCCAGTCCGAAGCAGACGAGAAGCGCGGCCGGGAAATCCGCCGGCGTGAAGAGCGTATCGGCAAGCTCAGCCGCCAGCGCGAGAAGTTGCAGCAACAGTGCATCGACGGCAATCGCCGCGCCTGCGACGACGCGGCTTCGATCCATGCGGAAATCCAGGCGATGCTGCCGCAGGTTCCCTACGAACCTGGAATGGATAATCCCAAAGCCGATCGCTAGGACGCAGCGCGGCGCAATCGGTCGTTGATCGCGCGCCCTATCCCAATTCCGGGAATCGGCGCGACGGCCACTAGGGGATGCGCGCTGTCAGCTGCAAGATGCAGGCATTCGTACAGTCGGGCCGCAGCCTCGGCCAGATCGCCGGCTTCCGACAGGGAGCAGTCGCCCCCGACATTACCGAACCCGATCATGAACTCGTCCGATTGCGCCTCTCGCGCTTCGAGCCGCACGGGCTTTCCGGGCGAATAGTGTTGCGCCAACTGGCCCGGCGCCTCGATCCGCGCCTCGGTTATGGCGAGCGGTGCGCCAAGCAACGATTCGATCTCCTCCCACAGGATCGGGCCTTCGCGCAGGAGCTGCCAGCCGGTCTCGCGCAGGGCGACGATCGTCGATTCGAGCCCGCGTGCGGATGGCCCACCGTCGAGGACCGCCGCGATCCGCGCGTCCAGCGTGCGAAGCACGTGGTCTGCGCTCGTCGGACTCACACCGCCGCTCCGATTGGCCGAGGGCGCGGCGAACGGCAGAACGGCTTCGGCCAATACCGCCCGCATCAGCGGATGCGCGGGGCAGCGCAGCGCGATGGTCGGCAGGCCCGCAGTGACCGCAGCGGCCACGGCCGCATCGGGGGCGAGTGGCAAGACCATCGTCAACGGCCCGGGCCAGAACCGCGCCGCAAGCTGTCGCGCCCGATCGTCGAACATCGCGAGCCGCTCCGCCGCGGCGACGTCCGGCACATGGACGATCAGCGGATTGAAATCGGGCCGCCCCTTGGCGCGGTAGATTGCCGCCACGGCCTCCGCACGGTCCGCCCGTCCGGCCAGGCCATAGACCGTCTCGGTCGGCAGCGCGACGAGCCGGCCCGATTCGATCAGCGCAGCCGCGCGGGCGATCCCCGCCGCGTCGCCCGCCAGCCGTTCCGTAGCGTGCTTGTCGCCCATCCCTGCGCGCTATAAGCGAAGGCCCGAACCTCACAAGCCCGCCTGCCAAAACGGAGACCCGCGCGCATGTACCGCCCCGCCACCGCCGACCAGTTGCTCGCGCTTGAGGTCTGCGCCGGGATCGGTGAACTTGCCGAAAGCGAGCGTTTCGCTGCAGCGGAACCCGACATGGTCTCGGCCATCGTCGAGGGCATTGGGCAATTCGCCGCAGGCGAGTGGGCGCCGCTCAACCGGGTGGGCGATCTGGAAGGCGCCCGGCTGGAGAACGGGTTCGTGCGCCTGCCGGACGGTTTTGCCGAAGCCTATGCCCATTACGTCGAGCAGGGCTGGAATGCGATCGCAGCCCCGGCGGAATTCGGCGGGCAGGGCCTGCCGTTTTCGCTCGGCGTCAACGTGCTCGAAAACCTCGGCACCGCCAATTTCGCATTCAATCTGCTGCCGATGCTGACGACCGGGGCGATCGACGCGCTCGAACAGCACGGCTCGGACGCGCAGAAGGCGCTCTACCTGCCGAAAATGATCAGCGGCGAATGGTCGGGGACGATGAACCTCACCGAGCCGCAGGCCGGCAGCGACCTAGGCGCCCTGCGCGCCACCGCGTCACCGATCGAGGACGGCGATCATGCCGGGAAATACCGGATCGCCGGCACCAAGATCTACATCACGTGGGGCGATCACGAACTGGCCCGCAACGTCATCCACCTCGTCCTCGCTCGCCTGCCCGACGCGCCCGAGGGGAGCCGCGGCATCTCGCTTTTCGTGGTGCCGAAATACCTGGTCAATCCGGATGGTTCGCTGGGTCCGCGCAACGATGTGAAGTGCGTCAGTCTCGAGCACAAGCTGGGCATTCACGCTTCGCCCACGTGCGTGATGAGCTACGGCGACAGCAACGAGTGCATCGGCGAACTCGTGGGCGCACCGCACCGAGGGCTGATGGCGATGTTCACGATGATGAACAATGCGCGGATCAACGTCGGAAACCAGGGCGTCCAGATCGGCGAGCGGGCTACGCAGGCGGCGATGGCCTATGCGAAGGACCGCGTGCAATCGGTTCGCGCCGGTTCTCCCGATCGCAGTCCTGTGCCGATCATCGAGCATCCCGATGTGCGGCGAATGCTTCTGCGCATGAGATCGCTGACCGAAGCCGCGCGGGCCCTGCTCTACTACACCGCGGGGCAGGTCGATCGCGGTACGTTAGGCGACGAATCGGCGGCGGCGCGGGGCGAATGTCTTGTCCCCATGCTCAAGGCCTGGGGCACCGACATCGGCGTCGAAGTCGCGAGCATCGGCGTGCAGGTCCACGGCGGCATGGGTTTCGTCGAGGAAACCGGCGCGGCGCAGCACTATCGCGATGCGCGGATCGCGCCGATCTATGAAGGGACGAACGGCATTCAGGCCGCCGATCTCGTCACACGCAAGCTCGGGCTCGATGGCGGCAAAGCACTCGACGCCCTGTTCTCCGATGTCGAGCGCGACGCCGCCAGCGAACCGCGCCTGGCCGAACTCGCGCGCGCCTGCCGCGACACGGCACGGTGGATGCGCGACGACGCTTCGCTCGACGATCGCCTGGTGGGCAGCGTTCCGTTTACCGCGATGGCGGCGGTCGCTGTCGCTGGATGGCAGCTTGCGCGGCAGGCGGACGCCGTCGCGGCCGGTGCCGCACCCTCGCTCACCGCCAGCAAGCCAGTCACCGCGCGATACTTCCTGGATCACGTCGTGCCCGAAGCGATGGGCATGGCAGCGGCGGCGCGCGGCGGTGCGGGCCTGTTCTACGCCCTATCTGCGGAGGCGCTGTCGGCATGACCGATCCGCTGGAGCGGATCGCCGCGGCGCTCGAGCGAATCGCACCCGCGACGCCGTCCGACACCGACTGGATGACCGCCCCCGCCTATGTCTGGGACGGCAACTCGGCGCGGTCCGTTGCTGCCATCGAAGCGCCGCCGCTCGAACGGCTGATCGGGATTAACGCGCAGAAGCAGGCAGTGAGCGAGAACGTCGCCCGGCTGGCCGCGGGCGCGGCGGCGCACGACATGCTGCTGTGGGGAGCGCGGGGCATGGGCAAGAGCGCACTCGTCCGCTCCGCGACCGTTGCCGCGCAGGCGTCTGGCCCGACGCGGCTCGCGCTCGTCCAAGTGGCGGCCGATGCGCTTCCCGGCCTCCCCGCGCTGTTCGCATTGCTTGGTGAGCGCCAACGCAACTTCCTTGTCTACCTCGACGACCTGGGTTTTGCCGAGGGCGACAGCGTCGGCCCGCGTCACTTGCGCTCGTGGCTGGAAGGCGGGGTCGAGGCGCGCCCGGGGAACGTGCGTCTGGCCGTCACCAGCAATCGGCGCGCGATCGTCCCGCGCCATCTGGCGGAACAGGACGATCCGGTGAACCCGCGCGACGCGATCGACGACCTGCAGGCACTCGCCGATCGGTTCGGCCTGTCGGTCGGCTTCCACAACGCGGGGCAGGACGATTACCTCGCGATCGTCGCGGCATATGCCGATCCGCTCGGGCTGACCTGGGAACGGGCCGATGCGCTGGAATGGGCCAAGCGGCGCGGCGCGCGCTCGGGACGCACCGCGTGGCAGTACATTACCGAGCTCGCCGGACGCGCCGGGGTTCGCCTCTGACTTAGGGCACCTGCTCGCGCGCGAAGTCCTCGCCGAAGGTCGCGGTGCCTCCGCGCAGTTCGCGCCGCGGGGGTAGCCTGTCGCCGGTAACGCGTTCGATCGCCGCCGCAGGTGCCGCGCCCGGCGCGGTAACCCGCCAGACGATGCCGGCGGTGTCGTCGGTCACCAGCAGCGAGCCGTCGCCGGCAAAGGCGACCCAGGTCGGCCGTCCGCGCGTGGTTTTGCCGTCGTCCGATAGGAACCCGGTGAGCAGCGGCACAGGCTTTCCGGTAGGGTTGCCGCGCGCGTCGAAGGCGACATAGACGACGTCGTATCCCGACTTGGGCTCGCGGTTCCAGGATCCGTGCCGTGCGATTACCGCGCCGCTGCCAAACCGATTGCCAAGGGTCGAACCGTCGCCGGTGAACGCCAGTCCCAACGCCGCAACGTGTGGGCCGAGCGCGTACTGCGGGATGCGGATGTAATCGGGGTTGAAGCCCTCGGGCGTCGGGTGGTCGACCCGGTCGTCGAAGTTGTTGCGCCACCAGACCCAGGGCCAGCCATATTGCGCGCCGATCGGCACGTTGGTGAGGTAATCGGGTACGAGGTCGGACCCGACCATGTCCCGCTCGTTCACCGTCGTCCACAGCTCGCCGCTCCATGGAGAGATGGCTAGACCGTTGGCATTGCGCAGACCGCTGGCGAACTGGCGCTGCTGCCCGGTTTCTAGGTTGTAGTCCCAGATTGCGGCGCGGCCCTTTTCGATTTCCATGCCCTTTTCGCCGACATTGGAAGCCGATCCGACGGCGATGAATATCCGCTTTCCGTCGGCCGAAAGCGCGATGTTGCGCATCCAGTGATTGCCGCCCGGCGGCAGGTCCATCAGCTTCTTCGGCGTGCCAGTCAGCGCCGTCGCGCCTTCCTCGTACGGGAAGGCGAGCAGCGCGTCGTGATTGGCGACGTAAAGCGTGCCATTCTGCCAGGCCAGGCCCGAGGGCGACGACAGCGCGGAGTGCGAGAGGAGCGTCTTCTGTTCGGCGCGCCCGTCGCCGTCGGCATCCCGCAACAGGGCGATCTTGTTCGCGCTTTCGCCGCCCGCGCCGGCCCGCTTGAACAGCAGCCCGGCGATGAAATCCTCGATGCCGCCCGATCCTTGCGACGGCGGCCGGTTGGTCAGCGCGACCAGTACGTCGCCGTTGGGCATGATATACATCGTCCGCGGATGGTCGAGCCCGTCGGCAAAGCGCGTGACCGCCAAGCCTTCGGCTGCCACAGGCACCGCATTCGCGGGCCAGCCGGTCGGTTCCGCGATCCCCACGGTCGGGAAGGATTCGTAACGCGGCCGCAATAGCACGGGATCGGCGCCGGCGACCTGGGACACCGACTGGCGCGCCCGGTCGGGAGTTAAGAGGTAGGCGAGAAACCCGATACCCACGAGGATACCGAGCAAAACGCCGATGAGGATCTTGCGGCCTGTGCTCATGGACGATTGGTTACGCCACGCGCACGCTTGCGGCAACGCCATGCTTCGCTAGAGCGCGGATCATGTACGATTTTCGCGCCGACGACGCCCTTTCCAAGCCAGAACTGTACCGCCAGCTCGTCCAGGCAGCCGAGGCGCTGACTTCGGGCGAGCCCGATGCGGTCGCGAACATGGCCAACGTGGCCGCGCTGATGTGGGAGTTCCTCCCCGACATCAACTGGGCGGGATTCTACCGGGTGGTCGACGGCGAGCTAGTCCTGGGCCCATTCGCCGGTCGCCCGGCCTGCATCCGGATTCCTTTCGGCGCAGGTGTATGCGGTGCCGCGGCGGCTAGCGGGAGGACCCAGCTCGTCGAAGACGTTCATGCATTCCCCGGCCATATCGCTTGCGATGCGGCGAGCCTCAGCGAACTGGTGGTTCCCATCATCCGCGATGGCAATGTGGTGGCGGTCATCGATCTCGACAGCCCGCAGCACGCGCGTTTCGATATGGATGATGCCGCGGGGATCGAACGGCTCGCCGGGATGCTGGCCGACCGCATCTAGCCGACCCGTTTCGGGACACGACCATCCGGCCCGCTTGGGCGCAAACGTAAGGTAATGCTAAATTTTCCGTTAACGCGCATCGACTCACCCGCAGTCTCGCGCGACAACGGGGAATGAGCGCATGACCGCGAGCCGATCGATCACTCTTACGCTGGCAACAAGCACGCTGGCCTTTACGTCCCCCGCCCTTGCCCAGCAGTATGGAAGTGGCGCGGTGTATCAGAGCAACCCGGTGATCCAGCCGCTACCGGTGCTCGATCCGCCGCCGCCGCCGCCCGCGCCTCCACTGCCTCCGCCGCCACCGGCGCCTGAGCCCGTCGAAACCTTCGAGGAGGAGGCCTACACGGCGCCGCCCATCCGGTCCGATCATGCGAATGGCTATCCGGATCACTACCGGCAGGCACCCTATCCCGGATCGTACCCCGGAGCTTATCCGGGCCAGTATCCCTATCCGATGGCCCAGCATTCGGCGCCGCAGCACTTCGATCGAGAAGCATGGCTGGCCGATTGTCGCGAGCGCACCCGCGGTGTCGACCGCAAGGATCGTGGAGGCGTGATTGGCGGCCTGCTCGGCGCCGTGGCCGGCGGGGTGATCGGCAATCGCGCATGGGGTTCGGAACGGCTTGCTGGCACGCTGCTGGGCGCCGGCGTCGGCGGGCTTGCCGGGATCGCGATCGGAGCGGCAGTCGGGGCGGCGGGCGAGCGTCGCCGCGAAGACGAATGCGCCTGGCATCTCGACCGGCACATGGCCTCGTTCCCACAGGGACCGGCATATGGCTACCCAAGTTACGGCTATGGCTACCCGGCGATCGCGTATGTGCCCGTGCTGGTCCAGGTCCCGCAGCGCGCGATCGTACGCGAGTATGTCACCGAGGAATGGGTCGACGGTCCCGCACGGTCTGAGACGATCACGGAAACCACGGTCGTTCGCCAACCCGCGTCCGCACCGCGGGCGGACAAGCGAATCAAGCTCATCAAGGGGAGATAGCAGCCAGCGCTCCGCGTCGGGGAGAGTCGCGCCGCGCTCGATCGGAGCGTGCCGTCTTGCGCTTCGCTTTGGCAGGGGCGGTGTCGTCTCGCTCGATCTCACCGGCCGCGATCGTCATCGTTCGACATACCAGCGGACCCTGGCCCTCGTCCGTCAGGTCGATCCCGGCAAGATCGACCACGCACCCGCTTCCCGGTGCGCCCACGATCAGCCGGTCGTCGGCAGCGCCGGCGTTGACCTCGACATAACCGTCGAAGCCGGTCAGCGACCTTTCGCCCGATGGCTGGGCCAGTACGCGCAGTCCCGGCGCGAGCGGCGCACCGGCACCGTCCACGATGACCCGCATCACCGGCACGAACCGGATCGCGTCGATCTCGACCAGCGCGAATGCGCGCTCGGGCACGCGAATCACGTGTTCGGTCTCCCGCACCAGCGCGTCGGCCGGCAGTTGCTTGTCGTCGACGTTGATGCGGACCGGAAAGCGCGGCGTGATGTCCTGAACGAGCAGTCGGCCCTTGGCGTTCGTCTTGCCGACATAGCGGTTTTCCAGCGTGATCGGCACCCCGGCGACCTTTCCGGCTTGGACAAGGGCAAAGCCGGTCTGCGAACGGTTGCGCGCATAGACGGTTCCACCAGCAAGCAGCAGCGATCCGCGCGCATTCCCGCGCAGAGCGGCGCGTCCCGAAACCACTTCGGCCTGGGCATCGAGCTGCATCATGCGGCCCCGCCAGCCAACCTGGCCGCTGAATGCGTGATCGCCTTCGTCGGTCCTGGCCGAAAGGCCGAAACCGATGTCGCCTTCTTTCTCCGCGTCACGGGAATAGTAGAGCGCGGCAGACCGCTCCTCGTTACCGTAATTGCCCAGAGCTGCGACTCGGTTGCGTCCACCGAACGAGAAGGAAAGGCCGGCCGATACCGATCTTTCGGTAATGCCGTTCGATCGGCGATAGTCCGCGGCCACGATGGCACGCGCTCCACCCCATACCGGGATTTGCATGCTGGCGACGGCAGAATCGATCTTTCTCGCCTCGCGCGCAAAGCGCGGGTCGGCGCGTTCCTCGGATCGGACCACGCCCACTTGGAGGCGCAAATCGGAGAACGGGCGATAAAACGCGTTCGCAAACATGCGCTTGGGCGGAGCCGGATCGCCCAGTCGACTGGCGACATCGCGGTAATCGGCGTCCGGCAAAGTTGCGCCGGCGACCAGGCCCAACTTCGTGCCGATCGATTCGACGCCGAGATTGAGCAATTTGCCGCTGCCTGCATCCGAATCGCGGCTGTAACGCGCTTCGAAAGTTGCCTTAGCCAACTTCGCGATCAGGAAATCGGCGCGCGCACCCACGTTGACGAGGCCGGCGGTCCATTCACCGCTGGCCTCGATCGTCAGTCCGCTGGACAGACCCTTTCGATAGTAGAGCGAGGCTGCGGCCGGACCGTAGTCCGCGCTGGCCTGCCCGTATCTTCGTCGGACGAAACCGGCATTCACCGCGTAGGCGGAGCGCCCGGGGGCAAGCAGGTCGCGCGAAATGTAGAACCGCGCGGTCTGGATCGTTTCGCGCCCTAGCGAATCGCGAAGGACTGCCGTCACTTCTCCCCGCCCGAGCGGCGCGGGAATGTTCTGGACGGTGAAGTCGCCCGGCTCGAGCTTGGCGATCTCGCGCCGCTGGTCCGCATTGACGAGATCGATCGTCGTGGGAACGGCCACCGAACCGGTAAAGGCGGGCAGCGGCAGCGAAACGAGATCCGGACGCAGGTCGAAATCGGTGCCCAGCTTCACGCCGGCCATCCGTACGGACCTCTGCGACTGGTTGCCGGCGCTGGTAAAGTCACCCGCCGTCGCCACCAGACCCTTGCGATCCCACAGGAATTCGACCCGCGAATCGAGCCGGATGGCATCCATGCCGCCGTTGTTCGACGAACCGAGAACGCGCGCGCTCGTCGATGCCGACAGGTTACCCCTGACGATCGCGGCATCGAACAGACCGCCCACCGTCAAATCGCGGCGGCTGACCGACGCGGTCATGTCGTAATCGAGCCGAAAGGCGGTGAGAGGCGTGCTTTCGCTCGGACCGTAGTTGAGCGCGCTCAGGTCGCGAAAGTTGGCTCCGTCGTTCTTGCGAAAGAGCGCCACGGTAAGCCGCTGACGGAAGGAATCGAATTTCCACTGGTAGAGCTTCAGCGTGTCGAGGCGAATCTGGCCCGTTGCGCCTTCCGGAACCGGCAGCCCGGCCGCGCGGGCATCGTCGGCGTCGATGCTTACGGCGTCGCCGCGTCCTTCGATCGCGACCATGCGCCCCTTGGCGCGCCCGTCGACGATCACTTCGCTCATGAGAGGACCGGTTGGCAGCGCCTGGGCGGCATCCACGGTCATCGTCTTGGGGAGCGCGAACGGATCGCTCTGCGCGTGGGCCGAGGGAGAGGCGAGGCCTGCAAGGCCCGCCGCGAGGGCTAGAAGCGGTCTAGCTGCACGCAGATATGGGCTGCGCATCGACCGTCTGGCCGTCGATCTGCGCAACGATTTTCACCGCGCCGAGAGAACAGCCCCTTCCGATCGGCCAGGCGATCGTCGAACTGCCATGGACGTAGCGCAGGGTGTTTTCGCCCAGTTGCACGTCCTCACCGCCAAGTGTCTGCATCGCCACGTTCGCGATCCGCGCCGTCGCACCGCCGGTATTGGCGAGCTCCAGCCGGTCGTCCTTGAGCCGCCAGGCGAAGCTGGGGGCGCTGGCCGTGTCGCGATCGACGAGCACGGGAAGGGAGAAGCGGATGCGCGTCGCGGCTTGGCCGCTCTGCACCGACTTGGGGTCCGGCAGCTGGTCGACAACCAGCCTGAACCGCTTTTCCCCCGGATTGCTGCCAGCCTTGCGCAGGATGCGCACGATCTGGGTTTCGCCGGGGGGGATCATGGAAATGGACGGGGAAATGGTTAGCTCGCTCGTCGGCGCATAGGCGTCCACGCCATCCACCTGGTTCCAGGCGAAAAGACGAGCCTGGACGGCCATGTCACGCGACGAGGTATTGCTCAGGTAAACAGTCGCCCCCGTGGCGCCGCTATCGATTTCCGTGCGAAGCGGAGCGATCGAAAGGCTGGCGCCACCGGATGCGGCAATTTGCGCGGTCTCGGCCTCGTCGGAGGCCGCCACTGCGGATGGAATCCCAACCAGCGATCCGCCGATCCCCAATGCTGCAGCAAGGCTGAAGACGGTAGTGGATCGGCGAATCATTGGCAGGGGCTTTCCGTAGGTGGATCAGTAGGTCAGCGAGACAACGACGAGGTCGGAATAGCTGCCGGCTGCGACCGGTCCGGTCGGCTGAAGCGTACCCGCCAGAAGCTGGGTCTGGTCTGCACCGGTACCATTGGCGTTGGTGCTCCCGGCCGATCCATTCAGAAGAATGCTGTACGGCACGAAGAGATCTCCGGCGGTATTGACCATGCGGCGCGAACCGCTGGTGCCTTCATTCTCACCCATCCCGACGCTCAGTGCGTACGGAGTGCCGATGGTGCAGTTGACGGTGGCGGCTCCACTCGCGGTGGCAGTGGTCACGTCGGTGACGGTACCGAAATCGAGTACGGCTGGCGTCGTCAGCGTGCAGTTATTCAGCACGTTGAGCGTCACTTCCATGTCCGCGGTCTTCTCGGCGGCGAACGAAGGCGTCGCGGCGAGCGCGGCAGCCAGAGCGGCGGTTACGACAATCTTACGCATGTGAAAGGTCCCCCTAGGTCTCGGCCGATTGGCCGGGGTGCGCCTTAACGCCGTAAGTCTTGAGAATTCGCTAAACCGTTGCGCGGCCGTTAGCTCTCTCGTCCGGTTTCGTACCTAGGGAGTTGATGGTTAATTCGGCGTAAACGCTAACGTTACGTCGGCCTTACGAGCATCTACGGGGCTGGCTTCGGCCGGCCCGGAAGCGATCTCAGTATTCTAGGACCACCGTGACCGTGTCGCGATATTCGCTGGCACGCACGTTCTTTAGGTCGGCCGAGCCATAGACCGGTAGGGTCACCGTGCCGGTGAGAGGCATTATTCCCACCGCGCTGTTCGTGGGCGCGTTGCCCCACGGAACGACGCGGGCCGCATCGCGATAGATGCGATAAGGGACGTACCAAACCTGGCCATTGGCCTGCCCACCCCACATGCGGCGTTCGGTGCCGTCGAAATGGTCGCCGTTATCGATGCCGACGCGGTAGTTCACGCCTGGCGTGCATTGCAGGGTGATCGCCGTCGCGGCTTGCGCCGATTTGGCTCCCTTTACGGGGAATCCGAAATCGAGGCGATCGGTCTGGACCCGGCACGTCGAGACGACGTTGAGGAAAACTTCCACCGTGGCCGTCTTTTCCTTCGCCGCAGCAGGTGTCGCGTGCATCGTCGCCACCGCGCCCACCGCAACGGCGAGCACGCGCAGACGCTTGATGCAGAAAAGACGTTCGGCCCCCATGGAAGCGGGCGTTAGAGGAAAATACTTACCGGCTCTTTAAGCGTGACTGCAAACCTTGTGCCGACACCCGCCCTCGCCTGGTCAAATGTCACCGCCCGTAAGCCTCTGACAAACAAGGTCTAACTGGTCGAGTGTACGATACCTGATGGTCACCGCACCCGACCGCGGATCGTCGTCGGTCTTGATCCGTACCGTCAGACCCAGGAATTCCTCGAGATGGCGCTGGACCGCGGCAATATCCGCGTCCTTGGCAGGATCGCGCGCCACACGCGCCTTCCGTCGGCCCGAGTCCTTCGCGCTCGACCGACGGACTAGCGATTCGACCTCGCGCACCGACAGGTTGTCCCGAGCCGCGCGCGCACCAAGCATCACCGCATCGGGGTGACCGATCAAGGCGCGGGCATGACCCATCGACAGTTTCGATTCCTCGACGAGGTCGAGCACGGGTTCGGGAAGCTGGAGCAGTCGCTGCAGGTTGGCGACGTGGCTGCGCGATTTGTCGACCAACGTGGCAATTTCGGCTTGGCTCATCCCTTCCGATTCGGCGAGCTGGGCATAGGCCCTGCCCTCCTCGACCGGGTTGAGATCCTCGCGCTGCAGGTTCTCGATCAGAGCCAGCGCCATGACCTCGCGCTCGTCGAGCTCGCGGACAAGGGCGGGGATTTCGTGCAGGCGCGCTTTTTGCGCCGCACGCCAGCGCCGCTCACCCGCGACGAGCTGGTAGCGACCGCCACCGAGTGGGCGGACGATGATCGGCTGGATCACCCCGCGCTGCCCAATCGAAGCCGCCAGTTCCTCGAGCGCAGCCTCGTCGAAGCGCCGCCGCGGCTGACCGGGAAGCGGCTCGATCGCCGAAACGGGAAGATTGGCGAGCCCGGTTCTGGACGAATTAGATTTTGAATCAATGCTTTGGTCGATTACGAGCGGCTCTTCCCGGCGCGTTTCGCCCAGCAATGCCCCCAAGCCCTTCCCCAGTCGCTTGCGGGTGTCGTCCTTTGGACGGTCGGGAATCGAGAAGCGAATCGGGTCAGCCGGATCGCTCATGCAGCTTTCCTTTCGGCGGGCAGGCGACCGATCAGTTCGCGCGCGAGCGCCATGTACGCGCGGCTGCCGGTGCAATTATGGTCGTAGACCAGCGCGGGGAGCCCGTGACTTGGCGCCTCCGACAACCGCACGTTGCGTGGGATGACCGATTCGAAGACGAGCGGACCCAAGCACGCGCGCACGTCGTCCGCCACCTGGTCGGTCAGGCGATTGCGGCGATCGAACATCGTCAGCACGACGCCGATGATGCCGAGATCGGCATTGAACCGCTGCTGCACCCGCTCGACGGTGAGCAGCAGCTGCGACAATCCCTCCAGCGCAAAGAACTCGCACTGGAGAGGCACGAGCAGAGTATCCGCGGCGCTCAATGCGTTGAGCGTCAGAAGACCCAGCGACGGCGGACAGTCGATAAAGGCGATGTCGTGCCCGTGATGACCGTCGAGCACGCTGCTGAGCCGAGCGGTGCGGTCTTCCACGTTGACGAGCTCGACTTCGGCACCCGAAAGGTCGACGGTCGCCGGAACGATGTCGAGCAAAGGGATTCCGGTCGGGGCGATACAGTCGGCCAAAGGCGCGCCATCGACCAGTAGATCGTAGCTCGACCGCTCGCGGTCATCGCTTCGGACGCCCATCCCCGTGGACGCGTTCCCCTGCGGATCGAGATCGATTAGCAAGGTTTTCCAACCCGTTGCAGCCATCGCCGTGGCGATGTTGATTGCCGTGGTGGTCTTGCCCACCCCGCCCTTTTGGTTGGCCACTGCGATCGTGATCATTTTCCAGCGGCCTCCGTTAAGTCTCGACCCACGACGATGCCGGCATCTGCATCCGTCACCGACTGTTCCACGTGAAACATATGACGCAACGTCTTCGGCAAGTCAGCGACTTCCTGCGCCCCGGACCGTCCCTTCGGCAACAACCACAGCGTGTCTTTTGTGGAAAAGCGGCGGGCCATGGCAATGAGTTTCGGCAAGGGAGCGAAGGCGCGCGCCGTCAGAATACCTGCTTTGGCATCGGGCAAAGCCTCCACCCGCGCACCGAAAACGGTGCAATTCGCGAGGTTGAGTGCTTCAACGCAGCGATTGAGCCAGTCGATACGGAGTCGGCGCGACTCGACCAATCGGACCTCGATATCCGGGCGCATCGCCGCCAGGACGAGCCCGGGAAAGCCAGCCCCGCTTCCCAGGTCCATCAGAGAACCCGCGGGTGGGTCTGGCATGAGATCGAGGAGCTGGGCACTGTCCGCGATGTGCCGCCGCCAGATCGAATCGACCGAAGTCGCCGAGACGAGGTTTTGGCGGGCGTTTTCTTCCTTGAGCAGCGCTACGAGCCTATCAAGCCGTTCCATCGCTGCTGCGTCACACCGCTGGGAGACGAAATCCCGCGCTTCACCCTCTCCCGATATCATGTCGCGCCCGCAGGCACGCGCCTGACTTGGACCAGCACCGCGGCGAGTGCTGTCGGCGTGACACCCCTGACCCTTGAAGCAGCGGCAATCGTTTCTGGCGACGCGGCGGATAGCCGCTCGATCATCTCGTTCGAGAGGCCGGGTACGCTATCGAAAGCAAACGCAGGGGGGATGCGGACATTCTCAGATGCGCGCAGTTCGCGCAGCTCTCCCTCTTGACGGGCGACGTAGGGGGCATAGGCGGCATCCTCGAGAAGCTCGACCCCCACCTCGTCGTCCAGGAATCCAGCGGGAAGAAAGTCCGACAGCGCGGCGGGGTCGACGTCGTGGTTCAGCCAATCGCGAAGCGGACTGGCGCTTTTGTCGCGCCGCACGCCAAGGCCACGCTCGGCCAGTTCCTTTCCGGTGACCTTGCGATCGAGTTCGCTGTTCCACGTGGAACGCTGCGCGGTGCGGTTTTCGAACCACTGCTCTCGCTCGAGGCCCACGCACCCCGCTGCAATTGCCAGCGGCGTGAGCCGGGTCGAGGCATTGCTAGCGCGAAGCCGCAGGCGATACTCCGCCCGGGCCGTCAACATGCGATAGGGTTCGGTCACTCCGTGAAGGGTCAGGTCGTCGACCATCACCGCGAGGTAAGAATTGGCCCGATCGATAGGAACCGGACCACGCCCCAACACGACGCTTGCGGCTCCCATACCGGCTACCAGGCCCTGCGCCGCCGCTTCCTCGTATCCTGTCGTGCCGTTGATCTGCCCGGCGGTGTAGAGGCCAGGTATCGATCGCACCTGTAGCGTACGGTCGAGCGCGCGCGGATCGATGTGGTCGTATTCCACCGCGTAACCCGGAACGACGATCTCGACCGCCTCCAGCCCGGGCATTGATCGCACCATAGCGTGCTGCACGTCGGTCGGCAGCGAGGTGCTGATACCGTTGGGGTAGACCAGGTGCGTGTCCAGCCCCTCCGGTTCGAGGAAGACCTGATGGCCGTCGCGGTCGCCGAAGCGGTGAATCTTGTCCTCGATCGATGGGCAGTATCGCGGACCCTGAGCGTCGATCGCCCCGCTGAAAAGCGGCGAGCGGTCGAGCGATCCGCGAATGATATCATGCGTTTGCGCGTTGGTGCGCGTGATCGCGCAGGCCAGTTGCGGATTGAGCCGAATGGTTGTCAGAGGCGACATCGTCCATGCATCGGCGTCCGACGGCTGTTCTTCGAGCGCGGCCCAATCGATCGTGCGCCCGTCGAGGCGTGGCGGGGTTCCGGTCTTGAGCCGCGCCATCGGAAGCGCCGCTTCGCGGAGCTGCTCGGCGAGTCGATGGGCCGCCTGCTCACCGATCCGGCCGCCGGTCAGCCGCTCCTCGCCGCGGAACAGCCGCCCCCCCAGGAACGTCCCAGTGCACAGGATGACCGCCCGCGCGGAAAGCTTGGCGCCGTTCGCAAGCACCAAGCCCGAGACGCGCCCGGCATTCAACTGCAGCTCAGCCGCCTCGCCTTCGACGATTGTCAGGTCACCCTGCTCTGCCAGGAGTTGCTGAACCTTGTCGCGAAACAGGCGTCGGTCCGCCTGGATGCGCGGCCCCCATACCGCGCTTCCCTTCGAACGATTGAGCATCCGGTAGTGGATTGCAGCGGCATCGGCGGCGCGCGCGATGATGCCGTCGAACGCGTCGACCTCGCGAACCAGGTGTCCCTTGCCCAGCCCGCCGACCGCCGGATTACAGCTCATCGCGCCGACGGTGTGGCGATCGAACGTCACGAGCGCGACCCGCGTGCCACTGCGCGCGGCGACCGCAGCCGCTTCCACCCCGGCGTGACCGCCGCCAACCACTATGATGTCGAAGTCATTCATTGCGCCGCCGCGCCTTATCGAACCTGTGCTGCGTGGTCAAAAAGGGCGTGTTTCACGTGAAACATCATTTGCCGATGCAGAAGCGACCGAAGAGCGTATCGAGCATATCTTCAGTCGAAGCTCGTCCGGTGATCCCATCAAGCGCCACCCTTGCCCGACGTAGTCTCTCCGCGAGAAGGAGGGGCACGCTTGCCGTTGAGGCCGACAATTCGTCGAAGGCGTCCCGCAACGCCTCGCGCTGCCGATCATGAAGGACAACTTCGCCGGGGATAGGCAAGAGCGAGCGCCCTCGGTCGGCAATCGCGGTCCACAACTCCCCGACGCCCTCTCCGGTCGCAGCGGAGACGACCGCATCGGCGGCCGACTTCATCGTTCCCTCGAGGTCCGACTTGGCGCTCACTTCGAACGCGCCGGCCGGGCCTTTCCCCTCGGGGCCGAGCCAGAGAACGATATCCGCCCGCTGGAACTCGGCTTCGGCCCGCGCGATCCCAAGCGCTTCGATATGGTCCGCGCCCTCTCCCCTGACGCCTGCCGTATCCACCAGGATGAACGGCATTCCGGAAACGGCCACTGGCCGCTCGATCACGTCGCGCGTCGTGCCCGGGGTGGCCGTCACGATCGCCGCATCCGAGCCGATCAAGGCATTGAACAAGCTGGATTTCCCGGCATTCGGCGGGCCACCCAGCACGACACGGATGCCGTCCCGCAACCGCTCGGCGGTCGGTTTTTCCAGCCACGCGGCGATGTCGCCCGCCAGCACGGCGAGGCGCGCGCCGAAATCGTCCGGCAAAGCATCGACATCATCCTCGTCTCCGAAGTCGAGGATCGCCTCGACCGCGGCCGACAATGCCAGTACCTCGCCGCGCCACGCTTCGACCTGCCGCGACAGGACGCCGCCTGCCATGAGGAGCGCGGCACGGCGCTGGCTTTCGGTCTCGGCGGCAAGGAGGTCGGCAAGACCCTCGGCTTCGGCAAGGTCAATGCGGCCATTGGCAAACGCGCGCCGGGTGAATTCGCCCGCCTCGGCGCGGCGAAGGCCGGGAATGCGCGCGAGTTCGGCTTCGATTGAAGCGACGACCGCGCGGCCGCCGTGAAGATGGAGCTCGGCGGTATCCTCACCGGTCGCGGTCCCCGGTCCCGGGAGCCAGAGGACTAGCGCCCGGTCGAGTTCGCCTCCGTCGGCTCCGCGCAGGATCATCGCCGTCGCCCGGCGCGCTGGTGGAATGCGGCCCGCCAGTCGCTCCAGGGCGGATGCTGCGGCAGGCCCGCTTACGCGAACGACGGCGATTCCCGCTGGCGGGGCGCCGCTCGAGAGCGCGAAGATCGTGTCCATGCTGTAGACCGCGCGGAGACGCGCCTCAGTCGCCCTTGCTGTCCTTGGGCGGGGTTGCGGTGCTCGATGTGGGAGCGGACTGGTTGGCGCGAGCCGCCGCCCCTTCCATGAAATTCTGGAACATTTTCAACCCCATCTGGCCCATCGGTGCCACTTGGGTCGCATATTCCTGCAGCTTGTCGATACTGCCCACGCCCTTCATCGCCTTGGCGACGGCATCGACGTAGACGTCGTTGACCTTGCCGACATCCGGCAGACCCATGAAGGTCCGCGCTTCCTCGGGGGTGCAGTCGATCTCGATATGGACCTTCATGCCGCGCTCCTGCGTTGACCTATCGACACCTGTCACACGGATTTGGCAAAGTCCATCGCGCGGCGCTAGACTGGCGGCGTACCAACGGAGACGATATTGGCCGACATGCACCGCATTTCCACCCTCGACGAAACCGGGACCTTTCCGGCCTACATCGCCCGGCCCCAAGGCGAGGTACGGGCAGCGATCATCGTGATACCGGAGATCTTCGGAGTGAATCCCGGAATTCGCGCCAAGTGCGACGACTGGGCGAGCAAGGGTTATCTCGCCGCGGCCCCAGACATCTTCTGGCGCTTTGCCGAGGGCGAAGAGCTCGATCCCGACGTGCCCGAGCAATTCCAAAGAGCGCTCGACAACATGGGCAAGTTCGACCCCGACCTCTGCATCCAGGACACCGAGGCGCTGATCCATTGGCTGAAGCGCGACGAGGGATGCGGAAAAGTCGGACTGGTCGGATTCTGCCTCGGCGGGCGCATTGCCTACATGGCCGCGACGAGGACCGACGTCGATGCCTCGGTCGGATACTACGGTGTGATGATCGACCAGATGCTGGGCGAAGCCCACGCGATCGCCAATCCGCTGATGCTCCATATCCCAACGGCGGACCACTTCGTTGGGCCGGAAGCGCAGGCGGCAATCCATGCCGCGCTGGACGATCACCCCCGCGTGACGCTCCACGATTACGAGGGTCTCGATCACGGTTTCGCGGCCGAATCCGGCAACCGCCGGGACGAGGCAGGCGCGAACCTCGCCGATTCGCGCACCGAGGCATTTTTCGCGCAGCATCTGGCTTGAGGGAGTACTATCGATGAGCACATCGCAGGGACTCGCCAACTGGCACCGGGTGATCGAGGGCGGTAACAACCCGGTGGAACTTGCGGCCATCATCCGCGAGGACGCGGTGTTCCACTCGCCCGTCGTCCACACCCCGCAGCACGGTCGCGATATCGTCGTGGCCTATCTCGCGGCAGCGGGCGTGGTGCTCAACACCGACAAGTTCCGGTACGTCCGTGAGTTCGCCGATGGGCACGATGCGCTGCTGGAATTCGTCACCGAGCTCGACGGAATTCACATCAATGGCGTCGATATCATCACCTTCGATGACGATGGATTTATACAAGACTTCAAGGTCATGGTGCGACCGCTGAAGGCGATCAACAAGGTGTGGGAGATGATGGGCGCGCAGCTCGCCGAGGCGGGCAAGCGCTAAGGCTGCCGGGCAAGGAAGGCGATCAGCGCAGCGCGCTCGGCCGGGTCGTCCATGCCGAAGTAACCCATCGCGTTGCCCGGCGCCGCCCGCTCGGGATCAGCCAGAAACGCGTCGAGGCGCTCTTCAGTCCAGACCGGACTGGTCTTCGCGAAATCCTCAAGCGCGGCGGAATACCGGTATCTCTGGACCGATGCGACCCGGCGCCCGACGATCCCACCCAGATGCGGCCCGTCGGCACCGATCGTTTCAGGCGACAGCGCATGGCAGGCATAGCATTGCTGGTACGCCCGCTCACCCACCGCTAATTGATTGGTAGCTGGCGAACCGCTGGCTGCAGCAAGGGGCACGCAGGCGGCCGCTATCGCGCTTGCTCCAAGGATAAAGGCAGCCTTCAACCGCTAACCCGCACAAGCATCAGGCGATCGGTGCCCGATTCCGGCAAGTAGACCTCGGCACCCCGTCCGAGAATCTGGCGCACGTTCGCCCCTGCGCCGGTTCCCGGGATCGTGTGGATGAACCGCTCGCTCTTCGGGTCGAACACCAGGGTGGCGTTGGCGGCGAAATCGGTCACCCAGACCAAATCCCGCTCATCGACATAGACGGCGTAAGCCTTAGGCGCCTCACCGGGCAGCATCCAATCCTTCCACGTTCCCGCAGCCGGATCGTAACGATAAAGCTTGCCGCTGTTCCACCCGGTCGCCCAGAGCTTGCCGGTGGAATCCGACCATACGCGGCGAAGCCCGGCACCTGCATCGGGCGCGTCGACCACCGTCAATTCGCCCGTGGTCCGGTCGATCTTGGCCAGATGGCTCCCGGCGAGCGAGGAATACCAGACGTCGCCCGCGGGCGTATCGTCGATGCCATAGGGTCCCCGCCCCTTGGGATCCTTCCATACCGTGACCACGCCGTCGCTCGCAGCAACCCTGCCATAAATCCCGTTCTGGCCCGTGAACCAGTGCACGCCATCACGGTCGAACGCGCCAGTGTTGAGATTGGTGTATCCCGTATCCGCCGGCAGCGCCCAGACGTCGATCTTTTCGGTTTCGGGATCGTAGCGAACGATGGCGTTCTGCCCGCCATCTGTGATCCAGGCCATCCCGTCAGGGCCCAGGACCACACCGTGCGGCGCGGATTTATCGCCCAGCGGAATCTGGCGTACGGCTCCCGTAGCGATATCGATGATCCCGAGCGCGCCCTGCCGCTGCGCCGTGTACCAGATCTGACCGTCCGGCCCCGGCGCCGCATCGTGCGGCCGCGATCCTTCGGGCAGCTGGAATACCTGCGTTTCGAACGAATAGGGCGCAAGGTCTGCCTGGACAGCTTCCCCTGCGCATGCCGCCGACGGCAACGCCAGCGTAGTGGCGGCCAGAATTCCCAGAACGGCGGCGCGGATCATGCCGATATCTCCCGGTCGGTATGTGTTTCCGACCGGGAGGATAGCGGACCGGCGCCGCGGGCGTAACCCCCTGGGTTACTGGTTCATCGTGGCGAAGAAGTCCTCGTTGGTCTTGGAATCCTTCATCTTGTCGAGAAGGAACTCCATCGCGTCGATCGTGCCCATCTGCATGAGGATGCGGCGCAGGACCCACATCTTCGACAGCTTGTCCTTTTCGACCAACAGCTCTTCCTTGCGGGTGCCGGACTTGCCGACATCGAGCGCGGGGAAGATGCGCTTGTCGGCCACCTTGCGGTCGAGCACGATTTCCGAGTTACCGGTGCCCTTGAATTCTTCGAAGATGACCTCGTCCATTCGGCTTCCGGTATCGATCAGCGCGGTTGCGATGATCGAGAGCGATCCGCCTTCTTCGATGTTGCGCGCCGCGCCGAAGAAGCGCTTGGGCCGCTGGAGAGCGTTGGCATCGACACCGCCGGTCAGCACCTTGCCGCTCGATGGCACGACGGTGTTGTAGGCACGACCCAGGCGGGTGATCGAATCGAGCAGGATGACGACGTCCTTCTTGTGCTCGACCAGACGCTTGGCCTTTTCGATCACCATTTCGGCGACCTGGACGTGGCGCGTGGCAGGCTCGTCGAAGGTCGAAGATATCACCTCGCCCTTCACGCTGCGCTGCATGTCGGTGACTTCCTCGGGCCGCTCGTCGACCAGCAGGACGATCAGGAACACCTCGGGGTGGTTGTCGGTGATCGCCTTGGCAATGTTCTGCAGCAGCACGGTCTTGCCGGTGCGCGGCGGCGCTACGATCAGAGCGCGCTGGCCCTTGCCCTGCGGGCTGATGATGTCGATCACCCGCGCCGACTTGTCCTTCACCGTGGGATCGAGCGTGTCGAGCGACAGCTTTTCCTCAGGGTAAAGCGGGGTGAGGTTGTCGAAATTGGTCCTATGGCGAACCGCGTCGGGATCGTCGAAGTTCACGCTGGTGAGGCTGGTCAGCGCGAAGTAGCGCTCGCCTTCCTTGGGTGCGCGGATCTCGCCCTCGACAGTATCGCCGGTGCGCAGGCCCCATTTGCGGACCTGGTTCGGCGAAACGTAGATGTCGTCCGGGCCGGCGAGGTAGTTCGCCTCGGGGCTGCGCAGGAAGCCGAAGCCGTCCTGCAGCACCTCGATGGTGCCGACGCCCATGATCGATTCGTCGTATTCCTCGTCTTCCGCCAGTTCGCGCAGGATGCAGAACATCAGGTCCTGCCGGCGCATCGTGCTGGCGCCTTCTACGCCAAGGTCTTCGGCCATCTCGACGAGTTCGGCCGGGGCTTTCTTCTTCAGGTCTCTCAGGTGCATGTCTTGGTTTTCCGTGGACTGGATTTCGGCCGGCCGGTCGAATGGGCTTGGGGAAAGCGCGACCCGGTCTTCGCTCTGCGGCGGAAGACCGGAAAAAGCCGGTTGGTGGCGCGGGGAATAAGCGCACGGCGGCGCGGGGTCAATCGGCGGCACGCTCCGCTCGTCGCAGCGCGGGCCAAACCGGTCTCAGAACGGAGAAATCAGAAGGGGCGAACGATCACCAGAACGACGATCAGCGCCGCAGCCAGTCCGGGAACCTCGTTCGCCAGTCGAAGCTGCTTGCCCGAAAGCCGCCGTTCGCCGCGGGCGAGCTTGCGCGAATAGCCCGCCATCCACCCGTGATAACCCGACAGAGCCAGCACCAGCAGCAATTTGGCGTGAAGCCAAGGCTCCGCCCAAAGGTTTGAGGTGGTCGCGAGCAGGATCCCAAGCAGCCATACGACCACGATCGAAGGCGCGAGGATGATCTTGAGCAGCTTTCGCTCGCGGTCGATCCACAGCAGGTCATCGGCCGAGCCCGGTCCCGACGCGTCGAGCGCTTCTTGGTGATAGACGAGATAGCGCGGCAGCATGAACAGTCCCGCCATCCAGAAGATCACGAAAATCACGTGACCCGCCTTGAGCCAGAGGTAGGTCATCGCGAGCGCGCTCTCCATGCCCGGCATTTAGGGAGCATTCCCGCCATCGTCACCCCCTCCATGCACGAACGGTGTCGCGCAGGGCCTCGACGTGCGGGATCGGGGTATGCTGGCCGATGCCGTGGCCAAGATTGAAGACGTGCGGCCGGTCGGCGAATGCCCGGAGGATCGCCTGCGTCCGTTCGACCAGGCGGTCGCCGCCGGCCATCAGGAGCAGTGGATCGAGATTGCCCTGCACCGGCATCCCGGCCGGTAATTCGCGCGCGGCCCAGACCGGATCGATCGTCTCGTCCACCCCGACCGCATCGACGCCCGTCTCGCGGGCATAGTCGGCCAGCTTGGCCCCAGCCCCCTTGGGAAAGCCGATCACCGGGACACCCGGACAGCGCGCCTGCACAGCCGCGGCGATCCGCGCATTCGGCGCGATGACCCAGCGTTCGAACTCGTCGGGCGCCAGGCTGCCCGCCCAGCTGTCGAACAGCTGCACGGCCTCGGCCCCGGCCTCGATCTGCCCGACAAGATATTCGACCGTCACCCCGGCAATCGCATCGATGATCGCAGCAAAAGCGATCGGGTCGCGATAGGCGAGTTCGCGGGCGGCATGATGATCCTTCGACCCTTCGCCGTTCACCATGTAGGTCGCGACGGTCCACGGACTTCCCGCAAAGCCCAGCAAGGTGGTCTCAGGCCCGAGTCCGGCCTTCACTGCAGCGACGGTAGCGTAGATAGGATCGAGGCGCTCTGGCACGCTCTCAAGGCCCGCCAGCGCATGATCGGCGAGCCGGGGGGACAGGTGCGGTCCCTCGCCGGCCAGAAAAGTCAGGTCCTGTCCCATCGCGTAGGGGACGATCAGAATGTCCGAGAACAGGATCGCCCCGTCGAAACCGAACCGGCGGATCGGCTGCAGCGTGACTTCGGCCGCAGCCTCGGTATCGTAGACGAGCTCGAGGAAACCGCCCTTTTCGGCCCTGAGGGCGCGATATTCGGGCAGGTAGCGTCCGGCTTGGCGCATCAGCCACATGGGCACCTGGTCACTTCGGTGACCTTTCAGGGTATCGAGCAGCAAGCCAGGCATCGCGTCTAATCCAATTCAATTAGATTCTTATATAAGATGAAGGAGTCTGTTGGCCCTGTGGATACTGGGGACAGCGGCGTCCTGCCTGATTTTTCCCGGGCTGGCCAGAATTTCGGGGGTGTCGAATCGCCAGAATGCCGCGTCAAGGCAAGCTTGTCCCCGTTATCCCGAACCTGTCGACAAGCTAGCGGGCCTGTCCACAAGGCGGCGGTCCGGATGGAGGTAGCGGGCACGGAACCGGCAGGTCCGCTTGTCCCCGGTTGCCTCCCGTGGTTTATGCGGCACATTCTCCACAGGCCGATCGGCACGAGCGCATTCAATCCATGCCCCGCCTTCACCTACATCTGCTGTCGGACTCCACCGGCGAGACGCTGGAGATGATCGCCAAGGCTGCGCTGGCGCAGTTCGAGGAGGCGGACGTCCAGCGGCACTTCTGGCCGATGGTGCGCAGCCGCCAGCACCTCGACAGGATCGTGCCGGATCTTGCGGCCAATCCGGGACTGGTGCTCTTCACGCTTGTGAACGACGAAACCCGCGCGCGGCTTGAGGAGCATTGCCGGGTGCTCGGTCTGCCGGCGGTCCCAGTGCTCGACGCGGTGACCGCCGCGCTCGAAAGCCATCTCGGCCAGGAAGCGCACGGCCGGCCTGGCCGGCAGCACGCGATGGACGAGGCCTATTTCGCGCGGGTCGAGGCGATCCAGTACACGATCGCTCACGACGACGGCATCGCCCATGACGACTGGGAAGAAGCCGACATCGTACTCGCCGGGGTTTCGCGCAGTTCCAAGACGCCAACGAGCATCTACCTCGCCAATCGCGGGTACAAGGTCGCCAACATACCGCTGGTGATCGAAAGCCCCCCGCCCCCGGCCCTGTTCAAGTTGCGTCATCCGCTGGTCGTCGGGCTGACGACCGCGCCCGAGCGCCTCGTGCAGGTTCGCCGTAATCGCCTGCTGACCATCGCCGAGGGTCGCGAGACGAGCTATGCCGATGCAGAGCGCGTAGCCGAGGAAGTGCGGTTTGCCCGGCGCATGTTCGCGGACAACGACTGGCCCGTGATCGACGTGACCCGCCGTTCGATCGAAGAAACCGCCGCCGCCGTCATTCGCTTGCTCACCGAGCGGCGCTCGCGCGAGGCGCCGCCGGTCGTCGGGCCGAATCCGATATGATCGTCCTTGCGTCCAAGAGCGCCTCGCGTCGCGCGATGCTCGAGGCGGCCGGTGTCGCATTTCGTTGCGAGCCGGCGGACCTCGACGAGCGGCGCATCGAAGAGGAAGCGACGGGCGCGGCCCCGGGCGAGATCGCCCACATGCTCGCGGAGGCCAAGGCTAAGGCAATCGATGCGCGCGAGCCGGTACTCGGCAGCGATTCACTCGTGAGCGTCGCAGGGCGCCGGTTCGACAAGCCGGCGAACCGCGAGGACGCGGCGCGCCATCTGCGATTTTTCTCCGGGCGGACGATGGAATTGCATTCGGCCGCGGCCATCGCCCGCGCCGGGACAATCATCTGGTCCCTTGTCGATGTCGCGAGGTTGCACGTGCGCGAACTGTCCGAAGAGTTCATTGCCGATTATCTCGATACGGAATGGCCGGCGGTGGCGGGCTGCGTAGGGGTGTTCCGGATCGAGGCTCGCGGCGTGCACCTTTTCGAACGGATCGAAGGGGATCATTTCACGGTGCTGGGAATGCCCCTTCTTCCGGTGCTCGGCGCATTGCGCGATCTCGGAGAAATCCCGGCATGACCCGCCCCTACGCGGAGGTCATCGGCGACCCGATTGCGCAGTCTAAATCGCCCGCGATCCACGGCTTCTGGCTCGACCGGATGGGGCTCGACGCGGACTACCGCGCCTGCCACGTCACCCCTGATGGGTTGGCGGATTACATCGCCGAACGACGCAGCGACCCGGACTGGCGGGGCTGCAACGTCACGATGCCGCACAAGCAGGCCGTGATCGCCTACCTCGATCGGCTGGAAATCGGCGCCGAACTTGTCGGAGCGGTCAACACGATCACGCGCCGGCACAACGGCGCACTGATCGGCACCAACACCGACGTCGGGGGGTTCCTCGAGCCGCTGGCCGCCGTCCTCGCGCAAAACCATCTGTTCCGGATGGCGCGGGTGCTCGGGACCGGTGGAGCTGCACGGGCGATCGTCGCTGCGCTGGCCGACCACGGGTTCACAATCGTGCTGGCCGGGCGCGATCCAGCCAAGGCGCAGTCGATCCTCGACGCCATCGATCCTGCAAGCGAGCATCACGCGGTCGACATCGCGCACTTTTCCGATCCGACCGACTTCGCCTTCGACGACCGCCAGGGGTGTTTCGACCTCGTCGTGAACGCGAGTCCCTTGGGAATGCGTGGTCAGCCGCCGCTGGCGTTCGACTGGAGCCATGCCCCGCCCGGAGCGATCGCATACGACATCGTCACCGATCCCCTGGAGACCGAGTTCCTCCGCAATGCCGGTGCGGCAGGGCACCAGACTATCGACGGCCTCGCCATGCTCATCGGCCAGGCCGCGCTCGCGTTCGAGAAATTCTTCGGCGTCGCCCCTCCGCGCGAACACGACGGCGAACTCAGGGCGATGCTGTCGGCATGAGCCGCCCCTTCATACTCGGCCTCACCGGATCGATCGGGATGGGCAAGTCGACCGTCGCCGCCATGTTTGAGGCGGCCGGCGTTCCGGTGTTCGACGCCGATGCCGTCGTCCACCGTCTCCAAGGCCCGCGGGGCGCTCTGCTGCCTGCGACCGAGGAGGCTTTCCCGGGATCGACCGGAGAACAGGGCGTCCTCCGCGAAAAACTCGGCGCGCAGGTCTTCGCCGATCCCGATGCGCTGACCCGCCTCGAAAGAATCGTCCATCCGGCGGTGGCGGCGCAGCGCCATGCCTTCATGATCGAACATTCGGGCGAGCCGCTGGTCGTGTTCGACATTCCGCTGCTGTATGAAAAAGGCGGCTGGGAACAGGTCGATGCCGTCGCGGTCGTTTCCGCTCCCCCCGAGGTGCAGCGTGCGCGCGTGCTCGCGCGGCCGGGCATGAACCCGGACAAGTTCGCGCACATCCTCTCTCTCCAGGTTCCCGACGCGGAAAAGCGGGCGCGGGCGGATTACCTGATCGATACCGGAACGTCGCTTTTCGCGACCGAGGAAGCGGTCAAGGAGCTGATCGCCACAGTGACCGCTGCGCGCGACCCTTCGTGACCTCCCACCTACTTGCCAGTCGGACATAACGGGCCGATAGATAGTCCACCCATGCGCGAAATCGTGTTCGATACCGAAACCACTGGCCTCGATCCGCGGACGGGCGACCGGATGGTGGAGATTGGTTGCATAGAGCTCGTGAACCGGGTTCCAACCGGTGCCACCTACCACGCCTACTTCAATCCGGATCGCGACATGCCCGAAGCGGCTGAGGCGGTTCACGGCCTTTCGGCGGCTTTCCTGTCAGATAAGCCGCGGTTCCGCGACAAATGCCACGAGCTTCTGGAATTCATCGCCGATTCCCCGCTCGTCGCTCACAACGCGGGCTTCGATTTCGCCTTTCTCAATACGGAACTCGACCTGTGCGGGCTGGAAGCGGTGTGCCTCAGCCGCATGATCGATACCGTGGCTATCGCGAAGCGGCGTCATCCGGGCGCGAAACTGTCGCTAGACGCGCTGTGCACCCGCTATGGAATCGATCGCAGCCACCGGGTCAGGCACGGTGCGCTGCTCGATGCCGAGTTGCTGGCGCAGGTCTATGTCGAATTGACCGGCGGCCGCCAGATCGGCTTCGCGCTCGCCGGATCCGGCGCGGACGACACGATCGTCGAGGTGAATTTCCAGCCAGCGCGCGAGCGGGCATTCCGTCCGGCGCGCCCCCATGCTCCATCCGCCGAAGAACTGGCGCGGCACCGCGCATTCGTCGGCACCATTGAGGGAGCCATGTGGTCGTCGCAGCGTTGTTGAACAAAGGTCGCCAAGCACAGGAGAATGCGTGCCAATGGATATTCGCGTTTCGGGTCACCAGATCGAAACCGGCGCTGCGCTGCAGCAACATGTAACCGACCGCCTCAACAGCATCGTCGATAAATACTTCAGTCGTGCGATTTCGAGCCAGGTCACGTTCGGCAAGGCTCCCGCGGGGGCATTCAGCTGCGACATCGTCACCCATGTGATGCAGGGCCTGATCCTCAAAGCGCATGGCGTGGCACAGGACGCGCACCAGGCGCTCGACGTGGCCGCGGAGAAAATCGACAAGCAGTTGCGGCGTTACAAGCGCCGCCTGAAGGATCGGCACGAACAGACCGCCCACGCCGCGCGTGAGGAAACCGCCGCCTACACGATCATCGCCGCTCCGGATGCCGAGGCCGAGGAAGTCGAGTTCGAGGATTCGCCGGTGATCATCGCCGAGACGACGGCCGATATTCCGGAAACGAGCGTGGCCGATGCGGTGATGATGCTCGATCTGCGCGATACCAACGCGATGCTGTTCAAAAACGCTGGAACGGGTCGGCACAATATGGTCTATCGCCGCCGCGACGGATCGATCGGATGGGTCGAGCCTCGTTGAAGCGATGGCGCTGGCGGGTGCCGCTCGCCAGCCAATGCCCAATCCTGCCGGCGGTCCGGCCTCTGACCCGATTGTCTGAACCATGAACGTTATCTTCAAGCTCCTGCCCGAGGCCGTGTGGATCGATTCACCGGCGGACAAGCCGGCGATTCTCGCCGCGCTCGCGACCCGTTTCGCCAAGGTCTACGCGCTCGATCGCGAAGAGGTGCTCGAGGGGCTTGAAGAGCGGGAGGCTTTGGGCAGCACGGGGTTCGGGCGCGGCGTTGCCCTGCCCCACGCCCGGATCGAGGGCTTGTCGCGCCCCGTGGCCGCACTCCTCAAGCTCGCCCGTCCCGCCGATTTCGGTGCGGCCGACCGGATGCCGGTCGACATCGTCATCGGGCTGCTGTCGCCGATCAACGCCGGGGCGACGCACCTCCACGCGCTGGCCGCGCTGTCGCGCCTGGTCCGCGACGAAGACATTCACCGCGGCCTGAGCGAGGCGACTGACACCGAGACGCTCTACGCGCTGCTGACCAACGCCTCGGATCGTGACGCCGCCTGACGCGAACGCGTCGCGCGCAGGGACCGGCGCCGACCTGCATTACCGTGCGCTCGAGCGGCTGTACGATGCGGCGCCGGTCAATGCGCTGTTCGCCTCACGGCTCGAAATCGTCGGCGAAGGCCGGTCCCGCCTGGTCTTCACCGTCGATCGGTCGGTGTATCACGCGGCAGGCGCGGCCCACGGGACGATCTACTTCAAGATGCTGGACGATGCGGCATTCTATGCGGCGAACACCCTGGTCACCGATCGTTTCCTTCTGACCACGTCGTTCAACCTGCATTTCACGAAACCCGTTCGCGCCGGCGAGGTCGTGGCGGAAGGGCGCTGGGTCAGCGGTCGACGCCGGGTGCTCGTCGCCGAGTCGCGGCTGGTCGATGCCGAGGGAGAAGAGATCGGTCGCGGAACCGGCACGTTCATGCGGTCGCGAATGGCCCTCTCCAGCCTTGCCGGCTACAGTCCGCAGGCCTGACCGGGGCATGGACGATCGCCTGCCCGCACACCTCGAAGCGGACGCTATCCGCCGCGTCGCCGAATCGATGGGAGGGTTCGCAACCGTCCTTTCGCGCGGGGAGCGGCATGCCGGAACGATCGCCATCGTAATTATCGGTCGCGGTAAACCGGCCTGGCTTTACGAACGCGTGCCCACGCCCGACGGGAACCGCCGATTCGTGCGCACGGCGGAAGAAGACATTGAAAAAAAATCGGAATTTTCCGAGCGACTGACACGGCGCTGCGATCGAGACCCCGATTTGTGGTTAATCGAGGCAGACGTCCCGGAAAGGGAACGGTTCATCGCAGCTTTGCCCGGTTGAGTTGACTTCGCACCTGCAGCATTTATCTGGCCGGCCACCTTCACGGACGCAGGCGGCTTGGACGACATGGGGTCGGACAGCCAGCGCGCAGACGGGGGACGGCCGGCAGGCTGTATAACGGACCCGACCATTACCGCATCGAACGCGGATGGGTCCCGGCCTGCGACGGAGCGCGTTCACCGCCTTGACCGACCGGATCAATGCAGTTTCATCGCTCGACAATCGCGGCGCTCGCCGCGACGTGTATTCTTACCTTGTTCACCGCCGACGGATCCGGCGTAAACGCTGAACCCAGCGCGATCCCGCAGACGGAAGCCGAAGCTCCGCCCCTGACCGAAGAGACAGTTCCCAAAACTGCCCCGGTCGCATTCGTATCCCAGGAAGTCGTCCAGCCGATTGATTCTGCCGCCAAGCAGGATGAGACGCCTCGCGCCGGTTCGCTGCGCCAGCTGGTGGCCGACATGCCGCGCCCCGCCGCCCTCTCCCGTGAGATGGAGTGCCTGGCCGGTGCGATCTATTTCGAATCGCGCGGCGAGCCTATCGAGGGCCAGCTTGCGGTCGGCCAGGTCGTGGTGAACCGTGCGGCCTCGAACCTGTTCCCCTCCGACTATTGCGGCGTGGTGTATCAGAAGGCCCAGTTCTCGTTCGTGCGCGGCGGCAAGATGCCGCGGATCGATCGCAACTCGCCCGCATGGGGCCGAGCGATGGTCATCGCCAAGATCGCCCATGAAGGACTGTGGGACAGCGCGGCCGACGATGCGCTCTTCTTCCACGCCAACTATGTGAAGCCGAGCTGGAGCCGCAAGAAGATCGCCCGCGCGACGATCGACACGCACATCTTCTATCGGTGATCGCTCAATCGGCGATCTCGACCCACACCGGGGCGTGGTCGCTGGCTTTCTCCCGCCCGCGATGATCCTTGTCGACTCCGGCCGCGACCAGCCGGTCGGCCAGTTCCGGCGACAGCAGCAGGTGATCGATGCGGAAGCCGTGGTCGCGCTGCCACGCACCCGCCTGGTAATCCCAGAACGTCCACACCCCGCCGCGCGGGTTCAGTGTGTCGAGGGCATCGGTCCATCCGTCTCCGAGCAATCGGGCATAGGCATCGCGCGATTCGGGTTGCATCAGCGCGTCGGCTGCCATGGCCGCGGGCGACCAGACGTCCTTGTCCTCGGGGATGACGTTGAAATCGCCGACGACGGCAACCGGTTTTTCTAGCGCCCAGAGTTCGTGCATCCGCGACCGAAGGCGCTCCATCCAGGCAAGCTTGTAATCGAACTTCGGCCCTGGAACCGGGTTGCCGTTGGGCAGGTAGATGCAGGCGATCCGCACACCGTTCACGTCTGCCTCGATATAGCGTGCGTGCTCGTCCTCGGGATCGCCCGGCAGGGTGCGCTGCGCCTCGATCGGCTCCACGCCGTCCGCCAGGATCGCAACGCCGTTGAAGCCCTTCTGACCGTGCCAGATCGCTCGGTAACCGATCTTCTCGAACTCGGCGAAGGGGAACCCCTCGTCCTGGCTTTTCACTTCCTGCAGGCAGGCGACCGTGGGACGCGTTTCCTCTAGCCATTCGAGGAGTCGCGGCAGGCGCGCTTTCACGCCGTTGATGTTGAAGGTGGCTATCCGCACGCGGCGGACTCTTAGATACCGAAGCTGGAACCGCAACCGCAACCCGATGCGGCCTGCGGATTACTGACCTTGAACGCCGCCCCGCCGAGCGATTCGACGAAATCGACCGTGCTTCCGGCGATCAGGTCGAGGCTGACCGGATCGACCACCAGCTTCACCCCGCCCGTCTCGCTGACCGAGTCGTCGCCTTCCGGCGCATCGGCCAGATCGAACTTGTACTGGAAGCCGGAACAGCCCCCGCCCTCGACCGAAAGGCGCAGGATCGCCGGCTTCGCCTGGCGTTCGGCGATCGCCGCAATCCGCCTCGCGGCGTTTTCGGTTAGGATAAGCGGTTCGGACATGGGCAGGATGTAGGGTGTCCGGGGCGAACCCTCAACCTTTCGCTGGCGATGGCCTCCGGCTCAGGCGCTCTGGATGTAGCTGCGCATCGCCTCGGCCTCGCGGGCGAGATCGTCGACCTGGCTCTTCACCAAGTCGCCGATCGACACGAAACCGCACATCGCGCCGCCATCCACGACGGGCAAGTGGCGGATCCTTCGCCGGGTCATGAGTTCGAGCGCTTCGTCGACCTTGGTCGCGGGGGTAGCGGTGATAGCCGGTGCGGTCATCACCTCGCCCACCTTCTTCGACAGGCTCGCCTCACCCTCGGCCTCGATGCAGTAGATCACGTCGCGTTCGGAAAAGATGCCCGCCAGCTCGCCCTGGCGCATCACGGGCAGGGCGCCGATGCGCCGCTGGGCCAGTATCGCCACCGCCTCGCGCATCGTCATGTCGACGTCGCAAGTGATCACGTCGCTGCTCGCGCGGTTCGCGAGCAATCGGGCGATGTCCATGGGACTCTCCCTTGTCCAATTCTCCGGGACAGGCAGGTTGCCATGAATTGCGCCCCATTGCCAGCGCGGTGCGGGACGTACACAAGGCCGGCCATGACCCGCCACTCGCCCCTCGACGATCCGGCCAGCGCTGCCTTTGCCTGGGGCCGCTGGAAGCGGATGATGCAGGTGATGGGGATCGCAACCGCGATCACCGTTGCCGCGATCCTCGGTTATATGTGGTTTTCGGAAACCGCCATGTCGATCCACTTCTACATCGCGGTCGGACTCGGCGTGGGTGCCTCGATGATGCTGATGGGCGCGCTGATGGGTCTCGTATTCATGTCGAACGGGACCGGTCACGACGATTCGGTGGTCGATCCGCTCGAAGGCGATCGTCGGAATTAAGCTCCGCGCAGGCGCAGGTCCTCGACCGGTTCGCCGCCGATCAGGTGCTGCTGGATGATCCGCTCGAGCGCGGCCTCATCGCAGGAATGATACCAGACTTTGTCGGGCCAGACGACGGCGATGGGCCCCGCCTCGCAAACCTGGAGGCAATCCGCTTTCGTGCGCTGGACGGACGTCCCCACGAGGCCGAGTTCCTTCAGCCGCCGCTTGAGGTATTTCCACGACCGTTCGCCCGCTTCGCGCGAGCAGCACTTCTGCTTGTCCGAAACGGCGCAGAGGAAAATGTGCCGCTCGACCCGCTCGCCGCCGATCTTGGCGAGTGCGGCGCGGGCCTTGGCGATGTCCCGCGGGTCCTTCATGCGCGCCCACCTAGCGGCTGAGCCTCGCGCAGGGAAGGGTCAGCCGCGTTTGCCGGCGATCCGTGCGATCTCGTCCTTGACCATGCGCTCGACCATGCCGGGCAGGTTCTTGTCGAGCCATTCGGCCAGCATGGGGCGCAAAAGGTCCCGCGTCAGCCCTTCGAGCGAGGTTTCGCCCGAGCGCACGATCTGCGGCGGAACGCCCGGCTCGGCCAGCATGGCGAGGGCGGCGAGGTTCTCGCGCATCGCGTCGCGTGCCGAATCGGTCAGCAGCGGCGTATCGTCATCGTGATCCTGGAAGTCCGTTTCGCGTTCCAGATCGTGATCGTCGTGGCTGTCGTGCGCCGCCCGATCGTCGAATTCGGGCGCCTGCTCGACATAGTCGGTCGCAGCGAGATCGAGCACCTCGTCCGCCTCTTCGTCGTCAGCGGGTTCGGGTGCGGTTTCGAGCCCCTCCGTCTCGCGGCGACGGCGCGTGTCGAGTGCGCTCGCGCGGTTATCGCGTGCGATGACTTTCTTGATCGATTCGAGGATTTCCTCGACCGAAGCTTCGCCTTCCTGGCGCATGCGACTGGACCCCCCGGTCTTTGAGCGACGTGTCACTCGGTGCCGCTGACCGGCGCCGAATCATAGTTAACACGAATCTCTGCGTCCGGAGCCGGGATGTCAACGGTCCGCGTGGACTGGACGATCGGGTCGGGATCGCGCGACCAGTCGTTCCACTTGCCCTTCACGCGGTCGTAATTGATCTGCGGGTCGTAGAGCACGCCGTCGTCGCCCAGCCCCAGGTCGCGCGCCTCGGCGCGGCCCATTGCCGCCAGCAGGCTGAAACCCGCGACATAGGCGTTGCGCCGCGCGGTGACGAGCTGCGAGCGGGCAAGCACGAGTTCCTGCTCGGCATTGAGAATGTCGAGGATCGTGCGGTTGCCGACGGTGTTTTCGGCGCGCACGCCCTCCAGGCTCAGGGTGGCTGCATCGACCGCCGACTGCGTGCTGGCGATGATCTGCGTCGCTGCCTGCCAGCTCGACCATGCCGAGCGCACCTGCGCGATCACGTCGCGTTCGGCGGCGATGACGGTCTCGAGCGCGGCGGCGGAGCGCGCCTGCGCCTGACGCTGGAGCGCTGCCGGGCGGCCACCCTGGAAGATCGGGATCGATACGCTGACCCCGGCCTGCGCGGTCGTGGCCGTCTGCGGAACGTTGGGGCCGATATTGCCGCCAAGCGTTCCGAGGTAGTTGCTGTAGTCGCCCCCGGTGAAGATCGACACGCGCGGCAGGCGGCCCGATCCGGCCACGTCGACATCGAAGCGCGATGCCTCGGCCCGCTCGCGTGCGGCGATCAGGTCGGGATTGTCCTCCAGCGCCACGAAGACCGCGTCCTCCGCGCTCGCCGGGAGGCCCGGAAGCGGCGGCGGGGGCTGCAGGTCGTCGGGAGCAAGGCCCGTCAGCTGAATATAGGCCTCGCGCGCGGCGATGAGGTTGGCCTGCGCGCTCCGCAAATCGCCCTGGGCCAGCGCGAGGCGCGATTGCGACTGCGCCACGTCGGTTCGCGTCAGATCGCCGATCTCGAAGCGATCGGCGGTCGCCTGCGCGTTGACGGTGAGAACATCGACCTGGTTGGAGTTGAGACCGACCAGCGCCTCGCCGCGAATGACGTCCATGTACGCGGCGACAACCTGGGTGAAGATCGCCGACTCGGTGCCGCGCAGGTCGGCTTGCCCGGCTTCGACGCGGTTTTCCGCCGCCTTGACCGCGTTCTTTACCGCGCCGCCCGAATAGATCGGCACGCCAAGGTCGACACCCGCGTTGATCGCACGGCGGGGTGCGGTGAAGTTCGTTTCGCTCTGCTTGACGAATTCGATGTACTGCGCGCTGCCGGTGACGTTCGGGCGACCTGCCGACTTCTCGATCGGCACGCTTTCGTCAGTGGCGCGCTGCTGTGCGCGTGCGGCTTGCAGGGTCGGGTTGGTGCGATAGGCGCCGTTCAGCGCCTCGCGCAGGGTATCGGCATGGGCCGGACCTGCCGCGAGGGCAAGCAGCGCGCTGCCGAGCAGCAGGGAAGCACGGCCCGTGGCAATCATGTTCAGAAACTCCAGGCCTTCGGCTTGTCGAATGCGGAAAGCCGCGGAATGCCGAGTTCGGCCAGCGGCAGAAGTGCGATGGTGCCGCCGGATTTGCGGCCGATGGCCAGCCGGCTCACCCCGTTGTCGATCAGGCCGGTGACCACGCGCGCATCTTCGGACAGGCGCTTGGCGATCCCTTCGGGCAGCTGTTCGACTGCCCCGTCGATCAGCAGCAGCGTGTAATCGCCCTTCTTGCCGCCCTTCATGGCGTCATCGGGAGTGACAACCGTGACCGACCCGGCAAGGCCTTCGATCAGGGCGGGCAGATAGCCGCTACCGCCATCGACCACGAGCACGCGATCGGACTGGACCGGCTTCGCTTCTGCAAGCAGGCGCGCATGGAACAGCGGGGCAGCGAGCATCGCGCTACCGCCCAGCGGCACGGCACGATCGATATAGGCAACCGGTCGCGCTTCGGCTGGCACGAAATCCTCGCGCGGGACGGCGTTCATCCGGGCGAGTACCCAGGGCTCGTTGACGCCGCTGGTGCGGAGCTGGCTGTCGATCATCGCGCGGCGCGCGGTGGCGAAGTCGGGTTCGGAACGGAGGGCGGCGGCCATTATCACGTAACCTGTATTAGCAATATAACACAGCGGGTCAATGCCTCGGTGGACGGGACCCCCTGTCCAAAATTCGGGTCTTTGGCGATCGGGTCTTTGGCGCAATCGCTCGAAACCGCCAAGCGCTTTGACGCCCTAGTCCCGCGAACCTATCGCGCCTGTGGCGATTCGATCAGAAGGAGTGACGGGCCGATGAGCGACATGACGACCATCCGCGAGGACGACCTGATCGACAGCGTGGCCGATGCGCTGCAGTTCATCAGCTACTATCACCCGATGGACTACATCCGCGCGCTGGGCGATGCCTACGACGCCGAACAAGGACCTGCAGCCAAGGACGCGATCGCCCAGATCCTGACCAACAGCCGGATGTGTGCCGAAGGTCACCGCCCGATCTGCCAGGACACCGGCATCGTCAACGTGTTCGTGAAGTGGGGGCAGGATTGCCGCCTCGAATCGAACCGTTCGCTGCAGGACGTCGTCGACGAGGGCGTGCGCCGCGCCTACAATCATCCCGAGAACAAGCTGCGCGCCTCGGTCCTCGCAGACCCGGCTTTCACCCGTCGCAACACGCGCGACAATACGCCGTGCGTCTTGTCGGTCGAGATGGTCCCCGGCCGTACGGTCTCGATCGACGTCGCCGCCAAGGGTGGGGGCAGCGAAAACAAGTCGAAATTCAAGATGATGAATCCGTCGGATTCGATCGTCGACTGGGTGCTGGAGATGCTGCCCCAGATGGGCGCCGGCTGGTGCCCGCCGGGCATGCTCGGCATCGGTATCGGCGGCACGGCCGAGCATTGCGTGAAGCTCGCCAAGGAAAGCCTGATGGAGCCGATCGACATGGCCCAGCTGAAGGCGCGCGGTCCCCAGAGCGATATCGAGGTGCTGCGGATCGAGATCTTCGACAAGGTCAACGCGCTGGGCATCGGTGCGCAGGGCCTTGGCGGCCTCTCCACCATCCTCGACGTGAAGATCCGGGACTGGCCCTGCCACGCTGCGGGCAAGCCGGTGGCGATGATCCCCAACTGCGCCGCCACCCGCCACGCGCATTTCACGCTCGACGGTTCGGGGCCGAGCTTCCTCGAGACGCCTAAGTTGTCCGACTGGCCCGACGTCCACTGGACGCCCGATGCGGCGGCGAAGCGGGTCAACCTCGATACCCTGACGCCCGAAGAGGTGTCCGGGTGGAAGGCGGGCGACCGGCTGCTCCTCAACGGAGCGATGCTCACCGGGCGCGATGCAGCGCACAAACGCATCGAAGAGATGCTCAAGAAGGGCGAGCCGCTACCGGTCGAGTTCAAGGGACGTGCGATCTACTATGTCGGGCCGGTGGACCCGGTGATGGGCGAAGTGGTCGGCCCCGCCGGCCCGACGACCGCGACCCGGATGGACAAGTTTACCGACATGATGCTCGACCTCGGCCTGCTGGCGATGATCGGCAAGGCCGAGCGGGGGCAGGGCGCGACCGAGGTGATCGCGAAGCACAAGGTCGCCTACCTGATGGCGGTGGGCGGTGCCGCGTATCTCGTTGCGCGGGCGATCCGCGAGGCGAAAGTGGTTGCATTCGAGGATCTGGGAATGGAAGCGATCTACGAGTTCCGGGTCGAGGACATGCCGGTAACGGTGGCAGTCGATGCGACCGGGGCCAACGTCCACACCCTGGCCCCTGCCGAGTGGCGCGAGCGGATCGCGGTGGGCAACTTGCTGCCCAGCGCATGACCGGTCTCGACGAACCGCTCACGGGGTCCGACTGTCGCGCTGGCCACCGGCACACTGTTTCCCCTAGATGCAACGCGTTTTGACAAAGCATCCTGCCACTCACGACGAATCCGCCCGCCTGGCGCTGCGCGTCGTCCTCCTGTCGATCGTGGGCGTCTGGCTCGCCTACTTCGTGATCTTCACCGCCCGCGGGGCGATCGTCGGGCTCGACTACCAGTTCGATATCGTCGGGCGCCGGGCGCTCGTGACCGGGAGCGCGGTGGTCATCACGTTCGTGCTGTGGCTCCTGCTCCGACTATTCGACCATCGCTCCCTGGCATTGCAGATCACGGCCGCCGCCTTGCTCGCGATGCCCGCCGCCGTCGTGATCGCCCAGACCAACCAGCTCGTCTTCGCAAGCCTGCAGGACAAGCTGGACAGCAAGCGGGCCGAAGAACGCGGGTTTTCCGTGAGGCGCGACGAACTGGGTAACGTCATCATCGAAGGCCCCACGACGGCGGGCGGTCAGAGAGATCCGCTCGAGGGTCGAAAATCCGCTCGTGCCACGGTGGTGCTACCCAGCGAACGAGGCGAGGAATGGGTACGCCTCGCGGAGGTGGCGCTCAGCCAGTACTTCCTGCTCATCGCGTGGGCGGCGATCTATTTCGCGCTGCTCGCAGGCGCCAGAGCCCGGCTGGCCGAGCGGCGCGGCGAGCGTTTCCGCAGCGCCGCTCGGGCCGCGGAACTGCGCAGCCTGCGCTATCAGGTGAACCCGCATTTCCTGTTCAACGCCTTCAACTCGCTGTCGGCCCTGGTCATGACGGGCAAGGGCGACCGGGCGGAAGAAATGATCCAGCGCCTGTCGAGCTTCTACCGCCACAGCCTGGCCGAAGACCCGACCGGCGACGTGATGCTGGCCGACGAGATCGCATTGCAACGGGATTACCTGGCGATCGAGTCGGTCCGGTTTCCCGATCGACTCCGGACCGTAATCGACTTGCCTGCAAATCTGGCGGAGCTGTATGTTCCCGGCATGATCCTGCAGCCGCTGGTCGAGAATTCGGTGAAATACGCGGTCGCTCCGAACGCCCGCCCGGTCACGATCTCGATCACCGCGCGCGAGGAGTACGATCGCCTCGTGCTCACGGTCGAGGACAACGGACCCGGATCGCCCGACAGCGGGGAGCACGGCTTCGGAATCGGACTGGCCAACGTCCGCGACCGGCTGATCGCGCGTTTCGGCACCGATGCGACGATCGTATCGGGACCGGTCGAGGGCGGCTATCGCAGCGAACTGCGTTTGCCGATGGTGGCGCGTGACTGAGCCGGCGCTCCATTCCGTCAGCGATCGCGAAGGTCAGCCGCTTCGCGCGCTGATCGTCGATGACGAGCCGCTGGCGATCGAGCGGATGCAGATCATCTGCTGCCGGATACCCGAATTGCAGGTTGTCGGCACCGCGAGTGACGGTGCCGCCGCGCTTCGATTGATCGAGGCGCTGTCGCCTGACCTCGTGCTGCTGGACATGACGATGCCCGAACTCGACGGGCTGGCGGTCGCCCGCGCGCTCGCGAAGCGCGCCACGCGACCGGCGATCATCTTTGTGACGGCGCACGAACACTTCGCGGTGGAAGCGTTCGATCTCGAGGCGGTCGACTACGTTCTCAAGCCCGTGACGCCAGAGCGGTTGGGCAGGGCGATCGATCGAGCGCTCGTGCGGCGCGACAAGCAGGGCGCACGGTCGGACAATGGCTGGCTGACGGAACTGTGGGTTCCGCACCGATCGGAGCTTCTGCGGATCGAGGTATCGCAGGTCAGCCGGATCGATGCTGAGCGCGACTATGTGCGGCTCCACCTGGGCGATCGGTCGTACTTGCTGCTCCAGACCATTGCGGGGCTGGAGGAACGGCTCGATCCGGCGCAGTTCATCCGCATCCACCGGTCGACGATCCTGCGGCGCGACTGCATTCGCGGCCTGCGACACGACGGACTGGGTGTCTGGTCGATCGAACTCGCCGATGGCGAGGCGCTGCGCATCGGCCGCACGTACCTGTCACGAGTTAAGGCAATGGCTGGGCGCTGACGCCCACTTTGCGGCAAATCGCCGCCCGGTCTCAGTTGTCACAAAAGATCGGGCCCGGCGGGAGGGCTGATCCCGGCCGGGCCCTGATGCTGCGGGGACGCAGCATCATTTCGTTATCATTAGACGACGCGTCAGCCGCCGAGCATGGTCTCGCGCTGGATTACCGCTGCCATCTGCTGCCGAGCCGATGCGCGCGTCCGGTTGAGGCACGTGCGGATCTCGGAAGGCTGAACTCGCGTTCCGGTCAGCACTTCGTCGGCGCTGCAAAAGTCGCGAACGGCGCGCTCGATCCGTGCCTCGAATTTCTTCTGCCCGCTGACGCTGGCGAGGTTCAAGTCGTCGTAGCGGACGCTGAATGTGTCGTCCTTCGCCTGTGCGCCGGTCGCAAGGGCGAGGGCCGACAGAGCAATAAGTGCAGTTCGCATCTCATATTCTCCTCATCGAAGTGACCCGCAAAAGGCGGAGCCAGTTTTCACCCCCGATGCTGTTTTCTACGCCGGGAGACGCGGTACGTCCGCATGCGGTCGACGACCCTCTTCGTTTGTCCGATAAGGGTGGGGCCGGCGCGACGAACGCGGGCAAACGGCGGACGAACGGTCATTGCCAACCGACAAGCGTGCACCACATCGATAGATATGGCGCTGGTCGCGATCTTCCTGCTGGGCATGGGCAACTTCGCGATGCTTCAGGCCGTCCGCAAATCCGGGCACCCGATGCTTCGTCGCAGTCCCTGGTTCGTCCATCAGTTGGGAGGGAGGGTGACGCTGGTTACCGATTTCATGCTCCTCCTGACAGCGATGCTGTTCGCCGCCCAAGGCGGGCAATGGAGCGCATGGCTCTATGCGGGCTATACCGCGGTCAACGCCTTCGGTGTGTGGCTGATCCTTACGCGCCGCGTCTGACCGGGAACCGGAAGGCACGACCTTCGCTTAGGCGGGATGGACACACACGGCGAAACCTGGCTCACCTACAACGGTGCGAGCGGCAGTCACGACGACGACGCGCTTCGCGCCATGGTCGATGCGATGGGCGCAGCAGGATATGCGCCGACCAAGGTGGTCGATTGCAAGGACGGCACGCCCGATGCTGCCGACGCGAACCGGGGCGGACTGGGTCTCGTCGCGGTGCACGGCGGCGACGGCACGCTCAGTCGCACGATCGCCGGGCTCGAGGGCTTCTCGGGCCGAGTTCTGCCGCTGCCCGGGGGCACGTTCAATCTGCTGGCGCGCGAAATCTTCGGCGAACGCACCCCACTCGACATCATCGAGATGCTCGGCGCGGGGCATCTGGCGGTGCGCCGGCGCAACTGCATCCGCGGCGACGGTGTGCTGGCGCTGTGCGAGCTGCTTGCCGGGCCAGGCGCGAAGTGGGCCGATGTGCGTGAAGAGCTGCGCGAAGCGAACGTCGGCGAAATGCTCGTGAAGGGCTGGGACGCCGCCACCACCAGTACCGTGGGTCCGATGGTCGGTCTTTCGGAGCCGCAAGCCGGGCGGGAAGACGGTTATGCCGGTCTGCGTTTCTGCCCGAAGGCTGATGGTATCGCCATCGAGGGTTTCGCAGCCGAGGGCCTGGGCGATTACCTCCAGCAGGGCATGGCCATCCTCAAACGCGATTTCCGCGAGGGTCCGCACGACGACCTGGGCATCGTCCCGACGGTGGAATGCCGTTCGCTGGAAGGCGATCCGATTCCGCTGATGATCGACGGTGAGCGCAGCGAAGGGTCAAGCTCGATCCGCTTTTCGCTCGACAGGCTCGACGTCGATCTGCTTGGGATCGCGGATGGCCGATAGCACGCTGCTGTTTCACCTGTCCGATATCCATTTCGGGCTCGAACATAACCGCGCACTCGACTGGGTCGCCGCAGAGATCACCGAGCGCAAGCCGGCGGCGGTGCTTATCACCGGCGACCTCACAATGCGCGCGCGTCGGCGCGAGTTCGACGCCGCACGCGACTGGATCCTGTCGCTCGATGCGCCGGTCACGGTCGAAGTCGGCAATCACGACCTGCCGTATTTCAATCCGTACGAACGGTTCTTCGCACCCTATCGCAAGTTTCACGGCATGGAGGCGATGGTCGAGCGCGACCTCGATCTGCCGGGTATCGCGATCGTCTCGCTGAAGACGGCGGCGCGGATGCAGCCGCGGCTCGACTGGTCGAAGGGCTGGGTGAGCGACGCGGCATTGGCCAAGTGCCTTGCTGCGATCGACGCGGTCACGCCGGGCAAGAAGATCCTCGTCACGGTGCATCACCCGCTGGTCGAAGTCGGCACGCGCGGCACGGCCCTGACGCGCGGCGGGACGAAGGCCTTGGCGGAACTGGCGAAGCGCAACGTGACCGCCGTGCTTTCGGGGCATGTCCATGACCCGTTCGACCTGATGCAGCAGACCGTCAACGGCCCGGTCAGGATGATTGGTGCGGGCACCCTTTCGCAGCGCATCCGTTCGACCCCGCAAAGCTTCAACGAACTCCGCTTCGGGCCCGATGGGTCGCTGCACGTCGAAGCGCGCAACCTGCAGCACGTGCCCACCGATGCGATGAAGATCGATTCGGTGCCGGAAGACGCGATGCCGCCGCGCGACCCGGGAGAACCCGTGGCGCCGGTCAACGCCGTGCCGCGGGTCGATCCGCCGCTCTACTGATACGAAAAGGGCGACCCCTTGCGAGGCCGCCCTTCCTTCCCGCCGTCGCGGAAACTGGTATCGTAAGGCTTTCGCCCCGGATCAGCGCTTGCTGAACTGGAAGCTGCGGCGAGCCTTGGCACGGCCGTACTTCTTGCGCTCGACCACGCGGCTGTCGCGGGTCAGGAACCCGGCGGCCTTGACGGTGGCGCGCAGCGCCGGCTCGTACTTGGAAAGCGCTTGGGCGATGCCATGCTTGACCGCACCGGCCTGGCCCGAGAGCCCGCCGCCCTTGACGGTGGCGACCACATCGTACTGACCCTGGCGATCGGTGATCGTGAAGGGCTGGTCGATGACGAGGCGCAGAGTCGGACGCGCGAAATAGACTTCCTGATCGCGGCCGTTGACGGTGATCTTGCCGGTGCCGGGCTTTAGCCAGACGCGCGCGGTGGCGTCCTTGCGGCGACCGGTGGCGTAGGCACGGCCCTGCTTGTCGAGCTCCTGCTCGCGCAGCGGGGCGTTGCTCACGACCGGCTTGAACCCGACGTCCGCATCGGCGGCATCGGTCGGGGCAGCAGTCTCGGCCTGGGCTTCGCCGGCGCCCGACAGGGTCTTGAGGTCGGCAAGATCCGACACGGTGTTGTTCTCGTCAGCCATTACGCGGTGACCTTGTTCTTGCGGTTCATCGAAGCGACGTCGAGCGTCTCGGGCTGGTTTCCGGCATGCGGATGCTCGGTCCCGTTATAGAGGTGCAGCGCCTTCATCTGCTGACGGCCCAGCGGACCGCGCGGGATCATCCGCTCGACAGCCTTTTCCAGCACGCGCTCGGGGAAGCGGCCTCCGAGCACCTTGGCCGGAGTCGTTTCCTTGATGCCGCCGGCGTAACCGGTGTGCTTGTAATACTTCTTGTCCGACAGCTTGTTGCCGGTGAACCGCACCTTGTCGGCGTTGATCACGATTACGTGATCGCCGCAGTCGACGTGGGGGGTGAAGCTCGGCTTGTGCTTGCCGCGCAGAATGTTGGCGATGATCGAAGCGAGGCGGCCGACGACGAGCCCATCGGCGTCGATCAGGTGCCACTTCTTCTCGACCTCGGCCGGCTTGATCGACCGGGTGATCTTGCTGAGCGCCTTCATGGCTGGGTTACCTTGGTTGACTGAACGTGATCGCGCCAGCCGATTCGGGCCGGTCGCGGGAGCGGCGCATCTGTGCGCGAGAGGCCGCAAAGTCAAGCAAATGGGCGGCTTTGCGGAGAGGTAAAATAATACCGTGCGCTAATCGAGGCCGTTGGCAAGGAAGGCCAAGGTCGCGGTAGGCGCGCGGTCGGCGAGCCATCCGATCACCACCGGCACGTCGTAGGTGTGCAGCTCTTCGACCAGCGAAACCGCAGCATCGAGCGTGCGGGCGTCGAGCTTGAAGAGCACGCCGTATTCCATGCTCGACTGCATCTGGCCCTTCCAGACGTAGTGCGATTCCATCGGGCCGATCACATTGGCGCAGGCGACCAGACCCGACCCGACGGCCGCAGTCGCCAGATTGCGTGCATTCGCGAGCGTGTCGATCGGGGTCCAGATCAGCGCCGGGGAGCCGCTGCTCACCGGTCGCGACCGATGGCGTGCGCGCCCCACGCCGTCGCCGCGACCAGCAGGGCGCCGACGAACTGGTGCAGCACCGCCAGCCACAGGTCGACCCCCGTCAGCACGGTCGCGATGCCGAGCAGGATCTGCACGCCGAAAGCCGAATGGATCGCGATCGACGCGCGGCGGTCGACCGCTCGCACCCTGCGGGCGAGAACGACGAGAAAGGCGACCGCGACCCACGCCCACCAGCGGTGCAGGAAATGGATCAGGAACGGATCGTGCAACGCGGCCCAGACGAACCCGCGGCTCGCGTCGTATTCGGGGACAACCCGCCCCTGCATCAGCGGCCAGGTGTCGGACGCCAGCCCCGCGTCGAGCCCGGCGACCCATGCGCCGAGCAGCAACTGCACGAACAACACTGCGCTCGTCACCGTCGCCACCCCGGTCATCCGGGCCGGACGCGCTGCGGGATCCCGATCCAGAGCCCGCAGGTCGAGCGCGGTCCAGATCAGTCCCGCCAGCGTGAACAGCGCGGTGAGCAGGTGGATGGACAGCCAGAAATGGCTCACGTCGGTCGAGGTTTCGTTCACACCCGAGCGGACCATGAACCAGCCGAACGCGCCCTGCATTCCGCCAAGCGCGAGCAGCGCCACGAGGCGGCCCTTGTAGCCTGCCGGTATCGCCTGCTTGATCCAGAACCACGCCAGCGGAATCGCGAAGGCGAGGCCGATCACCCGCCCGAGCAGGCGGTGGAACCACTCCCAGAAGTAGATGAACTTGTAATCGTCGAGCGTCATTCCGGCGGGGCCGGTGACGTGCCGGTACTCGCCAATTTCCTGATACTTGGCGAACTCGGCCTGCCATTGCGCTTCGTTCAGCGGCGGGATCGTGCCCGTCACCGGCTTCCATTCTGTGATCGAGAGGCCGGATTCGGTCAGCCGGGTGATCCCGCCGACCACGACCATGAGGGTGACGAGCGCGGCGACGGCGAGTAGCCATGTCGCCATTGCGCGCGGGCGAAGCCGGGACGCCAAGCTGCCTTGCGCGCGTTCGGCCGGATCGAGGGCGATATCCATCGACCGCGCAAATGGGCCGCCCGGACGCGAATCGCAAGCATCCAGCGGCAACGAAACCTTGCGTAACGATACAGCGTTACATAGATGACCCCACAAGCCATGGCACACGCATTCATCACATCGATTCGAGGCAACCTCGACCGCGTCGGCGTCACGCTGTCGGCGCTGTGCGCGGTGCATTGTCTCGCGACGATCGTGCTCGTGTCCTCGCTGGGGCTCGGCGGCGAACTGCTGGGCGATCCGATCATCCACGAAGTCGGGCTGGTGCTCGCGATGATCGTCGCCGCGGTCGCGATCGGGTGGGGCGCGCTCAAGCATCGGCGCGCGGGTCCGTTCGTCACTGCGATGACGGGCCTGTCCTTCATGGGCGGCGCGCTCGCGGTCCCGCACGGCTTCGAAGAGGCGATCCTGACCATTATCGGCGTGGCGCTGGTGTCGCTCGGACACATCCTCAACTTGCGCGCCTGCCGCTGTTCGCTATCTGGCGAGCATGCCTGCACCGCTGACACTGACCGTTAACGGCGAAAGCCGCCGCACCACCGCCGCCACCGTTGCCGATCTCGTCCGCGAACTTGGCCTCGCGCCCGAAAAGGTCGCGGTCGAGCGCAATGGCGAGATCGCCCCGCGCTCGACCCTGGGCGACGTTGCCCTGGCCGACGGCGACACGCTGGAGATCGTGCACTTCGTGGGTGGCGGCGATCATGCGGACGCTTCGTCGACTGATGATTCGTGGGAAGTCGCCGGCCACCGGTTCCGTTCGCGCCTGATCGTCGGCACCGGCAAGTACAAGGACTTCGCCCAGAACGCCGCGGCGCTCGAGGCCTCGGGGGCTGAAATTGTCACCGTGGCGGTGCGGCGCGTCAACGTCAGCGATCCATCGGCGCCGATGTTGACCGATTTCATCGACCCGAAGAAAGTAACCTACCTGCCCAACACCGCAGGGTGTTTCACGGCCGAGGATGCCATCCGCACGCTGCGCCTGGCGCGCGAGGCGGGCGGCTGGGACCTGGTGAAGCTCGAAGTGCTGGGCGAGGCGCGCACGCTCTATCCCGACATGCGCGAGACGCTGAAGGCGACCGAAATTCTCGCCAACGAGGGTTTCAAGCCGATGGTCTACTGCGTCGACGATCCGATTGCCGCGCAGCAGCTCGAAAGCGCGGGTGCGGTCGCCGTGATGCCGCTGGGCGCGCCGATCGGCTCGGGCCTCGGCATCCAGAACCGCGTGACGATCCGCCTGATCGTCGAGGGCGCGAAAGTCCCCGTTCTGGTCGATGCGGGCGTGGGCACCGCGAGCGACGCGGCGGTCGCCATGGAGCTGGGCTGCACCGGCGTCCTCATGAACACCGCCATCGCCGAGGCGAAGGACCCGATCCGCATGGCCCGCGCGATGAAGCTGGCCGTCGAAGCGGGACGCCACGCCTACCTCGCCGGCCGGATGGGGACCCGCAAATACGCCGATCCGAGCAGTCCGCTGGCGGGGCTGATCTAGCGCCCCTCATCCGCCCTTCCGTCCAGCGTCGCGCGCAGTGCGCTCCGTTTCCAAGGCCAGCAGCCCTCGATCTCCGTCTCGAGCGCAAAGCTCAGGAAAGTGCGGATCACGATTATCAGCGCCAGCAGGCCGACGCTCTCCAGTGTAAGGGGCGCGACGATCGTGCTGATGATGTCGGCGCCGACCAGGAACTCGAGACCAAGCAGGATGCTGCGGCCCAGGTTCGCGCGAAAACTTTCGTAGGCATCTCCCCACGTCGATCTCCAGCCCTGCCGCAGGAAGATGAACGTGGCCGCCAGCACCCCGATGAGGATAGTGGCGACACCGGCGAGTTCGAGCAGCCGAGCGAGCATCTGGACGTAGTCTTCGATCATGGGTCCCCCGGTCGCGGTCATGCGCGAGGCTAACGCGAAATTAACCATCGTGCGCGACATTCCTCCCAACAGGGGGTTACCGGCCATGGCCGTCAAGCATGCTGCGTCGATGACGATTTCGGAAATGCGCGAGTTCGCGAGCTTCACGCCTGCCGAGCAGCGTTATATCCGCCGCAGCCTCGACATCGGTCTGGGGCGGCAGGATGCCTTCAAGCTGTGGGCCCGCACCGCCGACGAGAACGCCGCGATCCGCAGCCAGTATGTCGCCTATCAGGACCTCAAGGTGCTCCGCGCCTCGATCCCCGAGGAGACCGGCTTCGAATGCGTCGAGGGCTTCATCGGCAAGCTGACCCGCGTCGCCGCGTTCGACCTGGCGCAGGAACGCATCGAGAGCTTCTCGGCCTTCCGCTTCCTCTACGAGCGCCTGATCGGTGCCGATGCACGGCCGTGGCTGCCGAGCGCGTTCTGCGCCGCAAGCGCACTGCCGCAAATCAAGCCGAGCCGCCGCAAGGTGCTGCTGCAATCGCTGAGCGAGGCCGCCGCGACCGCGCCCGGCTGGTCCGACCGCGCGCCCAGCTTCTTTCCCGAATACATCGAGCGCGAAGCCGCCTGATCGCTGAAACCCCGCCATTGGCGCGGGCATTATTGCGGGCTACGGATGGGCCATGCCCACTGCCCAGCTTGTCGAGCCCCACCTTCGCAACTTGTTCGGATTGGCCCGCTGGTCGGTGATCGCACCGATCGTGGCCGCGCTGGCGATCGGCTTTGGGAAGCCCGCCGGACTGCCGGTCGCGGCGATCATGGGGCTGCTGCTGGCCGGGGCGATCATGGCGGCGGTCTATCAGGCCGAAGTCCTCGCGCATTACCTAGGTGAGCCGTTCGGCACGCTGACACTGGCAGTCGCGGTGACCGTGATCGAGGTTTCGCTGATCGTCTCGATCATGCTGGGCGAAGGCGCGCAGGCGCAGACGCTGGCGCGCGACACTCTGATGGCCGCGATCATGATCACCATCAACGGCATCGTCGGCATCTGCCTGCTGGCGGGCGGCCGCCTGCATCACGAGCAGAGCTATACCCAAGCGGGGGTCAGTGCGGGCCTTGCGATGCTCGCGACCCTGTCGGTGCTGGTGCTGGTCCTGCCCAATTACACCGTCTCGGCGGCAGGGGCGTTCTACAATTCCAAGCAGCTGCTGTTCGTCGCGATCATCTCGCTCGTCGTCTACGCCACCTTCGTCATGGCGCAGACGATGCGGCACCGCGATCACTTCCTCTATCATATCGAGGAAGCCGACGATCACGCGCATGAGCCGCCGGTGCCCCGTGCAAAGGCGATGGCGGCGGCGGGAGTCCTGATCGTCGCGCTTGTTGCGGTGGTCGTACTCGCGAAGAACCTTTCACCGACGATCGAAGGCGCCGTGCGGTCCGCCGGCGCTCCGCAAGCGCTCGTCGGAATAATCATTGCGACCCTGGTCCTCGCGCCGGAAGGATTCGCGGCCTACCGGGCGGCCAAGGTCAACCGAGTGCAGAACAGCCTCAACCTTGCGATCGGGTCTGCCCTGGCGGCGATCGGACTGACGATCCCGGCAGTCGCCGGTGTCGCGCTGCTGCTGGGGCTGAACCTCGAGCTTGGATTGTCGGCGAAGGGCATCGTCCTCCTCGCGCTGACGCTGCTGGTCGCGACACTCACGCTGAGCCGCGGCCGAACGACCATCGTACAGGGCGTCATCCACCTCGTGCTGTTCGCGACCTACCTGTTCATCACGATCGTGCCGTAGCTGGCAAGGAAAATGTAACTCGTGACTATTAGTTGGGTTACATGGACTTATCCCATGCGCCCCCCATCCAAAGGGCACCCAATAACGAACTCTGCGCGCTGGCCTCCCTTTGGCGAGGAGCGATGCTCAATATCCACGGTAGAATAGAGACTGCCGTTGCTGACCAGCTTCATCATTTAGCTGACGAGGGCGTTGAACTACCAAAGATCGCCTTCCATGAAGCCCCTGCCGAAAGACTACGTTGCTTAATGGAGGTCCTAGGTCGAGCCGACTTCGGCGGCCACGGGCGGGCAACCGTTAAATGGCTCGATGGAGTTCGCGTCGCAGCGGAGTGGCGAAATGCCTTGGCCCACGGCGCAATCTCAGTGGAAAGCGGTGAGGTGATATTCCGTTGGAGCGCGTATCGGGCACAGAAACGCGACCTTAGGGAGGTGCGAGTTTCGCCGCTGGAGATGCTTCAAAGGTTGGTTGCCCTTAGCCGGACTTACGATTCACTCATTAGTCAATTCGGCCAAATACGGCGGCACCTTTCAGCTACGGCTCCCTAGCCTTTGTATAACGCGTCCATCCGCGCCCCATACCGCTCGCGGATCTTGTGGCGGCGGATCTTGAGGCTGGGGGTCATTTCCTCGTTGTCGGTGCTGAACGGTTCGTCCGCGAAGGCGAACTGGCGGACCTTCTCGATCACCGAGAGGTCCTGGTTCGTCCGGTCGACCGCGGCGCGCACCGCGGTGCGGAAGGCGGGCAGGTCCTGCAGCGCCTTCATGTCGAACTTCTCGCCGTTGGCCTTAGCCCATTCCACCGCCCACTCGGCATCGGGGACGAGCAGCGCGACGAGATAGGGCCGCCGGTCGCCGCTCACCATCGCCTGCGCGATCTCGGGCTGGAGGGTCAGCATCCCCTCGACCTTCTGCGGGGCGACGTTGTCGCCCTTGTCGTTGACGATCATGTCCTTCTTGCGGTCGGTGATGACGATGCGGCCCTTGTCGTCGAGATGACCGATGTCGCCGGTGTGCAGCCACCCGTCCTTGAGCGCCTTGTCGGTCTCCGGCTTGTTCTGCCAGTAACCGTGCATCACCAGTTCGCCGCGCACGAGGATTTCCCCGTCTTCTGCGATCCGCACCTCGACGCCCTTCAGCGGCGGGCCGACGGTGTCCATCTTGATCCCCGCCCTGGGCCGGTTGCACGAGATCACCGGCCCGGCCTCGGTCTGGCCGTATCCCTGGAGCATGGTGAGGCCCATCGCCTCGAAGAAGTTGCCGACCTCGGGATTGAGCGGGGCGCCGCCGCTGACCATCGCCTTGATCCGTCCGCCGAACTTCTGGCGGACCTTGGGCCGCAGCAGCTTCTCGATCAGGAGGTCGGCGGGGCGATCGCGCAGCCGCTTGCGGGGATGCGCGGCGATCTGCAGCGCGCGGGTCATCAGGTAGTTGGGCACTTTGCCCTGCTTTTCTACCTGCTTCATGATGCGCGTGCGGAGCACTTCGAACAGGCGCGGCACGACGACCATCAGCGTCGGGCGGGTCTCCTCGATATTGCTGGCGAGCTTCTCCAGCCCCTCGGAATAGAAGATCTCCGCGCCGACCCCGATCGGCAGGTACTGGCCGCCGGTGTGTTCGTAAGCATGGCTCAGCGGCAGGAACGACAGGAACCGCTCGTCGTCGTCGAGGCCGAAATCCTGCTCGAGCACTTCGGCAGCGCCCGCCACGTTGCACAGGATCGCGCCGTGATGCTGCAGCACCCCGCGCGGGCTTCCGCCGGTGCCGCTAGTGTAGATGATGCAGGCCGTATCGCCGCGCCCGATCTGCGCAATTCGGGCCTCGACCGCGGCGCGCGCCGCCGCGGCATCGCCCTCGATCATGGTCGACCACGGGTGAAGGGCCACCTGCCCGCCCTGATAGCTGCGAATGCCGTCGATCGGGATCAGGTGCTCAGCCATGCCGGACCGCATGATCGCGGGGATCAGCGGGGCCGACAGTTTCTCGTTCGAAACGATCACCGCACGCGCGCCTGAATTGTCGAGGATGTGCTGGTGGTCGCGTTCGGTGTTGGTGGTGTAGGCGGGCACCGTCACGCAGCCAGCGGCCATGATTGCCAGGTCGGCGATGCACCATTCGGGCCGGTTCTCCGACACCAGCATCACCCGGTCGCCGGCGTCGAGGCCCAGGGCGCGCAGGTTCTCCGCCATCACGCAGACCTGATCGGCGACCTCGCGCCAGCTATGGGTCTGCCAGCCGCCCGCTCGCTTCTCGCCCAGGAACGGACGGTCGCCGCGCGCATCCGCGCGCTTCAGGAACAGCTCGACGAGGTTGTTTGCCGAATCGATATCGCTCAGCCGCAAGGCCCCACGCTCCTCTTTCCCAGGCATTCCATGCCGTTCGTTACGGTCGGTTTCGCCCTAGGCCCGCTTGGCGCGAGCGGCAAGCGACGCAGCCGGTCATGGCGCGTCGATCAGGCTTTCCATGCGCGGCTCGCGGGCGCTCTGCCAGCCGGTCGGGGTCCGCAGCAGCGCGTTGACCTTGATCGGCGCCTCGCGCGCCATGAACTGTGTGTGGCCCAGCGCGCGAAGCTGCGGGATCGCGCTTTCGGCCCAGGTGCCCTTCTCGACCAGAATCGTGTCGCCGAACGCCATCACGAACGGCATCGCCAAGGCGGCTTCGGCGTCCATTCCGAAATCGATGATCCCGATGATCGACCGGGTGGTGGACACCGGTATGGTCCCGCCGCCTGCCGCGCCGATCACCAGGAACGGCTTGCCCGCCGGGTCCCACACCACCATCGGCGCCATCGAGCTGCGTGGGCGCTTGCCGCCCTCCACCCGGTTGGCGACGAGCTTGCCATCGACTTGCGGGGAGCGGCTGAAATCGGTCAGTTCGTTGTTCAGGAAAAACCCGCCCGACATCAGCCCAGATCCGAAGGCGCTCTCGATGGTCGAGGTGTAGCTGACCATCGTCCCGTTGCCGTCCGTCGCGGAGAAGTGGGAGGTGCCCTGCTCTTCCGGCTCGTCGCCATCGGCAAGAGCGGCCAGTGCCCCGCGCGGGGTCCCCGCCTTGGGTGCGGCAATCGTCTTGCCCGGATCGATCAGCGCGGACCGCGTGGACAGGTAGGCCGGATCGATCAGGCCGGCGACCGGAACGGCCACGAAATCGCTGTCCGCCGCGTACAGCTCGCGGTCGGCATAGGCCAGGCGCTGCGCTTCGAGAAACAGGTGCCAGGTCACCGGGTTGTCGGCACCCAGCGCCTTGAGGTCGAAGCGTTCGAGCATCTCGAGGATCTGGAGCACGGCGATACCGCCCGAGCTCGGCGGTCCCATCCCGCACAGGCGGTACCCACGATAGGTGCCACAGACGGACGGGCGTTCCTGTGCCTCGTACGCGGCGAGATCGGCCGCGGTCATCGGACGGGGTCGCGGGGTTGCGGCGGCCACCGTCGCGGCGAGCGCTTCGGCGCGCGGGCCCTTGTAGAATGCCTGCGGACCGGCCTTGGCGACCGCCTCGAGCGTCTGGGCCAGCGCTTCGTTGCGGATCAGCGTGCCGGCGGGCAATGGCTTGCCCGCGGCATTGTAATACAATTCGCGCGCGGCAGGGGTCCACGCGGCACGGTCGGCGGTCTGGGTCAGCGAATTGACGAGGCGCGGGTTCATCCGGAACCCGTCGCGGGCCAGCGCGATCGCCGGCTCGAACAGCCTGGCCCAAGGCAGCTTGCCGTGCGCGGCGTGGGCCTTCGCGGCGGCGGCGATGTTGCCGGGCACGCCCACGCTCAGGCCGCTCTTGATCGAAGCGTCGAACGGGGGAAGCTTGCCGCTTTCGTCGAAGAACCATTCGTGGAACGCACCGGCGGGGGCCTTCTCCCGCCCGTCGAACGAGGTCACGTCGCCGTCGCTGGTACCGCGGACGATGAAGCCGCCGCCCCCGATGCCCGAGCTCTGCGGTTCGACCACCGTCAGCGCGATCATCGTCGCGATCGCCGCATCGGTGGCGTTGCCGCCCGCGCGCAGCATGGCGAGGCCGGCATCCTCGGCGCGCGGATCGGCGGCGCTGACGTTGCCGGTCAGGGCGGGCGCAGGACCGGTATCGGCGGGGAGGGTGGCGCAGGCCGCGAGAAGCGGCAGCGCGGCGAACGGGGCAAGGAAGCGACGCAGCATCGCGCCGGTGCTACTCGCTCCCGACCGCATCCGCAATCGACGTAAACCCGTCGCGTTTCAGGCACCGCTCCAATCCGCGGACGATCCGCCGGGCGAGACCGGGCCCTTCGTAGACGAGCGCGCTATAGACCTGGACCAGGCTCGCCCCGGCGCGAATGCGCGCCCAGGCATCCTCTGCGCTGGCGATCCCGCCCACCCCGATCAGCGGCAGGTCGCGTCCCGCGACGGCGCGGAACCGGCGCAACTGCGCGAGCGCGAGATCGCGCAGGGGGGCGCCCGACAGGCCGCCCGTCTCGCTCGCGTGGGCCGAGTGCAACGGCGGGCGGGTGATCGTCGTGTTCGACACGATCAGGCCGGCGATCCCGTGGTCGATCGCGGCGCGAACGATCCGCTCGTGATCCCCGTCGGCAAGATCGGGCGCGACCTTCAGAAAAACCGGCGGGGTTTCGGCGGTGCGGGCGTCCGCGATCGCCGACAGCAGCGCGGCGAGCTCGCCTTCGGACTGCAAGTCCCGCAGCCCGGGCGTGTTGGGAGACGACACGTTGACCGTCAGGTAATTGGCAAACGGGGCGAAGGTGGCGATTCCGGTCAGGTAGTCGGCGATGCGGTCCGCCGAATCCTTGTTCGCGCCCACGTTGATCCCCAGCACGCCGCTGCGCTCGCGTGTTCGCAGGCGTGCGACCGCTGCCTCAGACCCGCCGTTGTTGAATCCCATCCGGTTGATGACCGCGCGGTCGGCGGTAAGGCGGAACAGGCGCGGCTTGGGGTTGCCCGCCTGCGGGCGCGGGGTGATCGATCCGACCTCGACGAAGCCGAACCCGAGGCCGAGGGCGGCGTCCGGCACTTCGGCATCCTTGTCGAACCCCGCGGCGAGGCCGACCGGATTGGAAAATGCGATCCCGGCCACCTCGGTCGCCAGGACTCCCGGCTTGGGAGGCGGCAACCTGGGGGCGACCCTGAGCGCCGCGATCGTCAGGCGATGGGCGCGTTCGGGATCGAGCGCGAACAGCGCGGGCGCGGCAAGGCGGTAGAGCATTGTGGCCGGGCTATGCCTCCATGCCCTTTGGTTGTCGAGCGCACATAACTGTCCCGTTCCTGTCCAAAACCTACAACAAATGTCACCGAAATGGCGGAAATCGCGTCGCTTTCATACAATCAGGCCAATTCGAATCAGGGTAGTGAGCGCCTGCGACCCGAAGGGCTCGAGGCTTTTACGCAACGAGTTCCTCCACTTTCAGGGCGGTCTGGGCTTCGGCTTGGGCCGCCCCTTTTTTTGCCCTGTCGAGGCACTTCCCATCCCGTTCGGCCAGCAGATTGAATCGCCTGTGCATTCGGGCTAATCCGGATGGGGTCGCGAACCTATAAACGGGGCGCATAATATATGGATCGACCCGCAGACGGGTCAGGCTGGTATGAGGGCGACGGTGCGGATCCGGCATGGACCGCGCCGGAATCGATTCGCCTCGACTATCTCGCGCCGCCTGCAGACCTCCAGCCCTATATCACGACCTTCTATCTCTTCCGCTGCGACGAGCCGCTGATTCGCGACGTGCAGCCCGCTGCGGTGGGCCAGTTGCAGATATACCTGCGCGGTAGCGGGCGCATGCTCTACCCCCACGGACGCACCGACCGCTCGTTTCCCGAGACGATCCAGGGCCCGACGACGATTGCCGCGCCGTTCGAGGTCGACGGACCGTTCCATGCATTCGGAGCGGCGCTTTCCGCGCTCGGCTGGGCGGCCCTGACCGGTATTCCTGCAGACCGGGCAACCGACCGTTTGTTCGACATGGGCACTGTGCTGGGCGTCGCCGCGCGCGAACTCGGCCGTGAATGCCGGGCCCGATACGACGCCGATCCGGGGATGGACGGCACCGATTTCGTAGGGCTTGCGGCCGAATTCCTGCGCCCCCGTCTGCGACCGGTTCCGGCCGGTCACGCCGAGTTGATGCGGCGAATCCCGTTGTGGCTGGGAACCGGTTTCAATCCCAGTCCGCAGGCCCTGTACGACATGGTCGATTACTCGCCGCGCCAGGTGCAACGACTGGTTGCGCGCTATTACGGGTCGAGTCCCAGCCACCTCGTCCGGGCCTATCGGGCAACACGCGTCGTCGCGCTGCTGTCTCAGCCGGGGGTGACCGACGACCAGGTCGCCGCGCTCACCAACGAATTCTACGACCAGTCGCACATGATCCGCGAAATCCGCGCATTCGCCGGGCGCACGCCCGCCCGGCTGCTGGCAGAGGACGATTCGATCCTGCGGCAACTGCTCGACGTGCGCAATTTCCGCGAGATCAAGCCGAACGTCGCGCCGATGCCGCCGCTTGAAACCGAGGGCGACGGCGCCTAGTTGCAATTCGGAACGAATCAATCCGAATTGCCCGCAGCGCCGTTGCGCCCAGGGCCAGCAAGGACGCCATGCGCCTCTCGAACCTCGCCGATTACGCCGTCGTCACGATGAGCGCCGCGGCCCGCCACTGCGGCGGGGCACGGATCAGTGCGGGTGGGCTTGCCGCCGAAACCGGCCTTCCGGCACCCACGGTTTCCAAGGTCGTCAGCCGGCTGACTGCGGCGGGTCTCTTGCGCTCGGTACGCGGCGCGCACGGCGGTCTGCAGCTCGCGCGACCCGCGGCGGCGATCACGCTGGCCGATATCGTCGAGGCGGTCGAGGGACCCATCGCGCTGGCCACCTGCCTCGACGGCGACGACTGCGCGGCCCACCACGATTGCCGCGTCCGTCCGCATTGGCCGCTGGTCAACGAAACGCTGCGCGGCGCGCTGGCCGCCATTCCGCTGACCCGGCTGGCGCAGGAAGCCGAACCCAAGGTGCCCGCATGAGCGACGACCAGATCACCGACGTCGCCGCGCGCGAGGCGGCCGCCCGCGCGGCCGATTACGAGCACGGCTGGTCGAGCGAGATCGACACCGAATTCGCGCCCAAGGGCCTGTCCGAAGACACGGTGCGGTTCATCTCGGCCAAGAAGAACGAGCCCGCATGGATGCTCGACTGGCGGCTGAAGGCGTTCCGCCTGTGGCTGACGATGGAAGAGCCGGACTGGGCCAAGCTCGGCTATCCCGCGATCGATTACCAGGACGCCTATTACTACGCCGCGCCCAAGGCGAAGCCCAAGCTGGGCAGCCTGGACGAGGTCGACCCGGAAATCCTGCGCGTCTACGAAAAGCTCGGCATCCCGATCGAAGAGCAGAAAGTGCTCGCCGGGGTCGAGGGCGCGCGCAAGGTCGCGGTCGACGCGGTGTTCGACAGCGTATCGGTGGCGACCACGTTCCGCGCGGAGCTGGAGCGGGCGGGCGTGATCTTCCGCTCGATCAGCGAGGCGATCCGCGAATATCCCGAACTGGTGCAGAAGTGGCTCGGCAAGGTCGTGCCGCAGCGCGACAACTATTTCGCGACGCTCAACAGCGCGGTCTTCTCCGACGGGACGTTCGTCTACATCCCCGAAGGCGTGCGCTGCCCGATGGAGCTGTCGACCTATTTCCGCATCAATGCGGAGAACACCGGCCAGTTCGAACGGACGCTGATCATCGCCGAGAAAGGCTCCTACGTAAGCTATCTCGAGGGCTGCACCGCGCCGATGCGCGACGAGAATCAGCTCCACGCCGCGGTGGTCGAACTGGTCGCGATGGAAGACGCCGAGATCAAGTATTCGACCGTCCAGAACTGGTACCCCGGCAACGCCGAGGGCGTCGGCGGGATCTACAATTTCGTCACCAAGCGCGGGCTGTGCCAGGGTGCGCGCAGCAAGATCAGCTGGACCCAGGTCGAAACCGGCAGCGCGGTGACGTGGAAGTATCCCAGCTGCGTGCTCAACGGCGAAGACAGCGTGGGCGAGTTCTACTCGGTCGCCGTGACCAACAACTTCCAGCAGGCCGACACCGGCACCAAGATGATCCACAACGGGCGCAATACGCGCTCGACGATCATCTCGAAGGGCATCAGCGCGGGCAAGTCGAACAACACCTACCGCGGCCTCGTCCGCATGGGTCCGAATGCCGAGAACGCGCGCAATTTCACCCAGTGCGATTCGCTCCTACTCGGCAGCCTCAGCGGCGCGCACACCGTGCCCTACATCGAGGTGAAGAACCCGACCGCGCAGATCGAGCACGAGGCGACCACCAGCAAGATCAGCGACGACCAGCTGTTCTACGCGATGCAGCGCGGGCTGGGGCAGGAGGAAGCGGTGGCGCTGATCGTCAACGGCTTCGCCAAGGACGTGATGAAGCAGCTCCCGATGGAATTCGCGGTCGAGGCGCAGAAGCTGCTGGCGATCTCGCTCGAGGGGAGCGTGGGGTGAGCTTTTTTACACGGCATCCGACTTTCTGGACAGCCTTCTGGGCCATCTTCGCGTTCGGGGGAGCCGTCATTCTTTTTGGGGCTTTGCCGGAAGCGCAGCCGATGGGCGATCTGGTTAGGGGTGTCGTGGGCATAGGTTGTGGACTGATGATGATCGGCCTCATCAGAAAGAACACCCGCTCTTCGGAAGCAAAACGATGACCGACCGCAAGACCCTCCAGCTCCGCTCGCCCGACGAGACTGCCGACGCCGCGCCCGCGATCAAGAAGAAGGGCCGCGGCTGGGAAATCTCCGACAAGCGGCTCGATGCGCTGCACGACATGGCGCGCGAGATGCGGCGGCATTCGAGCCCGGCGCACAAGGCGCTCGCCGCGCAGTTCGCCAAGGCGGACCTCGGCAAGTGGAAGTTCACCCGCCACGCGGTGATCGGCAGCGCGATCGTCGATTTCGGCAGCCCGACGCTCGGCATGGCGATCATGCTCGACGAAGAGGGCGCCGACCCGGTGCTGTCCAAGCGCCGCGACAAGAGCCTGAACGCGGTCGGCATCAAGGTGATGCGGATCAAGGCCGAGGACGTGCTGACCGACATGGACGCCGTCCTTGCCCGGATTACCGCCGGGATGCGGATGCGCATCGCCGACCGCAAGACCGCCGCCCGCGAACACGCCGCCGCCAATCCGCGGCAGGACTACGAGCGGCCCAACCGCCGCCCTCGGGAGGACCGCGAATGATCCGCGTGGCTGCTATCCCGGCGCTTGCCATGCTGGCCTTCGCGCCGGCTTTCGCTGGCGATGCCTTTACCGACAGCCTCGCCGAATCGCGGCTGCGCGGGTGCCTGCTCGCCGGGGCCTCGTCCGCCGGGCAGAGCGACCTTGCCGGCAAGGTGATCGAGGTCCGCGCGTTCTGCGGGGCGCAGATCGCGCGGGTCCGCGACCAGCGCGTCGCCGCCGCCACCGCCAACCTGAGGGGCGAGGAAGCCGAGGCCGCAAAGGCCGCGGCGACCCGCACGCTCAACGACGAGATCGCCCGCGCGATCGCCAATTTTACCGGATTGACCGCCTGACCATGCTGAAGATCGACAACCTCCATGCCACGGTCGGCGAGACCGAAATTCTCCGCGGGCTTTCGCTCGAGATCGGCGCGGGCGAAGTCCACGCGATCATGGGGCCCAACGGCGCGGGCAAGTCCACGCTGGCCTACACGCTGGGCGGGCGGCCGGGATACGAAGTGACCGGCGGATCGGTGACGCTCGACGGGCAGGACCTGCTCGCGATCGATCCGCACGAGCGGGCCGCGGCGGGGCTGTTCCTCGGCTTCCAGTATCCGGTGGAGATTCCGGGCGTGTCGAACGTCCAGTTCCTGCGCGAGGCGCTGAACTCGCAGCGCAAGTCGCGCGGGGAAGAGCCGCTCTCGGGCGCGGATTTCCTCAAGCTCGCGCGCGAAAAGGCCGGGCTGCTGCAACTCGACATGGACATGCTCAAGCGGCAGGTGAACGTCGGCTTTTCCGGCGGCGAGAAGAAGCGCGCCGAGATGGTCCACATGGGCATTCTCGATCCGCGCGTGGCCGTGCTGGACGAAACCGACAGCGGGCTCGACATCGATGCGCTGCGCGTGGTCGGCGCGGGCATCAACGCGATCATGCGCAAGCCCGACAAGGCCGTGCTGCTGATCACCCACTACCAGCGCCTGCTCGACATCGTCCGGCCCGACCGGGTCCACATCCTCGCGAAGGGACGGATCGTGAAGTCGGGCGGACCCGAACTGGCGCACGAACTGGAGCGCGAAGGCTACGAAGGCGTAGCCGGGACGGTGGCGGCATGACCTGGCTGGCCCCGCTCATCCTGATCCTCGCCCAGGCGGTCCCCGCCGGCGCGCCCGCGAACGTCGACCCCAAGGTCGCGGCCGAGGTGCCCAAGATCACCGAGAAGCTGCGCCAGTGGCGCGGCTCGTGGGCAGCGGTGGACGGCAAGCTGGCGTGCCGAACGGTCAAGACGTCGGGCGACGAGGAGATCGACAAGATCGGCTGCTTCTCGACGCTGACCTGCGTGAAGCCCGCCTACCCCGAGCTGAAGGCCATCGCCGACGGCAAGGGCACGGAGGCCGAGAAACAGACGAAGATCCGCGCCAAGCTGGCGACCCTGCAGCCGTGCCTTTCGCAGCACCGCGGCCAGGGCATCGCGACGCTCGCACTCAAGCGGGGCGGCGCCTGATGCTCGCCGCGCTTCCCACCACGCGTGACGAGGACTGGCGCTATGCCGACGCGGCGGCGCTGACCGCGCTCGCGCCCGCCGACCTCGGGGCGTGGCACGAAGCGACGCTGGCGCCGGGCGAGACGCGGGCGAAGGACCTGATCCTCGATGCCGGCCACCCGGGGCTGCACAGGGTCCGGCTGAACGTGGGCGCGGGCGCGCGGGCCGAATTGTTCGCGGTCCTCTCGGCGCCCGCATACACCCGGCTCGAAGTCGAGGTGACGCTGCACGAAGGCGCGCATTTCGAACTGGGCGGCGTGACCATCGGCGGCGGCAGCGCCACGCGCGAGATCGTGACCCGCGTCAATCATGCCGAGCCGAACGCGACCAGCAACCAGGTCGTGCGCAGCGTCCACTGGGGCACGGCGACGGGCAATTTCCTCGGCCGGCTGGCGGTGGAGCGCGACGCGCAGAAGACCGACGCGGCGCAAAGCTTCAAGGCCCTGCTGCTCGAACGCGGCGCGAGCGCGAACGCCAAGCCCGAGCTGGAGATCTTCGCCGACGACGTGAAGTGCGCCCACGGCGCCGCGATCGGCCAGATGGACGAAGCCGCGCGCTTCTACATGGCCTCGCGCGGGATCGCGCCCGATGCGGCCCGCGCGCTGCTGGTGCGCGCCTTCGTTGCCGATGCCTTTGCCGCGCACGGCGAACCCGACGCCCTGCTCGACGCGGCACTGGGCGCGCTGGGAGACATGGCGTGAGCGAGGCAGTGCTCCGCGCTCGCTCCCCTGCACGAGAGGGGGACTTGAAGTCCGACTTCCCGGGGCTGGCCGGCGGCTGGCACTACCTCGACACCGCGGCCACCGCGCAGAAGCCGCAGGCGTTGATCGACGCTATGAGCGACGCGCTGGGGCGCGACTACGCGACCGTCCACCGCGGGGTCTATTCGCGCTCGGCGCAGATGACGCTGGGCTACGAAGCCGCGCGGCGGCGGGTCGCGGGCTTCGTCGGCGGGCGCGAGGAGGAACTGGTCTTCACTCGCGGGGCGACCGAGGCGATCAACCTCGTCGCATACAGTTACCCCGACAAGGGCCGCGTGCTGCTGAGCACGCTGGAGCATCATTCCAACATCGTGCCGTGGCAACTCGCCGGCTGGCAGGTCGACGTCTGCCCGCTGACCGCCGACGGCCGCATCGACCTCGACGCGGCGGAGGCGATGCTGACCCCCGAGCATACGATGGTCGCCTTCGCGCACGTCTCGAATGTCCTCGGCTCGGTGCTAGACGCGCGCCGCGCGGCCGACCTGGCGCACCGGGTCGGCGCGAAGCTGCTGCTCGACGGGTGCCAGGCCGTCCCGCGTCTGGCGGTCGACGTGGCGGCGCTGGACTGCGATTTCTACGCCTTCAGCGCGCACAAGCTATACGGCCCGACCGGGATCGGCGCGCTGTGGGGCCGGGCGGACCTGCTGGCGGCCATGCCGCCGTGGCAGGGCGGCGGCTCGATGATCGACCGGGTGACGTTCGCGGAAACGACCTATGCCCCCCCGCCGCAGCGGTTCGAGGCGGGGACCCCCGCCATCGTCGAGGCGATCGGTTTCGCCGCGGCGTGCGACTATGTCGCAGGCATCGGGATCGATGCGATCGAACGGCACGAGGCAGCGCTCGTGCAGCGCCTGCGCGACGCCCTGCGACCGATGAACGACGTCACGCTGTTCGGGCCGGAAGACAGCGCGGGCATCGTCAGCTTCGCGCTCGGGGGCGTCCACCCGCACGATCTCGGCACGATCCTGGACGAGGAAAACGTCGCGATCCGCGCCGGGCACCACTGCGCGCAGCCGCTGATGGAGCACCTCGGCGTGCCCGCCACCGCGCGGGCGAGCTTCGGGCTCTACAGCGACGAAAGCGATATCGATGCGCTGGTCCGTGGGATCGAGCGCGCCAGAAGGATTTTCGCATGAACGAGCAGAGCAAGATCGAGGTCGAGGAAGTCGAGGCAGTGGCCAAGCCGCCCAGAGCGTCTGTCGATTTGGCATCGGTCGACGATGCCGAGACCCCGGCCGAAAAGCTGGAGCGCAAGCGGGACTACCTCGAAGGGTTCCTGTCGCAGAAGCCGCCGGCGGTCCATGCGGGCGAGCCGGGCGGCGACCTCTACGAAGCCGTGGTCGATGCGCTCAAGGACATCTTCGACCCCGAGATTCCGGTGAACATCTACGACCTAGGGCTCATCTACGGGGTCGAGGTTACGCCGGACGGCGACGCGGTGGTGACGATGACGCTCACCACACCGCATTGTCCGGTCGCCGAATCGATGCCGGGCGAAGTGGAATTGCGCGTCGGCAGCGTGCCGGGCGTGCGCGATGCCGAGGTCAATCTCGTCTGGGACCCGCCGTGGGGGCCGGACAAGATGACCGACGAGGCCAGACTCGAATTGGGCATGCTATGACCGACGCGAAAACCCGCCAGCTTCCCGCCGCCGTCGTCCTCACCCCCGCCGCCGAGGCGCGGGTGGCCGAGCTCATGGCCAAGGCGCCCCAGGGTGCGATCGGGGTCAAGCTGTCGACCCCGCGCCGCGGGTGTTCGGGCCTCGCCTACTCGGTCGACTACGTGACCGAGGAAGCGAAGTTCGACGAGAAGATCGTCACGCCGGGCGGCACGTTCTACATCGACGGGCCGAGCGTGCTCTATCTCGTCGGCAGCACGATGGACTGGGTGGAGGACGATTTCACCGCCGGATTCCAGTTCACAAATCCCAACGCCAAGGGCGCGTGTGGCTGCGGCGAAAGCTTCATGGTATAATCGGCGCCATGCCGAGCCACGATCCATTGATCCCGTTTTCCCCGCGCCGCCCGAAAGGCGCGCCGCCGCACAACCCGGAACCGGTTTCGATCGCACACCTCGACGAGTCCCTGCGCGATGCGATGCGCGCGGCCGCAGCGGCCATTCGCGAACGCCACCGGACCCGGATGGAACTGCTCAAGGCGCAGGCTCGGCGCACCGGTCCCGCCCGCAATCGCAAGCCGCCCGAGGCCGGACTGCCGGTGCCCGCCGTTCCGCCGCGCGGACCCTTGCCCTTTCAGGGCGGAGCGGAAGCCCCGCTCGACTTCGGCGACTGACTACTTCTTCAATGCCCTGACGCAGGCGGCGCGGTCCACGTCCAGCCCGTCGCTCGACCGGCGCGCGTCGACATAGGTCGCGGTCGGATTGCCGCCAGGGCTGGGCGGATAGAGATAGACGTCGAGCACGCAGGCCTCGCCCGAGAACTGCAGCTTGCGCGCGTCGCCTTCCCACACATCGAGCCTGGGCGCGCCGAACTGGCGCTGCAGCCCCGCGGTGTCCGCGCCGATCACGCCTTCGAGGCCGGGCATGGTCATCACCCGCGCGGTGCGAAATCCGGTTGCGGGGGGCGCGGTCGGCCGCGTGGGCGGAACGCTTGCGACCCGTGTCGGGGCGGGCGTCGAGGCGACCGGCGACCGGCTCGCCGGCCCGCAGGCGGTCACGAATACGGAAGCGACGATGGGGGCGAGCAGGACGAGCTTGTTCACGAACGGGACCTTCTGGAATGGACGAGGTGCGTGGCCGCGGCGGCCCCCAGCACCGGGGCGAGCAGGTTCACGAACGGCACCAGCAGCATCGCGGCGACGATCCCGCCGAGCGCCAGCCGTGTCAATCCGGAGAGCGGCGAAGCGGCGCGCCGGTCGGGCCGGTGACGCAGCCACACCATGTCGGTCAGTTCGCGCCCCAGGAGCCAGGCGTTGACCGCCCAGAACAGCAGCGCGGTGCCGACCCCGGTCACGAGCAACAGCAGCGCGACCGGCAGCGCCAGTGCGTTGACGAGCACCGCACGCCAGATGCCGCCCAACGCGTTGCGCGCGTCCTCCGCCAGGGGCAGGTCCCGCGCGGTCGCCGCTTCGGCGGGATAGTATCGCGCCTCGACCGCGCGGACGACTTCGTCGGCGAAGAACTGGAGTACCGCCAGCGCAAGGATGCGGAACGCCAGCCAACCGGCGATCAGCGCGACGAGCAGCGCGGCAAGGCCGCCCACTTCGCCCCAGCCATGCGCATAACGCTCGATTCCCAGCGCCGCACCGCGCCAGAACGCCACCGCCAGCACGGCAAAGATCGCCAGCGTCACGCCTATGCTCTTGGCGAGCACGCCCAGGACGCGGCGATCGCCGAGTTGTCCGAACGCGCGGGCGAAGGCGGAAGCGACACCGGTCATCGCGGTGCTTCTCAACGCTTGGCGCGCCGCGCGCAAGCCGCTAGGCGCGCCGGGCTTTCCCCATAGAGGACTACCGAGTGACCCAGACCCGTTACGACGTCATCGCCATCGGCAACGCCATCGTCGACATCATGGCCGCCAGCGACGACGCCACGATCGAGCGCCTGTCGCTCAACAAGGGCGGGATGACGCTCGTCGATGCCGACGGCGCGCGGCGGCTCTACGACGCGATGGGTCCGGCAAAGGAAATTTCCGGCGGATCGGCCGCCAACACGCTGGCGGGCCTCGCGGCTCTGGGCGCGGATTGCGCCTTCATCGGCCAGGTCGCGGACGACCAGTTCGGCCGCGTGTTCGCGCACGACATTCGCGCAGGCGGGATCGATTTCGACACGCCGGCGCGCAGCGAATCGGAGCCGCCGACCGCGCAGTGTCTGATCTTCGTCACGCCCGACGCGCAGCGCACGATGAACACCTTCCTCGGCGCGAGCCAGTACCTCCCCGCCGCCGCGCTCGACGAGAGCGCCATTGCGGCCGCCAAGGTGCTCTATCTCGAAGGCTATCTGTGGGATCCCGAAGAGCCCCGGGCCGCGATGCGCCGTGCGATCGACGCCGCGCGCGGTGCCGGCCGCGAAGTTGCCTTCACCCTGTCGGAAGTCTTCGTGATCGATCGTCATGGCGACGATTTCCGTAGCCTGATAGCCGAAGGGCTGATCGACGTGCTGTTCGCCAACCATACCGAGCTTGCCGCGCTGACCGGCGAGAGCGAACTGGAAGCGGGCATCGCCGCGCTGGCGGGCAAGGTGCCGACGCTAGTCGTGACCTGCGGCGCCGAAGGCGCGACCGCAGTAAGGGTCGGCGAACGCGCGACCGTCCCTTCGGTCGCGACGACCGTGGTCGATACCACCGGCGCGGGCGACCTGTTCGCCTCGGGCTTCCTTTTCGGCCACGTCAACGGCGAGCCGCTGGAAACCTGTCTCAAGCGCGGGGCGATCTGCGCCGCCGAGATCATCAGCCACTACGGCGCGCGGCCCGAAGCCGACCTCAAGGCGCTGATGGCCGAACGGCTCGGCTAGGCCGGAACCGCGGCGCGCGCACCGGTCGTCCGGGCCGGCGCCGCCTTCCAGCCGAACCAGCACACCGCCAGCCCCGCCAGCGCGGCGAGCGACAGCGTCACCGCGTCGGGGATCGCGGCATAGGCCCTGAACAGGTTGCCGAGTGGGACGTTGCCGGGCGTCACCCACATGACCACCGCCTGGAGCATCATGAAGGCGGAGGCGACCAGCCACGGCGCACCGTGCTTGCGGTCGCGGAAATACAGCGCGAGCGCGAAGGCCGTGGCGATCGTGTCGCCGACCACGATCGTGTCGAACAGCGCCTGCGGCCCCTCGCTGCCGATCACGTTGAGCCACGGCAGGTAGGCATCGATCACCCGGCTGAACGGCGATTCGAACAGGATCAGCGGCGTCGCCAGCATGTAGCCTGCGTGCAGCTTCACGTTCCGCCGGTGCTTCAGCGCCAGATAGAACAGCGTCAGGTAGGCGGCGATGGCGATGGCCATCCCGATCGCGAACGACGGGCCGGCAAAGGCGATGAATTCGCCTTCGTTCGCGGCGAGGCGGTCGGCCGAGAAATTGATGATCATCGTCAGGCCGACGATCAAGAGCGGGAACAGCGCGAAGCTCGCCCAGCCGACCTGGCGGTGCAGGGCGTTCATCCGCCGGTGGATCGCCACGCTCTGCGCGATGAGCAGCAGCAGCCACGTCATCGCGGTGATCGCATGGACGTGGAACGCGAACGGTACCGTGCCGATCGGCGCGAAATAGCTCGCCCAGAAACCGGCCAGGATGACCAGCAGGACGAAGCCGACGTAGAAATGTCCGTGACGGTAGGGCACTTGCGGTCTCCCCCCAGAGTCCCGCGACCGGCGTCATGGTATCACGTCGTCCCCGGTTTTCAATATTTCGGCGGTGGCGCCTCGCCGCGATAGCCGATGAAGTGACGGCGCAGCTGGGTGGCATAGACCGCGCGGCGCAGGCACAGGAACCGCGCGGTATCCGGGCCGGGCTTCGCTTCGCCGACCGCCGCGTCGACCGGACCGCGCGTATATTCCAGCCAACGCCCGTCGATCACCCGCAGGGCCGCGCCGGGTTCGAAATCGCACCAGTGTTCCAGCCTGCGAGCGAACTCGGCCATTGCCTCGCCTTCGTTTTGCCGAGGGACTCGGTCCCAATCCCCATGCCGCTTCAGGATCGCGATTTCGGCCGCCATTTCGCGGCGATAGAGCTCCTCGCCCACATCGACCGCGCGCTCGATTGCAGGGTCCGCGAAGGTAAGACGGAAATTGCTGTCGACAACGAGACCTGCCAGCACGTTGGTGTCGAATTCATCAAGGCGATCGACGCTGATATTCATCACCAGGCGGTCGATGGCATAATCGGGGTCGGGGACGGTGGCGATCTCGGCCGGTTCGACTCCCAGCTCGACCAGCTTCGCTCGCAGGCCATCGAGGCCCAGTGCCTCGCCCTTGGCGAAGGCCGCCTCGCGCGCGGCATCGCGCTCGGCCTGGCTTTCGGGATAGACGCCTGCGCCGCGCTCGGGGCCGCATGCCGCGAGCGCGATTACGAGCAAGGGGAGGGCGCGCTTCAACCGGCCTCGCCGTCGCGGACTGCTTCGCGCCCGACTTCGCGCCATCCGATATCCCGGCGGCAGAACAGGCTTGGAGCGTCGATCGCGTCGACCGCGGCATAGGCCCTGGCGGCAGCCTCGCCCACCGACGGACCCGTCGCGGTGACGTTCAGAACTCGGCCCCCGCTCGCGACCAAATCGCCGGCCGCCAGCGCGGTGCCGGCGTGGAATACCTTCGCACCTTGAGCTTCCGCCTGGCCAAGATCGATCCTGCCGCCCTTGTCCGGCGTGCCGGGATAGCCGTTTGCCGCCATGACCACGGTCAGGGCCACGTCCTTGCTCATCCTGACCGGCGACACCCGGCTTAGCCGGTTCTCGGCGCACGCGAGCAGGATTTCGCCGAGGTCGTCCTCGAGCCGCATCATCAGCACCTGACATTCGGGATCGCCGAACCGGCAGTTGTACTCGATCAGCTTGGGCCCTTCGGACGTCAGCATCAGGCCCGCGAACAGGACGCCGGAATAGGGCGTGCCCTCGTCGGCGAGCGCGCGGACGGTCGGCGCGACGATCCGCTCGATTACCTCGCCGCGCAGCAGCGGGGTCAGCACTCGCGCGGGGCTGTAGGCGCCCATGCCGCCCGTGTTGGGGCCGGTGTCGCCCTCGCCTACGCGCTTGTGGTCTTGGGCGCTGCCGAACGACAGCACGCTGGCCCCGTCCGTCAGCGCGAAGAAGCTCACTTCCTCGCCCTCCATGAATTCCTCGATCACGACCTCGGCCCCCGCGTCGCCGAACTGTCCGCCGAACATTTCGGTCAGCGCCGCCTCGGCCTCCTCGCGCGATTCGGCGATCACGACGCCTTTTCCCGCGGCCAGTCCGTCGGCCTTGAGGACATAGGGCGGGGTGAAATTCTCGAGCGCGGCGGTCGCGGCCTTCAGCGAGGTCGTGCGGACATACCCGGCGGTCGGGATGCCGGCGCGCTGACACAGGTCCTTGGTGAAGCCCTTGCTTCCTTCGAGTTGCGCCGCCGCCTGCGACGGCCCGAACACGTTGAAGCCGTGGCCGCGCAGCGTGTCCGCCAGACCGTCCACCAGCGGGGCTTCGGGGCCGATGACGACAAGGCCGATGCGCTTGCCCTCGCAGAACCGCACCACCGCTTCATGGTCCGTTGCTTCGAGCGCGGTCAGCACCGCGTGCTGGGCGATCCCCGGGTTGCCAGGCGCGGCGTAAAGCGTATCGCCTTCGCCCGACAGCAGCCGGGATTGCGCGAGTATCCACGCCAGCGCATGTTCGCGCCCGCCGCTGCCCAGCAAAAGGATGTTCATGCCCGCTCCCGATTATTCCGACGAAAGTGCCGAAGGTCCCGGCGGGCTGGTAGCGAAGGGTCGGCCCGGGGACAACGCCGAGCCGCTGACCGTTTCCGAACTGTCGAACCTGCTCAAGCGCACGGTCGAGGACCGGTTCGGCATGGTGCGGCTGCGCGGCGAACTGTCGGGCGTCAAGCGGGCGGCCAGCGGGCATCTCTATTGCTGTCTCAAGGACGAAAAGGCGCTGATCGACGGGGTGATGTGGCGGGGAAGCGCGGAACGGCTCGCGTTCCTTCCGGAAGACGGGCTGGAGGTCGTGGCCTCGGGCAAGCTGACGACCTATCCCGGCCGCTCGAAATACCAGATTGTGATCGACAGCCTCGAACTGGCGGGCGAGGGCGCATTGCTCGCGCTGCTGGAGAAGACGCGCCAGCGCCTGGCGGCGGAAGGACTGTTCGCGCCCGAGCGCAAGCGACCCCTGCCCTTCATCCCCGCGACCATCGGCGTCGTGACAAGCCCGACCGGCGCGGTGATCCGCGACATCCTGCATCGGCTGGCGGACCGCTTTCCGAGCAGGGTCGTGGTCTGGCCAGTGCTGGTCCAGGGACAGGGCGCAGCCGAGCAGGTCGCCGCCGCCGTGCGCGGCTTTTCCGACCTGCCCGAGGGCCACGCCCTGAGGCCCGACCTGCTGATCGTCGCGCGCGGTGGCGGCTCGATCGAAGACCTGTGGAGCTTCAACGAGGAAATCGTCGTTCGGGCGATCGCCGGGTGCTCGATCCCTACGATAAGCGCGGTGGGTCACGAGACCGACACGACGCTGGCCGATTTCGCCGCCGACCGCCGGGCGCCTACCCCGACCGCCGCCGCCGAAATGGCCGTCCCCGTGCGGCGCGAGCTGGCCGCGACGCTGGCCGATTTCGCCCTGCGCAAACAGCGCTGTGCGCTCCGTCCGGTGGAACTGGGGCGCGAGCGGCTCGAGGCGCGCGTGAAGCGCCTGCCACGGATAGAGGCGCTGCTCGCCCCGCAGGCACAGAAGCTCGACGATCTCGCAGGGCGGCTGCGACAAGGGCTGCGCGATCGCGCCGGCCAGGCCCGCGAGGCGCTGGCCCGCGACCGGGCGCGGCTCTCGCCCGCGTTGCTCATGCACCGGCTGGAGCGGGGGCAGGACCGGCTCGCCGCCACCGTGCGGCTGATGGCGTCGCTCGATCCGGATGCGGTGCTGCAGCGCGGCTACGTGCGGGTCACTGGGGCCGACGGGCGCACGCTGACCGATGTCGCGGCGGCAAGAAAGGAAGCGGTCCTTTCGCTGAGGTTCCGGGACGGGCCGCTCGACGTCTCGCCGACCGATGGTGCGGGCCAAGTCAAGCCGCGCCCGACAGCGCCAAAGCGCGCTTCGCCGATCATGCGGCAGGACGATTTGTTCGGTTGAGCCAACGGTGATAGGGCGGCGCCATGCTGATGAAATCGGGTAAGCAAGTCGCACAGCTCATGTACGGTCCCAATGGTTTTCGCGTGATGCGGCCGGGCGATCACGTGATTTGCGCCGCGAGCGGTGAAACGATCCTGCTCGAGGAACTGCGCTACTGGTGCGTCGAGCGGCAGGAGCCTTTTGCCAGCGCCGAGTTGGCGACGCGGAGGCTGCTCGGCGGGTGAGGCGTTTCACGGTCGCGACACTATCGATCCTGCTCGCCGCGTGTTCGGCCGGCGACGTGGTACCTCGGGCTCAGAGCGCCCCGTCCCAGCCCGCCGTTGCTCCCCGACCGGCACCCACTCCCACGCCGACCGGCCCCGCTACGTTCGTGGTCGACGGGCAATTGACGCAGGGCGGGTTCATTCGCGGGCAGGTGCCCGGCGGGACGCGCAGCGCCACTCTCGATGAGCAGCCGCTCGCCATTGCGCCCGATGGACGGTTCCTTGCGGCGTTCGACCGCGATGCCGGGCTGGTCGCGACTCTTGTCGCGCGGCTGGCCGACGGGCGTGAAATCCGGCGCGAACTGGCGGTCGCCCCGCGCGCATGGCAGATCGAGCGAATTAACGCAGCCCGCAGGCCCGGCGGCACTACAGAGGCGTTCCTCGCCCGTCGTCGCTCCGAACTCGCCCGCATCGCCGCCGCGCGCGCGATCGACAGCGACGTGGCGGGCTGGCGGCAATCGTTCCAGTGGCCAGTTAAAGGCCGCATTTCGGGTCGCTTCGGCGCGCAGCGGATCTATCGCGGCGAACCGGGCGCTTACCACTCTGGCCTCGACATCGCGCCCGGCGCAGGAGCGCCCTATGTTGCGCCCGCCGACGGGGTGGTCGTGCTGGCGACCGAGGAGCCGTTCTCGCTCGAGGGCTACCTTTTGATCATCGACCATGGCGGCGGGCTCAACAGTGCGTTTCTCCATTCCTCGCGCCTTGCCGTCACGGAGGGCGAGCGCGTCCGGCAGGGCCAGACTATAGGCTATGTCGGCGCTTCCGGCCGGACCACCGGTCCGCACCTGCACTGGTCGCTCGAGTGGCAGGGTGCGCGGCTCGACCCCCTGCTGTTCCTTCCGCCAATGTGACCCGACGTCTTCGTTTCGCGGCGGCGCTGCTGATGGCAGCGACGCTGGCTCCCACGACATGGCTCGGTGAGCGACCCAACCTCGCACACGACGATGCGGTCCTGCGCTTCGAGCGGATCGCGGTGCCCGACTCGGCGCTCGGTCCGTTCACCGTCGGGGGCGCGTGGCGCATCACCAGCCCGCACTTCTGGTTCGGCAGTTACTCGGGGTTGGTCGTCGAGGATGATGGCTCGTTACTGGCGGGCAGCGACAGAGGGTGGACTCTGGGCTTCGCGCCTCCGGATCGTCCAGCGATCATCCCGCGCTTCGCTCCTTTCTTGCAGCAACGCAAACGAAGGCTGGTCGACCTAGAGGCACTGGCGCGCGATCCCGAAGGCGGCACCGTCTGGGCAGCCTACGAATATCGCAACGCGATCGTCCGGCGGACGACGGATGGCACGGCGACCCCCTATTATCCGCCCGCCATGCGCCGCTGGCCCTTCAACGGCGGGGCGGAGGCGATGGCGCGCCTCGCGGATGGCAGGTTCGTCGTCCTCGCCGAATCGGCCAGCGAGGCGGGCGAGGAGACGCATCATCGGGGATTGCTATTCGATGGTGATCCGGTCGAGGGCGCTGCTGCGGTGCCGTTCGCGTTTGCCGCGACGGACGGCTATCGCCCGGTCGACATGGCGCTCTTGCCCGATGGCCGCGTCATGGTCCTGCTGCGCCGGGTGGAATGGCGCCTTCCGCCCGGCTTCACCGCCCGGCTCGCGATTGCAGATCCCCGAGAGATTCGTGAAGGCGGAGTGTGGCGGGCGGAGACTCTCGCCACGCTCACGCCGCCGCTGCCGGTCGACAATTACGAGGGGTTGGCGGTTGAGAGCGGTGAGGACGGGTCGCTTACCCTCTGGTTGATCTCGGACGACAACCGGATGGCGATCCAGCGAACCTTGCTGATGAAGCTGCTCTGGCGGCCCTGACCTGAACCAGACATGCAAAAGGGCGCGCGGACCAAGTCCCGCGCACCCCTTGCCATGTTCTCAGCGAATCAGGCGGCCGCGGCGGCCTTCTTCAGCTCGCGCTTCACCTTGAGCGCGGTCGCCGAGAGCTTTTCGTCGCTGGTCTTGAGCAACCATGCATCGAGCCCGCCGTTGTGCTCGACCGAGCGCAGGCCGTGCGTGCTGACGCGGAACTTGAAGCTGCGGTCCAGCTTCTCGCTCATCAGCGTCACGTGCTGCAGGTTGGGCAGGAAGACCTTCTTGGTCTTGTTGTTGGCGTGGCTCACATTGTGGCCGACCTGACGGCCCTTGCCGGTGAGTTCGCAGATGCGGGACATGACTGATCTCTTCGGTAAACTGTTACGGCAGTGCCGGGAAAGGCGCGCGCTTAGCCCCGAGGTGGCGAATCGTCAACCCGCCGAGTAGGGCGGGACGCATGAAACGCCCAAGCATCCGGTGGCCGTTGCCCGAACCGATGAAGCGCGCGCTCGCCCTAGCCAGGGAGGCTGCGGCGGCAGGCGAAGTGCCGATCGGCGCGGTTGTCGTCAAGGACGGCGTCATCGTCGGGGAAGGCCGCAACGCCCCCCGCGCCGATCACGACCCCACCGCGCATGCCGAGATTCTCGCGATTCGCGCCGCCGCCAAGGCATTGGGAGACGAGCGGCTGACGGGGTGCGACCTGTTCGTCACGCTCGAACCATGCGCGATGTGCGCCGGGGCCATCGCGCACGGCCGTATCGCCCGCCTGACCTACGCCGCGTCCGATCCGAAGGGCGGCGCGGTGATTCACGGCGCGCGGGTGTTCGACCACCCCCAATGCCTGCACAAGCCCGAAGTCGTAGGCGGTATCGGCGAAGTCGAGGCTGCGGACTTGCTTCGCGCGTTCTTCCAGGAGCGGCGCTAAAGCCCGCGCCAGATCTTGAGCGGGGCGTTGTCCTTCGCGCCGGCTCTGCCGCGGTCGCAGGCGGTCGGCATGAAGTCCTTGCGATAGCAGAGGCGCAGTTCTTGGAGCCAGCCGCGCTCGTTCAGTTTTATTCCTACCGCCGAGCGCGGCCAAGCAGGGTTCGCGATCGTCCAGCGGTCGCGGAGCATCCCGGCGGTCAGGCCGGGCTCCTTCGACAGCCGGTCGAGATCGGGCAGGCGCAGGCTTTCCCATAGGGTCCTGGTGACCGCGAAGTAGGTTTCGGGGCGGCGGACCATGCAACTGCCGTGCTTGGCCCATTGCCGGGTCTGCAGCAGCGCCGAGGGCATCATGCAGACGTTGCGGCGAACCTCGTGCGGAGACAATTTTCGCGGGGTCGGGCACCACTGCGGCCAGGTGCTGCGCCCGTCGGGCCACAGGCCGTGCACGACCAGCCCGAACCGGCCGTTGCGGCCGGAACACTGAACGGTATCGGCACGGCGCCCTTCGCGGCCCTTGCAGAACTCCGGCGCCCAGCTCAGCGCCAGCGTGTAGCCGGTGACCGGCACACGGCGCGTCGGTCCATCGGGGCTGACTCGCGGCACGAACAGCTGCTGCGGGATGCGGCACTGGTAGGCTTGGGCCAGTGCGGGAGAGGGAATCGCCGCGATCGTCGCGGCGGCGAGGATCGCCAGCCGATCAGGAAAGCGCGTCATCGGACTGCTGACCTCTCGTCGCGAACCAGTGGCTTGCTCTCCGCGTAAACAGTAGACCCACTGCGATCAGCGCGCACGCGAGCGCGGCCAGTTCCGGCCATGCCGGTGCCGCATCGCCCGATTGCATCGACCACGGTGCGGAGGCGAGGCGGACCAGCGCCAATCCGGCGACCATCCAGCGGGCGACAGGGTTTGCCATGAACCAGACCAGAGCTATCGGGATCAGTGCGATCGTCAGGCGGGCCGACGCAAGCACGATGGGCATGTCGGCCGCATCGGCGGAGAGGTCCGGGATGCGCGAAAGGCTGTCGGCGAAGGTGATGGCAGCCGCGACCATGAACAGGACCGCGAACCAGCCGATCGCAGCAGGACGGTACCGGGGGCGGATCACAACGGCGTGAAGTCGAGGCCGATGTCGGCTGCAGGCGCGCTCTGGGTCAGGCGGCCAACCGATACGAAGTTCACCCCGGTTGCCGCCTTGGCCTTGATCGTGTCGAGGTTGATTCCGCCGCTCGCCTCGGTGGGAACGCGACCCTGCACGATCCCGACTGCCTCGCGCAGAGTGCCGGGATCCATGTTGTCGAGCAGAAGGCGGGTGGCCCCGGCGACCAATGCGGGTTCGATCTGGTCGACCCGGTCGACCTCGCAGATGATTTCGCGCACGCCGGCGTCCACGGCGCGGCGGACAGCCTCGCCTACGCTGCCCGCAACGAGAACGTGGTTGTCCTTGATCATCGCGGCGTCCCACAGGCCCATGCGGTGATTGGCCGCACCGCCCATTCGCGTGGCGTATTTTTCGAGCACGCGCAGCCCGGGAATGGTCTTGCGGGTGTCGAGCAGCGTGCATGATGGGTTGTCCATCGCCCGAACATATTCACGGGTCATCGTCGCGATGCCCGACAGGTGCTGGACGGTGTTGAGCGCGCTCCTCTCGGCGGTCAGCATCGCGCGGGCGTTGCCTCTGAGTCGCATCAGGTCGGTGCCTGCCGCAACCCCTTCGCCCTCGACGGCCAGTAGTTCGATCTCGATGGTCGGATCGAGCGCGCGAAAGAACGCTTCGGCGACCGGTAGCCCTGCGACGACGATAGCGTCCCGGCTGTCCATCAGCCCCGCAAACCGCGCCCCCGCAGGAATCACGCTCTCGCTGGTGACATCGCGCCCGCCACCGGGAAGCCCATCCCCGAGATCCTCCGCCAGCGTCTCGCGAACGAAGCGATCAAGGTCGAAGCCAGGGAGTGAAAATCTCATCGCACCTCCCTAACCGGGCCGGCGGAGGCCCGGCAAGGGCGAACGCCCGTCCGGACCGGCCCCACAGCAAAGCGGAGGGATCAGCCGGGAGAACGAGCGCGCGGAGGCGCGCTCGCAAAACATCAGTGCACGAAGCGCGCGACAACATCGCGGTAGCTGCGGCTCACCTTCACCTCGGACCCGCTTTCCAGGACCAGGAAGCACTCGCCGTTGGTGTGCGGCTTGACCTGGCGGACCTGATTGAGGTTGACGATGGTCGACCGGTGGACGCGCTGGAAAGTGCGCGGATCAAGGCGCCGCTCGAGGTCCTTCATCGTCTCCCGTAGGACGAGGCTGTTGTTGCCGGTAGAGATGACCATGTAGTCGCCCGCCGCCTCGATATGCTCGATCGAATCGATCTCGACCCGGAAAATCTGTCCGCGATCCTTGATGTTGATAAGCTTCTCGTAGCGATCGGCGCTCTCGCTCGGCGCATCGTCAGCAGCGAACTCCTCTGCGGCATCGGGCGCGACTTCGTTGAGCACGGTCTTGAGTTTCTCGGCCTCTTCGGCGCTGCGCTTCTCGGAAAGCCGTTGGCGCACCCGCTCGATCGTGTCGGCCAGCTTGTCCTCGTCGACCGGCTTCATCAGATAATTGACGGCATTTGCCTCGAACGCGCGGATCGCGTGTTCCTCATAGGCGGTCACGAACACGATCAGCGGCGGTTCGATCTCCATGATCCCCTTCACGACCGAGAACCCGTCGAACCCCGGCATCTGGATGTCGAGGAAAACGAGATCGGGCTTCTCGGTCTTGATCGCGCGGATCGCCTCGCGCCCGTTGGCGCACGTACCGATCACCTCGATATCGTCGAATTTCTCGAGGCGGAGCTGGAGCCCCTGGGTGGCGAGCTTCTCGTCATCGACGAGCAGGGTGCGAATGGTCATGCAACATTTCCAATCGAGCGCGGTTCTGGCCGCGGTGCGGTAACGGATTCGGTAACCGAAGGTTTCGCCTGGACAGGGTGTCCTGGGCTTTCGGCGGCTTCGTGCGGGATCTCGATGATCACCGTGAAGCCCCCTTCGGGCGGATTGCGGATTTCGAAGCGGTGGTCCTCACCGTAGGCCTGGCTGAGGCGATCGCGAATGTTGGGCAGTCCCACGCCGGTCGACACGGTCCTGCTTACGCCCGCGAGCGCGGCCGGGTAGCTGGCGCGGGCGGGACCTTCGCGCAAGCCCGGCCCCGTGTCCGATACGGCGATACGCAGCCGTCGTCCGACGAGTTGCGCGGAAAGCGAGATACAGGCGCCTTCCTCCTGCGGGCTGACCGCATACTTGATCGCATTCTCGACCAGCGGCTGGAGAAGCATCGACGGCAGGCAGGCGCTCGCCGCCTCGGGCTCGATATGGAACTCGGTCCGCAGCCGTTCCTCGAACCGCATCCGTTCTATGCCCAGGTAGAGCTGCAGCGTCTCGACTTCCTGTGCGACGGTGACCTTGCTTCCCGGTTCGCTGACCAGGGTATGGCGCAGGAACGCGCTGAGGCGGGTGAGCATCGCGTTCGCAGGCTCGGTCTGCTTGAGCAGGACGAGAGTGGAGATGGAGTTCAGCGTATTGAACAGGAAATGCGGGTTTAGCTGATAGCGCAGCATCGCGAGCTGCGCACTAGTCGCCTGCGCCTCCAGCCGTTCGAGCCGGTCGGCCTGCTCTTCCACCTGGAGGAAGTAATTGATCGCGTAGTACAGCGCCGACCACGCGCCCAGCAGCGTTCCGTCGAGGAAGGCAAGCGCGAGCACGCGCTGTGCGAAGGTCGAGTCGCGGGTATCCGAATAATACACCCCCTGCAGCCAGGCATCGAGCGCCGCGTACAGCGCGACCGCCAGCGCAAGGACCAGAGCGGTCACGGTCCAGGTAACCACCGCCCTTCGCTTGATCAGGTGGCCGTAGATGACGCTGAGCACCAGGCTGATGGCAAACCCGGTGATGACTTGGACCAGCACGACCAGCAGCAATTCCCACGGCTGCTGGTTGGCCATCGCGGAAATCGCACGCAGGGCGAACACGCCGCCCCAACCCAGGAACTGCAGATTCCAGAAGGCCGCGTTCTTGTTGTCGAAGAACGGCGCGGGGCGAAAGGGCAGCCTGACCACCATGATCGGCGTCTAACCTAAGTTTACTGAAAGCGTCAGACAAGTTTTGCCATTGGCGCGTCCGATGCGGTATGCCTCTTGCCGAGGAGACCGACGATGAACTTGACCGAGGATACCCTGCACGGCGCTCAGGAACGGGCCAAATTCCGCGAGATGAAGGAAGGCACGCAAGAGGACTGGGCGCTGATCGGCGGCGAGTACATGGCTTTCGCCAAGGGCCTCCCCGATCGGGTGCTCGCTCACCTCAAACTGCTCGATGGCGATTTCGGCGGATTCCCGGTGTGCCGGCTCGAACACTCGCTGCAGACCGCGACGCGTGCCTATCGCGACGGACGCGACGAAGATTATGTCGTGATGGCCCTGCTGCACGACATCGGCGACACGCTGGGAACCTACAACCACCCCGAAGTCGCAGCTTCGATCATCAAGCCGTTCGTGTCGGAAGAACTCCACTGGATCTGCCAGAACCACGGGCATTTCCAGGGGTACTACTACTTCCACTACCTAGGCATGGACCGCGAATCGCGCGAGCAGTTCCGCGGCAGCCCCCATTTCGATGCGTGCGCCGAATTCTGCGAGAAATACGACCAAGCCGCCTTCGATCCCGACTACGAGAGCGAATCGCTGGAATTCTTCGAGCCGATGGTCCGCCGCGTGATGGCGCGCCCGATCAACTCGCTTTACGCAAGGGCTGCCGAGCAGCAGGCCGCCTAGGGTTCGATTTCCCGGCGGAAATGCGTGCGCCAATCGGCGGCGCTGCCGTTTGCTCTCAGCGATTCGATGGCCGACAACTCCGCGCGGACGAAATCGGACCGCTCGTCCCACCCGTCGTGCGTGCGTGCGCGGAAGATCCAGCCGCCGTTGCCGGGCCCCCAGCGTTCGAAGAAGCGCGCCGCAGCCTCCGGCGGATAACCCGCATTGGCGAGGAGCCACGGCATCAGCCGGTCGGCTTCGCGCTCGGTGAGCCGGATGTTCGCCCTCTTGCGCCCCGCCTCGCGTAACCATGCGCGGTGGCCGAGCAGGTTGTGCGCGAATTCGTGCGCGAGCGCTGCCGCGAGCTCGTCTTCGGAGTAGTCGAGACCGGCGAACTTGCGACCGATGAGCACGCGCTTTCCGTCGGCCACCGCGCGCTCGCTATTGTCGATCAGTTCGAATCGCGACGGGCACGTCAGGTTGCTGCCGACCGTCACTTCACGCGATTCGTCGCCGGCCCGGCGGAATGCGATCCGCACTTCGCCATCGCGGTCGAGTGCTGCGTCTACCAGATCGTGCAGCGAAGCGAGGCGTTGCCAGTCCCCGGCCTTGGCCGGGGGAAGATCTGCCATCGCGCGCCGGTCTATGGCCACGATCTCGTCGTTGGCGGCCAAGCCTACGATCTCGGCGGGCGATCCAGCAGCTACCGCCTGCACGACTATGTCTCCTGCGATGCCGGTCGCCGCGCGCATCCGGGCAGGCTCCGTAAAGTTCGCCATGTCCTGCAGCAGGAGGCCGATCGACGGACGCGGGGCGCAGAACGGTGCGTTGGCGGTTGCGAGACGCCAACCGATAGACTGGAGTCGCGCGTCCTCTTGCTGAAGGCGGACGAGCGCGGCGCGGTCCTCGTCCGGGCCGGCGATTACGGGCGATGCAACCAGCCCCAGCGCGACGATGGCGACGCGGGCGAATGCCGCGATCACGCGCCCTTTCGCGCGGCCGCGACGGCGTCGGACAGTTGCGCGCGGCCCACAGCGCCCGAGAACACGCGGTCGCCCACGACCCAGCTCGGCGTGCCCTCGAAGCCGAGCTGGCGGGCAAGGTCCATGTTCTTGCGCAATTCCAGAGCGGCCTCGCCAGAGGTGGCGAAGGCGCGCGCAGCCGCCATGTCGAGGCCCGCGGTCTCGGCAGCCTTTGCCACGCTGGCCTCGCTCGGTGGGCCATGCAGGAACATCGCATCGTGGAAGGCGGCATATTTGCCTTGCCGCGCGGCGGCGAGGGCCCATGCGGCGGCGACGTCGCTACCCTGGAAGATCGGCCATTCGCGCATCACGACCTTCAGGTCCGGGTTCGCCTCGACCAGCGCCTTCACGTCGTCGACCGACTGCCGGCAGAACGTGCACCCATAGTCGGTGAACTCGACGAGCGTGACCGTGCCTTGCGGGTTGCCGAGTATGGCGCCGGGAAAAGGCTTCACGACCTCGTCAGAGGCACCCGCGAGCCGCGTCCTCGCCTCGTTCGCCTGATAGGCCTCGGCCATTTCGGGAAGGATTTGCGGATTGGCGAGAAGCCATTCGCGCGTTGCATTGCCGCCCAGGCCGGACCAGGCGAACAGCCACGCACCCAGAAAACCGAACACGAGCGCGACGACAGCGCTGGGCAGAAGCGTCTTGAGCAAGTTCATGGGTGCAGCGCTATCGACGCTTCTTCTGGCGTTCAAGCTCGCCGCGCGCCTGCAGCTCGATATCCTGCGCACGAATCCAGTCGGGGGACCCGGTCGGCAGGCCGGCCTGCGCGGCCTGGGCGCTGCGCAGCGCCTCGCCATAACGGCGGCTCATCGACTGCTGCTCGGCGCTGGCGAGACGCGCGCGCGGCATGTCACCCTGGGCGGCATAGATCACGCCCAACTGATACCATGCGAAAGGATTGTACCGGTCGCGCGCCACAGCCGCCTTGAGCACGGTCTCGGCCTCGGCATGGTTGGTCGTGTCCTCGGTCGCGATCAGGGCATGTCCGAACAAGGCCGCGATCAGCGGCGCGTTGCTGGTCAGCTCGATCGCCCGGCGCAGCGGCTCCAATGCTTCGTCGGGCCGACCCGATTCGAGCAGCACCTGCCCCGCCAGTTCGAGGAAGTAGGGATTGTCGGGCTCTGCCGCGATCAGCGCCCGGGATTCGGCCAGCGACCGATCGACGAGTGCGTCCTTGTGAAAGGCATAGGCCCGGGCATAGCGGGCAGGCAGACTGGTATCGGTTTCGGGAAAGTCGCGCAGGGTCTTGGCGGGTTCCTCGGTATATCCGGCGAGTTTCGCCTTCACGAGTTCGAACCGCTTCTGCAGCGCCGCGTCGGCGGGCTTCTCCCACGCCGGATCGACCTGATAGGTTTCGGTCAACCGCGCCAGCCGGTCGCCCGATAACGGGTGCGTGGTGGAAAACGCGTCTTCATCGGTCGGGTTGTAACCGTAGCGGAACTCCATGCTCTGCAGCTTGCGGAAGAAGGCCAGGCTCCCGCGGCCCGAAATGCCGGCCTTCGAAAGGTACTCGGCCCCTGCGGCGTCCGCAGCGCTTTCCTGCGCGCGGCTGAAGGCGAGGTACTTGCCCAGCGCGGCGCGCTGGCCTGCCATCAGTACGCCCATCGCCGCGTCGCCCGCTCCCGCCGCCGCAGCGGCCGCGGCTAGGACCAGCGACATGATCGAGATACCCGAAGCCTCGCTCGTGCCGGCCGAGTTGATGATGTGACCGCCGGTTATGTGGCCCAGTTCGTGAGCGATCACGCCCTGGACTTCCTCAGCACTATCGGCAGCGTCGAGCAGGCCGGTATGGATGTAGATCGCCTGCCCACCGGCTACGAACGCGTTGAGGCTCTGGTCGCCGATCAGCACGATATCGACATTGCTCGGCTGCAGCCCGGCAGCCTCGATCAGGGGCGCGGCCATGTCGTCGAGCAGCGCTTCCGTCTCCGCGTCGCGCAATATCGATTGGGCCGCCGCGGGCTGGGCGACGAGCGAGAGCGCCGCGAGGAGCGCGAGAACGCGGGCGAGCAAACGCATCGGGCGTCGCTCTAGCGGGATTCGCGCTGAACCGGAACTGAAGCGCTGGCATAGGGCGACGGAGCGGTGGCCGAGCGCATGAATTCGATCATCGGATCGCGCACGATCCCGCCCTGCGCCAAGGGCCGGGACAGACCCATGATGATTCCGGCGTGCCCCATGCCGTCGAATTCGACCGTACCCACCGCACCGCCTTGGGCCTCGACCGCGGCTGCCAAGCGGCGGGCGTTGCGCACGCGGACGACCGTGTCGGCGGTGCCGTGCATCAGCAGCAGGGGCGGCGCGCCGGCGCGGGCGAACGCGATCGGCTGGGTGATCGCCGGGTCGGCGACGTGGCCCAGCGCGTTGCGGGCCGAATCGCTGGTGAAGGGATAGAAATCCGCCGGGCCGGCCATGCTCACCACCCCGCCGATACTTTCGGCAGGCACGCCGGCGGCAGCAAGCCACTGCGGATCGAGCGCCATCATGAGCACGTTGTAGGCACCCGCCGAATGGCCGGCGAGCGCAATCCGGTTGGTCCGCACGCCCACGGCGGCAGCCCTGTCTTGCGCCCAGCGGATCCCGGCGGCGGTATCCTCCAGCATCGCCGGAAAGCGCCCGCCCGGTACAAGCCGGTACCCGATCAGCGCGGTGGCGAAGCCAGCCTCTCCCAGAGTCCGGGCAACGAAACGGTATTCTTCCGCTGCACCCGAATGCCATCCTCCGCCATGCACGAAGACGACGAGCGGCCTGGCTCCATCGGCCTCTTCGCCTGCCGGAACCCACAGTTCGGCGCGTTGGGCGGGATCGCTACCGTAAAGTCCCTGCGCGGCTAGATCGACCGTGGTGGAGCGCGGGAAGCGCGCGTCGATCCAGTCGAGTGTTCCCGCCGATCCGGCAGCGACTGCCCAGCGCCACACGCCGAATCCCGCCAGCGCGAGCAGGCCCACCACCAATGCCGCGATCATCGCCCATCTCCTCGCACGGCCGGTCTTCAAGTCGGGTGATCCTTTTGCACGGTCTTGACGATCTGGGCCGTCTCGCCAGCAGTGGAAATCCCGATCGTGCGCAGGAAGTCGCTGCCGGTGGCGAAATCGTCGCCCAGCCAGAGCGGCACCCCCGCGGCCTCGATAAGGGACTGGCCGGCGATCTCCTCGGGCGAGAACGGCCCCGTGGCGGTGCGTATGAAGACGGCGGCAATGCGTCCCGGGTGGGCTTGCACGGTTTCGGCAAAGGCGGGCAGGTCGCCCTGGGTGTCGTCGCCGATCAAGGCGAACCGCAAGTCCGGATAGAAGGCGAGCAGCCGGTCGAGCGCGGCCCGCTTATGCGCTCCGTGGCTTTCGGAGCCGAAGGTCGCGCGGTTGAGGCCCCAGTCGCGCAGGAGCAGCGGGCCGAGCGGCAGCTTGCGACTCTGCTGAAACGCGACGAGATAGGAGAACAGATTCCACGGCGACGACGATATGTAGAAGAACGGCCGGTGCGTTGCGGCATAGTGCGCGCCCGCTCCGCCCGGCTCGGCGAGAACCGCGCCGCCGCCCAGCGCACCATAGAACACGTCGGCCCCCGGCACGGCGATCCGTTCGTCCGGCAGTTCGGCGAGGACGCGGCGCCAGTTTCTTCTTACGGCTCCGAAACCGCCGGTGATGCCGGTTTCCACGATCGTGTCGTCGATATCGGAAATGACCGCGAGATGGGTCGCCTTGCCCGGAGCGAGCACGTAACCCTCGATGCAATGGGGTCCCTCGGGAGTCAGCCAGTGGAGGCAGACGACTTCCCATTCGGGATCGCGCGCCAGCGGCCATGGCGGGTCGAGCGCGACGTCGAAATGGACATAGCCCTCGTCGTCTGTGACCCCATGGTGATCGACGGCGATACCAAGCGGGCTCTTGAGTTCCAGCCGCACGTCAAGTCCGGGCACCTCGCGCGAGGCGAACTGCGCCAGCATCGTGCGCATGGCCTGCATCCGGCCGCGATTGGCGAACGTATGCGGGCCCGGCTTGCCCGAACGAAGGGCGCGCGCCGACAGGGTCAGCCGCGTTTCGCTGCGATAGCCGAAAAAGGGCTGGATGCGGACGGGCGCGCGTTCGAACAGGGGCATCGGCCCCGCGCTAGCGAGCGTCGGTCGAAGCGGAAACCCCTAACTGCGAGCGGCCAGCGTCAGGCGACGAGCTTCTTTGCCGCCTTTTCGACAAGAGCGGTGTCGACGACCTCGCCCAGCACCACCACTTCGCCGTCGACACGCCGGATCATCACGAGCGCGAATTCCTCGCCGTCTGCTTCGATGTCCTCGAACCCGAGCGGTGCGATTGCGCGCAGCTTGCGAGCCAGTGCCTCGCGCGGGGTCTCGCGAACGGGCACTTCGCCGTCATCCGAACGGCGGTAGGCGCGCTCGGCGTGGACGATCCCCTTGAGGCCGCCTTCAGCGGCGCCGAGGTATCCGGCGAGCGTCCCGCGCTCGATGCCCATTCGATGGGCGTGCGTGAGCACGGCGGCATACTCGGTCAGCCGGGTCTTGTCGTAATCAGCACCGAACACGAGCTTGACCACCGGGGTCATCGGCGCGCGGTCCTGCATTGTTAGTCCGCTGTCGGCCATGAGTTCGGCGAACTCTTCGGGTTCGGCCTGCGCGGCGATGCTGAAATCGTAGGCTCGGCCGACCGCTGCATAGAGCGCGGTACGGCTGCGATCCTCGCAGCTGCGTGCGGCGATCGCCATTTCGCGGGCGGCGGCCAGGCAGTCGTAGAGTCCGGTCGCTTCGTCCGCAGCCTCGACGACTTCGAAGTCGTCGAGATCGATCACGGTTTCATCGTCCGCGACAACCGGTTCGGCAGTGACCACGGCTTCCGGCTCGGGGGCGGATTGCGCGAAAACGTCATCATGTTCGATCGCTTCGGTCAGTTCGAACGGGGCATAGTCGTTTGCGGCGGCAGGCTGGTCGACGACCGGTTCGGCTTCGAACGGCGCGTCCAGATCGTGCGGAGTGTCCACAGGCGCCAGCGGTGCAAAATCGACGTCGGGAAGCGAATCGAGCGGGGTCGGGCGTTTGAGCCACTTGGCGACCGGATCCTCGTCGTCGTCCTCGTCGAAGTCCTCGTCCTCGTCGAAAGCGTCGGCGTTCGATCGACCGCCCCCCAGCGTCAGGAGCGAGGCGAAACGGCTCGGGCCCTCGGGTTCCTCGTCTACGGCCTCGATCGATTCGTAGAGGCTGGTCTCTTCGGCCTCCTCGTCTTCGTCTTCGTGCTCGCCGTGATCGGCGAAGCGATAAGCGTTTGAACCTGTATCTTCGGATTCCCCAAAGGCCGGCAGCGGGAAGGGGTCGTCGCCTTCTGCAAACGATACGGGCGTCGTGGCGGCGGCGAACAACGGTTCGACGACGCCGGGCCCATCCGCCCAGTCGGTGACCGGATCGGCCGGCCGCGGGCGACCGTCCTCGATCTCGAGGGCCTGGTCGATTTCCAGCAGCAGCTCGTCGCTGGTCAGCTGGTCGGCCATCTCCTTCCAGTTGATGACGCCATAAATGAAGTCGATGGTATCGTCGTCGCTGGAGAACGGTAGCAGGATGCCGCGATAGAGGATCGTCTGCCCACGCTGATTGACGAACTCCGCCTCGAACCCGATCGGCGCCTGATTGGCGAGAATCTGCATGTAGTGGTCGGTGATGCGGGTGAGCAGCGAACGGCTGGGAACATCGCTCAGGCGGTCGACGACCCCGGTGACATCGCATTCTTGGGCGAGCATCGTGCCCAGGAACCGGACGGAGGGATTGTCGATCCCGTTCGTGAAGTCGAGCAGGACCGAGTAGGGTCCGAAATCGGGAAGCGCGTCGGGATCGAGGTCCTCGATCGAAGGGAAATTGCGGTCCGCCAGCAGGCATGCCCAATGGTTGTAGGCGCGGACCTGCATCCGGCGCTCGTCCTGACCGATCGGGCTCGGCGGAAGCTCGCGACCGGAATCGTCGTCACCGATGCCATGGTCGTAGCTGTCGGCGTCGTAGTCGACTGCTCCGATATATCCCCGCAGGTTGTCCATCGCGCCAATTCACCCCTGTTGCGGGACACGTGCGTGCGTGTCCCAAGCGATGGGGAGAGTTGTGCCGCTTGCGTGGTAAACATCCCGTTAAGTTGCGCCGCGACTTTTTGCCGTCAGCGGCGCGGTGGCGTCACATCATGTAGCGCATCTTGATGGTGAGGCTCAGATCGCGGCTTTCGACGGGAAACACCGCGTCGGCATATTTGGGCGGGGCCATCCGGACCGGGGCGTCGCGCGAAAAGCCGAAGCCTTCCTTGGGCATCATACCCAGAGCCCGGTCGGCCTTGCCGTTGTTGTTCTCGTCATGCAGCAGCGCGATGGCGTAGCGCCCTGGCGTCACGCCCTTGAACGTCAGCTTCAGGTTCCCCGAGGCCGGCACAACCAGCCGGTGTGATCTGGGGTCGCCCGCGCATTTGGGAAATCGTGCGGCATCGCCCGTCATGCATGCGCGCACCACGCCTTTCGTGGACCGCATTCCGGTGATGGACACGGTCACGTCTGGCGGCGGGGGGGCCGCTCCCAGCACCATCGCGCAGACTGCAAGGGCGGCAAGCGCCCTCACGGCTGGCCGAGCCCCCGATCGGTGCCGCACAGCTTGTCCCAGAACCGGAAGTAGAGGCCGTAGTTGCATTTATAGAGATCGTGATGCCGTTGATGGTGGCTGGCGGTTATCAGCCATTCTCCCAACCTCGAGTGAACGAGCCAGCGCGGAAACATCTCCCAGCCCATGTGGTTCGTCACCCCCATCACGGTCATGACCGCCAGAACCAGCCCGAGCATCGCGGCATGGATCGGAACGATGAACACGAGCGCCGGGATGACGACCGCGCCGGTCACCGCTTCCCACGGGTGAAAGCTCATCGCGGCCCAGGCCGTCGGCGGCCGGCTGGCGTGATGGACCGCGTGGGCGATGCGAAACGGCTTTGGCCGGTGCATCCAGCGGTGGGTCCAGTAGAACCAGGTGTCGTGCGCGGCCAGGTAGGCGAACACGCTGACCGGCAGATACCACAAGGAAAATGCATCCCAGTCGGTGTAGATGCGCGTCCAACCACGCTCCTGCCAACCCCACGCCACCACGCCCGCGGGTATCCCGTAGATCGCGGCGGAGGCGATCGACCAGCCGATCTCCCTGCGAATCTGGCCGTCGAGCCCGGTATACAGCCCCGGGCGGACGCGCGCTGTCGCCCAGGCGAACCCGCCGCTCGTCAGCAGGTAACGAACGGCCACGATCGCGGTCATCGCAAGGGCGGAAAGGATGATGGCGGCAAGCATCTCGGCGACGCTCTACGCTGGCTGCATCGGGCTGACTAGGTGGCGAACGCTAGTCCAGATTGCCCCACGGAGCGCAATGGGGGTCGGCCGCGACGATGGTGCGGCGCATCGCTGCGCGAGCGAGCCGCTCTACCTCCACCTTGCGCCGGGCGGCAGCAAGCGGATGACTGGGTGCGGGGCGGACGATTTCGGCGTCGTAGCCGTCCGCCACGATCACCCCGCAGCAATCGGGCCGGAAGTCGAGACCGTCGAGGATCGCGCAATCGATCCCCGGAGGAACGCCCCAATAGAACCGGTCGCAAAAGTCGAGATAGTCGGGCCACTTGCCGTCACCCACAAGGTCCGCACGGCTTACCTTGATCTCGACGATCACGATCCGCCCCTTCGCATCGACACCCATCAAATCGGCCCGGCGTCCGTTGCGCAGCGGCATTTCGGCCAGGCACCAGATGTCGTTTCGCGCGAAGAGCCGGCAAATTCCGCGCGCGACGGCCAGGGCGTCATGACGTTCGGCCGCGAGGGCTATCGCAGGTGAGTCGGGCATGGCCCACGATTGGAACGAAAGAAGAACCCGGTCAAGTTCGGCATGCATTCCGAAGCCAGAAGCACGGGCCGGACCAACGTGTGGGCCCCGTCTGCGGGGCTATTCTTCCGGGACTAACGCGAGCAGCGCATCGCGAGCGGCATGAAATTCGTGCCACAGGGTCAGGGCCGCCGGCGTCGGATCCTGCCCGCGCGCGGACACCGCCAGCAACGCCTTGACGCCCGGGGACATCATGGCGGCGATATCGGATATCCCGTTGGAAGCCAGTTCAAGCCGCCAGCCACCGACATCGGCGATCCGGTCGGGAAATGTCCGCATGAGTGCGGTAGGTTTTTCTGCCGCAAGACCGGCGATCGCGGCGACGGCGTCGGCAGTTTCCTGCAGCGCCGCCCACTGAGCGCCCAACGTGCCCGCGCCTCGCGGTGATGCCTGGTCCGGACGGACGGCGAAATCGGTCGGCGCGACGCTCATCAGGATTCGAGCGTTAGCCGGATTCGCTTGCCAAAAAGCTAATGGCAACGGTCCGCGCATGAGCGAACTGGCGCACCCGACAGGATTCGAACCTGTGACCTCTGCCTTCGGAGGGCAGCGCTCTATCCAGCTGAGCTACGGGTGCCTGAACTCGCGTCCAGTTCGGTGCGGGCGCTTAGCAAAGCGATTCGCAGCGCGCCAGCACCTTGTCGCCATGCGGGCGCGAACGGTCGTCCGCATGGGGGAGAAGGCCACTTGCACTTCCATTAGGAATGCCTAATATTAGCGTCTGCTAATGGAGAGTGGCAAAATGCAAGTCGACCTGGGAGCATTCCAAAAGCAGGCCGCAGAGGCGGCCGGTATGCTCAAGACGTTATCGAACGAAAGCCGATTGCTGGTGCTGTGCCACCTTGTCGCGGAAGGCGAACTTACCGTGGGCGACCTCAACGAGCGCGTAGGGCTCAGCCAGTCGGCGCTGTCGCAACATCTCGCCAAGTTGCGCGAGGAGGGACTGGTGGCGACGCGGAAGGAGGCGCAGGCGGTCCATTACCGTATCTGCGATCCACGCGCGCACCAGATCCTTGGCGTCCTGCACGAGGTATTCTGCCCCGATCTCGGCGAGCAGAAACCGCAATCGAACGGAGATACGCAATGACCGCCGATATCCACCTCGACAAAGCAATCGCGCAAGTGAAGGCAGTGCTGGCGGGACAATCGTCAGCGCCGCAAGTCAAGGCGTTCTTCCATGAACCCACCTTCACGGCGAGCTACGTGGTGTCCGATGCCGCCACGGGTCATGCCGCAATCATCGATAGCGTGTGGGATTTCGACCAGCCGTCGGGACGGACCAGCTTCGAATCGGCCGACCTGATCGTCGATCACGTTCGCCGGCAGGGTCTGACGGTGAACTGGATCCTCGAGACCCATGCCCATGCCGATCACCTGTCGGCAGCGCCGTATCTGCAAGAAAAGCTCGGCGGCAAGCTCGCCATCGGACGCGAAATCGTGACGGTGCAGGGCGTGTTCGGGAAAATCTTCAACGAGGGCACCGAATTCGCACGCGACGGATCGCAGTTCGATCGGCTCCTGTCGGACGGCGACGTGCTGATGATCGGCGGGATACCGTTGACCGTCCTGCACGTGCCCGGCCACACCCCGGCGGACCTCGCCTACCTCGTGGGCGACGCGGCGTTCGTCGGCGACACCATGTTCATGCCCGACTACGGCTCGGCGCGCGCGGACTTTCCGGGCGGCGATGCCCGTGAGCTCTACCGTTCGGTCCGCCGCGTGATGCAGCTTCCCGATCAAACCCGAGTCTTCTTGTGCCACGACTACAAGGCGCCCAACCGCGACGAGTTCGTGTGGGAGACGACGATCCTCGCCGAGCGTACCAGCAACGTGCACCTGCACGACGGCGTGACCGAGGACGAGTTCGTCGAGATGCGTACCCAGCGCGACGCGACCCTCGCGATGCCGCGGCTCATCCTTCCCTCCATCCAGGTCAACATGCGCGGCGGACACCTGCCCCCGCCCGAAGACGATGGGGTATCGTACCTGAAGCTTCCGGTGGACCGGCTGTGATGTTGCCCGGCTTTCCGGATGCGCAGCCGGTTGCGGGCCTTGTCGGAGGCGTGCTGATCGGCCTTGCCGCAGCGTTGATGCTGCTCGGCGCGGGCCGCATTGCGGGGGTGTCCGGCATCCTGGCGCGGGGCACAGGAATCGCGCGGGGCGACATGGCGATGACGAGCGCCTGGGGGTTCATCGTCGGCCTACCTTTGGGTGCGCTCGCCATACGGTCGGGTTTCGACTGGGAACCGGCCACTTTCGCGTCGTGGCCGGTGCTGATCGTCGCAGGACTCCTGGTCGGCTTCGGCACCCGGATGGGTAGCGGCTGCACCAGCGGCCACGGTGTCTGCGGAGTGAGCCGTCTGTCGCAGCGATCGATCGTGGCTACCGCATCGTTCATGGCGGCGGGGATCGCCACCGTGTTCGTGCTTTCCTTGGTGGGAGACTGACATGTCGTTTGCCCGCAGACTCCTCCCTCCGCTCGTATCTGGCCTGTTGTTCGGCGCCGGCCTGACAGTGTCGGGCATGACCGATCCGCAGCGCGTGCGCGGCTTCCTCGACGTGTTCGGCGATTGGGATCCGACGCTGGCGTTCGTGATGGGCGGAGCGGTGATCGTGATGGCGGTCGCTTGGACGATCCAGTCACGCATGAGAACGCCGATGTTCGGAGCGAAGTTCTCCCTGCCCGATCGCAAAGACCTCGATGGGCGACTGATTGCCGGATCTGTCCTGTTCGGGATCGGCTGGGGAATCGCCGGCCTGTGCCCCGGCCCCGCGATCGCCGCGCTGGCCCTGTCGCCGATCAGCGTCCTCCCCTTCATCGGCGCGATGCTGGCAGGCATGCTCCTTCAGAAGATAACCATGGAACGAAAGGTAATCCGGCCATGACGGATATCAGACGCATTTCGCCCGATTTCTCGGTTTCGGCCCAAGTCGACCCCGAGGAATTCGAGGCCTTGGCAGCCGCGGGGTTCCGCTCGGTCATCTCGAACCGGCCCGAGGGCGAGGAGCCCGGCCAGCCAAGCTGGGCGCAGATCGCAGCAGCGGCACAGGCGGCGGGCATGGAAGCCCGTCATATACCGGTGACACCGGGTGCTTACGGCGACGAGGACGTATCGCGCTTCGCCGCCGCGCTCGAAGAGATGCCCGGTCCCGTGCTGGGGTTCTGCCGCACCGGCACGCGCGCTGCGAGCATGTGGGCCCTGTCGCAAGCCGGAAGGCAAAGCCCCGACGCGATCATCGAGGCCGCGGCCGCGGGCGGGTGCGACATTTCGGGGCTGCGGGTTCGGCTGGCGCTCGGAGGCGACGAGCCCCCGCGCTCCGAGCCGCAGTAACGCCGAGCACCGCTCCCGTGCGCTCCCTGTCCCGCTACCTGCCGATCCTCGACTGGGGGCGGAGCTACAATTCCGCGGTCCTGACGAACGACCTCGTTGCAGCAGGGATCGTCACGATCATGCTGATCCCCCAGAGCCTGGCTTACGCCATGCTTGCAGGGCTGCCGCCAGAGATCGGTCTTTATGCGTCGATCCTGCCGATCATCGCTTACGCGCTGTTCGGCACCAGTCGTACGCTGGCCGTCGGGCCGGTGGCGGTCATCTCGCTTATGACGCTGACCGCAGCCAGCAGTGTCGCGGTCCCCGGCAGCGCGGAATTCATCGCGGCGGCGCTCGTGCTGGCGTTGCTATCGGGCGCGATGCTCATGCTGATGGGCGTGCTCAAGCTCGGCTTCCTGGCCAACCTACTGTCGCACCCGGTCGTTTCGGGCTTCATCACAGCGTCGGGCATCATCATCGCGACGAGCCAGCTCAAATCCATTCTGGGCGTGTCCGCGTCGGGTGAGGCGATGCCGGAACTCGTGAGCTCTCTCGTCGCCAACATCGGCGAAACCAATCTTCCAACCCTTGCCATCGGCGTTCTTTCGGTCGCTTTCCTGTTCTGGGTCCGCAAGGGGCTCAAGCCGCTTCTGATGCGGTTCGGCATTCCCCCGCGTGCGGCCGACCTGACCGCGAAGGCAGGGCCGATCGCGGCCGTGGCGGCATCGACGCTCGCGGTCGTGGCGTTCGGGCTCGAGGACGCGGGCGTGAAGGTCGTCGGCGCGATACCGCAGAGCCTGCCGCCCTTTACCGTGCCCCTGTTCGACGCGGCCTTGTGGCAGCAGCTCGCCGTGCCCGCGCTGCTGTTGTCGATCATCGGGTTCGTGGAATCGGTCTCGGTCGCCCAGACGCTCGCCGCCAAGAAGCGGCAGCGCATCGACCCCGACCAGGAACTGATCGGATTGGGCGCGGCCAACGTCGCCGCCTCTTTCACCGGCGGCTATCCGGTCACCGGGGGTTTCGCCCGCTCGGTGGTCAACTTCGACGCCGGGGCCGAAACGCCCGCTGCCGGAGCATTCACGGCGGTCGGGATCGCGGTCGCCGCGCTGTTCCTGACGCCGCTGCTCCATTCGCTGCCGATCGCGACGCTGGCGGCCACGATCATCGTCGCGGTTCTCAGCCTGGTGGAGTTCAAGACCCTGCGAACGGTCTGGCACTATTCGCGAGCGGACTTCGCCGCGATGGCGGCGACCATCCTCGTCACCTTGCTGCTGGGTGTCGAGCCCGGTGTCATGGCCGGCGTTGGGTTGAGCCTGGCGCTGTTCCTCTGGCGCTCGTCCCGTCCGCACGCGGCGATCGTGGGCCGGGTTCCGGAGACGGGGCACTTCCGCAACGTTCTGCGCCACAAGGTGATTACCGATCCCCGCGTGGTGACGATCCGGATCGACGAGAGCCTGACCTATCTCAACGCGCGGTGGCTGGAAGAGTTCGTGCTCGAGGAAGTCGCCGACCACCCGCAAGTCGAACACCTCGTGCTGATGTGTTCGGCGGTCAACGCGATCGATGCCTCGGCGCTCGAAAGCCTCGAGGCGATCAATCACCGCCTGTCGGACGCGGGGGTGCGGTTGCACCTTTCGGAAGTGAAGGGGCCAGTGATGGACGCGCTCGAACGATCGCACTTCCTGGCCGAATTGACCGGGCGCGTGTTCCTGTCGCAGGACGAGGCGTTTTCTACCCTGGTCAAGATGGCCCACGATCCGCCGCAGGGGAGCCAGGACCCTTATCTCGCCCGGGGCCTGATCTAGGCCTGCATCAGGAAACGGGTCCGGATATCCGTTTCATCTATCGCCGGATGCCCGACTGGTGCGGTCGAGAAGACTCGAACTTCCACGGGCTTTCGCCCACAACGACCTCAACGTTGCGCGTCTACCAATTCCGCCACGACCGCACATCGGATGAAACGGGCCGACTGAACGTCGGGCCCCGGTAGGCGCGCGCCTCTAGCAACGCCTCCGCCATGCCGCAAGCGGGCTTTTACAGGAACGGCGCGGCGACTTCCGCGGGCACGCGCACCAGGCGGCCACTGGACTTGTCGAGCATGGCCCAGGTGCTGCGCGCGGCGACGATCCGTTTGCCGGCCGAATTCCGAAACTCGACGCAGCGATCGAACTGTGCCCCGCGCGGTCCTGCGGGGATGAACGTCTCGCCCGTAACGCTGTCGCCCTCGCCGATGTTGCCGCGATAATCGATCTCGTGCCGGGTCACGACCCAGATGTAGCGGTCGCGGTGCTCGGGCGCCGCCACCGCATTCCAGTGCGCGGTGGCGATGTCCTGAATCCACGTGACCCAGACCGCATTGTTGACGTGGCCCAGTTCATCGATGTGCTCGGGCCTCGCGGTGAATTCCAGGCTGAAGCGGCGGCTCTCCTCGACTTGCCCTACCGCGTCGCCACCTGAGGGCGTCACAGGCCCATCTGCCACAGGATGAAGCCGTACTCCTCGGCCGTTTCGTGCAAGGATTCGAACCGGCCCGACTTGCCGCCGTGGCCTGCGCCCATGTTGGTCTTGAGCACCAGCACGTTGTCGTCGGTCTTCATCTCGCGCAGTCGGGCGACCCACTTGGCCGGCTCCCAGTAGGTTACGCGCGGATCGTTGAGGCCGGCGGTGACGAGCATGGGCGGATAGGCCTGGGCCTTCACGTTGTCGTAGGGCGAGTAGCTGCGGATCAGTTCGAACGCGGCCTTGTCCTCGATCGGATTGCCCCATTCGGGCCATTCGCCCGGCGTCAGCGGCAGCGAGGCGTCGAGCATCGTTGCCAGCACGTCGACGAACGGCACGTGCGCGACGACGGCGCCCCACAGTTCGGGATCGGAATTGACCACCGCGCCCATCAGTTCGCCGCCCGCCGAGCCACCGGAGATCGAAATGCGGCCCGCCTGGGTGTAGCCGTGCTCGACCAGGCCCCTCGCCACGTCGACGAAATCGGTGAAGGTGTTGGTCCGCGCCTCCAGCTTGCCGCCCTTGTACCAGGCGCGCCCCAGGTCGTCCCCGCCGCGGATATGGGCGATGGCATAGGCGAACCCCCGGTCGACGAGGCTGAGCCGGGTCGTCGAGAACCCCGGCGGGATCGCGATGCCGTAGGCGCCGTAACCGTAGAGGTGCAGGGGACCCGGAGACGTCCGATCCTTGCGGTACATGATCGAGACGGGGATGCTGGTTCCGTCGCGCGCGGTCACGTGGAGGCGTTCGGTCGCATAGAGCCCGGCGTCGTAACCCGACGGCACCTCCTGCACCTTGAGAACTTCCAGTCGCCGCTCGGCGACATGGTAGTCGTAGGTGGTGGCCGGGCTGACCATCGATTCGTAGCTCACCCGCAGCTTGTCCATCGCCCATTCGGGATTGTCGCCCAGCCCGGCGGCGTAGCTCTCCTCGGGAAAGGCGATGGGCTCGACCCTGGCAGGATCGCCGTAATAGCGCACCTCGATCGTATCGAGCCCGTCCTGCCGACCCTCGACCACGTAGAAATCGCGGAACAGGTCGAACCCCGTCAGGTAGAACGCGTCCGAACCCTCGATCAGCGTCGACCACCTGTCCGGTTCGCCGAGCGGGGCGGTGGCGAGGCGGAAGTTCTCGTGCGTGTCGTTCGCCAGGATGTAGAGCGTTCCGTCGCCCATGCCATCGCTCGAGCCGTCGTCCTGATAGACGTCGACCTCGTACTCCACGCCCTTGCTGCGGGGCTTCACGAGGATCGGTTCGGCCAGCGGATCTGCGGCGGGCACCAGGCGGACCTCGCTCGTCTCGTGATCGCTGGTGGATATCACCAGCCACTTCTCGTTCGCCGAAAGTCCGGAGCCGACGCGAAATCCATCGTCGTTTTCATGGTAGAGTTCTACATCTTCGTCAGTCGAAGTGCCGATCCGGTGCAGCCGCGCGTTGTCGGTCCGCCACTGCTCGTTGGCGAGGCTGTAGACGATGCCCGTGTCACCCCCGACCCAGACGAGCGAGGACAGCGTCCCGGGAATCTCGTCGGGCAGCAGTTCGCCGGTCGCGATCACTTTGATGCGGGCGGTGAAGCGCTCCGAACCATTGTCGTCGATCGAGTAGGCGAGCCGGGTGCCGTCGCTCGAAACCGCGATGGCGCCGAGCCGGAAGTAGTCCTTGCCCTCTGCCAGCGCCACTTCGTCGAGGATCAGCTCGTCCGGTCCGCCCGCAACGGGTTTGCGCCACCACTTCTTGTATTCGGCACCTTCCTCGTACTCGACCCAGTAGAGCCACTCGCCGTCCTTTTGCGGAACCGACTTGTCGGCTTCCTTGATCCGTGCGCGCATTTCCTTGAACAAGGCGTCGATCCGGTCCTTCTGGCCTTCCATCGCCGCTTCGAACCAGGCGTTCTCCGCCTTGAGGTGGGCCAGGATATCGGGGTCGTCGACGACCGGGTATTTCGGATCGCGCAGCCAGGCGTAATCGTCGCTGACGGTCAGGCCGTGGTGGGACACGCTGGAGGGCTTTTTCGCCGCTTGGGGAGGGGCTTTCGGCGGGTTCGCGGTGGCATCGTTCATGGCGCGGCCCTATGTGGGAAGCGAAAGGACCGCAACAATGCTCATGCAGACCGAACTCGACTCCGGCGCAGCCCGCCTCTCCGCCTTGCGCGAGGAGCTGAAGAAGCGCGGGCTCGACGGATTCGTCGTGCCGATCAGCGACGAACACATGAGCGAGTACATCGGTGCCTACGCCCAGCGGCTACACTGGCTGACCGGGTTCGGCGGATCGACCGCGACCGCTGCCGTGCTGGCCGACAAGGCCGCGATCTTCGTCGACGGGCGCTATACCGTGCAGGTCCGCGACCAGGTGGACGGCACATTGTTCGAATACGTCGGCGTGCCGGCATCGAGCCCGGCCAAGTGGCTTGCCGCCAACGCCGCCGAAGGCGCGAAGATCGGCTACGACGCGTGGCTCCATTCGAAAGGGTGGGTCGAGGGCGTGGCCAAGGCGCTGGAGAAGAAGCGCGCCGTGCTCGTTCCGGTCGACGGCAATCCGGTGGACGCGGTGTGGGCCGACAGGCCCGAGCCGTCGAACGCGCCGGCGCTGGTCCATTCCGATGCGCACTCCGGCCGATCGAGCGCCGAGAAGCGCGCCGAAGTCGCCGACTGGCTGAAGGGCGAAGGGTATGACGCCGCGGTGGTGAGCGCGCTCGATTCGGTCGCGTGGCTGCTCAATGTGCGCGGCACCGACGTCGACCGGACCCCCGTGGCGCTGTCCTATGTCGTCGCCCACGCCGATGGCACCGCGGACCTGTTCATCGGACAGGACAAGGTCACGCCCGAGCTTGCCCAGCACCTCGGCAACGCCGTTACGATCCGACCGCGCGAAACGTTTGAACAAGCGCTCGGCGAGCTGGCCGGCAAGACGGTGGCGGTCGATCCCAATTACGGCGTCGCGGCGATCTTCGACGCGCTTGAGGGCGCCGGCGCCAGGCCGGTGGCTGTGCGCGATCCCACGATCCTGCCGCGCGCGGTCAAGAACCCCGTCGAGCAGCAGGGCCACCGCGACGCCCAGGCGCGCGACGGCGCGGCGATCGCGAAGTATCTTCACTGGCTGAGCGTCGAAGGACCCAAGGGCGGGCTGGACGAGCTGTCCGCCGCCGCGCAGCTGCGTGCCTTCCGTGACGAGGCGGCGGGCACCCTGCGCGACCTGTCGTTCGACACGATCAGCGCGGCGGGACCGCACGCCGCGCTGCCGCACTACCGGGTGGACGCGGATTCCAACATCCCGATCCAGCCCGGCAGCATCTACCTGTGCGATTCGGGCGGCCAGTACCTCGACGGGACGACCGACATCACCCGGACGGTATGGATCGGGACGCCTGATGGTTTGGGCGAACCGTCCGCTGAGCAAAAGGACCGCAACACGCGGGTCCTCAAGGGGCACATCGCCCTGGCGCGCGCGGTGTTTCCGCAAGGTACGGTCGGCGGCCAGCTCGATGCGCTGGCGCGGCAGTTCCTGTGGTCGGCGGGCGTCGATTACGCCCACGGCACCGGGCACGGGGTCGGCAGTTTCCTGTCGGTTCATGAAGGGCCTCAGCGCATCGCCAAGATCACCGGATCGCAGTCTGGCGGCGACCAGGAACTGCTTGCCGGAATGATCCTCTCGAACGAGCCGGGTTATTACAAGGAAGGCGCCTACGGCATCCGGATCGAGAACCTCGTGCTCGTCGAAAAGCGCGAAATCGCCGGGGCGGAAGGCGATTACCTCGGGTTCGAGACGCTGACCTACGCGCCGATCGACAAGGCGCTGGTCGAGGTGTCGCTGCTGACCGAGGAGGAGCGCGCGTGGTGGAACGACTACCACGCCGAGGTCCGCCGCATCCTCGCCCCGCAGCTGTCGGGCGACGTGCTCGCGTGGCTCAAGGAAGCCTGCGCCCCGCTCTAGCCTGCGCTTGCGGGAGCCACGATGTTCGCGTAATGTTCTTGCCGGGTCGAGTCGCGGCAAGGAGCATTTCACATGATCGGTTACGTCACCCTTGGCACCAACGACCTGAAGGCGATCGCCCCGTTCTACGATGCCATCGCGGCCGAGATGGGCGTCGGCCGCATGATGGAATTCGACAGCTTCATCGCTTGGGGCGAACCTGGCGGCGCGGCGGGGATCGCCCTCACCAAGCCGTTCGACGGCAACGCCGCCTCGGTCGGCAACGGGGTCATGGTCGCGCTGCAGGCGAAGGACGAAGCGCAGGTCCACCGGCTCTACGAGATCGCGCTCGCCAATGGCGGGACCGACGAAGGCGCACCGGGTGATCGCGGCGGCGGCTTTTTCGCCGGCTATTTCCGCGATTCGGAGGGCAACAAGCTCAATGCGTTCGTGATGAGCACGCCTACATGAGCGCCAAATCCCTCAGCGAACGCTTCATCCATCTCGGCCTCGGGGCGACGGCCGAGGCGCAGCCGTCGTTCGACGGGATGGCGTGGTACGAAGGCTACGGACAGCGCCACGACGGCGACGGAGCCGAAGGGCGGCTGGTGAGCATGTACACCTTCACCGAATCCTGGGATTCGTGGGAGATGCATCCGGTCGGGACAGAGGTGGTGCTGTGCACCGCGGGCGAAATGACGCTTCATCAGGAACATGCCGACGGTACCACCGACCGCGTGACGATCCGCGCCGGCGAATACGCGATCAATCCGCCCGGCACGTGGCACACGGCGGATGTGGCGGGCGAGGCGACCGCCGTGTTCATCACCGCGGGCCTCGGGACCGAACACCGCCCGCGCTGACTGTCCGCCGGATGAACCGCGTCGGCGGGACGCGACATTTTGCGACAATTCTCCCGCCTTTGGCGATACGCCTGCGACATGACTGCCGTAGAACGGCGAGTGTGAGCTGCGGCGCACGCGGGCAACCCTCCCCCTCCCCTTGTTGCCCCGGGCGTCGCAGTTCGACCCATTGAGTTTCCCAGGAGAGAATCGTCATGCGTACAGTAACCCTTTCGATCGCCGCCGTGATGCTTGCCACGTCGGGCGCAGCCATGGCCCAGGCCGGCAAGATGCCGCAGGGCGACATGACCCGCGCCCAGGCCGAGGCGGCAGCCGCACAGCGCTTCGCCAAGATGGATGCCAACGGCGACGGCGTGATCAACCAGGCCGACCGCGAGGCGCGCCGAGGCCAGGTGTTCGAACGCCTCGACACCGACCGCAACGGCTCGATCAGCGAAGCCGAGTTCAATGCCCGTACCGAAGCGCGCGCCGCCCGCGCCGACAAGCCCAAGGCCGGCAAGCGTCGCGGCGGCCGCGGCATGGGCATGATGAAGATGATGGACACGAACGGCGACGGCGCCCTGAGCCAGGCCGAGGTTACCGCGGCAGCGATGAAGCGTTTCGACCGGGTCGATGCCGACGGCAACGGGACCGTGACGCAGGCCGAACGCACCGCCGCGCGCCAGACCATGCGGGCGACGATGCAGGAGCGCAGGCAGGCCCGCCAGGCCGCCCAGCCCGCGAACTGAGGAGCTTCGGCTCGATGACCCTGGCGGGGCGCGCTTGACCGGCGCGCCCCGCTACAGGCACGGGTGCTTTCCATGACCTCCGACACCACGCCCGTGAAGCTGCTCCTCGTCGACGACGAGGCGACGCTGCGCGAGCCCCTGGCCGCGTACCTTTCGCGCCAGGGGTTCATCGTGAGCGAGGCGCACAATGCCGCCGCGGCGCGCAGCGCGATCGTGTCGGACACACCCGATCTCGTCCTGCTCGACGTGATGATGCCGGGCGAAGACGGCCTCTCCCTGTGCCGCCACCTCGTCGAGTCGCGGGCGATTCCCACGATCCTGCTCACCGCCCGGGGCGAGGCGACCGATCGCATCGTGGGGCTCGAGATCGGGGCCGACGACTATGTCGTCAAACCGTTCGAACCGCGCGAACTCGTTGCCCGCATTCGCAGCGTGCTGCGCCGCGCGAGCAAGGCCGCGCCACCGCCCGAGGACGACGCGCTCTACGAATTCGAGGGCTGGCAGCTCGACCCGCTCAAGCGCCGGCTGGTCGATCCCGAAGGGACGACGGTGCCGATCTCGACGGCGGAGTTTCGCCTGCTCGTCGCATTCCTCGACCGGCCCAAGCAGGTCATCGATCGCGATCGCCTGCTCGACCTCGTGCAAGGGCGCGAGGCGCACCTGTTCGACCGCGCGGTCGACAACCAGGTCAGCCGGCTTCGACGCAAGATAGAGGCCGACAGCCGCAACCCGCATTTCATCCAGACCGTGCGCGGGGGCGGCTACCGGTTCGCGGCCGAAGTCGGCCGCTTCGCCGGCGGCAACAGCGAATGAGGTTCTGGCCCAGAAGCCTGCTCGGCCAGGTGCTGCTCGCCGTCGCGGGCGCGCTGTTGCTCGCGCAGGCCATCTCCGCGGTGCTGCTGTTCCGCGCGGCCGAAGAGCGGCGCGCGCAGCAGGTCGTGGGAACGCTCGCGGTGCAGCTGACCGCCGCCTCGACAGGCGCGCCCGCCGAGCGGCTCGCCCGGCGATTCGGGGATCGGCCCGGCGAACGGCTGGGGCTGGCGAAGCGGTTGCGAATCGAGCGGTCCGCCACCCCGCCCTCACTTCCCGATGATGAACCCGAGGCGGCGCTGACGCGTGATTTACGCGAAGTGCTGTCGCAGCAGGGCCTGAGCGGAGCGGACAAGGTGCGCGTGGTGAGCCGCGCCGCGATGGCCGATCCGCGCGTCCTGCGCAGGATCGAGGCGGGCCGGATGCTCGGCGGCGCCGCGCCGCTCGAGGATGCCCGCGTGATCCTGGCCAGCGTGCCGGGCAACGACGGCCAGTGGGTGACCGCCCGCGCCATCGACCGGCAGCCCACCGCGCGCGGCGTGCGCGGGCTCGTCACGCAGACTCTGGTCCTTTTCGGCGCGCTGATGCTGGTCATGTGGCTGCTGCTCCGGCGCATCACCCGCCCGCTCGCCCAGCTCACCGGTCGGGTGGAGGCCTTTGCCCGCACCCAGGACCTGACCGGCCAGCTCGAGCCGCAGGGGCCGGACGATGTCCGCCAGCTGATCGAGGCGCACAACGCGATGGAGGCGCGCATCGCCGCCATGCTCGACGAAAAGGACGTGATGCTCGGCGCGATCGGCCACGATCTCAAGACGCCGCTCGCGGCGCTGCGGGTGCGGATCGAGAGCGTCGACGACGAGGGCGAGCGCGCGCGCATGGCGGCGACGATCGAGGATATGGTCCGCACGCTCGACGATATCCTGTCGCTCGCCCGGGTCGGCCGCGCGAGCGAGCCGCCCGAACGCACCGACCTCGCGGCGCTCGCGGCCTCCATCGTCGAGGAGTTCGAGGACATGGGCGAGCCCGCGGTGCTGGCAGAGGGCGCGCGCGTGGTCGCCCCTGTCCATGTCACCTGGGCCAAGCGCGCCTTGCGCAACCTGGTGTCGAACGCGGTGCGCTATGGCGGGGGGGCGGAAGTCGCGGTCCTGCGCGAGGGCCCGGATGCGGTCCTGCGCGTGACCGATACGGGGCCGGGAATTCCCGATGCCCTGCTCGCCACCATCACCGAGCCGTTCGTGCGCGGCGAGGCGAGCCGCAACCGCGATACCGGCGGTGCCGGCCTCGGCCTGACGCTCGCCCGCGCCATCGCGGAGGCGCACGGCGGTCGCATCGTGCTCGCGAACCGGCCCGGCGGGGGCCTGTCCGCCGAGCTTCGCCTCCCGCTCTAGCGTTCCTTGGTCGCCGAGAACGTGAGGTCGGGGTTCCTCTCGGCCTGGTAGTTCACGTCCCACGACGACTTGGCGAGGAACACCGGATCGCCGTCGCGGTCCGTGGCGAGGTTGGCGCGGTTGAAATCGGTGAAGGTCTTCAGCGCCGCCTCGCCGCCCTTGACCCAGCGTGCGGTGACGAACGGTGCCGGCTCGAGATTGGCGCCCACCTTGTATTCCGCCTCGAGCCGCGAGACGAGCACGTCGAGCTGCAGCTGCCCGACCACGCCGACGATCCATTGCGCGCCGAATTCGGGATAGAACACTTGGATCACGCCCTCCTCGCTGAGGTCGTCGAGCGCCTTCCTGAGCTGCTTGGTCTTGGTCGGATCCTTCAGCACCACCCGGCGGAGGATTTCCGGCGCGAAGTTCGGCAGGCCGGTGAAGCGGACCTTGTTGCTCTCGCTCAGCGTGTCGCCGACGCGCAGCGTGCCGTGGTTGGGAATGCCGATGATGTCGCCCGCCTCCGCCGTATCGGCGATCTCGCGATCCTGCGCGAAGAACAGGATCGGCGAGTGGACAGCGATCGGCTTGCCGAGGCCCGACGGGGTGAGCTTCATCCCCCGTTTGAAGGTGCCCGAGACCTGCCGCATGAAGGCGATCCGGTCGCGGTGGTTCGGGTCCATGTTGGCCTGCACCTTGAAGATGAAACCGGTCACCTCGTCGCGATCCGGGCTGACCGGGCCGTCTTCCGAGGGTTGCGGTCGCGGCGGCGGGGCCCAGCGGTCGATCGCGGCGATCAGTTCCTCGACGCCGAAGTTCTTGAGCGCGCTGCCGAAGAACACCGGCGTCAGGTCGCCGTGCAGGAACGCCTCCAGGTCGAACGCGGGATAAGCTTCGCGGATCAGCTCGATTTCCTCGGCCATGTCGTCGGACAGCCCGCTGTCGAAGCCGGCGAACGGTTCGCGCGTGCCGAGGTATTCCCGGCTGCCGCCCTCCGGCTTGGCGACGGTTTGCGAGGCGAAATCGAGCACGCCGGTGAACAGCCCGCCCATGCCCAGCGGTGCGCCCTGCGGCGACACGTCGAGCGCGAGCGCATCGGCCACCTCGTCGAGAATTTCGGTCAGCGGGCGACCTTCGCGATCGACCTTGTTGATGAACGTGATGATCGGCACCGACCGCAACCGGCAGACCTCGAACAGCTTGCGGGTTTGCGGCTCGATGCCCTTCGCCGCGTCGATCACCATGACCGCCGAATCGACCGCGGTCAGCGTCCGGTAGGTATCTTCGGAGAAGTCCTCGTGGCCCGGGGTGTCGAGCAGGTTGAAGACCGTCCCGTCCTTTTCGAACGTCATCACCGAGGACGTGACCGAGATGCCGCGCTGCTGCTCGATCTTCATCCAGTCGGACCGCGCCCGGCGGGCCTGCCCGCGCGCCTTGACCTCGCCCGCCAGGTGGATCGCGCCGCCGGTCAGCAGGAGCTTCTCGGTCAGCGTGGTCTTGCCCGCGTCGGGGTGGGAGATGATGGCGAAGGTGCGGCGGTTGGATGTCATTTCATCTGTCTTTGCGTGAAAAATCTGAACCAAGCCCGCTCATGCTGAGCTTGTCGAAGCATTGTGTCGCAACGCTGCACCAGACCCTTCGACAGGCTCAGGGTGAGCGGATATGGGCGGTGCCCGCTAGCTTTCGCGCGCGACCCGGAAGCCCGCGAAGCCCTGGTTCACCGGCATCAGTTCGATGCGGTTGACGTTGAGGTGCGGGGGCAGTTCGGCGATCCACTGGATGGTGTGGGCGATGTCGTCCGCCGTCATCGGGTTCACGCCCGCATAGAGCTTGTCCGATGCGTCTTGGCTGCCGGTGCGAACGAGCGTGAACTCGGTTTCAACCATGCCCGGCTCGATGCTCGTCACGCGCACCCCTGTGCCGTGGAGGTCGGCCCGCAGCGCCAAGGTGAAGTGGTTGGCGAAGGCCTTGCTGCCCGCATAGACGTTGCCGCCGGGGTAGAGGTAGGTGCCCGCGACCGAGCCGATCGTGATGATCGCGCCCTTGCGCGCGATCAGGCCCGGCAGCAGCTTGCGCGTGAGCGTGACCATCGCGGTCACGTTGGTGTCGATCATCGTCTGCCAGTCGTCGAGGTCGGCTTCCTGCGCGGGCGACAGGCCCTGGGCGAGGCCGGCGTTGTTCACCAGCAGGTCGATCGCGGCGAACTCGGGCGGCAGCGCTGCCAGCGCCGCATCGAGCGCCGCCGTATCGCGCACGTCGAACACCGCGGCATGGACCTTGTCCGCGCCCAGCTCGGCGACCAGTGCCTCCAGCCGCGAGCCCCGCCGCCCGGTCGCGACGCAGCGCCAGCCGCTCGCGACCAGCGTCCGCACGGTCGCTTCGCCGATGCCCGCCGTCGCTCCCGTGACGAATGCCGTGCGGGTCATCCGCGCAACTCCGCGCCCAGCTTGGCCGCAGCGGTGACGATCCGGTCGGAAACCGCCTTCAGGTCGGCATCGGTGTAGCTCTTGTCGCCCGGTTGCAGCGTGACTTCGACGGCCAGCGACTTGCTGCCCTCGGGCACGCCCTGACCGCGGAAATCGTCGAACACCCGCGCAGCCACGATATTGGCCTTGTCGGCGCCCTTGATCGCGCGGAGCAGGTCGCCTGCCGGCAGCGCGGCGTCGACCAGGAACGCGAAGTCGCGGGTGACCGACTGCAGCGCGGGCGGCGCATAGGCTGCTCGCGCAAACCCGGCGTTCTTGCGGGCCGGGATCGCGTCCAGAAACACCTCGACCGCCATGACCGGCCCATCGACGTCGAACGCCTTGAGCGTGGCCGGATGCAGTGCACCGAAGCGGGCGAGCACGGTCTTGGGGCCGAGGCGGAGCGTGCCCGACTGACCCGGGTGGAACTGTGGGCCCGCGTCTCCCATGACCTGCAGGTTGGCCACCGGGGCGCCGGCGGCTTCGAGCAAAGCGAGCGCTTCGGCCTTGGCATCGAAGGCGTCGAAGTGCGCCGCCTTGCCGGCTGCCCAGCCGCGCGGGGCTTTCTCGCCTGCCAGAAGCACGCCGACGGTGGCGCGCTCGTCGCTCGCGCCGCCGTCTCCGCGCAGGTAGCGGCGGCCCACTTCGAACAAGCGGACCGATGCCGCGCCGCGGTCCGCGTTGCGCTTCGCGGCGGCGAGCAGGCCGGGGATGAGCGACGGGCGCATCGCCTTCATGTCTTCGCTGATCGGGTTGTCGAGGACCCACAGACCGCCGTTGCCATCCGCGAAGTGATCGGCCTGGGCGGTCGGCAGGAACGACCACGTGACCGCTTCGGACAGGCCGCGTGACGCGGCGGCACGGCGCACCTTCCGCTCGCGGGCCTGTTCGGGCGTCGCGGTGGGACGCGCCACGCCGTCCATGCGCGGCAAGGGAGTGGACGGCACCGCGTCGAGGCCGTGGATGCGGACCACTTCCTCGACGATGTCGGCAGGCCCTTCGACGTCGTGGCGGCGCAGCGGCACCGTGACCTGCCAGTCGGCGGACACGGCGAAGTCGAGCCGTTCCAGGATCGCGCGCTGCTCGTCCTCCGGGATCGATACGCCGCCCAGCCGTTCCGCCAGTGCGGGATCGTAAGCGAAGACTTTCGGCTCGCTTGGCGGGGTACCAACGCGAACGACCTCGCTGGCCTCGCCCCCGCAGGTGCGCAGGATCAGGTCGGACAGGATATCGAGACCCGCGTCGAGGAACGCGGGATCCACGCCGCGCTCGAACCGCGTCCGCGCGTCGCTGGCGATGCCGAGCTTGCGCCCGGTCGCCCCTATAAGCGCGGGGTCGAAGTAGGCGATCTCGAGCAGGACGTCGGTGGTTTCCGCCGTCACGCCCGAATGCTCGCCGCCCATGATCCCGCCGATGTCGTGGACGCCGCTGTCGTCGGCGATGACGGTCATCGTGTCGTCGAGCGTGTAGGTCTTCTCGTTGAGCGCGAGGACCTGCTCGCCGTTCGCGGCGCGCCGCGCGACGACTGCACCCGTCAGCTTGGCAAGATCGTAGACATGCGCCGGCCGCCCGAAGGTGAGGCTGAGGTAGTTGGTAACGTCGACAAGCGCACTGATCGGGCGCTGGCCCGCCGCGATCAGGCGCGCCTGCATCCAGTCGGGCGAGGCGCCGTTGCGCACGCCGCGAATGACCCGGCCATAGAATGCCGGGCAGCCGACCGGGTCCTCGATGCGGATCGCGACCGGGCTAGGGAAACTGCCGGGTGCCGCCTCGGCGCGCCACGGCTTGAACGTGCCGAGCCCTGCTGCGGCGAGATCGCGCGCAATGCCTTCCACGCCCATGCAGTCGGGCCGATTGGGGGTGATCGCGACGTCGAACACGGGGCTCGCGTCGTGATAGTCGGCGAATGCGGCGCCCACCGGCGCGTCTGCCGGCAGTTCGATGATTCCGTCGTGATTGTCGCCCAGCTCGAGTTCGCGGGTCGAACACATCATGCCGTTCGATTCGACGCCGCGGATCGCCGACTTGCGCAGTTCCATCCCGTTCGCCGGGACGACCGCGCCCGGCAGGCCCAGCACGCCCTTCATCCCCGCACGCGCGTTGGGCGCGCCGCAGACGACCTGCAGCGGCTCGCCCCCATTGATTTCTGGGCCGGTGTTGACCGTGAGAACCTGCAGCTTGTCGGCATCGGGATGCGGCTTGGCGGTCAGCACTTCGGCCACCCGGAACCCGGCGAGCCGATCGGCCGGGTCCTCAAGACCTTCGACTTCGAGCCCGATCGCGTTGAGCTTCGCGGAAATATCGGCGGCGCTCGCATCGGTGTCGAGGAACGTCTTCAGCCATTCGAGCGAGAACTTCATGCTTTCGCTCCCACGCCCGCCGAAAGCGTCGGCACGTCGAGCGGGTCGAACCCGTAATGCGCCAGCCAGCGCCCGTCGCCGTCGAAGAAGGCGCGCAGGTCGTCCATCCCGTATTTCAGCATCGCCAGCCGGTCGACTCCGACGCCGAACGCGAAACCCTGCCAGCGGTCCGGGTCGAGGCCGGCGAATTCCAGCACCCGGCGGTTGACCATGCCGCTGCCGAGCAGCTCCATCCAGCCGTGGCCTGGCGCATCGCCGTCACCGCCCAGCACGCGGCGGCCTCCGACATCCTCCCAGCCCACGTCCACCTCGACGCTCGGTTCGGTGAAGGGGAAATAGCTCGGGCGCAGGCGCAGCACGATGTCGTCGCGCTCGAAAAAGGCCTTGAGGAAGGTCTCGAGCGTCCACTTGAGATGGCCCAGGTGGATGCCCTCGTCGATCACCAGGCCCTCGACCTGGTGGAACATCGGCGTGTGGGTGGCATCGCTGTCGGATCGATAGACGCGGCCCGGCGCGATCACGCGCAGCGGAGCGCCTTGCTGCACCATGCTGCGGATCTGCACCGGCGACGTGTGCGTTCGCAGCACCATCTTGGTCGGGGATCCCGCCACTTCGGGGCCCTGGTCCGGGAAATAGAACGTATCGTGCATCGCCCGGGCCGGGTGGCTTTCGGGCATGTTGAGCGCGGTGAAGTTGTGCCAGTCGTCCTCGATCTCGGGACCGCTGGCGACCGAGAAGCCCATGTCGGCGAAGATTTCCGCCAGTTCGTCCATGACCTGGCTGACCGGGTGGATCGAGCCCCTTGGCCACTCGGGCGCGGGCAACGTCAGGTCGATCACTTCGCTTGCGAGCCGGGCATCGAGCGCGGCGCTTTCGAGCGCGGCCTTCTTGGCCTCGATCGCGTCGGCGACGGAGGCGCGCATGGCCTGGATGCGCGGACCTTCGACCTGACGTTCCTCGGGGCTCATCGCGCCAAGCGTCTTGAGGGCGAGGCTGACCCACCCGGACTTGCCGAGCGCGGCGACCCGCTGCGCCTCGATCGCGTCGATGGTCTGGGCCGCTTCGATTGCGGCGAGCGCCTCGGACAGGCGGGTCTGGTCGGTCGTGGTCATCGCGGACACGCCCCTAGTGGCGCGGGCGCGCTATCGCAATGCTTGCGGCGCCTAAGCCGTCTTCCCGCCCGGACGGTCGAGCGTCTGCGCGGGCGAACCCCAGGTCTTGGCGCGCTGCTCCATGAACGCGGACAGGATCGGATGGGGCAAGGCGGCATATTCGCTGGGCCCCATGCCCATGAATTCGTGGAACTCGTGGTTGAAGTGGGACTGGTCGGTATAGAGCTCGTCGATCGCCGCGGTCCATTTGCCCATTCCGCCCAGCATCCATGCCGCAAGACTGCGCATGAAGCGCTGGCGGCGCAGCAGCAGCTTGGGCGGGAGGCCGAAATGGCGGCGGCAGGTGCGCTCGAGCGCGCGAACGGACACCCCGGCGAGGTCGGCGAAATCCGCGACTGTGGCTACCCCCAGTTCGACCATGGCGTTGTGGACGCGCACGATGCGTTCTTCATCGGGAACCGGCTGGCCCAGGCCACGCAGGATAGCGACGATCCGCTGCATCTCGACCTCGTCGTCCGGTGCTTCGCCGAAGATGCCGGGGAGTGCGCGAAAGTGAACGAACTCGGGCGTCCGCTCGGCGTCGGCAAGCATGTTGGCGTATGGCGCCGCCGGCCGCCCGACGAAGCGTGCCCAGCCGAGCGGGAGCATTCCGATCCCCCACATCCGGGTCGTGCCGAGCGCGAACCGCGTAGCGCGCGAGCTCGGCCCGGTGACGGTGAACCGCGCCTTGTCGACCACCTCGCCGGTCCCCACCTGCGCCCAGGGCATCGCGCCCGAGAAGACGCGCAGGTTGCCCCATTCGGGCTGCAGCCAATCGACGACCGTCTCCCCGTCCGCAACGGTGAGGTCGAGCCGATAGATGCTGGTCAGATAGCCGGCGAGGTCCGGCGGGGGCGCAAAGAAGCGCGCCGCCACGGTGCATTCGCCTTTGACTGCATTCGCCGAACGGTCCTGCAATTCGCGCCCCACCTAAATTACCAGCGTTCGAATGCGACCGCCTGCGCGTGTAACCGAGTTGTAGGAATGCGACAACTTTGCAGGCAGTCGGCGCGCCTTTAGCGGGCGGGGGCTAGCGAAAGCGGGCGATTGTCGGCAGGTCGAGCGGTTCCGCCGCGCCCTGATCGGCCATGCGCTGGCGCATGATGGGTTGCACGATCGGGTGCGGCATCCGCGCATAGTCGCTCGGGCGCAGGCCCATGAATTCGCGGAACTCGCGGACGAACTGGGCCTGGTCGTGATATTGCCCGTCGAGCGCGTCGATCCAGCTCATCGTGGGATCGAGCATGAAGTGCGCAAGGCTGCGGGCGAAACGCTGGCGGCGCAGCAGCAACTTGGGCGTGAAACCGAAATAGCGGCGGCAGAACCGCTCCAGCGATTTCACCGTCATGCCCAGTCGCTCCTGCAACGCGGATACCTCTCCCATTGCGGGATCGCGCAGGGCGTTCTGGCACGCCCTGATCTCCGCCTCGCGCGGAACCGGGCGATCGACGTGCTGCATCAGGTATCGGTCGATCAGGGCCGCCTTGTCGCTTGCGCTGCCTTCGGGCGCCTGGACGATCGGAAGGATCCCGGCGAATGCTGCAAATGCAGGATGGGTACTGCCGTCGACAGTTCGGTTGGCCAGTGCGGCCGCGTCACCGTCCGCGAATTTGGCCCAGCCGGTCGGCTGCAGGCCCAGGCCCCATACGCGCGAGGTGCGGACTGCGAAATGGGTGGACATGCTCGTCGGCCCGCCCGCGACAAACGGCCACTGCTCGACCATTTCGCCCGGCCCGATGCTCGCGATCGGCGGCGGCCCTTCAGTGAAGCGCATCGCAGCCCATTCGGGGTGCAGGTAATCCTCGACCAAGCCGTCCCCGGCTTCGATCGTCGTCAGGTACAGGGCGGTGAAATAGGACTGCAGCGGTTCCGACAAGCGAAAGAACCGCACCGAGATTCGCGGGGAATCCGACATCTGTGTGGCGCTGTCCTGTTCGGGAATTTTGCGACCCGAAGAACCAAGTTTTGTATGTTCTGGACATTAGCGCGCGAAATTCTTGCGTCAAGGGCGCCGCGAGCCCATGCCCGCGACGCCCCTGAAAACCGGATCGAAGACCGGATTTAGTTCAACGCTGCCTTGGCCTGCGCGATGATGGAGTTGAAGGCACCGCCTTCATTCATCGCGAGGTCTGCCATGACCTTACGGTCCAGTTCGATACCGGCGAGCTTCGCACCGTGCATGAACTGCGAGTAGGTCAGGCCTTCGGCGCGGACCGCGGCGTTGATCCGCTGGATCCACAGGGCGCGGAACGAACGCTTCTTAACCTTGCGGTCGCGATAGGCGTACTGTCCGGCCTTTTCGACCGCCTGACGGGCGATGCGGATGGTGTTCTTGCGACGACCGCGATAGCCCTTGGCCTGGTCGAGAAGCCGCTTGTGCTTGGCGCGAGTGGTTACGCCCCGTTTGATGCGTGCCATATCTCAGTACTCCCTCAGCCCAGGCCGTACGGCGCCCACTTCTTGATCGTCCGCGCGTCGGCGTCGGAGATCACGGAAGTGCCGCGGTTCTGGCGGATGTACTTGGCATTGTGGCTGATCAGGCGGTGGCGCTTGCCGGCGACCCCGTGCTTGACCTTGCCAGTGGCGGTGAGCTTGAAGCGCTTCTTCACGCCGCTCTTGGTCTTCATCTTGGGCATTTTCGTCTCCTTTCGGGGACACGCATCGGTCAGCCCTGGCAGCCCTAGTTGGCCAGGCCGGCCCAGAATCACGCAAAAAGTGTGAATCACGTGTCGGTGAAGCGCGCGCCCCTAAGGCGAGGGGCGCCAAAAGGCAACCCCGAACGCGCGCCCGCCCGAATGCCTCCGCCGGTCTGACGACAAGGGGGCCTAGTCGGTGTAGATCATCTTCACGGTCATGCCGCCGTCCACCACGATCCGCTGGCCGGTGACGAAACCGGCATCGACCAGCCATTCGACCGCACCCGCGATGTCTTCGGGCAGCCCCACCCGCCCAGCCGGATGTTGCCTGCGAGCGGCGGCGGAATGATCGGGCTCCTTGCGGGAGGCCGCTTTCTGCCACGGTCCGGTCTCGATCCATCCCGGCAGCACCGCGTTCACCCGGACCGCCGGGCCCAGGCTCACCGCCATCGCGTGCGTCAGCGCGTCGAGCCCGCCCTTCGCGGCCGCATAGCCATAAGTGTCCGGTTCGCTCATCAGCGCGCGCGTGCTGGATACGTTGACGATGGAGGCGCCTTCCGCCCGGCGGAGCAGCGGAAGGGCCTCGCGGCTGCACAGGAACGCCGCGGTCAGGCTGGCATCGATCCACCGCTGCCAATCGCCCAGCCTCAGATCCTCCAGCGGGCCGCAATACGGGTCCGCGATCCCGGCATTGTTGACGAGGCAGGTGAGCGCATCCTCGCCCAGCCATGTGGCGATGCGCTCGAACGCGCGGCGCACCTGTGCCTCGCGCCCGACATCGCAGCGCAGCCCGAGAAAGCGGGCCTTCGGCATGAGCTGGGAAACTTCGCGCAGGGCCTCGGCATCGCTGTCGAGCACCGCGACGCGCCAGCCAATACCGTGGAAATGCAGCGCGAGCGCGCGGCCTATGCCCGCCGCTCCGCCGGTGATCGCTATCGCCTTGTCCATGCGCTCAGAACGCCGGGCCCCCCGGGAGGTGCCCGACGGTCAGTGCCCGCCGCGTTGTCGTTCTCGCCAGCGTTCCGATCCCCAGCGCGCGACCACCGCGTCGGCGCGGCTGCGGTCCCGCCCGGTGAGCGAGGCGTAGGTCGTGCAGCGACCGCTCTCGCGGAAGCACACATCGCCGGTGTCGAGGCGCAGGCTGGTCAATTGTCCGTCCGGTCCCGCCAGGCCGATCGCGGTCGGCCGATCGATGGGCCCGATGTGCATGAACGGCGCCGCGGTCACCGGCGCGGGCGGCGCGCCGTGTATCGCCGCGTTCAGGATCGCGCGATAGTCCGACAGCGCCACCGGGCCCGACGGCAGCAGGCCGGGCCTGCTTGCCACCAGCAGCGTGGCGAACTGCTCGGCGTTGATCACGTGCCCGTGGCCGAGGAACCCGCCCTCGAACAGCTCTTCTCCGTGATCACCGGTGACGATCAGGATCGTGTCGTCCCACACCCCCTTGGCCTTGAGCCGCGCGACCAGTTCGCCCAGCCAGCGGTCGGCGTGGGCGACCGCATTCCAGTACGTCTCGCGCACCTTGTCGGCATTGGCGGCGGAGATCGCGCCGCGCGGCAAGGGCTCGGCGGTCAGCCGGCGTTCGACCTCGGCGTGGTCGTAGGGAAAATGCGCCGACTGGAAATTGAAATAGGCCATGTACGGCCGCGCGCGCCAGTCTTCCCGCCACAGCGTTCGGTCGAAAGCGGCGAGGAGGTGGCTCTCGTCGACCAGCAGGCTGCCCTGCGCCGCGAAATCGAACGCGCGCTTCTCTCGCAGCGTCTCGGCATCGACGTGCACGTCGGCGCTCGCCCGCATCCCGACGGTCTCGGAGATATCGCCGAAATCTTCCGGCTGGCCGGAGAACACGCCGATGCGGTAGCCGCTCGCCTTGAGGTCGGTGAATAGCGACGGATCGCCCTTGCGCGGGGCCAGCGCGCCCGAGAACAGCGATTTCAGGCTTTCGGTGGTGAAACCGACGTGGCTGAATGCCGGGCGCGCCACGCTGCCCGCTGCTGCGAGCGCCTCGAGATTGGGGGCGACCGGCTGTCCGTTTATCCGCTTGCCCAGCACGTCGCTGCGGGTCGTCTCCATGACCACGACGATCACGTGCGGACGCTTGCCTGCGAACACTTGGGCTCCCGGCGCCGACGCCAGCGGCACGAGCCGCAGGTCGCCGCCGTAACCGTCCTCGTCGATGCCGTTGCCGGGAATGTCGAGCGCGAGCGGGTGGCGCGCCGGATCGAACGGGGCGGTGTCCGGCTGGGCGACGAACAGGCCGTAGCCGTCGCGGTCGAAATCGCTCGCGAAATCCAGCCCCGACACCAACGTGCCCCAAGCAAGCGTCCGGTCGAGCGCGAATGCGGCATCGCTGCCGGTACGGGGAATGGCGAAGGCGAGCGCCAGGAACAACGCTGCCGCAACCGCTGTCGCTTTCCCGCTCGGTGCAGCCGGTCGCGGCAGGTCGGCGGGCAGGACGGCGGTCAGCAGGCGCGCGGCAAGCCAGGCGGCGCACGCGGACCCGCCCAGCACCAGAAGCGCCACGCCGATCTCGCTCATCCCGAACAGGATCGCATCGACGAGGCTGCCACCGCCAAGCTGCTTGAGCAGGGCAAACCCCACCGCGTCGCTGAAATAGGCCGCCAGCCGGTATTGCGCGGCCAGTATCCCGGCGAACAGCGCGCCATTGAGGATCGCGAAGACGAACACCGGCGCCCAGCCGGGTCGTCCGCGCGTCAGCTTATGTGCCAGCCACCAGCCCGCCAGGCCCAGCAGCGCCATCGCCGCACCGTAACCACCCGCGAACAGCGCGCGCTCGGTCAGGGTATCGACCGTCCGGCTCACCCCGAAGCCGCCGGTGAACAGGCCGAACTTGCGGTCCGCCAGCCCCAGCTCGACGATCGCCGTTGCCACGACCACCGCGAACGGGACGAGCGCGAGCAGCCGCGCCCACCCCAGTCGGGGCGCGCCGATGTCGGGCGTTGGCAGGGCGCTCGTTGCCATGCGCCCGCCATTACCCGAGCCGGTTTAGGATATGGCTAACGCGCGGAAATCGCGCGCGATCAGTGCGCGCAGGCGAGCGCCTCGACCACGTCCTCGAGCCGCGCGGGATCGCCCAGCGCGATCACGTGCCCCTCGCTGCCCGCGTGCAGCGGTTCGCCGTTCCAGTCCGCCATGGTCCCGCCCGCGCCCTCGACCACCGGCACCAGCGCCGCGAAATCGTGGAGCTTCAGGCCGCTTTCGCAGACGAGGTCCACCTGACCGCTCGCCAAGAGGCCGTAGTTGTAGCAGTCGCCGCCCCAGATCATGCGCCTATGCGCGGTCTTCGCGGCCAGGGCCATGAAGTGCTCCGCCGCATGGTCGTCGAAATATTGCGGCCCGGTGGACGCGAGGACGGCGTCGGTCAGCTCGCGGCAGGGCCGGGTGCGCACCGCGCGGCCGTTGAACGTGGTCGCCTGGCCCATCGCGCCGACCCAGCGCTCGCCGGCGATCGGCTGGTCGATCACGCCCAGCACCGGAAACCCGTCGTGCAGCAGCGCGATCAGCGTGCCGAATATCGGCCGGCCGCACGCGAAGCTGACGGTGCCGTCGATCGGATCGAGCACCCAGGTGCGCGCGGCGCCTTCGCGCTCGCTGCCGAATTCCTCGCCGATGATCCCGTCGCGCGATGCCTCGGCGGTGAGGATGCGCCGCATCGCCTCCTCGGCGGCGCGATCGGCCAGGGTGACGGGAGAGGCATCGTCTTTGGCTTCGATCCCGATCTCGCCGCGAAAGAACGGGCGGATCGCCGCGCCGGCCGCTTCGGCGAGGCGATTGGCGAGGGCGATGTCGTCGGTAAGGCTCACGCGATCAGTCGAACAGGCTCGACACGCTGCTTTCGTCCGCGATCCGGCGGACCGCTTCGCCGATCAGCGGGGCGATCGAGAGATAGCGGATGCGGGTCGAATCGGTGGCGGCATCGGTCGCCAGGATCGAGTCGGTGATGACCAGTTCCTCGAGCGCGGACTGGTCCACCCGCGCCACCGCGCCGCCCGACAGCACGCCGTGGGTGATGTAGGCGGTCACCGAGCTGGCGCCGCCGTCGAGCAACGCCTGCGCGGCGTTGCAGAGCGTGCCGCCCGAATCGACGATGTCGTCGATCAGGATGCAGTGGCGATCCTTGACCTCGCCGATGATGTTCATGACTTCGGACGAGCCTGGCTTGTCGCGGCGCTTGTCGACGATCGCCAGCGGCACGTTGTCGAGCCGCTTGGCGAGCGCACGGGCGCGTACCACGCCGCCGACGTCGGGCGAGACCACCATCAGCTCGCGCGTGCCGTAACGGGCCTGGATGTCCGCCGCCATGACGGGGGCGGCAAACAGGTTGTCGGTCGGAATGTCGAAAAAGCCCTGGATTTGCCCCGCGTGCAGGTCGACCGCTAGCACCCGGTCGGCGCCCGCCTGGGTGATGAGGTTGGCGACGAGCTTCGCGGAGATCGGCGTGCGCGGGCCGGGTTTGCGGTCCTGCCGGGCATAGCCGAAATAGGGGATCACGGCGGTGATCCGCTTGGCCGACGCGCGCTTCAGCGCGTCGATGCAGATCAGCAGTTCCATCAGGTTGTCGTTCGCCGGAAAGCCGGTCGACTGGACCACGAACATGTCCTGCCCGCGCACATTCTCGTGAATCTCGACGAAGATCTCCTCGTCGGCAAAGCGGCGGACGCTGGCATCGACCAGCGGCATCTCGAGATAACCGGCGATCGCACGGGCGAGCGGCAGGTTCGCATTGCCGGACATGATCTTCATCGGGGCAGGGGTCCTCTGTCGGCGGAATCGGCTGCGCGCGGCTTAGACGAGGGTCCTGCGATTGCAATGGGGCGGTGCGTTGGGGGGCCCACGCTTCGACAGGCTCAGGACGAGCGGGGTGAGTTTGGAGAAGCCTAATTTCGCTCTCGATCACGCCAAACCTGTCGATACATGGTCGCACGCACCCACCCTATTTTTGGCCCAGTTTGGGAGTGCGCCGGTCGCCAAAGCGGACCGGTAGCTAACGACCCCATTGCGGACGTCGGCGCACAGGGTAGGAAGACACTACAGGGCAGGAAGACACTGATGCGCGGGCTAAACAGTTATCCTAAGTGGGTGCCTCTACTAATCGGCGTGGCGTGTCTTGTCGCTGGGGTTCTGGCTAACGCCTCCGGTTACACGGCTGTTGGCGTCGGCCTGCTAGTCTTCGGGGTCGGCATGGTCATCCCTCGGCGCGGCGATCGGCTAACGAATGGGAAGAACGACAGCGAACCACCCTCATTGGGGACATTCAGCGTTCGACTTCTTCGAAGCTGATCCTGATGCCCGAAACCTCGCTGTCCTTTTCGAAAATGCGCGACTTCGCAGCGTAGCGGATCAGCAAGTGGTCCGGTGCCATCCATTTGATTTCAGCCCATGGACCACCCCAATCACCTGCTGCTGCGGCTCCGTGGTCATCATCCGCTAGGAAGGCATTGCCGCTGACGGATGGCTGTTCAACATCAGTAACAACCGAGATCTGTGTTGAGAAGCCGGTAGTAGCGCCACAGTCCCGCTGGAGCATGATGGCGCTGTGCAGCCCGCCGGGAGCATCAACACGGCTGATCGGGTTGTTCGTGCAGGTGTCGGAGCAGCCACCGAGCGTGATCATTACAGCCACCAAGATGCTTTTTCGTAACACCAAGTCAGGGTAACTTACGCGGGTATATCGTCAACGTCCGCTTCCCACCCACATTGCGGATAATAGCCGCAGCATACCCGATCCGGCCCCGCCGACACCGCCAAAACCGCCAAAGCCGCTTTCCTACACGCCGTCACCCGTGCCCTAAGCTCTGCGATGAGCGAGCCCCACACCCACCGCCTCCGCCTCCGCCGCCGTCCCGGCTGGTTCCGCCCTGTCCCCTTGCGTGGTCGGCACGACGGGTGGAGCGAAGTGCGGCAGTGCGTGTTCCTGGCGCAGCTTTACGTCACCGGATCGGTGACAGCGGCGGCGAAGGCGGTGGGGATGAGCCGGGCGAGCGCTTACCGCCTGCGCGAGCGGCCGGGTGCGAAAAGCTTCGCCTTCGCGTGGGACCGGGTGCTGTCGCTCCCCGGCTGCGGCCATCCCGGCGCCGCGCGCGAGGATACTCGGAAGGTGACAATGGAGACACTGTTCGCGCGGCTGGAAAGCGAGCTGGCAAAGCCCGTCGTCTATCGCGGCGCGATGGCGGAATCGCACGAAAGCCCGAGAGTTCCGCGCTTTTCCGACTGTTGCGGTACACCGAGCGCTGGCCCGATCCGCCTGAAGATTCCGCGTTCTGGCGGGCGAACGCCGTTTGCGAAAGAGACCCCCGATCACCGTGACAGGGTGGGCGAAATCAGTTGGTGCGATGCTCGCCCTTGATCCACCTGACGGTGCCGCTCGAGGCGCGCATCACCACGCTTTCGGTGGTCATCTTGCCGCCGCGCAGGCGCTTCACGCCGTCGAGCAGACTGCCGCTGGTGACGCCGGTGGCGGCGAAGATGCAGTCGCCCTTGGCCAGTTCCTCCAGCTTGTAGATGCGGCCGAAGTCCTTGTCGGGGATGCCCCACTTGCGGGCGCGGGCCTTCTCGTCGTCGTTGCGGAAGACGAGGCGGCCGTTGAACTGCCCGCCGACGCAGCGCAGCGCGGCAGCCGCCAGCACGCCCTCGGGCGCGCCGCCGGTGCCCATGTACATGTCGATCGTGGTGTCGGGGTCGGTCACAGCGATCACGCCAGCCACGTCGCCGTCGCCGATCAGTACCACGCCGCAGCCGAGCGCGCGGAGCTCCGCGATCAGCGCCGCATGGCGCGGACGGTCGAGCACGCAGACGATGATGTCGCCCGGCTCCACGCCCTTCGCGGCGGCGACCGCCCGCACGTTCTCGGTCGCCGATTTCGCCAGGTCGATCACGCCTTCGGGATAGCCGGGCCCGACGGCCAGCTTGTCCATGTAGGTATCGGGCGCGTTGAGCAGGCAGCCTTCTTCGGCAGCGGCGAGCACCGCGAGCGAGTTGGGTCCGGCCTTGGCAGTGATCGTGGTCCCCTCGAGCGGGTCCAGCGCGATGTCGATCTTGGGTCCCTTGCCGATCGCCCCGCCAACCTTTTCGCCGATGTAGAGCATCGGGGCCTCGTCGCGCTCCCCTTCGCCGATCACCACGGTACCGTCGATCTCGAGCGTGTCGAACGCCTTGCGCATCGCTTCGACTGCGGCGGCGTCGGCGGCCTTTTCGTCGCCCCGCCCGACCAGCTTCGACGCGGCGATCGCGGCTGCCTCGGTCACGCGGACGAGTTCGAGGACGAGGACGCGATCGAGCACGCTGGAACGCTTGGGACTTGTTGTGTTCATGTGTAATTCACGCTCCGGACGGCTGTTTGCCGGGCGCGCTTAGCCGAGGGAGAGACCGATTGTCGAGACGAGCGGTCGCCGCGCTGGGCGCACTGTTGTGCGGCGCTCCGCTTGCCGCGCAGGATGCACCGCCTCCGTCCACCGCCTCGGCCCCAGCCCCGGTGACCGCCGAGCAGGCGCTCGAAACCGCGCGCGAGGTGTACGGGCCGCCCGATCCGCGCAAGCGTGCCGAATGCCCGCCCCAGCGTCCCGGCGGAGAGATCGTGGTCTGCGGCCAGCTCGAGGACCCCGAGCAGTTCCGCGTCCAGTCGAGCGGCGACCTCGATCCCGAAGGCGCCGGCGCGCGCAGTGGCGGGCCGCGGCCGCCGGACGTGGGAACGGTCTATCCCGGTGTGGTGGTCGCGACCGGCTGCTTCATCCCGCCGTGTCCGCCGCCGATGCCGGTGCTGATCGACCTCAAGGCGATACCCGAAGCGCCGCCGGGGTCCGACGCCGACCGGATCGCACGAGGATTGGCGCCGAGGGGCCGCGACGATGCGCCGGTCGAGCCTGCCGACCTGCCGCCGCCGCCTGCTACGCCGCAAGAATAGGCATAACCAGTGGGGGCGCGGTCAGGCTCGGCGATCCGTCGAGCAGGCGCAGGGCCTCGGTAACGCATCGTTCGGGCCCTTCGTGAGTGACCATGGCGACCAGGACCTCGCCCACCTCGTTCGCCTCGCCCTGCTGGATCAGGCTTTCGATCGAGACTTCGGCGTCGCGCATCGCCGCGGTGATCTCGGCGAGCACGCCGGGCCGGTCCGCGACGGTGAAGCGGATATAGGTGTGTCCGCTCCGGTCACCGCTGTCCGCCGCCTGCATCGGCGCCAGCGCGGCGACGGGGATGGAGAACGCGCAGCCCGCATCGCCTCCGGGCGAAAGCCGCGCGATGTCGATGAGGTCGGCGACGACGGCGCTGGCGGTCGGCCCGTCGCCCGCTCCAGGCCCCTGGAACAGCAGGCGGCCCGAAAAATTGCCTTCCGCGACGACTGCGTTGGTCGGCCCGTCGACGTGGGCCAGCGGGTGCTGCTGCGGCACGAGGCAGGGCCGCACGCGCTGGAGCAGGCGCTGCGCGCCGCTGGCGTCGGTCTCCACGTCGGCCTCGCCGATCAGCCGGATGACGAAGCCCAGGTCCCGCGCCCGCGAGATGTCCGCCGCCCGCACCCGGGCGATTCCCTCGCAAGACACGGTGTCGAGATCGAGCCGCGCGCCGAACGCGATCGCGGCGAGGATCGCGAGCTTGTGCCCGGCGTCGATCCCCTCGATGTCGAGCGTGGGATCGGCCTCGGCAAAGCCCATGGCCTGCGCTTCGGCCAGCACGTCGGCGAAATCGCGCCCGGTATCCTCCATTGTCGAGAGGATGAAGTTGCAGGTGCCGTTGAGGATGCCCTGCACGCGGTCGATCACGTTGGCCGCGGCGCCTTCGCGCAGTCCTTTTATCACGGGGATACCGCCCGCCACCGCCGCCTCGAATTTCAGCGGCACACCAGCTGCCTCCGCCGCTTCGGCCAGTTCCAGGCCGTGGCGCGCGATCATGGCCTTGTTGGCGGTGACCAGGCCCTTGCCGCTGGCGATGGTGTTGCGCGCAAGGGTAAGTGCGGGTCCGTCGGCGCCGCCGACCAGTTCGACCACCGCGTCGACATCGCCGCGCGCGGCCATGGCCGTCATGTCGTCGCACCAGTCGAAGGCGGACAGGTCGATTCCGCGGTCCCGCGAACGGTCCCGCGCGCTGATTGCCACGACCTGGATGTCCCGGCCCGCGCGCGCGCGGACCGTTGCCGCATTTTCCGCCAGCAGGCGAACGACGCCCGCGCCCACCGTGCCCACACCTGCCAGCGCGATCCGCAGCGGTTCGGCCATTTGCGAAAATTCCCTGTTTGCCTCGCCGCGGTCCTAACGGCTGCGGTGCGCGGCGGCCAACAAAGAGAAACTATTGCAGCGGAAGAGGCGCTCCCCCCAGGGTACGCTCGCAGGGTCCGAGTTGCTCCATCACGAAACGATAGTCCTGAGCGGCTCGCCCGCGCGAGGGCGTGTCCTGTGACAGGTTGGCCGCGGCGGGCAGTTCGCTTGGCAGGAAGCAGGCAAGGCGATACCAGCCGAGCGTCTCGGGTGCGGGAGGGCGGGCCGCCTGATCGACGATCTCGCCGTAGGACACGCCCCAGACCGGTTCCATCCCTGGCCGCCGGACGACGGTGATCGAAACCGGATCGCCGCTGCGCGTGTCGAGGAAGATCTGGGTTTCCGATTCGCCGCTCAAAGTGCCGGCAACCGACAGCGCATCGCGCACCCCGGTAATGGCGGGGGCAGCGTCGGGAGCGACGAATTCAGCGAGAATCGGCTTTGCACGCGCATCTACCGCAGGATTCCAAGCAAGCTGCGCGTGGGGGCCGACCAGCTGCAGTTCGCCGGTCCGCCCCGGCACGGGGCGCGCGAACAGAAGGACTTCGGTCTTCTTGAGCTTGGGAACCTTGCCCCGGGCATCGAGAGGCACGTCGACCAGATATTTCAGCGATTGCCCAACCGGCGAAGAGCCGCTGAGCAGGGCGACCGTCTCCGCCTCTACATATACGCGTGCATGACCGGCGGAAACGCTGGTGGCCCTTTCGGGCGGAACGGTGATGGCTTCCTTGATCCGCGCGTGCACGACCAGATCGGCGGCGTCCGCCAGATCGGCTATGTCAGCGTATGCCGGCGGCGGGGCCGTCGGGGCGGGCTGTGCCGACGCGGGTGTGCAGATTGCTGCGGCGACGGCCATCAGTCCCGTCAGGGAGCGGGACCGGAAACGGGATTTGCTCATGGCCGGGCGACCTAGGCTAACGAGCGATGATTGGAAACCGTAGCGCATGACCGCCGTTGAGCGCAGAAGGAGTGAATTGCCGCTTAACCGGAAAAGGGTTTGCACCTCGGTTTCTTCGCGGTTAAGCGTCCGGCGATCCGGGGAGAAGAATAAAGATCCTCCGGACGCGGCCCCCGGCCGGGTCATTGGATTACCGGCGGGCCATTCGGTTGCCGTGTATTGCGGTGGACCGACAGGGTGGACAGCAGGAATTGCGTCGGGGCGCGGCGTGAGTACGCGCCTCTGATGTGTATTGCCGGGCCAGGCCCGGCATGAACGATGGAGTGATGCGACTGAATGGCTTACGCTGACCAACAGATGAGCGGTAATCGCATTGTTGCGATCATCATCGTTGCGCTTGTTCACGTCGTCGTCGGTTATGCTCTCGTGACCGGCCTCGCCTATTCGGCGATCAAGAAGGCGGTCGAGCGCGTGACGACGGTGGATATCGAGGAACCGCCACCGCCAGAGGAGGAGCCGCCGCCACCTGAGGAGATGCCGGACGTCGCTCCGCCGCCCCCGGTCGCGCCGCCCCCGCCGATCAACATCGCGCCGGCACCGCCGCCGATCCAGACCCAGCCGACGATTCCACCGCCTGCGCCCCCGGCGCTGCGTGTGCCGCCGCCGGCTCCGGTTGCCGCTCCGCCGCCTCCCGCTCCCCCGCCGCCGCGGGTGCAGCCGAAGTCGGCGTCTCCGCGCGGAAATCCGGCCAGCTGGGCGAACGACAACGACTATCCCAGCCGTGCCATGCGCGAAGAGCGTGAGGGAACCGTTCGTTTCACGGTCCAGATCGGTGCAGACGGTCGTGTCACCAGCTGTAATGTTACCGGTTCCAGCGGTCACTCCGACCTCGACAGCACGACGTGCTCACTGATCCAGCGGCGTGCACGGTTCAACCCGGCCACCGACGGAAATGGGCAGGCAGTAGCCGGTTCCTGGTCGAGTTCGGTGCGCTGGCAAATTCCGGAATGATCACGCAACATCTTCGTTTCATTCGTATTTTCTGAGAGGACTTTCACCCATGTACATCGAACTCCTTGCGGCCGCATCGGAAGCCGCGCCCAAGAACCAGTTCGGCTTCTGGGAAGCCATGAACCAGGGCGGTGTTATCGCCTGGTCGATCTTTACCGTGCTCGTCATCATGTCGGTGGGATCGTTCTACATCCTCATCACCAAGTGGCTCGAGCAGCAGAAGATCTTCAATCAGTACAAGGCTGTTCGCGGCAACTTCTGGCGCGCACCGACCCTGCGCGAAGGCGCGGGCAAGCTCGACAAGAACAGCGCCTGGCGCCAGCTGGTCGACGATGGCCTCGCCGCCGAGGAACAGCACGGCAAGATGACCGACAGCCTGGAGGCTCACGACTGGCTTCACGGCTCGCTCGCGCGCTCGGAAGCGTCGATCAACGCCAAGCTCGCCGGTGGCCTTCCGTTCCTCGCCAGCGTCGGCGCGACGGCTCCGTTCGTCGGTCTTCTCGGTACGGTTATCGGTATCTACCGCGCGCTGATCAACATCGGTCTTGCCGGTTCGGCCTCGATCGACAAGGTCGCCGGCCCGGTCGGTGAAGCACTGATCATGACTGCGATCGGTCTGCTCGTGGCGGTTCCCGCGGTGCTCGCCTACAACTGGCTGCAGAGCCGCAACAAGCGGATCGGCGAGCTTCTTTCGGGCTTCTCGACCGACATCCTCGCCAACATCAACTCGAAGGGTTCGGTGAAGCCTGCGGTGATGACGGCCACTTCGACGCAGCAGGCTGCCAAGGCAGCGGCAACGGCTCCGGCCAAGCCCGTTACCCCGGCTGCGCCGCGTCCCTGAGCGGATTTTCGGAGGGGCGACGAAGGTCGCCTCTCCGATACCCCCTGCTCACGATTGAATTGAAATAGGACAGGAAGCCCATGGCGATTTCTACCGGAGGCGGCGGCGGCGAGACGCCGATGTCGGACATCAATACCACGCCGCTGGTCGACGTGATGCTGGTGCTTCTGATCATCTTCCTCATCGCGATTCCGGTCGCGATCCAGACGATCGAGAAGCTCAAGCTGCCGGTGATGCCGTCCAGCGAATCGAAGGACAAGGTCGAGAACCTGCTGCTCACGGTCAGCACGACCGACGCTGCCGGTCTCAGCGCAGGTGATCCCGGTTTTGCCGGAGCTTCGCGCAACGGCGAATGCCGGGTGTATTTCAACAACACCACTCCGGTCGACTCGAGGGAGCTCTACGACCAGGCTTTCGAGCGGCTCGATTCCATCGTGCAGGCGGCCGGTGGCCCTGAAGCGCTGATGGAAAATCCGGAAAGCATCCCGCAGGTTCACATCCGCGGCGACGTGGAAGCGCCCTGGCGCTGTGTTGCGGGCACCATCTACAACGTCCAGGCTGCCGGTTATCCGACGGTCGGCTTCATTTCGAACCCGGTCGATCCGAACGGCTGACAAGCCGAACGTATCACCGCTGCGTTTCGACGCGACAGAAGAACTTAGGAGTAACCCACCATGGCAATGTCAGGCGGCAAGGACGATGGCTCGCCGATGATGGAGATGAACACGACGCCGTTGATCGACGTCATGCTCGTGCTCCTGATCATGTTCATCATCACGATCCCGGTCGCGACCCACTCGGTCGACATCGACCTTCCGGTGCCGAACAACACTCCGCCGCCACCGGACATGATCGACCCGATCAAGAACAAGATCGTGCTGACGCCGGAGAACGTGATCCTGTGGAACGGCACGCCGATCAACGACGGCGAACTGGTACGCAACCTCGAGGCGACTAAGGCTATCACACCGGAACCCGAGTTGCAGTTCGAACCCGATCAGCAGGCTTCGTATGACCTGTCGATCCGCGTCCTCAACGTCATCAAGGGATCCGGCGTGAGCAAATTCGGCTTCGTGGGCAACGAAAAGTATCGCGAATTCGGCAAGGCCGGCTGACGCCTCTCGAAATCGAATGAAACGAGCAAGGGGCGGAGCGATCCGCCCCTTTTTCGTGTCCTCACTAACGGGATTGGATTAATTGCGCGCGGCGCCGCTGAGCGGATCGACCCGCATCGCCGCTGCGGCCAGCGTCTCCGCTTCGAGCACCAATTCGTCGTCGATGGCCCCTTGGGGCATCGCCTCGCGCCCGATCAGTGTCATCACCGGAACGGCCAGCGGACTCACGCGGTCGAGTTCGACATGGACCACCTCATCCGCGGCCCGGTCCAGCAGGTCGCCCAACCGGCCGACGTCGGTCATCCGGGTGCGCGCATCGGCCCATGCGGCTTCCAAAAGGACGTGGTCGGGTTCGTATTTCCGCAGGACATCGTAGATCAGGTCGGTGGAGAAGGTGACCTGCTTGCCTGTTTTTCGCTTGCCCGGGTGCTGTCGCTCCACCAGCCCACCGATCACGGCCACTTCGCGGAACGCGCGCCGCAGCAGGTGCGAGTTCTGCACCCAGTCGACGAATTCGTCCTGCAGAATATCGGGCGATAGTAGTGGCACCGGGTCCGCGACCGGCTTCATGCCCCATACCGCCAGACAGTAATCGTTGGCATTGAAGCCCAGCGGCATCAGGCCGCGGTCCTCCATCCGCTTGGTGATTAGCATTCCCAGCGACTGGTTCGCGTTCCACCCGATGAAGGTGTAATAGACCGTGTAGTGCTTGCGCGCGTGCGGGAAGCTTTCGACCAGCAAGGTATCGGGCCCCGGCATCTGTGAACGCCAGTCCTGCACCTCCAGCCATTCCCGCACATCGTCGGGAAACCGCGCCCAGCTGGTGCGATCGACCAGCATTTCGCGCACCCGAGTCGCCAGGTGCGTCGTAAGCGGAAGCCGCTGACCGCCGTAGCTGGGGATCATCGCCGCCTTACTAGATGCGCGGACGGTCAGCTCCATGTCGCGGATCCGCTCGACCTCGAGATTGATGCCGGCGAACTGGAATGTATCGCCGGGGCTCAGGCTTGCGGCGAACCTTTCCTCGACCTTGCCCAGCGACCGGCCGTTCTTGAAGCGGACGTCCAGCATTTCGCTGTCGACGATGATACCGGCGTTGAGCCGATGGCGTGCGGCATGTTCGGGGTGGGTGAGGCGCCACACGCCATCGCGGTCCTTCACGATGCGCCGGAACTTGTCGTAGGCCTTCAGCGCGTATCCACCGGTCGCAACGAACGTCAGCACGCGCTCCCAGGTCGGTGGATCGACCCAAGCATAGGCGAGGCTAGATCGGACTTCGGCGAGCAACGCGCCTTCGTCGAACGGGCCGGCGCACGCGCAGGCCATCACGTGTTGAGCCAGCACGTCGAGCCCGCCGGGCCGGAAGTCCTCGCCGTCCCTCTGGCCCTCGTCGACAGCATCCTTGGCAGCGGTCGCTTCGAGGAACTCGAACCGGTTTCCGGGCACGAGGATCGCACGACTGGGGCAATCGAGTCGGTGGTTTGCCCGGCCGATGCGTTGCAACAGACGGCTCGATCCCTTGGGCGCACCCATCTGCACGACAAGATCGATATCGCCCCAGTCGATGCCGAGGTCGAGGCTGGCAGTTGCCACCAGAGCCCGCAACTCGCCCCGCGCCATTGCTCCTTCGACTTTACGCCGCGCCTCCTTCGACAGCGATCCGTGATGAACCCCGATCGGCAGCGTTTCTTCGTTCACGTTCCAAAGGTTCTGGAAGACGTATTCGGCTAGGAAGCGCGTGTTGGTGAAGATCAGCGTGGTGCGGTTCCGTTTGATCTCTTCGTAGAGCTGCGGGATCGCCCAAGTCGCCGCATGACCGCCCCATGGCACCCGCTCTTCGTCCGGCAGCAGGATCTCCACTTCGGCCGGTGCGCCCGGCTCGCCCTCGATGAGCGATACCGTGTCGATATCGCCGAACGGCGCCAGCCATTCGCGAAAGCCTTCGGGATTGGCGAGCGTGGCCGACAAGGCGGCGCGTTCCATTTCGGGCGCAATCGCCTGCAAGCGGCTCAAGGCCAGGGCCAATAGGTCGCCGCGCTTGCCGGTGGCGAAGGCGTGCACTTCATCGATCACCACCCGCTTCAGTCCGGCAAACAGCGTGAAACTGTCGGGATAGCTCAGCAGGAGCGACAGCGATTCGGGCGTCGTAAGCAGGACGTGCGGAGGCTTCGTTCGCTGGCGCTTCTTGCGATCTGACGGCGTATCGCCGCTCCGGGTCTCGATCCGGATGGGCAAACCCATCTCTTGGACCGGAGTAACGAGGTTCCGCTGTACGTCATGCGCCAGCGCCTTGAGCGGGCTGACGTAGAGCGTATGCAGGCCTTCAGGCGGCACCGCATTATCCAGTCGCGAAGGGCAGAACGCCTCTAGGGTGGGCAGGAATCCTGCCAGCGTCTTGCCCGCGCCCGTATCCGCGACCAGCAGCGTGTGCTGCCCGCGATCGCTGGCGGAAAGCATCTCGGCCTGATGGCGACGAACACGCCAGCCCCGGCCTGCAAACCAGCCTTCGATCTCGGCCGGGACCGCTGATAGGGAGGGAGGCTGAGGAACGCTCATCTCAGGTGCAAAGCACGCCCATCCGGAAAGCTCCATAGGGTGCGCTGCTTTAGACCTCGCGACAGCGCCTAATCGTTGGGCTGATTGCCCTCGATCTCGAAATGGATGGGTTTGAAGCTGCCTCCGTTCGAAGCATAGGCGGAACACGCCGTAAGGCCGACGACAAGGTCCATCGCCGCCCGCAGCCGGATATAGGAACCTGCCGTGCTGATCGGCGGATCCACACGTATGCTGCCGTCCGGTGCCACCGGAACGTTCATGAACACGTTGAACGCGCACGGGATCGCGTCGGGCTCGATACCAAAGGGAAGCAGTGCATCGGCCAGGTTTCCGAAGCATCCGCGATGGACCGGGTGCTCAGGGTAGAAATGACGGAACGTCGCTTCGCTGCACGGTGTGAGGAGGAAGTCATGGCAGCCCACCGTATCCTCCACGATCTCCAGCATCACCCGGGATCGGTTGGACCAGAGCCGATGGCCGGTCGTGATCCGCAGCGTCTCCTCATAATCGAAAGTGCGCCCGTTGGAGATCGCCTCGCGCACGTCGTCTGCGGCGAAAGCGACCAGATCGCTGACCTGTTGGCCAATCGGATCTATCACGCGCAGGGTGTCCCCTGCCGCCATCCTGAAAGCGGTGCCGCTTCTTGGCGGTATTTCCAACGTCACGCGGCTTCTTCCAGCCGCTTGTCGCGGAACGGACACTGCCATCCCTTTTCGATCACGCGCCCGCTGTACTGGCGCGCTTCGCTCGCATCGCCGTGACGCGAAAGCATCGGGTTGATCGAGCCGGCCAGTTCGACGTCGCGTTCGAGAATGCGCTCACGCATCCGTTCGTATTTTCCTTCCTCGCGCAGCGTTTCGAACTGGGCGTGGAGGTTGAATACCAGGGTGGGGCGGGGAAAGCGGCGAGCCGGGCGAGAGGCGCTGGGGTGCAGGCCCACGACGAAGAAGGCCTCGCCCCCGAAGCTCAATGAGAAATGCGGATCGTCGGGGTCCGCGCTAACCCGGTGATCGTAAGGCTGGCCGAGCCAGTGATCCTTGTCCGCGAACGACTGAATGCGCTCCCACATCAGGCGCTCGAAAGTCCGCTCGTCGAGGTCGTCGGGCCCCGAAAAGACCACGGCAAGGCTGCGGAGCCCTTTGGGATCCTCACGATAGCCGCGCGCCCATTCCATCAACTCACGATGGATCCGAACGTCGTCCCAGCCGCTCGAGAGGCTGTGGCAGACGAGGGTCTTGAGTGTCCCGCGCGCGAGAGCCGACTTGGCGCCCACGCAGGGAAACTCCGGCGCAACGATGCGCTCACGCAATTCTTCTTCGCCCGCGGTGCGGGTGTGTTCGTCCACGAACATCGTGTTCAGTCTCCTGTGAACAATGGAGACTCGCAACCCGACCGGTAGGTTCCAAACCCGACCAGTTGTTAAGTTGCACGCGGTCCGTTGCCGCGGACAGGTCCGCCGGGCTCAATGGCCGGCCTGTGGCTTCCGCTCGAGGCCGGATGCGGCAAGCTGCTTGTCTATCTGCGCCAAGAGCCGGGCCAGTCCGGCCTCGGTCTTGCTTTCGGCACGGGCGACCAACACGTCCTGCGTGTTGGATGCACGCAGCAGCCACCAGCCGTCGGGGGTCGAGACACGCACGCCGTCGGTCCCGTCAACCTCCAGCGGCGATTCGGCCAATCGCGCCTTGATCTCGTCGATCGCGGCGAACTTGCGTGTCTCATCCACTTGGAAGCGCAGCTCGGGCGTGTTGATCATTGCGGGCATTTCGCTGCGTAGCCGGGTGACCGACTTGCCCAGCCGCACCGACGCGGCGATCAGTCGAACGGCGGCATAGAGCGCATCGTCGAAGCCGTAATACGTGTCGGCAAAGAACACGTGGCCGCTCATCTCGCCGGCGAGCGGCGCGCCAATCTCCTTCATTTTGGACTTAATCAGGCTGTGCCCGGTCTTCCACATCATCGGTCTGCCACCGAGTTCGGCGACGCGTTCGAATAGCGCCCCGCTGGCCTTCACATCGGCGATGACCGGCGCGCCGGGCATTCTTGCGAGCAAGTCCTCGGCGAAGATCATGAGCAGCTGATCTCCCCAGATGACCCGGCCTTCACCGTCGATCGCGCCGATCCGGTCGCCATCGCCATCGAAAGCCACTCCGAAGTCGAGCTTCCTTGCCGCGACAAGTCGCTGCAGATCAACGAGATTTTCGGGAACGGTAGGATCAGGATGATGATTGGGAAACGACCCATCGATTTCGGTATAGAGAAGGTGATGCTCCCCTGGGAGCCGGGCGGCCAGCGCCTCGAGCGCGGGGCCGGCAGCACCGTTGCCCGCATCCCAACCGATACGAAGACCGCCCAGCACATCCCGGTCCAGCCCGTCCAGAGGTTCGAGCAGCCGCTCGACGTACTCCTCGAAAATCGCGCGCGTGGAGACTTCGCCCAGCCCGTCGAGCCAGTCTCCGGTCGCGGCACGTCGGCCAAGTTCGGCTATGTCCTGACCGAAGAACGGGCGGCCGCGAAATACCATCTTGAAGCCGTTGTAATTGGCGGGATTGTGGCTGCCAGTTATCTGAATGCCGCCATCTACATCGTCGGCTGAAGCCTCGGCGTAGTACAGCATCGGCGTGGGCCCGATTCCGATCCGCACGACGTCGCAACCACTGCCGGTAAGGCCTTCGATCAGCGCGTGTTCGAGCATCGGGCTGCTGATCCGCCCGTCGTAACCGACCGCCACGGTCTTGCCGCCGGCCTCGCGAAGCATGCTGGCAAACCCCCGACCGATCGCGCGCGCATCGTCTGCGCCGAGTGTCTCTCCGATGATGCCACGAATGTCGTATTCACGCAGCGTCGTAGGATGAAAATGATGGTTCACGAAAATAGCCTTCAATCGGTTTGATCGAGGTCCGACAGCAGTAGATCGCGGGCGGCGTTCGCCTCGTGCACCTTGGCGTCGCTGCCGCCCCGGTCAGGGTGGACCGCGGCGATCCGCTGGCGATGGGCCTTGATCACGTCCTCGCGCGAATAGCTGTCCGGCAGTCCGAGCAGCTTTCGCGCTTCGAACGTGGCCAGGCCGCGGGTCGGTTTTGCCGTCAGGTAATCCCAGGGCCAGCGACCGAATGCGACGCGCCAACCGAATGCGACAAGCGCGACGATGAGCAGTATCTTGACCATGGGCGCGTGGGCTAGCGCCTAAGTCAGGCGAGCGCCAGTTCGGCCTCGCGATGCGCCGCGGCCGGTAGGTTGAGCGCGGCGACAAGGCTGCGCAGCTCCTGCCGGGCTACCAGGTGACTGGTGCCGAGCTCGCCCAGGTGACCCTTGTCGAGCAGCGTCAATCCGCTGGGAAAAAGCTCGCGGTAGATCACGCGCTCGGACAGGCCGCTGGCAACGCGGAAACCGACGCGCTTCGACAGTTCGCGCAACGCTTGCTCGATGCGCGCCATGTTGCGTGCCTCGACGTGGCCGGTGCGATTGCGCACCACGATCCAGTCCATTTCGCGCCGACCCTGTTCGAGCTGGGTACGGCTGCGCTTGATCCGCGCTTCCCAGATGAGTTCGGCGTAGAACGACAGCTTACGCACCTTGAAGGTCTCGGCATCGACCTGCCCGATAAGGTCGAAATCGACGAAGCTGTCGTTGAGCGGCGTGACCAGCGTATCGGCTTCCGTCGCCGAGTGCCGCGCAAGGGGATCGTCGCGACCCGGGGTATCGAACACCACGAAGTCGCACCCCTCGCCGATGGTCGCGGTCAACGCTTCGAGCTCCTCGGTCGATCCGCCTTCGAATACCTCGAACTGCGCGGTCGGCAAATCGATGCCGCGACGGGCAGCTGTCTCCGCGCGGTTCTCGAGGTAACGGAACAGCGTACGTTGACGATGATCGAGGTCGATCGCCGCCACCTTTGCACCGCGATAGGCGAGCGCGACCGCGACGTGCACCGCGGTGGTCGACTTGCCGGTTCCGCCCTTCTCGTTGGCGAAGACGATACGGTGAGGTCTGGTCACGCGTGCAATCCCGTTTGGCCCCGTCTAGGGCGTTGGTCCTGGGCCGAGAATAGCGGAGGGATCGCACGCCGTGCAAACCGCCACCACACTGGAAGTGTTGAGAAGCGCCGTGGACCTGCTGCGGGGCAAGGGCAAGCGCCTGGCGCTGGTCCCGACCATGGGCGCGCTGCACGAGGGGCATCTGACGCTCGTGCGAGAGGCGCGAAAGCACGCCGATGCGGTCGCGGTCTCGATCTTCGTGAACCCCAAGCAGTTCGGTCCGAACGAGGATCTGGATGCCTATCCGCGTCGGATGGCGGCCGATGCCGCACTGCTCGAGGGTGAGGGGGTCGAGTTGCTCTGGGCGCCCGATGTCGGCGCGATGTACCCGGCGGGCTTTGCGACCAATGTGTCGGTCGGCGGAGTCAGCGACGGACTGTGCGGGGCGGCGCGGCCGGGACATTTCGACGGGGTCGCGACGGTGGTGTGCAAGCTCTTCAACCAGGTCCGGCCCGACGTCGCGCTGTTCGGGGAAAAGGACTGGCAGCAGCTCGCCGTGATCCGGCGAATGGCCCGCGATCTCGATCTCGTGTTGCCGCACGTCGCTGCGATCATAGGCGTGCCGACCGTTCGCGAAGCCGATGGACTCGCCCTGTCCAGCCGAAACCAGTATCTTTCGCCCGAAGCGCGCGCGCAGGCGGCGGCCCTGCCAAAGGCGATGCGCCAAGGCATCGAGGCTCTGCTGTCCGGGAGCGCCGTGGCGCCGACGCTGGCCGCGATCGAGGCGCATCTGCTGCAGGCCGGGTTCGAGAGTATCGACTACGTGACCCTGGCCGATGCCGAGAGCCTGATGCCGATCGAGGCAACCGAGCCGCGGCCTGCGCGCCTTCTCGTGGCGGCACGGATCGGCGGCACGCGGCTGATCGACAACATGGCGGTCGAGCCAGCCGAGTAGCAGGGGTGGTCGGGAAATTCGGGGAGCTCGAGTCCCGCGGCGGCTTGGAGCGGGTAAGGGGAATCGAACCCCTCTAGCTAGCTTGGAAGGCTAGTGCATTACCACTATGCTATACCCGCTCGTTCCGGAGGCGCGCTTGCCATGCCCGGGGCGTCGGCGTCAATGCCCCGGAAAGCTCATCAGCGCATCGACTGAAAGTCCGGTCGCTCTCAGACGGTCCGCGCCGCCCAGATCGGGCAGGTCGATCACGAACAGCGCATCCTCGACGATGGCCCCGGCCATGCGCAGCAATTCGGTCGCGGCCAGGGCGGTGCCGCCGGTCGCGACCAGATCGTCGACGATCGCGATGCGTTGTCCCGGACGTATCGCGCCCGGATCGATTTCGAGTCGATCCGTGCCGTATTCCAGTTGGTAATCTACCCCGATCGTCGGCACCGGCAGTTTGCCCGGCTTGCGGACGGGAATGAACCCGACGCCCAGTTCGATCGCGGCCGCCGCGCCGAAGATGAAACCGCGGGCTTCCATCCCGGCGATCGCTTCAACTCCGCGGGCTCGTTCGGCGAGGTGGCCCACAGCGGCGCGAAGTCCGTCGCCGTGCGAGATCAGCGTGGTGATGTCGCGAAAAAGAACGCCCGGTGCCGGGAAGTCCGGCACCGAGCGTACGAGTGCTTTCAGATCGTCAGGGCTCACGCCCTCCGGGTCCCGTCGATGGGTCCGATCAGGCCTTCTTCTTCTTCGGCTTGATCGCCGCCCAGACCTGGTTTTTCGCCATCCATGCAAGGATCGTGGCGAACAGCAGGAAGCCCATGACCGGCCAGCCGACCTGAGTCCGCTTCACCTTCTTGGGTTCCGCCGTCCAGGTCAGGAACGCGGCGATATCCTTGGACATCTGGTCGACCGTCGGGGCCGGCTGGCCCTCGGCGTAAGTCACCTGGCCATCGACCATCAGCGGCGCTGCCATCGCGATGTTGAGGTTCGCGAAATACGGATTGAAGTGCGTGTTCGGCGGGGTCGCGAACTCCGGGAACACCTGCTTCACAGTCTTGCCGTCCACCGTGAAGGTGTTGACGTCGCGATATCCGGTAAGGAGCGAATAGACGTAGTTCGAACCGTCCTTGCGCGCCTTGGCCATCAGCGAAAGGTCTGGCGGGATGGCATTGTTGTTCGCCGCCGCAGCCGCCACCGCATTGGGATAGGGCGAGGGGAAGTAGTCGGTCGGCAGGCCGGGACGCGTGTTCGCCTCGCCGGTGGTGGGGTCGATGCCCGGCACCTGGAAGCCGGCGGCGATCGCCTTCACTTCCGCTTCGCTGTAGCCCAGCGCCGCGAGATCGCGGAAGGCCACGAACTTAAGGCCGTGGCAGGCGGCGCACACTTCCTTGTAGACCTGCATGCCGCGCTGGAGCTGCGCCAGGTCCCACTTGCCGAACGCACCATCGGACGCGAGGCCCGCATCGCGCGGCTTCAGGTGGAACTCGTACTCCGCGGTCTTTTCCTTGAGCTGACCGTCGGAAATGACGGTGGCTAGGCCGGTGCCGAAGCCCCACACCGCCATCAAGGCGAAGAACAGGCCGGTGAGGATTCCGATGAGACGGATCATTGTCGTGTCGCTTTCCCTAAACCGGTGGTCACACGCCGACCGGCTGTGCGTTCTCGCCCAGCACCGCAGCCTTGTCCTCGCCAAGCACAGCCTCGGTGATCGAGTACGGCAGCGGCTCGGGCTTCTCGATCATCGAGATGATCGGCAGCACCACGAGGAAATGGAGGAAGTAGTATGCGGTCGCGATCTGGCTCAGCATCACGAACGGTTCCTCCGCCGGCGCACCGCCACAGTAGAACAGGACGAGCATCGCCGGGATCAGGCCGAACCAGAAGAACTTGCGGAACAGCGGGCGATAGTGGCCGCTGCGCACCGGACCCTTGTCGAGCCAAGGCAGGAAGAACCACAGCAGGATCGCCGCGAACATCGCCAGCACGCCCAGCAGCTTGGCCTCGATGATCACGATGGCCGTGAACGGGATGTGCAGGTCCACCGTGAAGGCGCGCAGGATCGCGTAGAACGGCCAGAAGTACCATTCGGGCACGATATGCGCCGGGGTCGAGAGCGGATTCGCTTCGATGTAGTTGTCCGGGTGACCGAGCAGGTTCGGGCCGAAGAACAGCAGCGCGCAGTAGATCAGCAGGAAGATGCCCAGTCCGTAGCCGTCCTTCGCCGTGTAGTACGGATGGAACGGGATCGTGTCGCTTTCCTGCTTCACCTCGACGCCGGTCGGGTTCGAGGAACCCGTGAGGTGCAGCGCCCAGATGTGCAGGATGACGGCGCCCGCGATCACGAACGGCAGCAGGTAGTGCAGGCTGAAGAAGCGGTTGAGCGCCGCGTTGTCGGGTGCGTAACCGCCCAGCAGCCAGACCTGGATCGGCTCGCCGACCAGGGGAATGGCGCCGAACAGGCCGGTGATGACCTTGGCACCCCAGAAGCTCATCTGCCCCCAGGGAAGGACGTAGCCCATGAAGCCGGTTGCCATCATCAGCAGGAAGATGACCACGCCCAGCAGCCAGACCATCTCGCGAGGGGCCTTGTAGCTGGAATAGAAGAACCCGCGGAAAATGTGGAGATAGATCACCGCGAAGAACATGCTCGCGCCGTTGGCGTGCGCGTAGCGCAGCATCCAGCCCCAGTTGACATCGCGCATGATGTGTTCGGTCGAAGCGAATGCCACCTGTGCGTTCGAGGCGTAATGCATCGCCAGCACGACGCCCGTGACGATCTGAAGCACGAGGCAGAACCCGGCGAGGACGCCGAAATTCCACATGTAGTTCAGGTTGCGCGGCACCGGATAGCCGCCACCGATCGCGTTGTAGACAAGACGCGGCAGCGGCAGCTTCTCGTCCATGAAACGCGTGAAGGCGTTGGTGGGTTGATACTGTTGGGCCCAGGGGAAGCTCATGGTTGCTCTCTCTCGCCTCAGCCGACCCTGACGACGGTGTCGCTGATGAATTCGTACTCCGGCACCTCGAGGTTCGTCGGGGCCGGGCCTTTGCGGATGCGCGCCGCGGTGTCGTAGTGCGATCCGTGGCAGGGGCAGAAGTACCCGCCGAACTCGCCCTTGACCTCGCCCTCGGCGGCGCCGAGCGGGACGCAGCCCAGGTGGGTGCAAACGCCCATCGTGATCAGGACGTCGCGGTGACCTTCCTTGGTCCGATCGTCGAGCGTCTGCTGATCGCGAAGCGAGCCGACCGGTACGGCATTCGCTGCATCGATCTCCGCCGGGGTCAGGCGGCGCACGAACAGCGGCTGCTTGCGGAAGATCGCCTTGATCGCCTGGCCGGGCTGGATCGCCGACACATCGACCTCGGTGCTGCTCTCGGCGAGCACGTCGGCCGAGGGAGCCATCTGGCTGATCAGCGGGAACAGGACCGAAATCCCGCCGACGCCTGCGGCGGCGACGGCTGCAATATTGATGAAATCGCGCCGCCGAACCCCGTCGTCGTCGACCGTAACGGTCCCCGGGATCGCGTCGCCAGTCGTATCAGCCATCAGCCGTACCTTGCCTTCGCTTGCTTGCGCCGACCCGGATGGGAAGGACGCCGAATTCGAGCCTACCGGCAGTTGCGAGAAGAAGCGACGGCCCCTGTTTCGCGGTTCGCCGAAGGACGCCCGAAGGGCGCTCTACGGTGCCGGTTTGCGGCGCGCATAGACGGCAAATGCCATGTTGCCAACCGCCATTGTGGCGCTTTTCGGACGCGTCTTCAGGACGTGGTCAGGCCCGCAGCCCGATGAGTGACAACAACCGCCCGTAGGTCGGCTCTCCAAGGTGCGTCGACCGACGGAACGAGAAGAACGTGTCGGGCTCGGCATAGGTGTCGCGATGCAGCGCCTCGATACGTTGCAGGCCCGCCTCGGTCAGGCGGTGCAGCACGTACCCCGGCAGGTCGAATTGCCAGTGCCCTTGTTCGCCGGCCATGAAGAAGCGTGCGTCGCCATCCGTGAACTGCGCCCGGAAATCGGGTCCGACCTCATACGATTCCTGCGCGATGCAGGGTCCGACCGCGGCGCCGATCCTGTCGCGCGATGCCCCCAGCATTTCCATCGCGGCCACGGTGTTGCCGATCACTCCGCCATGCGCCCCCCGCCAACCGGCATGAGCGGCCCCGATCACTCCCGCTTCCGGGTCGGCGAGCAGGATCGGCGCACAATCGGCGGTCAGGATGCCGAGCAACACGCCGGGCCGGTCGGTCACGAGGGCATCGGCCTTCGGCTTGCCGGTTTCGTCCCACGGATCGCCGACGGTGGCCACGTCGGCCGAGTGGACCTGATGCACGCCGACAAGGGTTGCCCCGGGCAGCACCGCCCCTGCCGCGATCCGGCGGTTCTCCGCTACCGCTGCGCGATCGTCATCGGCGCCGAAGCCGCAGTTGAGGCTTGCCACCGGGCCGGTCGAGACTCCGCCCCGGCGGGTCATGAACCCGTGCGCGACCCCTTCCAGAACCTGCGAGCGAAGCGACTCAGTCAAGGCTGCGCGTCACCTGCTCGAACGTGTCGCGCGACAGGCCCTGGGCTCCGGCGATCCGTTCCAGCTCCGCACGCATGATGGAGGCCCGGCCGGGCTCGACCCTCCGCCACCGCCCCATCGGCGGCACGAAGCGGGCGGCGGTCTGCGCATTCAGCGGGTCGAGCGCGAGGATAAGGTCCGCCACCATGCGATATCCCTCCCCGCTTGCGGCATGGAACGCGTGCGGATTGCCCGCGAACGCCATGTACAGGCTGCGCACCCGGTTCGGATTCTTGAGCGTGAAATCGGGATGGCCCGCGAGCGCCTTGACGTGCTCGATGGTGTTGGGGTGCAGCGATGCCGCCTGAAGGCTGAACCACTTATCGATCACCAGCGGGTTGCCGCGATACCGGTTGTAGAAGTCGATCAGCTTGTGGGTCCGCTCGGGGCCGGTCAGCCCGCACAGGACCATCAGTGCGCCCTGCCGGTCGGTCATGGTTTCGGCCGAATCGTACTGGGCTGCCGCAATGCGTTCGCCCAGCGCCGGGTTGCCCGCCGCCAGGAACACAAGCGCCTGCGTCTTGACCTTGCGGGCCCCGCGCGCGGCCTGGTCGATGCCCGACGATGCGCCGCTCGCCCGCTCGTGCATCGCGACCAGTTCGGCTTCGAGCGTTCGGCCCAGCCACGCCTTCAGCGCCTCGCGCTCCTCGTGCACACGGCCCGGGTCGGCGACGAGGAGTTGCTCGGAAATGTAGGTCTGACTCGGCAGCATCAGCAGTTCGCCGCGCATCGAATCGTCGAGCTTCGGATCGGTGATCACGGCGCGCAGGGCCCCGCCGATCGCATTGCGAGCAGAATCACGCGCCGCTTCGGAAAGCCCGCCGCCGACGAGCTCGACCAGATGGCCGACGATCAGTTCCTGCATCGCTTCGTAGCGCGCGAACGGATCGTCGTCGTGCGCGGCGAGGAATACCAGGTCCTCGACGGACGCCTCGCGTTCGATCGAGACGGGGGCGGAAAATCCGCGATTGATCGAGAGCACGGGCTTTTCGGCGAAGCCGGCATATTCGAAGGTTGTCTGCTCGCCGACGAGAACGGCAAGCTCTTCGCCCCGGTGACGACCGGTCGCCCGGTCGAATAGGGCCAGCTTGAGCGGGATCACCATCGGCAACTTGTCAGGCTGTCCGGGAGTCGGCGGGACAGTCTGCCTGAGGGTCAGCCTGGCCGTCTCGCCGTCGTGGGTCAGTTCGACCTCGACCTTAGGTGTGCCTGCCTGAGAATACCAGCGGCGGAACTGACCGAGATCGACCCCGGCACCGTCCTCCATCGCCTTGACGAAATCCTCGCAGGTCGCCGCCTCGCCGTCGTGGCGCTCGAAATAGAGGTCGGTTCCCTTGCGGAAGGATTCGGCGCCCATCATCGTGCGCATCATGCGGATAACTTCGGCGCCCTTGTTGTAGATCGTCGAGGTGTAGAAGTTCGATATCTCGCGGAACGAATCGGGCCGGATCGGATGGGCCAGCGGACCCGAGTCTTCTGGAAACTGGACGCTGCGCAGCAGGCGCACATCCTCGATCCGCTTGACCGCCTCGCCCTGCATGTCCTGGCTGAACATCTGGTCGCGCAGGACGGTGAAACCTTCCTTGAGGCTAAGCTGGAACCAGTCGCGGCAGGTGACCCGGTTGCCCGACCAGTTGTGGAAGTATTCGTGCGCGATCACGCCCTCGATACCGTCGTAATCGCCGTCGGTCGCGGTTTCCGGATCGGCGAGCACATATTTGGTGTTGAAGACGTTGAGGCCCTTGTTCTCCATCGCCCCCATGTTGAAATCGCCGACCGCGACGATGTTGAACACGTCGAGATCGTATTCGCGGCCGAATACCTCTTCGTCCCACTTCATCGATTTCTTGAGCGATTCCATCGCATGGCTCGTGCGGGGCAAATCTTCCGCGCGAACCCAGATCGCGAGTTCGACCTCGCGTCCGCTCATTGTCGTGAAGCTGTCCTTGCGCGAGACGAGATCGCCGGCGACAAGCGCGAACAGATAGCTCGGCTTCGGCCACGGATCGTGCCACTCGGCCCAGTGCCAGGCGTCTCCGGCACCATGCTCGTCGCCCTCGTCCACCTTGTTGCCGTTCGACAGCAGCACGGGAAACAGTTCCTTCGGCCCCTCCATCCGGACGGTGTAGGTGCTGAGCACATCGGGTCGGTCCGGGAAGAACGCGATGCGGCGGAACCCCTCCGCCTCGCACTGGGTGCAGAGCATTCCGTTCGAAGCGTACAGGCCCATCAACTGGCTGTTCGCCGCCGGATCGATCTCGGTCACGATGCGGACTTCGTGCGGGCCGGGGCTGAGCGCGATGACGAGATCGCCATCGTCCATGCGCCAGTCGTTGGCGCCCTGTCCGTCCACTTCGACCGAGCGCGGCTCCAAACCGTCGCCCGACAGGCGCAGTTCCTGCGAAGGCGCGCTGTCGGGATTGGGTGCCACGACGAGGGTGGCGGTCACGCGCGTCGTCTCGATACCCAACGCGAACTCGAGCCGGGTCTCTGGCACGCGCCACGGAAAAGGCGTGTAATCCTCGCGGCGGATCAGCGGCGGCTGCTTGGGCGCGGGAGGCGCGTCGGCCATTTCGGGGTTGCCGTCGGGCGTCGAGGGTGTGCGGGCAATATCCATGTGGCGTTCGTTCCAACCTTATCGCGGGCGTGTCGAGGCGCTAAATGCACGATATGGGACATATGTTCATTTTCGGCCTCGGATATTCGTCGAAAGCCATCGCAAGTCTGCTCGGCGGCTGGAGGATCGAGGCGACGGGACGCAACGGGACGCATTCGTTCGACGACGAGGACGGGGTGCGCGCGGCGCTGACGCGGGCGAGCCACGTCCTGTCGTCCGTACCCCCGACGGAAGGCGGCGATCCGGTATTAGCGCGCTATGGTGATGCGCTGAGCCACAGTTGGCTGGGCTACCTATCGTCCACCGGGGTCTATGGCGACACCGCCGGCGCCTGGGTGGACGAAACCTCGCCGGTAGGAACGGGCCGCCGTTCGGCTCGGGCCGAGGCTGATCTGGCATGGCTGGCGAAGGGTGCGCGTATCTTTCGGCTGCCGGGTATCTATGGCCCGGGCCGCTCGCCGCTCGACCGCGTACGCGAGGGCAAGGCGCATCGGATCGACCTTCCGGGGCAGGTCTTCAGCCGGGTTCATGTCGACGATATCGCCAACGGGGTCGTCGCCGCGCTCGACGCGCCGCCCGGCGCCTACAACCTGGCCGACAACCTGCCCGCAAGTGCCGCCACGGTGACCGAAGAAGCGTGCCGCCTGCTGGGCCTCGACCCGCCGCCGCTGCAATCGCTGGACGAAGCGGGGCTTTCTCCGATGGCGCGCGGATTTTATGCCGAGAACCGGCGGGTGGCGAATGGGAAGGCACGGCGCGTGCTCGGTTGGGACCCGACCTTTCCGACCTACCGCGAAGGTTTGGCTGCTATTCTTGCGGGGGAACGGGCACCTGCCGCGCCCTGAGCGCGACGATCATGCCCAGGGTTGCAAGCAGCGCGCCCGCGATCGCCAGCGCCGACCAGCGATATCCTTCGAGCACGGTCGAGATCGCCATGGCGATGACCACGACCAGGACTCCGTTGTACGCCGCGCGGCCCGCTCCCAGTTCGCGGACGAGCTGGTAGTAGAGCGGGAAGGTCACGACCGTGCCCGCTATCGCGAGCCACACCGTCCCCAACCAATAAGCGGGCTCGGTCGGCACCACCGGCGGTCCTGCGACCAGCCAGGCCGCCGCGACATCGATCCCGGTTCCGTAGAGGATTGCCCAGGCCAGCAGGCTGACCAGCGGAACGTCGCGGCCCGCCGGTCCCGCCTGGACGACATTGGCGATCGAGGCGGACAGCATTCCCCCCAGTGCCAGCGCGGTCCCCAGCGCGACGTTGCCGCCCAGTGGCGCAACGCGGGCTTCGTTCACCAGCAGCACGCCGATCCCGGCAAGGGCTATCATGCTCCCGAACAGGAACCGCGCGGTAACCGCTTGCCCCAACAAGGCGCGGGCGAGGAGCGCGTTCGGCACGAACATCATCCCGACCAGCAGCGCGACCACGCCGGAAGTCAGGTGGGCTTCGGACGCATAGACGAAGGTATAATTGCCGCAGAACTGGAACAGGCCCATCGCCAGCGCCAGTCCGTGCGCCCGTCCCGGCATGGCGAGGGGCTTCTTCATCAGCAGCGCGAGCGCGAACATTGCCGGAGCGGCGATCGCGAACCGGTATGCGATCGACCACTGGGCCGGCACGCCGTCGATCTGTCCCCGGATGACGTACCAGGTCGATCCCCAGATGATCGCCGTGAGCACGAATGGCACCGCGATGCCCGGGCGCAGGAGCGCGTGCGGCGGGGATTGGGTCACAGGGCTGCGATCGCGTCGGCCAGCGTGCGCGCGTCTTCCTCACGCGTGTTCCACGCGGTCACGAACCGCGCGGCATCCTCGCCCCAGTCGTAGAAGCCGAACCCCTTGCCGCGCAGTGCATCGCGCTCGGCGGCGGTGAGGCGCACGAAAAGTTCGTTCGCTTCGACCGGATGCATCAGCCGTTCGCCGCACGCGTCCGCGATCTCGGCGGCGGCGGCGTTGGCGGCGCGTGCATTGTCGAGCCACAGTTCCCCGTCGAGCATGGCGAGAAGCTGCGCGGCGAGGAAGCGGCCCTTCGACTGCAGGTGGCCCGCCCGCTTGCGGCGGTACCGGGCGAGCGCGGCGGCGGCAGGATCGAGGAACACGATCGCCTCTGCGCTCATCCCGCCGTTCTTGACGCAGCCGAAGCTCAGCGCGTCGCACGGCCCTGCGGCCTGCGCGGGGGGGCATCCGAGGAACGCGACGGCGTTGGCGAAGCGGGCGCCGTCGATATGGAAGCCCAGTCCGCGCGACTTGGCGAGCGCACCCAGCGCGTTCAGTTCTTCAGGCCGGTAGCTGCGACCGTACTCGCTGGCCTGGGTGACCGAAAGCGCATGCGGCTGTACCTGGTGCACATCGTCGCGGATGGGATCGATGGCGGCGCGCACGTCGTCCGGTGTCAGTTTCGCGCCTGCGCCGTCTGCCAGTATCAGCTTGGCGCCGTGGAGGTAGAACCCGGGCGCGCCGGCCTCGTCGACCTCGATGTGCGCCTCGCGGTGACAGACGACGCCGCCGTGGGGCGGACACAGGGTCGCGAGCGCGAGGCAGTTCGCGGCGGTGCCGGTGGCCACCCACAACACGGTCACCTCACGCTCGAACAGCGCGCCGAACGCCTCGTCGAGGCGGCGCGACAGGGCATCGTTGTCGTAGGGTGCGTCGGCTTCGTCCGCGGCGCGCATCGCGTCCCACACGCGGGGGTGGACGGCGGCGGCATTGTCGGAAAGGAACTGGCGCATCGGAACGCCCCTAGCTTCGCTGGCGTTGAGCGCAAGAAGGAGACACCCCATGGCGATTGAAGGGCTCGAGATTACGCACGAAGGCAACGCGGCGCACGGAGAGTACCGGGCCACCGTGCCTGGCAGCGATGCCGTCGGGCGGCTCACCTGGAAAGCACGGGGCGAAGCGCGGATCGCCGATCACACGCTCGTACCCCCCGAGATCGGCGGACAGGGCGTAGCGGCGGCGCTGGTCGATGCCCTGGTTCGCGATGCCCGTGAAGACGGCTTCAAGATCGTGCCGCAGTGTTCGTACGTGGAGGCGCAGTTCCGTCGCCATCCCGAATGGGCAGACCTGCTGGCTCCTACCCCGAGTTGAGCCGCGAAAAGTCGACCCCGGTGATACTGTCCAGCACGGCCGCGCGGATGCGGCGCGCATCGCTCAGCGGAACCGCTTCGAACGACAGCGTTCCTCCGGCGAGGCCCAGTCGCAGTGTGGCGTAATTCCCTCGCCGCGCCAAAGGTCCCTGCGCGATCTCGACCGATTGCAGCTTGACCCGGTTCGCGATGTCGATGCTGGGGGCGAGCCAGCCCTGTCTCGCGTAGATCTGCCTCGCGTCGATGGCGTGCCGTGCGCGGCGCCAGCGGAAATACTGGCCCAACGCGATCACCGGCAGGGCGAGCAGCGGCAGCGCGGCGGCCAGCGGAGCAGGGGAGAACAGCAGGCCGACTGCAATGACGATCGGCACCAGCGATCCGACTACCGCACCATCGACGAAAGCGCGGGTTGCGGGGCGGCGCCATTCGATGCCGTCGCCGGGCAGCGCGAATCCTGCGGCACTGGCAATGGGGGCGATCTCGTCCAGCCTGGCGAACGGGGCGACGACGTGGCTGCCCGAGCCGGCATCCTGGGCAAGGCTGACGAACTTCAGTCCGTGCCAACCGAACAACCTTCGTAGCAGGCGCGTGCGGATCGCGATCGCCTGCACGCGGTGAGCCGGCATGACGACGTCCGTCTTCGTGAAGAGCCCGCGCTGGCGGCGAAAACCTTTGGCGGTCCGCGTCAGCATGAAGCCCCAGTCGCGGGTGAATGTTCGTGCAAGGCCGGTCGCAAAGCCGATGACCATGAGCGAGCCTATCGCCGCCGCGATCGCGGCCGCTTGCGCCAGGGGCCCAAGCGCAGCGACCCGGTCGGCATTGGCGCCCAGCAGCTCGCGCCACGTGTCGCCGTCCCAGATGTCGATGGGCAGGAATTCGTCGAACTGCTGCGCCGCGCCTGCTGCGACCGCGAACGCGGCGAGCGAGAACTCGAACAGCCCGAAGGTCGCCAGTCGGCGCGGCGGCATGGCGAACAGGACCTCGCCCGCGGCTGCCTCCGCTGCCGGGACCAGCGCCGCGTCTTCGGCTATATCGTCGTCCTTGCGCTCACGCACGAGCTCGCGAAGGCGCTCTCCCTCGGCGAGCGGAAGATAGGCCAGTGCAATCTCGTCGCCGCCGCCGGCGCCCGTTTCGAATCGGACCTGCGCAAGGCCGAGTGCGCGGGCGAGGAGAGGCTGCTCCAGGCTGACGTCCTGGATCCGCTCGTAAGGCACCGCGCGCGCCGTGCGGCTGAGCACGCCGGCTTCCAGCCGGATGTCCTCCGCGCCGACGGTGTAGGTCGTGCGTAGCCACCGCACGACGGCGACCGCGATGCCGATGGCGACGGCGAGCACCGCCACCCCGGCGATCATGCCGAGGCCGGAGAATTGATCGCGCAGTCCGTATGCGCCTGCAATCGCGGGGATAACCGACTTGCGGATGTCGCCCAGCGCGCCGACCACGATGCCGAGGGGCGCGGTGCGGCGCGGTCCGTCGGCGGTCGCCTCCGGCTGCGCACCTTCCGGCACGTCGCTCACAGCGTCTCGCGTTTGATGTGGGCGCGGATCGATTCGCGCATCGAAGCCGCGTCGGCCTGCGCTAGGCCCGGCAGCGCGACGCTGGCATTGTGGGTACCCGCCGTGTGGACGACCAGCGTCGCCAGCCCGAACATGCGTTCGAGGGGACCCTGCGTCACGTCGATGTGCTGGACCCGGCCGAAGGGGACGACGGTATCCGACCGGAACAGCAGGCCGCGGACCACCCGCAGCCGGTCTGCGCCCAGATCGTATCCGCGCGCCGCATGCCGTCGCAACGGAACGCGTGCGATCAGCCAGGCAGCCGCGAGAACGAACGGCACGAAGAACGCGCCCATCGGCAGCAGATTTGCCGATTCGAGCACCAGCGACCCGATCGCGAACGGTACCGCGGCGATCGCGGCCTGCAATCGCAACATCTTGATATGCGCAGGATCGAGCGGGGTCAGCGCCCGCTCTTCGGTGATGATGCCCTGCCCCGTATCGCCCATGGTGCCTTATCTGGCTAACACGGCTGGCGGTAGCAAGGGAAATCGATGGTGCTGCTGGAGAGGATTGAACTCTCGGCCTCACCCTTACCAAGGGTGTGCTCTACCACTGAGCTACAGCAGCTTGAACCATCGAGCTGTCCCGGCGCGGTTTAGGGCCGGCGGCGGGAGCGGGCGCGCCTTACAGTGCAGCCCGCCCTTGTCAAGCATTGCAGGGCGTAGCAAGCGTATCGTCGATGACCGGCTCGACCGATGGAACGACGCGCGAGGAACGCCTTGCCATGAAGCTGCGCGAGAACCTGCGCCGCCGCAAGGCGCAGTCGCGCGAGATCGCGGCACGCGCCGGCGATACGGAAAAGCCGTTGCCCGACAATGCCGGCCTTCCCAAAGACGGGGACCGAGGCTAGGGGCGGGTGCTCCCGCGACCATGGAGCCGAGCGCTTGTCCACGCTGATCCTCATTCGCCACGGCCAGAGCCAGTGGAACCTGGAAAACCGCTTCACCGGCTGGTGGGACATCGATCTGACCGACAAAGGCGTGGAAGAAGCCCTCGCGGCCGGGGCGCTGCTTGCCGAGAAAGGCGTCCTGCCGACCGTCGCCTTCACGTCAATGCAGACCCGCGCGATCAAGACGCTGCATCTCGTGCTCGAAGCGTGCGGGCGCCTGTGGATTCCCGAAACCAAGGACTGGCGGCTCAACGAGCGGCACTACGGCGGCCTGACCGGGCTCGACAAGGCCGAGACGGCTGCTCGCCACGGCGACGAACAGGTTCACGTCTGGCGCCGCAGCTTCGACGTGCCGCCGCCCGACATCGAGGCGGGAAGCCCCTTCGACCTGTCCGCCGACCCGCGTTATGCCGGGATCGCGGTGCCGCGCGCAGAAAGCCTGAAGCTGACCATCGACCGCGTGCTGCCCTACTGGGAAAGCGCGATCGCGCCCCGGCTTGCCGCGGGCGAGACGGTGATCGTCGCGGCGCACGGCAATTCGCTGCGGGCGCTGGTCAAGCACCTGTCGGGCATTTCCGACGAGGACATCGCCGGTCTCGAGATTCCCACCGGCCAGCCGATCTTCTACCATTTCGATGCCGCGATGACGCCCGGCGAGCGGCGCTACCTCAAGGACACCTGACGCCATGACGAAATCGGGGGCGGACGTCGCTATCGTGATGGGCAGCCAGTCGGACTGGCAGACGATGCGCTGCGCCGCCGAAGTGCTCGACGAACTCGGCGTCAGCCACGAGGCGCGGATCGTTTCGGCGCACCGTACCCCCGATCGGCTCCATGCATTCGGCAAGGGCGCGGCAAACGAAGGCTTCAAGGTCGTGATCGCGGGCGCGGGCGGGGCGGCGCACCTGCCCGGCATGATCGCCGCTCTTACCCACCTGCCGGTGCTCGGCGTGCCAGTGAAATCGAAGGCCCTCAAGGGCCTCGATAGCCTGCTTTCGATCGTACAGATGCCCGCCGGAGTGCCCACGGGGACGCTCGCGATCGGCGAGGCGGGGGCGACCAACGCGGGGCTGCTCGCAGCCGCAATCCTCGCCCTGTCGGACGAGGCGCTGTCGCAGCGTCTGCAGGACTGGCGCGCCGCGCGCACGGCTGCGGTGGGCGAGGTGCCGGAGGACTGATGCCGCCGAGCCGCACGGTAGAGGTCGGGGGCACGATCGGCATCCTCGGCGGCGGCCAGCTCGGCCGCATGCTCGCGCTTGCCGCGGCCCCCCTGGGCTATCGCTGCCACATCTACACGCCCGAGCGCGACAGCGTGGCTGCCGAGGTGGCGGCCGAAGTCACCGTCGCTCCCTTCACCGATCCTCTCGCGCTGGGACGGTTCGCCGAGGCGTGCGATGCGATCACCTTCGAGTGGGAAAACGTCCCCACCGCGCCGCTGCAGTTCCTGGCCGACCGGATCGCGCCCGGCCTCCGTGCCCTGGAAACAGCGCAGGACCGCGTGAAGGAAAAGCGCTTCGTCGAGAATCTCGGCGGGCGCCCCGCGCCCTATGCGCCGGTCGATTCGGCCGACGATCTTGCCCGTGCGATCGAGCGGATCGGCACGCCGGGAGTCCTCAAGACAGCACGCGACGGATACGACGGGAAAGGCCAGTGGCGCATCGCGTCGGTGCGCGATGCCCAGGCGGTGCGCCTGCCCCAGGCAGCCTGCGTGTACGAAGGCTGGGTCCAGTTCGCTGCCGAGTTCTCGGTTATCCTGGTGCGGTCGGCGACGGGCGAGGTGCGGTTCTGGGATTCGACCGAGAACCGTCACGACGGCGGTATCCTGTCGCTCACGCGCTGGCCGCCCTCGCCGGTGGTCGCTGCACAGGTCGATGAGGCACGCGGACTTTCGCTCCGGATAGCCGATGCGCTCGGCTATGTCGGAGTAATGACCGCCGAATTTTTCGCCACCGACAACGGTCCCGTGTTCAACGAGATGGCCCCGCGGGTCCACAACTCGGGCCACTGGACGATCGAGGGTGCGGCGACGAGCCAGTTCGAAAATCACATCCGCGCGGTCGCCGGATTGCCGCTGGGCGACACCTCCACGATCGTGACGCGCGCCGAGATGGACAATCTCATCGGCGATGTCTCGGCTGCCCATTCGGTGCTCTCGGATCCTGCGGCGCATCTGCACCTCTACGGCAAGTCCGAGGCGCGCGAAGGGCGCAAGATGGGCCACGTCACCCGCACCTGGATCAAGTGATGGCACGCGAAGTCGTCGCCATCCTGGCGCGGGCGAAAGGGGGGGTGATCGGGCGCGACGGCGCGCTGCCCTGGCGCCTTCCGGCGGACCTCAAGCGTTTCAAGGCGCTGACGATGGGCACGCCGATGATAATGGGCCGCAAGACCTTCGAAAGCCTTCCCGGCCTGCTCCCGGGACGTCGCCACATCGTTCTTACCCGCGGTCCGAAGTGGCGCGCCGATGGGGCCGAAGTCGCCCACTCGGCTGACGCGGCACTGGCGCTTGCGGGGGAGGGTCGCGTGTCGATCGTGGGCGGAGCGGAGGTCTATCGCCTGATGCTCCCGCACACCACGCGCATCGAACTGACCGAGGTTCATGCCGAGGTGGACGGCGATGCTCGCGTCCCGCCCTTCGGTCCCGAATGGCGGGAGAGCGCTCGCGAGGATCACGCCGCTGATGGCGAAACCCCGGCATTCAGCTTCGTGACGCTGGAGCGCGCAGCATGAGGTGGCTCGACCACCGCGACCCGATGCCCGACTCGCTGCGCGGCGCGGTCATCGCGCTCGGCAATTTCGACGGGTTCCACCTGGGCCACCAGGCGGTTGCGGGCGAGGCGATCCGCTGGGCGCGCGAGCAGGGCCGGCCGAGCATCGTTGCCACCTTCGACCCGCACCCGGTGCGCCACTTCAAGCCCGATGCCGCGCCGTTCCGGTTGACCACGCTTGAACAGCGGCAGGAACTCTACCTCGCCGCCGGGGCGACAGCGATGATGGTGTTTCACTTCGACTCTGCGTTGGCGGGCACCTCGGCGGAGGACTTCGTGCGCGTCCTGCTGCACGAGCGGATGGGCGCCGCGGGCGTGGTGACGGGCGAGGATTTCACGTTCGGCAGGGGGCGCGGGGGCAATCTGTTCGTCCTGCGCGCACTGGGAGCGGAGGTCGGGATCGAGGCGCGCACCGTGGCGCCGGTGATGGACGGGGGTGAGCCGGTCTCGTCCTCGCGCATCCGCCACGCTCTGCAGGAGGGCGACTGCGCCACCGCCACCCGGCTGCTGACCCGCCCGTTCGCGATCCGCGGGGTGGTGCAGCACGGCGACAAGCTGGGCCGCACGATCGGCTATCCCACCGCCAACCTGCCGATCGAGGGATATCTCCGCCCGCGTTACGGCATCTACGCGGTGACGGGCAGGGTGCTCGGCACCGGGCTGGAACTGAAGGGCGCGGCCAACATCGGCATCCGCCCGACATTCGATCCGCCCAAGGAACTGCTGGAGCCCTATTTCTTCGATTTCGACGGCGATCTCTACGGGCAGGAAATCGAGGTCGCATTCCATCACTTCCTCCGGCCCGAGGCGAAGTTCGATTCGCTCGAGGAGCTTCAGGCGCAGATGGCGCAGGACTGCGACGAGTCGCGGCGGTTGCTCGGCTAAACCAAAACCTTCCCTATGGCGCCGCCTTCCGCTAGCGGCCCTTTCGCCATGAGCGACGCCGATACCAAGCCCCAGCGCGATTACCGCGACACCGTCTTCCTGCCGAAGACCGACTTTCCGATGAAGGCCGGCCTGCCGCAGAAGGAGCCGGGGATTGCGGCGAAGTGGGAGGCGGACAAGCTCTACGAGCAGTTGCGCGATGCGCGGCGGGGCCGCGAGACCTTCATGTACCATGACGGCCCGCCCTACGCGAACGGCGACATGCACATCGGCCACGCGCTGAACCACACGATCAAGGACATGGTCTGCCGCACGCAGAACCTGCTCGGCAAGAACGCGCCCTACGTGCCGGGGTGGGACTGCCACGGGTTGCCGATCGAGTGGAAGGTCGAGGAACAGTACCGCAAGGCCAAGCGCGACAAGGACGACGTGCCCCTGCTCGAATTCCGCGCCGAGTGCCGCGCCTATGCGCAGCACTGGGTCGACGTGCAGCGCGAGCAGCTGAAGCGCCTTGGCGTGATGGCCGACTGGGACAATCCCTACCTGACCATGCAGCCCGAGAGCGAGGCGACGATCGTCGCCGAACTGCTCAAGTTCGCGACCAGCGGCCAGCTATACCGCGGAGCCAAGCCGGTGATGTGGTCCCCGGTCGAAAAGACCGCGCTGGCCGAGGCCGAGGTCGAGTACGAGGATATCGTCTCGACCCAGATCGACGTGGCGTTCGAGATCGTCGGGAGCCCGATCCCCGAACTGGTCGGTGCGCACGCGGTGATCTGGACGACCACGCCGTGGACGATCCCGGTGAACCAGGCGATCGCCTATGGGCCCGAGGTCGAGTATGTTTTGGCCAAGGTCTGGATCGGTGAATCGACCGTAGGCGATGCAGACCTATCTGACTCATTAGGAAGCCATCCCTTTCAGTCATGGGAAGGCAAAAACCTGCTTATCGCGAAGGAATTGCTCAAGAGCGTCCAAGAACGCCTCGATACCAAATTTGCCGATCTCAAAGATGGCAAACGTCCTAGAGTGCATCTGCGGGAGGTCGCGACAATCCAAGGATCCGCAGTTTCAGGCACCATCGCCCGCCACCCGATGCACCACCTCGGCGGTTTCTTCGCTGAACCCCGCCCGTTCCTGCCGGGCGAGTTCGTCACCACCGACACCGGCACCGGGCTGGTCCACATGGCACCCGATCACGGCGAGGACGACTTCGAGCTGTGCAAGGCCAACGGCCTGAACCCCAAGTTCGCGGTCGAGGGCGACGGCAAGTATCGCGAGGACTGGGACTGGCTCGGCGGGCAGGGCTCGGTGATCAATCCCAAGTTCAACGCGCCCGAAGGGCCGATCTGTTCGGACTTGCGCGAAGCGGGCGCGCTGCTCGCGGCGAGCGCGGACTACAGGCACTCCTACCCGCACTCGTGGCGCTCGAAGGCCAAGGTCATCTTCCGCTGCACCCCGCAGTGGTTCGTGCCGATGGACAAGCCGCTCACCCACATCTCGCCCAAGACGCGCGACGAAAAGCGGTGGGAAGGCGAAGGCGGCGCGATCGACCCGGCGGACGAGACCCTGTGCGCCGCGCCGACCTTGCGCGAAATCGCCCTCGCCGAGATCGAGCGGGTGCAGTTCACCCCCGACAAGGGCCGCAACCGCATCGGTTCGATGGTCGCGGGCCGCCCCGACTGGGTGCTCAGCCGGCAGCGCGCCTGGGGCGTGCCGATCACGCTGTTCGTCAACCGCAAGACCGGCGACTACCTGGTGGACGAGGCGGTGAACACCCGCATCGTCGCAGCGGTGCGCGAACAGGGCATCGATGCGTGGACGCCCGATACGGCGCTCGGCTTCCTCGGCGATGGTTACGACCCCGACGAATGGGAACCGGTCACCGACATTCTCGACGTTTGGTTCGATTCCGGCACCAGCCACGCCTATGTGCTCGAAGACCGCGAGCGCTGGCCCGACCTGTCGTGGCCTGCCGACATATATGTCGAAGGGTCAGACCAGCATCGCGGCTGGTTCCAGTCGAGCTTGCTCGAATCGTGCGCCACCCGCGGCCGCGCGCCCTATGACCGCATCCTCACCCACGGCTTCACGATGGACGCCAAGGGCATGAAGATGTCGAAGTCGCTCGGCAACACGGTCGACCCCAACAAGGTCATGGAAACCTACGGCGCGGACATCATCCGGCTGTGGGCGCTCTCGGTCGATTTCACCGAGGATCACCGCATCGGCGACGAGATCCTGAAGGGCGTCGCCGACCAGTACCGCAAGCTGCGCAACACTTTCCGCTACCTGCTGGGCGCGCTCGACGGGTTCGACGAGGCCGAGCGGCTGCCGGTGGGCGAGATGCCCGAACTGGAGCAATACGTCCTCGCGCTTCTGGGCGAGGTGGACGCCTCGCTGCGGCAGGCGGCCGAGACGTACGACTTCAACACCTACGTCCGCACGTTGATCGACTTCTGCAACGAGGACCTGTCGGCCTTCTACTTCGATATCCGCAAGGACTCGCTCTACTGCGATGCGCCCGAGAGCACGAAGCGCCGCGCGGTGCGCACGGTGTTCGACACGCTGTTCCACGCGCTCGTCCGCTATGCCGCGCCGGTGCTGGTGTTCACCTCGGAAGAGGTCTGGGGCACGCGCTTCCCGGATGCGGGCAGCGTGCATTTGCTGGAGTGGCCGGAGCTTGCCAGCATCTCGTTTGATCGGGAGATGCGCTTCAAGTGGGTCGCACTTCGTGAGCTTCGAGAGAAGGTAACTGAAGCGATTGAGCCATTGCGACGAGATAAGATCATTCGATCGGGCTTGGAGGCCGAAGTGACGGTCCCCGATATCGACGCTGTTCTGAACGACTATTCCGACACGGACCTCGCCGAACTGTTCATCACCGCGACAGTGCGTCGGGGCGATGGGGACGGCGTGACCGTCACCCGCACATCCGACCACAAGTGCGGCCGCTGCTGGCGGCTGCTGCCCGAAGTCGTCGAGGACGGGGCGCTCTGCGCGCGTTGCGATGACGTCGTGGGCGAAGAGGTGGCATCGTGAGCGTGCTGACCCGCTATCGCCTGATCGGTCTGGCCATCGCACTGGTTCTGTTCATCGCCGACCAGGCGACCAAGACCTACATCCTCGACGGGCTCCAGCTCCAGCTCGGCCAGTCGCATTACATCATGCCGATCTTCCAGTTCACTCTGACGCACAATTACGGCGTGTCGCTGGGCATGTTCACCGCGACCAGCCAGGAAATGCGCTGGGCGCTGGTGGCGCTGACTTCCGTGATCGCGGTGGTGGTGACGGTGTGGATGGTGCGCGAGAAAAAGCTCGCCGACATCGTCCCGCTGGCGTTCATCCTCGGCGGTGCGCTCGGCAACATCAAGGATCGCTACGAATATGGGTACGTGGTCGATTTCCTCGACCTGCATTTCGGCGATTTCCGCCCGTTCCTGATCTTCAACATCGCCGATGCGGCAATCACCATCGGCGTCGTTATCATCCTTGCCCGATCGCTTTTCGTAAGCGAAAAGGCCCCCGAAGAACCGGTCGATACGGCCCCTGACACCGCAGAATCGAGCTAACCCATGCGCAGAAACGTCCTCGTCCCCCTGACCGTTCTGGCCACCACCGTTCTTGCCGGGTGCGGCAACGGCGGCATCCTCAACCGCGAGCGGCCCGACGAATTCGCCGTGCAGCGCCAGGCGCCGCTGGTGGTTCCGCCCGATTTCTCGCTTACCCCGCCCGCTCCCGGCGCGCCGCGCCCGACCGAAGGCACCGCTTCTGAGCAGGCGCTCGACGTGCTGTTCGGCGGTCCCGCCGCCCGCAGCCAGGTGGAAACCAGTGCCCTCGACCGCGCCGGCGTGGCCGATCCGGGCATCCGCACCGCGGTCGGCGATCCGCAGACCAACACGGTCGCCAAGGGCCGCGTGACCCGCGACATCATCGCCGCGCCCGAAGGCGACGGACAGGGCGCTTCGGCGGTCATTCCTGGCTGAAGCCAGGTAGCTGCCTCACTTTCCTTTTTTCCGAACCCGCCTCCGCGCGTCCGGTCCTCGGCGCTGATCGGTTTACTTCGTTTCGCGGCACCTGCGGGCGCGCGTTCGCGCTTGCGGTCGGCTGGTCGCCGACCGTGCTCTAGCGACGTCAATCTCGCGAGAGAACGGGCTACGATCAGTAGCCCGCAAGGCCGACCGGCCGCCCGCAGCGGCTCCGAAGCGTAGCGGAGGAAACAGCCGCGAGGATGACCCCGCGGAGGCGGGGTCACAAACGTGAAGCGATTAGCTTGTCGATCTTGCGCCCGTCCATGTCGACGACCTCGATCCGCCAGCCTTGGTCGATGAAGCTCTCGCCCTCGACCGGCAGCTTCTTGAGGTGCCACAGGACATAGCCCGCGGCCGTGGCGAACTCGTGGTCCTCGGGCAGGTCGATGCACAGCCGCTCGGCCATGTCGTCGACCGGCAGCGCGCCGGAAATCAGCAGCGTACCGTCGTCGCGCTCGACGATCGCGGGCGCCTCGCCCAGGTCGCTGTCGGAGGCGAAGTTGCCGACGATTGCGGTGAGCAGGTCGACCGGGGTGACGATGCCTTCGAGGTGGCCGTACTCGTCGTGGACCATCGCCATCGCGACTTCGGCCTGCTGCAGGGTGCGCAGCGCGTCCATGGCGTCGAGCTGGTCGGGAATGACCTCGGGCTTCTTCATCAGACTGGCGAGGTCCACCGGCCGCCCGGCGAGCAATACCACGAGCACCTCGCGCACCTTTACCACACCGACGATCCTGTCGGGCGACCCGTCGGCGACCGGCAGCAGCGAATGCGGGCTCGCGTCGATCCGCGCGCGCAGGTCGATTTCCGGCGCATGGAGGTCGAGCCAGTCGAGTTCGGTCCGCGGAGTCATAAGCGCGCGAACCGGGCGGTCGGCGAGGCGAACCACACCCGCCAGGATCTCGCTTTGCCCCGCTTCGATCACGCCCGAATGTGTGGCTTCGGTGAAGATCATGTGCAGTTCTTCGGCGGTCACGCTCGATTGGCCCGCCGGACGCACGCCCATCAGCCGGATCAGGAGCGCGGAGGAATTGTCGAGCAGCCACACGATCGGCAGCGCGATCCGGGCGAGCAGCGCCATCGGGCGCGCGGCGATCAGCGCGATCGGCACGGCGGCGCGCAACGCGATCTGTTTGGGCACAAGCTCGCCCACCACGACGCTGGCGTAAGTTGTCAGCGCGATGACCAGCGCGAAACCGGCCTCGGGCGCGTATTCCGCAGGGATGCCCAGCGCCTCGAGCCGCTCTCCTACGGGTCCGCCGAGGCTCGACCCTGAATAGGCGCCCGCGACGATCCCGACGAGCGTGATGCCGATCTGCACGGTGGACAGGAACTTGCCGGGGTCGGCCGCAAGCGACAGCGCCACGCGGGCCGCGTTGCTCCCCCGATCGGCGGCAGCCTTGAGGCGCGAAGGCTTGGCCGAAACGATTGCCAGTTCGCTCATCGCGAATACGCCGTTCAGCAACAGCAGAGCGGCAATGATCAGCAGATCGGAATAGGGAAAAGGTGTCACCGGGCGTCCGCTAGCACATTTGCCGCAGCGTGCCAGCGGGAACGGCCACCGCGATAAGGCGTTACAGCGATCGAGGCGCGGGTTGGGCGCGCTCGCCTTCCGGCGCCGATCGACAAGGTCGGCGGCGCTGAACGAACCAGAATAAAGGGGAATTTCCATGCAGATTTCGCGCAAGATTACTGCCGGTTTCGCCGTGCTTTCGATGCTGACCGTCTCGGCGTGCGTCACCGATCCCAACACCGGCGAGCAGAAGGTTTCGCGCGCCGCGATCGGCGGCCTCGGCGGCGCAGCTGCCGGTGCGCTTCTCGGCGGCCTGATCGGCGGCAAGACCGGTCGTATCGTCGGCGCAGTTGGCGGCGGCGCGATCGGCGGCGTGGTCGGCTACCGGATGGACCAACAGATCCGCGAGCTTCGCGACCAGACCGCAGGGTCGGGCGTCGACGTGAGCGAAGTCGACGGTGCCATCCTCGTCAACCTGCCCGACGGCGTTACCTTCGCCACTGGCAGCTATTCGGTAAGCCCCGGCTTCCAGTCGCTGCTCGACCGCGTCGCGACGAGCCTGCAGCAGTATCCGAACAGCCTGGTCGACGTTTACGGCCACACCGACACCGTCGGTTCGTCCGCATCGAACCAGCGCCTGTCGGAACAACGTGCGCAGGCGGTGTCGAACTACCTGATCAGCCGCGGCGTCAGCTCGTCGCGCATCCGCTGGATGGGCTTCGGTGAAACCCAGCTCAAGATCCCGACCGGAGACAACGTCAACGAGCCGATGAATCGCCGGGTCGAGATCAAGATCGTTCCGCTTACGCAGGCCGAAATCGACGCCGCACGGAACTAAGGCGTTACACCTAGTGGTCGCACACGAAAGGCCGGTCTCCGCAAGGGGGCCGGCCTTTTAGGTGCTGCGGGAGCAAGGTTGTTTGCGCGTCGTGGCCGTCCTGGATTGCGGATTCGCGATGAGGGAAATCCTTCTCGTCCGGCACGGCGAAGCCTAATGGAATGCCGAAGGGCGTTACCAAGGGCGGCTCGATTCGCCTTTGACGGACAGGGGGATCGCGCAGGCCACGGCGATCGGCGAGCACCTGGCGTCAATGAACATCCGGCCCGCTAGCCGGGAAAATCCCTACCCCGCGATCGCCTTCGCGCGGTCGGCCAGACGATCCACCGCGTGTCCGTGGATGCCCGGTGCGCTGATCAGCAGGCCGAAGGCGCGGGGATCGCGCTTGTTATAGGCCAGCGGGCGTCCGAAGGCATCGGTGGTGGCGGCACCCGCCTCGCGCGCGATCAGCGCGGCGGCTCCGATGTCCCATTCCCAGCCCCAGCGCAGCGTCGCCAGCAGGTCCGCTTCGTTCGCGGCGACCATGGCTGCGCGCAGCGCGATAGAGTTGGGCTTGTCGACGATGGCGAGGTCCCGGTCCTCCTTGGGCAGCGCATCGGTCGGTACCCGCGCTCCGGGGAAGTCCTGCCGCGCTGAGGCGACGAGCCGTTCGCCGTTGCGCCATGACCCCCGCCCGGCGATCGCGTGCCAGAACTCGCCGCGCGCGGGCGCGGCCAGCGAGCCGATCAGCGGCCGGCCGCCGCTTATGAGCGCGACCGACACCGCCCACCCGCTGCGTCCGCGAATGAAATCGCGCGTACCGTCGATGGGGTCGACCAGCCAGATGAGATGCTTGCCGAGGCGCGTGAAATCGTCCGCGGTCTCTTCGCTCAGCCACCCAGCCGCCGGCAGCAATGCGCCGAGTTCGCGCTTGAGGAAGGCGTCCACCGCAAGGTCGGCGGCGCAGACCGGGTTGTTCGGCCCTTTTTCCCAGGTATCGAGCGCGTGACCGGCACCCGGCCACATGTCGTGCGCGATCCTGCCCGCTTCGCGGACGATCGCGTCGAGACGCGCGGCATCGATCATCGGGCACCGGCCATCGCAGGCCCTTGGCCCGCGCCCGCGCCCTTTTCAAGCGCGCCGATCCATGCTTAGGCGCCCTTCGAATCCCCATCAGCCACGGAAAGCTGCGCCCCGCGATGAACATCCACGAATACCAGGCCAAGGAACTCCTCGCCAAGCACGGCGTCCCCGTCCCCGCAGGACACGCGGCGCTGACCGTCGAAGAGGCGGTCGCCGCCGCCGGCAAGCTTCCCGGGCCGCTCTATGTCGTCAAGGCGCAGATCCACGCTGGCGGTCGCGGCAAGGGCAAGTTTTCCGAGCTCGGCCCGGATGCCAAGGGCGGCGTCCGGCTGGCGAAATCGCTGGACGAGGTCGAAGCCAACGCGCGCGAGATGCTTGGCAACACGCTGGTGACGATCCAGACCGGCGATGCGGGCAAGCAGGTGAACCGGCTTTACGTCACCGACGGCGTAGATATCGCGAAGGAGTTCTACCTGTCGCTGCTGGTCGACCGCGCCACGGGCCGTGTCGCTTTCGTCGTCTCGACCGAAGGCGGAATGGATATCGAGGCGGTCGCTCACGATACGCCGGAGCTGATCACCACCTTCACCGTCGATCCGGCGCAGGGCTTCCAGCCGCACCACGGTCGCGCGGTCGCGTTCGCGCTCAAGCTGACCGGCGACCTCAACAAGCAGGCGCAGAAGCTGGCCCGCCACCTTTACGACGCCTTCATGGCGACCGATTGCTCGATGCTCGAGATCAACCCGCTGGTGGTGACCGAGGACGACCGGCTGCTGGTGCTCGACGCGAAGATGAGCTTCGATTCGAACGCGCTCTACCGCCACCCCGACATCCTGGCGCTTCGCGACGAGACCGAGGAAGACCCGGCCGAAGTCGAAGCCAGCGAGTACGACCTTGCCTACATCAAGCTCGACGGCACGATCGGCTGCATGGTCAACGGCGCGGGCCTGGCCATGGCGACGATGGACATCATCAAGCTCAACGGCGCCTTCCCGGCGAACTTCCTCGACGTGGGCGGCGGCGCGAGCCGCGAGAAGGTGACCGCGGCGTTCAAGATCATCCTCAAGGACCCGGCGGTCGAGGGCATCCTCGTCAACATCTTCGGCGGGATCATGAAGTGCGACGTGATCGCCGACGGCATCGTAGCGGCGGCGAAGGACGTGAACCTCTCGGTTCCCCTAGTGGTTCGACTGGAAGGGACCAATGTCGAGCAGGGCCAGGCGATCCTCGCCAATTCGGGCCTCCCGATCGTGGCGGCCGACGACCTGGGCGATGCGGCCCGCAAGATCGTGGCCCAGGTCAAGCAGGCGGCGTGAGGTTGACGCTTACGTAAGGGGCATCTAGAGTCCCACCTACGAACGAAGGAGCGCGAAGCACATGAAGATCCTCGTCCCCGTCAAGCGGGTGATCGACTACAACGTGAAGCCGCGGGTCAAGGCAGACGGCAGCGGCGTCGATCTTGCGAACGTCAAGATGAGCATGAACCCGTTCGACGAGATCGCGGTCGAGGAAGCGCTGCGCCTGAAGGAAAAGGGTGCCGCGACCGAGGTCATCGTGGTCTCGATCGGCCCGGCCAAGGCGACCGAGACGCTGCGCACCGGCCTGGCGATGGGCGCCGACCGCGCGATCCACGTCGCGGTCGACGACGGCGTGGAGGTCGAGCCGCTGGCGGTCGCCAAGATCCTCAAGGGCATCGCAGACGCGGAAAGCCCCGGCCTGGTGATCCTGGGCAAGCAGGCGATCGACGACGATTCGAACCAGACCGGCCAGATGCTCGCCGCCCTGATGGGCCGGCCGCAGGGCACGTTCGCCAACACCGTTGCGGTCGAGGGCGATCACGTCGTGGTCAAGCGCGAGATCGACGGCGGCCTCGAGACGGTCAAGCTGGCGATGCCCGCGATCGTGACGACCGACCTGCGCCTGAACGAACCGCGCTATGCCTCGCTGCCGAACATCATGAAGGCGAAGTCGAAGCCGCTCGACAGCAAGACGCCTGCCGATTTCGGCGTCGACATCGCGCCGCGCCTCAAGACCCTCAAGGTCGCCGAACCGCCGGTTCGCCAGGCGGGCGTGAAAGTCGCCGACGTCGACGAACTCGTCGCCAAGATGAAGGCGCTCGGCATCGCGTGAGCGGGCCTGGACGATAAGGGATAGATTGCCATGAAGACTCTCGTTCTCGTCGAACACGACAACGCTTCGGTAAAGGATGCCACGCTCGCCGTGGTCACCGCCGCCGGCAAGCTCGGCGAAGTGCACCTGCTGGTCGCAGGCAAGGGCTGCGCGGGCGTGGCCGATGCCGCCGCGAAGATCGCGGGCGTGGGCAAGGTCCACCTCGCCGACGATGCCGCGTACGAGCACCAGCTGCCCGAAAACGTCGCGCCGCTGGTGGCCGAGCTTATGGGCCACCACGATGCGTTTCTCGCGCCGGCGACCACCACGGGCAAGAACATCGCGCCCCGCGTCGCTGCGCTGCTCGACGTGATGCAGATCTCCGAGATCATCGGGATCGAGGGCGACAAGACCTTCACCCGCCCGATCTATGCCGGCAACGCGATCGCCACGGTCGAATCGAGCGATCCCAAGCTCGTCATCACCGTGCGCGGCACCGCCTTCGACAAGGCATCGAGCGAGGGCGGTTCGGGCACGGTCGAGGCTGTGGCGGCAACCGGCGATTCGGGCTTGTCGAGCTTCGTGGGTAGCGAGCTTGCCAAGAGCGAGCGCCCCGAACTGACCAGCGCCAAGGTGATCGTCTCGGGCGGCCGTGCGCTCAAGGACGCCGACACCTTCAAGGAAGTCATCCTGCCGCTCGCCGACAAGCTGAACGCCGGCGTCGGCGCCAGCCGCGCGGCGGTGGACGCGGGCTACGTGCCCAACGACTATCAGGTCGGTCAGACCGGCAAGATCGTCGCCCCGGAAGTCTATATCGCGGTCGGCATCTCGGGCGCGATCCAGCACCTTGCGGGCATGAAGGATTCCAAGACGATCATCGCGATCAACAAGGACGAGGACGCCCCGATCTTCCAGGTCGCGGACATCGGCCTCGTCGGCGACCTGTTCAAGATCGTGCCGGAGCTGACGGGCAAGCTGTAGGCAAGGTTTGTGATTGCGGCGTCGAGAGGCGCCGCAATATTGCCCGTGCTCCACCGGCGGTTCGACTTGCGCCCGATCGGCATTTAATTATGCTGACAGGCATTAGGGGGTCGCACCATGTATCGTCGATTGATCATGCTCTCGGCGGCATTCGCATCGGCGCAAGTCGCCGCGGCGGAGCCGCCCGTATTGGAACCCAGTTCGAAGTGGGTACTCGATTACGCTGACGGATACTGCAGGATCGTGCGTCAGTTCGGCGGACCCGGGCGAGAGACGATTTTCTATCTCGAACAATACGAACCCGGTGACACGTACACCGTCCAGATTGCGGGCCCAGACTTCGCGACGGAAAAATTACGCCAGCCGTCTTTCCGCTTCGGACCCGGTGGTGCATCGGTCCCGACCGATCTCCTCATCGGCGCACCGTTGGGTGAATTCGGGTCGGGCGCGATGGCGAATTCGGTAGCGCTGCTGCCGAAGCCCGAGCGCGATCGGAATACCCTGTCGGACAAGGACCGTGGCAAGGTGGAGCCTCCCATGGACCCCGCTGCCGCCAAGCCTATCGCCTGGTTCGAGATGCTTGAAAAAGAGCGCGTGATCGGCCGACTTGCGCTCGGATCGATGCATGACCCGGTGAAGGCGCTCAATGCCTGCACCGAGGATCTCCTCACCCACTGGGGCATTGACGTCGCGGCGCACAAGGGCCGCAGCAGGGGCGTGGCTGTCAAAGGCAATGCCCAAAACTGGATTGGACCGAGCGACTATCCGGCCGAATTGATGCGGGCAAGGACGCAGGGCCTGGTGAACTTCCGGCTCGACGTGGACGAGCGAGGGCGTGTCACCCAGTGCTCGATTCAACAGTCCACTCGCCCTGCGGAGTTCGACAGGGTGGTGTGCAGCAAGATCTCGCGCAATGCCCGCTTCGAACCCGCACTCGATTCGGCCGGCCAGCCGATGAAGTCTTTCTGGCGCTCGTCGGTCCGTTTCGAACTGCCCAACTAGCGACTGAACAATTCGACCTCCGCTCCGTCGGGCAGCTTCGCCAGCCGTGTCGGCGCAAAACCCAGCCTGCCCGCCAGCGCGAACGAGGGCGCGTTGCCCGGCTCGATCATGCAGACCACTTCGCGCGGGCCGTGCATTCTGTCGAACCATGTCAACGCCGCCTCCATCGCCTCGCGGGCGATGCCCTTGCCGACATGGTCCGCGGCCACGATCCATCCCGCTTCGGGCTTGTCGTCGAAATCCTCGCCCAGGCCACGATACGAGTGAAACACGCCGCAGTTGGCGACCAGGTCCTGCGACCCCTTCAGGCGCACCATGAAGCTGCCGTAGCCGTGGAGGAACCAGCTTCCCCCGCCGCGCTGGAAGCGGGTGAAGTGGTCCGCGCGGTTCGCCATGCCGCCCAGGTAACGGTGGGTGTCGGGGTTAGAGACGATCGCGAACATTTGCGGTTCGTCGGCCATCGTCGGCTGCCACAGCTCGAGCCGTTCGGTCGTGAGCAGCGGCGCGCTCAGAAAGCAGCCTCTGCCGCATGAATCGTCACGCCGACGAGCCCGCCCACGAGGGTGCCGTTCATCCGGATGAACTGGAGGTCGCGCCCCACGGCGCTTTCGATCCGGTCGGTCACGGTCCGGGCGTCCCACCGGCGCACGGTCTCGGAAACCAGGCGGACGATTTGCCCGCCATAGCGGGTCGCCACGCCCACCGCGGTGCGCCGCGCGAAGCGGTTGATCTGGACCTGCAGGCGCGGGTCGTCGCGCAGCACCTTGCCGAGTTCGGCCATGCTTTCCGCAAAACCCGCGGACAGCCCGCCGCCGCCCGGTTCGCGCGCGGTCTTGATGAGCCCGCCACGTAAGCGCTCCCACACGCTGAGCCACCATTTGCCGACGACCGGGTTGTCGAGCAGCTCGTTCTTCATCCGCTCGATCTTCGCCTGCGTCTCCGGATTGTGCAGCAGGTCGTGCGCGAACTGGGCGAGGCCTTCGTCGAGTCGATCGCGCAGCGGGTGATTCGGATCGACGAGCACCTCCGCCAGCAGCTTGTAGAGCCCGTCGAGAACCGAATTGGCGAGCTTTTCGTCAAGCCCCGTCCACCGCACGAGGCCGTTGGCCTTTTCGTGGATCATGTTGCGGATAAGGGTCTCGTTCGCCTCGATCGTCAGCCCGGCCCAGCGGATCGCCGAATCGATCAGCGGGATGTGCCGGCGATCGGCCACTGCCGCCGTCAAAAGCTGGCCGAGAAGCGGTGCGACTTCGACCCGCGCAGCCAGCGACTTCAGGCCGCCGCGCACCTGGGTGCCGAGCCGATCGGGATCGAGCGATTCGAGAAATTCGGCGACGAGCTCGCCAGCGCCTGCGCGGATCCGGGCGCCGGTGTCTCCGCTCGCCGGGGCGGTCAGATATTCGCCCGCGGCCTTGGCCAGGTTCATGTCCTGCATCCGCCGCGCGACGACCGCGGGGGTGAGGAAATTGTCCTGCAGGAACGATGCCATCGTGTCGGCGATGCGGTCCTTGTTCTCCGGAATGATCGCGGTGTGCGGGATCGGCAACCCGAGCGGGCGGCGGAACAGGGCGGTCACCGCGAACCAGTCGGCCAGGCCGCCCACCATCGCCGCTTCGGCGAAAGCGCGGACGTAGCCGATCGCCGGATGGATGCCGAGATACTGCCCCGCCAGCACGTAGAGCCCCGCCATCGCGACCAAGAGGCCGGTGGCGCTGCGGCGCATCGTCTTCGCGCGGTCGGGTAATGTTCGTGTGCCCCCCATGCGCTGCCAACGCGGGAAGCGCACGCGGGTTTCGCCGGCTAGCGGACTAGCGGGCGCCGGATCGGCTGACACTCGGCCTTTTGTCACTCGGCCGGCAGTGGTGCCGCGGGCCGATCCTCTTCACCCGGCTCCCATGTCAGGAACTTGCGGCGCAGCCACGGACCGGCACGCTTCTCGAGGCTGTCGGCCAGGCTGAAGCCCGCCGGCACGATCAGCAGAGTCAGGACGGTGGACAGGATCAGGCCGCCGATCACGACGGTGCCCATCGGGGCGCGCCATGCCCCGTCGCCCGAAAGCGACAGCGCGGTGGGGATCATGCCCGCGGTCATCGCCACGGTGGTCATCACGATCGGCTGGGCGCGCTTGTGCCCGGCGTCCATGATCGCCTCGAACTTGCGCTGGCCGTCCTCCATCGCCTCGATCGCGAAGTCGATCAGCAGGATCGAGTTCTTCGACACGATGCCCAGCAGCAGCAGGATGCCGATGAGGACCGGGAACGAGAGCGGCTGGCCGAAGATGTAGACCAGGAACGCCCCGCCCAATGGTGCCAGCAGCAGCGAGCCCATGTTGACCAGCGGGCTCATCAACCGCTTGTAGAGGAGCACCAGCGTCGCGAAGACGAGCAGGATGCCCGAGACTAGCGCGATCTGGAAGTTGGTCAGCAGTTCGGCCTGCAATTCGTCCTGGCCCACCACGTCGCGGATCACGCCCTGCGGCAGGTCGCGTAGCGTCGGCAGCGCATTGACTTGTTCCATCGCGTTGCCACGCAGCACGCCTTCGGCAAGATCGGCGCCAACGAACACGCGCCGGTTCTGGTTGTAGCGCTGGATGCTGGTGGGGCCCGACCCGAACGAAATGTCCGCGATCCGGCCGAGCGGCACCGAGGCGCCGCTGGCCGTCTGCACCGGCAGGTTGGCGATCGTGTCGATATCCTGGCGCGAGGACTTGGGCAGCTTGACCCGGATCGGAACCTGGCGATCGGACAGCGAGAACTTCGCTGCGTTCTGCTCGATCTCGCCCATCGTCGCGACACGGATGGCCTGGCTGAGGGCCACGGTCGTCACGCCGAGGTCGGCGGCCAGGTTCGCGCGCGGACGGATGATGATTTCCGGACGCGGGATGTCGGCGGTGATGCGCGGCGCGACGATCGACGGAACGCGCTTCATTTCCTCGACCAGCTTGCCCGCAGTCTCGGTCAGCAGTTCGGGGTTGGAGCCGGCGAGCATGATCGTCAGGTCGCGTCCGCTGTCGGGTCCGCCGGGGCCGCCCTGCGACTGGAAGCGGACGCGGGCGTCGGCGATTTGCGACAGTTCGGGCGCGAGCTCACGCTCCAGCTCGAACGATTTGCGCTCGCGGTCGGGCTTCAGGTTCACGTAGAGCGTGGCGGCGCCTTCGCGCACGCGTTGCAGCGCGCGGTCCACCTCGGGCTGGCGCTCCATCAGCGCGGCCACTTCGTTGGAAACGCGCTCGGTGGTCTCGAGCGTGGTTCCCGGCACCATCTCGATCTCGACCCGCGTGTTGTCCTGATCGGTCTCGGGCTCGAACTGGAAAGGCGTGTTCGTAAGCAGGAGCACGGTCAGCAGGAACGAGAAATAGCCCAGCACGATCATCCACACGCGGTGATCGAGGAAGCGCGCGGCAAGGTAGCGCCAGTTGTCGCGCATCCGCGCGCCGAAGCGCCGGATTACGAAGCCGATAAGCTGGAACAGAAGATAGGCCGCGATGAAGCCGGCCGCACATGCAAGCATGAGCTGGAGGAATGCGATCGGGCGGTCGACCGCGGTGAACAGGGCCGAGTTCCGGTCCGACGTGACGAGGTTCGCGACGGTCTCCGGAAGCTGGAGCGCCGAGATCAGGCCATAGCTTTGCATGACGCCGAACGCCGATACGCCCAGCAGCATGATCATGAGGATCAGCAGGCCGGGGATGTAGAGGAAGCGGCGGCGTGGACCGGCCAGCCCGGCGCGGGCGGCGAGCATCTTGCTGCGGTCGAGCGACCATTCCAGGACCCGCATATAGCGGTCCATCCACGGGCCCTCGCCGTGTTCGGCATGGCCCTTGGCTTCGAGGAAATAGGCCGCGAGCATAGGCGTGATCATGCGGGCGACGGCAAGGCTCATGAGCACCGCCGCGACGACCGTCAGGCCGAAGTTCTGGAAGAACTGCCCGGTCACGCCCGGCATCAGGCCGACCGGCAGGAAGACCGCGACGATGCAGAAGCTGGTCGCGACGACCGCAAGGCCGATCTCGTCCGCCGCGTCGATCGATGCCTGATAGGCCGACTTGCCCATCCGCATGTGTCTGACGATATTCTCGATCTCGACGATCGCGTCGTCGACGAGGACGCCCGCGACGAGGCCGAGCGCGAGCAGCGACATCTGGTTCAGGTTGAAGCCCAGAAGGTCCATGAACCAGAAGGTCGGGATGGCGGACAGCGGAATTGCGATCGCGCTGATCACCGTGGCGCGCCAGTCGCGCAGGAAGAAGAACACCACGACCACGGCGAGGATCGCGCCCTCGATCATCGCGGCCATCGAGCTTTCGTACTGATCCTCGGTGTACTTCACCGTGTTGAACAGCTGGATGAAGCGGATGCCGGGGTTCTCCGCCTCGATCTTGGCGATGACTTCCTTGGCGTCGTTGAACACGGTCACGTCGGACGCGCCGCGTGCGCGCGACATGCCGAAATTGACGACTTCCTTGCCGCCGACCTTGCTGATCGAGGTGCGTTCCGAATACCCGTCCCGCACGGTCGCGACGTCGGCCAGCTTGACGGTGCCGCCGGTGGTCGCGCGGATCTGGCGCTGCGACAGCTCGTAGGCGGTGTCGCTGCTGCCCAGCACGCGGACCGATTGCCGGGTGCCGCCGACCTCGGCCATGCCGCCTGCCGCATCGAGGTTGGACTGGCGGAGCAGCCCGTTGATCTGGCCTGCGGTGACGCCGAGCGACTGCATCCGGGCCGGATCGAGGATGACCTCGATCTCGCGGTTGACGCCGGCGAAGCGGTTCACTTCGGCCATGCCTTCGATCGAGAGCAGTTGCTTGGCGACGGTATCGTCGATGAACCAGCTGAGCTGTTCGATCGTCATGTCGTCGGCTTCGACCGCGAAGATGCCCAGGAAGCCGCCGGCGATCTGCGCCTTGTTGATGCGCGGCTCGAGGATTCCGTCGGGCAGGCTGCCGCGGGTCGCGTCGATCGCGTTCTTGACCTCGGACACCGCCGCGTTGACGTCGGTCCCGACCTCGAACTCGACGAACGTGCTCGAATTGCCCTCGCTCGCGGTCGAGGAGATGTTCCGCACGCCCTGGATCGAACGAATCGACGATTCGACCCGCTGGGTGATCTGGTTCTCGATCTCGGTCGGGGCGGCACCGGGCTGCGAGATGTTGACCTGTACGCCCGGGAATTCGATGTCCGGGTTATTGACCACGTCCATCCGCGCGAAGCTGAGCAGCCCCGCGAACAGCAGCGCGGTGAACAGGACCAGCGGAATCACCGGGTTCCGGATCGACCACGCCGAGATGTTGCGGAAGTTCATGGTGCGAAGCCCGTCAATTCTTCTGCAGGCGCGGTGAAACCGTCTCGCCCTCGGTGAGGAAGCCGCCGGCGCGCAGCACGATCTTTTCGTTGCCGGTCAGCCCGCCGGTGATGGCGATCCCCTGGTCGGTAACCGTCCCGGTCTGGACCGAGCGGCGGACCGCCTTGTTGTCCGCGCCGACGACGTAGACATACGAACCGTTGGCGTCGGACAGCACGGCGCTTTCCGGCAGGAGCGGCGCGACGATCGTGCCGCTGTTGATGGTGGCGCTGGCAAAGCCGCCGGGGCGCAATTCGGGCGCGTAGCTCAGCGCCACGCGCGCCGTGCCCTGCCGGGTCTGCGGATCGATCGTCGGCGACACCTGCCAGATCTGGCCGGTGAACTTGCGATCGCTGCCCACCGGCGTCACTTCGGCGGCATTGCCGGCGGAAAGACGCGACAGCTGCGCTTCGTCGACCAGTGCGAGCAACTCCATCTCACCGCCCTGCGCGATTTCGAACAGGGGGGTCGCGCCGCCGCCGACCGTCTGGCCAGGCTCTACGTTGCGCGTCAGCACGAGGCCGGAGGCGGGCGCGTAGATATTGAGCCGTGCCGTGCGCGCCTGAAGCTCGCCCAGCGTCGCGCGCGCCACGTTGACTCGTGCCCGCGCGGCATCGCGGGTCGCGGTCAGCCGATCGACGTCTGCCTTGGAGATGAACCCGCGATCGACGAGCTTGAGCGCGCGGTCGAGGTTGGCCTGCGCCAGGTTGAGATCCGCCTGGGCGACCCCGATCTGGGCGCGGGAGCCTTCGATCTGCTGATTCTGGACCGACCGGTCGATCGTCACGAGCACCTGGCCCTGGCGAACCCAGTCGCCCTGGTCGACCGATACCGACACCACGCGGCCGCCTTCGCCGACCGAGCCCACCGGCAACGTGCGCCGCGCGGCGAGCGAGCCGCTGGCAGTGATCGTGCCGGGAATGGTGGCGCGGCCCGGAGTGATCACCGTGACCACGGGAACCTGGCTTTCATCCTCGCCCGTCGGCGCGTCTGCCCCGCTCTTGGCATAGATGTACAGCGCGACGACAAGGCCGACCATGGCGACGATGGCCAAGATAGCCCACTTCTTCTTGCGGCTCGGCTGCACGCCCACGATCCCATCCGTGCCTTCAAGCGATTGCGCGGCGTCTTCGTGGCCCATGACGGTCGTTTCGTAATTCATAAATCCTGCCCTGCAGACCCCGGAAGTGTGTTACACACATAGGGCACCCCGCGCAAGCGCGCGTTCCGGTTCGGCCATAGACCCGGCGCCGGGCGAGGGCAATCGCGGGGTCGACGGGCGACGCCCCTTGACCGACGAGCGCAGACGCCAATGTTCAGTCGCGGATTCGCCAGATGTTGAGCTGCCCGTCTCCGGGGACCGACACCGGTTCGAGCCACGCAGGGGCGCGACCGTCGAGCAGATGCGCCATGAAGCCGGTGGGCGCTGCGGCGCGATATCGCGTCGGCTCGTTGAGGCTGGGGCACACCGCCACATACCGCGTGCCGCGCGCCTTCAGCGCCTCGTGTGCGGCATCGGGGGTGCCGAGGAATGCGGCGATCGTCATCCGCATGGCATCCGCCCCCCGGTGATGGCTCGTAGCCACGACGGTGTGGTCCGTTTCGAGGAGCAATTCGGGTCCGATATCGAACGGTGCGAAAATCTCGCCGCGCGGAAGTTCGTTCAGCAAATCCGCCGAAGTCCCGATCCGGCAGGATGATGCCAGGATCGGCGATTCGCCACTGGAGGCCTGGGCCGGGCGAGCCATCGACAACAGCGTCAACGGCATCGCGGGCAGGAGGGCAAGGGCGATGCCGGCCATGACGAGCACGCGCCGGCCGGGTCGGCGCAAGTTGCGCGCGGAGCGCAGCCACTCGCGAATCCGCCAGCCGAGCGGGACGGCTGCCAGCGCGCCGGCAACGGCGCCTGCGCGCGCAACGAACAGAGAGACGACGAACGCGGCGAACAGGATGATCGCGTAATCCAGCCACCATCGGCGCAGCCACGCGCCGTTCCGGGCGGCAAGCTGCAGGCACGCCACCAGGGCGACGAGCGGCGGGATAGCGATCTGCAGCGCCACGCCGGGAGACTGGTGCCAGATCGGCAGCCCCTCGCTCACGCCGTTGTACCAGAAGGTCCTGACGAGGGGATCGAGGCTGGCGAAGGCATCGCCGGCGCATCCCGGTGCAATGCCCTGCAGGGTCGCGAAGGTAACCCCCGCGACGATCGCAAACCCCGAAATCTGCGCGAAGCGGGGCAGGGGCTCGACCCGTGCCATGATCGTGGCGCCGCACGCGCCGACCGCAAAGGCGGCGATGTGGGCAGGGCTGATAGCGTCGCAGTACTGGGAAAGGTTAGCCATGCCGCGAGTCAGTGCGAACAGCACCGCCGAACCGGCTGCAAGCCCCTGAAGGGTGCCGACGAACCAGGCGCTGTCATGCCGGTCGCGCAGCCAGCGCAGCGCCGTTACGCCGCAGACGGCTGCGGCCAGCGGCAATCCCTCGATCGAGATCGACAGCCAGACCGCCATCACGACGCCCGCGACCCACCCGCCGACGATCGGCCGCCGCGCCATGAGCGCATTCATCACCGCGAGGGCGCAGACGATCTGCCATCCGTGGTGGTCGATCCGCATGGGGCGAAGCTGCTCGATGACCGGGACCGACAGCGCCATTGCAAGGCAGGCGAAGCCGGTGGCCTCGTCGCCGACGAGCCGCCAGGCGATGCGGCCGGCGAGGAGCAGCGCGATGCCGAATGTCAGGATCGGTATCCCGATCAGTGCGACCATCTCCGCCGGACCCTGTCCAATGAGCCAGCCAAGCGACAGGATCACGATGGCGACCGGAAGGTCGACCAGGCGGGACCAGTGCATCGGGACTCCGCCGCCAGGCGCATCGACCCGGTGCTGTGCGAGGTCGAACCAAGCCTGGCCGCCCAGCAAGTCGCGCACCTGCACCAGGCGGAGGGCGTCGTCCGGATCCGGAAAACGGTATGCGATGATGGAGGCGAGGTTCGTGACGATCAGCAAGGCCGCGATCATGACCCAGGCAAGCAGGACCCGAAGCAGGAAATCGGGCGAAAGCGCCGGGCGCCGCCTTTCGACGAAAAGGCTCATGTCGGCCGATCCGTCCGGCGGAAAACCACCTTGTTGCGCAGCATCCACGTGACCGTGAAGCTGACGGCGATCGCGACCATCTTTGCGATCAGGGGGTCGACGCCGGAATAGTCGCCGACGCCGACGATCGCTGTCGTGATGCCGAGGCCGGCTGCTGCCGAGGCGACGAACAAGGCCTTCTGCCTGTTGCGTCCGTGGCCGCGCTCCGCAACCGAATCGGTAAACACGGCTCGGCTCGACAGGAGCCAGTGCGCGGCGATGCCAAGCGCGTAGCCGACGGCAGAGGCAATCGCCGCCGGGATCGTCAGTGCGAGCAGGGCAAGAAAGCTGCCCAGGTCCACCGCCAGCGCGCCGACGCTCGCCAGGCCATAGCGGACCAGGCGCATATCGACGATCTTGATAAACCTGGAAGTCACCGGGCTCGGGCCTCAAGCGCGCACGGCAGGTGCGATCCGCCGCGGAAGTTATCCGCGATTTCGGTTAAGGATTGCCCAAGGTCGCTCATCGCGGGTCCGACCGTTCCTTGTCCGGCCTGCCTTCAGGCGGCCTTGGTTCCGGGTGCGATGCGCCGAGGGACGTCGCGGACCGATGCCAGCGCGGCGGCCTGATCGGGCGAGAGCGTCTCGGTTTCCCTCAGCGGCAGTGCCTTCTCGGCCCCCTCGTTGCCCGCCTCGTGGTATTCGGCATCCTCGTTGACGCACCAGGTGTCGAACACGCGGCGGCCGGCGATGATGTTCTCGACCGTCAGCATGGCGGTCATCATCGCGTGGTCCTGGTTGTTATAGCGATGCATGCCGTTGCGCCCGACGAGGTGAAGCGAGGGGTGCTTGTCCTCCAGCTCGAAACGCATTGCCGCGACGTTGGCGGCATAAGTCTCGTCGTAGACCGGATAGGCCTTTTCCTGGCGCACCACCGCGCCGCACTTGACCTTGGCGGGGTCCAGCAGGCCGAGAATCTGCATTTCGCGCGTCGAAAGCGCGACAAGGTCTTCGTCGGCCATCGACCACAGTCCGTCGCCTTCGAAGCAGAAGTATTCGAGGCCGACGCAGGCCATGCTTTTGTCGGGCACCATTTCGGGCGACCACGAGCGGAAGTTCTGGACCCGGCCGACTTTCACCTTGCTGTCGTGAATGTAGATCCAGTTGTCGGGGAACAGGTCTTCGCCCTCGACCATCAGCGCGACCGTAAGGAAGTCGCGGTACCTGAGGTTCGCGGCGTTCAGCGTCGTGTCGGGCAGCGGATGGAGCCGCGCGGCAAGTTCGCGCATCGGCGCGCTGCTGATCGCATGGGCGGCCTTCACCACGACCTTGTCGCCGTTGGCGGCGCTGGCGGTCATGCGCCAGCCACCCTGCCCGTCGGCGGCGAGTTGTTCGAGTCCGTGACCCATGATCACGGTGCCGTTCCCGCTCGCGACGATCCTGTCGCGCGCCGCGTCCCACATCATGCCGGGGCCCTGGCGGGGATAGCGGAAGGTTTCGAGCAGGGTCTTGACCGCCTGCCCGTCGTTCGGCCGCCTGTTTAGGCCGAGGCTGCGCTTCAGCCCGTCGGTAACCGCGCCCCAGAGCGACAATCCCTTGATGCGCTGGGCCGCCCAATCGGCGCTCATTTCGTTGCACGGCATCCCCCACACCTTCTCGGTGTAGGTCTTGAAGAAGATCGAATAGAGCCGCTTGCCGAACTGGTTGCTGGTCCAGTCCTCGAAGCTCCTGACTTCGCGCACCGGAAAAACCTTCGACCAGGCATAGCTGGCCATGCAGGCGACCGAACGCCAGATGCCGAGGTTCCGCAGCGCCTCGAACGCGCGCAGGGGATAGCTGTAGAATTTGCCCTCGTAATAGATGCGGCTCATCCGCGGGCGCTGGATGAAATCGTCCGGAAGGATCTCGTTCCATAGATCGACCACGGCTTGCGACTTGGAAAAGAAGCGGTGCCCGCCGATGTCGAACCGGTAGCCTTCGTGCTGGACGGTGCGGCTGATGCCGCCGACGTAGGTTTCGTCCTTCTCGATGATCGCGACCGTCTTGCCCGCCTTGGTCAGCAGGTATCCGGCAGTAAGGCCGGCGGGACCCGCGCCGATGATGGCGACGTCCACGCTCAGCTCGCTTGAATTGTCGATCATCCTGCCCCCCGGTTCAGTCGATCCGGGAATGAACGAAAGTGGTTACCGAGTAGTAAACGTGCCGTGTGCCTGCTGGATGGCGAGCCGAGCCTCTCAGCGCCTGCCAAACTCAGAGCGACCCGGCACGGCAAGCAGCGCGGGATCCTGCGCTCCGGCGGCAAATGCGGCGAGCTGGCCGAGGCCGAAGGTGTCGTCGAACGCCAGGCCGTAGGCGTCGTCCTTGCGCCAACGCACTTTCGCGCGGATTTCCGGAAGGAGGCCGGACACGATCCGCAAGGGCTGCTGGATGGCCAGCCGCTCGGCGCAGGTTATTCCGGCCCCTTGCTGGGAGATGTTCCGCACTTCGGCGGCCGTTTTCCGGCCCAGGAAGGCAAGCTCGACGCCGAACGTTAGGTTCAACCGTAGCTGGCGCTTCGGAAAGCGACCGGCTTCCGCGACGAGGCGGACGATATCGACGGTCTCGGCAAATCGATAGCCGGCCTCGTGGCCACGGCTCCACACGGGCTCGACCCGGTGCTGCTCGCCGGTCCGCAATTCGAGCGTCAGCGGCTGGCCCACCGGCAGCGTGTGAAAGCCGCGCAGGCTAATGCCGCTTTCCGAGACGTCGCGGATGACCGCGATGAACTCTCCGGTTGGCGCGATCAGCTTGGCTGCACGAATCAGCAGGGTGAAGCGCGGCGCGCTTCGATCCTCGGTAAGGCCGGTTGCCGCTTCGTGCGGCATTTCGATACGCCCGTGCTCCATCTGCGAACCCCAATGGCCGCGGCTCTTTCTGCCGCGCAGCTGGTACTGCCCAAAAACGGTCTCGACCTTGCTGCTACCCGGGTAGGTGTGATTGCGGGGTTAGGGGCGAAGGTTAATTTAACGGGGGCAGCGCGCGCCAGGAGGAGCGCCGAAGCGATGGTGCGGGTGGTGGGAATCGAACCCACACGTCCAAGGGACAGGGGATTTTAAGTCCCCGGCGTCTACCGTTCCGCCACACCCGCACGCACCGCGGCCCTAGCGCCGCGCGGCAGTGCGGGCAAATCCGCTGCGATAATCGGATCGGTCGGTCGGCTCACACGTCGTTGAGCGTGCGGCGCATTTCCTTGCCGGGCTTGAAATAGGGCACCTTCTTCGCCGGCACGTCGACCGCCTCGCCCGTGCGCGGATTGCGACCCTTGCGCGCTTCGCGCTCACGGGTCGAAAAAGCCCCGAAGCCCCGCAATTCCACGCGTCCACCTTCGGCCAGTCGCTTCCCGATTTCATCGAAGAAGATGTCGACCACCTGTTCGACTTCTTCCGCGCGCAGTTCGGGGTTTTCCTTGGCGATGGCTTGCAGGAGTTCCGATCTTATCACTGTGGTGCCCTCCGACGATCGCGCCCTGTTCCCGGCGCGACCAGCCGGGTGTTCCCAGATAGATTGCCAGAGCACGGTCGCGAGCGCAATCTCCGTTATGGAGCAATGCTTTCGTGCCGCGGCCCGATCCGGGACGTTGCCCCTCAGGCCCGTTCGAGCAGGTGAGCCGGATCGATCCCCAGCCGGTTCATCCGCGCGGCGATCTCGGGCCATTCCTCTTCGATGAAGCGGGTGCGCTCGCTGCTGCGAAGCCGCTCCGCCGCGCCGGAGACGACGTACATCCCGACACCGCGCTGCACCTCGACCAGGCCCTCGCTCTGGAACAACTGATAGGCCTTGGCGACCGTGAGCGGATTGGCGCCCTGTTCGGCGGCGAACGCGCGGACAGATGGCAGCATGTCGCCTTCTCCATACCGCCCCTCGATGATCGCCGCGGCGATCATGTCGCGCAGGCGCAGGTACACGGGTTGGCTGGGCTGGCTCATCGGACTCCTCGCGGGCGCGTGCATCCGCGCCGAGGTGCGTCAGTGCCATAATACAGCGCGGCGCGTCAAGTTCACGGCAACACAGCCGCGAGGCGGTTTCGGCTGAAACAATAGCTTCACATGCGCGCATCTGGCGCTAGGGTGCGCGCCGTCTAGCAGCGCATCCCGGCGTAAGACCGGCTGCGCCAGGGTTGTTCAGAGGGCGTTCCATACACATGGCGACACAGCAGTTACCGCACGGCGATTCCGCCGGCACTTTCCTGGGGCACCCGAAAGGGTTGTTCATGCTCTTCTTCGCCGAGATGTGGGAGCGGTTCTCCTACTACGGCATGCGGGCGCTGCTGATATTCTACCTGACCAAGCACTGGCTGTACTCGGACAGCGAGGCAGGCCTCATCTACGGTGCATACACCGCGCTGGTCTACATCACCCCCGTCGTGGGCGGCTACCTGGCCGATCGGTACCTGGGGCAGCGCAAGGCGGTCCTCTTTGGCGCCGTCCTGCTGACGCTGGGCCACTTCTTCATGGCGTTCGAGGGAGAGCCGGCCGCCGGCAGCACCGACAACCCGGTGATCTACGTGTTCTGGCTGGCGCTGGCGCTGATCATCGTGGGTTCGGGCTTCCTGAAGGCGAACATCTCGGTGATCGTCGGTCAGCTCTATCCGCGCACCGACGTGCGCCGCGACGGCGCCTACACCATCTTCTACATGGGGATTAACCTCGGCGCGGCGATCGGCTCGCTGCTGTGCGGCTATATCGGCGAAACCTATGGCTGGTCCTACGGCTTCGGCCTTGCCGGCATCGGCATGCTGATGGGCCTGGTGGTGTTCGTCTGGGGCAAGCCGCTGCTGCTTGGCCGGGGCGAGCCGCCCAAGCCTCTCGCCAAGGGGACCGAATGGTCGATGTACGGCGCCGGCCTCGTGTTGGTCGGCCTGTGCTGGCTGGCGATCCAGTACCAGAGCATGGTCGGCTGGTTGCTGCTCGTTTTCGGCGGCGCGCTGGTGGCCTACGTGCTGTTTACCGCGGTCTTCAAGTTGGCGGCGGAAGAGCGTGACCGTATCCTTGCGGCGCTGTTCCTGATCATCACCTCGATCGTGTTTTGGGCACTGTTCGAACAGGCCGGGTCGAGCCTCAACCTGTTCACCGACCGGCACGTCGATCGCGGGGGAGTTCCCGCATCGGTATTCCAGTCGATCAACGCGATCTACATCATCCTGCTCGCGCCGATCTTCGCCACGATGTGGACGGTGATGGGGCGCAAGGGCATCGAGCCGTCGACGCCGTTTAAGTTCGGCCTGGCGGTGGTCCAGGTGGGCCTCGGCTTCCTCGTGCTGGTGTGGGGCGCAAGCTCCGTCGGCATCGACGTGCCGACCCCGGTGATCTTCATCTTCCTGATCTATCTGCTGCACACGACTGGCGAGCTCTGCCTCAGCCCGGTGGGCCTGTCGGCGATGGCGCGTCTGGCGCCGGCGCACATGGCGTCGCTGATCATGGGCGTGTGGTTCTTCGCGTCGGCCACCGGCAACTTCGCCGCCGGCCTGATCGCGGCGGCGACCGGGGCGGAAGGCGTGGGCGAGGAAGCCGGCAAGCAGGTCGTGCTCGACGTCTATTCGACCGTCGGCTGGTTCGCGATCGGCGTGGGTGTCGTGGTCCTGGTGATCAGCCCGCTGATCAAGAAGCTGATGCACATCGACACGCTGCAGGACGACACTGTCGGCGACGACCTTGCCGGCCAGGCCGAAGGGCCGGGCGAGCCGCAGGGCGCCGGAATCCATCCGGCCCCGCGGCCGAACTGACAACGCAATGGTGAAATCGGGGCGCGGGCAGAACCTGCGCCCCGCAATGTCTTCGGGGGCGCAATGAATACGTTTCGACTGATGCTGACCGCGAGCTGCGCACTGGCACTCGCGGCCTGTTCCACCACCGAGGGGACCAACGATACCGCCAGCACGCGCGCGGCGACGGCGATCAACAAGGATCCTTATCCTTCCACCTACCGTCCGTACCCCGGCGCGCCGACCGCGCTCGTCGGCGCGACCGTGTTCGACGGCGCCGGCGGGCGGATCGAGGGCGGAACGGTGCTGTTCGACGGCGGCAAGGTGGTCGCAATCGGCGGCGCCGACCTCGCCATCCCGACGGGCTACACGCGGGTCGACGGCAGCGGCAAGTTCGTGACGCCGGGGATCATCGACATCCACTCGCACCTCGGCGACTATCCCTCGCCCGGCGTGTCCGCGCATTCGGACGGCAACGAGGCGACCGACCCGACCACACCCGAAGTCTGGGCCGAACATTCGGTCTGGCCGCAGGACCCGGGCTTCAGCCGCGCGCTGGCGAACGGGGGCATCACCTCGCTGCAGATCCTGCCCGGCTCGGCCAACCTCATGGGCGGGCGTTCGGTCACGCTCAAGAACGTCGCCTCGCGCACGATCCAGGGGATGAAGTTCCCTGGCGCGCCCTATGGCATGAAGATGGCCTGCGGCGAGAATCCCAAGCGCGTCTATGGCGGCAAGGGGCGGATGCCTTCGACCCGGATGGGCAACTTGGCGGTCAATCGCCAGACCTGGCTCGATGCGAAGGCCGACGACGGCAAGAAGCGCAACCTCGCCACCGAAACGCTCAAAGGCGTGCTCGCGGGCGAGATCCTGATCCAGAACCATTGCTACCGCGCCGACGAGATGGCGCTCGTCCTCGATATGGCGAAGGAGATGGGCTACAAGGTTGCCGCCTTCCACCACGCGGTCGAAAGCTACAAGATCGCGGATCTGCTCAAGGCGAACGACGTGTGCAGCGCCATCTGGGCCGACTGGTACGGCTTCAAGATGGAAAGCTACGACGGCATTCCCGAAAACGCGGCCTACCTGCAGAACGCGGGCGCCTGCGTCGTTATCCACTCGGACGACGCGAACGGCATCCAGCGGCTGAACCAGGAAGCGGCCAAGGCGCAGGCCGCCGGGCGCCGCGTCGGGATCGAGATTCCCGACGAGACGGTGATCCGCTGGCTCACGCTCAACGCCGCCAAGGCGATGGGTATCGCCGATCTGACCGGCAGCCTGGAACCGGGCAAGATGGCCGACGTGGTGCTGTGGAACGGCGATCCGCTGTCGGTCTATTCCCGCCCCGAGAAAGTCTGGATAGACGGCGCGCTGATGTACGATGCGAACGATCCCAAACGCAGGCCGGTGAGCGACTTCGAGCTTGGCCAGCCCGGCGAAGGAGACGTGAAATGAGCGCCCGCCTGCTGATCGGGACGGCGCTGCTCGCGCTGTCGACGCCGCTCGCGGCTCAGGATTTCGCCATCACCAACGCCACCGTCGCCACCGGTGACGGCAGCGATCCGGTGGTCGGCGGGACCGTCGTCGTGCGCGGCGGCAAGGTCGTCGCCGCAGGATCCGGCGTCGCCGTGCCCGCCGGGGTGCAGGCGATCGACGGGACGGGCAAATGGGTCACCCCCGGCGTGTTCGCCGCGGTGAGCGACCTCGGCCTCGCCGATTCCGAAGGCGTGTCCGAATCGAACGATACTTCGGCGCGCGGATCGCCGTTCGGGGCCGCGCTCGACGTGTCGCCCGCGCTCAACCCGGCTTCGCAGCACGTGGCGGTGGCACGCGAGGCGGGGATTACCCGGGCCAGCGTCTATTCGTCGCCCACCGGCTCGATCTTCGGCGGCCAGGGGGCGATCGTCGATCTCGGCGCGGACGGCAACATGGTGGTGCGTCCGCGCGCGTTCCAGATCGTGACGCTGGGTGAGGCCGGCGCGCGGATCGCGGGCGGCAGCCGGGTCAGCGCCCATGCCCTGCTGCGCAACGCGCTGCGCGAATCGCGCCAGTACGGCAGCGATTCGCGGATCGTCGGCGGCGGGCGCAACGCGCCGCTCGAGACCGGGGACGACATTCCGGTCGATCCGCGGCTGGTCGACAATAGTGCCGAGCGCGACGACGTGCTGCTCACGCGGTTCGACGCGGCGGCGCTGGTGCCCGTAGTGAACGGCAGCCAGCCGCTCTACGTCGTGGTCGAACGCGCGTCCGACATTCGTTCGGTGCTGGCGCTGCGCGGCGAGTTTCCGCGCCTGAAGCTGGTGCTGCTCGGCGCGAGCGAGGGCTGGATGGTGGCGAGCGACATCGCCGCCGCCGACGTGCCGGTGATCGCCGACCCGGTCGACGATCTCCCGTCGAGCTTCGAACAGCTGGCCGCGACCCAGAGCAACGTGGGCCGGATGGTCCGCGCCGGGGTCAAGGTCGCGCTCGGGCGCCTGATCGGCACTACCGGTGAGCAGCCCAAGAACCTGATGCAGTTCGCCGGCAACCTCGTCTCGCTCACCAGGGTGCCGGGCGCGACCGGGCTGTCGTGGGGTGAGGCGTTCGCCGCGATCTCGTCGATCCCGGCCGAGATCGCCGGGTTCGGTGATCGCTTCGGCGTGCTGAAGGCCGGTGCCGCGGGCGATCTCGTCGTCTGGGACGGCGATCCGCTCGAGGTATCGAGCGCGGCCGAGCGCGTGTTTATCGACGGGGTCGAACAGCCGCGCGGAAGTCACCAGAAGCGCCTGGGCGACCGCTACCGCGATCTCGACGAAAGCGACCTTCCCAAGGCCTACGACTGGTGATCGGAGCGAACCGATGAAACTGCGCCTTGCGGGAGAGAGCGGTGCCACGCTGGCGCTGGGGCTGGCGTTGATCGCCGGAGCGGCGGCGGTCGCGCAAGGGCCGGCCGACAGCCCGCCCGATCGCAGCCAGGACATGGCGTGGGTCAGCGCGCAACAGGCCGCGCTCGCCGAGCGGGCTGCGCAGCCCGGCTGGCAGATGCTGGAAGACGGCGTCCTGTTCCGCCGCGTGGCGGGGGACGGAAGCGGGCCGCGTCCGCTGGTCGATGACGTGGTGACGGTCCACTACACCGGGACTTTCGTCGACGGCACTGCGTTCGACAGTTCGGAAGGGGGAGAACCGGCTACTTTCCCGCTAGGCCGCCTGATCCCGGCATGGAAGATCGCCATTCCGCAGATGGGTGTGGGCGACACGATCGAGATCGCCGCGCCCGCGCCGGCGGCGTACGGAATGAAGGGCAAGGGGCCCATTCCCGGCGGCGCGACCTTGCTGTTCACCGTGCGCCTGCTCGACATCGGGGAAACCCCGAACTAGCGCGCGCTTGCAATCGGGTTGCGATCTGATACCTATGTTGACGCTGTTCACATAGGAGGCCTGCCGTGGACCCGATCGCCGAACTCGCCGCCGCTTCGCTCGCCTTCGTCGGCACGCACTTCGCCCTGTCGCACCCGCTGCGTGCGCCGCTGGTGGCGCGTTTGGGCGAGAAGGGCTTCCTGCCGGTCTATTCGCTGGTCGCCTTCGCCACACTGGGGTGGATGATCCTGGCTTTCCGAGGCGCCCCGACGGCGGACCTGCCGGGTTCGGGCGAGATCGGCTGGATAGCCTCGACCCTGCTTACGGTCCCCGCGCTGCTGCTGTTCCTCGGCTCCCTGCGGAACAACCCGGCGCTTCCCGCCCCCGGCGCGATGGCCGCCGCCGCCCGAGAGCCGACGGGCGTCTTCGCGGTCACCCGCCACCCGATGATGTGGGGCTTCGCGCTGTGGGCGCTGTCGCACATCGTGCTGTGGTGGAGCGTGCGGACGCTGATCGTGGCCGGCACGGTGCTGTTCCTCGCCCTCGTCGGCGCCCACATGCAGGATCGCAAGAAGGAAGCGCTGCTGGGTGCCGGCTGGACGGCATGGGAAGCCAGGACGAGCTACTGGCCGCGCTGGGGCAAGCTCCCCGGCGCGGGACTCGTCCTTTGGGCGATCACGCTCGCGCTATGGTTCGTCGTCACCTGGTCCCACATCCACGCCGCCGGAGTTCCGGCGGGCGTGTGGCGCTGGGTAGGCTAGGTCAGGCCCGCGCCTCTTCCACCCGCTGGTCGGTACCCGCGCTGTTGTGGCGCAGCGCCTTCAGCACGCAATCGACGATCTGCGGGGCGTTAAGGCCGGCCTCGTCGTATTGTTTCGCCGGATCGTCGTGGTCCTGGAACAGGTCGGGCAGGCGCATGGTGCGGATCTTGAGGCCTGCATCAAGCAGGCCCGCATCGCTGGCATGGGTCAGCACGTGCGCGCCGAGGCCGCCAATCGCGGCTTCCTCCACCGTCACGACCACTTCGTGGGTGCGCATCAGCCGGTCGATGAGGTCGGTATCGAGCGGCTTGGCAAAGCGCAGGTCGGCCACCGTCGTCGAAAGCCCCTTGGCCTCGAGCGCGTCGGCCGCCTTCATCGCTTCGGCGAGGCGGGTGCCGAGCGACAGGATCGCCACCTTGCTGCCTTCACGCACCACGCGGCCCTTGCCGATTTCAAGCAGCTGCGGCGTTTCGGGCAGGTCGACCCCGGTGCCGTTGCCGCGCGGATAGCGGAACGCGATCGGACCCGCGTCGTACTGCGCGGCGGTGTAGGTCATGTGGACGAGTTCGGCCTCGTCTGCGGCGGCCATCACCACCATGTTCGGCAGCGTGGCAAGATAGGTGACGTCGAACGACCCTGCGTGCGTGCAGCCGTCCGCGCCGACGAGCCCGGCACGGTCGATCGCGAAGCGCACCGGCAGGTTCTGGATCGCGACGTCGTGCACGACTTGGTCGAACGCGCGCTGCAGGAACGTGGAATAGATCGCGCAGAACGGGCGCATACCCTCGGCGGCGAGACCGGCGGCAAAGGTCACCGCGTGCTGTTCCGCGATGCCCACGTCGAAGGCTTTTGCGGGGTGCGCCTTGGCGAAGCGGTCGACCCCTGTGCCGCTGGGCATCGCGGCGGTTATCGCGCAGATCCGCGGGTCGGTGTCGGCCAGCTTGGTGAGCGTGTCGCCGAATACGTTCTGATAGGCGGGCGGGCCCCCGGCGCTCTTCTTCTGTTCGCCGGTGATGACGTCGAACTTCTGTACGCCGTGGTATTTGTCGGCGGAGTTTTCGGCGGGCGCGTATCCTTTGCCCTTCTTGGTAACGACATGGACCAGGATCGGGCCCTGTTCGCTGTCGCGCACGTTCTCCAGCACGGGGACCAGGTGGTCCAGGTTGTGCCCGTCGATCGGGCCGACGTAGTAGAAGCCCAGCTCCTCGAACAGCGTGCCGCCGGTCACCATGCCGCGGGTGTATTCCTCGGCCTTTTCGAGGCCGTGGTGGACCCGGCGGCTGAGTTTCTTGGCAAGCTTGGAGGCCAGGCTGCGCAGACCGAGGTACTCGCTCGAGGAGACCATCCGCGCGAGGTAGGCGCTGAGGCCGCCGACCGGCGGCGCGATCGACATGTCGTTGTCGTTGAGGATCACGACCAGGCGGTTGCCGGCCTGTTCGGCGTTGTTCATCGCCTCGTAGGCCATGCCGGCGCTCATCGCGCCGTCGCCGATCACCGCGATGCCCCGGGCGGGACGGTCCTGCAGCTTGTTGGCCATCGCAAAGCCGAGCGCGGCGGAGATCGAAGTGCTGGAGTGCGCCGCACCGAACGGGTCGTATTCGCTTTCCGAACGCTTGGTGAAGCCGGACAGGCCGCCGCCCTGGCGCAGGGTGCGGATGCGGTCGCGGCGACCGGTGATGATCTTGTGCGGATAGGCCTGGTGGCCCACGTCCCACACCAGCTTGTCGGTCGGCGTGTCGAACACATAGTGGATCGCGACGGTCAGTTCGACCACGCCCAACCCCGATCCGAGGTGACCGCCGGTGGTGCCCACGGCACTGATCATTTCGGTCCGCAGCTCGTCGGCCAGCTGGCGGAGCTGGCCCGGTTCGAGCTTGCGGAGGTCTGCGGGTATGTCGACGGTGTCGAGCAGCGGCGTCTCGGGATGCGAATTCATGACGTTCGCTCTACACACGCCCGACGGGGCTGTCGATGAATGGTCACCATTGAAACCATGAGCAATCGATGAAATCGCGACCTAGCGGCACTCGGCGCAGAGGCCGCGGATCTCGATCACCGGGCGCTCGGTCTTGAAATCGGCCGCCTCGGCAAGCGCGCGCACGGTCTTCGATACGGCGTCGTTGTCGATATGCGTCGCCTCGCCGCATTCGTCGCAGACCAGGAAGATGCAGTCGTGAAGGCAACCCGGGTGGCTGTTCGCGAGGTAGGCGTTGGACGATTCGACCCGCATGGCGAGGTTGTTGGTCACGAACAGGTCGAGGATGCGGTAGATCGAGTTGGGCGCGATGCGCTTGCCGCGCTTGGCCGACACCTCGTCCGCGATGTCGTAAGCGCTGGCGGGCGTGGCATGGGTCGACAGGGCGTCGAAAACGTCGGCGCGCAAGTCGGTCCACTGCTCGCCGGCCTCGATCAACGCGGTTTCCGCGGCGCGGGCAAGGTCGTGCCCCGAATGTTCGTGATGATGATGCTGGGTGGCCATGGCAGGTATGTAATGCCTGCCGCGCGCCAGCGCCAGACGCCGGGGGACTTCGCCCCTCAGTTCGGCGTGAAGCTGGCCTTGTATAGCGACGGGTACATGGACTTGAGCGCGCGGACCTTGGGCGCGTCCCAACGCACGATGTACGAATGGCGGGGATTCTTCTGCGCGAAATCCTGATGGTACGTCTCGGCGGGGTAGAACGCCTGTGCACGTTCGATCCCGGTCACGATGGGTCGCTTCCATTTGCCCGACGCGGCCATTTGCTTGAGGTACGCACTGGCAACGGTGCGCTGTTCATCGTTCAGCGGGACCAGCGCGGCGCGGTAATGCGCGCCCACGTCGGGCCCCTGCCGGTTCTTGAGCGTGGGATCGGCGACGACCGAAAAGAACACCTGCAACAACTGGTCGTAGCGGACGACGCGGGGATCGTAGGTAACCCGAACCGCCTCCGCATGGTCCGTGACGCCGGACGAAACGAGATCGTAGGTCGCCGAACGGGCCGTGCCGCCGTGGTAGCCGCTGACGGCGCTCGTGACGCCCTTCATGTGACTGAACACCGCTTCCACGCCCCAGAAGCATCCGCCCGCGAATACAGCGGTCCGGAGTCCGGGCTTCTCGGCGGCGATGCGCTTCGGCGCGGGGGCGGCGACGACCGCCTCTCCGGCCACGGCGGGCTGCTGGCAAGCGGTAAGCGCGAACCCTGCTACGGCGAGGATCAGCGCAGCGCGGTTCACTTTGCCCGCGCGTCTGCGGGTGCCGAAACCGGTGCGGCCTGCGCCTGGGGGATGAGTTCCGCATTCATGCTCGGGGCAATCTGCCACACGACGAGGCCCGCGCCCAGCGCGAAACCGATGGCGAAATTGCGATAGAGATCGGGTTTGAACAGGCCCATGGCGTGGTCTTCTTTCGTCTGATTGCCGGACATGGTTAGACGGGCCGCTATTGCAACCGCCTTAATGCGCGGGTTGCGCACTGTTCAGGAAGGGGCGGGATGCTCGACGCGGTGGTTATCGGTGCGGGTCACAACGGGCTCGTGTGTGCGTACTACCTCGCCCGCGCCGGGCTGAAGGTCCGGTTGTACGAGGCACGCGACGTGGTCGGCGGGGCGGCGGTGACCGAGGAATTCGCGCCGGGCTTTCGCAATTCGACCGCCAGCTACACCGTCAGCCTGCTCCAGCCCAAGGTCATCGCCGACATGGAGTTGGAGCGGCGCGGCTACCGCGTGATCGAGCGCCCGGTGTCGAACTTCCTGCCGCTGGATGACGGCCACCTCGTGCTGGGCGGCGGCCTCGAAGCGACGCAGGCCGAGTTCGCCCGCTTCTCGCGCAAGGACGCCGACGCGCTGCCCGGTTACTACGCCATGCTGGAAGGGGTGGCCGAGGTCCTGCGCGATCTCGCCTTGCGGATACCGCCCGATGCCGCCGGCGGCCCGCGGGCCCTGCTCGATGCGGTCATGCAGTCGCGCAAGGTCGCGCGACTGCCTCTGGCGGCCAAGGGCGACGTGCTCGCCCTGTTCACGCGGTCCGCGCGCGAGGTCCTCGATACGTGGTTCGAGAGCGAACCGGTCAAGGCCGCGTTCGGCTTCGACGCGTGCGTCGGCAACTATGCCTCGCCGGACGCCGCGGGTAGCGCATACGTGCTGCTGCACCACGTGTTCGGCGAGGTGAACGGCAAGAAAGGGGGGTGGGGACACGTGCCCGGCGGGATGGGGACGATCACCCGCCTGATGGCCGAGGCCGTGCGCGAGGCGGGCGGCGAGATCGTGACGGGCGCGCCGGTCGACCGGGTCCTGATCGATGGCGGGAAAGCGGTCGGTCTGCGGCTGGCGAGCGGCGAGGAGGTGCGGGCCAGGCGGGTGATCGCCAACCTCGGGCCCAAGCCGCTGTTCGATCGGCTCGTGCCGCGCGCCGCGCTGCCGGACGATTTCGCGCGGGCGATGCAGATGTATGCCGGCGGATCGGGGTCGCTGCGGATGAACCTTGCGCTGTCGGGATTGCCGCGGTTCCGTCATGCTCCGGCGGGCGACGATTACCTCAAGGCCGGAATCGTGATCGCGCCCAGCCTCGATTACATGGACCGCGCCTGGCACGACGCGCGCGAGCAGGGCTTCAGCAAGGCGCCGATCGTCGAGATGCTGATCCCCAGCCTCGTCGATGACAGCCTGGTCGATCGGAACCTCGCCCCTCCGGGCAGCCATGTGGCCAGCCTGTTCTGCCAGCACGTCGATCCCGACCTGCCCGAAGGGCGCGAAGACGCGGCGGTCGACGCGGTGCTCGACACGGTCGAACGCCACGCGCCGGGCTTCCGCGACCTGATCCTGCACCGGCAGGTCCACACGCCCCGCGCGCTGGAGGCGAAGTTCGGCCTGTGGCGCGGCGACATCTTCCATGGCCGGATGAGCCTCGACCAGCTCTGGGCCGCACGCCCGGCGCTGGGCGCGGGCAGCTACCGGATGCCGGTGCCGGGACTGTGGCTGTGCGGATCGGGCGCACACCCCGGCGGCGGGGTCACCGGCGCACCCGGCCACAATTGCGCCCACGCCATTCTGCGAGAAGGGAAATGGCTGCGTCGGGGCTGAGCCGACACGCCTGCACGATTCGGCGAAATGTCCCAAAGGTCGCAGTGGCCATGGCGGCCGGCCCGGCCGCGTCCCGTCTGCTGTCCGCACGTGTCAAAGAACGGCGAGACACATCGCAGGGCGCGGCCGTGTAGGAAAACGAAAGTCCCCCTCAGGGCGAACCGGAATGGATGGAAACCGCTCTAGTGGCGGAAGTGGCGCATCCCGGTGAATACCATCGCGAGCCCGGCTTCGTCGGCGGCCTTGATGACTTCGTCGTCGCGGATCGACCCGCCCGGCTGGATCACCGCGGTCGCGCCCGCTTCGGCTGCTGCCAGCAAACCGTCGGCGAAAGGGAAGAACGCATCCGATGCGACGGCACTCCCCACCGTCCGGGGCGTGTCCCAGCCGAATTTCGTCGCCGCTTCCGCTGATTTCATCGCTGCGATGCGCGACGAATCTCGTCGATTCATCTGTCCCGCGCCGATCCCGGCGGTCACCCCGTCCCGGGCATAGACGATCGCATTGGATTTCACGTGGCGCGCCACGGTCCAGGCGAACAGGCAGTCCTTGAGTTCCTGTTCGGTCGGCGTGCGCTGCGTAACAACCTTCAATTCGGCTTCCAAAATGGCGCCGTTGTCGCGGGTCTGCACAAGCAGTCCGCCGGTAATCGGCTTGATCGCCAGCCCGCCGCGACGCGGATCGGGCAGGTCGCCGGTCAACAGCAGGCGCAGGTTCTTTTTTCGGGCAAAAGCTTCGCGCGCCGCCGCGTCGGCATCGGGGGCAACGACGACCTCGGTGAAGATCTCGCAGATTGCCTCGGCGGTCGGTCTGTCGAGCGGCACGTTCACCGCCACGATCCCGCCAAAGGCCGAAACGTCGTCGCAGGCAAGTGCCTCGCGCCAGGCCTCGAGCAGGGTCGGCCGCTGGGCGACGCCGCAGGGGTTGGCGTGCTTGACGATCACCACCGCGGGCTCCTGTCCCGCAAACTCGGCGACGAGTTCGAGCGCCGCGTCGGCATCGGCGTAGTTGTTGTAGGACAGCTCCTTGCCCTGCAGCTGCTCTGCCTGCGCGATGCCTTTGCCGTGCGGGCCGACCGGCGTGTAGAGCGCGGCCTTCTGATTCGGGTTCTCGCCATAGCGCAGCTCGCTCACACGGCGACCGTTGACGCAGAGCAGGTCGGGGAACAGTTGCTGCTGGTCGGCGAAGGCGAACCACTGGCTGATCATGCTGTCGTAGGCTGCGGTCGCGCTGAACGCCTTGGCGGCCATGCGCTTGCGGAAGGCGAGGGTCGTCGCACCGTCGTGCGCGCCCAGTTCGGCCAGCAGGTCGCCGTAATCGGCCGGATCGGTCACGATGGTCACGTAGGCGTGGTTCTTCGCGGCCGAGCGGACCATGCTCGGGCCGCCTATATCGATGTTCTCGATGATCTCGTCGCGTGTCGCGCCCCGCGCGACGGTTTCCTCGAACGGGTAGAGGTTGACCACGACCAGGTCGATCGCACCGATCTCGTGCGCTTCCATCGCGGCGGCGTGATCGGGATTGTCGCGCACCGCCAGCAGCCCACCGTGGACCATCGGGTGCAAGGTCTTCACCCGGCCGTCCATCATTTCGGGGAAACCTGTGAGTTCCGACACGTCGCGCACCGTCAGCCCGGCGTCGCGCAGAGCCTTGGCCGTGCCCCCGGTCGACACGAGTTCGACGCCCGCATCGGCAAGGGTAGAGCCGAGCGAAACAAGTCCTTCCTTGTCGGACACCGAAAGCAGCGCCCGCCTGATCGTCACGTCAGTCACGGTTGGTCTATCCCATTTTCTTGAGGAGCCAGGCGAAGCTACCGCCGCTCCTCGGGGTCATCCCCTGAATCACGATCTGCTCTATCGGATGCGGGCGGCCCTGGCCATCGACCCACAGGCTTTCTTCGACGGACAGTTCCACGCCCTCGCCGGCCTGACCCAGGCGGAACTGCCAGTAACTGCCGTCGGGCAGGGCCAAGCCGGCTCCCAGCCTGTCTTCGGAAAGCCCCAGATCGATTCCCGGGCCGATATGAAAGCGTAGCGCGAAGCCGATCTTGCCGCGTTTGGCGGTCTTGCCCGCCGGAACGAGCAGGTCTTCGCCGCGCAGTTCGCTGCCGTCGTCGCGCAGGATCAGGATACGGCGATGGACCAGGCCGTGGCGGCTTGCGTATCCGTCGTGGCTCGCTTCGAGCCGCGTTGCGCCGCCGGTATCTAGGCGCATGACCCGGCGGTCGATCTCGACCTCGCCTACCCCCGCGCCGAGCTTCCCATGGAGCAGTACCGCCGTGGAATTGGCGTCGGCGAGCGACAGCGTGGAATGCGCCGCGGTTCCCCGCAGACCCTGCTCGATCCGTACCGGAACCTGCCCACCTGCAAACGCCGCGCCGCCGCAGTTTACGATCAATCGCTGCGGTCCGTGGCTGAATTCGAAGGCCAGGGTCGACGCGCAGCCCGACCGCGCGTGCCGAGCCAGGGGAGGCGGGGCTGCATCGAACTGCAGCACCGCCTTGCCTCCACTGGCGCGCTGATAGCCCCACTGGCGCGCTTCCTTGAGCGGGCGCGTCCGCACGCCGCTCGCCGAAACGAGCGCGGCGATTCGCTCTGCCGTGACCGCGCCGGCGCCTTGCCACGATCCCAGCCCACCGTCGCCATGAGTGAGGCCGAGGAGCGGAGGGACGAGCATCGCCAGCATGGCCTCGATCGCCGCTGGCGGATCGCGCCGCACCGCGCGGTAGCAGGCCTTGAGCTCTACCAGCAGCACGATGGCGTCGATCTGCGCGAGCGGACTGCGCGAAAGCACACCACCATCGTCGGCCACGAGTTCGCCCAGTGCGCGGATCAGACCCGCTTCGCCGTAGAGCCGACGGGGCTTGCCGTCCGGCAGAAGCAGACCGGCCGCGACGATCGCGGTCCAGCCGGCGACCTCGCCCAAGCGATCGGGGGCTTTGCTCACGTTGCGGTCGAGCCAGCGCGCTGTCTCGTTGATCGCGGTCAATGTCCGGCTGCGCAGCTTGGCATCGCCCGACAGGATCAGCGGGGCGTGGACCAGCCAGCCGAGCAGTCGCTGGCCCGCATTCTCGACCTGCCACGCCGCGCCCTTGCCGGGCTTGCGGTTGGCGGCGAGCCAAGCCGACAGAACCCGTTCCGCGGTTCCCGTGCACTGCTCGCGCGGGGCGCAGGCGGCCAGGTCGCGCAGCCAGGTGAAGCCGTGGATCGTGCGGGCGAACGGCGGCGTGAGCGTGGCGACGGGCGAGAAATCCATCTGCGCGATGGGTGCCTTCACGCCATGCACGAAGAAATGCCCTGCACGCAGCGCCACGCCTGCCGATCGCTCGCCCACGACAGGGCTGTCGACGGTGCCGAGCAGTCGGGGCTTGGCCGCCTTGCCGAAGGGGCGGACCAGCGTGGTGCCGGACACGCCGAGCCGATAGGCCAGACGGATCAGCGCTTCGCCGGCACCGAGCGAAGGCGGCGCGAAGTCGGCGATCGCGAGTGCCCGGCCCGGCTCGATGACTTCGCCGGGCGCATCTTCCGTCGATGGCAGGGCCTGCAGCTCTTCCGCGCGGCCGAGCGGTATCGCGCGTGCCTCCTTGGCCGGGGCGCGCTCGCGGATCGTGCCGAGCGCCGCGTCGGCCATCAGGCGCGGACCTCTTCTTGCCCCTTCAACGCCGCGATGTTCGCTGCGTAGCGGTCCGGACCGCCCTTGAAAGTGGCCGAACCGGCGACCAGCACGTCGGCCCCGGCGTCAACGCACTGGCGAGCGGTGACCGGATCGACCCCGCCATCTACCTCGAGGTGAATCGCGCGGCCCGTCTTGTCGATCATCTTGCGCACCGCTTCGATCTTGCGAAGCTGGCTGGAGATGAAGCTCTGACCGCCGAAGCCGGGGTTTACGCTCATCACCAGGACGAGGTCGATCTCGTCGATCAGGTAATCGAGCATCTTGGCGGGCGTTGCCGGATTCAGGCTGATTCCCGCCTTCTTGCCCAGCGCCTTGATCGCCTGCACCGTACGGTGGACGTGCGGCCCGGCTTCGGGATGCACCGTGATGATGTCCGCGCCGGCCTCCGCGAAAGCCTCGAGCCAGTTGTCGACCGGGCTTACCATCAGGTGGACGTCGAACGGTTTGGCGGTATGCGGGCGCAACGCCTTCACCACGCCCGGGCCGATGGTGAGGTTCGGCACGTAATGGCCGTCCATCACGTCGACGTGGATCCAGTCGGCGCCGGCGACGTCGATCGCGCGCACCTCTTCGCCCAGCCGCGAAAAGTCGGCTGACAGGATGGATGGGCTGATCAACGGGCGGGCCATGGCGGACGCGGGCTCCTGATGCCTTTCCCCGGCTTAACCACCGCGTTGGAGAGCGCACAAGCGAGTGACACCCCTTTTCCACACCGCCCCCGATGGAAATGCACGGAATCGCGGGACGGGAATGCTTGCACATTCCCAATTCAGCACAAATTCAGCCCGAGAAGGCCATTTACGCGTCCGAACAGAGGGGCAACTCGGCGAACGCGGCTTGAGCAGCGCGCCCTCCCCGCCATATGGACACTTCCATGAAGACCACCAGATTTCGCTTTTCCGCCGTCCTGCTTGCCTCCGGCGCGCTGATCGTCGGAGCCGGTGCGCCCGCCAGCGCGCAATACAACCAGAAGATCGGCAACGACATGAGCCAGTGCCGTAACGGTGCCGGCCCTGCCGTTCTCGTGACGGTCGATGGCGTGAAGAGCGCGCAAGGGCGCGTACGGGTGCAGACCTATCGCGCGACTTCGGGCGACTGGCTCCAGAAGGGGCGCTGGCTGAGCCGCATCGAAACGGGGGCAAGGGCCGGAACGATGACATTCTGCGTTCCGGTACCTTCGGCCGGTTCCTATGGCATCGCGGTCCGCCACGATCTCAACGGCAACGGCAAGACCGATCTTTCGAGCGACGGCGGCGGAATGTCGAACAATCCGTCCATCAACATCTTCAATCTGGGCAAGCCAAGCTACACGAAGACCGCGTTCCCCGTCGGCAGCGGCGTGAAGTCGATCAGCATCCAGATGCGATATATGTGATCTAGCGCGGGTCGGCGTGCCGGGCGCGCCAGACCCGCCACAACACACCCGGCGCGGCGAGCAGCGGGTGTTTTTCACGCCACGGCGTGACCACGATCGCCACCCCGGTGTGCCGTTCTATCTTCCACGCGGCATAGGTGGCTGCGCCCTCGAACGTCGTGCTTGCCTTCGCCAGTCGCAGCAGGTTGAGCGGTTTGCCGAACCTTTCGCGGATGCGCCACCATTCAAAGATGCGGCGCCGCTCGGCGTCGCTGAGCCGGGGAGTGAGGATTTCACCCTCGCGATCGAAGGAGATGCCGCTAGCCTGCCACGCAAGCGGCAGGAGGCCGGCGAAGTGTGCGGCGTTGACCGATAGAATATCGTTCTCGCGCCCGGCTTTCTCTACCCGGAACTCGGCGCGATAGGTGGCCCGGAACAGCGCGCGCCAGAATGTGGAAGCCGTCCCCCGCGCAGGCCCAAGCGCCGCGGCGAGCCGCGCGGCTGTCTGCGCTGCAGCGGCCACCGCACCGGCTACCGATCTGCGAGCGGCTTCGTCCTTCGCCCAGGCCAGTCCGGCGGGCTGGACGAACCGTGCCCAGATCGTCGTGTCGCGCGATTCGCCGCGAGCGGCCCGCTCGAACGTGTCCAGCGCCATCGTCGCGATCTTGGCGCGCAGGGTCAGTCTGCCACGCGGCCATTCGCGATACGAAACCAACGGCCAGATCTTCTCACGCTGGGGACCCGGAAGCAGGACGTAGAAATCGAGCACGCCGTCAAGCGATCCGGTGCGCAGATTCGAACCATAGAACAGCACTGCGAGCGCGCCGGCCTCGCGCCCCAGTTCAGCGGCGATGTCTGCTACCTCGGGTGCAACGGGAGCGTCGAGCGCCGTCGCGACGCGCTCCTCGAGCGTACCCGTCACGGGACGACGAACGACAGCTCGGGCCCGGGGACGATCGCATAGCGGCCCTCGGGAAAGGCCTCGCCGTCGAGGATGAAGCGTCCACCCAGGTCGATCTCGATCCGATCGGTCGCGCAGCGGTGCACACCGTTCTTGCGCAGCCAATCGCCGTCCCAGCCACCCGCGATCGCCGGGATCGCGGCCATCACGCGCCGGCGCGGGTGGTCGAGCACCGCCATCTTCATCCCCTCGAGCTCGCCGAACGGCTTTGCGCCCATCGGAAAGCGCTCGAGCGTGGCGGCCAGCATCAGCATCCGCCGATCCGGCTCGCCCCAGCGAGTGCGCGGTAACTCGTCGCGTCCCGGACCGGTGCGGATCGTCATCGGTACGCCCCGACGCCAGCGATTGCGATCGCTCCCCAGCAGTCCCTGAACGATACCCCAGACGGCGGTCGCACCCACGGCTAGACTGTCGAACGCGCCAAGGCGGTGCGCGTCCTGTCCCGCCGCGATCGCGGTGGTGAACACGCCCGCGCCGAATACGAACCCGGCCAGTTCTCCGCCGCCCTCGAGATCGCGAACGATCAGGGGCCGGCGCGTGACCCGGTTGCCGCGGCGCAGCGCGCCGATGACCCCGGCGACGTCCCAGTCCTTGGGCGCACCGAGATCGACGTTGAGCGCGTTGGTCTTACCCGCGGGTATTACCGCAAGCGCGGGCCAGTTGTCGCCGAACAGCGACAGGCCGGCGGTCAGCACGTCGCGCACGGTGCCGTCGCCGCCGCTGATCGCGATGCATTCCACACCCTTTGCCAGGAAGTCCTCCAGCGTCGGGCGGAGGTCCGCCCTGCTGGACGGCGTGGCGATGTGCACGCCGGGCAGCGCCGCGATCGCATCGCGCACCTTGGCGTTGCGATGGCTGCGCGGGTTGAACAGCACGCCCACGCCTGCTGCGGGAGCCGGTTCGCAAGAGGCGAGGGTAAGGGCCATATCGTCGCTCGGCCTTTAGATGGGCAGCCGGGGGCCATGCCACAAGTTTTTGCCACTTGCGCCGATCCCGGGTTACCCTGCCACCATGCTGCACCCCGACCTGCTCGATTCGGCGCGCGCGATCTCCGATCGGATCGTGACCCTGCGCCGTGCCATCCATGCCGAGCCCGAGCTTGGCCTCCACACGCCGCTGACGCTGGCCAAGGTTCGCGCCGCGCTGGCGCACCTGCCGCTGGAATGGCGCGAGGGCGGGGCGACCACCGGGGCGGTCGCGACCCTCAAGGGCGCCAGTAAGGGCCGCCGCGTGCTGCTGCGCGGCGACATGGATGCCTTGCCGATGCCCGAGGAAACGGGCCTCGACTTCGCCTCGACCATTCCGGGCCGGATGCATGCATGCGGCCATGATACCCACACCGCGATGCTGGCCGGCGCGGCCGAATTGCTTTGCGCGCGTCGCGATGAGATCGCGGGCGAGGTCCAGTTCATGTTTCAGCCGGGCGAGGAGGGCTATCATGGCGCGCGTCACATGCTCGACGACGGCCTGATCGATCCGTTGCCCGATGCGGCATTCGCGCTCCACATCATGCCCAATGCTCGTCACGGCGCGGTAGCCGGGCGGGCGGGCGCGCTGATGGCAGCCGCGGACCAATTCGATATCGTAATCCAGGGCCGCGGGGGCCACGCCTCGATGCCGCACGATACGCTCGACCCGGTGCCTGCCGCCTGCGCGGTGGTGTCCGCGATCCAGGCTATGGTGACGCGCCGGTTCAACGCCGCCGACGCGGTGGTGGTGACGGTGACGATGATCGAGGCGGGCACGGCACACAACGTGATCGCCGACCGGGTCAACCTGCGCGGCACGATCCGCACGCTTTCGCCGCGCAACCGCGATACGGTCCATCGCCTTGTGGAGGAGACCGCCAGCGGCGTAGCTGCGGGATACGGCGTTCGCGCCGACGTGACGATCACGCACGGTTTCCCGGTGACGATCTGCGACGAGCGTGCGGTGTCGCTGGGCTGCACGGTGACGGGCGAACTGTTCGGAGAGGCAGCGTGGACCCCGATGCCCGCGCCGATCATGGGCGCGGAGGATTTCTCCTACGTGCTCGAAAAGGTGCCCGGGGCGATGTTCTTCCTGGGCGTCGCACACGAAGGGGACGACTGGCGGTCGTGCTGCTCCATTCATTCGACCCGCATGGTAGTCGACGAAAGCGTCCTGCCGCGCGGTTCGGCACTGCTCGCCGGGTGCGCGCTGCGCTTCCTGGAGTCCGGGTTCGACTAAGCCGCTTGCGGTAATCGGTTCGCTGCAGCAACCTGTTCCCGCGGAGATTCGCCAGCACGGCGGACCCGCGGGAGAGGCCGATGCAATTCGAAGACAAATCGCGCACCCTGGGCGAGGCTTTGGCCGATTGGGCGAAGGCGATGCCGGACGAGACCGCGCTGCGCCATGGCGACTTGACGATCGACTGGAAGACCTACGACCGGCACGTCACGCAGATTGCCAACGGGCTGGCCGCGATGGGCCTCAAGAAGGGCGACCGGGTCGCCTACCTCGGCAAGAATGGCGCGCGCGCATGCGAACTGGCGATGGGCTGTGCGCGTGCGGGAATGATCGTCGTTCCGGTGATCTGGCGCCTCGCTCCGGCGGAGATCGAATACATCCTCAAGGACTGCGATGCCTCTGCGCTGTTCGTGGAACCGCTGTTCGAAGGCCAGCCCTTCGATGGTCCGCGCACGATCATGGACGAACGGTTCGACGCCTGGCGCGATGCGCAGCCGGACGCGGCGGTAACGACTCCGGTCGACCGTGGCGACGTGTTCCTGATGCTCTATACCTCGGGCACCACGGGCATGCCGAAGGGCGTCATGCTGACCCATCGCAACGCGACGGTGCTGCGCCCGATCGTGCAGGAAACCGGGCTCGGCTGGTTCAACTCCGAACCGGGCGATGCGCTGATCCACGCAATGCCGTTCGGCCACATCGCCGGGATCGGATCGATGACGAGCGCGGTCAATTCCGGACAACACCTGATCGTGCATACCGAGTTCGATCCCGCGCTGATCATCCGCGACATCCAGCGTTATAACGCCAAGCAGGCGTTCCTCGTCCCAGCCGCGCTCGCGATGATGTTCGACCACCCGGACGCGAAGGATGCCGATTTTTCCAACCTGCAGGGCATGGGCTACGGCGCCAGCCCTATCCCGCTCGACCTGCTCAAGCGGGGGGTCGAGCGCCTGCAGTGCGACTTCGCGCAGATGTACGGGATGACCGAAACCTATGGCACCGTGGTCTGCCTCGGCCCCGAAGATCATGGTCCGGGCAAGGAGCACGTCATGCGTGCGGCGGGCAAGGCGCTGCCGTCCGTCGGGCTGCGCATCCTCGACGAGAACGGTAACGACGTGCCGTCGGGCCAGATCGGCGAGGTGGCGATCAACAGCCCGACCAACATGGCCGGTTACTGGAACAAGCCGGAGGAGACCGCCCGCGTATTGAGCGCTGACAACTGGCTGCGCACCGGCGATGCCGGCATCCTCGACGAGAACGGCTACCTGTTCATCCAGGACCGGATCAAGGACATGATCATAACCGGCGGCGAGAACGTCTACCCGGCTGAAGTCGAGAGCGCGCTCTACGGCCATCCCGACGTTGCCGATGTGGCGGTGATCGGCGTGCCTGACGATCGCTGGGGCGAGGCGGTCAAGGCGGTCGTCGTGCGCCGACCCGGGGCCGACCTCGAGGCCGACAGCGTCATCGCCTGGGCGCGCGAGAAGATCGCCGGGTTCAAGTGTCCCAAGACGGTCGATTTCATAGACGCGCTGCCGCGCAATCCGTCGGGCAAGATCCTGCGCCGCAGCTTGCGCGCGCCCTATTGGGAAGGGCGCGACCGGCAAGTCAACTGATCGGCCACTCTGGTGCTTGATTGCAGGTGAAACCGGGTGCAGGGGCGCGCCATGCCCAGCGCCCCTGCGATCGACCGCCACGCCCTTCGCCTCGCCTACCGGATGGAGGAGGAGGCCTGCGTCGCCGAACGCATCCGAATGGCCGCGCCGGCGCAGGCCGTGCATGGCGAGGCCGCCCGGATCGCGGGCGGGCTGATCGAGGGCGCGCGGGCGCGCAAGGCCAGCGGGCTCGACGCGTTCCTGCAGACCTACGGCCTCGATACCGAGGAAGGCATCGCGCTGATGTGCCTGGCCGAGGCGCTGCTGCGGGTGCCCGACGCGGCCACCGCCGACGCGCTGATCAAGGACAAGATCGGCGCGATCGACTGGAGCGAGCACCTCGGCGAATCGAGCTCGACCTTCGTCAACGCGGCGACCTTTTCGCTGATGCTGACCGGCGAAGTGCTCGATCCGCCCGAAGCGCACCAGCGCGGTGCGGGTGCCGCGCTCAAGCGCGCAGTGGGCCGCATGGGCGAGCCGGTGATCCGCAAGGCGACGCTCCAGGCCATGAAGATTCTCGGCGGCCAGTTCGTGTTCGGGCGGACGATCGACGAAGCGCTCAAGCGTGCCGCACCGGAACGCGCGAAGGGACTGACGCACAGCTTCGACATGCTGGGCGAGGCAGCGATGACGTTCGCCGATGCCGAGCGCTACCGGGCGAGCTACGAGGCCGCAATCGCGCGGCTTAGCCGGGAAACGAATGCGGGGTGGGAGCGATCGCCGGGCATCTCGGTCAAGCTCTCGGCGCTCTATCCGCGATACGATTTCCTCCATGCCGAAGCGGCCAGGGCGGCCCTGGTGCCCATGCTCAAGGACCTCGCCGCCAAGGCGCGCGACGGCGGGATGCACTTCACCATCGACGCCGAAGAAGCCGAACGGCTCGAACTGTCCATGGACATCATCGAAGCGCTGGTCGCCGACGATGAACTGTTCGCTCGGGCCGACGGCACGAGCTGGACCGGTTTCGGCCTTGCGCTGCAGGCCTATCAAAAGCGCGCCGTTCACATGTGCGACTGGGTCGCCAAGCTGGCGCGGCGGCACGGGCGGCGTGTTTTCGTGAGACTGGTCAAGGGCGCCTATTGGGACAGTGAGATCAAGCTGAGCCAGGTGGGCGGGTATGCGGATTATCCGGTGTTCACCCGCAAGGTCGCGACCGACGTCTCCTACCTCGCTTGCGCTTCCAAGTTGCTCGAGGCCGAGGACGCGATCCATCCCGCATTCGCGACGCATAACGCCTACACGATCGGGGCGATCAAGGCGCTCGCCAAGGGCCGCAAGTTCGAGTTCCAGCGCCTGCACGGAATGGGCGAGGACGTGTACGAGGAACTCGCCAAGACCGAAGGCAATGACCGCACGCCGGTGCGCATCTATGCGCCGGTCGGCGGGCACAAGGACCTGCTCGCCTACCTCGTGCGGCGCCTGTTGGAAAACGGCGCAAACTCGTCGTTCGTCAATCGCATGGCCGATGCCGGCGTGCCGGTGTCCGAGCTGACCGTCGATCCGGTAGCAGAACTGGCCGCGCTGCAGCCCAGGCGCAATCCCTCGATTCCTCTGCCTCCCGAAATCTTCGCCAACCGTGCCAACAGTGGGGGCGTAGACCTTGCCGATCCGCTCGTGCTCGCGCCGCTTCTCTCCGAGCTGGAGAAGCTGGCGGATCGCCGCTGGGAAGCTGCACCGACGTTTGTGGCATCGCAGCCGGGTGAAATTGCCCCGATCACGTCGCCGCAGGACATGATCCGCGAAGTCGGCACCAGGCGCGATGCCACCGCGATCGAGGTCGCCGATGCGATCACCCGCGCCGAAGCGATCCAGCCCGGCTGGAACGCACTCGGCGGCGAAAGGCGCGCACTGCTATTGGAAGCGGCTGCCGACGCGTTCGAGGCGCATACGGCGGAATTCATCTCGCTGTGCCAGCGCGAGGCGGGCAAGACTTTGATCGACGGCGTGCTCGAAGTGCGCGAGGCGGTGGACTTCCTGCGGTTCTACGCGGGCGAAGCGCGGCGGCTGTTCTCGGCGCCGATCCCCTTGCCCGGTCCGACTGGCGAGGAGAACCGCTTGAGCCTCGCGGGGCGCGGCGTGTTCGCCACCATCAGTCCGTGGAACTTCCCCCTGGCGATCTTCATCGGGCCTGCGGCCGCTGCGCTCGCGGCGGGCAACACTGTGGTCGCCAAGCCAGCCGAACAGACCCCGCTGATCGCCGCGCTCGCGGTGCGGCTGTGCCACGAGGCGGGAATTCCGGAGGAGGTCTTCCAGCTTCTCCCCGGCGCGGGCGAGGTGGGCCAGCTCATCACGGCGGACCCACGCATCGCCGGGGTTGCCTTCACCGGCTCGACCCAGACCGCGCAGGCGATCAACCGCAGCCTGGCCGCGCGCGAAGGACCGATTGCCACTCTGGTAGCAGAGACCGGCGGCCAGAACGCGATGATCGTCGACAGCTCGGCGCTGCCCGAGCAGGTGACCCGCGACGTGGTCGCCAGCGCGTTCCAGAGCGCGGGGCAGCGGTGCAGCGCGTTGCGCGTGCTCTATCTGCAGGATGACGTCGCCGACGCTATGCTCGAGATGATCAAGGGCGCATTCGAAGCGCTCGAAATCGGCGATCCGGCCGATCTTGCCACCGATGTCGGCCCGGTCATCGACGAGGATGCGCGTAGCCAGCTCGAGCGTCATGTCGCGCGGCGGACGACCGAAGGACTGCCCGTATGGCGGCGCGAGTTACCCGCAGGCGTCGCAGCCGGCTGCTTCGTCGCCCCGACGATCATCGAGATCGGCTCGATCCGCGACCTCAAGCGGGAGAACTTCGGGCCTATCCTGCACGTCGCCCGGTTTGGCGCGGGTGAGCTCGAAAGCGTGATCGCCGATATCAACGCTGTCGGCTTCGGTCTGACGCTGGGCCTGCACAGCCGCATCGCCGACACGCGGCGGACGGTCGAGCGACTGGCGAAAGTCGGCAACCTGTACGTCAATCGCAACCAGATCGGCGCGGTGGTCGAAAGCCAGCCGTTCGGCGGCGAAGGACTGTCGGGCACCGGGCCCAAGGCCGGCGGGCCGCACTATGTCCTGCGTTTTGCGACCGAGCGCGTGGTGTGCATCGATACGACCGCTGCGGGAGGGAACGCGAGCTTGCTGGCGAGCTGAGCGGCGCGCTCGGCCGGGCTGGGTCAGGGCACCCTGTCGAGGAACGACAGCAGCGCGTCCCTGCTTGCGGACTCGCTCAGTGTGGGCGCATGGCCGACGCCAGGCACCTCGACCAAGGTGACGTTCGTACGCCCGGCAGCCATGCGCTCTGCCGTCTTCCCGCTGAGGATGTCGGAGGTTTCCCCCCTGATCACCAGGGCCGACCGCGACCTCACCAGGCTGCGATACAGTATCCACGCGAGAAACGCGGGGGCCTTCGCCTTGCCGGCGTTCAGCGGCGCGGCGATGGCGGGATCGTAACGGGGCGTGGGTGCGCCAGTGCCGCGCGTGTAGGTCCGCGCGGTCATCCGCTCCCAGTCGTCGTCATCGAAATGCGGCAACGAGCTTTCGTTGAGCGTGCGGACATAGGACACCGCATCCGCCCAGCTGGCCAGGTTTACCGGGCGTCCGACATAAGACTGGATGCGGGCCAATCCTTCGGGTGAGACTTCGGGGCCTACGTCGTTGAGAACAGCGGCCGCGATGCGTCCGCGATTGCGCAGCGCAAGGAACATCATGATCACGCCGCCCATCGACGTTCCCACGAACACGGCCCGACCGATGCCGAGCGCATCGAGAAGTTCGACGACGTCGTGCGCGTAAGTGCGGGGCGCGTAGTTCGCGGAATTGACGTCCCACTGCGATTCGCCGCGCCCCCGTACATCGGGAACGATCACCCGCCGTCCCGTTGCCGCGATAAGCGGGGCGATATCCTCGAAATCACTGCTGTTACGGGTCAAGCCGTGGAGGCAGACGACCGGCAGGCGCGCCGCGCCCCCGGCACCGGAATAGTCGCGGCAATAGAGCGACAGGCCGTCGCTCGATGTCCAGCGGCGCTCGACAAAGCCGGCTTCCGGCTCGTTCTTCCCGCCGATCATCCGTGCATATCTTTCAAGTCCCAGACCGATGAGGCGGCGCGATCCCGTTGCGCAGCAGCCGCTCGATCACCGCCGCGATTTCCGCAGGGTTGCGGCTGTCGTCCCACGCGCCAAATCGCATGCCGAGGAACACGTTCATGCCCATCAGCGCCCAGGCGCGCACTTCGTTGTCGCCGGGAGCGATGTCTCCATCGTGCGCCGCCTGGTCCAAGCGCGCCGCGATGCGCCCGGCCGCATTCTCGTAGTGCGCACGGTAATTGGCGGGGTCGACGAATTCCGCCTCGTCGATGATGCGATAGATTTCCTTGTGCTCGCGGGCGAAGCTCAGGAACGCGGACGTAACGTCGCGCTCGCGTTCGATCCCTGAAATGCCGTCAGGCATGGCGGCTGCGGCCGCTTCGGCGACTGCCCGGCTCATGTCGCGCACCAGGGCGGAGAAGATCGCCTCCTTGCTGTCGAAATAGGTGTAGAAACTTCCCAGCGCAGTACCGGCGCGCCGCGTGATCCCGCTGATCGATGCGGCGTGGAATCCGTGCTCACCGAATTCCTTCGCCGCGGCATCGAGCAACTTGCGCATCGTCGCGCGACCCCGCGCGGTCCGCGGTTTCTTGCTGATGCTTGCGGCACTCTCCCCGGACTGTGCTCTTGTGGCCATTGCGCAACGGATATGCGCTGCGGCACGAACAGGCAACGAAAAAAGTTGAAAGGTGGTTCAGGTTTCAATAATGGAGGGGCAAGAGTGCCGGCAAGGCTCGGCACCATGTCAGGGAGAGACGAACCGATGATCCGCATGCCCGTCCGCGCAAGCCGCATTGCCCTTGCCAGTTCGCTGGCTTTCGGTGCTTTCGCCATGCCTGCCACTGCGCAGGATACTGCTGGCGAGCCGGAAGTCGCAGCGAGCGAAGCTGACGGTGCCATCATCGTTACCGCGCGTCGCCGCGAGGAAAATCTCCTCGACGTGCCGATCGCGGTCACGGCCTACAGCGCCGAAGCGCTCGAGGAGAGCGGCTCTCTAGACATCACCGACATCGGTGACACGACCCCCAATGTCACCGTCGAGAACAGCCGTGCCACCAACTCGACGTTGTCGGCATTCATCCGCGGCGTCGGCCAGCAGGACCCGGTCGGCGGGTTCGAGGCCGGCGTAGGAATCTACCTTGATGATGTGTACCTCAACCGTCCGCAGGCCGCGGTGCTCGACATATACGACGTCGAGCGGATCGAAGTGCTGCGCGGTCCACAGGGCACGCTCTATGGCCGCAATACGATCGGCGGCGCGATCAAGTATGTCACCCGCCGGCTTCCCGACGATCCCGAGTTCAAGCTGCGCGCGACATACGGCAGCTACGACCAGGCCGACGCCGTGGTCAGCGTCAGCGTTCCGCTGGGCGACATGTTCAAGTTCGGCGCATCGGGCGCGCGCCTGAGCCGCGGTGGATTCGGCGACAACCTCAACCTCGGCATCGAGAACTACAACAAGGACGTGTGGGCGGGGCGCGCCTCGGTCGAATTCGAATCCCCGGACAATCGCCTCTTCGTGCGCATTTCGGGCGACTACACGAAGGATGAATCGAATCCGCGCAACGGCCACCGCCTGATCCCCGGTTTCTTCTCGGGCGCGCCAGTCCTCGACAACGTTTACGACACACGCGCTGGGCTTTCGACGCCGACCCAAGACGTCGAAGCCTACGGCCTGCTGATGAATGTCACGGCCGAGCTGAGCGACAACTTTACGCTGCGCAGCATCAGCGCGTGGCGCGAAGACAAGACCTTCGGGCCGATCGATTTCGATTCGCTCCCGACGATCGACGTCGACGTGCCGGGCATCTACTTCAACGACCAGATCAGCCAGGAAGTGCAGTTTCTGTACAACAGCAGCAGACTTAACGGCTTGGTCGGGTTCTATTACCTGGAAGCCAACGCGCTGACCCAGTTCGACGTGATCCTGGCGACGACCGGCCCCTTGATCGGCATCCCGCAGGCGAGCAACTTCGGCCAGTTCACCAGCGGTGACGTCAACACCGAGACCTGGTCGGTGTTCGGCGACTTCACCTTCGACTTCACCGATTGGCTGAGCGTGTCGGGCGGCATCCGCTATACCCGGGACAACCGCCGTTCGGTGATCTACAAGGCCAACCGGCTGTTCCTGCCCTCGCCGTCGTTCGGCGGCAACGGGGTCGATCTCGGCGCGCCGATCACCAATTTCACTGGGAAGGCCCGCTTCGACAAGTGGACCCCGCGCATCTCGGTCTCGGTCAAGCCGACGGAAGACTTGATGGTCTATGCGTCGTATTCGCAAGGCTTCAAGGGTGGCGGCTTCGACCCGCGCGGCAGCGCCAACATCACGCCCAATACCGATGGCGTCGCCGGACCGCCGAGCTACGCGGAAATCTACGACTTCTTCCTGTTCGAGCCCGAAACGGTCGACAGCTACGAAGTCGGCATCAAGGGTTCGCTCTTCGACCGCGCCTTCACTTACGCACTGACCGGCTTCTATGCCGATTACACCAACGTCCAGATCCCGGGATCGGTCGGCGTCGACGCCAACGGTGACGGGATCTTCGAAGGCTTTGCGGGTGTCACCACCAACGCAGGCAAGGCGCGCTTCAAGGGGATCGAGGCCGAAGTGTCGGCCCGCCTCGCCCGCGACTTCGCGGGTCCGGGGTCGGGTATCACTCTTGGCGGCACCGCCGGTTACATCGACGCGGAATACCAGGAATACTTCGCGATCATCGCCGGGGTCGAAACCAACCTTGCGCCGTTCCGCGGCATCCAGAATACGCCCAAGTTCACCGCATCGGCCACGCTCGGCACAAACCTGCCGGTCGCGGGAGGCGACTTGTCGGCCAACCTGACGCTCTCGCACCGCTCGCGCACCCAGCAGTTCGAGATTGCCAATCCCTATCTCGACCAGCCAGGCTACGAACTGCTCGATGCGGGCGTGACCTACCGGTTCACCGGCGACCGGTTCACCCTCGGCGTTTACGGCAAGAACCTGACCAACGAGCGCTACATCACCTCGGGCTATCCGTTTATCGCGACCAATGCGACGACCGGTGTGCCCGTCCTGAGTGGCGGCAACCCTGTTCCCGCGCTTGGTCGCGAAGGTGTCCTGACAGCGTTTTACGGCAACCCGCGCCAGATCTTCGTGACCGGTTCGGTGAAGTTCTAAGCCGAGGAAGTCCAAGCGGCTGAAATCGCGGGGGGTTCATTCACGCGGCGGGGAATGATAGGGCGCGGCGTAATGCGTCGCACCCTTTTCCTTCGCCTCTGGGCCACCATCGTCGCCGCCGCCGTCCTGGCTTGGTCGCCGGCCGCGACGGCCAAGGTGACGATGAGCTTTCACAGCTTCAACGGCTCGGTCCTGTTCGGCCGTTACCCGCACACTTTCATCGTCCTTGAAGGAACCGAAGAAGCCACCGGTCGACGCGTCAGCGAGAATTACGGTTTCTCGGCGAAAAGCGCCGGGCCTGCGGTCCTCAATGGGCCGGTCGAGCACATCGTGATGACCGAGAAGCCAAAGTACATCAAAACCACCAATCGGCATTTCACGGTCGAACTGACCGACGCCGAATACCGCCGCGTCGTGCAGGAAGTGGCCCGCTGGCGCGACGCGCCGGGCAGGTATTACGACCTCGATACCCGCAACTGCATCCATTTCGTCGGCAAGATGGCCGAGATCGCGGGCTTGCGGGTCGAATTTCCCAAGTCGATGCTGCGCAAGCCGAAGGCCTGGCTCAACCACGTCACCGGACTCAATCCGGGCCTGCGCGCCAAGCCGATTTAGCGGATAAGCAATCCGGCTCGCTTGCTACCGGCCCCGGCGTGGGGAAAGACGGGTGCATGGCGATTCTTTCCGACACATGGATCCGTGAGGCGGCGACGACGCGCGGAATGATCGAACCTTTCGTGGAGGCGCAGCGGCGCGAAGGCTGCATCAGCTACGGCCTGTCCAGCTATGGCTACGATGCCCGGGTGGCCGACGAGTTCAAGATTTTCACCAACGTAGATTCGGCGGTGGTCGATCCCAAGGATTTCGCCGCAAACAGCTTCGTCGATCGCAAGACCGATGTCTGCGTCATCCCGCCCAATTCCTTCGCGCTGGCAAGGACGGTGGAATACTTCCGCGTGCCGCGAGACGTGCTGGTCATCTGCCTCGGCAAGAGCACCTACGCGCGTTGCGGCATCATCGTGAACGTCACCCCGCTCGAACCGGAGTGGGAAGGGCACGTGACGCTCGAGTTTTCCAACACCACTCCGTTGCCTGCGAAAATCTACGCCAACGAAGGCGCGTGCCAGTTCCTGTTCCTCAAGGGTGAGCAGCCTTGCGAGACGAGCTATGCCGACCGCGCGGGCAAATACATGGGCCAGCGCGGCGTGACACTGCCCCGACTCTAGCAACGTAGTTTCCAGCCGCGACGTAGCGGCTTTGACTCAGGTCTCGTCGCGGCGCATCCCTGCGCCAAAGGAGAGTCCGATGGCCGATACCCCCCGCGAGTTCGATATCGTCGTCTATGGCGCCACCGGGTACACCGGGCGGCTCGTCGCCGAGCATTTCGTGCGCGAATACGGTGGTAAGCCCGACGCCCCCAAATGGGCGATGGCGGGGCGATCGAAGGAGAAGCTCGCCGAAGTGCGCGACCTGATCGGCGCGCCGGCCGACACGCCGCTCGTCATCGCCGATGCGAGCGACCCCGGTACGCTCGACGCGATGTGCCACCGCACGCGCGTGGTCCTGACCACGGTCGGGCCCTACCAGCTATACGGCGACGAACTGGTGGCGACCTGCGTGCGCAGCGGCACCGACTATGCCGACCTGTGCGGCGAGCCGGTGTGGATGCGCCAGAAGATCGACCAGCACGAGGACGCCGCCAAGGCGAGCGGGGCGCGCATCTGCTTTTCGAGCGGGTTCGATTCGATCCCCTTCGACCTGGGTGTGTTGATGGCCCAGAAAGAAGCGAAGGCGCGGTTTGGCGCACCTGCGCCGCGGGTGAAGGGGCGGGTACGCGGGATGGCCGGCGGCGCTTCGGGCGGGACCGTTGCCAGCCTCACCGAAACGATGAAGGCGGTCGCGAAGAACCCCAAGCTGATCGGCGTCCTGCGCTCGAGCTTCGGTCTGACCCCTGGGTTCGAGGGTCCCGACCAGCCCAGCGGGATGATCCCGCACTACGAGGAGAGCCTCGGCAAGTGGGCCGCCCCGTTCGTGATGGCGCCGATCAACACCAAGAACGTCCATCGGACCAATTTCCTGCTGGGCCACCCATGGGGCCAGGACTTCCGCTATGATGAGATGGTCCTCACCAGCCCGGGAGACGCCGGCAAGGCGGCGGCCAATGCGCTCGCCTCGATGATGAAAAACCCGTTCGGCGCCAAGCCGCCCAAGCCGGGTGAGGGGCCGACCAAGGAAGAGCGCGAGAACGGCTTTTATGACGTGCTTTTCGTGGCCGAGATGCCTGACGGTCGCGCGCTGCATTACGCGGTAAAGGGCAAATACGATCCGGGATACGGGTCGACCAGCCGGATGTTGGCTGAGACCGGCATGGCACTACTCGAGAGCAAGTCACCAGGCGGAATTGGCACGCCGGGGTCGTTCCTGGGTGAAGCGCTCGTCGAGCGTCTGCGGGCGCATGCGGAGATTACGTTCGAAGCGGAAAATTGACCGATCTTGGCCATTTCCCGCGATGGTGCGTTACCTAGGGGAAACTGGGGATAGGAGCTTTCGTCATGCCCGCCATTGCCGCGTTTTTCGGTCGCCTGATGCTTGCCGCACTGTTCGTGCTGGCGGGCATTCCGAAGATCATCGATCCATCGAGCGCAGCCACGATGCTTCAGGGAGCGAACCTGCCTGCAACTCTCGCTCTGCCGGCCGGCGTGTTCGAGGTTGTCGCCGGCCTGCTGCTCGCGCTCGGCTTCATGACGCGCTTCGTGTCGATCCTGCTTGCGGGCTTCACTCTGCTGGCGACCTTCTTCTTCCACAACCAGATCGGCGATCCGCTGCAGGCGGCGATGGCGATGAAGAACATCGCGATCGCTGGCGGCCTGCTGGTCGTCTTTGCATACGGCCAGATGCGCTGGAGCTACGATCACATGCGTACCACCCGCAAGGGCGAGATCGCGACCCGCAAGGCCGAAGAGCGTGCCCACGAGGCCGAGCTGGCCGCGGCGCGGGCCGAAGGCCGCGCCTCGGTGCTCGACCGCGATGGCGACGGTCGGATCGGCTAGAAGCTCGCGCGCAGGCTCAGCTTGAAGTTGCGGCCCGCCAGCGGCACGAAGTCCTTCGTGAAGCTGGCGTGTCGGCGAACTTCGGAGTCGAACACGTTGTCGACCTGAGCCAGCAGGGTCAGATTGCTGCTCCCGGCCAGTGGCTTCCATGCGATCGACGCGTTCACGTGGGTGAAACCGTCGGTCGGCGTCTCGAACGGCGCGACCCGGTCCTGGGCGGAGAACCACTGCACTTCGCCGCGAACGTCGAAGGGTCCGGTCCCGGCTTCGAGAGCGCCCAGCAGGCGAAGCGGCGGGATGCGGGGCAGCGGCGTGCCGTCCGACAGCGATGCGCGGACGTAGTCGCCGCGCAGGTCGGCGCGCAGCGTGAACCCGTCCGATTGCACCAGCGGATAGCTGATCTCGCCCTCGACGCCGAAATAGCGGGCGTCGCCCTGCCGGTACGCGAACACCGGCAGGCCGTCTTCTTCACCGCCCGTTTCAGCCAAGTAGATGTAGTCGTCGAACCAGCTGTTGAAGACGGCAAGGCTGACCGTGCCAGCGCCCAGCGCGCCGCGCGCGTAGCCCTCCAGACCCCAAGCCGTTTCGACCGTCAGGTCGGGGTCACCGATCTCGAACGCCTGCGTGGCGATGTGCGGTCCGTTGGACAGCAGCTCTTCCGCGCTCGGCGCGCGGGCCGCGCGGCTGCCGCTGACGCCGAAGCGCAGGCCCCCAGCGGTTTCGTAGGCAAGGCCGAGTGCGCCCGAGAAGGTATCGAATGATCGATTGAAGCCGACGACCTGCGATTCGACGTCGGTCGTCTCATATCGGCCGGCGACTTCGAGATGGACCGGGCCTACGTCGAACTCCTGCAGGCTGAAGATCGCGAGCTGTTCGGTATCGTTCTTGGGGACGTAGGCTTCCGCCCCGAAGGCGTCGAAATCTCGGAAATAGTACTGCACGCCGGTCGAACCGCCCCAGCCGCCGCGGCGGTTCTGTTCCAGCACGGCGCGGGCCTCGATGCCCTTCGTTTCGAATACGGTGCCGACTTCGTCGCCCTCGAACTCGGTGTGGGTATAGTCGCTGAAGCCGACCCGCGTGTTGAGCGCCGAGAACGCGCCATCGCCCAGCGCGAGGCGGCCGCGCATGTCCGCGCGGTACTGGCGCAGGCCGATCGAGACGGTCTCTGCGCCCTCTTCCTCGCCGCCCTCTTCCTCCTCGCCTTCCTCGCCGTGCGCGTGGCCGGCGCCGGGGCGCGTCGGCACGCCATAGGCGGTATCGTAGATGCCGAACGATGCGCCCAGATTGCTGTCGCCTTCGAAAAAGGCAAACCCGGCATTGGCGCTCCAGGTTTCGGTCGCGCTGTTGGGCAGCACGCCGCGCGTGTCCGCTAGTTCACGCAATTCCGCCGCTTCATCGAGGTGACCTTCAGCCTCTTCCTCGGCCGCATCGGCGAGAACGTCTGCCCGCAGGTCGCGCGAAAGAACGAAGCCGGGAATCTCGACGTCGTCGGTCCGGCTGTAGGCGCCGTCGACATGGAACACGAAGCGCTCACCGACCGGCACGTCGAGCGAAGCACCGCCCTGGCGCAGCTCCGAGGCGGTATCGAGTGCGCCGATCACGTCGAGGTGGAGGTGCTCGTCGAGGCGGCGCTGCGGGATGCGCTTGTCGATCACGTTGACCGCGCCGCCGATTGCCTGGCTGCCGTACAGCAGTACTGCCGGACCGCGCAGGACTTCGATCCGTTCTGCAGTCAGCGGGTCGATCGTGGTGGCATGGTCGGCCGAGGTGTTCGAGACGTCGATCGTGCCGATCCCGTCGACCAGTACGCGAACGCGCTCGCCGGAAAAGCCGCGCAGGACCGGGCGCGAAGCGCCGGGGGAAAAGCTTGTCGAGGATACGCCCGGCAGCGACGTCAGCACGTCGCCGATCTGGCCCGCGAGATTGCGCTGAAGTTCGTCGCCCTCCATCACCGACACGCCGGCCAGCACGTCGAGCTGTTCGAGGCCCGCCGCCGCCGTGACGACGATTTCGCCGGTCGTCGCGACACGCCGGTCGTGGAAGTCGTCGGGCACCGGACGCGGCGCCGGTGTGGGCGCGGGGGCCGTCTGGGCATAGGCCGGAGCGGCGGCTGCGCAGAGGACGGTTGCGATGGACAGGGCGAGGGGGCGATTAGCGATTGAACGATACAACATATCGCGCGCTCATAGCCATGCGATCGGTGCTGTCCACACCAAAAACGACGAAATGCCTACGCTCGAAGACGGACGGATTCATCGTCTTTACCAGTCGAATGCGACATCGGTCCCCTGAGGGACGCGTTTGCACGACAATGTCGGGAAATGGAGCGGGCGAAGGGATTCGAACCCTCGACCCCAACCTTGGCAAGGTTGTGCTCTACCCCTGAGCTACGCCCGCTCACTGGCGTTTGGCCGGGGCAGTTGCCCGGGCCGGGGAGGCGCGCGATTAGCAACAGGTCACCGGTGCCGCAAGCGCTAAATCGAGCCGATCGTTTCCGCTTCACAAATGGCTGCGAACGCCCACATTGGTTTCTCGCACAACGGTGCACCGCAGTGCACAGACATATCGCAAGGGGACCTGAACGTGGCCAGCATGGGGCTGAACCTCGACGAGCAGAAGGCGGTCGACCGCTTCCGCAAGGATGTCGTCGAACCGTCGATGAGCAAACTCGTCGTGCTCGATTTCTGGGCCGAGTGGTGCGGGCCGTGCAAGGCGCTTACGCCGGTGCTGGAAAAGGTCTGCGGCGAATATGCCGACAGGGGCGTGGTCCTGGCCAAGATCAACGTCGACGAGGAACAGTTCATCGCCGCGCAGTTCCAGGTGCGTTCGATCCCCACCGTCTATGCGATGTTCCAGGGGCAGCCGGTTGCCGACCTGACGAATGCGCGGGGCGAATCGCAATTGAAGGCGATGCTCGACCAGCTGCTCGAGCAATTGCCGATCGGCGGCGAGGCGGAAGCCGGACCCGACGTCAGCGAATTCGTGGCGATGGGCGAGCAGGTCCTGGCCGATGGCAACGGCGAGCGGGCCGCAGGCATTTTCACACAGGTCGCCGAAATGGCCCCCGACAATGCCGCCGCGCACGCCGGGCTGATCCGCGCGCTCGTGGCCGCTGGGCGGACCGAGGAGGCTCAGGCCCACGCCGCCGGGCTGGACGAAAAGCTGGCCGGTGATCCCGCGGTCAAGGCGGCGCTCGCCGCGCTGGAACTGGCGGGCGAGAAGGTCGACGATACCGAACTGCAGAACCTGCGCGCCGCCGCTGCCGAGCGTCCCGCCGACATGGACGCGCAGATGGCCTTCGCCGAGGCCGCCTTCGCCGCCGGGGAGCGCGATGCCGCCGCCGATACCTTGCTCGGCATGATCCGCACCGATCGGGAGTGGAACGAGGGCGCCGCCCGCGCGCGACTGGTCAGGATGTTCGAGGCGGTCGGACTTGAGGATCCGTGGGCGGTGGCGACGCGCCGCAAGCTTTCGACGATCCTGTTCGGATAACCGTGGCGACCCGCCTGTCCATCTTCCCGCTGCCCGGCGCGATCCTGTTTCCCGGATTGCACCTTCCGCTGCACATCTTCGAACCGCGCTACCGGGCGCTCGTGGGCGATGCGCTCGCCAGGGACCGGCGGATCGCGATGATCCAGCCGCAATCGATGGCCGAGGGCGCGCCGCTCTTTTCGATCGGCTGCGTCGGCAAGATCGACGAGGTCGAGGCGCTGGACGACGGACGCTACAACATCGTGCTGGCCGGCGAAGCGCGGTTCCGCGTGCGCCGCGAGCTCGACGTCACGACCCCGTTCCGCCAGGTCGAGGGCGACCTGCTGCTGGAGGACGAGGGGGCCGCCCTCGCCAGTGTCGAGCGGGCCGGGTTCGAGCAGGAGGCGCGCGCCTTTGCCGAAGCGCAAGGCTACATCGTGGACTGGGATTCGGTGGCGCGGCTCGACGACAGGACGCTGATCGACGGAGTCAGCCAGATCGCCCCGTTCGATCCCGCTGCCAAGCAGGCGCTTCTGGAAGCCGACACGCTGTCCGAGCGGTGCGAACTGTTGATCCAGCTTATGCAGTTCTTCGGACGCTCCGATCCCGACGAGGCCCGCGTAACGCTGCAGTGATCCTCCCCGTGCCGGGGAGGAACTAGAGCCCGAAGCTGCCTTTCAGCCCGTCGATCACGTATTGCGCGGCGAGCGCGGCCAGCAGCACGCCGAGAAGGCGGGTGATGACGGCCTCGACCCGCGCGCCGAACAGCCGCATCAGCGGGCTCGCGGCGATCAGCGCCAGCAGCGTGAGAAGCAGCACCGTCCCCAGCGCGCTCAGCACGACGAGGGTGTTCTCCAGCCCCTGCGCCTTGGAGGTGAGCAACATAACGCTGGCGATCGCGCCGGGTCCGGCGAGCATCGGCATCGCCATCGGAAACACGGACACGTCGTCGACCTCGGGCTTGCCGGCATGGTCGGCCACGACCTTTTCCGCGCGCTGCTCGCGGCGCTGGGTGCGCTTTTCGAACACCATGTCGAGCGCGATCACGAACAGCATGATGCCGCCGGCGATGCGAAAGCTGTCGAGCTCGATGTGCAGCGCGTTCAGCAGGTCTTCGCCGAACAGCGCGAAGATTACCAGGATCACGCCCGCGATCAGGCAGGCGCGGATCGCCATGCTGCGCTGCTGCGCGGCGCTCGCTCCCTTGGTCAGCCCGGCATAGATCGGCGCGCAGCCGGGCGGGTCGATGACCACGAACAGGGTGATGAAGGCAGAGAGAAACAGTTCGAGCACGATAGCCTCAGCAGCTGGGCGCGGGAGCGCCCGAGGCGACCGGCGGGACGGAAGAGGTGCGGCGGAAGACCTCGCGCATCGACCCTTGCGACAGCGCGGTCACGATCAGCGTGCGGCGGCAGTCTGGGGCGAGAGCGGTGGTCCAGGACAGGGTCGCGTCGTCCGAGCTGGCGGATTGCCACGCCTCGCCGCGCCGGGCGCGCGGTATCTTGCGCAGTCGGTTGGCCTGACCCTTCTGGCATTCGGCCTTGCGCCCGCTGATCATTTCGCGCGCCGCGTAACCGTCTTCGAGGTCGAAGCCCTGGTCGATCACCCAGCGATATTCGCCGTCGTTCTGGCGCTGCCAGATCGTCGCGAAGCGGCTCTTGCGTCCGTCGGGATAGGTGGCCGGACCGGTCGAGAAGCCGAAGCTGCCGTCGCAGCTGGTCCACACGAGGTCAGGGCCCCAGACGATCGGCTGCGCCGGGTCGGCCTGTCCCTGGAGCGAGGATTGCACGTTGACCCAGCCCGGCGACGGCCAGACCGCGTCGTTGGTCGCGTATTCGCGAAACGCGGTCCACGTGCCTTTTTCCCGCGCGGCGCGGGCGAAGGCGAGTTCGGCGGCAATCACCGTGCTCGGCTCGCCGCGCGGAGCCAGCGTGCGCGCGGCGGGATCGCGCGGCATCGTATTGGTCGCGCAGGCGGAGAGCGACAGGGCGACGAGCGCGGCAGCGGCGAGGGACCGGATCATCCGCCCTGTCTAGGCCGCCGGACGACCGCTGCCAACACGCGGGCCTTCAAGGCAGATCGGTCGGCGGTGCCAGACCCTCGCGCCGATGCGCCGCGACCACCGCGTTGCGCAGCAGAACGGCGATCGTCATCGGGCCGACTCCGCCCGGCACCGGGGTAATCGCCCCGGCAACCGCGGCGGCTCCGTCGAACGCCACGTCGCCGACCAGCCTGCCCTTCGCCGCGCCGGGTTCGGGCGCGAGGCGGTTGATGCCGACGTCGATCACCGTGGCTCCGGGGGCGATCCAGTCGCCGCGGATCATCTCGGGCCGGCCGACTGCGGCCACGACGATCTCGGCGGCGCGGACCACCGCGGGCAGGTCGCGCGTCCGGCTGTGGGCGATGGTGACGGTGGCGTTGGCGTTGACCAGGAGCTGCGCCATCGGCCGCCCGACGAGCTGCGAACGCCCCACGACGACCGCGGTCTTGCCCGACAGGTCGCCCAGCCGATCCTCAAGCAGCATCATGCAGCCCATCGGCGTGCAGGGAAACAGCCCGGCCTGCTGGTTGGCGAGGCGTGCGATATTGGTGTCGGTCAGTCCGTCGACGTCCTTGTCGGGATCGATCAGCGCGATGACCGCCTTGTCGTCGAGGTGGCCCGGCAGCGGCAGCTGCACGAGGATGCCGTCGACCGCCGGATCGGCGTTCAGCCGCCGGACGAGCGCCTCGAGTTCGTCCTGGGCGGCATCGCCGGGCAGCTTGTGTTCGAAGCTGGCCATGCCCGCCGCGATCGTGGCCTTGCCCTTGGACGCGACGTAGACGTGGCTCGCCGGATCGTCGCCCACCAGCACGACCGCGAGCCCCGCCTTGCGTCCCGCCGCCTCCTCGAACGCGCGGGCCGCGTGGCCGACCTTGTCGCGCAGCGCGGCGGCGAACGCCTTTCCGTCGATCACCTCCGCCGGCATCAGATCGGCCTCAGGCTCTCGAGCACGATGATGAGGGCGTAGATCAGCAGCAGCAGGACCATCGGCGAAAAGTCGATCGCGCCGGTATCGGGCAGGACCCGGCGGATCGGGCGCAGCACCGGCTCGAACAGCCGTGCGATCGCATCGTGGACCGCGACGAAGAACTGGTTGTCCCGCCCGATCACGTTGAAGCTGAACAGCAGTCCGACGATGAACCAGATGATGACGAGCATGTTCGCGGTGTTCGCGAGCATGATGAAAATCTGGATCAGCGCGTCCATCGAAGGTCCTTTTCGGGTTGCAAGCCTGCCTCTAGCCGAGGGCCGGGCGGTGTATCAACAGGGTAATACGGGTTAGCGCCATTCGAGACGCTCGATGTGCCAGCGAAGCTGGTCCGCGGTTGCGCCCGGCACGTCGTTGACCCGCCGCACGGTGATCGTCCCGTCGCGCCGCGCAGGGCCGTCGAGCCGCCGGGCGGTCAGGGTGACGGGCACCGCGTAGAACAGCGACCCGGCGGCGCCCTCGACCTCGCCGTCCCCCAGCGCGATAGTGATGCCTTCGTAGGCCGCATAGCTGGCGGCGTATTCCTCGGCCGATTGGCCGCTCTTGCCGCCGCCATCGCCGAACAGCAGGCGGGCGCTGTCGAACGCCCCTTTCTCCATCGCCGCGGCCCAGCTGAGCAGAACGTTGCGCGCGCCCTTCTCGCCGCGTTCGGCCTCGGGCGTCAGCTCGGGCGGGGCGAAGCGCGGATCGATAGATTCGGTCGCGGCTTCGTTCGCCTGGGGCGCGGCGGGTTCGGAAGCGGATGTCGTCGCCGCAGCGCTCGGCGCAGGTTCGGCGTCAGGCTCTGCAGCGGGCTGGCAAGCGGTGAGCGCCAGTGCGGGCAAGAGAACAAAGCGTACCGTCATGGGCGGATCAGCCCTGCCCGTCGGCATCGGCGCGGATCAGCGTTCCGGCGCCGCGCGCGGTGAAGAATTCCAGCAGCATCGCGTGGGGCACGCGCCCGTCGAGCACCACCGCCGCTTCGCACCCGGCCTCGACCGCGTGGACGCAGGTCTCGAGCTTGGGGATCATGCCGCCGCTGATAGTGCCGTCGCGCTGAAGCTCGGCAATGGCGGACGGGGTCAGGTCGGTCAGCAATTCGCCCTGCTTGTCGAGCACCCCGGCCACGTCGGTCAGCAGGAACAGCCGCGCCGCGCCGAGCGCCGCCGCTACCGCGCCCGCCATCGTATCGGCATTGATGTTGTAGGTGTGACCGTCCACGCCTGCACCGATCGGGGCGATCACCGGGATCATCCCGGCCGCGACCGCGGTGTCGATCAGCGTGGTATCGACCACCGACGGCTCGCCCACGAAGCCCAGGTCGATCGCCTGCTCGATGTGGCTGTCCGGATCCTTGCGCGTGCGTTCGACCTTGGTCGCGGTCACCATGCCGCCGTCCTTGCCCGATACGCCCAGCGCCTTGCCGCCGGCCTTTGCGATCCAGCCGACGAGTTCCTTGTTGATCGCGCCGGACAGGACCATCTCGGCAACCTCGGCGGTCGCCTTGTCGGTGACGCGCAAGCCGTCGACGAACGTGCTCTCCACGCCAAGCTTTTTCAGCATGGCGCCGATCTGCGGGCCGCCGCCGTGCACCACGACCGGATTGATGCCGACCGCCTTCAGCAGCACGATGTCCTCGGCAAAATCGCGTGCGGCGCCCGGATCGCCCATCGCGTGGCCGCCGTACTTCACCACGAAGGTCCGCCCGGCGTAGCGCTGGAGATAGGGCAGCGCCTCGATCAGCACTTCGGCCTTGGCGAGCATCGCCTGGGTGTCGCCGGTCATCCTTGCATCCTTCGCTCGTCACGCCCCCTGCTTACAATGGGCGCGTTCGATGGGCGTGGCGGGCGCTTAGCGGCAACTCGCCCGCGAGGAAAGCGTGGGTTCGGGCCGCCTTCCTGTGGCTGTCGTGCAACGGGTAACGGGATGCGCCGTGGAGCGGCTCGGCATAAACTCTTGAAGTGCGGCCTTTAATGCCACCCATCGATTTGCACGGCGACCGCCGTTGCGATCCGCTCGCAACGAATGGTAAGGTCGGACCACCGAAAAAAACAAAACGGGTTGCAAGTGACAGATAATTTCCGGCAGCGCCTGGCCGCTGCCTACGAGGTGTGGGGCGCGAGCGCCGGCACCACGCCCGCGCGCTTTTTCGAGCTGATGGACGAGGCGATCGAGTTTCACTCGGTCCTGGAGCGCGAGTTTCCGCGCGATCCCCTGAGCGGCCCGTTCAACGGGCGAACGGCGGTGATCGGGTACTGGTCCGCCATCGCGGAAAGCTGGGAACTGCTGTCCAGCAAGACCGATGCCCTCGTCGGCGACGAGGACCGGGTGGTCTGGGTCGGCCGGGTTCGCTGGCGCCACCGGCGCACCCTGCGCGAGTTCCAGTCCACCAAGGTCGACGTGTGGTCGGTGTGGCAGGACCGCGCGATCCGCTATTTCGAGATGTTCGACAGCGCCGGGTACGCCCGCGCGACCGGCCAGCTCGAGCCGGCGATCTCGCAGTAAAGCGAACGGGCGGCGCACCCGTTAAGGTACGCCGCCCGCTGCGTTATCGGTCAGGCCGCGATCAGTTGATCGCGTGCTTGAGCTGGCTCATCTGGTCGTGGCCGGCGCGGACCGAGGTGTAGGCTTCCTCGACCGCGGCGCGGGCCTCGACCGGCAGGTCCTTGTGCTTCAGCGCGGCCTCGAATTTCTCCTTGAGGTAGTCCTCGCCGCTCTCGACCGAGTTCACGATCGCTTCGTCGTCGCGGCCGACGACCGCTTCCTTGAGGTTGATCCACCCGCGGTGGATCGCACCGGCGGTCGTGCCGTCGTCTTCGGGGTTGCCGCCCAGGCGGGCGACCACGGCCTGAAGCTTGGTCACCGCGGTCTGGCGTTCCTGCGCGCGGGCATTGAACAGCTCGGCGAAGCGGGCGTTCTCGGTGTCGGCGGCAGCCTTCTGGTAGCCGTTCACCGAATCGATCAGCGTCGCGATCAGGGTGTTGAGGGTGGCGGTGTCGCCGGTCGTCGCATGGGTCGTGGCGGCATCGTTGCGGACATAGGCATCGGTAGTCATGTTTCTGATTCCCTTGTGGAATGGATTGAACATGACTCAAGCGCACGGGGCCTGCGGACGTTCCGGCATTTCGTCGCAGCCACCGCGCGGCTCGTGCGATCGCCTCAGTCGAAGATCTCCTCGATCCACGACTTGCGCTTCTTGTAGGGCTTGCCGTAGCTGCCGTGGCCGAAGCCGCCGTGCTGCGCGCCGCCATGCTGGGCATAGCTGGGCGCGGGGCGCTGGGCGGGCGCTGCAGGGGCGCTGCGCTCGATGATCTTGTCGAGCTCTCCCCGGTCGAGCCACACGCCGCGGCACTGCGGGCAATAGTCGATCTCGATGCCTTGCCGGTCGCTCATCGCCAGCGGGACGCGGCAGACGGGGCATTGCATGGCGGCGACTTCGGCTTCGGTGCGCATCGGGGCTGGGTCCTCTCGAGTGATTGTCGTGCCACCGAAATGGGGAGGAGGCAGAGGCCGATCAAGCACCGCGCCTTGCCGCGCCCGCCCCGGACTGCCAGACCGCGTGTCATGACCATTGCCCCGCGCGCCGCGCTCCTCGCCCTCGTTTCCGCCCTTGCTCTTGCCGGATGCGCCACCGTGCCGGCCCCGGCATCTTCGCCGCAAGACGCGTTCTGGCAGGCCCTGAGCAGCCATTGCGGCAAGGCGTACGCCGGCGGCCTCGTCAGCACGCAGGAGGCGGACGCCGACATGCGCGGCAAGGCGATGGCGATGCACGTCCGCACCTGCTCGGCCGACCGGATCGAGGTGCCGTTCCACGTCCAGCAGGCCGACGGCACGTGGGACCGCAGCCGCACCTGGGTGTTCACCCGGACCCCTGACGGACTGCGCCTCAAGCACGATCACCGCCACGCGGACGGATCGCACGACGCGGTCACCATGTACGGCGGCGATACTGCCGGCGAAGGCACCGCGCGGGCGCAGGACTTCCCGGTCGACGCGGAAAGCATCGCGCTGTTCGAGCGCGAGGGGCTCAACGTGTCGGTCACCAACGTCTGGCGGGTAGAGGTCGACCCGGCCGGGGCTCGCCAGGGCAAGTTCGCCTACCAGCTCACCCGCCGCCCACCGAGCGACCGCCTGTTCCGCGTCGAGTTCGATTTCGCCCGCCCGATCGCCCCGCCGCTCGCGCCCTGGGGCCACTGAGCCACGGCGACGGCGACGGTTCCGTGGGTAAGTCCCTGCGCTTTCGTCGCAAGCCGCGCTGGCGCCGCTCCGCGCCCAGGCCGGCGCGCTTCCGCACGAAGGCGCGCCCGAAGTCGTGGGGCCAGGCGCTGTCCGAAGTGCGGCCGATCCTCCTGTTCATCGCGCTGGCCACGCTGGCCGTGCTGCACCAGACCCCCGGCTTCTACGAGCCGCCCGCATTCCTGCAGAGCGATCCGCGAGAGGTTTCGGGCCAGTTCACCCGTTGCGGTCCGGGACGAGGCACCTTCTGCGTGGTGGACGGCGATACCTTCAAGCTGGGCGACGACAGCTTTCGCGTAAGCGGGATCGACACTGCCGAGATCGACGCCCGCTGCCCGGCAGAGGCCGCGCAGGCCGAAGCCTCCGCCGCCGCGCTGCAGCGCTGGCTCAACCGCGGGCCGTTCCGCATCGCCACCCGGCTGGACGAGCCGACCGACCGATATGGCCGCACGCTGGCCATCGTGAAGCGCGCGGGCGCGGACGGCGGCGAGGACCGGCTGGCGGAATTCATGCGCGATGAGGGCGGCGCGCGCTGGTACGACGGGGGCCTGCGCGGCGGCTGGTGCTGAGCCATACGAAAATGGCCGCCGCTTCCGGTTAGGGAAGCGGCGGCCGTCTCGCGAGGTCGACTGCGAGATTCCCTTAAAGGTTATTCCTGCCCGAAGTCGGGATCGTCCTGGCTCCGGTCGCGCCGGTTTTCGGACTGCTCGGCCTGCCGGGCGTGCTCGCTGTCGGGGGAATAGCGGTCGTCCTGCTCGTCGCGCGGCTCGCCGGGCGCGCGGTTGCGGCCCTTCTCGCCCTGCTCGAACTGCGTGTCGCCGACGCGGCCGCTCTGGCTTCCCGGCGCGCCATAGTCGTCGCGGTCGCTGCCGGGCTGCATGCCCTGCTGCCGCTCACCGGGAGCCTGCTCGCGGCCCGACTGGTTCTGGGACTGCTGGTTGTCACGCTGCCCCTGCGACTGGCGATTCCCGCCGTTGTCGTTCTGCTGGTTCATCGGATCATCCTCTCGTGTCGTTGGATACCCGCACCCGGCGGGCACACGAGAGGAAGTTACGTGCGGCGCGATTGGTTTCCGCCGATGCGCCGGACCGGGAGTCGCTTGCGCCAAGCGGCTGGAATGGCGCGGGAATGTTGATGGATGTTAGGGAAAGGTCCCGATTATCCTACAAGCCATATCCCGATCTAAGATCTTTCCATGACTAGATGGAACAAGACTTCCAAATGGAAGCGCTCGATGATCGCGCGGCTGCTCAAGCGGGACGGCGAGGATTGGTGGCTATGTGGCCGTGCGATGCCTGATCCGCCCAGGCACCCGAACAAGCGACGAACGATCGAACACCTCAACCCGAGAAGCCTCGGCGGCGGCGACGAGGAGTCCAACCTCGTCGTCTGCCACCAACACTGCAACATGCACCTGCGCGACCGCCCGCCGGACCGGAAATTGAAGATGCGGGCGAAGTGGAGGCGATTTCTGAAGAAGGGCCCACCCCCAACCCCTCCCGCAGGCGGGAGGGGGACCAAGTAGCGCAACCTACTCCCCTCCCGCTTGCGGGAGGGGCCGGGGGTGGGCAAGATCGCTAAATGCCCGTCCCGCAATGGAAACCCCGCAACACCGTCCGCGCGCAGGCGCTGCGGCGGCAGGCTACCCCTGCCGAGCGCGAACTGTGGCGCCACATCTCGCGCAGCCAGCTAGGCGTGCGGTTCAGCTGCCAGATGCCGGTCGGCCCGTTCTTCGCCGACTTCCTCTGTCGCGAGCTCAAACTGGTGATCGAACTCGACGGCTTAAGCCACGACCTGGAACCGGAGCGTGACGCCAGCCGCAACCGCTGGATGGCGCGCGAGGGCTACACCGTCCTGCGCTTCGCCAATGCCGATGTGTTTGCGAACATGGAGGGCGTCGTCACCGCGATCCGGCTGGCGGTGGAGCGGCAGCGGGCATCACGACTGGCCCACCCCTAACCCCTCCCGCAAGCGGGAGGGGGATCAATAACGCTACCAACTCCCCTCCCGCTTGCGGGAGGGGCCGGGGGTGGGTAAATTCTAGTTCGGGGAATGAGAAGTATCGTTAGAACTTAGTCGATCTGAATGTTTAGAAGTAACCGGACGAGCACGAAAGCTAAATAGCCAAGCGTGATTAGACCTGTTGCCATTAGCAAAGCGACGGAAGCATTGATCCAGCGTGGAAAGAGGCGTTGGTGGACAACTGGGACGGCCTTGGCCGGTCCTTCTTTTGCGCGGACGGAAGCGATTTGCGGGCCATTCAAGACCTGCAACGTTACGTTCTCACCAGGCCCAAGAAATCCAACCTCTAAAATCCACTCTCCTCGAGCACCAATGCGGGTCGAGTGATCGATCGTAGGTACGATGCTATAACCCCAAGGAAGAACTCCCGGTTCGGCGACGAATTGTATCTCAGTGGCGCTCTTGCGTCCGTTATTTTGAACTATGATCTGCCCAGCCCTAATGTTCATTGGGGGCCTACCCTCCTCTGGAGGATCAAGTTGAAAGGCAGTCGAATTTGGACTTAAGACAATCAAGCGTGGCTTTCCCGCAAGCCAGTAAGCAAACCATGAGGCCGCAAAGGCAATCATGGCCGACCAAAATACCGTCCAGAATTCGGGCAATACCCTACTCCGCCGCCTGCACCCCAGCCTCGTCCCCGAACAGGCCCGGCTCGCTAGTGTCCGCCACGTCGTTCGCGCCGTCGCCGGCCTTGGCCTTGCGGCGGCTGTCGAAGCTCGACCACACGTCGTTCCAGTTGCCGCGGGTGGCGGCCTTCGAATACTCGGTGGCGCGGGTTTCGAAGAAGTTGGCGTGCTCCACGCCGTTCAGCAGCGGGGCGAGCCAGGGGAGCGGGTGGTCCTCGACCATGTAGATCGGCTGGAAGCCGAGCTGGCCCAGGCGCCAGTCGGCGATGTAGCGGATGTAGCGCTTGATCTCCTTGGCGCTCATGCCCGGGACCGGACCCTGCTCGAACGCCAGGTCGATGAAGGCATCCTCCAGCCGCACCGTCTTCTGGCAGGCGTCGATGATGTCTTCCTTGACCGCCTTGGTCAGGCAGTTCCGCTCGGCGCAGAAAGCGTGGAACAGGCGGGTGATGCCTTCGCAGTGCAGGCTTTCGTCGCGCACCGACCAGCTGACGATCTGGCCCATGCCCTTCATCTTGTTGAAGCGCGGGAAGTTCATCAGCATCGCGAAGCTGGCGAACAGCTGCAGCCCTTCGGTGAAGCCGCCGAACATGGCGAGCGTGCGGGCGATATCCTCGTCGGTGTCGACGCCGAATTCCTGCAGGTAGTCGTGCTTGGCCTTCATCTCCTCGTACTCGAGGAACATGCCGTATTCGCTTTCGGGCATCCCGATCGTGTCGAGCAGGTGGCTGTAGGCGGCGATGTGCACCGTCTCCATGTTGGAGAAGGCGGTCAGCATCATCTTGATCTCGGTCGGCTTGAACACGCGGCCGTACTTGTCGTGGTAGCAGTCCTGCACCTCGACGTCGGCCTGCGTGAAGAAGCGGAAGATCTGCGTGAGCAGGTTGCGCTCGTGGTCCGAGAGCTTCTGCGCCCAGTCGCGGCAATCCTCGCCCAGCGGCACTTCCTCGGGCAGCCAGTGGACCTGCTGCTGGCGCTTCCAGAACTCGTAGGCCCACGGGTATTCGAAGGGCTTGTAGGTCTTGCGGGCTTCGAGGAGCGACATGGCGTGGTCCTTTGCGGGTCTAGCGGGCGGCGGGCGTGGAACCCGCGGGGCCTTCGTGAATTGGGTGGTTAACGACCGCGAGGAATGCAATTTCCTGCGGCCGCATGAGGGAAAAGCGCGGACGGTGTTCCGAATTTTCCCCTTTTCGCGGGGCACCGTCCCGCACCCTCGCGCCCCTCTGTTTCGACAGGGGGGCGCTCTGGTATTCGGGCCGGCTCACTGACAGGCCAGGCACTCGTCGTAGTCCGTCGTGGGCAGTTCGTACTTGGCGGCCTCGGGCGTGTTGTCCGCCTCCACCCCGCCGGCGAAACCGGCGCGCTGCACGCTCTTGGAGCGGAGGTAGTACAGGCTCTTGATGCCCTTCTCCCACGCCTGGAAGTGGAGCATGGCGAGGTCCCACTTGTCGACGTCTGCGGGGATGAAGAGGTTGAGGCTCTGCGCCTGGTCGATGAACGGCGTGCGGTCGGCCGCGAATTCGAGCAGCCAGCGCTGGTCGATCTCGAACGAGGTCTTGTAGACCGCCTTTTCCTCGGGCGTGAGGAAGTCGAAGTGCTGGACCGAGCCGCCCTTCTCCAGGATCGAGTTCCACACGTTGGTGGAATTCTTCGACTTCTTCTCGAGCAGCTTTTCGAGGTACGGGTTCTTCACGATGAAGCTGCCCGACAGCGTCTTGTGGGTATAGATGTTCGCCGGGATCGGCTCGATGCAGGCCGAAGTGCCGCCGCAGATGATGCTGATCGACGCGGTCGGCGCAATCGCCATCTTGCAGCTGAACCGCTCCATCGCGCCCGCGTCGGCGGCGTCGGGGCAGGGCCCGCGCTCCTCGGCCAGCACCATGCTCGCTTCCTCGGCCTTGGCGGCGATGTGCTTGAACATTTTCAGGTTCCAGACTTTCGCCATCGGGCTTTCGAAGCCGATGCCCTTCATCTGGAGGAAGCTGTGGAAGCCCATCACGCCCATGCCGACGCTGCGCTCGCGCATCGCCGAATAGCGGGCGCGCGACATTTCCTCGGGCGCGCGGTCGATATAGTCCTGCAGCACGTTGTCGAGGAAGCGCATCACGTCTTCGATGAAGGTCTTGTCGCCTTCCCACTGCTCCCAGGTTTCGAGGTTCAGCGACGACAGGCAGCAGACCGCGGTGCGATCGTTGCCCAGGTGGTCGATGCCGGTCGGCAGGGTGATTTCCGAGCACAGGTTCGAAGTCGATACCTTGAGGCCCAGTTCGCGGTGATGCTTGGGCATCATGCGGTTCACCGTGTCGGAGAACACGATGTAGGGTTCACCCGTGGCGAGACGCGTCTCGACCAGCTTCTGGAACAGGCTGCGCGCATCGACGGTGGCGCGCACCTCGCCCGTCTTGGGGCTGGTGAGCTGCCATTCGTCGCCGGCGCGGACCGCTTCCATGAAGGCGTCGCTGATCAGCACGCCGTGGTGCAGGTTCAGCGCCTTGCGGTTGAAGTCGCCCGAAGGCTTGCGGATCTCGAGGAACTCCTCGATCTCGGGGTGCGAGATATCGAGGTAGCACGCGGCCGAGCCGCGGCGCAGCGAGCCCTGGCTGATCGCCAGCGTCAGCGAATCCATCACGCGGACGAACGGAATGATGCCGCTGGTCTTGCCGTTGAGGCCGACCGGCTCGCCGATCCCGCGCACGTTGCCCCAGTAGGTGCCGATGCCGCCGCCCTTGCTGGCAAGCCAGACGTTCTCGTTCCAGGTGTTGACGATCCCGTCGAGGCTGTCGGAGACCGAGTTGAGGTAGCAACTGATCGGCAGCCCGCGATTGGTGCCGCCGTTCGACAACACCGGCGTCGCCGGCATGAACCACAGCTTCGAGATGTAATCATAAAGCCGCTGGGCGTGGTCCTGGTCGTCGGCATAGGCATCGGCGACGCGAGCGAACAGGTCCTGGTAGTTTTCGCCCGGCAGCAGGTAGCGGTCGGTCAGCGTGTCCTTGCCGAAATCGGTCAGCAGCGCATCGCGCGATTCGTCCGTGACGACGCTGAAGCGCCGGTCGGCGATCTTCTTGCTGTCTTCGGCAGGCTTCGCCGCGGCCTTCACCGCGCCGGACATCGCCTCGGCAACCTTCTCGGCGACCAGCGCCTCGCTGCCCTTGTCTGATCGATCCATCTTCACCGCCGCGTTCTTGGAAGCAGCCGGCTCGGGCGAGGTCGCGTGGTCCGCAGTCGTCTCGTCGAGCCCCATGGCTGCCTCGTTTCCAGTCCTGAATTCCATCGTTGCCCCGTCCGTTCTTTCTGCCTTCGGATCACCCGGCTTTCCCCGTCCGGTGTTCCGCATTCGTTCGATTCGGGGCCCAAGCCCCCGTGCTACCATTTCCCGGGTCCGGGCGGGGATAAACTTTTCCCCAGATCGGTCCCCGATGTCGGTGCGAAGGGCCTTGCGCGACGCAGTTTCGTGGGCCCGGCTGATATGGGGATCGCCGCGCTGTGAAACTAGGTCTTGTGGGTCCCCCTCAGTCACCAACCTAGCAATAGTGATTCAATCGGGACTCGGGCGCAATAGGGTCAACTATCGATTAACCGCGATTCGAGCGTCAGGGGCCGGGTGTATTACCTTTGTGCAACGCCGCGACGCGCCGGATTTCCAAGGCCCGCGAGCAGTGCAAGTGGCAATCGCGATTGTGCGAAATTTTTTTTGTCCCCGAAGCTTCGCGGTCCGGTTTGAATCCGGGCCAGCAATTTGCGAATCCGGCGGCGCAATTGGTGTGCCGATCAGGTGGCCAGACAATCCCCCCGGCCGTCCGCGGCCTTGCGTGCCGAATCGTTCTGGCCCGGTCCCGGAGCGACCTTCGCCACGATGCAGGGCGCGCTCCCGAGCTTTACCGCGAGCAGGTACGACGTCTCGGGCGCGGGATAGGGCTCTTCCGCCACGTTGTAGCGCACGATCAGCGAATCGGGGGTGAACCGCTCCTGTTCGTCGCCGCGCCATTCCGCGGTGGGACCGAACGAACTGAACGCGCCGCCGCTTATCCGGCTGGTCGGGAGGGTATGCGCGCCGTACGGTCCCTCAAGGGTCATCGACTGGCGAGCATCCGAGTCGGAAATTCGCACCGCCCATCCGCCGGGGCCAGGGCACAGGGTTTCGGTGTAGGGCATTTCCTCCACCTCCTGACGCACGACCCGGCATTCCTCGAGCGAGGTGAAGCGAAACGCGCGGCCTGGCACGGTCGTCAGTGCAGGTTCGGCGGGGGGAGGCGCTGCCGCGGCGCCAGCGCTGGACGAAGGGGCCGAATCCGGCACGGCCGATTCCGGCTCCTGCGAGCAGGCGGCGGCGAGGAGGGCAAGCACGCTGGCGCCGAATACACGGATCATGGGCAACCAACCCGCCCGCGCCGGAAAAGCTCCGTCAGGCGGCGGCCGGCTGGGCCCTGTCGGTCCGGGTCTTTTCCGCTTCCTGGGCCGCTTTGGCGTGCCGAGCGATCGCATCGGCGATCTCGTCGACCAGTTCGGTCGGCAGGTCGTGACCCATGCCCGGCACGGTCTTGAGCGTCGCGCCGGTGATATGGCGCGCGGTGTCCTCGCCGCCGGAAAGCGGGACGAGCGGGTCGGCCTCTCCATGAATCACCAGCGTCGGCGCCTTGACGCTGCGCAGCCGCTCGCGCCGGTCGCCATCGGCGATGATCGCGGCAAGCTGGCGGGGGAAGCCGGCGGGATAGAAGCTGCGCTGGATCAGTGCACGGCTGCGTTCGCGCAGGGCCTCTATGTCGGGGCGATAGGCTGGGCTGCCGATCGCATGGGCCACCTTGACGCCGTGCGCGACAAGCGTTTCCTCGTCCATCGAGGCGGGCCGCTTGGTCAGGACCGAGATCGCCTCGCGCTTGGCGGGGGGCAGCTTGCGATTGCCGGTGGTCGACATGACCGAGGTCAGGCTGATCACGCGGTCCGGGTGGGAAAAGGCCATGTGCTGCGCGATCATCCCGCCCATGCTGGCGCCGACCACGTGCGCGCGATCGATGCCGAGCGCGTCGAGCAGCCCGATCCCGTCGTCGGCCATGTCGGCCAGGGTATAGGGAACCCGCGGCTTCAGCCCGAAGCGCGCGGACAGCATCAGGCGCACGATCCCGGGTGCCTTGGCGCCTTCGAACTTGTGGCTGAGGCCGATGTCGCGGTTGTCGTAGCGGATCACCCGAAAGCCGTGCTCGACCAGCGCATCGACCAGCTCCATCGGCCACAGCGTCATTTGCGCGCCCAGACCCATGACCAGCAGGATCGGCGGCGCGGCGGGATCGCCGAAATCGTCGTATTCGAGTTTGATCCCGTTCGCTTCGATCTGCGCCAAGCCGTCGTCCCCTTATAGGTTGCGGGACGAGACTAGATGTCGTGGGAGCGCTGTCAATCGGTCGGAGGAGCGTCGCGCGTCGCCGGCAACTGTCCGCCGCCCTGGTGGATCACGAGGCCGGACACCTTTCCGTCGGCCTGCTCGAACACGACTCTTGCATCGACGCCTACCGCGGCAAATTCCCGCTCGCCGGTCGCGCGCAGCGGAACCGGCGGCTGCCCGCCGAGCTTCAGGGTGAGCACGGCGTCATCGCGCACGGCGACGACGATCGGCGCGAACGCGGAAGTGTAGTTGCCCGCATAGGTATCGAGCACGTCGCGCGGCACGGCGAAGCTCGCTGTCGCAGCCGCGGGAACCGGGCCGGTCCGCACCGCCCGCTCCGCCTTGTCCGCGCCGTTCTGGTGCATCATCATGGCGTAGGTGCCGGAAGGCTCGCGCACCAGTTCGAACCAGTTGAGGCTGTCGGGGCCATAGAAGAACCGGTTGTCGCCGGCGTGATAGACGCGGCTTTCGCTCGCCCCGCTACGCTGGGTGTAGAGCTGGCCTTCGCGCAGGAAGAAGGAGCGGGTCGTGTCGCCCCCGTCGATCCGGTAGAGGCCCAGCGCCGGCTCCAGCGTCGCGGCTTCGAACGGCGTTTCGGTGAACACCGGATACGGCTTGCCGATCGCTTCGGCGGCCAGCCTGTTCATCGTCAGCCCGGCCGATGCGATGCCCGAATCGGCATTGGTGAACACCGCGACGAACAGGTCCTTTTCCGGCAGGTAGATGCTGTCGGTCGAGAAGCCGAATATGCCGCCGCCATGCCCGATCGCCTTGACCCCGCGCACGTCGCCCTGACCAATGCCGTAGCCATACGGTTCGCTCTTGCCGTCGGGAAGCGCGGTCGGTGCGATCATCTCGGCATAGAGCGGCGCGGGGACAACCTTCCCGGCGTGCAGCGCCTGTGTCCACCGCGCCAGATCGCCCACGGTGCCGATCAGCGCGCCTGCCGCGTGGGGCACGCTCATATGAATCTTCTGCGCCGGCGTGAACTTGGCCCCTTCGCCGCCCGTGTAGCCGACCGCGAAACCGGGTGTCCGGGATTCCTCTCCGCCATAGCGGATCGTCGCAAGGCCGAGCGGCGATGCGAGCCGTTCGCGGACGACCTCGTGCCACGGCTTGTCGGCGACCGCCTCGATCACCGCGCCGACGAGGACGTATCCGGAATTGTTGTAGTCCCACTTCTCGCCCGGCTGGAACGCGGCCGGCTGGTCGCGGAACTCGGCGATCAGCTCGGCGGTGGTGTAGGGCCGGTTGGTCTTGGCCTCCACCATCCACCCCGGAATGCCGGTATAGGACTGGATGCCCGACGTGTGGTTGAGAAGCTGGCGCACCGTCGCGCTCGCGCCCGGTTCGGGATAGCCGGGCACGAACTGCGACACCTTGTCATCCAGCGACAGCTTGCCTTCGGCGACGAGCTGCAGGAGCGCGGCGGCGGCGAACTGCTTGGTGATGGAGCCCAGGCGAAAGACCGTTTCGGGTGTGATGTCGGTACCGGCGGCAATGTCGGCCTTGCCCGACCCGCCGGCGAATACGACCTTGCCGCCTTCGGTCACGATCACCGCAGCTCCCGGTCCGGTGTCGGGATAGGCCTTGTCGATCAGCGCCTGTGCGCGGGCGGCGAAGCCTTCGTCGACAGCGAAGGCCGGTGCGGACAGGGCGAGCGCACTGGCGGCGGCGACTTTCAAAAGGCGTGCGGAAACCACGATATCGACCTCCCCAAGGTGTAATGCTCGCCTAATACACCAAGGGTGGGGCCGGTCAAGGTCGCGTGCCGCACGCGGCAACACCGCCGTCGCCGTATCCGCAGTACGGCGGCGGCGGTGCCTACCCGCCTGTCAGGAACAGGACGGGTTACCGGCGCGTGGAATTGAACGCGAGAACCCGGCGCTCGGCGGTCGATCGGGCGAGCCGCTCGGTTTCCCATCCCGCAAGCTTGCGCGATAGATGACGCATGTGCGCCTCGTCGTTGGCGAGCAGGATGTTGACGATAACCTCGTTCGTCGCGGCATGGGCTGCGGGCAGGGGCGGCAGGTCGCGCAACCTCGAAACGGCCCGTCTCGCGGATGATTTGACTGCGCTGGACGCGGCGCTGCGATAGACCTCGATGTCGCGCGGACTCCCGTCGACCCCGCGGCTGAAGCGCAACTGGACGATGCCGGTATGCGCCTCGCCCGGGCGCATCATGCGCTCCTGGTAGGCGAGTTGGTCGTCGAGCTTCTGCCCGACATTGTCGGTCCAGTTGCGAACTTCGGGGACGCCGGACACGACGAACCCTTCGTCCGGCGCCTGCTGAGCAAGGGCGCCTGACGGCAGGACAAGCAAGGCTGTGGAGAGTGCGGCTGCAAGATACGCGTTCATTTTGATCATCCTCTCATGACGAATGGATGATCGGCCAAAAAGGCCAAATCGCACGAATGCACGACCGTTTGTTATTTAATGAGCTAGCGAATTGGGTCCAGTGGTCGATCAGGATCGCGGATGACTGCGGACCACGCGCTTTCCAATGCGGAGATAAAGCGCAGTTTTTAACAAAAGTCAAGAATAATTTCAAAACCGAGGCGAATCATGCAATTATATTGCGGTATCCGCAAATGATAACATTCTGTTGCTTATTACCTCGGACCCTTAGCCAAACGATCGGCTAGCGTACGAAACATACCGCCTCATGTAACGACTCGGCATCGGCTCACGGGATCAGCACGGTGTCCCGCGCGACAGGATCGGTCTCGGGGTAATCGAGGATATAGTGCAAGCCGCGGCTTTCATGGCGTTTCAGCGCGCTCTTCACGATCAGGTCCGCGCACTGGTGCAGGTTGCGCAGTTCGATGAGGTCGGTGGTGACGCGGAAGCTGCCGTAATAGTCCTCGATCTCCTGCGCGAGCAGGTCGATCCGGTGCGCCGCGCGTTCCAGCCGCTTGGTGGTGCGGACGATCCCGACGTAGTTCCACATCATCCGCCGGATCTCGGTCCAGTTCTGCTTGATGACCACTTCCTCGTCGGAATCGGTGACGCGGCTTTCGTCCCATTCGCGGATCGCCGGCGGATCGTCCATCTCGTCCCACGCGGCCAGGATGTCGCTCGCCGCAGCCTCGCCGAACACGAAGCATTCGAGCAAGCTGTTGGACGCCAGGCGGTTAGCGCCATGCAGTCCGCTTTCGGTGCATTCGCCGGCGGCCCACAGCCCCGGCAGGTCGGTCCGCGCGTCGAGTCCGATCAGTACGCCGCCACAGGTGTAGTGCTGCGCGGGGACGACCGGGATCGGCTCCTTCGTCATGTCGATGCCGAGGCTGGTCAGCTTCTCGTCGATGTTGGGGAAGTGCGCCTTCACGAACTCCGCGGGCTGGTGGCTGATATCGAGGTGGACGTAATCGAGGCCGAAGCGCTTGATCTGGTCGTCGTTCGCGCGCGCCACGATGTCGCGCGGGGCAAGCTCCATCCGTTCCGGATCGTACTTCGCCATGTAACGCTCGCCGGTCGAGGGATTGATCAGGTGACCCCCTTCGCCCCGTACCGCCTCGGTGATGAGGAAGTTCTTCGTCTCGAGGTTGTAGAGGCAGGTCGGGTGGAACTGCATCATCTCCATGTTCGAGACGCGGCAGCCCGCGCGCCATGCCATCGCGATGCCGTCTCCGGTCGCGCCTCGCGGGGCGGTGGAGAACTGGTACACCCGGCCCGCGCCGCCGGTCGCCAGCACGGTCGCCCGCGCGACGTGCGCCTCGACCTTGCCGGTCGCCTCGTCGAGCGCATAGACTCCCCACACCCGCCCGGATCCCGAATACTTTGCCGCGTTGCGTCCGGTGATGAGGTCGATGCACGCGCGGCCCGGCAGCATCGTCACGTTGGGATTGGCCTCGGCCGCCCGCAGCAGCGCTTCCTGCACCGCCCACCCGGTCGCATCGTCGACGTGGACGATGCGGCGGTGGCTGTGGCCGCCCTCGCGGGTCAGGTGCAGCGTGTCGCGGTCCATGTTGAACGGCACACCCAGATCGATCAGCCGCGCGATCGAGGCAGGGGCGTTCTCGATCACGAATTCGACGGTCTCGAGCCGGTTGAGGCCCGCGCCGGCGATCATCGTGTCGCGGATATGGTCCTCGAACGTGTCGCCCGCGTCGAGCACTGCGGCGATCCCGCCCTGCGCCCAGGCGGTCGATCCCCCGGTCAGCGAACCCTTGGCGAGCACGAGCACGCGCCGCGTCTCGGCCAGCGCCAGCGCTGCGGTGAGCCCGGCGGCGCCCGAGCCGATCACGATCACGTCATATGAAGCGGTCATCGACGCGTCATGACGGGCCGCACGCGCCCCCGCAAGCGCGTTGGCGATCGGGCTGCCACTGAGATCGAATGGCGCCTATCGCGGCGGCAACCGGCGATAATCGAATTCTAGGGATGCCGGCGAGCCATCGGGCTTGTTGTCCATGGCGACCAACACTTTCAGACGGTCGGGACCGACTTGGGTGAACGTGGCCGGCCCGAACACCCATTTGCCGGGTTCGCGCGCGCGCAACTGGAAATGCAGCGCGGCGTCGCCTTCCCTCGCTTCCCAGCCGGTCAGGTCGGCGTGGAAGTGCTTGAGCCGCATGACCAGGCTCTCGCCTTCGGGTTCGATGGTGATCAGTTCGTAGAAACGGACCCCGCCAGTTCCGTCGAGCTGCCAGAAATGGCCGACCATCCGGTCGCTGCCGACGCGTGAAAAACTTTCGCCTGCCGGATGGCCATCGATCCCGGTGCCCGCCCAGTCGCCCATCAACCAGTCGAGGTCCGCGACGGTGGCGGGCGGACGCGGAACCGAAGTCGACTGGACTCCCGGCGGAGGGGCAGCCCCTGCACAAGCCGCAAGCGACGACAACGCCAGGACAAGCGGTACGACAATCGGACGCATTTCGGTTCCCCCCAGTCAATCGGAAGGGCACGCCCATCCCGCCCTCTCAATGTACGGCGGCATTAGCACGTTTCGGCGATTCCGACATTGCCACGCCGAGGCAATTCGTTAGCCCTGACGAGGCAGGGGATTCGGGGTCGTGAGGGTCGTTACAGATATGAAAATCGCTCACCTGGCGTGCGCGTTCGGTCGGCATAGCGTCGACATGAGCGCGGTGCGGCGCATCCACGGCGGGTCGGTCAGCCGCTGCCGGCACTGTGCCACGCCGATGGAGGAAAGCATGCCACACCACTGGACGGTCCAGTACGTGCGCGATGCGGGGCTGGCGGACCGCATCCTCCGCTGAATGCGATTGCCCTTGCGGTAGCGGGCCGGTGGGCTAGCGGCAGGCGATGCAGCTTGCCGCGCTCATCGTCGTTATCCTGTTCGCATTCTGGATCGGCGGGGCGGGCGCCTATGCGCTGGCTCGTCCAGAAAAGGCACGCGCCGCCATCGGACAATTCGCGAGCAGCCACAGGGTCAACCTGATCGAACAGGCGCTGCGGGGACTGGCTGGCGCCGCGCTCGTCGTGCGCGCGCCCGAAGCGATCACACCTGCCGTGTTTCACTGGGCCGGGTGGATCATCGTGGTAACAGCAGTGCTTCTCGCAAGCCTGCCGCTGCGCTGGCACGCGGGCTATGCGCAGTGGTGGTCGCGCAACCTGCCGCTGTTGCTGGTGAAGGTGGGCGGGGTTTTCGCGCTCGCGCTCGCCGGGGTCCTGGCTCGGGCTGCCTTGGGTTGAGAGCGGTTCAGGAGCCCCGCGACACGACGAGGCAATAGCCTGCGTCGATACTGTCCTGTCCAAGCAGGTGGCCGTAGCGCGCGTTCCACGCCCCGCTCTCGAGATCGGCGGCGAGGCGTGCGAAGCCGTCCTCTGCACCTTCGATCTTCCAGAACGACGATATCGCTTTGCGCACTGCCGGGTCGAGGTAGGCGCGCGGTCGGCGCCAGTATGCGTACAGGAACCCGTCGGTGCAATCGTGGGGGATCGGGACCGGGATGACCTCCACCTCGCCCAGCACTTCGCCATAAAGCGACAGCTTGGGCATCGTTGCGTCATCGAGCTCGGCGAGCTGGGGCCAGTAGTCGAGAATCCATGCGACCCGACTGTCCGGGTCGAAGGTCAGCAGGACTACCGGCCCCCGCGAAACCCGGCGCATTTCTTTCAGGCCTTTGGCGGGATCGGACCAGTGATGGACGGTCAGCACGCCCATTGCCGCATCGAAGCTGTCGGCTTCGAACGGCAGGTCTTCCGCGACGCCTTGCACCGCCGGCGCGGCGTGCGCGGGTCGCTGGGCGATCATTTTCGCCGACGGCTCAAGGGCGATCACCTCGCGGTCCAGCGGCTCGTAGCTGCCGGCGCCTGCACCCACGTTGAGGACCCGCCGCGCATCGCCGAGCGCGTGGTCGATCATGGCCGCAATGCGCGGGTCCGGCCGCCGCAGGTTGGCGTAATCGATCCCGATCGTATCGTAGAGCGCTGCCACTCAGGCCCCGGTCAGCTGGACGAACACGTCCTCCAGGTCCGCCTCGCGCGTGGTCACGTCCTCGATCACCAGCCCCATGTCCTGCACGAGGCCAAGCACCTGTCCGGCGGTGATCGCTTCCTTGTCGTAGGTGATCTCGACCGTGCGATCGCCTTTCTTGACGCTCTTCTTGAATGCGGCGTGCGCGGGCGGGGCGGCGAGGTCGCGATCGACGGTAATCTCGACGACCTTTTCGCCCATCATGCCGACGAGTTCGCGGGTCGGTTTGTTGGCGATCAGTTCGCCGTGGTTGATGATCGCGATCCGGTCGCAGAGCTGCTCGGCTTCCTCGAGGTAGTGGGTGGTGAGCACCACGGTGACGCCTTCGCGGTTGAGGCGGGTCACCAGCTCCCACAACTGCCGTCGCAGTTCTACGTCGACCCCGGCGGTCGGCTCGTCGAGCACAAGTATCGGCGGCGCGTGGACCATCGCCTTGGCGACCAGCAGGCGGCGCTTCATGCCGCCCGACAGCGTGCGGGCATAGGCATCGCGCTTGTCCGACAGGTGCACCGCCTCGAGCAGTTCGGCCGAGCGTCGCTGCGCCTTGGGCACGCCGTAGAATCCGGCCTGGTTCTCCAGCACCTCGAACGGGGTGAAGAACGGGTCGAAGACGATTTCCTGCGGCACGATGCCGATCGACCGCTTGGCGTTGCGCGGGCTTGCGTCGATGTCGAAGCCCCAGATATCGGCGCTGCCGCTGGTCTTCATCACGAGACCGGCAAGGATGTTGATCAGGGTCGACTTGCCCGCGCCGTTGGGGCCGAGCAGGCCGAAGATCTCGCCCTGCGGCACGTCGAAGCTGACGCCCTTGAGCGCCAGCTTGCCTTCCTCTCCCTTCGCTCCGGCATAGCGCTTCACCAGATTGTCGATGCGGATCGCGGGGGGTGTGGTCATGCGGCGCGATTAGGCCCGTTGCGCGCCGCTCGCAACAGCGGTATCCGCGCCGGCCATGAGCATCCCGCCTCCCGAAGTCAGCCTGGTCACGACCCACCGCGTCTGGTGCGATGGCGCCAACGACATCCGCAGCGGCAAGAACTACCGTCCCGCCGCGCTGGGTCACCCCAAGGTCTGGCTGGAGATCGACGAGCACGGCTATGTCGACTGCGGCTATTGCGACCGTCGCTTCGTGCTGCAAGGCGGCCCGGCCGACGGCGCCGACCAGGCTTCTCTCAGGGACATTGCATCCGGCGCAAGCTAGATTTCGGCGGCGGCAGGGCCCATATCCGGGTCCATGACCGCTGATCCGCACGCATTGCTCTACGCTTCCGGCCAGCTTTCGCCCGACGAGGCGAAGGCGCTGGCCGCCGAGACCCTGTCCCGCTGCGAGGACGGGGAGCTCTATCTCCAGTTCATCGCGACCGAGAGCTTCGTGTTCGACGACGGGCGCCTGAAGACCTGCGATTATTCGCGCGATTCGGGCTTCGGCCTGCGCGGCGTTTCGGGCGAGATGACCGGCTTCGCTCACGCCAGCGAGATCAGCGCCGCGGCCATCCGCCGCGCGGGCGAGACGCTGCGGTTGCTCGATCCAGCCCGCAGCCCGATGGCCGCGCCACCGCCGCGTTCGAACCGCCATCTCTATACCGACGCCAGCCCGCTCGACGCCATTCCGCTCGAGCGCAAGATTGCCCTGCTCGAGAGCATCGACGCCGCCGCCCGCGCGCGCGATCCGCGGATCGTACAGGCGACCGCGAGCCTTTCAGGCAGCTGGAGCGCGATCGAGATCGTCCGCCCGGACGGCTTCGTCGCGCGCGACGTGCGCCCCCTCGTCCGCCTCAACGTGTCGGTGGTCGCGGAAAGCAACGGCCGGCGCGAAGCGGGCAGCTTCGGGTTCGGCGGGCGCTATCTCTACGACGACCTGTTCGACCCGGCGAAGTGGACCCGCGCGGTGGACGAAGCGGTCGCGCAGGCTTTGACCAATCTCGACAGCATCGCCGCGCCGGCGGGCGAGATGACCGTGCTGCTCGGCCCCGGCTGGCCCGGCGTGCTGCTGCACGAAGCGGTAGGCCACGGACTGGAAGGCGATTTCAACCGCAAGGGCACCAGCGCCTTTTCGGGCCGCATCGGGACGCGGGTCGCCGCCAAGGGTGTGACCGTGGTCGACGACGGGTCGATCCTGAACCGCCGCGGCTCGCTGTCGATCGACGACGAAGGCACGCCCACGCAGGAAAACGTGCTGATCGAGGACGGCATCCTGAAAGGCTATATGCAGGACCGGCTCAACGCGCGGCTCATGGGCGTTGCGGCCACCGGCAACGGACGGCGCGAAAGCTATGCCCACGCGCCGATGCCGCGGATGACCAACACCTTCATGCGCGGCGGCAGCGACGATCCGGCGGAGCTACTGTCGCGCGTGAAAAAGGGCATCTTCGCCAAGAGCTTCGGCGGCGGACAGGTCGATATCGTCAGCGGCAAGTTCACCTTCTCGTGCACCGAGGCCTACCTCATCGAGGACGGCAAGCTGGGCGCGCCGATCAAGGGCGCAACGCTGATCGGCGACGGGCCCAGCGTGCTGACGCGGGTCACCGGGATCGGTAACGACATGGCGCTAGACGAGGGCGTGGGGATGTGCGGCAAGGCCGGACAGTCGCTGCCCGCGGGGGTTGGCCAGCCAACGCTGCTGGTCTCGGGTATCACGGTCGGCGGCACGGCCTGACCGGATCGATGTCAGCGCGCGTTCAGCATGGACGTGGTAGCGGTGCCGGGATGAACCGTTTGCTGCTTGGCTTCGCACCCGCGCTGATCGCACTGACCGCTGTCGCAGCGCCGGCTGCCGCCGCTGCGCAGGATCGCGCCGCCAAGGGTGAGGCCGAGCTTGCCGAAATCCTCGAAGGCCGCGTGGCGGGCGAACCGGTCAACTGCATCCGCGATCATTCGAGCCAGGCGATGCAGGTCGTCGACGGCACCGCATTCGTCTTCGGACGCGGGGATACGATATATGTCAATCGCCCGGACGGTGCCGCGATGCTCGACGACTGGGATCTGCCCGTTTTCAAGAAGAGGGGCGGATCGAACCTTTGCCGCCAGGACCGTGTCGAGCTGCGCCAGCGCTCGACGCTGCTTCCCGGGCCGTCGCTTTTCCTGGCCGAGTTCGTGCCCTATACCCGTTCGAACCGTTGAGGAGTTTTGCCATGCGCCTGACCTTCCCTCTCGCCGCAGCAGTCGCCGCCGCCGCGCTGGTGGCCGGTCCGTCCGTCGCCCGCGAGCGTCCGACCGGAGAGGCGCAGCTTGCCAAGATGCTCGAAGGCCGCATCGCGGGCGAACCGCGCAGCTGCATCAGCACATTCTCCAATTCCAATTCGACCGTGATCGACGAGACGGCGGTCGTCTACGGCCGTGGTCGGACGATCTGGGTCAACCGCACCGCCAACCCGCAGGATCTCGACAAGTGGGATGCGTTGCTGATTCGGCAGCACGGTGCGCAGCTTTGCCGGCAGGATATCGTGACCACGTTCGATCCTTCGAACGGGATGTACACCGGCAATGTCTTTCTGACGGAATTCGTCCCGTACACCCGCGTCGATTGACGGTTCGGGTGTGATCGCACGTCGATGACGGCGCGGCGATGACGGCTGCCACCCGCCGCTGGGCGGCCGACCTGCTTCATTTCTGGTTTCACGAACTCGGTCCCGCCGACTGGTGGGGCGGGTCGCCCGCGCTCGACGATCAAGTGCGGCGGCGCTTCGGACACGAGCTCGCCATGCTGGCGCAGCGCCCGGCGTCGGAATTCTTGGGTGATCTGCTGATCGCACAAGCGGCGATCCTGCTATTCGACCAGGTGCCCCGCAATGCCTTTCGCGGTACTCCGGAAGCGTTCGCGACCGATCCACTGGCAACGCGGCTCGCACACGGCTTCATTGCGCGCCGATGGCATCTATTTCTGCCGAAAGACCAGCGCGCGTTTGCGGGAATGCCGCTTATGCACTCCGAGCAAATCGCCGATCAGCGTGCGAGCCTCGCCTACTTTCGCCGGATTCCGAGCAATTTCGCCTTCGCGCGCGATCACTGGCGCATGATCGCGCGCTTCGGTCGCTTTCCCCACCGCAACGCCGTGCTCGGTCGCCGATCATCGGCTGCCGAGCGTGCTGCGGTTGCGGCGGGGAACGCGTGGTAAGCGGCCCAGTCTACTGGTTGTCGCTCAACTGGCCGCGGATCGCGCCGTTGGGATAGGCGGCGTTGTGGACGTTCACGTAGAAATCCGCCGGATTGCCTTGGAGCCGGTTTTGGGTCCACTCGGCGCCGTCCTTGCAGCCCTGCCAGCGACCTTCGTTCGAACGCTCTAGCGTGAACACCGGCGGCCCGTTGGTGCCCGCGCGGCCATAGTGGATGTGGGCGGCAGTGGGCGTGTCGATGCCGGTCACGTCCTTGATCTCCCAGCAGACCTGGCCGAAGCCGTCGCTGACCGAGATTTCCGCGCGCCCGTAACCGTCCGGATCGCCGCCGCCCACTTCATTGGCGCCGGTCAGCACCGTCTTGTAGGTATCCGAAGTGGCGTCGATCGCCTCCTCCTCGATGGTGGCGCAACCGGCCAGTGCGAAGGTGCCCGCCGCGGCCAGCAGGGCGTGGTGAAGTTTGAAGTGCATACGACCTCTCCAATTGTATGTAGAGCGAACTGAAATCCCCGGTTCGCGGGATGACAACCATCGTCAGGGCGCGTCCGTTCCGGGCGCAGTCGCGGGAGAGCACTCATGGTTTCGCAGCAACGACCCATCGGCAGTCCGTTCGGATATCGCTCGACCGCGCGAGATGTGGTCGAAGGGCTGGACCTGTCGGGCAAGCGGGTGTTGGTCACCGGCGGATATTCGGGCATCGGGACGGAAACGGTGCGCGCGCTCGCCGAAGCGGGTGCGAACGTGCTGGTGGGCGCCCGGCGGCCCGCGCAAGCCGAGGACGTCCTGGCCCCGATGGACGGCGCGATCGCCGTGCTGTCGCTCGACCTGTCCGACCCTGCATCGATCGACACGTTCGCGGCCGCAGTCGCCGAGCGCTGGGACGGGGTCGACATCTTGATCAACAACGCCGCGGTAATGGCCTGTCCCCTGACGCGCGATTCGCGCGGCTACGAAAGCCAGTTCGCGACCAACCACCTGGGTCATTTCCAGCTCACCGCGCGGTTGTGGCCGTTGCTGGCGGCGGGCGGCGGCGCGCGGGTTGTGGCGCTGTCGTCGATCGGCCACCGGCTGGGCGCGCCGGACGTGGACGATCCGAACTTCGAGCGGCGCGATTACGACAAGTGGCTCGCTTACGGTCAGGCCAAGAGCGCCAACGCGCTGTTCGCGCTCCACCTCGACAAGCTGGGCGAAGCCCACGGCGTGCGCGCGTTCTCGGTCCATCCCGGCGGCATCATGACCGATCTGCAACGGCACCTGACCGAAGAGGAGCAGCGCGCGATGGGCTGGATCGATGCCGACGGCAACGTCAGCGAACGGTTCAAGACCACCGAGCAGGGCGCCGCCACGAGCGTGTGGGCCGGCGTCTCTCCGCTGCTCGAAGGCGCAGGTGGCGTCTACCTCGAAGACTGCGACGTTGCCGCACCCGCCAGCCCCGACAGCCGGATGAGCGGGGTCCAGCCACACGTCGGCGACCAGGCGCTGGCCGAACGGCTGTGGGCGAAATCCGAGGAGCTGACCGGAGTGGCGTTCCGGCCCTAGAGGCGCGGGGTCCGGTACGCATCGATTTCGATTGCCAAGTCGCCGGGCGGTTCCGCGATCATCCAGCGGGTGATCCGCTCGTAGTGGGTGACGAAGCGGAGCATCTCTGCACCGGTCATCCCGCGCGATCCGGTTAGCGTTTCGAGATCGTCCTCCTGCTGGGCGCGCCATCGGTGGACTACGTCGAAGCATGGCGCGCGCAGGAAGATCGTCAGGTCGAGGCGTGCGAACAGGTCGGCATAATCGCTTGCGAGCCGGTGGTTCACCGAGCGACGCCAGGTGCCCGCCGCATCTTCTTCTCGCTCGAGTCGATTGACCGGGCGTTCCAGTTCCTGCGCGGATTGCGGTCGCGCACCGACGCACCAGCCTTCCAGCAGGACGACGTCCCACTGGCCGTCGATCGGTTCGGTCCCGCGTCGGTTGTCGGTCGCCTTGTCGAACCGTGGAACGGTGGCCGGCTGCCCTTGCAGCATGGCGGTGATCGTATGGTCGAGCAGCGCGATGTCGTGGGTCCCGGGCACCCCGCGCGTGGCGAACAGCGGGTGGACCGATCGCGCCAGCGCCTGCCGCTCGGGGCGCGTCAGGTAGAAATCGTCGAGCGCGAGCACCGCCGTTCGCAGCCCCCGGTCGGCCAGCAGCGGGGGCAGGCGCGCTGCCAGCGTGCTCTTCCCAGACCCTTGCGCGCCGGACAGGCCGGCAAGGATCGGGCGTGCGCGTTCGGACCGGCAGCGGACGATCGCGTCTGCGATCACTCGGTCGGCCGCATCCCAGCCTAGGCGAGCGTCTGGCCGGTCGGGCATAAGGCCAGCGCGGGGCATTCGGGACACTTCGGGTTCTTCGGCGTGCAGATCGTCCGGCCAAGTTCCTTCATTAGCGTATGATGCGCGTCGATCGTGCCCGCACCCCATTCGGGCGGGAGAAGCGGCATCAGGGCGTCATAGGCCTTGGCGGTGTCCGCGCCTTCGCCGATCAGGCCGAGCCGCGCGAGAATGCGCAAGTGGTGGGTGTCGAGAACCAGCGCGGGCCGGTCGAGCGTCGTGGTATTGACGACCTGGGCGGCGATCTTGCGTCCGGTGCCCGGCAGTGCCTCGAGCCATGCGATCGCGGCAGGCGTGTCCATGGCTTCGAGACAGGAGAGATCGACCTTTCCCACCTTGTCGCTGATCGCGCCGAGCACGCCGTGCACCCGCTTGGCCGATTGGTTGGGAAACCGCACGCCCTTCAACGCGGCGGTCAGGGCCTCAATGGGCAGATTCGCAACCGCGTCCCACGACCCGTGCTCGGCGAGAACCCGGTCGGCCACTGCGCTGGAGGCCGCACTCGGCATACGCGATCCGATCAGCCCCTGGACCAGCGCCCATTCGGGTTCGCGGCGGTCCTCCGCAGCGCGGTGCGTGGGCCCGAACCGGCCGACGAGCGCGTCCTGAAGGCGGCGAAGGAAATCGGTCGTGCCCGTCGCAAATCACTCCCACTCGATCGTGCCGGGCGGCTTCGAGGTGTAGTCATAGACAACGCGGTTGACGCCCTTGACCTCGTTGACGATCCGCGTCGCGACGCGGCTGAGGAAAGCGGAATCGAAGGGATAGATGTCGGCGGTCATGCCGTCGACGCTGGTCACTGCCCGGAGCGCGAGCACGTGATCGTAGGTCCGATAATCGCCCATTACGCCGACGGTGCGCACCGGCAGCAGGACCGCGAAGGCCTGCCATATCGCGTCGTAGAGCCCGGCGGCGCGGATTTCCTCGAGGTAGATCGCGTCGGCCTTGCGCAGGATGTCGCAGCGTTCCTTGTCCACCGCGCCGGGAATACGGATCGCGAGGCCGGGACCGGGGAAAGGGTGGCGGCCGACGAACAGGTCGTTGAGGCCCAGTTCGCGGCCCAGTTCGCGGACTTCGTCCTTGAACAGTTCGCGCAAGGGCTCAACGAGCTGCATGTTCATCCGCTCGGGCAGGCCACCGACGTTATGGTGGCTCTTGATCGTCACCGATGGCCCGCCGGTGAACGATACCGATTCGATCACGTCGGGATAGAGCGTGCCCTGGGCGAGGAAGTCGGCCCCGCCGATGCGCCTGGCCTCTTCCTCGAACACGGCGATGAATTCGGCCCCGATGAACTTGCGCTTCGCTTCCGGGTCGGTGACGCCGGCGAGGCCGCGCATGAAGCGTTCCTCGGCATCCACGACAACCAGCGGGATGTTGTAGTGGTCGCGAAACAGCGATTCGACCTGCTCGCGCTCGTTGAGGCGCAGCAGGCCATGATCGACGAAGACGCAGGTAAGCTGGTCGCCGATCGCCTCATGGATAAGGATGGCGGCGACCGAACTGTCGACTCCGCCGGAAAGCCCGCAGATGACCCGGCCCGATCCCACCTGTTCGCGGATCTGGGCGATCTTGGTCTCGCGATAGGCGGCCATCGTCCAGTCGCCGGCCAGCCCGCAGACCCGGTGGACGAAATTGGCGATCAGCTTGCCGCCATCGGGGGTGTGGACGACCTCTGGATGGAACTGGGTGCCGTAGAACCGCCGCGCCTCGTCCGCGATCACCGCGAACGGCGCGCCGTCGCTGGTCGCGACGATCTCGAAGCCGGGGGCGAACCGAGTGACCTTGTCGCCGTGGCTCATCCACACTTGGTGACGTTCGCCGACGTGCCACAGCCCGTCGAACAGCGCGCAGTCCTTCGTGACGGTCAGGAACGCGCGGCCGAATTCGCCCTCCCACTCACCGTCCCGGCCCGCTTCGACTCGGCCGCCGAGCTGGTGCGTCATGACCTGCTGGCCGTAGCAGATACCCAGGATGGGAAGGCCGCTGTCGAACAGGACCTGCGGCGCGCGCGGGCTGCCTTCTTCGGGCACGCCGGCGGGTGAGCCTGACAGGATGATCCCCTTTGGACTCAGGCGATGAAACGCTTCCTCGGCCTGGGTGAACGGCGCGATCTCCGAATAAACCCCCGCTTCGCGCACGCGCCGGGCGATGAGCTGGGTCACCTGGCTGCCGAAATCGACGATGAGAATGGAATCGGTCACGGCGGAATCGGGAAGGGGGGCGCTGTCCATGGGCGCCGATAAACCGCCTGCGCGCGCGCTGTCCAGCAAGCGCGTTGCCGCGTCCACGGTGCGGGCCTAGGACGGGTGCGAACAGGACGGGGCGAACCGGGAGTGCAGCAGCGAGCGAGCGTCTGGTTCGTCTTCACGGTCGTGTTGATCGACATGATCGGTTTCGGCCTCGTGATGCCGGTCCTGCCTGGCCTGATCATGGAACTGGGCCGGATGTCGATCGACCGCGCGGCGATCTGGGCCGGCTGGCTCGCCGCAGGGGAGGCGATCGCGCAGTTTCCCGCGATGCCGCTGGTGGCGGCGGCTTGCTTCGCGGTCGTGGCTGCGGCCCTCGTTCTTGCGGGAATCCACCGGGCGAGGCCGTTGCCGTCAGCCTAGTTGCACCAAACGCAACGACTCTCGACTTTTTCTCATTTGTAGAAAGTCGAACGAAACATTATTTCAGAGGTCGAGCCGGGCGACGCCAGTCCTCTCTCCCAGAAACGGCGTCTTCCGGCACGCGCCTCCGACCACGTCCCCCCACGGGTCCCGAGGCGCCTTCGCCCCCACCGGTTTCGGTGGCCGCGAATGGAAAGCGGGACGGCGGCATCTCCTCTCCCCCTCAGCCGTCGTCCCGTCTTTCCCGATTTTTCTCGAACCTGGCTTTCGTATTCGGCGCTTCTGGAATGGGCCTAGTCGATATGACAGGAGCATGTTGCGTGCGGCGCAACCTGCGTGCCGATTTTGGCATTTGTGAAAAGTCAGACGGAATATTATTACTCTTTTGTGAAACGAGCGGCATGGTGCCGTCTCTATGAAACAGGGGTTTCAATCATGCGTTTTCTCTCGCAAATCTTCGCGCTCGTCTCGGCTTCGGCCATCAGCGCCGTCACGCTCGCAGCAACGATCGCCTGACGTCAGGCGACCGGGTCAAACGCTTCGGCAAGCTTTCGCAAGTCCGTCTTCAAGAGCTTGCCGATATGGCTGCGCGGCATGTCGTCGATGGCATGAAGCGAGGATAGCCGCTGGGTCTTGCCCAGCTTGGCGTTGGTATCGGCCATGATCGCGGGCAAGTCTGCCTCGGTCGATTCGGGAGCCAGCCGTACAAAGCCGACAGGGGTTTCGCCCCATGCGCGGCTCGGCATTCCGATCACTGCCGCTTCTGCCACTCTCGCATCGGCCTCGAGTACCGCTTCGAGGTCGGACGGGTAGATGTTGAACCCGCCAGAGATGATCATGTCCTTGGCGCGGCCGACGAGTTCGACGAAACCCTCGGCATCGATCCGCCCGATGTCGCCCATGCGCTGCCAGGTCTCGCCGGTCGCGGGATCGGTCCAATAGCCTTCGCGGGTCTTGTCCGGCTGGTTCTTGTAGCCACTCATCATCGTCATGCTGCGCCCCACGAGGTTGCCCGGGGTGCCCGGCGCGACCTCGATGTCGTTATCGTCGAGGACCTTGAGCTCGCTTCCGGGGGCGGGCCGGCCGACGGTGTGGAGCTTGTCGGGAAATTCGTGCGCCGGCAGCAGGCACACGACCCCGCCCTCGGTCATCGAATAGATTTCGATCAAGGCTCCGGGCATTCGGGCCAGCACCTCTCGCTTCAGTTCGGCCGAGAACGGAGCCGAAGTGCAATATTTCAGCCGCATCGCCGACAGGTCGAACGCGTCGAACTCGGCAAAATCCATAAGCCGCTGGTACTGGACCGGGACCAGCATGGTCATGCCGGTGCGATCGGCCTGCGCGTGCGCGAGCCACTTTCCGCAATCGAACTTGCCCATCACTCGCACGGTTCCGCCGGCGAGCAGCGGCGGGAGGAAGGCGACCATCGTGGTGTTCGAATAGAGCGGCGTCGAGGCGAGACTCACGATCTCGCCGCCGTTGGCAAGCAGGCTCGACGCAGTGGTGGCGAACTGCCGCCAGCGCATCAGGTGCGAATGGACGATCCCCTTGGGGATGCCAGTAGTGCCGCTCGAATAGATGATGTTGAACGGGTCTTTCTCACCCGGCGTGAATGGTGCCGCGCGGGCTCCGGCGGGGGCCATCCAGTCGTCCAGCTCCTCGTCGAGGACGATCTTCGTCAGGCCCGCAAAGCAATCCGGTCCCAGCTCGGTCAGCTTCGCGCGATCGATGAAGATGTGCGCGGCGCCGCTGTCGGCCGCCATTCCGGCGAGCTGGTCGGCGCTGGCACTGGTGGTGAGCGGCGCGGCGACTCCCCCGGCGCGAACGGCGGCGAGGAACACGAGCGCATAGGGAATCGTCGAAGTGCCGAGGATCGCGACCGATTGTCCTTGGCCAAGGCCGTCGGCCTGGAGCCGCACGGCGATCCGTTCGATCCGGTCGTCCAGCTCGCCCCAGGTCAGTTCGTCCGTCTCGTCGCGCAGGGCGGGTTTGCCGGGCTGGACCGCGGCCCAGTCTGCGAGAACCTGCGGGAACGAGCCGAACGGCTCGGCAAGGCGGGCGGCGATATCCTCTCCGGTCATATACGCTAGGCTACCCAAGCGGTTCTCTGCTGCAAGAGGATTTGCGTAAGCGGACGGGCAAGTTAGTGTCGCGGCGATGAAAGCCCTGCTGCTCCTGCCGCTACTCGCCGGCTGCACCACTATGACCGACCCATCGCGATCGGCTCCGGAACCGCCGCCCGCACCGGTGCGCATCCTGGCGGTTTTCGCCCACCCGGACGACGAGACGGTTGCCGGGCCCGCGCTCGCCAATGCGGCGCGGCGCGGGGCACACGTGCGGATCGTCTTTCGCGACGCGCGGCGATGCCTCCGCTCCCGAAACCGATCTCGTGTCCGGACCGGCGATCGCCGCGCGCCGGACCGAAGAGGCGCGCTGTGCCGCCAGTGCGCTTGGGGCTGCCGAGCCGGTCTTCTACGATTTCGGCGACGGTAAGCTCGGCGAAATCGTCCGCCCGCCGTCGGGCACGCTGCGCACACTGAAGCAGGCACTGGCGGCGACCATCGCTGCGGAACGGCCCGATATCATCGTGACCTGGGGCCCGGACGGCGGTTATGGCCACCCCGACCACCGGCTGGTGACGGCGGTGACGAGCGAGATTGTCGCATCGCAGGACGTTCGCCCGTTGCTGCTGTATGCCGCAGCCGCGCGCGGCGAGTTGCCGCAGGTGCCGGTGGTCGAGGCGACGGGCTGGGCGGAGACGGCACCCGACTTGCTGACCGTCCGCGCGCGTTTCGAGCCGCAGGACCTCGCGGCAGCGTCACGCGCCTTCGCGTGTCATGCCAGCCAATACGATGCGGCGAGCCGGGCCGCCCTCGTGCCGCTGTTCGGTAGCGTCACGTGGAAAGACGGCGTGCCCTTCCGACCGGCACTGGATGGAGCGGTGGGGCATGATCTTTTGTCGCTGAGGAGAACGACGCGCTGAAATGATCAGAAAGAGCGACTTCGGTCCTCGTCGTTGCGAGCGATGAAGCTGATCTTGCCGTTCGTTTCCAGCACGCCCCAAGCAACGTCGGCGACGTGGGCGATACCCGCCAGTCGCATCTCGGATTCCAGCTCGGACCGAGTCAGGCGATTGCGTGCCATCGCCCGTTCGAGCAGCGCTCCGTCGCGGACCAGGATCGTGGGTTCCCCATCGAGCAACTTTTCCAGCCGGCGCGAACGAAAGGTCAGCCAGTTGAGCGCAAGCGCCCAGAACGCGAAGGTGCCGATCGCGAGCGCCGCTCCGGTCAGGCTGAAATCGTTGTGCGTCACGCCCTGCTGGATGAGGTCGCCCAGTACCACGAGCAGCACCAGTTCGAACGGCGTCATCTCGGCCAGCTCACGCTTCCCCAACAGCCTGAGCAATCCGTAGAGGATCGCGAACATCACGGTGGCGCGAACGACGATGTCCATCAGGGGAGCACCGTCATTTCGACCGGGACAGCTGCAAGCACACGTTCGTCGTCGCGCAGTTCGATCCGGCCTTGCGTGCCGACGAATAGCGAGGGGTTGATCTGCCCGTCTATCTTGACGGTCAGCACGTCGCCCGCATCCATCGCCTCGTATTCGAGAAGAACCATGCCATCCTCGCTCTTCTCGCTGGTTGCGGCGGGCAGGATCGTGTTGATGGTGATGTCCCGCCAATAGCTTTCGGAAATGGCCAGCAGCGGCTTGGCGATGGGCTGGTTTGCGCGCGCCTGGATCTCGGCCTCGAAAAACATGCCGCTGCGCAGGACGGACGGGGTCTTTATGGCAAGGTCGGCCGCGGGCGTGCGAACGCTGGAGACCGGGCGGCTCCCTCCGCCCAGGAGGCCTGTCGCCGCGAGTACGAGCAGTGCCAGCAGCCCGAAAAGGGCGATCCAGTTGACCGTCCGCCGGACCGGTCGGTCACGTTCGTGGAACGCACCGAGGCCGTCGGGATAGCGGGGCACAGCTTCGCTCACGTTGCTATTACCCGTTAGCCCCCGACGCGTTCCTGCTCGAGGTCCTGGCAATGAGGGCCAAAGACGCAGCAGTGATGCGACGTTGACGCACTCAAGCGATTGGTAATTATGCACTTTGGCCGACCCAAGTTTCGGGCTTTACGGGCCGTTCGCCGTGCCACTCGCCTGTGGATGGAAGGGGGGTAAAAAGGTTCCTAAATGCCCCCTCGATCCCTATATGATGGGCATGAACGACACCTCCGACAATTCTCCGAATCAGAACGAGTACGGCGCCAGCAGCATCAAGGTGCTCAAGGGCCTCGACGCGGTCCGCAAGCGGCCTGGCATGTACATCGGAGACACCGACGACGGTTCGGGCCTGCACCACATGGTGTTCGAGGTGTCCGACAACGCGATCGACGAGGCGCTGGCGGGGCACTGCGACCTCGTTTTGATCGAACTCAACCCGGATGGGTCGGTCAGCGTCGAGGACAACGGGCGCGGCATTCCGGTCGACATGCACGCCGAGGAAGGCGTCTCGGCGGCCGAGGTCATCATGACCCAGCTCCACGCGGGCGGTAAGTTCGAGAACACGTCGGACGACAATGCGTACAAGGTGTCGGGCGGCCTTCACGGGGTCGGCGTCTCGGTGGTCAACGCGCTGTCCGAATGGCTCGAACTGACCATCTGGCGCGACGGCAAGGAGCATTGGATGCGGTTCGAGCACGGCGACGCGGTCGGTCCGCTCGTCGTCAAAGGCCCCGGCCGGGATCGCAACGGCACCCGCGTGACGTTCATGGCGTCGACCGACACGTTCAAGAACGTGACCGAGTACGATTTTGAGAAGCTGGAGCACCGCTACCGCGAGCTCGCGTTCCTCAATTCGGGCGTGCGCATCAAGCTGCGCGACCTGCGCCACGAAGAACCGATCGAGCACGACCTGTTCTACGAGGGCGGGATCGCCGCGTTCGTGAAGTACCTCGATCGCAATAAGGCGCCGCTGGTGCCCGAGCCGATCTCGGTCAGCGCGAACAAGGACGGCATCGGGATCGACGTCGCGCTCGAGTGGAACGATTCGTACTACGAGAACGTGCTCTGCTTCACGAACAACATTCCGCAGCGTGACGGCGGCACCCATCTAGCCGCCTTCCGCGCGGCGCTGACCCGCACGATCAACAATTATGCCGAGCGCACCGGTCTTTTGAAGAAGGAAAAAGTCGGGTTGACCGGCGAGGATATGCGCGAAGGTCTCACCGCAATCGTTTCGGTCAAGTTGCCCGATCCCAAGTTCGGTTCGCAGACCAAGGACAAGCTCGTTTCGTCGGAAGTCCGGCAGCCGCTGGAATCGCTGATGAGCGAGAAGATGACCGAGTGGCTCGAGGAAAACCCGGCCGACGCGAAGCAGATCATCCAGAAGATCGTCGATGCCGCCGCCGCCCGCGAGGCTGCGCGCCGCGCCCGCGAGATGAGCCGCAAGGGCGCGATGTCGGTCGCGTCGCTGCCGGGCAAGCTCAGCGATTGCCGGGAGCGCGATCCCGCCAAGTGCGAACTGTTCCTGGTCGAGGGTGACAGCGCCGGCGGCTCGGCGAAGTCCGGGCGCGACAGCAAGTACCAGGCGATCCTGCCGTTGCGCGGCAAGATCCTCAACGTCGAGCGCGCGCGGTTCGACCGGATCATTTCCTCCAAGGAGGTCGGTACGCTGATCCAGGCGATGGGCACCGGCCTGCGCGACGAGTTCAACCTCGAGAAGCTGCGCTACCACAAGATCGTCATCATGACCGACGCCGACGTCGACGGCGCGCACATCCGCACGCTTCTGCTGACGTTCTTCCATCGCCAGATGCCCGAGATCGTGAAAGCAGGGCACCTGTTCATCGCCCAGCCGCCGCTGTTCAAGGTCAGCAAGGGGCGCAGCGAGGTCTATCTCAAGGATCAGGGCGCGCTCGACCGGCATCTGGTCGAGGCGGGCCTTGCGGGCCGCGTGCTCGAAACGACCGAGGGCGCGCGCTCGGGGGAAGATCTCCGCAGTCTCGTCGACTATGCGCTGCGCATCCGCAGCCTGCTGGGCTTCGTCCCGCGCAAGTACGATCCTGCGGTCATCGAGCAGATGGCTCTGGCGGGTGCATTCGACCCCGCGCTCGACACCGCAGGCCGGACAGAGGCGCTCGACCGGGCGGCTCGCCGGCTCGGCATGGGCGATACCGAAGCGGACTGGTCGGTCATTCGCCGCGACGACGGTTCGATCGCGTTCGCCCGCCGCTGGCGCGGCGTTACCGACGCGCACGAGATCGACGCCAAGTTCCTCGACAGCGCCGAGGCGCGCAAGCTCCACCGCCTGGCCCAGGAGCACGCCGCCGCGTTCGCCCAGCCCAGCCGCTTCTCCCGGACGGGCGCGGAAGTCGAGCCCGAGCCCGAAGCGACCGCCGAGGACGAGGATGAGGTTGCGACGATCGGCGACAGCCAGGCTCAGGCAGCGCCCGTCGCCTTCGACGGGGCGATTACCCGGCCTTCGCAACTGCTAGACGCCGTCCTCGCCACGGGCCGCAAGGGACTGTCGATCAGCCGGTACAAGGGCCTGGGCGAAATGAATGCCGAGCAGTTGTGGGAAACCACGCTCGATCCCGAGAACCGCGCGCTTTTGCAGGTGAAGGTCGAGGATGCCGACGTGACCGACGAGATCTTCACCCGCCTGATGGGCGATGTGGTAGAACCGCGCCGCGAGTTCATTCAGGAGAATGCCCTCAACGTCGCAAATCTGGACGTGTGATCTATCGGCACCCGCGGAAGAGCACGAAGAGGATCAGGCCGACAGCCGCCACCAGCGCGAAAAGCGCGATGATGACGAGGGTATCGGGTTCCACTGCATGTCCTTCCTCCGGTCTTCGCCGGCGAGTCACAAACAAGGGCTAGGACCGAACGTTCCAACGGCTCGCCGCAAGTCATTGTTCTTGCGGGGCTGAACTTACCGAGGCAATCACACGCCATGCCGACCAGATACCGCGCTCCGCTCCTCGCCCTTGCGCTGTCCGCAACGGTGGGCGCCTGCGCCACCGTTCCCGGCGCTTCCCCTGAACCGGTCACGGTCAGGATCGTCGGGCTGAACGACTTTCACGGCAACCTGGAACCTATCCGGCGCCCGGTGATGCTAGACGACGGAGCCGGTGGCAGGACCGAGGTCTACGCCGGCGGTGCGGCATGGTTTGCGAGCGCGGTCGCAAGTCTGCGGAGCCAGAACGAGCACAGCCTCGCGATCGGGGCGGGCGATCTCATCAGCGCGAGCCCCCTGGCATCATCGCTGTTCCTCGACGAGCCGACCATCGGCGTGATGAACCGCGTGAAGCTGGATTTCGCGGCGGTCGGCAACCACGAATTCGATCGCGGATGGCGCGAACTCAAGCGTCTGCGCGAAGGGGGCTGCGAGAAGCTGACCCTGCGCGAGCCCTGCGCGGTCGAGCCGGACTTCAAGGGCAGCGACTTTCCGATACTGGCCGCCAACGTGCGGATGCCCGATGGGAGCACGCTGTTCCCCGGCCATGGCATCAAGCGCTTCGGTAGCGGCGCGCGCGAGGTAGCGGTCGGCGTCATCGGGCTGACCCTGCAGGGTACCGCGAACATCGTCGAACCGGCGGGGATCGCCGGTCTCACGTTCGAGGACGAGGCGACCGCGATCAACGCGCTGGTCCCTCGACTGGTCGAAGAAGGCGCCGATGCGATCGTCGTCTCGATCCACCAGGGGCTGGTGCCCGAACCCGGCACCGGACCCAACGCCTGCGGTGCAATGGCGGGCGATTTGCGTACGATCCTCGAGAAGCTCGATCCGCGCATCGACCTCGTGATCTCGGGGCATACGCACCGGGCCTACGTTTGCGATTTCTCGGCCGTCGATCCGTCGCGGCGGTTCAAGGTGACGAGCGCCGGGTTCGGCGGCACGATGCTGACCGACATCGCGCTGACGATCGATCCGCGGCTGAACGATGTGACCGCCGTCTCCGCCCGCAACGTCCCCGTGCAGAGCCCGGGCGAAGGGCGTCCCGCCAATCCCGCATTTCCGACGTTCGAGCCCGATGCGGCGATGGCCGCCTATGTCACGCGCTACGTTTCGGCGGCGGCCGATGTGGCGAACCGACCGGTGGGCCGGATTTCCGCGTCCGCGCCAAGGGCCGTGCCCGAAAGCCAGATCGGCAACCTGATCGCGGACTCGCAGCTTGCGGCGACCCGCTCGGCGGGGGCGCAGATCGCCCTGATCAACCCCGGCGGAGTCCGCTCGGACCTTGCCGCGCGCGAGGGCGGAACGGTCACCTACGGCGATCTCTACGCTGTGCAGCCGTTCGGCAACACGCTGGTGACGATGACGTACACCGGCGAGCAGCTTCTGCGGATACTAGAGGAACAGTTCGTAAACCCTAACGACGAGAACATCCTGTCGGTGAGCGACGGTTTCACCATGACGCTCGATCCGGCGCGGCCGGCCGGACAGCGGGTCGTCGCTGCGGCGCTCGACGGCACGCCTATCGACCGGGCAGCGAGCTATCGGGTCACACTCAACAGCTTCATCGCTTCGGGCGGCGATGGCTTCGCGACCTTCAAGGAGGGTGCCGATGCGACCACCGGACCGGTCGATCTCGATGCGATGGAAGCCTACCTGCGCGCGCGCGATATGATACCGGTGCCCGCGATCGGGCGGGTCACACTGCTCTCGCGCTAGGCCGCGCGCAGGCCCTTCAAGCCGCGCGCGCCGCCTTCCTGCGCGCTCAGCCCGGCGAAGAGCGTATCGACGATCCGCCCCAGCTTCTGCTCGCTCAGGCGCTCGTCCATGTATGTAAGCACGTCGGCCATGGTGTACGGCAGCACCATCTGGTTGATGAGGCTGAGCGCGTCGTTGATCGCCAGCCCTTCGAACGATCCTTCGGCCTGGGCCTGTGCAATCAGTTCGCACAGGTAATGGTCGGCTAGGTCCACGTAACTGCGGACGCGTTCGAAGTTCGCCGCGCCAAGCTCACAATAGACCTTGAACGCTGCCGGATCGGCGCGGAACCGCTCGCGCTGCAGCAGGAATCGGCGAGCGAAGAATTCATACATCTTGCGATTCGGCGGCAGGTCGGCGGCGACCACGTCTTCCATGATCGTCACATAGTCGGCGAACCAGTTCTCTACGATCGCGTCGAACAGGTCGCTTTCTTCGGGGAACAGCGCTTCCACCCGCGCACGGGGGATGCCCGCGCCGTTGGCGAGCGCCAGTCGGCTGACCTCTTCGCCGCGCTCCTCGATCAGGCGCATGGCGATGCGGACCAGCCGCCCCTTCTCGTTGTCGGGGCTATGCCCGGCGACGGTCATTCCAGTCTCCCCAGATCGCAATGACTGCAATCTAATGGCGAAGACCGTCAACGTGAAGGGGCGTCTCGCCTTGTTTGACGAGCGTCAGGATCCGGTGCGGCGCCAAGTCTGCTCTTCGGTCATCGTGCCGGTGGTCGGCGCGTTCGCATCGGGCATGCGGTAGAGCGCGCCATTGGCGATGGCGTAGACCATGTTGTGGTCGCCCTGCTTGATCAGGATGCGAGTGTTGTCGCTGTACCAGTTGTAGGAACCGCTGGTCTCCACACCGTTTTCGTCGCGCATGGTATAGGTGCCGTCTGTCCGCAGAGTGACCGACCTCTGTCCTGCGCCGACGGGCTGGGCGTAGGTTCCGGCATAATTCACGCTGGTCCGCGCATCGGGCGCGACGGACGGAAAGCGCGTTTCCACCTGGGGCAGGTTTACATCGGCCGCGGCGGTTTCGGTCCCCGCCTCTGCCGTGTCGGCGGCATCGTTGCCTCCACATGCGGCGAGCGCAAGTACGAGTGGGGCGGCGATCGTAGCGAACGCAATACGCATGAGTTTCTCCCGTGAAATGGACGGCCAGCCGCCCCGCGAACGAAATTGAAACCAACTGATCGAGTCAAAGTTTCCTACCGCTTCGACCGCGGAGGCAAGGAACGAATCCCGAAGTCCGCGCGACGTATTCTGAATAGCCCGGACGGCGCTTGGCAAGTCCGGCTTCGAGGAGCGGCTTGCCGGACCAGCGGGTGAGGGTGAACGTCAGGAACAGAGGGCCGATCACCGTCGCCGCGGCGACCCACCAACTCGCCGAGGCCGCAGCGAGCCAGATGCCCCACCACGCGCAGGCATCGCCGAAATAGTTCGGGTGCCGGGTATATCGCCACAGGCCGCGATCCATCACTTGCCCCTTGTTCGCCGGATCGGCGCGGAACCGGGCGAGTTGCCAGTCTCCCACCCATTCGAAGAACACGCCGACCACCCAAAGCGCCAGGCCGGCCAGCGCCAGCGGTCCGATCGGCTGCGTGCTCCCTGCCGCGACGATGCCGGCCTGCGCGGGGCTCGAGACGAGAAACAACAGGACCGCCTGGCCAAGAAACACCTTGGTCAGCGCGGCACTGGCGAAGCGACCCTGCTCGCGCGGCTTCCGCATCATCCGGGCGTATCGCGGATCTTCGCCCTCTTTCCGCCAACGCCGATAAAGGTAGATCGCCAGCCGCCCGCCCCACAACACCGCCATCGCCATGATGAGGGTCGCCAGCGGGCCGGGTTCCGCCACCCGCAACCAGCTGGCGAGTGCGAGCAGCGCCATCCCGCCGCCCCAGAAGCTGTCGATGAACGAAACGTCGTTTATCTGCAGCGATATCGCCCAGAGCAGGAGGACGAGCCCGAGCAGGATCGCCGCATTGCCGACAAGTGCCTCAACCATTGCGTGCCATCCCCTCCGCCTGCTCTGCCAATTTTTCGAAACGCGGGCTGTCTGGCCGTTTCGAGCGATAGAACGCCGCGAACTTCGCCAGGTCCGCCGCCAGATCGTCGCTCGGCCAGATCGGCCGGCCGATCCCGCCTAGCATGGTTTCGTGGTTCACCCACGCTGGCACGATGGGAACACCCGCCGCGCGGGCGATGTGCCACACGCCGGTGCGCCAGGTCCCGTCTCCGGTGCGCGAACCCTCGGGCGCGACGACCAGCGCCAGTTCGTCGGCCGCGGCAAACGCCTGCGCGATCTGCTCGACATAGTTGGAACCGCGCTTCGAGCGATCCACGGATATGCCGCCCATGTCGCGCATGAAGCGGGTCAGGGGCCACTTGAACAATGTGTGCTTGCCCATGAAACTGGGCGCGATGCCAATCTCGTGCGCGACGCCGAGGAAGAAGACGAAGTCCCAGTTGGACGTATGCGGGGCGCCGGTGACGATGAACTTTGGCACGCCAGGGTGGCCGCCTTCGATGCGCCAGCCCTTCCAACGGTAAAGCCCGATGATCAGTCGCTGCACGACGCGCGACACGATGCTCGGCTGCGGCATTACGTTCGGCAAGCATCCCCTCCGGACCGCAGTCTAACTTAGGTTAGACCAGCCCGGGCCGCGAGGCTACATCCTAAACACGCCGAATGCGGGCCGCTCGGCGATCGGCGCCTCGAGAGTGGCGGCAAAGGCGAGGCCGAGGACGTCGCGGGTCTGAACGGGGTCGATCACTCCGTCGTCCCACAGGCGGGCCGTGGCGTAGTAGGGATTACCCTCGTCCTCGTATTTCTGGCGGATCGGGAACTTGAATGCCTCGGCCTGTTCGGGCGTCCAGCTGTCCGCGTCGCGGTGGACGGTGGCGAGGACGCTGGCCGCCTGTTCGCCGCCCATCACGCTGATGCGCGCGTTGGGCCAGGTGAACAGGAAGCGCGGGGAATAGGCGCGCCCGCACATGCCGTAATTGCCCGCGCCGAAGCTTCCGCCGATGACCACGGTTACCTTGGGCACGGTGGCGGTGGCGACCGCCGTCACCAGCTTCGCGCCATGCTTGGCGATGCCTTCCGCCTCGTACTTGCCGCCGACCATGAAGCCGGAAATATTCTGCAAAAACAGTAGCGGAATGCGGCGCTGACAGGCGAGTTCGATGAAGTGCGCACCCTTCTGCGCGCTTTCGGAAAACAACACGCCGTTGTTGGCGAGGATCGCCACCGGCATCCCCCAGATATGCGCGAAGCCGCACACCAGGGTGGAGCCGTAGAGCGCCTTGAACTCGTGGAACTCGCTGCCGTCGACGATCCGGGCGATGACTTCGTGGACATCGTACGGCGCGCGCACGTCGTCGGGGATCAGCGCGTAGAGGTCGTCGGCGTCGAATTTCGGCGCTCTGGGAGTGACGATTTCGACGTTTTGCGCCGCAGAATTGTTCGCGCCGAGGTGGCTGACGATGTCGCGCACGATGGTCAGCGCATGCTCGTCGTTCTCGGCGAGGTGATCGACGACGCCCGACTTCTTCGCATGAAGATCGCCGCCGCCCAAATCCTCGGCCGAAATTTCCTCGCCCGTCGCGGCCTTCACCAGCGGCGGTCCGGCCAGGAAGATCGTGCCCTGTTCGCGCACGATCACCGTCTCGTCGGACATGGCGGGCACGTAGGCCCCGCCGGCAGTGCAGCTGCCCATCACGCAGGCGATCTGCGGAATGCCGAGCGCCGACAAATTGGCCTGGTTGAAGAAGATCCGCCCGAAATGGTCGCGGTCAGGAAACACCTCGGCCTGGTAGGGCAGGTTGGCGCCGCCGCTGTCGACGAGGTAGATGCACGGCAGCCGGTTCTCGGTCGCGATCTCCTGCGCGCGCAGGTGCTTCTTGACCGTCATCGGGTAGTAGGAGCCGCCCTTCACGGTCGGATCGTTGGCGACGATCATCACCTGGCGGCCGGACACGCGCCCGATGCCGCAGATCATCGAGGCGCCGGACACGTCGCCCTCGTACATCCCGTTTGCGGCGAGCTGCCCGATCTCGAGGAACGGCGATCCCGGATCGAGCAGCCGCTCGACGCGGTCGCGGGGGAGCAGCTTGCCGCGGCTGACATGGCGCTCGCGGTGCTTCTCCGGCCCGCCGAGCGCGGCCTCGGCCACCCTGGCGCGCAGGTCGTCCGCCAAACCCTTGTTGTGTGCGAACCGCGCCTTGGCCTCCGGGCTCTCGCGGTCGAGCTTGGTGGTGAGCGTAGGCGCGCTCATGAGCGGGCCTCCCAGAACACCTGAGCGCCGGGCCCCAGCGGCAGGTCGAAGGCGACCCAGCTGACCACCATGGCGACGCCCACCGCCATGAAGGTCAGCGCATAAGGCAGCATGAGCGCGAGCAGCGAGCCGACCCCGAAACTCTTGTCCCACCGTCTGCTGAATGCGAGGATCAAGGGGAAGTAACTCATCAGCGGGGTCATGATGTTGGTGTAGCTGTCGCCCATGCGATAGGCGGCCGTGGTCATTTCCGGGCTGATCCCGAGCAGCATGAACATCGGCACCACGACCGGGGCGAGGGCGCTCCACTTGGCCGATGCCGAGCCGATGAACAGGTCGAGGAACGACCCGAGCATCTGGACGCTGACCAGAAGGATCGGCGCGGGCAGCGCCAGTTGCGACAATGCCCCGGCGCCGTTGATCGCGATGATCGGGCCGATGCGGCTCCAGTTGAACATCGCCACGAAGTGCGCCGCGAAGAACACGAACACGATGTAGGGCGCGATGGCCTTGATGCCGTCGCGCATCATGCCGGTCACGTCCTCGGACCTCTTGATCGTGCCTGCCGCGGTGCCGAAGGCGATGCCGGTGGATACGAACAGCAGGAAGAACCCGGCGATCAGCGCGGCGAACAGCGGCTGGTACTGCGCGGTGCCTTCGCCTTCGTGATTGAACAGCGGCGAGTAGCCCGGAAACAGCGTCAGCGCGGCGAACAGCCCGACGATGGCGAGTGCGACCAGTCCGGCGCGGCGCAGGCCCTTGCGCTCACCCGGTTCCAGCGCCGCCTTGGCGAGTTCGGTGCGGGTTTCCTCGTCGACTTCGCCGTTCCACGCACCCAGCCGCGGCTCGATCACCTTGTCGGTGATGAACCAGATGACGGGGGTGTAGAGGACCACGATGGCCAGGATGAACCACCAGTTGCCTGCCGGGTTCATCAGCCAGTCGGGATCGACGATGCGCGCCGCTTCCTGAGTGAAGCCGAACAGCAGCACGTCGATCTGGCCGGGGGTGATGTTGCCCGCATAACCGCCCGAAACCGCGGCAAACGAAGCGGCGAGCCCGGCCAGTGGATGACGGCCTGCCGACGCATAGACGAGCGCGGCGAGCGGCACGAACACCACGTATGCCGCGTCGGACGCGTGGTGCGAGATCATGCCGATCAGCGCCACGATCGGGGTGAGGATCGCGCGCGGTGCGTTGCGCAGCGAAGCGCGGATCAGCGCGGAGAACATGCCCGATCGCTCGGCCACCGCGGCGCCGAGCATGATCACGAGGATCAGCCCGAGGGGGGCGAACCCGCTCATCGTGCGGGGCATTTCGGACAGCAGGCGACCGATGTTCTCGGCGGAGAAGAGGCTCGTCGCTTTGTACGTGATCGAACCGTCCGCCAAGGTGGCGCCTTCGGGCGCTTCCTCGCCCGAGAAGGGCAGGCTCGCCGACCAGCCGAGCGCATCGCCCAGCGCGGACAGCACCATCAGCGCGATGATCAGGTAGACGAAGATCATTGTCGGCTCGGGCAACAGATTGCCCGCCCGCTCTACGAAGCCGAGGAACCCGCGTTGGCGCTCGGGCGGCGGGGACGCCGAACCCGCTTCTGGGGGGGGTACGGCGTTCTCCGCGCCGCTCATGCCCCGCGCTCCGATAGTCGGGCCCAGGCCTTGAGCGTACCCGCGCCGAAGGCCGCTGCCATGACGGCAACGATGAGCGATGAGGCGACGATGAAGTTCATGCCGACTTCGGGTGGAAACGCGCCGCGGAAGAAGCCCATGACCACACGAGCGACAAGAACCAGCGTGATCGCGACAAGTGCGGTGCGAACCAAAGGCAGACGGCGAATCGCACCCGCGCCGGAAAGGGCGTAAAGCCCCCATCCAGCGAGGATCGCGGCAATGATGCCCGTCATGATGGCGGGCCGGGGAGAACCGGCTTCGGCCAGCCGCGCCATCTGTTCTCCCGCACCGAAGAAGCGGTACCAGTCGCCCCCGCCCAAAATCGCAGCGATATGCGCGAGCGAGGCGGCAAGGCTCATCAGCGCGGCCCCAATCAGCCCCTTGTTGGTCGATGCGCTCATCCCGCAGCCCCGATCAGTTCGCGCCCGATCAGCATCCGGCGGATCTCGTTCGTGCCCGCGCCGATGTCGAGCAGCTTGGCGTCGCGCAGGTAGCGCTCGACCGGCCAGTCTTTCGTATAGCCCGCGCCGCCCAGCGCCTGGACCGCCTCGCCCGCCACGCGGAAGGCGTTCTCGCTCGCCAGCAGGATCGCGCCCGCCGCGTCGAAGCGGGTGGTCTGTCCGGCGTCGCAGCTCTTGGCCACGGCATAGGTATAGGCCCGCGCCGATTGCAGCGCGACGTACATGTCGGCGACCTTGGCCTGCATCAGCTGGAACGCGCCGATCGGCTTGCCGAACTGCTTGCGCTCGCGAAGGTAGGGAATGACCGTGTCGAGGCACGCCTGCATAATCCCGAGCTGCAGGCCCGCAAGCACCACGCGCTCGTAATCCAGCCCGCTCATCAGCACCCCGACACCGCCGTTCAGCGGGCCCATGATGTTCTCTTCGGGCACTTCGCAGTCGTCGAACACCAGTTCGGCGGTCGGGCTGCCGCGCATCCCCATCTTGTCGATCTTCTGCCCGATCGAGAAGCCGGGCATGTCCTTTTCGATCAGGAACGCGGTGATCCCACGCGATCCGGCGTGCCCGTCGGTCTTGGCATAGACCACCAGCGTGTCGGCGTATGGGGCGTTGGTGATCCAGAACTTGGTGCCGTTAAGAACGTAGCCGCCCTGCACGGCGTCTGCCTTGAGCTTCATCGAGACGACGTCGGAACCGGCGCCGGCTTCGGACATCGCGAGGCTGCCGACATGCTCGCCGCTGACCAGCTTGGGCAGGTATTTGGCCTTCTGCTCGTCGGTGCCCCAGCGGCGGATCTGGTTGACGCACAGGTTCGAGTGCGCGCCGTAGCTGAGGCCCACGCTGGCCGAGGCGCGGCTGACTTCCTCCACCGCGATTACGTGTTCCAGGTAGCCGAGACCGAGACCGCCCCATTCTTCCTCTACGGTGATCCCGTGGAGGCCCAGTTCGCCCATTGCCGGCCACAGCTCGCGCGGGAACCAGTCTTCGCGGTCGGCGCGCTCTGCCAGGGGAGCGACCCGTTCGTCGGCGAAGCGGGCGGTTGCATCGCGAATCATCTCGGCGCTTTCGCCAAGCTGGAAGTCGAAATCGGGCGTCGCGCGCAAAGCTGTTCTCTCCTGCTTCTCGCGCTGCGCATAGACGAGCCCCGCGCAGTCGCAAACCCTGCCTTTCCAAACACTTGCGCAAGGATCAAGTTCTACTGCCAAGCCCTTGAACAAGCATAATAATTCTCGTAAGACGCTCAAGGGATCGCATTTCATGACGACAGTTCGTTCGCCATCAGGGCCGAAAGGGCCTTCGCAGCCGGGTGCACCGAGCGCGGAGACCCTGCGCCTGTCCGTGCTCCAAAGCTATCGCGCTGACGGGATCGAGGACGATCCCGAGCTGTCGGCCATCACGGCATTCGCGGCCGAATTGACCGGTTGCCCGATTTCCCTGGTCAGTTTCGTCGAGACCGAACGTCAGCGGTTCCTGGCTCGCGACGGACTGGACGCGCTGGAAACGCCGCGATCGCTCATTTTTTGCGCACACACGATGCTGGGCGACACGGTGATGGAGGTGCCCGATGCATCGTCCGACCCGCGCTTTGCATCCAACGAGCTTGTCACCGGCGATATGGCGATCCGGTTCTACGCCGGTGCGCCGCTCGTATCGCCGGAAGGCGCGCCGCTTGGTGCGCTCTGCGTGATCGACAAGGTAGCCCGGCCCGGCGGGCTTACCGAAATGCAGCGCAACGGGCTGCGCGTGCTGGCGAAGGCCGTCATGCGCCGGCTGGAGGCGAGGCGGTTCGAGCTGGCGACAGCGGCTCGCGAAACGGCGTCCGCGCTGGCGATGCGCGAAGTCGCCGACCTGCTGCCGGCGATCATCTGGTCGGCCAGCGGGGACGGCCAGTTCGATTACTTCAACTCGCGCTGGACCGAGATCACCGGCAACGAACTGCCGAAGACGGCCGACGATTGGCGGGCGGTGGTCCATCTCGACGAAAGCGAAATGGCGTTCGGCAAATGGGCGGAATGCTTCAGGGACGGCAAGCCGTTCGAAAGCGAGTATCGTCTCAAGCAGGCCGACGGCTCGTGGCGATGGACCCTGTCGCGCGCGCTGCCCCTGAAGGGCACGGATGGAAATGTCGTCCGCTGGTACGGCACCCTGACCGACGTCGATTCCGCCTATCGCCTGTCGGAAAACCGCGACCTGCTTGCGCGCGAGCTTTCGCATCGGATCAAGAACATCTTCGCCGTCGTCGCGGGCCTCGTATCCATCCGCGCGCGGCGTCACGAAGCGGCGCGGGAATTTGCCGACGACCTGATCGCCTCGATCCGCGCGCTCGGTCGTGCACACGACTTCGTGCGTCCGGTCGAAGGCTCGAAGGGCGATAGCCTGCGCGGCCTCCTCGGCGAATTGATGGCCCCCTATGCCGAGAACGAGCAGCGGATCGTGCTCTGCGGGAAAGACTGTTCCATCGGCCCGCGGGCGGCGACCCCGCTGGCGCTCATCTTTCACGAACTCGCGACGAATTCGGCCAAGTACGGCGCGCTTTCCGTCGAAGGCGGCAGGGTCGAAATCGAGATCGATTGCCCCGAGGATGACGGCATCGCCCGGATCGAATGGCGCGAGCGGAATGGTCCGGAAGCGGTCGATCAGGGCGCAGAGGGATTCGGCTCGCGACTCGTGCAGATGTCGATCGAAGGTCAGCTCGGCGGAAAGATGGAGCGCCGCTTCGCGCCCGAGGGGCTCGAGGTGGACCTCGAAATTCCCGTGAAGTCGATCCGCAGCTAGTCGGCTTTGCGCCAAACCTGGGTCTGGCAGAACGGCCCGATGCAGCCCTTGACCTCGAGCGTCGAGGCATTGCGCCGCTTGACGATCGAACGATACGATTTGCCGCTCTTGGGATCGTAGATCGTGCCCCGCCAGACATCGCCGTCGGGCTTGAACCCGGTCAGGATCGGCAGGCCGAGGATGCGCCGCGCGCGCAGCGAGCGGTCGGGATTGTTCACGTCGCGCTGATCGGTGCCCTGAGGCGGGGTGACGAGGAACTTTGCCAGCTTGCCGCAACGCGTCGCCCCGCAATCGGCCACGCGGATCTGGCCGCTCCTGTCGGCGGTGGTCCACAGGCCGTCGATCGGCTCGGCTGCGGCGAGCGGCGCGGCGGACAGCAATCCGACCAGGGCAAGCGACACCAGACGCACCATATTCACTCCTGCTCGAATCCGAAGCCATGCGGCCAGCCGGGGGCGGCAAGCCCCATCACCTTGAACAAGTGACCCATCTGGTCGTCGGCGGCAAGGCGATCCCGCGCGGCCATCACGTCGGCGCGCTGATGCGGCGCGCGGATCGCGAGCGCTTCGGCGCGGGTCTCGATCCCCAGCGCCTTCAGCCACTCGCCCTGCGTCGGCGTGCCCATCCACGTGACCCCATGGGCCTGGGCGATCTTGGCGAGCGTCGCGAAATCGACGTGCGCGGTGATGTCCGCCTCTCCCGGAGCGGCGAACGGATCGACCTTGCGATGGGCCCGCACCGCCTGCATCGTCGATCCGGCGCGCAGGTCCGTGTGGCCGTAATCGACCAGCAGCGCGCAGCCACCCTGCGCCGCGAGCCGGCCGGCGATCTCGGCGACCACCGATGCTGCCGCCGGGCTGGTCTCGATAATCGTGCCCTGCCGGCCGGCGCGCCATTCCGAAGGGACCGCGGCATCCATCGGCTGGGCACCCGCCAGGTAGATGAAGCTGTCGCCGTCCAGCCCGACCATTCGCTCGCGCCAGCCTTCGGCGGCGCGCACCAGTTGGCGCACCGGCAGCGCATCGAGGAACTCGTTGCCGACGATCAGCAGCGCGCGATCGTCCGGCAAAGTCGCCAGGTCGCCGTGAAACTGCGCATGCGGCACCGCTTCCTGTTGCAACTTCCTGAGCGCCGGGGAGCCTTCGACGAAATGGACCTCGGGATCGAGGTCATAGCGCTTGGCGGCGCGCAGCGCGTCCCTTGCAAGAGTGCCTCGTCCCGGGCCGAGTTCGACGTATGCGACCGGCAGCGGGCTATCGGCGCGGATCCACATGTCGGCCAGCCACAGCCCGATCAGCTCGCCGAACATCTGGCTGATCTCGGGCGCGGTGACGAAATCGCCGTCGGCGCCCAGCGGGTCGCGGCTCGCGTAGTAGCGGGCGTTCGACTCGGCCATGAAGTGCGCCAGGCTGATCGGCCCGGTGCTGCGGATCAGCCGGCGGAACGTCTCCGCCAGCGGCGTCGGAGTATCGCTCATGCCGGGGCGGGCTGGCCTGCCTGGTTGCCCACGGGGGGCCGGGTCAGCGCGCGGATGACGAAGAACAGCCCGACGAGGATCAGCGGAATGGTGAGCCACTGGCCCATGCTGAGGCCGGTCGAGCGCGCGAATTCGGCCAGCTGCGCGTCCGGCTCGCGGAAGAATTCGGACACGAACCGACCGATGCTCACCAGCACGGTGAATACGCCGACCAGCAGGCCCGGGCGCCAGCGAGCCTTCGTTTTCCAGAACAGCAGCAGCAGCACGACCAGCGGCAGCAAGCCTTCGAGACCCGCCTGGTAGAGCTGGCTCGGGTGGCGGGCGAGCTGGGTGGGGTCTTCGGGGAAGATCATCGCCCACGACATGTCGGTGGGGCGGCCCCAGAGCTCGCCGTTCACGAAATTGGCCAGCCGTCCGAACAGCATCCCCGGCGGCACGCAGACCGCGAGGTAATCGGCGGTGCGCAGGAAGCTGATCTTGCCCTGATGACAGACCCGGGCGATCGCCGCGAGCACGCCGAGCACGCCGCCGTGGAAGCTCATCCCGCCTTCCCACAGCTTGAGCAGGTCGAGCGGGCGCGAGAACAGGCTGGGTATCCCGGTTTCGCCGCCGGTATAGAACGCCGCGTATCCCAGGCGCCCGCCCAGGATGATGCCCACGGTGCACCAGAAGAACAGGTCGTCGGCATGGCGCTGCGCCAGCGGGCTGCCGGGCGCCTTGATCATCTTCGTCAGGTGCCAGTACCCCAGCACGATCCCGGCAAGGTAGGCGAGCGAATAGAACCGCAATTCGAAGAAGCCGAGGTCGATTCCCTTACGGAGTCCGAGATCCTCGAAATGGATCGCATTCGCCGCGATCTGCGAGGTTTCCGCCAGTAGTGACAGCAGCACGATTGATCCTTACCCTTGGCCGCAACCCGCATGGGGAGCCCCTTGTCGCGCGCGTCTTTGGCATAGCGCGGCGGCGGGCGAAACCCCGGCACGATAACGGCAAAGAGGATTGCAACGAGCGATGGCGACCGATCTCGACAGGGACATCAAGCGAATTGGCGACTTCCTGACCGGCGCGGGTCAGATGTTCGAGACCCGCCAGGTCGAACGGCGCGGCGTGTCCATGCCCGCCTTCGTCAACGCCCCGCCGACGCTGGCGCATTTCATGGCGCACTTTTCGAACGTGCATAAAGACGCGGTGTTCATCGTCGACGGCGACCAGCGGATGACCTTCGGCGAGGTCTATGCGGCCGCGGCCTGCGTGGCTCACGGCCTCGTGACCCGGCACGGGATGCAGCGCGGTGACCGCGTCGGCATCGCCGCGCGCAATTCCGCCAACTGGGTCGTGGCCTACATGGGCGTCCTCATGGGCGGCGGCTGCGCCACGCTGCTCAACGGCTGGTGGACCGGCGAGGAACTCGCCTACGGCATCAACCTGTGCGAATGCTCGCTGGTGCTGGCCGACCCGCAGCGCGCCGCGCGCCTCGACGGCATGGCGCACGATGCGAAGGTGGTCGTCTTCACGCACGACGGACCCGCGCCGACCGGGCTCGAGCCGGTCTGGGCCGAAGGCGCGACGGCGATGACGATGCTCGGCACGCTCGGTCCGGACGATCTGGCGACGATCCTCTACACTTCGGGGTCGACCGGCTCTCCCAAGGGCGCCTATTCGGATCACCTCGGCGTGACGAGCGCGGTGATGAACTACGTCGCGCAGACGGCGATGATCCTGCAGATCTTCACCGAACGCGGCGAAGCGCCGACCGTACAGCCCAGTGCGCTGGTCACCGTGCCGCTGTTCCACGTGACGGGCGAAGTGCCGGTGTTCCTCCAGAGCTTCGCGATGGGCCGCAAGCTGGTGCTGATGCCCAAGTGGGATGCGACCGAGGCGCTGCGCCTGCTCGACGAGGAGAAGATCACCTATTTCGTCGGCGTGCCGCTGATGAGTTACGAGCTGGCCACCCACCCCGACCGCGACAAGTACGACCTGTCGCAGTGCAAGACCTTCGCCGCCGGCGGCGCGCCGCGCCCGCCCGAGCACGTGACCAAGATCAAGGAGGCGTTTTCCGAAGGCTTCCCGGTCCTGGGTTACGGCCTGACCGAGACGAACGGCGTGGGCTGCGGCAACCTCAACGAGAATTACATGGCCAAGCCGGGATCGACCGGCACCGCGTCGAAGCCGCTGGTCGACCTCGCGATTCTCGACGACGACGGCAAGGCCCTGCCGCAGGGCCAGGTGGGCGAGGTCTGCATCCGGTCGGTGTGCAACTTCCTGGGTTACTGGAAGAACGAGGAGGCGACCCGCGCCGCCTATACCGACGACGGCTGGTTCCGCACTGGCGACCTCGGCTATCTCGACGCCGACGATTACCTGTTCATCGTCGACCGAAAGAAGGACATCATCATCCGCGGCGGCGAAAACATCGCCTGCATCGAGGTGGAGCAGGAAATCTATGCCCACCCCCACATCGCCGAATGTTCGGTGTTCGGGGTGGCGGACGAGCGCCTGGGCGAGATTCCGGCGGCGGTCTATGTCGCCAAGGAAGGCCACCGGGTCGATCCCGACGACCTGAAGGAATTCCTCGCCGAGCGGTTGGCGAAGTTCAAGATTCCGCAGTTCCTGTGGCCGGTGAACGAGGCGCTTCCGCGGCTCGGCACGCAGAAGATCGACAAGCCCACGTTGCGGGCCCGCTATCAGGCCGAAGCCGAAGCGATGCTCGCAAACGGTGAGGCCGGGTCCGGGGCTGCTTGACCCAGCAACGCATCCCCCACCAGCGCGACGTCGTCGACCGGCGCGCGCTCGCGGATGAGATCGCCGGGCACGTGGCGCGCGACGGGGCGAAAGCCCGCCCCGCGATCGTGGCCGCGCTCAAGGCGGCGCTCGAGGGTGGCCGTGCCGAGCTCGACCGGCGGCTCGAGGACAAGCCGAGCGCCGGGCACGAGATAACCGGCGGCCACTCGTTCCTGATCGACCAGATCGTCCGCACGATCTACGACCACGTGGTCGCCGACGTCTATCCGGCGATCAACCGCTCGACCGCGGAGCGCCTGACGCTCATCGCCGTCGGCGGATACGGTCGGGCGGAGATGGCGCCGCATTCGGACGTCGACATTGCCTTCATCCATCCCACCCGCAACGCGCCGTGGTGCGAGCAGGTGATCGAGGCGATGCTCTATTACCTGTGGGATCTAGGCCTCAAGGTCGGCCATTCGAGCCGTTCGGTCGACGACACGATCCGCATGGCGAAATCCGACCTGACGATCCGCACGGCCCTTCTCGAAGGGCGCTACGTATGGGGCGACCAGAGTTTGTACGACGAGGTCATCCGCCGGTTCGCCGACGAGGTGGTCAAGGGCACCGAGAAGCAGTTCGTCGCCGACAAGCTGGAAGAGCGCAACGCCCGGCACAAGCGGATGGGCGACAGCCGCTACGTCGTCGAGCCCAACGTCAAGGACGGCAAGGGCGGCCTGCGCGACCTGCAGACGCTCTACTGGATCGGGAAATACATCCACAAGGTGCGGGTGGCCGCCGAACTGGTCGACGTGGGCCTGTTCACTCCGGAAGAATATCGCAGCTTCCGCCGCGCCGAGGGCTTCATGCTTGCGGTGCGTTGTCACCTCCACACGATTACCGGGCGCGCGGAGGACCGGCTGACTTTCGACCTCCAGCGGGCGGTCGCGGCGCGGATGAACTTCGCCGACCGGCCGGGCAAGAGCGCGGTAGAGCGGTTCATGCAGTTCTACTTCCTGCAGGCCAAGCGGGTCGGCGCGCTGACGGGCGTGTTCCTGGCGCATATCGACGAGCAGTTCGCGAAGAGCCGTGCGCGCAAGGGTCTGCTGGCCAGCTTCACTCCGCGCGCCCGCGAGCTCAAGGGTTACCGCGTCTACGGCGGCCGGATCGCCGCCCCCGGCGACGACTGGTTCCGCGCCGATCCGATGCGGCTGGTCGAGGTGTTCCATCTGGCCGAGGCGCACGGGCTGGAAATCCATCCCGAAACCATGCGCCAGGCGTCGCGCGATTCGGGGCTGATCCGCCGCGAAGTCCGCGACGATCCCCGCGCCAACGCGCTGTTCGTCGAGCTGCTGGCGGGGCGCAACGATCCCGAGACGGTGTTGCGCTGGATGAACGAGGCCGGGGTGTTCGGCCGGTTCGTGCCCGATTTCGGGCGGGTCAACGCGCAGATGCAGTTCGACATGTACCACCACTACACGGTGGACGAGCACACGATCCGCGCGATCGGACTGCTGAGCCGGATCGAGAAGGGCGAGCTGACCGCCGACCACCCGCGCTCCTCACGCCTGATCCACGAGGTGGCCAGCCGCCGCGTCGCCTATGTCGCGGCGCTGCTGCACGACATCGCCAAGGGTAGGGGCGGCGACCATTCGGTACTGGGTGGCGACGTGGCGGAGGAACTGGGCCCGCGCTTCGGCCTCGACGAGGGCGAGACCGCGCTGGTCGCGTGGCTGGTGCGCCAGCATCTCCTGATGAGCCGGACCGCGTTCAAGCGCGACCTGACGGATCCCAAGACGATCGAGGATTTCATCGCCGAGGTGCAGGGGCTGGAGCGGTTGCGGCACCTGATGATCCTGACCGCGATCGACATCCGCGCGGTCGGGCCGGGCACCTGGAATTCGTGGAAGGGCCAGTTGCTCGGCGAACTCTACGATGCGGCGGAAGAACGCCTGCGCCTTGGCCACATGAGCCACGGGCGTAAGGAACGGGTCGCGGCCAAGAAGGACGCGGTGCGCGCCAAGCTGGGCGACAAGGCCGGCCTTCTCAAGCTCTACGCCGATCGCTTCGACGATTCGTACTGGATCGCGGAGCCCGAGGACATCATCGCCCTCAACCTCATGCACTATGGCCTGAGCCACGAGGAAAAGGACAACCTCTCGGTCCACTGCGAGGTCTATCCTTCGCGCGGGGCCACGCTGGTGACCGTGATCGCCGCCGACCACCCGGGCCTGTTCTATCGCATCGCGGGGGGCATTCACCTCGCCGGCGGCAACATCATCGACGCGCGTATCCATACGACCCGGTCGGGCTGGGCGGTCGACAACTTCCTCGTGCAGGACCCGCACGGGCGGCCCTTCGGCGAAGACGCGCAGATCAGGCGACTGGAGGTGTCGATCGCGGATGCCCTCGCCAACCGCAGCGCGCTCGTGCCGCAGCTCGCCAGGCGGCCCCTGCCGCACAGCCGCGCGCGGGCGTTCGACGTGCGTCCGGTGGTCTCGTTCGACAACCAGGCCTCGGGCCGTTTCACGGTGATCGAGGTGAACGCGCGCGACCGGGCCGCACTGCTCAATCGCCTCGCCCGCGCGCTGTTCGAGAACAGCCTGGTGGTCCACTCGGCCCACATCACCAACTACGGCGAGCGCGCGGCGGACACCTTCTACGTGACCGACCTCACCGGAGGAAAGGTAACCGGGGCGACGCGCCTGAAGGCGATAGAGGCGGCGCTGCTCGAAGCCGCAAGCGACGAGCGGCAGGCGGAGCTGGAGAGCGCCTAGCTACCCCGTTCGCCGAATAGCGCGCTGCCCACGCGCACGTGGGTCGCGCCCAGCATGATGGCCGTCTCGAAGTCGCCGCTCATGCCCATGCTGCGCCCGTCCAGCCCGTTGTCGCGGGCCAGCTTGTCGAGGAGGGCGAAGAAGGGCGCAGGCTCGATGTCGGCTGGCGGCACGCACATCAGGCCGACGACCGGGATCGCCGCGTCGCGCGCCTGTGCGAGCAGGGCGGGGAGGTCCTTGACCGCGCAGCCGCCCTTCTGCGGTTCCTCGCCGACATCGACCTGCACGAACGTTTCGATCTGCCGACCGACCTTGTCGAATGCCTTGGCGAGCGCGGTCACCAGGCTCGGGCGGTCGAGCGAGTGGATGCAGTCGAACAATCGCACCGCGTCTTCCGCCTTGTTGGACTGGAGCTGGCCGACGAGGTGCAGCTTCGCATCGGGATAGCGTTCGCGCAGCGCCGGCCATTTTGCTTGCGCTTCCTGCACGCGGTTTTCGCCGAAGTGCCGCTGCCTGGCCGCGAGCAGCGGCTCGATCGCCTCGGCGGCGTGGGTCTTGCTGACCGCGACGAGGGTGACTTCGCAAGGCTCGCGTCGTGCGATCGCGCAGGCGCGGGCAATGCGGTCGTGGATTTCGTCCAGGGCTAACGCTGCATTCATCACGGCGATGCGCTATAGCGTCGTCATGGGACAGCGCCAGCCACTCCCCGATCTCTGGCTCCTTTCGGATGCCCGCAACGACGAATTGCTGCCGCGTGCGCTGCGCGCACTGCCGCGCGGGTCGGCTTTCGTGTTCCGTCACTACCACCTCGACCCCAGGGCCCGCCGCGCGCGGTGGGACGAGCTCTTGCCGCTGGTGCGCGAAGGCGGACACCTCGCGGTGCTCTCGGGCAGCGACGACGAAGCGCTGCGCTGGGGCGCTGCGGGATCGTATGGTCCGCCCGAGGCCGTGGGCGAGGCGCCCGAGCTGCTTCGCATCGCCGCCGCGCACGACGGGCACGAGATCGCGCACGCCAATGCGTCGGGCGCCGACGCCGCGATGCTATCGCCGGTGTTCGAGACCCGCACCCATCCCGGCGCGGTGCCGCTCGGCCCGGAGAAATTCCATGCACTCGCCGCGCTGGCCGAAATGCCGGTCATCGCGTTGGGCGGGATGACCTTCGAACGGGCCAAGCAACTGGGCTGGATGCGCTGGGCTGCGATCGACGGTCTGGCGCTTAAACAGGACTCCTGACGTCAGGATTCTTGACGGGTGAGTCCGGCACGCGCGATAAGGGCGCTCGGACGAACCAGGGGAAGCGAACATGGCAACACGCGCAATCGGCCGCGCGAACGGACGGGCACCGGCGGCCGACTGGCGCGCCGCGTTCCGCCGTTCGCTGCGCCGGGCGCTGCAGGTCAGCGGCGCGGCGGGCCTGTTCGCCGCGATGCTGTTCCTGGGCCTGGCCCTCGCCAGCTACACCCAGACCGACCCCAGCGCCTCGACCGCGGCAGCGGGCGACGACGTGCGCAACTGGATGGGCGCAAGCGGCGCGTGGGTGGCGGAACGGGTGTTCTTCCTGTTCGGCGTGACGGGACCCCTGCTTCTGCCCCTCCTCTACATTTCGGCCCGCAAGCTGTGGCGCGACGTGGAGGAAGAAGACATCGACGTGCGTACGCGGTGGTGGCGCCCGTTCGGCCTGCTCCTGTTCTCGATGGCGCTGCTCAGCACGGTCCTGGCGCTGGCGTTCGATCGACCGGGCGGTTCGCTCCCCGCATCGATGGGAGGGATCGCCGGCCTGCTCGGCGCGGGCGCGGTAGAGGCGATCGCAGGGCGCTTCGGCGAAGGGGTGACGGGCTGGATCATCCTCGCGTTCGCGCTGGTCGCGCTCGCCGGCGGGGTGGCGGGTGTAACGCGGGTCTTCGCGCTCGACTGGGCGGCGCTGCTCACGCTGCCGCGCTTTCTCAAGCGGACGCCGAGCACCCCGGAAATGGATCTGCCGTTCACGCCCAAGACCCGCGAGCGCCGCACGCGCGAGGTCGAGGAGGAACCGCCGCAGATCGCTGAGCGCCGTGCGCCCGAGATCGCCGATCCGGCCGCCGCACCGCGCGCCGCCAAGCCCGCGGGCAAGAAAGCGCAGAAGGACCTTTTTGCCAGCTACCAGCTCCCCAGCCTCGACCTGCTGGAGGAGCCGCCGGTCCACGCCGCGCCCAAGCTCGACAAGCTGGCGCTCGAGCGGAACGCGCGGCTTCTCGAAACCGTGCTGGACGATTTCAACGTCAAGGGAGAGATCACCGCGGTTCGCACCGGCCCTGTGGTGACGATGTACGAGCTGGAGCCGGCCCCCGGCATCAAGGCGAGCCGCGTGATCGGCCTTGCCGAAGACATCGCCCGCAACATGAGCGCAATCAGCGCCCGGGTATCGTCGATCCCCGGCAAGACCGTGATGGGCATCGAACTGCCCAACGCGGACCGCCAGATGGTCGCGCTGAAGGAGCTCGCCGCCTGCGACGCCTTCGTCAACGCGCGCGGCGCATTACCGATCATCCTGGGCAAGGACATCGCGGGCGAGCCGATCGTGGCAGACCTTGCCGCGATGCCGCACCTGCTGGTCGCGGGCACCACCGGCTCGGGCAAGTCGGTCGGGCTCAACTGCATCCTGCTGAGCCTGCTCTACAAGTTCACGCCCGACGAGTGCCGCCTGATCCTGATCGATCCGAAGGTGCTGGAACTCAAGAGCTACGATGACATCCCGCACCTGCTTTCGCCGGTGGTCACCGAACCGTCGAAGTCGGTCCGTGCCCTGAAGTGGGCGGTCGAGGAGATGGAGCGGCGCTACCGCCAGATGTCGAGCATCGGCGCGCGCAACATCGCCGGCTTCAACGAGCGCGTGCGGACCGCCGCAGCCAAGGGCAAGCCGCTCGGGCGGCGCGTGCAGACCGGCTTCGATCCCGACACGGGCGAGGAGATATTCGAGGAAGAGCAGCTCGATTACGCGCCGCTGCCGCAGATCGTGCTGATCGTCGACGAGCTCGCCGACCTCATGGTCACCGTCGGCAAGGAGATCGAGGTGCTGATCCAGCGCCTCAGCCAGAAGAGCCGCGCGGCGGGCATCCACCTGATCATGGCGACGCAGCGCCCGTCAGTCGACGTCATCACCGGCGTGATCAAGGCCAACCTGCCGACGCGCATCAGCTTCAACGTGACGAGCCGGATCGACAGCCGCACGATCCTGGGCGAGCAGGGGGCCGAGCAGCTGCTGGGCAAGGGCGACATGCTCTACAAGCCGAGCACGGGCGCGCTCGTTCGCGTCCACGGTCCGTTCGTGTCGGACGAGGAAGTCGAGGCGGTGGCCGAGCACTGGCGCGGACAGGGCAAGCCCGAATACATCGACGCGGTGACCGAAGAGCCGGAGGAGGGCTTCGGGTTCTCGTTTGACGACGAGCTGACCGCGTCCGACAACCCGGACGAGCGCAAGTATCGCCAGGCCTGCCAGATCGTGTTCGAGCACCAGAAGGCGTCGGGATCGTGGCTCCAGCGCCAGATGGGCGTCGGCTACAATACGGCGGCCAAGTGGATCGAGCGGATGGAGGAGGACGGCTTCGTCGGTCCGGCAAATCACGTCGGGCGCCGCGACATCTATCGCGACAAGGACGGTAACCCGCTCTGAAGGGCTCCCCCATTCGTTAGGCAACCTGACAAGCAATTGTCGCATTGACGCAACACTTGACGGAAATCGTCCGTTCGCGGACGCAATAAATTACGTCTTGGCGCTAGTGCCTGTAATCTAAGAACAACCAGACAGGGGAGTTCTTGGTCATGACGCTTCGCTACGCAGCACTGCTTTCGTCCGCTTCGGTTGCTCTCGCCGTCGCCGGGACGCAACCCGCCCTGGCTCAGGATGCGACGGACGAAACCTCCGCGTCCGCGCAGGGAGAGGCGATCCCGCAGGAACAGATCATCGTTACCGGCACCCGCCGGACCGATCGCACCGTGGCGGACAGCGCGGTGCCGATCGACGTTATCTCGAACGAGGCGCTGCAGAACCAAGGGACGACCGAGACGAACCGTCTGCTCAACAACCTCGTCCCCTCGTTCAACTTTCCCCAGCCTTCGCTGACCGACGGCACCGACTCGCTGCGACCGGCCACGCTGCGCGGCCTGGCGCCCGATCAGGTGCTGGTGCTGGTGAACGGCAAGCGCCGCCACATCTCCTCGCTGCTCAACCTCAACGGATCGGTCGGGCGCGGCTCGGCGGGCGTCGACATGAACACCATCCCCTCGATCGCGATCGACCGGATCGAGGTGCTGCGCGACGGTGCCGCATCGCAATACGGATCCGATGCGATCGCGGGCGTCATCAACATCCAGCTGAAGCGCCGTCCGGGCGGACGCGCGCAGGCCACCTATGGCAAGTACATCACCACGCTGGAGGACGTGTTCGACGTCGCCAGTGTCGCCCGCACGGCCGCGGCCTCGGGCGATCCGGTGATCACCTACGAAGATCAGGAGAGCAAGCGCCGCGACGGTGAGACCTGGACCATCGCCAGCAACATCGGCGTGCCGGTGGGCGAGACGGGTTATTTCAACGTGACCGCGGAATATCGCGACCGTTCGCCCACCAACCGTTCGGGTCCCGATCCACGGCGGCAGTATGCCGGAATCGGCGACGTGCGCGAGACCACGATCGACCGGATCAATCACCGCTTCGGCGATGGCCAGTCGCAGGATTTCAATTTCGTGATCAACGCCGGGGTGGAACTCGGTGCAGGCTTCGAGCTCTACCAGTTCGGCAGCTTCGGCATCCGTGACGGCAACGGCGCAGGCTTCTTCCGGCGGCCGCTCGATGCGCGCAATGCCGACTTCGCGCGCGGCGGGCAGCCCTATTATGCCGATGGCTTCCTTCCGCTGATCGTGAGCGAGATCATCGATGTCGCGGGTGTCGCGGGTATTCGCGGCGAGACCGCCGGATGGAACCTCGACCTGTCGGTGAACTATGGCTCCAACCGCCTGAACTATTCGGTCGAGAACAGCTTCAACACCTCGCTCGGCGGGCTTGCCAGTCCGCAGCGTTTCAACGCGGGCGGGATGCGGGCCGGACAGACCCTGGTCAATTTCGATGCGCAGCGCGCGTTCGACCTTGGCATCGGCGACACATCGATCGCCGCCGGCCTCGAATATCGCAACGAGAACTACCGCATCGTCCCCGGCCAGCGCGAAAGCTATGTCGCGGGACCGTTTGCTTTCACCAACGGGGCGGCGCCGGGATCGCAGGTGTTCCCGGGCTTCTCGCCCACCACCGCGATCGACACCTCGCGCAACAGCTATGCCGGATATCTCGAGCTCGACAACGACCTGACCGACGCGATCAACGTGCAGGTGGCGGGCCGGTTCGAGCATTTCTCGGACTTCGGCAGCACGATCAACGGCAAGGTCGCCGCCAAGATCGACCTGTTCGACGGACTGGGCGTGCGCGGGTCGGCATCGACCGGATTCCGCGCACCGGGCATGGCGCAGCAGTTCTTCTCGACCACATCGACCAACAACGTAGGCGGCCAGCTGATCGAGATCGGCACGTTCCCCGTCGGCTCGCCCATCGCGGTGGCGCTGGGTGCGCAACCGCTCGAGCCCGAAAAGTCGATCAACCTGGGCGGCGGCGCGGTGTTCACGCTGATCCCAGGCCTCAACCTCACGGTCGACTACTACAACATCAAGATCAACGACCGCATCGTGCTGACGGAAAACCTGCAGGGCGCGGATGTCGTCGCCATCCTGCAGGCCGCGGGCGTGGTGGGCACGTCGGCGCGGTTCTTCATCAACGGCATCGATACCCGCACGCAAGGCATCGACATCGTGGCGAACTACCGCCTGCCCGATTTCGGTGCGGGCAACTTCCGCTTCAACCTGGGTTACAACCGCAACAACACCAAGATCACCGACCGCCGCTCGTTCTCGGCCTTCACCACCCAGCGCCTGTTCGCGCGGCAGGAGAGCTTCCGACTGGTAGAAGGGCAGCCGAGCAACAAGTTCAATGCCGGCGTCAACTGGGACCTGGGCGCCTTCGGGATGACGGTGAACGCCAATCGCTACGGCAGCGTGCTGCTGCCTGACAGTGTGACGACGATCGCCGCCAACGGACAGGCGGTAACTGCCACGAACCCCGCCATCCGCGACGACATTCGCGTCGCGGCCGGAGACGCGCCGGGTGACGTGACCCTGTCGCCGAAGTGGGTGGTCGATCTGGAAGCCCGGTTCAAGGTGATGGAAACGCTCGAACTGGCGGTGGGCGCCAACAACCTGCTCGACGAATATCCCGATCGCCTGCCGTTCGGCACCGTCGGAGGGGTCAACTTCGGCATCAACAATGCCTTCCTGCCCTACTCGTCGCAGTCGCCCTTCGGCTTCAGCGGGCGCTTCGTTTACGGCCGGGTGAGCCTGGACTTCTAGGCCCGGCCATCGACGCATATGAAAAGGGCCCCGCCGGTTCGTGCCGGCGGGGCCCCTTTTTGTTTTGCCCGATGTCGGTGAGGCTTACTTGAGCCCGTCGGCGGTCATCGGGGTACCTTCGGTCGCGGCCTTGGCGGCGGCGGCCTGCACGTCGTCGGGTGCGGCGACGAAGCCGATCTTGGCCAGCGGGCCGTCCTTGCCCCAGCTCTTGGTCCAGGTTGCCAGGTACTCGGCCAGGCCCGGGATCACGCCGATGTGCGCCTTCTTGACGTAGACGTAGAGCGGACGCGCGCCGGGATAGCTGAAGTTCGAGATGTTCTCGTACGTCGCCTCGACCCCGTTCATCGGCAGGTCCTGCAGCTTCTCGATGTTCTCCTCGAGGTACGAGTAGCCGAAGATGCCGACCGCCCTGGGGTTGCCCTCGATCTTCTGGACGATGAGGTTGTCCTGCTCGCCCTGGTCGACATAGGCGCCGTCCGAACGGACTTCGGTGCAGACCTGCTCGTGCTGGTCCTTGTCGCTGTCCTTCAGCGCCTTCATCGCCGGATCGGTGTCGCACCCGACCATCAGGACGAGTTCCTTCAGCGCATCGCGCGTGCCGGACGTCGACGGCGGGCCGTATACGAGGATCGGCTCGGCCGGGAGCGACGGGTCCACGTCCTGCCAGGTCCGTGCGGTTTGCTCCTTGCCGAACGGCTTGGCGGCGATCGCCTGGTAAACGATCGCGGGGGTCAGGTTCATCATGATCCCGCCCTTGGCCGAGGCGAAGGCGATCCCGTCGAGCCCGACCTGGATTTCGACCACGTCGGTCACGCCGTTCTTCTGGCAGTCGGCGTATTCGCTCGCCTTCAGGCGGCGGCTGGCCTGGACCATGTCGGGGAACTGCGCTCCGACGCCGGCACAGAACAGCTTGATGCCGCCGCCGGTGCCGGTCGATTCGATCAGCGGGCTCTTCATGCCCGGATTGGCCGCGACGAATTCCTCGGCGACCTTCTTGGCGAAGGGATAGACGGTCGACGAACCGACCGCGCGGATCGAATCGCGGCTGCCCGAAGCGCCTCCGCCCGCGCCGCCGCAAGCGGCCAGCGCGACGCAGGACAGCGTGGCGAACGCGATAGTCTTGAACTTGGTCATCTCAGGATTGCCCTCTGCTTAGGTCGTCCGCGCCGCTAGCGGTGCGATATGACATGGGAATGACAGGTTTCTTGCAAGGTCTCAAAAGTCGATCTGGGCGCGCATGCCGACGGCATCGACCCCGTAGGACCGGTCCCCGCCCGCTGCCGGGTACACGGCGTTGTCGTACTGCATGCGGCCGTAGTTGAGCATCAGCCGGGTGTAATCGCTGGGCATCCAGTTCAGTCCCACCTGATAGCCGTTCTGCGTTCCGCCGAGAATGCCCGCATCTACAAGGTCGAGCCAGTCGTACCGCAGGTTGAGCTGGACCGCGCCCATGCCGCCCTTGCCGACCGCATTCTTCGGCTTGACCCGGTCGAACACGCCGCCCTTGTAGCCGCGCGTATCTCCGGGCGTCAGGAAATATCCGACCTCGGCATAACCGCCCGAGAACGTGGGATCGCTGAGCGGGCCGGGCCGGTCGAGATGCTGCCAGAACTGCTCCGCCGCCGCGTGCAGGCGACCGGACATGATTGCCGCTTCCAGGCCATAGCCGGTTTCGCTTTCCGCTTGCAGGATGTTGGTATCGATGAAGCGCTGCGAGGTGAAATGCACCAGCGGCCGCTGGCGATAGCGCACCGTGCTCAGTGCCTCGAGATCGGCATAATGGACCGAGCCTCCGACATGGAACTGGGTGTTCCCGGCCTTGGGCATGAACACGATGCGCCCGTCGGCGCCGCGGTTCTTGTTGCTCAGCGCGTCGACGTTGTCGCTGAACACGCCCGCCTGGGCGAGGAAGGGCCCCTTGGCGTACTGCACCGACAGGCCGAGGCGGCGTTCGAAGCCGAACGCGTCGGTGAACGCGGCGCGCTCGATGAACGACGAGTGGAGGCTGCTGGTCAGTTCCTCGAGGCCCTGGAAGTTGTTGTGCTGCCCGACCGTCACGGTCGCGGGACCGCGCTCATAGGTCAGGATGGCATCGGTCAGGGCGACCTCGTTGCCGGCGAAATCGACCTCGAACTTGTAGCCGAAGCCCCCCGGCATATCGCCCTGGACGCCGAGCCGCGCGCGGCGCACCTCGCTGCCGAACCCTTCGGGGCGCAGCGTCGAATCGGGCGCGTCGATGAAGCCGGTGTCGAACTGCAGGCGTCCCCGCGGCTTGAAGGTCCAGCCGCCCTTGCCGGTCACCTCCGGCGCGCCCTTGAAGGCTATCTTGGTGGTGTCCTCGTCTGCCTTCGAGGCTGCCGTCGCGGCGGCGGCGCTCGCGGTCGCGGCGCCTGCGGCGGTGGTCGCGGCCTGCGCCTCGGCCCGCGCGGCACCGAGTTGCGCTTCGAGCGTGTCGATCCGCTCGGCCATAGCGGCCATTTCGGCGCGCATCCTTGCCAGTTCATCGGCGACGGCGGCTGTATCCTGTGCGGCGGCGGGTATGGCCCAGCCTGCGGCAACGGCCACCGCGAGCGTCGAAATGGTGAGGCGGGATCTTTTCACTTCGGTTGCTTTCGTGAAATTCGGGTTACGCTTTCACGGCGCCCCTATGGTCGTTGTGTGACGGGTGTGTGACTGTTTCCACAGTCCTTGGACACGCGCAGCCACAGCCTTGGGCCATGCCCCGCACAATCGTTCGCGCTTGCCCGTAACTGGTTGCAACTGTAACGGCGCGGCCAAAGGAGTGCCCCCATGCGCATCGGCTGTCCCAAGGAAATCAAGAACCACGAATACCGCGTCGGCCTGACGCCGGAAAGCGTCCGCGAACTCACCGCCCACGGTCACGAAGTGTGGGTCGAGACCGGAGCGGGACTCGGGATCGGATCGACCGACGCCGACTATCGCGCGTGCGGGGCCACCATCCAGCCCGATGCGAAGACCGTGTTCGACGGCTGCGAGATGATCGTGAAGGTCAAGGAACCGCAGGCGGTCGAGCGGGCGATGCTGCGCGAGGGCCAGGTGCTCTACACCTATCTCCACCTCGCGCCCGACCCGGACCAGACGCGCGAGCTCGTCGCCTCGGGTGTCACCGCGATCGCCTATGAAACCGTGACCGGGCCGGGCGGATCGCTGCCCCTGCTCAAGCCGATGAGCCAGGTCGCCGGACGCATGAGCATCCAGGCCGGCGCCACCGCGCTGGAAAAGGCCAACGGCGGGCGCGGCGTGCTGCTCGGCGGCGTGCCGGGCGTGCTGCCCGGCCGGGTCATGGTCATCGGCGGCGGCGTCGTCGGCTTCAACGCGGCGCAGATGGCGGTCGGCCTGGGCGCCGACGTGACCATCCTCGACCGCGATCCGGAAGTCCTCGAAAAGCTCGGCATCCATTTCGAAAGCCGCGCCAAGACGCGCTTTTCCAACCAGGCCAACATCGAGCAGATGCTGTGCGAGGCGGAATTGGTGATCGGCGCGGTGCTGATCCCCGGTGCCGCTGCCCCCAAGCTCGTCACCCGCGAGATGCTGAAGTGCATGAAGCCGGGCGCGGTCCTCGTCGATGTGGCGATCGACCAGGGCGGCTGCTTCGAGACCAGTCGTCCGACGACCCATGCCGAGCCGACCTACGTGGTGGACGATGTGGTCCACTACTGCGTCGCCAACATGCCCGGCGCGGTGGCCCGCACCAGCACCTATGCGCTCAACAACGTGACCCTGCCGCACGCGCTCCGAATGGCCGAAATGGGATGGAAGGCGGCGCTCGCCGCGAACCCGCACCTTGCGGAAGGCCTAAACGTCCACGCGGGCAAGGTGACCTACAAGGCGGTCGCCGACGAACTCGGCTACAATTACCTGCCGGTCGCCGACGCGATCCGCTGATCGGATCACTCGGAGGGAAGCCTCAGTCGGGCTTCCAGCCGATCTCCACATAGCGCGCCGAGCGCGGGATGTCGGTGACGGCTTCGTTGATCGTCACCGTTTCGCCCGGCGCGAGCGCGGCCTTGGGCGAGGCGATTTCCCACGAATAGACGATCCGGTCGCGTGCATCGCTCAGCACGATGAGGATCGCGGGAACGCTGCGCGTTTCGCGGCCGACGTTCTTCACCGTGCCGCTCGCGCCGAAATATTCGGTTCCGTTGGGTAGCGTGCGGCGCTCCTGCCGTTCGCGCGGGAAATCGAGCACGAGGTCGGGCTGCTCCAGGCCGAAGGTCGGTCGGCTGATCGGCACCCAGTCGGGCAGGCCCCAGTAACTGACCGCGCCGACCGTCCCGAGCGCGATCGCGGCGAACAGGGCCGCGGCCACCGTCCACACCTTCATCATGTTGCGACGGGGGCGGAAGGGCGGCTCGTAATCGAACTGCGAGACTTCCTCGCCGTAGTCCTCCGGCTCGGCGACCGGCGCCGGGGCCGCCTCGATCACGGTCGGAGGCGGCGCTTCGTCCGGGATGGGCGGCGGAGCGAAGTCGTCCTCCGGCTCTACAGGTGCCTCGGCCCGCTGTTCTATCGCGGGCTCTTCGTAGGCCGGTGCGTGGCGTGTTTCCTCGGCGGGCTGCGCGGTTGGCGGCGGCGGAGTTGCGGGCGCGCCTGCCGTAGCGTCCACCGCCGTCGCGGCGAGCGCCGGTTCGGGATCGATCGAGTCGGCCGGTTCGGGTCCGTCCTGGAACCAGCTATGACGGCATTTCGCGCAACGCACGGTTCTGCCCTCTGCGCCGATGGCGCTGTCCGGCACGACGTAGCGGGTCGCGCAGGCGGGGCAGGCTATGATCATCCTGGGGGCAGCTTACGCATGGTGATTCGCCGCAACAAGAGTCGCCCGCGTCATCTTGCGGGCAGAACAGCTTTTTTCCACATGGAAGCGCGGCTATAGCCCGCGCGCCGATGCCTTTCCCTTCCGTTCACCATACTCTCCAGAGCGCTGCGCCATGACCGGCGAGGGGGGCGACATCGTGAACTTCGACAACGTGGGCCTGCGGTACGGCGCGGATCGCGAGGTGCTGAGCGACGTTTCGTTCACGCTTCACCCGGGCGGATTCTATTTCCTCACGGGCGCGAGCGGCGCCGGCAAGACGTCGATGCTGAAGCTGCTGTACCTTGCCCAGCGGCCTTCGCGCGGCGTGATCCGGATGTTCGGCACCGATGTAATCACCCTGCCACGCGACCGGCTGCCGCTGTTCCGGCGCCGGCTGGGCGTGGTATTCCAGGATTTCCGCCTCGTCCCTCACCTGTCGGCGTTCGACAACGTGGCGCTGCCGCTGCGCGTTTCGGGCGTGCGCGAAAGTGAGCTGCGCAAGCCCGTTACCGAGATGCTCGACTGGGTCGGGCTCTCGCACCGCCTCGACGCGAGACCGGCTACCCTGTCGGGTGGCGAACAGCAGCGCGTGGCGATCGCCCGTGCGGTGATCGGACGGCCCGACATGCTGGTGGCGGACGAGCCGACCGGCAACGTCGATCCCGAGATGGCACTGAAGCTGCTGCGCCTGTTCGAAGCGCTGAACCGGCTCGGCACCACGGTCGTCGTCGCGACGCACGACGTCCACCTGCTCCGCAAGGTGCCGGATTCGCTGATCATGCGGCTGGACAAAGGTCGCCTGTCGGATCCTACGGGCGCTTTACGCTACCCGCCCAGGCGAGAGGCGCGCCAGATCGACGATAGCCGAACGCTCGGTGACGTTTTCCGGTGAAACGACCGCCGGTCCTAGCCCGCGCCGTCGCGCGCAGCCTCGTGCCGTTCGGCGGCAGCCGGGCCGCCGCGCTCATTCCGCAGGCGCGTCTGTCGGGTCCGATGCCGTGGGTGATCGCGATCATGGTGGCCCTGACCACCATCGCGGCGGCGGGCGGGCTCGCGCTCAGCAACCTCGCCCAGACGGCGCGCGGTGACCTGTCCGGCGCGGCGACGGTGCAGATCGTCGAACCCCTGAAGGTAGAACGCGACCGTCAGGCGCGTGCGGCCGAGGCGGCCCTGGCGGAACTGCCCGACGTGGCGAGCATCCGCGTGGTGCCCGAAACCGAGCTCGACGCGATCCTCGAGCCCTGGCTCGGCGCAGGCGCCGACGGCGGGGATGCGGTTCCCGTCCCCGCGCTGATCGACGTGGAACTGCGCGGTCCGGCGACCGATGCGCGGTTGGCCGCCCTGCGCGGCGCCTTGCGAGGCATCGCCCCGGCAGCAAGAGTCGATGCGCAATCCACCTGGCTTGCTCCGGTTTTCGCGGCGATCCGTTCGCTGCAGTATCTCGCGCTCGCCCTCGTCGTACTGCTTGCTCTCACGAGTTCGGCGGCGGTGCTGCTGGCGGCGCGCAGTGCGCTGGGCGGCAATCGCGGCACGATCGAGATCGTCCACCTGCTCGGCGGGACAGACGCGCAGATCGCGCGGATATTCCAGCGCTCGATCGCCTTCGATGCGCTTGTCGGAGGCGCCGTCGGCCTGGCGCTTGGACTCGGCGCGATCGTGGTGCTGGGGCGGCAGTTCGCCGCGCTGGGATCGGGCATGGTCGCAGGCGGCGGGCTGGGTCCGCTCGACTGGCTGCTGATCGCAGCGATCCCGCTTGCCGGCGTCGGCATCGCTATGCTGACCGCGCGGCTGACGGTGATGGGCGCACTGAGGAAGATGCTGTGATCGTTCGCGCGTTCGCCATGTTCGCCCTGGTCTACCTGCTGGGTTTCCTGTGGTTCGCTGCCGCGCTGCCGCAGCCGGTGGAGGGGGGGCGGACCGATGCGGTGGTCGTTCCCACCGGCGGTCCGGGGCGGATCGACCGCGGCCTCGCGATCCTGGAAGACGGCGCCGCGCGCGAGATGCTGGTGACCGGCGTCGACCGCGAAGTGAAAACGCGCGAGTTCGTGGCGTTGTACAAGGTTCCGCCCGCAACGATGGAGTGCTGCGTCACCCTGGGGTTCGCTGCGGTCGACACGCGCAGCAACGCCGATGAAACCGCCACGTGGGTCAAGGAGCGCGAATACAAATCGCTCCGCCTCGTCACCACGGACTGGCACATGCGGCGTGCCGCGGTCGAACTGGCGCGCTCGTTGCCGGACGACATCACGATCCTGCGCGACGCCGTGCCGTCGCGGCCGCGGCTGGGAATCCTGTTCCTCGAATACAACAAGCTGCTGGCCGCCGCGGTGGCGCAGGTCGTGACGGACTAGGGCCGATGTCGGTATTGCGCAGCCTTGCCTTCTACGTGATCTTCTACCTCGGCTCGATCGTCTACACGTCGGGTTCGCTGATCGCGCTGCCGTTCGACGTCCCGCTGTTTCGCCGCATCGTGCGCGGCTGGTCCCGCTGGCAGCGGACCTGCGCCAGGTGGCTGCTCGGGATGGAGGTGCGCATCGAAGGGAGCGGGCCGGTGGAAGGGCCGGTGCTCTATGCGATCAAGCACGAAAGCTTTTTCGAGGCGATCGACATGCCCGCGCTGTTCGACCTGCCGGTCGTCTTCGCCAAGGAGCAGCTTTTCAGGATTCCCCTTTGGGGACCGGCGGCGGCAGCATACGGCATCGTTCCGGTAGAGCGCGAAGCGGGGGCGCGGGCGCTGCGGGCGATGATCGCCTCTGCCAAGGCCTATTCGGATACCGGCAGGCCGCTGGTCATTTTTCCGGAAGGAACGCGGGTCCCTCACGGCACCGAGCCGCCGCTTCAGGCCGGGTTTGCCGGGCTCTACAAGTTGCTCGGGCTGCCGGTGGTGCCCGTCGCGGTCGATAGCGGCCCGCTGTATCACCGGCGATGGAAACGCTCGGGGCCGATCACCTACCGCTTCGGCGAGCCCATTCCGCCGGGCCTTAAGCGCGAGGAAGTCGAGGCGCGCGTCCATGCGGCCATCAACGCGCTCAACCGCGATCCGTCAGTGGTCTGACCGGCCGAAGTCCGGCCGCGCGTCGTCCTGGCCCTGTTCCACGATCGACCGGCGAATGTCGCGGGTGCGGGTGAACAGGTCGAACAATGCGTCGCCGTCGCCGTTGCGGATCGCCCGCTGGAGCGCGGTCAGGTCCTCGGTGAAGCGCCCGAGCATCTCGAGCACGGCTTCGCGGTTGGTCAGGAACACGTCGCGCCACATGACCGGATCGCTTGCGGCGATGCGGGTGAAATCGCGGAAACCGCCGGCGGAATACTTGATCACCTCGCCCCGCGTCACTTCCTCGAGGTCGGAGGCGGTGCCGACGATCGTGTAGGCGATGAGGTGCGGGATGTGGCTGGTCACGGCGAGCACCAGGTCGTGGTGCGCGGCATCCATGATCTCGACGTTGGCGCCGAGCGCTTCCCAGAACGCGGACAGCCGCGCGACAGCCGCCTGGTCCGTGCCTGAGGGCGGGGTGAGGATGCACCAGCGGTGGCGGAAGAGGCTTGCGAAACCCGCATCGGGACCGCTTCGTTCGGTGCCCGCGACCGGGTGCGCGGGGATAACGGTCGCGCCAGGCAGGGCGGAGCGGAGCGCCTCGCCCACCGCGGCCTTCGACGAGCCGACGTCGGTGACGATCGCACCGGGGGAAAGTTCACCGGCGATTTTTGCCGCGGCCGCGCCCATTGCGCCCACGGGCACGCAGAACACGACGAGCTCGGCCCCGGCAACCGCCTCGGCGGCGGTATCGCAGACGGTGTCCACCAGCCCGCGCTCGGCCGCCCGCTGCCGCACGTCGGGATCCGCATCGTAGCCTGTCGTCGAGGAGCCGGGCAGGCTCTCGCGCACCGCGAGCCCGACCGAACCGCCCAGCAGCCCGAGTCCGATCACCGCGATGCGCGTGAACGTCATCCGGCGCGCTCCGCAGCGGCGCGAATGGCGCCAGCGACCGCGTCCATGTCGTCGCTCGTGCCGATGGTGATGCGCAGCGCATGGCCCAGGCCTTGGCCGGGCAGGTGGCGCACGGCATAGCCTGCATCTGCCAGGGCAGCGAGCGCGGCTTCGGCGGTCAGCGCTCCTTCGAACAGTACGAGCACGAAGTTGCCTTCGCTCGGCAGCGGGCGGACGCCGTGATTGCGCAGGCCCGACAACCCCTCGACCAGCCGTGTCCGGCTCGCTGCGTTCTCGGCGCGGCTACGCGCGACGAACGCGTCGTCGCCGAGGGCGGCGAGTGCAGCGGCCTGCCCCGCGTTGGTCACGTTGAATGCGCCGCGAAGCCGGTTGATCGCGCCGATCAGTCCCGGAGCGCCGGTCGCCCAGCCCACGCGTTCGCCGGCAAGCCCGTACGCCTTGGAGAACGTGCGCGTGACGAGCACGTTTTCGTTCCGGCCGGCCAGCGCTATGCCACCATCGTCGCGTCCGTCGGCAAGGTATTCGGCATAAGCCTGATCGACCACCAGCAGGACATCGGCGGGAAGTCCGGCATGGAGCCGCGCCACCGCGTCCGCATCGAACCAGCACCCCACCGGATTGTTCGGATTGTCGAGCAGGACGACCCGCGTGCGATCCGTCACGGCGGCGAGCATCGTGTCGACCGTCGGCGCGTGATCGACATCCTCGGCGAAGACGGCGTTCGCCGCGACCTTCCGCGCGAGCAAGGGATAGAGCGAGAACGAATAGCGCGGCATCGCCACGTCGTCGCCCGGACCCGCGAATGCCTGGACCGCGCAATGAAGCAGCTCGCCCGAGCCCGTTCCGCAGACGATGCGCGCCGGGTCGATGTCGAACTTGGCTCCCAGTGCTTCGCGCAGGACCACGCTGTCGGGATCGGGATAGCGGCTGGGGGGAGCCGGGTCGGCCAGAGCGGCCAGCGCCGCGGGCGAAGTCCCCAGCGGGTTCTCGTTGGCCGAAAGCTTTACGAGCGGCTTGCCGTCGCTACCGGCAGACTTGCCGGGAACGTAGGCGTGAATGTCCTCGATCCACGGCTTCAGGGATGGGCGGTCTGGCATCGGCCCGGCGCATAGCCGCTGGCGCGCGCCTTGCGAACAAAATCCTCCTTCGCCCGCGCTCTGCGAGACTTGTTGACAGCGCGCGCCCGATGCCGCCAAGCCGCGCCGCCATGGCCCCCGCGATCGCCACCAAGCTCTATCCGCTACCGTCGCCGCTGCTGCTCGACGGCGGGCAGGCGCTGGCGGGGGTCGAGGTCGCCTACGAAACATACGGCGAACTCGCACCGGACAAGGGCAACGCGATCCTCGTCTGCCACGCGTTGACGGGCGATCAGTACGTCGCATCGCGCCATCCCGTCACCGGCAAGCCCGGCTGGTGGGAGCGAATGGTCGGGCCGGGCAAGCCGATCGATACCGACCGCTTCCACGTGATCTGCGCCAACGTGATCGGCGGCTGCATGGGATCGACCGGTCCGGCCAGCGCGGCGAGCGACGGCCGGCCCTATGCGATGCGGTTTCCCGTGATCACCATCCGCGACATGGTCCGCGCGCAGATCGCGCTGCTCGACGGGTTGGGCATCGAGCGGCTGCATGCGGTCGTCGGCGGCTCGATGGGCGGGATGCAGGCATTGAGCCTGGCGGCCAACTTCCCCGATCGGGCCGCACGCGTGCTCGCGATCGCCACGACGGCCCGCCATTCGGCGCAGAACATCGCGTTTCACGAAGTGGGACGGCAGGCGGTGATGGCCGATCCGGACTGGCAGGGCGGCGACTACTACGGATCGGGCCACGCACCCGACAAGGGGCTGTCGGTCGCTCGCATGGCAGCGCACATTACCTACCTGTCGGAAAGCGGGCTGACCGAAAAGTTCGGCCGCAACCTGCAGGACCGCGACAGCAAGACCTTCGGCTTCGACGCCGACTTCCAGGTCGAAAGCTACCTGCGCTACCAAGGCAGCGGGTTCACCCAGCGGTTCGATGCCAACAGCTACCTCTTCATCACCCGCGCGATGGATTACTTCGACATTGCAGAGGAACACGGCGGCTTGCTCGCCAAGGCGTTCGCCGGCTCGCCTGCGCGGTTCTGCCTCGTCAGCTTCGATTCCGACTGGCTCTATCCGACGGCGGAAAGCCGACACGTCGTCCATGCGCTCAACGCCGCCGGCGCGGCGGTGAGCTTCGTCGAACTCAGCGCGCCGCACGGGCACGACAGCTTCCTGCTCGACGTGCCCGCATTGGACCGGGTCGTGAAGGGATTCATCGGATGAACTTGCGGCCCGATCTTGCGGTGATCGCGGCGCGTGTGCAGCCCGCCGCCCGCGCGCTCGACATCGGCTGCGGCGACGGCGCATTGATGGCCGCACTCGCGGAAAAAGGGTGCGACGCGCGTGGCATGGAGATCGATCCCGAACTGGTCGAACGCTGCGTTTCGCGGGGATTGAGCGTGGTGCAGGGCGATGCCGACCGCGACCTTGCCGACTATCCCGACAAGGCGTTCGACTATGCGATCCTGTCGCAGACCCTGCAAACCGCCGCCCGGCCCGACCGGATGCTGGACGAACTGCTGCGTGTCGGACGGCAGGCCTTCGTCTCGTTTCCGAATTTCGCGCATTGGCGGATGCGCGCCGCGCTGGCGCTGGGCGGGCGCATGCCGGTCACGCGGCACTTGCCGGTGAGCTGGTACGAGACGCAGAACATCCACCACATGACCGTCTCGGACTTCCGCGACCTGATCGCGGCGATGGGCGTGAAGTGCGAGCGCGCTTGGTTCTTTGCCGGCGACCGCGAGATCGGTGCGAGCCTCGCCAACCTGCGCGCCGAGCACGCCGTGTTCGAACTGAGCCGATAGACGCATGACCGGAGCCGACGATCGCAGCCCGTTCGAACGCCTCATGTTCGAGGACGCCGCGCCGCCTCCCCGCCACCTCGCGGCGCTGGGCCAGCGCTTCGTCGATGCTGCCAAGCCGAAATTTCGCAACTTCCGCGTGGATCTCGAAGCGGTGGAGATCGCCGCGTCGAAGGCGGGCCGCGCCGGAGAGATCCCGGCGGACGACGCGGCGCAGCTCTTCCTCGACCGGGGCGACAGCCTCTCCCTGCCGCTCGTGCGCCTGTACGTCGAAGCGCGCGAGACGGAACTCGTCGCAAAGTGGCTGATGACGCTCGGCAGTTTTCATTCGACCGGATGGGCGACGGTGCGCAACCTTGCGGCGCTCGACGGGATGGTCGCCGCGGGCGAACACGCGCTGGCCGTCGCGATCATCCGCAAGCATCTGGAAAAGACCCAGCGCATCGTGCGCGAACGCTGGCGGACGGTCGCCCGCAAGGAACCCGTCGGCTTGCCGCCCGAGCGGCTTACGCGCTATCGCGAGGAGCTGGCGAAAGTGCGGTGGGAGCTTCTGGGAGAGATCGAGGCGGCGCGAATCGAGATCGCGGAGCTCGAAAGCTATGTCCGCAAGCACGGATCGCCGGAAGACAATCGCGCGATCGACACGATGCTCGCCGATCTCGAGAAGGCACGCGCCCGCTTCACCTGAGCGGCCAATCGGCTATGGCGCGCGGATGATCGTCACCCGCTTCGCGCCCTCGCCCACCGGCCTGCTCCATGTCGGCAACATCCGCACGGCGCTTCATGCCTGGCTGCTGGCGCGCAAGCATGGCGGACGCTTCATGCTGCGGATCGACGATACCGACGCCGAACGAAGCCGCGAGGAGTATGTCGACGCCATCCGCGCCGACCTGTCGTGGCTCGGGCTGGAACCCGACGGGGAGGAACGCCAGTCTGCGAGGCTGGCGATCTACGAGGATGCGTTCGCGCGCCTGCGCGAAGCGGGGCGCGTCTATCGCTGCTACGAGACCGCGCAGGAACTGGACCTCAAGCGCAAGGTGCTGCTGGGCCGGGGACTACCGCCGATCTACGATCGGGCAGGGCTGTCGCTGACGGAGGCCGATCACGCGCGGCTGGCAGCCGATGGCGCGGTGCCGCACTGGCGCTTCCTGCTCGATCATGCCGAGACGATCGAGTGGATCGACGGGGTTAGAGGGCCCCAGCATTTCGACCCGGCGCAACTGTCCGATCCTGTCATCCGCCGTGCCAACGGATCGTGGCTCTACATGCTGCCGAGCGCGATCGACGATGCCGAAATGGCCGTGACGGACGTGCTGCGCGGCGAAGACCACGTCAGCAACACCGCCGTGCAAATTCAGATGTTTACCGCACTTTTTGCTGCAGGGTTCGGTGCAACCAGAACACTGCCGCGCTTCGCGCACACAGCGCTGCTCGTCGGCACCGAAGGCAAGCTGTCGAAGCGCCTCGGATCACTGTCGGCGGGCGCCCTGCGCGAAGCGGGCATCGAGCCCGCCGCGCTGGTCGCGCTGCTGGCCCGCTTGGGTACCAGCCTGCCGGTCGAACCGATTGCCGATCGTGCCAGGCTGATCGACACATTCGACCTCGCCACGTTCGGACGCGCGCCCGCCCGGTTCGACGAGGCGGAGCTTGCGCGCATCAACCATGCGCTGGTTCACCAGTTGCCATTCGCGGAAGTGGCCGGGCGGCTTCCGCATGGAATGGACGAGCGCGGCTGGCTCGCGATCCGACCGAACCTGGAAAAGGTGGAGGACGCAGCGGATTGGTGGGCGATCGTGACGGGGCCGGTGGATCCAGCGCCGTTCGATGCAGAGGACCGGCCATACCTCGCCGAGGCTACGCGCCTTCTTAAGTGGAGCGACGACCCGTGGCACACGCTCACGGGTGCCCTGAGGGATGCGACCGGTCGGAAGGGCAAGGCACTTATCCTGCCGTTGCGCCGCGCGCTCACGGGCAAGGATCACGGACCCGACATGGCGCAATTGCTGCCATTGATCGGCGAGAGCGAGGCCCGCGTCAGACTATCGCGAGCGGCGGCCGGCGATTGAAACCGACCGCGCAGGCGGCACAGTTCACCTCTATTTCCGTTAGCTGACGCAACCCCTGGCGAAATTGCTGGTTAGGGACGGGCTAGCCAGCACGAAGCTGGCCTAACGAAAGGCCGTTTATGATTTTCCGCAAGACAGCCCTTGCCGCCGCCGCCGCCGCTTTGGTCACGCTGCCCGTCGCCGCTCAGGCTGCCCCCGCACCGTCTACTGCACGCACCGCTGCTTCAGTGGAGGACGGTTCCGAGCTTGGAGGCGGATCGGGCTTCGGCAACGCGCTCATAATCATCGCCATCGCTGCTGTCGGGATGCTCGCGCTGATCCTGTCGGACGATGACGAGGATTCGCCGGTCAGCCCCTGACCCCATCTAGGTGCCCTGGCCGCCATGACGAGACAGCTCGTCCCCGGCCAAGGTGACCACGTGAAGAAGATTAGTGCTGCCGGGCGTGCCGAAGGGTACGCCCGCCAGCGCGATCAGCTTGCTCCCGGCGGTTCCGAAGCCATGCCGCAGGGCCATTCGCTTGCCCTTGGCGATCATCTCTTCGAAGCTGCCGATGTCCTTGGTGGTCACCGCGTGGGCACCCCATAACAGCCCGACGCGGCGCGCGGTCCGGGTGGATGGGGTCAGGACCAGCATCGGCACACTGGGGCGCTCGCGGGCGACCCGGCGCGCGGTGCTTCCCGAACCGGTGAACACGATGATCCCGCTGACCGAGACGGTATCGGCAATCGTCATGCACGCGTGGCTCAAGGCATCGGCGGTCGTCTTGTCGGGTGGGGTGTCGAGCAGACGGACTCGCTCCAGGTAGGCGTCGTCGCGTTCGACCTGGGTGGCGATGCGGTCCATGATCGCAACCGCTTCCTCGGGCCAGTCGCCGGCCGCGGTTTCCGCGCTCAGCATGACCGCATCGGCCCCGTCGTAGACCGCATTGGCGACGTCGGAGACTTCGGCGCGGGTCGGGGTCGGGCTCTCGATCATCGATTCGAGCATCTGCGTCGCCACGATCACCGGCTTGCCGGCATTGCGCGCGGCGTTGACGATCTTCTTCTGCAGCGGCGGCACTTCCTCTGGATCGAGTTCGACCCCCAGATCGCCGCGCGCGACCATGATCCCGTCGGCCAGCTCCAGCAATTCGGGCAGGCGCCGCACCGCGCTCGGCTTTTCGATCTTGGCGCACAGCGCGGGTGCCTGCCCCCCGGGGCCGCCCATCAGCTTGCGCGCTTCGGCAAGGTCCTCGGGCCGCTGGACGAACGAAAGGCCGATCCAGTCGACCCCCTGCTGCACCGCGAACGCCAAGTCCTTGCGATCCTTTTCGGTCAACGCCGGGATCGGGACCTCTGCATCGGGCACGTTCACGCCCTTGCGATCGGAGATGACCCCGCCGACTTCGACCGAGCAAAGGATACTCTCGGCCTCGGCCTTGATCACCTTGAGGCGGATCTTCCCGTCGTTGATCAGCAGCCGCTGCCCCTTGTGAAGGACTTCGAACAGTTCGGGGTGCGGCAGTTCGACGCGGGTTTCGTCGCCCGGATCCGGATTGCGATCGAGCGTGAAGTGGCCCGAATGGCGGATGACCGCCTGTCCGTCCCTGAACGTGCCCACGCGCAGCTTGGGGCCCTGAAGGTCCGCAAGGATCGCGATCGGGCGACCGGAGGTTTTTTCAAGGTCGCGGATCGCCTTGATCGTCGCGGCGTGATCGGAGTGGGCGCCGTGGCTCATATTCACGCGAAACGCGTCGGCACCGCCCCGCAGGAGCTTCGCGAGCATTTCGGGCGATCGGCTGGCCGGTCCGATCGTGGCGAGTACCTTGACCTTGCGGTTGCGCGGTTCGAGCTTATGCATTCCCGCCGCCTATTGCAGGGTTGGGCCTCAAGACAAGGATGGAGTCGCAATGGATACGAATTCCGATCCGCTCGATGCACTCGACGACGCGCAGGCGGCAGCGGCATTCCGGCGACTGGTGCGGCATTTGCGCCATCGCACGGACGCACAAAACATCGACCTGATGGGGCTGGCCGGGTTCTGCCGCAATTGCCTTGCCGACTGGATCCGCGACGCGGGCTATCCGGGCGACAATGACGCGGCGCGCGAACTCATCCACGGCTTGCCGGCCGACGAATGGAAGGCCAGGCACCGGTCGCCCGCGACGCAGGACCAGCTCGACCGGATGGCCGCGAGCATCGCGCGCAACGCCCCGGAATAGTTTTCCACCCCACCTTCAAAGGGGGCGGCGGGCTGGCTATCGGACCGGCAACCGATTCTCATTCACCGGAGCTGTGATACCAAAATGGCCGAAGCCACCGACGACCGCCTGCGCCTATTGATCGAGCGCATCGAACGCCTCGAGGAAGAGAAGAAGGGCATCGCCGACGACATCCGTGACGTCTATGCCGAGGCCAAGGCGGTGGGTTACGACGCAAAGATCATGCGCCAGATCGTCCGCCTACGGAAGATGAAGCCCGACGACCGCAGCGAAATGGAAATGCTGCTCGATACCTACAAGGCCGCGCTCGGCCTGGGCTGAACCCTGCGCGGGACGAACCGCGGAACGGGCTGGTTGCCTCGCTCATTGGATCAAGCGAACCCAATCGAGGAGTCGCATCCATGAGCACCGATACCCATACCGTAGACAAGGCCTTCGTCGAGGAAACCTGCGAAGAGCCGCGGATGCCCGGCCACGAATCCGCGATGGACGACAAGCCCGACTGGCAGCCGCGCTACCCCGGCTCGGACCGGCTGAAGGGCAAGGTCGCGATCGTTACCGGCGGCGATAGCGGGATCGGTCGGGCCACCGCCATCCTGTTCGCCCGCGAAGGGGCAAAGGTCGCCGTCGCCTATCTCGAGGAAGACGATGATGCCCGCTTTGTCGCCGACCGAATCGAGGACGAAGGCAGCGAAGCCTTGCTCCACCGCGGCGATCTGGGCGATCCCGACGTGTGCCGGGCACTGATCGACAAGGTGATTTCCAAGTGGGGCCGGCTCGACGTGCTGGTCAACAACGCGGGCGAGCAGCATCCCGACAAGGACATCCGCGACATCACCGCCCAGCAGCTCCAGCGGACGTTCCAGACCAACATCTTCTCGATGTTCTACCTCGTCCAGGCAGCACGCCCACACCTGAAAAAGGGTGCGGCGATCGTGAACTGCACCAGCGTGACGATGTACCAGGGCAGCGGCGAACTGCTCGACTACAGCGCCACCAAGGGTGCGATCACAGCCTTTACGCGGTCCCTGAGCGAGAACCTGGTCGGCGAGGGCATCCGGGTGAATGCCGTGGCGCCGGGACCTATCTGGACCCCGCTCAATCCGTGCGGCGGCTCCTCGCCCGAGAAGCTGGAGCATTTCGGCGAGGACACGCCGATGGGTCGCCCCGGTCAGCCCAACGAGGTGGCGCCGGCTTTTCTGTTCCTGGCCTGCGAGGATTCGAGCTATATGTCCGGACAGGTGTTGCACCCGAACGGAGGCATGATCGTCAATGGCTAGCAGACCCAATCCCTGGAGCGGATCGCCGACCGGTTCGACTTCGGATAAGCCGGGCGGCGGTGGGATGATCGTTACTACCACCCCGTCGATCGAGGGCCGGTCGATTCGCGGATACCATGGTATAGTGACCGGAGAGGTCATCGTAGGCGCCAACATATTCCGCGATCTCTTCGCCTCGATCACCGACATCGTCGGCGGTCGCTCGGGCAAATACGAGGACGTGCTGGCCCGCGCGAGAGGCGAGGCGATTGCCGAAATGGAGGACCAGGCGCTCGCGCTCGGAGCCAATGCGGTCGTCGGGGTCGATATCGACTACGAGGTGCTCGGCCAGAACGGATCGATGCTGATGGTCAGCGTCAGCGGGACGGCGGTCACGGTCTGATATCCATCGTCTGTTGCCCCTGCGCGGGAGGGTGCTAGACCCTTGCCGCAAAAGGGGGAATCTTGCCGATGAAGCGTTTCATGCTGTCCGCTGCAAGCGCGCTTGCGCTCGTGCCCGGAGCCGTCGCGGCGCAGGAAACTGCTGCGGTATCCTACATCCATGCAGGCCGTCTGCTCGACCGGCCGGGTGAGGCGCCTCGCGGTCCCTCGACGATCATCGTTCGCGACGGGAAGGTGGCCGAGGTCCGCGACGGACTGGTCGTTCCCGAAGCCGGTGCGACCCTGGTCGACCTGAAGGACAGCTTCGTGTTGCCGGGGCTGATCGACATGCACGTCCATCTCCTCGGCATAGGCGGCGATCCGCTGCGCGCGCGGCTCGAAGCGTTGACCAGCGAAGACGAAGATGATGTGCTGTACGGCGCGGGCAACGCGCGCACGACGCTGCGCGCCGGATTCACCACCGTGCGAGATCTGGGCGGCACCGCGCGCTCCATTCGCGCGCTGCGCGATGCCATCGCGCGCGGCGATGTCGAGGGGCCGACCATTGTGAACGCGGGCGAGCCGATATCGGTGACCGGCGGTCACGGCGATCCGCTCAACGGGCTGTCGGCAACGATCGCTCATGCGGTAGAGCCCGAGGTGGTCAACACCTGCGACGGCGCGGACGACTGCCGGCGCGCGGTGCGCCGCCAGGTCGGGCGCGGCGCGCAGGTCATCAAGTTCATGGCCACCGGCGGCGTTTTGTCCAACGTATCCGGCGGGCTTGGCCGGGCGATGATGCCCGAGGAAATGAAGGCGGTGATCGATACCGCGCACGCTCTCGGCCGCAAGGTCGCCGCGCACAGCCACGCCAAGGAAGGCACCGCCGCCGCGGTGGAGGCCGGTGTCGACACGATCGATCACGGCACGTTCCTCGACGATGCGACGGTCCGGTTGATGAAGGCGCGCGGGACATGGCTCGTACCGACCATGATCGCGCCGGTCACCGCCCTGCAGCAGGCCCGCGCCGGTCTGCTGCCACCCGCCACCATACCGAAGGCCGAGGAAGCCGGCGCGGCCGCCCGGGAAAGCCATCGCCGCGCGATTGCCGCCGGGGTGAGGATCGCGTTCGGCACCGATTCCGGAGTCAGCAAGCACGGCGAGAACGCCAAGGAATTCGCGCTGATGGTCGATGCCGGGATGACCCCGGCTCAGGCGATCAAGGCCGCTACCGCCGATGCCGCCGAAGCGCTCGGCAGGTCGGAGATCGGGCGCATCGCCCCGGGCATGGCCGCCGATATGATCGCGGTCGACGGCGATCCGCTGGCCGATGTGCGCGAACTGGAGAACGTCGATTTCGTGATGAAGGCGGGAAAGGTCGTCCGCCGGGACTAACGCCCGATCGTCACGATCCCCCGCTGGATGACGCCAGCACCAGCGAAATGAACAGGCCGTTGTGGAGGATGTGCAGCAGCACCGCGCTCCACAATCCGTGAGTCACTCGCAGGTACCCCAGCAGCAGGGCCAGCATCAATTGCGGCAGGACCAGCGGCAGCATGGCGGGGCCCGCGGTTGCGAAGTTCGTCAGGTGGACCGCCGCAAAGGCGATCGCGCTGACCCAGAAGAACCATGCGAAGTGCCGCTGGAACCAGCGGACGGCGTTCCGCTTTCGCAGCAGAAACAGGGCGGCGACTGCAGCCAGTGCAGCGACCGCCGCGACGATCATAAGCGGCATCGCACCCTCAGACTCGCCGCCGAACGGTGCCGCTGCGCCGAGAAGCGCGAGCAGCGCAACGAACAGCAGAGGTGTCGCCAGCAGGTGCCCCGGACGCCCCGAGAGCCAGCCGCGAAAAGCGATCTCCTCGCCCACAGGCGCACCGATGACGATCAGGGCGATCAGTGGCGCGGAGAGTGCGAGCTCGTCGAGCATGTGTTCGGGCATGTCGAACCCGATCTGCACCGCCAGCGCCAGGCTGCCCAGGAGCACGGCCATGAACGCGATGTCGAGCGCGAAAAGCTTGAGCACCGCCGCGAATCCCGGCGCGATCCGGGTGTCCGCACGATCGGGGAGGGCCGGCCGGCGTATGAAGCCGAACCACGTGCGCCAACTGGCGGGCGCGGGCAATGCCCACCCGGCTCTTGTAGGTTGCCCGCTCATGCGGCTAATGCGCCCCCGTTCCAGATACGTCATGCAAGAACGGACTTATGGCAGGCCATTCCAAGTTCAAAAATATTATGCACCGCAAGGGCGCGCAGGACAAGAAGCGCTCGGCGCAGTTCAGCAAGCTCAGCCGCGAGATCACCGTCGCGGCCAAGATGGGCACGCCCGATCCGGACATGAACCCGCGCCTGCGGCTGGCGGTCAACAACGCCAAGGCCGCATCGATGCCAAAGGACAACATCCAGCGCGCGATCGACAAGGCCGCGGCGGCGGGCGGCGAGGACTACGAGGAAGTGCGCTACGAAGGCTACGGCCCCGGCGGCGTGGCCCTGATCGTCGAGGCTCTGACCGACAATCGCAACCGCACCGCGACCAACGTGCGCACCGCGTTCAGCAAGAATGGCGGCAACCTGGGCGCGACCGGCGCGGTGAGCCACGGCTTCGAGCGCAAGGGACTGATCGAATATCCGGCGAGCGCGGGCGACGAGGAGAAAGTCCTCGAGGCCGCGATCGAAGCGGGTGCCGACGACGTCGAGAGCGGCGATGAAGGCCACACGATCTGGACCGACATGGAAGCGCTGCACGAAGTGGCCGGCGCGCTCGAAAAGGTGCTGGGCGAGGCCGAAAGCGTCAAGCTCGCGTGGAAGCCCAACATCACGGTCGAGGTGGACGAGGCGAATGCCGGCACGCTGCTCAAGCTTGTGGACACCCTCGACGACGACGACGACGTGCAGACCGTCTGGGGCAACTACGAAGTCAGCGACGAGATCATGGACAAGCTGGGGTGATGGGTCTCCCCTCCCGCTCGCGGGAGGGGCCGGGGGTGGGCCCGTCCTGCACTCGCGCCCACCCCCCGACCCCCGTCCGCACGCGGGAGGGGCACTAGATGTGGGCGATCGTCGCCAAGGCGCTGCTTGCCGGGTCGATGATCGCGGCCATTTCCGAGCTGGGACGGCGCTTGCCCGCGACCGCGGCCATCGTCGCGTCGCTGCCGCTGGTGTCGGTGCTGGGGATGATCTTCCTGTGGCAGGCGCGCCCGGACGCCGAGAACATGGCGGTCCATTCGGCCGCTACGTTCTGGTACGTCCTGCCGAGCCTGCCGATGTTCCTGCTGATCCCGCTCCTGCTGCGCAACGGCGTGCATTTCTGGCTATCGCTCGCGCTCGGATGCGCCCTGACCGTCGCGCTCTATCTGGTGATGATGCACTTCGGGCCGCGCTTGGGGCTGCGACTGTGACCGCTAGATCGGCGCCATTCCACGCATGATCGTCCTCGGCCTCGACCCGTCGCTCTCGTGCACCGGATGGGGCGTCATCCGGGTAGAGGGATCGCGCACGACTCACATCGCCAACGGGCAGGTGCCGACCGAGGCGAAGGCGTCGATGGCCGATCGGTTGCACCACCTGCACGATGCGGTTGCCGCGGTGATCGCCGCCCATGCGCCCGACCGGGTGGCGGTGGAGGAAGTCTTCGCCAACAAGAACCCGCAATCGACCCTGAAGCTGGCGCAGGCGCGCGGCGCGGTGCTGGCCGCCTGCGGTCGCGCGGGGGTCCCCGTGCGCGAACACGCCGCCCGGCTGGTCAAGAAGGCGGTCGTCGGTACCGGCGGCGCCGAAAAGGCGCAGGTCCAGGCGATGCTGAAGGTACTGCTGCCCGGCGCGGCGATTGCCGGACCCGATGCTGCCGACGCGCTGGCCGTGGCCATCGCCGACGCGCACCTGGGCGGGTGAGTTTCCTACTTGATACCGGGTTGCTAAGCGGGCCCGGAATGACTGCTCGCCCGGCCCTTTCCGATCATTCTTCAGCGCCGCTCGACCGGTCTCGTTCTTTGGTCCCAGAACTGTGTGACAGGCGTGACATGCCCTCGGCAAAATGGACCGGGACAGGCTGATGTTCCTCGTCGTATTCCGCAATCGCAAGCGCGCCGGCATGGACCACGACGCCTATGCCGCCGACGCCGCCGAGATGGAGGCGATGGCGTTGTCCCAGCCGGGCTACCGCTCGTTCAAGTCGTACACCGCCGACGATGGCGAGGTGGTGGCGGTCAGCGAATGGGACGACGAGGCTTCGGCCCGGGCATGGGGGCGGCTTGCCGAACACCGCGCGGTCCAGCACAAGGGCCGGCAGGACTACTACGCGGATTACACGCTGTTCGCCTGCGCGCAGCCCCGCGTCCATCGATTCAAGGCAGACGAGACATGACGATCCACTTCTATGGCATCCCCAACTGCGACACCGTGAAGAAGGCGCGTACCTGGCTCGATGCCAAGGGCCGGGACTTCGAGTTTCACGACTTCAAGAAGGAAGGTGCGGACCAGGATCTCGTGCGCGGATGGGTGCAGGCGGTCGGCTGGGAACGCGTCCTGAATCGCCAGGGCACGACCTTCCGCAAGCTCGAGCCGGCGCAGAAGGAAAATCTCGATTCGGAAAAGGCGATCCGGCTGATGGTCGCGCAGCCTTCGTGCATCCGGCGCCCCGTGATCGATCACCCCGGAGGGCTGCTGGTCGGGTTCGACGAAAGCGAGTGGAACGCCGCACTCGGATGACGTTCAGAATGACACGGGCACATCGCGCGCCGATGCGATTCCTTTATCTCCTCGCCGTCTTGGCAGCTGCGGTCCCGGCGTCTTCGCCGCTCTCGGCCCAGCTGGTCATTGCCCATCGCGGCGCCAGCGGGGAGCGGCCCGAGCACACGCTCGCCGCCTACGAGCGGGCGATCGACGCCGGCGCGGACTTCATCGAGCCGGATCTGGTCGTGACCAAGGACCTCGTCCTCGTGGCGCGGCACGAGAACGAACTGTCCGACACCACCGACGTCGCCTCGCGCGAGGAATTCGAAGATCGCCGCCGCTCGAAGGAGATCGATGGGCAGCTCGTCGCGGGGTGGTTCGCGGAGGATTTCACGCTCGCCGAATTGAGGACCCTGCGGGCCAAGGAGCGGCTTCCGGCACTGCGGCCCGCCAACGTCCGCTACGACGGGCTCTATCAGGTGCCCACCTTCGCCGAGATCGTCGCCTTGGTGCGCGCCAAATCGGCCGAGACCGGGCGCACGGTGGGTCTGTATCCCGAACTCAAGCATCCCACTTTCCTGCTGCAACAGGGCATCGACAGCGTCGACCTGCTCGTGGCGGCGCTCCGCAAGGAAGGGCTCGACGGGAAGCAGATCCCGCTGTTCGTCCAGTCCTTCGAGGTCGCCCCGCTCGAACGGCTCGACAGGTTGACCGACGTGCGGCTGGTCCAGCTCGTCGCGGCCGATGGCGGTCCGGCGGACGAAGCCGGGATGACATACGCCGAAATGGTCAGCGAAAGCGGCCTGCCGCGGATCGCGGCCTATGCCGACGCGATCGGGGTCGAGGCGTCGCTGGTCGTCGGTGCGGACGGCCGCACGACGGGCCTCGTCGCCGCAGCCAAGGCGGCAGGTCTGCCGGTCCATGCCTGGACGTTGCGAAAGGAAAACGCCTTTCTGCCGCCCACCTTGCGTAAGGGCGCCACCGAGGCCGCGACGGGCGATTTCGCCGCGGCGTGGACGTTGCTGGCAGCCGCCGGGGTCGAGGGTGTGTTCACCGACGATCCCGCGCTTGCTGTGCCGCTCAGGCGGTCCGCACTGCCGTGACGATATAGTTGAGCGCGAGGTCTTCCGACAGGTGGAGGCCCCTCGCTGGCGAGAATGTTATGCCCCGAGGCACGCTCATAGTCAGACCAGCGCCCGCAAGTAGAATTTCCATCTCATCCGGGGTGACGAAATCATCCCAATGATGCGTGCCCTTCGGCACCATTCCCACCGCTTCCGCCGCGCCGACGAGGAGGAGGCGGGATTGCAAGGTCCGATTGGGGGTCGACAGCACCATCAGCCCGCCGGGCGCGAGCCTGGCGGCCAGCGCGGCGACGAACGCCTGTTTGTCGGAAACGTGCTCCAGCACTTCCATCGAGGTCACGAGGTCGAACGTGCCGATGTCGAGCGCGCCGACCTCGCCCGTCATGTACCGGATGTCGAGACCGGCCCCTTCGGCATGGGCGGCGGCGGCCATCGCGTTCTCGGGTGCGGCGTCGATCCCGGTGACGTCGGCGCCGAGCCGGGCGAGCGGTTCGCACAGCAGCCCCGCACCGCACCCGACGTCGAGCGCGGACTTGCCTGCGAGCGGCCGGACGCTGCCTTGCGTTCCCCAGTGCGCGTCCACGGCGTCGCGAATGAAGCCGAGCCGCACCGGGTTCAGCCGATGGAGCATCGCGGACGAACCCCTGGGATCCCACCAGTCCTTCGCCAGCTTGCCGAAATGCGCCGCCTCGTCTTCGCGAATGGTGGCGGACCCGGTCGTTTGGCGGTCCGAAGTTTTCGTATCGGCGCGGGTTGTTGCATCAGCCATGCGCCACCCCTAACAGCGCGGCGGTAAGTCATCCAGCAGGAGCTCGTTCGCTTGGCCCGGATCGTGATGAAATTCGGCGGCACTTCGATGGCCGGGACCGAGCGCATCCGGCGCGTGGCGAACATCGTCCGCAAGCAGGCCGCCGGCGGCAACGAAGTCGCCGTGGTGGTGTCCGCCATGGCCGGAGAAACCGACCGGCTGGTGAACTTCTGCCGCGAGGCGAACCCGATCTACGATCCGGCCGAGTACGACGTGGTCGTCGCATCGGGCGAGCAGGTGACGAGCGGGCTCCTCGCCCTGACGCTGCAGGCCCTCGGGTGCAGGGCGCGGTCTTGGCTCGGCTGGCAGATGCCGATCCGCACGATCGAGGCGCACGCCAAGGCCCGCGTCGAGGATATCGATTCCGAAGCCCTGCTCGCCAGCATGAAGGCGGGCGAGATCGCCGTGATCCCCGGCTTCCAGGGCGTCTCGCACGAAGGCCGCGTGACCACGCTGGGGCGCGGAGGGTCCGACACCTCGGCGGTCGCGGTAGCGGCAGCCATCGGCGCGGACCGCTGCGACATCTACACCGACGTCGACGGGGTCTATACCACCGATCCGCGTATCGTCGCCAAGGCGCGCAAGCTGAAGGCGGTGACCTACGAGGAAATGCTCGAACTGGCATCGGTCGGTGCGAAGGTCCTGCAGACCCGCTCGGTCGGCCTGGCGATGAAGGAGGGGGTGCGCGTGCAGGTCCTCTCCAGCTTCATCGGCGACGATGCGGTCCCCGCGGACGAAATACCCGGCACGATGATCGTCTCCGAAGAGGAGATGGAAGCGCTATTGGAGAAGGGCGAAATGGAACGCCAGCTAGTCACCGGCATCGCGCACGACAAGAACGAGGCGAAAGTCATCCTGACCCGCGTGCCCGACCGGCCCGGCGCGGTGGCGCATATCTTCGAGCCGCTCGCGCAGGCATCGATTAACGTCGACATGATCATCCAGAACGTAGGCCGCGACAAGGGCGAGACCGACGTCACGTTCACCGTGCCGCAGGCGGATCTCGCACGCGCGCAGGCCCTGCTCGAGGACCGGCGCGACGAGATCGGCTTCAACCGGATCATCACCGACAGCAAGATCGCCAAGATCAGCGTCGTCGGCGTGGGCATGAAAAGCCACGCGGGCGTCGCCAGCACGATGTTCAAGGCGCTGGCCGAGCGCGGGATCAACATCCAGGCGATCTCCACCAGCGAGATCAAGGTGAGCGTGCTGATCGACGAGGACGAGACCGAGCTGGCCGTGCGCGTGCTGCACACCGCCTATGGGCTCGACGCCTCCGACGGCGAGTGAGCCGGGCACGATGAGCCACACGGCGACGATCCTGCTGCTCGGCTCGGGCGAACTCGGCCGGGAATTCGTTATTTCGGCGAAGCGGCTCGGCGCACGGGTGATCGCCTGCGACGCCTACGACGATGCACCCGCGATGCAGGTCGCCGACGCGCGCGAGGTGTTCCCGATGCTCGACGGCGCGGCGCTGCGCGCGGTGGCGGAGAAGCACCGCCCCGACCTTATCGTACCCGAGATCGAGGCGATCCGCACCGAAGTGCTCGCCGATCTCGAGGCGCAAGGGATGTGCGTCGTCCCGTCGGCCCGCGCCGCGCAGCTGACGATGAACCGCGATGCGATCCGCGATCTGGCGGCAGAGGAACTCGGCATCGCGACGTCGCGATACCGGTACGCGGAGACGCTGGACGAGTTCCGCGCCGCGGCCGAATTCACCGGCTTTCCCTGCGTGATCAAGCCGGTCATGTCGTCGAGCGGAAAGGGCCAGTCGACCGTGCGCGATGCGGGCGAGCTGGAAGCCGCGTGGAACTATGCGGTGGCCGGAATGCGCGGAGACCGCACGCGCGTGATCGTCGAGGCGTTCGTCGATTTCGACTACGAGATCACGCTGCTCACGATTGCTCACGCGGGCGGCGTGTCGTTCTGTCCGCCGATCGGCCATCGGCAGGAGCGCGGCGACTACCAGGAAAGCTGGCAGCCGGCGCCGATGTCGCCCGCCGCGATCGCCAGCGCGCAGGCGATGGCGCGCGTGGTGGTGGAGGCGCTGAAGGGCGACGGGCGGGGCTGGGGCCTGTTCGGCGTGGAATTCTTCGTGCGCGGCGACGAGGTCATCTTCTCCGAGTTGAGTCCGCGTCCGCACGATACCGGCATGGTCACCCTGGCCAGCCAGAACCTGTCGGAATTCGACCTCCACGCCCGCGCGATCATGGGGCTGCCGCTACCGGCGGAGATCCGCGCGCGGCCGGCGGCATCGGCGGTGATCCTGGCCGACCGCGACAGCGCGTCGCTATCGTATAGCGGACTGGCCGAAGCGCTGGCGGAAGACGGCACCGATTTGCGCATCTTCGCCAAGCCCACCAGCCGTCCCTATCGCCGGATGGGCGTCGCGCTCGCCACCGCTGGCGATGTCGAACGGGCCCGCGAAAAGGCGCGCAACGCGGCGGGACAAGTGCGGATTGGCTACGGCGACTGACGCGCGGCTATTCGCGGAAGGCGTTTTCCGACAATCGGGTGATCGGGGTGAACAGGTAGCTCAGGATCGAGCGCTGCTCCCCGCGCAGGCTGACGTTGGCCATCATGCCCGACCCGATCCGCAACGGCTTGCCGTTCGGTGACTTGAGCGTGTCGGCGGTCTGCACCTCGACCATGTAGAAGCTCTCGCCCTCGTCGTTCTGGACGGCGTCGGGAGAGATCGACGTGACCACGCCGTCCAGCGTTCCGAAGACCGCCGAGTTGTAGGCGGTGATCTCCACTCACGCCTTTTGCCCAAGCGCCACGTTACCGATGTCGCTCGGCCGGACCATGACTTCGACATAGAGCGAATCGTCCGACGGCACGATCTCGGCGATCGGCATTCCGGCGGTGACGGTGCCTCCCACGGTCGTCACCAGCACGCGGTTGACCTTGCCGGTCATCGGCGCGCGGATCGCGCTGCGGTCGACCCGGTCGGACAGCGCGGGCAGGCTCTGCCGCTGCATCATCAATTCGGCCTGCGCCTGCGACAGTTCCATCCCGGCGCGCGACTTCCAGTCGCTGAACTGCTGCGCCGACGATGCGCGCGCCTCGGCCACCGAAGACTGGGCGCGGGCGACCGCGGCTTGCGCGGCGACGACTTCGTTCTGCGCCACCTGCGCCGCGTTCTCCGCCTTGATCAGGTCCATCTTGGGCACGATGAGCTGTTCGGCCAGCGGCCTCAGCATTTCCAGCTCGCGGTTGGCGGTGACGAGGTTCGACTGCCGCGACTGGAGCATGGACCGCGCCTCCGCGACCGACCGCTCCGCCTGGACCACCCGGGCCTGCCCCGCCGCTCGCAGGCCGTCCAGTTCGGCCATGCGCGCCGCATGGAGCGATTGCTCGACCGAAACCTGATCGGGCGCCACCACGCCGCTGTAGCTCGGCGACCCGCCGCGCACTTCGGCCTGCAGGCGCGAAATCTTGGCTTCCAGCGAATTGACGTTCGCCTCGGTGCTTCCGTACGCCGACGTGCTCAGCGTCGGGCTGAGCCGCACCAGGATGTCACCGCGTTTCACGGTATCGCCCTGCTTGACCAGGATCTGCTCGACCACCCCGCCTTCGAGGTTCGATACCACCTGCAGCTTCGAACTGGGCACGACGCGGCCCATTCCGCGCACCGTGCGGTCGATCTCGGTCAGGCTGGCCCAGACGAGGAAGATGACCACGAACGCCGCCAGGATCCACAGGATCACGTTGGCCGATTTGCGCGCGCGATATTCCTCTTCCTCGAACTCGACTTCGGATTCGCTGAAGAACGATCTGGGAAGGTGCAGCATGGAGTTCATCTCGCACGAATGCGCGCGACGTTGCGCGTGATGCTGTCGGGGGTGCCGTCCATCGCGATCCGGCCGCGCGACAGCAGGATGACGCGATTGACGAGGTTGAGCAGCGAGGGGCGGTGCGTGATGACGATCAGCGTGCGCCCCTCGAACTCCTGGCGCAGGTTGGTCATCAGCCGCGCTTCGGTTTCGGAATCCACCGCGCTGGTTGGTTCGTCGAACACCAGGATCGGGGGCCTTCCCACCAGCGCGCGCCATCGCGATCGCCTGTCGCTGGCCGCCCGACAGGCCTTCGCCGCGGTCGGCCAGCTGGACGTCGTAGCCGTTCGGCATCGTGGCGATGAAATCGTGCGCCAGCGCGGCCTTGGCGGCGCGGATCATCTCCTCGTCGTCCACGTCGTCACGGCCGAGCAGGATGTTGTCGCGCAAGCTGCCCGTCAGGAGCAGGTTGTCCTGCAGCAGCGCCCCGACCTTCGATCTGAGCGCGCCCGGCGCGAGTTGGCGGATGTCCGTTCCGTCGAGCATGACCAGCCCGCTGGTCGGCGGATAAAGCCCCATGAGGAGCTTGGCGATGGTCGTCTTGCCCGATCCCACCGGCCCGACGAGGGCGACGTGCTCGCCCGGTTTGATTCGGAACGATACGTCGGTCAGCGCCAGTTCGGCAGCGCCCGGATAGCGAAAGTCGACGTCGCGAAACTCGATCGCGCCTTCCACGCTGCTCGGAGACAGTCCGAGGCTTCCTTCCGGCCCTTCGCCCGGCTGTTCCATCAGCTCGTTGATCTGCTGGTATGCCGTGCGCGTGGCATTGATGCGCGTGAGCAGGTTGGCGATCGCCCCGAGCGGCGCCACCGCGCGACCAGCCAGGATCGAACAGGCGATGAGGCCGCCCATCGTCAGCCGTTGGTCGGCGATCGCGAACACGCCGAAGATGACGATGCCGGTATAGGCCATCGTCTGCGCGCTGCCCGCCACGTTGATTGACAGGTTGGAGGTAAGGCGCTGGCGCAGCGACGCCTGCGAGTGGCCCTTCATCGCCGCATCCCAGCGCCGTTCCAGCATCGGGCCGGCGTTGGCGGACTTGACCGTCTCCAGGCTGCCGATCGTCTCGACGAGCACCGCCTGTTTGCCCAGCGCCTCGCCCAGGGTCCGGCTGGCGAGCCGCCGCATGACCGGTTGCGAGGCGAGTGCAGCCAGAATCACGAGCGGGATCAGGACGAGCGGCACCATCACCAGCCATCCGCCGATCAGCGCGATCGCGATCAGGGTGATGATCACGAACGGCAGGTCGACGAGCGTCGTCAGCGTGGCCGAAGTGAAGAAGTCGCGCAGCGTCTCGATCTCGCGTACGAGTCCCGCGAGCCCTCCGGTCGACCGGCGACCCAGATCGAGCCGCATGTCGAGGATGCGGGCGAATATCGCGCGCCCGATGTCGCGGTCGACCCGCGCCCCGGCGACGTCGACGAAATACGACCGCAGCAGCTTCAGGATGAAATCGAAGATCAGCACGACCGCCAGGCCGATGGTCAGCCCGATCAGCGATTCGGTCGCGTTGTTGGGAACGATGCGGTCGTAAACCGTCATCGTGAACAGCGCGACGATCAACGAGAAGAAGTTGATCATCGCGGCCGCCACGCCGACCTTCACATACAGCGCCCTGTTGCGCCGGAGCGGGCCGGCCAGCCATTCGGCCAGCCGACCCTTCGGCTCCTCGACTTCCATCTGCCCGTACATGCGCCCCCCGGTCGCCTGCTAGACCGACACGAGCGTGTTCGCGTACATCATCTGCGACACGTCCTGGTCCGCCTGATCGAGCGGGCTGACATACAGCTTGGAGGCAAGCGCATCGCTCAAGGCGAAGGCGAAGGCATCACTGTCGGCATCCCCCGCGTAGTATTCGCCCTTGATCGTGCCGTCTTCGTTGTAGCTGCCGAGCGCGTTGTGGATTTCCTGGCCCGTCTTGCCGCCGTCGGCCGTCGAGGTCTGCCACTTCTTGGGCGCGGCATCGAACTGGAACTGCGCGAAGTCGACCGAAGCGTCGTTTTCGTCGCTGGCGTACCTTTGCAACCAGTCGATCGCCTCGTCGATGTAAACCCGCGGCGCATTGGCGATATTGGCCGCCGTCGCGTCGGTCGGATCGATGTTGTTGCCCGACAGGTAGTTGAGCCACGTCGCCACCGCATCGCGGCCGATGGTGTAGGTCCCGTCGTTGCCCTTCTTGTTCGAGGCGTCGACGACCTTTTGCGCATCGGATAGCGAGATGAAGAGCACGTCTTCGCCCGGATCGCGAATGCCGTCCATGTCGTAGTCGCCGATCAGCAATCCGGCCTTGTCCGCTCCGTCGATGACGCCGTCACCGTTGCTGTCGACGGCATAGAGCAGGTCCTGGTTGCCATCGACCTCTGGATCGCCATCGGGGAACGTGTCGCCCTGATGCGGCTGGTTGTCGGCGATGCCGTCCCAGAACTTGAGCCCATTGTTCGGGCCCTGCCAGAAACCAGGCGTCCGCACGCCCGGGCCTTCGTTGACGAGGACGTAGTAGTACGCGTCGTCCGAAATCGGCCCGGCCTCGTCGAACTCCACCGTGACCGTGTTCTTGTGATAGCCCACGTCTAGCGGCTGGTCGTACAGCAGTGTCCAGGTCTCACCCACGTCGAGATCGCCGTCGCCGTCGTCATCGCCCGACAGCACTGCACCGCCGAGATCGATCGTCGTGCCGTTCACCGTGTCGAAGGTGTAATTCACGTCCTCGATCGTGAAGCCGGTCAGCGTGATGTTGCCCGTGTTCGCGATCGTGATGAGGAACGTCGGCGCCTGCATGATGCTGGCCTGCGGCCCATCGGGATCGTCTGCATCGTCGAATGTGACGCCGTCGAACGAGACGGCCTTTTCGACGGTGAAGGAGGGCGAGTAGTCGAGCGGCACGTCCTCGCTGTCGTCGACCTCTTCGGTCTCGTTGGAGTCCGCGGTGGCGGTGTTGTCGATGTCGCCATCGCCGCCGCCCTTGCCGTCGAGGTCGGCCTGGGTGACCTCTTAGAACAGGTCGTCCGAGGTCCAGGTCGCGCCGGGTGCGAGCGTACCGACCGCGACGTCGAGGCCGGTGAGGGGGTCGACCACGGTGACGCCGGTCAGCGTGATGTTGCCCTCGTTCTTGACGGTCACCTTGTAGGTGATCACGTCGCCGGCCGCGTCGGCGGTGCCGTCCGGACCGTCGCCGTCCACGTCGACCACTACCTTGTCGATGGCGATTTCGGGATTCGGAAGCAACGGTGCGTCTTCACTGTCGCTGTCGGAGACCTGCCCAGAATCGCCCAAGAACGACCAGTCGCCGGTTACGCTGGCGGTGTTGTCGACGTCGTTATCGGCACCGTCGGCACTGTCGTTGCCGCCCGAATCCAGGTCTTCCTGCGTGACGGTGTGTTCGGCCGTGTATTCCCAGATCTCGCCTGGATCGAGGATCTGATCGAAGTCGACATCGCCCACGTTGTAAACCTGGCCGAGCTGGCCATTGGTTCCATCGCCGTCGACAGTGGTGGCGAGGATGCTACCGGGATCTGCGTTGTCGTCGGTAACTACGATGTTCGTCAGGCCCAGATTGCCTTCGTTGAACACCAGCAGGTCGTAATTGATGACGTCGCCAGCGTCGTCCGCTCCGCCCAGGCCGTTGGGGCCACCCACTCCGCCGGTGATCGACGGGACTTCCTTCTCGATACGAATTTCGGGATCGGGCAGGAAATTGCCGACCACAAGGGTCGCGTTCACGCCCCCGGTGGTGATGGTCACCGCGTGGTCGCCGTCTACGCCGGTCGTGTTGATCCAGTCGCCGTTGGGGACTTCGCGGATGATGTAGTTGCCGGCCAGCAGGCCGTAGAACGTGAAGCTGCCGTCGGCTCCGGAAGTCGCGGTCACCTCGCCAACGTCGTAGATGTTGTTGTTGTTGCTATCGATGTACATCACGAAGCCGGCAAGGCCGCCCTCGTTGCCGTCCTTTACGCCGTCGCCGTCCAGGTCGTTGAACTTGACGCCGTTGATGCGCGAGGTCGTCTGGACGCGCCATTCCTCGGGTGTCGCGCCTTCGTCGGGAGACGGGCCGAACTGCGAGAACAGCGTGAAGTAGGAATCCGGTGACGCGCCTTCGAAGGTGCTGAGCGGAATGTAGAAGATGTAATCGTCCTTGCCGCCGCCGGGATTGGAATCGAACAGCAGGATCGTGTTGTCGCCGTCGGCATCGAGATCGAATACGAGGTTGAAGTCGTCGCCGAGGGCGCGATCCTCGTAGTTGTCCGGATCGTAATCCTCCAGCACCGCCTGGCGCGAGGACGTGTAGATCTGCATCTCGGTGAGCGCCAGTTCGCGATTGGGCTCGCCGGTGCTGTCGATGCCTTCGTTGTTCTCCTCGTTGATATCGAGGCGAATTTCATAATACGCGACGGGATTGTCGATACCGTCGTCGGTGAAATCCTTGAAGACGATCGGAATGTCGCCGAGCCGCAGCGCTTGCGTGCTCGATGCCGACATGTCGAGGCCTGCATCGTTGTTCGATGCGGTCGCGTCGCTATCCCTCGAACTACACCGGATCGAACTGCGACTGGAGGTCGGGAAGACCCGCTTTTCGTCGAGATACGATCGACCCGTTGCCGGAATAATGTTTTGGGGACCGGTGCTGCGACTCGCCGAACCGAACGTGACAGTTAACCTTTCGTTAGTTTGAGTCAAACGAAAACCGGTTGAGCCAAACCTGTGTCAAAACGGCACAATATGGCGAGGCGCTGGCGAGATTGCGTTCGCTTCGTCCCGCGCCTAGTGGCGCTCGGCATGACGGCATATCCCAAGACATCCGCGCTCATGGCGCGGGGCACCGCGTTCCTTGGCAGCGAATACGCGATCCTGTGCGGCGCGATGAGCTGGGTTTCGGAGCGCAGCCTCGTGTCCGCGATCAGCAACGCGGGCGGGTTCGGTGTGATCGCGTGCGGCGCCATGACGCCCGAACTGCTCGACGCAGAGATCGCCGCCACTCGCGGCCTGACCGACAAGCCGTTCGGCGTGAACCTCATCACCATGCACCCTCAGCTGTTCGACCTGATCGAAGTGTGCGGACGGCACCGGGTCGGCCATGTGGTGCTCGCCGGCGGCATTCCGCCCAAGGGGAGCGTCGAGGCGATCAAGGCGTTCGATGCGAAGGTGATCGTCTTCGCCCCCACGCTCGCGCTCGCGAAGAAGCTGCTGCGTTCCGGCGGGGACGCGCTGGTGATCGAGGGCATGGAGGCCGGCGGGCACATCGGCCCGGTCTCGACCAGCGTGTTGGCGCAGGAGTTCCTGCCCGAACTGGCCGCAGATCACCTGGTGTTCGTGGCGGGCGGCATCGGCCGCGGAGAAGCGATCGCCGGCTACCTGGAAATGGGCGCGGTGGGCGTCCAGCTCGGCACGCGCTTCGCCTGCGCGAAGGAAAGCATCGCGCATCCCGCTTTCAAGGCGGCCTTCTTCCGCGCCAATGCACGCGATGCGGTGGCCAGCGTGCAGGTCGATCCGCGCCTACCGGTCATTCCGGTCCGTGCGCTCAAGAACAAGGGCACCGAAGCCTTCACCGCCAAGCAGCTCGAAGTCGCGCGCGCCCTCGACGAGGACGGCATCGCGATGGCCGAGGCACAGCTCCAGATCGAACATTACTGGGCGGGCGCGCTGCGCCGCGCGGTGATCGACGGCGATGTCGAAGGCGGCAGCCTGATGGCCGGTCAATCGGTCGGGATGGTCAAGAGCGAGGAGCCCGTGGCGGATATCATCGCCCAGCTCATGGCCCAGAGCGAGGTAGCGCTCGGCCGCCGTTAAGGCCTATTGCATCGGCTTGGGCTGCCACAGCTCCAGCTTGCGGCCTTCGGGGTCCATGATGTGCGCGAAGTCGCCGTTCGCCTCGCCGAACATCTCGAGCACGGGCTCGACTCCGTGTTCGGCACAGCGCGCGAGCATGGCGCGCAGATCGTCGACCATCAGGTTGATCATGAAACGCTCCTGCGACGGAGCGAAGTATTCGGTCTCGGCCTTGAACGGGCTGAACACCGTGCCCGCGCCCGGGTGCGCCGCGGCGGTTTCCGGCAGGAAGACCGTGCCGCCCCATTCCTCGAACGCGATGCCCAGCACGCGGCCATACCATTCGCGGGTGCCGTCCGGGTCGTCCGACTTGAAGAACAGACCGCCGAGGCCGAGAACGCGCGCTATCTCAGCGGAACCAGCGAAAACGGGGCTTCTGCTGGGGAAGCCGGCCCGACAGCCCGAACAGATAGTTCGCCAGCACCGCGGCCTGGTTCTTGGTCATCATGTAGTGGAATTCGTCGAGCGGCGCTTCGGAATCGGGCGATGGCGGGCCCTTGCTCTGCAGGCAGACAACTACCCGGTCCCCCAGGTCCTGATGGGTCCAGCCCGCCAGCGCGCCATAGCAGCGCTGAGGCGCTCCGTCGGCTGCCGCCATCTCCGCCGCGTTGTCGTTCGCCATTCCCGTACTCCCTCCCGAAGGAGAATACCCCTCAACCATCGTAAGTTAAACAGCCAAACTAACGCCGTCCGGCAGCGGGACGCCGCGCGCGTCCCGCCAACCGGCGATCAGGCGAAGGCGTCCTTCTTCACCGTGATGACCTGGGCATAGGTGAATTCCTTCAGCCCATCGATGCCGTATTCGGCGCCGAAGCCCGACTGCTTGTGCCCGCCGAAGGGGGCGAACGGGCTGATGTGGAGATACTCGTTCACCCAGACCGTACCCGTCTCGAGCTGTTCGGCGATCTCGACCCCCTTGTCCGCGTCGGCTGTCCAGACGGCGCCGGCGAGCCCGTATTCCGAGTTGTTCGCACGCGCGATCACTTCCTCGGTCGTGGAGAACTTCATCAGCGGCATGACCGGGCCGAACTGCTCCTCGGCCACGATGCGGGCATCCTCGGGCGGATTGTCGAGAATGGTGATCGGCACGTAGTAACCCGACCCCGACGGGTCGACATCGCCGCCGACCAGGAACTTGTAGCCATTGTCCTTGGCATCCTCGATCAGTTCGCAAACGCGGTCGAACTGCTTCTTGTTCTGGATCGGGCCGACCCCGGTGCCCTGCTCCGAGCCGTCTCCGACCTTCACCGTCTTGGCGTAGTCGGCGATCGCCTGGCTCAACTCGTCGTAGATGTCCTCGTGAATGTAGATCCGCTTGGCCGCGACACAGATCTGGCCCGCGTTGGAGAAGCTCGACCAGAACAGTTGCTCGGCCACCTTCGACACGTCGGCATCGGGCAGCACGATCGACGCATCGTTGCCGCCCAGTTCCAGCGTGATGCGCTTCAGGTCCTTCGATGCGCCTTCCATGATGCGCTTGCCGGTCGCGGTCGAGCCGGTGAAGGTGATCTTGTCGATATCGGCATGCTCGGTGATCAGCGGGCCGAGGCTGTCTTCGCCCGTGATGATGTTGACCGTGCCGGCGGGCACCACGTCCTTGATCAGCTCTGCGATCTTGAGGGTGGTCAGCGGCGTGAACGGCGAGGGCTTGAGCACGATTGTGCAGCCCGACATCAGCGCCGGGACGATCTTCTGGATCGCCATCATGACCGGGAAATTCCACGGCACGATGCCGCCCACCACGCCCACGGGCACGCGACGGGTGCGCGACAGGCGCGTATCGTCGTCCTGGTTCACCACTTCGTCGAGCTTCAGGGTCGATTGCGCGGCAGCAAGACCGGCGGCACCGTGAATCTCCATCTGGGCCTGCGCGTGCGGCTTGCCCTGTTCGGTGGTGAGCAGGCGAAACAGTTCGTCGGCATTGGCCTTGATCGCTCCGGCGATGCCCTGGACCACGGCCTGGCGTTCCTCGAACGAGGTCTTGCGCCAGGTCTTGAACGCCTTGCGCGCCGCGGCGACCGCGCGGTCGAGTTCGTCCGGCCCGCAGGCGGGCACCAGGCCGACGACCTGCTCGTTCGCGGGGTTGAGCACCTCAAGCGTCGCGTCCGTGGTGACGAGTTCGCCGTCGATGAGGCAAGGGTAGGTCTGGGTCATTGGGTCTCTCCCGTAAGGCGGGCTGCCGAAAGCGCCCGGCCGATTCGAATCCGGTTGTGGGCTGCAACCTAACATGGCCAGCCGCCTCGCCAATGGCTATTGCGGCAATGCGTGCGAGACGGTCTGGACGAGGCCGGACGCGATGCTAGGCTGGCAGCCGACGGGACCCAGTATGAGGACGCGAACCGATGTGCGATGAAGACCAGATGACGGCATTCGAAGGCAAGGGATTGAGCCGGCGCCAGTTCGCCGCGACCGGCGCGTTCGCGGGGCTTGCCGCCTGCACATCGATGGACCCGGCGGGCGATGCCGCGCTGACCGAACGAATGGTCTCTGTCGCGACACCGGACGGGACGGCCGAAGCGTTCTTCGTACACCCAGGGAAGGCTGCACCTGCCGTCATCCTCTGGCCCGACATCGCCGGTTTGCGCGAGGCGAAGAAGGCGATGGCGCGGCGCCTTGCCGCTAGCGGTTACGCGGTCCTCGTTCCCAATCCCTACTACCGCGACGTGCCGTGGGCCCAGTTCAGCGATTTTGCGGATTTCCAGGCGAAGAAGGGCTTCGAGAAGGTCGGCCCGTGGCGTGCCAAGGCGACGGCGCCGGATGCGGTCAATCGCGACGCCAAGGCGATGATCGCCTGGCTCGATAGCCAGAGCGCGGTCGACAAGAAGCGCGGCATCGGCAACCAGGGTTACTGCATGGGCGGCCCCTACACCGTCTATACCGCGGCGGCGGTTCCGGGCCGGGTCAAGGCAGCGGCGAGCTTCCACGGCGGCGGCCTTGCGACCGACAAGCCGACCAGCCCGCACCTGATGCTTCAGAAGGACGCCGGCTACCTGATCGCGATTTCCGAAGACGACGACGCCAAGCAGCCCGAGGCCAAGACGATCCTGCGGCAGGCCGCCGACCGGACGGGCGCCTTCGCCGAGATCGAGGTCTATCCAGCCAAGCACGGCTGGTGCGTGCCCGACAGCCCCGTCTACGACGCGGCGCAGGCCGACCGCGCGTGGGGCAGGTTGCTGGCGCTCTACGAAAGGCTCTAGGCCGTCAGGCGAAATCCTCGGTATCGATCGAGGCCTGCATCGACGGGCTGTAGCGCGGGCCGCTGACGGTCTCCTGGCTGATCAGCGCCCCGGCCTCGTCCAACACGGCAGCGGGAATATCCAGCGACAACGTCGCGAAGTTTTCCTCGAGGTGCGCGATGCTGGTCGTGCCGGGGATGGCATGAACGTGCGGCCCTTGCGCCAGGACCCACGCGAGGGCGAGCTGGCCGGGGGCAAGCCCGTTGCGTTCGGCCAGTGCCTCGAAACGAGCGATGAGCGCCCGATTGGCGGGCCAGTGTTCGGAAGAGAAACGCGGCATCCCGGCGCGTATGTCGCGCGCGCCGAACTGCGGCTCGTCTCCCAATTCGCCGCCCAGCGCTCCGCGCGCCACCGGAGAGAACGCCACGAACGCGATCCCCAGCTCGCGGGTGGTTTCCAAAACGGCGATTTCCGGCTGGCGCGTCCAGAGCGAATATTCGGTCTGGACAGCTGCCATCGGGTGGACGGCGTGTGCCTCGCGGATGTGGGCGGCGCTCCATTCGGATACGCCGTATCCCCCGATCTTGCCCGCCTCGATAGCGCGGGCGAGCGCGCCGACCATGTCCTCGATCGGCACCTTCGGATCGAACCGGTGCATGTAGAACAGGTCGATCCGGTCGGTCTGCAGGCGCGCCAGGCTCTCTTCGATCGAGCGGGTCATCGCGTCGGGCGAGCAGTCGATCCCGCGCCGCTCGCCTTCGACGACGATGCCGGTCTTGCTTGCCAGCAGGTAAGAACCGCGCCGGTCCGCGATCGCTTCGCCGATGAGGGATTCGTTGCGGCCGAGGCCGTATATGTTCGACGTGTCGAGATGGTCGTAACCCAGCTCGATCGCCCGTTCCAGCAGGCGGATCTTGTCGGCGTGGGGCGGCGGATCGCCGTAGGCCCACGACAGGTTCATGCAGCCGAGGCCGATCGGCGCGACCGAACGGCCGGCGAGTGTGCGTTTGTCCATCGCCGGCGACGCTAGACCGCGGCCGCGCGGATTAGAAGTTGCCGCGCACCGAGACCTGGAAAATCGGTCCGATAGACCGGTCCCGGCTTTCCACGAAAGCGATCGGGCTCGCGCCGCGAAGACCGGTGTAGACGGTGCGTTCGCGCCGGGACCGTGCGCCGAGGACATTGTTCACTTCGGCCCGCACGGTCAGCCCCATCACGTCCTTGTGCTCCACGAACACGCCCGCGAACCACGGGCCCTCCCACGCGCGATCCACCTCGTTTCGGCGGTAGCGGGGCAGCACGTAGTTGTGGCTGGCATAGGCGCCCCAGGCCCAGTCGGTGTCCGGCACGTCGTGCCGCAACGTGGCAAACGCCTGACGGGTGACGAAGCCCCGCCACTGGCGGATTTCGCCGGTGAACGGATCGCGCAGGCGCGAAGTCTGCAACACGAACGTGGCGTCGAGCCGCAGGCCCTTCAGCCCGGCTGGATCGAACTTGATCGTGCTGGTCGAAACGATCGCGGCAGCCCAAGTCTTGTCGATGTTGCCGATCGACTGTCCGGTGCCGATCGGGATCACGTCCACGTAATCGGACACGTCGCGATAGACGAGGCGGACCTGCTGCGATCCCCAGGCGCCGAGGTTCTTGTTGATCTCGCCCTCGAAGCTCCAGTCCTGTTGGGGCCTCAGGTCGGTGTTGCCCGAGTTGACGTTGCCGTCGTTGAGGAATGCGCGGGCGAGGAAGTCGTAGAACGACAGCTGCAGGACCCGGCGCCTGATCTTGAGCGACATGTCCAGCGTGTCGCTCGGCTTCCACGCGAGCGACAGCGTGCCCTTGGGCCGGAAGAAACTGCGCGTCAGGCCGTTCGCGCCGGTCTGCGTGATCGTCGAGTGTTCGGCGCCTCCGACGATCTGGAACGACAGCGTATCGGTGAGCGGCCGCCCGAAGCTGAGCATCGCTTCGTAGCGGTCTTCCCGGACGCCTCCGGTGCCGCCGGGGAAGGGCGACCAGACGAAGTCTCCCGCCGGGTCCAGCGTCGCGATACTGGCGACGTTGTCGAGCGTGTTGAAGGCCGCTTCGCCCGAAAGCTGCCAGTCGCCCCCCAGCATCTTCCAGCTGTATTCGCCGCGGGCGATCGTTTCGCCGAGGTCCCCGGTCTGGGCGTACCCGTCCCCGATTGCGGGGCTGCCATCGGCGAACTCGCTGACGATCTCCTGCCGATAGGGTTCGCGGCTGAAACGGCGCAGGCCGATGGCTTTCAGGCGTCCCGGTCCCAGGCCGAACTCGTAATCGCCGCCGATCTCGTAGTTCCAGGTATCGTTGCGGTCCTTCACCGTCCGGACCTGCTCGGGTAGGCCGGGCGACGTCCGCACGCCGATCTCGTCGTAATGGTTGTAGGTCCGTTGGTAGTGCCCGTTGAGATGGGCGACTGCGCCGGTTGCGCCCGTGTGGGTCAGCTTCCCAGACAGCTTGGGCGCATCGTAGTTGTTGGTCCACACGTCGTCGCGGGTTTCGATTATCGCGCCCGTGCCGTCGCGGATCAGCGTGATGCCGCCCGCCGCACTGCGACCGGCCTGGTTGTTGTCGAGGCCGACCTCGTATTCGAGCGCTCCGCTGCGCCCGCTGACGGATACGGCACCTCGGGTGAACAACGGATCGGCGAAGCGCGCGCGGGCTTCTCCCGTCCAACTGAACTGGCCCGTGAGGGCGCTGGTGGACTTGTAGACCACGTTGGCCACCTGGCCCGACAGTCCCGGAAGGTCGAGCGTGGCGCCGTCGACGATCTCGATCCGCTCGACGTTGGCTGCGGGGATGCGCGAAAGGAGCGTGCCGAGGTCGTCCGATTTGGTGGACGGTCGCTGCCCGTTGAACAGGACGTTGCCGGTCGCCTGGCCGAGCCCCCGCAGGTTCTCGCTGTCGCGAATCTGGAAGCCGGGTACCTGTCGCAGCATGTCGGCGGCGGTTCGAGGCGCAAACTGGGCGAAGTCGGCCGGCAGGTAGGTCATGCGCCCACTGGCTTCGGCAGCAGGTTGCACGGCTTCCGTCGATGATGGGACGCTGCCTTCCGATGACGTGGGCTGTGCCAGCGCAGGCGACGCGAGCGTCGACGACACCAGCATCGAAGCGGTCAAGGCCAATCTCATGCAATCCTCCCCTCGGCCCCGAAAACCGTCCCCTTATCAGCCCCCTAGGGAAGCCGGCCGGGTTCGGCCCGCCGACCTCGACGAGGGGGACCGTCGGGTCGATGGATGACGGATTTACGGACGAACTGCCGATGCCGGCGGACGAACGGCCCGATCCGATGATTCAATGAAGCGGCGCTCGATTTCCGCCGATCGCGGTCCGGTTTTCCTTGCTAGGAAGGCGGCGGGCTATACGATGCCGGAAGAGGCAGGAGGTGTTCGACATGGGTTCGCTGATCACGCTGGCGCTCGTCGTCGTCGTATTGTTCATCTTCGTGTTGTCGTCGATCAAGGTGGTGCGGCAGGGGTACGTTTATACGATCGAGCGGCTTGGCAAGTTCACCAAGTCGGCCGATCCCGGCATGCACATCATCATCCCCTTCGTCGACCGGGTCGGCCAGAAGGTGAACATGATGGAGCAGGTGCTCGATATTCCGGGCCAGGAAATCATCACCCGCGACAATGCGATGGTCGGCGTCGACGCGGTAGTCTTCTTCCAGGTGCTCGACGCGGGCAAGGCCGCCTACGAGGTGCACAACCTCTACGGCGCGATCATGGCGATCACGACGACCAACCTGCGCACGGTCATGGGCTCGATGGACCTCGACGAGACGCTGTCGAAGCGCGACGAGATCAACGCTCGTCTGCTGGGCGTGGTCGATCACGCCACTTCGCCATGGGGCGTCAAGATCACGCGCGTTGAGATCAAGGACATCCGCCCGCCGCTCGACATCTCTGAAGCGATGGCCCGACAGATGAAGGCCGAGCGCCTCAAGCGCGCCGAAATCCTCGAGGCGGAGGGCGAGCGTGCCAGCCGCATCCTGCGCGCCGAGGGCGAAAAGCAGTCCGCCATCCTGTCCGCCGAGGGCAAGAAGGAAGCCGCATTCCGCGACGCCGAAGCGCGCGAGCGTGCCGCGGAGGCCGAAGCGCAGGCGACTCGCGCCGTCAGCGACGCCATCGCGCAGAGTGGCAGCCAGGCGATCAACTACTTCATCGCGCAGGAATACACGAAAGCGGTCGCCAAGTTCGCAACTAGCCCGAATGCCAAGACGATCCTGTTCCCGGTCGAAGCGACGCAGTTGATCGGCTCGCTGGGCGGCATCGGCGAACTGGTGCGCGAGGTCGTGAAGCCGGGCGACGTGACGACGCCGACACCGGACCAGGCGGGCGTCGCGCTCCCGCACCAGCGTTCGCGCAGCGCGGTTCCGCGCACAGGCGGCGAGGCATAGGGCGCACACGATGGACTGGCTTGGAGACTTCGACGCCTACTGGGCCTGGTTCGCGCTCGGCCTGGTCCTCGCGGGGCTCGAGATGGTCGTTCCCGGCGTTTATCTCTTCTGGCTCGCGCTCGCCGCGCTGGCGACGGGAGCGCTGACTTTTGCGTTCGATCCCGGGGTGCCGCTGCAGATCGTCAACTTCGTGTTCCTGTCGCTGATCATCGTGTTCAGCGCCAAACGGATCCTGAGGGAGCAGCCGATCGCGAGTTCCGATCCCCTGATGAACAACCGCATGGGCCGGCTTGTCGGCCAGACCGGCACGGTCGCGGTGGCCATCGAGCACGGCGAGGGCCGCGTGCGGCAGGGCGACAGCGAGTGGTCGGCCCGCGGGCCGGAGCTTGCCGCCGGCACCCGGGTCCGCATCACGGGATTCGATGGCGGCACGCTGATCGTGGAGCCGCTCACCCTGATCGCCGGCGCGGGGAGCGATCTGGAGGTCGACGGAGGCACTGCCGCACCTACGGGCGACTGACGCCCGATCAAGACTGCCTAGCCTGCGATCTTGTCGTTGAACCGGCCATGCTTGCGATGGCGCACCATCCAGCGGTCGAGAAACAGGCCGAGAGGCCGCGGTGCGATCCCTAGCTCCTTCATCCCTGGCAGATTGCCCGACGGACGGTTCCCCGCCTTGAGCAAAGTCCACTGATCGGTGTTCATCGGCGTACCCGGCAGCATCGCGAACACCGCAGAAGCGCCATCGGGGACGTTGATGAAGGTGCGTTCGCGGAATTGCGCCCTGGCGATCCTCTCGTTGAGGTCGCGCATCGTGATCGCCTCGGGTCCGGCAATCTCGTAGGTCTTGCCGCCGTGCCGTGCGGGATCGGCGAGCGCCGCGACGACCGCGGCCGCCGCATCGTCGACATAGAGCGGCTGGACCGGCGCATTCGGCGCGAACACCGGGAGGATCGGCATCTTGGCGATCAACCCGGCGAACATCTGGATGAAGTTGTCGTCCTCTCCGAATACGATCGAGGGACGCAGGATAGTCGCATTCGGATAGGCGGCGAGCACCCCGGTTTCGCTCTCGGCCTTGGCGCGGGCATATCCCGCCAGCGATTCGGGATCGGCACCGATGGCGCTGACGTGGACGAGCGCCGCGCATCTCGCATCGGCAGCGGCTTGCGCCACGTTGCGCGCGCTGCCCGCGATGGCTTTCATCAGGTCGCCGGAGAACGTGCCGACGAGGTTCACCACGGCATCGGCGCCGGCCACTGCGGCGGCCGCGCTTGCCGGACGGGTCGCGTCGCACTTCGCGAACTGAAGCTGCCCCAGTTGCGCGAGCGGCTTGAGGTCAAACGCCTTGTGCGGATTGCGGCTGGCGATGCGAACCCGCGCGCCATGCGCCAGCAGCGCCTGGGCAACGTGGTCGCCGAGGAAGCCGCTGCCGCCGATGACTGCCACCAGCTTGCCGTTCAGGGTATGAGTCTGAGCCATAGTGTCCTGCTTCGAATTGCGCGCCGGCCCTGCCGCAAACGGGGCAATGTATCAACGGCCAAGCGAAGCCACGTTGACAAGTCCGCAGCCCCTCCGTATCGGCGCCCCCCTACCCGGCAGCCACTCCACGATGGATGGTTGCTACCGTGCCCAGATGGCGGAATTGGTAGACGCACCAGCTTCAGGTGCTGGCGCTCGCAAGGGCGTGGAGGTTCGAGTCCTCTTCTGGGCACCATTTGTTCTTTCGCTGACGTTCGTCAGTGGATTCACAAACCCATTGGAATATGGTACAAAATCCTCGGATTTGATCGCTGGCGTTCGCCTGCGTCCGTTTACGACCTTGGGGGCTCTGGGGGCCTTTTTTGCCCGAGGCCCCATCCGTAAACGGACTCGCAAAACGCCACTTTTCGAGGTGAGGCCCCATGGCGTTGACCGATCTTCAGCTGAAGCAAGCGACTCCACGCGAGCGCGACTGGAAGCTCTCCGACGGCGGGGGGCTATACATTCTCATTCGCACCAACGGCTCTAAGTTGTGGCGCATGAAGTACCGCCAGGACGGCCGGGAAAAGAAATTGACCTTCGGGCGCTATCCCGAGGTAGGCCTGCGCGAGGCGCGCCTTAAGCGCGACGAAGCCCGGGTCGAGATCGGCCGGGGCGGTGATCCGGCCCGGCGCAAGCGTGAGGAAAAGATCGCCGCCTATATTCGCGCTGGCGACACGTTCGAATCGGTTGCGCACGACTTCATCGCCAAACGCGAGGTCGAGGGGCTGGCGATGGCCACTCTGGTCAAAATGAACTGGCTGGCTGCCGTGCTGAACAAATCGATCGGCAAGCGCCCGATCGCCGAAATCTCTCCCCACGAGATGCTCAGCGTACTCAAGAAGCACGAGCACGAAGGCAATTACGAAAAAGCGCGGCGCCTGCGCAGCTTCGCCTCTCGGGTGTTTCGTTTCGGGGTGGCAACGCTACGCTGCGAACATGATCCCTGTGCGCCGCTTCAAGGGGCGTTGATCGCACCGAAAGCGAAGCACTATGCGGCGATCACCGATCCCGCGGAGCTCGGCGGTTTGTTGCGGGCGATCGACAAGTACGAAGGCAACTACACCACTCGCTTTGCCCTCCAAATCGCGCCTCACGTGTTTGTGCGCCCGGGCGAGCTGCGGCACGCCGAGTGGGACGAGCTCGACATTGCAGCATCAGTATGGCGGATCCCGGCTGGGAAGATGAAGTCACGGCGCCCGCATGCGGTGCCGCTTTCGCGCCAAGTGCTCGCGATCATCGAGCAGATCCGAACCGTGAATGGCGGGTCGCGGTTCGTCTTTCGGTCGATGCATGCGCGTGGTCGGCCGATGAGCGAGAACACGGTCAACGCAGCGCTCAGGCGCATGGGATACTCGGGCGACGAGATGACCGCTCATGGTCTGCGCGCGACTGCGTCCACGTTGCTCAACGAGTCTGGTTTGTGGAGCCACGATGCAATCGAGCGGGCGCTCGCGCACCAAGATCACAATGCCATCCGCGGCATCTATCACCGGGGTCAGCATTGGGATGAGCGCGTGCGCATGGCGCAGTGGTGGAGCGATTATCTCGACCAATTGCGCGGCGCCCAATGAGGTTCATGCGTCTTCTTTGACCCTCGTCAGAGCTGCGGTGAAGGCCTCGTCGGCGGGTTCGATCTTGGTGAAACGCCACGCATGCCATCCGACCGCCGGCGGCCAGTGATCGAGATCCTCCAGTTCAACGCCGAAGTGTGGGCCGCTCGAGCTTATGCTGGCGACACGATAAGCCCGGCCAGCCTTTACCCAGGGCTCACCGATCCGAATGATTTTCTCCGGAAGGGGCTTGTCGTTGATGCAGATGACGAGGTCGCCGGGTGCAAACGGATGCATATGGTCTTCTCCACGTGTCGGCAGGAGAAGGCTTGCGATGTCGCTCGAGACGCCCGCTTGATTGCCGCTCGGCCACATCTCCCCTTGGGGAAACCACCTTACCCGGGCGGGCAGGTTGGTGAGGGCTGAAGCCCCGCTCCTGATGCTGTCTTATCCTTAGCATACCAATGAATCCGGGTGCAACCGCGCCGATTCAAACAGTCAGCACGACATCCCGCGAGAGTCGTTCGCGTCCCGAGTGTATGGAGTGAACAACACACTCCCCGCCTGACCTATTCTTCTCGGATCAGCAGCGGAGAATACCATGCGCCGGTTTGAACAGCTTCTCGTTTCGGTCGAAGACGCCAGAGCCATGCTCGGGAACATAGGAAGAACAAATCTGTATGCGATGTTGTCGAGGGGCGAGCTCGAGAGCCGCAAACTCGGCAAACGGCGCCTCGTCCTGGTTGCCTCAATTAGGCGTTTGATTGACAGCGCGCAGGATTAGACATGACCGAACAACTGGGTGCCGGCCTCGAGCAATGGCACCACTGGAGCATCACCCTCGGGCTGGCCGAGCATCTGCTGCCCGTGGTGGTCAACCCCGACGCGCCAATCTCGCCTGACAGCAACATGAAGGCGCTGGGCAAGACGCCCAGCCGCTACAACTACAAGCACGAGGTCTCTGGGTTCGCGAAGTGGACCGACCACCGCGCGACGCTCAAGGAGATCGGCAAGTGGGAGCTGGAAGAGGACTACGGCATCTGCATGCAGAGCCGCGAGGGCGGGCTGCGCGCGATCGACATCGACGTGCCGGGGACCAAGCGCAGCCGCAAGATCGTCGAGCACATCGAAGGGCACTTCCCGCACCTGAAGTTCTACCGCCGGTCGCGTGAGCGCACCGGGAAGGTCCTGCTGCCGTTCAGGCTCGAGGGGCTGCTCACGAAGCGGGTGCTCAAGGTCAATGGCGGCATCATCGAGGTGCTCGGCGATGGCCAGCAGTGGATCGCCGAGGGGGCGTACGTCAAGGACGGCAAGGTCGACGGGCGCTACCTGTGGCCGGCTGGCCGGCCGGAAGTGATCGAGGACGTGCCGGTGCTCACGATGGAGCAGCTCGAGGACCTGTGCGAGGTGCTGGCCATGCTCTTCGAAGAGGGCGACGACGGCTGGTCGATCGCGCGCGAGCGGCGCACGGGGCTGGGCGAGTACAAGGGACCGCCGCGTGACGACGAGATCGGCGCGTGGCTGATCGAGAACTGGGAGATCACGGGTGACAAGGGCGACGGCACGCTGTTCGTGCGCTGCCCGTGGATCGACGGGCACAGCGGCGACAGCGGGCCGAGCGAAACGCAATACGCGCTTCCAGGCAATGGCTTCGGCAGAGGCCACTTCAAGTGCCTGCACGCCTCGTGCCAGCAGCGAACCGATGGCGAATTCCTAGAAGAAATGGGATTTAAGCACGATTTAAGCGACGCGCCGGACCTGCCGGACGTCGATGCTGGTAAGAGGGACAGTTTGGATCTGGCGCTACCTCGCCGAGGGCAGCGGGAAGCGCCTAAGTTCCTCCTGAATCGAAGCGGGCGCAAGGAAAGCCGGGTCTACAACCACGAGCTGTTCCTTCAATGCTCCGAGCTGTGTGGCATTCAGATCGCGTGGGACAACTTCACCGCGGCAATCGTATGGTCATCGGCGGGAGATGCAGTCGGTGAGGAACACTGGAAATCGTTCAGTGATGAGCACTACGCGCGGATCGTGCGCCAGATGGATAGAAACGGGTTCGTAGCGCAGGCCGCTTCCTCGATCCGGCCGGCAGTTTACTCAGTAGCGAGGCAGCGTCCGATCGACACGGCCATCGAGTGGGCACGGCGGCTACCGGAGTGGGACGGGATTTCGAGGATCGAAACTTTCCTACCTACTTATTTCAAAACCGAAGATCGGCATTATACGCGTTCAGTAAGTCGCTACATGTGGACCGCCCAAGCAGGGCGACTCCTCGACCCGGGCTGTCAGGCTGACATGGTGCCAATCTTTGTCAGTGCGCAGGGCACGCGCAAGACTTCGGCGATCCGGGCTCTGGCGCCAAGCATAACGATGTTCACGGACGTCAACCTCCTGGATCGGGACGACAACACTATTCGGAAGATGCGCGGCAAGTTGGTGCTCGAGCTGGACGAACTCCGAGGATTGCGAGGCCGGGCAGCGGAAGACGTGAAGAGCTTCATTACTCGCCGTGAAGAGGAGTGGGTGCCTAAGTACCAAGAGTTCACGAAGACATTCAAACGACGTTTTGTGATGTATGGATCCACTAACGACGACGATTTCCTTGGCGATCCTACCGGAGAACGGCGCTATCTGCCTGTGGAGGTAGGTGTCGCAGCTCAGATCGACGTGGAAGCAATTGAGCGAGACCGGCTGCAGCTGTGGGGAGAGGCAATCTTTCTGTGGCAGCGGGATGGAATCGCATGGGAGGAAGCTCAACGGCTCGCGATTAAAGAGCACGAACGCTTCAAGAGTTGCGATGAGTGGATCCCCCTGGTCGCTGAGTGGGCATTGTGTCCTGGTGGCTTGAGTGACCCTCACGCGTCGCCCTGCGACATGCCCTACAAGTGGCGAATTTCAGACGCACTGGCAGGGGCCGTCAATATTAGCCGGGCTACCAAGGCTGACGAGATGCGGATGAGCAAGGTCTTGACAGCAATGGGAGCAGTGAAGCGAAAAACGAACGGTTACTCTCAGTGGCACCTGGACCGATTTTCCGCACATAGCCGAATCTCGCCAAACGCTGACGGTTGAAACCGATCAATCACATCAGGGCGACTGTGGGGCGGCCGCAAGGCGACCTCGAGACCTACCGGTGTGATTGAAAAGATTGCTGGCAGGGAGGCCAGGGAGACCAGGGCAGCTTATTTTCACTAATATGCAGGACTAGTGCGGTATTGAACTGGCGCGGGAAGGCACGAGAAAAATGCTCGCCCTGGTCTCCCTGGCCTCCCCATTGATCTGCGTTGCTTCATCTTTCCAACCATCACGACCCCGCCAAGTCGCTAACAGCCATTCATGAATCCCTCAGAGCGCGGTGTTGCTGGGGCCTGGTCAGGGGCTTCCAGCGCGTGGGCCACCACTTCACCGCCTCAGTAGGGGGTACCGCTGCAGGACTCAAACCTAACACGTACTGAAAACATTACGGTAAATTGGTTTGTCTCACCCGACGCTACCGGAAGAAAACCAGTCCGACGCCGCTCGATTTTGCGGCGACGCCGTTTCACTGGTGAAGACGATCTGCGCCGACAACCGTCGCCGATGCTTTTCATCCTCAGCGATGCATGGAGTGGGCGGTGCGCGTGATTTCGAATGAGTGAGGGGCCGCAGACCCCTCACCCAAGCCGTCAAAAGCCGCGGACGATTGCGAGTGAGACCACGGGGTTCGGAACTCCACGAGCTGCCCACTTGGCATTCTGCTCACGGGCACGCGATTTGACTTCGGCGAGCAGTCGGTCGATTTCCCGCTGATCGTCCGCGATGACGATTGCCGCCTCTACCAGCTGGTTGGGCTGAGCGCCGTCGAACATCGGGTGCAGCGATTTGATCTTGCTGATCGTCTGCCGTCCTACACGATCCAAATTGGGTGCGTGCATTCCAGTCCTTACGGTAGTGATGTTCTGGGGCTTGCCCGTCTTGTCGCAGGTGAACCGGACATAGGTGACGCCGGTTTCGCTCCGCGAGATGTTAACTCGCTCCAGCGCGGAATCGACGCTGCGTGACGTGCTCTCCACCCAACTCGGGAGAGAGGGATTGCCTGTCACTACCATTTGCTGGGGCTTGGCGGACACGGACGTGGCGAGACATGCCGCAAAAGCGGCTAATACCAGCTTGTTCATAAGTAAGGTTCCCTCTGCTGAGCGAAATGCGATGCAAAAAGACCAGCGGGTCGAGCGACCCGTGCGACCTTATGAGAACCGTTGGTCGAGACCAGATATCGTGAGGCAAACTATGAGCGCAATCCTGCGAATCGCCGAAGCGAGAATGTTCGGATAAACGCCATGTGACATCACGATAATTTGTTATCTTGACTGAGATTGCGGAGTTAACTGCATAAAAGTCAGTGACTAAGATTTACAATATTTTGTCACCTCTTTGTCGTTTGTACTATTGAGAGATTCGCTCGCATAGTATCCGGTGATCCGTCAGACCTTGTGCCAATGGGTTAATAGGTGGCCGATCAGCTACTGCACATCACGCGTCATCGCACGAGCGAGTTTTCGGCCTCGGTCTTACAGTCATAGGTCAATTTGGGATCTGCGCAGAAGTCCGGCCACTCGCGCCGTGCGATCCAACTCTCGACGTGTCCGATCTCTTTCATTTTGGCGAAGAAACGCCGATCTCGGCGCATCCCGCTAGCATCAGGCCAAAAGAGGGTGGCGACTCCCCTTGCATCGCGGGGAGCGCGCTCGAGCCATGCGAACCCCCGCTCTAGATCGCCCATGCGCACCGCTGAGAAGGCATTGTACCATGCCTCCTTGGAATCCTTGGCAAAGGCCGCTGACGCAAAGCGATCGAAAGCCGCCCAGTTCAACTGGCTTGGCGCCGCGCGCCACTGCAGCTCGAAGCGCTGGCGTGTGGCAAGCGACGGATTGACCGGGGGGTCGCGGTCGAAGGCGGTAAGGGCCCGGATCGGATCGTTCTGGTAGAAGAGGATGGCGTTACGTGTGTATCCGGTGTTGTGGCTGTCGTTCCAGATGCGCTTGACCTGGGCATCAAGCCGGGCCGCTTCGTCCAGCTCCCCGGCTCCCAGCAGTGCGAGCAGTTGGGCCTGCGCCGCAAAATAGCTGTTGGGCTCAAGGGCACTCGCCCTTTGCGCGGGATCCACAGCGGCGCGGACGTATCCCAGTTCGGCAAGCGCGCGCGAATACCGGGCAAGCAGTCCCGAGTGCTCCGGGTCGCGGCGCACTCCCTCCTCCAGCATGGGCATCGCTGGTCGCCCCGTCAGCTCGGACGCGGCGGCCATGGCCTGATGGGCCAACCCCGAGTCCGGATCGATCGACAGGGCCTCGCGTGCCTGACGCTCCGCCTCGATTGCCAGTGCCGAGCGTTGCTCGGGGGTGGCATGGGCGAGGTTTGCGGTGGCGAGGGCCAGACATGCCCAGCTTGCCGCACTGTCGGGGCGTCGAGCCACGATCTGCTTGGCGAGGCTATGCGCGCGGGGCCAGTCGAACGCCTCGACCGCGTCGCAGGCCGCGAGGTAGAGGCGCTTGCTCACCGGATCACCCAAGTCGCCCGAGGACCGATGCAGTCCGCAGCGAAGGACGCCGGCTATCCCGTATGCAGCCCGCTCGCGCACGATGGCGGGCGCGAGTCCCGTGAACTCCCTGGCCCAGACGACAGCGCCGTTCAGCCTGTCGACCAATTGGACTTGGGCCGAGTGTTCAGTCGAATCGGCGGCCGGGGTGTATGAAACTTTGAGGGACAGGTCGGGCGCGGTCGATCCCCCCGGCTCAACCAATGTCAGAGCGGTCATGGGGCTCATCAACCGCGAAATTTCAGCGTTGAGGTCGCTTGCAAAACCCACAGTGCCGCGGCTGGCGGTCACGGGCTCGATCGTCATCGCCAGAGTGTCTTGCGACCGGGGGATCATTGCCGAACCGAGCAGCGCTGCGATGGCGACTGTTACCGCCACCGCGGTCGCATGAACGCCGCGGCCAGTCCGGGGCGCGATTTCGGCAATCTGCCGCCCGGCTTCGTCCCCCGGTTCGATAGCACCGGCGGCGACCTGCAATCGGTAGCCGACCTTGGGAATGGTCTCGATCGCAACCGCGTCTCCCGCCACAGCGGACAGGTGTCGGCGCAGGATCGAGATGATGCGGTTGACCGCGTCGTCGCCGACTATCCTGCGATCCCAGCATTCCGAGACGAGATCGTCGCGACTGCATGGTACCTCGCCGGAGCGGGCCAGTGCGACCAGCACCTGCATGACCAGCGGCTCGACGAGCGCCTGCTTTCCGCCCGTGCCGACCAGCTTTCGCAGGGCCGGTTCGACGGTTATCGGGCCGACGGTGAACATCCTGAGATGCGCCAGCGGCTCCGGCCCTCGCAGGTGCCGGGAAGGGTAGTCGAACGGTGTCTGCTCGATGTTCACCCCGCCGCCTCCAGTAGAAACGAACGCCTGCGTCATACCACATTGGCGGCGAACAGTATAAAATCGTTGAGACATCGGAAGGAAATCAGGGAAACATCAGGATTTCCCGAAACGCGTGGTGCACCGTTGCCCAGTGAAAGTGCCCTCCGGCACTCGACTATCAGGGAAGGATCCGCGCTGTGGCCAAGCAAAAAACTCCATTCATTTCATCCTGCCACGCCCGCCAGTTGGCGGTGCTGACCGCCGCACTGTCACCCTTTATCGTCGGCGGGGCTCTCGTGGCCAAGGAATACGGCGACTGGAGCACCCCAGTGAGCGCCGAGATCGGATCGGACGTCGATCTCAACACGGCCTCCAATGATGGTTGCCCCATTCTCTCGCCCGACGGACTGAGCCTTTTCATGGCCAGCAACCGTCCGGGTAGCCAGAGTCTCGATATCTGGGTGGCGAAGCGCGATCGCACCGACGAAGGGTGGGGCAAACCCGAGAGGCTGCCTGCTCCGGTCAACTCGGAAACGGACGATTTCTGTCCGACGCCTGTACGCGGGAACCGGCTGTTCTTTGTCAGCAGGCGCGATGAAGCGAATGGCGACATCTACTCGACCCGGCTCACGAAAGATGGCTGGGAAGCGCCTGTGCGCTTGGGGCCGAACATCAATGGGAGCGCGCAGGAATGGAGCCCGTCCTATTTCGAGGACGATCAGGGGCGACCCGTTCTGTACTTCTCCAGCACGCGAAGCGGCAGGCAGGAGATTTATGCCAGCGTGAACTGGGGCCCGGCCAAGAAAGTCGCCGAACTCAGCCCGGATTCAAGCGATGCGGCACGCCCCAATGTCCGTCGCGACGGCCGCGAGATCGTCTTTGACTCGACGAGATCGCCCAACCTTGGCGGTCCCGATGTCTGGGTAGCCACCCGCCCGTCAACGAGTGCGAGTTGGTCGGCACCCCAGCACCTGGCTGGCGTCAGCAGCGCCGCAGCAGACACGCGGGCGTCGTTGTCGTGGGACGGCACGATCATGATGGTCGGCTCGGGCCGAGCTGGGAACGAGGGACCCGCGGATATCTACGTCACCCGCCGGCCGCGGCTGACCGGGATGGGATCTAAGGAATGATGAGAATGGCCATCCTGGGGGTCATGGGCGTGTTTCTGGGCCTGCTTGTAGTAGCGGTCTCTGGACCGGGTTCGAGTGAATCGACGGCTGAAGCCGATCATGGTCAGGCGTTGGGCGGTGCCGATTTCGCTGATCGCATCGGGTTGGATCCGCTGCCGATTGGCGACGACGAACATGAGCCGCCGGCAACCGGTCCATATCCGCGCGGGCCAAGCCCAAGCACCTGGCCGGACGATCTAAATCCATCGGCGCCAAGAGGCCGCGATGCGGGGATCTGGGGAGAACCCGCTCAGTTCGCACCTACTGATCCCGTCAGTTAGCGAGGAGGCAATGAGAATGCACTGTTGTCCCAATTGCGGCAGCAACCTGGGTGCACTTGAGCCAGTCGAGTTCGGCAATGTCGCCATTGATGAAGATGGCACAATCATTCTCGATGGCCGAAGGGTCCGTCTCACCCGCACGCTCTACAGAGTCGCAGAGTGCATAATACGAGCGCGAGGAAGAGGGGTTACGAGAGACATCCTTGCCGCGCGCTTGGATAGCGACGTCTTCGACGGCTCGATCAAGAAGTACATCGAGCGCGTTCGTAGCAGCTTTAGGGCAATCGACCCGGGCTTCGATCAGATCCGGTCGCTGCACGGATTTGGCGCGTACTGCTGGCGATTTCGAGCGGCTCGAATCAGCACGACGCTTTCGAGGAGTGCGGATGTACGGAGCACAACCCTCGGAGGGCAAGCCTCTGGCGGAGCGGTACTGGGGTTCGGCCAGTAAATATGGCGTCGCTGGCGGTGGCGGCAATAGTGGTCCGGCTCGTTTCTACCTAGATGGCTTCTTGTGCGCGATGTCGTCCAGCATGTGACGTCATCCCATCAAATCCCGTCCGCTTTTGGCCGGAATAACATGGGACCGTAGACGAACAGATAAACGGCGAACGCTGCACCCCAGGCAAGCGCCGAGACCTGCATTCCTGGTGTGAAATCGAAGAGCCCCAGCGGAGCTAGCACCCTTAGGGCGGCTCCTACGGTCACGAGCGTGTAAAGAAGTACCGTTGGCGCATCAGCGCGAAGTTGATGACCGGTGTGCCCGAGAGTGGCCCGCGTCATCACCGCGAGGATCATCGTGGCCATGGCCCCCGAGGTCAACGCGTGGATCGCGGCAGAGCGCGGGACGATGTCGCCGAGTATCGAAACTGCCAGGAGCGCGAGGCCGATAGGAATCCACAGATAACCGACGTGGAGTATCAGGACGAGGGGATCCCGCGCGGCCCGCACACCGCTCCAGCGCGCTAGTCGCACTGTCTGGAATACGGCAGCGGCCCCAAGCAAGATTCCCGCGAAAAGGGCATTCGGTGCGGCTACCCAGACCAGAAGAGCGGCACCCGTGAGGACGAGCGTAGCGATATCGTACCTTGTCGGCTGACCCGGCAGTCCTTCACGTACGCCGTTTCGAGAGAGCCAGTTGCGCGTGAACGAAGGGATGATCCTACCCCCGATCAGCGAGATCATCAGCACAATCACCGCGAGACCGGCGCGCCATCCCAGCCCCTCGTCGGCGACGAACCCGAGCGCGACACCGTGGTCTACCGCGTTGGCCACGCCGAGCATCATGACCAGCGCCACCACCGGCAAGTTGCGGTTTTTCGCCGCAAGCACTTCGCGTGCCGCGAGCGCTGCGAGCACGACATAAAAGCCGACATCGATCACGAACGCCGCCATTCCGATCGTTGCCGACCAAAGCACTGCCGCGCGTCCCGCGACCCATAACAGGAGCAAGGCCAACAGGGGCCGCCCGGCGATAGGCAGTCTGCCGGTCCAGTTGGGAATCGCCGTAAGGAGAAACCCCGCAACGACCGCTCCGACGAATCCGAACAGCATCTCGTGACGATGCCAGGACAGAGGATCGAACGCGCTGGGTAGAGTCACCGTCCCGGCCAAGGCCATGAGCCACAGGGTGAGTGCGATGATCGCCCAGGCAGCGCCGCCGAAAAAGGTCTGAAGCCTCCGCGCAGGAAGGCCGGCGACGCCGCCATCCGGGCGCGGCGCAGAGCCAGCATGCGCTCACCTCGGGTCAACACCAGCAAATCTCCCTTGGCAGTTTATTCAAGGTCTCGCCCCTGACCGCGTCTGCTCGATCAAGTCGAAGCATCGGTCACGGCGTTCGCATCGCCTCCTATGACAAAGACCCAGATCAGCGCGCACGCTATCCAACCAGTGTTGAAGATCGCCAGCGCGAGCCACACCGCGGACGTTGGCGCACGCCGCCTTCCCGGGCCGGGGACCAACTCGCCTTCGTGTCTACCCGATACCATCCGCACCACGTCGCGCATGTGAAGCAGCAGCCAGAGGCCCGCGCCGAGACTGATTATTGCGAAAAGGCCCAAGAGGGCGGGAAAAAACCAGAGGGGCACCGAAAGTCCTTTCCTAATCTCAAACCGCCGAGCTGAACCTCTGGAGCGATTGCTCCCGATAGGGGTCGAACAGGGCCGCGATCGTACGCACGTAAGGCAGCCCATCAGGTGCAATCGACAGATGGCCTTGCTCGAGCGTTGCGAGGTTGCGCATAATGAACGGACGAAGGGTTTCGGCCACCTCGGTCTCGAGCAAGGGCGGGAGCGTGGCGCGCCCCTGACAGAGCAACTGCTCGATGATCCGCCCGCGCATCGCGTCGCCAGGCGACCGCAATATCCCTCGCCGAGCTGCGGCCTGGCCTTGCGAAACCATCATCCGATAGCGGCCGCTGTTCTTCTCGTTCTGCGCCAACAAGTGCGGGAACGCGCTGATTGCGGAGGCGCCGAGTCCAATAAGGTTGGGCGCGTCATCGTCCGTAAAGCCCTGGAAGTTGCGGCGCAGGTTGCCTTCGAGCGTTGCGTGGGCCAGCGGGTCGCCGCCGGGGCGAGCGAAGTGGTCGAAACCTACCGGTACGTAGCCGTGTGTGCACAGGTAAGCGTAGCCGAGCCAAGCCATCGCGAAGCGCTCCGCTTGGGCTGGCAGCCGGGTCGCGTCGATCACGCGCTGGCGCGGCACGATGTGCGGCACATGCGCGTAGCCGAAAAGGGCAATGCGATCGGCGCCGAGCACCCGGGTACGCTGAAGGCTGTCCAGCACATCGTCACGCGACTGGCCGGGCAGGCCATACATCAGATCGAAATTGAGCGAAGTCACGCCGGCACTCCGAAGCCAGTCAACCGCTTGGACGATCAGGTCTTCGCTCTGCACCCGTCCGATCGCCTCCTGACAATGCACCGCGAACGTCTGCACACCGAGGCTCGCGCGCTCGATCCCGATCGACTTGATCGTTGCGGCCCACTCGGCCGTTATCGTGCGAGGATCGAGCTCGATCGAGAACACCGGATTGTCCAGACGAAAACGGATCGTCAGGTCATCGACCAGCCGGACGAAGTCGGTTGGCGTGATCGCATTCGGGCTACCCCCGCCAAAGGTCACGCGACGAACGCGCGCGCCCGCCGGTATGCGATTCGAAACGACCGCGATCTCGCGATGAAGCGCAGCGAGGTATGAATCTAGCCGCTGGCGGCGCCCCGCCGCACCGGTGTTGCAGCCGCAATAGTGGCAAATCTTCTCGCAGAACGGAATGTGAAGGTAGAGCGACACATCCCCCTCAAGGTCTTCGAGCGCGGCCGGGTAGAGCGCGGCGTCGATGTCCCTGAACTCGGCAGCTGTCGGGAAGCTGGTGTAGCGTGGGACCGGCGTTTGGAGCAGCTCAGGGTAATACGGCCAGCCTGCGGTCATGGCGTCTCGTCCTCTTCGTCGATCAGGATGCGATTGGCGGCGCCGTCGAGGTCCTCGAATTGTCCATTGCGCATCGCCCAGAAAAACACGCCAAGCCCGGCTAGGCCCATGAGCAGGGCAAGCGGGATGAGGACGGCCAGCCCGCTCATCGGGCGGACCTTGCGAGGCGGAGCGAATTGGCGACCACTACAAGTGAGCTCGTCGACATCGCCAAGGCGGCGATCAGGGGAGTCACCAGTCCAGCGAGAGCGAGCGGCACGGCAAGCAGGTTATAGCCGATCGCGAAGACGAAATTCTGCCGCACTACCACCATGCACCGCCGGGCCACTCTGACCGCGATCACGACGGGCATCAGTCTCTCACCGATGAACACCGCGTCGGCCGCCTGCTGGCTGGCGTCGCTCGCAGTGCCGGGCGCGATCGAAGCATGAGCCGCAGCCAACGCAGGGCCATCGTTGAGCCCGTCGCCAACCATGAGCGGGCGGTGCCCCTCGCTGTTCAGCGCCTCGAGGAGGGCGAGCTTTTGCGCCGGAATCATCGACCCGGTGCCCGCGATGCCCAGCTCGCGTGCGACCGCACTTACGGCGGCTTCGGCATCACCCGAGGAAATCGAGACGGAAATGCCCATGGCTTTCAACGCGTCGACTGTACTTCTCGCGTCCACGCGAAGCCCGTCGTGGAACGCGATCGCCGTTTCGGTGGCGCCAATGCGCAGGGTCACGCCCATCTCACCGGGTAAACCCCTCGGTCGCTCCAGAGCGACCTTTACCCCATCGGCGGTGCCGTGCAGTCCGGTTCCGGCGAGCTCCCTGACATCTACTACGGCCGCGGGGACGATGCTGTGGGCGAGCAGCGTCTTCGCCAGTCCAACACTCAGCGGATGCCGGCTGTGTTGGGCGAGTGCGAGTGCGATGGATTTTGCACGTGCGTCGAGATTTCCAACAAGCGCCCTGGGTTCTCCCAGGGTCAGCGTCCCGGTCTTGTCGAACAGCGCCACATCCACTTCGGCGAGCCGTTCCAGTGCGCTGCCGTCCTTGACCAGCAGGCCTTTCCTGATCAGCGCTCCGGACGCCACGACTTGCGCCGCGGGCACCGCCAGTCCCATCGCGCAGGGGCATGTGATGATGAGAACCGCGATTGCGATCACCAGAGACTGGTGCCAGCCAGCCCCGGCGAGCATCCAGCCGGCGAACGCGAGCGCCGCCAACGCGTGAACTGCTGGCGCGTACAGCCGGGAGGCCCTGTCGGCGATGCGGACGTAGCGGCTCCGCGACTGGCCAGCCTCGTCCATAAGCCGGGCGATCTCGGCAATCGCGGTATCGCCCGCGACCGCGGTTATCCGCACCCGTAAGGGATCAAGCAGGTTGATCGCACCGGCGTGGACAATCTCTCCCTCCTTGACCGGCTGTGGCGCGCTTTCGCCGGTCAGCATGGCATTGTCGATTGCGCCCCTGCCGCTTTCGACGATGCCGTCCGCTGCAAGAGCCTCACCTGCCGCGATCAGCATAAGCATCCCGGGTTCAAGACGAGCGGCTTCTATCCGCCGTAGCGAGCCGTCGGGCTGGACTACCCCCGCGCTGCGGCCCATTCGTCCGAGCAGTGCTCCCATTCCCGCTCGGGTGCGACTGCGCATCGATGCATCGAGCGCACGGCCTGCAAGGAGAAAGAACAACAGCATCACCGCGCCGTCGAAGTAGGCGTGCGCACCTCCGATGGCGGTCTCGTACACGCTCAGCGCGGTGGCGAGCAGCACGCCGATCGAAATCGGCACGTCCATGTTGGTGCGGCCGCGACGCAGCGCGGTAAGCGCAGAAGCAAAGAACGGCCGACCCGAGTAGGCAACCACCGGAAGTGCGATCAGCGCAGACAGCCAGTGGAATACGTCGCGAGTTGCCCCACTGGCGCCCGACCAGACGCTTACGGACAGCAGCATGATATTCATCATTCCGAACCCCGCGACGCCCAAAGCGCGGATGAGCGTGCGGGCCTCGTGGTCCTCCTCCTCGCGGAAACTCATGATTGCAGGATGGGCCTCGAAACCGAGGTTGCGAAGCGCCTCGGTCAGCGCACTTTCGTCAAGGGAGGGCTCATGGCGCACCGTGACCCTTTTGGCGGACAGATTGACCCGCGCCGCCGAGACTCCGACAACATCGCCTAGACCGCGCTCGATCTTGGCGATGCATGCCGCGCAACGCATGCTGGGCACCGTGAAGCGAGTTACTTCAAGTGCTTGCGAGGTCTCCGCCGCGATGGTCACGGGCGCGTTCATTCGACCGGCTCCTGCTTGGACCAGCGCCGGCCCTGCGCCTCGATATGCAGGCGAATGGTCCAGCGCCCATTCCCGACCGGCGTGTCTGAAGCGAAGTGGCCCGGTGCGACTTCGGTGAAGGTCAGCGCGGTGGTTTCTGGCTTTCCGAGCGGGCGCCGCAGCGTAGCTTCGACCGTGGCTCCGGTGGGAACCGACTTGGTCGCGATGTCGATCACACCATCGTCGTTACGCCTTACATCGGCCGCCCAGCCTAACGCATTCTGCCGATCGGCTTCCTGAAGCCAGCCGTTGAACTTCTGGCTCGCGACATAGGAGTTTTCGACCACGACCCCGCCAAAGCCGCGCGTGGCGAGCGACGCCATGAACAGGTTGACCGCGACGACCACACCAAACCCGGCGACCAGGATGATCGCCATTTGCCGCCCGGTGAACTCGCGCCTCATCCGTCCTCACCCGGTGCGGAAAAGCGGGTTTCTTCGAGCGCGGTTTCGCGTTGCTCATCCTGCGAAGTGACGCGGAAGCTGAAGTCTTGGGCCGGAGTGCCCCGGGGAACCGCGACATAAGCGCGCACCGCGCGGGTCTGGTCGGCAGGGACACTGATCATCTGTCTTGGCGCGGCACCTCCGCGCCCGATTGTGTCGGTCCATATGACCGCGCCGGGCAGCCCTTCGATTGCCACTTCCATATCGCGCGGGCGCCCTTCCATATTGCGGAGCCTCAGCGTGTAGGCGTTGCGCACCGAACCGTCGCTCATGAGCATGAAGGGCGGGTTCCTGTCAGGCGAAACGGTCAGGTCCGTGCGGGTGCGAGTGCCAAGCGCGAACAGCATGGCGGCCCCGATGCTGCCCCAGATCAGGGAATAGGCGACCGTCCGCGGGCGCAGCAGAGTTCGCCATGGCGAGCGCGGGGTCTCGCCCCTTGCCTCCCGCTCGCAGTCCTCGAGCGTCGCGTAGTCGATCAGGCCGCGCGGACGACCGACCTCAGCCATCACCCGGTCGCACGCGTCGATGCACAGGGCGCACGTGATGCAACCGATTTGGGGTCCCTCGCGGATATCGATCCCTGTCGGGCAGACGGCCACGCATTGCAGGCAGTCGATGCAGTCCCCGAAGTGAGCGGGATCCTTTTCCGCCTTCTTGACGCTGCCCCTTGGTTCGCCGCGCCAGTCCTTGTACGTGACGAGAAGCGACTTTTCGTCGAGCATTGCCGACTGGATGCGGGGCCATGGGCACATGTAGATGCACACCTGTTCCCGCATGAATCCACCCAAGGTGAAGGTCGTCAGAGTGAGGATGCCAACGGTCATGTAAGCCACGGGATCAGCCTCGCCCGCGAAGAACTCCCGCAGCAGTGTCGGCGCGTCGGCGAAGTAGAGGATCCACGCCCCGCCGGTCACGAGGCTGACGAGCAGGTAGATCGACCACTTGAAGCTGCGCTTGGCGATCTTTCCTGGCCCCCAAGGCGCTTGGTCGAGGCGAATGCGGGCATTGCGGTCGCCGTCCACGAAGCGGTCGATGTGCTGGAACAGATCGGTCCACACCGTCTGCGGGCAGGCATAGCCGCACCACGCGCGGCCCACCGCGCTGGTTACCAGGAACAACCCGATTCCCGCCATGATCAGCAAACCCGCGACGAAGTAGAACTCGTGCGGCCAGATCTCGATGTCGAACATGTAGAAGCGTCGGTTGGCTATATCGACCAACACCGCCTGGTCCGGCGCGTAGGCACCGCGGTTCCACCGTATCCACGGCGTCACGTAATAGATGCCCAAGGCGACCAGCATCACGAGCCACTTGAATCTGCGGAATGGCCCGTCGATGCGCTTATTGTGGACGCGCTTGCGCTTCTCGAACAGTTTTTGCGGCAGGTGCTGGCGGGGTGGTTGGTGCGGCTCGTGCCGGTGAGTTGAAGCTTCCGGCCCCGCGACGGCACTGCTTACCGGTTCGTTGGTTTTCGGGATGCCGTCCTCGGCGACCGAACGCCCCTTGATGATGGGGTCCTCAGGGTTGTTCATCGACCTGAATTTCCGGGTCTTTGGCGACCTCCACGAAATCTTCGCCTCCCCCGAGGGAATGAACATAAGCGGCGAGCATCTTGATCGTCACGGGATCAAGTCTGCGTTCCCATTTAGGCATCATGCCCATGCGGGGATCGAGGATCTGGCGCGCGACATCTTCGCGCGCGCTTCCGTAAAGCCAGATCGCATCGTTAAGTGCCGGGGCCCCTTGGGCCCGATCTCCCCCGCCGGCAGGTCCATGGCAAACCACGCAGTTGTCGGCATAGATCTGCGCGCCGGCAGCGGTGGGTGGTGCCTTACCACTGAGTGAGAGGACGTGGCTTACCAATTCGTTCAGTTGAGCTGGCTCGAATACACCTTCGTATGGCGGCATAGCGCTCATGCGGGTCTTGTCGTGGGCCTGCTGGCGGATGCCGTGGGTGATCGTGTACTCGATCGCCCTCAGGTCACCGCCCCACAGCCAGTCGTCGTCGTTGAGGTTGGGATAACCGGGGCTGCCGGCTGCACCCGAGCCGTGACATTGGACGCAATTGACGAGAAACGCAGCGCGGCCGCCCGCTACCGCCTGCGCCATCAAAGGGCTGTTGTCGGGGAGGCGCTCGATCGGAATTTGGGACAGCGCCTCGCGTACCGTCTGTCGGGACTGATCGGCGACGCGCATCTCTTGGGCGAGCTGGCCGCGGCTGGACCAGCCAAGGACACCTTCCGTGCCTCTTTCTATCAACGGCCAGGCCGGATAGAGGACGATGTAGACCACACCCCAGATGATCGTGAGGTACAAGGTCCATAACCACCACCGCGGCATGGGTGTGTCGAGTTCCTCGATACCGTCCCACTCATGGCCGACGGTCTCGGTCCCGGTGGGCAGGTCGATGCGTTTGCCGCTCGGGCGCTCATTCGCCATCGTCTTGATCCTTGAAGATCGAATGCGCAGCATTGTGGTTGTGTGTGCGGGCCCCGGGCCGGAAGGGCCAGGCACACAGGCCAAGGAAGATGACGAAGATAGCTACCAGCGCGTAGCTGTCGGCGAAGTGCCGAAGCTGCTCGTACAAGCTCATCGTCCCTTCTCCTCGGCGAGTTCCTCGAGTGGTGCGGCACTGTCGAAGTCCACGAGCGTGCCAAGCATCTGCAAATAAGCGACCAGCGCGTCCATCTCGGTCAGCCGTTCCGGGTCGCCATCGAAATCGCGGACTTGCGCCTTGGGATAGCGCTCGGTCAGATCGCCCGCGTCGAGGTCAATACTGGCCTGGGCCCGCAGGTCGTGGCTCGCCAGCGAAACATCCCTATCGCTGTAGGGCACGCCTACTCGTTGGAGTGCCCGGAGCGTCGCCTCGGCGTCGGTGTCGATATCGGTGTCTGCCAGGAAGCTGTACTGGGGCATGACGCTTTCGGGCACGACGCTCTGCGGGTCCTTGAGATGCTGCACGTGCCACTCGTCGGAATAGCGCCCGCCTACGCGCGCGAGGTCTGGCCCGGTACGCTTGGAGCCCCATTGGAATGGGTGGTCGTACATGCTCTCGGCGGCGAGGCTGTAGTGGCCGTAGCGCTCGACCTCGTCCCGGAAGGGCCGGATCATCTGGCTGTGGCAAAGATAGCAGCCTTCGCGGACGTAGATGTCCCGGCCGGCCTGCTCGAGCGGGGTGTAGGGGCGCATACCCTCCACTTTCTCGATGGTATTGTCGATCCAGAACAGCGGAGCGATCTCGACGATGCCGCCAATCGACACCGCGATCAGCGTGCCGAGGGCAAGTAGCGAGACGTTCCGCTCCAGTCGCTTGTGGCCGGTGACTGGGACCCTGACCTCGGTCGGCTCCACGACCATGCGCCGCTCGCCGGGAAGGTTCGAATGCGTGCTCATGCTTGAGGCTCTCTGATCGCGGTGGCGAGGATGGGGCGGTCTGCGGCTGGATCGTAGGTGGCATCGGACATCGGCGCCTCGCTCCGAAGCCGTCCCGCCAGCGTCATCCAGACGTTGTAGGTCATCACCCCAGCGCCGATCAGGTATAGGATCCCTCCGAACGCGCGCATCAGGTACATCGGGTGAAGCGCTGCGACCGTGTCGACGAAGCTGTTCACAAGATAGCCGTCCGGTCCGTACTCGCGCCACATCAGGCCTTGGGTGATCCCGGCCACCCACATGCTCGCGGCGTAGAAGACGATACCGATGGTCGCGAGCCAGAAGTGCCAATTGATCATGCGCAGTGAGTACATTCGATCGCGCTTCCACAGTCTCGGCACGAGGTAGTAGACCGCAGCGAACGTAATCAGCCCGTTCCACCCCAGAGCGCCGGCGTGAACGTGACCGATCGTCCAGTCAGTGTAGTGGGATAGGCTGTTGACCGCCTTGATCGACAGCATAGGCCCTTCGAAGGTGGCCATGCCGTAGAACGCCAGCGCAACCACCATCATACGGATGATCGGATCGGTGCGAACTTTGTCCCAGGCGCCGTTGAGGGTCATCAGGCCGTTGATCATGCCGCCCCAGCTCGGCATCCACAGCACAACCGAAAACACCATGCCCAGCGTCTGCGCCCAGTCGGGCAGCGCCGTGTAATGCAGGTGGTGCGGTCCGGCCCAGATGTAGAGGAAGATCAGCGACCAGAAGTGAATGATCGAAAGGCGGTACGAATAGACTGGCCGCTCGGCTTGCTTGGGCACGAAGTAGTACATCATCGCCAGAAAGCCGGCGGTGAGGAAGAATCCGACAGCATTATGCCCGTACCACCACTGGGTGAGCGCATCCTGCACTCCAGCAAACGCGCTGTAGCTGCGTGATCCCAGGAAGCTGACGGGCACCGCCAGATTGTTGACGATGTGAAGCATCGCGATCGTCAGGATGAACGCGAGGTAGAACCAGTTGGCGACGTAGATATGCGGCTCGTGACGGCGCACGATGGTGCCGATGAACACGGCAGCGTAGGCGACCCAGACTATCGTCAGCCAGATGTCGACGTACCACTCGGGTTCGGCATACTCGCGGCTCTGCGTCACCCCGAGCAGGTATCCCGAGGCGGCGAGCACGATGAACAGCTGGTAGCCCCAGAACACAAACCGGGCGAGGGCGGGGAAGGCTAGCTGGGTACGGCAGGTGCGCTGCACGACGTAGAAGCTCGTCGCGATCAGTGCGTTGCCGCCGAACGCGAAGATCACCGCGCTGGTGTGCAGCGGCCGGGCGCGACCGAAGGTCAAGTATGGTTCGAAATTCAGCGCGGGGTACGCGAGTTGAAGGGCGATGAAGACCCCTGCGAGCAGGCCAACCATGCCCCAGAACATTGTCGCGATTACGCCCCAGCGCACCGGATCGTCGTCATACCGGGACGGCTCCTCGGGCATGCGGAAAAACCCTTGAGCTTTACCCAGGGGATCGAATCGCCCGGCTGACATGGTGAGCAGGAGCAAGGCGACCCCCGCGATGATACCGGCATGCGCCGCATACGCCGCGTCCTTCGCCACGGCGGCGGCGGCGATCGCAAGGATCAGCACCGCAAACCACAGACCCGCCCTGAAAAGAGCCGCTTCAGCTTGCATGGAAATCTCCGTCGGTTTCCAGTGTGCTAGGGACTTCGGATCACACCTGCATTGATCTGGCTCAAATTTGACTAGATTGTTTGATGAGATGGCCAGCACATGCAGCAAGCGCGGCAAGATCAAGCAAGCGAATCGTTGAGCGGCCAGCGGTTTCGATCAACCCGTCGCCGCGAAGATCACCGAGTTGCCGGCTGATCGTCTCGATCGTTAGACCCAGGCTGTCGGCAATGTCGCGCCGGGACATCGGCAAATGCAGAACGCACCTATTGCCCTCGGGTAAGCCAATCCGATCTGCCATCGAGATCAGGAAGCAAGCCACGCGCTCACGCGCGGTCTTGCGCCCTATTACGATCGATTTCTCCCTCGACCGACGGAGCGAGGTATACGCCGAACAAACGATCCGCCCCATCATCGCTGGATGCTCATGAGCAACGCTGAGGAGCTCGCCGGCTGGGAAGACGATTGCTTCAGATGCTCGTAGCGCAAGTAGTGCATAGGCATGGGCGCGCGGTGCGGGAACCGAAATCAAGTCGCCCGCGAAGTGAAAAGCGACCACTTGTTCGCGATCTTGCGAGGCAAATGCCACCAGCTTTGCCGCCCCGGAAGCGAGATAGACGAGCGTGTCTTCCGACTCCTCGGCAACGATCGATCCGCCGCTTGCGACGATGCGCAGTCGGCCTAACGCTTCGAACTGAGCCAAAACCTCATCCGCCGCAACGGAAGGTAGCATCCCTGCTCTGAACGCCTCGAAGGCGCAGGATGCCGCTTCGTTCGGTAGGGGGGAGGGGTGGCGCATGGCTTCGCTTGGCCGTGCCGCGCGTCGGCGTCATTGATCTGCGTCAACGGCACCGTCTCATATACAATACGCATGCGAATTTCTGTCGGCGGAATCTTAGCCCGCGCGCACTGCCAGCTCGGCAGGTCTGAGGATGGCGACCTGCCGGCGCGACTGGAGATCGATCAGACCCTCCATCTTCATCTTGCTGAAGAGACGACTGACAGTTTCAATGGTCAGCCCGAGCACGTCAGCGATCTGCTGACGCGAGAGAGGCATGGTAAGACTGGAGGGCTCCGCGCGTTCTGCGGTCTCTAACAGGAAGCTAGCCAGCTTCTGCTCCGCGGTCATCCGGCCGAGCAGAAGCATCCAGCGGCGAGTGCGGTCGAGTTCCTTGAGCGTACGTTCGAGGAGCTTGTGTTCGAGCCGAGGATGTTCGCGCGCAAAACGGTCAAAGTCAGTGCGCTGGAATATGCATACCTCCGCCTCGGTGAGCGCCTGAACCCCATAAGGCGTGATTTGGCCGAATGGACGGCCGACGAAATCGGATGGATAAACCAGCCCCAGGATCTGCTCCTTGCCGTCGGAGGTCTGCGTCGAGAGCTTGAGGACTCCTCGGACGACATTGGCGACGATGATTGCCTCGTCGCCTTCCCACAGGAGTTGTTCGCCCGCGGCCAGGTTGCGGCGGCGGCCGATTGAATTGAGCACCTGAATCTCATCTTGATCGAGGTCCGCGCAGATCGCTCGGCTGCGCACAACGCAGGCCTGGCAAAAATGGGCCTCTTGTGTGACGTCGGTCATGAGTTGCGCTCTATACACCTACGGTCCGAGTGCCAATCACCGCAGTGCCACGGCCCTCTTGTCACTTGTCGGACAGAATAGCGATTATGGACCTGTGATTACGGGAGCGATCAGGAGCGGTCTCATTAGATGAACTTTTTTCACTCGGTGGTCGGAACAGTTTGCAACGGAGCTTAGTCACTTTCTTCAAGGGAACGAACCGCGTGGGAGTCACGTTGGCCAGTCAGAGGAGACTGACCATGGCTACCAAGGCAGATACCGACGCAACACATATCCTGGCCGCCGACCATCGCAAGGTGGAGGACTTGTTCTCGAAGTACGAAGGTGCGTCGGGTGTGAAGGCGAAGGCAGAGATCGCAAACCAGATCTGTAACGAACTCAAAATCCACACCGTCATCGAGGAAGAGATTTTCTACCCTGCGCTCGAGGGCAAGATCGACGACGATCTCCTGAAAGAGGCATACGTTGAGCACGATGGCGCCAAGATGCTCGTCAACGAGATCGCGGCGGGATCACCCGATGAAGAATTCTACGATGCGAAGGTGACAGTGCTCAAGGAGCAGATCGAGCACCACGTGAAAGAGGAAGAGAAGCAGCACGAGAACATGTTCCAGCAAGCTCGTGCGGCGAATGTTGACCTCGATGCGCTGGGGCAGCAGATGCTCGCACGTAAGGAAGACCTGATGGTGCTTGCCGAAGGGGAAGGTCTCCCGCCGGCAGAAATGCGAACCACCTGACTAGCCAAAGCCGACAGGCCCCCGACAGCGGAATTTGCGGTTGGGGGCTCTGTGGCGCCTCACCCTCTCAGCTCCGCCAGCATTTGTAACCGCGTCGCTACCTGTCAAAATCCTTCAAGGAATGACAGGTCCGCAATTTTCTTGCCGTCCTCGAAAACAACCGCTCGGCGCTTGTTGGGAATGGCGTCCAGGCGCGATATGGCGACGTCGGATGCAGGGGCATCGAACTCGATATCCTCGGATTGGTCGTCATATCCGTGATTAAGGCGGATCAGGTAGTGATGATATCCGCGCGTCAAATGCATGGCCGCGACTCCTCCGCGCGTCCGATGGCCAAGTCCGACGAGCTAAGACGGGCGTCGAATCTAGCCCGCAAGGACTGTATTCCGTCGATCTTGCGGCCTCGGACAGCGCGGGTTGTCTTGGGGGCACCTTGGCCGTCCTCTGCGGGCCTTGCCTTGGTTTTGCGGCGCTAAAGTTCTAAATTGCTCATGATTGAGCTGGCGAAGCTTTTTTGCGAGCGGGCTTAGCGGCGGACCTTCGGTCCGAGTACGTCTTGATAGCATATCCGCCGGCCGCTGCGGCCAGAATTCCGGGAATGCCGAAGCGGCGAGCCAACGCCACCGAAGCCACGCCCATGAGTGCTCCGCCAGGCTCACTCACGCCGCGACGTCTTTTTGCAGCCTTTGCACCGACAATCCCACCCAGGATTTTTCCTAACATCTCAAGTCTCCTTTGATCTTAAGACGCCTCAGGCACGCCCAGGGTTCCTGATTGTGGTAAGTTGGGTGACGCCGTGCCTGCTCATCCGCGTAGTGACCTCTTCTCATCGCTGTGCTGCGCAGCCAGGCTCCCCGCGAATGATCCATGTTTTCGGCAAATAGCTCACGTGACAACTGTGGAAGCACTAGAGAGAAAGCCTGCCAACACCGGGAACGATCCCATTGAAGGCGCCGCGCCCGATGGTAATCAAATCCCGTGGGGCAATGGGATTGACGCCCGGTCGTCGCATTTCATCTGCTGCTTGCTGGTTTGCCGCCTCCACATCATGATGTGCGCGGGGAGGCCATGAAATGAAGAGTTTTTCTGCGTCAATGCAAACGGTACTCGGTACCGCACTCGGAGCTGCCATGCTGACTGGGGTTGCTCAAGCCGATCCGCGGGAGCACGAGTTGAATTTGCCGATTGGCGGCGAGCCGGGCCCCCTTAATGCAATCACCGATGTTCCGGGTGTCGAAGTGGGCCACTCAACCATCATCTCTGGTGAAGGTCTTCTGGTTCCTGGAAAAGGGCCCGTGCGCACAGGGGTGACGGTCGTTCTGCCGCGAGGCAGAGAAAACGCCGATCCTGTTTTTGGTGCCTGGTTCACACTCAACGGCAATGGAGAGATGACGGGGACGACTTGGCTGGAGGAGGGTGGATTCCTTGAGGGCCCGATCGGCATTACCAACACGCATAGTGTCGGCGTGGTTCGCGACGCGATCATCGCTCACGAGGTCAATCGAGAAGGTGCACTCCAGCCCTTTTGGCTTCCCGTCGTGGCAGAGACGTACGATGGCGTCTTGAACGACATAAACGGTTTTCATGTAAAGCCCGAGCATGTCGAAGAGGCGTTGGAGAGCGCACGTGGGGGCGCCGTGCCTGAAGGTAACGTAGGCGGCGGCACTGGCATGATGTGCCTGGGCTTCAAGGGAGGCATCGGAACAGCATCTCGAAAAGTCACTCAACGCGCTGGAGGTTACACCGTGGGCGTACTTGTCCAATGCAACTTTGGGCGGCGGCGAGACTTGAGAATAGCGGGCGTGCCCGTTGGGGAAGCCATATCAGGCCACGATCCATGCCTCACACGGGTATTTCCAGAAACGCGGGAGCTTGCCGCGCGCATAGGTATCTGCGGGGAGCGTAAAGTCGAAGGTAGTGAGCAGCGAGAGCTTGGATCAATTATCGCGGTGGTTGCGACGGATGCTCCGCTATTACCACATCAACTTAAGCGGCTGGCAACTCGTGTATCATTGGGAGTCGGGCGTCAGGGTGGTTACGCAGGAAACGGCTCCGGCGACATCTTCGTCGCTTTTTCGACAGCCAATGAAAACAGTTGGGCCTCACCTGAGGCGACCATCACAATGTTGTCTAATGATCGCCTAGATCAGTTATTTACTGCGACGGTGCATGCGACCGAGGCAGCTATAACGAACGCAATGCTAGCTGCCGAGACAATGACTGGTGCGAACGGAGTCCGCGTCCACGAACTACCTGTGGGCCAAATGATGGAAGTGATGCGAATGCACAATCGCGTGCCGGAAACTGATAACTAGGGTGGTAACGGCGTATCGTCTCGCGTGAGTGAGGCACGGCCCCGCGGTTTCGGCAGCTGGTCGATGAGGCCTGACAATTCGGCCACGGCCAAGTGCACCTGACGATCTGGCGAGGACCAGTTCGATCGTCGTAGCCAATCATCGTCGAGGTGCACATCATCCCCGTTTATAGATGAGGCTTGCATGAGCCCTGGAGATCGCAGCCGATCAGTTGGGCCGCAACACTTTTAAACGGCCGGCTCCATCAGAGATCGCGAGGAATTCAGCTGTCTTCCGTGAGAACCGGACCTGATAGGTTCGAGTGATATCGTCGCCGCTTGCTCGCTCCGAGAGCAGGGTCACCGACCGGACCGGACCCACCCCTGCAAGGTACGCCTTTCCGAACGTCGAGCGAAGCGGCTCGAGCGCGCGGGAGCCTTGCGCCTCGGTAGTCGGGTCGAGCGTGTCGAGCGCGAGCCTGAAGCGCCTTGCGATTTCGGGCTTTTGATCGGGTAACGCGGCGACGGGAGGCTCGGGCAGGTATAGATCGACAATTCGCTCGGCCAGCAGCGGATAAAACGTCTGCGCATTGGTAAGCGCGATCACCGTAATTCCTTTCGAAGGTATCCGGATGATGTCGGCGAGCGCTGGCCCACCGCTGTGGCCGACCACGGGGACCCCTCGGTAATTCTTGACCGTCCAGCCTATCGCGAAGCCCGCTTTTGAACCGTCCGGGAGAGTCGCAGGCATGGTCAGTTCCTGCATGCTGGCAAGCGAGATCAACTCTCCCCGATCGAGCGCAGCGCTGAACCGGGCAAGGTCTCGCGCAGTTGAGTACAGGCCCCCGGCACCGTAACCAAGCGGCTCGAAAAAGAACTCGCTGGTTCGCTGCCGCTTTCCATCCCAGGCATAGATCGATGAGCGCTTGGTAAGCACTTCGCCCGTGCGAACTCCGTCGTCTTCGTCAGCCATGGCGAACCCGGTTGCTGCCATGCCAAGCGGCCCCGTGATTTCGGTGCGAAGGATCTCTGGCAACGACGTGCCGGTTGCTTTCTCGAGTACCGCGCGGAGGATTGTGAAGTCCGTGAAGCCATATCGCGCCTCGCTACCCGGCTTGTACGCAAGGGGACGCTTCATCGCAGCGGCAACGGTGTCACCAACCGTCTTCGGCCTCGGCTCCCCCAGGTTCTCATCAAGACCGGAGGTGTGATTGGCGAGCATGCGAACCGTGATAGAACGCCAACTCTCAGGTGCTTCGTCGAAGAAGTGGGATATCGGCTGGTCCAGCGTCAGCCGCCTCTGCTCGACAAGTCTCATCAAGGCGACAGCGGTGAATATCTTCGTGGCGGAGGCAAGTTGGAAACGAGTATCCGGATCAACCCTCGCGTTCCATTCGAGGTTCGCCAGGCCGTACCCTGAGAGCTTGGTGACCTCCCCGTTCTGAACTACCGCCACTGCAACTCCAGGAAGGTTGCTGGCGTCCATCTGGTCGGTGACGATCATGTCGATGTGATCTGACTGCTGGACTGAAGCTTCCGCGGGCTTCGCTTGCAGAGGATCAGTCAGTGAGGTTGCCCAGCAGAGCGAAGCAAGGCAAAGAATGGTGAATCTGGTCATCGCTCTTTCAACAACACGCCATCCGCTGATCACGGTTAGCGAGAATAGATGGAGACACGACTTTCGTCGATGAGTGGCGGGGATAGGCCCTTAGATTGCGCGATTCGCTCCATCAGGACTCGAACCCTATTCACTCGTTGGGTCGTGGGGCCTCGGTCGGGGCTCAGTTCAAGATCGCAAAAACAGAAATCTAACGAAATCAATTTGTTGAGAGTTGAGAGTGAGTCCTCTTCTGGCACCAAGTTATTACAAGAAATGCCGATCGATAGAGAATCGCCCGGAGGGCGACCGTCTACATAAGCGAGACGTGGCGGTAACCTGCCCAGATCGGGTCAGCGGATTCCGTCTCGCTAAGGCAGCGCTTGACTACTTGAGCCGTGCCACCGCTCGACATGAGGCCCATTAGTTCTGCGCCAAAGGGATCGTTGACGAAGCGGCGGTCATTAAGATGCCACAGCCAGGCCTCGAAACCTGTCGAAATGGCGGAGTGGTCGAGGCCTTTGCGGGACAAGTCTACTATGGTGTCGAGCCAGCGCTGGGGTATCTTCTGGGTGCCATCCATGGCGATTTGGTCGAGACGATGGCGCAATGCGGGGTCAGCGAAACGGCGGAAGAGCGCATCGGCATATGCGGCGAGGTCCTGCCCCTTTGCCGGCGAGATTGTTGGCAGCGCTTCGCGGCGCATCAGGCACTCGGCCAGTTCGCGCAGCGCCGGATCGCCGACCGCTTCGTGGACGTATTCGTAACCTGCACGAAGTCCGCAATAGGCCAGCAGCGAGTGAGCGCCGTTCAGCATGCGGAGCTTGGCAGTCTCGTACGGCGTCACGTCTGCGACGATTTTGGCGCCATGCCGTTCCCAAACAGGGCGAGGGCCTGCAAAGTGGTCCTGAATGACCCACTGGCTGAACGGTTCGGTGAAGGTGGCGCCTGCATCCTGCATACCGATCCGCTCCTCGATCTGGCCAAGATCGGCGGCACTTGTGCGCGGAACGATACGGTCGATCATCGTCGACGGAACGCGACACTCACTATCGAACCACTTTCGCAGCGCGGGATCCTCAGTCTCCAGCCACTGACGAACGAGCTCGGCCAGCACACCGCCGTTGTCGGCAAGGTTGTCGCACGGCAGGATGGTCACGCCCGGCAATCCGGCGGCACGGCGCGCAGCAAGGCCGCTTGCAAGCAGGGGATAGAAGGTCTCACGGGCCTTCGCCCTGTCGAGGCGATTGCCATCGCCGCGCGCATATCCCTTCTCGGTGACTGTCAGCGAAACGATGTGGCATGCCTTGTCGGCAATCCGGGCGATGACCTGTTCGGCCTGGCTCGGTGCGAACAGGACTTCGCGGACCGCGCCGATCAAACGCGTCGACGCCGTGTCGCCGGTGCGTTCAGTCAGGGTGTAAAGGCCGTCTTGCGGATTGATCTGCTCCGACACCGCGGGTGAGCGTAAGGACACGCCGCAAATCAGCCAGTTTCGGTCACCCGCTGAGAGGGCGAGGTCAGTGTACCAAGCTTGGTGTGCCCGGTGAAAGGCTCCGATCCCGAAATGGACGATACCGATCGCCTGGCTGTCGCGATCGTAACCTCCGCGTAAAACGTCATCGGGAAGGCAATCTGCAGTCTTGGTGCAAAGCCTCACAGGCGATAGGCCTTCTTGACGAGGTTGTAAGCGAGGTCCCGGGCTGTTTCGGCCGCTTCCCAATCCTCCATCCGGTGTTCCGCCACCAGCTGTGCGAGGAAGCCGCAATCGATCCGCCGTGCCACGTCGTGGCGAGCCGGGATCGACAGGAAAGCGCGCGTATCGTCGTTGAATCCGACAGTATTTTGGAAACCTGCCGTCTCGGTGGTCATCAGGCGGAACCGACGCATTCCTTCTGGGCTATCGTGAAACCACCAGGCCGGACCCAGCTTGAGGCACGGATAATGTCCCGCCAGCGGCGCGAGCTCGCGGGCATAAGTGCTTTCGTCCAGCGTAAAGACGATGATCGAGAGGCCTGCCTCGTTGCCGTACTTTCCGAGCAGAGGGCGCAGGGCATGGACGTAGTCGGTGCGGGTCGGGATGTCGGCGCCCTTGTCGCGGCCGAAGGCTTCGAACAGGTGGCGGTTATGGTTGCGGAACGAACCGGGGTGTATCTGCATCACCAGTCCGTCATCGAGGCTCATCCCGGCCATCTCGGTCAGCATCTGGGCACGGAACAACTCGGCATCCGCTCCGCTCGCATCTCCGCCCTTGATCCTGTCGAACAAGGCTGCAGCCTCTATCTGCGAGAGGTCCGCTGTTGCGGCGCTGGGATGGCCATGGTCAGTCGAGGTCGCACCCATCTCGGCGAAAAATGACCGTCGTTTGCGGTGCGCCGCGAGATAGCCCTGCCATACGAAACAGTCTTCCCCCGTCAGTTCGGAGAACTGTTTCAAGTTGTCGGAGAAACCCTCGAATTCCGGATCTACGACTGGATCGGGGCGGTAGGCGGTAATGACGCGACCGGCCCATTTGCTCTCGCGCATGGTCCGATGGTGTTCGAGCGTGTCCAGTGGGCTTTCGGTGGTTGCCAGCAACTCGATGCCATATCGGTCGAACAAGGCACGAGGCCGGAATTCATCACTCTGGAGCGCGTCGCTAATTGTGTCGAAGTAAAAATCGGCTGTCTCGCCGTCGAGCCGCACATCGATGCCGAACGCCTCGGCGAACACCCAGTCGAGCCACATCCGGCTTGGCGTCCCGCGGAACAGGTGGAAATTCTCTGCAAGGATGCGCCAGGCCGCGCGCGGATCCGCTTTGTGACTGCCGATCCCAAGATCCTCGAGCCGGATGCCTTGCGAATAGAGCATGCGGAACAGGTAGTGGTCGGGCGCCAGAAGCAGCTCGGTTGCATTGCCGAAGGGCTCGTTGCTGGCAAACCACTGCGGATCGGTGTGCCCGTGTGGGCTGACAATGGGAAGTCCGGCAACCTCGCGATACAGCACCTGCGCTATTGCGCGCGTGTTCGGGTCAGCGGGCAAGAGACGATCAGGGTGGAGGGTGAGAGGTAGCGGCATGGGTGTGCTTTCAAAGGCGGGCCGGAGCGCACTTTCGCCGTTCGTTGTCGCGGCCGCGCGATTGTGGTAACCGGTGTCAATGCGATGGATTGCATGATTTCCCGGAGTGATCAACCGGCACTCCACGAATAGGACAACGACAGGCAAATGAACGAAGAGGGTGCGCTTCGCACATTGATGCCGGACTGCTGGCGATGCCATGACGCCGATACGGTTGGGATCGCGCTCATCGATCTGGCGGCAGGGAACGTCGTTACTGTCGCAGGCCAGCGGTTGTCCCTGCAAGACGCCATCCCTTCAGGACACAAGTTCGCCCTTGTCGATCATTCTGCGGGTGAGCCTGTCGTGCGGTATGGGGAGCCAATCGGGCGAGCGACCGCTTCGATCGTGGTCGGGGCTCACGTCCATTCCCACAACCTCGCAACTGCTCTGGCCGGAGAACAAAGCTACGCCGCAAGCGACCTTGCGCCGGGCGAGGTCATGGCAAAGCCCCTTGGGCAGTGGCTCGGATATCGGCGCGCGGACGGACGGTATGCGACGCGCAACGAAATCTGGCTGCTACCTACTGTGGGCTGTGTTGCACCTCTCGTCGAACTGGTCGCACGTGAGGCGCAGGTGCGCCACGCGGGAAAGGTGGATGCGATCGTTGGGTTTGGGCACCCCCATGGCTGCTCACAATTAGGAGATGATCTTGCAGGCACCCGAGCGGTTCTTGCGGCTCTTTGCGATAACCCCAATGCCGGAGGCGTGGTGCTTGTCGGGCTGGGATGCGAATCGAACCAGCTAGACGATCTCGTAGCGCTCGTGCCCGAACGGAGCCGTCTGAAACTCCGCGTAATGCGGGCGCAGGACCCCGGTGACGAAATGGCGCGCGCCATGGCTATGGTCGACGAGTTGGTGGAGGAACTGGCCCCGCTACGGCGCGGGCCGGCGCCTGCCTCTGCTTTGACGGTTGGTCTCAAATGTGGTGGCTCGGATGCGCTGTCCGGCCTTACTGCGAACCCGATGCTTGGCCGGTTGAGCGACCGGGTCGCGGCGAGCGGCGGAAAGCTTATCCTGACAGAGATACCGGAAATCTTCGGTGCCGAAGATGCATTGCTCGGTCGCGCTACGTCGGACCGTGTGTTCGAGGCCGCAGGAATGCTGCTCAACCGGTTCAAGCGCTACTTCCTCGACCAGGGCGAGCCGGTGTCCGAAAACCCTTCGCCGGGAAATATTGCTGGAGGTATCACGACGCTTGAAGAAAAGTCGCTCGGCGCGGTGCAGAAGGCAGGCAAGGCACCGCTCGCTGATGTGATCCACTATGGCGGCACCGCCAGCGAGCCCGGTGTCACGCTGCTGGAGGCACCGGGCAACGACGCAGTCTCGTCGACCGCGCTCGCCGCAGCAGGTGCGACGGTGATCCTCTTCACAACCGGCCGGGGCACACCGCTCGGCTTCCCGGTTCCGACTGTGAAAGTGTCTTCGAACACGGCGCTCGCCCTGTCGAAGGCCGGTTGGATTGATTTCGACGCAGGCTGCGCATTGGCCGATGGGGCCGAGGCGGTCAGCGACAGGTTCTCCGATTATGTCCTCGAGGTTGCAAGTGGGCGGATGACTGCCGCCGAACGCAGCGGCCAGCGCGTCATATCGGTCTGGAAGCGGGGAGTGACTCTCTAGGCGTCACTCGCCACCCAGGACGCTTGGCAGCCAAAGTGACAGCGCCGGGACGTAGCTGACGATGATGAGCGCTGCGATCAACGTAAGATAGAACGGCCAGATCGTCTTCACGAGGGTCGTGACCGGGATTTTGCCCACCGCGGAGCCCACGAACAGTACCGATCCCACAGGTGGTGTAACCAGACCGATCCCCAGGTTCAGCATCATGATGATCCCGAAGTGAACCGGATCGACACCCACGTCCATCGCCACCGGAAGGAAGATTGGCGTCGTGATCACGATCAGCGGCGCCATGTCCATGAAGGTCCCGAGGGCCAGCAGCATCAGGTTGATGACCAGCAGCGTCAGAATCGGATTTTCAGTGATGAACCCGATCAACGCGCCTAGTGCCGCGGGCACCTCTAGCAGCGCCAGTGTAAATCCGAATGCGGTTGCCGCAGCGATGATGAACAGCACCATCGAAGCCGTGCGCACGGACTTGCCCGCTGCCTCCCAGGTGCCACGCCAGCCCAGGCTGCGATAGACAAGCGTTCCGACAAGCAGCGTATAGACCACTGCCACAGCCGAACTTTCGGTGGGGGTGAAGAACCCGCTGAGGATGCCGCCCATGATGATTACTGCTGTCATCAGTCCGGGGATGGCATAGGCCGCGGCGCGGATGAATGCGCGCCAGCCGGGGAACTCTCCCATCGGCAGGTTTCGGCGGCGCGCCACCAGCCATGCCATGAACATCAGCATGAAGCCCGTCAGCAGGCCCGGAAACACGCCCGCGAGGAACAGGTCGCCGATCGACACGCCGATGCCCGATGCGGCGGAATAGATGATCATGTTGTGCGACGGCGGGATCAGAAGGCCGACGATCGCAGCCGTGACGGTCACGTTCACAGCGTAGTCGCCAGGGTAGCCCTTGTCCTTCATCAGGGGCACCATCGTCGATCCTATGGCAGAGGCGCTGGCGATGGCCGAACCGGACACCGCGCCGAACATCATCGAAGCCCCGACATCGACGATGCCAAGACCACCTCTGACCCGGCCGACGGCGGCATCCGCTACTCGCACCAGCCGCTCGGCAATGCCCGCCCGGTACATCAGGTCTCCCGCGAATATGAAGAACGGGATCGCCATCAGGGTAAATACGCTGATGCCCGAGGCGATGCGCTGCACCGCCACGATCGGCGGGATGCCCATGGCAAGGAAGCAAGCCAATGCCGAGCCGAAGAGGGAATATCCCACTGGCACTCCGATCAGGAGCAGAAGGAACAGCACACCGAACAGGACCAGTAGTTCCATCAGTGTGTCTCCTCTTCACCATGAGGCTCCACGGGATGGGTTCCGCTCATGATCTGTGGCAGCGCGAACAGTGCCATGAGCAACCCTGAGACAGGCAGCGGGATGTAGGCGACCGAACGGCTTATCCCGAGCGATGGGACCACGTTTCCGCGCACCAGCCAGCACAGCTGAAGTCCATACACCAGCAGGACAAGGCCCAGGAGGGCGACAACCAAGGCCACCAGGCGAAGGATCGGCTTGGCCCGCTCACCCAGCTTCTCCTCCAGCAGGGCGATTCGGATGTGAAACCCTTCGTGGACCCCGGCTGCGGCCGCGAACATGACATACCAGATCATCAGGATCAGCGAAGCCTGCTCGGTCCATGACGGGCTGGCATCCAGAATGAATCGCCCGAAGACTTGCCATCCCACGATCGCTGTCATGGCCAGCAGCCCCGCCGCGCCGAAGCCTATCAGCCAGCGGGATACCGTGTCTGCCATGGTCATGCCTCCCTCATGGCGAGAATTCGTTCCACCACGGATTTCTGTTCGCTGCTCGTAACGAATTGGTCCCAGACCGGGCGCATGAGCGCAGCGAACGGTGCCTGGTCCATCTCGTTCACTTGCACTTTCGATTGGGCGATCGTGTTCATTGCCTCGGTTACCCGGCGGTCCCACAGGCGCCGCATCTCGACGACCGAAGCCTTGGCAGCCTCGCGCACCAGCGCCTGATCGGGCAGGGAGAGCTTGTCCCAACCGATCTTGCTCATCACGAAGGCTTCCGGCGTCAACAGATGGCCCGTCAGGCTTAGGTAGCTCGCAACTTCGTAGTGTCGCTCCCCAAGAAAAGTCGGCCAGTTGTTCTCCGCGCCGTCGATCACGCCTTGTGCAAGCGACTGGTAGATTTCGCCGAACGGGATAGGCACCGCGTTCGCGCCAAGTGCATTGACCATGGCGACATAAAGGTCCGATGCGGGCACCCGCATCTTCAGGCCCTGCATGTCCTCTGGGGTCACAATCGGCCGCCGCGCATTGTAGAAGTTGCGGGCTCCGGAATCGTAAATGGCGAGGCCGATGAGCCCGTGCTTCTCCATAGACGCGAGGACTTCGTCGCCCACTTCGCTGTCGACGACGCGCCGCATGTGGTCGACTGAATCGAACACAAATGGCAGCGAAAACGGCAGGGTCATCGGCTCGGTCGAATTGAGCGGCGCAAAGTTTACCCGGTTGAAGTCGATCCCGCCAAAGCTCGTAATCTCGAGAGTGTCGGTTTCATTCCCGAGCTGTCCGCCTGCGAACACCTTGATGCCGATGCGCCCATCGGTCTTTTCAGACAGATAACGGCCCATGAACTCGACCGCGCTAACCGTGGGATAGTCGGCCGGATGCGCGTCTGCACTTGTCAGAAGCCCGGACATGACAGGTTTGCATGCAGGCAGGGCCGCGATCGCTCCCAGCGATATTGCGCCCCCGATCAGTCCCCGCCGCGTGGCATGGAATGCAGTCATCCGGCGATAAACTCCTGTCCGTCATCCAGCGCGGTAAAGCGGAAATCGCGGAACTTTGCAGCGCCGGGCCCTGCGGCGTAGAGGCCAGGCCGAAGCATGAGGAAGCCTCCACGAACGTTGTGGTGATAACCCGACACTTCCATTCCACGGTCGAAGCGATGCCATGTCTTGCCGCCATCACCGCTGGTGTCGTAGGTCACGATATGGCGATTGTTCGTCACGCGAATGCGCATGCGGCTGCCGTGCGGATTGACCGGCCGCCCGCGCTCGATCCCGTACTGATGAGTGACGAAACGGTCGATATCGAAGCCGAGACCGCAATAGAGCTTGTCGTCGTAGAACAGGATGAGCCCGGCCCGTCCGTGCGGCGGGATCTCGACGTCGCACTCGAAGCGGTAGCTGCGATCGCCCGCTGTGAGCAGCAGTGGCGACCCGCTTGATGGAGCATCGCCCTTGCCGGCGAAGTGGAGGACGCCGCCTTCGGTCCGGACGCGCGATGCTTCGTCGGGTGCGGGACGGAAGAAGGCCCACTTGCTTCCCAATGCCAGCGGCCCGGAGAAGTCGTCGGTAAGTGCGATGCCGTGGGGCAGGACATCGCCATCGGCTGGTTTCGCGATCGGTCGAGACAGATCGCCGCCGGTCATCTCGAACCAGCCATCGGGAGTGAACCGAACCGGGTCGAGCAGGCACTGCCTGCCGAGCGTCCAGAAGCCGTTCTCGAAGCCGTGATAGAGGGACCACCAACTGCCGTCGGGCGCCTCGACCAGCGATGCGTGCCCCCGTGACCACCAAGCCTCATCCATCGACTTCGTACGTACGATCGGATTGCCCGGATGGTGCTCCCACGGACCATGCAGTGAGCGGGACCGTGCAGCGATGACCATGTGGCCCGTCGGTGGCCCGGCCGTACCCCCGACGGCCGTGATCATGTAGTACCACTCGCCGACCTGGTGGATCTTGGGCCCTTCGGGCGAGAACCCCTCGACGATCCAGTCGGACGGATAGCGCCACGGATCGTAGACATGCTCAACTTCACCCGCGAGCGAGAGGTTGTCGTCCGACAGTCGCACGCGGTCACCGCCCGACAGGAATAGCCACTTGCTGCCGTCCTCGGCCACCGCGTGACACGGGTCGATATGGTTAGGCAGACCCAGTGGAACAGGATCGCTCCACGGTCCTTCGACCCGGTCGGCCCACGTCGCGAAAATGTCGTTCTGCGGTTCGGCCTTGACCGGAATATAGAGAAGATACCGCCCGCTATCCTTGTGGAGGCTGGGAGCCCATACTGACCCGATGTTGCGATGAAGTGCGGGTTTCAACGGACGCCAGTTCACCAGGTCTCGTGAATGCCAGATCGTCAGTCCGGGGTAGGCGTCGAAGGTAGAGAACGTGACGTAGTAATCGTCCCCGTCCTTGAGCACTGCCGGATCGGGCCGGTCGCCGGAAAGCACTGGATTGAGGAATGTCCCGTCGCCGAGATCGGGAATACGCTGGTTGTCGAACCCGCGCCTGACTTGAACGATTCCCTTTGGCGCGGAAGTGGGCGTGGCGGACGCCAATTGACTGCGCGCCGCGACCGACGCGACGCCGAAGGCGCCGGCTCCGGCAATGAGGGTGCGCCTGTCGCTGCGCATCAACCTAGGCCGCAACTGCGGGACCAAGCCCGCCAGAGGTTCGGCCATGCCTCAACCGGTTTCCCAGTCGCCTTTCGCAAACCGAAGCCATGCCCGCCGTGCTCGAACAGATGCATCTCAGTTCTAATGCCGCGCGCCTTCAGTGCGGCGCGCAGGAGCAGGCTATTCTCGACGGGAACCACATCGTCGTCCTCTGCGTGGAGGATAAAGAACGGCGGTGCATCCTTCGGAACGTTGCGGTCGGGCGAATGCGTAGTTTCGAGCGACGGTGTTGGGTTCGCGCCAAGCAGTCGCTCGCGCGAGCCGGGATGCGCTTCTGGCAGGCGCATGGACACAACCGGATAGATCGGTGCCGCGCAGACGGGCTTCGCACTCAGCTTGTCCGCGTCGTCTATGGGATGATATGTCTGGGCCGCGAAACGAGTGCCGAGGTCAGCGCACAAGTGGCCGCCGGCCGAAAAGCCCATTGCTGCGACCCGTTCTGGATCCACGGCATAGTCGTCATGCTTGAAGCGGATCAGCCGCATTGCTCTTTGCGCATCCGACAGACAGACGTCCGGGCCCGCCGCCCAACCATCATAAGGTAGGCGATAGAACAGCACGAACGCAGCGAACCCGCGCGCCGTCAGCCAGCGCGCCATTTCATAGCCTTCCTTGTCGACGACGACGTGACGATAGCCCCCGCCCGGGATGAGCAGGACCGCGGCACCATTGGGGCGGTCCGGTCGGAACACGGCCATGCGCGGCACAGCAATGCCCGCCACCGCTCGATCGGTCACAAGCGTGTCGTCAGACCGTTCGGTCACCTGTTCGATGGGGCGCGATGCAGGCATTCCGGGCGCGCCACCTGGCCACAGGTCGATCGTCTCGACCGGCTGGGGCAAGCCAGGCGGCGATGCTCCGCTTACGGATGGCGGAGCAGTTTGTGCCGAAACCCTACTTGTACCCAGGATCGAAAGCACGAGACCCGCGCCAAGGATAGATCTGCGATCATTCCTCATGCACGGGCCTCGCTCGCTCGACGTCTATTGGAAAATGATCAGTACTTGACCCGCGCACCAAACAGGATGGTGCGGCCGAAATGGTTGTTCTCGTAGTTCCGGTCAGCATCGAAATCTGTGAAGCGATAGCGATACTCGTCGGTCAGGTTGTTTCCTTCTACAGAAAGCTCCAGCCATTCGAGGAGCTTGTACCGCATCGACGCATCGATATTGGTTGTTGCGCCGTACCCTTCAAAGATATTTCCGGTGCCCGAGTTAGCGTCGATGTAGCGGCTCCGATAGCTCGCCGACACACGAGCGCTGAACCGGCCGTCATCGTAATAGAGCGTACCGTTGTATGCTCGCTTGGAAACGCCGAAGAGCGTCGCGTTGCGCGTCGTCGTGACCAGCGGGCCTCCGGGGACGACTGCAGGACCCTGAACGGTGTAATCGGCATCCGAACTGATGAATGTCGCATTGGCGAGAATGCCGAAATTCTTGATGACGCCCGCTTCGGTGAATGCGCTGAACGGTATTTGTGCGGCAAGTTCCACGCCCTTGAGCGTGGCCCCTTCGCCGTTGATCTGCGAGGAAACGACGTAAATCTGGCCCGGATCGTAATTGATGTAGGCGGGAGAACTGGTCGCCAAAGCACTTCGGTCGAGACCTAGTTGCGGTAACGTCGCGAGATAGGACCCTGAAACGGGAAAGCTGACGATCTTCTTGATGAAGCCAGCAACAGAAAGGATGGCCTGCGGAGCGAAATACCATTCGATCGAAGCGTCGAAATTCGTCGCCCGGTAAGGATTGAGGAACGGATTTCCGAAAGTCGCTCGCAAATTGAACCCGTCGACGGAACCCGCGGGATTGAGATTCCCCAGAGATGGCCGGGTCATCACCTTGCCGACCGCCCCGCGCACGATGAGGTCTTCCGTCGGATAGAATGCGATGTTGCCCGATGGCAGCCAGTCATCGTAGGTCCGGCGCACGTTCACGCCGTTCGATGCCTGCGAGTACTGGATCGTCTTAACGTAGCGAGTTCCGAAGTTGCCCGCGTATTCAAGGCCGAATAGGTCACCCTTGAAATCGAACTGGAAGTATCCTCCCTTGGTGGTTTCACGGACTTGCCTGGTGTTGCCCGCATCGACCCGCGGAGTGCGGCCATATAGTCCGGTAAACGCGGTGGTCGCTTCTAGGTTGGGGATGAGCCATTCCGTGGTCGTTCCGCTAGGCTGACCCGCGTTGCCCAACGTGAAGAGCTCCGAAAGCGCCTCCGTAACCGGAAAACCGTAGACTGCGGTTGGGCCAAACAGGCTTGATGGCGAACAGGCGATTGTTCCGGACGTACTCGTTACGAGGCTCGTGCCGCCGTTGCCGCAGACCACCGTATCGCGTTGAAAGGCTTCACTGGCGAAATCAAACCGCCGCCACACCGCGCCTGCCTTTACCGTGAAGCCTTCTGCAATGTCCCATTCGGTACGCAACTGGGCGGTCTTGAAGCGATTGGTGACGTTGGAGGGGCGATCGCGGATTTCTGCGAGCTGGAACGTAGACGGACTGGTCACGCTCGGAGTTCCGAACGACAGCAACGGGAATGCCATATCCGTATAGTCGAACTTGTATCCCTGCGAATCGCGATCGTCGAAAACGATTGTCGTTTCCACGGGGATATCGGCGTTGGATTTCGAGATACCGCCGAGAGCGGTGATGCGGAAGGAATCACCGAGTTCCTGCTCTAGCTTTCCGCCGAGCTGATAGAATTCGGTCGACGATTGGCGGAGGTAATGCTCCATCCGGACGTAGGCGTCGTTGAGAGTCGCCGAGATCATGTTGCCGTTGGCGTCATAAGTCGGATTGACTACGTCGATCGACCGCTCGAGCGAACGGAGGAGGACTTCGCCCCATTTTTCCTCACGATCTTCCGTAAACCGGGAAAACAGACCGTCGAGCGAGATGGTCGTCGTGTCGGTGGGGGCGATTTGGAGTGAGCCGGTCACACCGAGCCGCTCACGGTCATGACCGATCTCGCCATAGCGGGGAATGCGGGGGTGAAACGCGAGCGCTGCCTGATCGCACACGGCGCTTGGGCGATAGGTCCCACCAGTATTGGGAGAAGGCGTGGTGCTGGTTGCGCTTGTGTAGAAACAGGGTGTTCCGTTCACGCTGTCGAAGCGTGCCTGCGCCCAGCGAACGGTGTTGTTGCCTAGTTCGAGCGTGTTGGTCTTCGAATAGGCGACCGAGACGGCACCACCGATCGTACCGGCGTCGTTACGCCAGCTGAGCAGTCCGGCAACGCGCGGTCCTACGTTGTCGGAAAGATCGTTGTAGCTACCCACCAGTGAGAGCGCGCCGGTGAGTCCAGCCTTGCCTGCAAGCGGGTTCCCGGTGTTGAGGTCGACGACCGCCCCAAGCGAGCCTTCATCGAGGCTGGCTTCGGCCGTCTTATGAACGACCAAGCTGCTGAAGAGCTCCGATGCGAACACATTGAAGTCAAACGCGCGATCGCGGTTCGAGCTCGCGCCATCGGTGGAAGTAGCGATCGTCTCAAGCCCGTTCACCCTCACACGGGTAAACTGCGCGCCGAGGCCGCGAACTGTTATTGCGCGACCCTCGCCGCCGTCCCGTTGGATCGAAATGCCCGGTATGCGCTGGAGCGACTCCGCGAGGTTCTGGTCGGGGAACTTCGCGATGTCCTCGGCAACGATGACGTCGACCGCGGATACGCTGTTCTTCTTCACGTTTAGCGCGGCCTGGAGCGATTCGCGGAAGCCCGTCACGACGATGACGTTTTCTTCCGCCTCGACATCGGCAGTGGCAGTTGCAGTTGCTTCCTGACCCCAGGCTGCCTGAGGCGTGAGGACGGCACCGCCCAGCAACAAAGCCCACTTCATTCGCGAAACCGTACGCACGCTAGCCATGCAAACCTCCCCTTATGCAGCGGGGTCGGTGACACCGGTTTCCTTGCGGGGCGCGAAAAGTGGCCCCGGTATGCATCCGACTCTCCAACCCCGATTTTGGTAACCGGTGTCATTTATCATTGCCTCAGTGCGCCCGCTCTGTCAAGTTGAAGGCACAAGCATGGGAGAGAGGCCGAAATGCATTCCCTTTTGACGCGTATCACGTTGGTTTTACTGACAATTATTGTTAGCGCTGGCGGCGCTCTTGCCCACCCTGCAGATCCGACCGAAGGCGGTCGCGGGGGGCAGGTTGTCCGTGTCACGACGCTCGCAAAGGATGGTCCGGGAAGTCTCGCGGCGGCCTTGGCAACCAAGGGGAAGCGCATCATTGTGTTCGAAGTCGGGGGTGCGATCGACCTTCAGCGCAGCACCATCTCGATCACTGAGCCATTTGTCACAATCGCCGGTCAGACGGCTCCTTCGCCCGGCATTACGATCCTGCGCGGCGGTATCGATGTAAAAACCCACGACGTCAAAATGCAGCATATAAGGGTCATCACGGGCGCCGACGGCCAGGTGAAGCGCAGCGGGTGGGAGGCGGACGCCTTCTCGACTGCCGCAGCGGCGCGCGTTGTCGTAGAGAACTGCACATTCTTGTGGGCACTGGACGAAAACATGTCCGCTTCCGGACCTCGTTTCACCGGCAATACGGTGGCGGAATGGCGAGCGGGGACCAGCCACGATATCGTCTTCCGACGGAATCTTGCAGCCGAAGGCCTCGCTGATTCGAGTCATCCTAAGGGCGAGCATTCGAAGGGTTCGCTGATCCACGACAACGCTACCGGAATCGTCTTCGATCGCAATGTGTGGGCTCACAATGTCGAGCGCAGCCCCTTGGTAAAGGGGGGCGCGCAGGTCCTCATGGTCAACAACCTCATCTACAATCCGCAGCACCGTGCGGTGCACTACAACCTGATGGATCTCGAATGGGCAGGACATGAACCAGTTACGGGGGAGATCACTGCGATCGGCAACGTTATGCGCGGAGGTAACGACACCAACGAGGGGCTGCCATTCCTGATGCTGGGCGGCGTGGGCGACCTGGCCTATTACGGAAAGGATAACCGCGCGGTAGACCGTCACGGAAAGGCGCTTCCAATGTTCGGTCGCTATGGCGAAACCGGGGCTCGCCTCATCGAAGCCGCCGCGCCGCTAGCCAGCATCGAGGGCTATGACGTCCTGCCAAGCGAAGCCGTGGAGACTACCCTTTTGGCAACCGTCGGTGCGCGGCCATGGGACCGGGGTAGCGAGGAAATCCGCGTCCTTTTCTTCATCGCGGAGGGCCGCGGCGACATTATCGACGACGAGAGCGAAGTGGGAGGGTATCCCATGATCGAGGCAACTGCCGCGCGCTTCGTTGCTGCCGACTGGGATATCGGCACGATGACTCCGAAATCGGGCATGTACCCGGGACAAAAGGTCGGTGCGCAAGAGCACCTGTCACCGCGCGACCGTGCAATGCGAAGCGGGAGAAACTGACTTGCTTTGGCCAATCCTCCTGCTGATGCAGGCCCCGCCAATGGTGGTGATCGACGAGGCTGAGACAGTGGTGCGCGAGGCTCCGCCGCACGGCGCAATCGGCATGTCGACCGCTTATCGCATCAGCGACGCTGCTCCGCAGCCGCGCACCATGGAGTTTCGGCGACGGGTGCTTGATGTTGGTGCAGCGATCGGGGAGCACCCGATTGCGCACGACGAGGTGTATTACGTGACGGCCGGCAAGGGGGTAGTGACATCCGACGGCAAGGAAAGTGAGATCACTGCTGGAATGGCGGCCTATCTCTACACGGGAGCGAATGTCGGTATTCGTCAGATCGGTAATGAGCCCCTGTCGATAATAATCGCGTATCCGGTCGCTGCGAAGTCAGGCCCCTGAGCCCAGATCCTAGCTGCCCGGCTGGATGTAAGGAGCCTTGGACCAGAGTTCGCGCTGCCACCCGCGCGGATCGTTCTCGGTAATGATGCGGTCCTCTGCGATCATCAGGGTGGGGCGCTCGGGAAGGCGGTAGGGCTTCCAGTAAGGAAGATTCGGCGCTCCAGTACGGGCCAACCCTGCAAATGCGCCCATCATTGCCCGACTAATTTCTCGCGCTCGTTCCCCGGTTCCCGAAAAACTACCCTCAGCATCCAGTGTTCCGAAAACATAAGGTAGGTCGTCGGTATGCGCTGCTCCTCGGTCCGGGTCGATTGGACTGGGACGGTCCAGTTGATAGACCCATGTCCGGGCTGCACCAGCGCGTGCGCGTTCGTCTGCTTCGATCCATTGTCCAGGCCAGCTGCGCCCGTCGGTCGTCGCAGCGTAGAACACTTCGGTCGCGGACCATTCGGGAAAGTGTTGCCGATACTGCTCGACCACCCATTCGGGCTTAAGGTCGATGCGAATCTGCGGAGCCAGTCGATCAGCGAGGTTCGACCAGTCTAGCCCGCTTAAAACCGGTCCCTTGGGGCTGATGAACGCGCGCGTTTCATCGGTCGTGTTGCCTAGGATCATCGGGATATCCCGGGATTGCGGCGCTGCATCGGGCCAGAAGGGGTGCCGCAGGAGGTTCTTCATGTCGAGCGTCGGCCCGAAGTAGATCCCTCCGCCGAGGATGGGATCGCGCGTCTGCAAACCTTCAAGTAGCCGTTCGACCGGCAGGGTCAGGAGGCTTTCCACGTCGGCCTCAGAGAGACCGAGATGGTTGAGGAGCGCCTGCGTGCGTTTCCATGCGTTGATCGGACCTTGCGCCGTCACCTGCTGGCCGCTCATCGTCGCAGCCGCATGAAACAACCCCTTGGCAGCGGGCATCGCCATCAGTGTCGCGATCTTCGCTCCTCCGCCCGATTGACCGAAAACCATCACGCGTCCGGGATCGCCACCGAAAGCGCCGATGTGGTCTCGGATCCATGCCAGCGCGCAGACAAGATCGAGTTGTCCCAAGTTGCCGCTGTCGCGAAATCGTTCGCCGAGTGGGGCCAGCCACCCATAACCGAACATGTTGAGGCGATGATTGACCGTGACCACTACGACGTCTTCGCTTGCTGCAAGGTAGGGGCCTTGCGTTACCGGATCGGTTACTGAGCCCCAGTTGTATGCCCCGCCGTGAAAGTAGACCATTACCGGACGCGCTGCGCGAGAGTCCGGATCGGGTGTCCAGATATTGAGGAACAGGCAGTCTTCGCTGATTTCGGGTGTGATTGGGCGGATTTGGGGCGCGAGCGGTCCAAACCGGTCGGCCCGCGAATGCGATGTCGGCAGGGACTCGCGGACGGGGGCTGCAAAGCGCGCCGCACGCGCATAGCGAATACCGAGAAACGCCGGAGTGCCACGATCGACGATGCCGCGCCAGGCCAACGCGCGGGGTTCTCGAGGGCCAGCGAGAAGCGGTGCGCCGAGCGCCAGCCCTCCACCGGCAGATCCAGCCAACATGGCTCGCCGACTGATCAGGTCAGCGACTGACATCGGCCCCGGTAGGATCGAATGCATCGAGCTCGTCACGGGTCACGCAGAGTGAATCGCCGATGATGCCATGTTTAATTGCGGCGAGCGCGAGGCCGGTCTCGGCCATGGCACGCGCGTTGCCGCCGTCGAGCCACCGGAACACGACGCCGGCGGCAAAGGCGTCGCCGGTTCCGATGCGGTCGACGACTGGATCGATGCGGACTTCGTGGGTCTGCCAGTGATCGTCGCGCGAATCCACGCGACCGGCCAGCCGTTGCGCGGTCGCGCTTTCGACATGGCGAGCGGTAGAAGCGATTACCTGTAAGCGGGGGAAAGCCACGAATGCCGCTTCGGCCGCTTCGCGTCGACGGTCGGGACTTTCTCCTGAGAACGTCTTGCCCAAAAGCAGGGAAATATCGCGATGATTGCCGATCAGGATTGTCGCATCGCCAACCAATCGGGTCAGGATTTCGCGCGGGTTGCTGTCCCAAGAAACCCACAGGTTGGCGCGGTAATTTCCGTCGAAGCACACTGGCACTCCGGCGATCTTTGCGGCCGCGACGGCTGCCAGCGCCAAGTCAGATCCCGCGGGACCTAGTGAAGGTGTTATGCCTGACAGATGCAACAGACCCGCGCCATCGAGAGCACCGGTAAAATCCAGATCACTGCCGCGCGCATTGGCAAATGCGCTGTTCGCGCGGTCATAAGTTACTCGACCGCCAATCGGACCCGACGGAGGTTCGAAGAAATAGAGGCCTAGCCGGCCCCGCGCATGCCTGATGTAGCCGGTGTCGACGCCCGCTTCACCAAGCGAGGCAATCGCACGGCGGCCAAGAGCGTTGTCGGGAAGCACGGTGAGCATACGGGATGGGCGTCCCAGTCCGGAAAGAGCAATGGCGACATTTGCCTCTGCCCCGCCGACGGCAAGGTCGAGTGAACCCGTTCGCGAGAGCGGCACTCCTATCGGCGGCGAGAGGCGCAGAAGCATCTCCCCGAAACAGACGACCGGCTTCTGGTCGCCCGCCATTGTCATCGTGCCAACCATCCGCCGTCGACCGCAAGAATGTGGCCCTGCACGTAGTCAGCCGCACGGCTCGCGAGGAAAACTGCGGCGCCCCCGATGTCCGACGGATCGCCCCAGCGCCCCTCGGGAATGCGCTCCAGAATTTGACGGCTGCGATCGGCATCGGCTTGCAGAGCCGCGGTATTGTTGGTCGCAATATATCCGGGTGCGATGGCGTTCACGTTGATGCCTTTCGAGGCCCATTCATTGGCAAGCAGTTTGGTGAGTCCGCCGACGCCGCTCTTCGATGCGGTGTAACTCGGCACGCGAATGCCACCCTGGAAGGTCAGCATCGATGCAATGTTGATGACCTTGCCCCGCTCACCGGATTGGCTTGCCCAGCCGACCATGTGCCGACCCACCGCCTGCGACAGGAAGAACAGGACCTTGAGATTCGTATCGACTACGGCATCCCAATCCGCTTCGGAGAAATCGAGCGCGTCTTCCCGGCGGATGATACCGGCGTTGTTGACCAGGATGTCTATTTTGCCGAACGCGTCGACCGCTTGCGCGACCACGTCCGACACTGGTCCGATTGAAGACAGGTCCGCAGCGATCTCTATGGCCTGACGGCCCTCGGCTTCGACGAGGTCACGCGTCTCAGCTGCAGAACTGCGCCCGACGAGCGCAACATCGGCACCGGCCTTGGCCAATGCGACGGCGATGCCTTGTCCGATCCCGGCGTTTGCGCCGGTCACGATTGCCTTGCGACCCGTCAGGTCGAACGGACTGTCTGCCATGCCAGCCTCCCCCTGCGAACCAATCAGACCGAACGGAGATAGTCGCTGATAGCTGTGTCCTGTGAGTTGGCATAGAAAAGGTCGCTGAACCTGTCTCCGGCGATAGCGGACCGGAGAAGGTCCTTATCGACGTTCTTGAGGACGGTCAGCATGTCATGGCAGGCGGCCCCCTTCAGATCTTTCAGGATGCCGCGGTTCTTGCGCATGATTTCTGCGCGTTCCTTGGGATAACCGGATCCGCCCTCGTTCTCGAAAATCTTGCGGTAGCAGTCCTGCAGATTGAGTTCCGCAGCCCAGCCAAAGCCCTTGGCATAAGGCATCGACATGCAGTTGCCGTCGTTGATCTGGCTGAAGAGGAAGGCGTCGGTCGGGTCGATCACCAAACCGCAGAACACGCCGGGCATCGAGTTGCATGCTAGCATGGAACCCATCCCGGTACCGCACCCGGTAACGACGAAATCGGCTGCCCCGGAATTGAGCAGGATTCCAGCCAGCAGGCCATTCATGACATACGTCAGCTGCGCCCCGTCTTCCGCAGTGTACATGCCGTAATGGTGCACCTCGTGGCCGAGCGGTTCGGCTACGGCGACCAGCGCATCTTGGATGATGCTGCTCTTGGCGGCCTGGCTGTTCTCGATGACGAGCGCGATCTTCATTGTGCCTCTCTCCGGCTCGCTGTGAGCCACTTTGAAAATTGGACCGGCTTCGCCTTTAGTGCCCGAAGGAAACCGGTGTCATTAATCCTTTTGCGGGAAACCGGACTGCATTTCAACCGTGCAGTTCAGTTTTCTACCGCCGGACGGGCAACCGACAACCGCTTGACGAGTTGAGCAGGGAAGCGGGCTCGCTGCGCCGCCTCGTCGGCAGGAGCTACAAGCTTGAGGGCCGCCGCCTTTCCCATTTCGCGGATCGGCCACCCGACTGTAGTCAGCGGGGGCCAGATATGGGCGGCAATCGGTGAATCGTCGAAACCAATGATCGACAGGTCTCTGGGCACGTGAATGTCGCGCTGCCGGGCGGCGTGCAGGGCCCCGGCCGCCATCTCGTCGTTGCTGCAGAAAATCGCGGTCGGTCGATCCTTTGAATCGAGCAATTCCCCCGCCGCAACCACGCCCGAATCGAAGCGATATGTTCCCTGAGCGATCGCACGAGGCGCGACTTCGAGCCCGTGCTTTAGCATGGCCCCCATGAAACCCTCTGCTCGCTCGTACGCAGACCGGAAACCCTCTGGCCCCTTGATAAGTCCAATCTTCCGATGACCCGATTCGACGAGGTAATCGACCGCGCTTTCAACCATCTCTCGGTCGTTGGATGCGACGACGTGTTCCTCATCGTCGAGCATCGCCGATCCCATCCGGACGTAACCGCAGCCCATCTCTCGGCAGAGTGCCGCAAGTTCGTCGTTCTCGGAGATCGGGGGAAGGATTAGCACTCCATAGAGGCGTTGCTGCTCAAGGAAGTGGCGAATGTCGTCGAGCATTTTGGGTGAATGGCGATCCACTGGCCGCACGACGAGAGCGAACTCGGTTGTGCGAATGGCATCGAGCACACCTTCCTGGAAGTTTAGCACTGTCTGCGCATTCGGGTTGTCGTGCAGCAGACCAAGCAGGAAATTCCGCCGCAAGGCTAGGGCCCGCGCTTGCGGATTCGGGACGTATCCAAGGTCGGCGATGACAGCCTCGATCTTTTCGCGCGTGTCCTTCTTGATGAGCGCCGACCGGTTGATCACTCTGCTGACGGTCTTCTTCGACACGCCTGCCACACGAGCCACGTCGTTGATCGTCGGTGTCTTGTTGGAACTGGCCATGGCGCTTCCTTAGCACTGCTCCCAAGGATGGGAGCATCCTTCGATGCGCCGTCCCCCACAATCGCGCGGAATGTTCGGCAGAATCGGCCGAGCGCCACGTAAAATCCCTTTTGACACCGGTTTCCTTTTTCGTCAAAACCGCCGCTGCATCAAGCAGTGGGGATGGATCGAGTGACAGTCGAAGCGTGCGAAATCGCACAAGCGTTCGTCGATGCGCGACGCAGCGGCACTGTACTCGAACGCTATCCGGGAGAGCGACCTGCCGACCTCGGTGCTGCATACCGCATCCAGGACAGCGCGCTTTCGATCTGGAACCGTGCGCTCGGCGGCTGGAAGGTCGGGAAGATCAATTCGCCTGAGGACCTGCTTCTGGGCGCCAATCGCCTTTCCGGGCCCGTTTTCGCAGACACCATTGAAACGTGTGGGACTACACCGACTCCGTTCAGGATCTTCCACGGTGGCTTCGCGGCAGTCGAAGCCGAATTTATGCTGCGCGTCGGCGTCACCGAAGGCCCTGTGCCGGCGTCACGCGAAGACGCGGTCCGGTGGATCGATGAAGTCCGCATTGGCATTGAAATAGCTTCGTCGCCATATGCTGCAATCAATGCTGACGGACCCTGCGTCACAATTTCGGACCATGGCAACAACGCCGGCCTTCTTCTGGGTCCGACGGTCCCGTTCGATCTCTGGGCGGACCTTGACCAAGTCGAAGTCTCGATGGAGATCGACGGTTCAATCGTGGGGCAGGCAACGACTGCGACGATGCTCGATGGACCATTCGGCGCAGCGGCGTTCCTGTTCGAAAACTTGCTAGAGCGTGGCATCATGCCGCAGGCAGGCTGGTGGATCTCGAGCGGGGCGATCACGGGTGTGCATCCAGTCTCAGGGAAGCAAGTTGCTCGCGCGCGCTTCAGTGGATTGGGGGAGGTATCAGTCTCCACAGTTTGAAGCGCAATTTGCATTCGCGGGTTGAGACTAAGTCCGTTTTCAGCATCCGATGGGACTATCTGCTGAAAGGCGCCGTGAGTTGCGGCCGAGAACTCCCCCTACGCTAGAAAACGGAATGGTCGCCCCGTTCCATCTCGGTTTCGCCGTCGATCAGAGTGCGATAATGGTCGAACAGCGTATCGTCCCCGGTCGATGGCGTAGCGGCCGCATCGTACGCTGCGGTCGCATGGTCGAAGACGAGCATGGACTCGGTCGCATAATATCGCCCGATGCGCGCAAGTTCGGCTTTGTCCGCCAGCGCTGGCGATACTTTTCCGAGAAAGCTCAATGCCGCGATAATCGCCTCGAGCAACTTGACGGGCACATGCCGGAAGCGCGGCTGGAGTCCGAGCAGTTCGAAGATCGCTTCGCCTTGCTGACGCGGTGTGATCGCTTCACCCGGGCCTCCGATTGGCAGGACCCGGTTGTGGCGGGTCTCGTCGAGCAGACACTCGGCCAGATAGCTGCCGAGGTCGGCATCGCTGATCGGCTTGCAGGCCGTCAACTTTCCATCGCCAAATAGTAGAAACGGCTTCCCCTTCATTACCCGGTCGATCTGGCCCGACAGCGACTTGAAGAACGCAGTCGGCCTAACGATCGAATAGGTCAGGCCGGAGTTCACCAGTTCCTTTTCGAAGGCGAGCTTCGCCTTCTGGAATTCGAGACGCGGCTTCTGCACGCAAATGGCCGAAAGCAGGATGAACTGGGGGATGCGCGCGTCCTTGGCGACGGCCAGCGCTCCCATGTGCGCACGATAGTCGATCGCCCACGCATCTCCAGGCCTGCCCGTTCGCGATGCGAGACAACTGATCACAGCATCGAATGATTCGCCTGCAAGTCCATCGGCCATCAGCGATGAAGGGTCGGTGGGGTCGCCAATTCGAACGGTGGCGCCGGAGAGCAGTTCGGCGATCGCACTTCGGTCCATTGTGCCGCCCGGCCCTGCATGCGCGCGTGTCAGACAGACCACCTCGTATTTGCGTTCAACCAGCGACCGCACTGTTGCACGACCGATCGTGCCAGTTGCACCGATGACAAAGACGCGCCGACCGGTGGAAAACGCACCTGCGGCGTCTGCAGCGGACGAATTGCTGTTGGGCGTTTCGTTCTGATCCGGGGAGGCCGCGATGGTCACTTCTTGCCCTCCCGTGCCTTCTTGGGCGGCCCGCAGATGATTACCAAAGGCTGCAATCGTACGCTCAATCGCAATCCTTGGCGTAGGCAAGACAAAACACTTCGACGGCGCCATCGATACGGCGGCGGTCAAGCTCGGGATCGGCGGGGAATGCGAAGCGTCGCTCGAGGTCCCCCATGCCCTTGCACATGGACGCGAATTGCTCGGCGGCGAGGACCGGGTCTTGAATCCGAAGTTCGCCCGCGTCGGCCATTGCCTTCAGTAGGCCGGCAAAGGCCTGGCGCATGCGATGCGGACCGGCAGCCAGAAAGGCCGCGCCGACTTCGGGTTCGTGCTCGGTTTCGGCAGCGATCCGGCGATCGAACTGCACCATTTCCGGTCGCGAAAGAAACGCGACCATGGCCTCGCCGATCGCATGAAGGCGTGTCCGCAGGCTCCCGCGTGGCAGGTCGCCAATATCGAAATGTCCGCGCAGCCGCTCGCATTCGCTCTCGACCGCCGCGACGAACAAGGCCCGCTTGTCGCCGAAGTGGTTGTAGACGGTCACCTTGGACACGCCTGCATCCGCCGCGATCTGCTCGATCGAAGCGGCTGCGAATCCCCGATCGAAGAACTGCTGTCCGGCCGCGGCAACGATCGCCTCATACTTGGCCACGTCGGTCGGCCGGCCCTTTCGCGCGGGTTCTTCGCTTGACAAAATGAACGGCTCCGTTCAGTTGAACACTTGCGTTCAGTAATGGCCGTGTCGCCATGGGAAGGCAAGCGGGGCCATGATCTGGATCGCGATCCGTATGCTAACGGGCGACGGGCAGAAATTCTATGGCTTGGTCTTCGGGATCGCCTTCTCGACCCTTTTGATAACCCAGCAGCTCACGATCTTCGTCAATCTGATCGAGCGCGGCGCCAGCTCCGTCTACAACGTCCCCACCGCCGACGTCTGGGTGATGGACGAGGTCAGCCGGACGACCGACGTCAATTACCCGATGGCGTCGACCGCGCTCGACAGGGTGCGCAGCGTCCCCGGCGTCGAATGGGCGGTCCCCCACCTGCGCGCCGGTGCTTCTGTCCGGTCGGGCGACGGGGATCTGGAAGGAGTTTCCATCGTAGGGGTGGACGATGCGACGCTCATCGGATTGCCCCTGCGCATGGTCACCGGCAGCGCCGACGTCCTGTCGCAGCCGGATAGTGTGATCATCGACGATGTGGGCGTTGCCCGCCTGTTCGAGGATGGCCGCAGCCCGATCGAAGAGAGGCTCGAACTCAACGACCAGCGTGCGGTGATCCGCGCGGTCGCCGATGCGATCCCGAGCTTTACCAGCCAGGTCACGCTCTACACTAAGTATAGCCAGGCGCTGCGCTATGTGCCCGGCACGCGCAACCGCCTGTCTTTCGTTCTCGTCGGCGCCTCACCGGGCGTCACCGCCGGCGAACTCGCCACCCGTATCGAAGCTGCGACGGGCCTGAGGGCGCGAACCCGCGACCAGTTCGCCCGCGACGGGGTAGACTTCATCATCCAGAATACCGGCATCCCACTTAACTTCGGGATCACCGTCGCACTCGGTTTCATCGTCGGGGTGGCGATCGTCGGGCTGACCTTCAGCCTGTTCATCCGCGACAACATCAAGCAGTTCGGCGCGCTCAAGGCGATCGGCGTCACCAATGCCAAGATCGGCCGGATGGTCGCCGCGCAGGCAGGGCTAGTGGGCCTGATCGGATACGGCCTGGGCGTGGTCGGAACCGTCCTGTTCATCTGGAGCTTTTCCGCCAACCCGACCTTCAAGGGTTTCTACATCCCTTGGCAGATCCCGCTCATCAGCCTTGTCGCCGTCGCTTTGATCCTCGCGCTGACGGGCTGGCTGGCGCTGCGCAATGTCCTGCGGACAGAACCCGCGTCGGTGTTCAGGTGAGCGGCGTTCTCCTCGACACCAGCGCCATCGGCGGCTGCAATCCCGCAGCGGCGATCTGCACACGCGGTGTCACCCGCGATTTCAAGGCTGGCCAGCAGACCATCACCGTCCTCCACGGCATCGACCTCGATGTCCGCTCGGGCGAGCTGACCTATCTCGTCGGAGAAAGCGGCTCGGGCAAGACGACGCTCATATCGATCATGTGCGGCATCCTCTGGCCGACTCTGGGCGAAGTTAAGGTGTTCGGCACGGATATCTATTCGCTCGGCGACACCGAACTGGTCGAGTTTCGCCTTAAGAACATCGGCTTCATCTTCCAGCAGTACAACCTCATCCCCTCGATCGACGCGGCGAGCAACGCGGCGGTGCCGCTGATCGCGCAAGGCGTGGATCGAAACGAAGCCCGTGAGCGCGCCGTTGCCATGCTCGAACGGCTCAACATCGGTAACCAGGCCGCCAAGCTGCCGAACCAGCTTTCCGGAGGACAGCAGCAGCGCGTCGCCATCGCCCGCGCGCTGGTCCACGAACCGCGTCTCGTCGTGTGCGACGAACCGACCGCTGCGCTCGATGCGGCCTCAGGGCGGCGGGTCATGGACTTGCTCCGCGACGTGGCGGTCGCCGCCGACCGTGCCTGCATCATCGTGACGCACGACAACCGGATCTTCGATCTCGCCGACCGCATCCTCGTGCTCGAGGACGGACGGATCACGCATGACGGCAAGCATATGCCCGAAGGACACTGAAATGGTCATCGACTGGAGAAATCTCAGCATCTCGCGTCAGATACTGCCCGCCATCGCGGTCATCGGACTTGTGATTGCTGCGCTGTTCATCTTCTCGGGTCTGCCCGATCGTGCGCTCGCGGAACCGGAGAGAGAACCTGCGCGAGCCCCTGCGGACCTGGCGAACAAGGCGCGTGTCGCCGGCTCGGGCGTAGTCGAACCGTCGAGCGAACTGATCCAGGTCGGATCGGCGGTCTCGGGCCTGGTCACCGATGTCCGCGTCGATCCCGGGGACAGGGTTTTGGCAGGGCAGGTGCTGTTCGTTGTCGATGATCGGATCGCCCGATCGATCCTGCGCGAAGCCGATGCGGCGATCGTCCAGGCGCGCGCTGCGATTTCCGAGGCGCGCTCGGCCCGCACGACCGCAGCCCGGCAATTGGCGCTGTACCGCAGCGTGGATGATCCTGCCGCCGTGAGCCGTGCCGAAGTGATCCGTGCTGAAGGAGAGGCTTCGGCGGCCAATGAGCGGCTGCGGCTCGCCCAGGCGCAACTCCAGGCGGCCCAGGCCCGCGCTGCGTCCGCTCGCACGGAGATCGACCGCCTCGTCGTGCGCGCGCCGATCGCAGGAGAAATCCTGACGGTGAACATCCGCAAGGGAGAGTTCGTGAGTACGCAAGGGGGCGGTAACGCGCAGGCCTTCATCGAGATGGGCCAGACGCAGCCGCTGCACGTGCGCATCGACATTGACGAGGAGCAGGCGCCGCGCGTCGCACTCGGCAAGCCGGCCACCGTATCGCCGCGCGGAGCGGCGGAGCGTCAGGTCCGCGCGAACTTCGTTCGTGCCGAGCCGCTCGTGGTACCCAAGCGGTCCTTGACGAACAGTGCGGCAGAGCGCGTCGACGTGCGGGTTCTCCAGGTGATCTACGAGTTGCCGGCTTCAGATGGCCTGTTCCGCGTGGGCCAGCAGGTCGATGCGTACATTCCGGCCGGGAGCGCCGCCAAGTGAAGCGTCGGACGGCTCTCGTCGCCGTCGGCTCGTTGGCGCTGGGGGCGTGCGTAGCAGGCCCGCCTGCGGAAATCGCAACGCCGTCGCCGACGCTACCGGAAACGTACCTGTTTACCCCGGGCGAGGGGGCGGGTGGTGCGTTGGCAAACCTGCTTCCCGGCAATGATCCTGCCTTCACAGCGCTTGCAAGCCAGGCCCTCGCCGCCTCGCCCACCCTTGGGGAGGCGATGGCGCGACTGGAGCAGGCGCGCGCAGGGGCAGACGGTGCGCGAGCCGAGCGGATGCCCGATATCGGCGCCAATGCCTCGGTAACCGGTACGCGCACCAATCCTGCCCAGTTTTCGTCGAGCCTGCCGCCGGGCATTGCGATCGACACCGAACGGGTCGCATATGGTGCGAACCTGACCGCTCGATGGGATCCTGATATCTTCGGTCGACTCAGGGCTCAGGAGCGCGTTGCTCTGGCGCGGGTCGATGCGGCCGACGCATCGGCCGCTGCCGTGCGCATCGCCCTGCTGTCGGAGATCGCTGCAAGCGTCATCGACTCGCGCACGCTCGATGCGCGCGAGGCGGCGATCCGGGAGGATGTCGCCGCCGCCGAGAGCCTCGCGCGCCTGTCCCTCGTCCGCGAGCGCGCCGGTATCGCGCCGGGGTTCGACCGGGTGCGGGCTGAGAGCGCCGCAGCCGCTTCGCGCAGCAGGCTCGTCGCGCTCGAGAGCGAGCGGGCAAGGATCGTCGGGCGGCTCGTCACCCTCACGGCTCTCGGAGGCTCGGTCGTTCGAGCGGCGCTATCGCCATTATCTGCCCCCGATACGCTCCCGGCCGCTCCGCCGACGCTTCCGTCGGCCTTGCTCCTGAACCGGCCCGATATCGTCTCCGCTGCTGCAAACCTGCGGGCCGAGGACGCCGATCTTGCTGCGTCTGCACGGCGGCGCTTCCCGTCGTTCGGTTTGTCCGGAGCGGTCGGGCTGCTCGCCTATGGTCTGGGCAACCTGTTCAACACCGGTTCGCTGGTGGGGTCGCTCGGCGCGACGATTGCCGGCCCGCTCCTGGATTTCGGGCGGATCGAGGCGGAGATCGCCGGGGCCGAGGCGAGCAAGAAAGCGGCCTTCGAAGCCTATCGCGGAACCGTCTATACGGCTCTGGGCGACGCAGAGGCGGCCTATGGACTGGTCGCCGCGGCCGATCGCGAAGCTGCGGCGGCGGCGGACGAAGCTTCGAGCCTCGGTCGCGCCGCCGCTCTTGCCGAAACGCGCCAGCGGGCCGGCCTGGCCGATTTCCTCACCGTTCTGGAAGCCCGCCGGGCGGCCGATGCGAGCGGCGAACGCGCCGCCGCGGCGTTGGGCAGAGCCCGGCGCGCGCGCGTCCTGCTGTGGCAGGCGCTGGGCGGCGGGCCCGTACCCGCGAGCTAGAATCCGCGCGAAATCGTAGCAGCGCGAAAGGGATCGATTTGCCTCATGTCGAGGCAACCTGCGCGAAGGGCTTGACGAAAACTCTCAATTTCCCAAACCTTGCGCGGGGATCGCATGGTTACGAACGCCGGCCTTGGCCGGATGGGGGGCAGATGAGCACCATGCAGGAAAGCACTATCGGCCATGTCGTCGGCACCGACGGCATCAAGGCCATGTGCAGCATCGACAATGCGACCCTTGCCGAAATCCGCGCGCGGATCGGCGGGGATACCGACAATACCTCGATCGGCGCGATCGTGCGGATTTCGGTCAGCGGGACCGACGTGTTCTGCGGCCTCGTCGAACTGGCGCGGGACCATGACGATCCGGGCCGCTCGCTGGCCGAGCTCGAATACATCGGCGAGGGCGTTCACGATGCCAGCGGCGCGCTGGTCGGGTTCAGCCGCGGCGTGTCGTCGTTTCCGCAACCCGGCGATCCCGCGCGGCTGGCGACCGAGGAAGAGCTGGCGATCATCTTCGCGCCGCCGGACCTGCCGCACATCCAGTTCGGCACCGTCTATCCCACGCGCGGCGTGCGGGCGCCGGTGCTGTTCGACAACCTGCTGAGCCGCCACTTCGCCATCGTCGGCTCGAGCGGGTCGGGCAAGTCGACTACCGTGTCCCTGCTGCTCGACCGGATCGTCGGGCGCGCCGGGCACGGCCACGTCGTCATCTTCGATCCCCACGGCGAATATGCCCACGCGTTCGGCGATGCGGCGCAGGTGTGGGACGTGTCCAACCTCGCCATGCCGTACTGGGCGATGAACCTGGACGAACATTGCGAGGCGTTCATCGCCGCCGGCGACGACCGCACGGTCGACGCCAACATCTTGGCCAAGGTCCTGCTCCGCGCGAGGCAGCGCAACATCCATGCCGAGGCGCCGGGCCGGATCACCGCCGACACACCGATATCCTACCAGCTCAAGGACCTGACCGACGCGCTGGAAGAGGAAGCGGGCCGCCTCGAGAAGCTCGCCGATGCATCGCGCTACACGCACCTGCGGCTGACGATCGAGCAGTTCTTCCACGACCGGCGCTACAACTTCATCTTCAACGCCGAGCATGCCGGAGCGTCGCTGCAGAAGCTGCTGGGCGACATCCTGCGCATTCCCAACGCGGGCAAGCCGATCTCGATCATCGACCTGGCCGGCGTGCCGACCGAGATCGTCAACGTCGTCGTCGCCACGCTGACGCGGCTGATCCTGGACTATGCCATCTGGGCCCCCCGTGCGGAGCGGGCGCCGATCCTGCTCGTCTGCGAAGAGGCGCACCGGTACTTGCCCCGGCACATGAACGAAGCGACCCGCTCGGTCCGCACCCAGCTCGAGCGCGTGGCGCGCGAGGGGCGCAAGTACGGCGTTTGCCTCGGTCTCGTATCGCAGCGCCCATCGGAACTGTCGGACACCGCGCTGTCGCAGTGCGGGACGCTGATCTCGCTGCGGCTCAACAACCAGTCCGACCAGGACCACCTGATCGCCGCGCTGTCGGAAGGCGCGCGCAGCCTGGCAGGCTCGGTCGGCGCGCTGCGCAACCGCGAATGCGTGATCAGCGGAGAGGGCGTGCCGATCCCCATGCGCGTGCGGATCGACGAGCTGGAAGTGGAAAAGCGACCTGCCTCCGAAGACCCCTCGTTCAGCGACCGCTGGTCCCATGACCGCGCCGATTCGGCGCTGCTGGACACGACCGTACGCCGCTGGCGGGTCGATCGGTGAGCCGGCCGGAAGGTCGATTTCACCGAGGGCATATCACACTGTCACAGTGTCAGGAGGGGAAGGTCTCGGCTTCGTACGATTAGCCCCTCTGGCGGACATTTGGGGCCTGAAACTGAATGCGGAGGCTATGCTATCATCCATCGGCGATGACACATTGCTGCACTATATGAAAGGACGCCTGCGGCCTCCCCTTACCGTTCGGAACCGTTCGGAAATTAACTGCGCCCTATTCTGCAAGGGTCCGATATAAAGAGTTGGCGAAAAGTGCGGTCGAATGTCGTCCCAGCCAGCGTTGGCGTAGCCGCAGCTAAGGCGATGCGGGCGAACCACGCAAAGGCAGAGACCACTCGCGGTCCCATCGAAAAACTCATGCGTAGGACAGTCCTCCACCCGACTCACCTTCTTCCCGCCGGGTCCCGACGCGGCGGGTGGCGTCTACCATCCACGAAGATGCAAGCCAGATCGCGACGGTCAGGGGCGCCGATACGATACCGTCGATCGCATAATGCCAACCTAAATGCACCGATCCCAACATGATCGTCGCGGCGAACACGATTGCGAGGGTTTTGACCCAAGGACGGGCACCCGTCACGAAAGCGATCACAACCCCCAAAGTGGCAGTCGCCACATGGAGCGATGGCATTGCAGAGATTCCCGTGCCCAGTGCTCCCGTTCCGGAATTGGCGGAGAGATACTCCATCGCTTTGAATGCGAGGAGCGAGTGATCGCGGTCCGCCTTTGCAAGTATCGCCATAAGCGGCGCAAAACGATCGCTTCCATAATACACTTCGTAAAAGCATGGCCCAACCGAAGCGAAGTAGGTGGCGAGCGCGGAGCCCAACCCGAACCAGGTTATGTTGAAGGCGATGGCCGCCTTGATCTGGACGTCTCGGTTGCGCGTGAAGCCGATCCAACCAGCCAGAAGGATCAGGTATGTTCCCCAGAGAGCGTAAATCCGGTCAATCGCAACCGTTCCGCCTTCGCCGATGACGGCGTGCGTTAGGCGCCAGGTGTCGACGCTGAATATCGCCCGCTCGAAATCGGCGAACCGCTGATCCCAATCGAACGGATTCACGAAGGGGATCGAAGCCTTGTAGGTTGCGAACGCTCTGCCAATCGGGATGTGAAGAAGGGTGAGGGCTATCCCGCGGATCAGCCAATGCCTTTGCTGCCGGACAATCCGCAGCAGCGTGCGGGTCGGGTGGGCTGACTTCCTGCGCGTCAGGGCGATTGCAATCAGGCCAAGCCAACCCAGCGGGATCAAGAACCATCCGGTGACGCCAAGGCCGATATCCGAAACCCGAAAGACTTGGTCAGCCTCAAGGCCCAAGTGCCGCGCGCCCACCAGCACTGCGCCCGCAAGCTCGATTGCGATTGCGGAAAACAGGATCACAAATGCGATTGCGTATGCACCGAATGGGGCCGCCATTCGCGTCAGGATTGACCTACCGAACAAAATCATCGTTGGCTCGCATTCGATGCCGGTATGTCACGTTCACCCTTTCCGAGAGGATAAGGTAGGGCAACCAGACTAGCGCACTGATCAGCACCCTCGAGATATTGCCGCGCAAAAGGTCAGCCAGCGGCGCTGTGACGGCAGTTGGCACTTCGGACATTGCGCCTATTCGCTGGGCGATCAGCAACTGGATCAGGATGTCGAGCAGCCATGCGAAGCCGAGCATGCGCGGGAATAGCGTCACGCTGTGCAGCGCGAAGGCGAATGCGATCATGTAAAAGAACGCCATCACCCCGACCGATGCCCCCATCATCACGAACAGCTCGCGCGCCCAATGCGGCGCCTGGCTGGTGAGGGCGGGTATCGCGATCAGAAATTCGAAGCTGCGCATCCCGACGTTGAGCAGCAAGCCGATCAGCAGCGATGCAAGGAAGCCCGCCGGGCCGAACAGCGGGTGGAGCCGTGCTTCTCCCACCTTTAGCTTGCGCCAACGGCCCCACTGGCTGAGGCTGGCTCCCCTCGGCTGGAGGCGGGCGTGGCGGGGAAAGCAGGCTTCTCCCAGCAGGAAGCCGGCCAAGGGGGCGAGGGCGATCAGGGCATAGGGTCCGAGCAGGCCTAGCCAGTCTTCCGCTACCGGTACGAAGCGGGGCGAGGCGAGGATGCGCAGGCACGCGGCCAGGAAGAAAGTGCCCGCCCAGCCGATCGCGAGCGCCACCGTCAACCGTTCCAGCGTGCGCGGAACCACCTCGCTGCGCCGAGTCAAGCGATCGCGATAGGCCTTGAGGCTGGAAGCGAAGGGCATTGTTTTTCAGGTCCTTGCCGCGACTCACGATCCTGCATGGCGAATCACGACCGTCGCATGGGGCCAAACTCGCAACCCAAAAGCAACGACCTCGCGTTGCGTTAACCCCGTTACTTAACATCGTGGGACATTAAGTTGCTGAAATTCCGCGTTAAAGTTTTGCTAACGAATTTAGTTTGACCGCGGGACGCCAAATCAGGAAAATGGCCCCAGTTTCGAAGCGTTGATGATCGAAGCGAGCCGCAAGTCTCGGATTCGATATCGGAAACATAATAGGGTCGCTTCGGTCATCATATCTTTGGACTGGCTAACCGGAAATAGATGCCGGAGCCTTGGACAGGAACGTGCGTCAGCGGACCCATCCCCGCGGCACGGTTAATTGGGGTATGTGACAATGAAGACCTTTCTTAAGAATTTCATCGCTGACGAATCGGGCGCCTCGGCTGCCGAATATGCTCTCATCATCGCCATCGTCGGCGTCGGCATCGGTGCCGCCGCTCTGGCGCTGGGTTCGAACGTGACTGCCGCTATCGGTGGCGCTTCGGACGACGTGGCAGCTTGCGCAGACGGCGCTGGCACGGGCGTTGGTGGTATCGTCACCGACTACACCACGGTTCGGTGCTGATAATCTAAAGTTCCTGGCCCCGCCCTTATCTGGTCGGGGCCAGGAATTCCTTTTCGATTTCGCGAGGGGGCGAAGCGATGCAAGGGCGCAATATCATTCTGATCGGCGCGGCGGTGCTTTTGGGCATTATCGCAGTCATTTTGGCCAACGCGTATTTCTCGGGTGTCGAGGAAAGACAGCAAGCTGAAGCCAAGGAACAAGAGATGGCGCGCATTGTCGTCGCCACGCAGCCGATCGAATTCGGCACTCCGCTGACCGAACAGAACATCCGCCTGCAGAATTTCCCCGCCAGTTCCATTCCGGAAGGGGCATTTCGCTCCATTCCCGACGCGCTTAAGGACAATCGCGTGGCATTGCGCCCGATCGTTCCCGGCGAACCAGTTCTTGCGAGCAAGGTCAGCGGCACGGACGGCCGAGCTACGCTCGCCGCTTTGCTGCCCGACGGCTTCCGCGCCATCACCATTCCTGTAAACAACATCAACGGCGTGGCCGGCTTCGTGCTGCCCGGCATGATGGTCGATGTCTTGCTGCTCCGCCAGATCGAAGGCGACGGCGCGACCGGTTCCGACCAGCGCGCCGACCTGGTCATGGAAAGCGTCCAGGTTCTGGCAGTCGACCAGCTAGCCAACGAGAAGACCGGAGAACCCAAGGTCAGCCGCAGCGTGACCGTGGCGGTCACTCCGCAGGATGCCTCGCGCCTGGCGATCGCCAACCGCATGGGTACGCTCCAGCTCACGCTCCGCAAGATGGAGCCGCAGTTCACCGTCGATGGCGAATCCACCCAGCCGCGCATCGCGCGCACCACTACCAGCCGAAACCTCGGCCTGCCGCGCATTGTGATCGGCGGCCGTGGCGGCGGTGGAGGCGGCGGCAGCGCCCCGGCTCCGCGTGCGCCAGCGCCGGTGCTCGCCTCGATCAACCCTCCGTCAACCGTTCCGGGTGTATCCATCCCGACCGGTCCCGCAATGACCGTCGTGCGCGGCACGGAACCGACCAGCTACCAGGTCGGCAGCATGGGAGCCATTCGATGAAATCCGCCCGTTTGGCCTTCTCCGCGCTCGCGCCGCTCGCGCTGCTGGCCGGCACCGCGCTGACCGCAGTTCCCGCATTCGCGCAGGACGGAATCCACGCTGGTTCGCTCGAAGTGCCGGTAAACAAGAGCCAGGTCGTCTCTGCCGACCGCGCGATCGCCCGCGCGATGATCGGCAACGCCGCCATCGCCGATGTCGTGCCGATCTCCGAACGGTCGGTCTATGTGCTGGGCAAGGCGTTCGGCACCACCAGCCTGACGCTCTACGATCGCGGCAACCGCGTGATCGCGGTGATGGACATCGAAGTCGGCCCGGACGTCGAGGCGCTGCGTACACAGCTCGATAGCCTCGTTCCCGGCCAACCGATCGAGGCGCGGATCTCGGCGGGTAGCCTGCTGCTCACCGGCCTCGTCAACGATCCCGGCGCCGCCGATCGCGCGGCGCAGCTTGCCAAGGCATACGCCGGTGACAAGGTTATCAACATGATCAGCGTCGGCGGCAGCCAGCAGGTGATGCTCGAGGTCAAGTTCGCCGAAATCAATCGCCAGATGGGCGAGCGGCTGGGCGTCGGCGGCTTCGGCCTGTCGAACGACGGCACCTTCCGAGGGGCATTGGGTGAAGGCGCGGCCCTTTCGGGGGTCGGTCCGCCCACTCTTGGCGCGATCACCGATGCTTTCGGTATTTTCACCAAGGCGTTCAGCATCGGCTCGCTCAATCTCGATGCGACGCTCGACGTGCTGGAACGAAAGGGTCTGGCCAAAACTCTGGCCGAGCCGACGCTGGTCGCGCTATCCGGCGAGAAGGCCTCGTTCCTCGCCGGCGGCGAGTTTCCCATCCCCGTGTCGCAAGGTGGCGGCAGCGGCAGCGGCGGCGGTACCGGTGGTGGCGGCAATGCCATCACGGTCGAATTCAAGCCGTTCGGCGTCAGCCTGGGCTTCACTCCTACTGTGCTTGGCGACAAGGTCATCAGCCTGATCGTCGAGCCGGAAGTCAGCTCGATCGATCCCTCGGCCTCGGTCACCGTCAACGGCCTCGTCGTGCCGGGCCTCCAGACGCGCCGGGCGAGCACCACTGTCGAACTGCGCGACGGCGAAAGCTTCGCCATCGCGGGGCTGTTGCGCACCGACTACCAGACCACAGTGCGCCAGCTTCCGCTGCTCGGCAACATTCCGATCCTCGGCGCGCTGTTCCGCTCGACTGGCTTCCAGCGCGGCGAGACCGAGCTGCTGATCGTCGTCACCCCGCGCCTCGTCGCGCCGATCCGGCCCAACCAAGTGCGCCTGCCGACAGACCGGATCGCTGATCCCAAGCCGGTGGACGTGCTGCTGACAGGCGACAGCTACCGCCCGATCCCGCTCGCGCCGGTTGCCGGGGCGCTGCCAGCAGAGGCAGCCGTTCCCGCAACCACCGATGCTAACACGCCCGAAGGAGACGGCTATGACTATTGATCCCCGCCGTCTCGCGCTGATCGCGCTGCTTCCGGCGCTGGCCGCGTGCGAGCACAACTATCCCGGACCGCCGGCATCGAAATTCGGCGACGCGAACCGCGCCACGCTGGCAGCGCAGGTCGTCGATCCCGATCCGCAGTATGACACGATCAATCCCCCCACCAGCGGCGAAAAGGCCGGCCAGGCGGGCGAACGCTATCGCAAGGACGCGGTGAAGAAGCCCGATCGCACAAGCTCTACCGCAAGTAGCGGCGGCGGCGGCGGCGGTGGCGGTGGACCGAACTGAAAGGTGCATAATGAGACGGCGTCCGGTTGATCTGATCCGCAGCGAGGGAGGGGCGGTTGCCGCTACCTATGCCATTGCGCTGATGGGATTGATCGCGATCGGCGGCGTCGGCTTCGATTATACCCGCCTCGTCGGCATGGATACCGAACTGCAGAACGGCGCGGACCAGTCCGCCCTTGCCGGTGCCACCCAGCTCGACAAGACCGACGGCTCGTGCGCCCGCGCCGGCAACGCGGCGGTCGAAATGCTGCGGAACATCACCCTGCTGGCCAGCAACGGCAACCAAGTGACGATCAACAGCGGCAATACGGTCGCAGTGACGAGCGACCAGTGCGATGCCTTCGTGCCCGGCACCGGCCAGCCCTTCACCGTCCGTTTCTTCAGCACCTACATCGCGCAGGGCGACGCGGGCAACGTGCTCGCGACGACTGACGAGGAAGCGCGGTACATCGAGGTCCGCGTCGACGAGGAAACCGCGAGGTACGCTTTCACGCCGATCGGCGCGATGCTGCGGACGCTTGCCGCGCGCGCCGTCGCCAGCACCAGCGGCGCGATCTGCGGCACCGCCGCGCTTTCGTATTGCAATCCGGCCCTGCCGGCCGGCTTCGATGCGGACGCCTACAAGGGCCGGGGCATCCTGATCGGCACGATGAGCAATTCGTTCCCGGGCGGTGGCGGAACCTGGGGATACCTCAAGATCCCGCCGGCCAACACGTCGAGCCCTGCAGATATCGAAGAGGTCCTCGCCCAGGACGAACCCGCCATCGAATGCCGGGCCGAAGACGCCAGTCCGATCGCGCAACCGGGTTCGGCATCGGGCCTCGTGCGCGCGATCAACACGCGCTTCGACATCTTCGACAACAACATCACGAACAACAACCAGCCCTGCGAAGTGCTCAGCGATTGCGGTCCGGCGGCCAACGTCATCAAGGACCTGGTCAAGGACGACAAGAACAAGTGGGTGCTGCCCAGCAAGCAGTTCACGCCGATCGCCCGCAATGGCGCTTACAATCCCGCCAGCACCTATCAGAACGGAACGATCGGAATACCCGATTCGATGGGTCTGCCGCGGGACCTCTGCCACTACGGCAGCTACAACGCCTCGTGTTTCAGCCTGACCGGCGGCGCGGGCGATATCGGCAATGGCGAATGGGCCAGGCAGGATTATTTCAGCAAATATCACCCTGGTCGTGGGCCGACCAACGCCAGCACGATTACCCGGTACGAAACCTATCTCTGGGAGCAGGAGGAAGGGTACCTCGACTCGCTCAACAACATTTCGGGCGGTCCGGCCGGCACGCAGTACAGCAGGCCGGTTACCGTCGCGGCAAGTTCGGGCATCTATGATCGCCGGGTCCTGACGGTCGCCTTCACGCGGGGCACCAACGGTTCCTGCCCGGGTGCGAACGATCCCGTTCGTGTGGACGATTGGGTCGACGTATTCTTCGTGCAGCCGGGCGTCAGCAAGCGCGGCAACTATCCGGATGGCGTGCAAGAGAACAGCAGTGACCCCGTCTATGTCGAAATCATCGGGCGCTCGAAAGTCTCCGACACGAAGCAGCTCGCCTTCCGCCAACAGCCGTATCTCATCGAATGATTCGTTCGTTCGCCTCGAGGTTCTACAAGGACCGGACCGCGTCCGCGGCGGCAGAGATGGCCCTCATGCTGCCGGTGTTGTTCGCGCTCATCTTCACCACCTATGAAGGCGGCCACTACATGTGGTCCGAGCACAAGGTGCTGAAGGGCGTGCGCGATGGTGCACGCTATGCCGCGCGGCTGCCGTTCACCAATTACGACTGCACCGACACTGACCTGGTCGGCGCGGATGCCGCGACGCGCGTTACGGAGATCAAGAACCTCACCAGGACGGGAGCGATCAGCGGCGGCGCGTCGAAGGTACCCGGGTGGGCGGATGACGACATCACCGTCACGGTCCAGTGCAACGCGACCTACACGACGGGTCTGTATTCCGGCATATCGGGCGGGGCGCCGACCGTGACCGTGGCCACGGTGGTAGAATACCCGTCGATCCTGGGCCTGCTCGGCTTCGACACCAGCGGCGCTGTCGTACGCGGACAGGCCAACGCAGCGGTGACCGGACTATGAGCCGCGTCCGCTTCTTCCTGCGCGATCAGCGCGCCACCTCCGCGGTCGAGTTCGCCCTGGTCGTGCCCCTCATGCTGCTGTTCCTGCTCGGCATCATCGACGTCGGCCGGTTCATCTGGAACCTGAACCAGGCGGAGAAGGCCACCCAGATCGGTGCGCGCTGGGCGGTCGTGACCGATATGGTCCCAAGCGGCTTGGCAAACTACAGCTTCGCGACCTCGGGGGGCGTCGCGCAGGGTACCGTGGTGCCGAAGGCGCTGTTCCCCGGCATCACCTGCACGTCGACCGGCTGCGTCTGCAAGACCGGTGGGACCTGCAATTTCGGGACGAACCGGAATGCCGACGCATTCAACCGTCTGGTCGGCCGGATGAACCAGATTTACGGAGGGATCGGGAGCGCCAACGTGACTGTCGATTACGACTGGTCAGGTCTGGGCTATGCCGGCGACCCGACAGGTCCGGATGTCGCTCCCCTGGTGACGGTCCGCACGACCGGGCTGCAATTCCGGCCCACGTTCCTCGCGAACATCTTCGATTTCGGCCTTCCCGACCTGTCTTACACGCTCACGATGGAAGACGGCCAAGGCACGTTCGCCAACTAGGATCGCGATGATGAACCCGGCCAACCCATTCCGCTCGAAGAAGCACGCAGTTCACGGTTTACCGGGGATCGTAACCTTCCGCCAACTGCAAACCCTAGAACATGGAGATGGGTCAGTCTCGCGCTGACACGGCAACGAAATGGGACATCAGGACATTCCTCTGGATTTGCGAGACCGCATGCAGTTTGCCTCTACCGGCCGGTCGGTCGTCGTCGCCGATCGCGAATACATCGATGCGCTTCAGTCCGAAGGTGCCTTGCGCGGCTGCGGTAGCGTGGCGATCATGCCGCTTGCAAGTGACGCATCGATCCCGGCGGATACATTGCGCGGCGCGCAGGTGCTGGTGCTCGAAGTCGATCCGGCGCTCGAGTCTTCCCTGCAGCGCCTGTCCAACATTCGTGCGGAGCATCCCGATCTCGCGGTTATCGTGGCCCTTCGCGACGCGAACGTGGCGCTGGTTCGCACGCTGATCCGTCAGGGTGTGGTGGACGTTGCGCAGTTGCCGTTCTCGCCCGACAATCTGGCGACACAGATTCTCGACGCGCTGTCCAGCCAGACCGAGCATGTCCGCTCCGGCCACCTAGGTACCTTGTTCACCGTCGTCCAGGCGACCGGCGGTTGCGGGGCGACAACCGCGATCACCCACCTCGCCGAAGTGCTTGCCCGGACGAATGCCGGATCGCGGGGCGTGTGTCTGATCGATCTCGATCTTCAGGGCGGCGACATTGCCGCCTACCTCGGCGTCGAACCGAAGGCGACTGTCGAACCGCTCATCGAGGCCGGCGGACGGCTCGATGCCGAACTGATGCGCAGCGCGGTTACCGAAACGCGCTATGGGTTCGACGTTCTCGCTGCGCCCGAAGCCATTCGCCCGATCGACAAGATCCACGCGGACCACCTGCTCGCGATGCTGCGCATGGCCCAGTCCATGTACGACTATGTCCTGGTCGATCTTCCGCCGGTCTGGACGAACTGGTCGTTGTCGGTGGTGCAGGCCGCGGACCGCATCGTCCTCATTTCCGACAAGTCGATCGCTCACCTGCGTCAGGCCAAGCGGCGCCTGCGGCTGTTCGAGGAAATCGACGTCCCGCGCTCGCGCGTCGAAGTCGTCGTCGGCCGGTCGGAGCGCAAGTTGTTCGGAGCGATCAAGGCCGACGACGTGCGCGATACGCTCGGCGGCGAGATGGCCGGTTCACTGGCCAGCGAACCTGCCCTGCTGCGCGAAGCGCAGGATGAAGGACGTTTGCTCAGCGAAACGCATCCCAAATCGCGCTTCGTCACCGATATCGCTGCGCTCGCGGCGACCATGGCAGCCAAGGCGGGGGCGCGCTGAAATGGACTCGTGGTCGCTAGGCTCCGCACCTTCCGGTCCGATCGTCGGACCCATGGGCAATGGCGGCACGGAAAAGCACGAGCCGAGCGCGATCGAGCGCAGGCTTGCCCTCAAGGTCTCGATCCACCGGGCACTTCTCGACAAGATCAATCTGGGCGCGCTCGACCAGCTGCCGCGGGCCCAGATCGAGGTCGAGATCGGCGAGATCGTCAAGGAGCTGCTGAAAGAGCGCAGCGAGGTCGTCAACGCCCAGGAACGCCAGCAGCTCGTGGTCGAAGTCCTCGACGAGCTTCTGGGTCTCGGGCCGCTCGAACCGCTGCTTCAGGATGAAACGATCACCGACATCCTGGTCAACGGCTACCGTACGGTGTTCGTCGAGCGTCACGGGTTGCTGGAGCGCGCCGACACGCGCTTTCAGGATGAGAAGCACCTGCTGCGGATCATCCAGAAAGTGGTGAGCGCAGTCGGCCGACGGATCGACGAATCCTCGCCCTTCGTCGATGCGCGCCTGGCCGACGGATCGCGCGTCAACGCGATCATCGCGCCGCTGGCGATCGACGGATCGCTGCTTTCCATCCGTAAATTCGCCAAGAAGCGGATCGGGATGGACAAGCTGATCGAATTCGGCAGCATCCCCGACCAGATGGCGCAAGTCATGCGGGCGCTCGTCTATTCGCGCAAGAACGTGCTGATTTCGGGCGGCACCGGCTCTGGCAAGACTACCCTGCTCAACGCCATGTCATCGTACATCGACGAGCGCGAACGTATCGTCACGATCGAGGATTCGGCCGAGCTCCAGCTTCAGCAGGAGCACGTGGCCCGGTTGGAAACGCGCCCTGCAAACATTGAGGGGCGCGGCGAGGTGTCGCAGCGCGACCTGGTCAAGAACGCGCTCCGCATGCGCCCTGACCGGATCATCGTGGGCGAAGTTCGCGCCGGCGAGGCGTTTGACATGCTTCAGGCCATGAACACCGGTCACGACGGATCGATGACCACGGTTCACGCCAATACGCCGCGCGATGCGCTGTCCCGGCTCGAGCAGATGATCGGCATGAGCGGGATCGAGATTTCGCCCGCTTCGGCCCGTGCGCAAATCGCGTCCGCTATCGATGTAGTGGTTCAGGTGGCCCGCCTCGCAGACGGGCGGCGAAAGGTGGTCAGCCTGGCCGAAGTGACCGGCATGGAAAGCAGCACGATCACCATGCAGGAGATTTTCCGCTTCAAGCAGACGGCCCGGACCGCCGAGGGTGCCGTTGTGGGCCATTTCGAGGCCACGGGCATCCGGCCCAAGTTATTGGCCGACGCATCGTCGGCGGGTATCGACCTGCCGTCCGAGCTGTTCCGTCCCGAGCTCAAGCTGAACTGACATGCTCGACCTAATCCTGCGCGTATCGGTCCTGCTGGCGATCTTTGCGTCGGTGTTCGTGCTGTCGCAACTCGTCCTGGGCGGGATGTGGCGCAGCCGGTCTCGCACGGCCGCGGTCAACCGGCGGCTCGAGCTTATCAAGCTCGGATCGGACCGCGCGACGATTGCGGCCCAACTTCGCAAGAACGCACCGAGCGATTTTTCCCAATACCCTTCGCTGATCGCACGCCCGCTTCGTGCGCTGCAGAGCGCGCTTTTCGCGTCCGCAGTCAGCTTCACCCTGGGCCAGATGCTGTTCTGGATGGGATTTGCGCTCGTGCTGCTGAGCCTCGGGTTGATGCTCCTGTTCTCGCTGTCCGGCATTCCGCTCACCGCCGGCGTCGTGCTGCTGGCGATCGTCCTTGCGGCGTGTGTCGCGATCGGCCTGCCGGTGGTTATCGTGAACATCTTCGCCCAGCGGCGGCGCAAGAAGATGGAGCAGCAGTTTCCTGTCGCACTCGACATCTTCGTGCGCGCCTTGCGCTCGGGGCACCCGGTGGCCGGCGCGATCAACCTGCTGACCAACGAGATGGAAGATCCCATCGGCAGCGAGTTCGGCATCGTCGCCGACGAGATCGCCTACGGCGCCGACCTGACCGACGCCCTGGAATCGATGGCCGATCGCTGGGACATGGAAGACATTCGCATGTTCGTCGTCTCGCTGGCGGTCCAGGCGGAGACGGGCGGCAACCTCGCCGAAATTCTCGAGAACCTTTCGACCGTCATCCGCGCGCGCGCCAGCCTGTTCATGAAGGTTCGTGCGCTCAGTTCCGAGGGACGAATGACCGGCTGGATCCTGACGGTGCTCCCGATCATCACTTTCGTCAGCATGTTCCTGATCAATCCGCGCTTTTACACCGACGTCGCGCGGGACACGATTTTCGTTGTCGGTTTCCCCTCGCTGATCATCGTCTATTTCATCGGCGTCTTCTGGATCCGCAAGCTCGTGGACATCAAGGTCTGACATGATCGAACTCGCCGCCCAGAACCAGACCGTCCGCCTGCTGATACTGCTCGCGATCTTCGGGCTCGTAGCTGCGATTTCGCTGTTCGTCCTGAACGTCGCCAATCGCCGGATCGCCGTGCGCGCCCAGCTCGACAAGCTGGAATCGATGGACGTGATCACCGCGACGCACGGAGAGAGCCTTCGCTCGCGCGATACCGCCTCAGCGTGGTCCCGCATGGCGGAATACGTCGAGAAGGCCGGTCTCAACCTTACCGACACGAAGTCGGAACGGCTGACCGCGCTGCTTCGCCAGGCCGGATACACCTCGTCGGCCGCGCCGCGAATCTACACCCTGATCCGCTTGGGGCTGATTTTCCTGCTGCCGATCGGTTACATCCTGCTCGCCTATTCGAGCGAGGAGCCGCCCTCTTTCGTCAGGGTGTACGTGATCGGTTCGGTGCTGGCGCTCATCGGTCTCTACCTTCCCAATCTGTACGTCCGGGCCAAGGCCGATCGCCGGCGCGAGGCGATCATCAACGGCTTCCCGGATTGCCTCGACCTGCTGCTGATCTGCGTGGAATCCGGTCTCGGTCTCGAGGCCGCGATGGACCGGGTCGGCCGCGAAATGGCCGTTTCGCACCCGCTGGTCGCCGAACTGCTATCGATCACCACCCTGCAATTGCGCGCAGGCGCGTCGCGCGAGGAAGCCTTCCGGCGCATGGCCGATGCCTCGGCGGTCGACGAGATCCGGTCGTTTTCGACGCTCATCATTCAATCGGACAAGCTCGGCACGAGCGTCGCGACTACGCTGCGGGTCTATGCCGCAGAAATGCGCGAGCGGCGCCAGATGCGCGCCGAGGAGAAGGCGCACCGCCTGCCGGTGCTGATTTCCATCCCGCTCGTCGCCTGCATGCTGCCGACGATGATCGGCACCTTGATGCTTCCGGCTGCGATCCTGATGATCCGCCGGATTTTTCCGTTGATGGTTGGAGGAGGATAACATGAGCCGATCGATAGGCCGCAAGGCTAGCGCCGCTTCCGTCGCCGTAATGGCCTTGGCGCTGGGGGGGTGCCAGGTCCTGGGAATCGGAGGGCCTCGCATGGCGCGCGCACCAGCCGATGCAGACGCTACTCTTATTGCGAATTTCGGCAGCGAACAGCTTGAGCTCGGGCGCACGGCACTCAAGGAAGGGCGTACCGTTGCGGCAATCGACGCCTTCATGATCGCCAAGTCTTTCGAACGCGAAGCGCCCGCCGCCTATAACGGATTGGCCGTCGCCTACAGCCGCCTCGGACGGGAGGATCTCGCAGAGCGCTTCTTCCAGGAAGCCGTCGCCCGTGCGCCGGATGACACGCGCTTTCGCGCGAACCTGGCTACTTTTTATGTTCGTCACGGCATTCCGCGTTCGACCCAGCCAGCCCTCGCGATCGCTCCGGTCGAACCTTTGGTCGCGCCCGCGCCCGAATTGGCTGCGGCCCCCGTGCAGGTCGATCCCGTGCGGATCGACCCCGTGGCAGCGGTCGATGCGAAATCGAAGGTTTCGGCGAGGACGCCCTCGTCTGGCCTTCGCCGGATTTCGCGGCACGAAGTGAAGATCGTCGGCAACACCCGAAGGGTGATTGTCGAGGTTGGCGGTGCGACCACGCCGGCACGGGTCGGCACGGTAAAGCTTGCCGCGACGGGCGCTCGCACTCCGCTTAGGAAGGCGCGACCTGCATATCCCGTTCGCGTCACACTCGACGACTAGCGCGTGGATCTGAGCGGCCTGCCTGCCATCGCGATCGCGCTTCTCGCCTGTCTGGCGGGATTGGTCGCGACGGCGATCTGGACCGACGTGCGCAGCCGCCGCATTCCGAACTGGCTCTGCGGAGCCAATGCGGTACTGGGGCTTTGCTATTCGGGTGTCGCCGCCCAGGCGCCGGGCGATCCCTGGCCGGCGGTCGGTTTCGCAGCCCTTCATATCGTCGCAGCCCTGATCGTCACGATGGGATTGTTCGCGGTCGGAGCCATCGGTGCCGGAGACGCCAAATACTATGCTTCCATGGCCGCATGGCTGCCGATCCAGCAGGCGCTCGGATTGGTGGTGAGCGTTTCGCTGGCTGGCCTCGTGCTGGTCGTGATCTTCCTCGCCGTCCGGTTGCCGGGACGGGCGCGTCGGGACAAGACCAGGAAGACCGACTTCGACAAGCTTCCCTACGGCGCGGCAATCGGTTTCGGCGGGCTGGCAGCGGTCCTCATGGCATGACGACAGCGGGCCGAATTCTTTCTGTCGCTCTGTTAGGGGGAGCATTCGGAGCAGGGGCATTGCCGGCCCAAGCCGAAGCTCCGGAGACCGATTCCGTCGCACTGACCGTGGACCGCGGGTCGGGCATGGCCGCGATTACCGTAAGCAAGGCCGGTGACGGGCTGGGCGCTCCGATCATCCTGCGTCCGAAGGAGCCGACGCCTGCGCCGGGAACGCGGACACTTCGGGGAAATCCCCCGGCAGGAATGCCGGTGCGGTCGTCCGCCGTCACCAGCCGGTTCGGGATGCGCCATCACCCGACGCTGGGCCGGACCCGAATGCATTCGGGTGTCGACCTGGCGGCTCCGACGGGCTCGCCCGTGGTCGCCGCTGCCGATGGCGTTGTGGCCTACGCCAGCTGGCTGGGCTCTTACGGCCTGCTCGTGACGCTTCGCCATGCATCGGGTTTCGAGACGCGGTTTGCACACCTCTCCCGCATCCTGGTCAGCCCGGGCCAGCAGGTTTCTCGCGGACAGGTCCTGGGCTTGGTCGGCTCGACGGGGCGTTCGACCGGCGCTCACCTGCACTACGAGGTCCGGCAGAACGGGGCGGCGGTCGACCCGCTCGGTTTTCGATAGGGCGAACGCCTGGCTTAACCCGATCTCAATGATGATCGCCTATCCCGAGCTCCATGTGGAGTTCGCTGTCCCCGCTGCTCGAAGCGCTACTGAAAGTAGGCGCGCTTGCGTTCGTCCTGAACGAAATCCGCGGCATCGTCCTGGCCGTACCGGTGCTCTATGGCATCTACCAAGCGGGCGGGACCTGGATGGCGATCTGGCTGGGCATATCGTCGCTGGGCGGGATCGCACTCTCGGTAGTCGTTCCAGTATTCGCCGCACGCAAGCTGAAGAAGCACATGGCGCGCCGCGCGCCGGCGCACGCCTCGGCCACCTGATCACGCTCAAGAATATAGGCTAGCCGCGGGCAAACTCCGCACGCATGGCCACCACCCCATCACATCGAACTGCTTCCGCTGCGCAGTCTCCTGCGGCGCGCAGGTAAATCGGCTGTCCCAGGAACAACGGGGCCATCGCCCGGAAAGAGAAGCGGGCAAGCGGTCCTTCGCGCATGGCAAGCGCTGCCAGCTTGGTCGCGGTGAAGGGGCCGTGCACCACCAGCGCCGGATACCTTTCCACGTCCCTCGCGTATGGCAGGTCATAGTGAATGCGGTGCCCATTGAAGGTAGCCGCGGAAAATCGGAACAGGTTCACTGCGCCCGGCATCCAGAGTTCGCCGACCAGCGGGGCAGGTAGTGCGTCGGGCAGTGGTGCAGGCTCGCCTTCTCCGCGATAGACGAAACTTTGCCGCTCGCGCACGCGAACCGCGCCGCCTTGCTCGATCGTGCGCTCGACTTCCACGAACACGAGGTCGCCGCTACGCCCGCGCTTGTGACTGACGTCCGCAATCCGCGAGACGAGGCGCGCGTCCACTTCCAGTTCGAGCGGTGCGTGGAACTCCATGCTGCTTGCCGCGAACATTCGGCGCGGCAGAGTGATATCGGGTAGGAACCCGCCTCGCCGCGGATGCCCGTCGACATCGATCGACCCATCCTCCGGCGATGGAAGGAAGAAAGCCCAATGGGAAAGCGGCGGTGCCGTTTCTTCGACCGCGAAATCGGATCCGACCGCCAGCGCAAACCGGCGCAGCTGCTCGGTGCCTAGCTTCTCGGTCCGCTCTTCCAGTCGGCCGATAGCTTTACGCCAATCGTCGACTTGGCCCTCTGCTAACTGGTTCATAGATGACTTCCCATCGGTGTCGCGTTCTGGAGGACATACAAGCTGGGTCACTGATCCGCCGATGCCTTCGTCGCAGGGAGGTCGGCTTCGGGCAATCGCGGAGATCCCGGGAGGTGGACTTGAAGGCAGCACACTGCCAAATGAGAGGTGGTGCTATCGGGGTAGGTGGGAGGAGGGAAACAAAATCTCCAATCAACCCCATGGACAGTAGAAGTTAGTGATTACCACCGGGTTCCGGGGCTGCTACGATGGTCGCGCAGCGGAGCGATCGGGAGGCGGGACGATGCTGTCATCTAAGAAAAAGACCAGCGATGAGCCGCCACCCCAGAAATCCTTGGCAATTACCCTGAATGGAGCGATCGAGGTTCTTGGTTCGAAGTCCGAACCGTTCCGGATCATAGTTTTGGCCCAGGCGATGGAAGCCTCGTCGCAACCGGGGGCGAAACCAGAAGAGGCAAAGAGCGCGAGTACCAGGCGTTTTACGATGCCTTGCGCAGCACCGCGCCGTGCAGCGAGCTCGAGGGCGTGCTCGCGGTCTAGATGATTGCCGTGCACAACGGGGCCGTGGAGTGCATGTGGCGCGCGATGCTGGAGAGGCAAACCTTCGAGGGACGCGAGCAGAACATCAAACAGGCGGGGAAGCTGATGGGTCTCGACGAGCGGCAGCTCGCCGCGCTCGACAAGCACAGCGGCAGGGCCAGCAAGAGCTCACGTCGGCCGTCAACTGAAATCTTTACCCGCCCTTAAACAATGATGGTTAACCAAACGTCAGCTGTGGCGGCCATTCCGAGGCGAAATGACCAAGTTGATAATTCAAATACCCTGCCTCAATGAGACCGCAACTCTCGCTGCGACGATTGCCGCTCTGCCGCGGCAGATCGACGGAATTGAGTCAATCGAGTTCCTCGTGATCGATGACGGCAGCAGCGATGATACTGGTGTTCTTGCTAGTCAACTTGGCGTGCATCATGTCGTTCGACACCGCCGCAACCGTGGGCTCGCCGCCGCTTTCCGAAGCGGTGTTGACGCTGCCCTCGCCGCGGGGGCCGACGTGATCGTCAACACCGACGGCGACGGGCAGTACGAGGGCGCCGACGTCGCCCGCCTAGTCGCGCCGATCGTAGCAGGCGAGGCGGACATCGTCGTCGGCGACCGCGGCGTCGCCAAAAACGCCCATTTCGGGCTAATCAAACGCCTGTTGCAGCGGTTCGGCAGCTCAATCGTCCAGCGCCTCGCTGCAACCGATGTGCCCGACGCGGTCAGCGGCTTTCGTGCGCTGAGCCGCGAGGCGGCGCAGCGGATCAACATCACCACCGAGTTCTCCTACACGACCGACATGCTAATTCAGGCCGGGCGCAAGCGGCTCGCGATCGCCAGCGTGCCGGTGCGGACTCACGCCGTCGAGCGACCGAGCCGGCTGTTCCGCTCCGTCCCGCGCTTCATCGCACAGACCGGCGTAACGATGGTGCGGGCCTACACCACCTACAATCCGCTGCGCGCCTTCGTCGGTACCGGTATGGTCGTCGGGCTGATCGGCCTCGTCCCGATCCTGCGCTTCCTGTGGTTCTGGATAAACGGCGAGGGAGACGGGCATATCCAGTCGCTGGTCCTGGGCGGCGTGCTGCTGCTGTTAGGCGTGCTGGTCGCGATCCTAGGCATGCTGGCCGACCTGATCGGCGCCAACCGAAAACTGCTCGAGGCGACGCTCATTCGGCTGCAGCGGCTCGACGACGCCATGGCTACGCAGGCCCAAGGCCCACCTTCCAAGGATTCGGCACCGGAAGCGGCCGACAAAGCCGCGTGAGTGGGGCCGTCAGTGAGCTCGCGCCCGAGCAGGGTAGCCCCTCACGCCCCGTCCTCGCTGCGTTCGGCGAGCACCACTTAGTCGCTGGCGCGATCCTGGGCGTCGTGGCGCTGCAGGTGTTCATGATCTTCACTCAGTCGATGAACTGGGACGAGTTCTTCCACTACAGTCAGGTCTACGAGCTTCAGCGCGGTGAGCTAACCCGCAACTACCAGGTGCTTCACGCGCGCGTGTTCGCCTGGGTGCCGCTGCTCGGCGGGGACATCATCACGCAGCTGCAGGTCGCGAGGCTGGGCATGCTGGGGTTCGAGCTGGTCGCATTCCTGGCTGTCGTCGGCCTGGCCAGGCAGTTCGCCGACCGCACCGCAGCGTGGCTCGCGGGACTGGCGTGGCTCGCGGGTGGCTATGTCTTTCTCCACGGCTTCTCGTTCCGCGGCGACCCCATGGCGACCGCGGGATTGATGACGGCACTCTACATCGTCTCGCGGCGCAAGCTGACCTGGCCGATGATCCTGCTTGCGTCGGCCGCCGTCGCATTCGCCTTCATGACCACGCTGAAGAGCGTGTTCTACGCGCCCTGCTTCGCCGGACTCGCCTGGCTGCGCTTTACCCAGAGCGCCGATCGCTGGGATCTGGTGCGCCGTTATGCAGCCGTGGCCACACTGGCGCCGCTGTTCTTCGCTGCGATGTACTTCCTCCACCGTTCGGGGCTTCCCACGGCCGAGGTCACCGCCCCGCGGCTTCCTTCTAACGGCACCCGTTTCTTTGCCGAGGGACTGTTCCCGCGAGGCCGCTATACGGTGACGCAGCTGGCGATGGCCCCGGTCCTGCCGCTCGCGGTCGGGATCGCGTCCTGGCTTGCATGGTGCGCCCGCCAGCACGCGCAGCTGCTCGCCCTGGCCGGCTTGGTCGTGCCGGCGCTGGCGGTCATCCTCTATCGCAACTCCTTCCCGTACTACTTCGTCTTCGCGCTGGCCCCTTTTGTCGTGGCCGCCGCCTCAGGGCTCGCGTCGCTGAAGGGCCGTTTCGGCACCGTCCTCCTTGTCGTGGCGCTGCTGATTTCGCCGATCGTGCTGACGCTGAAGGAGCCGAAGAACATCCTGCCACGCCAACGCGCGGTGATCACCGAGGTCAACCGGCTGTTCCCGCGCGACACGCTGCACCTTAGCTACACCGGCATGCCAGCCGATTATCCGCGCGTTCTCAATCACCTGGTTTCGGGCATCGGCATCGAGGGTTACTATCGCGCGGAGCGACCGAAGATCGCCGAGGCTATAATCGACGGTAAGCTGGCCTTCGTTATCGCCGACAATCCGGTGATCATCGCCGCGCTCGCCGGCAAGCCAATGCCGCGAACGCTGCTGCCGGCGGACGTGGCCGGCTTGCAGCGGAACTACGTCAACTACTGGGGGCCGATTTGGCTGCCAGGCAAGCAGGTCGACCGAGCCGGAGCGTTGGAGATAGACATTGCCGGCCCGTACACGCTGGCCGGGGCTCCGGTCATGCTCGACGGCGCGCGCCTGAGCCCGGGGGCGACGGTCAACTTGCAACGGGGCACGCATCGAGTAGCGCCTCCCGAGGATGGCGAATCAACGTTCTGGCTCGGAAACAGGGCACCGGTTTCGCCCACTCAACCGCTAACGGGCCCCTACTACTATGGCTTCTGACGTAGCGTCGGGCAGGCGCGAGCCGCGCATCGTCTTTGTGACCCGCAAGTGGCCGCCGGCGGTGGGCGGGATGGAGACCTGGTCGTATCGTCTAGCTCAATCGCTGCAGGCGATTGAGCCAGTGCAGACCATCGCCTTGCCGGGGCGCAACGACGGGATGCCACCTTCGGCTTGGGCGCTGCTCGCGTTCCCGTTCACGGTGTTGGTCAGGCTATTGGCGCGGCGCGCGAAGCCCGAGGTGTTACACCTCGGGGACATGGCGCTGTGGGCGCTGGCGCTGCCCATCCTTGGCGGACGGACGACACGCATTGTCATCTCGGCGCATGGCACCGATGTCTCCTATCCCCGGCGCGGCGGCATCAAGGGCCGGCTATACGGCGCCTACCTGAGACTCGGGGCCCGGCTGCTTTACCGGGCCACGGTTGTCGCAAACTCGCACGCCACAGCCGAGATCGCCGCCGAAAGCGGCTGGCGTGCTGCCGCGGTCGTGCCGCTGGCGACCGACATGAGCGGCCCCGCTCCCACCGGCCAGCACGACGGCACGCTGCTGTTCGCCGGGCGCCTCCTCGAACACAAGGGTTGCGGCTGGTTCCTGCGCGAGGTCATGCCGCTCCTGCCGGCCGAGGTAAGCTTGCGCGTCGCCGGGACCGGCTGGGACGCGGCCGAACGCGCTGCCCTCTGCGGGCCGCGCATTGAGTTCCTCGGCGCGCTGCCGCAGAAGCCGCTCGCCGAGGCCTATGGGCGCGCGTTGTGCGTGATCATGCCGAACATCGTCACTCCGCGCGGCGAGGTCGAAGGCTTCGGTCTGGTCGCGCCCGAGGCCGCGGCGGCTGGCGGCGTGGTGCTCGCGGCCGACCACGGTGGGCTGCGCGATGCTGTGCTCGACGGCGAGACTGGATTTCTGGTCCCGTCTGGCGATGCACAGGCCTGGGCTGCTGCGGTCCAACGCATCGCCGCGTGGACCGATGCGCAGCGCACGGCTTTCATCGAACGGGCTCAGGCGCGCGCGCGCGCGCACTTCAGCTGGGCGCGGGTGGCGGCGCAGGTGCATTCGCTTTACGAGGGCGCGCGATGACCGTGGCGTCGCTTCTCTCGCGCTGGCTAGCGAGGCCGCTAGGGCGGACATCGGTCATGAGCCTGGTAATCCGGCTCGCCGGCCTCACCCTCGGCTTCCTGCAGGCCATCCTGTGCGCGCGACTGCTCGGTGTCGAAGGATACGGCACGTTCGCGCTGTCGCTGGCGGTGGCGCAGATCGCTGCGACGTTCGCCTTGCTCGGCCTTCACAATCTGGCAGTGTGCCGAGTGGCGGAGCTGCTGGCGAACCGCGCGTCGAGCGAGGCGCGGCGATTCGCGGGAAGGGCACTGGGAATCGCAACGGTGGCGGGCCTGGCCCTGTCGGGGCTGCTGGCGATAGCCGCGGTCGCACTGGCGCAATGGCTCGAACCTTACGACGCGGCCTTACTCGCGGCGGCCATGCTGATCGTGCCAGTGACGCTTATGCTGCTTTTGCGCGGGCTCACCCAAGGCGCGGGAGCGATCATCGGCGCGCAGCTGCCGGGCGACGTCCTGCGTCCGGCGCTGTTCTGCCTGGCGCTGTTGGGGGTATCCGCGACGGGCGCGATGCTCACCCCGACTTATGCCTTGTTGCTGCTCGCAGCAGCCTTCGCAGTCGCTGCCGTGGTCGCCGCGGCTTGGTGTAGATTCGCGATGCCGCCTGGCGAAGCGGAGGCGCCGGCCTGCTCCGACTTCCGCCTTCTCCCTGCCGCCGCGCCCTTCTTAGGCCTCAGCCTCGGCACCATCGCTATGGCCGAGGCGGCGACGCTACTGCTAGCGCTGTTCGCGGAACCGAGCGATGTCGGTATCTACCAGCCGGCCGCGCGACTTTTGGTATTGATGACCGTGCCGGTCCAGGCGGCGGCGATGGCCTTCGCCCCGCGCGTCGCCGAGCTGAATGCGCGTGGCGAGGCGGAGGCGGTCGGCGCCCTGACCCGCCGCTTCACTCTCGCGACGACCGCTGGCACCACGATTGTCAGTCTGCCGATCGCGCTGACCGCACCGTGGCTGCTGGCGCTGTTCGGCGACGAGTTCGCGTTGGCGGCGCCGCTGGTGTGGATCTTCGCCGCGACCCAGATCCTCAACGCCGCGAGCGGGCCGGTCGGCTACCTGATGACGATGACGGGTCGGCCAGGCAGCTCGCTGCGTGCCCAGATCGCCGGGCTCGCCGTTATCTTGGCCGGTGGCACGGTGCTAGTGTCTCTCTACGGAGCGGGAGGCGCGGCGCTGGCGACCGCGCTCGGCATCCTAGTGTGGAACGGCGCGCTGCTACGCGTGGTGCGGCGCGAGCTCGGCTTCGACCCGTCGCTGGTCTCCGCCTTTAGACGCCCGGCAGGAGCGGCCTGAGATGCGCGTCAGCGAACTGGTTCAGCTCCGAGCGCAGCTCGCAGCATCGCCCGTGCAAGCGTCGGCCCTCGGCCTCGGGATCGGTCTGCAGCCTCGCGAGACGAGCGCGGAAATCGCCAGCGTCGAAGTCGCCAAGGTCGATCACGTTATCCGCCAGGCCGACGGTCTCCGCGAAGTCGCGACATTTGTCGCGGTAGCCGATCAGCAGTGGTGGCACGCCGCACGCGGCTGCGAACACCGCGCTGTGGAGGCGCACGCCAAGCGCGAAACGGGCTTCGCACGCCAGCCGACGGTAGTCGGCGAAGTCGACGGGTTGGTGAATCTCCGCGCCGCTCATTCCTGCCACTACGAGCAACTCCTCGAGCACCGGCACATCGGCGGGATCGAAAGCCACGGCCATCGGCTCGAACCCCCGTCGCGCCAGATCTCTGATCGCGTCGGCGAAAGCCGCCTGCACGGCCTCGAGGCGGCGCCGATCTTCGGGGAGCCGGGCCGGGGCCATGTTCAACAGCAATCGCCGACCTGTCCAACCCGCCTCGGGCTCATCGGGGGTCAGCGCCAGCGCAAGGTCGCCGATTACGTGGGCACCCGAGAAACCGGCTTCCGCCAGCTTGGCGGCGGACAGCGGACCGCGCATTCCGACCCCGCGGAAGCGCGCCAGCGCCACCGCCCAGCGCGGGTCGAGCGGCTCCTCCACCGCCGACAGTCCGGCGCTGCCGACGCCGGTGCCGAGCGCGACGAACGGCACGCCGCGGCGCAGGCAGTCCTCGACCAGCGCCAGGCGGCCCGGGTTGATCAGCGTTCCCCCGCCCAAGACGACCGCCGCGAAGGTTCGCGACCCCGAAGCGCCAATCGCCGCCAGTACCCGTTCGCTTTGCGCGCTCAGCACAGGCTCGAGCGGTTGCCCGAGCAGTTGCTCGGCCGCGGCGCGCATCGTTTCGTCGCCGAGGTTGCCGTGACCGAGCCAGCCGATATAGCCGATACGCGACGCGCGTCCCGCCAGCCGCCGGGCCGCGACCGCGATGAGCGGGGCTGGGCCGCCGCTCATCGCGCAGCTCCAGCCGCTTGAGATGTGTCGATGACCAAGCCTAGCCTTGCCGTGATCATTCCCGCCTACGGCCCCTCGCCTCACTTGCGCCTAGTGCTCAGCGCGCTGTTCGCCGGCACGGATCGCCCCGACGAAGTCTGCGTCAGCCATAGCGGTTCCCACGACCCGCGCGAGTGGCTGGCGGGCGAGTTTCCGCAAGTGCGTGCGCTGCACTCGCCCGAACGACTATTCGCCGGCGCAGCGCGCAACCGCGGCGCGGCCGAGGTGAACGCGGAGATCCTGGCTTTCTGCGACAACGACACGCTGCCGCAGCCCGACTGGGCGCAGCGCATCCGCGGCCATTTCGCCGAGCGCGACGGCGTGTTTCTGGTCGGCTCGGTCGGCGTGGCGACCAGCGGCGGGTACTGGGGTATGGCCACTTGGCTTTGCGAGTTCAGCGAGCAGGCGCCGTGGAGGCCTGAGGGCGAGCAGCCCGGCGGCGCCTCGTGTAACATGGCCGTGCACATCGACGATTTCCGCCGAGTGGGCGGCTTTCCCGAGGATTACCGCGCCGGACAGGACACGATGTTGCTTCATCGCCTGCGCGAAAGCGGCCTGAAGCAGATGTTTGACCCGCGCGTTGAGGTGCGCCACTGCAACATTGCCGGGTTCGGGCACTTTGCCCAGCACTTAGCGAACCAAGGACGACACTTTGCGAAGGTGCGGCGCGCGGCACAGCTGCCGGGGCACACTGCAGTGCGGTTCTGGCCATTGGCGCCGGCCCTCGGCCTGGCCAAAGGCGCGCGGATCGTCGGGCGGATCGCAGCCGCGGGGCGGTTCGGAACGCTGCTGGCTCGACTGCCGGGCATAGCGATCGGAATGGCAATCTGGGCAGGGGGCTGTACCTACGCGGCGGCCAGCCGGCGGTTCACCGGCGAATACTGACGGTGATCTCGGTCATCCTCCCGTCGCGCAATGGCGCCGATACACTTCCCGATGTGCTGGCTGCGCTGGAGAACCTCGCCGCTCCTCGGGATGGGTACGAAATTCTGCTCGTGGACAGCGCCAGTGACGATGACATCACATCCGCAATGCTGCGAGACTTTGCCCACCGGCATGAGCGGGCATCGCTAATCACTGAGCCCGTTGCCGGCAAATCGCGCGCGCTGAACCGGGCGATTGAGCAAGCCCAGGGCGAACTGCTGGTGTTTCTCGATGACGATATGGTGGTCGCCCCTCACTGGCTGCTCGAGTATACCGCAGCGGCCGAGCGGCATTCTGCCGCAGGGTTGTTCGCCGGAGCGATCCTGCCGCGCTGGCGCAGCCCGCCATCCGCATGGCTCGCCGGTCTGGCCGCGGAGGGCAGGTCGTGCGGGGCGACGCCCGCGAGCACTCCCGAAGGCCCGTGCCGGCCGCAGTTGCTCAAGGGCGGTAACTTCGCAATCCGCCGCAAGACGCTAGGCGCTCATCGCTTCGGGGGGGGAGGGGCAGATTTCGGCTCGCCGGGTGCCATGGGGGGCGAGGATACCGATCTCGCCACGCGAGCAGTCACGAGCGGCGCCGTTCTTGTGTTTGTTCCGCAGGCCGTTGCGGAGCACATCGTCCAACCCGAGGAGATGACGCCAGCAGCCGTGTTCGCGCGCTATCGGCGAATCGGCGGTAGTCAATCAGTGCGGCGGCCCCGACTCATCGCCGCAATAGCTGACTCGCTGGCCGTCGCGCTGTTTGGCACTGCCGCGGCGGGAAATTTCCTGATTGGTCGCCGTGTCGCCGCTGCGCGGAACTTGACGCGCCTCGCCTCGCGCTCCGGCCGATTGGGAAGCTTGCTCCGCCCGTAGACGAGGTGCTGGCATGGTGGGGGGAGTTCGTAGTGGAGTGGCAATACATCGCGCCGGGCAAACCGATATAGAACGGCTTCTGCGCGAGCTTTAACGGCCTTGCATATCGTCGCAGCCCTGATCGTGACGATGGGATTGTTTGCGGTCGGAGCTATCGGTGCCGGGGACGCCAAATATTATGCCTCGATGGCCGCGTGGCTGCCTATCCAGCAGGCGCTCGGATTATTGGTGAGCGTTTCGCTGGCAGGTCTCGTGCTGGTTGTGATCTTCCTGGCCGTCCGGCTACCGGGACGGGCGCGTCGGGACAAAACCAAAAAGACCGACTTCGACAAGCTTCCTTACGGCGTTGCAATCGGTTTGGGCGGGCTGGCAGCGGTGCTCATGACATGGCATGGCCGCGATTCGTTCCGGTATTCGCCGCGCGGAAGCTCAAGAAGCACATGACGCGACGGACAGAAACCGAAGCTTCGATGCCTGATTGTCGTTACGGTAAAATATCGAGGGCAGGCCAATCGTACTCCGGCGGCTTTTAGTCGACGTCGAGCTTTCTGTTGCTGCCCATCATGAGCGTGATCGGGCCAGTTATCCAGATCACGAGCCCTCCCTCAATCTATTGATCCCGGATCGCTTGGATCCTCGTTTCTTGGTCTCCCGCGGCCTTGGCGTAGGCCATCTGCGCTACCTTGCAATTCAGCAGGAAGCATCTCCTCGAGAGCCGCGAGCCAGGGCGTGAGAAATTCGCCAAGAGCCTTACCGTGCTCAGTCAGTTCATACTGGTTCGCATGGTGATCTGATCGTTCAAGCAGAACCAGCCCAAGGTCCTTCTCAAGTGCCGATATTCGCCGGCTGATGCTGGCTACAGTGAGACCCTGGTCGATCGCCGCCTTGGCAAAGCTTCCTGTGCGGGCAAAGCTCTCAAGCCCGCGCAGATTCTGCAAGCTCGGTTGGGCTCGCCTGAACGGTTTGATCCGTTTAGCGCGATCAACCCCTGTTAGGGCCACAATGAACTCTCCTCGTTAGTCGGACGCTCTAGCGTCGGGGGGAAACGTAATAAAAGCAATGCTCAAGCTTTACCGGTCACCCGCCTACGGGGTCGCATGCGTGGTATGGGCTGGGTTCTCGCCGAGCTTGGCTTCCCAGGCGAGCGCGTGGCGCACGATCGTATCGAGATCGGCGAACTGCGGCACCCACGGCAGGGCATTCAATATCCTGGCGTTGTCCGCGACGAGGCAACCGGGATCGCCGGCGCGGCGCGGCTCGATCACGCGCGAGATATTGCCGCCGCTCACCCGGTCGACCGCATCGAGAACCTCCAGCACCGAGAAGCCCCGCCCGTATCCGCAATTCATCTGTAGAGAATGGGACGGCTGCGCGACCAGCGCCTCGAGCGCGTGAACGTGGGCTGCGGCAAGGTCCGACACATGGATGTAGTCGCGCACGCCCGTGCCGTCGGGTGTTTCGTAATCGGTGCCGAACACCGCCACGCCGTCTCGCTTGCCGAGCGCGGCCTCGACCGCGACCTTGATCAGATGCGTCGCCCCAGCGGTCGACTGTCCGCTGCGACCCAGCGGATCGGCTCCGGCGACGTTGAAATAGCGCAGCGCGCAATAGTTCATCGCGTGCGCCGCTGCCGTATCGGCGAGCATCCGCTCGGTCATCAGCTTGGACCAGCCATAGGGGTTGATCGGCACCTGAGGACAGTCTTCCGGAACGCGTTCGATACCGGGCACGCCATAGGTTGCGGCCGTGCTCGAGAAGATGAAGTGGGGCACGCCTGCCTCCACCGTCGCCTCGATCAGGGCGCGGCTCTTTGAGGTGTTGTTGTGATAATAGCTCAGCGGCTTCGCCACCGATTCCGGCACGACGACCGAACCGGCGAAGTGCATGACCGCGCGCGTGCCTTGCGACTTGAATATCCGCGCAAGCAGTTCCGCGTCCTCGATGTCGCCGTGAAAGAAAGGAACGTCGTCAGGCACGGCGAAACGGAATCCCGTCGCCAGGTTGTCGATCACCGCGACCGGATATCCTGCATCCCGCAGGGCCAGCACCGCGTGACTGCCGATGTAACCGGCGCCCCCGGTCACGAG
>NZ_LMAU01000002.1 GCF_001441535.1 Tsuneonella troitsensis
GCGGACATTAGCCAGACTCCGCCAGCGACGGGCGGGATGCTGTTCTTATCGAGGCGGTGCCAGCTGGTGAAACTCCACTAAAAAGCCGAAGTCCGCGGTCGTCGGAGCCGCAAAGGAATCGCCTAGCAGTCCCTGATAACGTTTCATCTCTCGGCCATAGCCCCATTCGGAAATTCGGCGAGCTTGGCCGACGTCGGTTACGGCAATGCTGATTCCGTAAATGTGAGGCCCTCTTTCCTTGAGGGCGTCAGCGGCAGGACCTGGGCCTAATGGTTCGAGAGCGAGAATTGTCTCGCCGCCTGAATCGAAACGTAAGCCGCGCAGGCCCTGCTCTGGCAGGCTGACCTCTCCGGTCCGCTTGAAGCCCATGCGAGAAAGCCGGTCGCTTGTGACCTTGGCATTGGCGTCGAGAAGCCAAACTGCCGAGATTCGTTGCGCCGTGTTCGGGTGTCGTCTGAAAACAATCTGGTCAGCTTGATCGACTGGTGCCGATGCTCCCGGCGCATATTTTATGAAAAACAGATCAGCTCCGGCCAACGGCGGTGATTTGAACCCTACCGTCCTCCACATGCTCTCGCGTGGCGGCTGCGGTCCATCGCCATCAGGATCGTAAGTCATCGGCGAGCTTGGGGCGAGGTCCCAGCCCTCTCTCTCAAGTTGGCGCTCCACTCCGTCGACATCGTTCGCTTCCAACGCAAACATGTTTGACATCGCGCCGCGCTCGGTCGCTGCATAATGCTTCCGCACCTCGTCGGTCAGTTGGACTTCGGGACGCGTGAAATACAGCAACTCTAAGTAGGACCTATCGGCAAACGGGATAATCCGGTTGGCGACACCGTCGCCGAAATCACCGCCCGGCCGCACCTGAAAGCCCAGCTTCACTGCCATGACCGACGTGATCTGGTCGATGTTGCGAGACCAGATGAGAACATGGTCGAGTCCGCCCACGGAACCATGGTGTGCGGAGGATGCAGCACTCGTGACCGGAAGGTATAGCATGGCTGTGGCAATCGCCAAGCTAAGTGACTGGATTCTCATGCCGCGATCTCCCCAACTGACTCCGGAGCTTGTTGCACCGGTAATTCCCCGTGGTGCAACCGCAGCTCTTTCCTAGAGCAGGAAGCGCCCGATCAGATGCTACGCGCTCTTTCTGTGCCGCTCAATGTCAGCTTTCCACCCCAAGATCGCACGCTAAGCTAGCTCGTTTGCTGGCTGAAAGCCGATCGACAGCTATCGCCAAGGTCAGCCCCAGAGCGGACCAGCGGGTAACGACCCCATCACGGACATTCGCAGGCCTACTAACAATCGGCTGCTGTTCGGGTTACACAGGTCGGCGTTCTTGTGGAGGTCGCGATGAGCTTGAGACGACGTGACGTTGTTTTTGGTGCCTCGGCAGCGGCATTAGGGAGCCTTCTCGCGGCAGGATCTGCAAGGGGGCTAGTCACACAAGTAGCCTCCGACGACCTCTATCGAGTCGATGATCCGGCGACGATCATAGCCGCCGCTCGCGAGATCATGAAGGAAGACTGGGTTGGGGTTCTAATCACCATCGACGAGAGCGGCATGCCGCGCGCCCGACCCGTCGGGGTGGGCGAGCCAACTGACGACTGGAGCCTTTGGATTGCAACGCGTCGCGGGAGCCGGAAGACGAAGCAAATCGCTGCAAATCCAAAGGCCGCGCTCCACTTCGGCTTCGACGACATCCCGAATGGTCACAAGAACAGCTACTATGCCAGCTTCATGGGCGTGGCGTCCGTCCATACGGATCAGGAGACTATCTCGGCCCATGGTCCAGCAAAAGAATATAGGGCGCAGTGGCCGGACTATCCGAACGACCTTGCGCTTATTCGTTTTAGGCCCAACCGGCTCGAAGTGATGGGCAAAGGTGTGAAGCCCAGCCAAGCACTATGGCAGCCGCAAGCGGCGGCGCTGCCCCCGAAGGCCTAGGTCCGCTTTCCACCCTCATTGCAGACATACATCGGCGTTTTCCCGTAGCCCGAATGCGGAATTTTGCGAACGACCGAAACTGCGACCACACCCTTTGATTTCTGTGGCTTGCTTTCTGTGTCGCAACATTGGCTAAGCTTAGGATGGAAGACGTCGAAAAGCTTTTCGGGAGACATTGATGCGCGCGATTTGGGTCTGGCCGCTTGCCTTGCTGGCCGCGGGATGCGGACAGGATGAGCCGAGTGCGGCCGAGCGGCAGCGCATGGAGGAGGCCGATATCGCGGCGGTCAAGGCCGCGCAGGAGCCGCCGCCCGCGCCGGTGACGCCGGAGAAAATCCTCTACCCCGACATCGAGCGCTACGAGTTGTCCGGCGCCGGTTGCAACTTCGCACCCGAAGGCAGCATGGCCGCGATCGCGCTCGCCCAGCCGGCGCGGGGCTACATGAAGATCGACGGCGAACTCGAATCGTTCGCGCCCGATATCGGCAGCGGCGACCTGCCACTGGGAGCCAAGGGGAAATACACCGCCGGCGAATGGTCGTTCATGCTGGACCTGGCCGAGGTAGAGGGAAGCCAGTCCGGTTCCGAGACGGTCAATTTTCCCGCGCGGTTCATCCTGCGCAACCAGCGCGACCAGATCGTCTATCAGGCGAGCGGCGTCGCCCAATGCGGCAGTTGATGCGCGGCAGTTGACGCGCGCCTAGTCCTCAATCGGCGCGCTGGGGTCGCGGACCTTGATCAGGCCGTTCGAGACCATTTCCAAGACGGGCTCGTCGTTCTGGTTGAAGACGGTGGCCTGAGACTTGAAAATGCCCATGTCGGGCCGCGACTGGCTGCGGCGCTTTTCCAGCACGGTCGTTTCCACCCGCAAGGTGTCGCCGGGAAATACCGGCTTCTTCCAGCGCAGGTTGTCGATCCCCGGTGAACCGAGGCCGGCCTGCCGGTTGTTCTGCATGTTCTCGACCATCATCGCCATCGTCATCGCACAGGTGTGCCAGCCGCTTGCCGACAGGCGCCCGAAGTGGGTCTTGGCCGCAGCCTCCTCGTCGAGATGAAACGACTGGGGATCGAACTTGCGGGCGAAGTCGAGCACCTCCTCGCGGGTCACCTCGTAGTGGCCGAACTTCGACGTCCGGCCGATCTCAATGTCCTCGAAATACTGCACGCAGTTAATCTCCCAGGCTGAATCGGGCGAACAGCGTGTAGCTGAAAGGCGACTTTCCGTAATAGGAATCGAGCACGGAAGGCTTGGCATAAGTCGCGACCGTGCTGCCAAGCGCCAGGTTCAACGGGCCGAGCGGCACACGGAAGGCATAGCCGGCCTGAAACTTCGTCACCCGGAACGGCATGTCGTGCAGCGGATCGCTGTGATCGGGGAAGAACTCCGCATTCTTCACGTTCTCGACCCGCCCGAACAGAGTGTGCCGGTCGGTCAGGTCCCAGTTCACCTCGCCCAGCCAGGCGGTGTAGGTATCTCCGGGCACGATATTCTTGGCGCTGAATGCGGCCATCGCACTGAGGCCCTTGCCGTCGTTGTAGTGCACCGAAGCGGTCGTACGGTGTTCGTCATCCCCCGGGTGGATCGCCTCGGGCTCCTCGATCTCGGCATAGCTGGCCTGGAGCAGCCATGCCGGCGAGGGTGCGAAGCTGGCGCGGACCGCCCACGAATCGAGCTTCGGCGTCTCGATGTTCCAGCGGAATTCGTCCGGCTCTCGGCCACGGAACGCGCTCGCCTCTAGCTGCCACTTCGGGGCGCTCACCCCGGCCGTCACGACGCCATACGTGATGTGCGTCGAATCGAACCAGTGGTGCGTGATCGGCGCCTCGGGATTATACCGCGCGCTTGCGCGGTGCATGAAGCCGCTCGGCCCGATCGACGGTTCGCCCACCGGCCCGCCGTACAGAAACGCGGTGGTGCCTTCCGCGATGTCGAGATCGATCCGGCCCGCCAGTTCCATGAACAGGTCGTGCGGATGCTGCCGATCGACCAGCGGCTCGCCATAGGCGACCTCGCCCGTGGCGAAGAGGTTGGGGTAGCCGTCGTGGCGCATGGCGGGTTCGAGGCTCATCATCGTGCGTGCCATCCAGCGCCCGCCTTCGAAGCTGCCTGCCACGGTCGCCATGCCCATCGACTGGACATAGAACTTGTCGTCCCCCCGCGGGCCGCCCTGGTCGGTATAGATCGGCCACACGAAACCGTGGAGCATCAGGCTGGTGTCGCCGCCCAGATCGACGATTGCGCCGTGGTTCATCGTTTCGTTGGCAGGGAGCCGCGCGGTGCCCGAGCCTTCGCCCGCGTGAGCGCCTTCATGACCCATCGCCGCATGATCCATCCCCTCGTGACCCATCGAGGCGTGGTTCATGCCGGCGTGATCCATCGTCGAATGGTCCATTTGCGAGTGGTCCATTTTCGAATGATCGACCGGTGCCTGCGCGGGAGCCGGGGTCGGGGCGGGCGTTGCGGCATGGTCGGCGCCGTGGCCGGCGTGCTGTGCAGCGGCGGGCGTCGCGACCGCGATCAGTGCGGTGCCGGCGAGGAATCGGAAAGTCATGAGGAGTTTCACCCGTTCGAGGTCAGTGGTTGAAGATCATCCAGATCGCCATGGCGATCATCGCGAGGTTTTCCGTGAGCGAGACGAAGCCGAGCGGCACGTTGCTCGATCCTCCCACGCAAGCGCACTTGATGTCGCGCTTCTGGATATAGACGGCGTAAAACACGCTCGCCGCGCCGATGGTGCCGATCGTAAGGGCCACCGGGATCGAGAGCCAGTCGAGCGCGCGAGCGGCCATCAGCGCACCCGCTCCGAACTCGAGGAACGGGTAGAGGTAGCTGTAGGGCACCCAGCGTCGCGCCAGCAGGTCGTATCCCAGGAACATCGACGAAAACTTCTCGATGTCCTGCAGTTTGAGCATCGCGAGGATCACCATCGCGAAGCTGACGAACCATTCGCCCGCGCGCACCGTGAAGGGCGTGCCGTAAACGGCGAAGCTCACCGCCAGGGCGAGCGCTGCGGCGGCGGCGAAGACCGCGATGACCGGGACGTAGCTGGTCGAGCCGGGTGCGGGGAGGGGTTTGCCGAAGAACGCCCGCAAGTCGGTGTAACCGCCGATCCGCTTGCCATCGATGAAGGTCTGGGGAGTGGTGTCGACACCATGCTCGCGCTTGAATGCGTCGGTTTCCTCGCGCGTTTTGAGCCAGCGGTCGTCAACCGAATAGCCCTGCCTCTCCAGCAGCCATTTCGACTTGATGCCGTATGGGCAGACGTGATCGGGCATGACCATACGTGCCAGGATCGCGGTCTTCGCGGGGTTTGAATCACTCATGATTCGGGCGTATACCCTCCGTACCATGGTACGGAGTCAAGCGAATGCCGGCGATGCGTATATCCGATCTGGCCAAGGCGGGCGGGGTGGGGGTGGAAACGGTACGCTTCTACCAGCGTAAAGGACTACTGGCCGCGCCCTCGGGCGACGCACCCGCGGGCCGGCATTATGGCGACGACGACGCGCGCAGGCTCCGCTTCGTCCGCAAGGCGCAAGCTGCTGGATTCACCCTGACCCAGATCGCAGAACTGATCGATCTCGATCGGTCCGACGATCGCGCGCGGGCCCGCGAAATGGCGCGCGATCGGGTCGCCGCGCTGGACGCGGAGATCGCCCGGTTGGAGGATGCCCGTCGATCGCTCGCGAAGCTGGCCCGCGATTGCGCCCACGGCAAGGCGGGTTCATGCCCGATCCTTGCCGCTCTCGACTAGAGGTGCGGCTTGAGGTCGCCCTTCTGGATGTCGGGGATGATGCGGTAGCGCGCGGTGATCAGACTGAATACGCCGAACAGGATCAGGCCGACGGCGACCAGCGGATAGACCACGCCGTTGTCGCTTAGCGCGACGAGCGCTTCGCCCAGTCCCTTGACCTCGCTCGATTGCGAGAACCATGCCGCCTTCACCAGCGACCATCCGATGAGCAGGAACACCACCGCCCGCGCGGCGTGGCCTGCGCGACCAATCTGGCAAACGTGGGCCGGCGCGCCGCCGCCGATGTGCTTCATGAAGCTGAGCGTGTAGGCTGATTTCGCCTGCATCGCTGCGCCGATCAGGAAGCCGATCCCGACAATTCCGAGCAGGACGGGGCCCATGTCCCAAGTCAGCAAGCTGCCGGCGGTTTCCTGGCCGCCCCCGGTCGCCTGAGACGATTGCTGCTTGTCGCCGGTGGCGAACTGGTAAGCTGTGTAAGCCAGCAGCAGGTGGGCGATGCCGCTTGCCGCCGACCCGATGCGCTTGGCCTTGCCCTTCGCATCGTCGCCGTGGTTTTCGATATCGGTCGCCGCGTCGATGAACTTGAAGGCGGCATAGGCGAGCAGGCCGATCGCGACGAGATAGAGCATCGGCGTGCCCAGCGGCACGTCCTGGATCAGATCGAAGACCGCGGCCTGTCCATCCTGCGCCTTGCCAGCGGTCGACAGCGCCAGATAACCCAGCAGAATATAGACGAGGCCGCGTGCAGCGTACCCCAGGCGCACGAACCAGCTGAACTTTTCGGACTTGTCGACCATCGCGGCATTACTCCCTTTGGCGCTGCAACGGGCGGGACTGCGATTGGTGCCCTAGACGTTGAACTTGAACATCAGGACATCGCCGTCCTGGACGACGTATTCCTTGCCTTCCTGGCGCAGCTTGCCCGCTTCCTTGGCGCCGGACTCCCCGCCGAGCGCGACGAAATCGTCGAACGCGATGGTTTCTGCGCGAATGAAGCCGCGTTCGAAATCGGTATGGATCTCGCCCGCCGCCTGCGGTGCCTTTGCACCCGTCGGGAATGTCCAGGCGCGCGCTTCCTTGGGCCCGGCGGTGAAGAACGTCTTCAGCCCGAGCAGCTTGTACCCGGCGCGGATCACCCGGCTGAGGCCGCTTTCGGTCAGGCCGAGCGCCTCGAGATATTCGCCGCGTTCTTCGACGGGCATGGAGACCAGCTCGCTCTCGATCGCGGCCGACACGACGACGGCCTCCGCACCCTCGGCCTGCGCCTTGGCGAACACCTGCGCGGTCAGCGCGTTGCCCTCGGCAGCGTCCTCCTCGGCCACGTTGCAGACGTAGAGAACCGGCTTGGCGGTCAGCAACTGCGCCTGCGCGAAGACACGGGCCTCGTCGTCGCCGTTTGGTTCGGTCAGCCGGGCGGGCTTGCCCTCGCGCAGCAGTTCGAGTGCCTGGCCGAGCACGCTGGCCATGACTTTGGCTTCCTTGTCTCCGCTCGTCGCGCGCTTGGCGGCGGCAGGGACCCGTTTCTCGAGGCTTTCGAGGTCGGACAGCATCAGCTCGGTCTCGACCACTTCTGCATCGGCGATGGGATCGACCTTGTTGGCGACGTGCTGGATGTCGTCGTCCTCGAAACAGCGCAACACGTGGACGATCGCGTCCACCTCGCGGATGTTGCCGAGGAACTGGTTGCCGAGCCCTTCGCCCTTGCTCGCGCCCTTCACGAGCCCCGCGATGTCGACGAAGGCCAGCTGCGTCGGCACGATCTTCGCGCTGCCGGCGATGCGGGCGATCTGATCGAGCCGCTCGTCCGGCACGGCGACCTGACCGACGTTCGGCTCGATCGTGCAGAACGGATAGTTCGCGGCCTGTGCGGCCTGCGTTTCGGTAAGGGCATTGAAGAGAGTCGACTTGCCGACATTGGGCAGCCCGACGATTCCACAGCGGAATCCCATCGTGATTACGTCCTTGTGCAGGGTTCGGCGCGCGCCTTAGCCGCGCGAGGGACGCGGCGCCACCCCCGCGACATGGATCGCCGCCTTAGTCGAGTACCCCGCGCACCCACTGGCCCATCTGGGAACCGCCCAGCATCGCGAGTTGTGCGGCCTTAGATGCTTCGTTGATTCCCGTCTGCGGAATGCCCCCGCCGCTGACCGGGCGGCGCAGCGGGCGGGTGCCGGCGGGCATCGCCGCGACCTCGGCAATGGCGCGGGGAATGTCCATCACGTCGGCGGTGCGACCCGAACCGTCCTCGCTGCCCATCCTCGCGACGACGCCGGGATAGCCATCGGTATGTTTCGCATCGGCCCGCGCCTTCAGTTCGGCGGAGTAACGGTTGCGGTTGACCCAGACTTTCGTCGGATAGCCGCCGGGCTCGATGATCGTGACCTCGATCCCGTGCGGCGCGACTTCGTAGGCGAGCTGCTCGAACATCGCCTCGACCGCGAACTTGGTGGCCGAATAGTGGCCCGCGAAGGGTGCGATGACCCGGCCGAGCTGGCTGGAAATGGGCACGATCAGCCCGCTCTTCTTCGCCCGCATTCCCGGCAGTACGGCGCGGGTCAGGCGATGGTAGCCGAACACGTTGGTATCGAAGGCGAGGCGGGTCGCCTCCATGTCCTGCACCTCGACCGGGCCGGTGATCCCGATACCGGCATTGTTCATCAGCACGTCGATGCCGCCACCGGAAAGCCGCTCTGCCTCGGCCACTGCGCGGTTGACCATCCCTTCGTCCAGCACGTCGACTTCGAGCACGGTGATGTCGAGCTTCTCGTCGGTCGCCAGCTTGCGCAGCTCGTCGGCTTCGGGGCGGGGCAGGTTGCGCATCGTCGCGAAGACCTTGGCCCCAAGGCGCGCGAAGTGTTCTGCGCCTGCGCGCCCGAACCCGGAGGAAGCCCCGGTGATGAAGAACGACTTGCCCGTGAGCGAGCGCGGCTGGGCCGGTTGGGCGGCCGTGACGGTGGCAGCGAAAGCACCGGTGGCGGCGGCTCCGGCAAGCAGGCGGCGGCGGTCGATCGTGGGCATGGCGGCAGGTCTCCTTCGAAGAGAAATGCTATCGGCATTCGGCTTGCGCGCCAAGCGTTTGCGGTTCACTTACCCGCCCATGCAGCGCGCCGCTTTCGTTCTCGCCCTGGTCATGCTGGCAGGTTGCCGCACCAGCAATGTCGATCAATGGTCCGGCGGCGGCGGGACGCCGTTCAAGCAAGCCGAGCGCACCTGCCTCGACCTGATGGATTCGATCCGGGAAGAGGATGGCCGAAGCGACTTTTTCCTCGGCTGTATGAATGCATACGGCTGGACGCCGAGGCCGGGAGCCATGCTCGATTTCTAGACGGCGTCGTCGGTCACTGGGGCATAACCCAGGCGGATGAACTCCAGGTGCAGCCGCCGCAGGGCCCAGACGTCGTAGAGCGCGTGGCCGATCATGACGGTGAGCAGGCTGCCCGTCCACCAATAGACTAGCCCCATGATCACGCCGACCACCAGGATGATCGCGCCGATCAACGGCTTGGCCAGGTGAAACAGGGCGAAGACCAGCGAACTGAGGAATATCGCGGCCGCTGGTCCCGTGTAGCCATCGAGCAGGGTCATCAGTCCGCCGCGGAAAATCGCCTCTTCTCCGATGCCGGCGCACAGGGCGATGATCACGTATTCGCGCCAGCCCGTCCGCTCGCTGAAAAGGACGGCCATCTTCGACTGGAGATGGACGGTATGTTCGAGGAAGCGCGGGAATGCCTTGAACGTCGCGCCGACGACCGCGATCAGGGCGAGGCCGAGAAGCACGCCCTGGCCGACGGGAAGCCACCCCAAGTCGACGAACTCGGCCAGATCGTTGCCCGCAAATACCCACATGGCCGCCCCGGCGACGACGAACACGAGTGCCTGCGCGGTGAGCGCGGCAGCGATCTTCCCGCTCGGGAGAGGCAGGGACTGGTCAGTCACGCTGGCGCAGGGCCACGTCGCTCATGAAGCGCGCATCGTTTCCATCGGCCAGCCACTCGGCCTCCGCAGCCATCGCGCCCAGCATCCCGGCAAGATCATCGATCTCCGCCTTGGCATAGTTGCCCAGCACGTGCCCCGTCACCCGGTCCTTGTGCCCCGGGTGTCCGATGCCGATCCGCACCCGGCGAAAATCGGGCCCCAGATGCTGGTCGATCGACCGCAGGCCGTTGTGTCCGGCAAGGCCCCCGCCGATGCGGACCTTTACCTTGAAAGGCGCGAGGTCGAGTTCATCGTGGAACACGGTCAGCGCTTCGACGCCGAGCTTGTAGAACCGCAGCGCCTCACCCACCGCGCGGCCGCTCTCGTTCATGAAGGTCGCGGGCTTCAGCAGCAGCACCTTGTGCGACCCGATGCGGCCTTCCTGGACCCAGCCGGAGAACTTCTTCTGGACGGGTGCGAATCCATGCACCTCGGCAATGGCGTCGAGCGCCATGAAGCCGACGTTGTGGCGGTGCATCGCGTATTGCGGACCGGGATTTCCGAGACCTGCCCAGACTTGCATGGCGCGCGCCTAGCCTATGCCAGCCGGTCGAGAAAGGCCTGCGCCTCGGCCGGACGGGCAAAGCGTATCACCCTGCCCGGAAAGCGGGTCAGTCGCTGCTGGAGCATCGGATTTTTATCTCGGCGGAAATTGGCGACATACCGCACAAACTCCCAGTCGAACCGTTCGGGACAGCCCGGCGCGGCATCGGGGCGGACCTGCCCGTTCAGGGTGATCACCCGCTTGAACAAGCGCCACAGGCATAGCGCGGTGGGATAATCGAGGAGGATCGCAGTGTCGGCACGGGCCAGCCGCCGATCCATGCTGCCTCCGTAGTTACCGTCGATGATCCAGCGATCCGCAGCGAGCAGGCAATCCAGCTTTTCGCTCCACTCGGCTTCGTCGCGCTCGATCCAACCTGGCAGGTGATACTCGGCATCGAGGTGAATGAGCGGCAAGCTGGTTAGCTGGGCGAGAGCGCGCGCGAAGGTGGACTTGCCCGCCCCGGGCGAGCCTATGACAAGCACCCGTTCCATATCACTTGCTCCCAGTCGAAATACGCATCCCCAAAAAACAAAACGCCGGCCCCCTTGCGAGGACCGGCGCCTGTTTGTCTCGGCAAAGGCCGCGAGCGGAGGATTACTCCTCGGTCGCCGCTTCTTCGCCGTCGGTGGCTTCAGCTTCGTCTTCGGCGGCCTGCTCGGTCGCGGGCACGTCACCGGCCGAAGCCTCGGCGCCTTCGGCCTTCTTGAGCGCCGACGGAGCAACCAACGTCGCGATGGTGAAATCGCGGTCGGTGATCGCGCTTTCCGAACCGGCCGGCAGCGTCACTTCGCTGATGTGGATCGAATCGCCGACGTCCTTGCCGGTCACGTCGATCTCGATCTGGTCGGGGATCTTGTCCGATTCGCAGATCAGTTCGAGGTCGTGACGAACGATGTTGAGCACGCCGCCCTTCTTGAGGCCCGGGCTCGCTTCCTCGTTGAGGAAAACGACCGGCACGGCGACCTGGATCTTCGCGTCCTTCGACAGGCGCAGGAAGTCGACGTGGATCGGACGGTCGGTAACCGGGTGGAAGGCAACGTCCTTGGGGAGCGTACGGACCTTCTTGCCGCCGACTTCGATCATGACGATCGAGTTCATGAAGTGGCCGGTGCCGAGCTGGCGCACCAGCTCCTTGGCTTCGACGTGGATCGGAGTGGGTTCTTCCTTGCCGCCGTAGATAACGGCGGGAACACGGCCTTCGCGGCGCAATACACGGGAGGCTCCCTTGCCAGCCCGTTCGCGCGCCTCGGCCGGCAGGGTCAGAGCATCGCTCATGGTATTGCCTTTCGAATGCGGTTGATATCCGGTCCGCCACGCCTCCAGGGATGACCATGACGCCGGAAGCGCGGGCCGTTACCCGCATGGCCGGCGAAAAGCAAGCTCAGCGGACGCGGCGTACCGTGTAGCCCTTCGCGGTGAGCAATTCGGGGAGCCCTTGCGGAGGCGCCATATGGGCCGCACCGACCGCCACGAGCGGCTTGCGCCCCTCGGCAAGCATGGCGCCGATCGTATCGGCCCAGGCGCGGTTGCGGCGGGTCAGCAGGGCCTCGCGCAGCTCGGGATCGGCGAGCAGGCCCTCGTCTCCCTCTTTGGTGATCGCTTCCATATCCCCGGCCAGCCATAGCTTCGCGAGCCGGGTGGTCTCGCCGGAGGTCATCGTGTCTTCCTCGACCACCGCGCCCAGCAGGTCCCGCTGATCGGCTTCGGGCAGGGTGTCGAAGATAGACAGCTGCCCTTCGATGCCTTCGAGTTCCTCGATCTCGCGGGCTCGGAAGTCGCGCACGAGCGCCCGGTCGACACCGTTCTCGCCCTGCGAGTCGTCGGCAAGCTGCGCGAGGGTAAGTGCTGCGGCCCAGGTCTCCATCGCCCGGAAATCGGCTTCCCGATAATTGCCCTTGGCCAGCAGGGCGCGCAGCTTTTCCCTGAGCGATGGCGCCACCCGCTCGCTGAGCGGCGGCAAGCCTGCGGGCGAATGCGACAGCCGGGTAAAGGTAGCTGCGAGCTTGGCGGAATCGTCGAGGTCCTTGGCTTCGACCACCAAAAGGTCGGCCCCGACGATCGCCTTTTCGATCGCCGGGGTTCGCCATTCCGCGCCTTCCGGAAGCGCGTGGATCGTGCCGAAAAGCCAGCCTGCCGGGGTTCCGTCCGCCAGGGTGATCTCCCACAGCGCCGGGTCGGGTGGGGGAAGTTCCGGTTTGTCGGCGGTGTCGCCGCAGCCGGCGAGCGCCAGTGCCGCCAGTAGGCCAAGGAGTGCGCGGATCACTGGACCCGCACACTCTTGATGCCGCGCGTGGCGAGGGCGTCCTGCACGCTTTCCTTGCCCGCGAGATGGCCCGCGCCGACCGCCATAAACACGGTACCGGGCTGGTCGAGACGGTCGTCGATCCACTGCGCCCAGTTGCGATTGCGGGCGTAGAGCAGTCGTTCGGCCAGCGCCGGATCGTCCTTCATCGATTCGTTCATCAGCGCGGCCAGCCGGTCGGCATCGCCCTCGCTCCACGCCTTGACCATCTGATCGAGCGTAGGGACCATCTTGTCGACGTTCTCGGCCGTCGTGGTGAGGAACTTGGCCTGCGCGTCCAGCGGAAGGTCGTCGAACAGCTTCATCTGGCCTTCGACGGTTTCCACCGCGTCGCGCTTGATGCTGGCGCCCGCCTTGCTCTCGAGCACCTTCTCGACGCCGCTATCGACCTTGTAGCCGTTCTGCATCAGCGGAAGCATCGACAGGGTCATGGCGGCGAACCACGGCTCAAACCGGTCGAATGCCTGCGGGGGAACCTGCAACTTGCCGAGCGCGGTCTCATAAGTGGTGCGTTGTTCGTCGGTCAGCATGGCGCGGAGCGACTTTTCGGGCGGCAGCATGGCAAAGGCCATGATCGTCTGCTGCGCTGACGGATCGGTCATGGCGCTCGGCGGCAGTTCGGTTACGATCGACTCCGAAGCGGCGAGCGCTCCGGATATCCGATCGTCGAACCAGGTCACGTTTTCGGGCAACACGTGGACCGTGCCGAACAGGTAGATCGTCGTGTCCTCGTCGGACACCTTCCACAGGGCAGGGCCGGCGGGCGCGGCGGCGGGCGTGGCGACTGCCGTTTCGACGGGTGCAGGCGTGGTGGCGCAAGCCGGTGCGGCAAGCAGCGCGGCGGCGGGGATGAGCGTGCGGGCAAGTGTGCGAAGCGAAACGGTCATGGCAGGTGGGCTCCTATACGAAGACGAAGTGGATGAAAGGGAAGGGGATCGGCGGCGTCATCCATATCGGCGGATGATCCAAACCAAGCCCCAGACGACGTAGACGATCAGGAAAACGATCATGACGTCGGGTTCGGGCAGCATTCCGCCGCGCCAGGCCAGCCACCAGCCCGGTGCCACGGCGGAAAATACATAGATCCCGGCAAGGGTACCGTCGCGGTACGCTTCGGACTCGTGCTCGTCGATCGAGCGATGCCAGGCCCAGGTGATCGGTGGCACCACGACGAGGATGATCGCGATAGCAACGATGGCAAGCCATTGCGGGATCGGTGCGTTCGAGAACACTTCGGGCGGCTCGGTCCCGACAGCCAGGCTGCCCAGAACCAGGAACATTCCCAGAAGGGCGCCGATCACCATCGACCAGACGAGCATCTTGCGTGCCCGTCCCACTCTTGGCGAAACCTGTGTGAAGATGGCAGGGATCGAACGCTTGAGAAGCCATGTGCTTGCGACGACCACCACGAGTGCACCCACCAGGAATGCGGCGCCCAGCGGTTTCATCGCTTCGCGTTCGATCGACGACGCCACGACACCGGCGATCAGGCCGAGGCTGAACAGCAGCAGCGTTCCGGCAACGGCCGCGACGAGGACCGGATGCCGCCACAGCGGTATTGCAGGCTCATCCTTGATCATCGAAAATCTCCTCGATCGGCATTTCGAACAGCCGGGAAATGCGGAAGGCGAGCGGCAGCGACGGGTCGTGCTTGCCGGTCTCGATGGCGTTCACCGCCTGGCGCGACACGTCGAGGTGCATCGCCAGGTCGGCCTGGCTCCAGTCGCGCATGGCGCGCAGGACCTTGAGCTTGTTGTTCATGCACCCCTCCATCGCTTGAGGTGATAGGTGGCATAGAAGACGAGCAGGCCGATCAGGAAGGGCCACTCCAACAGTCCGACCTGCGGGATGGCATCCGACAGCCGTTCGCCCGCAGCGATGGCGATCTGGGCAACGCCTGCGATGACGAAGAGCGCAACGCTGGCACTGGCCGTCCATAATTCGGCCACGAAATCGTCGACGCGTCGGGGAATGCGCATGATGAACATGGCAAGCATGTTGATCGTGACGGCCGGGACGGTCAGATCGGGGATCCACTGCAGGCGGCTGGCGAACAGGATCAGCGCCATGATGGTGCCGACGATGCTCATGTTGAGCGCGATCTGCGAATAGTCGCGGTTCGTCACGGCGTGGGGCTCGTAGGGCATGTCGAGCGCTCCTCAGTAGCCGCGCAGGCGCTTGAGGTGGAACCCGGCGAAGAAGCCGAGAATGGCGAGAGCCGGGGCGAGCGAGGCGGGGGTATCCATCTTGCGGTCGAGGCCCGTCAGTCCGTCGAAGAAGCCTTCGAGCCAGGGGGCGAACAGGAAGACGATCACGAGCGTCACGAACGCCACCGAAGTGCCGGCGGTCCACAGACTCTGGATGTATTCGTCGCGCAGCTTGCGGCGCATGAGCATTCCCAGGCTGACGAGCAGCAGCCCGATCGAAAAGCCGCGGACGAAGTCCGGCCAGTCGAGCGTCGTTGCCGCGAGGTAGAGGACAATCGCGGCGGTGCCGGCGTAGGCCATCACCAGGTACAGGGTCGTTCTCTTCTCGGCGGTCACGAATTGCTCCTCAGCGGGTAGTCAAAGAGAAAAGCAGGGACCGGGCCGGGCTGTGGCACCGGTCCCTGCGACAACCGGATCAAGCGCCCGGCTGCGAGGACGTGGTGGCGGCGAAGCGAACCTTGTCGGCCTTCGCCTTGGCGACTGCCAGCCCGACGACCTGGCGACTGCTTTCGATCACGTCGGCGCGGCATTCGATCTCGTAACGACGCGACTGCAGGTCGCGGCCGCCGCTCGCGCACATGGCCTTGGCTGCATATTCGATCCGCGCGTCGAGCCGGGCAATGCCCGCTTCGGTGGTCAGGTCGAGGTCGGCGTGTTCGACGGTGTAGCTAGGCACAGGTTCGGCGGAGTTCGCGGCAACGGGAGCGGCGAACAGGGCGGCGGTGGCAAGGATCTTGATCATCGTGTCTCTCCAGCTTGGATGTAGGGTCCAGTGGTAAGGTCAACCTTCCGTTGTGTCAGGTTGTGCTGACTATATGTCGCGATTCGCTGACTATGTCAACACTACCTGACAAAAAGTTTGGAGTACCTTCCATCGACCTTGCCGAATGGGGCGCGGTTGACGCCCCCGCGCGCCTCCGCCATTGCGCGCTGCACCATGAGCCGCGACCCGTCCAAAAGCTTTCAGGACATGATCCTGACGCTCCACGATTTCTGGAGCGCCAACGGCTGCCTGATCCTTCAGCCCTATGACATGCGCATGGGGGCCGGCACGTTCCACACCGCGACCACGCTGCGCGCGCTGGGCCCGGAGCCGTGGAATGCCGCGTTCGTCCAGCCGTGCCGCCGCCCGACCGACGGCCGCTATGGCGAGAACCCGAACCGGCTGCAGCACTATTACCAGTACCAGGTGATCCTGAAGCCGAGCCCGCCCGACCTGCAGGAGCTTTACCTGCAGAGCCTGGTCGAGATCGGCATCGATCCGCTGAAGCACGACATCCGCTTCGTCGAGGACGACTGGGAGAGCCCCACGCTGGGCGCCTGGGGGCTGGGCTGGGAAGTCTGGTGCGACGGGATGGAAGTGACGCAGTTCACCTATTTCCAGCAGATGGGCGGTTTCGACTGCAAACCGGTTGCGGGCGAACTGACCTACGGCCTCGAACGCCTCGCGATGTACATCCAGGGCGTCGACAACGTGTACGATCTGAACTTCGACGGGCGCGGGACCAGCTACGGCCAGGTATTCCTCGAGAACGAGCGCCAGATGTCGAAGTGGAACTTCGAGGTCGCCGATACCGACGCGCTTTTCGACCTGTTCCGCAAGGCCGCTGCCGAGTGCAAGAACGCGCTGGCCGCAGACGTGCCGATCGCCGCCTACGAGCAGGCGATCGAGGCGAGCCATCTGTTCAACCTCCTCCAGGCGCGCGGCGTGATCAGCGTGCAGGAACGCGCCAGCTACATGGCGCAGGTGCGCGATCTCGCGCGCGGTTCGTGCGAGGCCTACATGGCCAAGGAGCAGGCGGGCTGGGCCGAAAAGTATCCGGAGTGGAGCGCATGAGCGCAGCCGACTTCCTGCTCGAACTGCGCTGCGAGGAAATTCCCGCGCGGATGCAGGCCGGTGCCCGCGCCGATCTCGAGCGGCTGTTTCGCGCCGAGATGGGTGCGGCAGGCGTTGCCGTGGGCGAGGTGACCGTCTGGTCCACCCCGCGGCGCCTCGCGCTGATCGCCCGCGGTCTGCCCGAAGCGACCGAGGCGGTGAGCGAGGACGCCAAGGGCCCGCCTGAAGGCGCGCCCGATGCCGCGATCGACGGGTTCTGCAAGAAGAACGGCGTTACCCGCGACCAGCTCGAATTGCGCGACGTGAAGGGCCGCAACACGTGGTTCGCGGTGATCGACAAGCCGGGTCGCGCGACCCGCGACCTGCTGACAGAGGCGATCCCGGCGATCGTGCGCGCCTTTCCGTGGCCCAAGTCGATGCGCTGGGGTGCGGCTTCGCTCTCGACCCAGAGCATCCGGTGGGTGCGCCCATTGTCCGGCATCGTCGCGATCCTGGGCGATAGCCTCGTGGAGTGCGAGATCGGCGGCGTGGCATCGGGCTATGCCACGCGCGGCCACCGCTTCCACTGTCCGGGCGAAGTGACCATCGGAGGCGCGTCCGACTACGCCGAGAAGCTGCGCGCGTGCCACGTGATCGTCGATCACGCCGAGCGGCAGGACCTGATCCGCGAGCGCGCGGCCAAGGCGGCTTCCGAGGCGGGACTCTCGCTGGTCGAGGACGAAGGACTGGTGATCGAGAACGCCGGCCTCACCGAATGGCCCGTGCCGCTGCTCGGCCGCTTCGACGAGGCATATCTCGACGTCCCGCCCGAGGTGATCCAGCTTACCGCGCGGACCAACCAGAAGTATTTCGTCTGCAACTCGGCGGACGGCAAACTGGCGAATGCCTTCGTTTGTACCGCCAACATCGAGGCTGCCGACGGCGGTGCGGCAATCGTCGACGGTAACCGCAAGGTCCTCGCCGCCCGCCTGTCGGACGCGCGCTTCTTCTGGGAGCAGGACCGCAAGACCTCGCTCGCGGACCACGCGAAGAAGCTCGAACGGATCACCTTCCACGAAAAGCTCGGCACCGTCGCCGACAAGGTCGACCGGGTGTCGAAGCTCGCCCGCTGGCTGGTCGAGGAAGGCATCGTCAAGGGCGCGGACGCGGACCAGGCCGAACAGGCCGCCCGCCTCGCCAAGGCCGACCTCGTCACCGAGATGGTCGGCGAGTTCCCCGAACTGCAGGGCCTGATGGGCGGCTACTACGCCCGCGCCGAGGGCCTGCCCGCCGCCGTCGCCGACGCCATCCGCGACCACTACAAGCCGGTTGGGCAGGGTGACAAAGTCCCCACCGCGCCGGTGACGGTGGTGGTGAGTTTGGCGGATAAGCTGGATACTATCAGCACGTTCTTTTTCGTGGGCGAATTTCCAACTGGTTCTAAAGATCCTTTCGCGCTTCGAAGGGCTGCTATCTCCCTTATTCGGTTGATCGTTTCCAATGGGGTTCGCCTGAACCTGCCGTTGGCGATTCTAAGTCCAATCTTACACCTTTCGATACAAGTGATTGGTCGACACTACGAAGGGACGATCGTTTCCTTAAAAGGTGCATTTGAGACTCTCGGGATCGACGCTTCCGAGGGTGAATTGTCAGATGACTATTTAACCGAAGTCACAAACGAAGATTGGATTCGGGCAGCCGTCTTTGAACCGTCATCGCGCTCCGCAGGGCAGGTTTTGGACTTCATTGCCGACCGCCTCAAGGTCCAGCAACGCGAAGCCGGTGTCCGCCACGACCTGATCGATGCGGTGTTCGCGCTCGGGGGCGAGGACGATCTCGTCCGCTTGCTCGCGCGGGTACATGCGCTGCAGGAGTTCATGGGTACCGAAGATGGCGCGAACTTGCTTGCGGGCTACAAGCGCGCGGCGAACATTCTGAAGAAGGAAAATCACACACTCGTCACCCCCGCGGAGGCCGGAGTCCATCAGGCCTCTGGCGCTGACCGAGAAATGGATTCCCGCCTTCGCGGGAATGGCGAGAACGGGACTATCCCTCGCACCGGCGACGAGGACCCGATGGCCGATGTCGACGATCCACAGATGCGGGCCGTCTATGCCGCGCGGTCGCAGGAGAAGAGCGCGCTTTCCTACACGCCCGAAACGGACGAAAAGGCGCTGATCGAGGCGCTCGACGCAGCCGGGCCGCGCGCCGCCGCAGCGGTGGAGGCGGAGGACTTTGCAGCGGCGATGGCAGCGCTCGCTACGTTGCGCGCCCCGATCGACCGGTTCTTTGACAGCGTGACGGTGAACGACCCCGACCCGCCCAAGCGCACGGCCCGGCTCGACCTCCTTGCCCGGTTCCGCGATGCGGTGCACCGGGTAGCCGATTTCAGCCGTATCGAAGGGTGACACGAAAGGTGACAATCGGGACACCGGCTTTCGCCGATTAATGGTTGATTTTCAGATACCTAAAGCGCCATGCGTGTTTTCACAAAACACCCCCGATTGGCGTGACACGAAGGGGACGGCGTAGTGCAGACGGTCTATCCATTCGGCGCGGGAGCCCCGCTCGACGATAAGCGGGCGAAGGACAAGACGATCGTCGGCGGGAAGGGCGCCAACCTGGCCGAAATGGCGAGCATAGGCCTGCCGGTCCCCCCCGGTTTCACGATCACGACCGAGGAATGCGTCCGCTATCTCGACGAAGGCGGCGAGTTTCCCGATAGCCTGAAGTCCGCGGTCGCCGAGGCGCTGGCGCACATCGAGCGCAGCGTGGGCAAGACGTTCGGCGATCCCGCCGATCCGCTGCTGGTCTCGGTCCGCTCGGGCGCTCGGGTCTCGATGCCGGGGATGATGGACACCGTCCTCAACTTGGGCCTCAACGACGAGACGGTCGAGGGGCTCGCCAGCGTCAGCGGCGATGCGCGCTTCGCATGGGACAGCTACCGCCGCTTCATCCAGATGTATTCGGACGTCGTGCTCGGCATCGACCACGGGCTGTTCGAGGAGGCGCTCGAAATCGCCAAGGAGGACAAGGGCCTCTACGCCGATACCGAGATGGAGGCCGAGGACTGGCAGGCGCTCGTCGCCCAGTACCGCCAGATCGCCGAGAACGAACTGGGCCGCCCGTTTCCGCAGGACGTTCACGAACAGCTCTGGGGAGCGATCCGCGCCGTGTTCGATTCGTGGGACAGCGACCGGGCCAAGGTCTATCGCCGATTGAACGACATTCCCGCCGGTTGGGGCACCGCGGTCAACGTGCAGGCGATGGTGTTCGGCAACATGGGCGACACCTCGGCCACCGGGGTCGCTTTCACCCGCGACCCCGCGACGGGCGAGCGCGCGTACTATGGCGAATGGCTGGTCAACGCGCAGGGCGAGGACGTCGTCGCGGGCATCCGCACGCCACAGTATCTCACGAAGCGGGCGCGGGAGGCGGCTGGGGCCAAGCCGCTCAGCATGGAAGAGGCAATGCCCGATTCCTACGCCGAGCTGGCGCGCGTGTTCGACCTGCTCGAAGCGCACTACCGTGACATGCAGGACATCGAATTCACCGTGGAACGCGGCAAGCTATGGATGCTCCAGACCCGCAGCGGGAAGCGGACCGCGAAGGCCGCGCTCAAGATGGCGGTCGACATGACGGGCGAGGGCCTGATCGACGAAAAGACCGCGATCCTGCGGGTCGATCCGATGGCATTGGACCAGTTGCTGCACCCCACGCTCGATCCGCAGGCGGTCCGCGATGTGCTCACCACCGGTCTTCCTGCCTCGCCGGGCGCGGCGTCGGGCAAGATCGTGCTCGACGCCGACACGGCAGAACAATGGGTGGCGCGCGGCGAGAAGGTGATCCTGGTCCGCGTCGAAACCTCTCCCGAGGACATCCACGGGATGCACGCGGCGCAGGGTATCCTCACCGCGCGCGGCGGGATGACCAGCCACGCCGCCGTGGTGGCGCGCGGCATGGGCCGGTGCTGCGTCTCCGGCGCCTCGGCGGTCTCGATCGACCTCAAGACGCGGACGCTGCGGATCGGTAATCGCGCGATGGCCGAGGGCGACGTGCTGACGCTCGACGGATCGACCGGGCAGGTGATGGCGGGCGAGGTCGCGACGATCGAGCCCGAGCTGGTCGGCGATTTCGGCGTGCTCATGGAATGGGCCGACCGCCATCGTCGGATGCGGGTGCGGACCAACGCCGAAACGCCCGACGATTGCCGCATGGCGATCCAGTTCGGCGCGGAGGGCATCGGCCTGTGCCGCACCGAGCACATGTTCTTCGATGCACGCCGCATCAGCGCGGTGCGCCAGATGATCCTGGCCGAGGACGAGCGCGGTCGGCGCAAGGCGCTCGCGCTGTTGCTGCCGGAACAGCGGGCCGACTTTGCCGAGATCTTCCGGGTCATGACCGGCTTGCCGTGCACGATCCGCCTGCTCGACCCGCCGCTGCACGAATTCCTGCCGCACGCCGACGCCGAATTCGAGGAGCTGGCCGAAGCGACCGGCTATGGCGCCGACCACCTGAAGCGCCGCGCGGCGGAGCTCCACGAATTCAACCCGATGCTCGGCCACCGGGGTTGCCGCCTCGGCATCACCTATCCCGAGATCTACGAAATGCAGGCCCGCGCGATCTTCGAAGCGGCGTGCGACGTTGCGGCGGAAGGCGGCCCGGAATCGTCGCCCGCGCCCATACCCGAAGTCATGATCCCGCTTGTCGCGACGAAGCGCGAACTCGAACTGCTGCGGAACCTGGTCGATCGCACGGCGGAGGCCGTCTTTGCCGAGAAGGGCCGCAGCGTCGACTACCTGGTCGGCACGATGATCGAACTGCCGCGCGCCGCGCTGATGGCGGGTGAGATCGCCGAGGAAGCCCGCTTCTTCTCGTTCGGCACCAACGACCTGACGCAGACGACGCTGGGCGTCTCGCGCGACGATGCCGGGCGGTTCCTGTCGACTTATGTGGAGCGCGGGATATTCGCGCGCGATCCGTTCGTCAGCCTCGACATCGACGGGGTTGGGCAGCTCGTCCGCCTCGCCGCCGAGCGGGGCAGGGCAACCCGGCCCGACATCAAGCTCGGCATTTGCGGCGAACATGGCGGCGACCCGGCAAGCATCGCGTTCTGCGAGGATGTGGGCCTCGATTACGTATCGGCCAGCCCGTACCGGGTACCGATCGCTCGCCTGGCCGCCGCGCAGGCGGCGCTCCGGGCGGAGTAGCCTTGCCGGCCGACCTAGTCCTTCCAGCCGGTAAGGGTCAGAAGTTCGAGCGTTTCGACGACCCGGCCGTGCCGGTCCGCATCCGCCAGGAAAGCGGCCCGCGCCCTGTCCAGACCGGCTTTGGTGACGGGCGGCGGCGTATCGGCCAGCACGCTCGTCAGCCCTTGCGCGCGCAGGTCGGCGACGAGGGTATCGAGAGAACCATAGCGCAGGCGCAGCGGCCAGGAATCGGCGACCTGCCGAGCGAAGCCGGTCCGCTGGAGCAGGGCGGCGCCCGACCGTGCATCGACCGCCGGGTGCAGTCGCGCCGCGGGTCGCTCGCCATCGGCGGCCAGCAAAGCTCCGCGCAGCCGGGGCAGGCTGCCCGCGCCGACCATGCTGGCGATCATCACGCCGCCGGGACCAAGCGCGGCTCGCTGGTGAATCAGCGCGCCCGGCAAGTCGTTGACCGTGTCGAGTGCGCCCACGCTCACGATAAGTCCGAACCCGCCGACGGGGTAGGGCGCCTCGAGATCGAGCGAGTCCGGATCTGCGACCGTGACCCGCACGTGCTTGCGCTCCAGCGTCCGCCCGAGCTCGCTGCCGCCAGCGCCGAGAACGAGCGCGCGGTCTGGCTCGAGCTGCATGAACTCGATCCGCTCGAGCGCATCCTCGAAGAACGCTTCGGCGAGCCAGCCCGCCGCGCCGCCGCGAACCTGCAATGCGCGCGCGCGCTCGGCCCGCGCGGTCTTGCGGCGGGTGCTGAATATCTGCGGTGGCACATCGCGGGTCGTCATCGGCGCGCAACTGCCCCTCCAGCGGCGGGGTTGCAAGGGTGAGCGTTACCGCCACCTTGCGCGAAGGCATCGCCCCGCTCGTCGACCTCGTCTATCCGCCGCGCTGTCCGCTGTGCGGCACGTCCATCGGCGCGCAGACGGGATTGTGCGCCGGCTGCTGGAGCGAACTGCGCATTCCCGGAAAACCGGCCTGCACGCTATGCCAGCGACCGTTCGGCGACGCGCACGTAGGGGAGGGGGCGACCTGCGCGCCGTGTCTTGCCGATCCCCCGCGTCACGACGGGATCGCGGCGGGCACGCTCTATGGCGATGGTTCGCGCAAACTCGTTCTTGCCTTCAAGCACGGCAGGCGCATCGCGCTTGCGCCGATGCTCGCGCGGCTGATCGTCGCGCGGCTGCCGAAGCTTGAAGGGGACTGGATCGTCGTCCCGGTGCCGCTTCATCGCTGGCGGCTGTGGTCGCGCGGCTTCAATCAAGCGGCGCTGCTGGCACGCGAGATTGCCCGCAGCACGGGCGCAAGGCTGGTGGTGGACGGCCTCGTCAGGACGAAACGCACCCCCGCGCTCGGCGGCTTGGGGCGCAAGGCGCGCGCTCGAACTCTGGCAGGCGCGATCGCGGTTTCGCCAACGAAAGCAGCGGCGTTGAAGGGCGCCAAGGTCATCCTGGTCGACGACGTGCTGACGAGCGGCGCGACGAGCGAAGCGTGCGTTCGCGCCCTCAAGCGAGCGGGAGCGGAGCGGGTGATTGTCGGATGCTTCGCGCGGGTACTCGACGAAGCGGAAGGCATTCGCCCCCAAAGCGAAACGCCCGAGGCCGAAACCCCGGGCGCACCGTGACGAAATTTACTGGATCTTCGGCGGCCACCCCCTTGGCCACGTGGATCCGATCCCTCATCGTCTGCTTCCGGAGCCGCGCTGCACCCTTTTCCAAATGCGCGCGATACTTCCTTCGGCGGTCCCTGAACCTGGCGCTCTGTTGGCACCGTCGTTCCGGTTCGCTGCCCTCTCAGGCTGCGAGCGCTGTGTCTCATTGAACCGCCCATCATCAAAGGGGCATGTTGCGCGGTCGAAGATTTTGAAAGAGGGCTGTTGTTATCATGCAACAAACACCAGATGTACCGTCCGAAGCGCCAGGCGCTCCGTTCACGCCCAAGTTCGATGGAGCCGGATTAATAACGGCCATTGTCGTAGACGCGGATGGAGGCTCAGTTCTCATGCTCGCCCACATGGACACAGAAGCACTCGCCAAGACTCGAGAGACGGGCTTGGCGCATTTCCATTCGCGGTCGCGGGGGCGGCTTTGGATGAAGGGCGAAACGTCCGGGAACGTCCTGCGCGTCGACCGCATTCTGGTGGATTGCGACCAGGACGCCTTGATACTCGTATGCCGGCCGGTAGGGCCGGCCTGTCATACGGGTGCGCCGAGCTGCTTCTACCGCGAGCTCGAAGGCGACGCTCTCCGGCCCGTCAATACTTGACGCAAACGTAAAGGAGCGGCTATTCGGCCACCATGGCCGAAACCGCGCACACGTCCGATTCCGCCCATCAGGGTGCACACATCGATCGCCCCGACCTGCTCGAGCGCGAGCAGTTCTCGATCTCGGACCTGACCGAGGAATTCGGCTGCACGGCGCGTGCCTTGCGGTTCTACGAGGACGAAGGGCTGATCGCCCCGCGCCGGGTGGGTCTGGCGAGAATCTATTCCAAGCGCGACCGCGCCCGCCTGGCCTGGATCATGCGGGCCAAGAACGTCGGGTTCAGCCTCGGCGAAATCCGCGAGATGATCGACCTTTACGACCTGGGAGACAACCGGGTCGAACAGCGGCGCGTCACGATCGAGAAATGCCGCGCGCATGTCGCAAAGATGAAACGCCAGCGCGACGATATCGATTCCGCGATCAATGAGCTCTCGGAGTTCATCGCGCATGTCGAGCGCGTGGCCGACGAAGGATAAGAAGGACTTTCCATGCCGATCTATACCGCCCCGACCCGCGACACGAAGTTCGTCGTCAACGAAGTGCTTGAGCTTGCCAGCTATGGCAACCTGCCCGGATTCGAGAGCGCGACGCCCGACCTGATCGACACCGTGATCGACGAGTGCGGCAAGTTCTGTGCCGAGGTGCTGGCCCCGCTCAACCAGATTGGCGACAAGGAAGGCTGCACCCGTCATCCCGATGGTTCAGTCACCACGCCGACCGGCTTCAAGGATGCCTTCGACCAGTATGTCGAGGCCGGCTGGTCCACGTTGTCCGCCCCGTCCGATTTCGGCGGGCAGGACATGCCCCACGTCCTCGGCTTCGTGCTCGAGGAATTCGCGTCGACTGCGAACCACTCGTTCGGGATGTATCCCGGCCTGACCAACGGCGCGGTCAGTGCGCTGCTGGCCTTCGGTAGCGACGAGCTCAAGCAGCGGTACGTGCCCAACATGATCGCCAACAAGTGGCTGGGCACCATGAACCTGACCGAGCCGCAGTGCGGTACCGACCTCGGCCTGATCCGGACCAAGGCCGAACCGCAGGCTGACGGCAGCTATGCCATCACCGGCACCAAGATCTTCATTTCCGCGGGCGAGCACGACCTGACGGAGAACATCATCCATCTCGTCCTCGCCAAGACCCCCGGTGCGCCTGAAAGCAGCAAGGGTATCAGCCTGTTCGTGGTGCCCAAGGTGCTGGTCAACGACGACGGCAGCCTGGGCGAGCGGAACGCCGTCCAGTGCGGATCGCTCGAGCACAAGATGGGCATTCACGGCAACTCCACGTGCGTGATGAATTACGACGGTGCCAAGGGCTGGCTCGTGGGCGAAGAGATGCGCGGTCTCGCCGCCATGTTCGTCATGATGAATGCGGCGCGTCTCGGCGTTGGCATTCAGGGACTTGCGCAAGCCGAGGTCGCCTATCAGAACGCGGTCGCCTATGCTCGCGATCGCCGTCAGGGCCGCGCGCTGACCGGTCCGGCGGAACCCGATCAGAAGGCCGACAGCATCATCGTCCACCCTGACGTGCGGCGTATGCTGATGGACGCCAAGGCGTTCACCGAGGGTATGCGTGCACTGTATCTTTATGCATCGCTTCAGGTGGACCTGACCCACAAGGCGCAAGCCGAGGAAGAGCGCACCCTGGCAGACGACCTGCTCGGCCTGCTGACCCCGGTGATCAAGGGGTACGGTACCGACAAGGGCTATGCCGTCGCCACCGACATGCAGCAGGTCTTTGGCGGCCACGGATACATCCAGGAATGGGGGATGGAACAGTTCGTGCGGGATGCCCGCATCGCTATGATCTACGAAGGGACCAACGGTATCCAGGCGATGGACCTGTGCGGGCGCAAGCTGGCGCACAAGGGAGGCGCTGCGATCCAGGCATTCTTCGCCAAGGTGGACGAGGAAATCGCTGGAACCGAAGGCGATCTCAAGCCACTGGCCGATGCACTGGCCAAGACCGCGGGCGAACAGAAAGCCGCCACGATGTGGTTCATGCAGAACGCGATGGCGAATCCCAACAACCTGGGCGCAGGCGCGCACCATTACATGACGATCATGGGTATCGTGTCGCTGGGCTGGATGTGGCTCAAGATGGCCAAGGTCGCTTCCGCCAGGCTGGCGGAAGGCGCTGGCGACAAGGCGTTCTATGAAGCGAAGATCACCACCGCGCGCTATTTCTTCGAACGCTACGGCCCCGATTGCGGCGCGCTGCGACGCAAGATCGAAGCCGGTGCGGAGGCGATGATGGCTCTCGACGAGGACATGTTCCTCACCGCCGCATGATGCGATGACGGGGGTCGAGGTACGCTCGGCCAAGGTGGCCGACGCGCCGGCGGTGGCGGCGATCTACGCCCATCACTTCCGGCATGGGACTGCGAGCTTCGATACCGTTCCGCCGGCTTTGGTTGAGTGGGAGGCGAAGATCTCCGCGATCCTTGCAAAGAGTTGGCCGTTCCTTGTCGCCGAGTTGTCGGGCGTGGTGGTGGGTTACGCCTATGCCGCCCAGTTCAGGGATCGGCCGGCATATGCCCACACATGCGAGGACAGCATCTATGTCTCGGCCGAATACCTCGGGCAGGGGGTGGGCTCGAAGCTGATCAGCGCACTCGTCGAAGCGGCGAAAATCTGCGGCTTCGAACAAATGATCGCGGTGGCCGGCGGCGCCGAACCGGCCAGCGTAGCCCTCCACGCAAAGGCCGGTTTCGTGGAAGCCGGACGCATGCGACGGGTCGGTCGCAAGTTCGGCAAGGTTCTGGATACGCTCTACATGCAGCGCGACCTGACCCGCTGATCCTCAGGCGCTGGCGCGCGGATCCAGGCCGTGGCCTACCATCTTCATGACATGGGCGATAACGTCCTCTGCTGCGCGCGGCTTTGCGAGGATCGGCGCGCCGAGGCTGCGGAGGAATTCGCCCACCCGGTTGAGATCGCCGGTGTGGAGAACGAACGGGATTTCACCGGCCCGGAGCCGTTTGGCAGCCTCCTCGCAGGTCTCGCCCCGGCCGAGGTTCACGTCCAGCACCGCGCCGGCGAGACCGCCGGTCTCGATCTCGCGGACGGCCTCGGCGCAAGAGGATGCGGTGACGGCTTCGACCCCCGCATCCTCGAACGCGAATTTGAGGTCCATCGCGATCAGCGGTTCGTCTTCGAGTATGAGATAGCGTTGTTGCATCGAGAGCTTTCAGCCGGAGATCGGCATAGTGAGCGTCGCATGGAGACCTTCCGGCCTCCATTCGGTGGCGAGTTCGCCGCGATTGTGGCTGAGTAGCGTGCGAGCGATGTTGAAACCGGTTCCGCTGCTTTCGGGAGGGGCGGAGACAAGCGGGCCACCGCGCTCCGTCCAAGTAATGACCAGCGTTTTTGGATTATTGTCGTCGACATACCAGTTGATGTCGATCGAGCCAAGATCGTTGGACAGCGCCCCGTACTTGCTCGCGTTCGCGGCAAGCTCGTGCAGCGTTAGTCCGATCGTCGAAACGGCATTTGGTTCGGTTCGCGCCCCATTGCCGTGGAAACGGATTCGGTCGCCTTCGGGGTCGTACGGTGCAAGAACCGAGCGGATTGCCTGCCCGAGTTCGATCGAACCCAATATCGCCTCGTCCAGCGTCGGTTCATATGAGCGGCCGAGCGCCTGTACCCGCTCGTTGATCTTTTTCGCGACATCCATCGACTGCATCGACCGACCGGTGATGTTTACGATACCGCCGATAACCGCGAACACGTTCTTCAGGCGGTGGGATACCTCACGTGCCATCGCGCGCGCGTGCCGTTCTTCCGCGCGCGCCTGGTGAACGTCACTGACGTCCCATTGGCTGCCGAAGAAATAGAGCAGCTTGCCAGTTTCGTCGTAGATAGGCCCCAGGTGCAGCGCGTTCCAGAACGTGGAGCCGTCCTTCCGGTAGTTCAGCACCTCGACGATGGCCACGTCTTCATTTGCTATCGCCTCGCGCATCCGGGCGACCGGTTCTGCTGCGGTCCGTGGTCCTTGCAGAAATCGACAATTGCGACCGACCACTTCTTCCGGTGAGTAGCCAGTAAGGCGGCAAAACGCCTCGTTGCAGAAGATGATCGGCTCGTCGTCTTGCCACGGATCGGTCAGAATGACCGCCATGCGCGTTTGCGCCATGGCCTGTTCGAACAGCAGACCCGTCGCACCGGGGAAGTGCTTGTAGTCGGGATGGGTGGGGTGATCGCTGGTGATTTGGGGCGCATTCGCGCCGCTCCAATACCCCTTGCGATCTTCTGTATCGGCCATCGTAGTCGAATGTTCGCCCGGTTGCGGCGACAGGTCGCCTCTCGCTGGTTCAAGAGACTACATCGCTTCAAGCGCAATTCGGTTCCTGATCAACGATTAAAGCAATCGCATCTGCCCGCCTATCGATGGTCGATGAAAACGGGTGCAGTCGAGTTCGAACCGCTCCTTGCCGATCCCGGCGCGCTTGCAGGCTAGGACGAAGCGCGCGCGGAACAGATCGGCCCAGACGCCCGACGGCTTCATCCGGGTGAAGAAATCGGGGTCGTTGTCGCGGCCGCCTCTGATCGCTCGTACGATCGCCATCACCTTGTCGCCGCGTTCGGGGAAATGGACGCTCAGCCACTCCCGAAACAGCGGCGCGACCTCGTGCGGCAGACGGAGCGGTATCCAGCCCGCGGACCGCACCCCCACCGCCGCCGCACGGGCGACGATCTCCTCCATGAACTGGTCGGTGATCGCCGGGATGATTGGCGAAACCGAGCAATGCACCGGAACGCCCGCCTCGACCAGGCGACCGAGGGCCGCAAGCCGTTTGGCCGGTGCCGCGGCGCGAGGTTCGAGCATACCCGACAACTTCGGATCGAGAGAGGTCACCGATACCGACACCGCTACAAGGCGGCGCTCGGCGAGTTTCGAAAGCAGATCGAGATCGTCCAGCACCCGATCGGACTTCGTCGTGATCGTGACTGGGTGGGCTGCGTCGAGGCACACCTCTAACACCTGGCGCGTGATGCGATACTGCCGCTCGATTGGTTGATAGGGGTCGGTATTGGTCCCCATTGCGATAGGGCGTGGCCGGTAACGCGGCTTGGCGAGGGTCTCGCGCAGCAGGCGCGCCGCATCGGGCTTGGCGAACAGCTTGGTTTCGAAGTCGAGACCCGGCGACAGGTCGTGATAGGCATGAGTCGGACGCGCAAAACAGTACACGCACCCATGCTCGCACCCGCGATAGGCGTTCACCGAACGGTCGAACGGCACGTCCGGCGAGGTGTTGAAGGTCAGGATCGTCTTGGGTTGTTCCTCGGTAACGGTCGTCCGCAGCTTCACCGGCGGACCGTCGAGCTTTTCGACATGGTCCCGCCAATCGCCGTCGACTTCGCGCGTCGCCAGGCCAAAGCGCGTCGGCACGAGCGCTCCTTGCGCGCCGCGACCGCTCACTGGTGGTTCGACTCGCCGCTCCATGATTTGGAACATAAGCGGAACAAGCGTTCTTCGAAAGTCCTATTTCTCGCGCAGGCGGGGCATCAGGTCGACGAAGTTGCAGGGGCGGTTCCGGCTATCGAGCTGTTCGGCCAGGATCCCGTCCCACCCGTCCTTCACCGCGCCATTCGATCCGGGAAGCGCGAAGATGTAGGTCCCGCGCGCAACCACCGCCACGGCCCGGCTTTGGACGGTGCTGGTCCCGATAGATCGGTAGCTCAGCATCCTGAACAGCTCTCCGAAACCGGGGATATCCTTGACCTTGATCCGGTCGAGCGCTTCGGGCGTCACGTCGCGGCCCGTCAGTCCGGTACCTCCGGTGGTGACGATCGCGTCGATCGCCGGATCGTCGATCCAGCCGGTGAGCCGGGCGACAAGCAGGTCCGCATCGTCCTTCTCGATTCCGCGCTCGGCCAGGGAATGCCCAGCGTCCGAGATGCGCTCTGCCAGGATGTCGCCGCTGGTGTCGTCGGCGGGCGTCCGGGTATCCGAAACGGTCAGCAGGGCGATATTGATCGACCGGAAGTCCCGTGCCGGATCGATCGGCATTACCGGTTTGCGCTCAGGCGGACACCCTTGCTGCCCGACAGCTCGGGGAAGGTCGGCCACATACCTTGCGCCAGAGCGAGCCGGCTGTCCGAACCCGCACCCGCTTGCCGTTCGTACATCCAGTAGTTGCGCATCACGATGCCGACGTAGCCGCGCGTCTCCCAGTACGGGATGCTCTCCATATAGAGCAGCGGGTCGCCTTGGTCGCGGATCTCGGAATTCCAGCGCGTGATCGGGGTCAGGCCAGCGTTGTAGGCGGCCATGATCTTGGGCAGCAGTCCGCCGGTCGCAGAACTGTCGCGCAGCATCGCAAGATGGCGCTGGCCGAAGGCGAGGTTGATCTCCGGGCGGTTGAGGTCGCTGGGCGATCCGCTGACGCCCAGGCTGGGGGCGTGATCGCGCGCTGCCGCGGGCATGATCTGCATCAGGCCGCGTGCACCAGCGGGGCTGACTGCGCCCGCCTGAAAACGCGATTCCTGCAGGGTGTGGGCGAAGGCCAGGGCCGGGTCGACCTTCCAACCGGTCGCGGGCTGCCAGCGCGGTGCGGGGTAGCGCAGCGCGGTTTCGGCGCGCGCACCGCGCGGAGCGTTGGCGGACATCCACAGCTGGGTGGCAGGCAGGCCGAGTTCGCGAGCGAGCCGTGAAAGGGCCTCGTACTCGCTCGCCGAACCGATCCTCGCCTCGTGCCGCAGGACGTCGTCAGCCAGCGAATCCCGCCCGATTTCGGCAAGCGCCACCGCGGTGCGCACGTTGGGCGATCCGCGCAGGCGCTGCCAGTCGGCCAAGGTGAAGTCTGCGGTGCGCTTGCCGCCCGGAACTTCCTGCCCCAGCGCCTCTCGTGCCAGCATGCCGTAGAGCGTCTCGTCGAGCCGAGCGGCGCCGCGCAACTGCTCGGCCGCGCGCTCCGGTTGGCGACAGCGGACGAAGGCACGGCTGGCCCAGTAATGCGCCGCAGCGGTCAGTTCGAGGTTCTGCGCCGATCCCGCCGCGCGCTGGAAGCCGTCGGCAGCCTGGTCGCAATCGCCCAGGCGCCACGCAGCAAGACCAGCCGCCCAGTCGCCTTCACCGATCCAGGCACCGCTTCCGCCCTCGCGGACGGTGCGCGCCATCGCCAGCGCGGCGGCGTCCTGGTTCTCGATGTAATAGCTCCACGCAACGCGCTGGCGCCATTCGGCCCGCGCTTCGCCGGAAAGCGAGGCATCGACCCCGTCGAGCAGCACGCGGGCACCCTCCGGGTCGTCGTTCTTGATCCGGTCGATGATCGCCGACTTGACGGTCTCGGGCATCGTCCCGTCGTTGACCGCAGAGGGCAGTACCCGGCGCGGCGCATATCCTTGCGGGACAAGTCGCTGCTCGGCAGGCAGGCCGGGCATCGCGGTCAGACCGCGCTTGAGCCCGAGGCTGGCCACTTTCGAAGCCTGCGGAAGGTGCGTGCCCTGCGCCAGCCAGCTTTCGATCGCGGGCAACTCGATTTTCGGGCTCGCTGCGTCGAGGAAGTACTCGGCTTTCGCGACCTGGTGGAGGGGGCCGTCCGGCCGCTCGGCGAACATCATGTCCACCCGCGTCCAGTCTTTCGCGTCCATCGCGGCGAACAGCGACCTGTACCAGTCGCGATCCGATTGGTTCAGCAGTTCGGGGACAGTCGTTGAATTGGCGCGGTTCCGGAAGTATTCGGCGGCGCTGGAATTGGCGAGGGCAGGCGCGGCGGTGCTGCAGGCGAGCGCTCCCGCAATAATAGCGATCAATCGGCTGCTTCGCGCCATGCGTCGGTTTCCGTCCACTCCAGCCATTCCTTCCACAAGCGGGCTCTCGCTTGCCAATTCTCGTGCAACCGTCCGAGCCCGAACGTGAACAGGGCAGGTACCCTGCCGCCTTCATGGTTGAAGGAGCGTAACTTTTGAGTGCCTTGCGCTGGATCGTGCCCACAGAGCGGCAGGATGTTGCGTCCCAGCACCAAGAGCCGTTTGGGCCGAGCGATCCACACGTGATGAGCGAGCAGGGCACCCATTCCCTGCCGCTCGATCTGGGCCCAGTCGGCAAGCGGTGTGTGCCGCGGAAGGACCGAGGCGCGATAGACTTTGTCCGTGGCGATTCCCGCGGCAGCCAGGAACCCTTCGAGTAACTGACCCTCCGGACCTGACAGCAAGCTATCGCGGTCCGCTTCCTCCGGCATCGGGACAAGGATCATGAGGTCCGCGCCTGCTTCGCCGGTCGGAGCGACGCGCGGTGATAGCCCGCCCTCGTCGAGCGATGGCTCCGAGAGCCACCATGAACGGAATGCGTCGAGATCCTGCGGCCAGCTTGCCTGCTCGCCCCCGATTGAGGGTTCGGCAACTACCGGCTTGGCCGCCGAGGCCTTTGTGCGGAAAACTTCCTGCGCCGGAATTTCCGCCTCGGGATCGGCCAGCCAGGCGCTCGGCTCGTCGGCGAACACCGCATCCACGCCCGCCCCGCGCCACCACGAAAGCGCGGCGGCGACGTCCGCTTCCAGAGGAGAGGTTGGTGGGCGTTGCACGGGACATGGGTCTTGACCTGCCCCCGCGCTGCAATCAAGCGTTTCGCCGATATTCGAACTGGGAGCCTGAGGGCATGAGCGAACGCGAATCGATGCCGTGCGACGTTGTGATCGTCGGTGGAGGCCCGGCCGGGCTGGCCGCTGCGATCCGGCTGAAGCAATTGAACGACGCGCTCGAAGTCGTGGTGCTCGAAAAGGGTTCGGAAATCGGCGCCCACATTCTGTCGGGCGCGGTGGTCGATCCCAAGGCGCTAGACGAACTGCTGCCCGAATGGCGCGACAGTTGCCCGATGGCCGAGGTGCCGGTGACCGACAACTGGCACTGGGTTCTCTCGAAGAACGGCAAGACGTCGCTCCCGCACCTGATCATGCCGCCCTTCATGTCGAACGACGGGTGCTACACGGGCAGCCTCGGCAACTTGTGCCGCTGGCTCGCCGAGCAGGCCGAAGCGCTCGGCGTGATGATTTTTCCCGGGTTTCCTGCTGCCGAATTCATCATCAACGACAGTGAAACCGTCACCGGAGTCATCACGCAGGACATGGGCGTTGCGGCCGACGGCAGTCACAAGGGCGATTACCAGCCCGGCATGGAGATCCACGCCAAGTACACGCTGTTCGCCGAAGGGGCGCGCGGCAATCTGACCAAGCAACTCAAGAAGCGCTTCGATCTCGAGGCGGATTGCCAGCCGCAGGTCTACGGGCTCGGTATCAAGGAGATCTGGGACATCGCGCCCGACAAGCACGTTCCGGGGCGCGTGATCCACACCCAGGGCTGGCCGCTGACCGAAAGCGAGAGCTGGGGTGGCGGGTTCCTCTACCATCAGGCGAACGGCCAGGTCGCGATCGGATTCGTCACGGCGCTCGACTATCGCAATCCTTGGGTCAGCCCGTTCCAGGAGTTCCAGCGCTGGAAGCAACACCCGGCGATCCGCGAATACCTCGAGGGCGGCAAGCGCGTGGCCTATGGTGCGCGGGCGATCAACGAGGGCGGCTGGCAGTCGGTGCCCAAACTCGCGTTCCCCGGCGGCGCACTGATCGGCTGCGCGGCCGGTTTCGTGAACGTGCCGCGCATCAAGGGTAGCCACACCGCGATGAAGAGCGGGATGCTCGCCGCCGAAAGCATCGCCGCCGCCATCGGGCGGGGCGAGGAGCATACCGCGCTGATGGACTACGACGCGGCGGTTCGTTCGAGCTGGATCGCGGACGAACTGAAGCTGGTCCAGAACGCGCAGCCCGCCGTCGCCAAGTTCGGCGGCGACATCGGCACCGTGATCGCCGGCCTCGACATGTGGCTGCGCTATCTCAAGATGCCGATCATCCCCGCGCTCAAGCACGAGCCCGATTACGAGCTGACGGGCCGCGCCGATCTCTATCCGAAGATCGCCTATCCCAAGCCCGACGGCGTGATCAGCTTCGACCGGCTGACCAGCGTGGCGTTCAGCTACACCAACCACGCCGAGAACCAGCCGTGCCACCTGATCGTCAAGGACATGGACCTGCAGAAGCGCAGCGAGCTGGGCGTCTATGGCGGACCCTCGGCACGGTATTGTCCGGCTGGGGTCTACGAGTGGCTGGTGGACGAGGCGACCGGCGCGCCGAAGTTCCAGATCAACTCGCAGAACTGCGTCCACTGCAAGACCTGCGACATCAAGGACCCCAACCAAAACATCACTTGGGTCACGCCCGAGGGCGGCGGCGGTCCGAATTATCCGAATATGTGAGGAGGCCGATTGGTGGCCAAGTTTGATGCCCTGGCGGATTATTGTCGCGAGCAAAAGCTTCGCGAGTTCGAGCTACCATTTCACAAGATAGAGGGGCTCATTGGAAGCAAGCTCCTAGATAGTGCACTCCGGCCTCAATATTGGGCGAATGTTGTTGACGGTAGCGGCCCCGTGCGGGCGGCAATGAAGGACACCCCATACGAGACTTTTCTCGTATTGGGATCCAAGCGCGTTCGCTTTCAACGCAAATTCTAGCCAGCCTTGCACGAAACCGCCTACGCCAAGATCAACCTCGCGCTGCATGTCCGGCGGCGGCGAGAGGATGGGTATCACGAGCTCGAGACGCTGTTCGCGTTCGTCGATGCGGGGGACGGGCTCACTGCGCGTCCCGCCGAACGCGACGAGTTGACGATCTTTGGCGAGTTCGCCCCGCAAATCGCTGATCCGTTTGGTAATATTGGCGCGCAGGCGCTCGCGAAACTACCCCGCTCGCAAGGGCTGGCGCTGACGCTGGAGAAGACGCTTCCGGTCGCTGCGGGGCTCGGGGGCGGGTCGGCGGATGCGGGGGCAGTGTTCCGGATCGTCGAGGCGCTGCATGGGCTGCCTGACGACTGGCCGGCAAGGGCAGCCAAGCTGGGCGCAGACGTGCCCGCGTGCGTGACGAGCAAGATGTGCCTCGGTCACGGGACAGGCACCGAATTGTCGCGCGTGGTCAACGACATGGAGGGCGCTCCTGTCCTCCTCGTGAACCCGCGCGTACCGCTTGCGACCGGGCCGGTCTTTGCCGGTTGGGACGGCGAGGATTGCGGTCCGCTGCCCGATGGTCCCGCTTCGCGCATTGCCGCCGAAGGCCGCAACGACCTCGAAGCGCCTGCCATGGCGTTGGTGCCGCAGATTGCCGAGGTGCTGGATGCCCTGCGCGACGGGGCGAAGCTTGCCCGTATGTCCGGTTCGGGTGCGACCTGTTTCGCGCTCTATGCCAGCGAGGCGGATCGCGATGCCGCGGCGGCGTCGCTGCCGCGCGAGTGGTGGCAAATGGCCGGGAAGCTCCGTCCTTGATCGGCGAGTGGCAGCCCTGGCGCCGCATCGGCCCTGAACCGAGCAAAGGCGGCATCGTTTTGATCGCCGACCATGCCAGCAACTTCGTGCCGTCCGACATCGAACTCGGTATCGACCCGGCGCTGATGCATGAGCACATTGCGATCGACATCGGAGTGGAGGGTGTCGCGACCAACTTGGCGCGACGTCATGGCGTCCCGGCTCACCTTGCCACCGTCAGCCGATTGGTGTGCGATTTCAACCGCGACGAGGACGATCCGCGGGTGGTCCCCGACAGCAGCGATGGGCACACGATCCCGGGCAATGTCGGTGCGAACCGGGAAGAGCGGTTAAACTGCTTCCATCGCCCCTACCATGACGCGCTTTCGGCATGGCTGGACGCTGTTCGTCCGGGCTTGTGCATCTCGCTGCACAGTTTCACCCCCGCGCTGAAAAGCGCGCCCGCCAGCCGCCCGTGGGAAGTCGGCGTGCTCTACAACACCGACGATCGCGCCGCGCGGCACGGCATCCGCCTGTTCGCGGAAGCGGGTCTGACCGTCGGCGACAACGAACCCTTTTCGGGCAAGGACCTCAACGCGACGATGAACCGCCATGCCGAGGCGCGCGGGCTCCCCTACCTCGGCATCGAGGTGCGACAGGACCGGATCGATACCCCGGAAGCCCAGGAGCGATGGGGCGATCTGATCGCCGAGGTCGCGGCCCGGGTGGCACTCATGCTTGAGGCGGCCTAAGGAAAAGCCGTTGGGGTCGGCGCGGCGGTTGGCCTAGGCCTATCCCGACTTTCAAGGACCTGCCCGATGCCCGAACTTCGCTCCCGCACTTCCACCCACGGCCGCAACATGGCCGGCGCGCGCGGCCTGTGGCGCGCGACGGGCATGAAGGACGGCGATTTCGGCAAGCCGATCGTCGCCGTGGTGAACAGTTTCACCCAGTTCGTGCCGGGCCACGTCCACCTCAAGGACCTTGGCCAACTGGTTGCCCGCCAGATCGAGGTGGCTGGTGGAGTGGCCAAGGAATTCAACACGATAGCGGTCGATGATGGCATCGCGATGGGGCACGACGGGATGCTCTATTCGCTTCCCAGCCGCGAACTGATCGCCGACAGCGTCGAATACATGGTCAACGCACACTGCGCCGACGCGATGGTGTGCATCTCCAACTGCGACAAGATCACCCCCGGCATGCTGATGGCCGCAATGCGAATCAACATTCCGGCTGTGTTCGTCAGCGGCGGTCCTATGGAAGCGGGCAAGGTGGTGGTGAACGGCAAGACCGTCGCGCTCGATCTCGTCGACGCGATGGTCGCCGCGGCGGACGAGTCCTACACCGACGAGGAAGTGGCCGAAATCGAGAAGGCCGCCTGCCCGACCTGCGGTTCGTGCAGTGGTATGTTCACCGCCAATTCGATGAACTGCCTGACCGAGGCACTCGGCCTCTCGCTGCCCGGCAACGGATCGGTGCTCGCCACCCATGCCGACCGGCAGGGCCTGTTCGAGCGGGCCGGGCGCCTCGTGGTCGCATTGTGCAACCGCTATTACGGCGAGGGCGACGAAAGCGTTCTGCCGCGCAACGTCGCCACGTTCGAGGCGTTCGAGAACGCCATGAGCCTCGACATCGCGATGGGCGGGTCGACCAACACCGTGCTCCACCTGCTTGCCGCCGCGCACGAGGCGGGGGTCGATTTCACCATGCAGGACATCGACCGGCTCAGCCGCGAAGTGCCGTGCCTGTGCAAGGTCGCGCCCGCCAAGAGCGACGTTCACATGGAGGACGTCCACCGCGCGGGCGGGATCATGGGCATCCTCGGCGAACTCGACCGTGCCGGACTGTTGCACACGGCGCTGCCCACAGTCCACTCGCCGACAATGGGCGATGCGCTGGCCGACTGGGACGTGCGGCTGACGAACAATCCGAAGGTGCAGGATTTCTACCGCGCCGCGCCGGGCGGGGTCCCCACGCAGACCGCCTTCAGCCAGGACAAGCGGTGGGAAGCGCTCGACACCGATCGGCAGTCCGGCGTGATCCGGTCGAAGGAGCACGCCTTCAGCCAGGATGGGGGCCTCGCGGTACTGTTCGGCAACCTCGCCAAGGACGGCTGCATCGTAAAGACCGCGGGGGTGGACGAGAGCATCCTCAGCTTCGGCGGCCCGGCCAAGGTCTACGAAAGCCAGGACGCGGCGGTGGCGGCGATCCTTACCGACCAAGTCGTGTCGGGCGACGTGGTGGTGATCCGCTACGAAGGGCCGCGCGGCGGGCCGGGGATGCAGGAGATGCTCTACCCGACGAGCTACCTCAAGTCGAAGGGGCTGGGCGCCGAGTGCGCGCTGGTGACCGACGGACGTTTCTCGGGCGGCACGAGCGGACTTTCGATCGGGCATTGCAGTCCCGAAGCGGCGGAGGGCGGAACGATCGGACTGGTGCAGGATGGCGACTGGATCGAGATCGACATTCCCAATCGCACCATCCAGCTCGTCGTGCCCGACGATGAGCTCGCCCGTCGCCGCGCCGCGCAGGACGAGAAGGGATGGTATCCGGCCAAGCCGCGCCCGCGTGCCGTGTCGCCCGCGCTGCAGGCCTATGCGGCGATGACGACCAGCGCAGCCCGCGGAGCGGTCCGCGACGTAAGCCGGTTGCGTCGCTGATGCGGATTGCTGTGCTGCTGGGTTGTGTGGCGCTTGGTGCGTGTGGCGGAGGTGAAACCCAGCCGCAGGCCGTCGCCGGTGCAAAATCGATCGAGTGCGCCTTGGGTGAAGGCTCGGACTTCGGCGAAGATTGCCTGGTGGAACGTGTTCAGGGCGAGCAGGGTCCAGAGTTCGTGGTCCGGCATCCGGACGGGAAGTTCCGGCGTCTGCGGATCGCCGACGATCGCAGCGGGATGATCGCGGTCGACGGGGCCGACGACGCGATCAACGCGTTCGTCGGGCAGCCGCAGGTGCTCGAGGTTGCCGTCGGCGCGGACCGCTATCGTTTTCCGGCCGATATCGATGCGCAGCCCTGATCAGGTCCTGACCACAGCCCAGATGCGCGCTGCCGAGGATGCGGCGATCGCACAGGGCGTGTCGGTCGACGAACTGATGCTGCGGGCCGGTCGCGGCGCAGCGGAGTGGGTATGGCGCATGGCTGCGGGCCGCTCGGTCACGGTGCTGTGCGGACCGGGCAACAACGGCGGCGACGGTTACGTGATCGCGGAAACCCTGCACCGGCGCGGGTTGGCGGTGTCCGTGGTCGCTCCCGTCGAACCTAGGACCGATGCTGCCGCGAGCGCGCGGTCGGCCTGGCAGGGTGCGGCCGCCAGCGGTGCCGACGATCGGCACGGCGGGGTGTTCGTCGATTGCCTGTTCGGATCGGGCCTGGAACGGTCGCTGTCCGCCGAACACGAGGAATTGCTCGCCAGGCTCGCGGCGCGCCATGCTTTCTCCGTCGCGATCGACCTGCCGAGCGGGGTCGCGACCGACGACGGAGCGCTGCTTGGCACCGTTCCCCGGTTCGACCTGACGCTTGCGCTGGGCGCGTGGAAGCCGGCGCATTTCCTGATGCCCGCGCTCGAGCGGATGGGCGAAGTGCGGCTGGTCGATATCGGGATCGAGCCACACCCGGGAGCCGCGAGCGTCTTCGCGCGTCCGCGCCCGTCCGCGCCCGAGCGCGGGGCGCACAAGTATTCGCGCGGGCTGGTCGGCGTGATCTCCGGTTCGATGACCGGGGCGGCGCTGCTGGCCGCAGGCGCGGCAATGCGCGGTGGGGCGGGGTACGTGAAGCTGCTCTCCGACAAGTCGCACCCCGCGGCCCCGGCATCGCTGGTGGTCGACGAGCGCGACCTCGGCACCGCGCTGGACGACCGCCGCTGGTCGGCGCTGCTGGTCGGTCCGGGCCTGGGCCGGGACGACACTGCACGGGCAAGGCTGGCCGCCGTGCTGGAGGTGGGCGTGCCGACCGTGATCGATGCGGACGCGCTCCACCTGCTCGACGACGAGGCGATCGAGGGTGTCGATGCGTCGCGGCTGCTGCTCACGCCCCACGAAGGCGAATTGGCGCGGTTGTGCGAGGCATTCGGCATCTCGGCGACGGGCAAGGTGGACCGCGCGCAGGGATTGGCCACCCGCACGGGTATGACCGTGCTCGCCAAGGGACCCGATACCGTGCTCGCGTCGGGCGAGGGGAGGATCGCGTTCTTCCGACCTGCATCGACATGGCTCTCGACCGCGGGCACCGGCGATGTGCTGGCAGGACTGGCGGCGAGCCACCTCGCCACCGGTCGCGATCCGTTCGTCGCGGCGGGCGAGGCGGTTTGGTTGCATTCGGAAGCTGCGCGGATCGCCAGCCCGGCGTTTACGGCCGACGGTCTTGTCCATTCCATTCCAGCAGCTTACGCGCGCTTCCTGTGATCGAACCTGAGAAAATCGTGCGGGTCGCCGCCAAGGGCGACGGCGTCACGGCGAGCGGACGCCATGTCGCGCTGGCCGCGCCGGGCGATGTGGTGCTGGCCGACGGAACGGTGGAGCCGGGGCCGCACCGCGCCGTTCCGCCGTGCCGTCATTTCGGGCGCTGCGGCGGCTGCCAGTTGCAGCATCTCGACGAACGAGCGCTGGCCGCCTTCGTGCGTGACCGTGTGTTGCACGCCGCGCGCTCGCAGGGGCTCGAGCCTGAGGTGCTGGCGCCGACACACCTGTCCCCGCCGCGCAGCCGCCGTCGCGCATCGCTGCACGCGCAGCCCGCTGGCGGCAAGGTCGCACTCGGGTTTCGCGAGGCGGGTTCTCATCGGATCGTCGATCTGGCCGAATGCCATGTGCTGCGGCCCGAACTGTTCGCCCTCGTCGCGCCCTTGCGCAGGATGCTGGCGAGCCAGCGCGGACGCTGGGCGGTCGATATCGACCTGACGCTTGCCGATCAGGGCGTGGACGTGGGGTTGAAGGGCCTCGCGATGGAGGGGCTCGAGGCGACCGAGGCCGCGCTCGATTTCGCGCGCGAGAACGGACTGGCGCGGCTGTCGGTCGATCTCGGTTACGGGGCCGAACCGGTGTGGGAGCCCGAGCCCGTCACCGTAACGCTGGGATCGGTGCCCGTCGGCCTGCCGCCCGGCGCATTCCTTCAGGCGACGGCGGACGGTGAAGCCGCGCTGGTGTCAGCTGCGAAGGAATGGCTGGCCGCAAGCGCCTCGGCGGCGGACCTGTTCGCGGGTCTGGGGACTTTCGCCTTCGCCCTGGGAAAGCCGGTCAGCGCCTACGAGGCTGCGCGCGATGCGCATCTCGCCTGCCGGGCAGCAGCTGCGCGGCACCGCGTCCCGGTCGAGGCGCATCATCGCGACCTGTTCCGCAACCCCGTGATGCCCGACGAGCTTTCCGCGTTCGACGCCGTGGTGCTCGACCCGCCTCGTGCCGGTGCTCGGGAGCAGGTCGCGCGCATTGCGGCCAGCACGGTCGAACGCGTGGTCTATATCAGTTGCAACCCGGCAAGCTGGGCCAAGGATGCCCGCGTCCTGGCCGATGCGGGCTTTCGCCTCGCGGACCTACGCCCGGTGGGACAATTCCGCTGGTCGACCCACGTCGAACTCGCGAGCCTGTTCGTCCGCTGACGGCCGCGGCACTACTTGCCGCGCAAAGCAGCCAGCAATTCCACCTTCAGCCAGTCGCGCGCATGCGGTTCGACGTAAGCGTGACTCGCATTCTCGCAGACCCGGACATCGGCGTCGGGATCGAGCGGAAACGATTCGCGAAAGACCTGCGCGGTGCGGTCGTTCTGGGCGAGCAGGAACCGGTAAGGCTTGGTCGAGGCGTCGAGGCCCGCCGCCATGTCCTGCGCAAGCGTGGTGACCTTGGGCGCCGGGCCGACCGAGCGGACGATTCCGCGCGCCAGCTTTCCCAGGTCGATCTTGCCCGTGACGAGACGGACCAGCTCGCGCGGATCCTTGAGCTTGCTGGCATAGCGCGAACGGATGACGTCGGCCGGCAGGGCGCCGTCGTCTTGCTCGATGGTCCAGGGGTTGGACAGGACCAACCCGTCGCACAGGTCGCCCCTCATCAGCATCAGCGCGCTGGCCGCGTCGCAGTTGCCGAAGGCGATCATCCGGTTCATCGCCGGCAGCATCGCGCGGAATGCCTCAATCGCGGCGAGGATGTCTTTCCGGCTCGCGCGGAAACCACGATCCTCGCCTTCGCTGTCGCCCACGCCGCGGCGGTCGAAACGAAAGACGGGGAAACCGGCCTGGGCAATCGACCGGGCAAGCGCAGCCTGGCCGGAAAACGCGCCCGCGCGGACCTCGTTGCCGCCGGTGACGATCAGCAGACCGCTGGTTCCAGGCGCGGTGTCGAGCGTTCCGGCAAGCGTGCTGCCGTCGCACCCGAAGGTCAGGTGGTAGCGGTTCATGCGGCGCCGATCCCGCCCGCGACCGCTGCCGCCAACGCACCGGCCTGCGCCGCATCGTCGCCCGGTTCCGCCCGCAGCCAAAGGCCCGGTCCGCCCAGTGACGCTTGCTCGATCTCGCTGAGCGCGGTGTCGGGCTCGGCGCTTTCGAGAGCGGCGAACATCTCGGCGCCAAGGCGCCAGCCCGCCAAGTCGATCCCTTCGCGCCGCGCGGCCGCCTGCAGGTCTTCGGTCCGTTCGGCCGCGCCTGCTTCCTTCGCAGCAATCGTCCGCGCCCGCAGCATGGCCCGCATCACCTGCCGGCCGCCGATCGGGGCGTAGCGCCAGCCGGGAAGTCCCTGTGGTGCAAGGAGTGAGCCGGCGCGGATCGTCAGCACGTGGGTTGCCCGAAAATGCCCGGCTGCAGCAGCCGCAGCGGCGCGCCAGCCGTCGAGCGTCTGGTCTTCCAGCTTTGCGCGGCTTTCGTTGGTGCCCGGAAAATCCGGCAGCACGCTGTCGATCCCGGATCCATCCAGCTGCCGCATGACCTCGACGGTCTGGCGACGCAGCTTGTTCGCCTCGTCGAACCACGCCGGCAACACGACCAGGCGCCGGTCCCTCCTTCGGTCGAAGGTTAGCGCCAACTCGTCTCGCGTGCCGCCGCCGGATGCGGGGCACGGCCATTCGGTGAGTTCGAACGGGGTCACGCCGAGGCGGCTTTACCCTCGGCAAAGGCCAGCAGGCCGCCGTAGGTTTCGAGCATTTCGCCGTCGACGTCGTCGTCGTCGATCACGATATCGAGACGGTCCTCCATCTCGGTCAGCAGACCCGCGACGGCCATCGAATCGAGTTCGGGAAGGTGTCCGAACAGCCCGGTTTCGCTATCGAAATCGGCAACGCGGTCGGCGTCCAGCCCGAGAACGTCGGAGAGGATCGCACGCAATTTCGCGTCGATCGCCCCGCGGCTCGGTGCAAGCTTGTGGCCGTCAGTCATCCGGGCTTCTTTCCCCTAACGAAACGGTGGGCGCCCTAGCTGGCGCGCAGGCCGCGTGCAAGCGCGCGCACGCCGCGCCGGGCAAGCTGGGGCCAGGCGGCAGGCTGGCGCGGGTCGAGGCAGTCGATGCGATAGCGCGGCCGGTCGATCTCCATCCACTCGCGCTTGTAGGGGTCGTTGCCGGTTCCGAAATCGACCAGGTTCACGCGGTCGACATCGATTACGCGTTCGAACAGCGCGGCGCTGAGTGTCGTACCGGCGGACAGCGGCTTCGCGCTTTCGCGATGGGCGAGCTTGTGGATGTAGGCGATCCCGCTCTCCACGGTCCAGAACTGCGCGGCGACCGCCTGTCCCTCTGCCCGCGCAACGCCTAGCCGGATGCGGCCTGCTTCGCCTTCTGCCTCGGCGAACGCGCGCAAGAGCGCTGGATCGCCTTCTTCGGGCTTCCAGCTTTCGGCGTAAATCGCTTCGTATTCGGACCAAACGGAATCGTCGAAGCGATCGAGGATCGCGACCTCGACTTTCTTCGCCTTGCGTTTCAGCGTGGTGCGCATCTGGCCGGGCCGGCCCTCCCAGTACTCCGCGAAGCTGCGGCCCCGGACGGGCAGAACGTGGTTGTGGTCGCATTGCTCGACCGTCACCCGCCATCCAGCGGTGCGAAACGCAGCGGCAAGCGCGGCGGCGCTGCCGTCTTCGTCCGGCACGGGCCAGAGCGTCACACGGTGCGCACGGCTGCGAAGACCGGCTGCGATTCCGCCAAGGGCACTCGTCGGTCCCAAAGGTCTCCAGCCGAACGTGTACCAGTTACGCAAAGACTGGATGTCGCCATGGGTTTCGCTCAAGACCATCGCGGTCGTCCCGGCACAATCGGACGCAAGCGCCACCAGCGGCTTTGCGCCGCTTTTGGCCAGCAGGGCGAACCATTCGGCGCGGTCGAACGGTCCCGATGCAGCCGCATCGACGGCTTGCAAGACGTTAACCGTGTCGTGATAGCTGACCGCGACCAAAGCCGTTTCGCCCCTTCGGAGTAACCATGACCCTTGCGCTCGATCCCCGGCCCCGGCCGCTCGATCACCTTGCCGAAAGGGGCAGGGGCGATGCGCCGGCGCTGGTCTTGCGCATGGGGTCGCTTAACCATCAGGACTTAAGAACCCGTGTCGGGCGGCTTGCCACCTGGCTCGCCGGGCGCGCTGCGACGGGCGATCGGATCGCGAGCTGGGCGGCGAAGGGAGAGGCGACCTGCCTGCTGCCGCTCGCCTGCGCCCGCGCCGGGGTGGTCCACGTGCCCATCAATCCGCTGCTCAAACGGATGCAGGTTGCGCACATCGTCGCAGACAGCGGCGCCGTCATGCTGATCGGCAACGAGGCTCGGCTCGCCAGCCTCGAGGATGGCGACCTGCCCGCCGGGTGCGATACCGTGACGGAAGCAGACCTCGTCAGCGGGCTCGATGCGCTTGCGATCATGGGACCGTCGGACCACGACCCGGACGATATCGCGGCGATCCTCTACACCAGCGGTTCGACCGGGAAGCCCAAGGGGGTCGTCCTCAGCCACGCGAACATGTGGCTCGGCGCGGTTAGCGTCGCGCATTATCTGGGTTTGGGCGCAGACGATGTGACGCTCTCGGTGCTGCCGCTCAGCTTCGATTACGGCCAGAACCAGTTGCTGAGCGCATGGTACGCCGGCGGCTCGGTCGTCCCGCTCGATTACCTGATGCCGCGCGACGTGGTGAAGGCCTGTGCCCGCCACCGCATCACGACGCTGGCCGCCGTCCCCCCGTTGTGGGTGCAGTTGACCGAACTCGACTGGCCCGAAGAGGCGACTGCCTCCATGCGGCGCCTGACCAACAGCGGCGGAGCGCTGACCGAGCCGCTCGTCCGGTCGCTACGCCGCATATTCCCGCAGGCGCGGGTGTTCCCGATGTACGGCCTGACCGAGGCGTTCCGTTCGACCTATCTCGACCCCGCGCTGGTGGACAGTCATCCGACCTCGATGGGCAAGGCGATCCCGTTCGCCGAGATACTGGTGGTGGCGGACGACGGGTCGCTGGCCGGCGATGGCCAGGAAGGCGAACTGGTCCACGCCGGGCCTCTCGTCGCTCACGGTTACTGGAACGACCCGGAGCGCACCGCCGAGCGGTTCAAGGCTGCGCCAGCCGCCTCGGCCTATGGCGGGATGGCGGTGTGGTCGGGCGACCGGGTTCGGCGCGACGGCGACGGCCTGCTCTATTTCGTCGGGCGGCGCGATGCGATGATCAAGAGCGCCGGCAACCGGATCAGCCCGCAGGAGGTCGAGGACGCGGCGATTGCGACCGGAGCGGTGGCCGAAGCCGTGGCGGTCGGCGTACCGGACCCGCGTCTGGGTCAGGTCGTGTGCCTCGCCGTTCGGCCGCAAGCGACTTTCGACGAGGCGGCTTTCCGCAAGGCATTGGCCGCCGCGCTCCCCAATTTCATGCAACCCCGTACCATCCGCACCTACGACGCGATGCCGCGCAATCCGAACGGCAAGCTCGACCGCAATGCCCTCGCACAGGAGATGAGCGAATGAAGCCGCTGGGTCCGATACCTGCCGGCTATGCGGCCAGGGACGGGCAGCTCGCGATCGGCGGGTTCACCGCGCGCGAGCTTGTCGCACAAGCAGGCGGGACGCCGCTGTTCGTCTATTCGCGCCAGATGCTCGACAGCCGCATGGCCGAACTGCGGGCGGCAATGCCCGAGCGGCTGGCGATCCACTACGCGGTCAAGGCGAACCCCTGGCATCCCGTGATCGAGCATATGAAGGGCCTGGCCGACGGCTTCGACATCGCATCCGGCGGAGAACTGACCAAGGTGCTCGATGCCGGTATCGATCCATCGCTCGTCAGCTTCGCCGGGCCGGGCAAGCGCGATGCGGAGCTGGATGCCGCGATTGCCGCAGGGGTCACGATCAACCTGGAATCCGCTGCCGAGGCGGAACGCGCCATTGCCATCGGCGAACGCTTGGAGATCCGTCCGCGGCTGGCGGTGCGGGTCAATCCCGATTTCGAGTTGCGCGGCAGCGGCATGAAGATGGGCGGCGGCGCAAAGCCGTTCGGGGTCGACGCCGATCGCGTGCCGGACCTCGTCCGCCGGATCGTGGCTTCCGGTGCCGACTGGCAGGGCTTGCACATCTTTACCGGCAGCCAGGCACTCGACGCAGAGGCCATTGCCGAAACGCAGGGCAACGTCCTCGACCTTGCCGACCAGCTGACGCGGGAGATCGGGCACGGTCCGCTGCCCAAGCTGAACATGGGCGGCGGGATCGGCATTCCGTATTTTTCGGGTGACACGCCGGTCGACCTCGCGCTCATCGGCGCGCGGCTGGCCGAACGGTTCGCTCACCTTCCCGAAACGCTCGCGCACACCAGGCTGTGCATCGAACTGGGCCGATTCCTCGTCGGTGAGGCCGGGGTCTATCTGTGCGAGATCGTCGACCGCAAGGTCAGCCACGGGGAGACTTACCTCGTTACCGATGGCGGGCTCCATCACCAGCTTGCCGCCTCGGGCAATTTCGGCACGGTCGTCCGGCGGAACTATCCGCTCGCCATCGCCACGCGGTTCGCGGACGAGCCGACCGAAGAGGCCAGCGTGGTAGGCTGCCTGTGCACCCCGCTCGACCGGCTGGCCGACAAGGCCATGCTTCCCCACGCAGAAGTCGGCGATCTGGTCGCCGTGTTCTGCGCCGGAGCTTACGGCGCAAGCGCGTCTCCGGCTAACTTTTTGGGGCAGGGGCCCGCGCGCGAGTTGCTGGTTTAACATTTTCGCGCGCGCCGTCCCGCGATGGGACTGCTCGGGTTAATGCGCTTCAAACCTAACGGTATGTTCACCAATTTAAACGAGAAACCCGACAGTTACCCGCAACTGCGCGGTGTGCCGGGTCGCTCGCGGCTCACGCATCGCAACGGCGCTTCTTCGATTCCAAGGATGCTTCGATGCCTGCCCATGGCCGCAACACGCTTTTCGCCACCACCGCGCTTGCCGCACTCGCCCTGACGGGTTGCGCTACGACCGGCGGAGCGGACACTCAGCTGCCGCCCGCCTCCTTCGTCTCGATGCAGGAAGGGCCGGGTGAGGATTACGTGATCGGCCCGCTCGACGAGCTGACGATCAGCGTATGGCGCAATCCGGAACTCAGCGCCGAAAAGATTCAGGTCCGTCCCGACGGCCGGATCACGACGCCATTGGTCAACGACCTGCCAGCCGTCGGAAAGACGCCGGCCATGCTGTCGGAGGATATCCGCCAGCGTCTTTCACAGTACATCGAGGAACCCCTCGTCAGCGTGATCGTGACCAATTTCGCCGGCACGTTCAGCCAGCAGGTCCGGATCATCGGTGCGACGGAAAAGCCCGCGTCCATCCCGTTCCGCGCCAACATGACCGTGCTCGACGCGATGATCGCCGTGGGCGGGCTCAGCGAATTCGCCGCCGGCAACCGGGCGAAGCTGATCCGGTTCGACAAGCAGGCCGGCCGCCAGAGCGAATTCGACCTGCGCCTCGGCGATCTGCTCAAGAAGGGCGAGAGCAAGGCGAACGTGATGCTCCAGCCCGGCGACGTGATCATCATTCCCGAAAGCATGTTCTGAAGGTCGCCCCGGCATGAACGAGGTTTTCGAGGAACTGCGCGCCGCCGCGCACACCGCCTGGGCCCGGCGCCGGCTGGTCCTGGGCGTGGCGTGGGGCGTCTGCCTGCTGGGCTGGATCGCCGTGGCGCTCATCCCGAACTCGTATGAATCCAAGGCGCGCATTTACGTCCAGCTCGACGATGTGTTGTCCGACCAGCTCAAGATCGCCAACGGCGGCGAGGATGAAATCCAGCGGGTCAAGAAGACGCTGGCGGGCGCGGTGAACCTCGAAAAGGTCATTCGCGGGACGGACCTGGGTCGGCAGATCGCCAGCCAGCGCGAAATGGAACGCGCCGTCGCCAAGCTCGCCGAAGACGTGAAGGTCGAAAGCATCGAGGACAATCTGTTCACGATCACCGCCCATGTCGGCGAGCGCCACCTGTCCGATGCGGAGAACGCCCGGATGGCGCAAACCGTCGTCCAGAAGCTGATCGACATTTTCCGCGAGGAGAACATCGCCGGAAATCGCGGAGAGGTAGCCGACACGGTGGTCTTCCTCGACCAGCAGCTCGACCAGCGAAAGGCGGAACTGGAAGCGGCCGAAGCCAAGCTGTCGATCTTCGAGGCCGAGAACCCCGAACTCGTGGGCGGCTCGATTGCCATCGCGGGCCGCCTGTCGGGCACACGCCAGGAACTGCGCGGGGTCGAGGCCGATCTTGCCGCGGCGCAGAGCGCGCTTGCGGCGATCAGCGGTCAGCTCGCCGGCACGCCGCGCACGCTCGCCGGCGGTAACGGCGACGGTAGCGCACTGGGCCAGGCCCAGGGCCAGCTTGCCGGACTGCAGGCACGCGGCCTCACCGACAGCCACCCCGATATCGTGGCGCTGAAGCGCCAGATCGCGCTGCTGCAACGCAGTGGCGGCGGCGCGATCGCAGGCACCCCGAACCCGGCTTACAGCTCACTGGTATCGATCAAGGCGGAGCGCGAGGCGAACGTACAGGCACTCCTCGCCCGCAAGGCTGCACTGCAGTCCGAAATCTCCGGCGCGATGGCCGATCAGGCGAGCGAGCCGGCTGTCTCGGCAGAGGCCAACCGGATCAGCCGCGACTACGAAGTGCTCAAGCGGAAATACGACGAACTTCTGCAGAACCGGGAGGAAATGCGTCTGCGCGGGCAGGTCGAAAGCGAGCGGTCGAGCTTCAAGTTCAACGTCGTCGATCCCCCGACCACGCCGCGCCTTCCGGCATCGCCCAACCGTCCGCTGCTCCTGATCGGCGTTTTGATGGCGGGCGTAGCGGCAGGCATCGGAACGGTGTTCGCGCTGACGCAGTTGCGCTCGACCTTCGCGACCGCGGCCGGGCTTGAGCGCGCGCTCGACCTGCCGGTGCTCGGTACGATTTCCGAAACCCTGACCGAAAGCGGCAGGGCATTGCGGGCGAAGCGGATGAAGCTGTTCTACGCCGGCAGCGGGGCGCTCGCCGGGATGTGTGTGCTCCTGCTGGGGATCGAATTCGTCCAGCGCGGCATGATCGCGTGAGGGGGCGGGCAGGATGACCGATCAGAGCAAGATTCCGCTTCCCGGCCAGCCCGGCGGCGAAGCCAGCGCAGAGGTTCCGCGCGAAAGTTCGCTGCTCGAGCGAGCCAGCGGGGCCTTCGGGCTGGATCCGTTCCGGCCCGCGCAGGTGCCTGTGCGGCTCGATCAGCCGCCGATGAAGCGGGCAAAGCCCCTGAACCGGGCAGACGCTGCCGCAGTGGCGGAAACCTCCGCGCCAACCGACACATCGCTTCCGGTGGCGACCCGCCCGCGGGTCGTAGTGGCCCCCGACGTCATCGAACCCGGCGTGCGTCTGGACCGCAGCAAGGGCCACTCGATCAGCCGCGATCACCTGGCCGAACGCGGCCTCATCGTGCCCGAGGCAGGCGCGACCGCGCTGCTCGAGGAATTCCGCATCGTCAAACGCCAGCTCATCGCCGCGGCACAGGCCGCCGGAGATGCCGCCTCGCGCAGGGTTCTCGTATCCTCACCGCATTCCGGCGAAGGAAAGACCTTCTGCGCGGTGAACCTGGCGATCGCGATGGCGGGTGAGCGCGACGGCGAGGTGCTTCTCGTCGATGCAGACATCGCAAAGCCTTCGGTCCTGACTTCTTTGGGGCTGCCGCCTGGACCGGGGTTCCTCGACGCACTGTCGGACCCTTCGATCCGGGTCGAGGATCTGGTGATGGCCACCGATATTCCGGGCTTGTTCGTGCTCCCTGCAGGCCGGCAGACGACCAAGGACAGCGAATACCTGGCCAGCGCCCGCACGGCCGAAGTGCTGGACCGGCTCACGCGCGGCGCGCCGGGGCGCATGGTCGTGTTGGACAGTCCCCCTGCACTTGCGGCATCGCCTGCCGCCGAACTCGCCAAGCATGTCGGCCAGACTCTGCTGGTTGCCCGCGCCGATCGGACCGGTCGGAGCGCGCTGGAGGATGCGGTGCAGCTTCTGGGTGCGTGTCCCGACATCAAGCTCCTTCTCAACGCTGCCCACTTCAGTCCCAGCGGCCGGACCTTCGGCACCTATTACGGTCAAAAGGCATAGCGGCGTGATCCGACTTGCCATCCTTCTGGCCGGCGCCTCGGCATCGCTTGCGGTTCCCGCGCACGCCCAGGATTCCGGCCGCGGCGACCGCCGCAAGGCCGTGGTCGTGGCGCCCTACATCGAAGCGAACCAGGTTCTCGCCGCGGAGATCTCTCCCGGCGACGACGTGGTGACCTATACGCAGGTGGCTACGGGCGTGGACGTCAGCGTGCAGGGGCGCAACAACGGCGGTTCGGCATCGATCCGCTACGAACGCACAATCGGCTACGACGATGCGGTATCCGACAGTTCCAGTCTCAGCGGCATTGCCCGCGGCTATGCCAGCATCGTCCCGCGCGCATTGACGGTCGAGGCCGGCGCACTCGCCACCCGCACCCGTGTCGACGGCAACGGCGGTGCCACCCTGACGGCTCCCCGCCAGGACCAGTCCGAAAGTCGGATCTATTCCGTCTATGCCGGGCCCAATGTCCACACGAGTGTGGGCGATGCGGAAGTGAACGCGAATTACCGCATCGGGTACACCCGGGCCGAAGCGCCGGATGCGATCAGCAACGCGCCGGGTGCCGCCCGCGTCGACCTGTTCGACGAAAGCGTGGTCCAGCGGGCAGGCGCACACGTCGGTCTCAGGCCGGGCGCACCTTTGCCGGTCGGCGTCGGGATCGGCGGCGGAATCTACCAGGAAGACACCTCGAACCTCGATAGCCGCGTGCGCGACATGCACGTGCGCGGCGACGTGACCGTGCCGCTCGGCCCGAGCCTCGCGCTGGTCGGAGGCGTCGGATACGAAGACGTCGAGATTTCGAACCGCGATGCCCTGCGCGATGCGGCCGGCAATCCCGTGATCCGTGCGGATGGCCGGTTCGTCACCGACGAAAGCGGTCCGCGACGCATCGCTTACGACGTATCGGGCCTGATCTGGGACGTCGGCGTGGTCTGGCGTCCGTCGCGCCGCACGGCTGCAGAGGCGCACATCGGCCGCCGGTACGATTCGACGACCTATTACGGCAGCTTCGCATGGGCACCCGACAGCCGCAGTTCGGTGAACCTGTCGGTCTATGACGGGATCACGGGGTTCGGCGGGCAGTTGACCAACGCGCTGGCTTCGCTGCCGACCGATTTCGCCGCGATCCGCAATCCGGTGACCGGCGATCTCGACGAGTGCGTCAGCAGCGTGGAGGGCGGCAACTGCCTGACCGGCGTGCTCGGTTCGGTACGCTCGTCGGTGTTTCGCGGGCGCGGCGTCTCGCTCAGCTATTCGCGGCAGATCGGCCGGATGAGCGGCGGGTTCGGCGCAGGCTACGACCGGCGCACATTCATCGGCGCGCCCGGCACCGTGCTGGCCGCGGCGAACGGAATCGTCGACGAAAGTTATTGGCTGGCGAGTTACCTCAGCGGCCAACTCGGCCCACGCGATTCCTTCAGCGTCAATTCCCGTGTCCAGTGGCTCAAGAGCGGGTTCGCCGGCGCCGGAGACGCGACCGTGATGGGCGCTGCCGCCGCCTATCGCCGCTACCTCCTCGAAGGCCTCTCGGCCAACGCCGCAGTCAGCCTCGACCGCCTCGACAGCGATGCCGGGCGCGACCTTTCGACCGCCGCAGCCCTGCTGGGCCTCCGGTACGATTTTTGACGTCCGGAACGGAAAACTGAGAGACAGACGATGTTCGACGATTTCTACGGTCTCACCGCTCGGCCTTTCCAGCTGACGCCCGATCCGAATTTCTATTTCGAGAGCGGGACGCATCGCAAGGCGCTGAGCTATCTCGGTTACGGCCTTGCCCAGGGCGAAGGCTTCATCGTCATCACCGGCGAGGTCGGCGCGGGCAAGTCCACGCTGGTCGCGCACCTGATGCGCAAGGTCGATCCGCGCGAACTGACCGTCGGCCAGATCGTGACCAGCAACCTCGACGGTGAGGAGATGATACACGTCGCCGCGCAGGCTTTCGGGATCGAGGTCGAAGGTCGCGACAAGGCTGCCACGCTGGGCGCGATCGAGGCGTTCCTGCAGGACGAAGCGCGGGCGGGCCGCCGCTGCCTGCTGGTGGTCGACGAATCGCAAAACCTCAGCGTCGAGGCGCTCGAGGAACTGCGGATGCTGTCGAACTTCCAGCTCGGCGCGCACCCGTTGCTGCAGACGCTGCTGCTGGGCCAGCCCGAGTTCAAGCAGGTGCTGGCCGAACACGAACAACTCGAACAGCTCCGTCAACGCGTGATCGCCGCGCACCACCTCGAAGCGATGGAAGCGTCGGAGATCGCGCCTTACGTCACCCACCGCCTGCAATGCGTGGGCTGGCAGGGCAACCCGGCGTTCGACCAGCGGGTGTTCGCCCAGCTTCATGAGGCCACCGGGGGCATTCCGCGCCGGATCAACCAGATGATGAGCCGGCTTCTGCTTCTGGGCGCGGTGGAACAGCGCACGCGGATCGACGCTCTGATGCTGGCCTCGGTCCGCCGCGAAATGGAAAGCGAAAGCACGTCCGCCGTGGCGCCCGCGCGCAAGGTCGCGCCGGTCGATGCCGTGCCTGCGCCAGGGCCGATCAAGCACGCTTTCGCATCTGCACCGACCGTCTCTTCCAGCGCTGCCGCACCTGGCGCAGTCGAGGCGCTGCTGGTCGAACGGGACGCGCAGATCGCCGCGTTGCGCCAGGCGGTTGCCGAACTGCGCGACGCGCGCCCGGCGGTTCCTGCCGAGGCTGGCATCTGGACCGATCGCATCGCATCGCTCGAAGCGCGCATCGACGAGCAGGACCAGGCGGTTCGCCACGTGCTGACGCTGCTGATCGAATGGTTCGAGGAAGAAGCGCCGCGCGTCGCGGCATGAGGAGACTGCCGCCATGGCGGTCCTGACCGTCCCGCACCGCCCGATCGTCAACGGCCTGTCCGTCGACGTCGAAGACTGGTTCCAGGTCGGCGCGTTCGAGAACACGATCGCGCGGGACACATGGGACCGGCTTCCGTTGCGCGTGTCGGACAATGTCCTGCGTATCCTCGACCTGTTCGCTGAAGCCGATGCGAAGGCGACCTTCTTCACGCTGGGCTGGGTGGCGCAGCGCAACCCCTTGCTCATGCGCCGCATCGCCGATGCGGGCCACGAGATTGCCAGCCACGGTTGGGACCACGCGCGCGTCCACACGCTCGACCGGGCGAGCTTCGCCGCGGACATCGCGAAGGCGCGCGAGGTGTTGCAGGATGTGTCGGGCGCGGCGGTCACCGGCTACCGCGCGCCGAGCTTCTCGATCGACCAGCGCACGCCGTGGGCCTATCTCGAACTAGCGGAGCAGGGCTATGCCTACAGCTCTTCGGTCGCTCCGGTTGCGCACGATCACTACGGCTGGCGGGAGGCGCCGCGCTTCGCCTTCCACCCGCTGCCGCATAGCCCGCTGGTCGAAATCCCCGTCACCACGGCGATGCTCGGCGGGCGGCGGGTAGCGGCGGGCGGCGGCGGCTTCTTCCGCGTGTTGCCATACGCCTTCAGCCGATGGGCGATCCGCCAAGTGAACCGCGTGGAGCAGCGCCCGGCGGTGTTCTATTTCCACCCTTGGGAAATCGATCCGCAGCAGCCCCGCGTGGCAGGTGCGCCGATGCGGTCGAGGCTTCGGCACTACACCGGACTCGATCAGATGGCGGACAAGCTGCGCGCGCTGGTCGGCGAATTCGCGTGGGGCCGGATGGACGTGATCGCCCATCGTGAGGCTGCGCGCGCGTCGAGCCTTGCGGCATGAACGCGCCGTTCGCCTTGCCGGGACTAGCGATCGCGCTGGCCGATCTGCGCGATCCCAACGAGGTGAGCCGGATCGAGGGATTCGTCGCGGAAATGGGCGGCACGCCGTTTCATCGACCAGCGTGGCTGCACGCGGTCGAGCGCGGAACCGGCCAGCGTGCTGTCGGCCTGGCTGTCATCAGGCACGGTTCGGTGACCGGGTGGTTGCCGCTGACCGAAGTGCACTCGCCGCTATTCCCGCGGGCACTGGTGTCGAGCGGATTCGCGGTCGGCGGCGGGCCGCTTTGCGTCGACGGTTCGACCGCCGTCGATCTGTGCCGCGCGGCGACCGAACTCGCGGCCCGGCGATCGTGCGCCTCGGTCGAACTTCGCGGCGGCGATGCGCCTGCCGACTGGGCGGTGCGCACGGACAGCCATGCCGGTTTCCTGGCGCCGCTTGCCGCGGACGACGAAAGCCAGCTTCTCGCCATTCCGCGCAAGCAGCGCGCCGAGGTCCGCAAGGGGCTGGAGCGCGATTTCACGATCGAAGTCGGCAGCGGCGAACGGGACAGGGCGGCGCATCACGCCGTTTATGCCGAGAGCGTCCGCAATCTGGGCACCCCGGTCTTTCCGCGCAGCCTGTTCGATGCCGTGCTCGATACGCTCGACGCGGATATCCTGACCCTGCGCCTCGCGGGCGAACCGGTAGCCAGCGTCCTCAGCCTGTACCATGAGGACGCGGTCATGCCCTATTGGGGCGGTGGCACCTTCGCGGCGCGCGCGACCCGTGCGAACGAGCGGATGTATTTCGAGCTGATGCGCCATGCCCGTGCGCGTGGTTGCCACACGTTCGATTTCGGCCGCTCGAAGACGGGCAGCGGCGCCTTCGCCTACAAGAAGAACTGGGGTTTCGAACCGCAGCCGCTGGCCTACGCAACCTGGACGGCTTGCGGCGCTTCGGCTCGTGACGTCGATCCGAACAGCGCGGCCCACGCTGCGAAGATCGCGCTGTGGAAGCGGATGCCGTTGGGGCTCGCCAACCGGCTTGGGCCGGTCATCGCGCGCGGGCTGGCGTGATGGGCGAGACCCTTTTCATCGCGCACCGGATTCCGTTTCCCCCAAATCGGGGCGACAAGATCCGCTCGCATCACCTGCTGAAGGCGATTGCGGCATTGGGGCCGGTGCATGTCGCGACGCTGGGCGAGACCGGAGCCGATTTCGCCGCCGAGCCCTTGCTGGCCGAGGTCGCTGCCAGCCATTGCCTTGCACGGCGCCCCAGCAACCTCGTACGGGCGGGATTGCAGGCGCTCAGGTCCGGCAGGCCGGTCAGCCTCGCCGCCTTCGACAGCCACGAATTGCACGCGTGGATCGCCAGGACGCTCGCCGAACGGCCGATCGACACCATCTTCGTGTTCTCCGGCCAGATGGGGCAATATGTTCCGGCTGACTTCCCGGGCCGTGTGGTCATCGACCTGTGCGACGTCGATTCCGCCAAGTTCGAGGCATACGCGAAGGAACGAACCGGTCCGCGTGGCTGGATCGATGCCCGCGAAGGGCGACTGCTCGCGATCGAGGAGGCCCGGCTTGCCACGCGTGCCGACGCGACGCTGCTCGTCAGCGAGAACGAGGCCGCCTTGCTGCGCGACCGGATCGGCGATTTCGGTGCCACCATCCTTGCAGTCGGCAACGGGATCGACACCGCGTTCTTCGATCCGAATGCGAGCGAGCCGCACCCCGCGCTCGCTGGAGAAGCCGGACCGCACATCGTGTTCACGGGGCAGATGGACTATCCGCCCAACATCACAGCTGCGCTTCGGGGAGCGCGCGCGATCATGCCGCTCGTTCGTGCCCGGCACCCGCAAGCCAGCTTCCACATCGTCGGCCGCGCTCCGGCCGCCGAAGTTTGCGCGCTCGATGGCGTGCAGGGTACCCGCGTCTGGGGTGAGGTGCCCGACGTTCGCCCGTTCCTGGCTGGAGCGGACATCGTCCTTGCGCCGCTGGCCATTGCGCGTGGGGTTCAGAACAAGGTCCTCGAAGCCATGGCCATGGCGCGGCCCGTCGTCCTGACGCCGGAAGCCGCGACCGGTTTCGGAGGCGTCGACGGGTTGCACTTTGCGATCGCTGACGGCGACCGCGCTCTGGCCGAGACAATCACAAATCTGATCGCAGACGGCTCCAGGGCCCTGGCGATGGCCGCAGTGGCCCGCCGCTTTACCGTTGCGGAAAAGAGCTGGGCTGCCGCGCTCGCGCCGCTGTCCGGACTCGTCTCACTCGCAAGGGCCGAGCGCGATGCCGCGTAACGCTGCATTTGCTCCCCGGTCGGGCGCCTCGACCCCCTGGAGTGCCGCCTTGGTGCGCCTGTGCGCGGTCGTGCTGCTCCTGGTCGTGCTCACCGCGCCGGAGTGGCGGGCGATGGCGCACCAGTGGTGGAACATCGACGCCTACAATCACGTCCTGCTGGTGCCCTTCATTCTCGGCTGGCTCGTCTGGCTGCGCCGCGACGAGCTGACAAAAGTCGTGCCCTCGGTGTGGGGGCCCGGACTGGCGTGGATCGGGGCGGGGATGCTCCTCTGCCTGGCAGGGCGTGCGGCGGACGTGAACCTGATGGCGCAAGCCGGCGCGGTCGTGGCGCTGCAGGGAGCGGTCGCGGCGTTCCTCGGCTTGAGGGCCGCGCTGATCCTCGCGTTCCCGCTCGCCTATGCGGCTTTCCTCGTCCCCTTCGGAGACGAAATCGTCCCCGCGCTCCAGCACCTCACGGCGCAGATGGCGATCGCACTGACCCACTTTTCCGGCGTGCCGGCGGTGATCGACGGGCTCTATATCGACACCCCCGGCGGCCGCTTCGTCGTCGCGGAGGAATGCTCGGGGGTGAAGTTCCTGATCGCGATGGTCGCGCTGGCGACGCTCGCGGCATGGACGGGATTCAGCCGCTGGTGGCCGCGCATACTGTTGGTGATCGGCGGGGCTCTCGTTTCCATCCTTGCCAATGGCGTCCGCGCATGGGGCACGATCTACGTCGCGCAGTGGGTCGGAGCCGAGCGGGCGGGGGGCTTCGATCATATCGTCTACGGCTGGGTGTTCTTCGCGGTCGTGATCGTGGTTGTTCTGGGCCTCGCCTGGCGACATTTCGACCGCGAACCGGCCGAGGCTGGCCTGTCCGTAGCCCAGGTTGCCGCGCATCCACTCGTGCGGTTTGAAAAGCTCGACTTAGCGCCTGCCACCGGTCTGCTGGTCGTCGCCCTCGGCGCGATCGCCTTTGCCGTCCCCGGCCTGCTGGTCTAGGCGGACCGCCGATGTGCGGGATTGCGGGAATATTCCATTGCGGCACGCCCAAGCCGGTCGATCCGGCGCGGGTGAATGCGATGACCGACGCGCTCGTCCATCGCGGGCCGGACGGCGGAGGGATATGGACCGCGCCCGGGGTGGCGCTCGGCCATCGACGCCTGTCGATCATCGACCTTGCCGGATCGCCGCAGCCGATGGCTTCGTTCGACGGCCGCGCGATGCTCGTCTTCAATGGCGAGATCTACAACTTCCGAGAGCTACGGCGTGAGCTGGAAAACGCAGGCGCCAGGTTCCGCACCGACGGCGATAGCGAGACGATCCTCGCCGCATGGCAGAAGTGGGGGCCGGACTGCCTTTCGCGCCTGCATGGCATGTTCGCTTTCGCGCTCTACGACCTGACCCAGCGCACGCTGTTCCTCGCGCGCGACAGGCTGGGCGTGAAGCCGCTGTTCACCGCGATGCTGAGCGACGGCAGCCTCGCGTTCGCCTCCGAATTGAAGGGCCTGTTGGCGCACCCGCTGCTGCGGCGCGAGATCGATCCGCTGGCGATCGAGGATTACCTCGCTTGGGGCTACGTTCCCGATCACCGGTCGATGCTGAAGGGCGTGGAGAAGCTGCCTGCGGGCCATTACCGGCTGCTGCGGCACGATCAGCCCGCGTCGGCTCCGGTGCGCTGGTGGGACGTCTCGTTCACCGAGCGCCGCCGCGAAAGCGCGGCCGATCTCGAGGCCGAACTGCTGTTCCACCTGCGCGAGGCGGTCACGAGTCGGATGGTAGCCGACGTGCCGCTGGGTGCATTCCTTTCCGGCGGAGTCGACAGCTCGAGCGTGGTCGCCCTGATGGCGGAATCGAGCCGTGAGCGCGTGGGGACCTGTTCGATCGGCTTCGACGAAGCTGCTCTCGACGAAACGAGATACGCGCGCGATGTGGCGACCCGTTTCGGCACCGATCATCGCGAGCGGAAGGTCGGCAACGACGATTTCTCCCAGATCAGCAACCTGGCGGCAATGTTCGACGAGCCCTTCGCCGATGCGTCCGCACTGCCGACATGGCGAGTCTGCCAACTCGTACGCGAGACCGTGACGGTCGCACTGTCGGGCGACGGGGCGGACGAGGCGTTCGCCGGGTATCGCCGTCACCGGTTCCATGCCGCGGAAGAACGCGCACGGTCGCTCCTGCCTTCGTCGATACGCCAACCGGTGTTCGGCGCATTGGGCAGGATCTGGCCCAAGGCGGACTGGGCGCCGCAGGTGTTACGCGCGAAGACGACGTTCCAGTCGCTCGCGGCGAGCGGGGAAGAGGGATATGCACGCGCCCTCGCGGTCACCGCACCCGAATTGCGTGCGGCGCTCTATTCGCCGGACTTCCGGCGGCAGCTGGGCGACTATCGGGCCGAACGGCCGCTGATCGACATGATGCGCAATGCGCCGGCGCGCTCCGGTCTCGACCGGGCGCAGTACGCGGACCTCAAGTTCTGGCTGCCCGGCGACATCCTGACGAAGGTCGACCGCACCAGCATGGCCGTGAGCCTGGAGGCGCGCGAACCGCTCCTCGATCACCGGCTGATCGAATTCGCCTCCGCGCTGCCCGAGCGCCTGCGGATCCGCGACGGGCAGGGCAAGTGGCTGCTGAAACACGCGATGGAACGGTATCTGCCGCGCGAGGTGCTCTACCGGCCCAAGCAGGGCTTCGTCACTCCGATCGCGGCCTGGCTGCGCGGTCCGCTCGCCAGCGAGGCGCGCGGCATCGCGCACGGCGCGACGCTCTCGCGAACCGGGTGGTTCGATGGCGACAAGGTGGCCGCGATGGCCGAAGCGCACATTGCGGGGCGCTCCGACCATTCGCGGTTGTTATGGCAGTTGCTGATGCTCGACCGATCGCTGACGGCGCTCAAGATCGGTTAGCGGCAACCCGTTAGCGGCTGTCGACGAGGACGAGTTCCGCATCCTCGATCGCTTCTACCTCGATGGCAGCCTCGCCGGTGATGGCGACCCCGTCGCGCGCGGCGGCTTCCCGGCCATTGACGCGGTAGCGTCCATCGACTGCGACCAGATATTGGTGGCGAGACGGATCGGCGCTGAACGTCGCCTTTTCGCCCGCCTTGAGCGTCGCGGCCAGAACCTTGGCATCGGCGCGGATCGGCAAGGCATCGTCGGCCTCGGGCGTCCCGCTGGCGAGCACGACCCAGTCGCCTGACCGAGCGTCCCGCGGAAACTCCCGCGTGCCCCAGCTCGGCTTTTCGCCGGCGCGATCGGGGATGATCCACAGCTGGAACAGCGTGGTCGCCTCGTCCTCCAGGTTGTATTCGGCGTGGGTGATGCCCGTCCCGGCGCTCATCACCTGGACGTCGCCCGCCACGGTACGCCCCTGGTTGCCCAGAGAATCCTGATGGCTGATCGCGCCCGAATGGACGAACGTCACGATTTCCATGTCGCGATGGGGGTGGGGCGGAAAGCCGCTCTTGCCGGCGATGTGATCGTCGTTCCACACGCGCAGCGCGCCCCAGCCCATGCGGTCCGGGTCGTGGTAATCGGCGAAGCTGAAGTGGAAGCGGGTGTCGAGCCATCCATGGTTACGATGCGCGAGGCTGTCGCGCGGACGGATGTCGATCATGAGACAGGTCCACATCGGCGGGGCTTGAAAACGAATGAATATCGCCGCCGGAATGTCGATCATGTGGGGACTTGAAAGCAGGGTTCAACCCTCTGCGCCATGCCCCTTTGCCATGTAGTCCGCGCTCTGCATTTCCTCGAGCCGGCTGACGGTTCGCGCGAACTCGAACGCGCCATCGCCGGCGACATACAGCCGGTCGGGCTCGGCAGCCGCAGTGACGAACAACTTGACCCTGTGCTCGTAGAGCGCGTCGACGAGCTTGGTGAAGCGGATCGCCTCGTTGCGGTTGTCCGGACCCATCACGGGCACGCCGACGACGATGACGGTGTGATAGGATTGGGCGATCGCGAGGTAGTCCGCCGCGCCGCGGTTCTCTCCGCACAGGCGCTTGAAGCTGAAAACCGCCACGCCCTTGAGGCTTTTCGGGACGTGCAGCGTGCGCCCCCCGCCAAGGTCCAGCGAGCCGCTGGGGACGTGCGCCGCATCTTCCGGCTTGTAATCGGTCAAGCGAAAGAATGCCTCGCGCACCTGCGCGGTCGAATCGTCTCCCAGGGGACTGTGCCAGGAGGCGATACCGGCCAGTCGGTCGAGCCGGTAATCGACGGGCCCGTCCAAGGCGATCACGTCGAGCTTGTCCTCGATGAGGTCGATGAACGGCAGGAATAGCGAACGGTTGAGGCCGTCCTTGTACAGCTCGCGCGGCGGGCGGTTGCTGGTGGTCACCACCGTCACGCCTTCATCGACGATCAGTGCGGTAAACAGTCGCGCCATGATCGCCGCGTCGGCAGTGTTGGTCACGACCATCTCGTCGAAGGCGAGGCAGCGGACGTCCTGCGCGATGCGCGCGGCCACAGGAGCGATCGGATCGCCTGCCTCCTTTGCCCGCTCGTCTCGGATCATCCGGTCGACTTCCAGCATGAATGCATGGAAATGGACGCGGCGCTTTTCTGCGATCGCGAGGGTATCGACGAACAGGTCCATCAGCATCGACTTACCGCGGCCTACGCCGCCCCACAGGTATATTCCGCGGGGGCTCGCGGGTTTGCGGGCGAACAGCTTACCTAGAAAACCGGAGCCGTCGCTCGCTTCCAGTTGCTGTTCGAGTTGCCCCAGCGCCTCGGCGGCGCTTCGCTGGTCAGGATCGGCCCGTAGTTCGCCCGCGGCGACGAGCGCTTCATACCGCGCCAGAAGATCGCTCATGGGGCGGGGCGCGGCTTCATCTTGCGGACGATGCCGGAAAACGACGCAACGGCATCGGCATCCTGCACGACTTCTCCGCGCACGAAGACCAGGCTGCCGGTTTCACGCACGATCTCGCACACGGCATCCAGCGGACGGCGCGGATCGCCGCCTCCCACGAACTGGGTGGACAGTTCGATCGTGACCGAAGGACCGGCATTGCCGGTGCCGATCGTGTGCATCGTCGTGAACAGCGAAATGTCGATCAGCGAAAGCGTGACTGCGCCGTGGACGATGCCCTGCAGATTCTCGTGACGGCGCTCGGGAAACATTCGCAACCGGCTGCGGCCGTCGTCATCCACGCGCGTGATGAGCTTGCCCATGACGGCGCCGTTGAACAGCGACTGGTCCTTGAGGTTCCAGTGTCGCCAGCCTGGATTGTCCGGGTCGGGCGCGTGGTCGAAGACGTCTTCCTTGATCGCCACGGGATCAGATGTGCCGCTCGGCTTCCATCTTCTTGATCTCGGCGATCGCCCGCGCCGGGCTGAGGCCCTTGGGGCAGACGTTCGAGCAGTTCATGATCGTATGGCAACGATACAGCCGGAAGGGATCCTCCAGCGCATCGAGCCGTTCGCCGGTCATCTCGTCGCGGCTATCTGCCAGCCAGCGATAGGCCTGGAGCAGGATGGCCGGACCCAGGAACTTGTCGCTGTTCCACCAGTAGCTGGGGCACGCGGTCGAGCAGCAGGCGCACAGTATGCACTCGTACAGACCGTCGAGCTTTTCGCGCTGTTCGGGGCTCTGCAGGCGCTCCTTGCCGCTCGGCGTCGGGCTGACGGTCTGCAGCCACGGACGGATGCTGGCATACTGGGCGTAGAAATGGGTGAAATCGGGAACGAGGTCCTTGATGACCTGCATCGCGGGAAGCGGCGTGATCCGCACTTCGCCCTTCAGGTCCTCGATCGCGGTGGTGCAGGCCAGGCCGTTCTTGCCGTCGATGTTCATCGAGCACGAACCGCAGATGCCCTCGCGGCACGAGCGGCGGAAGGTGAGGGTGGGATCGACCTCGTTCTTTATCTTGATCAGCGCGTCGAGAACCATCGGTCCGCAATCGTCGAGATCGATCTCGAACGTATCGTAGCGCGGGTTCTCTCCGCTGTCGGGATCGAAGCGATAGATGCGGAATTTCTTCACCCGGGTGCCGCCGGCGGCAGTATGCGCGCGGCCCTTGCCGGTTATCTTCGAATTGGCGGGCAGGGTGAACGTTGCCATGGTCGCTTGCGGTCCTGAAGCGGGAATGTGACCCCCATCTAGCGCCTCGACGGGCAAGGGCAAGGGGCGAGGGCGATGTCATGAAGGTGTCGCGTGCGTTCGCCACGCTTTCCATCGCGGGCAATTGCCACTAGGGGGCCGCAGCCGATGACCGCTACCCCGCAACCCCCTGAAGACATAGACAACAGCCGGGTAGCGCGAGACCTGGGCACATCGTCGCTCGCCCGGCTTGCCGGCGTCATCGAAGTGGTCGCGCAGCCACTCTACGTGCTGATGTACGGCCTGGCCTCGTTCGGGCTTTATGCGGTGCTGTGGAGTATCGTGAACCTGGTCGAGAATTTCGCCGATCTGGGCATGACGAGCGCGATGCAGCGCACTGTGCCCCAGGCGGCGACCCGGCGGGAAGAGGCCCACGCCTTTCGCGCCGCGCTGATACTCGGTGTGACCCCCTGCCTGGCGATCGCGATCGGTGCGGTGATCTTCGCCCCTGAAGTCGCCCACATGTTCAATGCATCCCCGGAGGACGAGGACCGGCTGGAGTCGGCGATACGCATCTTCGCATGGGCGCTACCGCTCTGGGCATTCGTCGAGATCGCGACTTCATCGCTTCGCGCCCAGCGGGTGTTCGGGCCGGAAATTCGGCTGCGGGTGTTCTGGGAGCAGATCATCCGGCTGGTCTTCGCGACGCTGTTCTGGCTGCTGGGGTGGGGCTTTCTGGGCCTGCTCGTGGCGCACCTCCTGTCGCTCGCCTTGACAGCGGTCCTCGCAGCCCGCCTGTCGCTGAAGTATTTCAGCGTCGGCGATCTCGTCCGCGGCAAGGCGCACGGGCCGATTTTCTGGGAAACGGCGCGGGCGGGGCTGGCGATCATGCCGGCCAACCTGTCACAGCGGTTCTACAGCGACGGCGGCGTGATAGCGCTCAACTGGATATTGCCGGGCACCTCGGGGGCGGTCGCGGCGGGCCTGTTCACCATCGCCCGCAAGATTTCGAGCCTTATCCAGGCGATTCGGCTTGCCTTCGCCTACGTCCTCTCGCCGCTGGCATCGGCGCTTTCGCGGGGTGCGCGGGAAGAGGTGCAGAAGATTTACGGTTTCGCGACCGGGGTGCTCGTCGCCATAGCGCTGCCAGCTGGAATGGTGCTTGCTGCGGCGGCGCCGGCAATCCTGTCGCTGTTTGGCAAGCAGGCCGATCCTGCGGTCCCGGCGGTCATGATCCTGGTCGGATCGCGGATCGTCGAAGCAATGGCGGGGGCCGCGCAGCCGATCCAGCAGGTCATTTCGAGCTATCGCGCCCAGCTTGTCGCGGCGAATACCGGGATGATCGTAGCGGTGATCGTCGGGTGGTTCCTGCTGCCCGACTGGGGCCTTACCGGAATGGCAATCGCGGTGACTGCCGGCCTGTGCACCGGCGCGGTGCTTCCGGTGATTCAGATGTGGTACGACGAAGGGCTGACGCCATTCTCCGACCATTCGGGGCGCACGCTGGCCATAACGATCGGCGTGGCCGTGGTGGGAGCGGCGCTGGCATGGCTTTCGAACTTTCTGCCCGACCTGATTTCGGTTCCGTTAACGATCGCGCTGATGCTCGGATCGACTTGGGTCGCTTGCCGTTTCGCCTTACCCTATGAAGACCGCCAGGCCCTCGGCAAGCTCGGCCGCGCCCTCCGCCTCGTCTAGTCACACGCATGCGCCCTTTCATCGTGGGCGAAAACGGCTAGAGGGCGTGCGCAACAGGGGTGGCATCGACCGCCCGACAGACGGACAGCACGATGTATCAGCACGAACTGGCGCGTAGCGGCAAATTCCTTTTCGTTATTCGCGGCGCCTATATCTACGCGACGATCGCGGGCGCCATCGCGATCATGTGGGTCTTCCGGGACTTCGGCCCCTTCGCGACGGAGGCTGCGGACCGGGCCTGGTTCATCGCCGGGATCGCGGTGGCAACTCTGGGTGCCGTCATCCGCATATTCACCAGCGGTTGGGCGGCGCTGGGAACGTCGGGCCGGGTCAAGGCTGCGGCCGAGGCGGCGGAGCTCAACACCACCGGGCCCTATTCGCTGGTGCGTAATCCACTCTACGTCGGCCGGATCGTCAACTACACGGGCATGGCGATGCTCAGCGGTAGCTGGGCCTTCGCCGTGATCGTACTGCTGCTTTCGATCCTGATCTACGAGCGCGTGTCGATCTACGAGGAAGAGTTCCTGCGCGGCAAGTTCGGCCAGGCACACGCCGACTGGGCGAAGGACGTGCCCGCGCTGTTCCCCCGTTTTCACGGCTGGGTGTCGCCAAGGTACAAATTCTGGTGGAAGCGCATGATCTGGCGCGAACGGCAGAAGGTGTTCCTGCTCGCGACCTCGATCGCCGGTACCCTCTTTGCGTACTACGGCTTCGATCTGGGCGCGGTGTCGACGGATCGGATGTGGGTGCTGCAGACATGGGCAGTGGTCGCCGGATTGTTCCTGCTGACCGAGATCGGCTCGTGGACCGGGTACTACAAGGATATGCGATGATCGACGACCGGCGGCTTGCGCCGCTGATCGCGATCATCGGAGCCGACGGGTCCGGCAAGACGACCCTCGCAAAAGACCTCGCCGCGGAGATCGCCCACGAGAGGCCTGCGGAATATGTCTACCTCGGCCTCGGCTCGGGCCCGATCGGGCACAAGATCGCGACCTTGCCGCTGGTCGGGCCGATGTTCGCGGCGCGGATCGAGAAACGGGCGGGGCGAACCCGCGATCCGAAAGACAAGATTCCCGGCACATTGACGGCGCTGGTCGTCTACTTGTTCTCGCGCAAACGCGCGGCGCGCTTCGAGGCCATGATGGACCTGCGGCGAAGCGGGACCGTGGTCATCACCGACCGCTATCCGCAGGTGGAAGTGGCCGGCTTCTACGACGGCCCCGGCCTCTCTGCCGCGCGCGCCGAGGGGCACTTAGTGCGCTGGCTGGCGGCCCGGGAAGCGCGCCTATATCACCGGATGGTTCAACACCAGCCGACGCTCGTCCTGCGCCTAAACATCGATGCCGACACCGCGCTGGCCCGCAAACCCGAGCATGGGCGGGCCCTCGTGGAGCGGAAGATCGAAGTGACCCCTCGATTGACCTTTGGCGGGGCGCCGATCGCCGAGATCGACGCGACGATGGACTATGCGGAAGAGCGCGCGCTTGCGCGCCGACTCATCGATCAGGCGCTCGTCGACGCCTGACGGGACGCCAGGATTCCCTCGATCACCGGCAAGTCCGCAGGCTTGTCGGCATCGATGCACGCCTCCGCAGCGCTCATGGCCACGACCGTGCCCCGCAGTCCGAAACGACGTGCGACACGGTCGGCGAACGCATGGATATCGATCAGGCGAAGCGCCGCGCCCAGAAGCAGCGCGGGACCGAACGCGCCGATGAGCTTTCGACCCTTCTTGCGATTTTGCTCGAGCCCGCGCCAGAATTCGACGAGCGGCAGTACCTGCGGCCCGCCTAGGCGAAACAGGTTCGCACCGGACCACGCGCCGCCGCGAAACCGCAGCCACGTGCGCTGCGTCGAGTGACCCGCGGCCGCTACGCGTCTGCGTTCCACGAGGCCGACTGCCACGTCGCTTTCGGTGGCACCGGCAAGGAATTGCGCAATCATCGCGGGGGTGAGCAGCACGTTGTCGGCCGTGGTGACGAACAGCGGTCCGTCGCCGTCCGAAAGCGCAGATCGAACCGCGTCGGCAATCGAACCGTCCGCGTCGCGCCACTCAACGGATCGCGCGACAGCAGCGATGGCGGGATCGCCCGCCAATGGGGCGGTATCCTGCGCCACCACCGTGATCGGGCCGATTTCAGGCGACGCTTCCAGCGCGGCGAGGACGTGCGCCAGCATGGGCCGTCCGGCGATCGGGAGGAGCGCCTTGCTCGGCAACCCGGTTCCGGTGAGGAGGGGGTCGGAGCCCGGACGCGAGCCGGCAAGGACAAGGGTGGCGATCGGGTCCGGCATGGTCGCCCGCGCATTGCCCGATTGCGCCCACCTTCGCCAGCGCTACGATGCCGCCGGGCGCGGATCGACGGGGAGGAACTGGCGGGTGGGGCTGAAGCACTGGTACGACCGGAATATCATGCCACGCCTGGTCACGAGCGCGTGCGGCCAGAAAGCGATCTCCCGTCTTCGTGCCGGCGTTATCCCTCTCGCCGAGGGCAGCGTGCTGGAGATCGGCTGTGGGGGAGGGTTGAACCAGCGTTTCTACGAACGCGGTCGTATCAAGAGCTTCTCCGGCATCGATCCGAGCCCGGAACTGCTGGAAGGAGCGCGGCGGATCGCCGGGGAACGCGGCTTGCAGGCCGATCTGCGCGAAGGCGTTGCCGAGGACATTCCGTTTCCCACGTCGAGCTTCGACACGGTCGTGTGCACCTACACCCTGTGCTCGGTGGATGATCCGACCCGCGCGATCGCCGAGATGCGCCGCGTTCTGAAGCCGGATGGGAAACTACTGTTTCTCGAACATGGCAGGGCGCCCGAAGATAGTGTCGCCCGCTGGCAGCGCCGGATCGAACCTGTCTGGAAGCCGCTTGCCGGCGGGTGTCACCTGACGCGTCCCATCGGCGGATCGCTCAGGGCGGCAGGACTATCGGTCGAACCGTTGGGACAGGGCTACCTGCCCAAGGCGCCGCGGTTCATGGGCTGGATGGAGTGGGGGATTGCCCGCAAGAGCGGTCCGTAAGGCAGCCCGCGTGTATCACTGATAGAAGGATATCGCCGCCGACCCCGTGCCTTGCATCGAGGTCGGCGGCGCATCCGTTCCTATTCCCCGAAGGTACGCTGCCACCAGCCGCGCTTGCCGGAGCGGGTATCGCCGGCGCTGTCGCCATTGGCGTCGTTTGCCGCCGCAGGTTCAACGGACGTTGCCGCCGCTGGAGCTTCGGCATCCGCATTCGCGGGCGCATCGACGGCCGCCTTCTTTGCGCGCGTCCGCTTGGGCTTGGCAGGAACCGCATCGGCTACCGGAGCATCGGCTTCGGTGGCCGGTTCGGCCGTTTCAGCAGGGGCGGGTTCGGTTTCGGCCTTCTTCTTGCGGGTGCGCTTCGGCTTTGCGGGTGCTTCATCGGCCACCGGTTCCGGTGCGGCAGTTTCGGCGACGGCTTCGGCATCCTGGACGGGCTCGGCCTCCACCTTCTTGCGCCGTGTGCGCTTCTTCGGTGCGGCTGCAGCGGCCTCGACCGTCTGGGGCACGTCTTCGGGCCCGGCGACGACCGAGATACTCTCGTCGAGCGTCTCGGCAATAGCCTCGACCGAGGCAGAATCGCCTTCCTCGCCCGCTTCGCCGCCGTTTTCGCCATCGGCGCGGCCGCGACCGCGCCTGCGACGTCCACCCCGGCGGCGGCGCTTCTTCGGGCGATCCTCTTCGCTTTGGTCATCCCGACCGGCGTCGCGCTCGCGCTCTTCCTCTTCGCCGTCGTCGTCGTCGGTCGAGGCCTCTTCGGAACGCACGGGTGCGTCTGTTTCGCCCTCATCCCGGCGGTTGCGTCCGCCGCGACGGCGGCGGCGCTTGCGGCCACCGCGATCCTCGTCGCCGTCACGGCGCTCGCGCGGGGCGCGTTCTTCCGCGTCGTCCTCTTCCTCGAAGTCTTCGTCCTCTTCGATCGGATCGTCTTCGATCTCCTCGACGATCGGCGCGAACTTCGGCGTCATGGTCGGGCGCGGGCCGCTGCTGGCAACGCGCATCTTGGCACCCTCGTCCTCGCCCTCGGGCAGGACTTCGACCGAAACGCCGTAGCGATCCTCGATTTCGGCCAGGTCGCCGCGCTTTGTGTTGAGCAGGTAGATCGCGGCTTCGGTGGAAGCGTAGAGCGATATCTGCGAACCCTTGCCCTTGGCCGCCTCATCCTCGATCAGGCGCAGCGCGCTGAGGCCGGCAGAACTGGCGGTGCGGACGAGACCGGTGCCGTCACAGTGCGGACATTCGCGCGTGGTTGCCTCGAGCACGCCGGTGCGCAGGCGCTGGCGGCTCATCTCCATCAGTCCGAAGCCCGAAATCCGCCCGACCTGGATGCGTGCGCGATCGTTCTTCAACGCATCCTTCATGGCCCTTTCGACCTTCCGGATGTTGTTGCTGTACTCCATGTCGATGAAGTCGATGACGACGAGACCCGCCATGTCGCGCAAGCGGAGCTGGCGGGCGATCTCGCGCGCCGCCTCGAGGTTCGTGGCAAGAGCCGTCTGCTCGATCCCGTGCTCCTTGGTGGAGCGGCCGGAGTTGATGTCGATCGACACCAGCGCCTCGGTCGGGTTGATGACGAGGTAGCCGCCACTCTTGAGCTGGACGACTGGGTCGTACATCGCGCGCAGCTGGTCCTCGGCGCCGTAGCGCTGGAACAGCGGGACTGGGTCGGAATAGGCTTTCACCCGGCGCGCATGGCTCGGCATCAGGAGCTTCATGAACTCCTTGGCTGACTTGTAGCCGGCCTCACCCTCGACGACGACTTCCTCGATTTCCTTGTTGTAGATGTCGCGGATAGCCCGCTTGATGAGGCTGCTGTCGGAATGGATCAGCGCCGGGGCGACCGATTTCAGGGTGTTTTCGCGGATTTCGTCCCACAGGCGGGCAAGGTAGTCGAAGTCCCGCTTGATCTCGGGCTTGGTCCGCTGGAGGCCCGCGGTGCGGACGATCAGGCCCATCGACTTGGGAAGCGACAGGTCGCTCACGATCGTCTTCAGGCGCTTGCGATCGGCGGCCGAGCTGATCTTGCGGCTGATGCCGCCGCCGTGGCTCGAATTGGGCATGAGCACGCAATAGCGGCCCGCAAGGCTGAGATAGGTCGTCAGCGCCGCGCCCTTGTTGCCGCGCTCTTCCTTCACGACCTGGACCAGCAGGACCTGACGGCGCTGGATGACGTCCTGGATCTTGTAGCGGCGGCGCAGCGCCATGCGCTTGGCGCGCACTTCGTCGACCTGCTTGGCCCGGCTGCGGTTGCCACCGCCGCCCTTGCCCTGACGGCGTCCACGGCCGCGACCGCGGCGGCGATCGTCCTCGCCCGCTTCGTCGTTGCCATCTTCGTCAGAATCGTTGTCCAGGTCGTCTTCGCCGTTCTCGACATGGCCACCCTCGATCGTCGAGACGTGATCCTTGTCGCTGGTGTCGATCTCCTCGACTCCGTCCTCGGCGATCTCTTCGACGAAGGACTCGCCGGTCTCGTCCTCGGCGTCGTATTCGTCGCCCGGGGCGTGGCCGTCTTCTTCCTCTTCGGCGCGAAGCTTGGCTTCTTCCTCGGCGGCCTCGGCCTCCTCGGCCAGCAGCCGCTCGCGATCCTCGCGCGGGATCTGGTAATAATCGGGATGGATCTCGCTGAAGGCCAGGAATCCGTGACGATTGCCGCCGAAGTCGACGAATGCCGCCTGTAGCGACGGTTCGACCCTGGTTACCTTGGCGAGGTAGATATTGCCCTTGATCTGCTTGTGTTCGGCAGACTCGAAATCGAATTCCTCGATCCGGTTACCCTGCAGTACCGCCACCCGGGTTTCTTCCGGGTGGCGCGCATCGATAAGCATGCGCGTTGCCATTGTAATTTCTCCGTGCGCGTGCCGCGGCTTGCCGGTCTGAACCGGTACGGGGCGGCCTCACGCAATCTGTTAGTGAAGCGCCGTCGGAAGAGTGTCGTCCGAAGGCGAAAGCGAACCGGCCCGGGCGCTGGAAAGCGCCGGGCCGGGTGGATGTGTCTGCAAGCTTGTGCCTGCGCAACGGGTGCGCGGTCCGGCCCACCAAGTTCCGCAGGCCGCCCTTCGGCGGCAACGGAATCTGCGGGGGGGAAAGGCTCATCGTTTGCGTCAACCTGGTCGTCGAACGGGATGTGCATCCCGCGAAAATGAACGCCGATCCGGCCCCGCCCGGTAAAAAGCGCGAGAGGCGCATTTGCAGGCTTGAGGGGCGAGTGGCCCGGTCGCCGCCGGTGCTAGCACCGTGGGTTTCTATCGGCAACCATATTGCGCTTGCGCGACAGGACCCTAACCATCGCTAACGATGACGCTGCGCAACCGACTCATATTCGTAGCGCTGGTGCCGGTGATCGCGCTGGCGGGCCTGTATGCGTTCGGACGAACCGTCGAAGTCCCTACGCTTGGGCGCGATTATGTCATCCGGCTGTCGTTGCCGGTGGCAGGCGAGTCCGCCGAACTGCCGCGGGTCCTTGGGCCTCAGGACAAATCGCGACCCTTGGTCGTGATCGATCCAGGGCACGGTGGACATGATCCCGGCGCAAGCGCTGGCGGCTTGCTGGAAAAGGACATCGTGCTGGGACTGGCGACGGCGCTCCGCGACCGGCTTGTCAGGGACGGCGGCGTGCGCGTTGCGCTGACCCGCGAGGAAGATCGTTTCCTTGTGCTGGGAGAGCGCTTCGCGATTGCCCGGGCGTTGGACGCCGACCTGTTCCTTTCGATTCACGCCGATTCGTCGGGCAATATCGAAGGCGTAGCTGGTGCCAGCATTTACACTCTCTCGGACGAGGCATCCAGCGCGGCCGCTGCCCGCTTCGCCGATCGTGAAAACAGTGCCGATACGATCAATGGAGTGACTATCGGCGAGCAGAGCGACGCGGTTTCGTCCATTCTCTTCGACCTATCGCAGCGCCGGTCGCAACGCGACAGTGCGGCTTTCGCTCGATTGATCACTCGCGAAGGGCAGGGCACCCTTCGATTCCTGTCCGATCCGCTGCGTTCGGCCTCGCTCGCGGTACTCCGCGCGCCCGACGTACCGAGCGTACTTTACGAAGCCGGGTTCATCACGGACGAAGAGGAGGCACGGCGCATGTCCTCTCCCGAAGGACGCGCCGAATTTGCCGAGGTCCTTTCCCGCGCTGTCCGCATCCATTTTGCGCGCACCTCGGTAACCGACTGACCAAGCCACTGGCGCGCCGCGGAATCGCCGTGCTAAGGCCCTTTCGACCATGGCCGAAACGACCGCACTCGAGCATTTCCGTTACCGAATTCGTCGCGACACCCAAGGACTGGTGGCGTGGTTCCGCGGCAACTGGCAGCAAAAGCGCTGGTTCCGTTGGGTTGCGAGCGTCGGAGCGGCGGGACTGTTATTTCTCGTCGCGTTCTGGGCATTTCTCGCCAGCGGGCTCCCCGATGCCGAAACGTTGGTAGACTACGAGCCGCCGCTCCCCACGATGGTTCGCGGGCTGGATGGCGAGATCGTCCACTCTTATGCTCGAGAGCGGCGTGTCCAACTGCAATACGCGGACTTCCCGCAAGGGATGATCGAATCGTTCCTCGCGGCCGAAGACAAGACGTTCTTTACCCACGGCGGGGTGGACATCACCGGTACGCTCGGCGCGGTCGTGGACTACGCGACCAAGATGGGTTCGGGCGAACGGGCGGTCGGTGGGTCGACGATCACTCAGCAGGTCGCCAAGAACATCCTGCTGGGGGATGAATACTCGATCACGCGCAAGCTGAAAGAGATGATCCTGGCCCGCCGGATCGAGGGCGTGTTGAGCAAGCCGCAAATCCTCGAACTATACCTCAACGAAATACCCCTCGGCCGTCGCAGCTTTGGCGTGCAGGCCGCCAGTCGCGCCTATTTCGACAAGGATGTCGGCCAGCTCGAACTGCATGAAATGGCCTTTCTGGCGATTCTGCCCAAGGCGCCCGAGCGGTACGGACGGAGCAAGAATGAAGCGCTTGCCATTTCGCGACGCAACTTCGTGCTCGATCAGATGGTCGCGAACGACTTCATAACGCTGGCTGAAGGCTCGAGCGCGAAAGCGATGCCGCTTGGTTTGAAACCGTCGCGTTCCGCGGTTCCCGCGGTCGACGCGGGTTACTTCCTCGAGGAAGCGCGCCGCGAGTTGATGGCGCGCTTCGGCGAGAATGCCGAGGACGGCAAGAACAGCGTCTATGCGGGCGGACTCTGGGTGCGGACCTCGCTCGACCCCGACTTGCAGGAAGCGGCGCGGGACGCGCTGCGTGGCGGAATTCTGCGCTACAGTGCGGGCAAGTCGTGGCCCGGCCCGCTCGCGACCATCGACGTGTCGGACGACACTTGGCAGTCGCAGCTCGCGGCGTCACCCCTCGGCATCAACTACAGGGACTGGCGCGTCGGCGTGGTAACGTCGCGTGAAGGCAACTCCGCCACCATCGGCTTTTCCGACGGCGATACGGCGCCGCTGACGGGCCTGCCCGACGGGCTGCGCACCGGCCACGTCATTGCCGCGCAGCCGACCGGAAATTCATACGCCGTCCGCTCCATCCCCGAAGTGTCGGGCGGGTTCCTTGTTCAGGAGCCCGCGAGCGGGCGCGTTCTGGCGATGCAGGGCGGTTTCGACAGCCGCTTATCCGATTTCAATCGGGCGACGCAGGCGCTGCGCCAACCTGGGTCCACGATAAAGCCTTTCGTTTATGCAACCGGTCTCGACCAGGGCATGACCCCCGCTAGCCAAGTGCCCGACCAAGCCTATTGCTTCTATCAGGGCGCTGCGCTGGGCGAGAAATGCTTTCGCAACTTCGGCGGAGGCGGGGGCGGGGTGCACACGATGCGCTGGGGCCTGGAGCAGAGCCGAAACCTCATGACCGTTCACATTGCGATGGAAGCGGGAATGCCCAATGTCACCCGCACGTTCGAGCGGGTGGGGATCGGCAAGTACGAGAACTTTCCATCGTTCGCACTCGGTGCGGGCGACACGACCGTACTCAAGATGGTGAACGCCTATTCGGCGCTCGCCAACCACGGGCGCCTGCACACGCCGACGATCATCGATTACGTGCAGGACCGCCGCGGCAAGGTGATCTGGCGGGCCGACCGGCGAGACTGCACCGGTTGCGATATGCCCGAATGGGATGGCAAGGCGATGCCGCGCCTGCCTGCCACCGGTCGTCAGGCGATCGATCCGCGCACTGCCTATCAGACCGTCCATATGCTCGAAGGCGTGATCCAGCGCGGTACGGCGGTGCGCCTGCGCGCGCTCGAATTGCCGCTGTTCGGGAAAACCGGCACCACCAGTGGACCGACCAACGCCTGGTTTGTCGGCGGCAGCCCGGACCTGATCGCCGGCATGTACCTGGGCTTCGACAAGCCGCGGAACATGGGCGGCTGGGTGCAGGGAGGCAACACCGCCGGCCCCATGATGATAGATTTCGTCAAGGCCACCCGCGACCGCTGGTCCGCCGATCCTTTCGTCGCGCCCGCCGGTGTGCGAATGGTCCGTGTCGATCGGCGGAGCGGCAAGCGCGTATTCGATGCCTGGCCCACGAACGACCCGATGGCTTCGGTCATCTGGGAGGCGTTCAAGCCCGACACCGAACCGCCGCGGGCAACCCGGCAGGACGAGATTGCGGCCAAGCGCAACGAGATACTGGAATTGATCAGGCGGGGCCGCCAGGCGGAGAACCGAGCTTCGGCCGCGCGTCAGAACGTCGAACGACCCGGCGATTTTGTCGAGGAACAGGGCGGCATCTACTAATGCCGCCTATCAAGGGGACACGCACATGAAGATGTTCAAGACCATCGCCGCGGCAATCGCGCTTATTGCGGTCCCTGCCTCCGCCAGCCTGCCGATCGGCGCAATGGCGCCTGCATTTGCAACCCAGGCGGCGAAGGCCGGAAAGCCCTTCGCTTTCAACCTGCGCAGTGCGCTGGCGAAGGGCCCGGTGGTGCTCTACTTTTACCCCAAGGCCTACACAAAGGGTTGCACGCTGGAGGCTAACGCCTTTGCCGAGGCAACCCCCGAGTTCGCCAAATACGGCGCGACCGTAGTGGGCATGTCGAACGACGATATCGAGACCCTCAAGCGCTTCTCGCGCGAAGAATGCCGCGACAAGTTCGCCGTGGCGGTCGCCAATCCGAAAATCGTGCAAGCCTACGATGCCGCACTGGTACGTGATGGTAAAGACACGGGACTGACGCAGCGGACCAGCTATGTGATCGATCAAAAGGGACGGGTCGCGTTCGTTCACTCCGATCTCGACTACAAGGATCACGTTCGACTGACGCTCGCCGCGGTCAAGAAGTTGCAGGCGAACGCCAAGCGCTGACTTCGCGCCCTTTCGCACCGCGCCATCGTCCGCTAAGCGGCGGCCAAATCCTGCTGGAGTAAACTGTTCATGCGTGCCGAAGGGCAGGCCCATATCGCCCGTATCGAAGCTGCGCTGGCGCTGGTGCGTCAGTCGCTGGACTGGGAGCGCGCCCTGCGCCGCCTCGACGAGCTTAACGCTCGTGTCGAGGATCCCAAGCTGTGGGACGATCCCAAGGACGCCGAAGCGGTCATGCGCGAGCGTCGAAGGCTGGAAAGCGCGATCGGCACGGTGAACGAGATCGGTTCGGAAATGGCGGATGCGATCGAGTTCGTCGAACTGGGTGAGGCCGAGAACGATGCCGAAGTCGAGGCCGAAGGCCTGGCGACGCTGGCCCGCCTCGCCGAGCGGGCCGATGCCGACAAAGTTCAGGCTCTCCTTTCGGGCGAGGCCGACGGCAACGACACCTATCTTGAAATCCATGCAGGCGCTGGCGGCACCGAGAGCCAGGACTGGGCCGAGATGCTCCAGCGGATGTACACCCGCTGGGCCGAGCGCCGCGGGTTCAAGGTCGACCTGGTCGACTACCATTCGGGTGACCAGGCCGGAATCAAGAGCGCGACCCTGCTGATCAAGGGCGAGAACGCTTACGGCTATGCCAAGACCGAGAGCGGGGTGCACCGGCTCGTCCGGATCAGTCCGTACGACAGCAGCGCAAGGCGGCACACCAGCTTCAGCTCGGTCTGGGTCTATCCGGTTATCGACGACAACATCGATATCGACGTCAATCCGGCCGACCTGAAGATCGATACCTACCGTGCCTCGGGGGCAGGTGGGCAACACGTGAATACGACCGATTCGGCGGTACGCATCACGCACGTGCCGAGCGGCATCATCGTCGCCAGCCAGATCGACCGGAGCCAGCACAAAAACCGCGAGATTGCCCTCAATATGCTGAAAGCGCGCCTGTTCGAGGCCGAAATGCGCCGCCGCGAGGAAGCCGCGTCTGCCGAGCATGCGAGCAAGACCGACATCGGATGGGGCCATCAGATCCGCAGCTACGTTCTCCAGCCGTACCAGATGGTGAAGGACCTCCGCACGGGATATACCTCGCCGACACCCGACGACGTGCTCGACGGTGCGCTCGATCCGTTCATCTCCGCAGCGCTTGCACAGCGCGTTACGGGTGAAGCGGTCGAGGTGGAGGACGCCGACTGATGCGTCGCGCAGCGATTGTGATGACGGTGCTGGCACTTGCCGGTTGCAAGTGGGCCGAGCCCGATGATTCCTCGCGCCCCGAAACCGCCCTTGAATTTCCCCAAGCGCACCGGCCCGTATCGGACATTGCCGGCAACCGGTTCTCCAACGAAACCCAGCGCGACAGTGTGGGCGAAGCGGCCAAGGTAATGGACCTTGCCGAGATCAAGCCCGGGATGACAGTCGCCGACATCGGGGCCGGCGAGGGATATTACACCGTTCGCCTGGCCGAAAAGGTCGGTCGCAGGGGGCGTGTGCTGGCGAGCGACATCGACCGCTCCGTAATCGACCGCCTGGGACAGCGCATCGAGCGCGAACGGCTCGACAACGTGTCGCTGAAGCTTGGCACTCCCGACGATCCGAAGCTGCCCGAGAACAGCTTCGACCGCGTGTTCCTGGTGCACATGTATCACGAAGTGCAGGAGCCTTATGCGTTCCTGTGGCGGCTCTGGCCGAGCCTGCGCGAGGATGGCCGAGTGATCGTGGTCGATGTCGATCGACCGACCTCCAACCACGGCATCGATCCGCTTCTCCTCAGCTGCGAATTCGAGCGCGTGGGCTTCAAGCTCGACGCGTTCAAGGACGCGCCCGAACTGGCCGGGTACTATGCACAGTTCAAGCGAGCGGCTACGAGGCCGGAACCGTCGGAAATCAAGTCCTGCCGGCGCGACACCGCTGCGGGAACCGCCGCGACGCAATAACTCTCCCGGGGGAGCAATACAAAGTAATGACATTCAAAGGGTTGCAGCCTGTTCTTTATGGTGGTCGCGAAGTCTGGCCGCTGGTCGAAGGCGGCAAAGGCGTGTCGGCGACTAACCATATGAGTTCCGGCGCTTGGGCGGCGGCGGGCGGAATTGGAACCGTCAGCGCCGTAAACGCCGACAGTTACGACGAAGACGGGGTCCCGATTCCGCAGGTCTACCCTCAGGCCACTCGCAAGGAGCGGTTCGAGCAACTGGTCCGCTATGCCATCGACGGCGCGACCGAACAGGTCCGCCGGGCGCACGAGATTTCAAACGGACGCGGTGCCATCAACATCAATGTCCTGTGGGAAATGGGCGGCGCGCAGCAGGTCCTCGAAGGCGTGCTCGAGAATTGTCCCGGTATGATCACGGGTGTGACCTGCGGCGCCGGGATGCCCTACAAGCTGGCCGAGATCGCGGCTCGATTCAATGTGCACTACTTGCCGATCGTCAGCAGTGCCCGTGCATTTCGCGCCTTGTGGAAGCGGAGCTATTCCAAGGTCCCCGACCTGATGGCGGCGGTGGTTTACGAGGATCCGTGGCTTGCCGGCGGTCACAATGGCCTCTCGAACGCCGAAGATCCCTTGAAGCCCGAGGACCCTTACCCCCGGGTCAAGGCGTTGCGCGACACGATGCGGGCCGAAGGCGTCTCTGAAGACACGGCCATCGTGATGGCCGGTGGCGTGTGGTTCCTTCGCGAATGGAACGACTGGATCGACAATCCCGAACTCGGGAAAATCATGTTCCAGTTCGGAACGCGCCCGCTTTTGACGGAAGAAAGTCCGATCCCGCAGGTCTGGAAAGATATGCTCCGCACGGTCGAACCTGGCGACGTGCTGCTTCACCCGTTCTCGCCGACCGGCTTCTATTCGAGCGCCGTGAAAACCCCGTTCCTGTACGATCTCATCCATCGGTCGGAACGCCAGATCCCCATCTTCAAGCGCGATCAGGAAGAAGGAACCATTCCGCTATCCGATCACGGAAAGGCGAAGTATTTCTGGGTGCACCCCGGCGACCAGCGAAAGGCGCTCGCCTGGATGCACGAGGGTTTCACCGAACCGTTGAAGACGCCCGACGACACGGTCGTGTTCGTCACGCCGGAAAGCGCCGAGCAAATCCGGGCGGATCAGCAAGGTTGCATGGGGTGCCTGTCGCACTGCCAGTTTTCGAGCTGGAAGGACCACGACGACTACACGACGGGTCGCCTGGCGGATCCGCGCAGTTTCTGCATCCAGAAGACCCTGCAGGACATCGCGCATGGCGGCGATCCGGACGACAACCTCGCTTTCGCCGGGCATGCTGCCTATCGCTTCAAGCAGGACCCGTTCTATTCGAACAACTATACGCCAACCGTCGCGCAGTTGGTCGAACGGATCCTGACCGGGGACTAGCTGGGGGCTTTCACCGCCAAAGTTGCATGGAGCGGACGGCGACCGGCAGGGTTTCGTCGTCGCACTGGCCGCTGAGCACGCGCTCCATCAACTGCCAGTGACGGCGGACGATGGTCTTCTGCCAAACCGAGATGGCGAAGGCCTTGGCCAGAACCGGTTTGCCATCAATTGTCGCCTCGAGCGCGACCGGAGCCGCGAATACCGCCGATTTCCCGTGCTTGCGCGTGTATATGGTGCCGTATCGGTAACCGGTGCAGCGAATGCGCGAGCCAACCGCCTCGAGCCAACTGGCGCGATCCAGAATGGTGGGTGGGTCGCCGCCGAAAAGGACGATCATATCGCGAGACGCGAGCGTTTTCATATCCTTGCGGTCCCGAGCGATCCAGGCACGCATCCAGCGGTGCTCCAGCGCTTCCATCGTCGATGCGAAGTCATTCATAACCCGCCGAATACCGCAGATCGGTCGGCAGGCAAGCGTGGTCGCTAGACCAGACCCTCCAGAACCTGATCGGGCGGTCGATGGCCGTCTGCCCAGAACCGGATATTGGCGATGACCTTTTCGCCGGCCTGTTCGCGGCCTTCGATGGTCGCGCTACCGATGTGTGGCTGGGCGATGACGTTGGGTAGGGCCACGAGACGTTCGTCCACCCGCGGCTCCTCGGGAAAGACGTCGAGGCCCGCGCCGCCAAGATGACCGCTTTCCAGCGCTGCGATCATAGCGTCGTAATCGACGAGATCGGCTCGCGCGGTGTTGATGAGGATAGCCCCTGGTTTCATCGCCGCAATCCGTTTCGCATCGATTATGCCCTTAGTCTCGGCGGACGAGGGGCAGTGCAGGGTGACGATATCGGATTCCGCTAATAGGCTATCGAGATCTTCGACCCAGGTCGCCCCGAACATGGCCTCGACTGCTTCGGGCAGGCGGCGGCGATTATGATACCGGATGTCGAGCCCGAATGCGCGCGCGCGAAATGCCACGGCTTGCCCGATGCGGCCCATCCCGACGATACCCAGGACCTTGCCGGCAAGCTTGCGGCCCAAAAGCGCGCTCGGCGCCCAACCGGTCCATTCGCCCCGGCGGATGAGCGATGTGCCTTCGCGCAGCCGGCGCGGCACGCCGATTATCAGCGCCATCGTCAGGTCGGCAGTGTCGTCCGTGAACACGCTCGGGGTGTTGGTGACGATGATTTTCTTCGCCCGCGCCGCGCCAAGGTCTATGTGATCCACTCCTGCGCCGAAGCTGGCGATCAGACCGAGCTGCGGACCGGCCGCAGCGATCAGGTCGGCGTCGATCCGATCGGTAACCGTCGGTACCAGCACATCGGCCTGCTGCACCGCGGCGACGAGCGCCTCGCGACTCATCGGCACATCTTCGCGGTTGAGCGCCGTGTCGAACAGCTCGCTCATGCGCGTTTCGACTGATGGCAGCAGGTGGCGCGTCACCACGACTTTCGGCTTGGCGGTCCGGCGCGGTGTGGGGCGTTCGCTCATTTACCGTGGGCTAGTGGGTCGGGGGCGGGGCGGTCAAGCGCTGCTCGCTTGCGCCCGACTTGGCTAAGGCGCTAACGCAAGGGCAACATGAGATTTACGATCATCATCGCCGCTCTTTTCCTTGCGACGCCAGCCATCGCTCAGGATCGGGAGGTGCCGTACTGGGCGACGATCAAAGCGGAAACGCTCAACATGCGTGCCGGCCCCGGCAGGGACTTCCCGATTCGCTGGGTCTATCGGCGCGCTGGCCTTCCGCTCAAGGTGATCCGCGTCCACGAGGGGTGGCGCTTGGTACGCGATCCCGCGGGAGACGAGGGCTGGGTGACCGCGAACCTGTTGAGCAGGGACCGCGGGGCGCTGGTCGTCGGCGATGGGCTTGCGGCAATTCGGGCGGAACCGTCCGACGGGGCAAAGCTCAAGTGGAACGCCGAGGTGGGCGTTGTCGTCGGACTGCGCGATTGCGAGGCCAACTGGTGCGAGGTGGATGCCAGCGGACGCAGGGGGTTTATCCGGGCTTCTCGACTTTGGGGTGCGGGAAAGCCCTGACGGACGAGACCGGGCCGGTCGCGACAACCGACCCGGATCTTGAGCATCAACCGGTTGCAGGTGTGCTCGTTGCCGTCATGCCCGCGTCGCTGGTCGCGGTGAACGTGCCGCCGGCGTCGCTCGGCTGAGGGGTCCAGCACATCTTCCCCTGATTTTCGCCATCGCCCTCAGGGTCGAAGCAATGTTTGCCGTCTTCGACCACGTGCGTTCCTGTGACATCGCCATCGGGGCCGGTCGCGGAATACGTTCCGTCGGCGTTGACGGTGAACTGGGCGGTGGTGCCGTCGCCATAGGTGACATCGTATAGCGTTCCGGCGACGGGTCCGGCAGCCGCGGGGGCTGCGGCAACCGGTTCTGCTGCGGGTTCCGCGGGAGCGGGTTCGGCGGCTTCTTGCGAACATCCGGCCAGGGCGAATGCGCCGGCCAGCACGATCAGGGTCGTTCTCATGGTAGTCTCCCAAGAGCGACCGCGCCGCCATTTACCACGATCCGACCCGTCGCGTCGAGCATATCGAAAGCTGGGAGAGAACGAGAAGGGCGACTGCCCAGGCCGCCCTTCCACGTCCAATGGACGACCCCGCTCAGGTGGCGGCGGGAGCCGGCGTGGCAGCGGCTTCCGGTGCTGCGCGGGGGGTGACAGTGACCACGGTGCCATCGGGCGCGGTGGCCGTGAAGACGCCGGCCGCATCCGGCTCGCCATCGGTCCAGCAGGCTTCCGGAGCATCGCCCTCAGGATCGAAGCAGGTCTTGCCGTCCTTGAGTGCGAACGTCCCGGTAGTCGCCACACCCGCCGGGTCGGTGTCGCTGAAGGTGCCGTCGGTGTTGATCATTACCACGTGGGTCGTGCCGTCGGGATACTTCGCGTCGTATGTGCCGGCCATGTCCGCCGCGGTCATTTCGGCAGGAGCCGCTGCGGCGGCGGTCGTTTCAGCCGGTGCCGGCGCCTGTTCGGCAGGTTGAGCACAGGCGGCGAGCGCGGCGATCGATGCGATTGCAATGAGTTTCTTCATGAAGACCTCTCCCTCACGCGACCGCAGGCTCGATTACGCCTGTGTCGATCCTGCCGCAATCAGCGCGGTGGATAACTTCAGACGAGTTCGATCGCGACTGCAGTCGCCTCGCCACCGCCTATGCAAAGGCTGGCTACGCCGCGCTTGAGGCCCTTGTTCTTCAGGGCGTTTAGCAGGGTGACGACGATGCGCGTTCCGCTGGCACCGATCGGATGCCCGAGTGCGGTCGCGCCGCCGTTCACGTTGACCTTGTCGTGCGGCAGCCCGAGGTCCTTCATCGCAAACATCGCGACGCAGGCGAAAGCCTCGTTCACCTCGAACAGGTCGACGTCGGCGACGGTCCAGCCGGCCTTTTTCAGCACCTTCTCGATCGCACCCACCGGGGCGATGGTGAAATCCTTCGGCTCCTGCGCGTGCGCCGCCATCGCGACGATGCGCGCGACCGGGGTGGCGCCCTTGTCATTCGCCACGCTCTCGCGCGTCAGCACCACGGCGGCCGCGCCGTCGCTGATCGAGCTGGAACTGGCGGCGGTGATCGTTCCGTCCTTGGCGAAAGCGGCGCGCAGGGTGCGCAGCTTTTCCGGGTTGCCCTTGGGCGGTTGCTCGTCGGTATCGACAGTCACGTCGCCCTTGCGCGTGCTCACCGTGACCGGCGCAATCTCGTCGGCGAATGCGCCGGTCTGGATCGCCTCGTTCGCGCGGCGGAGCGATTCGACCGAGTAATCGTCCATGTTTTCGCGGGTAAGCTGGTATTCGTTCGCAGTGTCCTGCGCGAAAGTGCCCATCGCCCGTCCGGCGTCATAGGCATCCTCGAGCCCGTCGAGGAACATGTGATCGTACGCGGTGTCGTGGCCGATCCGGGCGCCCGACCGGTGCTTCTTAAGCAGGTAGGGCGCGTTGGTCATGCTTTCCATGCCGCCTGCGATGGCCAGATCCATGCCGCCGCTGGCCAGGGCCTCTGCCGCCATGATGATCGTCTGCATCCCGCTGCCGCAGACTTTGTTCACGGTGGTCGCCTGGACCGACTTGGGCAGGCCGGCCTTCAGCGCGGCCTGACGGGCGGGAGCCTGACCGAGACCTGCGGGAAGGACACAACCCATGTAGATGCGTTCGATATCCTCGCCTGCGACGCCGGCGCGCTCGACCGCCGCTTTCACTGCGGTCGCGCCGAGGTCGGTCGCCGAAACATCCGCCAGAACGCCCTGCATACCGCCCATCGGGGTGCGCGCATAGCTGAGGATGACGACGGGATCGGCTGCTGAGAACGTGGACATTGCGGACCTTTCTGAGTTCGATTTGGCCGCGATCTAATGCTGCAGCGCGGCGAAGGCAAACAAGCGAGGCCTTGGGTGCGCCAAATCCACGTTGCATTCCCGAGGGCGTGTCACACTGTCACACAGTCCAGAGCATATTCCGCCACTTCGCGCGGATATGTGTCGCTTTGGGCGGACAAAGTGTCGCTTTGCGGCCCGGATGCGTCAGCTTGCAGGGCAAAGCCGGCACCTTGCGCAGTCGCTGCGGAGGGACTTAGCCAGAACCGTCGGGATCGCATTGCCGAACTCTTGCACCGCCGCCTCGTGTAGGACAGGCCGAACTTGCCATTGCTTGCGCAGTCGGCGACAACCGGTGGCAAATCGAAACCTCCCGGAGACGTGCAATGGCCCTGGATCGCAAAGCAGAACTCGACAGCCTTCTCGCCAAGCAGCGCAGCGCCTTTACCGCCGCCCGGCCGGAACCGGTCGAGGCGCGGCGGGATCGCGTGGAGCGGGCGATGGCGTTGCTGCGGGATAACGGCGAGGCGCTGTGCCGAGCGATGAGCGCCGACTTCGGCAGCCGCAGCATCCAGCAATCGATGATCACCGACATCGCGAGCACGGTCGGCTTCGGACACTACTGCCTGAAGAATCTGGCGAGTTGGTCGAAGCCCGAGCGGCGCAAGGTGCAGTTCCCGCTCGGCCTGCTCGGCGCGAAGGCGGAGCTGCGATACGAGCCCAAAGGCGTGATCGGCATTCTCAGTCCGTGGAATTTTCCGGTCAATCTCAGCTTCGGCCCGCTGATGCAGGTCTTCGCCGCAGGTAATCGCGCGATGATCAAGCCGAGCGAGTTCACCGAGCGGACGAGCGAGCTGATGGCCGAACTGGTTGCCAAGCGCTTCACGCAAGAGGAATGCGCCGTCGTGACCGGCGGTCCCGAAGTCGCCCATGCTTTTTCCGAGCTTCCGTTCGATCACCTCGTCTTCACCGGATCGACCGCGACGGGTCGCAAGGTCATGGAAGCGGCGGCCAAGAACCTCGTCCCTGTCACGCTGGAGCTCGGCGGCAAGTCGCCGGTATTCCTCGGCAAGGATGCAGACCTGAAGAAGGCCGGCGAACGCATCGCGATGGGCAAGATGATGAACGCCGGGCAGATCTGCCTTGCCCCCGACTACCTTTATGTTCCGGAGGAAATGGAGGAGGGCGCCGTCGCCGCGGTTCAGCTCGGCGTCCACGAGATGTACCCGACGCTGCGCGATAACGACGATTACGCCAGCATCGTGTCCGACCGACATTTCGACCGCCTGAAGGGACTGGTCGAGGATGCGCGGGAAAAGGGCGCCGAGGTGATCGAGGTCAACCCGGCGGATGAGGATTTCTCCAACGCCAACAGCCGCAAGATGCCGCTGACTATCCTGCGCAACGTGACCGACGACATGAAGGCCATGCAGGAGGAAATCTTCGGCCCCGTCCTGCCCGTGAAGACTTACAAGGCGATCGACGAAGCCATAGAATATGTGAACGCGAACGACCGGCCACTCGGCCTCTATTACTTCGGCGAAGACAGCGGCGAGCGCGAGAAGGTGCTGACTCGCACGATCTCGGGCGGTGTCACGGTAAACGACGTGGTGTTCCATGTCTCGATGGAGGACCTGCCGTTCGGCGGGGTCGGGCCGTCGGGCATGGGCAGCTACCACGGGATCGAGGGTTTCCGCGAATTCAGCCACGCGCGGAGTGTCTACACCCAGCCGAAGATCGACGTCGCGAAGCTCGGCGGATTCAAGCCGCCCTATGGCAAGGGGACCGACAAGGCGATCCGCACGATGATGAAATAGGCCGCGATCGGGGGATTTTTGCCCGCCCCCAGCCTTGCGCCGCGCAGCCTCGCGGCCTAGAGGCGCGCACGAACCGCCAGCAATCGAGTCAGTCGCTTGGTCGACCTTTCGCAGTATCTGCCCATTCTCATCTTCCTCGGCATCGCGCTGGGGATTTCGGTCCTGTTCGTGTTCCTGCCGATGGGCGTCTCGCGCCTGACGGGGGCGCATAATCCCACGGCCGAAAAGCTGTCCGAATACGAGTGCGGCTTTCCCGCGTTCGAGGATTCGCGCAGCCAGTTCGACGTGCGGTTCTACCTCGTGGCGATCCTGTTCATCATCTTCGACCTCGAGGCCGCGTTCCTGTTCCCCTGGGCCGTCAGCCTGGACATGACCGGATGGCCGGGCTGGATCACCATGATGGTGTTCCTCGGCGAACTGGGCATCGGCCTCGCTTACGCATGGAAGAAGGGAGCCCTCGAATGGGAGTGATCCAGCCGCCGAGTTCGCCGGTCCCCGGTGGCGCGGTCACCGCGCCCGACCCGGCGTACTTCAACTCGCTGCAGGGCGAGATCGACGACAAGGGCTTCCTCGTCACGTCGACCGAGGACCTGTTCCAGTGGGCGCGCACCGGCAGCCTGTGGTGGATGACTTTCGGCCTTGCGTGCTGCGCGGTCGAGATGATCCACGTCAACATGCCGCGTTACGACATGGAGCGCTTCGGCGTTGCCCCGCGCGCGTCTCCGCGTCAGTCGGACGTGATGATCGTCGCCGGGACGCTGTGCAACAAGATGGCTCCGGCGCTGCGCAAGGTCTACGACCAGATGTCGGACCCCAAGTACGTCATCTCGATGGGTAGCTGCGCCAACGGTGGCGGCTATTATCACTATTCCTACAGTGTGGTGCGCGGCTGCGACCGGATCGTTCCGGTGGACATCTACGTGCCCGGTTGCCCTCCGACCGCCGAGGCGCTGCTCTACGGCGTGATGCAGCTTCAGCGGAAGATCCGCCGCTCGGGCACGATCGAGCGCTGAGATGGCAACCGTGCTTCACTCCGCGCCCCGGACGGCATCGAACGACGGCGTGCTCGACGCGCTGTCGGCTGCGCTGGGCGCGATGCTCGTCTCCGCTAGGGAAGAGCATGGCGAAATCCTGCTGACCGTCGCGCGCGACAGTATCGACGATGCGCTCCGTCTTCTGCGTGACGAGCACGCCTATCAGCAGTTGATGGAAATCGCCGGTGCCGACTATCCGAGCCGGCCCGAGCGGTTCGAAGTCGTCTACATGCTACTCAGCCTGACGAAAAACCATCGCATCATGGTCAAGTGCACGGCGAGCGAAAGCACGCCGGTGCCCACCGTGACGACGCTGTGGCCCAACGCGGGCTGGCTCGAGCGCGAGGTGTTCGACATGTACGGCGTGCTGTTCGCCGGCAACACCGACCTGCGCCGCATCCTGACGGACTACGGGTTCGAGGGGCATCCTTTCCGCAAAGACTTCCCGCTCACCGGCTATACCGAGCTGCGTTATTCCGAGGACGAGAAGCGCGTCGTGTACGAGCCGGTCGACCTTCCGCAGGATCTGCGTCAGTTCGATTTCATGAGCCCGTGGGAAGGCGCGGACTACGTGCTGCCGGGCGACGAGAAGGCGGCCGAGCATCCCGCCACTCCTCCGGTGGCCGATCCCAAGACGACCGAGAAGCCCTCCGACACGGGTGCAGGCGCGAAGACCGATGCCAAGGCGACCGAGCACGTTGCCAAGGGTGCGGGCGAGGGCGGCGACGGCGAGCCGGTTCCGGAAAAGTCCGCCAAGGCAGAGCCCGGTGCGCCTGCGCCGACCGAAAGCCGCGCCAAGCGCGCGCCGCGCAAGGGCAAGAGCGCCGATACCAAGGGCGCAACCGAGCCGCAGGACAAGCCGAAGGCCAAGCGTGCTCCGCGCAAGGCTCCCGCCAAGAAGGGCGAGGGCGAATGAAGCGTCTGTTCGTATTTGGTGCGATCGCGGCGCTCGCGGCCTGTTCGCAGTCCGATGAGCCGCAGGGCGAGAGCGCGGAAGACTTCGCGCAGCGCGCAGGCGTAAACGCGCCTGCCGGGCAGGTGCCTTCCGTCGCCGAAGTCAATGCGCAGCCCGTCGTGGCTCCCACCGGGGCGGCCCAGCTTACGCCGCTCGCTTCCGATGCACCCAAGGCGTTGGGCAAGATCCAGGGCGGCTGTTCGTTCATCTATCAGGGCCGCTCGCTGCTCGTCGTGGGGGCCCCGGAAGGGACCGATGCGAAGGGGCAGGGCGTGCTGGTGATCGACGGGCAGCAGGTCGTGCTTCCGGGCAATGCCGCCGGTGGCCCGCAAGTAGTCGAAAGCGGGCCGACGCTAGCCGGCGCGGGCTACACCGTCTCCGTCCTGCGCGCCGACGGGCCGCCGCAGGTCAACGCCGGACGCAACGAATGGACCGCCGGGCTCAAGGTCGCCGGTCCCCAAGGCGAGACGACGTTCTCGCCCGGCACGTGGAACTGCACGCCATGACGATGCAACTCGAACAGTCGCCGACCACTGGCGACGAGGTCATCACCAACTACACGATCAACTTCGGGCCCCAGCACCCCGCGGCGCACGGCGTGCTGCGCATGGTGATGGAACTGGACGGCGAGATCATCGAGCGGATCGATCCGCACGTGGGCCTGCTCCACCGCGGCACCGAAAAGCTGATCGAGCACAAAACCTACCTCCAGGCGCTGCCGTACTTCGACCGGCTCGACTACTGCAGCCCGCTGGCGATGGAGCACAGCTACGTCCTCGCGATCGAAAAGCTGCTCAACATCGAAGTGCCGGTCCGCGCGCAATACCTGCGGGTGCTATTCGCCGAGCTGACGCGCATCTGCAATCACATGCTCAACCTCGGCAGCCACGTGATGGACGTCGGGGCGATGACGCCGAACCTGTGGATGTTCGAGATCCGCGAGGATTGCCTCAACTTCTTCGAGCGGGCGAGCGGCGCTCGGATGCACATGGCGTGGTTCCGCCCCGGCGGCGTGCACCAGGACGTGCCGCTGAAGCTGCTGACCGACATCGGCGACTGGCTCGACACCCGCCTGCCGCGCCTGTTCGAGGACGCGATGAGCCTGGTGGTGGACAACCGCATCTTCAAACAGCGCAACGTCGATATCGCGGTGGTAAGCCGCGACGACGCGATCGCCTGGGGCTTCTCCGGCCCGATGATCCGCGCCGCGGGCATTCCGTGGGACCTGCGCAAGAGCCAGCCCTATGACGTATACGACCGGATGGATTTCGAAATTCCGGTCGGCACCAATTCCGATTGCTACGACCGGTTCATGGTCCGGGTCGAGGAAGTGCGTCAGTCGGCACGCATCATGAAGCAGTGCCTCGCCGAAATACCCGAAGGGCCGATTGCGAGCGACGACCGCAAGGTGGTGCCGCCCAAGCGCGGCGAGATGAAGCAGTCGATGGAAGCGCTGATCCACCACTTCAAGCTTTACACCGAAGGGTTCCACGTGCCCGCAGGCGAAGTCTACGTCGCCACCGAAAGCCCCAAGGGCGAGTTCGGGGTCTACTTGGTCTCGGACGGGTCGAACAAACCCTACCGCTGCAAGATCCGCCCGACCGCGTTCAGCCACCTACAGGCGATGGACTTCATGGCCAAGGGCCACATGCTGCCCGACGCGACGGCGATCCTCGGCGCGATCGACGTGGTGTTCGGGGAGTGTGACCGGTGATGAGGCAAATTTCTTCAGCGCTAGAAGCGTTTTGCGCCGCTTTCACATTCTATGCGATCGGAAGCTGGCTCCTAAATGCCCGCCAATCTGCTGATATCGAGAGCGCCATCTACACCGGCATTGGCGTAACCATCGGCGTCACGATCGGAAGTCTTTGGCGCGCAAGAAGTTCTGGGTCGCCGGAGGTAGTCAATGGCTGACCGCGCCCCCGCACCCGATACGTCCGAGCTGCGCGAGCGGTGGGGCGGCTTCGCCTGGACCGCCGAAAACGCGGACAAGGCGAAGGAGATCGTCGCGCGCTATCCCGACGGACGGCAACGTTCGGCGGTGATGCCGTTGCTCGATCTCGCCCAGCGGCAGGTCGGCGCCGAGACGAACACGCAAGGCTGGCTGCCGCTGCCGGTGATGGAATTCGTCGCCGCCGAGCTTTCGATGCCGGTGATCCGCGTGCTCGAGGTCGCTACCTTCTACACGATGTACAACATCGCGCCGGTCGGCCGCTTCCACGTGCAGGTCTGCGGCACCACGCCGTGCATGCTGCGCGGGTCCGACGACATCATCACCGCGTGCAAGAAGCGTGGGATGGCCAAGGGCCACACCACGCCCGACGGGTTGTGGACGCTCACCGAAGTCGAATGCATGGGCAATTGCGCCAGCGCGCCGATGGTCCAGATCAACGACGCGAATTACGAGGACCTGACGCCTGAACGCCTCGACGCGGTCCTCGACGCGTTGGAGCGCGGTGAGACGCCGAAGGAAGGCACGCAGGACCCCGAGCGGCACACGGTCGAGCCTGTCGGCGCGCTCAGCAGCCTGACCGCGATGGTGGGCGAGAACCACGATTACCGGGGTGAGTGGTAATGGAAATCGCCACCATCGTGATCGCGCTCGTGCTGGCCTTCATCGCCTGGAAGGTGCTAATGGGCATCGTGAAATTCGGTGCGATCGTGCTGATCCTGGCCGCCGCCGCGTGGTTCCTGACGAGCGGGGGAATGGGCTGATGCCGCGCAAGCTCGGTCTTGCATACATGGGGCTGGCAGTCGCCTTCATGCTCGTCGCCGTATTTCAGGGCGCGCGCGGGGGTGGCGTTGCCGTCTGGATCGCACTGGGCGCGGTATTCATCGCCCTCGGCTCCGCCCAGGTGGCCAAGCAAAAGGGAGGTGACGATGAGCCTCGCTGATAAGGACCGTATCTTTACCAACCTGTACGGGTTCCAGGATTGGGGCCTGAAAGCCGCGCAGCATCGCGGGGACTGGGACGATACCCGGTCGCTGATGGCGCGCGGGCAGGACGCGATCATCGACGAGATCAAGGCCAGCGGCCTGCGCGGGCGCGGCGGGGCGGGTTTCCCGACCGGCATGAAGTGGTCCTTCATGCCCAAGGGATCGAAGGACGGCCGTCCCAGCTTCCTTGTGATCAACGCCGACGAGTCCGAACCCGGCTCGTGCAAGGACCGCGAAATCATCCGCCACGATCCGCACAAGCTGATCGAAGGTGCGCTGATCGCCGGTTTCGCGATGCGCGCGCGGGCAGCCTACATCTACATCCGCGGCGAATTCATCCGCGAGGCCGAGACCCTCTTCAAGGCGCGCGACGAAGCTTATGCGGCGGGCCTGCTGGGCAAGAATGCGGCGGGATCGGGCTACGACTTCGACGTCTTCGTCCACCGCGGCGCGGGTGCCTACATCTGCGGCGAAGAGACCGCGATGATCGAGAGTCTGGAAGGCAAGAAGGGCCAGCCGCGCCTCAAGCCGCCGTTCCCGGCCGGCGCGGGTCTTTATGGCTGTCCGACCACGGTCAACAACGTCGAAAGCATCGCGGTCGTCCCCACGATACTGCGGCGTGGCGCTTCGTGGTTCAGTTCCTTTGGGCGCGAGAACAACAAGGGCACCAAGCTGTTCCAGATCAGCGGCCACGTGAACAGGCCGTGCGTCGTCGAGGAAGCGATGAGCATCCCGTTCGGCGAACTGATCGAAAAGCATTGCGGGGGCATTCGCGGCGGGCGCGACAACCTGCTGGCGGTTATCCCGGGCGGATCGTCGGTCCCGCTGGTGCCGGCGGACCAGATCTGGGACGCGCCAATGGATTTCGACGGGCTGAAAGAAGTCGGCAGCGGCCTCGGCACCGCGGCGGCGATCGTCATGGACAAGTCGACCGACGTGGTCCGCGCGATCAGCCGGATCAGCTATTTCTACAAGCACGAGAGCTGCGGCCAGTGCACCCCGTGTCGCGAAGGCGTGGGCTGGATGTGGCGCGTGATGGAGCGGCTTCGGACCGGGGACGCGCACGTCGACGAAATCGACATGCTGCAGCAGGTCACAAAGCAGGTCGAGGGCCACACCATCTGCGCGCTCGGCGATGCGGCGGCGTGGCCGATCCAGGGCTTGATCAAACATTTCCGGCCCGAACTGGAACGGCGCATCGCCGAGGCGGGCAACATGGCGGAGGCAGCGGAATGATCACCCTGGCACTCATGCTCGCGATGCAACCGGTCGGCGGACAGGCACAGCCGCAGGTCGATACAACTCCCGTGCCTTGGCCAGACGACGAGCGCGAAGCGGGACTGGTGGATTCATTCTCGACCGAGAGCAGCGCCGAGGCTCGCCTGACGATGACGCGTTTCGCCGATTGCGTTGCGGACGGCAGTCCCGACAAGGCGGCCGAGCTTCTGCAGCGCGACTTCCGAAGTGCCGCGTACCGAAACGGTTTGCAGAACCTGTCGCGCAACAACGAAGGCTGCGCTCGCAAGGTGGGCCTGCACGGCCGCATGCGGATGGCAAACCTTGCGTTTGCCGGGGCCCTCGCCGAAGCGCTGATCGAGCGCCGCAACATGCCGGTCAACGCGATGCTTGCACGTGCGGCAGCCGCGCCCGCTGCGCCGACATATTCGTTCACTGACGGAATCGCGATGTGCCTTGTGCGTTCGGTTCCCGATCAGGTGGCCAGCCTGTTCGCCTCGGAAGTCGGCTCGAACGAGGAAACCGCCGCAATCGCCGCGCTGGGCGTTCCCGCCCAGATGTGTGCTCGCGCAGCCGAAGCGCGCAAGCCGCTGTCGATCAGCACCTCCGGACTGCGCGCTATGCTCGCAACCGCTGCCTTTCGTTCCACAGCGAGCGTGACGAACACCTGATGCCAAAAGTTACTGTCGATGGCGAATTGATCGAGGTTCCCGATGGGGCGACCGTGCTGCAGGCGTGCGAGCTTGCGGGCAAGGAAATCCCGCGCTTCTGTTATCACGAGCGGCTGAGCATCGCCGGTAACTGCCGGATGTGCCTGGTCGAGGTGAAGCCCGGACCGCCCAAGCCGCAGGCAAGCTGTGCGTTGCCCGCGACCGAGGGTCAGGAAATCCGGACCGACAGCCCGATGGTCAAAACGGCACGCGAGGGGGTGATGGAGTTTCTCCTCATCAACCACCCGCTCGATTGCCCGATCTGCGACCAGGGCGGCGAATGCGACCTGCAGGACCAGTCGGTCGCCTATGGCCGCGGCGGATCGCGCTACCACGAGAACAAGCGCGCGGTGACCGAGAAGCACATGGGTCCGCTCATCAAGACGGTGATGACCCGCTGCATCCACTGCACCCGCTGCGTGCGTTTCTCGGAAGAGATTGCGGGCGTGGACGAGATCGGCGCGCTCTATCGCGGCGAGAACATGCAGATCACCACCTACCTCGAGCAGGCGGCGAAGCACGAGCTTTCGGCGAACGTGATCGACCTGTGCCCGGTCGGCGCGCTGACGAGCCGCCCCTATGCGTTCGAGGCCCGCCCGTGGGAATTGAAGAAGACGCTCTCGATCGACGTGAGCGATGCGGTGGGGGCGAACATCCGCCTCGACAGCCGCGGGCGTGAAGTCATGCGCGCGCTCCCGCGCACCAACGACGACGTCAACGAGGAATGGCTCAGCGACAAGGGCCGCTACATGGTCGACGGCCTGACCCGCCGCCGGCTCGACAAGGTGTGGATTCGACGTAACGGCAAGCTGGCCGAGGCGAGCTGGGACGAGGCGTTCAAGGCCATCGCCAAGGCAAAACCTGGCGCGAGCATCGCCGCGATCGCGGGCGACCTGGTCGATTGCGAGACGATGTTTGCCGCCAAGAAGCTGGTGAACGCGCTCGGTTCGGACATGCTCGAAGGCCGCCAGACGGGGATGAGCTATCCGACCGGCAACCTCGCGGCGGTGAACTTCAACTCGACGTTCGCCGGGATCGAGACCGCCGATGCCATCCTGATCGTGGGCAGCAACGTCCGCTGGGAGGCGCCGCTCGTCAATGTGCGGCTTCGCAAGGCGGCCAAGCGCGGCGCGAAGGTGTTCGTCGTCGGACCGCATTGGGAGACGACGTTCCCCGCCGAGTTCCTAGGCGACGACGCTGCCGTGCTCCACGACCTGCCGGGCCATGTGACTGAGGCCTTGGCGAGGGCCGAACGACCTGCCGTGATCGTTGGCGGTGCGGGACTGGCGAAGGGCGTTCTCGACGCGGCGCTGGCGCTGCCGGTCCAGCGTGACGGGTGGAACGGCTTCAACGTGCTGCACATGGCGGCATCGCGGATGGGTGGGCTGATGCTCGGCTATGCGCAGAAGGGCGGCATCGCCGACATCGCCAAGGCCGCGCCGAAAGTAGTGCTGGCGCTGGGCGCGGACGAAGTCGACTGGTCGGCCTTCGGCGACAGCTTCAAGGTCTATATCGGCCACCACGGCGACAAGGGCGCACACGCCGCCGACGTGATCCTGCCCGCTGCCGCGTTCAGCGAGAAGGACGGCACTTACGTCAACACTGAGGGCCGGGTGCAGTTCGCCGAGAAGGCCGTGTTTGCACCCGGTGACGCGCGCGAGGACTGGACGATCCTGCGCGCGCTGGCCGATGCGCTGGGCGTGAACGTCGGATTCGACAGCTTTGCCGAACTCCAGTCCGCGATGATCGCCGAAGTGCCTGTGCTGGGCGTTGAGGGGCTGGCCGATTACGGCAAGCTGCCCAAGGCCGGCAAGGGCAAGGCCAGTGGCGCGATCGCCTATCCGATCAAGGACTTCTACCTCACCAACCCGATCGCCCGTGCGAGCGTGACGATGCAGCAATGCTCGGCCGAATTGCTTCACGGCGACGAAGTGCGGGAGGCTGCGGAATGAGCGAGACCTTCCAGACCTGGGGCCTGACCTACGAATGGGCGTGGTTCCTCGCGACCGTAGCGGGCATCCTGCTCATCGCGCTCCCGCTGATGTTGGCCGTGGCCATGATCATCTACGCCGACCGCAAGATCTGGGCGGCGATGGCGCTGCGCAAGGGGCCCAACGTGGTGGGCCCGTTCGGCTTGCTGCAGAGCTTCGCCGACGGGCTCAAAGTGTTCCTGCAGGAAACCATCGTGCCGTCGGCGGCGAACAAGGGCCTGTTCCTGATCGCGCCGATCATCACCTTTACCGTCGCGCTCTTGGCGTGGGCGGTGATCCCGTTCAACTCGGGCGCGGTGCTGGCGGACATCAACGTCGGCCTGCTCTACGTGCTCGCGATCAGCAGCCTCGGCGTGTACGGAGTGGTGATCGCCGGGTGGGCGAGCAACTCCAAATACCCCTTCTTCTCGGCGATGCGCGCCGCGGCGCAGATGATCAGCTACGAAGTCTCGATCGGGTTCATCCTGATCTGCGTGGTGCTCTACGCCAATTCGTTCAACATGAACGCCATCGTAGAGGCGCAGCGCGGACACGGGCTCGGCCTGGTCAACGGCTACTGGTTCAACCTTTTGCTGTTTCCGCTGTGGGTCATGTTCCTCATCAGCAGCCTCGCCGAAACCGCGCGCGCGCCGTTCGATTTGACCGAGGCGGAGAGCGAGCTCGTCGCCGGGTATCAGACCGAATACAGCTCGATGGCCTTCGCGCTCTACTGGCTGGGCGAATACGCCAACGTGCTGCTGATGTGCGCGCTCAACGCGGTGCTGTTCTTCGGCGGCTGGCTGCCTCCGCTCGAGCTCGAGATCCTGTACTGGGTCCCGGGCTGGCTGTGGCTGTTCGCCAAGATCTTCTTTTTCTTCTTCATCTTCAGTTGGGTGAAGGCGACCGTGCCGCGGTACCGCTACGATCAGCTCATGCGCCTCGGCTGGAAGGTGTTCCTCCCGCTGTCGCTGATGTTCGTCGTACTCGTGTCGGGCTGGCTCATGTTCACGAGGTACGGATGACCGTCGCTCATTTCATCAAGTCGTTCACCCTGTGGGAGTTCGTGAAAGCGCACGCCCTCACGCTGAAGTATTTCTTCAAGCCCAAGGCGACGATCAACTATCCATTCGAGAAGAACCCGCTGTCCCCGCGCTTCCGGGGCGAGCACGCGCTCCGCCGTTATCCCAACGGAGAGGAGCGCTGCATCGCGTGCAAGCTGTGCGAGGCGGTGTGCCCGGCGCAGGCGATCACGATCGAGAGCGAACCGCGCGAGGACGGCAGCCGCCGCACCACGCGCTACGACATCGACATGACCAAGTGCATCTATTGCGGTTTCTGCCAAGAAGCCTGTCCGGTCGATGCGATCGTCGAAGGGCCGAACTTCGAATACGCGACCGAAACGCGCGAGGAACTTCTCTACGACAAGGCGAAACTGCTGGCCAACGGGGACAAGTGGGAGCGGGCTCTGGCCGCAAACCTTGAAGCCGATGCGCCCTACCGATAGGGGCCGCGCCGACACATGATCCAGGTCCTCGCCTTCTACCTATTCGCAGCCCTCACCATCGCGTCCGCGGTGCTGGTGATCACGTCGCGCAACCCGGTGCATTCGGTGCTGTGGCTGATCGTGGCGTTCTTCAACGCCGCAGGCCTGATGGTGCTCGTCGGCGCGGAGTTCATCGCGATGCTGCTGGTGATTGTCTATGTCGGTGCGGTCGCGGTGCTGTTCCTGTTCGTGGTGATGATGCTCGATATCGACTTCGCGTCGCTGCGGGCCGGTTTCGTGAAGAACTTCCCGCTCGGCCTGCTGATCGCGCTGGTGCTGCTGGCCGAACTGATCTTCGGGATCGGCGCATACCAGGCCGGCCGGATCGAGCTTGGCACGGGAACCGCCGACCAAGTGCCCGTGATGGCTGAAAGCAACATCGCGGCGATCGGACAGCTCCTTTACGGCCAGTACCTGTTCCTGTTCGAAAGCGCGGGCATCATCCTCCTCGTCGCGATGGTCGGGGCGATCGTGCTTACGTTGCGCGACCGCAAGGACTCCCGTCCGCAGAACATCGGCAAGCAGGTGCGCCGCCGTCCGCAGGATGCGACACGGAACGTGAAGCCGGAGATCGGGCAAGGGGTTCAGTTGTGATCGGCGTCGAACACTACATCGTCGTCAGCACGATCCTGTTCGTGCTCGGCGTGCTCGGCATCTTCCTCAACCGGAAGAACGTTATCGTCATCCTCATGGCGATCGAGTTGATCTTGTTGTCGGTGAACATCCAGCTGGTCGCATTCAGTGCGTTCCTGGGCGATCTGACGGGGCAGATCTTCGCGATGTTCGTGTTGACCGTCGCCGCCGGCGAGGCCGCGATCGGCCTTGCGATCCTCGTCATCTATTTCCGCGGCCGCGGCACCATCGCGGTCGATAGCGTCGACCGGCTCAAGGGGTAAGCGAGCCCGTGCATCCGATTCTCATCATCGTTTTCGCGCCGCTGCTGGCCGCGATCGTCGGGGGCCTCGGCAACCGCATGCTCGGCAACACGGTGGTCAAGTCGATCACCACCGGCGCGTTGTTCCTCGCCTGCGCGCTGAGCTGGCCGATCTTCCTGTCGTTCGTGAACGGCAGTGCCGAAGCGAGCGTCGTACCTGTCCTGCAATGGGTGCAGTCAGGCACGCTGTCGTTCGACTGGGCGCTGCGTGTCGATACGCTGACCGCGGTGATGCTGGTCGTTATCACGACCGTCTCGGCCCTCGTCCACCTCTACAGCTGGGGCTACATGGCAGAGGACCCGGATCAGCCGCGGTTCTTCGCCTATCTCAGCCTGTTCACCTTCGCGATGCTGATGCTGGTGACGGCGGACAACCTGGTCCAGATGTTCTTCGGGTGGGAAGGGGTAGGCCTCGCCAGCTACCTCCTGATCGGTTTCTGGTTCCGCAAGCCGAGCGCCAATGCCGCCGCGATGAAGGCCTTCGTGGTCAACCGCGTGGGCGATCTTGGCTTCATGCTGGGCATATTCGGCACGTACCTGGTGTTCGGTACCGTCTCGATCAGCGAAATCTTGGCCGCGGCTCCTGGAATGGCGGGGGCGACGATCGGTTTCCTCGGCTACCGTGTCGATACGATGGACGTGCTGTGCATCCTCCTGTTCATCGGTGCGATGGGCAAGTCGGCGCAGCTAGGCCTGCACACCTGGTTGCCCGACGCGATGGAGGGGCCGACGCCGGTCTCGGCGCTGATCCACGCCGCCACGATGGTGACTGCGGGCGTGTTCATGGTCTGCCGCCTGTCGCCGATGTTCGAGGCTGCGCCGATCGCACTGACCTTCGTTACCGTCATCGGTGCGGCGACGTGCATCTTCGCCGCAACCGTCGGCACCACCCAATGGGACATCAAGCGGGTCATCGCCTATTCGACGTGCTCGCAGCTCGGCTACATGTTCTTCGCGGCGGGCGTCGGCGCTTATGGCGCGGCGATGTTCCACCTGTTCACGCACGCGTTCTTCAAGGCGCTGCTGTTCCTTGGCGCGGGCAGCGTTATCCATGCAATGCACCACGAGCAGGATATGCGCTATTACGGCGGGCTGCGTAAGCATATCCCGCTGACGTTCTGGGCGATGATGGCAGGCACGCTCGCGATTACCGGGGTCGGCGTGTACGATCTCCACCTCGGCTTTGCGGGGTTCTGGTCGAAGGACGCGATCATCGAGGTCGCCTTCGCGCGCGGCACCGAAGCGGCGAGCTTCGCCTTCTGGATGGGCGTCTTCGCGGCGCTCCTGACCAGCTTCTACAGCTGGCGCCTCGTTTTCCTGACGTTCTTCGGCAAGCCGCGCTGGGCGGCGAGCGAACATATTCAGCACGCCATTCACGACGGTCATCACGACCACCCTTCGGACGAGGACGCCGGGCACGATGTCGCGCACGCCGTCCCCGATCCCAAGCACGGCGATGGGACCGCGGGTTACCACCCGCACGAAAGCCCGCTGTCCATGCTGATCCCGCTCGGGCTGTTATCGATCGGCGCGATTGCCGCCGGCCAGGTGTTCGCTCCCGCCTTCCTCGACAGCGCGGCATTCTGGAACGGATCGATATTCTACAACGAGAACCTGATCCACGCGATGCACGCGGTGCCTGGGCTGGTGAAGTACGCCGCGTTCATCGTGATGGTGCTGGGCTTCGTGATCGCGTGGTACGGCTACATCCGCAACACGAGCTTCCCGGGCATGGCCGCCAAGCAGCTCGGCCCGGTGTACCGGTTCTTCTTCAACAAGTGGTACTTCGACGAGCTGTACAACGTCGTTTTCATCCGCCCTTCGCTCTGGCTGGGGCGCAAGTTCTGGAAGATCGGCGACGAGGGCATCATCGACCGCTTCGGTCCTGATGGCGCCGCACGGATGGTAGCGCTGGGTTCGGTGGGCGCGAAGCGCTTCCAGTCCGGCTTCCTCAACACCTACGCGCTGTGGATGCTGGTCGGCCTTGTCGCCGCAATTACCTGGGTCATGCTGTGATGGGAGCTTTTCCGATCCTTTCGACGATGCTCCTCGTCCCGCTGGTCGCGGGCCTCGCGTGCTTTTTCCTGCAGGCGAAGGCCGCGCGCATGGTGGCGCTGGTCGCGACGCTGATCGATCTCGGCCTCGGCGTGGTGCTGTGGGCGAACTACGACATCGGCGGTGCGCAGTGGCAGTTCGTCGAGCGTGCGGAGCTGTTCTCCGGCTTCAGCTATGCGCTGGGGATCGACGGGATCGCACTGCTGCTGATCATGCTCAGCGTGTTCCTCATGCCGATCTGCATCCTGGCGAGCTGGGAATCGATCGAAACCCGCGTGGGCGAATACATGGCGGCGTTCCTGTTCATGGAACTGCTGATGATCGGCGTGTTCGCCGCGCAGGACCTGCTGCTGTTCTACATCTTCTTCGAAGCCGGTCTGATCCCGATGTACCTGATCATCGGCATCTGGGGCGGCAAGGACCGCATCTACGCCAGCTACAAGTTCTTCCTCTATACGCTGCTCGGCTCGGTCGTGATGCTCGTCGCGATGCTGTGGATGATAGGCGAGGCGGGGACGACCGACATTCCCACGCTGATGCAGTACGATTTCCCGCCGGCGGCGCAGACGTGGCTGTTCCTGGCGTTCTTCGCGAGTTTCGCGGTCAAGATGCCGATGTGGCCGGTGCATACCTGGCTGCCGGACGCGCACGTGCAGGCGCCCACCGCCGGTTCGGTGATCCTGGCCGGCGTGCTGCTCAAGATGGGCGGATACGGTTTCATCCGCTTCAGCCTGCCGATGTTCCCCGAAGCGAGCGCGCAGCTCGCCTGGTTGGTGTTCGCGCTGAGCATGATCGCGGTCATCGTCACCAGCCTGATCGCGCTGGTACAGCACGACATGAAAAAGCTGATCGCCTATTCCTCGGTCGCGCACATGGCGATCGTGACGATCGGCCTGTTCGCCTTCAACGTGCAGGGCCTCGAAGGCGCTATGATCGTGATGCTCAGCCACGGGCTCGTTTCCGGCGCGTTGTTCCTGTGCGTCGGCGTGATCTACGACCGGCTGCACACGCGCGAGATCGACCGGTACGGCGGCCTGTCGATCAACATGCCGAACTACGCACTCTTCTTCATGTTGTTCACGATGGCGAGCATCGGGCTTCCCGGCACGAGCGGCTTCGTGGGCGAGTTCCTCAGCCTGGCCGGCGTGTACCAGATCTCGACCTGGGTGACGCTGGTCTGCACCACGGGCATCATCCTTGGCGCGGCCTACATGCTGTATCTCTACTGGCGCGTGGCGTTCGGCGTGCAGAAGAACGCCGATGCTGCCGCCATGCCCGATCTCAACGCCCGTGAATGGGTGATGCTTGCGCCGATCGCCGCCGCGGTGCTGTGGATGGGCGTCTATCCGGAAAGCTTCCTCGCCCCGATGCGTAAAGACATAGCCGCACTTGACGCTCGCCTCTCGCGTGCAGCGCCCGAAGGGGACAGCAAGCCGGCCGAAGCGCGGCCCGAGCAGGTGCGCCGCAATGCCGCCAACGCGATGCCGCACCACGATGCGGCCGACGGGGAGGGCCACTAATGGATTTCGCCCAATCCCTTCGGCTGATCGCCCCTGAATTCATCCTCAGCGTGGGCGGCCTCGTGCTGTTGCTCGCCGCGGCGTGGATGGGCGACAAGGCGAGCCGCGCCATCTCGATCGCCAGCGTCGCGGTTCTGGCGGCAGCCGCCGCTTTCACCGCTTCTGTACTCGGCAGCGGAGCGATGGGCGCCGATACCCAGGCGTTCTTCGGGCAGATGCGCGCGGATGCCTTCGCCGCTTTCGCCAAGCTGCTGATCTTCGCGGCCGCCGCTGCCTGCCTGATGATCGCGCCGCGTTTCTTCGACCGTTGGAAGGCGATGCGCGCCGAATATCCCGTGCTGATCCTGTTCGCGGTGCTGGGCATGAGCATCATGGTCTCCGCCGGCGACCTGATGACGCTCTATATCGGGCTCGAGATGAACAGCTTGGCGGCCTACGTCCTCGCGGCCTTCCTGCGCGTGGACTCGCGCTCCGAAGAAGCGGGCCTGAAGTACTTCGTGCTCGGCGCGCTGGCGAGCGGTATCCTGCTCTACGGCATGAGCCTGACCTACGGCTTCACCGGGACCACGAGCTTTGCCGGCATCCGCGCCGCCCTCGCAAGCGGCCTGTCGACGGGCGCGCTGTTCGGGGTGATTTTCGTCTTCGCCGGCCTTGCGTTCAAGATCGCCGCAGTGCCGTTCCACATGTGGACGCCGGACGTTTACGAAGGCGCGCCGACCCCGGTGACGACGTTCTTCGCGACCGCGCCCAAGGTTGCGGCGGTGGCACTGCTCATGCGCGTGGCGCTCGATGCGTTCGGCGCGCAGTCGGACGCCTGGCGCCAGATCGTGATCTTCGCCGCGCTGGCCTCCATCGTGGTCGGCGCGCTCGGCGCGATCGGCCAGACGAACATCAAGCGGCTGCTGGCATACTCTTCGATCAACAACGTCGGCTTCATTCTCGTGGGCCTGGCTGCAGCCACGCCAGGCGGGGCGAGCGCGATGCTCGTCTACCTCGCTATCTACGTCGCGATGACGATCGGTAGCTTCGTGGCGGTTCTGATGCTCCGTGATGCGGAAGGCAACCAGGTCGAATTGATCGACGACATGGCCGGTCTCAGCCGCACCAGTCCGGGTATCGCCTGGTGCCTCGCGCTGCTGATGTTCAGCGTCGCGGGTATCCCGCCGCTCCTCGGTTTCTTCGCCAAGCTGGTGGTCTTCCAGGCAGCGGTGGATGCGGGGATGATCGCGTTGGCCGTGATCGCCATCGCGGGCAGCGTGATCGGCGCGTTCTACTACCTCAAGGTCGTGAAGGTGATGTTCTTCGACGATCCTGCCGACAAGGTGAAAGGCGCCAACGACTGGGCGCACTGGGCGCTGCTGATCGTCAGCACGCTCGTCATTTCGCCGCTCGGCTACCTTCTGACGGGCTGGCTCGGAACGCTGGCCGACACCGCGTCGGCAGCGCTGTTCCTCGCGGCCTGATATCCCGGAATTGATCCGCACAGTCGCCGAAACCGGTTCGACGAACGCCGACCTGCTCGATGCAGTGCGCGCAGGCGAGCGCGTCGGCGAAGGCATCTGGTTGGTCGCCGATCGCCAGTCGGCAGGGCGGGGGCGGCAGGGCCGCACCTGGTTCGACGGGTTCGGTAACTTCATGGGTTCGACGGTCGTAAGACCGGGTCCGCACGACCCGCCCGCGCCGACGTTGGCACTGCTCGCCGGACTTGCGCTTTACGAAGCCGTTGCCCCGCTGCTGGCGGACCCGAGTTCCCTTTCGCTGAAATGGCCGAACGACCTCCTAGTCGGCCGGGCCAAGCTCGCGGGAATTCTCCTCGAGCGAGAGGGCGATGCGGTGATCGTGGGGATCGGTGTCAATCTGGCGCGAGCGCCCGATGTCGAAGGGCGCGACACGATCGCGCTGTCGGCGTTCGGACCGGCTCCCGATCGCGACTCGTTTGCTCAAGCTCTGTCCGCGTCGTTCGACCGGGAACTGGATCGTTGGCGAACGGTCGGGATCGAACCACTTCTGCGACGCTGGCAGGCAGCATCGCATCCTCCCGGATCGCCGCTGTCTATCCACGAACCGGGCGGAAACATGGTTTCCGGCACCTTCGCGGGACTTGCGGAGGACGGTTCGCTCCTGCTGCGCTTGGAAGACGGGACAACCCGGCCTATCCACGCCGGCGACGTCATGCTGGGTTGAAGGAAATCGCGATGCTGCTCGCTGCCGATGTCGGCAATACCAACGTGGTCTTCGCCCTGTTCGAGGGCCGCGAGATCAAGGCGCGCTGGCGCATCGCAACCGATCCACGCCGGACCGGAGACGAATACGCAGTCTGGCTGCTCCAGTTGCTCGAGATCGAGGGCGTGCGCCGTGAAGACGTGACCCAGCTCATCGTCGGATCGGTGGTGCCCCGCGCGATCCACAACCTGACGGTGCTGGCCGAGAAGTATTTCGGCATGACCCCGCTGATCGCGGGCGAAGGGGCGGCCGACTGGGGCATTTCGGTCGATGTCGACCAGCCGCGTTCACTCGGCGCGGACCGCGCGCTCAACACGATTGCGGCGCACGAAAAGTACGAGGGCGATCTGATCGTGGTCGATTTCGGGACGGCGACCACGTTCGACGCGGTCGATTTCACCGGAGCCTATAAGGGCGGCATCATCTGCCCGGGCCTCAACCTCTCGCTCGACGCGCTGGTCGGTAACACGGCAAAGCTCCCGCGCATCGCGATCGAGGCGCCCCGCACCGATAGCGTCATCGGCACCAATACCGAGGACCAGATGCTGATCGGGGTATTTTGGGGCTATGTCGCGATGATGGAAGGATTGATCGCGCGGATGCGCGCAGAGATCGGCCGCCCGGCGCGGGTCGTCGCCACCGGAGGTCTCGCCATCCTGTTCGACGCGCATACCGATATCTTCGATGCCGTCGATGCCGACCTGACGCTGGATGGCCTCGCGATTCTGGCCGAGCGCGCTGCAGCGAAGGCGACAACAATATGACGCCGGATTTCACCCCCGAAGACGAACTTCTGTTCCTGGCGCTTGGCGGCTCGGGCGAGATCGGGATGAACGTCAATCTCTATGGCTGTCAGGGCCGCTGGCTGATGGTCGACCTGGGCATGACCTTCAGCGGCAACGAATATCCCGGAGTCGACCTCGTCTTCGCGGACCTCGAATTCATCGAGGAGCGCGCCAGCGCGCTGGACGGGATCGTGCTCACGCACGCGCACGAGGATCACATCGGCGCCGTGCCGTACTTCGCTGCCGACCTTGGCGTGCCGCTCTACGCGACGCCGTTCACGGCCGACCTTGTGACGCGCAAACTCGAGGAAGCGGGGATCGCGGACCAGGTGGAACTGGTGATCGTCGACGACCTCGAGCAGTTCCAGCTGGGCCCGTTCGGTATTACCTACGTGCCCCTGGCGCATTCGATCGCCGAGGGTCACGCGCTGTTGATCGATACGCCGCACGGACGCGTCTTCCACACCGGCGACTGGAAGCTGGACGAAGAGCCGATCATCGGCGTCCCGACGACCGAAGAAGAACTGTGCGAGATCGGCGACGAGGGCGTGCTGGCGCTCGTCTGCGATTCGACCAACGTCTTCAATCTGGCCGAAAGCGGTTCGGAAGGCGCGGTGTACCGGGCGCTCCATGAAGAAGTCGCCAAGTGGAGCGGTCGCCGCGTTCTGGTGACCACCTTTGCCAGCAATGTCGCGCGCCTGCACACGCTGGGCGCCGTGGCCGAAGCGAGCGGACGCAAGTTATGCGTTGCAGGTCGCTCGCTGGACCGGATCATCGAGGTGGCGCGGGACAGCGGGTACCTCACGGAGTTCCCCGAGACCGTCGATTTCGACACCGCAATGGGACTGCCGCGTGGCGAAGTGCTGATCATCGCGACCGGCGGGCAGGGCGAGCCTCGCGCCGCATTGGCGCGGATCGCCGAAGAACAGCATCCCATCGAATTGACGGCAGGCGACGTCGTGCTGTTCTCCAGCCGCCAGATTCCGGGCAACGAGATTGCTGTCGGTCGCATCCAGAACCTTCTGGCCCAGCGCGGCATCATGGTGGTGACGGACCGGCAAAGCATGATCCACGTCTCGGGCCATCCGGGTCGGCCGGAGCTCGAAGCGCTTTACGGGTGGCTGAGGCCGCAGATCCTGGTGCCGGTGCACGGGGAAATGCGCCACATGGCCGAACAGGCGCGACTGGGCCTAGAGACCGGTATCCCGCGCGCGGTCGTCCAGAAGAACGGCGACATCGTGCGTCTGGCACCGGGCAAGCCGGGCAAGCTGGCAGAGGTTCGCAACGGTCGGCTGATCCTGGATGGCGACATCATAGCGCCGGCCGACGGCGATGCGATGGTCATGCGCCGCCGGATCGCGCGCGAGGGTGTTGTGATCGTGGTCGTCGGGCCCAAGGGCGGCATTTTCGTGGAAGGTGTCGGGCTTCCGCTGGACGAGGATTACGCGGCATTCGTCGCGGAGGCGGAGGCTGACGTAGCGCAGGCGCTCGGCAAGCTGCGCGGACCCGCCGCGCGCGACAAGGATACTCTGGTCGAGGCGGCACGGCTCGCGGCTCGTCGGGCAGCGGGGCGCTGGTGCGGCAAGCGGCCGCAGGTGCGTGTAATCGTACCGGGAGAGGCAGCGTGAACTGGACCTCGATCGTCGCGATTTACGTGCTGTTCTGGGTCGGCTGCGCATTCGTGCTGCTGCCGTTCGGCGTGAAGACCCACGAGGAACTGGGCATCGAGCGCGTGCCGGGACAGGCGGACAGTGCGCCGGCGAATTTTCAGCCGCGCAAGGTCATGCTCCGCGCGACGGTGCTTGCCGCGGTGCTGACCGCGATTTGGGTAGCCAACTACGTCAATGGCTGGGTGACGCCCGCCACTTTGGGCATCCAGACCGAGGCAGATTGAAAGCTCAGTCGCGCAGGCGCTCGATCGCCTGCGCGAGAGCGACATAGAGCTTGCCCATGTCGCTGCTCAACAAGGTCACGCCGATCGCGTGCCCGTCTCGCGTGGATAGCATCGTGCGCAACATCCCCTCGAAATCGTGAATGTAGCGGTTCACGTGTTCGCGGAAATCACCATTCGCGTCGTATAGCTCCGCGACATCGCGCGCTTCCGCCGGCTCCAGCAGCCGCACCGCTCGGCGGGTGAAGATGCCCCGGTCCCCGCGCAAATAGCTTGCCCAAGCGGTATCGGTGACCTCGATAGACAAGGCGCGGGCGATATCGATTGCGTTCGAGTTGAGACTTTCGGTTATCAGCGCGACCCGGCGGGAGAAATCGCCGTCGACCTGTTCTTCGGCCCGCTCGCGCGCAGCGGCCACACGCATTTCGAGATTGGACGTCAACTCGCTCACCTTGCCGAGCTGGTCGCGCAGTTGGACGGCTGCTTCGCGGCCAGCACCTGCAGCCTGGGCTGCGGTCGTCTCGATCTCGGCCAGAGCAGTGCCCACCCGTTCGCGCAGAACGCGATCGACCGCTTCGTCGGTTTCGCTCGCGATCCGGCCCGCCAATGCGACGATCCGCCCGCTCGCCTCGTCGTCGATCGCGGAAACGGCCGAGCGCGCAGCCTGCTCGAGAGTTGCGATGGCGGAGCTGAGCGAGCCTTGGGTCAAAGCCGCTGCCTGTTCACTGTCGCGTGCCAGCATGGCCAACTGCTCTCGCAAGGCGGCAAGTCGAACGGCTTCGGCATCCGAACCCCGAGCCACCTTGCCCTGAAGTTCCGCCAAGCCCTCCAGCGCCGCGGTGCTGTTCCGTTGCGCAGCGATAACATATTCCGACACTTCGCGGCTCTTCTCGCCTGCGCCGTTTAGCATCAGGCCGAGCGCTTCTCCGCGCTCCCCTAGAGCTGCGAGGCGTGATTCGGCCTCTCCAAGCGCTACGGGCAGATCGTTGGCGCTGTGCTGGGCGCTCGCGCGGATCAGCTCGAGCAGGCGGACGCTGGCGTCGGTCAACTGGGCTACCGACCGGTCGGTATCGCCCAATGCTTCCCGGCTCTTGCCGAGGCGCTCGCTCAGTGAATCGATCGCCGCGGCCAGCACCATCTCGGCATGGCGGCCCTGCTCTGCGGCAATGGTCATCTCGCGCGTCAGTTCGCCAAGGCGGCCGGCAATCGTCTGGCTACGCTCGATGATCGACTGCGCGTGGATTTCGTCATCCACCTTGCGAACGGCCAATTCTGTGTCGAAATCGGAGAGCAGGGCGTTGATCTGTTCGAGATGTTCCTGGGCGAGCGCAGCGGCTTCAGCCCGACGCTTTTCGATCTCGGACACGAACTTCGCGTGCGAATCGGTAAGCTTCATGTCGACGAGGGCTGCTTCCTCGCCGATGGTCGCCAGGCGTTGCTGAGCGCCGGTCTTGGCAAGGGTGTCCACTCCTTCCACGTGCCGGATCGCAGCCTCCAGGTCGCGCTTGAGGGTCTCGATACGCTCCTGCCAGGCCTCGACAGCCTCGCGCTCGGCGTTTCCGAGGCTGCTCGATACCGTGTCCGCACCCTCGCGCACGGACGAGATGCGGGCCTGAAGCGATCGCAGGAGTTCTTCCTCGCCCCGCTCCAGGGCATCGGCGGCTGCTGCGATCTCGTCGCGCAGGCGATCAGCTCGGTGACGCATCGCGGCCAGAGCCTCAACTTCCCGGCCGTCCAGTTCGGCCCGGAATTCCTCACTCTTGTCGCGCAGTGCGGCAAAGCGGGTCACGGCGATCTCGTCGAGCTGCACGGCCTGCGCTTCGAATCCCGCGATGGCGGCATCGACGCGCGCACGAAGCGAAGCAACCTGACGTTCGCTGGCCTGGCCGAATTCGTTGAGGCGCGTGAAACCGAGCACGAGGCCGTCAAGCTGGCCGTGAGCCGTGTTCCCTGCCGCACCGATCTGGTTCGACACGTCGCGCGCGGCGTTCGCGATCACGGGCAAGTCGTCGCGCAGCTTTTCCATGTTGTCCAACGCGGTGCGGCTGACTCCTGCGATCGCATCCACCTGCGCGCCATTGGTCTGAACGAGCGCCTGGAGCCTGTCGGCATGTTCGGAAATGCGCTGCGTAGCCACTCGGCCGAGCGTTTCGAGTTCGCGGCTCTGCGCCGCCAGAAATTCACGCGCGAGGCTGAGCTCCCGGTTCACCACCGACAGGCGGGACTCGAGCGCTGCCGACTCGTTGCGCAGGACGATGGCGGCGTCGCTGAACCGCCCTGCTTCCCGCGTACTCAAACGAAGCGCCAGAAGGACAAGTGCGATCACGAGCAGGACCGGGACCGCCCACTGAACTACCATCTGGGTTCCAGCCTGCGGAGAAATGCCCGGACCCAGGACCGAGCTGTGGGCCCAGGCGAAAAAGCCGGTCCAGCCGGCGACCGCTGCGATGGCCATAAGCGGCACGAGGCGACCTGACGGCTGCGGGGAAGGGGTGTCCTCCCAAGCTTCCTCAACGGGTCCTTCGATATGCGCGCTTTCTACCCAATTCTCGTCGAGGGTCAGCGGTTCGCCACCATTGCCTGCGACTTCGCCGGGCGCATCGGCGCCGCTTCCGGGGCCGATCGCCCGGATGTTTGTTCCCCCACTCATGAAGCGGAAACTACACGATTCTCTTCATGATCAACAGAGTCTTAATCATCCGAGGGTTACTGCGTCGGCGATGGCATGCGAGTTCGGGACATTCGATGCGACGCTTGCGGCGGCTGCGGGCGAGGATCCGGCGCTGCATGCCGAACTTCGCGCCGCTTTCCAGGAAAGCCTCGATCATCACCTCGATTTGCTGAAACGCGCGCGTTGCGATGGCAACTGGACCGTCGCAGCGCAGCGATTGAAGGGCCTCGCTGCGGGCTTCCACGCCGATGAACTGATCGCTCTGGCAACCGAAGCGATCGAAGGCGCACCAGGCGATCCTTCGGTGGTGCGGCGTATCGAGCGATTGCGCGACCGCTTCGTCGGCAGGTGACGCCGCAGCACTAGTCAATCCGATCCCGCCCCACTACGCACGGTCGCTTCGAAGATCGGCAGGGAGATTGCGCGTGCGGGTCGCGCTGATGGCACTGACGGACGATCAAGGACAGCAAGTAAAGCTTGGGGGCAGACCGGTGGCTTGGCACCAGGTGCAGGCTGCTTTGGCTCTCGGTTGCGAGCGCGTCGTTTGTCTGTCGGAATCGCCCGGTTCCACGCTCGCCGCGATCCAGCGAGAAGTGGAAGGCCGGGGTGTGAAGTTCAGCGCGGTTGCCAATAGCCGTGCGCTTTCCGGGCTGATCAACACCGCCGATACGCTATTTGTCTTCGCTCCGGGTATTCTGCCTGACAGCGAATGGTTGGCGCAGGCACTGGGCGCGAGGGCAGGAATTGCGTGCTTGCCCGCCGCAGGAGCGGTGGAGCGCGGTTTCGAACGCATCGATCGTGATCGCGCGTGGGGCGGCGTTCTCTCGACGCGCGGGGACGCTGTCGAGGCATTGTCGTTGCTGCCCGCGGATGCCGACCCCATTGCCGGATTGTTGCGGGTCGCGCTGCAGCGCGGTGCGCGCTGTGTCGAAATCCCGGCGCTGTGGCTCGACGATGGCCGGTGGGCGCTCCTCGGAGACCCCGCGGCAGCGCGCCGTGTCGAAACGGGCTGGCAATCCAGGTACATGCCGGCGCCTTCGCTTGGCTGGCCGGGCGAGTATCTCTCGCACAAGCTGGCGATGCTGGGACTTCCCCGACTGGCGGAAAATCCCGCCATTGCGCCGGGCTTCGCGGTAGCTGGCGTCGCCCTTGCGGCTGGAGGGGGTGTCGCCGGCTATAGCGGCATGACGGTTGCGGGCCTCGCCATGATCGCGATCGGCGCCCTGGTCAGTTCATTCGGTCATCGGCTGAGAAGTCTGGCCCGGGCCGGAGCGGGGGAAAAAGCCGGAACCCTTTTGCCGATGGTTCGAGACGCAGTGGTCGATCTTTCGTTGGTGGCGGTTGCCGCCAGCCCGCAACAATTTGCCGGGTGGCACGCGCCGTTCGCGGCGCTGGTGCTCGTTGCAGCCATGCGTCTCTCGCAAGAGGAAGCGGCTCCGCGTTTCCTGCGTCCCGTCGGTGATCGCATCCTCGCCGTTTCGGTGGTAGCCATTGCCGCTGCGGCCGGCCTTTTTCTCCCAGCGGTGGCGGGTATCGCCTTGGGAGGACTTGCAGCACGGATTTTCTGGCCCGCATCGACTAAGCTAACGCAGGTTTAACCACACGCAATTATGGCGGGTTCATGAGCGATGCGGTGATGACCCAGTCCAGCGAAGTGCCGGCCGAAGAAGCGCTGCGTACCGGTCTCGTCGATGGGGACCGGGCGATCGGTTCGATCGGACCGGTCCTCGGGCATCTACTTGCCAGCCGTCAGCATTCGCTCTTCAGCGACGAAATCCTGAGCCGCGTCCGCGGAATGGTATCCGATCTGGCGCGGCAACTCGTGATTGCAGAGGATATCGGGGCAAGTCGGCAAGAAGATCAGCGGTCGAGGGAAGTGGACCTCGCTTCCCTGATCGATAAGCTCATGGCCGATGCAAGGCTCGTGTCCCACTGTCATGCGCTGGCGATCGAGGGTCAGCTTTGCAATCGGCTGGAGCGAGATTCGGCGATCGACCCTGTACTCTCGCCGCTGATCCAGTCGCTTATCGCGTCGGACGACACCGCAACTGCATCGACAGCAATGGCTGCGCTCGCTTCGCAGGCAAGGTTCCTGCAATCGCAAAGGCGGATGGAGCTTCCCGTCTCAGAGCTGCCGGCCGACCTGTTCGATCAAATTCTGCAGGCGCGCTCCGACGAGACTGCCACCGAAACCGCAAGTCTGTCGCAGGCGACCATCGAGCGCTTGCGCGGCGCGTACGATGAAAGCGCAACGCGCCTCGCACTGCTTTCACGCCTCGTTGCCGGAATGGGAGCGGGGGCGCGTGCCGCGCTGTCGATCAGGCACGCGGGTCTTGGTTTGTTTCTCAGCGCCTTGTCCATCGCCAGCCGCTACGATCGCAACCTGGCAGTCATCGCTTCAACCGATCGTCAGTCGGCCCGCCTTGCTCTTTCGCTCCGTGCTGTCGGATTGAAGGCGCAAGAGATCGAAGAGCAGTTCCTCCATTTGCATCCCGAAGCTTCGCTTCCCGCCAACCTTGATAGCCTTTCCGCAGACCGCGCGTCGGCATTGCTGGCCGTGTCGGGCCGGACGACGGTTGTCTGACATGGGCCTGCCGAAGCCGGTCCTTGCGCGCGCCATAACCGATGCGGACGATCGGCTGATCGAGGCCGACGAGCCACTTGCGGGTCTGCACCGTCGGTGTGGCGGAGAATTACCCGGAACGGTCGCGGTGCCCGCGCTGCTCGAACTTGTTCGCAAGTCCCGGCGAATGGGCCTGCGCCTCGCACGGACGATCGAAGCGCTCGATGGGGACGACACAGTTCGTGCATGGGTAGAGATCGACCCTGTCCGCGAAGGAGGGGATGGGGGGTGTTCGATCGCGGTGGGTGCTTGGTCATCCAGTCCACGACCGACCCCTTCCGAAGACGAGGCCGCCGATCTCAGGATCGCGGTCGACCGTGCGGTCGCCGAACTGACGGCCCGGTTGGCGCCGGATCAAGGGATCCTGGCTGTGGAGTCGTCTGCACCGGACCTGCAGGCGCTGGTCCGCAAGATGCGCGAAAACCCGGGCTCAACCTGGACTCAGTTCGTCGAATTGCCCGAACTGGCGCATCGCCAGCCACTCCATTGGCGGCTGCTCGACGGGACGCAATGCGTGATTCCAGGGTCCACGCGGAATTGGACGGTCACCCTGATCCCTCTCGGGCGACCCGATCCCGGAAGCACTGGCTTCGAGCTTCTGCTTGTCGCGGACTCGCCGTTGCCTCCCCAACATCTGACTCAATCATCCGACGAGGCACCGTCGACGCCTTCGTTCGGACGCGAACTGACGCCTATTCTGCGTCAACCGGTCGCGCGGATTATCGCCAACGCCGAAACCATCAGTTCGCGGCTCGCGGGACCTTTGGCCGAAGAATATAGCGCCTACGCCGCCGATATTGCCGCAGCAGGGCAACACTTGCTTTCGTTGATCGAAGATCTGTCGGATCTCGAAGTCGTCGAAGCGGAAAACTTCCGCACCGCGCCCGACCGTATAGACCTTGCAGACGTGGCGCGGCGCGCCATCGGCATACTGGGCGTTAGGGCGCGGGAGCGCGGAACCAGCTTGCACCTCGCTCCGAGCGACGACGTCGTCCCGGCGATCGGAGAGTTTCGCCGCGTGTTGCAAATCATGCTCAACCTGATCGGCAATGCGATCGCGTATGCGCCCGCCGGGTCCAGCATCGTCATCGCGGTCGCCAACCAGGGTTCGGCCGCGATTGCGACAGTCGCCGACGAAGGATCAGGCATTCCGGCCGACAAACTGGACAGCGTTTTCGACAAGTTCGAGCGCCTTGGCCGCGGCGGGGATGGCGGATCGGGCCTCGGCCTGTACATCTCGCGTCGCCTCGCTCGCGCAATGGGCGGCGACCTGACCGTCAGCAATGTGACTGGAAGCGGCGCCCGGTTTACACTGGAACTGCCGACCGCCGATTGATCAACGGCGGCGGCTACCCCAGCGAAACAGCAGTATTCCGATGACGACCGTGATCAGGCCGTAAAGCGCCCACTGCCGCTCGGCGAGCATGAAGCTTTCGGCCGGCCACATCACGAGACCGAGACCCTGCAGCGCCCACAGGCCGCCCGACAGGACCAGTGCAACCCCGAAAACCTGGGCGAGCAGGCGCACCGCGCGCATTAGCGCTTGTCCACCGGCACGTAATCGCGCTCAGTCGGCCCGGTGTAGAGTTGGCGCGGGCGCCCGATCACCTGGCCGGGATCGGAAATCATCTCGTTCCATTGCGCGACCCAGCCGACAGTGCGAGCAAGGGCGAAGAGCGCGGTGAACATCGTCGTCGGGAATCCGATCGCCGAGAGAATGACGCCTGAATAGAAATCGACGTTGGGGAACAGCTTCTTCTCGATGAAGTAGTCGTCCTTGAGCGCCAGTTCCTCGAGCCGAAGCGCGGTTTCGAATAGCGGATCGTTGACCTTCAGTGCATCGAACACCTCGCGCACGGTCTTCTGCATCACGGTCGCGCGGGGATCGTAGTTCTTGTAGACCCGGTGGCCGAAGCCCATCAGGCGGAAGGGATCGTTCTTGTCCTTCGCGCGCTCGATGTAGTGCGGGATCTTGTCGGGAGTGCCGATCTCGCGGAGCATGTTCAGCGCCGCCTCGTTGGCTCCCCCGTGGGCAGGCCCCCAAAGGCATGCGATGCCCGCAGCGATGCAAGCGAAAGGATTCGCGCCCGAGGACCCTGCGAGACGCACGGTCGAGGTGGAGGCGTTCTGCTCGTGGTCGGCATGGAGGATGAAAATGCGGTCCATCGCCCGCTCTACCGCCGGCACGACCTCGTAAGGCTCGGCCGGAACGCCGAACGTCATGCGGAGGAAGTTGCCGGTGTAGCTCAGCGAATTGTCGGGATAGAGGAACGGCTGCCCCACCGAATACTTGAAGGCCATCGCTGCGATCGTCGGCATCTTGGCGATTAAGCGATGGCTAGCGATCTTGCGCTGCTCGGGGTCGGAAATGTCGGTGCTGTCATGATAAAAGGCGCTCAACGCACCCACGACGCCGCACATGATGGCCATCGGGTGCGCGTCACGACGGAAACCGCGGTAGAACGTGGCGAGCTGCTCGTGCAGCATAGTGTGGCGGCTGATCGTATACGTGAAATCGTCGAGCTCGTCCTTGGACGGCAGTTCGCCGTTCAGCAGTAGGTAGCTGACTTCCATGAAGCTGGAATGTTCGGCCAATTGGCCGATGGGGTAGCCTCGGTGCAGAAGCACGCCTTCATCGCCATCGATGTAGGTCAGTGCACTTTCGCAACTGGCGGTCGATTTGTAACCCGGATCGTAGGTGAAAGCGCCCGTTTGACCGTACAGCTTGCGGATATCGATCACATCGGGACCGACGCTGCCTGCGAGGACCGGCAGGTCGATGCTCTTGTTGTCGTAAGTGAGCGTCGCCGCTTTGTCCGCCATGTCGGGTCTCCTTAGATTGTGGGGTCCGCGTCGGCCGATGACGTCTGCGCGTCAAGCCGCGCAAGAGCCTCATCGCGGCCGAGCAGGGCCAGGACATCGAATATGCCGGGGGACGTCGTAGTCCCCGTCAGCGCAGCGCGCATCGGCTGCGCCAGCTTGCCGAGGCCCAGCCCCTGTTCCTCGGCGAATGACTTGAGATTGGCCTCGAGCGCCTCCACGGTCCAGTCGCTTTGACTGTGCAGGCGAGCAGAAATTTTTTCCAGTAGACCTCGGGCCTCGTCGGTCAGGAGGGCGGACGCCTTTTCGTCCATCGAAAGCGGACGCACCTTGAACAGGAATGCCGCTCCTTCAGCGAGTTCGTGAAGATCCTTCGCACGCAGTTTCAGCTGCGGCATGGCTTCGGCAAGCAAGCTCTTATCCGCATTTGAACCGATCAGCGGGGCGACAAGACCTGCCAGTCGCGCATCGTCGGCTTCACGGATATAGTGTCCATTGAGGTTCAGAAGCTTCTTGATATCGAAACGGCTCGGGCTTCTCCCCACGCCCGACAGATCGAAGAGCTCAATCGCCTCTTCCCGGCTGATTTCCTCGCGGTCACCGTGGCCCCAGCCAAGACGCAACAGATAGTTGAAAACCGCCTCTGGAAGCAGGCCCATTTCGTCGCGGTAGGCATCGACGCCCACCGCTCCGTGTCGCTTGGAAAGCTTTGCGCCGTCAGCACCCAGGATCATGGGAACGTGGGCATAGACCGGAACCGGCCAATCCATCGCCCTGAGGATGACGATCTGCCGAAAGGCGTTGTTGAGGTGGTCGTCGCCGCGGATCACGTGCGTCACACCCATGTCGTGATCGTCGACCACGACCGCGAGCATGTAGGTCGGCGTGCCGTCGGAGCGAAGCAGTACGAAATCGTCCAGTTCGCTGTTCGCGACTGTGACGGACCCCTGTACCTGATCGTCGATCGTGGTTTCGCCTTCGCGCGGTGCCTTGATGCGCACGACGTACGGTGCGTCGGCGGGCCAGGTCGCCGGGTCCGCGTCGCGCCACTCGCTGTCGATGCGAAAAGTGCGCCGCTCGGCCTGCGCCCGTGCGCGGCGATCCGCCAGTTCTTCGGCGGTCAGATAGCAGCGGTAGGCCGCGCCCTTTTCAAGCAGTTCGTGCGCCACTGCTGCGTGACGGTCCGATCTTGCGAATTGGAAGGTAGGAGCCTCGTCGCCCTCCAGACCCAGCCATCCCAGACCGTCGAAAATGGCTTCGATGGCAGGCTCGGTCGATCGGGCGCGGTCGGTGTCCTCGATGCGAAGCAGGTACTTGCCGCCATGATGGCGCGCGTAAAGCCAGTTGAACAGGGCAGTCCGCGCACCTCCGATGTGGAGGAATCCGGTGGGCGAGGGAGCAAAGCGGGTGACGACACCTGCGCTATCGCTTGCCATCCGAATTATCGTCCTTATCCAATGGTTTCATGGCGACCCGTACAGTGCCGCTAGTGCCCCTGGAAGACGAGCTCGGGGAGGGCGACCGCGCGGTCGATGCTGCACTGCAGCGGCCTTGGCGGAAGGCGGGCGCCTTGTCCAGAGGGCCGGAGTTGGCCGAGCGGTTTCTGGAAAGTGCCTCGTTCGATCGGGCGCCCTGGCTGACCGTGGCGTTCGCCTGCGGCATCGCCGCGTGGTTCGTCTTGCCGAACCCGATTACGTGGATCTTGTGGCTCGGCGGTTGGCTCATGGCAGCGATAGGAGCCATCGCCATCTGGCGCGGCGATGAGGGCAGGAGTTACCTCCTGCGAGCGGCGGTGGCTGTCAGTTTGCTCGCTGCATTCGGTACGGCGCTAATCTGGACGCGCTCGGAGGTCGTCGGCGCAGTGCCTCTGGACCGGCCGCAAGTCGTCTGGATCGAGGGTCGCGTTCTGGCGCGTGAGGATCGCCCGGCAGAGAACCGGGTGCGCCTTACGCTCGCCTATCGGGATGCCGATGCCGGGATGGCGCGCAAGGTGCGCGTAAATGTCGATCCCGCTCGGCTCGGGCCCGGAACCGACGAGAGCGCACTCGTGCGCTTACGGGCCAGATTGATGCCGCCCGGTTCGCCGATGGTCCCGGGGGCCTATGATTTTGCCCGCACGGCGTGGTTTGCGGGGCTTTCCGCCACCGGCAGTGTCATCGGCGACGTCGAGACCCTCGAGTCGGCCCGCCAAGGCGGAACGATCGCGCGGGCGCAGCGATCATTGTCGGCGCACGTCCACGCTCGATTGGACGGAGCGCCCGGCGCTATCGCCTCCGCTTTCGCCAGCGGTGACCGCGGGGGAATCTCGTCGGCCGACGAAGAGGCTATGCGCGATTCCGGCCTCACCCATCTGCTGTCGATCAGCGGGGTTCACGTCAGCGCGGTCATCGCGGCCGCGTATCTGCTCGCCACCCGGTTGCTGGCGTTGTGGCCGTGGCTGGTCCTGAGGGTTCGGCTGCCGCTGGTCGGCGCGGCGGTGGCCGCTGCTACGGGGGTGGGATATACCTTGTTGACGGGGGCCGAGGTGCCGACGGTGCGAAGCTGCATCGGTTCGCTGTTGGTGCTCATCGCCCTCGCGCTGGGCCGCGAACCGCTTTCGATGCGGATGGTCGCAACCGCGGCATTCGCAGTCCTGCTGGTCTGGCCCGAGGCTGTCGTCGGCCCCAGCTTCCAGATGAGCTTCGCCGCCGTGACTGCGATTGTCGCACTGTACGAAGCGGGGCCGGTTCGCACGTTCCTCGCCCCGCGCGAGGAAAGCTGGTTGGCGCGCCTGGGGAGACGCGGCGCGATGCTGCTTTTGACAGGAATCGTGATCGAACTCGCGCTGATGCCGATCGTGTTGTTCCACTTCCATCGCGCCGGTTTCTACGGTGCGCTTGCCAACGTCGTCGCCATTCCGCTGGTGACGTTCGTTTCCATGCCGCTCATCGCGCTCGCACTTTTCCTCGATCTTGCCGGAGCCGGCGCGCCGGCGTGGTGGTTGGCCGGCCAATCGCTCGAATTGCTGCTCGGCATCGCTCATTTCACCGCGGATCAGCCCGGCGCGGTCAAGTTGATGCCGCAGATGGGTTGGGGCACGTTTGCCCTGTTCGTCGCTGGCGGGGCGTGGCTGGCGCTCTGGCACGGCAAGATGCGACTGTTGGGATTTGCGCCTGCGGTCGTCGCTGCAGGTCTGCTTTTGACTACACCGACGCCCGATGTCCTCGTCAGCGGTGACGGCCGACACGTGGGTATCGTGGGTGAGGGCCCACGGTTATTGGTCTTGCGCGAGGGGCGAAGCGAATTCGCGCGCGACAACCTGCTGGAACTGGCCGGGCTCGAAGGCGATCCCGTGTCGCTGGAGCGTTGGCCGGGCGCCGAATGCAGCAAGGATTTCTGTTCTCTCGTGGTCGAGCGCGGCGGGCATCCTTGGACGCTCCTCCTGGCACGGAGCCGATCGCGGATCGAGGAGCGTGCGCTTGCCGCAGCGTGCGAGCGGAGCGACGTGGTTATTGCGGATCGCTTCCTGCCGCGCAGCTGTCGCCCGCGCTGGCTCAAGGCCGATCGGAGCTATCTTCAAGAGAGCGGCGGCCTTGCCCTCGATCTGTCGAAGCAGCGAGTGAACGCGGTTGCCGATACGCAGGGTGCGCATCCGTGGTGGACCGGGCGGGGGCGTTAGGCGATCAGTCCCAACCCCCCCGATACCGCGAAACTCAATGATAGCGTCGCAGAAGCCCCGCGAGTTTGCCCTGAACCTTCACTTCGTTCGCGCGGTAGAGCTGGGGTTCGTACGCGCCGTTTGCCGGGTCAAGACGGATCATGCCGTCCTGGCGACGGAGATACTTTAGGGTCGCCTCCTCGTCGCGGACCAGCGCGACTACGATCTCGCCATCCCTGGCCACGTCCGTTCGCTTCACGAGCGCGAAATCGCCGTCGAAAATCCCCGCTTCGATCATGGAATCGCCCGAGACTTCGAGCGCATAATGCTCGCCTGGCCCCAGCAGTGCGGCGGGGACGGGAAGCGTGCTTTGCCCTTCGAGCGCCTCGATCGGCATGCCTGCTGCGATCCGGCCGTGCAGCGGAAGCTCCACCACATCGTTGGCGGGCTCTCGACGAGCCACCGCCGGAGCACGAAGGGGAACGACGTTGTCACCGGTACGGGCGTCGGCAGTCCGTGCGCGCGGCGCAGCAACCGAATCCTCGGGCTGACGGATCACCTCGAGTGCGCGGGCCCGATTGGGCAGGCGCCGAATGAAGCCGCGCTCCTCAAGTGCGGAGATCAGCCGGTGAACGCCCGACTTGCTCTTGAGGTCGATCGCCTCCTTCATTTCCTCGAAGGACGGGGAAATGCCGCTATCCTCGAGCCGCACGGTGATGAACTGGAGGAGCTCTCGCTGCTTGGCCGTAAGCATCGGACCGTTTCCCTGACAAGCGTTCCAATTCGGGAACGAACGCGGAACAATTAGGAAACTTGGGCCTTCCCGTCAACCCGCTTCCGCATCAGGCGAAGCGCGCCAGCGCATCAGGCGAAGCGCGCCAGTCGCCCGACTTGCCACCGGTCTTCGCTATCAACCGAACGCCTTCGATGACCATCCCCTTGTCGAGCGCCTTGGCCATGTCGTAGATCGTCAACAGCGCGATGGAAGTCGCTGTCATCGCTTCCATTTCCACGCCCGTTCGCCCGGTGAGCGAAGCAGTCGCGTGCACCTCAATCCCCGCGTCGACGAATGCGAAGTCCACCGTGACCGCATCGAGCGACAGCGGATGGCAGAGCGGGATAAGTTCGGCGGTCTTCTTCGCCGCCATGATCCCCGCGATTCGCGCCGCCGCCAGAACGTCGCCCTTGGGGCCGCTGCCATCGCGGATGGCCGAAAGAGCCGCGCCATTCATCCGGATCGAACCGGCAGCAACCGCCGTTCGCGCTGTCTCCGCCTTTGTGCCGACATCGACCATCCGCGCCGCGCCCGTCTCATCGAGGTGCGAAAGCCCCGTCACGAACCGAGTAACGCGCGCGTTGCGCCCTCGACATCGTCCTGTCGCATGAGGCTTTCGCCGACGAGAAAAGTTCGCACCCCGGACCGCGCCAGGCGGTCGCAATCCGCCAGGCTGTTGATCCCGCTCTCGCCCACCAGGATCGATCCTTCCGGGGCAAGGGGGGCGAGTCGCTCGGTTGTCGCGAGGTCGGTGCGAAAGGTCTTGAGATCGCGGTTGTTGACCCCGATCAGGCGCGAACGAAGCCGGCTTGCACGCTCCAGCTCGGCTTCGTCGTGCACCTCGACGAGCACATCCATGCCTCTGTCGAGCGCGGCCGCCTCGATCTCGGCCATCACGCCGTCGTCGAGGGCCGCGACGATAATCAGGATCGCATCGGCCCCGATCGCGCGGGCTTCGGCGACCTGCCAGGGATCGATCATGAAATCCTTGCGCAACACGGGCAGCGAACAGGCACGCCGGGCGTCCGCGAGATAGTCTTCATGGCCCTGGAAATAGGGCGCATCGGTCAAGACCGACAAGCACGCCGCGCCGCCGCGCTCATAAGCCACCGCGTGCTCGGCAGGACGAAAGTCGGCTCGGATCAATCCCTTGGACGGCGAAGCTTTCTTGATTTCTGCGATGAGCGCATAGCCGCCGACGGCCTTTCGCTCGAGTGCTGCGCGGAAGCCCCGCGGTGCCGATTGTTCGGCCGCGGCCCGGTCGAGATCGCCTACCGTCGCAAACGCCTTTCGAGCGGCGACCTCTTCGCGCTTCGTCGCGCAGATTTCTTCGAGCTTGTTCATCGGGCCAGGTCGATCCAGCGTGCCAGGAGCGCTTCGGCCGCACCGGAATCCAGTGCTTCGGCGGCCAGCACGGCTCCTTCGGCATAATCGGCGGCACTGCCGGCGATCATCAGCGCGGCGCCCGCGTTGAACAGCACCGCGTCGCGATAGGGTCCCGGCGCGCCCATGAGCAGCGCCTTCAGCGCCTTGGCGTTATGTGCCGCGTCGCCGCCGCGGATAGCCTCGATCGGGGCGGTCGGGAGCCCTGCGTCCGCGGCGCGAGCACGGCGCATCTCCCATTCGTGGCCGCGCACTTCGGCAACCTCGTTACCGCCGGCGAGGCTCAGTTCGTCCAGCCCCTCGTCGCCCGAGACGATCAGCGTCCGTTCACTGCCCAGGCGAGCCTTCGCTTCGGCGTAGATCGGCACATAGGCCGGGCGCGCGATGCCGATCAGTTGGCGCGTCACGCCCGCCGGGTTCGACAGCGGCCCCATCAGGTTGAAGATCGTGCGACGACCGAGCCGCTGACGGATGGGCTGAATGCGGCCCATCGCCGGATGGTGGTTCTTCGCGAAGAGGAAGCAGATGCCGATGTCGGCAAGGGTCTTTTCGGCAGTCCGCCCTGCGGCTTCCATGTCGAGACCCAGCGCTTCGAGCGTATCGGCTGCACCGGCCTTGCTGCTCGCGGCCCGGTTGCCGTGCTTGGCGACCGGCACGCCCGCCGCGGCAACCACCAGGCTGACGGCGGTCGATACGTTGAGGGTATGGTGACCGTCGCCGCCGGTCCCGCAAACGTCGATCGCGCACTCGGGGGCATCGACCGGGATCAGGCGGGCACGCAAAGCCCGTGCAGCGCCCGCGATCTCGTCGGCGGTCTCTCCACGGTCGGACAAGTCGCACAGGAAGCGCGCGATTTCCTCGTCGCTCGTGTCGCCGTCGAGGATGGCGCCGAATACCTTTTCGGCGGTTGCCTCGTCCAGATGGGGCTCGGCCTCTGGGAGAACCTTCATGCAGTAATCGCCGCTTCGATGCCGCAGATCGCGAGAAAATTGGCCAGCAGGTCGTGGCCGTGTTCCGTCGCGATGCTCTCGGGATGGAACTGCACACCGTGGATCGGCAGTTCGCCGTGGCGGAAGCCCATGACGTGCGCATCGTCGGCCGTGGCATTGACGACCAAGGTATCGGGAACGCCCTCGACCACGAGCGAGTGATAGCGGGTCGCGACGAATGGCGAGGGCAGTCCGGCGAACACGCCCGTGCCATCGTGGCTAACCGGCGAGGTCTTGCCGTGCATCAGGCCGCCCCGAACCACGCGTCCGCCGAAATACTGCCCGATCGCCTGGTGGCCTAGGCACACGCCCAACAACGGGCGACCCGCATCGGCGCAGGCGGCGACGAGATCCAGGCTGATCCCCGCTTCGTTCGGCGTGCAAGGGCCGGGACTGATCAGGAACCCCTTTGCGTTGGTGCGTAACGCCTCCGCCGCGCTCAACGCGTCGTTGCGTTCCACACGCACATCCGCGCCCAGTTCCATCAGGTAATGGACCAGGTTGAAGGTGAAGCTGTCGTAGTTGTCGACGACGAGAATCATCTTGCGACCGTAGCAAAGCGGTCGGTCGCGCGCACCAGCCCGTCCGTGATCCCGGGCTCGGTGAACAGGTGACCGCCATCGGGGACGATCTGCAAGTCGACTTCCGGCCACGCCTTTTGCAGTGCCCAAGCGGCAGCGGGCGGCGTGCAGCAATCATGTCGACCCTGTACGATTACGCCCGGAATACCGCGCAACCGATCGGCATCGCGCAGAAGCTGGCCGTCATCGAGCCAGCACTTGTGGCGAAAGTAATGCGTTTCGATCCGTGCCGTCGCGACCGCATTGTCGCCTTCGGCCATGTGATCGATAGTGTCGTCCTCGGGCAGAAGGGTCACGGTCACGCCTTCCCAGCGGTTCCAAGCGCGTGCTGCCGCGCGGCGCACAGCAGGGTCGGGGTCGTCGAGCAGGTCGATATATGTCTGCAGCAGGTCGCCGTCGCTGCGTTCCCGCGCGTGAGCGACGAACGCCTCCCACTCCTCGGGGTAGAGCTCGCTTGCTCCATAGGCGTACAGCCAGTCGAGTTCGCTTTGCCCGCACAGGAATATACCGCGCAGGATGAGTTCGCTGACGCGCTCCGGGTGGGTCTGGGCGTATGACAGGGCCAGGGTCGAACCCCAGCTACCGCCGAACACCTGCCACTTCTCGTGACCGCACATAATGCGCAACCGCTCGATATCGGCGACGATGTCCCAGGTCGTATTCGCCTCGAGACTGGCGAAAGGGGTCGAGCGTCCGCAACCGCGCTGGTCGAACAGCAGCACGTCGTAGCACGTAGGATCCCACTGGCGGCGATGATTGGCGCTGCAGCCGGCGCCGGGTCCGCCATGGAGCATCACCGCGGGCTTTGCACCCGGAGTGCCGACACGCTCCCAGTAAAGCGAATGCCCATCGCCGACGTCGAGCATGCCGTTCTCGTAAGGCTCGATCTCGGGATACAGCGTGCGGCGATCGGTCACCGGGTCTTCTCCTGAACCACTATCATGGGTCCGATGGGCGCGCGTGCATCCATGCGATCGCGCGCCGGGTCCCACAGCGCGGAGACCGAGCCATCGAGATACAGCGCCTCGGGCGTCTTCAGAACGTCGCGGAAATACCGGGCCAGCTTGCCGAAGCTGACCGGTCCTTCGCTGATCACGAAGTGGGCGCGGCCATTGCCATCGACACCGACACCATTGCGGATCGTCCTGCTGGGGCCATCCTCGGTGATCTCGGGATGCAGCTTGCCGCCGACGAGCAGCATCGGCCCGCTCTGGGTGCCGAACTGCGGCCGATCGCCGATCTGGGAATAGAAGGCGTCGGCAGCCATGACGCGCCACTTTCCTCCGGTCCCGAAGAAGACGCCGTTTGGCTTCATGTGGAAGTTGCCGGCACCGTCGTTGCGGTTGAGCTCCTTCAGACGCTCGCCATCCTTGACGTAATAGCCGATCGGTTTGCCGTCGCCGTCGAACATCCCGCCGTTCATGGCAAAGGCGACGCGCTTCGCATCGTCGGGAGCAGCATTCGCGTAAGCCTCGAACCCGCGGTGCGGTGGGCTACCGAGCATGGTGGTGATCGCGTGATCGGCCGGGTCCGCGGTGCAGTGCGTGAACTGCGAACCGTCGAAGGTCACGGTCTCGCACGCGGAATCGATATCGGGGGTCGGGCTGGGCGAGGGCGCGGCGGCCACCTCCGCGTCCGGGTTCTCGAGGTCGATCCGCGTGACCGGGTCGCCGCCGGCTTGCGGACTGCAGGCGGATACCAGCGCGACGAACGGAAGCAGCAGCCGCTTCACTGGCCGAATCCTGGAGCGATGGCTTGGCGCGCGGCTTCCCGAGCGGCGGCAATCAAGGCCCCTGCCTTCGCTTCGCATTCACGCTGTTCGTAGGCCGGATCGCTGTCGGCGACGATGCCGGCGCCGGCCTGTACGTGCATGACACCGTCCTTCACCACCGCGGTCCGCAGGACGATGCACGAATCGAGCGTGCCGTCGGGCGCGAAATAGCCGACGCCGCCGGCATAAGGCCCGCGCGCATCGGGTTCGAGCTCGGCGATGATCTCGCACGCGCGAATCTTGGGAGCGCCGCTGACGGTGCCGGCGGGGAAACCGGCGAAGAGCGCATCGAGAGCGGACTTTTCGGGATCGAGCGCCCCCACCACGTTACTGACGATGTGCATGACGTGGCTGTATCGCTCGATCGTGAAGCTGTCTGTGACCTCGACCGACCCGCTCGCGGCGACGCGGCCCACGTCGTTCCGGCCAAGGTCGAGGAGCATGAGGTGTTCGGCCCGCTCTTTCGCGTCGGCGAGCAAGCTTGCCTCCGCTTCCCGGTCCGCTTCCGGGGTGGCACCACGAGGGCGAGTTCCGGCGATGGGCCGGATGGTGACTTCGCCGTTGCGCACCCGGACGAGGATTTCGGGGCTGGAACCCACCACGGCAAATCCGGGCAGGTCGAGAAAATAGAGAAACGGACTCGGATTCACGCGGCGAAGCGAGCGATAGAGCGCGAGCGGCGGAAGCGGAAACGGGCACGTGAAGCGCTGCGACAGGACGACCTGAAACACGTCGCCGGCCTCGATGTACTCCTTGGCGCGTGCGACCATTGCGGCAAACCGATCTGCCGGCATCGTCGATGTGAGCGCCATGTCGGGCAAGGCTTCCGCGCGTGTCGCCAACGGCGGTGGCGCGGCGAGACGGCGCAAGGTTTCGTCGATGCGGTCCGATGCGGCTTCGATGCCCGCCTTGGGGCTCGCACCGCCCGGCCAGATCGGGGCGATGCATACCAGTTCGTCGGTCAGACGGTCGAACACGAGCAGGACGGTCGGACGCGCGAAGAACATGTCGGGAAGGCCGAGGCCTGCTCCCGCCGCACGGGGCAGTTTTTCCACGAGGCCGATGGTTTCGTAGCCGAAGTAGCCGACCAGGAATGATAGCGCGGGCGGCAGTCCTGCCGGCACCTCGATCCGGCAATTGTCGACCAGATCGCGCAGTTCGGCGAGCGCGTTGCCCGGCAGGTCTTCGAACCGTTCGCGGTCGGCCTGCCACCGGGCGTTGATGGCCGCTTTTGCACCCTCGGCCCGGAAAACGAGGTCCGGGTCGAGACCGAGCATCGAATAGCGCCCGCGCACTTCGCCGCCCTCGACCGATTCGAGCAGGAAGTCGCCCCGGCCCGGCTCGATCAGCTTGAGCGCGGCACCCACAGGGGTCTCGGTATCGGCGACGACACGCCGCCATACGAGCGCCGGCCGACCGTCGGCCAGCGCCGCGCGAGCCGCGTCGGCGTTCTCGAGAGCCGCGTCGCTCAGCGCGCTATCCCTCAGTTGGCGCCGGAGCCGGTGAGCTGCCTGCGCACCGCCGCGACGGCTTCGGCGTTGCGCTCGATCCCCGCTTCCTTGCGGATCGCGGTGCGCATGGCGTCGCCATATTCACGCCCAAGAACTTCGCCGAGGCTGGCGGTCGCCTGAGCCAGCACCGGATCATTGGGCGCGATGCGACCCGGTTCGATCGTATCGACGGCGACGACGAACCAACCGGCATCGGACGGCGCTTCGAGCCGCTTCACGCTGTTCTTCGCCATCGAGAACAGCAGCGCGAGCGGCGGGGGCACCCGCTGGCCTTGCTGCACCAGCTCGCCGCGTGTCATGTTGACCGCATCGGGAGCGGGCAGGGTGACGTTCTCCGCGGCCAGCGCGGCGGCGAGCGTCTGGCCCTTCGCCACTCGCGCAACGATCCGGTCAGCAGCAGCCTTGGCCGCCTTCTGTCCGGCATCCCTGCGCCAACCGGCAATCGCGTCCTCACGGATTTCCGAAAGCGGCGCGGCGGCGGACTGGGTGATCCGGGCGGTCTCGAAGACGAGGTACTGGTCGCTGTCCGGGATCGCGGTGATCTGCGGTTCGCCCTCTTCCATCTCGAACGCCGCGGCCAAGGCGGGTGCCAGAACGGCAGGAACGGTCTCGTTCGCCTCGCCATAAACACGCCCGTCCGCGACGATCGGCCGCGTCGTCTGGACTTCGGTGCGGAGCGACGAGGCTATATCGCCAAGCCCGCTGCCCTCGTCGATCTGCTGCTCCACTTCGGCCGCCAGATCGGCGAGGCCGTTGGTCCGCTTAGCTTCGCGCAGCGAAGTGACGATCTCGGCGCGCGCCTGGTCCAGCGAACGAGCGGGGGTGCGCGTCACGCTGTCGACCCGCACGACGTAGAAACCCAGACCGCCGCGTGCGGGAGTCGCGATCGTTCCCTGCGAAGCACCGAACGCAGCCGCAGCGACTGCCTGCGAAGTCGCCCCGGCAAAAGCGGTACGGTCCACCGCCTCGACCTTGGTCGGCTGAAGGCCCGCCTCGCGCGCCGCCGCGTCGAGCGCTGCGCCGCCGCGCGCCGCGATGGCGTCGGCTGCGGCCTTGGTCGGTACGATCACCTGCGTGAACGACCGCAATTCGCGCGCCGCATACTTGGTTGCGCGGTCCTTCTCGTATTGTGCAGCCACCTCGGCGGCCGTCGGCTCGATGTTGCCGAGCGCCTCGGGCCCGAACACGGCATAGCGCAGCACGCGGCGCTCCGGCCGAATGTAGTCGCCGCGGTTGGCGTTGTAATACGCGGTGAGCTGCGCGGCGGTCGGCGTGCCCTGCGGAGCGAAAGCACTGCTGGGGATGGTCGCCACCGCACCCTCGCGCCGCTCCCTGGTCAAAGCGGCGTATCGCGCCGCTACCTTGGTGGGCATCTTTGCGCCGAAGGAACCGGGCACCAGCACCTGCTGGGCGATCAGTCCGTCGGCCAGATCGCGGCGAACCGTCGAATCCGTCAACTTGAGCTGCGCGAGAGCTGCCTGATACGCGGACTCGCTGAACTGGCCACCCGGACCAGCGAAGGCGGGGATCCGCCGGATTTCGCTGTTGATGAGATTGGTACCGACCAGAATGCCGTTCTCGTTGGCCCACCAGCTTATCGCGCGGCGGTCGAGCAACTGGTCCAGCACGTCGTTGAGCCCGCCCTGGGCAGCGAACGCTTCCATCGAGATGGTCGGGTTCTGCTGGCGGAGCTGATCTACGGCCACTGTGGCGGCTTGGCTGAATTCGGCCACGCCGATCTTGTCGTCGCCGACGACGGCGACGGTTTCATCGCCTCCGATTCCGCCCAAGCTGCCGGTGCTGGCCACGTCGCCGACCGCGAAGGCGACACCGATCAAGCCGACGAACCCGATCGTCAGGCCAAGGCCGATCTTGGACTTGAAGACGTTACGAAAAGACTGGAGCATGAGATTCCGAATGTTCCTGGAGACAGGTGGGCGTGCAGCGCACGCTGCTTGCGAGGGGCTTTAGAAGCCATGCGGCCTTGCCGCAACAGGTCGCACTTCGATTTGCGGTTCTCCCCAACAAGGGTCTTTGCGCGGACCGCCGTTGGTGGCTATGGCCCGCCGCCAGTCTTCACGACACCCACAGGATACCAGTCATGGCCTTGCGGCCCTATATCGTCGGCAATTGGAAAATGAACGGCACGCGGTCGATGCTCGCCGAAGCGCGCGCGATCGACCGTTCGGCACAGCGTTTGATGAAGGTCGAGGTGGCGCTCGCCCCTCCATTCACGCTGATTCACGCGGTCCACAAGGAAGCCGAGCAGATCGGCGTGGGCGCGCAGGATTGCAGCGCCGAGCTGGACGGTGCCTTCACCGGAGACGTGTCCGCAGCGATGATCGCGGATGCCGGTGCCAAGTTCGTCATCCTGGGACACAGCGAGCGCAGGCAAGGGCACGGCGAAAGCGATGCCCTGATCCGCGCGAAGACCGAAGCCGCTTTGGCCGTCGGGCTGAAGCTGATCGTCTGTTGCGGCGAGACCGAGCAGACTCGCGATGCCGGTCAGGCCGAACAGTTCGTGGTCGATCAGCTGGCCGCTTCGCTTCCGGAATTGCTGGATGGTGCGAGCGAGCGCCTTTCGGTTGCTTACGAGCCGATCTGGGCGATCGGGACCGGGCGAACCGCAAGCGTTGCCGATGTGGCCGCCATGCACAGGGCGATCCGCGCGCTTCTTGTCGACCGGTACGGCGACGAGGAAGGCGGTTCGGTCCGCATTCTCTATGGCGGATCGGTCAAGCCCGACAACGCGCGCGACCTGCTCGGTGCGGACGAAGTGGGCGGGGCGCTCGTCGGAGGCGCCAGCCTGACCGCGGAAAGCTTCCTCGGCATCGTCATGGCCGCGGTGGACCTTCAGGACGCCTGAGTCGGGACGCCTGAGCGCGCCGCTTGCCCAATGGGCCGCGCATCCCTAAATGCGCGGCCACACCCGAACGCGAGAATCCTTGTCCCATGTCGCTTTTCCTATTTCTGCTCGTCGTCCAGGCGGTCGTTGCCGCAGCGCTCGTGGGCGTCATCCTGATGCAGCGATCGGAAGGCGGCGGCCTGGGAATCGGCGGTAGCCCCAGCGGGATGATGAGCGCGCGCGGTGCGGCGGACTTCCTTTCGCGCTCCACGCGCTGGCTCGCGATCCTGTTCGTCGGTCTTTCGATCGTTCTCGCGGCGCTGGCGGCGAGCACTTCGAACAGCGGCGTCTCGGTCGAATCGACCCTCGACCGTACGGCTCCGGCTGGTCCGGCGCCCGCGCAGCCGGCACAGGCTCCGCCGGCCGACGATCCCCTCGCCGACCTCACTCAGTAACTCGTTTCGACCAGCCGGTTGTGGATTGCGGCACATTGCCGTGCCAACCTGCTTGCGCGCAGCCCCCACACACGCTTAAGGCTCGTCTCCCATGGCGCGGTATATATTTATCACCGGCGGCGTGGTCTCCTCGCTCGGCAAAGGTCTCATGGCGGCGAGCCTCGCGGCTCTCCTGCAGGCGCGCGGTTTCCGCGTGCGCATTCGCAAGTTCGATCCGTATCTGAACGTCGATCCGGGCACGATGAGCCCGTACCAACACGGCGAAGTCTATGTGACCGACGATGGTGCGGAGACCGATCTGGACCTCGGCCACTACGAGCGGTTCACCGGCGTTTCGGCGCACCAGGGCGACAATATTACGTCCGGCCGCGTCTATCGCGACATCATAGCCAAGGAGCGGCGCGGCGATTACCTTGGGGCGACGGTTCAAGTGATCCCGCACGTGACCGACGCGATCAAGGCGTTCGCGCAGGCCGACACCGCGGATCTCGACTTCGTATTGTGCGAGATCGGCGGCACGGTTGGCGATATCGAGAGTCTTCCGTTCATCGAGGCGCTGCGCCAGTTGCGGAACGAGCTGGGGCGCGAGAACACCTGTTCGGTCCACGTGACCCTGGTGCCCTACATAGCCGCGGCGGGGGAGCTGAAGACCAAGCCGACTCAGCACTCGGTCCGCGAGATGACCGGTCTGGGCATCCAGCCAGACATCCTCCTGTGTCGCTGCGAAAAGCCGCTGCCCGACGGCGAGCGCGCCAAGATCGCGCTGTTCTGCAACGTCCGCAAGGAAGCGGTCATCCCCGCGCTCGACGCGACGAGCATCTACGCGGTGCCGCTGCAGTATCACCGCGAAGGCCTCGACAACGAGGTATTGCGCCACTTCGGCATGACCGCACCCGCACCCGATCTTGCCAGGTGGGACGATATTCTCGACCGGTTCGAGCATCCCGAGGGCGAGGTGACGATCGGTGTGGTCGGCAAGTACGTCGGCCTGCCGGACGCGTACAAGTCGCTCAACGAGGCGCTGGTGCACGGGGGCATGGCCAACCGGGTCAAGGTCAACATTCGCTGGATCGACGCCGAACTGTTCGAACAGGACGACGACGAAATCGCCGCGCGTCTTGAACCCCTGCACGGTATCCTCGTGCCCGGCGGCTTCGGCGAGCGCGGCAGCGAGGGCAAGATCGCCTCGGTGCGCTTCGCCAAAGAGCGCAAGGTGCCGTTCCTGGGCATCTGTCTCGGCATGCAGATGGCCTGCATCGAAGGCGCGCGTTCGGCCGGCACCGAGCGCGCCAGCTCGACCGAGTTCGGGCCGACTGACGAACCGGTCGTCGGCATCATTACCGAATGGATGAGCAAGGAAGGCCTGCAACAGCGCAGCGCCGAGGGCGACCTTGGCGGGACGATGCGGCTTGGTGCGTACGATGCCAGGCTATCGGGCAATAGCCACGTCAGCGCGATCTACGGCGGTGCGACGACGATCAGCGAGCGTCACCGGCATCGCTACGAAGTGAACTCGGCGTACAAGGATTCGCTCGAGCGAGACGGCCTCGTCTTCTCGGGAATGTCGCCGGACGGATTGCTGCCGGAAATCGTGGAACGGCCGGACCACCCCTGGTTCATCGGAGTGCAGTTCCACCCCGAGCTGAAAAGCAAACCGTTCGACCCGCATCCGCTCTTCGCTGGCTTTATCAAAGCTGCGCTACAGCAGGCGCGTCTCGTTTGAAAATTTCGCGAAATTGCACTTCGGTGGTCAATTTCTACAATCCGTCTTGATGGAGGACCGATAGGTGTTGCTCAGGTGCATCTTCGCATCTAGGGGCAAGGGTGTTCGCTCAAGTTATCATTTGATAATGCGCGTGCATACGTGAACACGTGCTGCTAAGCGTAAAAAAGCTTGGAGCGGATTTGATCGTCTTCTGCGACCCGGACGGTCAGATTCGCCCGAGACGGCGTTCACTCGTCGTGGGGGCGGGCCGCAAGGCCCGCCCCCAAATCGTTCCGAGGCGAGGCCGGCTTTAGGCCGCGTTCGCTTCGTCTCCGTCGTCCTTGACGACCTCGAGCGTCGGCTGACCACCCACGATGATCTTTTTGGGCCGCATCGCCTCCGGCACTTCGCGCACGAGGTCGATCGTCAGCAGGCCGTCGGCAAGGTCGGCGTTTTCGACCCGCACGAAATCGGCGAGTTCGAAGCGGCGCTCGAAGCCCCGATTGGCGATTCCGACATGGAGCATTTCGCCCTGACCGCCTTCGGGACGCTTCTTGCCCTGGACGACGAGCAGGTTCTGCTGCGCGGTTATGTCGAGATCGCCCGGGCGAAAGCCTGCGACCGCGATCGTGATGCGGTATTCGTCCTCGCCCTTCCGCTCGATGTTGAACGGCGGATAGTTGTCCCCGCCGTTGGAGCGGGCTTGGCTTTCGAGAAGGTCGAACAGACGATCGAAGCCGACGGTCGAACGGCGGTAAGGGGTAAAGTCGAGACGTGACATGAAACAAATCCTCCAATGAGCAATTTGATAGCCAAGGCGGATCGCGTTCGCGGCACCCACCGGTGTTTGCATTCCCGCCCGCGTTGCGGCACGAAAAGCCCGTTCGAGATAATATCGGCGCGCGTCGTGTCAAGGCTTGGTAAAATACTGAAAAATGAAGGAAATTTGATGCATCAACCGAAAGTCGTCATTTACACCAAGTTCGGCTGCGGGTTCTGCTATCGCGCCAAGCGCCTGCTCGATGACAAGGGGGTTTCCTACACCGAGCACGATATCACGATGGGCGGTCCAAAGCGCGACGAGATGATGGCCAAGGCTCCGATGGCACGAACTGTCCCGCAGATCTTCATCGGCGACACCCATGTAGGCGGTTCTGACGATCTCGCGGCACTCGAACGGGCAGGTAAGCTCGACGCAATGCTCGCCTCGGCATGACGCGCATTGCGCTGTTGCAGATGACCGCCGGCATTGAGCCCAACGAGAATGCCGACAGCATCAGCGATGCGATCGAGCAGGCAGCGTCCGGCGGTGCCGCAATGCTGTTCACCCCGGAAATGAGCGGATTGCTCGATCGGGATCGCATCCGGGCAGCTCGCCACATCGTACCCGAAGAGGATAATCCCGTTCTCGCCGCGACGCGCCAGGCCGCGGCGGCGCATGGACTGTGGGTGGCTCTCGGTTCCCTCGCCGTCATGGGCGATGGCGGGCGATGGGCCAATCGCTCGCTGGTGATCGATCCTGCTGGGGCGATCGTCGCAAGGTACGACAAGATTCACATGTTCGATGTCGATCTTGCCAGCGGGGAGAGCTGGCGGGAATCGAATGCCTTCGAGCCGGGGAAGTCGGTCGTTGCCGTCGAGGACACCCCGATTGGGCGGATTGGGCTCACCGTTTGCTACGACATCCGCTTTCCCGCACTTTTCGAACAGCTTGGGCGTCGTACTTGCGATGCCCTCGCAATTCCCGCCGCGTTCACTGTTCCAACGGGTGCTGCCCACTGGCACCTGCTCCAACGCGCCCGCGCCGTCGAAGCCAGCGCTTGGGTGATCGCCGCGGCACAAGTCGGCGAACATACGGACGGCAGGCGGACCTACGGTCACAGTCTGGTGGTGGATCCGTGGGGCGAAGTCGTCCTCGACATGGGGGGCGAGAATTCAGGTGTCGGTTTTGCTGAATTCGACACCGCGCGCACCGACGAAATTCGTCGCCAACTGCCGAGCCTTGCCAACAAGCGCAATATCCCCAACTAGCCCAGCTCATGATCGTTTTCGACCTGTCTTGCCCGGATGGCCACCGCTTCGAAGCGTGGTTCGGATCGTCGGGTGCGTTCGACGAGCAGCGCAAACGCGGCTTGGTCGAGTGTCCGCAGTGCGGTTCGAACGTGGTTGACAAGGCGCCGATGGCGCCGGCAGTCCCGGTGAAAAGCAACGCCCGCCAGACCAATGCAACCCGGCCGCTGACCAACGAAATGCCTCCTGAAATTGCCTCGGCGATCCGCGCACTTGCCGAAGCGCAGGCGATGGCACTCCAGAGCAGCAAGTGGGTCGGCGGTGAGTTCGCCGAACAGTCGCGCGCCATGCACTACGGTGAGCGCGAGCACGCCACGATCCATGGGCAAGCAACTCCCGATGAAGCCAGGGCGCTGGTGGACGAGGGCGTACCGATCGCCCCGCTGCCGTTTCCTGTCGCACCGCCCGACGAACTCAACTGATTGCCAGCGCAATTCCCGCGCTTTACAGCCGCCCCCGGCGCGCCCGTAGCTCAGCAGGATAGAGCATCAGATTCCTAATCTGGGGGCCACAGGTTCGAATCCTGTCGGGCGCACCATTCCTAGAATGGCAGGGCGGGGCATGAACGAGCGCGAAGACCTTTCGGAAATCCGCCGCGCAGTGCGCGCGCTGTGCGAGGAGTTCTCCGGGGAATACTGGCGCACGAAGGACCGCGATCGCGCCTATCCGGCGGAATTCGTCGACGCCCTGACCCGAGCGGGCTTCCTCGCCGCTTTGATCCCAGAAGAGTTCGGCGGCAGCGGCCTGAAGCTCGATGCGGCCGCGGTCATCATGGAGGAGATCCAGGCTGCCGGCTGCAACGGCGCAAGCGCCCACGCGCAGATGTATATCATGAATACGCTTCTCAAGTATGGCAGCGCCGACCAGAAAGCAGCTTATCTTCCCGGTATCGCCAGCGGCGAACTGCGCCTTCAGGCGTTCGGTGTATCGGAGCCGACCAGCGGCACGGATACGCTATCTCTCAAGACGCGAGCCTTGCGCGACGGAGATGACTACGTCGTCAACGGTCAGAAGATCTGGACGAGCCGTGCGGAACATTCGGACCTGATGTTGCTGCTCGCGCGGACCACGCCGCGGGAAGACGTAGCTAAGCGTACCGAAGGGTTGAGTATCTTCCTCGTCGATATGCGAGCAGCCGTCGGCAAAGGGTTGACGATCAAGCCCATCCTTACCTTGATGAACCATTCGACCACCGAGGTGTTCTTCGACGATCTCCGGATTCCCGCTTCTGCTCTGATCGGTGAGGAAGGGCAGGGGTTCCGCTACATATTGTCCGGCATGAACGCCGAGCGGATCCTGATCGCCGCCGAATGCGTCGGCGACGCCAAGTGGTTCATCGAGAAAGCAACCGGTTACGCCAAGGACCGACAGGTTTTCGGCCGTCCCATCGGCCAGAATCAGGGTGTCCAGTTCCCGATCGCACGAGCCTATGCCCAGATGCGCGCGGCGGAACTCATGGTCCACCATGCCGCGCAAGCCTACGATGCCGGGGGCAATCCAGGCGCGGAAGCGAACATGGCAAAGCTGCTCGCCAGCGAGGCCAGCTGGGCGGCGGCGGATATGTGCGTCCAGACGTTCGGCGGCTTCGGCTTTGCCGAGGAGTACGACGTCGAACGCAAGTTTCGCGAGGCGCGGCTCTACACCGTTGCGCCGATCAGCACGAACCTGATCTTGAGCTATCTTGCCGAACACGTGCTCGGCTTGCCGCGCTCTTATTGAGGTTTCCAGCCGCGCGCCTTCGCCGACCGTTCCTGCGGCGCATCGAGCGCCGAACCTGCCGCAATTCCATTCGCCCCAACGATGACCGCTTGTTCGACTGCCTCGGCCTGGCCACTGTCTCCCGATGCCACATTGACGCCATTTCGTTGAATGCGCAGGTGCCAGCCATCATCCATGCGACAGGCGATTCCCGATAGGTCCGCCCGCACGAACCCGCGGCACAGGTTGCCGGTCTCATCGGCAAAGGTCATCAAAATCCGAGTTTCGCCTCCCAACCGCTGTTCGGCAACCAATTGTCTGTCGAGCGCCTTGGCCAAGTCCCCAGAGGCAAAGGTCAGGCCATCGCGAATCTCGGTCTGGCCGTCCCACAGAGACGGCCAGAGCAGGATTGCAGCCATCGCCACCGAAGCTGCCGGAAGCAGCCAGCGGCGCGACTTGCGATGGCTGCCATGCGTTGCAGGACACCGCTTTTTAGCCGCCAATCCATCCCAATCGATCATTGCGTCGCAAAACCTGTCTCAAAGCGCTTGAATCGGTTCGTTAACTGTGATTCTGTCGCCTTCGTGACACGGGAAGGCCATCGAATCCAATCGCCGCGTGATCGGCTGACGCAAGGGGTGGCTCTCGTCGCCCTTCTGTTGCTGGGTGGACTGGCGATTCTTGGACCGAGCGGTCTGCTTGCGTGGGGCGACAATCTTCGCCTGCTTGACCAGCGCCGCGCGCAGATCGCCACGCTCTCGCACGAGCGCAACGAGCTCAAGATGCAGGTCGATGCTCTCAACCCGAACAAGGCCGATCCGGACTTCGTTGGGGAACTTATCCGCAAGGACCTGAATGTAGTCCACCCCGACGAAGTGGTCATCCTTCTCGAACCTTCGGAAAGCCGCTAGGCCCTAGCGTCAGGCGGGTTTTCGTATGCACGCGGATTGCACCCGCGACGGGCTTGCGCCATAGGCTCAAGGCATCTCGCCACCTCCCCGGCAGACGATATCCGAGGACCTGAAATTGGCCAAACCAGCCGTCGGGGGCAAAGCCCCGAAGCCCGCAACTGTCCCGAGCGATGCCAAGTTGGCCACGCCTAAGCACAATCGCGAGGAGGCCGAGTTCGTTCTCCATTCCTTGCAAGATGAGCACGAGAAATCGTTGCGATACAAGGCGACGGACGAAGAACTTCTGAACATGTATGAGCAGATGCTGCTCATCCGCCGATTCGAAGAGCGCGCCGGACAGCTGTACGGACTTGGGCTGATCGGTGGATTCTGTCACCTCTACATTGGACAGGAGGCCGTGGCTGTCGGACTGCAATCCGCGCTCACCGAAGGTCTCGACAGCGTGATAACCGGATACCGCGATCACGGTCACATGCTGGCCTATGGCATCGACCCCAACGTCATCATGGCCGAACTGACCGGGCGCGAGGCCGGCATCAGCAAGGGCAAGGGTGGGTCGATGCACATGTTCTCGACCGAGCATCGCTTTTACGGCGGTCACGGGATCGTCGGTGCACAGGTTGCACTGGGTGGCGGCCTAGCGCTCGCGCACCAGTACCGGGGCGACGGCGGATTGTGCCTGGCATATTTCGGCGACGGCGCCGCGAACCAGGGGCAGGTCTACGAGACGATGAACATGGCCAGCCTGTGGAAGCTCCCGATGGTGTTCGCGATCGAGAACAACCAGTACGCGATGGGCACCAGCACTGCGCGCTCGAGCGCTGAGACCGAATTCTACCGCCGCGGCACGGCGTTCCGTGTTCCGGGCATGGATGTGAACGGGATGGACGTCCTCGAAGTGCGCCAGGCGGCCGAGGTCGCATTCGCCCATGTGCGCGCAGGCAAGGGGCCGGTGCTCATGGAGCTCAACACCTATCGCTATCGCGGACACTCGATGTCGGACCCGGCCAAGTACCGCACTCGCGAGGAAGTTCAGGACCAGCGCGAGCACAACGATCCAATCGAGCGCGCGAAGAAGGAACTTCTCGAGCGGGGCGTATCGGAAGACGCGCTGAAGGATACCGACAAGCGCATCCGGACGACCGTGTCGGCCAGCGCCGACTTTGCCGAGAATTCGCCCGAGCCACCGCCGAGCGACCTGTACACCGACGTGTTGGTGGAGAGCTACTGATGGCGCTCGAACTGAAGATGCCCGCTCTTTCGCCGACGATGGAAGAGGGCACGCTGGCCAAGTGGCTGGTGAAGGAAGGCGATACCGTGTCCGCCGGTGATATCCTGGCAGAGATCGAGACCGACAAGGCCACGATGGAATTCGAGGCTGTCGACGAAGGCACGATCGGAAGGATTATCGTCCCCGAAGGGACCGAAAACGTGAAGGTGGGCGAAGTGATCGCGACTATGGCCGGCGACGACGCCGACCAGACCGACGCCGAGCCTCCAGCCGAATCCGCACCGGCAAAGGCTGACGCTTCTCCCGCTGCCGCATCCAAAGGCGATGCGGCCCAGCCTGCTGCCGTGGCCAAGCCGTCACGCGATCCAGATCTTCCCGAAGGGACTACGACGACCACCGTCACCGTTCGCGAAGCGCTGCGTGATGCGATGGCAGAGGAAATGCGTCGCGACGATCGCGTGTTCGTAATGGGCGAGGAAGTCGCGCAGTATCAGGGGGCCTACAAGGTAACCCAGGGTCTGCTCGACGAGTTCGGTCCGAAGCGGGTGATCGACACTCCGATCACGGAATACGGTTTTGCCGGGATCGGCAGCGGGGCGGCGATGGGCGGCCTCAGACCGATCGTCGAGTTCATGACGTTCAACTTCGCCATGCAGGCGATCGACCACATTATCAATTCCGCCGCCAAGACGAACTACATGTCGGGCGGGCAGATGCGCTGTCCGGTCGTGTTCCGCGGACCCAACGGTGCGGCAAGCCGCGTCGGTGCTCAGCATAGTCAGAACTTTGGGCCGTGGTATGCAAGCGTCCCCGGTCTGATCGTCATCGCTCCATACGACGCCGCGGATGCGAAGGGTCTGCTCAAGGCGGCGATCCGCAGCGAGGATCCGGTCGTCTTCCTGGAAAACGAGCTGGTCTATGGTCGAAGCTTCGAAGTGCCCGACCTCGACGACCATGTCCTGCCGATCGGCAAGGCGCGGATCGTGCGTGAGGGCAAGGACGTGACTATCGTGAGCTACTCGATCGGCGTGGGACTCTCGCTAGAGGCCGCCGAAACGCTCGCGAGCGAGGGCATCGATGCCGAGGTGATCGACCTGCGGACTCTGCGCCCGCTTGACAGGGAAACCGTGCTTACCTCGTTGGCCAAGACCAACCGCCTGATCATCGCGGAAGAAGGTTGGCCGACCTGTTCGATCGCATCGGAAGTCATGGCAATCTGCATGGAAGACGGCTTCGACCATCTCGACGCCCCGGTTCTGCGGGTCTGCGATGAAGACGTGCCGTTGCCCTATGCGGCCAACCTCGAGAAACTGGCACTGATCGATGCACCCCGGATCGTGGAAGCCGCTCGCAAGGTTTGCTACCGAGGCTGAGGCGTCGTCGGTGGGTCAGATCGCGACGAAAACCGCTCGGGTGTAGGTGAGTTCGGGGCCGTCGACCCCGGCGAAGCTGAGGAAAGACGGCAACTGGTGCGTCATCGTCAGCACCATCTTGCGCGTTCCTGGAATGGTCTGGGCTGGAGGACCGTCCTTGTCGACGAAGACCTTGGTGTCTTCGAGATCCAGCATGTATGGGGTCGTCGAGGCGATACCCAAACCGAAGTCCTGAATCTGCGAGTTCGTTAGACGGTTGTCGGTCTGGAATTCGACCGACACGTTGCGTCCGGTCTCGGTCATCGAATTGCGCATGGCGTTATATGACTGCATCCACAGGCCAACCTGGAAGACGCCGAGCAGCATCATCAGGAACGCAGGTGCGATCAGGCCGAACTCGATCACGGCCGAGCCGGTTTCATCCTTCAGCAATGCTCGATCGGGGTTCTTCATCACGAAACCTGGACAGTTCGCTGGACGTCGTATTCGAAGGCGCTGCCGATTCCCCACTGGCTCCACACCGGCTCGTACCAATCGGTCAGCGCAATGTGTAGGTAAGTGGCCAGTTCCTCTTCCTCGCATCCGGAAGGGAGGGTTTCCGACAGGGCTTCTTCGCCACAGCGGTATCGGAAAGTTACCTGGATGGTGCCGGTCGATGGTAGGGACCCCGACAATTCGCTTTCAACCGCAAGACGCTCCGTTTCCGTGTCAGGCGTGGAGACCATGGCAATCTCGGTTGCCAGTTCGGCGGTCGATTGCAGTCTGCTCTGCTTTTCCACCATCGTGGCGACTTCGAAGCCGCCGATGCACATGACGATCAGGGTCGGCGCGACGATGGCGGTTTCGATCAGCGCGGTACCCTGGCTGTCGTCACACAAGCGCTCGAGAAGGGACTTGAGCTTTTTCACGATACCAGCCTCACCCTGTTCTTCGTACTGAGGACCTCGGTGTCCTCGCTCAATCCGGAAGGACAGAAGCTCGTCATTTCCATGTTGCCGGTCAGGGTAATCGTGGAAGCGACTAGCATGAGGCACTGGCTCGTCACGCCTGCGGAACCCGCGATGTCGAGGTTGCTGACGGGTAGATAAACCGTGCCGTTGAGAACGGTCGAAGAATTACCGTTCATCTTGTTGCCGGTGTTGCCGGGCGAATTACGGTCTTCGAAGATCAGCATCCCCGCAAGCTTAATCGCCTGGTCCGAAGATACTCCCGCTGCCTCGAGCTGGGATACCGACATCCCGGTCAAGGCCACATCCGCGCCGCCGTTGATGCGGATTCCCGCACCGTTCTTGAGAACGAACAGCACGCCAGGTCCGGTTACGTTGTACTGGGAATTGATGACCAGGTCGCCGCCATCGATCACGTAGATTCCAGTATTGAATACGGTGTCGCATTTGAGCGTTAGGTCCGGATAGGTTCCTGGCAGAAGGACAGCCGGGCTCCCCTTGCCCTCAATCGTGACCTCGCGAGCATTGACGTATGTGCGCGTGACCGTAGTGGTCGGCTGTTCGTAAATCCTACTGTTCCCGCTCCCCGAGACAACCGTATAGCCGCCGACCGTCGGGCCGGTAACTTGAGGGTTCGTCGTGGGAAGTGCAGATAGCGCAATATTCGTCAAAGATTCTGTTCTGTCCACCGCAGGTTTTGCGCCGGAGAACGACTGGCTTGTATAGTTGTTGCCGTTCTTTTTGTAATACGCGTACGTGATCTGTGTCCGGGTATTTACCTCATCTGCCAGATAAGATGTCGACGCCTTGCCACTCGGACAGGAGTATACGCGAGGCGTATCGTTGGTCGGCGGCGTAAGTCCCGCGAACGGATCGGTTAGGCCATCCTGGTTCTCGAGGATGGTGTCGTCCGTGTTGTCCTTGAACCACTGGTCGATACCGCCCGCTGCAATCAGCCAACCGGCGTCGATCGTCGGGCTGCCGTTGACCTTGATCGCCAGGGGATCGTCCGAAAGTGCAGCGATGCCGCAACCGGCGATGAACTCGGCGCTACCGCCGATGGTCACCGCGCCTTCGGCATCCTCATCGACCGCGATCAGGCAACTCGTGAAGTTGACACCCTCTTCGAATGCCGCCTGGGCGCTCACCGCTACGGTCGTTGCCGATCCGGTCAGGAAGCTGGAGAAAGGTAACGACTTTGTGGCCGATGCCGTCACGATAACGCTGTTCTCGGTCCCGGTAGCCCAGTTGGCGAGAGAGACCTCCGGATCGGAGGCGAACTCTGACGTCTTCGATAGGTTGGCCGTGTATTCCTGCGTCGCGCGATTTTCGTAGGTGTCTTCGGTTTCTTCGTTCGCACGGGCGTAGGCCCCCGCGATCGCGGCCTGGTCGACCGCGAACTGAAGCTCGGACTTCCACATATACCACTGGGTCACGTCGACGGCGAAGCCGGCACCCCCGATGAGTGCTGGCATGCCCGCCGCGACGAGCATCATAGCGTTGCCGCTGGTGTTGCTCCGCAAGCGTCCGAAGAAGTCGGCGATCGCTCCCATGGGTCAGGCATCCTCGTGATTGATACGGCCGGTCATAGTGCGCCATAGCTTGCTCAAGGTAAGCGCTTTGCCAAACGACAGGGTTAACAGGTTATTGCGCCCCACCGAGGTGCTTGACAGGTGCAAGCCGCGGGCCGGAAAGAGGGCGGTGACGTCCGTCGAACCCATCGATCCTGTGCTGGACCTGGCGCTGGCCTGGCAGCCATCCAAGGGCAGGTCCGCTTTCGCGACATTGCTGGAATTCGACGCGCGCCTTGGCAGTGTGTTGGTGCGGGCAAGGGAGCCGATGCTTGCCCAGCTCAGGTTCGCCTGGTGGCGCGATCGACTTGCCGAACCCGTATCGCAGCGCCCCGCAGGAGAAGCGATGCTGGCGCGGTTGACGCGGGATTGGGAGGGATCAGAGGCCGTTCTGACCGCTCTTGTCGACGGGTGGGAGGAGCTAATCGGCGAAGCGCCCCTTCCTGCGGAAGCAATCAACCGCTTCGCCGGAGCCCGGGGTGCAGCACTTGGCGAGTTCGCCTCTCGCTCAGGACAAGCGGAAAGCCGTGACCCCGTTGAAGCAGCAGGTCGCCGATGGGCGCTTGCCGACTTCGCGCTCCGGACTTCCAATTCTAACGAGCAGGAGACGGCACTTTCGATTGCACGGGCAATGAAGCCTGCATCGAAACTTCCCCGCGCCGTTCGCGGTATCGCCGTACTCTCAGCTTTGGCGGATCGCGCGATCAGGTCGGGCGAGCCGTTGGGGGCGGGTAGAGGGGCGGCGCTCACGGCTCTTCGGGTTGGCTTAATCGGGCGATAGCTTATGTATCGTCGCACTGGGTGTCGCAGGGGTCGCGAATGAACAAGTTGGTGCTGGGCGGCGTGCTGATGCTCGTGCTGGTCGGGATTGGCCTGTTCTGGTGGCAGGGCAGGGCAGCGGTGGAGAAGGCTGCTCCGCCCCCTACGTTGCAACCCGAATTGCCCGCGCCGGACGCCCTGCCGATTGTCGATCCGGGGGAGTTGAAGGGGCCGGCCCCGCCCGAAGCGACAGAGTTGACCCGCGAAGAACAGCGCTTCTTTCGCTACGATCGTAATCGCGACCGACGCGTTACGCGCAATGAAATGCTGTCCACCCGCAGCGCCGCGTTCCGCAAGCTGGACAAGGACGGCAACAACTTGCTCGATTTCGAGGAGTGGGCGGTCGCCACGGTGAACCGCTTCGAATCCGCCGATGCCGACGGCGATAACGAACTCGATCTGGTCGAATTTGCCCGCACGGCGCCCAAGCCTGCGCGACGTAGTCCTGCCTGTCGCTGTTAGGCCGGGACCGGAGTGCGATGTGCCATCCACTCCCCGAGGTCGGCCTTGGCACGATCGGTGTAGGCTTCTTTTCGCGCCTTCTTGCTGACTTCGGGAAGGGGCGGGAAAAGCCCGAAATTGATGTTCATCGGCTGATAGGTTTCAGCCTCGGCATCGCCGGTGATGTGCGCCAACAGCGCGCCCATCGCGGTTGTGCGTGGCGGGGAATTCCAGGTTTCGCCTGCCAGCTCGCTTGCTGCCATCATACCGGCCATCAAACCGACGGCCGCGCTTTCGACGTAGCCTTCACAACCGGTAATCTGGCCCGCGAACCGCACATGCTCGCCGCCGCGAAGCCGAAGCTGGCGATCGAGCACGAGCGGTGAGTTGAGGAAGGTATTGCGATGCAGGCCGCCCAGCCGGGCGAATTCGGCATTCTCCAGCCCCGGGATCGTGCGGAACAGGCGAACCTGTTCGGCGTGCTTCAGTTTTGTCTGGAACCCGACCATGTTCCATAACGTGCCGAGCTTGTTGTCTTGGCGGAGTTGGACGACGGCGTAAGGCCAGCGACCATTGGGATGCTCGGGCGTCGCAGCGTGCGGATTGTCCAGGCCGACGGGCTTCATCGGTCCGAAGCGCAGCGTTTCAGGACCTCGTTCAGCCATCACCTCGATCGGCATACAGCCTTCGAAGTACGGCGTGTTTGCCTCCCACTCGCGGAAAGTGGTCTTGTCGCCGTCCACCAAGCCCTGGACGAAAGCCACGTATTGGTCCCGGTCCATCGGGCAGTTGATGTAGTCTTTCCCGCCCTTGTCCCAGCGGGCCGCCTTCCACGCGATGCTCATGTCGATCGTGTCGTGGTGGACGATGGGCGCGATGGCATCGAAGAAGGCGAGGCTGTCCTGACCGGTGGCCGAGGCGATGCTCGATGCGAGCGATGCGGCCGTCAGTGGGCCAGTCGCGACGATTGTAGGACCCGAAGAGGGCAGGGCATCGACCCTCTCGCGCACGATCTCGATGTTGGGAAGCGCGCCCAGTTCGCGTTCGACGGCCGCGGAGAAGACATCGCGGTCGACCGCCATGGCAGAGCCTGCCGGAACCCGCGCCTCTTCACCCGCGCGCATGACGATACTGTCCAGGCGCCGCATCTCGTGGTGGAGCAAGCCGACCGCGTTCTTCTCGTCGTCGTCGGAGCGAAAGCTGTTCGAACATACGAGTTCGGCGAGTCCGTCGCCCTGATGCGCGGGGGTCATGTCTCCGCCGCCGCGCATTTCCGACAGCCGGACGCGAATCCCGCGTCGGCCTAGTTGCCAAGCCGCTTCGCTTCCGGCGAGCCCGCCGCCGATGATGTGGATGTCATGCGCCATGCCAGCCGCCTAGAGCTTGCACGGGGTGCAGTTCAAGGGCAGTCAGCGCTCCAACGAGGGGGGGAATGGAAATGCCGCGGGGCGCACTGATCGATCATCGGCCGTGGCTGGCTGCCGGCATCGCGATGGCGCTGGCGTTCTGGGTGCTGAGCGATAGCGCGCTCGGCGGCGTTTACCTGATGGCCCTTAAAGGCGGGTCGGTTGCCGTCCTGGCAGCCTACGCGCTTGCCAGATCCAGTGGCCGCAACGCCCGCCTGATCGCATTAGTTATGGCGATCGGGGCTGCAGGGGACGTGGGGATCGAACTCAGGACCGAACTCGGTGGCGGCCTGTTCCTGATTTCCCATCTCGTGGCGATCGCGCTTTATCTCTCCAATCGCCGGGCGCAGACCAGCGGATCGCAGAAGGGGGCGGCGGTCGCCCTGCTTGTGGGCGTCCCTCTGCTCGCGTGGCTGCTCTCGCGCGATCCGCTCGCGGTAACCTATGCCGCTGCGCTCGCGGCGATGGCGGCGACGGCTTGGCTGAGCCGGTTCAGCCGCTATCACGTGGGAATCGGAGCGCTGCTGTTTGTGGCGAGCGACCTGCTGATCTTCGCGCGGCTCGGCAACGCCTTGGAGTACAGGATTGCCGAATGGCTAATCTGGCCGCTCTATTACGCCGGGCAATTCCTGATCGTTACCGGAGTGGTCCGCACGCTGAGGACCGATCACCAGGCCTGACGTGAGGCGGCACCGCAGCGAGCGGCGCCGCCCATTCAATGTCATTCCGTGCCAGGCTCCTCCGGCATATCGTCGTCGCTCTGCGGCGAGGTGTACGGTTCGGTCGCTTCGGTGCCGCGCGACACCATTTCCTCCGTGACCATTTCCTCGGCCTCGTTCTCGGGCTCGGCCTGTTCGTCGATCAGTACGGCGCTGACGATCGTCTCGCCCTTGGCGACATCAAACAGCTTGAGTCCCGCCGAACCGCGCCCGATGATCCGGAATGCGCGCGGTGCATTCTCCGGATCGGGCGCAAGGTGTCGCAGGTCCATAGGCATGCGGATGAGCTTGGCTTGATCGGTTACCAGCATCAGCTGCTGGCCGTCCTGGACCGGGAAACTGGCAACGACCGGACCGTTCCGTTCAATGTTGTCGATGTTGGTCACACCCTGGCCGCCGCGGTTGATGCGCCGGTATTCATAGGCAGACGAGACCTTGCCGTAGCCGTTGGCGCATACAGTCAGGATGAACTGCTCCTTCGCGGCCAGTTCGTCGAAGCGTTCCTCCGATAGCTCGGGTTCGCCTTCCTTGTCGGGCTTCCAAGGGGCGAAGCGCAGATACTGCTCGCGCTCTTCCTGATCTGTGCCGACCCTGTGAAGGATCGAGAGCGAGACGACTTCGTCGGTGTCTTTCAAACGCATGCCGCGTACACCGGTCGAGGTGCGGCTGACGAACTCGCGTACGTCCTCGCCTTCGAAACGGATGGCCTTGCCGTCGCGCGTGGCGAGTAGCACGTCATCACCCGATTCCAGCAGCGCGACGCCGATCAGACGATCTTCGCTATCATCCTCGAACTTCATGGCGAACTTGCCGTTGGTCGGGATGTTGGCGAACGCGTCCATGCTGTTGCGGCGCACGTTGCCCTTGGCGGTGGCGAACACGACGTTGAGTGCGCCCCAGCTGCTCTCGTCCTCGGGCAAAGGCAGCACGGTGCGGATCGTTTCGCCATCATCTAGTGCTGGCAGGAGGTTGACGATCGGCCGGCCCCGCGTCGTCGGTCCGCCTTCGGGCAGCTTCCAGACCTTAAGCCGATAGACCTTGCCCGCAGTGGAGAAGAACAGGACCGGGTTATGCGTGCTGGTGACGAACATGTTCGACACAGCATCCTCTTCCTTCGTCGCCATGCCGGCGCGGCCCTTGCCGCCTCGGTGCTGGGCACGGAAAGTCGATAGCGGGGTGCGCTTGATGTATCCGTCGAGTGTCACGGTCACGACCATCTCGTCGCGCTCGATCAAATCCTCGTCGTCGAGGCCGTCCCACGCGGGCGCGATCTCGCTGACGCGGGGTGTCGCATAAAGATCGCGGATCTCCCGCAGTTCCGCGCGCATGACATCGTAAAGCTTGCCCCGGTCGCCCAGGATCGAGAGGTATTCCTCGATTGCGGCGGCCAGTTCGTTGAGTTCGCCACCGATCTCGTCGCGACCGAGCGCCGTAAGTCGGTGGAGGCGGAGTTCGAGGATCGCCCGAACCTGACGTTCTGACAGCTTGTAACTGCCGCCGTGCTGTTCCTCGCTTGGCTCGATCGCTTCGACCAGCGCAATATACTGCGCGATGTCGCCGATCGGCCACTCCTTGGCGAGCAACTTCCCGCGTGCTTCCGCCGGATTGGACGAACCGCGGATCATGGCGACCACTTCGTCGAGGTTGGATACCGCGACCACCAGGCCGAGCAGGATGTGGGCCCGGTCCCGCGCCTTCGCCAGTTCGAACTTGGTCCGGCGGGTGATCACTTCCTCTCGGAACGTGATGAAGGCCTGCAGGATATCCTTCAGGCCGAGCGTTTCCGGGCGTCCGCCGCGGATCGCCAGCATGTTGGCGGGGAAGCTCGCCTGCGCCGGGGTATGGCGCCAGATCTGATTGAGCACGACCTCGGCCGTGGCGTCACGCTTGAGGTCGATGACCACGCGAACGCCATTGCGATTCGACTCGTCGCGAATGTCGGAGATGCCCTCGATCCGCTTTTCCTTCGCGGCGTCGGCGATCTTCTCGACCAGACCGGCCTTGCCGACCTGATAGGGAATCGACGTAAAGACGATCGATTCCCGGTCGCCTCGCCCACGCTCGATTGTGTGCCGCGCGCGCATCAGGATCGATCCGCGTCCGGTCAGATAGGCGGATTTCGCGCCCGACTGGCCGAGGATCAGGGGTGCCGTGGGGAAGTCCGGGCCAGGGATGATTTCCATCAGCGCCTCGGGCGCCATCAACGGATCGTCGATCAGCGCAAGGCAACCGTCGATCACTTCGCCCAGATTGTGCGGCGGGATGTTGGTCGCCATGCCGACGGCGATGCCGCCGGCGCCGTTGACCAGGAGGTTGGGGAACCGGGCGGGAAGAACCGTCGGTTCCTTGCGCGAACCGTCGTAGTTGTCGGCGAAATCGACCGTGTCCTTGTCGAGATCGTCGAGCAGCGAATTGGCGACGCGAGCCAGGCGCGCCTCGGTGTAGCGCATCGAGGCCGGCGGATCGGGGTCCATCGAGCCGAAGTTGCCCTGGCCGTCGATGAGCGGGACGCGCAGCGACCAAGGCTGCACCATGCGGGCCAGCGCGTCGTAGATCGCGCTGTCGCCGTGCGGGTGGTAGTTGCCCATCACGTCGCCGACGATCTTGGCGCTCTTGCGATAAGGGCGCCCGGCGACGAAACCGCCCTCGTTGCTGGCGAAGAGTATCCGGCGGTGAACTGGCTTCAGCCCGTCGCGAACATCGGGCAAGGCGCGCGCCACGATCACGCTCATCGCGTAATCGAGGTAGCTGGTCTTCATCTCGTCGACGATGTCGATGCGAGTATATTCGACCGGCGATGCGGGCGGGTTCAGGGTGTCGGTTTCGTCGCTCAAGGTACTGCCGTTTCGGTGGCGCGCGCAAAGGCGCAGCGGGCTGATATTCGCCTAGGGCAAGGGGGCGGAAACCGCCAGTTTGCGAGGGCCTGTTGGCACCTCATCGAGGCCGTTTTCCACATAAGAGTGAAGGACAGTGGGTGCAACCGCTGTCGGCGGCCTGAAATCGCCGTTCAAAGGGCGTTCACGGCCGCAAAGGTAGGTGGATTGCATTGTCGGACACGATTGGCCACTAGCGCGTTTTCGTATCGGCAGGAGGCCCTCAGCGGGGCCGAGTCCACTCATGGGAGACCACTCGATGCCAAAGATTCGTCCGGCCGCCTCGCGGCTCGCTTTCGCTGTCGCACTCGCGACAACTGCCGCCGTCGGCATGACGGCTGCGGCCACCCCCGCGTTCGCCCAGAAGAAGGGCAAGGAGCAGGAAGCGCCGAAGGCAAATTATTCTAAGGCGTTCATCGCCGCCTACCAGCCCGTGTCGAAGATCGTCACCGACGGTACCGATCTCGCCGCCGCCAAGGCGCAACTGCCGGCCGTGACGGCGGCAGCCGAAACCCCCGACGACAAGTTCGCTGCGGGACAGTTGACGTTCAACGTCGGCGCCAAGTCGAGCGACGTTCCTCTGCAGCGCCAGGGTCTCGACATGATGCTCGACAGTGGCAAGACTCCTGCGGGAGACCTTGCGCGCAACAGCTTTGCCGCTGCACAGCTCGCCTACAATGCCAAGGATTGGGCCGCCGCTCGCACGCGCGCCGAACAGGCAGTCGCTGCTGGTTATCAAGGCGATGCCGAGCTGTTGATTGCCGAAACCTATTTCGCACAAGATCAGGCAGGTGTCGGTCTCGACGCGCTGGATAAGGCGATCGCACGCAAGACGGCAGCGGGAGAGAAAATTCCCGACACCTGGCTGAAGCGTGGCCTGTCGCAAGCGTATCAGGGCAAGCTCGAGCCGCAATCGCTCAAGTATTCGGCGCTGTACGCTCAAAACTACCCTTCGAAAGCAAGCTGGGGCGATGCGATTGCCATCCAGCGTAACTTCCGCAACTACGAAGGGCAGGAACTCCTCGACCTTATGCGTCTTGCCATGCGCGCCGATGCGATGCGGACCGAGCGGGACTATGTCGACTACATCGAAGCGTCCGATGCTCGCCGGTTTCCGGGCGAGACCCAGCGCGTAATCGAGGCCGGTACGGCAGCAGGAATGCTCAAGTCGGGCGACGTTTTCGTCAACGAAGCGCGCACCATTGCTTCAAATCGGGTCAAAGCCGACATGGCCGAACTCCCGGCGCTGGAGCGCGACGCGCGCGCCGCCTCCTCCACTGCCGCAACGGCCATGTCGGCGGGTGATGTCTTCCTCAGCTATAACCAGCCGGCAAAGGCCGAGGAGTTCTACCAGATGGCGCTGGGCAAGACCGGTGTGGACACGGCGCGCGTCCTCACCCGGCTAGGCATCGCTCAGGTCGACCAAGGTAAGCTGGCTGAGGCGCAGGCGACCTTTGCGAAGGTTCAGGGCGAGCGTCAGCCGATTGCACAGCTTTGGAGCGTCTATGCAGCGCAGAAGGCTGGTACGGCGGTAGCCGCCGCTTCCTGATCTCTCGCGAAAACTACAGTCGGGCGCGGGTCTTAGCTTACTCGCGCCCGTTTTCGTTTGTCAGCGCAGCCGCTTCACCCATAGCTGACCATCGTCGCGGCGCTCGACCTTGAAATTGCCGAGGCTGCGGAACATCGCAGACAGGCTGTTGAAGCCATAGTTTCGTACGTCGAAGCTGGATCGGTTGCCGGCGATCTGGCCGACCTGCTGGACCTTTGCCCAGCCTTCGTCGTCGCGCTTCGATTCCTTGTAGGCCGCACCGATCAACTCCATGAGCTCGGTGTCCGCTGCAACCGTCTGCGCGGAATCGGGCGCCGAATTGCCTTCGGTCGCCGCAGTCTTGATCAGCTGGTCGATGTCGATGAAGCGTGTGCAGACCGACTTGAACGACTGCGGTGTCTTGCCGCTTCCGAATCCGTAAACGACAATGCCGTCCTGCCTGAGGCGAGTAACGAGCGGGGTGAAGTCGCTGTCGGAACTCATGATCCCGAAGCCATCGACCTTGCCTTGGTAAAGCAGGTCGATCGCGTCGATCGTCATTGCCATGTCCGTGGCGTTCTTGCCCTTCGACACGTCGAACTGTTGCTGCGGCCTGATCCCGAACCGATTTGTTATCGTGTCCCATTTGGCCAGATTGCCCTTGGCAAAATTGCCATATGCGCGGCGGATGTTGACCTGGCCCAGTTCGGCCATGACGGTCAGCACCGGATCGATCGCAGCGGGTTGGGTGTTGTCCGCGTCGATCAGCAAAGCGATGTTCTTCAAGTTGTCGTTCGTATCCATCCGCCGATCAATGGGCCTGCGCCCGCTATTACGCAACAGGCCTAGGCCACGGGCGAGAAGTCGCCCGTGCCTTCGTCGAGCAGGTGAAGCACACCGTCGGTTATGGCGAAAAAGGTACCGCGAAGGCGCAACTTGCCGCGCGATTCCAGTTCCGAAACGCACGGGAATGTCCGCAGGTTGGCGAGGCTGACTTTTACCCCAGCCAGCTCCATCGCGCGTTCGGCGTCGCGGCCCTCGGTGCCGTGTTTGGCGACCACTTCGGCACGGGCATCATCGAGCAGGTCGATCCAGTCGGCGATGAACCCGCCTTTGCCCGGCTCGGTGCCGTGCATCGACTGGGTCAAAGCCGCCTTGCAGCCACCGCACAGACCATGGCCCATCACGACGATTTCGCGGACCTTGAGAAATTGAACCGCGAACTCGAGCGCGGCCGAAACGCCGTGGTGGCCAGGTGTAGTCTCGAAAGGCGGAACCATCGCCGCGACGTTGCGGACGACGAATATCGTACCCGGATCGACGTCGAATATCTGTGCTGGATCGACCCGGCTGTCGGAGCACGCGATGACCATGACGCGCGGTTCCTGTCCCGTGCCGAGCGCGGCCCAGCGTTCGCGGCGGGGATTCCAGCCCGTCTCGCGGAAGCGGCGGTAGCCTTCGATAAGGCCGGCAAGTTCTATCGATGGAGACGTAGTCATGGTCCTGCCGATGCCTCACGGCATTGCACCTGACAAGTCCCGCGCCTAAGTGGCGGGCCATGAACGACCTCGCGTCCGCCCCGCAGATGCCCGCGCGTCCCGAACGCCAGCGCAAGCCCGACTGGATCCGCGTAAAGGCGCCGGTGAGCAAGGGCTATCACGAAACGCGCCAACTCATGCGCGATCTTTCGCTCAATACCGTGTGCGAAGAAGCCGCGTGCCCGAACATCGGCGAATGCTGGACGAAGAAGCACGCCACGGTGATGATCCTCGGCGATGTGTGCACGCGGGCCTGCGCGTTCTGCAACGTCAAGACGGGGATGCCGCGCACGGTCGATCCGCTCGAGCCGGCGCATGTGGCTGTCGCCGCCGCCAAGCTGGGACTGACCCACATCGTCGTAACCAGCGTCGATCGCGATGATCTTCCCGATGGCGGAGCCGGCCAGTTCGTCAAGGTTATCGAGGCGCTGCGCCGCGAGACGCCGGATACCACGATCGAAATCCTGACCCCGGACTTCCGCAACAAGATGCGCCCCGCTGTCGAGGCGATTTGCGAAGCCGGGCCGGACGTTTACAACCACAACCTCGAAACCGTGCCGCGTCTCTATCCCACGATCCGCCCCGGTGCGCGATATTACGCTTCGCTCCGCCTTCTCGAGGAAGTGAAGGCCCACGATCCGCGCATTTTCACGAAGAGCGGCATCATGCTGGGGCTGGGCGAGCAGCGGCTCGAGGTTCATCAAGTGATGGATGATATGCGTTCTGCCGACGTAGATTTCATCACAATGGGCCAGTATCTCCAGCCGACTCCCCGTCATGCCAAGGTCGAAGAGTTCGTCACGCCGAAGGCATTTGGAGCATACGGAGCGATCGCGCGCGCCAAGGGCTTCCTGCAGGTCGCAGCCAGCCCGCTGACCCGGTCCAGCTATCACGCCGGCGACGATTTCGCGGCGATGCGTGCCGCTCGCGAGGAGAAGCTTGTGCGGCAGCTGCGCTGATGCCGGGAATCCACAACGTCCACACGCTACCCTATTCGGCCGAACAGATGTTCGACCTGGTGGCGGATGTTGCCCGCTATCAGGAATTCCTGCCGTGGGTCGTGGCCACCCGGGTGCGGTCCGACAGCGAAACCGAGATGGTCGCCGACATGCTCGTCGGCTTCAAGCAGTTGCGCGAGAAGTTCACGTCGCGGGTCGTCAAACAGCGACCCGACCGGATCGAGGTGCATTATCTCGACGGCCCCATGAAGGATCTCGACAACCGGTGGCTGTTCCGCCCCCTTCCGGACGGCGGCTGCGAGGTCGATTTCTGTGTCGAGTTCACGTTCCGCAACGCCGTGTTCGAAGCGCTGGCGGGCCAATACTTCGACCGTGCCTTCCGAAAGATGGTGGCCGCGTTCGAAACGCGGGCGCACGCGCTTTACGGCAGCAGCAGTTCCAGCGCGGCCAGCGTCGCCTGACGACGGATTTCCGAACGCGATCCGCCGTCAAGTTGACGTAGCTCGCCGTCCGGTTCGGCGCCGCCTTCGCGCGTGGCACGGGCAAAGACGACCGTACCTACCGGCTTAAGCGGAGTTCCGCCGTCCGGCCCCGCAACCCCGCTTATCGCCACTGCAACATCGGCGTTGGAATGCTTGAGCGCGCCCTGCGCCATGGCCCAGACACACGCGATCGAGACCGCGCCGAAAGTCTCGATTATCTCGCTGGAGACCGACAGGTCCTCTTGCTTGGCCTCGTTGGAATACGTCACGAAACCCCGGTCGAGTACCGCCGAGGAGCCCGGAATTTCGGTGAGCGCTGCGGCGACCAGTCCCCCGGTGCAGCTTTCGGCAAGCGCGACCCGGCGCCCGATCTTGGCGTTTTCCTCAATCACACGCCGGGCGAGCGCCACGATGTCCGAAGGCAGTAGATAGCTCACGATCTGGCCGGACAGATCGGGGAGTTCTTGGGTTTGGCCACGGCCATGACGAACGCGATCATCGCGCCGCTGTCACGCGGGTTCATGACCGAAGCGAGTTGCATACCCCGCTCGACGTTGGCGCAATGACTGGGCTTCACCGAATCCCCCACCTTCTGGGCGATCATGGCATCGACCATCGGGCGCACGGCCTCGTCCGGCAGAGAGGCGAACATCGCGACCGGGTCGTTCGAATTCGCCTGGCTCGATGCTCCGCCGACAAACTTCAACAACGCCGACTTGGCGACCGGCCACGTCTCGTTTTGCAGGGCGGCATACTTCTGCGCGAATGAATCCCCGCGGGTGGCGAGGAAGCCGCTCGAGGAAAGCCGCGCAGAACATTTCTGCCGAACCCCGCTGACCAACGATGGCACAGAATAGATCGCCATTTGCGCGACCTCTCGTTCCGTCAGGCAGGTTCGGGCGGCCTGAGCCTGGGCCGGGGCTGGAAGCAAAGCGGCGATTGCGGCGGCGGCGATCAGGGTGTGGCAGCGGTTCACGAAAGTCCTCACGAATTGGCGATGACGGTGGCGACGGCCTGTGCGGCTATTCCTTCGCCGCGACCGGCGAAGCCGAGCCGCTCGGTCGTAGTAGCCTTCACATTTACCGCGCCTGCATCGATGCCGGCAAGCAGGGCAAGGCGGTCGCGCATGGCATCGCGGTGGGGGCCGATTTTGGGCGCTTCGCAGATGAGTGTCACGTCGATGTTGCCGACCCTGTAGCCGGCTTCGCCCACCAACTTGGTGGCATGCTGAAGGAAGCGCGCGGAATCCGCTCCCTTCCATTGCGGATCGCTGGGCGGAAAATGCTGACCGATATCCCCTGCGCCAATCGCGCCCAGCAGCGCATCGACGAGGGCGTGGATGCCGACATCGGCGTCGCTGTGCCCGGCCAGGCCGAATTCGTGTTCGATGCGGACCCCACAGAGCCAAAGCTCTTCGCCGGGAGCGAGACGATGCACATCGAAACCGGTGCCGATGCGGACGGGCAAGACTTGGTCCACGAAATCTCCTGCGAACGTCAGTTTGGCGAGCGCCTCGTCACCCTCGACCAGCGCGACGGTGCCGCCTGCCGCGCGCAGCACCTGCGCATCGTCTCCCGCGGTCGGCTCGCCGGTCCAGGCGCGATGCGCCGACAGGATATCCGCGAAGCGGAAAGCCTGCGGAGTTTGTACCCGTCGCAAGGTCGACCGGTCGGCAGAGCCGCTCATCACGCCGCCAAGATCGACTGCCAAACTGTCGACAACGGGGAGCACCGGGATGGCGCCCGGGTACTTATCGAGAGCTCGAAGCAGTCGCTCGATGACGGGTCGGGAGAGGGACGGGCGAGCGGCATCGTGGATCAGGACGCGGTCCGTCGCTCCGATCGCTTCGAGCGCCCGCTGCACGGATTCCTGCCGTGTCGCGCCACCCGTGGCGAGCGCCACGTCGAGCCCGGACAGGGCAGCGATCGCCATGTCGTCCGCACCCCCGGGTATCGCTACGACCACCTGCTTCGCACCTGCGTTCAGCAGCGCCTCGACCGAATGCCTGACCACGGGCTTGCCGCGCCAGTTGGCGAACTGCTTGGGCACGGGCTGTCCTGCACGAAGCCCTTGGCCGGCCGCGACCACGACGGCTGCGAAAGAGGGAAGGGTGCCCATTGCTCCCCGTGCGCTACCTCCTTGCACGCGGTCCTTCAATCCACTATGCGCTGCCCAAATTTTAGGCATTCCTTCCAATGAGCGCGCTTCCTCTTCCTCCGCCCGTGCGGCCGATCCGGGTTGGTCCGATGGAAATTGACATGCCCGTCGTGCTCGCGCCGATGACCGGGGTGACGGACCTTCCGTTCCGGACACTCGTCCGTCGCTACGGCTCGGGCCTCAACGTGACCGAAATGATCGCCAGCGAGGCGGCGATCCGCGAAACGCGGCAGTCGATCCAGAAAGCCGCATGGGCACCGATCGAGGATCCGGTTTCGATGCAGCTCGTCGGTTGCGATCCGGTTTCGATGGGGGAGGCCGCAAAGCTGGCAGCGGATCGCGGCGCCGCGATCATCGACATCAACTTCGGATGCCCGGTTCGCAAGGTCGTCGGCCAACTTGCCGGTAGCGCGCTGATGCGTGAGGTGCCGCTGGCGGTCCGCCTCATGGAAGCGACGGTTAAAGCCGTCGATGTGCCGGTTACTGTCAAGATGCGGATGGGGTGGGACCACGACAGCCTCAACGCCCCCGAATTGTCGCGCATCGCCGAGGATCTCGGCGTGCAGATGATCACGGTGCACGGCCGGACCCGCAATCAGATGTACAAGGGCGAGGCCGACTGGGCATTCGTCCGCAAGGTTAGGGACGCGGTCTCGATCCCGGTAATCGTGAACGGCGACATCTGCTCGATCCCCGACGCGGCGAAGGCGCTCGAGCAATCCGGCGCGGACGGCCTCATGATCGGTCGTGGCGCCTATGGACGGCCATGGCTGCTTGGGCAGGTGATGCACTGGTGGCGCACGGGCGAGGCGCTGGCCGACCCCTCGCTCGACGAGCAGCATGCCACGATGGTCGAGCATTACCGCGCGATGCTGGATCACTATGGAACCGACACGGGCGTGAAGATGGCCCGCAAGCATATCGGGTGGTATACCAAGGGCCTCCACGGTTCCGCAGAGTTCCGCAACAAGGTCAACTTCGTCGACGATCCGGCGCAAGTCCTCGGAGAGATCGATCGCTTCTACGAACCGCTGTTGCTGCGGAAGGCGGCGTGACCGAAGCGGGCGCGATGCCCGAGGAAACGCCATCCCCGCGCGAGCAGGTGGCGGGACTGGTCTTCTCCGTTCTTCTGCTCGATCCCGACATGACCATCGTGGAGGCGAATCCGGCGAGCGAAGAAATGCTGGGGCGCAGCGCCCATAGAATGATCGGTTCGCCGCTTTTCGATGTGGTGAAGATCGATGATCCGCGTGTGGCCGCCCATTCCCGAGAGGATTCAGCGCCGCTCGTTGCGCGAGGAGTGATCATCCGCGCGGGCGAGACGGACCGCCGGGTGAACTTTTCGGTATCCCCGCTCGCCGCGCACCCTGGTTGGCGTGTCGTTACCCTGTCCGATGCCGGCCAGGACGAGATGGGTGACGAAGCCAGCGCAGGCAGCCTGAGCGCCCCTGCGGTCCTTGCTCACGAAATCAAGAACCCGCTCGCTGCAATCCGGGGCGCGGGACAGCTTATCGCGCGCAAGCTGGACGCGAAGGACAGGCCGCTGGCTGACCTGATCGCCACCGAAGTCTCGCGGATAGCTTCGCTGATCGATCGCATGCAGCGCATCGGCGCGCGCGGTGCCGAACCGAATGCGCCCCTCAACCTGCACGAGGCGGTGCGCCGCGCCATCGGCACGGTTCGTGGGGGCGGGCTGAAAGGCGTGGAGCTGGAAGAGGAGTTCGATCCGTCGCTTCCCTCCGTTCTGGGAAACGAGGGCGCCCTCGAACAGGTCGTCATAAATCTGCTGGCCAACGCGCGCGATGCTTGCGCCGACAAGCCCGGCTCTCGGATCACCGTCCGCACACGTTACGTCAGCGGACTGATCTTCAACGCGATCCGGCCGGGGCGTTCGGTGCGATTGCCGATCGAACTGACGGTCAGCGACAACGGTCCCGGCATAGACCCCGAATTGCGAGGGCACGTATTCGAACCCTTCGTCAGCAGCAAGAAAAGCGGGCAGGGACTCGGCCTCGCGCTCGTTCGTCGACTTGTTCAGGATATGGACGGGCGTATCGCTCACGAGCGGGATGAAAAGGCCGGCCTGACGCACTTCAGGATCCACCTGCCGGTGGCGAAACGGACGATAGGGTAGGGCAGATGGCGGGCAAAATCCTGTTGGTCGAAGACGATCCGGGGATCGCGACCGTGATCGTCACCGCGCTGGGGGACGAGAGCTTCGACGTCGACTGCGTCGATTCGATCGCTTCGCGCGACGCTCGACTGGCGGACACGTCTTACTCGGTCATGCTGACGGACGTCGTGCTTGTCGACGGAGACGGCCTTGCCAGCCTGGGCGCCGTGCGCGAGCGGCATCCTGCGATGCCGGTCATCGTGCTGTCCGCGCAGAACACGCTCGATACGGCGGTCCGGGCGACCGAACTGTCGGCCTTCGAATACTTCCCCAAGCCCTTCGATCTCGACGAACTCGTTCGAGCTGTGGTTCAGGCAGCCGGGCAGCGTGGCAGCGAGGTCGCTCCGACAATCGACGAGAGCGGGGAGGGCTTGCCTCTCGTCGGCCGCAGCCGCGCGATGCAGGGCGTCTATCGGATGATCACGCGGGTCCTCCGCAACGACCTGACCGTCCTGATCCTCGGCGAATCCGGTACGGGCAAGGAACTGGTCGCTGAGGCTATCCACCAGCTGGGGCACCGCAAGTCGGGCCCATTCGTGGCCGTCAACGCCGCCGCCATTCCGCACGACCTGATCGAAAGCGAACTGTTCGGACACGAGAAGGGGGCCTTTACCGGCGCGATCGCGCAGGCGATCGGAAAGTTCGAACAGGCCAATGGCGGCACCCTGTTCCTGGACGAGATCGGGGACATGCCTATCGAGGCGCAGACGCGTCTTCTGAGAGCACTGCAGTCGGGACGGATCAGGCGGGTCGGTGGGCGTCAGGAGATCGCCGTCGATGTCCGCATCGTGGCCGCGACCAACCGCAACCTTGGCCCGATGATCGCCGCCGGCACTTTCCGCGAGGACCTGTTCTATCGCCTGAGCGTCGTTCCGATCGAGCTTCCCCCCCTGCGCGACCGGCGCGACGATATCGCGGCCCTGGCGCGCCATTTCCTGGGACTTGCCGTATCCGAAGGACTGCCGCGCAGAAGGATCGACGATCCGGCGATCGCCGCGCTGGAAGGTTTTCCGTGGCGCGGAAACGTGCGCGAATTGCGCAATGCGATGTATCGCCTCGCCCTGATGGCGCGCGACGAGACGATCGACGTCGAAACGGTCGAAGCGGTGCTTGGTACCCCACCGGAGGCGATTTCGGAGCGAGGCGCCGAGATCGGCTTCGCAGGCGCATTGGAATCGTGGCTGAAGATCGCACCCGTCCGTCAGGGGCATTTGTACGAGGATGCCCTGGCCGAATTCGAGCGCCCTCTGATCGTGCACGCCCTGACGCAGACCGGCGGCAACCAGCTTCGCGCGGCCCGCCTGCTCGGGATCAACCGCAACACCTTGCGCAAGCGGCTGACCGACTTGTCGATCGATCCCGACGCATGCGGACGGTCCGCCTGACCGGATTGCCGAAAAGCACTTGCATATTGGCAACAGTGCCGTTGTAACCTGGCAACGATGGCAGTTGCCGATCATTATTCTCCCTCTGGAGCAGCGCATCGCATCCCGCGGTGGAGGCGCCGCTTCATAGTCGCGAGCCGTCGTGCCAACCTGTTTGCAGTTCTGACCGTCGGGGCGGCGGTGGCCTTTGCCTTCATGGCCTGGACGACCTGGTACACTTTCACGAGTGCGCCTCCCACCGGACAGCTGCTGCCATCACGCAAGGTTGCGGGTCTTCTGATCGGCACTCTCGTGCCTGCAATGGCACTCATAGTGCTGTTCGGTCGCTGGCTTGCCTTGAGGAGAGCGGAAGGAACCACGGCTCGCCTCCACGTGCGCCTGGTATTCTTCTTTTCGCTGGTTGCCGCAGTGCCGACCCTGCTCGTCGCCGCGTCCGCAGCTTTCCTGTTCCAGTCGGGAGTGGATTTCTGGTTCTCGGACAATTCGCGCGGCGTGATGCAGAATGCGAACAATCTTGCGCAGGGGTATTACGAGCAGAACCAGCTCCAGGTGAGCCAGCAAAGCATCTCGATGGCAAGCGACATTGGATACTATCTTGGCAACATGGACTTGAGCGATCCGCTTTTTACGGACGTCTACAGCCAGCAAATGCTCTCTCGTGATATCAATGAGTCGGCGATATTGCAGCGATTGGACAATGCCACTCTTCGCACTGCGGCAGTCGCCAACCTTCAGATCGATAACGAGCCGCTGAGGTTTGCCCAACGAGCCATTCCAATTCTCATGGAAGGAGAGCCGGTCTTTGCCAGCGGCAATCCGACGCGCATCGAAGCACTAGTTCCGATCGATTCCGAGGCGGGTGTCTACTTATACACGGCACGAAATACGGAATCGTCAGGCTTCAGCCAATGGCGAAACGCTCTCGCAGTGGCGAGCGGTTACGACCAACTGACAAATCGCGCCCGTGAGATACAGCTTCGCTTCAACCTCGCGCTTTTCTTCGTCAGTCTTCTTCTCGTTGGCCTTGCGGTATGGTTTGCGCTGCGATTTGCCGATCGGCAGGTCGAGCCTCTGGCTCAACTCGTCGGGGCGGCGCGCAGGATAGGGGCTGGCGATTTCGTGCGGGTCGAAGGGCGGACCGGTTCTGACGAGATCGGAATGCTCAATCGCGCGTTCAATCGCATGGTCGGCCAGATCGAGCAGCAGACCGCGGCTCTGCTTGGCGCGAACCGACAGCTCGAAGAGCGGCGCGCGTTCATCGAGGCGGTGATCGAATCCATCTCCGCCGGGATCGTGACGCTCGATCGGGAGGGACGCGTTCTGTTGATGAACAGTTCGGCACAGGAACTGCTCTTGGGCGACAAGGGGCCGGTCCCGTCCGCCGTCCCGCTGGCCGATGTCGCACCGCAGCTCGCGACACTCGCCGATGCGCGGCTTTCGAGCGGCATCGTCAACTGGACCAAGGGCGGTGAACTGCTCACCCTTGCGGTCAAGGTGGCCGATGCGCCCGATGGTCGGGTGATCACGTTCGAGGACATTACCCGGCAGATTCTCGATCAGCGACAGGCCGCCTGGTCCGACGTGGCACGCCGCATCGCTCACGAAATCAAGAACCCGCTGACTCCGATCCAGCTCGCTACCGAGCGCCTCAAGCGGCGGTACCGCAAGCAGATCGATACCGACGGTGAACTGTTCGACGAACTCACCAATACGATCGTGCGGCAGGTGGGCGATCTCAGGAAGATGGTGGACGAATTTTCCAGCTTTGCGCGTTTGCCCAAGCCGGTCTTTCGCCCCGAAGACGCGCAGGACCTCGTCAAGCAGGCGCTGTTCCTGCAGGAAGTCGCCCATCCTCACATCGACTTTGCTTTCGAGCCGGGATCGGAGGCCGCGGTCACGATGGCCTGCGACCGCCATCAGGTCGGCCAGGCCATGACCAACGTCCTCAAGAATGCGGTGGAGGCGATCGAAGCGCGCGCGCGGAACGCGGAACCCGATTATCGCGGGAAGATCGCGGTTGCGCTCTCGTCGACCGACGAATTCGTTTCCGTTAGCGTCGACGACAACGGCGTAGGCCTTCCGCAAGATCGCGAACGCATAGTCGAGCCTTACGTGACGACGCGCGAAAAGGGCACGGGCCTTGGCCTCGCGATCGTCAACAAGATCGTCGAGGAGCACGGCGGCGACATGACCTTTGCCAATGCGGCGGACGGAGCGCGTGGAGGCACGCGCGTAACCTTGCGCTTCGCCCGTGATCCGCTTGCCGAACGCGGCACGGTGGCAGCCGAATGACCAGTCTGGAGGACCAATGGCGCTTGATATCCTGATCGTCGACGACGAACGCGACATTCGCGAGCTCGTCGCCGGCGTTCTCAGCGACGAAGGTTACGAATGTCGAACGGCCGGGGACAGTACGACTGCGTTGGCCGCGGTCGACGAGCGCCGGCCAAGCCTCGTCCTGCTCGACGTCTGGTTGCACGGCAGCCCGATGGATGGGCTGGAGGTGCTCGACGAAATCAAGAAGCGCGAACCGGAACTGCCGGTCATCATCTTCTCCGGGCACGGTAACATCGACACCGCCGTCAGCGCCGTCAGCCGCGGCGCGATGGACTTTATCGAGAAGCCGTTCGAAGCGGAAAAGCTGCTGTTGCTGGTCCAGCGGGCAACCGAGACCGAACGTCTTCGCCGCGAGAACACGCGCCTTCGTGAAGGGTTCGCAAGAGGCGAGGAATTCACCGGCAACTCGGCCGCGATCAATGCCGTGCGCGCCACATTGAAGCGGGTGGCCAGCACGGGAAGCCGCGTCCTGATAAGCGGGCCGGCGGGGGCGGGCAAGGAAGTCGCGGCACGGTTGCTTCACTCCTGGAGTCCGCGCGCCGACAATGCCTTCGTAATCGTCAATTCCGCGCGCATCACGCCCGAACGGTTCGAACAGGAGCTGTTCGGCGAGGAGGCCGAGGGCAAGCTGGTCAGGCCCGGACTGCTCGAAATGGCGGACGGGGGAACGCTGTATCTCGACGAAGTGGCCGATATGCCGCTGTCCACGCAGGCGCGCATCCTGCGCGTGCTCACGGAGCAGAGCTTCGTCCGCGTCGGCGGCAATCGGCAGGTCGGCGTCGATGTCAGGGTGGTGTCGTCCAGTTCGCGCGATCTAGCGCGGGAAATGGAAGAGAAGCGCTTTCGCGAAGACCTGTTCTACCGGCTCAACGTGGTGCCGGTCGCCATCCCGTCGCTGGCCGAACGCCGCGACGACATACCTGCGTTGGCCGAGCACTTCTTTACCCGATACGCTGCGGAACAGGGCATCCCGCCGCCCTTGGTCAGCCAGGAAGCGGTCGCCGCGCTTCAGGCCTACGACTGGCCCGGCAACGTCCGCCAGATGCGCAACGTCGTAGAAAGAACGATCATCCTCACTCCGCGGGAGCGACTCGAGACGATCGAGGCGGACATGCTTCCTGGCGAAGTGACGGGAAGCAGACTGGGCGGGGGCGGCGCAGTTTCGTCGTTGATGGGTGTCCCGTTACGCGAAGCGCGCGAGAGTTTCGAACGCGAATATCTGAACATCCAGATCCGCCGGTTTTCGGGAAATATCTCGAAAACGGCGAGCTTTATCGGGATGGAACGCTCCGCCCTTCATCGCAAGCTGAAGCTGCTGGGAATGGGCGATCGCCGCGACGAGGACTAGCCAAGATTTTCTTCTGGAACGCAGGTGCAGCAAAAGCATTTGCGAATTGAGGCGGGCGCGCCATACTCGGCAGCGATTTCGGCGGGGGTTCGAAAGAATTCTCGCCTGATTGCGGACCGCAGAAGCGGCCGCCAACAACAGGAGACGTTTCAAGTGTCCAGTTCCCGCACGTTGTCCGCGCGTCCGAAGCCTCCGAAGGAGGACGATCAGGAAGCCGCTTCTCCGCCTTCGAGTGGCAAGCAGCAGGCCCTTCAGGATGCGTTCCTGAACCTCTTGCGCAAGAACAAGACCCCGGTCACGATGTTCCTCGTTAAGGGGGTAAAGCTCCAGGGTATCGTCACCTGGTTCGACAACTTCTCGATCCTGCTACGCCGCGATGGGCAGTCGCAACTCGTGTACAAGCATGCCGTCTCGACGATCATGCCGGCCAATCCGCTGGATGCGGCGCAGTTCGCCAGCCAGGGATCGGGCGCGAAGCAGCGCTTGCTGCAGGACGTGTTCCTGAGCCGCGTTCGCGAGGCGGGCGTTCAAGTGACCATGTTCCTCGTCAACGGGGTCATGCTTCAGGGCAAGATCGCCGCTTATGACCTGTTCTGCACGTTGCTGGAACGCGACGGATACGTGCAGCTTGCGTACAAGCACGCGGTATCGACGATCCAGCCGGCGACGGCGGTCGATTTGTCCGACGAATTCGAAGGCGACAGCGACTGAGTTTCGACGAAAACCTGATGGGAGAGGTCTCGCGCGGCGCGCGGGCCCTTGTCGTTTGTCCCGACGTGCGTGGACGTCACCATGATCTTGAGCCCGAGGCTCGGCTTGAGGAGGCGTGCGGCCTTGCGCTTGCCATCGGCATCGTGGTCGCCGATGCGTCCGTCTTGCCGATCAGGCAGGTTCGGCCCGGCACTCTGTTCGGCGCCGGCCAGGTCGACAACATCCGTATCGCCTGCGAGCAACATGAGGCCGAACTGGTCGTCATCGACGGTGCGCTGACACCGATCCAGCAGCGTAATCTCGAAGACGCCCTGAAGCGCAAGGTCATTGATCGCACCGGCCTGATCCTCGAAATTTTCGGCGAGCGAGCAGCGACCGCCGAAGGCCGGCTGCAGGTCGAATTAGCGCACCTCGATTACCAGCAGAGCCGCCTCGTTCGGTCATGGACGCACTTGGAGCGTCAGCGCGGCGGATTCGGCTTTCTCGGCGGACCCGGCGAAACCCAGATCGAGGCCGACCGACGGATGATCCGCCAGCGGATGGCGCGCCTTCGCAAGGAACTCGAAAGCGTGCGGAAAACCCGCGCACTCCACCGCGAACGGCGCGGGCGTGCGCCTTGGCCGATCATCGCGCTGGTGGGCTACACGAATGCGGGCAAGTCGACCCTGTTCAACCGCCTGACCGGGGCGGAGGTGATGGCTGAGGATTTGCTGTTCGCCACACTCGACCCGACGATGCGATCGATCGCGCTTCCCGGCGTGGAGAAGGCGATCATTTCGGACACGGTAGGCTTTATCTCCGACTTGCCGACCCAACTCGTGGCCGCATTCCGCGCGACGCTGGAAGAGGTAACCGGGGCGGACCTGATTCTCCATGTGCGGGACATCGCAAACCCGTCGACACAGGCGCAAAAGGCTCAGGTTCTCGAGGTGCTCGGCGATCTCGGCGTGATCGAGGGGGAGGGGGGCGCAAACATCCCGATCATCGAAGTCTGGAACAAGATCGATCTCCTGTCTGCGGAAGCGTCGGAAGATGTGACGGCTGCAGCTTCATCCGACGATATGACGGTCGCCATCTCCGCCGTATCGGGGCAGGGGGTGGACGATTTGCTTGCCCGCCTCGGCGAACAGCTCACGCAAGGCGCAAGGGTTCACGAATTCGTCCTGCCTGCCAGCGCCGGACGACAGATCGCATGGCTCCACGCACATGGCGACGTGGTGGAAGAGGGTGAGGCGGGTACTGGACCCGAAGGCCCGTTGCGCAGGCTCGCGGTTCGACTCAACCCAAAGGAGCTTGGGCAGTTCGAGACGCTATGACCGTTCGGATGCCTTGACCGCCTGCCAGAGTTTCTCCAGCTCTTCGAGCGAACGGTCGGCGAAATTTCCGTCCGCCATCCGTTCCATGGCGCGAAAGCGGCGCTCGAATTTCGCGTTCGCAGCGCGCAGCGCGTCTTCGGGTGCGATGCCATGAGCCCGCACCAGGTTGACCGCTGCGAACAGAAGGTCTCCCGCCTCCTCCATGCGGCCGGCCTCATCGCTTTCGGCTAGTTCACGCATTTCCTCGACGAGCTTTTCGGCCGGACCTTCGGTGTCCGGCCAATCGAAGCCCACCCTGGCTGCGCGCTTTTGAAGCTTGTCCGCCCGCATCAGTGCCGGGAGTGCCATCGCAACTCCGTCGAGCGCGCTGGTTGCGCCCTTGGCGTCCCTTTCGGCGGCCTTGAGTGCTTCCCAGCGCGCGTCACGGGCTTCCCCCGGCGGTGGGGCGTCGCCAAAGATGTGGGGATGGCGAGCTTCCAGTTTGTCGGCAATCGAGCGCGCGACATCGTCGAATGCAAACGCACCGTCTTCCTCGGCTATCCGCGCCTGGAAGACGACTTGGAACAGCAAGTCGCCAAGTTCATCCCGGATGTCGGCAAGATCGCCGCGAGAAACCGCGTCGGCAACTTCGTATGCTTCCTCGATCGTGTGCGGGACGATGGTCTCGAATCGCTGCGCACGATCCCAATCGCAACCACTCACCGGGTCGCGCAAGGTCGCCATGATGCGGAGGAGGCGGTCTAGCTGCTCGGACATGCTGCGATGATAATATATATTATGTTAAATCGAATTCGGCTGGAGAGGTTCATTCTCACCCCATCGCCATGCTGAAGATCAAAAACACCGCTACGAAAATGCCTCCCCAGATCAGACCGATGCGAACGCCTTCCTTCCAACCGAGCCGATAGGATGCGACCGCGCTTCCGGCCAAGATCAGCCACGCAAAAAGTGCGATCAACTGGACAGCGCCGAATTCGCTCACAGCACGATCTCCAAGCCGTCGTAGCCGACTTCGACGCCCTTGGGCACTTCGGCAGCCAGCGTGCGATAATCCATCGACTTGTCGAGATGCGTCAAGACGGTCCGTCCTGCAGCGCACTTTCGCGATAGTTCCAGCGCCATGTCGAGATGCGCGTGCGTAGGATGCGGCCGCCGGCGCAGGCAGTCGACAACCAGTAAGTCGACGCGCTGAAAAAGCTCGACCAATGCCGGAACGATCTCGCTGAAGTCCGTGGCATAACCGATTGATTTCCCGTCGGCATCGAAGCGAAATGCCGTGGACCTGGCCGGCCCGTGAGGCATTTGGCAATGACCGATGCCGAACCCGGCGAATATCCGTAGGCGTTCCAGCGTATTGAGTTCGCAGATCGTCGGATACCCATGCTCACCGGCAAAGATGTAACCGAAGCGAGCGCGCAATCGCCTGGCGGTTTCGTTCGCTGCAAAAGCAGGCAGCGGCCCCGACCGATCGTATCGCATCACGCGCAAGTCATCGATACCGTGACAATGATCGGCATGATCGTGCGTCCAGAAAACGCCGTCGACCTTGTCTATCCCGTTGGCGAGCAGCTGGTGGCGAAGATCTGTCGAAGTATCGACAAGCAACCGGCGGCCCTCGGCGTTTTCGACCATGATCGATACCCGGGTCCGCCGGTTCCGGGGCTCCGAGGGATCGCATTCACCCCAGTCGTCACCGATGCGCGGCACACCCGTCGACGTGCCGGACCCAAGCATGAGGAGCTTCATGCAGCCGCTTTTCCGAACAAACGGAAGAAGTTGTCGCTCGTTTCGTTCGCCAGGTGTTCGAGTTCCGTGCCACGCAAATCCGCGACGAACGCGGCGGTGTCGCGCACGAATGCAGGTTCGCACGGCCTGCCGCGATGCGGGATCGGGGCAAGGAACGGGCTATCGGTTTCGACCAGCATCTTCTCGATGGGAAGTTCTCTCGCGATTTCCTGAAGTTCCTTCGCATTCTTGAACGTAACTATTCCCGATAGGGATATCGAGAGGCCAAGGTCGAGGACGGTACGGGCAAATCCGCGCGAGGCGGTAAAGCAGTGGATCAGGGCCGGGAATGCGCCCTTCTCCCTCTCGTCGGACAGGATAGCCGCCGTGTCTTCTTCCGCATCGCGAGTGTGGATGATGATCGGCAGGCCAGTTTCGCGCGCCACGCCGATATGCATCCGGAACAGATCGCGCTGCACGGACCGATCCGACTTGTCATAATAATAATCGAGGCCGCTTTCCCCGATGCTGATCACCTTTGGGTGTGAGGCGGCTTCGAGCAATGCGTCCCTGCCCAGGTCGGCATGGCCATCGGCTTCGTGCGGGTGAATGCCCACGCTGGCCCAGATATCCGAGTTGTCCGCCGCGGTACCGATGACCGCATCCCATTCGCTCCGACGGGTCGAGATGTTGAGCATACCGGTCACACCGGCCGCGCGGGCGCGATCGAGCACACCGCTCCGGTCCTCGACGACGCCCTCGTATTCGAGGTGGCAATGGCTGTCGATCAGCCTCACGCAGCCTCTTCGGCAGCGAGTTCGAGGCGTGGAAAGACCCCGACCGGTTGTTCGATCCGGCCGCCATTCGACGCGAGCTTCGACAGCCAATCCTTGTCTTGAAGTGCTGCAAAGTCCCGTGCGTCGACCGCAATTCCCATCTGGTCGAGCAGTGAATCGACGCTGCCCGGTACCACCGGGCGGATGGCGATCGCCAGGTCGCGGACCTGCCGAACCAGCGTCATCAATACTGCCGCCATTCGATCTGGATCGGTCTTGCGCAACGCCCACGGAGCCTGGTCGTCGACATAGGCGTTGCAGGCGAATACGGCGCGCATCCAAGCCTCGATCCCTTCGCTGAAGGCGAGGGCGTGGAAGCGTTCCTGCATCGTGGCGAGCTCCCCTGCCACCACCGCGGACAATTCCGCATCGGCCGGGGATAAAGGGAGATCGCCCGTGAGTCTGCCTTCCAGGTTCTTGAAAACCATCGACAAAACCCGTTGTGCCAGATTTCCGAAGCTGTTCGCGAGTTCGGCATTGCAGCGTGTCACGATCGCTTCATCCGAGAAGCTGCCGTCTTTCCCGAACGGCACTTCCGCGAGCAGAAAATACCGCAACTGATCGGTCCCGTATCGCTCCGCCAGTTCGATCGGGTCGACCACGTTGCCTGTGGACTTCGACATCTTTTCCCCGCGGTGGAGGAGAAAGCCGTGGCCGAAGATCGCCTTGGGAGCCGGGAGGCCCGCGCTTTTCAGGAACGCCGGCCAGTAGACGGCGTGGAAACGGACGATGTCCTTGCCGATCAGGTGCAGGTCGGCGGGCCAGAACCGGTCGAACTCCCCTTCTTGCTCCGGAAAACCTATTCCGGTCAGATATGTCGTCAGAGCGTCGACCCACACATACATCACGTGGCCAGGGCTGCCCGGCACGGGCACACCCCAGTCGAAACTGGTGCGGCTTACCGACAGGTCGCGAAGGTCGTTCCCCTTCAGAAACGCGAGCACTTCGTTACGCCGGCTCTCGGGCTCGAGGAAACCCGGGGTCTCGTTCAGCTCGATCAGATAGTCGCGATACTTCGACAGCCGGAAAAACCAGCTCTCCTCGACCTGCCATTCCACAGGGGTACCTTGGGGTGAAAGCTTCGTACCCCCCTCCCCGTCGACCAGTTCGCCTTCGCCGTAGAAGGCCTCGTCGCGCACCGAATACCATCCTTCGTAGCGATCGAGATAAAGGTCGCCGGCGTCTGCCATCGCTTGCCACAAGGCTTGGCTCGCCGCGTGGTGCTGCGCTTCGGTGGTCCGCCGAAACGCGCTGTAGCCGATGCCAAGTGTGGCGCACATCTGCCGGAAATATCCGGACATTTCGTCCGCGAACTCGAGCGTGTCACGCCCTGCAGCGCGCGCGGTCTTGTCCATTTTCAGCCCGTGCTCATCCGTCCCGGTCACAAGGCGAACGTCGAAACCTTGCGCCTTTTTGACCCGAGCGATCACATCGGCAGCGATTGCTTCGTAGGCATGGCCGATATGCGGCTTGCCGTTGGGGTAGTTGATCGCGGTGGTGAGATAATAAGGGTCAGGCATCGGTCAGGCTGCTAGCGGCGGCTGCCGAGGCGAGCAAGCCACCGATCTGCATGACCAGAATGCCCGGGTCGAAGTTGTGGGTGGGAGCCTGCGCCGAAAGGCGGACCACGTCTGCATGCGCATCGACGATCGCGGGCAAGGCGGCTCGGGGTGCCGTGGCCGCCATTCGAGACAATGTAGCGCGAGCGAGATCGAGCACGGCGGCCATGCGTTCGCGGTCCGGTCGCGCACCGATTTCGCCTGCGAGCTTGCCGCGCAACTCGAAGTCCGGATCGCCGGCACGCGCGATCTCGCGCATCAGCGAGTCGACCGGACCGAGGTCTTGCGACACGAATTCGATCGCTGCTCCCGGCGATCCGGCCGCCGCCGCGACGGCGGCTGCGCGGGTTGCGCCATCCGTTTCGGGCGCGTGGTCCGCAACCACCCGCGCAATTGCCGCGTCGTCCAGGGTGGGAAATCGCAGGAGCCGGCAGCGCGACCGGATGGTGGGAAGCAGCCGCGCCGGTCGATGCGCGACGAGGAGGAAAAATGTGCCCGCAGGAGGCTCTTCCAGGCTCTTGAGAAGAGCGTTGGATGATCCCGTTTCCATATCGTCGGCCGGATCGACGATTACTACGCGTCGGCTGCCGAGCGTTGGCCGCGTCGTCAGGCGCCGCTGCATTTCGCGAATTTGCGCGATCTTGATGTTTCGCGCCAGTTCGAACGACTTGCCGTCGTCGCGCTTCTTCTCTTCCTTGTCGTCTTTGGGAAGGTTCGTGAGAACAAGGATATCGGGATGCTGACCTACCGGCTGCGGCACTCCCGTTTCGGCTACGAGTTCGCGAGCAGCCGCGAGCGCGAAATGCATTTTACCGAGGCCCTTCTTGCCGGCCAGCAGCCAGGCATGATGCATCCTCTCACCGGCGAGGCCTTCACGCCACTCGCGCCAGGCTGCATCGTGACCGATCAAGGTCATGCCGCTTCCGCAATAAACGGTGCGATTGCGCGCATGATCGCCTGATGGACCGTTTCCGGCGCTTCACCGCCCGGAATGATCGCAAAGTCCGATGGGCTTTCTCCGGCCAATCGTGCGAACGTATCGCTGACGGCACGGTGGTAGGGTGCATCCCGATTCCCGATCGCATCGCCCACGTCGCCATCGCGCAAGCGCGTGCGCTCCAGGGCCGTTTCAGCGTCGACGGTCAAAATAATCGTCAGATCGGGGCGAAGGCCGTCGCTGCCGATTGCATGAAGCGCCTGCACGACTTCGTCACCGATGCCCCCTGCCCCACCCTGATATGCGCGGCTCGAATCGACGAAACGATCCGATACGACCCAGCGTCCCTCTTCGATCGCCGGACGAATCAGCCGGGCGACGTGATCGGCGCGGGCCGCCGCGAACAACAACGCCTCGGCCTGCGGGCCCCACCCTTCCCCAGGCGGATCCAGCAGAAGGCGCCTGATCGCCTCGGCGCCCGGCGTTCCTCCGGGCTCGCGAGTGAGTTCGACTGCGATGCCCCGGTGTCGCAGCGCGTCCACGAGCAGTCGTGCTTGGGTGGACTTCCCGCAACCCTCCCCGCCCTCGAGCGCGATGAACCGACCGCGGGCCATCAGAACAAGCCGGCCACGCCGTTCACCAGTCTTTCGGCGATGTTGGCCTCCTCGATCGGCTGCGCCGCGACGAGCGGTACACGCGATGGGCGAAGGCCTTCGACCGCTATCTCGAGTTCGGCAACCTGTTCACCCTGCGCAATGGGCGCGCGGAGCGGGCCTTCGTAGCGGATCGATAGAGTGACCTTGGCGGTCTGACCGACCGGAAGGTCGTAACCGATCGGGCGCTGGGCGATGAGCGGCACGGTTCTGGCAGATCCTCCCTGTACGCGCGCTTCCCCCACAACTTCACCCTGGTCGAACAGCGGATGACCCTCGAAGGATCGGAACCCCCACTCGAGGAAAGCGCGCGAGGCGGCCTTCTGCATTCGCCCGGTCGGCGATCCGGCCACGATCGAGACGAGCCTCCGACCATCGCGCTCCGCGCTCCCCAGAAACCCAAACCCTGCCTGGTTGGTGAAGCCCGACTTTATCCCGTCCGCGCCCTCCACCACTCCGGTCACGGGATCGTGATTGCGCTGTTCGATATTGTTGAACTTCAAACGACGGTTGCCGAAGTATCGCTCGTAGAGAGCCGGGTGCCGCGTGATCATCGCCTCCGCCAATGTGGCGAGATCGCGGGCCGTCGTGAAAGTACGCCCTTCGTCCATCCATCCGTTCGGCGTGGAGAAGTGGCTGTCGCGCATCCCGATCGAACGCGCTGTCGCATTCATGCGCTCGCTCCACGCCGGGAGCGATCCGGCCAGCCCATGCGCGAGCACGGCGGCACCGTCATTGGCTGAAACGGTGGTGATTCCGTACAGGAGGGCATCGACGGTGACGCGCTGCCGGTTTGCCAGGAACATGGTCGATCCGACGCCATGCCAGTCCGACCATATCTCGTCATTGACGAGCAACTGCTGCTCGGGCGAAATCTTTCCGGCCGCGATCATTTCGAAGACGGTGAAGGCCGTCATCACTTTGGTGATCGACGCCGGCATGAAACGGCGATCCGGTTCGCGGGCGTACAGCGTCTGGCCCGAAGACAGATCCACCAGCAGAGCGATAGGCACCTCCAATGGAGGAGGAGCCGCCGGCTCGATCTTCGGGAGATCGGCGCTTGCGGCGCCGCTGCCGGCGACCAGCGCAACGCAAGTAAGCAGAAACTTTGCGGTTGTCGTCAACGATACTCCCGCCACCGGTGATGCCGACAGCTCAATCTGCGATATGGACTCGCCGATCGCTATATCCAGCGCCCCTTAGCTTGGCGAGCGCCGCATCCGCCTGTCCCCGGCTAGACGTGCGATAGATTTAGCGGGCGATCTCATCCGCGAGCAGGCCCACGCTCATCGCATAGTAGTTCGAACAGTTGTATTCGAGGATGACCCGGTAATTCGCGGTCAACAGCCACGCGCGCGTGCCCGGCCCGTCTGGCTGGAATAGCGACGCCGTGACGGTATCGTCCAGATTGGCGAGTGGCTGTACGCCCATGCGCTTCCACTCTCCGACACTCATCCAGCGACTGTGGCGCTGGTGAACGCTGTTGCAGACCGGCGAGTTCATCGGCGACCGGAGCGCGTTCCAGTCCAATCCCGACGGTACGCTAGCCTGAACGCCCCAAGGCTGGCCGCGGCGCCAGCCGGCGTCGCGGAAGTAGTTGGCGATCGATGCCAGCGTGTCGGACCGGTTGGTCCAGATATCGCGTCGTCCGTCGCCGTCGCCGTCCTGTGCCAGGCGGAGATAGATGCTGGGCAGGAACTGCGGATATCCGAATGCGCCTGCCCAGCTTCCCTTGAGAGTCGACCGGTTCACGCCCAGATCGGCGACCTTCAGCAGGTCGACGAACTCGGTCGCGAACAGGTCCCGGCGCCGGCCTTCCCAGGCGAGGGTCGCCAAGCTGCGTGCCAGGTCGAAATCCCCGGTGTAACTACCGTAGTTCGTTTCATGCCCCCAGATCGCGATCAGCATCTTGGCCGGCACACCGTAACGGGCCTCCAGTTGCGAGGCGAGAGGGCCGAGTGCCTGATAATTGCGACGCCCGCCATTGATCCGGGAAGCATCGACGTGCCGATCGAGATAGGTCTGCAGGCGCGGAAAGCTGCCGCTCGACGAAGGCGTGCCCGGCTGCGCGCGATCGAGTTCGATCACCCGGCTGTTGGGTGTCAGGTCATACGTCATCCGCTGGATCGTGGGCTCGCTGACCCCTTCGGCGCGGGCCCGGGCGATAAGGACCTGAAGATACGCGTCGAACGACATGTCCTGCGCGGTCGATGGGGCAGGCGAACAGGCGACGGCCAGCGACGCCGAAATTGCAAGGAGAGTCAAACGCATCAGGCTTTGTCGCACAGGGGGTACAACGGCGCAAACCACAATCGGTTCGTGACAATCGCAATCCGTCTCGCTAACCGCTCGCTTTGTCGGACAGGTGGCCGAGTGGTTTAAGGCAGCGGTCTTGAAAACCGCCGTGGGTGCAAGCTCACCGTGGGTTCGAATCCCACCCTGTCCGCCACACCCACGGCGAAAATTCGGCAACGTTCAGCGCGGCTGACGCCTATCCTCGCGGCAGGTCATCGGAGCCATTCGGCCGACCGTATATGTGACCTCCTCACCTTTGCCGCGCAGCGAGTGAGTCGGTGATTCATACCAGAACCCGGAACCCGTCTCTCGCTGCTGCAGGACGATCGGCTTTCCCACCGTGGCCATGATCCGTGCCGTTTCACCCGTATAAAGCACGTCGAGCGCCGTTCCGCTCTCGCAGACATAAGCCACGCGGCGAACCGGACCGATCGTCGCACATCCAGCCAGTGCAGCGGTCAGAAGAACCGCTCCAAACACCTTTTTCATGGTCTTTCCCCTTTTCAACGCGCGCGGGTGCAGAGCACGTCGGAAAGGTAAACCCGGCCGCCGACGGTCTCCATCAGTTCATGCTTGGAAGTGGTCCAGCCTTGGCTGACGCAGAACCGATCGGCGGTCTGGGATGCACATGCGCCGGTCGCGTTCGAACGGTTGCACGCCAGAACCCGGCCGCGGAAATCGGACGGTTGCGGGAATTAAGCCGACGCCATCCCACGCAGCGACGACTGGTTCGCGGGAGGAAGCGGTGTGGCGCCACCCGCCGGACGGGCAGAACCGACGACCCACGCGACGTTGCCCTGATCCTCGCTCACGGTATTGCAGCGGCCGCGATAGTCGGTGCTGGTGCAGATTTCCCAGGTCCCGCCCCCGGTCATGCGGGCGCTCCGGGCCGTGAAGGGAATGCGGATGGACGTGCGCGGACCCGTTACGGTGTAGCTTTGCCCGCGAAACCCGATCTGACTGTAGAGCGTCAATTCCGAAGAGCCTGGCTGGGGCGTGGGCAGCGTTCCTGCCGCAGGTCGAACGGAGCCGACGATCCAGGCCACGTTGCCCTGATCCTCGTTCACCAGGTTGCAGCGGCCCCGGTACGAATTATCCGTGCAGACTTCCCACGTTTCGCCCCGCGCGAGTCGCGCGCTGCGGACGGTGAAAGGAATGCGGACATTCTCGCGCGGGCCGGTGACCGTGTACGTCTGTCCGCCGAATCCGATCTGGCTGTAGAATGTCATCTAGCCGCGCGATTGCGAAGCAGCGTGCATAGGCAACACGAGCGCGCCAACGGCGAGTATCTTCAGTAAGTTTCTGGATATTGACATATATGTGCTCCCGAACAGATGTTGCCTAGGCAAACGTTTCGTACGACCACAGTTTTTCGTTGACGCGACAACCCGGTACGCAACTTTATGCTCTTCCCGGTCGCAAGACAGCGCAAATCGGTAACTGGCGCAAGCGCTACATTCACGGCCAAGCGATCGACCGGGTAGCTTGACCCCGCGACCCGACTGCTTCCAAGGAAAACGGGCCCAAATCCTTTGGGTGAGATTCTCTGGAGATACAGGTGGCCAAATTCCTGATCGTCGAAGCGCGGTTCTACGACCACCTCAACGACATGCTCGTCGCCGGTGCTCGCGCGGAGCTTGAGCGCAGCGACCATTCCTTCGAGGTCATGACCGTTCCCGGCGCCCTGGAAATTCCAGGCGCCATTGCGATGGCCGCCGAAAGCGACCGGTACGATGGTTTCGTCGCGATCGGAGTGGTTATCCGGGGCGAAACCTATCACTTCGAGATCGTGGCAGGCGAGAGCGCGCGCGGCATCATGGCCTTGACAATGGACGGCGTGCCCATCGGCAATGGCATCCTGACGGTCGAGAACGAAGCGCAGGCTCTGGTCCGCGCGGATCCCGCCCAGAAGGATAAGGGCGGCGAAGCAGCCAAGGCCGCAATGGCCTTGCTGACGGTGAGCGAGCAGTTCGCATGAGCGCGCATGGCTTTGTTTCCGGCATTCCGCTGGTGCTCGGCGGAAACGTGTTCGGCTTCACGTCGAAGGGCGACGAGGCCTTCGCGGTGCTCGACGCCTTCTACGAGGCCGGCGGCCGGATGATCGACACGGCCGATGTTTATTCGGCCTGGGTGCCGGGCCACCAGGGGGGCGAATCGGAAACCGTCCTTGGCGAATGGCTCGAAAGCCGCGGCGTCCGTGACGACATGCGCCTGCACACCAAGACGGGAATGCTTGGCGGAAGCGAGTTGTACGAACCTGCCCGTGTAATCCAATCGCTCGATGCATCCCTCGAACGCCTGCGGACCGATCGGGTCGACCTCTATTACGCGCACAAGGACTATCCCGAGCTGCCGATCGAGCAGATCGTCGAGGCGTTCGATGGCGCGGTTCGCAGCGGCAAGGTGCTCAGCCTGGGTGCTTCGAACTTCGACGAGCATCGCCTTCTCGCCGCGCTGGACCATGCCGCAGCGAGCGGAGCGGCATCGTTCGAGGCGCTTCAGAACGAATACAATCTCGTCTCACGGGACGCCTATGGGCCTGCGCTGCAAGGTGTCGTGGTCGATCGGGGGCTGGTCATGCTTCCGTTCTTCGGGCTGGCATCGGGTTACCTGACCGGAAAGTATCGTACCGATGCCGACTTTGCGAAGTCGGTCCGCGGCGACCGCGCGAGGCAGCTGGCCGGCGCCAACGGCCCGCAAGTGCTCGCGGCCCTCGACGAAGTGGCCGCGGAAACGGGCGCAAGTCTCGCCGCAATCGCGCTGGCGTGGCTAGTTCGCCAGCCGGGCATACCCGCGCCGATCGCCAGCGCCCGCACGGCGGAGCAGCTTCACGAGTTGCTCGAATTCACCCGCGTGGACTTGAGCGACGATCAGATTGCAAGGCTGAGCGCCGCAGCGGGCTGATTACCCGGAACGCCTGTCCTCCCCCTCGGTTGGTGTCGAGCCAAACCGAAGACAGGAGCGCGCGAATGAACGGACCCCTCGAGTGGATCGCGGCCATCGGAACGATGGTGGCCGCGGCTCTGATCGCTCTCGATCTCGGTCGAAGGGCGACCGGTTGGGGGTTCGTGCTTTTCTGCCTCGTTTCGATCACCTGGATCGCATCCGGCATGACCAGCGGCGCGGTGCCGATCGCGGCGATGAATGCCATCCTGCTGCTGATAAATGCCTGGGGCGTGTGGCAATACCTCCTCAGCCCGAAGAACAAGAAGGTTATGGACCGCCTGGAGCCGGTCGCAGAGCGGATCGAGCGCGAGGTGGAAGCGGAGGAGAAGGCGTAACTTCGGCCGCTTTGCGGGTTCGACCTAGCCGGACAACCGGCCGAAACAGCCCCTCCCCGCAAAGTGTGCGCTGGGGCCGAGTTCTTCTTCGATCCGGATGAGCTGGTTGTATTTGGCGAGCCGATCGCTGCGCGCGAGGCTGCCGGTCTTGATCTGACCGCAGTTGGTCGCGACCGCGAGATCCGCGATCGTGGCGTCCTCGGTTTCGCCGGAACGATGGCTCATCACCGCGGTGTAGCCGGCGCGCTGCGCGATGCTCACCGCCTCCAGCGTTTCGGTCAGGGTGCCGATTTGGTTGACCTTCACCAACAGCGAGTTCGCCAGGCCCTTGCCGATCCCCATCGAAAGACGTTCGGGGTTGGTCACGAACAGGTCGTCGCCCACCAGCTGGGTCTGACCGCCGATCAGTTCGGTCAACGCCTTCCAGCCTTCGAAGTCGTCCTCGCTCATGCCGTCCTCGATCGAGCGGATCGGGTAGGCCTTGCACAAGTCGGCAAGCCAGGCCGCGTTCTGCTCGGGAGAGAGCGAGATGCCCTCGCCCGTCATTTCGTACGTGCCGCCCTTGAAGTACTCGGTGGCCGCGCAATCGAGCGCCAGCACGATGTCGTCCCCCGGCGTGAAACCCGCTTGCTCGATCGAGCCCATGATGAAATCGAGCGCGGCGCGCGTGCTTGCGAGGTTCGGGGCAAAGCCGCCCTCGTCGCCAACCGCCGTCGCCAGGCCCTTTTCGTGGAGCGCCTTCTTCAACGTATGGAACACCTCGGCGCCCCAACGCACACCTTCGGCAAGGCTGTCCGCCCCGACGGGCATGATCATGAATTCCTGGATGTCGATCGGATTGTCGGCGTGTTCGCCGCCGTTGATGATGTTCATCATCGGAACCGGGAGGATGTGAGCCGCGACCCCCCCGACGTAGCTGTAAAGCGGCAATCCGCGGGCATCGGCCGCAGCCTTGGCGATGGCGAGGCTCGCGCCCAGGATCGCGTTTGCGCCCAGCCGGCTCTTGTTCTCGGTTCCGTCGAGTTCGACCATCGCAAGATCGACGTCCCGTTGGTCCTCGGCATCGAGCCCGATGAGCAGGTCGCGCAGCTCGTCGTTAACGGCAGCAACCGCCTTGGTGACGCCCTTGCCGAGATACCGGGCCTTGTCGCCGTCACGCAGTTCCACCGCCTCGTGTGCGCCGGTCGAAGCGCCTGATGGCACAGCGGCTCGTCCGAAGCTGCCGTCTTCCAGCAGCACGTCGACTTCCACCGTCGGATTGCCCCTGCTATCGAGAATCTCGCGGCCGTGGATGTCGATGATCGCAGTCATTTGGCACTCCGTCGGAATGGTGTTGTATTCGAGTAGCACACTCCCATATCGGGAGGACGCCGCGCTCTATGCGGCGGAACAATGCGGCGCAAGTTGCGTTGCAGCATTGAGCCGTTCGACGACCCCCGGACGCGCGATGAATTGGTATTCGAGGGCAAGAAGGAAGCGAACATGGCAGAAGCCACCACCCCCAAGCCGAAGACCACTCGCAAGGCGGCTGCCAAGCCCGCCGCCAAGGTTTCCGGCACCGCCGCAGCAGCGAATTCGGGCTCTTCGACGACAGGCCAGCCGAAGAATACCGAACTTGCGAAGAGCAAGTTCAATGCCGCGCTTGAGGAAGCCAAGGCTGGTGCAGCCGCGCTTCGAACCGAAGCGGGCGAACGCGCCGCAGCTTATCGCAACCAGGCTCGCTCGCAGAGCGAAGATTGGGTTGCAGAGGCCAAGACCTATGGCGTCCAGGCCAAGGACAAGGCCGGTGAACTTGCGGTCGAGGGCAAGGGCAAGGTTGCCGAGGCGCTCCTTGCGCTCGGTCGGGCCGTGTTCGATACTGCGCCGACCGTCGATGAAAAGCTCGGCGCGAAGTATGGCGACTATGCCCGCACCGCGTCTCGCTCGCTGCAGGAAGCTTCGGCCAAGATCGACGCCAAGAGCGTTGACGAGATCGGCGAGGACGCGCGCGAGTTCGTCCGCAAGAGCCCGGGCCTTGCGATCGGCATCGCGGCAGTTGGCGGCTTCCTGTTGGCACGCTTGTTCCGTAGTTCTAACGACTGATCCTTCCTGACCGGAGGGAACGGTTTGAACTCACACGATCCGCAATTTGACGCATCCGTCGACGATCCGTCGTCGACGGATGACGTCGCGTCCGATGGGCGCTCGCTGACCGACGACATCGTCGCGTTGATCGATGATGGGCGCACGCTGGTCGAGGCGGAAGTCCAGTTCCAGAAGACCCGCGCGGCCTTCGCTTTCGATCGCGGCAAGGCTGGCGCGGCTTACGGCATTGTCGCGGCTGCATTGATCCACCTTGCGCTGGTGGCGTTGGTGGTCGGCGCGGTCATCGGACTTACGCCGATGATCGGAGCTTGGCTGGCGACTTTTGTTGTGGTCGGGGCGCTGGTCGTCGTCGGGGCATTTTTCGCCTTTGCGGCCAAGCGCAAGTTCGCTCGCCTGGCAGCGGTATATGCGGAGACGCGCGAATGAGTGAGGAACTCGAGCTCCGGCTGCGAGAGGACCGTGCCATGCGCAACGCCGCCCATGCCATCTTCTCTGCCGACCTTGCCCACTTGCGCGCGAGCCTTGCCGGAAAGAGCATTTCCAGCCGCATCGTCGACCGGATCGGCGAAGGCGCTTCCGAAGTGCTCGACGAGGCTATGGAGGTTGCGGACAACAACAAGGGCGTCATCGCCACGTTGATTGCCGCGATCCTGCTCTGGTTCGCGCGGCACCCGATTATCGACCTGTTTTCTTCCAGCGACGATGAAACCGACGCGGAACGGAACTGCGAAGATACCCGTTGACAGTGCAACGCATCATTCAAGGGATCTGCACATGACCACCAACACCAAGACGTCGGCCAAGAAGCGGACCGAACTTAAGCAGAAGATCGAAGCGGCCGAGAAGCGCAATGCCGATCGCTCGTTCGGCGATTATGCCCGCGGCGCGCGTGACGGAGCGACCTCGTTCGTCAAGGAGCATCCCATCGCGACGGTGGCCGGCGGCCTCGTCCTGGGTGCAATCGTTGCTTCGTTTCTCCCCGGCAAGGGCCGCAAGCTTCGCAAGAAGGCGTCGGCTCGCAGCGCATTGATGGCCGGCGCTCTGGCCGATCTTGCCATCACTTACGGAACGCAGTTCCTGAGTGGTGCGGAAAAGGCGGCCAAGGCCGGACAGGATCGCGCTTCGGATCTGGGCGATACGCTCGGCGACGGCGTGCGCTCTGCGGGCAAGACGGCCAGCCGTACGATCAGCGATCTGCGTTCGCGCTTCCACTGATCGAACGAAGTTAAGGCTAAAGCGGCGCGGCGGGGTTCCCCTGTCGCGCCGCTTTGCTTATGGGGCGCGCCAATTCCTCCCCAAGGACCCCGATATGACCCAGCCCAAGAAGCAACTGATGCACCTCGTCATGGGTGGCCGCGTGACCGACCCGATGACGATGGAATTCGAGAACCTATCCGAAATCGACATGGTCGGGGTGTTCCCCGACTACGCCAGCGCGCTCGACGCATGGCGCGGCGCGGCACAGCGCACGGTCGACGATGCAGCGATGAAGTACGTCATCGTCCACCTGCACAAGCTGCTCGATCCCGGAGCGCACGGCCAGTAAGCCCTGCCCTTCCGGGATGCGCAGAAATCAGATGAATTCGATCTTCTTGACGAGGTAGAACTTGTCGCCCGAAGGAACGGTGACTTCGATCTCGTCACCGACCTTCTTGGTGATCAGCGCCCGGCCGAGCGGCGAATTGTAGCTGATCCGGCCGACCTTGGCGTCAGCCTCGGTCTGGCCGACGATCTGATACTTCACCGGCTTGTCGTTTTCGTCCAGCAACGTGACCGTGGCACCGAACACGATCCGGTCGCCCGAAAGCGAGGCGGGATCAATGATCTGCGCGCGGCTGATGCGGTCTTCCAGATCGGCGATCTGCGCCTCTACCTGGCCCTGGCGTTCCTTCGCGGCGTGATATTCGGCGTTTTCCGAAAGGTCGCCGTGCGCGCGCGCTTCCTCGATCGCATCGACGATCTTCGGACGTTCGGCGCGCAGGACCTTGAGGTCGGCGGCAATCCGCTCGTACCCTTCGGCCAGCATCGGCACCTTTTCCATCGTAGCCATCCCGTGTTCTTTCTGTAGGTACGCGTCCACCGGGACAATTCGAGACCCCGCCGCGCGATTGAACGGCTGATTACGGGTCGCGATGTCGGGAAGAACGCGGCGTGTCTTTCAGCTATAATAGTCCTGCAGGGGCCGGACTGCAAGCTGACCCTCGGAAACCTCGGTGATCGCCCTCGCTGCGGCGACGCTGGCAGTCGCCGTCGTGTAGTAGGGAACGTGCGCTTCCAGAGCGCCGGCGCGGATCGACTGGCTGTCCATCAGCGACTGCCAACCCTCTGTCGTGTTGAATATCAGCGCGACGTCGCGGTCGATGATCTTGTCGACGATGTGCGGCTGCCCCTCCGCGACCTTGTTGATCCGCTCGACCGGGAGTCCCGCCTCGACAAGATAGCGCTGGGTTCCGCCGGTCGCGATCGCGGTGAACCCGTGATCGATCAACGCCTTTACCGCTGGGAGGATCGTCGCCTTGTCGCTGTCCTTGACCGAAACGAACAGAACGCCCTTTTCGGGAAGCGCGCTGCCGGCGCCGAGCTGCGCCTTGAAATAGGCGGTCGGGAAATCGCGATCGATGCCCATGACTTCGCCGGTGGATTTCATTTCGGGCGTCAGGACCGGATCCGCGCCGGGGAAGCGCGCGAACGGAAAAACGGCTTCCTTTACAGCCATGTAATCGAAGGTCCGCTTGAATGGCGGGAAATTCGACAGGGGTTCTCCCGCCATCACGCGGGCGGCAATCTTGGCGACCGGCTGGCCGATCGCTTTCGCGACGAAAGGCACCGTGCGACTGGCGCGCGGGTTGACCTCGATCAGATACACCTCGCCATCCTTCACGGCGAACTGGACGTTCATCAGTCCCTTCACCCCGAGCGCCATCGCGAGCGCCTCGGCCTGCCGCTCCATCTCCGCGACGATTTCGGGCGGGAGCGAATATGGCGGCAGGGTGCAGGCGCTGTCGCCCGAATGGACGCCGGCCTCTTCGATGTGCTGCATCACGCCCGCGATGCGCACTTCGGTGCCGTCGCACAGCGCGTCCACGTCGCATTCGATCGCGTCGCGCAGGTACTGGTCGACGAGAACCGGGCTGTCGCCGCTGACGTTGACCGCAGTGGCGATGTAGTCGTCGAGCTGCGCTTCGCTGTCGACGATCTCCATCGCGCGGCCGCCCAGGACATAGCTGGGCCGCAGCAGAACCGGGTACCCGATGCGATTGGCCCATGCGGCAGCCTCATCGCGCGTGCGGGCGATGCCGTTCCTGGGCTGCTTGAGCTTGAGCTTGTTGACCAGCTTGGCGAACCGCTCGCGGTCCTCGGCAAGGTCGATCGCATCGGGCGACGTGCCGAGGATCGGGATACCCTCGTCCTCGAGCGCTTGGGCCAGCTTCAGCGGGGTTTGTCCGCCGAACTGGACGATCACGCCGACGAGCTCGCCCTTGGACTGCTCGACGCGCAGAATTTCCAATACGTCTTCGGCAGTGAGAGGCTCGAAATAGAGGCGATCCGAGGTGTCGTAGTCGGTGCTGACCGTTTCGGGATTGCAGTTGACCATGATCGTCTCGAACCCGGCTTCGCTCAGCGCGAAGCAGGCGTGGACGCAGCAGTAATCGAACTCGATGCCCTGCCCGATCCGGTTCGGCCCGCCGCCCAGGATCACGATCTTGCGCCGGTCGGACGGCATCGCCTCGTCCTCCGGCTCGCCGAAGCTCGGCGCCTCGTAGGTCGAATACATGTAGGGCGTGACCGCCTCGAACTCGGCGGCGCAGGAATCGATGCGCTTGAACACCGGATAGACGCCCAGCTTGCGGCGCAGATCTCGCACTTCGGCCTCGCTGGTCGCGCCGGCCATCGCGCGCAGGGCATCGTGCAGCAGTCCCGAGCGCTTCGCCTGGGTTTCGCCCAGCCCTCCCGCTACGCCGACCGAGCGGACGGCCAGAATTGCGAGGCGCTTGTCGGAGAAGCCCATCGCCTTCAGGCGGCGGAGCTGGTCGGCATCGGCCGGCAGGCCGCGCTCCTGCACCACCGCTTCGCAGGCGATGATCTCCTCGATCTGGCGCAGGAACCACGGGTCGTAACCGGTGATCTCGGCAATCGTGTCGATCGAGAAGCCTTCGCGGAAGGCCTGTCCTACCTTGAGCAGGCGATCGGGTGTGCGCTTGGACAGCGAGGCGCGGATTTCATCGGCCGGACGCCCTTCGAGCTCGGGGATGCGGTTGAAACCGTCGAGGCCCGTTTCCAGCCCGCGCAGGGCTTTCTGCAGCGATTCCTGAAAGTTGCGACCGATTGCCATCACTTCGCCGACCGACTTCATCGCGGTGGCGAGTTCGACCTTGGTGCCCTTGAATTTCTCGAATGCGAAGCGGGGGATCTTGGTCACCACATAGTCGATCGTCGGCTCGAACGCCGCCGGGGTCGCGCCTGTGATCTCGTTAGTGATTTCGTCCAGCGTATATCCGACGGCAAGCTTTGCGGCGACGCGGGCGATGGGGAAGCCGGTGGCCTTGGACGCCAGCGCCGATGAGCGCGACACGCGCGGGTTCATCTCGATGACGATCAGCCTCCCATCCTTGGGATTGACTGCGAACTGTACGTTCGAACCGCCTGTTTCCACGCCGATTTCGCGCAAGACGGCGATGCTCGCCGAGCGCATGATCTGGTATTCCTTGTCGGTCAGCGTCAGCGCCGGGGCGACCGTGATCGAATCGCCGGTGTGGACGCCCATCGGGTCGACGTTCTCGATCGAGCAGATGATGATGGCGTTGTCGGCGCGGTCGCGCACGACTTCCATCTCGTATTCCTTCCAGCCGAGCAGCGATTCCTCGATAAGGACTTCGGTAGTCGGGCTGGCGTCAAGGCCCTCGCGGACGATCTTCTCGAACTCGGCCTTATTGTAGGCGATGCCGCCCCCCGTACCGCCCAACGTGAAGCTGGGGCGGATGATCGAAGGCAGGCCGGTTGTTTCAAGCACTTCAAAGGCTTGGGCGACGGTGTTGGCAACGCCGCTGCGCGCGCTTTCGAGGCCGATCTTGTCCATCGCTTCGCGGAACCGCTGGCGGTTCTCGGCCTTGTCGATCGCATCGGCATCGGCGCCGATCATCTGCACGCCGTAATTGTCGAGCGTGCCGTCGTTGAACAGCGCGAGCGCGCAGTTCAGCGCGGTCTGCCCACCCATCGTAGGCAGCAACGCGTCCGGTCGCTCCTTCTCAATGATCTTGGCGACGATCGCGGGCGTGATCGGCTCGACGTAGGTCGCATCGGCGAACTCGGGATCGGTCATGATCGTGGCGGGGTTGGAGTTGACCAGGATCACCCGGTACCCCTCTTCCTTCAGCGCCTTGATCGCCTGCGTGCCCGAATAATCGAACTCGCACGCCTGCCCGATAACGATCGGGCCGGCACCGATGACGAGGATCGAGGAGATGTCAGTGCGTTTGGACATTAGTTCGACAGTCCCAGGATAAACTGAATCAAGCTGAGCGCAGCAAGTGAGGCGGTGACTGCTGGGTGATTGAGAAGATTCACGACCTCTCGCCATGGCACATTTGGCGCTTCGAGCAGCACAAGCGCCGCCTCGACTCGCTTGCAAGCATCGGCTCTAGTTTCAATATCGCCATCTGACTGGATGATGGTCTGTAGTAGTTCGTTTGCTCGAAGCCGAATGACAGCTGATTTTTGAGCACTTATTGCCTTCCCGAGCCCAGTCCAGTTAGCACTGTCGACGGCTCGTTGGATCTTTTCAGGATCAAACTCTCCGCTCGTATCAACCCTGGAGGCAGAATTGGCGTTGTCGATTAGAGCTTGAATTGCGTGCTCTGCGCCTGCTTTCGAAGAGTAGCCTTCAGTCGAAAACAGCACTTGCCCGTCATGTTTGAATCGAGCCCTGAATTCTCCCGCTCGGTCCTTATACAACTCCATTTCACCGGGCATCGAGCATCCCCACGAACTTCTCGAACAGGTAGAAGCTGTCCTGCGGCCCCGGACTAGCCTCGGGGTGGTACTGCACCCCGAACGCCCGCTTGTCCTTTATCACGATGCCGCAGTTGCTGCCGTCGAACAGCGAGACGTGGGTTTCCTCGACGCCCTCGGGCAGCGCGGTGTTGTCGACCGCGAAGCCGTGGTTCATCGAGGTGATCTCGACCACCCCGTCGGCCAGCCGCTTGACCGGGTGGTTCGCGCCGCGGTGACCCTGGTGCATCTTGGCGGTCTTCGCGCCGGCGGCGAGGCCGAGCATCTGGTGGCCGAGGCAGATTCCGAACACCGGCACGTCCTTGTCCAGAAGCGCCTTGATCGTCGGCACCGCGTATTCGCCGGTCGCGGCCGGATCGCCGGGGCCGTTGGACAGGAACACGCCGTCGGGCTGCAACGCCTCGATCTCGGCGAGCGATGTCTGAGCCGGCACCACCGTCACCCGCGCACCCGCCCTGGCGAGGTTGCGGAAGATCATGTCCTTGCTGCCGTAGTCGATCGCAACGACATGCGGCTTACCCTGCCAGTCGGCGCGGCCGTAGCCCTTGCCGAGCTGCCAGTGGCCCCCGCCCCATTCCTCCTGCTTTTCACGGCTGACGCGGACCGCGAGGTCCATGCCTTCCAGCCCCGGCCACTCGCGCGCCTTCTTCGCCAGCTTGGCGAGGTCGAACTTGCCCTTGGGGTCGTGCGCCATCACCGCGTTGGGCGCGCCGAGCAGCCTTATGCGCCGCGTGAGCGCCCTCGTGTCCACACCCGACAGCCCGATGCGCCCCTTGGCCGCGAGCCAGTCGCCGAATTCCTGCTCTGCGCGAAAGTTGCTGCTGGGGGTGACCGACTGGCGGACCACGCAGCCCACCGCGCCCTCGACCTGGCTTTCGACGTCTTCGAAATTCGCGCCGACGTTGCCGATGTGGGGAAAGGTGAAGGTGACGATCTGCGCGGCATAGGAGGGATCGGTCATCACCTCCTGATAGCCGGTCATCGCGGTGTTGAAGCAGACTTCGCCTACAGCTTCGCCGACATGGCCGAAGCCCTTGCCCCAGATCGCGGTGCCATCGGCCAACACCAGAACGCCGGTCGCTCCCTTGGGTTGCGCAGGCGTGGTGGCGGGGACGGCCATGGGGCTCTCCGAGTCAGGGGTTTTCCGGCGATGTCGCTAAGTCCCAGCCGCTAGGGCCGGTTCCCTGCCTCGTCAAGCCGCGCTAGGGACCTGTGCATACTTATCCGAAAGGCTTTCCCCATGATCCGCGACACCATCAAGCAGGCCCAGATCGACGCGATGAAGGGCGGCGACAAGGAGCGGCTCGCCGCGGTTCGCCTGATCCTCGCCAAGATCAAGGACCGCGATATCGAGCTGCGCACCGCCACGCAAAAGCCCGACGACGACGCGATGGTCGTCGAGACCTTGCAAAAAATGGCGAAGCAGCGCCGCGAGTCGATAACCATGTACGTTGACGGCAATCGCGAGGAACTGGCCGAGCAGGAGCGCAAGGAACTCAAGGTTATCGAGGAGTTCCTGCCGCAGCAGCTTTCCGAAGACGAGACGCGCGCCGCCATCGCCGACATCAAGGCAACCCTTGGCGCTGAATCCATTAAGGATATGGGTCGCGTGATGGCGGAACTAAAGGCGCGCCACGCCGCTGTGCTCGACATGCAGACCGCCAGCAGGCTGGTCAAAGACGCATTGTCTTGAGGGGAAATTCGATGAGGACCATTCTTGCCGTATCCGCGCTGGCGCTGTCGCTGACGGCCTGTTCTGGCGAACCGACACCCGCCGAAGTGCAGGACCGGGACGTCACCGACCTCAACACCGCCAACACAGATGGCAAGGTCGAGGCGCAGGCCAAGGCGCTGTCCGCCGGCGATTTCGCCGAACTGCAGCTTGGCGGTAAGGTCAAGGGACCACAGGGGTTCGAGGTGACCGGCGCGATGGCGAACGACGCGGGCAGCTTTGCCGACCTGCGCGCCTATGTCGCCTGCCCAAGGGGAACGATCGTCTGCGATCCGAAGACCCAGCCCGAAGGCACCGTCTACACTTATGTCTTCGTCGTCTATCCCGGTGGCGACAACAATCCCGATAGCGGGATCGGCGCCAACAATACCGCCAGCGACATCGAACGCGCGACCGCGTTCCGCATGGTCATGCCGGCGCACGGTTTCACCGGAAACGCCGGCTACGCCAAATCGGAAGCGCTGGCTGCCATTGGCGCCAAGGCGGACGTAGTGGTGAGTTGCGACAACGGCGGACTGGTCTGGACCGTCAGCGCGGGCGACGGCGGCAACCAGTGGGAGCAGAAGGAACCGCTGACGTTCTACTGGCAGAGCACCCTGCCCCCCGCGGGACCCGCCAAAGCCTATGTGTTCGATGCCGACAGCACCTTCTCGACCGGCAGCGGCCCCTACCCGGCGGAGAAGGAAGGCGCGCAGAACGCCTGCGCCTGACCTTGCAAAGCGCGCCGATTCGCCCGCATTGAGGGGGCATGGCGCTCTCCCCGCAATGGCTCGACGAACTGCGTGCGCGCCTGACGCTGAGCAGCGTGGTCATGCGCACCACGAAGCTGCAGCGCGCGGGGCGCGAGTGGAAGGCGTGCTGCCCGTTCCATGACGAGAAATCGCCGAGCTTCACGGTCAGCGACGAGAAGGGCTTCTATCACTGCTTCGGGTGCGGCGCGCACGGAGACGTGATCCGCTGGATGACCGACCAGCGCGGCCTGTCGTTCATGGACGCGGTCAAGGAACTGGCGTCCGAAGCGGGTCTGGAAGTGCCCGCCGCCGATCCGCGCGCGGCGCAGGCGGCCGAGCAGCGCGCGGGCCTGCACGACGTGCTGCAAGCGGCGCAGGACTTCTACCGCGCCAGCCTGTCCACCCCGGCCGGCGCGAAGGCCCGCGACTACCTCGCCTCGCGCCGGTTCGACGCCCATACGATGGAGCGGTTCGGGTTCGGCTATGCCCCCGCCGCCCGACAGGCGCTGAAGGCCGCGCTCGCCCAGTTCGACGAGGCGATGATGATCGAGGCGGGCCTGCGCATCGCCGTCGACGACAAGGAACCCTACGACCGGTTCCGCGATCGGCTGACGATGCCGATCCACGACGCGCGCGGGCGGGTGATCGGGTTCGCCGCGCGTATCCTGGACGCGGACAAGAAGGACGCACCCAAATACATCAATTCTCCCGATACGCTCGTGTTCGACAAGGGGCGCACCCTGTTCAACCTCCACCGCGCCGGCCCGGCATCGCGCAAGAGCGGCCGGTTGGTGGTGGTCGAAGGTCAGATGGACGTGGTCGCGATGGCTGCTGCCGGGTTCGAGGACGCGGTCGCGCCAATGGGCACCGCGCTCACCGAACGCCAACTCGAGATGTTGTGGCGGTTGGTAGACGCGCCGATCCTCTGCTTAGATGGCGATAACGCGGGCCAGCGAGCCGCGATGCGGGCGATCGGTCGCGCGCTGCCAATGCTCGCACCCGGCAAGACGCTCAGCATCGTCCGGCTGCCGACCGGACTCGATCCCGATGACCTTATCAAGCAGAGCGGCCCTGCCGCGATGGATGCATTGCTGGCCGAACCGGGCAGCCTGCTCGATACGCTGTGGGAGTTCGAGAAGGCGTCCTCACCCCTGCACACGCCGGAGGACAAGGCTGGCCTGAAGGCGCGGCTGATCGAGCATTGCGAGGCGATCCAGCACCCCGATATCCGCTCGCTATATCGGCGCGACCTGCTCGAGAAGTTTTCCGCCTTCGCCTTTCCCCCTCGCCCGCCGCGCGAGCGGCGCGAATGGAAAAGTGGATTCGCCAAACCTGCCTCTCCCCCGCTTTCGCCCGAATCCGCCGGCAGGTTGCGCAAGGCAAACGGGGTCAATCGCGATGCGTTGGCGAGCGCGGTGGTGGCCGGATTGTTGCGTTTTCCCGACCAGATTCTTGCCCATGCCGAGTTGCTGGGACAATTCGCGAGCCAGGACGGGCGGGTGGGCCCGGCGCTCGAATCGCTGATCGAGGCGGCCGAACTGCTTGAACCGGGAGCGGAAACGCCCATATCGGTCCCACAGGGTTTCGCCCCGCCGCCGGACAATAGCCGCTTTACCTTCCTCGACGAAGGTGCCGATCCGCGAGCCGCGCGCGAAGACCTGGCCGAAGCCGTGGCGCTGCTGGTCGAGCGGCCCGCGCTGGAAGCCGCGCTTGCGGCGGCCACCGCGCGCTTTGCGACCGATCCCGAGGCCGCTTTCGCGGAGCAGCAACGGCTGCTTAAACGAAAGCTGGCATTCGAGAAACGACTCGGGCTAATGGCGAGCCGCAGGGCCGCACTCGCGGCCCAAACCGATTCAGACTCTCCGTCGGCACCGTCCGGCGCCACGGACGAGGACAGCGAATGACACGAGACGAAATGGCGACCCAGGAAGACACCGACGGCAAGGACGACGCGCCGCTCATCGATCTCAACGAAGCGACCATCAAGAAGCTGATCACCAAGGCCAAGCGCCGGGGCTATGTCACCGTGGACGAGCTCAACGAAGCGCTGCCGCAGGACGAGCTGTCCAGCGAGCAGATCGAGGACGTGATGTCCGCGATCAGCGAGATGGGCGTGAACATCGTCGAGAACGACGAGGACGCCGAGGCCGAATCCGACAGCGACGAGGACGACGTCGACGAGTTGAGTCCCGACGACGAGGACGGCGACGACGAAGGCGCGTCCAACAAGCCCGCCAAGCCTGCCGCCGCGGCCAAGAAGAAAGAAACCGTCGAGCGTACCGACGATCCGGTGCGGATGTACCTGCGCGAGATGGGCGCGGTCGAGCTGCTGAGCCGCGAGGGCGAGATCGCCATCGCCAAGCGGATCGAAGCGGGCCGCGACATGATGATCATGGGCCTGTGCGAAAGCCCGATCACCTTCCACGCGATCATTCTCTGGTCCGAAGCCCTCAACAACGAGGAAATGCAGCTTCGCGAGATCCTCGATCTCGACGCCATGCTGTCGAAGGAACCGCCGGTCGACAAGATGACCGACGATGCCGAGGACGACGACGACGACGGCGAAATCTCCGAGGCGACTGCCGGCCCTTCCTACAAGGAAGAGGACGAGGTCGAGGAGGAAGAAGCCGAGACCGACGAGGACGACGAAGACGGCGAGAAGTCGCCGCGCCGCCGCGAGGAAGAAGAGGAAGAGGACAACACCCTCAGCCTCGCCCAGATGGAAGCCGCGCTGAAGCCCGAGGCGCTGGAAACCTTTGCGCGCATCACCTCGCTCTTCAAGAAGTTCGAGAAGCTCCAGCTCGAGCGGGTCGAGACTCTCGGCGCCGGGCTCGATTATCCGTCGGCCAAGGAAAAGAAGTACGAGGCCCTGCGCGAAGAGCTGACGGCCGAGGTCGAAAGCGTGCAGTTCCACGCGACCAAGATCGAATTCCTGGTCGACAACCTTTATGCATTCAACCGCCGCCTGACCGCGCTGGGCGGCCAGATGCTGCGCCTTGCCGAACGGCACAAGGTGAAGCGGGCCGATTTCCTGAACGCCTACATCGGCAACGAGCTCGACGACACCTGGCTCACCGACAACGCCAAGAAGGACAAGAAGTGGGCCGCCTTCGCCGAGAAGGAAGCCGACGCGGTCGAGCGCATTCGTGCCGAGATCGCCGACATCGCTTCGGCGACCGGCATGTCGCTTCCCGAGTTCCGCCGCATCGTCAACATGGTCCAGAAGGGCGAGCGCGAGGCGCGCATCGCCAAGAAGGAAATGGTCGAGGCGAACCTGCGACTGGTGATCTCGATAGCTAAAAAGTATACGAACCGCGGCTTGCAATTCCTTGATCTCATTCAGGAAGGCAATATCGGCCTGATGAAGGCGGTCGACAAGTTCGAGTACCGTCGCGGCTACAAGTTCAGCACCTACGCCACCTGGTGGATCCGGCAGGCGATCACCCGTTCGATCGCCGATCAGGCGCGCACGATCCGCATTCCGGTCCACATGATCGAGACGATCAACAAGCTCGTCCGCACCAGCCGCCAATTCCTGCACGAACAGGGCCGCGAACCGACCCCGGAAGAGATGGCCGAGCGCCTCTCGATGCCGCTGGAGAAGGTGCGCAAGGTGATGAAGATCGCCAAGGAGCCGATCAGTCTCGAGACGCCGATCGGCGACGAGGAGGATTCGCATCTCGGAGACTTCATCGAGGACAAGAACGCGATCATCCCGGTCGATGCGGCGATTCAGTCGAACCTCAAGGAAACGGTCACCCGCGTCCTTGCGAGCCTTACCCCTCGCGAGGAGCGCGTCCTGCGGATGCGGTTCGGTATCGGCATGAACACCGATCATACCCTCGAGGAGGTCGGTCAGCAGTTCTCGGTCACCCGCGAACGTATCCGTCAGATCGAAGCGAAGGCGCTGCGCAAGCTCAAGCACCCGAGCCGCAGCCGAAAAATGCGGTCTTTCCTCGATCAGTAGGGATACTTTTCGCGGATAGGGAGTTTGACCCATCGAAGATGGGCGGTCCGATAAGTCATGATAATGCGGCACCAACGCCGTGAGCGGCGTTGAGCAGGTCGACTTCGAGAAGCTGTTCTCGAAGTCGCCCAATCCCTATGTCCTGCTCGATCGCGATTTCAAGATCGCATGGATGAACGAGGCGTACCTGGCCGCGACGATGCGGTCGCGAGACGATCTTCTGGATGTCGGTATGTTCGAGGCCTTCCCCAGCGATCCCCAGAGCGAGAGTTTCACGCTCCTCAACGATTCGCTGCACCGGGTCTTGGGCACTGGGATGGCTGACGAGATCGCCCTCATACGGTACGACATCGCCGGTCCCGACGGGACGATGAACGAGATGTACTGGAGCGCGACGCACACTCCCGTCCTTGACGATCGCGGCGAGACTGCATTCATCCTGCAGCACACAGTGGACGTGACCGAACTTCACTCGCTACGCCGCGCCCGGGATGAGATGTATCTCGTCCAGCGCGCGGATGCCGTCCAGGCCCGCAACGCAGGACTCCGGCAGGAAAGCGCGCAGCTTAAGGCCCTGTTCGAACAGGCTCCCGGTTTTGTGGCGGTGGTCGAGGGTCCCCGGCACGTCTTCCGGATGGCGAATGCTTCGTACCGGCGCCTGGTTGCCGAGCGCGATATCGTCGGTCACTCCGTCGAGGAGGCCATACCCGAAGTCGTCGATCAGGGCTTCGTTTCGGTGCTCGATGCGGTGCGGCAGGACGGACGCGCATATGTGGGCCAGCGAGAGCGCGTGATGTTGAAGAGGGAAGGCGGCGACGACGTGGAGCTTCGCTACCTCAACTTCATTTTTCAACCGATCCATCAGGACGGGTCCGTAACGGGCATCATCATCCAGGGGTATGACGTTACCGATCAGGTGGAGGCGTCCGAGGCGCAGCGTTTGCTGATCGACGAGCTCAATCACCGGGTGAAGAACACGCTGGCCATCGTCCAGGGTTTGGCCGCGCAGTCCTTTCGCGATCTCGAAGGCGCGGAAACGGCGCGTCGGGCTTTCGACGCACGCTTGAATGCCCTCGCGGCGGCACACAGCCTGCTCACCGCGCGGAATTGGGAATCGGCCGTTGTGGCCGACATTGTGTCGGGCGCGGTAACGGCGGCTGCGGGCGACGACGTATCCCGCGTGGACCTGACGGGGCCCCATTTGCCGCTCCCTCCCCAGGTCGGCGTCTCGTTGTCGATGATGGTCCACGAATTGACGACCAACGCGATCAAGTACGGGGCGCTCGCTTCAGATACGGGCCGGGTATCGGTCGATTGGAAGGTCGAAAATGTCGAGGACCACCGCACTTTGACACTCGATTGGCGCGAGAGCGGCGGTCCGCCGGTCGTTTCGCCCGAGCGGCTGGGCTTCGGCTCTAGGCTGATCCAACGCGGCCTTTCCGCGGACGGTGGGGGTCACGTGGACATGATATTCGACCCGCGAGGATTGCATTGCCGCGTCGTGGCGCGCCTTGGAGCAACCGCGTGACCGGCCTTGATGGACTGTCCATTCTGGTGGTCGAGGATGAAGTGATCATCGCCATGGCACTGGAAGACGGCCTGATAGCCGCTGGAGCCGATCCGGTCAGCGCCAGCACGATCGAGCAGGCGAACGAAATCATCCATTCCGGGCGACGGATCGACGCCGCGATCCTCGACGTCAACGTGCACGGACGCAACAGCTACGAAATCGCTAGCCTGCTGGAAGAGCGCGGCATCCGGTTCGTTTTCGCCTCGGGGTATGGGAATACTGCAGCGCCGCCCGAACTGGCGCATGTCAGGGTCTTCACGAAGCCCTACGACGTCAACGCGATCGGCGCGGCGCTCCTGGCCTGACCGGCGTGTCCGCGCGCGTCAGGCCCGCAGGCGTACTTCGGGTTCGCTGCCGTTCGGCACTGGATCTGCAACCTCCTCGGTCGTTCCGGCGACACCCATCAGATGGTGAGCAGCCGCCACCACGGGCATGGGCCGCGCAAAGTAATATCCCTGCCCATAGCTGACACCCAGATCGCGAAGCACGGAGGCTTCCTCCGCGCACTCGACACCCTCTGCGATCAGCTTCGCTCCGATCGACTTCGCGAAGCTCACCATCGCCGAAGCCAGTGCCCGGCGAGCGACATCGCGATGAATATCGCGCGTCAGGCTCATGTCCAGCTTGAGCAGATCGGGCGCCAGATCGACCAGCTGCCGCATTCCGGCATAGCCGGCGCCCACGTCATCGATCGCGATCCGTGCGTGGCGTCGCAGCTCGGCCAACGCAGCCTGCATGCGCGAAAAGTCGGCGACTTCCTGGTGCTCGGTCAGTTCGATCACCAGATTGCGTCCGCTATGGGATTCGAGAGCTTCCAGCACCTGGCCGGAAAGCACCGCCTCGGGCGAAGCGTTGATGGACAGATAGCAGGTGCTTGGAACGTGGGCAGCGGTGGCAAGCGCGTTGCGGAAGGCGAGCATCTCGAGTTCGATACCGAGGCCGACCTGAGCCGCTTCATTGAACCACTGGTCCGGTCCGCGCACGCTCGAATCTGCGAAACGCGCAAGGCATTCGGCTCCGACCGGCAGGCTTGTTTCGAGTGCATGAATCGGCTGATGCAGGATCGTCAGCCCATTGGCCGTGATTACGCCTTGAATCGCGCCACGCAGCGCTTCGTCCTTCGTATCGCGTTCCAGGGTGCGCTCGATCTGCTCCACCGCAAGAGCGGCGAACGCACGCAACACGCCTACGTCCCTCTCGGTCATGGTGCGATCGGGCGTGGGGCTCAGGCAGCAAAAGCTGCCGTAAACGGTACCATCGGACAGCCTGAGCGGTGTGTTGAGGTGGCACCCCACTGGCAGAAATTCCGTTATGGGCATCGCCATGGCGAACGGATGATCGGCCGGGTCCTGGATCAGTTCGGGCAGGCGACCTTCGGCGATATGCCAGCAATAGCTGTTCTCGCGCGGATCGACGAAGCCGGGTCCCATCGGCAGGTCGAGATCGGAGTTGACGTGGGTAAGCTGCTTCATGCCGCCGTCGAGATAGCGGGATACGAAGGCAATCTCGGTTCCGAGATGGTCGCGCACCGCGCTCAGGATACGATCGATCGAATCGTTCTGGACCGGTGCCTGGGACAAATTCGGCGCGATGAGAGGCTCGAAGGCCTGCTGGGCAAGTGCGATCATGCAGGTGTCGTAGCCCGCAGTTCTTAAGCGACTGGAAAAACCTTCAGAAAATAGAGCGCTTGAACCTGCGCGATGCGGGCTGGAGAGAATCGTCGGTAGCGCCTATGGGCCTGCCATGCGCATCGCCATCGCCAGTGACCACGCCGCGATCGACCTTAAGTCGAGGCTTCGCGAGTGGCTGATCGACGAAGGACACGAGGTCGCGGACCTCGGTCCGGATAGCCACGACAGCGTGGACTATCCCGACTTCGGCTATCGGCTTTCCGAAGTGGTAGCAGAAGGCACCGCCGAGCGCGGCATCGCGCTGTGCGGCTCGGGAATCGGTATATCGATCTCGGTCAACCGCAATCCCGCCGTTCGCTGCGCGCTCGTATCCGAGCCGCTGAGCGCCGCCCTCGCCCGCGAGCATAACGACGCCAACGTGATCGCCATGGGCGCGCGGCTGACGGGCATAGACATGGCCAAGGCGTGCGTGACGGCGTTCCTCGCCACCGATTTCGCCGGCGGGCGCCACCAGCGCCGCGTCGACAAGCTGTCCAACCCGCCATTCACGGAGCCGGCATGACCACCGCAGCCGCAACCATCGACCGCCAGTCCTCGGCCACCCCGCTTGAGCGGTTCTGGGGCGATGATCTCGCCTCAGCCGATCCGGCAATCGCGGAGGCGATCCGCCACGAGCTGGACCGTCAGCGCAATCGCATCGAGCTCATCGCCAGCGAGAACATCACCTCGCGCGCGGTGCTGGAAGCGACCGGCAGCGTATTCACCAACAAGTACGCCGAAGGTTATCCGGGCAAGCGCTATTACGGCGGCTGCGAGTACGCCGACGTCGTCGAAAACCTGGCGATCGATCGGGCGAAGCAGCTGTTCGGCTGCCAGTTCGCCAACGTGCAGCCCAACAGCGGCAGCCAGATGAACCAGGCCGTGTTCCTTGCCCTGCTGCAGCCGGGCGACACCTTCATGGGCCTCGATCTCAATTCGGGCGGGCACCTGACGCATGGGTCGCCGGTCAACATGAGTGGCAAGTGGTTCAATCCGGTCAGCTACGGCGTTCGCCGGGACGACGAGCGGATCGACATGGACGCGGTCGGCGCGACCGCGCGCGAGCACAAGCCCAAGTTGATCATCGCGGGCGGAACCGCCTATTCGCGCGTGTGGGACTGGGAAGCGTTCCGCAGGATCGCCGACGAGGTCGGTGCGTATCTGATGGTCGACATGAGCCACATCGCGGGTCTTGTTGCCGGCGGTGCCCACCCTTCCCCCATTCCGCACGCGCACGTGGTCACGACCACTACGCACAAGTCGCTGCGCGGTCCGCGTTCGGGCGTGATCCTGTGGAACGACGAGGCGCTATCGAAGCCGCTCAACATGGCGGTCTTCCCGGGCATGCAGGGCGGCCCGCTGATGCACGTCGTTGCTGCCAAGGCAGTCGCGTTCGGCGAGGCTCTGCGGCCCGATTTCGCCGATTATGCCCGCCGGATCGTCGAGAACGCCCGCGCGCTGGCTGACGGAGTCGAAGCCGGCGGCCTGCGGGTCGTTTCGGGCGGAACCGACAACCACTCGATGCTGGTCGACCTCACTCCTAAGGACGTGACCGGCAAGGCGGCGGAACATGGCCTCGACCGAGCCTACCTCACCTGCAACAAGAACGGCATTCCCTACGACACGCGCAGCCCGTTCGTAACCAGCGGCATCCGCTTGGGCACACCCGCCGGCACGACGCGCGGTTTCGGACCGGACGAGTTCCGGGCAATCGGCGGCCTGATCGCCGAAGTGGTGGACGGCCTCAGCCGCAATGGAGCCGAAGGCGATGCGCAGGTGGAACAGAGCGTGCGCCGACGCGTAAGCGAACTGTGCGACGCTTTTCCCGTATATCCCGGAAGGAACTGAAAATGGTGGACCCGAACAACAGCGGCAACAACGGTGGCAACGGCAACGATTGGGTCGAGGACGTGAAGTCCGAGGTGAGTGGCATGGCCAAGGAAGGGATGCACCACCCTTCTACCAAACCAGTGCTGACCGGCGCAGCCGTCGGCGCGGTGGCCGGTGCTCTATTGCCGGTCGTGAGCTGGCCGATCGGTCTGATCGCGGGCGCCGGCTACATGCTCTACACCCGCATCAAGAAGTAAGGTCGTAGCCGGGGATGCGCTGTCCGTTCTGCGCTCACGAGGATTCGCAGGTCAAGGACAGTCGCCCCGCGGAGGATGGCTCGGCCATTCGCCGTCGTCGCCAGTGCGACGGTTGCGGCGCCCGCTTCACGACCTTCGAGCGCGTCCAATTGCGTGAAGTGACCGTCATCAAGTCGGACGGCAAGGGGCAGTCGTTCAACCGGTCGAAACTGGAGCAGTCGATCACCCTCGCCTGCCGCAAACGCGGGATCGAGCAGGAACGCATCGACCAGCTGGTCAGCGGCATCCAGCGCCAGCTCGAAACGTCGGGCGACAGCGAAGTGCCGGCAGCCCGCATCGGCGCGCTGGTGATGGAAGGTCTCCAGAGGCTCGACAGCGTCGCCTACATTCGCTTCGCCAGCGTCTATCGCGATTTCGGCGATCCCAAGGACTTCGAGGAGTTCGCCGGATCGGTGCGCGATGCGGCGCAGCCGGACTAAGGGCTGAAGTGATGGACGGAAAAAACTTTTCTTTCTCGATACATACCTGCAAAGTCCGAGCCAGATCTTACGGAGTTTCATCGATGATGCCTTTCTTTCGTGCAGCCCCCTTTGCAATTGCGCTTCTTGCGGTCCCGGCACTCGCGGCCAATCCGGCCACGTCGGACAATGCAGGCCAGTCGTCGCAAACTGCCCAGCCTGCTCCCAAGAAGGCGAAGGAAAAGAAGGTCTGTGTGAGCGAAACGAGCATGGGCAGCCGATTCGCGACCAAGATTTGCCGTACGCAGAGCGAATGGGACCAGATTCGCGCGCAGGATCGCGAAGGCATTGAAGACAGCCGTGGCGAGGGCCGCGATCGCTGATTGTGCGCGACTGAACGGCTGTTTCTACTGCTGATGATCTGCATTGCCGCTAAGGCGTGCTGATGTCCGATCAAAAGCCCCTCATCGTCCTCGTTCGCCCGCAGCTAGGCGAGAATATCGGCAAGGCCGCGCGGGCGATGCTCAATTTCGGTCTGGCTGAATTGCGGCTTGTCGCTCCGCGCGATGGATGGCCGAACCCGGCGGCGGGACCGGCAGCCGCGGGTGCGGACGTGGTGCTCGAAAAGGCCCAGGTCTTCGCCACCACGGCCGAGGCGGTGGCCGATTGCGCCCACGTCTATGCAACCACGGTGCGCAAGCGGGGCGTAAGCAAGCCGGTGGTGACCCCCGAGCAGGCCGCGCGGGAAATCCATTCGCAGCACGGTCGCAGCGCGATCCTTTTTGGACCCGAGCGTTCTGGCTTGGAGACCGACGACGTCGCCCTGGCGCGCACGATCCTGACGGTGCCGATCAATCCCGAATTCGGTTCGCTCAACCTGGCCCAGGCGGTAATACTCGTGGCCTATGAATGGGCGAAGGGCGAAGCGCTAGTCAGCCCGACCGTGGAGGAGATACTTCCCCCTGCCCCGCAGGATGAGCTGGACGGCATGATCGCCCAGCTCGAAGCCATGCTGGAGCCCAAGGGTTTCTTCCGTCCGGCCATCCGCGAGTCGACGACCCGGCGGAACCTTCGCAGCCTGCTGACAAAGCCGGGCTGGAATCACCTGGAGGTGCGCACCCTGCGCGGCGTGCTCAGTCACCTCGGCAAGCGGGACCGCGACTGATCAGCGGCGAAGCGTGTCCCATTGTTCGAATTCATAGGCGATCGACGCCTCGACCAGCCGCTCCCAGATGTCCTCGACCGCCGGCGCAGGCAAGCCGCGCGCCTCGGCATCGGCCCGGGCGGCGGCGATCACCGCAGCCTTGCGATTCTCGTCGCGCACGGCCGCGCGATCCTGTTTGATACGGGCCGCGGCGCGCATGTAGCCGAAGCGCCGATCGAGCAGTTCCATGATTTCCCGGTCGGTGCGGTCGACACCGGCGCGCACGTCGATCATGGTCGTGCAGTCTTCAGGGGATTTGATCGTATCGGTCATGCCCGGCGCGGTGGCGATTGGCGCCGCGTTTGTCGAGAGGGGCGCAAGGGTTGACCCCCGCCCGGTTCCTGCTATGCGCGCGCCTCGCATTTGATCCCGCATCCCGGTGAAGCGGCGATCGCGACTGGCAGTTCGGCCAGTCGGGCGAAGCCGGGTTGAAGCGCGGCCAGTGGGGTCGCGACAGCAAATCGAAGGAACGACTCATGTCGAAGCGCAAGAGCGCCAAGCACAAACTCGACCGCCGGATGGGCGAGAACATCTGGGGTCGCCCCAGCTCTCCCGTCAACCGCCGCTCGTACGGCCCCGGCCAGCACGGTCAGCGCCGCAAGGGCAAGACCAGCGACTTCGGTCTTCAGCTCCGCGCGAAGCAGAAGCTCAAGGGCTACTACGGCGACGTGACCGAGAAGCAGTTCAAGGCGACCTACGCCGAAGCCGCCCGGATGAAGGGCGACACCGGCCAGAACCTGATCGGCCTGCTCGAGCGCCGTCTCGACATGATCGTCTACCGCGCCAAGTTCGCACCGACGATCTTCGCCGCCCGCCAGATCGTTTCGCACGGCCACATCCGCGTCAACGGCGTGAAGTGCAACATCGCCAGCCGCCGCGTTGCCGCGGGCGACGTGATCAGCCTGGGTGACAAGGCCAAGGAAATGGCCCTGATCATCGAGGCGCAGAGCCTGCCCGAGCGCGACATTCCCGACTACGTTTCTCCGGACGGCACCGACAAGGTGACCTTCAGCCGCGTTCCGAAGCTCGACGAGGTGCCCTACCCCGTCACGATGGAACCGAACCTGGTCGTCGAGTTCTACTCGCGCTGATCGGTTCGATCATCGAAACAAAGAGGGCGGCCCGCAACGGCCGCCCTTTTTCGTTTCGGCGCACGTTTCGTCGCTAACATTCAGCAACTTAGGAACGTCCGCAACCGGGCCGCATTTCCTTATCATCATGACCAAGTTTCGTTTCGTGACGCCCTCGCGCGCCGGCAAGTGGTACACCGATCTGCGCCAGGCGCAGCGTTTCGCTAGCCGCATCGGCGCCGGCTTTCTCGACCGGATCACGGGCAAGTTTGTCGCCTATCCAGGCACCGAGTTGGAGCAGCGCGATTTCGCCAGCTAGGGCGCGATACGCTCGCCCTTCCAGTCGAAATGTCCGCCGGCATCGTCCGGCCCCAGCCCATCGAGAACGGCAAGCAGATGTCGGGCTGAGACGTCCGGTCCCGTTGCGTCACGCGCAAACCGCTCGCTGAGGCGAGTGGCGACAGTACCCGGATGAAGCGCGACACAGGTGGCGAGCGGATGGGTTCGCGCCAGTTCGATCGACAGCGTCCGGACGATCTGGGCCAGCGCCGCTTTCGAGGCACGGTAGGAATACCACCCCCCCAGCCGATTGTCCCCGATACTGCCGACCCGCGCCCCCAGGAACGCGAAGGCACTGCGCCGATCCTTCGGCAAGAGAGGCACGAAGTGCTTGGCGACCAGGGCCGGTCCGATCGCGTTGACAGCGAATACCCGCGCCATCGCCGCCGGATCGATACCGCGCCACGATTTCTCCGGTCCGATTTCGTCCGGTGCGAGAATTCCCGACGCGACCAGGACCAGATCGACATCCCCGCCGTCGCTAACGCTATCGGCGGCCTGGGCGATGCTCGCTTCGTTTTCCAGGTCGATCCGACCTGAGCCCTCGGCGCTGCGTGACAGGCGTACCACCTCGGTGCCGTTCTTCTCCAGCGCTTCCGAAAGTGCCCGACCGATCCCTCCGGACGCGCCTACGACGACCGCGCGCCGCCAGGTCATTCGCCGGCGCGGTATTGAGACAGGAATCCGGCCGCGAACCGGTCCATCGTTCCCGAAGCGATGCTCGATCGCATCCCGGCCATCAGCGCCTGGTAGAACGACAGGTTATGTTCGGTCAGCAACATGGCGCCCAGCATCTCGCCCGACTTGATCAGGTGATGAAGATAGGCGCGGCTGTACGACTTACAGACCGGGCAGAAGCAATCGGGATGAAGGGGGCCGGTATCTTCGGCGTGGCGCGCGTTGCGCAGGTTGAGCGGGCCATTCCAGGTGAAAGCCTGTCCGTTGCGCCCCGAACGCGTGGGCAGGACGCAGTCGAACATATCGACCCCGCGCAGCACCGCGCCGACGAGATCGTCGGGTTTGCCCACACCCATCAGATAGCGGGGGCGATCGTGCGGCAACTGTCCCGGCGCGAAGTCGAGCGTGGCGAACATTGCCTCCTGCCCCTCTCCCACCGCAAGCCCGCCGATCGCATAGCCATCGAAGCCGATGTCCTGCAGCGCGGCCGCCGATCGGGCACGCAGCCTTTCATCGAGCGCGCCCTGTTGGATTCCGAACAGCGCGGAACCGGCAGCGTGTTCACCGCCTGCATCGAAAGCGTCGCGGCTTCGCTTCGCCCAGCGCATCGACAGCTCCATGCTGGCCTCGATCTCGGCGATGGGGCGATCCGCGCGCGGGCACTCGTCGAACGCCATCACGATGTCGCTGCCCAGCAGGCGCTGGATTTCCATCGAGCGTTCAGGTGTGAGCATGTGCTTCGACCCGTCGATGTGGCTGCTGAACGAGACGCCTTCCTCCGTCAGCTTGCGGAGCGCCGCCAGGCTCATGACCTGGTAGCCGCCGCTATCGGTCAGGATCGGGCGGTCCCAGTTCATGAACCGGTGCAACCCGCCCAACCTTGCCACCCGCTCGGCTCCGGGGCGCAGCATGAGGTGGTAGGTGTTGCCGAGGATAATGTCGGCGCCCGTGTTGCGGACCGTTTCGGGCTTCATCGCCTTGACGGTTGCAGCGGTGCCAACGGGCATGAACGCCGGCGTCTGGATTTCGCCGCGACGCATCCGGATGGTGCCGGTGCGCGCCTTGCCGTCGGTGGCGTGGATTTCGAACGAAAAGCGGGTCATCGAGGGTCAGAAACCGTAGACGAGACTGAAGCGCGAAATCGTGTCGGTCGTCCTCTTCCCGGCCGGAGGGTTGCTGGCATAATCGACCGCGTAGGAAAACCGGGTGCTGAGCCGATCGCTGACCTTGGCTTCCAGCCCCGTAAGAAGGTTCAACGTCGTGCTGCGCGAATCGATCAGTATGAGGGCCGCTCCGCCGGTTTCGGTCACCGCGTTGGTCGCCTGGGTCAGTTTGAGACGTTCTGTAATGCGCCAATCGAAATCGAGCCCGACGAGTCCGGCAAGTCGCGTATCCTCCAGGCCATCGGTCGTTCGGGTGATCCGCAACGTCGGTCCGGCCTTCACCGACAGGTCGACGCTGTCGGTGTCGAGCACCGTCGCGCCAAGGCCGCCGGATACGGCATAGCGCGCCGAGTATCCCTGGAACCGATCGCTGTCGAACTGCGCCAGGCCGAATACGAACAGATCCTCGTTCAGATCGACGCGCGGCTCGTAGGCGGCGAAGTACTTCTCGCGCGAGATCTTTCCCCCGCTGCGCTGGTAGTCGGCTCGTGCGGTCACCTTATGCTGCCACGCGATGCCCTTGCGATCGAGCGATACCGCGCCCGTCAGGCCAAGCGTGTCGGTGTTTCCGGTTGATCGCAGTCCGCCGATCTCGGCCCGCCCTTTCCACAAATCGAGCAGGCCGGCTGATCTAACGGCCTCGACCTCCTGTTCCTTCTCCTTCGCGGCGCGCGCGGTCAGCGTGTCGCGGAACGACGCGTGGAGGGTTTCGATTTCTTCGGCGTCGGCGGGATTGGTCGTCTTGGCGACCTCCACGACGGCGGCGACCTTGGCCGCATCGCCGGTGGCGATTGCCGCGTCGATCATCGCGCGCACGGGATCGGGGATCGCGGCTTGGACCGGCGCGGAGGCGATCAGGAGCGGGACAAGCAGCACAACACGACGCATCGCGGCCGTGCCTAGCGCGTCAACTCCGCAGCCGCCACCCCGAGCGGAAAATCCACGCGATGATCGCGATGCACGTCGCGAGGAACGCCAGCGTCAGGCCGAGCGAGACCCCGATGCTCACGTCGGCCTGGCCATAGAACGTCCAGCGAAGGCCGTTCACCAGATAGACGATCGGATTGAACAGCGCGATCGTGCGCCACGGTTCTGACAGCATGTCGATCGAGTAGAACGTACCGCCCAGGAAGGTGAGCGGGGTCAGGATCAGCATCGGCACCATCTGCAGCTTCTCGAACCCTTCGGCCCAGATGCCGAGGATGAAGCCGAGTAGCGAGAAGCTGGCGGATACGAGGACGATGAAAACGAGCGCGTAGAACGGGTGCGCGATCGAGTAGTCGACGAACAGCGTCGCCGTCAGCAGAATCACGCTGGCGAGGATCAGGCTCTTGGTCGCCGCCGCGCCGACAAAGCCGAGCAGCGTCTCGCCCACGCCGACAGGCGCGGACAGCAGCTCGTAGATCGCCCCAGTGAACCGCGGCATGTAGATCCCGAAGCTGGCGTTGCTGGTGCTCTCCGAAAGCAGGGTCAGCATCAGCAGGCCGGGCACGATGAAAGCGCCGTAGTCGACCCCGCCGACATCGCTCATGCGCCCGCCGATCGCGGCGCCGAAAACGATGAAATAGAGGCTCGTCGTGAGGACCGGCGACACCAGCGAGCCGAACACCGTCCGCATGAAGCGCGACAGCTCGTTGCGATAGATCGCGTACGTGGAACGCCACCCGATCATGCGGCGGCTCCTTCTTCCACGAGACCGACGAAGATGTCCTCGAGCGAGCTCTCCTTCTGATCGAGCGCCACATAGGCGACGTCGGCCTTGGCGAGTGCCTGGGCGATAGCCGCGATCTCCGCCTTGCCCTTCCCCGCCCCGTCGCCGCCGCGATAGGCGAGCGTCATGCCGTCATCTTCGAGATGCAGCGGATAGGCGCACAGGCTGTCGGGCACGTCGGCAAGCGGGACCGCCAGGCGAAACCGAGCTTCGGTACGGCCAAGGCGCGCCATGATTGCGTCCTTGTCGTCCACCAGCAACAGGCGGCCCTTGTCGATGACGCCGACCCGGTCGGCCATTTCCTGCGCTTCCTCGATGTAATGGGTGGTCAGGATTACGGTTACGCCCTGGTCGCGCAGCCGGTCGATCTGGCGCCACATGTCGCGGCGCAGTTCTACATCGACCCCAGCGGTCGGTTCGTCGAGGAACAGCAGTTCCGGATCGTGGCTCAAGGCTTTGGCGATCAGCACGCGGCGCTTCATGCCGCCCGAGAGCGCGCGGATCTGCTCCTTGCGCTTGTCCCACAGGCTCAGCGAGCGGAGGACTTCCTCGATCCGGGCCGGGTCCGGCGCGCAGCCGAACAGGCCGCGCGAATAGGCCACCTGCCGTTCGACCGTGTCGAACATGTCGAAGCCCAGCTCCTGCGGGACGAGGCCGATCCGTCGCCGCGCATCGCGCCAGTGGTGCGACAGGTCGTGTCCGAACGCGTGGATCGAGCCGCCGGTCACCCGCACGATACCGCAGACCGCGCCGATCAGCGTCGTCTTGCCTGCTCCGTTCGGTCCCAATAGCGCGAAGATTTCGCCGCGCCGGATCTGCAAATCCACCCCGTCGAGCGCCTTCAATCCGCCGGGATAGACCTTGGTCAGACCGGCGATGTCGAGAATCGTTTCCATTCGCCACCGAACTTGGGTCGGCATGGGGCGAACGGCAAGGCCTAAAGCGCGGCGATCCAGTTCCCGTGAAAGCCCGGAGGCACGATGTGCGGTATGTGGACCCGCGCGACGTCCTCGAGCGTGGCCGCATCGAGGATCGCGAGATCGGTCGTTTCGCTTGCCCGGTCGATCACGTAGCCCATCAGCCACCCGTCGCCTTCGGGCGCGTCCGCGGATCGCGGCACGAATACGAACTCGCCCGGGACGGCATCGGGGCCGAAGCTGCGCGTCGTCCGAGTGCCTGCGGCAAGATCGTGGCGGATGAGCGGAGCGGCGGCAAAGAATTCGGCGCTGGTCGCGTCCGGCAGACCGGTCGACCATGCGAACCGGTATGGCTGACCGAAGAAGCGTTCGTCGGGCCGGGGAAATTCCTGCGGTGCGTTGTCTAGGGTCGTGCGCACAACGCGGTCGCCCGCGGGGTCGATGGTCCACCGCTCCAGGCCAAGGGGCTTGCCGAACGGCCCATCCATGTCGCCGTCGAACATCGTTTCATAGGCGCAGAAATCGACGATCACCCTGCCGTCTTTATCCTCGAAGCTGTTGGCGATGTGAAAGACATAGGCCGGATCGACGGCGTGCCAGGTCACGTCGGTGGCATCGCCGTCGCGGCGGAGCAGCCCCACCCGTGCGGTGTGCTCGCGGTTCCAGCGGTAGGGGAACTTGTACCCCGCGATCAGCGCCTTCATCGAGAATGTGACCGGCAGGTCGAGGATGATGACGAAATTGCGGGTGATCGAGCAATCGTGGATCGACGGCCCATGCTCGACCGCGATCGGCAATTCGCGCAGGACCTTGCCGTTGCGGTCCAGGGCAACGTGCGCGATCCGGTGCGGCTTCTGAGCGTCGTAGCAGATTGCGTGGAATTCGCCGGTCAGCGGATCTTCGTGGGGGTGCGCGGTGAAGGACCCGGCCAGACCGCCGCCGAAATCGCTGTAGGCAACGGTTTCGAGCTCGTCGGACAGGATGGCGGGATAGGATCCCGCCTCGACCATCGCCAGGGTCTTGCCCGCCATTCCGACCACGTTCGTGTTGACCGTGTCGCTCACCCCGCGCCGCGGACCGGGCGCGGCTTTCAGACCGGTCTCAGCCGCGAGTGCGTTCGAGCGGATGTAGCGGTTCCGATACCATTCCGCCTTGCCGCCCTTCAGCTTTACGCCGTGGACCATCCCGTCGCCGACGAACCAGTGGTGCCCCTTCGCGTCGCCGTGGCGCGGGTTCGGTCCGATGCGGACGTAGCGTCCGTCGAGCTCCGGCGGGATCGTGCCGGTCACCGAAAGGTCGTGGAGCGTGAGTTCTTCGGCCATGGGCGTGTGGATGCCGCGCATGAACGCGGTATCGCCGGGCAGGCGCTTTCGGCTGAGTTCGGAAATCTTGCCGACACTGGCGGTGACGGCACCGCGGATGGTCTTTTCCAGTACGCTTGCCATGGTCGAATCCTGCCGCTAGTTGCTAAGTGAACAGCGTCAACATAGCGAACAAGTATACAGTGTCAACATCGGAAACCGCGTACCATCATGGGTCACTTCGAACCGCCTTGGTCGAGGCGGGGATGCGCGCGCTGGAGGGCAGCGAAGGGGTCGACGTCTCCCTTCGAGAACTGGCGCGGATGGTGGGCGTATCGCCAGCGGCGGTCTATCGACACTTTCCGAACAAGGACGCCCTGCTCGCCGAACTCGCGAACGAGGGCTTGCGAATCCTCGGCACGACCCAGCGTGCAGCGTACGACGCCGCCGGCGGCGGCTCTTCGGGATTCGCGGAGACGGGGCGGGCCTACGTGCGGTTCGCCCTTGCCCACCCTGCCCTTTTCCGGCTGATCTTCGCGCATGGCCAACCGGGGCACTGGATAGAGCGCGAGGTCGACCCGGCGCGCGCCATTCTGGAGGAAGCGACCAGCTCCCTGGCTGGATCGGGCCCTGCCGCCGACCGGCTCGCGACCCAGGCCTGGGCGATCGCGCATGGCGTAGCGATGCTGATGCTCGACAATCGCCTGCCCGCCGACGACGCCCTGATCGAGCGCCTGATCGACACGCGTTCGCTGTTCCCGCCTCAGGGCAGAAGCAGCGACGAATCCCCGTAGCTGTAGAACCGGTATCGTTCGCGAATCGCGTGGGCATAAGCGGCCTGCATTCGCTCCGTTCCCATCAGCGCGCTGACCAGCATGAACAGCGTCGATTTCGGCAGGTGAAAATTGGTCATCAGGCCGTCGATCGCCCGGAACCGATATCCCGGGGTGATGAAGATCGCGGTATCGCCTTCGAACGGGTCGATCATGCCCATTTCGTCCGCCGCGCTTTCGAGCAGGCGAAGCGACGTTGTGCCGACCGCGATCACCCGACGACCTGCGGCCCGCGCGGCGTTCAACCGGTCTGCGGTTTGCGAATCGATCCGGCCCCATTCGGCGTGCATCGCATGGTCGGCCGTGTCGTCCACCTTGACCGGCAGGAACGTCCCCGCCCCGACGTGGAGCGTCAGCGTTTCGGTCGCGACACCGCGAGCCTTCAGGGCTTCGAGTAGCCCGGGGGTAAAGTGCAAGGCGGCGGTGGGCGCCGCCACCGCTCCGTCTTCGCGCGCGAACAAGGTCTGATAGTCGGATCGATCCTGCTCGTCGGTCGGACGGCGCTGCGCGATATAGGGCGGAAGCGGCATCCGCCCGGATCGTTCCAGCAGAACTTCGACCGGTTCGTCTCCCGCGAAGGCGAGCGTCCACGATCCATCTGGAAAGCGCGCCTCGGCGGTCGCGGTCACGTCGAGTCCGAAGTCGATCGTATCGCCCTCTCGCAGTCGTTTGCCGTTGCGTACGAAAGCCTGCCACCGACGCAGATCGATCCGCTTGTGCAGCGTCGCGCCGATGCGGGCTTCGCCTCGTGTGCCTTCCAACTGGGCCGGAATCACGCGCGTGTCGTTGAACACCAGCACGTCGCCGGCATCGAGAATACTTGGCAAGTCCGCGACCTGCCGATCGGTCGAATGGTCCGGGCCCTTCAGGACTAGCATCCGCGCCGAGTCGCGCGGGCTCACCGGCCGCAGGGCGATCAGGTCGCCAGGAAGTTCGAAATCGAATAGATCCACCCGCATGGCGTGCCCGCTAGCAGAGGAATCCCGCGGGCGGGAGGGTCAGCTTCCGATCGGTGCGCTCAGCATGTCCGCCGTGATCTGAGTCGTCGGCGCGGCGGGAGGCGGAGCGAACTTCTGCGGCTTGCCGTCCGCGGCGATCGACGCCTGCACGACCACGGTCGGGTCTACCGGCGGTTCGCCGCGGTTGATCGCATCGACCGCGTCCATCCCGGCTATGACCCGCCCGAAGTTGGTGTATTTCCGGTCGAGGCTGAAGCGCGGATAGAACGTGATGAAGAACTGGCTGTTGGCCGAATCCTCGGCCTCCGCACGGGCCATCGACACCGTGCCGCGCAGGTGCGGCATCGGGTTGAATTCGGCCGCAACGTCGGGCAGCTCCGATCCGCCACGCCCCGTGCCGGTCGGATCGCCCGTCTGGGCCATGAATCCCTCGATCACCCGGTGAAATTTCACTCCGTCGTAGAAGCCGGCGCGGGTCAGCGTCTTCACGCGTTCGATATGGTTGGGCGCCCAATCGGGCATCAGCCGGATGGCCACCCGCTTGCCGTTCGACAGATCGAGCAACAGGATGTTCTCTGGATCGTTGGCGATGTTGTAATCGATGGGGGCATAGACGCGCGGCGCCTGAGCGACGGGTGCAGCCTCTTCTGCCGGGGCGGCCTCCGTTGCCGGGGCCTCCTGTACATCGTTACTGTCCTGCGCGAATGCGGCAGGCGCAAAGGTAAGGGCGGCAAGCGCTCCAGCGGCAATCAGTCGGTTGAGCATAGCGATCGGCGTCCCGGAAATCCTGGTCATTCAGAGCGCGCCTCTAGCGGCGCGGGTCTGTCGATACAATGAATGGTTAGCGCCCGCTTGTACCGACGCGACCGAGAACGTCGTCGCGCACCGCGGGAGTGACGAACTTGGAGATGTTGCCGCCGTAAATCGCGATTTCCTTCACCAGGCGGCTCGCGATCGGCTGCAGGCTGACGTCGGCCATCAGGAAGATCGTTTCGATCGTGTCGTTGAGCTGGCGGTTCATCCCGGTGAGCTGATATTCGTATTCGAAGTCGGTCACGCCGCGAATGCCGCGAATGATGGTCGATGCGCCCTGCGCCTCGGCAAAGTCCATCAGCAGCGAATTGAAGCCGACGACGCGGATATCGCCCCCGATGGTGGCCACCTCGCGCTCGACCATCGCGATCCGCTCTTCGTCCGCGAACATCGGCGACTTGGCGATATTCGTCGTCACGCCGACGATCAGCCGGTCGACCAGCTTGGCGCCCCGCTCGATGATATCCATGTGGCCCAGCGTGATCGGATCGAAGGTGCCGGGATAGATCCCTATGCGGGTGGCCATCAGCGATCCCTTTCCACGATGAACCGCGCCAAGTCGCGTAGCAGGTCGGCTTCCCCGCCGTGGCTCGACAGGTGGCCGACTGCCTGGTCGACGAGTGCGCGCGCCTGCATACGCGCGGCATCGATGCCCATCAGGCTGACGAACGTGGCCTTGCCTGCCGCGTCGTCCTTGCGGAGCGCCTTGCCGGCCAGCTTCTCGTCGCCTTCGGCATCGAGCAGGTCGTCGGCGATCTGGAACGCCAGTCCGATGTCGCGGGCATAGGCGCGCAAGTGAGCCCGCCCATCGTCGGGCACCCTGCCCAGGATCGCTCCCATCTCCACCGCCGCACCGAGCAGGGCGCCGGTCTTGAGCTGTTGCAGGCGGGTAATGGTGTGCAGGTCGTGTGCGGCACCGCTTTCCGCGGCGATATCCATCATCTGGCCGCCGGCCATGCCGCCCCACCCGCTCGCCCCGGCCAGTGCCGCAACGAGCTCTGCGCGCACGAACGGGTCGCCGCTGGTTTCCGGCATCGACAGGATTTCGAACGCGAGCGCGTGAAGCGAATCGCCCGCCAGTACCGCAGTGGCCTCGTCGAAGGCCCGGTGCAGCGTCGGCTTGCCATGGCGAAGGTCGTCGTCGTCCATGCAGGGGAGGTCGTCGTGGACCAGCGAATAGACGTGGATCGCCTCGACCGCACAGCCTGTGCGGACCGCCGCATCGCGCGCCACGCCGTAGAGCTCGGCGGTGGCGACGGTCAGCAACGGACGAACGCGCTTGCCGCCGCCGATGGCGGCATAACGCATCGCCTCTATCAGCGGCGCGCGGGTGTCGTCCGGCACGGGCAGGAACTGGTCGAATGCGGCATCGACCTCGCGCTGGATGCGCGCGAGGGCATCGCCGAGCAGCGTGCCGCTCGCCACTGCTGCGTCAGCCATCGGCGTCGAAGGGGACGGAGTGGGTCGGCTTGCCGTCGGGACCGGCGACGATTTTCTCGATCCGCGCCTGCGCGGCGTCGAGCCGGGCCTGGCAATGGCGCCGCAGCGCCTCGCCCCGCTCGTACAGCTCGATCGACTGATCGAGCGGAACCTCGCCGCTTTCGAGGCGGCGGACGACGTCTTCGAGCGCGCGCAATGCGTCCTCGAAACTCATCGATGCGATCTGCGGGGAACCCTCTTCCATTGCCCCTGCATTGACCGCGCAGGCGCGCACGGTCAAGTTGCCTGCTGAAGCGGGGACCACAGCTTTCACATAGCGCTTCGGTGGGGGGACTGGGATGAAGTGGATTATCGCCTACGTCGCGGCAGGCCTGAGTTTCGGCGCGCTCGACGCCCTCTGGCTGCGCTGGGCCGGGCCGAACTTCTATCGTCCCGCGATCGGAGAATTGCTGGCGGATAACTTCCGACTCGCGCCCGCGATCGTGTTCTACCTCCTCTACATCGCGGCGATCGTCTGGTTCGCGGTGCGGACGGGCCACGCGCATGGCGGGATCGGCGTGGCGGTGCTCAATGGAGCGCTGCTCGGGGCGATTTGCTATGCCACCTACGATCTGACCAACCAGGCCACCATGAAAGTCTGGCCGATCCATGTGACTTTGATCGACATCGCATGGGGCGCGTTCGCCACCGCCGTAGCTGCCGCGGTCGGTTGCTGGGCAGCGGTCAAGTTCGCCTAGGTGTTCATCGGACACTGGGCCCCGGCCCTCGCAGCCGCCGTCGTCACGCGTCGCCAGCCGCGCCTCGGATTGCTGTTCATCGCTGCCCAGTTCGTCGACTGGATTTTCTTCGCGCTGCTGCTGTTCGGGGTCGAACGGATGCGCGTGGTGCCCGGGATCACGGCGATGAACCCGATGGACCTCTACGACATGCCCTACACCCACAGCCTGCTCGGAACCGCGATTCTCGCGACCGGACTGGCGATCGCGGTTTGGGTCTGGCGGCGCGATTTCGGTTACGCCCTGCTCGCCGGCGGTGTGGTGCTAAGCCACTGGCTGCTCGACCTCCTAGTCCATCGGCCCGACTTGACCATCGCGGGATCGCCGCCCAAGCTTGGCCTCGGCTTGTGGGACGTTCCGGCTATCGCGATTCCGCTGGAATTGGGGCTGACCGCTGGCACGTTGGCGTTTTACCTCTCACGGACCCGGGGGCCGATGGCACCGCCGATCCTCCTGGCGGCGATTCTCCTCGGCCTGCAGGCGATCAACTGGTTCGGTCCGCCGCCGACCGAGGTGAATGCCGGGACCAGCTTGCTCGCCTTCTTCGCCTACGCGCTGGCGACCGCCGCAGCGTGGTGGCTGGGGATGACGCGCACGCGCAAGTTCAGGCGGGGCTAGCCCGTTCGGCCCCCCGGCGCTAAGGGCGCGGCGATGGCCGATATCACACCCGAGATCGTCGAGGCCCACGGCCTCAGCCCCGAGGAATACGAGCGCGTGCTCCACGCGATGGGGCGCGAGCCCAACCTCGTCGAGCTCGGAATATTCTCGGTCATGTGGTCCGAGCACTGCAGCTACAAGTCGAGCCGGCTCCACCTGAAGAAGCTGCCGACCGAGGCGCCGTGGGTCATCTGCGGCCCTGGCGAGAACGCGGGCGTGATCGACATCGGGGACGGCCCCAATGGGACTAAGCTGGCGGCGATCTTCAAGATGGAGAGCCACAACCACCCCAGCTACATCGAACCCTACCAGGGTGCGGCGACCGGGGTGGGCGGCATCCTGCGCGATGTGTTCACGATGGGCGCGCGGCCGGTCGCCAACATGAACGCGCTGCGGTTCGGGCGGCCCGATCACCCCAAGATGAAGCACCTCGTCAAGGGCGTGGTCGCGGGGATCGGCGGCTACGGCAACTGCGTGGGTGTGCCGACGGTCGGCGGCGAAACGAACTTCCATCCGGCGTACGACGGTAACATCCTGGTCAACGCGATGACCGTGGGCGTCGCCGATGCCGACAAGATCTTCTATTCGGCGGCGACCGGCCTCGGCAATCCGATCGTCTACGTCGGCTCCAAGACCGGACGCGACGGAATCCATGGCGCGACGATGGCCAGTGCCGACTTCGGCGACGATGCCGATGCCAAGCGCCCGACCGTGCAGGTCGGCGACCCGTTCACCGAAAAGCTGCTGATCGAGGCCTGCCTCGAACTGATGGCGACCGATGCGATCGTCGCGATCCAGGACATGGGCGCGGCGGGGCTGACATCGTCGAGCGTCGAGATGGCGACCAACGGCAAGGCGGGCATCCGCCTGGTGATGGACAACGTCCCTTGCCGCGAAGAGGGGATGACCCCCTACGAGATGATGCTTTCCGAGAGCCAGGAGCGGATGCTCATGGTGCTGAAGCCCGGCAAGGAAGCCATGGCCGAGGCGATCTTCCACAAGTGGGAGCTCGACTTCGCGGTGATCGGCGAAGTCACCGACACCGGGCACATGGTGCTCGAATGGCAGGGCGAAGTCGTGTGCGACATTCCGCTCGGCCCGCTCGCCGCCGACGCGCCGCTCTACGACCGCCCGGCGATGAGCCGCGAGGAATACAAGGCCTGGGCCAAGGTCGAGCCGCTGGGCGAGGTACCGGTGAGCACCGACATCGGCGCGGACCTGCTTAAGCTGATGGCCAGCCCCGACCTCGCCAGCAGGCGGTGGATCTGGGAGCAATACGATTCGCAGGTCGGCGCCGACACGCTCCAGTTATCGGGCGGCGACGCGGCGGTCGTACGCGTCCACGGCACCCGCAAGGCGCTGGCGATGACCACCGACTGCACACCGCGCTATTGCTACGCCGACCCCTACGAAGGCGGCAAGCAGGCGATCGCCGAGGCGTATCGCAATCTCTGCGCGGTCGGCGCGCGTCCGCTGGCAGTGACCAACTGCCTCAACTTCGCCAACCCCCAGCGGCCCGAGATCATGGCGCAGCTCGTGGGCTGCCTCGAAGGCATGGGCGACGCCTGCCGCTCATTGGACTTTCCGATCGTGAGCGGCAACGTGAGCCTCTATAACGAGAGCAAGGCGACGGGCGGTGGCAGCGCGATCCTGCCTACCCCGGCGATCGGCGGCGTGGGCATCATCGACGATTACGCGAAGATGGCGACCATCGGGTTCAAGGCCGAGGGCGATGCCCTGTTCGTGATCGGCGACAACAACGGTCACCTGGGCCAGTCGCTATGGCTGCGCGAACTGCACGGTCTGGAAAACGGCGATGCGCCTTCCGTGGATCTCTCGCGCGAGCGTCAACGGGGCGAGTTCGTCCGGCAATTGATCGAGCAAGGGCTGGTGAACGCGGTTCACGACGTATCCGATGGCGGTCTGCTCGTGGCGATCGCGGAAATGGCGCTCAAGGGCGGTCTGGGCGTCGAGCTGGAACAGATCGGTGATCATTTTACCGCGTTCGGCGAGGACCAGGGGCGCTATCTCGTCACTTCGTCCGCGGCAGAGCGCATCCAGGCGGCCGGCATTCCGATGCATCGGATCGGCACCGTCGGCGGCGATACGGTCGCGGGTATCTCCCTCGCCGCCTTGCGCGAAGGCAGCGACAGCTTCTTCCGCGACTGGATGGAGGACTGATGACGTCCGGCTATTCCGGCACGCCGCTCGCGAAGAAGCTGTCGCTGCGCGATGGGCAGCGGGTCTGGTTCAGCGGGATGCCGGAACACGTCCGTGACGAGATCGACGAGTATGCGCTGGAACTGACATTCGTCGCGGACCCCGCGGAAGGGATCGATGCCGCGCACGTGTTCGTGACGCGCAGCGCGGAACTCGAAGCCCTGCTTCCCACGCTCCGCAATCAGGTCGCGAGCGACGGTCAGGTCTGGGTGAGCTGGCCGAAACAGGCTGCGAAGGTCGAAACCGACGTAACGGAGGACACGATCCGGGAGATCGCCCTGCCCCTCGGCTTCGTCGACACCAAGGTCTGCGCGATCGACGAGATCTGGTCGGCCCTCAAGCTGGTGATCCGCAAGGAACTGCGTTGAGCGAAGCGGCCTTTCCGGCGCTGCCCGCTCTTTCGGACGAGGAGCGGATCGCGCGCGCCCGCGCTGCCTACGAACACCTCGCCACGCGCAAGACGTGCCGCGCCTTCGCCGACACGCCCGTTCCGCGCGAGGTGATCGAATCCGCCATCCGGGCCGCGGGCACGGCACCCTCGGGCGCCAACCACCAGCCGTGGCATTTCACCGCGATCGCCTCGCCCGAGATCAAGCGAGCGATCCGCGAGGCGGCAGAGGCCGAGGAACGCGAGTTCTACGCCGGTCGTGCGAGCGACGAATGGCTCGATGCCCTCGCGCCGCTCGGCACCGATGCCGATAAGCCGTTCCTCGAAATCGCGCCCTGGCTGATCGTGTGCTTCGCCCAGCGAAAAGGCGGCCTCGACGAAGATGGCGAAACGAACAATTACTACGTCACCGAAAGCGTCGGCATTGCCTGCGGGATGCTGCTGGCGACGCTTCACGATGCGGGTCTTGCGACGTTGACGCACACGCCCAGCCCAATGGGCTTCCTGCGCGAGATTTGCCGGCGCCCAGCTCTCGAAAAGCCGCTGATGATCGTGGTCGTCGGGCACCCCGCCGCTGATGCGACGGTGACCGATCACGCCCTGCGCAAGAAGCCGATCGAACAGATCGCCAGCTGGCTTTAGGCCGCCAGCATTTTCTCCGGGATCGCTTTGCCGAGCAGGTCGTAGGGGTCGATCCCTTCGCTCCGCCACACGTCGTGGCACGCCTTGTACCAGACAGCGGGTGTGATCCCGAGCCTGGCACGCGCGTCGGCCAGATCGAGCGCGAGCAGTTCGCGGATCGACATGGCGATGAGCGGAGGACAGGTCTTGCCCAGGCGATGCGCCTCGCGCACCGCGCGCCAGATCGGTGCCTTGCTCTTGACCTGCTTGGTGATGTTGAATGCGCCGGCATAGCCCAGCAGCAGATGGCCGGGCGCAGGGCTCTGCCCGTGCGTGAACAACAGGACGCATTGCTCGCCCAACGCGTCGCGGCCGTAGCCCGTCAGCACGTGCATCAGGTCGTGCGTGTCCCGTTGCCGGAAACCGTACCACTGGATGAGGTCGTCGTATTTCGGGCGACCGGTCTTTTCCGATTCGGCGACGAGGCCCGCCGCCGACAGACCCTCGCGCTCCATGAAGTCGCAATAGGCGTGCGCCACGGTGCCCTTCGGCAGCCTGCGAAGCGCCGCGTGATCGTCGAGGATCGGCGCCAGCGCCGGTTCTTCGGCACGCAGGCGGTCGCCCTGCTCGCTCAGCGTCAGCGCGCGGGCACGGGGCATGAAATGCTTCGAGGGCAGCGATTCGTAGATCTCGAACACCAGTGCGGTGTTTTCCTTGTCCTTGATCAACGCGTTGAACTTGCGCAGCGCGCGGCGCACGTCGCGCTTGGGCTGCGGGCGGGCGGGATCGCGGAAAACGGTGCCGTCCGCCGCGCAGGCAAGGTTGGGATCGGAGACGGGCATAGGCGTGAGATCGGTCATGGCTGGGCGTCTCTACTGACAGAAATGTCAATATAGCGTTGCGATCCGCAACTGGAAAGAGGCTTAGCCCGCGACCCACTCGTCGCGCGGGATGCCGAGCAGCGAAAGGATCGCGGTCAGGTCTCCGCGGTCGATCCATCCGTCCGCCGCGGACCGCGCCTTGGGTTTCGCGCGAAAGGCGATACCCCAGGTCGCCGCCTCGATCATCGGAATGTCGTTCGCCCCGTCGCCGGTCGCCAGAGTGGGGACGTTTTCGCCGAGCCGCAGGGCCTCTTCGACCAGCACCCGGCGCTTCACCGCGCTGTCGACGATCCCGCCGACAAGGCCACCGGTCAACTTGCCGTCGACCACGGTGAGACGGTTGCCGACTACGTGCTCGAAGCCGAGGTCTTCGGCCACGGGATCGGCGAAATGGTGGAAGCCGCCGGTGACCAGGACCGTGCGGCACCCCTTCGACTTCAGCGTGGCGACGAGCGTGCGGGCGCCCTCCATCGGGCGGATGCGGTCGGCGAGGCAGGTGGCGATCGTGTCTTCGGGCAGACCGGCCAGGAGCCCCACCCGCTCGGTCAGCGCGCTGACAAAGTCGAGTTCGCCCTGCATCGCGCGCTCGGTGATCGCGGCAACCCGGTCCTTCAGGCCCGCGAAGTCGGCCAGTTCGTCGATGCATTCCTGCCCGATCATAGTCGAATCCATGTCCGACACGAACAGGCGGGGTACGGCGATTTCCTGCGCCGACACCAGCAGATCCGACGGCGCGAAGTGGGTATCCAGCACGCGCCGGAGCGTTGCCGGATCGCCGTTGGGCAGCATGATCTGCAGCACGTCGCCGCAGAAATCGAGCATCACGGCGGCGGCGATGCGCATCCCCTCGCCCTCAAGCGCGGCGGTTGCAGCATCGAGCCGTGTTTCCAGGTCCTGCGGGTCTGCTATCAGCCGCGCGATGAGCACTGCGAAATCTCCGGAATTCGAGGGCGAAAAGCCCCCCGTAAAGCCACCGCTGGCGCTCATCGCAGGGCCGACCGCGAGCGGCAAGAGCGATCTGGCCGTCCGGCTTGCGCTGGCGCACGGGAACGCGGTGGTGATCAACGCCGACAGCGCGCAGGTCTATGCCGACCTGCGCGTTCTCAGCGCCCGGCCGACCGATCAGGAAATGCGCGGGGTGCCTCACCGGCTGTTCGGCGAGTGGGACGGCGCGGTCGCCTGCTCCGCGGCAGACTGGGCAGCGGCGGCACGGGCACAGGTAAGCGCGGCTCATTCCGCGGGAAAGTTGCCGATCCTCGTCGGCGGCACCGGCCTTTACATTCGCACCTTGATCGACGGGATCGCGCCGGTCCCGGCGATCGACCCCGGCATTCGCGCCGAGGTCCGCGCGCTGCCGGTGGCCGAAGCCCACGCCGCGCTGGCGCGCGAAGACCCGCCGCGGGCGGCCGCCCTCGCCCCCGCCGACACGACGCGCGTGGCCCGCGCGCTCGAGGTCGTGCGATCGACCGGCAAGCCGTTGTCCTTCTGGCAGTCGCAACGCGAGGGCGGGATCGGCGGCCATGTCGATTTGGTGCCGCTGGTGTTGGAAGCGGATCGGGAGTGGCTGGGCGATCGCTGCGACCGGCGGTTCGAGGTGATGCTGGATGCCGGCGCGGCGGACGAGGTGGCCGCATTGATGGCGCGCGACCTCGATCCCGCGCTTCCGGTCATGCGCGCCATCGGCGTGCGCGAGATCGCGCGGTGGCTGGAGGGCGAGATTGGCAAGGACGATGCCGTGCGGGCCGGTCAGCTATCCACGCGGCAGTACGCGAAACGACAGACCACCTGGTTTCGCCACCAGCTCCCGTCCAATTGGCCTCGCATGGACGCTAAAAATATCATTCATGAGGACAAGATTGAAACTTTATATGCCAAATTGCTATTGACATGACATATACTGTCTCATAGTGCCGGAGACCTCGAGAGAGAGACGACCCGGCGCGCAGTCCCCGCGCCGGGTCGCTTTTATCTGGGGCCGGTCGAACGGCCCCTGGGTCGAGCCGGTCCGACCGGCGGGGACGAAAGGACGAAGACAAGTGGCCGAGCATAGCGGCGCAAAAATCCTGATCGAATGCTTGGTGCGACAGGGGGTCGAATTCGTGTTCGGCTACCCCGGCGGCGCGGTCCTGCCGATTTATGACGAACTGTTCGCCGACAATCGCATCCGCCACATCCTCGTCCGCCACGAAGCGGGCGCAGCCCACGCGGCCGAAGGTTACGCCCGCTCCACCGGCAAGCCGGGCGTGGTGCTCGTGACGAGCGGTCCCGGCGCGACCAACGCGGTGACCGGGATCGCGGACGCGTTCATGGATTCGATCCCGCTGGTGATCCTCACCGGCCAGGTCGCGACCCCGCTGATCGGCACCGACGCGTTCCAGGAAGCCGACACGATCGGCATTACCCGCCACTGCACCAAGCACAACTACCTCGTGAAGGACCCCGCGAAGCTGCAGGCGACCATCGACGAGGCATTCCGCATCGCCACTTCGGGACGTCCCGGACCCGTGCTGATCGACATTCCCAAGGACGTGCAGGTCGCGCAGGCGACTCTCGACACGGCGGAACCGGCACAGGTCGCGTCTTCGCGCTACAATCCGCCCTCGACCGCACCGCTCGACGACGTGCTCGACGCGATCGACATGCTTGCCGCCGCCGAGCGACCGGTGTTCTACACCGGCGGCGGCGTGATCAACTCCGGCCCGCGGGCGACCCAGCTCCTGCGCGAACTGCAGGACCTGACCGGCGCTCCGGTCACGAGCACGCTCATGGGCCTCGGCGCCTTCCCGGCCGACCATCCCGACTGGCTCGGGATGCTGGGCATGCACGGCACCTACGAAGCCAACATGGCGATGAACAAGTGCGACCTGATGGTGTGCATCGGCGCGCGGTTCGACGACCGGGTGACCGGCCGCCTCGACGCCTTCAGCCCGGAATCGAAGAAGATCCACATCGATATCGACCGTGCGAGCATCAACAAGGTGGTCCGGGTGGACCTGGCGCTGCTGAGCGATTGCGCCGCCGTGCTGGAACAGCTCGTCGCGGCCTGGGGCACGCGCAAGGCCGTGAACCTGGGCGAATGGAAGGCGCGCATCGCCGGTTGGCGCGCACGCGAAAGCCTCGCCTATCCGCCCAGCCGCAGCGAGATCATGCCCCAGCTCGCGGTCGAGCGCCTGTTCGCCCTCACGCGCGATCGCGACCCGATCATCACCACCGAGGTCGGCCAGCACCAGATGTGGGCGGCGCAGTATTTCGGGTTCTTCGGCCCGAACAAGTGGCTGACCAGCGGCGGCCTCGGCACGATGGGCTATGGCCTGCCCGCCGCGATCGGCGCGCAGCTCGGCAATCCGGACGCCCTCGTCATCGACATCGCGGGCGAAGCCTCGATCCAGATGAATATCCAGGAACTCGGCACCGCGAGCCAGTACCGCCTGCCGGTCAAGATCTTCATCCTCAACAACGAATACATGGGGATGGTCCGCCAATGGCAGGAACTGACCTATGAAAGCCGTTACTCGAACTCCTATTCGGACAGCCTGCCCGATTTCGTGAAGCTCGCCGAAGCCTATGGCTGGAAGGGCATCCGAATTTCGGACGAAGCCGGTCTCGACGCAGGCATTCAAGCGATGCTCGATCATGACGGCCCGGTGATCGTGGATTGCCAGGTATCGAAGGAAGCCAATTGCTTCCCGATGATCCCCAGCGGGGCTGCCCATACCGATATGCTGCTTTATGGCGACCGCGTCGAAGGCACGCTCGACGACGAAGCCAAGGCACTGGTGTAGGGGCGCGAACACAATGCACATCAAGGAAGCGCAAGCCGAGCGTCACGTGCTCGCCATCACCGTCGACAACGAGGCGGGGATCCTCGCCAAGATCGCGGGCCTGTTCACCGCGCGCGGCTACAACATCGACAGCCTGACCGTGGCGGACATCAGTACCCGGCACGATGTCAGCCGGATCACCATCGTCACCAACGGACCCCAGGCGGTGATCGACCAGATCCACGCCCAGCTCGAACGGCTGGTGCCGGTCCACAAGGTCGTCGACCTGACCGAGGCCGGCCCGCACGTCGAGCGCGAGCTGGCGCTGGTGAAGGTCTCGGGCAGCGGCGAGAAGCGGGTCGAGGCGCTGCGTCTCGCCGACATCTTCCGCGCCAAGCCGGTCGACACCACCACCACCAGCTTCATCTTCGAAATTACCGGGACTCCGGACAAGATCGACAGCTTCGTCGGCCTGATGCGCGAGCTTGGGTTGGTCGAGGTCGGCCGGACGGGGATCGTCGGGATGATGCGCGGGGCGGAAGAGGCCTAAAGCCGGACCAAGTTTTTCCTTGTCACCCTGAACTTGTTTCAGGGTCCATCACTCCGCATAGCTCAGCGCGCGCGGAGGAATGGATGCTGAAACGAGTTCAGCATGACGAATTCTGCGACTGAGGAATCCGACCAATGAAAGTCTACTACGACGCCGACGCCGACCTGAACCTGATCACGGGCAAGAAGATCGTCGTCCTCGGCTATGGCAGCCAAGGCCACGCCCATGCGCAGAACCTGCGCGACAGCGGGGTAAAGGACGTCGCGATCGCGCTGCGCGAAGGGTCGGCCACCGCGAAGAAGGCCGAAGGCGCCGGGTTCAAGGTCATGTCGAACCGCGAGGCGGCCGAATGGGCCGATATCATCATGGTCCTTGCGCCCGACGAGCATCAGGCGGCGATCTGGGAAGACGATCTCAAGGACCGGATGAAGCCGGGCAGCGCGCTCGCCTTCGCGCACGGGTTGAACATCCACTTCGGGCTGATCGAGGCGCCTGCCGATATCGACGTGATCATGATCGCGCCGAAAGGTCCGGGCCATACGGTCCGCAGCGAATACCAGAAGGGCGGCGGCGTGCCGTGTCTGATCGCCGTCCACCAGGATGCGACGGGCAACGCGCACGATGTCGCGCTCGCCTATGCGAGCGGTGTCGGCGGCGGCCGCTCGGGCGTGATCGAGACCAACTTCAAGGAAGAGTGCGAGACCGACCTGTTCGGCGAGCAGGCGGTCCTGTGCGGCGGCATCACCCACCTGATCCAGGCGGGCTTCGAAACGCTGGTCGAGGCCGGCTACGCGCCGGAAATGGCCTATTTCGAATGTCTCCACGAAACCAAGCTGATCGTCGACCTGCTGTATGAGGGCGGCATCGCCAACATGCGCTATTCGATCAGCAACACCGCGGAATACGGTGACATCAAAACCGGGCCGCGGATCATCACCGACGAGACCAAGGCCGAAATGAAACGCGTGCTCGCCGATATTCAGTCGGGCCGCTTCGTGAAGGACTTCGTGCTCGACAACCGCGCGGGCCAGCCCGAGCTCAAGGCAAGCCGCAAGGCAGCAGCCGCCCATCCGATCGAACAGGTGGGATCGAGGCTGCGCGCGATGATGCCGTGGATCGGCAAGAACAAGCTGGTCGACAAGGCGGTCAACTAGGGCCGGTCGAACCGGTCCATCGGGCCGGCGGGATATCGATCCTGCCGGCCGCGTTGTCTCCGTATCGATTTGGACGGAGGTCACGATGCGCATATATCTGACGATACTGGCCGGTGCGGCCGCTTTGGCCCTGGCCGCCTGCGGCGATGCGGGGGCGCCCGAAAGCATGGGCGAGGACGGAGCGGCTGCCGCGCCGAGCGATGCGGCCACATCGGCGGCTCCAGATACTCCGGTCAGCAACTCGCCCTATCCCGGTGCCTCCGCGCCACCTGAACCCATGCCCGCCCCCGATAGCACCTCTGCCGACGACGAATGCGGGGCCGCGAAGGTCTCTGCCTATGTCGCGCAGGAAGCCACTCCTGCAGTCCGGGCACGGCTTGCCGCCGACGTCGGCCACGACCGGATCCGCTGGGTCGGCCCGGATACCGTCGTAACGATGGATTTTCGCCCCGACCGGCTTAATGTGGAGCTCGATTCTGCAGGTGTCATAACCGGAGGCAAGTGCTCGTGATGCGTAAAACAGCTCTCGGCGTAGGCGTTGCCGCGCTCGTTTCCGCCGCGGCAATCGCCCAAATGCCGGCCATGCCCGGCGTTGCCGATCCGGCACGCGTCACCGCCGGAACCTACCGCGCGGATGCCGGGCATACGCTGGTGAGCTGGACGGTCGATCACTTCGGCTTCAGCGACTATTTCGGGCTGTTCGGCGATGTGAGCGGCACGCTGACGATCGACCCGGCGAACCCCTCCGCCGCCAAGGTCGACGTCACCATCCCGATCAACCCGACTGTCGCCAGCAAGGGCTTGCGCGATCACCTGCTGCGGCCGGGCAAGGACGGCAAGGCGCCCGACTTCTTCGGGCCGGAGCCCTCGCCTGCACGCTTCGTGTCGCGCACCGTCACCGTGGGCAGCAGCGGCACGACCGCCTACATCCTCGGCGATCTCACCCTCAACGGCGTGACGCGGCCCGTCGCGATCCAGGCCGAATTCACCGGTGCTGGCGCAAATCCGATGAACAAGGCCGAGACCGTCGGCTTTTCGGGCAAGTCGATGATCAAGCGGTCGGACTTCGGCATCAATTACGGGATACCGATGGTGAGCGACGAGGTCGAACTGACGATTGCGGCGGCGTTCGAGAAGGCTGCGCCGACCGAGCAACCATCGGAGGGTGCGGCCGCCTGCAACGCTGATAAGATCGCGCCGTGGGTCGGTAAGGCCGCTACCGAAGCCGTTCGCGCGGACATCCTCAAGGCGACGGGTGCCCGCACGGCCCGCTGGCTCTATCCGAACAGCCCCGTCACGATGGACTATCGCCCGGATCGACTGAACGTGACGATGGACACCGGAACCGATGTGATCCGCTCCGCCCGCTGCGGCTGAGCCGGTTGCAATTGTAACATTTGATTGCCGCGCACATTTCGCGCATTGCGCCCGGCATGAGCCGCAACGCACTATCGCTGCTTCGACTTATCCGCCCTTGGGCGTGACCTGACGCGTGTCCCCGACGGGCGCGCCGGGCGCCCAAGGGATCGAACGGCCGCACCGGCCACCCGATAGACAGCCCCTCGCGTTTCGGAAGTCCACTCATGCCCATGCTCAGCAATCCCGGCGTCAAGTACAGCGCCTTTCCGCAAGTGCCCCTGCCCGATCGCCAGTGGCCTAGCCGCGTCATCACCGCCCCGCCGCGATGGCTCTCGACCGACCTGCGCGATGGCAACCAGGCGATCGTCGATCCGATGGACGCGGTGAAGAAGAACCGGTTCTTCGACCTCCTGGTCGAAATCGGGGTGAAGGAGATCGAGGTCGGCTTCCCCAGCGCGGGCGCGACCGAGTTCGATTTCATCCGGGGTCTCGTGGCGTCGGGACGCATCCCCGATGACGTCACGGTGCAGGTCCTGACGCAGAGCCGCGAAGACCTGATCCGCACGTCATTCGCCAGCCTCGAGGGAGCCAAGGCGGCGATCGTGCATCTCTACAATGCCGTCAGTCCGGCGTGGCGCGACATCGTCTTCCGCATGAGCCGGGACGAGGTAAAGGCCATCGCGGTCGCGGGCGCGAAGGTCATGCGCGACGAGGCCTCGAAGCGTCCGGGCACCGACTGGCATTTCCAGTACAGCCCCGAAACGTTCTCCACCGCCGAACTCGATTTCAGCATCGAGGTTTGCGAGGCGGTGATGGAAGTGCTGACTCCGACGCCCGAAAGGCCGCTGATTTTCAACCTTCCGGCCACGGTCGAGGCGGCAACGCCCAATGTCTACGCCGACCAGATCGAATACTTTTGCCGCAACCTGCCGAACCGCGACAGCGCCGTAATCTCGCTTCATACCCACAACGACCGCGGCACCGGCGTCGCCGCGGCGGAACTGGGTCTGATGGCGGGAGCCGACCGTGTCGAAGGCTGCTTGTTCGGGAACGGAGAGCGCACGGGCAACTGCTGCCTGGTGACAGTCGCTCTCAATATGTACACGCAAGGGATTGATCCAGAACTGGATTTTTCGAACATCGATCGGATTATCGAGACCGTCGAATACTGCAATCAGATACCCGTCCACCAGCGCCATCCATACGGCGGCGAACTGGTCTTCACCGCGTTCTCGGGCAGCCACCAGGACGCGATCAAGAAGGGGTTCGAGGCGCACACTAGGCAGAACGACGAGCACTGGCGTGTGCCCTACTTGCCGATCGATCCGGCGGACCTGGGTCGCAGCTACGAAGCAGTAATTCGCGTTAATTCTCAGAGCGGTAAAGGCGGTTTTGCCTGGGTTCTCGAACAGGACCAGGGCCTCAAGCTGCCCAAGGCGATGCAGGCCGATTTTTCCAAGGCGGTGCAGCGGATGGCTGACGAACTGGGGCGCGAACTCAATGCGGCGGACATCTGGCAGGCGTTCCGCGAAACCTATCACGTCCAGACCCCCGGGAAGCATTTCCAGCTCGTCGACTACGAGGAAAACCGCGCCGCCGATGGCACCCGCGTATTCGCCGGCACGATCGAGGTCGCGGGCACGGCGCAGTCCGTTAGCGGCCGCGGCAACGGCCTGATCTCGTCGGTCGTCTCGACACTCGAAGACGCTTTCGGCGTGAAGATGGAAGTGTGCGACTACTCGGAACACGCGCTGTCGACCGGCGCCGACGCCCGCGCCGCAGCATACGTCCAGTGCGCCTTGCCCGATGGACGCCTCATCTGGGGCTGCGGCATCGACGAGGACATCGCCACCGCGAGCGTAAGAGCGGTGGTCAGCGCCGCGAACTCGGCCGTGAGGGACATTCCGCCCGCATAGTGGTACGCGATGCGATCAACTACGGGGGGATGTAGGATGAATGCGAACAAGGCGCTGTGGGAAAAGGGCGATTTCACGAGAATCGCCGCAGCAATGCGCGAAAGCGGCGACGAACTGGTCGAGAGCCTCGGCATCGGACCTGGCATGGATGTCCTCGACCTCGGGTGCGGTGACGGGACGACCGCGCTACCGGCAGCGCAGCGCGGAGCCCGTGTGCTCGGCGTGGATATCGCCGCCAATCTCGTCGCCGCCGGTAATGCCCGCGCAAGTGCGGCAGGTCTCCAGAACCTGCGCTTTCAGGAAGGCGATGCATCGGATCTAGCCGACCTGGGCGACGAGAACTTCGACCTCGTGGTCAGCATCTTCGGGGCGATGTTTGCCCCGCGCCCGTTCGATGTGGCGAATGAGATGGTGCGGGTAACGCGGAAGGGCGGGCGCATCGTCATGGGCAACTGGATTCCCGGCGATCCCACCCTGATCGCCCTTGTTCTCAAGACCAGCGCGGCCTACACTCCGCCACCGCCGGAAGGGTTCGTCAGCCCGGTCACCTGGGGCGTCGAAGCAAACGTCCGCGAACGGTTCGGTGCGGCCGGCATCCCGGAATACGGTATCGTATGCTCGCGCGAAACCTACGTTTTTCGCCATTCAGGTCCCCCGTCGGAATTGCTGCAGACCTTCAAGCAGTTCTACGGTCCGACAATGAACGCATTTGAAGCGGCTTCGAACGATGGCCGGGCCCAGGATCTGGAGGCCGAGTTGAACGAGCTTTTCGAAAGCCACAACCGCGCCGGTCCGAAAGCGACGGATATTCCGGCTACTTATCTCAAGGTAGTCGTTTCCAAGCCCTAGGCTCCATCTTCGCGGGAGCGTCAGGTGCGTGCCGATGCCGTGGCCGCTTTCCTAAACAAGCGTGTCGACGCGACGTTTGGCTCGTGACTGGCAACGCGCATCCCTCCAACTCCGGAAACCCGGTTCGACGCGCCCCGCTTCCATCGCCCCGGACACTGTGACACCGTGACATGACTGTGAATCTATCTGCTTGGGAGAGCGTGCCATGACCGAATCGATCCTCGACCCCGAGCTGCCGATCATCGATCCGCATCACCACTTGTGGGACCTGCGACCGTTGCTCGGGATGTTTCCCGAGCCCCGCCACGATTTTCTCGAGACGCTGGTCGGCGCGCCCTACTACACGTTCGACGAATTGCAGGCCGACACGCAGTCCGGCCACAATGTCGTCGGCACGGTGTTCATGGAATGCGGCGCGTTCTACGATGCCGCGCGCGGGGATGAACTGAAGGTCGTCGGCGAGGTCGAATACGTCAACGGCGTAGCGGCGCAGGGGGCGAGCGGGCTCTATGGCGCCTACCGCCCATGTGCGGCGATCGTCGGGCATGCCGACCTCACGCTCGGAAGCGGTGCCGGCATGGTCCTCGACGCGCTGATCTCCGCCTCGCCGCGTTTCGTCGGGATCCGTCACGCCGCCGCGTGGGACGCCGACCCCGAGGTCCTCGGTCCGCCCTTTCACGCTCCGCGCGGACTTTATCGCGATGCGACATTCCGCGAGGGATTTGCCGAGCTGGGCAAACGCGATCTGACATTCGATGCGTGGCTGCTCGAGCCGCAGCTTGGCGACGTGCTCGACCTGGCGCGCGCGTTTCCCGATCAGCCCATCGTGCTCGATCACTGCGGCACCCCGCTCGGCATCGCGAGCTATCGCGGAAAGATGCACGAGAATTTCGACCGCTGGCGCGCGAGCATCAAGGCGATTGCGGAGTGCCAGAACGTCACCGTCAAGCTTGGCGGTCTCGCGATGGCGTTCTGCCAATTGCCCGACCGCGGCCCGGCAGCGGGCCTCGGCTCCGAAGACCTCGCCGCGATCTGGCGCCCCTACATCGAAACCTGCATCGAGGCGTTTGGGGCCGAACGCGCGATGTTCGAAAGCAACTATCCCGTCGACCGCTGGGGTGCGAGCTATCCGGTGCTGTGGAATGCATTCAAACGACTGACGCTGCGCGCTTCGGCCAACGAAAAGCGGGCGTTGTTCGCCGGGACCGCCGCGCGAGTGTACGGGCTGGAGCATCTCCTGCCCGCGTGACGCTCGACAGGCGCGGCGCGAACCGTTAGCCCCGTTTCGATTCGCAACCGGAGTATTCCCGAGCATGCCGACCACCCTGCCCGCCCCGTTCGATCGCTTGCGCCTTCCCGTCATCGGATCGCCGCTGTTCATCATATCGGGGCCGGAACTGGTCATCGCGCAATGCAAGGCCGGGATTGTCGGCGCATTCCCGGCGCTCAACGCGCGTCCTTCGGGCAAGCTGGACGAGTGGCTGCACCAGATCACCGAGGAACTGGCCGCGCACAATCGCGACAATCCCGATCGCCCGGCGGCGCCCTATGCCGTCAACCAGATCGTCCACAAGTCGAACAGTCGGCTCGAGGAAGACATGGCCGTTTGCGCCAAGTGGGCCGTGCCGCTGGTCATCACCTCGCTCGGCGCTCGCGAAGACGTGTTCGCCGCCGTCACCGGATGGGGCGGCATCTCGCTGCATGACGTGATCAACGATCGCTTCGCGCGAAAGGCGATCGAGAAAGGCGCCACCGGCCTCATCCCCGTGGCAGCGGGCGCCGGCGGCCATGCCGGAACGCTTTCGCCGTTCGCGATGATGCAGGAAATCCGCACCTGGTTCGATGGACCGGTCGCCTTGTCGGGTGCGATCGCACACGGCCGGTCGGTCCTAGCGGCGCAGGCGATGGGGGCGGACTTCGCCTATATCGGGTCGCCGTGGATCGCGACCAAGGAAGCCAACGCCGACCAGCGGTACAAGGATGCGATCGTCGAAGCGAAGGCCGACGGGATCGTCTATTCCAACCTCTTTACCGGGGTCCACGGCAACTATCTTCGCTCCTCCATCGAGGCGGCCGGAATGGACCCGGATAACCTGCCGGTCAGCGATCCGAGCGCGATGAACTTCGGTTCGGGCGGCAACACCGAAGCAAAGGCGTGGAAGGACATATGGGGCTCCGGTCAGGGCGTCGGGATGGTCGAAGCTGTCGAGAGCGTCGCCGACCGCGTCGATGCGCTCTATGCGCAGTATCAGGCGGCAAAAGAGGAACTCGCCGCCAAGGCGCTATGAGTTCCGCCCCACAGCTCCTCGACCATGGCGTCTAGCTCGGTAAAGTCGAAGCCGGTGCCGACCGGGTCTTTGTGGTTGAGCCGTAGCTGTTCGCGCGGCGGGTCGATAAGGCGCCGACGCAAGGCCCCTTGAAGCAGGGTAAGCCGGAAAAGCGCCTCCTCACCCGCGCTGTCCGGCCCGCGAGGAAGTTCGGTCGCCCATCGCGCCTCGATTTGGCCGACGCGCTCCATGACCATCTGGTTGTAAGCCCGGTGCGGCGGGCCGCGATGGAGCGGCAGGCCTAGGCGCCGTGCAGCGGGCGGGAAGCAGGATACCATTGCGCCTGAAATCGTCGAAGCCGAGGCGTCGCGGATCGATGGCCGCGAACAGACGAGAGAACGCGCCCTTTCCGCGCGCCTGACGAGGCAGCAGGTGGTGGCGCTGAAGCCCCGGATCGTGCGACGGACTTCCTGCCCTGTTGACGGCGCGAAAAGGGAGCCAGGTTCTGGGAGCGCTTCGCGGCGGTTCCTTCACGCGCGTCGCACTCGCACCACCTTGCCGTCCTTTGTGGGTTCAAGCGCCAGACGGCCTCCGTCGGGCCCGACGACGAACTCGTTTTCGACAAGCTTTCCCTGCGAGACCAGGTGATTGACCAGCCTCACTCCCAACTTGGCGGCGCCGGCCCGGTCGATGGCGATATTGTTGGCGAGGCGGATTTCCTGGCCCGTGAACCACGAGAGCCCGACGCTGACGATGCCGCCCTCCAGGTCGTCCTCGAACGCCGCGAAACCGAGCGAGGGAAAAGCTCCGCCCGCGAGCCAGGCCGACACGCTGGAGCGGAAGAATTCGACCCCTACGATCGAGCGCGCAGGCGGCCACGCGACAGCGATCAGCCCGGGCAACAACTCGGCGAGGGTGACGGCGACGCTCGCCAGCGTCCGGACCACGGCAACGGAATGCATTCCGGCCGAAAGATGCGGGCCCGGCTGTAACGACATACATTCGAGCGAGGAGGAATCGATCTCTCCACGAAATCCAAACCGGTGCCGCGTTATGAACGGGTTCACTTGTTCGGGATGCGATTGGCCCGGCGCGAGTCCGAGTAGATCGTACGTCAATCCGTCGCGCAGCAATTCAAATCCTGCCGCAGGTTGGCCTTGCTCGCCGGGTATCTGATGAGTGACTGTCAGACGCTCGGCGGCTTCGACCAGCGACGTCAGACGCTCGCCATCGGGCCGTTCCCCTGCTCGGAACAGCAGAAGCAACGCGCCAGCTTTCGCCGGACCGCCTGATGGATCGCTCGACGCGATGAAACGGACCCTTCCGTGTAATATGCCCCACGTGATTCGTGCCGTAAAACAGTCGCTTCGTCGAGTCCTCGATGCGGCGATGCAACCGGATCGGAGCCAATCGTCAGAAGATACCCGACGCCAGTCCCTCGGCCAAAGCTGCGCCAAGGAGTCGACACGTTTCGAGGTCTGCTGCCGGCACGTCTTTCGGCGCTAGGATCACTTCGGGCGTTTGCGCCGCGAGATTGACGATGACCGGCTCCGCGACGCGGCGAAGGCGCCAGCCGGTCGCTATGCGGTCGATCTGGCGCAGCGCCCCTTCCCCATCGGACCCCGCGGCAATCAGCGTCGCGTAGGCACGCCCCTCGATCTTGCCGAGGACGGGGTAGTAGCAACGGTCGAACATCTCCTTCATCAGACCGCTCATCGTCGCGAGATTTTCCGGGCAGGCGAAAATGTATCCGCGCGCATCGATGATGTCTGACGGTTCGACCGACTCGGCAGGAAGCAGGCGCGCATTGTCCCCCGCTCCGTCGAACGCAGCCCGACCCATCGCTTCCGATGCTCCGGTGCGGCTGTGCCAGATTATCAGCAGCGGTCTATCCATCGCCCGCGAGCATCGCCCCGCGCTGTCGATTGTCAATCGCGCCCGGGTATCCGCAGCCCATCCCCTCGGCTAGATGCACCGGATGGCATCCCGTTCGCTCAGTTCCGTATTCGGCGTTGACCGCTCGCTGTCCGGCAAGTCCTGGAAATGGCGCGGCGGAAACATGGATCTGGGCGAGGCCACGGGCGCGCTCGACGACGTGGTCACGCAGCTTTTGCTTTCGCGTGGAGTATTGCGCGACGACCTCGAACGTCACCGGACGCCCACGCTGCGGGCTTTCTTGCCCGATCCCTCGCATTTCCGCGACATGGATGTGGCCGCGGAACGGATCGCCCAGGCGGTCATGACCGGCGAGACGGTGACGATCTACGGCGATTACGACGTGGACGGCGCAACAAGCGCGGCACTGCTGATCCGGCTTCTGCGCGATCTCGGGCACCAAGCTCGCTACTACATTCCCGATCGCCTGCTGGAGGGATACGGACCGAGCGGCGCGGCGCTCGTGAAACTGGGAGAGGAAGGGTCCAGCCTCGTCGTCACGGTCGATTGCGGCGCGATGGCGCACGAAGCACTGGCTCAGGCGCATGCCGCGGGGATCGATGTCGTCGTAGTCGATCATCACAAGTGCGCCGCCGAGAACCCGATCGCGGCCGCCCTGGTGAACCCCAACCGGCTCGACGAGAGCGCCGAAGCGGCCGAGCACGGCCACCTCGCCGCCGTGGGCGTCGCCTTCCTGCTTGCTGTCGCTGTCGTCCGCACGCTGCGAGCGCGCGATTTCTTCGTGGGTGGGCAAGCGGAGCCCGACCTGATGGCCCTGCTCGATCTCGTCGCGCTGGGGACGGTCGCCGATGTCGCGCAAATCCGCGGGCTCAACCGTGCCTTCGTCGCGCAGGGTCTGAAAGTCATGTCGCGGCGTGCCAACGTCGGCATGGCGGCCCTGATCGATGCGAGTCGATTGAAACGCGCGCCGATCTGCAGCGATCTGGGGTTTGCCTTGGGTCCGCGCATCAACGCCGGCGGCCGGGTCGGCGAATCGACGCTGGGCGTCCGCCTTCTGACCACGGAAGATCCACACGAGGCAGCCGACATTGCGGCGCAGCTGTCTGCGCTTAATGAAGAGCGACGCGCGATCGAGGCCGAGGTTCAGGCCGCGGCAGAGGCCATGCTAGACGGGCAGCACAATCGCGCGGTCCATGTTCTGGCGGGGCGCGGGTGGCACCCCGGGGTGATCGGGATCGTCGCGGGCCGCATAAAGGAGAAAACCGGCAAGCCTGCTCTGGTGATCGCCCTCGACGGCGAGATCGGGAAGGGTTCGGCGCGGTCGATCGCGGGAATCGATCTAGGCTCCGCTATCATCGCGGCGCGCGAAGAGGGTCTGCTGGTTGCGGGCGGCGGGCATGCGATGGCGGCCGGGTTGACGATCCAGGCGGACAAGATCGAGGCATTGGCCGATTGGCTCGACGCCAGGTTGGGCGCTGCGGTAGCTCGCGCGAAGGAAAGCGAATCGATGCCGCTCGACCTCGCCCTCGCCCCTGGCGGCCTGACCCCTTCACTGGTCGACGCGCTCGAAGCCGCCGGACCGTTCGGCGTCGGGTGGCCGGGTCCGCGAATCGCGGTGGGCCCCGTGCGGCTTGTGAAAGTCGACGTCGTGGGGACCGATCACGTCCGCGCCATCGCCAGCGGGATGGACGGCAAAAGCTTCAAGATGATCGCCTTCCGGGCGGCTGATACCGAAATGGGCCAGGCGCTCCTGCACGGCTCGCGCGGGCGTTCGCTGTGGCTCGCGGGGCGCGCGAAAATTGACGACTGGGGCGATCGTCCCCAGGCAGAGCTGCAACTGGAGGATGCTGCCTGGGCCGATTGACGGGATGTTCGCGCGACAGGGTTGACCGCTTGGCCCCTCGCCCGTAATGGCCCGCCACGCTTCCGGGCGTGGCCCCTTCGTCTAGCGGTTAGGACGCGGCCCTTTCACGGCTGAAACACGGGTTCGATTCCCGTAGGGGTCACCATCGGAACGCCTGCCATTTTTAGGGATGGCCCCTTCGTCTAGCGGTTAGGACGCGGCCCTCTCACGGCTGAAACACGGGTTCGATTCCCGTAGGGGTCACCAATCCTCCATCGAAATTGTGACGGAGCGCGTGCGGGCTGGCGCTTGCGCGGCTGTGCGGCTAGTGCCGCGCTCGATGGAGCACCGTCGCCCCCTGCCCTGGCCTGGCCTCGCGCTGGCGGTAGTCGGATCGCTTGGCCTTCTGATTCTCGGTCAGCAACCTTGGCTCGCCCTCACCGTTCTCCTTCTCTGGGGTTGTTCGCTGTGGCTGGCCATAGCCGAGCCGCCACCGGTATCGACCACACGGACCAACGGCGCGTTCAATCGCGACACGATGAGCGAACTCATCGAACATTCGGGCACCCCGCTCCTGCTGACGGAAAAGGGGCGAATCGCGATCGCCAATCAGGCCGCCCGCGAAGTCCTGGGCGCGCACATCGTGGGTCAGGACGTGCGGGTCGCGTTACGCCATCCCGATGCGATCACGCTGACCAACATGGACAGGGCCGATACGACTACGGTTCGCGGGCTCGTTCGGCGGCACGATATCTGGAGGCTCAGCCGGCAACCGCTCGGCGATGGAATGGCCGTGATCGAACTGATCAACCGCACCGCGGAAGCCGACATCAGCCGCTCGCACACCGACTTCGTCGCCAACGCGAGCCACGAACTGCGCACGCCGCTCGCTTCGATCATCGGTTATGCGGAAACGCTTGCGGAAGAGAATGGCGAAACCGACGTCGCCACGCGCGACCGCTTCCTGGGCACGATCCTCCGCGAATCGCGACGGCTGAAAGGTCTGGTCGACGACCTGATGTCCCTTTCGCGCATCGAGGCGGAAAAGCACGATCAACCCTCCGATCGAATCGACATGCGTCCGGTTGTCGAGCGCGCCGCGCGCGATGCGGCGGGTCCGGAGCGGCTTTCGCGCTTGGAGCTGGACCTCGCCGACGGAATTGTCGTCCGCGGTGACCAGCAGCAACTCGAGCAGCTCGTGCGCAATCTAGTCGACAACGCCCTCAAGTACGGTGCGGAGGACGAGCCGGTACGGGTCGTGCTCGAAGAAGGACAGGCCGGCAACGCACGGCTGACCGTATCCGATCGCGGCGAAGGAATTGCACCCGAACACCTGCCCCACCTCACCCGGCGCTTTTATCGCACCGATCCCGGTCGCAGCCGCGCGTCGGGCGGAACCGGCCTTGGCCTGGCGATCGTCAAACATATCGTGGAGCGCCACCGGGGCCGCCTCGACATCGAAAGCAAAGTCGGTAGGGGCACCACGGTGGTCGTGCGTATCCCGCTTATCGATGACGGAGAGCAAGGTTTGTCATGAATAAGTCACAAAAACTCCACATCGGCTGCTAATCCCACCCATACGCCAACCATCTGGGCTCACCTTTTTCCGGCATGTCATTTTCACTCCTTCTTCTCCTGACGATCGGCCTCGCGCTGGCCGGATGGCTTGCGGGCCGCGCGCGCGCGTGGAGCTTCCGCAAGACGGGCGAAGGCGTGCGGCTCGCCGCGCTACCGAATTATCATGGCTGGTACGTCGCACTGTGGATCGTGGGTCCGCTACTCGCATTCCTGGCCTTGTGGACGACGCTTGCGCCCAATCTCGTCCAGCAGTCCGTTCTGGCCGATCCGGCGGCCGCCGGACTTCCGGCGTTCGATTTCCAGCGCAACGCGATCCTCGCCCAGGCCCGCGCCGTGGCCACCGGCCTTGCGACCACGACCACCCATCCCGACGCCGCCGCTTTGGTCGAACCATATCGCGATGCGATTTCGCGCTATCGCCTGATCGGTATTCTCGCGACGCTGGCGATTGCCATCGGTGCGGGTGCATTCGCCTTCCTGCGCCTCAAGCCGCAGTTCGCCGCGCGCACCAAGGTTGAGCGGATCGTCCTGGCGGTGCTGCTGACCGCCTCGCTCGTCGCGATCCTGACGACGCTGGGCATCCTCGTCAGTCTTGTGTTCGAGACGATCCGCTTCTTCGGCATGATATCGCCGCTCGACTTTCTGTTCGGCACGACCTGGTCGCCAGACCCAATGACTGCGCCGACCTCGGCCGATCCGACCCGCTATGGCGCGATACCGCTGTTCTGGGGCACGATCTTCATCGGCGCGATCATCGCCATGGTGGTCGCGATTCCCCTGGGCCTGATGAGCGCGATCTACCTGACCCAGTACGCGCGCCCGTCGTGGCGCAAATGGCTCAAGCCCGCGCTCGAAATCCTCGCCGGCGTGCCAACGGTCGTTTACGGATACTTCGCCGCGCTTACGGTCGCACCCGCGATCCGCGACGCGGCTCTGGCGATCGGCATTTCGGGGGCAAGCTCCGAGAGCGCACTAGCCGCGGGTCTGGTGATGGGCGTGATGATCATCCCGTTCGTATCGTCGATGGCCGACGATTCGATCGCTGCGGTTCCGCAGGCCATGCGCGACGGCAGCCTGGCGATGGGCGCGACCAAGTCCGAGACGATCCGCCGCGTGCTGATCCCCGCCGCGCTTCCCGGCATCGTCGCAGGCGTGATGCTCGCGGTCAGCCGGGCGATCGGCGAGACGATGATCGTGGTGATGGCCGCATCGACCGCAGCCAACCTCAGCGCCAACCCGCTGGAATCGATGACCACGGTCACCGTCCAGATCGTGGCGATGCTGACCGGCGAAGGCAGTTTCGATCACCCCGCGACCCTCAGCGCATTCGCGCTCGGGTTCGTATTGTTCATGGTGACGCTCGCGCTCAACTTTATCGCCCTGCGCGTCGTCAAGCGGTTCCGCGAAGCCTATGAGTGAGTTTGCCGCCCCCACCCGCACGCCCGCGTTCGAGGCCCGGCTGAAGAAGCGCTACGCGTCCGAGCGGCGCTTCAAGGCGCTGGGTCTCGGAGCGATCCTCGTATCGATGTCGGTTCTCCTGTTCCTGTTGACGACGATGTTTATCAACGGGATCGGCGGGTTCCAGCGCGCAGAAGTGCGTGTCCCGGTCGATTTCACACAGGCCGGCCTGTCACTCGACCCTTCGCTCACCGACCCGGTCGCGATCCAGCAGAACCTGCAGGGGCAGGGTCTACCCGACGTGATCCAGTTCTTCGCCGCGAAGGAATTGGGCGAGGACGCCGCCGCCGAAGTATCGGGCGATGCCTGGCGCGAGGTCGCCTCGGCCATCGCGGAGGACCCCGGCCTGTTGCGCCGCACCGAGACGTTGCAGCTTCCCGCGAGTTCCAAGCTCGCGGCGGGTCTGGCCGGCGAAGGCTCACCCGAGTTGCGCGTGATGGCCGAACGGCTCGAAGGTGAAGGCAAGCTTGCCACCCGCCTCGATCTCGGTTTCCTCGAACGTTCGGATGCGACCGATCCGCAGGCCGTCGGCATCTGGGGCGCGCTCAAGGGCTCGATGCTGACGATGTTCGTCACGCTCCTGCTGGCGTTCCCGATCGGCGTGCTGGCCGCGCTTTACCTCGAGGAATACGCGCCCAAGAACCGCTGGACCGATCTGATCGAGGTTTCGATCAACAACCTTGCGGCGGTACCCTCGATCATCTTCGGCCTCCTCGGCCTTGCGGTGTTCCTGTGGATTTTCCCGAACATGCGTTCGGCGCCGCTGATCGGCGGCATGACGCTGGCGCTGATGACGATGCCGGTGATCGTCATCGCCGGTCGCAACGCGATCAAGGCGGTGCCGCCGAGCATCCGCGACGGCGCGCTGGCGATCGGCGCTTCGCCGGTCCAGGTCGTGTTCCACCACGTCCTGCCGCTGGCGCTGCCGGGCATCCTCACCGGAACGATCATCGGCATGGCGCGCGCACTCGGTGAAACGGCGCCTCTGCTGATGATCGGCATGCGGGCATTCGTCGCCACGCCGCCTTCGGGATTCACATCCCCGTCTACCGTGCTGCCGGTGCAGATTTTCCTGTGGTCGGACGAAATCGACCGCGGCTTCGTGGAACGCACCAGCGCGGCGATTATCGTGCTACTGTTGTTCCTGCTCGTGATGAACGGGCTCGCCATCTACCTGCGCAACAAATTCGAGAAGACCTGGTGACCGTAGTCCATCCCAACCTCGAAGTGACCGATGCCAAGATCCGCGCGCGCGACGTGTCGGTCTTCTACGGCGCGAAGAAAGCGATCGACGCAGTGTCGATCGACATTCCTTCGAAATACGTCACCGCCTTCATCGGCCCGTCGGGCTGCGGGAAGTCGACCTTCCTGCGCGCGCTCAACCGCATGAACGACACGATTCCATCAGCACGTGTTGAAGGAATCATCGAGCTGGACGGTGAGGATATCTACACTTCGGGCATGGACGTGGTCCAATTGCGCGCGCGGGTGGGCATGGTGTTCCAGAAGCCCAACCCCTTCCCCAAGACGATCTACGAGAACATCGCCTACGGCCCCCGCATCCATGGCCTGGCCGAAGGCAAGACAGAGCTCGACGCGATCGTCGAACGTTCGCTCAGGCGCGCGGGACTGTGGAACGAGGTCAAGGATCGCCTTACCGACAGCGGCACCGCGCTTTCCGGCGGCCAGCAGCAACGGCTGTGCATCGCCCGCGCGATCGCGGTCGACCCTGAGGTGATCCTGATGGACGAACCCTGTTCGGCGCTCGATCCCATCGCGACCGCGAAGATCGAGGAACTGATTGACGAGCTACGGGGCAATTATGCCATCGTAATCGTCACTCACTCGATGCAACAGGCCGCGCGCGTCAGTCAGCGCACGGCGTTCTTCCACTTGGGCAACGTTGTGGAATATGGTCGGACTTCGGACATATTCACCAATCCGCTGGAAGAGCGGACCAAGGACTACATCACCGGCAGATACGGATGAGCATGGAACACACCGTCAAGGCGTTCGACGAGGACATCACCCGGCTTCGCGGCCTGATCGCCCAGATGGGCGGCATGGCCGAGGTCGCGGTGCAGCGCGCGATGGACGCGCTGGTCAAGGGCGACGATACGCTCGCCGAGCAGGTAATCGCTGATGACAAGAAGCTCGACGCACTCGAATCCGAGGTGGACAAGCTGGCGGTGCGGATTATCGCTTTGCGCGCGCCGATGGCCGACGACCTGCGCGAAGTGATCGCGGCGCTCAAGATTGCCGGCGTGGTTGAGCGTATCGGCGATTATTCGAAAGCCATAGCCAAGGCCGGACGCAAGATCGAGGACCGCAAGAAGTTCGGCCCGCTGACGCTCGTTCCCGCCATGGGTGAGATCGCAGCTGAAATGGTCCACGACGCGATGACCGCCTACGCCGCGCGCGACGCGGTGCTCGCGCGCGAGGTGATCACGACCGACGAGAAGGTCGACAATTTCTACGAATCGATCTTCCGCAACCTCGTCAGCCACATGGTCGAAAATCCATCGACTATCAGTTCGGCCGCCCAGCTCCTGTTCGTTGCCCGCAACCTGGAACGCATCGGCGACCATGCGACCAACGTGGCGGAAATGGTCCATTATGCCGCAACAGGCGCCTATCCGGTGGACTCCGACTTTTGATCGCGATCCTTCCGACACGTTGGCGTCGTGAAGGTGTAACATTTCTGGTGTCGGGTCATCGTGGATGACAAGCGCCAAACTCCTCTTGGTCGAAGATGACCCTGCTCTCGCCGAGCTGCTCGAATATCGCTTCTCGAACGAGGGCTATTCGGTGCGCGCCACTCCCGACGGCGACGAGGCACTGCTCCTCGCCGCGGAAGATGCGCCCGATCTCATCATCCTCGACTGGATGATCGAGGGAACGAGCGGGATCGAGGTCTGCCGCCGCCTGCGCCGCGACAAGGCGACCGCGCACGTCCCGATCATCATGCTCACCGCGCGCGAGGGCGAGGACGACAAGATCCGCGGACTCGAAACCGGCGCCGACGATTATCTGACCAAGCCTTTCTCCCCCCGAGAGCTGCTCGCCCGCGTGGCGGCGGTTCTGCGACGCATCCGGCCGGCCCTTGCGGGCGAGAGCATCACGGTGGGCGACCTGTCGCTCGATCCGGTGGCCCACAGGGTTACGCGCCGCGGGCAGCCGCTCCACCTCGGACCGACCGAATACCGGCTGCTCAAGTTCCTGATGGAAAGTCCCGGCCGCGTGTTCAGCCGGGGACAGTTGCTGGACGGCGTCTGGGGCACCGAAAGCGAGATCGAACTGCGTACGGTGGACGTTCACATCCGCCGCCTGCGGCAGGCGATCGCGATCGAAGGCGCGAAGGATCCGGTGCGGACCGTTCGTAGCGCCGGGTACGCCCTCGAAGGCTGATTTCTACTCTACCGGGTTTTGACACACGGACGTCCTTCCGTCAGGTGGACCGGTGAAAGTCGCCCTTAAGACTCGTCCGCTGTTGTGGCTGGTGCTTGCTCTCCCCGGAGTATGGATCGCCTGGCGCTGGCTGGTCACGCCCGATCTCTACGGCTTCGGCCACGCGATCGGCGATACGGGTGACTGGGCAGCGTGGCTGCTGCTGCTCGCACTTGCAGCGACGCCGCTTCGACTCGTGTTCCGCAGGCAAGGCTGGACGACCTGGCTGCTGCGCCGCCGGCGCGACATCGGCGTGGCGAGCTTCGTCTATGCCACCGGGCACACCGCGATCTATCTATTCGACAAAGCTTCGCTCGCGACCGTTCTCGCCGAGGCTGCCGACGTCGCCATGCTGACGGGCTGGCTGGCCCTCGCGATCTTCATCCCGCTTGCCGTGACCTCGAACGACAAGGCGGTGCGGGCGCTCAAACGAAGCTGGAAGCGCCTGCACCGCCTGGTCTATCCGGCGGCGATCCTGACGGTCGTGCACTGGGTGCTCGCGGCATTCGATCCGACCACGGCCTATGTCTTTCTGGCCATTCTGGTCGTGCTCGAACTCGTCAGGATCGTCCTCCAGCGCGTCAGAGCGTGACGTAGGTCCGGAACCGCGCCACTTCGGCGGCATCCACGTACTTGCCGATCTCGCGGTCGAATTCGGCCATATTTTCGTAGGGACGATATTCGAGGAATTCGCCCACCATCTTGTCGGTCATGCCCGGGATCAGCTTGATATCGTCCTCGGTCGCCGTGTTCAGGTTCACTGGCACGAAAACTGCGGACCGCACGGTAGCAGCCTGATCCGCGGTCAGCGTTTCCAGCAGTCTGGTGTTGAACGCGCTTGCGCTTGCATAGGGACGACCGTCGACGATCGCGGTGGCGAGCTGAGGGGTCATCCCGGCAACGGCGGCGAGTTGCTCCGCAGTCGCGGAATTGGGGTCGAGAACCGTCGTGGCGGCAGCGGCGTCGGTGGCCGGGGCCGTGTCGTCGGCTGCTTCGGTCGCGCTCGTATCGGCGGTGGCTGCTTCGTCGGCGCCGCCGGAACATGCCGAAAGCGCGAGGGCGGATGTGGCGATTGCAGTGAGAAATATGGAACGCATGGGGTCACCTCTTATTGAGAAGGTCTCGCAATAGCTGAATTCTCGAAGGCTGCCAGATATTTCTCGATGAGCTTTCACCGCGATCAGCGGCAGACGCCGCCAAAGCCCCTTGCCGCCTGGTCGAGATGGAAGTGATCGCGGTGCGCGGCATTGTAATCCGGACTGAGAACGGTGCCGAAAGGTTTACACGCGCCATCGCGGATCTCTCGCAGGAAACGGGCCTCATCGCCCTCGCCATCCCAATCGCCCAGAACCGTTACGCGCCGACCATCCTCGAGCACGAACCCCGCGATATCGATTGCATTGCCCGTGGCATGTTCGCTCCATGGCGCATCGTCGCGATCGTACATTCTTCGGCACGAGAACGCGCCGTAGTGCTCGATCCGCGCAATCGGCGACTCAAGGATGGTCTCGGCTGCGGGCTCGACCGATCGTCGCAGCCACATCTCGAATGCCGCCGCGACCGCGCAGGTCGTCGGCGGGGTTGCGGGGCTCAGCGGTAAGCCATCGACTACGGTGCGATCGGGACGCGCGCACGATCCCTCTCCGGCAGGGGATAGAGCGGCGAACTCGACGTCGCTCCGCTCAAGTACGGCTCGGCATTCGGCAACGTCATCGCGAAGGGCCGCGATCTTTCGGTCGGTTGCCCAGCCCATCGGATCGCGCAAGTCGAGCGGCGCCCACGGATTGTGTTCGGGATGCGCATCGAGCCAGCCTTTCCCTGCGAGCACGACGGCGAAAGCAATCAGCAAGGCGAATGCAGCACGGTCGAACCGGGACAGGCGCGCGTCCCGCAGGCGCTTGAGAAATTGGGAAAACGTCATCGCATAGCCAAGTCTGTCAGTATGCCGATTGCGATGGCAATGAACAGCAGACCGATACCGATATCGAGTTTTCGGCGGGTCGCGGGGTCGCTCATCGCCGCTGAAAGTTTCCTGCCTGCGCCGATGTAGGCCGCGCCGACTGCGACGTCGATCACGAGCGATACCGCGGCCAGGAGGGTAAGTTGCGGGACGACGGGCAGCCGTGCATCCACGAAGGGCGGAAGCAGCGCGACGATGTAGATCAGCGACTTGGGATTACCGAGGGCGACGAGCACCCCATCGCGAAAGGCGTGCAGCGAGCCCTTGGCGGGAGCGTCAGCCGATGCGGTCTCGCCCGAATGGCGCATGGCCTGCGCGCCGAGCCAGGCGAGATAAAGCGCCCCTCCGATCGCCAATGCCTGGAACGCCTGCGGGAACATCTTTGCCAGCGTGCCGAGCCCGAACGCGGCGAGGAGCCACCAGCCTATGTAGCCGACCTGCATTCCCGTGAGCGCCGCATAGCCGCTCCGGCGGCCCCAACGCATCGTCTGGCTCATGACAAACAGCATCGATACGCCGGGAACCACGCTGGTCGCGGCGGTCATCAGGGCAAAGGCGGCAAGGCGTTCGGGGTCGACCACCGCCTCGCGCTAGGCGGCGGCGAGCGATTCGCAAACGTTCAGCGTGGAACGAGCGGTGCGGGTATGTCCCATCCCTTGGCCCTGCTCCATTCGAAGCTCAGCGGAACGACGCAGGAAGCACCGGCCAAGGTCACGCGTACGATGCCCCCCTCGCCGCGGTTCGGTCTGAAGGGGATGTAGTAATCGCGCCATTCGCCGGCCTGGTCGGCGCGGACCTCCCGCTCGATGGGCCGCATCTCGCCGTTCTCGATCGTGAGAACCGCACTTTCGCTCGGCGCGAATCCCGTGGCGGACATCACATAGAAACGGCCGTTGGTGCCGACCTCACCGGTGCAGGCTTCGGATTCGAAAGCGTCCACCCTTTCCCACCCGCGCGCGAGCACGATCGGATCGTAGGCTTGAGCCGCAGTTGCAGCGAGGGCGCTCAGAATTGAAACGGCGATGATCGGACGCATGGTAGGCAAAGTATCGCACTCGGCCGGCTTTCGCTCGGGGGAAATCGACCCCGATCCGGATCGGGACAAGTCGGGGGGTAAGAGCCCGTTCAGTGAAAGTCGCGGCTCGGTGGTAACGGCATAAGCTTGGGTACGATCCGCACGTCGCGCGGGTGGCCGCCCGTGAAACCGCATTCGCGGTTGCCCGGTCCCGGCGGCTCCCAAGGCTCGACAGGCTTGTGCGGGTTCTGTTCCCCGCTGAGCAGGTTGTCGCGCGGGTTCAGCTTGCTGGGTAGCGGATTGTTGCAGTGATCCGCCCGCGCGATTGGCGTCCTGATGAGATCGTCCGAAAGGCGGTGGAGCTCGTGCGTCGCGTCGGTCATGTGCTGTGCGATCACATGGATCACCTCGTCGTCGTATTCGACGCGGCCGCGCACCTCCATCAGCCGCGATCCCATCACAACCTTGCGCTGCTTTTCCTTGAGATCGGGCCAGACGACGAGGTTGATCACCCCCGTCTCGTCCTCCAGCGTGATGAAGCATACGCCCTTGGCGCTGCCAGGGCGCTGGCGGATCAGCACGACGCCCGCGACCTGGACCATGCTGCGGAACTTGCGCTCGCGCAGGTCGCTGGCACGCACGAAACCGCGTTCGGCCAGGGCCGGTCGTAGGAATGCCATCGGGTGCGCCTTCAGGCTGAGGCGAGTGGTCTGGTAATCGGCGACCACTTCCTCGGACAGCGGCATGCGCGGCAGCGCGGTGGGGACCGCCTCCCCTCCCTCGTCCCGCGCTTCGGCAAAGGCGAACAGAGGCAGGTCGGGCCCCGCGATCAGGCTGCGCGCATCCCATAGGGCCTGGCGCCGGGGCAGGTGCAAGGACTGGAAGGCGTCGGCGCTGGCGAGCCGCTCGATATGTGCGGGCGACAGCCCGGCCCGGTCGCGCAAAGCAGCGACGCTGTCGAACGGGCCGCGCTCGCTGCGCTCCGCAAGCAGGCGCGCGGCGACGTATTCGGGCAGCCCGTCGATTTGCCGCAGGCCGAGGCGCAGAGCGACCTGCCAATCGAGGCGGCCGCGGTCCCCTTCTGCCGGACCAGTTCCCGGTGCCATACTCTCCAGCGTGCAATCCCATTCGCTCGCGTTGACGTCGACCGGCAGTACCGTGACGCCATGCTCCACGGCGTCGCGCACGATCTGCGCCGGGGCGTAAAAGCCCATCGGCTGCGAATTGAGCAGCGCGCAGCCGAACGCGGCGGGGAAGTGGCACTTGAGCCAGCTCGACACATAGACAAGATGCGCAAAGCTGGCCGCGTGGCTCTCGGGAAAACCGTATTCGCCGAAGCCGCGGATCTGGTTGAAACAGCGCTGGGCGAACTCGCGATCGTACCCGCGCGCCACCATCCGCTCGACCATCATGTCCTGCAACTCGTCGACCATTCCGCGGCTCCGGAAGGTCGCCATCGCCTTCCTCAACCGGTTCGCCTCGAGCGACGAGAACTTCGCCGCGTCGAGCGCGATCTTCATCGCCTGTTCCTGGAAGATCGGCACACCCAACGTGCGCTCGAGGATGCTCGACAGTTCGTCGGGCGGGCCATGCTCCGGCGCGGGCGCAGGGATTACTACCTGCTCCGCCCCGCGGCGGCGCTTGAGGTAGGGATGCACCATATCGCCTTGGATCGGTCCCGGCCGCACGATGGCGACCTGGATCACGAGGTCGTAGAATTCGCGCGGTCGCAAGCGCGGCAGCATGTTCATCTGCGCCCGGCTCTCGACCTGGAATACGCCGAGCGAATCCCCCTTGCGGAGCATGGCGTAGGTTTCGGGGTCTTCGCGCGGGACGGTTGCCAGCGTCAGGCTCCGCCCGTGCGTGCTTTCGAGCAGGTCGAGGCACTTTCGGATGCAGGTGAGCATACCCAGCGCCAGCACGTCGACCTTCAGGATGCCGAGTGCTTCGATATCGTCCTTGTCCCATTCGATGAAGGTGCGATCGGGCATGGCCCCGTTACCGATCGGCACGGTCTCGGTAAGCGGCCTGTCGGTCAGGATGAAACCGCCTACGTGTTGCGACAAATGGCGCGGCATACCAATCATTTGCTCGGTCAGTTTGAGAACGCGCCGCAAATGAGGATCGGCAATGTCGAGACCGGTCTCCTCGACATGGCGTTCGCCGATCTCTTTGCCCCATCCGCCCCAGACGGTCCGCGCGAGCGCACTGGTCACGTCCTCGGACAAGCCCATCGCCTTGCCCACCTCGCGGATGGCCATCCGCGGACGGTAATGGATCACGGTGGCGCACAGGCCAGCGCGGTGGCGGCCATAGGTTCGATAGATGTGCTGGATCACCTCCTCACGCCGCTCATGCTCGAAATCGACGTCGATATCGGGCGGCTCCTTGCGTTCCTCCGAGATGAAGCGGTCGAACAATAGCGCGTGCTTGGCCGGATCGACCGAGGTGATGCCGAGACAATAGCAGACGGCCGAATTCGCCGCCGACCCGCGCCCCTGGCACAGGATGGGTGGCTCGACCCCTCGGGCGTAATCGACGATGTCCTTGATGGTCAGGAAATAACGCGCCAGATCGAGCTTGCCGATCAGCACCAGTTCGCGCTGGATCGTGGTGCGAACGGTATCTGGTAAACCGTTGGGATAGCGCCATTCCGCCCCCTTCCAGGTTTCGCCTTCGAGGAACGCCTGTGGCGTCATGCCGTCGGGATAAATCTCCTGCGGATACTCGTACTGCAACTCGTCGAGCGTGAACCGGCAGGCGTCTGCCACTTCGCGCGCCGCCGCGATGGCGTGAGGCCAGCGCGCGAACAACGCCGCCATCTCCGCAGGTCCCTTGAGATGACGCTCGGCATTGCCGAACAGCAGGTGACCCGCGGCATCGACCGTGGTCTTGTGCCGGATCGCCACCATCACGTCCTGCAACGGACGGCGCTCGGGCGCGTGATAGTGCACGTCGTTCGTTGCGAGCAGCGACAGGCCATGCTCGCGCGCCAGCGCATCGAGGTGGTCGATCCGGGCAATATCCTCGCCGGTGTGGAGATAACTCGCGGCGATATGACGCAGGGTGGGAAGACCGGACGTCAAATGATTGACAAGATAAGCGAAACTGCCTGTGACAAGCTCTTGCGCCTGCCCTCCGCCGAGTGCGACGACATTGCTGGCCCATGCCGGAACGGTGAATTGCGCCGCCAGATCGTGGGGCGGCAGCAGGATCAGTTGAACCCCTTCGGCATGAGCGGCGATCATGCCCAGGTCGATGTCGCACGCCCCTTTGGCCTGCCACTCTCCGTCCAGGGTCTGCATCCGGCCCGCGCTGATGAGCCGACACAGACGGCCATAGGCTGCGCGGTCCGTAGGATAGGCGAGGAAGGCCAAGCCTTCGACCGTTTCCAGACGACACCCAATAACCGGCTGCATCTTCAGGGTTTTTGCCTCGGTGTGCACGCGCACAACGCCGGCCATCGAGTTCACGTCCGCGATGCCCATGGCGTCATAGCCGAGCGCATGGGCTGTCAATACCAGGTCGACCGCATCCGACGCGCCGCGCAGGAAGCTGAAATTGCTGACGAGACCCAGTTCGACGAACGCCGCGCGCGGGGGCGCGGTTATGCTATCGGGATCGAGTTCGATTCGCCGTCGCGGAATGAGGAGGTCGTTCTCGGGCACCTCACGCGCTCAGTTCCGCGAGCCGTTCCTTCACCGCGGCAAGATCGGCATCGAACAGCCGGCACTGTTCCTCCTGCGCTGCGCCATCGAGCCGGAGCAGGTACGAAGGGTGCGCGGTAACCCACAGTTCGCTGCCGTCGTCGAGCGGGATAGGCGTGCCGCGCGCCTTCGATATGCTCACCGTACGGCCCAGCATCCCGCGCGCCGCGCTGGCGCCCATGGCGAGGACCAGCTTCGGCCGCACGATCGCCCGCTCGCTCTCCACCCACCAGCGGCAAGTGTCGATCTCCTTGGCGGTCGGCGATTGGTGCAGGCGCCGCTTGCCGCGCTGCACGAACTTGAAGTGTTTGACCGCGTTGGTGACATAGGCGCTGCGCCGGTCGATCCCGGCTTGCTCGAGGTGCCGGTCGAGCAGTTGTCCGGCGGGACCGACGAAAGGCCGGCCGGCAAGGTCTTCCTGGTCGCCCGGCTGCTCGCCCACGATCATGAGTCCGGAAAAACCCTGGGCGGCGTTCTGCGGTCCCTCCCCCATAACCGCGTGGTTGTCGAGCAGGCCGATGGGGCATTTGCGGCAACCGTGGATCGCCTTGTCGATCTCCGCGAACGTTTCAGGGCGCTCGTCGAATTCCAAGCTTCCGGCCGCGACCATCGCCGCCTCCCGCGATTGCGCTTCGGCGACAAGCTCGGGAATGAGCGCGGCCTCGGGCATATTTTTCCAGTATTTGCGGGGCATTTCCTTGAGCATGGCCCCGATCTTCAAACGCGCGGGATTGAAGATCGACGCATAGTACTTGCGCCACAAATCTTCGGTCGGATCGCCCTGTGGCGCATCGCCGCGCTGCGCGGGCGGGCCTTCTTCCAGCACCGATCCGTCCCAATGGAGCGAGCCCCTGGGCGTAAGGATCGACCATCTCATGTTGGCGAAACGCCGCACGAAGAAGCCGGCGTTGGCGCGCAGGATGTGATGCTCGGGCTCGAACCACGCGACATAGTGCTCGCCCGCCTCCTCGCCTTCGCCTTCCACGAGCCGGAAGCGGACGAACGCGCGCATCTTGTGAATGTCGCGGCGAACCGTGCGGGCCAGTTCGTCGATCTTGCGGACTTCCGGATCGGCCCCGTCTTCCAGCAGGCGCGGTTTCGCCTGCAGCCGCCAGAGCAGGCGATAGAGCAGCGCGAACCGTTCGGGGTCCGAATGGCAGATCGCCGACTTGGCGAGCTGCACGAAGGCCTTGCTGGCCCGCACCGGCGAAGCGTCGGTGGGCGGCACCGGTAAACGGCGGTCCCCGTGACTGAACAGGCTACCCGACCCGCCCGGCTCGACCCACGCGATCCGATCGGGCGGGACATCGCACTGAACGAGGCCGCGCGCGCGTTCGCGCCAGAAATCGAAATCGTCCGCCTCGGGCAAGGCCACGACGTAGTACGTGCCCAGCTTGACGTGTTGCAGCGCGGTCATGCGGCAAACAATTCCAGTTGCTCGGTCTTCGGCGCCAGCAAGGCGCGCAGGTCGGCGCGGTCGGTGAGGAGAACCGGGCGCCAGTCCGCCGTGATTATGAACGGACGCACCTTGGCGATCGATACGGTCAGCTTGGCAACGTCGTCGAGCCGCATCGTGCGGTGACGACGACTTGCCAGGATGCGGTTCACCGCGCGCACGCCAAGCCCCGGCACGCGCAGAAGTTGCTCCTTGCTCGCCCGGTTCACGTCGACTGGAAACCGCTCGCGAAACTTCAGCGCCCAGGCGAGCTTGGGATCGATATCGAGCGGCAGGTTGCCGTCTGCCTCGGTCGCCTGCATCACTTCGGAGGGCTGATACCCGTAGAAGCGCATCAGCCAGTCGGACTGATAGAGACGGTGCTCGCGGATCAGCGGCGGGCGCTTGAGCGGAAGCACAGCGCTTGCATCGGGGATCGGGCTGAATGCGCTGTAATAGACACGGCGTAGGCGGAAGTTGTCGTACAGCCGGCTTGCCTTACCCACGATATCGGCATCGGTCGCCGCGTCCGCCCCCACGATCATCTGGGTGGATTGACCCGCGGGCGCAAAGCGCGGGGCGTGCTTGAAGCGCCGCTTGTTGTCCTTCGCCTCGACGATGTCGCTCTTGAGCTTGCCCATCGCCCCTTCGATCTGCCGCGCGCTCTTGTCGGGGGCGAGACGCACGAGGCCCGCATCGGTCGGCAGTTCCACGTTGATCGAGACACGGTCCGCATAGAGGCCGGCCTGATGAACCAGTTCGGGATCGGCCTCCGGAATGGTCTTCAGGTGGATGTAGCCGCGAAAGTCGTGCTCCTCGCGCAGCATCCGCGCAACCTCCACCAGTTGTTCCATCGTATGGTTGGACGATTTCACGATGCCCGAGGACAGGAACAGGCCTTCGATGTAATTACGGCGGTAGAAGCTGAGCGTCAGGTCGACCACTTCCTGTGGGCTGAACCGCGCACGGCGGACGTTCGAGCTCTTGCGATTGACGCAGTAATGGCAGTCGAACACGCAGTGATTGGTCAGCAGTATCTTGAGCAGCGAGATGCAGCGTCCGTCGGGTGCATAGGCATGGCAGATGCCCATCCCCTCGGTCGACCCGATGCCCTTGCCTCCACTGGAATTGCGCTTCGTGGTGCCGGAGGATGCGCACGAGGCGTCGTACTTCGCCGCGTCGGCAAGGATTTCCAGCTTCTCGATGATAGTTTGCGGACCCATTTGTTCCTTATATGTTCCAATGACGAATTCGCAATAGACGAATGTTGCTCGGGTTGGCAAACCGGCCGTTCACCAATTTCCGACAGGCGATGTTCAGCGTTCCGGTCAACTATGACCGGCAATGGAACCCCAACCCAGCTTCGAACCGGAGACGTTGGCAGAACGCCGCGCGTCGCGCCGCGTGCGGGTAACCTGCGACGCCGCTTTGCTCACCATGACGACGCAGACGTCCGGCAGTCTCGTGGACATTTCCGAAGCGGGTGCGCGCTTCGAAGCGGCCGACCCGCCCGGTTCGGGAGCCACCGCTTTGCTGCGCTGGAACAATCGCGAGGCCGTATGCACGATCGTCTGGTCTGAGGGAGAAGCCTGCGGGCTGTCGTTCGCCAAGCCCTTGCCTGCCGAGGTAGTGGCGGAAACGGCTGCGCTGGACCGTGTGCTGGAACTGCCGATCGCCAGCGTCGGGAATATCACCCAAGGTCGCAAGCGATCGCTCTCGTTTCTCAAGACGGCGCCGGCGGAACCTGTACTATCCGGCGATTCGGTGGAGGCACCCGCACCGGGAATCGGCGGCGCCTCGCTGGCCGAAGTACTCGCCCATTATCGGCGCACGGGATCCTGGGAGCGGTAGCGGCGCTCAGGCACACAGGCCCTGCAGAAACCAGTCGGGCATACCGCCGCGCCCGTCCCCAATAATGCCCAGGCGGTAGATCCAGTACCGGCGACCGTCGCCATCCTCGATCCGGTAGTAATCGCGCAGCCGTGCGGTCCCCTTCTCGCGCCACCATTCGGGAGCGATCCGTTCGGGACCCTCTACACGGACGACCTCGTGCACGTTCCCGCGCCAACGGAAGCGCTGGGGATAGCCGTCGGGGGTGGCATAGAGCACCGCGATCTTCTCCGCCCGGTCGAGCAGCTTGAGCGGCCGCGCGTGAAAAGCGAGTTCTCCCTGGCTGGGCGGTTCGGGCACGAGAGGGCGCTGCCAGCGCTGGGCGCGCTCGGGGATATGGCTGGCATGAAGCACCGGCTTGCGGACGGCATCGGGTCCGAGGCGAACAGTAAGACGGTCGATGCAGGCGGCCAGAGACGTGCCGTGTTCTTCCGCTGCGGATTCGATATCGGCCTGCGCGAGGGCCAGCGGCTCGGCCCAGCTCGCCCGCAGGCGCACGCACTCGATCCCGAACCCGGCATCGATATCGTCGAGCTTGGCACCGAACAGCCGCGCGATATGGCCGGCCTCTCGTGTGGCGGCGGCAAGTTCGAGCCGTCGGATGATGACTTCGCCGTCGACGCGCCACATCCCCAGATCGAGCCGGCGAGCCCCCTGCCCCAGCCCCTCGAGTTCGCGCGCCATGTCTGCGGCAAGATCGACAAGAACCTGGTCGAGCAGATCGCGGTGGCGAATGGGCTCCATAAGTCGCCGCTGCACCAGCGGCATTTCCTGCGGGATTACCGGCAGCAGCGGCTCGGGCACCTGCCCCAGCAACTGGTCGAGCCGGACGAGCGGATTCGCCCCGGGCGACTTGCGATTGCGGAACCGTCGATGCAGCGCATCGCGGCCCGCGCTTTCCTCGAACCGATCGGTCAGATCGCCGATCCGCTTGAGGCCGAGGCGGCGCAGGACCGAAAGGACGTCTTGGTCGAGGCGCAGGGCGGCGACCGGCAAATCCGCCAGACGCGAGGCGATATCGTCTTGCCGCCACAGGATGGCGGCGTCCGGCCCGTAATGCGCCATGGCCCAGGCTGCCCCGGCGGTAGGCGCGATAGCCATGCGCGCCGCAAGACCCCGCGCGGCGAATTTCGCCTTCGCATCGGCCAGCAGCTTTTCCTCTCCTCCGAACAGGTGGGCGACCGCGGTCACATCGACCAGCACGCCGTCGGGCGCGTCCATCGCGCTCCACGGGCCCCAGCGAAGCGCCCAGAGGGCCAGCTTCTCGAGGAAATCGTGATCGCCCGCCGGGTCGCTGGGCGAGACCTTGAGCGAAGGGCATAGCGCGCGCGCGTCGGCGAGCATCATGCCGCTGCGCGCGCCGGCAGCGAGGCCTGCGGGGTTGGCGGCTTCGATGCGCGGCCCGTGCGCGGTCTCGATGATCAGCGCGGTCGGTTCGGCGTCGGCGCCCTCCCCCGGCGCAAGCCCGCTAGCCAGCCGCCAGCGATCGATCGCCAGCCGCGAAAGCCAGACCGAGAGGATGCGGCGATGCGCCACCGGCCCAATCGTCGTTCGAGAAGGGGGCGGCGACGAGTTCGTGCCCGTCATTGTACAAAGTCCATGTGCCGGGAGGGTGCATGCGGGAACGGAACAGGTCCGCCCTCCATGAAGGGATGCCGGGCGCCCGGTCGTTCCAGCTGGGGTGAGGCGAAGGAGCGGAGCGCACATCCCACCGCATCCGGGCCGACGACAGGTCGTGCCGTGCATCGAGCCGCACCAGCCAAAGCGGGACGCCATGCTTTTCGGCGGTGAGCGTCAGTCTTCGCGAGGCCGTGAAATCGAGCGCACGCGGATTGCCTGCCAGCTCCCCGATCACCGCCGCCACATCGCGGCAGCGCAATCCTTCTTCCAGCGCGAACAGCACATCCTCGCAATTGTCGCACAGCACGTGGACGATGCGGTGACGGAATGCCTTGGGCAATCCGGGGCGATAGGGGCGGCCGCCCAGTCGCAACGCCTGCCGGTCCTGGACCCACAGCAGAGCGCGCAAGTCATCGGCCTCGACTGAATTTTCGCGCTCCTTTCCGCTCAACGCGTCGGCGATAAGGGCTAGTGCAGCCCCCGCCCCGCTCGCCTCGCCAGAGGGCGCGAACACCTCGCTATGGTGCGCTCCTGCCAGCCCCGGCCGCCAGCGCGGTGTGTGGGTGGACAGGCAGGCAAGCCCGGAGGCCGGCAGGAACGCGTTCGGCAAGGTCATGGCAAGAGGACGACTCATTCGTTCTCTTTATGTTCCGTTGCTCGGCGATTCGCAACGCCGGAACCAAGTGCTCCCCAACTCCGTTCGAAACCCGAAGGAGATTATCATGCATCACAGTAAACCCGCCGCCGATCCCGAGGCCCTGAAGAAGGACTTCTGGAAGGCCCTGGCCGACTCGCCATTCCTGTTCCTCCAACGCACCGGTGAAAGCGAAACCGCCGTTCCGATGAGCCCGCAGCTCGACAAGGACGCCAACAGCGAGATCTGGTTCTTCACTCACAAGAAGAGCGCGTTCGCCCAGCTCGGCCCCGTCACCGCGACGTTCGCGGGCAAGGGGCATGACATGTTCGCCCGGTTCAACGGCACCCTCGCCGTCGAGACCAGCCAGGAGCGCTTCGACCAGTTCTGGAATAACTTCGTCGAGGCCTGGTACGACGAAGGCAAGAACGATCCCGACCTGTTGTTCCTGCGCATGGACCTGGGAACTGCCGAAATCTGGAACGGCGACATCGGCCTGATCAACACCGCCAAGATGGCGCTGGGCATGTACGTCGAACCTGCCGCTGAAAAGCAGCACGTGAAGGAAACCGCGCTCTAACTGCCGGGCGCCCATCCAAACGAAAGGGCCGCCCCTCGAAAGAGGAGCGGCCCTTTTCTAATGCCGAAAGCCCCTAGCGGTGGCTGTCGGGCGTATCGATCGGGAAGTCGTGCTCCTGGCCGCCGATGTCGTCGACCACTTCCACGATCCCGCGACCGAGATGGCTGTTGCGCCGGCTATAGGCGAAATAGACCACCAGCCCGATCGCGGTCCAGACCGGCAGCACGAGCATCGCCGCGCTGGGCAGGTTGAGGAACAGGAACAGGCATCCCAGGATCGTGAGCGGACCGATGATGATGAGGCCCGGAACCCGGAACGTCCGCTTGCGCGTCGGGTCGGTCCGGCGCAGCACCATGACCGCAACCGCCACCATCAGGAACGCGTAGAGCGTGCCCGCATTGGCGATATCGGCCAGCTGTCCGACCGGGAAGAAAGCCGCGGCAATCGCCACGATCACGCCGGTGATGGCGGTCACGACGTACGGCGTCCGCCACTTCGGGTGCACCTTCGAAAGCCCCTCGGGCAGCAGCCCATCGCGGCTCATAACGAAGAAGATGCGGGTCTGTGCGAACAGCAGCACCAGGATCACCGAAGGCAACGCGAGGATCGCTGCATAACCCAGCATGTTGCCGATCGCGCCGAAACCGATCTGCCGCAGCACGTGAGCCAGCGCCTCGTTGGAGCAGACCAGCGCATCGGCATAGAGCGGCAGGGCGCACTGGCGAGCGAGCTCTTCAGATCCGGCCGGGAAAGGGACGCCGTTGGGTCCCATGATCGGCTGCCCGCCGATCGTCCCGATCGCGCCGGCGGCGACGAGGATGTAGAACACGGTGCAGAACAGCAACGAACCGACCAGGCCGATCGGCACGTTGCGCTGCGGGTTCTTGGTTTCCTCGGCAGCGGTCGAGACCGCGTCGAACCCGACGTAGGCGAAGAAGATCGTCGCAGCCGCACCGACCGCGCCGACGCCGCTACCCCAGCCGCCGAAGACGCCAGCGGGCAGGAAGGGATTGAACTTCGCCGCATCGAACTCGGAGCTCGTGAGCGTCAGCCCGATGAACGCTGTAAGCGCAGTCACCTTGATCAACACGAGAACGGCGTTGACCTTGGCGCTTTCGCTGGTGCCGATCATCAGGAGCCAGGTCACCAGAAGCGCGATGACGAGGGCCGGCAGATTGATCAGTCCACCCGGAGCGCCGCCCAAGGCCAGCGGTCCGGCAGTCAGCCAGGCAGGTAACGATATCCCGAACGTATCGCCTAGGATCGTGCCGCTAAAATACCCCGACCAGCCGACCGACACAGCGGATGCCGCGATCGCGTATTCGAGGATGAGCGCCCAGCCGACGGTCCAGGCGAGGAATTCGCCCATCGTCGCGTAGCTGTAGGTGTAAGCCGATCCCGCGACGGGGATCATCGAAGCGATTTCGGAATAGCACAACGCAGCCACTATGCAGACCGCGCCGGCAATGACGAATGCGAGCATTAGGCCGGGGCCGGCCTTCTGTGCGCCTGCGGCGGTCAGCACGAAAATGCCGGTGCCGATGATGCAGCCGATGCCGAACAGCATGAGCTGAAATGCACCGAGCGACCGGTGCAACGATTTCTTTTCCGCCGTCGCCAAAATGGCATCGAGCGGCTTGATACGGTCGAGAAACATGGACCCGTAATCCCTCACTGGACGGCCGTTGCGGCTCGCCTCCCTCAATGGTGCGCGAAGCTAGCGCCGCGCCGCGTCATGGCAAGATGTAATGTCCGGGCTTTCCCCGCTTCCGTGGCGACGCTAGAGCGAGCCCATGTCCACGACCTTCCAACTCGACACGTCGACCAGCCGGGCCCACCCCACCCCGCAGCCGATGCGGCGACTGACGATCCCGGCGATCCGTCGCCGGAAGGTCGATGGCGTCACGCAGGAACCGATCGTGATGCTGACGGCCTATACGGCCCGGCAGGCACAGCTCCTCGACGCGCACTGCGACCTGCTGCTGGTCGGGGATTCGCTGGGTCAGGTGATCTACGGGCTCGATTCGAGTGTGCCCGTCACCCTCGACATGATGATCGCCCATGGCGCCGCGGTCGTGCGCGGCAGCTACCATGCGGCCGTCCTGGTCGACCTGCCTTTCGGCACCTACGAAGCTTCGCCGGAGGCCGCGTTCGCCACGGCGTCGCGCGTGCTCAAGGAAACGGGCTGCGCGGGCGTCAAGCTCGAGGGCGGCGCGGCGATGGCGGAAACCGTGGCGTTCCTGACCGCACGAGGAATCCCGGTGATGGGGCACGTCGGCCTCACACCCCAGGCGGTCAATGTGCTCGGCGGATACAACGCCCGCGGCCGCAGCGACGCCGAAGCGGACAAGATCGTAGGGGACGCACAAGCGCTCGATCAGGCGGGAGCCTTCGCGATAGTCGTCGAAGGCGTGGTCGAACCCATCGCCGTAGCGGCGACCAAGGCGGTTTCCTGCCCCACGATCGGAATCGGCGGTTCGGTCGAATGCGATGGTCAGGTACTCGTGACCGAAGACATGCTGGGCATGTTCGAGCGGGTGCCGCGCTTCGTGAAGCGCTACGAAGACCTCGCCACCACTATTTCGAAGGCCGTGGAAACCTACGCGGGCGAAGTGCGTTCGCGAACTTTCCCTACTGCCGACCAGACATACCAACCCAAATAAGCCTACCGGCACCACTCTTTCACCGGACACTCCATGGACACGCTCAAGCGCTTTTACGGCTTCTCGCTGATCTTCACGCTCATCTGCCTCGGTCTGGGCGTATGGTACGGATACGAAAGCACCGGCACATTGGCCGGGACGGCTGCGATGCTGTGGATCATCGTGGTGCTGTCGATCCTCGAGATTTCGCTCAGTTTCGACAACGCCGTAGTCAACGCCTCTGTCCTCAAGGACATGGACCGGGTGTGGCAGAAGCGCTTTCTGACGTGGGGCATCGCGTTTGCCGTGTTCGGCATGCGGATCGTGTTCCCGCTGGCCATCGTCGCAATCGCCGCCGGGATCGGTCCGATGGAGACCATCCGGCTTTCGCTCAACGATCCGCTCGAATACGAACGGCTCGTGTCGAGCGCGCACGTGGGAATTGCCGGTTTCGGCGGCGCCTTCCTCGCAATGGTCGGCCTGAAGTTCTTTTTCGACGGCGAAAAGGATGTGCACTGGATCGCGTCGGTCGAGCGCTTCCTTGGCCGCTTTGCCGCACTCCCTGCGGCCGAAATCGGTCTGTTGCTCCTGGCGATCTGGGGCATCTCGATGCTGCTTCCCGATGCCGAGGCACTGACCTTCGTCGTGTCCGGCGTCCTCGGTCTGGTCACCTTCATCGCGGTCGAGGGCGTCAGCACGATGCTGGAACTGCACGAGGAGAAGAAGCGTCTGGCCGGGGCGATGGTCCGCAGCGGCCTGGGCGGTTTCCTCTATCTCAATATCCTCGATGCCAGCTTCAGCTTCGACGGCGTGATCGGCGCGTTCGCCCTGTCGAACAACATGATCGTGATTGCGCTGGGCCTGTCGATCGGCGCGATGTTCGTCCGTTCGATGACGATCCACCTCGTCGAGAAGGGAACGCTCGCACAGTATCGCTACCTCGAACACGGCGCTTTCTGGGCGATCATCGTGCTCGGCGCGATCATGCTGCTGTCGGCCCGCTGGCACATTCCAGAGACGATTACGGGCCTGCTGGGTGCTGTCCTTATCGGTCTCTCGCTGTGGTGGTCGGTTCGCTACAAGCGGCGGCATCCGGAACCGGTCGAAGAGGCCGTGCGAGGCGACTAGCCAGCGGTGCGCTGATCACCAGCTGTAGCAAGTGGTAGACCAGTAGCGGCAGCAGAACCATTCCCGCGACTTGCGGCGGGAAAAGGACTGCTGCCAATGGCGCACCCATCGCGACGCTCTTGTGCGCCCCGGCAAACAAGAAGGCGATCCGGTCGCCCCTGTCGAGTCTGAGTTGGCCGCCTACGGTCCACGCACCGATAAAGGCGAAGGCCAGCATCACCCACGTCGCCGCAAGCAGGATGGCCCATTCGGATATTCCGATCATGGTCCACAACCCCTGCTCGACAGCCCCGGAAAACGCGACGTAGACCGCGATCGCGATAGAAATCCGGTCCATCCAGGCGATGAGGTCCTTTCGTTCGCGGACCCAGTGCGACAGTCGTCCCTGGAGCAGCTGTCCGATCGCAAACGGCAAAATAAGGATGGCGAAAACCTTGGTTAGTCCATCCACTCCCATCTCGACCGCGCCGCTCCCTGCCAATGCGGCGAACATCGGCGCGCAAATGAACACTCCGGCGATGTTGGTGAGCGCGGCCGCGACGATCGAACTCGAAACCTTCCCGCCTGCGAGAGACGAGTAGGCAGTCGCCGATTGGACCGTAGAAGGCATCACACCGAGGTAAAGGAAGCCGAGGGCGACGAGAGGTGGAAGCGATCCGACAAGGACGATCGCGAGCCCCTTCCCCGCAAAAGCCATCGCGCCGAAACACCATATCAGCACCGGGATGAGAAAGCGCCAGTGTCGCATTCCCTGCAGCACCTCGTCACGCGGCAAGCGTAAGCCATTGAGGAAGAACAGCACGAAGATCGCACCGTTGGAAATCCATTGGGCGATCTCGCGCGCGTTGCCGGCAGCGGGGAGGAAGCTCGCAAGCAGGATCGCCAGCACGAGGAGGCGTACCATCAGGTCGATCTTGGCGAACCACCGCATCGATCGGCCCTTGGCGAGCCGGGGCCGTATTGTCGAGGCGATCCGCCGCTTTCGGCGTTTGATGCAGGCGATTCGCTAGGGCGCTGGGGCCTATTTCCCTGTTTTCCGCCGCGTAATCAGGACAGTAGCTGCATCGGCATTCAATGGATCGCCATCGGTGTATTCGGCGACCAGAGCGGTCGCTCGATCCGGTTGACCGGACAGATCCAGAGCGGCGGCTGTTCGCCTTACGAGCGGCCATGTCCGCCGGATGGCAGATGCTCTTTGATAATGCCTAACTGCCGTCCGATTATCGCCTGCGGCAAGAGCGGCATCGCCTGCCAAGGCAGCCGCATCGCTCGACCCGGGATTGCGGACGAGAAACTGGTCGGCCTCCGTGCGCGCCTCCAGAAAGCGCGCGTTGACGATTTGATTGCGGACTAGACTGACGGTGCCAGAGCCTCCAGTAGCCATGCCGCCTCCCTCCGCTCCTTCGGTGCCAATAGGAACCGCGCGGAAAACTGGCTCGGCCATAGCCATATCGACGAAAGAGGCAGCGCTTTGCCGGTCGCCAAGAGCCTCGTAGCCCCGCCCCACGAGCATTGCGATATAGGGCGTCGTCGCGCGACCGGAAAATCGTGCCGTGAGTTCGCGATAATTTCCGCCCAGTACAAGCGAACGGGCAAGCAGCGACTGAACCCGCGCGTTATCGGGCTGCCTCCGCGCAAGTCGGTCGAGGTTTTTCGCAGCACTCGCGTAATTGCCGGCCTCCAAATCGATCACAGACTGGAGAATGACCGCAGCAGGGACCTGTCGCTCGAATTCGCCGCTTCGCTTTAGGAGCGTGACAGCAAGGTCGGCACGACCGGCGCGGGCCGCCAGAACAGCCTGGAAGAAAAGCGATCTGGAATTGTGCGGTGCAACCGTCGCAAGCTTACGCGTGGCGCTCAGCATCTCGGTTGCACGGCCAAGATCGCCCAGCGTCGCGGCATATTCGGCCAGCAGGTCGGGATCATCCGGTGCGACCCACAATGCCTGCTCCAGCATTTGCAATGCTGCGCGATTGCCGCGCGCTTCCCTTGTGAGCTGTGCGCGGAGCAGCAACGCCGCGGGATTAGAAGGGCCGTAACGCATGGCGAGCTGTGAAGCTTCGATGGCCTGGGCCTGCTCGCCGCCCCGCCAGCGCAATCTACTGATGTCGACCCAAAGTTCGGGATCTTTCTCACTGACGGCCAAGGCCCGATCGAAGGCGCGTCCTGCCTCCTGCAAGTTGCCCTGTGCCATCCGCAATCGGCCGAGCATGCGGTATCCGTGGCTCGCTGCTTCGGGCGAAAATGCATATCCGGTCAACCAGCGCTCGGCTTCGACGAGGTTCCCTTGGAGAAGTTCCGCTTCGCCCATGTACGAGGCTATCAAGCCAGCCACGCCGCCGGCCAATTCGCGGCGTAACCCGGCCTCGGCGGATTTTCCGTCGCCGGCTGCAATCGACGCCCGCCAATCGCCGTCTTCCATGCCTTCCGTCGTAGCATTCCCGCAGCCCGCCAGGGCAATCGCCAAAAGGGCAGCAATCAGGGCGTGAGACCTACGCCGTAAGGTCATATTGCTTGAGCAGGTCGTACAGCGTTGGTCGGCTGATGCCGAGTAGCTTGGCCGTGCTCGAAATGTTGCCTTCGCTGCGGGCCAGGGCATGGCGGATCACCGTCCGGTCGGCCCGCTCGCGGGCGCTTTTCAGGTTGAGCACCTCGGCACCCTCCTCCCCGTCACCCGAAAGGTCGAGATCGCCGGCGCAGACGAGCTTGCCGTCGGTCATGATGACTGCGCGCTTCACCCGGTTTTCCAGCTCGCGCACGTTGCCCGGCCACGGCCAGGCGTCGATGGCCGCCAGCGCATCCGGAGCGAACCCTTTCACCGAAGGGTTCATTTCGGAGGCAAAGCGCTGGAGAAAGGCCTTGGCCAGCAAGACGGCGTCGCCCGGCCGCTCCGCAAGCGTAGGTATCTTCACCACGATCTCGGCCAGTCGGTAGAAGAGGTCTTCGCGAAATGCACCCGCCGCGATCATGGATTCCAGATCCTGGTGGGTGGCGCAGACGATGCGTGTGTCGACGGGAATCGCGGTGCGTCCACCGATGCGCTCGATCGTGCGCTCCTGAAGAAATCGCAGCAGCTTCACCTGGAGCGGCAGCGGAATGTCGCCGACCTCGTCGAGGAACAGCGTTCCGCCCTGAGCCTGCTCGATCTTTCCCTCGGTGCTTTTGACCGCTCCCGTGAATGCGCCCTTTTCATGGCCGAACAGCTCCGCCTCGAGCAGCGTTTCGGGTATCGCAGCGCAATTGAGCGCGACGAATGCGCCCGTCCTGCGGTCGCTGGCTTCGTGCAGGCCGCGAGCGAGCAGTTCCTTGCCGGTGCCACTCGCGCCGAGGAGCATGACCGAAACCTTGGTGTTGGCCACCCGCTCGATCGTTCGCGCCACCTTGGCCATCTCGGGTGCTGCGGTGATCATGTTGCCGAGAACGGTCTTGTCGTCGCCGACACGGGCGGCAAGGCGCCGATTTTCCGCCTCGATCTCGTGCAGCGCGAACGCCCTTCGCACGATGAGGCCGAGAGCGTCGATGTCGACCGGCTTCTGGTAGAAGTCGTATGCACCGCGCTCGATCGCCGAAAGCGCACTTTCGCGCGCCCCGTGGCCGCTCGCGACAATCACCTTGGTATCCGGCTTCAGCGCCATGATCGCATCGAGGACGGCGAACCCTTCGCTGGTGCCGTCCGGATCCGGCGGCAGGCCGAGGTCAAGCGTCACGACTGCCGGCTCTTCGCTTCGCAAGGCGGCAAGCGCGGTGTCCCGGTCGCCGGCGATGATCACCTCGAAATCTTCGTAGGCCCACTTCAGCTGCGCCTGCAGACCTTCGTCGTCCTCGACCACGAGTAGCTTCGGCTTATGCTGGACTTTATGCTGGGTCATCATGCGACCTCATCGCTAGGAATGGTGTTGGCTACGAACCTCAATGTCGCCGATAACGGCAGAACGGCGGCGAAACGGGTGCCGAGCCCTTCCCGGGACTGCACTTCGAGCCGTCCTCCCATCGCGCGGACGAGCTCCCGCGCTTCGAACGCGCCGATGCCGAAACCCCCGTCCTTCAGAGAAACGAACGGCTTGAAAAGCTTCTCGCGAACGAATTGCGGACTCATGCCGCAGCCGGAATCGATTACCTCCATCCGGCCGTGGAGGCCGTCGGACGAGACGTCGAGATAGACTGGTGCATTATCTTCGCTGGCTTCGATCGCGTTCTGGACAAGGTGGATGAGCGCTTGCTCGAGAGCCTCACCATCCGCCAGGACGAGACACGGTTCGGTGCGTGTCACTTCGACCCTGTGCTGCCCGGAATAGCGGCGCGCAATGCGGCGGGCCACTTCTGTGAGGTCGACAGGGGTCCGCGAAGAACCGCCGGACGCGCCGTAGCGGCTCAGCCGGGCAAGCAGGGCGTTGAGCTTTTCCGCGCTTTTGGTGAGGGTCACCAGCATGTCCGCCCGGAATGCAGGGTTGTCGGCATGCCGCTCGGCGTTTCGCGCCAGCAGCGATAGCTGGCTGGCAAGGTTCTTTATGTCGTGCATGACGAAGGCGATACGGCGATTGAATTCGTCGAACCGCGATGCTTCGATCAGGGCTTCGTGCCCGGCCTGTTCGGCCAGGTAGCTGGCGAGCTGGCGTCCGACGACCTTGAGCAGGTCGAAATCCTCCCAGTCGAGCTGGCGCGCCAGCGGCGGCTTGGCGAGCACCGCGATGCCCACAAGTCGGCCGAAGTGGATCAGGGGCACGACCGCCCATGCGCGGGGGTTCGCAACAAGCCATTCGGGCATTGCATGGAGCCCAGGCGCGGCAGTCTCCGGCGATCGAACTTCATCGAGCTCGACGACCATCCCGGTCCGTTCGAGCATGGCGACCAACTCCGGGTCGCAGGGTGCATCGGGGACTTCGCCCTCGGGCCACTGCCAGGACCCCGATAGCGTCATGCAACCCTCGTCCGAGGGCAGGAACAGCAATGCCCCCTGGCTATCGGTAATGTCCGCCAAGGCCTGCGATGCCCGCACCGGCAATGGGGGCGCATCCGGCCCCGCGCGGCCGATGGTGCCGTTGAACCGCATCCATTCGGACCGGTAGTCGTAGCGGTGCTGGAACAGGTGTTTGAATGCCTTCACCCGCAGCCAACCGCGAACCCTCTTCGACGGAAGCCAGAGCAGGGCAAATGTCGCGGCGGCAAAGACGAAGCCGACCTGGGTGAGGCGAGCGAGCCCCCCGTCCAGAAGGCTCATGGATTCGGCGAGCAACGTGATCGCGACCAGATAGCCTCCGATGACCAGAAGCGAGAGCGACTGGAAGGCAACCGTCCGGCTGGGAAGAATTCTCAGGTCAGCCGCACGAGCATTGGCGCCGATCGCGAATAGGATCGCCACGAGCGCGGTCAACAACCCGCGGAAGGCCGTCAATTCGGCCGGCAGCGAGCCGCTCAACCAGCCCACGGTGTACAGGTTAAGCTGGAAGGCCCACATCGCCGCCAGCGCCGCTGCGGGCCAGCGCAGCACCTGACGCGAAGTCGCCGATGCACCGGCATAAAGGTTGTGGAGCAGAACGAGCGCGCCGATCGCTACGAGAGCCCGAAAAAGCGCCGAAACCGCAAAAGCCACTTCCTGAACCTGCGGGACGCCTGCGAACCGCGCATCCACCATCACGATGGCCGACTGCATGCACTCCACCAGCAGCAGAACGAACACGAGCGGCCGGATCGGCGCGAGGCTCTGGTCGCGCCCGTCGTATCCGAACAGGCGGTAGAGGACGATTATCCAAGCCAGGTTGCGGGCAATTTCGATCAAGTCGGCCAAAGCCGTTCCGGGCCCCCAGGCCGCATTCGTCACACACCAAGCGGCGGATAATCCGAGTGCGGCGACCACGGCCCCATGCTCGCGTCGTGGCGCGGTGGTCCGGTTGAGCAGCACGATGGCGACGATCGCGCAGACGACTGCGCCACCCAGACTCATGAAGAAACCGGCCAGATGCCAGAGAGCGACGCCACCCATCTCAGCGTGCTCCTTCGGACCACAGCACGACGCGCACCGTCTGGAGAATGATCAGCAGGTCGAGGAACGGCGTGTAATTCTTCGCATAGTAGAGATCGTATTCCAGCTTGGCCCGCGCGTCTTCCACGCTGGCGCCATAAGGGTAGTTGATCTGCGCCCACCCGGTTATCCCGGGCTTCACCATGTGCCGCTCCGCATAATAGGGCAGCTTGTCATCAAGGTCCGCGACGAACGCAGGTACCTCGGGACGGGGTCCGACAAAGCTCATCCGGCCGGCAAGGACAGTCCAAACTTGGGGGAGCTCGTCGATCCGGACTTTGCGAATGAAGCGCCCGAGCCGGGTGATTCTCGGGTCGTCCCTTTCGGCCCACTTCGCGCCGCCGGCTTCCGCATCCATCCGCATGGAGCGCAGCTTGTGAACCGTGAACGGCTGACCGTAGAGGCCGACGCGTGTCTGCCGGAAAAATGCCGGACCCTTGCTATCCAGCTTCACCAGCAGGGCGAACAGGGCGATAATCGGAAAGGTTAGCGCGAGAAGGATGCCGCTCGCGGCAACGTCAAACACTCGCTTAAGTGCGCTCGACACCATCCGACCCGATGAGAAGCCGTCCGAAAAGATCAGCCAACTCGGGTTGAGGGTATCGAGATCGACGCGTCCGGTTTCCCGTTCAAGGAAGCTGGAGAAATCGTTGACGTGAACCCCTTGGGTCTTGATCCGCAACAGGTCCTTGAGCGGAAGCGCATTCCGGCGCTCCTCGAGGGCCAGAACCACCTCGCTGGCACCGATATTCGCGACGAAACCGCCGAGGTCGTGAATTGCCGCACGCGGGATCGCCTCGTCGAGTTGGGCCGAGCTTTCGCCCATGCCGATGAAACTCGCCACGACAAATCCGCTTTCCGGTCGTTCCGACAGTGCCTTGATCCGGCGGGCGCGTTCACCTGCCCCCAACACCAGGATCCGGCGCCGGAACGCGGCGGCTCCCAAGATGCTGCCGACCAGCGATCGATTGGCGATCAGCAGCCCGATCGCCAGAAACATTGCGTAAACCAATGTGGACCGCCAGAACGTGTCGCCCGGCAAGAGAAACTCGATCACCGACAATGCGATGAATCCGAGGCTTACGGCAACCAGCAGGCGGGCAACGGCAAAGCGCATCGACCGCAGCGCATCTGCCCCGTATGTGCCGACCGCGATCATCGCCAGCCAAACGACGCCGGCGAAAACCGATAGCATCGCGGCGCGCTCCGCGATGGGACCGGGCACGCTGTCGCTCTGGGAAGCGCGCACTTGCCACGCGATCTCGCCCGCGACCAATAGCAATAGGAGATCGAAAAGTCCCAGCAGCAAGACCGCGTGCGGGATGTAATGCTTGAAAAGACGGATCATCGTCTCGGCCCGGGCGCGCTCCAGTTAAGGTAAACGAGCCCTAAGACCGAGAGATGAAATGTCGGTAAATTTTACAACGCAGTGCTCGACGGGTGCATTGAACCGAAGCCGACGTCAGTTTCCGCCGATCTGGTCCGCGGCATCCTGGGCCGCTTCGCCGACCTGCTGGGCCGCTTCGCCCACCTCGTTCGCGGCACCGGCGACGGCGTTGTCCTTGGCAACTTCTGCCCCGCTCATGTTCGAGAAGATGAAGAAGCCTGCGATCACTGCGATCAGCAGTATGATGGCGATCAGCCAACCCGAGCCGCCACTCCGGCGCGTTTCGCCGTCGGTAATGACGGTGTGGGTGGTGTGCGTGCTACCCGTTTCGGGGTCGCGCACCTCGGTAATGCGTTCTTCGGTCATTGGATCACTCCCTCATTCGATGCGGCGCAAACGAACCACGAGGCGAGTGAGTTCCACGACGAGTGGTTAACCCGCAAAGCGGAATGGGGTCAGCCCCTGCTCCATGGTCGAAAACTGCAGCACGGTTCCGCGTGGCGGCAGCGAGCGCTGAAAGCACCCGGCGACGTGGCACTGGGCGCAGCCCGGTCCGATGACCGTCGCGTCTTCGGCACGAAGCGAAATACCTCTGGCCGCCGCGAGATCGGTCCCCAGACGGCCCTCTAGACCAAGAATGACCGCGAACTTCGCCTCACCTCCCGTGCCCCTGCCCTGAACCGTCCGGGCGATCGTCAGCCAGTGGGCTGGTGCCGCGCCGCTACCGTCGAGAGCGACGGACTGGATGCAGAATTCGCCTGCCCGTTCGAACGCGCGATGGACATTCCACAGCGGACAGCTCGCATCGCTTTCGAGCAGGCTGGCCCCGCTCGCCCCGGAGTAGCGCTTGGAATATTGCCCCGCCCTGTCGATCCTCGCCATGAAGAACGGCAACCCGCGCTGACCAACCCTCTGCAACGTCGTCAACCGGTGAGCCAGGCTTTCGAACCCCACGCCGAACCGGCGCAAGAGGACGGGAATGTCATAGCCGGTCGTTTCTGCCGCTCTCAGGAACCGGCCGTAGGGCATTACGAGCGCGGCAGCGGCATAGGCTGCAACGTGCCTTTCGAACAGCTTGCGAGCGGTATCGTCGGAAAACCGCGCCCCGGCTGCCAGCGCGCCGATTTCCTCGCGGAATTCCAGGAGCGCGATCTGGAGCGCGACTTGAAACGTCCGCGACGCGGGGTCGAGCATTTCGTTGAGCTGCAACTGCCGCGCGTGGAGATCCAGCCTGCGAATGTTGTCGGGCATGACGTCGCGGGGCAGGATGCGGATCGCAAGCTGGTGCCGTTCGCGCAACCGCTCTGCCAACGCCGCATAGGTATCGCCGCGAGAGAGACGGAGCTCGTCGGCCAATTCTTCGGCGGCTGAATCGAGGTCGGCGAAATGGTTGCGCCACCGCTCGATCTCCCGCCGTGCAGCCTGCGTCGGATCGTCGCGTCTCTTGGCCGGGTCGCTGTTGTCATACAGGCGCGCAAACGCGGCCGCTGCCTGCGGAGCTGCGGCCAGGAACTCGGCCAGTTCATCCCGATCGATGCCAAGGTCGGCAAAGCGTTCGTCGGACATCCGGCGGGCAAGTCCATCGAGCCCGCCGATCGTCTCGTTCTCTCGCAACGACAGCGGGTCGTAATCGAATTGATCGACGACCTGCAGCACGACCCGGGCGGACAACGGCCGTTGATTGCGTTCGATCAGATTAAGATAACTCGGCGATATGCCAAGGCGCGCGGCCATTGCACCCTGCGTCAAACCCTCGCGCTTTCGCAAGCGGCGCAGCGCCGGACCGGCAAATAGGGCACTTTCCGACATTGTAAATTCCTTTACAGAATTACAACTAACATAGCCCAATGCTGCCGCGATAGACAAGATAGTGTGTAAAATGTTCGTGCTGCTGAAGCGCGTGAGGATTATCCCGGGTTCAACACTACCCAACGGGATTTCGACATGACCTACCAGACGACCACCACCGAACTCCGCCACACGATCGAAGGTGCCGGTCAACCCTGGGCTGCGATCGACGCGGAAAACGCAGCGCGCATGCGGCTGCAGAACCGCTTCCCCACCGGGCTCGACATCGCGCGCTACACCGCGAAAATCATGCGCGAAGACATGGCGGCATACGACGCCGATCCGGCGGCCTACACGCAGTCGCTGGGCTGCTGGCATGGGTTCATCGGCCAGCAGAAGCTGATCGCGATCAAGAAGCATTTCGGGACCACCAAGAAGCGGTACCTCTATCTATCGGGCTGGATGATCGCGGCCTTGCGCAGCGAGTTCGGCCCCCTGCCCGACCAGTCGATGCACGAGAAGACTTCGGTTCCGGCGCTCATCGAGGAACTCTACACCTTCCTTCGCCAAGCCGACGCTCGCGAACTGGGCGGCCTGTTCCGCGAGCTCGACAAGGCGCGCGAAGCCGGCAACGAGGTCGAAGCGGCGCGTATCCAGCAGGCGATCGACGGTCATGAGACGCACGTCGTCCCTATCATCGCCGATATCGATGCCGGCTTCGGCAACCCCGAAGCGACCTACCTCCTCGCCAAGAAGATGATCGAGGCCGGTGCCTGTGCGATCCAGATCGAGAACCAGGTGTCCGACGAAAAGCAGTGCGGCCACCAGGATGGCAAGGTCACCGTTCCGCACGAGGACTTCCTGCAGAAGATCCGCGCCATCCGCTATGCCTTCCTCGAGCTGGGTGTCGAGGATGGCGTGATCGTGGCGCGCACCGACAGCCTGGGTGCAGGGCTCACCAAGCAGATCGCCTTCAGCCAGGAGCCCGGCGACCTCGGCGACCAGTACAATGCCTTCCTCGATTGCGAGGAGGTCGATGCGACCACCCTCGGCAATGGCGACGTGCTTATCAGCCGCGAGGGCAAGTTACTGCAGCCCAAGCGCCTCCCCAGCAACCTCTATCAGTTCCGCCCCGGGACCGGAGAGGACCGCTGTGTCCTGGACTGCATCACGTCGCTGCAAAACGGAGCGGACCTGCTGTGGATCGAAACCGAAAAGCCGCACATCGGCCAGATCGGCGGCATGGTCGATCGCATCCGCGAGGTCATTCCTAACGCCAAGCTGGTCTACAACAACAGCCCCAGCTTCAACTGGACGCTCAATTTCCGTCAGCAGGTCTATGACGCTTGGGCCGAAGAAGGCCGCGATTTAACTGCCTACGATCGGGCGCGCCTGATGAGCATCGAATACGACGGCACCGACCTCGCCGAAGAGGCGGACGAGCGCATCCGAACCTTTCAGCGCGACTCTGCGGCTCAGGCGGGCATCTTCCATCATCTCATCACGCTGCCGACCTATCACACCGCGGCGCTCAGCACCGACAACCTCGCCAAGCGATACTTCGGCGACGAGGGAATGCTGGGCTACGTCAAGCAGGTCCAGCGCGAGGAAATCCGCCAGGGCATCGCCTGCGTGAAGCACCAGAACATGGCCGGGTCCGACATCGGCGACGACCACAAAGAGTATTTCGCCGGCGAAGCGGCCCTGAAGGCCGGCGGCGAGCATAACACGATGAACCAGTTCGCTGCTGCCTGACGGCGACCTGCGAACCCGGTTCTATAAAGTCGAGGAGAGAAAGGATGACCACGATGACCGAGGAAGCCCCCCGTACCGAGCCCGGCCGTGCACGCGCGCTGCTCTCCACCGCGGATTTTCGTCTGCTACGTACGGCCTTGACCGCCTATGCGCGGACGATCGACGACCGGGACGAACTCGCCCGGATCAACGCCCTGCATCACCGGCTGGGCACTTATACCTGACCTGACGATCTCCTGGGGAGGAGAGACGGTCGCCGGGTGACCCCCTCACCCGGCGGCCGTCAAATAATTACCGGTCAGCCGCCCGATGCCGGCATGAGTTCTAGCGCGGCACCAGCCAGCGCCTCGGTCGCCGTCGAGATCACCTTCTCCGCGTCGGGCGCCCAGAATGGGCTGTGCAGCGAAGGCAGTTCGATCTCTCCCGCCTCGGCCTTGGCGATCTGATCCTGCGGCACTCCACCGACCCAGAAAATAAGCGTTTCTACTTCGCGATCGGCGCGGTGGAACTGGCTGAAATCCTCGCCCCCCATCACCGGCGGGACTTCCTTGACCCGTTCGGCACCGAACCGCTCGGTCAGGATGCCGGCGACCCGCTTGGTGAAATCCGGCGTGTTGTAGGTAGCGGGGGTGTAGGGGTCTTCGACCGTCACGACCGGCATCTGCGCGTCGGTCATCCCCGCCGCAATCGCCTCACCCCGCGCGATCCGACTGATTCCATCGAGCAATTGCTTGCGGGATTCATCACTATAACTGCGAACGGTCAGTTGAAGCTTGGCTTCGTCCGAGATGATGTTGTGTTTCGCGCCGGCATGGAAACTGCCGACAGTGACGACCGCTGGTTCGAGCGGATTCTTCTCGCGGCTGACGAGCGTCTGCAGCTTCATCACGATTGAACTGGCGAGCACGACCGGGTCCTTGGCCGTATGGGGATAGGCGCCGTGCCCGCCGACGCCCTTTACCGTGATATCGACGCTGTCGACATTCGCGAGAGCGAAACCGGAAGTGTAGGCGATCTGACCCGCGGGATATTGGGCGGCATCGTGAAAGGCAAGAACGTAGTCCGGCTTGGGAAATCGGGTGTACAGGCCGTCTTCCAGCATCGCGAGCGCGCCGAGGCCGAGTTCCTCCGCCGGCTGCCCTATCATCACGACCGTGCCCGACCACTCGCTCTTGCGTTCGGCGAGCAGGCGCGCCGCGCCGATCCACGAAGCCATGTGCGTGTCATGCCCGCACGCGTGCATGATCCCGGTGGTGACGCCCGATTCAGGCGTGCCCTGCGCCTTCGAGGCGAAAGGCAAGCCCGTCTGCTCGACCACCGGCAGGCCGTCCATGTCCGCGCGCAACATCACGACCGGACCCGCGCCGTTGCGCATCACGCCGACCACACCGGTCTTGCCCACGCCTTCGGTCACTTCGAACCCCATCGCCTTGAGGCGAGTCGCAAGCTTCTTGGCGGTTTCCACTTCCTGGAAGCTGAGTTCGGGATGCTCATGAAGGTCGCGGTAAAGCGCCATCAAGTCGGGCATGTCGGCTGCCACCGCCTCGCGCAGGTCGTTTGCGACCAGCGGCGAACCGGTCGCGGCCAATGCCAGTGCCAGTCCTGTACCCAGGATCGATCGAAACTGCATATTCCCCCCTCGTTGTTGTCGTTACCGCTCTACATCTTGTACGTTATCACCAGCAGGATCGACAGCGTCACCGTCATCAGCAGGACCAGCGGAACACCCGTCCGGATGTAGTCTTTGAACTCGTAACTGCCCTCGGCCATAATCAGCATGTTGGTCTGGTAGGCAATCGGCGTTGCGTAACAGAGGTTGCAGCCGAACAGCACCGCAAGGATCAAAGGCTCGGGCGGCAGGCCGAGCTGCTGCGCGATATTGAACGCGATCGGCGTGCCGACGGTCGCCGCGGTCGCGTTGCTGGCAAAGTTGGTCAGCAGGGTCACGAACAGCATGATCGCTGCGAGCACGCCTGCGGGGCTGAGGAACTGCAGGCCAAGCGACATTGCCTGACCCAGCCACAAAGCTGCGCCGGTATCGCCGATCAGGCGCCCCAGCGCGATGCTCGCGGCGACGAGTACGATGACCTGCGCCGAAAGCGCGCGGCCAACGCGTTCGAATTTCACGCATCCGGTCACGAACATGAGGATCGCCCCGGCCAGCGCAGAAATAGCGATCGGCAAGAGGCCGATGGAGGCAAGCCCGACCGATCCGAGCATGATTGCGCCCGCCAGTACCGCCTTCGATCGGCGGGGCAGCTCGCGCATGCCTTCTAGGATCAGAAGGCTGTCTGCGCGGGCAAACGTCTGCAGCGGTTGGGGCAAGCCCATCACCAGCAGCACGTCACCTTCCGCAATGCGTAGATCGGCAATAGCGGTCTCGGCCTGGTCGCCGATCAATCTCTTGGGGCGATGGATGCCAAGCACCGCCACACCATACAGGTCGGCTATGCCCGAGCTGGGCAGCGTACGCCCGATCAGCCGCGAGTCTGCAGTGACCGTCATCTCGACGACCGCGATATCCTCGCGCGTGTCCAGTGACTCCTTGCGGATGCGATCGATCACCCAGGCAGGCGCAACCTCGCCCTTCAGCGTGCGCATCGCTTCCTCGAGCGCGTCGTGCGTACCCGAGATCGTCAGCTGCTCGTGCGATCCCAACTTGCCGGTGGGTCGATCGTGGAACTCGATCTCGGCGGGAAGGCGCGGCATGATCGCGGCAAGTTCCTGCCCAGTCAGTGCGCTGCCTTCGCTCAGACGTAACCGGGTGACGAACCGACGCTTCTCGTGAATTTCCTCGGTCCGATTGTCGCCGAGCAGGCGCGGCGCGACGAGCCAGAGGTAGGGCAACGCAACAACCGCCGCCATCAGCACGATGGGCGTAAAGTGAAACACGTTCATCTGGGGCATCCCCAGATCGCGCGCGATCGAGACGACGAGCAGGTTGGTCGATGTGCCGATCGTCGTGGCCATCCCCCCGATCAGGACCGCCGCATTGATCGGTATCAGCGTTTTCGATGCCGCCATGCCACCGCGTACGGCCAGCGAGACGAAGATCGGCAGAAGCAGCACCAGTACCGGCGTGTCGTTGACGAACATCGACAGGAAGAACGCCATCAGCAGGGATACGAGCAGGCCCAGTTGCTGGTTGATCTTGAACACGCGCTCGAGGACCCGCGCGAACGGCTCCAGCGCGCCTGTGACCACCAACCCCCGCCCCATGATCATCAAGGCGCAGATCGTGATGAGCGCGTAGTGACCGAAGCCCGAGAACGCGAGCACCAAGCCGTCGGTCGGCTGGGTATGCGGCAAGGGAAAGAAGTAGAGTCCTACCGCGATCACCGCGATGGTGAGGAGCGACACGATCTCGGTGCTCATTCGCCCGCGGGCGAATGCCACGAACATCGCCACCGTCACGATCATCGCGCCGAGCGCGTGCAGACTGGGAGCGTCGATCATCGCTCCGATGCCTCACAGAGCACGCGAGGCATTTCAAGCGATTATCGGGCCAAGCCCGAATTTGGTACCCCTGGCCCGACTCGAACGGGCACGTCGTAAGACAAACGATTTTGAGTCGTTCGCGTCTACCATTCCGCCACAGGGGCTCCGCAGCGCGGGGAGCCTTAGCCGCCGGTTTGCGCCGCGGCTAGACCCAGATCGCTTGAGCCGTGCGCTATTTGAGCGCGGCGGCGAGTTCCTTGTGCAGCTTCGAGTGCAGGCCGTCGTTGGCGGCCAGCACCTGCGTGTCGCAGACCGGTTGCGAGCGGCCGCGGAAATCGGTGACGAAGCCGCCGGCCTCGCGAACGAGCAAGCATCCCGCTGCGGTATCCCAGGGAGCAAGATCGCTTTCCCAGAACCCGTCGTACCGTCCGGCGGCCACCCAGGCGAGATCGAGCGAGGCCGCCCCGAAGCGCCGTATGCCCGCCACCTGCGGTCCAAGGGCACCATAGATCCGCGTCCATTCGGCGAAATTGCCATGGCCCTGGTACGGCATCCCGGTCGCGACGAGGGCGTCGGACATCCGCGAACGGCTCGATACGCGAAGGCGACCGTCGTGCAGCCATGCGCCGCGGCTCTTCTCGGCCCAGAACGTTTCGTCGGTGATCGGCTGATAGACGACCGCCGCGGTCACCTCACCCCAACCCTTGCCGTCGAGCGTCGGCTCCTGCGCGGCGATCGAGATCGCGAAGTGCGGGATGCCGTGCAGAAAGTTGCTGGTGCCGTCGAGCGGATCGATCACGAAGCGGGGCATGCCGTCTTCGCCGGGGATCTCTCCGCCTTCTTCCATCAGGAAGCCCCAACCGGGGCGCGCAACCTTCAGCTCGTCCCACAGGGTGCGCTCGGCAATCTGGTCAGCCTTCGAGACGAAATCCGAAGGACCCTTGCGGCTGACCTGGAGGTGCTCGATCTCGCCGAAGTCGCGTCGCAGCTTGCCGCCCGCCTTGCGGGCAGCTTTTTCCATGACGCGAATGATAGCGGAAACTGCCACAGGTAGTCCTCAGCCAGCCTTGCCGACGTAGGTACGCTCGTAGACGTCCACGACGATGCGGGTGCCGCTTTCGATGTGCGGCGGCACCATCACGCGCACGCCGTTGTCGAGCACGGCGGGCTTATAGCTGGACGAAGCGGTCTGGCCCTTCACCACCGCATCGGCCTCGACGATCGTCGCTTCGACCTGTTCGGGCAGCGCGACCGAGATCGGCTTTTCGTCCCACAATTCCAGGGTCACATCCATGCCGTCCTGCAGGAACGCCGCGGCGTCGCCCAGTAGGTCGGTCGGCAGGTTGATCTGCTCGTACGTATCCTTGTCCATGAAGACTAGCGCATCGCCGTCCGTGTAAAGGTACTGGAATTCCTTCTGATCGAGCCGCACGCGCTCGATCGTGTCCGCGCTGCGAAAGCGGACGTTGGTTTTGCGGCCATCCTGCAGGTTCTTCATCTCGACCTGCATGTACGCCCCGCCCTTGCCCGGCTGGGTGTGCTGAATCTTGGCGACCTTCCAGATGCCGCCTTCGTATTCGAGAATGTTGCCGGGACGAATGTCCACGCCGGAAATCTTCATGGTGGAAAGAGCCTTGGGTTGGGAAACTTGGGGTTCGAAAATCGGGAGCGCTCCACGATCTTGCGGACGCACTGCGCGGCGCGCCTTAGCCGCTTGGCGGATGCGGGGCAAGCAGACCCCCCTCAATCGCGAAAACGCGAGCGGTAGTCGTGCGGCGGCGCAGTTGCTATATTCGCCGCCATGATCAAACGGACCACGATTTATCTCGCTCTGGCCACAGCGCTTGCGGCTGCCGGAGCCCGTGCAGAGGGCAGGCTCGGAACGCTCGAATCCGGACGCTATCTCTGCGAGGTGCCGGGCGACGCGGCAGGTCTCGCTTCGATCCCTTTGAAGGATATGTGGTTCGACGTCATCAACGCGTCGAGCTACACCGCGTCTGCGGGCAACGGGACCTATTTGCTGACCGGGAAGACCCTCGTTTTCACGAGCGGTCCGTACAAGGGAATGAAGTTTACACAGATGGGCGCACGGACGCTCAGGGCTTCGGATGCAGCGGGTGACTTTGCCAAGATGCGTTGTGTGCGAACCGGACGCGGCGCCGCCGATTGACCCTGTTCCGGCTATCGCCGGACGAGCAGCGGATAGGGACTGATCGGGGTCGACGGCTCCCACCACTCCGCCCCCGGGGTGGTCCGCATGATCGCAAAATGCAGGTGCGGCGCTTCGGGATCGGCATTGCCCGTGTAACCGACGCTGCCTAGCCGCTGGCCGCGGCGGACCTTCTGCCCCTCACGCAAACCCCCAGCGTAGTCCTTGAGATGGGCGTAATAGTAGATGGTCCGGCGGTCGTCCGAGCGGATGTATATCGTCTTGCCCCCGGCTTCAGACAGGAACAGGCGCTCGATCGTTCCCGGGTTCGCCGACACGATCGTAGTACCCTCGGGCGCCATGATGTCGATCGCCTCGTGCAAGCGCGCACCCCCTTCCCGGCTCTGCGTGAAGGTGTCGGTGAGATCGCTGGGCCGAATGCCAAGGACCGGCACCATGAGCGCAGCGCCGGACTGAGGTTCGGGTGCGATCTGGTCTTCCGTGTCGAGGGACCGCGTGCTCGACGTACCCGCCTCGAAGAACGAGCGCGGGCTGGGTGCAGCCTCGGCGGGCCGCGTCTTGCCGATCTGACTCGCACCACGTGCGCCTTCGAGCACCGTCCCACCTGCCACGATCCAGGCGGCGCTCGTGAGCGTGGCGGTGACGACGATCGTGAGGATCCGGTCGAGAGCGCCCATCGTGAGGTCAGGCCACGAATTCGACTTCGACGCCCGGCCGCACCATCTGTGCGAGGCGGGCCGCGTCCCAGTTGGTCAGGCGCACGCAACCGCTGCTCTGAGCGCGGCCGATCGTCTCGGGATCGGGTGTGCCGTGAATGCCGTAGTGCTCCTTGCTAAGGTCGATCCAGACCACGCCCACCGGACTGTTCGGCCCGGGCGGAAGCTGCTGCTTCCCGCTGTCGTCGTCGTTGCCAAGGACCCGAGGATCATAGGTGAACGGCGGATTGGGCGCCTTCCCGTTTATCTTCCAGTTACCCAGAGGCAACGGAAAGCGGCTGCTGCCCGACGATACGGTGAACAGCGCAACCAGCTTTCCAGCTTCGTCATAGGCTTTGAGCGTGCTCTCGCTCTTGCTGACGACGATCTTTTCGACATTCGGCTGCTCGGTACCCACGCCCAGGCTCTGGAGGGTCTGCTGCCAGTCCGGATCATCGACCGCGCCCGGCGCGATCCGGTCCCCGCCGATGTTGGGCACGCGGATTATCTGGCCCGCAGCAAAGGTCGAGACTGGCCTTTCCGGAGCAGTGGCGGATTCTGTCGGAGAAGGCGACGGCTCCGGCGCGGAAGTTGTGCTCCCCGCTTTGCCGGCTGGCTGACCGCCAGGGTTCAGCATCTTCAGAACCTCTACGGTCGTGTGAAACCGCTCGGCCAGTTTCTCGTCGAGGGTCTGGTATCCCAAGCGCTCGAGCTTGGCCTGATCCTCGGCATCCTTCGGAATGGCGGCATATTCGAGCGTGCCCCAGTCGGACGGAATTCGGACGACGCGCGTCGCCGGGATCGATTTCCATTGGTCAAGCTTGGCAGTAGTCGCCTCGTCCATTTCACCAGTGACTTCGAAACCGTTCGCCTCCTGAAAGCCCTCCAGCGCGTTCTCGGTCGACAGGCCCATTTCTCCGTCGATCACGCCGGGGCCGAAACCCTGGCGGTCCAGCACGACTTGCGCCTGCATGACGGGTCGCTCCTCGCTATCGGGAATGTCGGGCACGTCGGAGGCCATGTCCGCCCCGTCACGCGAAGCCATGGTGTCGGCGAGGCTTTCCGTGGTGGCATTCGCCGTTCGGTCGGCTTCCGAAGTCTCGTCGGCGTTGCGATCGGTGCCATTCAAACCGCAGGCAGCAAGAGCTAGGAGCGAGGCGGCGGCGATGAAATGGCGCATGGAGGTTCCCTGAAATACGGGACGCGACCCGTCCCTCGTCAAGGCAACGACCGAGCCCGAAAATATATCCGCCGTCTTAGCCGGCTCGTTCGGTAGCCGCGGCGATCGCCCGGTGGAACGCTGCGACGTTGGCTGCCGGATCGCCGTTCCACACAGCTGCGGATACGGCGAGAAAGTCCGCGCCGGCGCTGACAAGCGGACCGCAATTGTCCGGCGTGATGCCGCCGATCGCAACGCAGGGAATTTCGAACAGTCCCTGCCACCAGGTCAGGAGTTCCGGTTCCGGTCGGTGCTCGCTCATTTTCGTGGTGCTCGGGAAGAAAGCCCCGAACGCGACGTAGTCCGCGCCGGCATCACCCGCCTCCATCGCAAGATGCCGACTGGCGTGGCAGGTGACCCCGATCTGCGCCTCGCGCCCCAGAATTTCACGCGCCTCGCGCACGTCTCCATCCGACTGGCCGAGATGGACGCCATCGGCACCGATGCGCTTGGTGAGGGCGACGCTGTCGTTGACGATGAAGGCGCAATCGTGCCCCGCGCAGATAGTCTGAAGCGGCGCCGCGAGGCGCGCTGCCTCGTGCTGATCCAGGCCTTTCACCCTGAACTGGAACGCCGCGACCGGTCCCGCGCCAAGCGCCGCTTCCAGCCTGACGGGAAAGTCACCTCCGACGTCCAAAGGAGATATCACATAGAGTTCGCTCGGCATCATGGGCTGGCTAGGTAGCGGCCATTCAGGCAACCGCAAGCGGTAGAGGTGCGTATGGGCAGCATGAAAGCTGTCTTCGCGCTCTCCGCTTCCGCCCTGATCGGTGCCTGCACCATGGTTCCGCCGCCCAACAGCACCCCGCCGCAACCGCAGGGCTACGCGGTTCCGTTCGATGTGCCGGTGCGCGTGGGCGACCTGGTCGTCACACCGAAGAAGATGGTGGAGGACAGTCGCTGCCCTATGAACGCCCGCTGTGTCTGGGCCGGGCGCGTTGTGGTGACCGCCCGGATAGTCGGCCCGGGGTTCTCCGACACCGCCGACCTGACGCTGGGCGAACCCTTCGGCACGAACGGCAAGATGCTCGCCCTCGTTAGCGTTCGGCCCGAGAAGACGACGCAGGCCGAGATTGGCCCGCGCGACTACCGCTTCGCCTTCGAAGCTCGCTGATCAGGTAACGCTGGCGGCCTGAATACGGTCGATCGCTCCGCCGAGCACCGAGTCGAATTCGTCGTCGTTCTGCGTCGCGCGCAGGTCCTGCAGCAGGCCGCGGCTGAAACTGGCGATCATACCCTCGTTCGCCTCGAGCTTTTCGCACGCTTCGTCGGTGGAGAACCCGCCCGACAGCGCGACCACGCGCAGGACTTTCGGGTGGTCGACCAGCGGCTTGTAGAGGTTCGCTTCCACCGGGATCGAGAGCTTGAGCATCACCTGCTGGCCCTCGGGCAATGCGTCGAGATCCTTGAGGATTTCGGCCAGCAAAACCTGCTCACCTTCTCCGCGGTCGGCCGCCTTGATGTCGTATTCGGGTTCGAGGATCGGCATCAGGCCGGCGGCAGTGATGCGCGCACCCTCGGCGAACTGCTGCCGAACCACCGCCGCGATGCCTTCTGCATCGTTCGACTTGATTACCGACCGCATCTTGGTGCCGAACACGCCCTTGGCCTTGGCGCGGGCAAGCAGGCTTTCGAGGTCGGGCATCGGTTTCATCAGCTGAACGCCGTTCGCCTCGTCTTCGAGGCCTTTATCCACCTTGAGGAAAGGGACCACCCCGCGCTCGGCGAGGCGTTCGGGCACCGGCTTGCCGCCGCTCATGCCGTCCATGGTCTTTTCGAACAGGATTGCGCCGATGACCTTGCCGTTGCCGAAGCACGGGCTCTCGATGATCCGGCTCCGCATGTCGTGGATCAAGGCGAACATCTCTTCCTCGCCGGTCCAGGATCCGTCTTCGATCCCGTATCCGGTCAACGCCTTGGGCGTCGATCCGCCCGATTGATCGAGTGCGGCGATGAAGCCCTCGCCGGTGGCGATGCGGTCGGTCATTTCAGCGTGATTCATCGTCGATCCTCAAGTCCGTGCATAGGTATGCGCGGGCGTCCGATAGCCACCTTGCGGGGCAGCGGCAACCCGTGGTCAGGCGCGCTTGCCGACCTTGCGAATGATCCCGGTGAAACCGAAGACCGGCGCGCCGTCCGCCGTGATGGTGCCGCGCACGAATATCGTCTTGCCGCCGGCGCGCGTAACCTCTCCACGTGCTTCCATCCACTGCCCGACGCGGGCCGGATCCAGGAAATCGCAGCCCATTTGCAGGGTTACGGCGAAGTTGTCCTTCAGGTGATGCTCGGCAATCGAAAACAGCGCAAAGTCCGCGAATGTCATGAGGCAACCGCCATGCATGAAGCCGCCGCCATTCATGTGTTTCTGTTCGGCGCGGAAGGCGCAGACGATCTGACCGTCGTCCTCGGTGCGATAATAGAACGGACCGGCACGGGTTTCGAACGCATCGTGCGGCCAGTTCATCCAACCGGCAAACTCGCCTTCCTCGATCACGCGGGGTCCGCGCGGCGACTGGGTGACGGCGGGTTCCTCGCTCATGACTGCAGTGCCTTCACACCCGGAAGCTCACGGCCTTCCATCCATTCGAGGAACGCGCCTCCTGCCGTCGAGACATAGGTGAAATCTCCCGCCGCGCCGGCGTGATTGAGTGCCGCCACGGTGTCTCCTCCGCCGGCTACCGATACGAGGCTGCCATCCTGTGTCAGCGCGGCAGCCGTGCGCGCGAGAGCGACGGTCGCCTCGTCGAAGGGAGGCGTCTCGAAGGCACCGAGCGGGCCGTTCCAGACCAGGGTGCGGCAGGTCTTCAGAACATCGGCCAGTGCCTCGACTGCGGCAGGTCCGACGTCGAGGATCATTTCGTCGGCAGCGACCTCGTGCACGTTGCAGGTCCGCAGAGAAGCCGGGTTGGCGGCGAACTCCTTCGCGACCACGACGTCATAAGGCAGGTGGACCGTGCAGCCGGCATGGTCGGCCTTGTCCATGATCGCGTTCGCCGTGGCGGCAAGATCGTGCTCGCACAGGGATTTCCCGACATCGACGCCGCGCGCTGCGAGGAACGTATTGGCCATGCCCCCGCCGATGATGAGATGCTGGACTTTGGTGACGAGGTGTTCGAGCACCGCGAGCTTGCTCGAGACCTTGGCACCGCCGACGACCGCTACGACCGGCGTTTGCGGATTGCCGAGCGCGGCGTCGAGCGCCTTCAGTTCCTTTTCCATCGCTCGTCCCACGTAAGCCGGTAGCAGATGCGCGAGACCTTCGGTGGAGGCATGGGCACGGTGCGCGGCGGAAAAGGCATCGTTGACGTAGAAGTCGCCGTGCGCGGCGATCGCCTTGGCAAACTCGGGATCGTTCTGCTCCTCGCCGGGCCAGAACCGCACGTTGTCGAGCAGGCCGATGTCGCCGTCGCGCAGGATGCCGATCGATTGTGCGACCACCGGGCCGGAGACCTCGGGAATGAACATGATCTCGCGGCCCAGCACGCGCTCGGCATCGCCCATCACCATGCTGGTGCTCATCACCGAGCTTCGCTGACCCTTGGGCCGCCCGAAGTGGGCGAGCAGCAGCACCTTGGCCCCGGCATCGGCCAGTTCCAAGATCGTCGGCGCGCTCGCCTCGACACGCGTGACGTCGCTAGCGCGCCCCTCGTCCATCGGCAGGTTGAGGTCCACGCGCACGAGCGCGACTTTGCCGCGCACGTCGCCCAGATCGTCGAGCGTCCGGAAGCCTGCCATTGGTATCGTTCCTTAGATGAACTTCGCCATCACTCCGGCGGTATCGATCATGCGGTTGGAGAAGCCCCACTCGTTGTCGTACCAGCTGACGACACGGGCGAGCTTGCTTTCGAGAACGGCCGTTTCCAGCGAATCGACGGTAGAAGACGCCGGGTAGTGATTGAAATCGCTCGAAACCAGGGGCTGGTCGGTATAGTCGAGAACGCCCTTCATCGGACCGTCCGCCGCAGCCTTGAGCGCGGCATTGATCTCTTCGACCGATGTGTCGCGACCCGGCACGAAGACCAGATCGACCATCGATACGTTCGGCGTCGGGACCCGGACCGAGCTGCCGTCGAGCTTGCCCTTCAGTTCGGGTAGGACCAGTCCGACCGCGCGGGCGGCGCCGGTGGTCGTCGGGATCATGTTCTGCGCCCCGCCGCGCGCGCGGCGCAGATCGCTGTGGATCTGGTCGAGCATGCGCTGGTCGTTGGTGTAGCTGTGGATCGTGGTCATGAACCCGCGCTCGATCCCGATGGTGTCGTTCAGCACCTTCGCGACCGGGGCGAGGCAGTTGGTGGTGCAGCTGGCGTTTGAGATGATCACGTCTTCGGCGGTCAGCGTGTCGTGGTTGACGCCGTAAACGATCGTCTTGCTGACGCCCGTCGCCGGGGCCGAGATTAGGACCCGCTTGGCGCCTGCTGAAAGGTGCGGGCGCGCGCCTTCGTCCGACTGGAAGAAACCGGTGCACTCCATCACCAGGTCGATGCCGTTGTCGCCATGCGGTAGCTTGCCGGGATCGCGCTCGGCGGTCACGTGAATGCGCTTGCCGTTGACGATCAGGTCGTTGCCGTCGGTGTCCACCTTGCCGGGGAACCGGCCGTGCGTGCTGTCGAAACCGAACAGGACGGCGTTCGACGCCGTGTCGGCGAGGTCGTTGATCGACACCAGTTCAAGGTCGTGGTCGCTGCGCTCGAGAATGGCACGCGCGACGAGTCGCCCGATGCGTCCGAAACCGTTGATCGCAACCTTGGTCGCCATGTGAAAAGCTCCTGCTAAATACCGAGTTTTGCTGTGATTTTTGGAACGATAGCTTCGGCGGTGAAGCCGAACTTCGCGTAAAGGTCTTCCGCCGGGGCGGAGGCGCCGAACCGGTCGAGGCCGATCCGCAGTCCGTTTGTCATAGTGTAACGGTCCCAGCCCAGCGTCGATCCCGCCTCTATGGAAACGCGCAGTAGTTGCTCCGGCGGGACGTTCGGCAGCAGTTCGTCCTTGTAGGACTGCGGCTGCGCCTCGAACAGTTCCATGCAAGGCATCGACACCACGTCCGCCCCGATGCCCTGCGCTTCGAGCGCATCGGCCGTCGCCACGGCGACCTCAACTTCGGAGCCGGTGGCGATCAGGATCACCTTGCGCTCCGCTTTCGCGGCGCGAAGGCGGTAGGCGCCTTTCGCGCTGAGGTTGCCGCCCTCGCTGCGGAGCTGCGGCAGGTTCTGGCGGCTCAGGGCCAGGACCGAGGGCGTCTCCGGCGTCGACAGCGCGAGTGCCCAGCACTCGGCGGTCTCGATCGTGTCGCATGGGCGGAACACGTTGAGGTTCGGTATCAGCCGCAGGCTCATCAGTTGCTCGACGGGCTGGTGCGTGGGACCATCCTCGCCAAGACCGATGCTGTCGTGGGTGAATACGTAGATCGCCCGCGTCTGCTGCAATGCGCTCAGGCGAACGGCGTTGCGGCAATAGTCGCTGAAGATCAGGAACGTGCCGCCATAGGGGATCACGCCGCCGTGCAGCGCCATCCCGTTCATCGCGCAGGCCATGCCGAACTCGCGGATGCCGTAGTAGAGGTAACGCCCGGCATAGTCGCCAGCGGTCAGCGGCGATGTCGCCTTGGTCTTGGTATTGTTCGAACCCGTGAGGTCGGCCGAGCCGCCGATCATCGCGGGGATCGCGGCGGTCAGCACTTCCAGCGCCATCTCGCTCGCCTTGCGGGTGGCGACCGTCTTTGGCTCGGCGAGCAGGCCTGCGATGTACTCGTCGAGGGCATTGGTGACGAATTCACCCCTCATTCGAGCGCTGAATTCTGCGCCAAGGCCTGACGAATCAAGCCTGGCCTGCCAATCGGCGTGCAGGGCCTTGCCGCGCTCACCCGTCGCGCGCCAATCGGCGAGTATTTCGGCGGGTACCTCGAAGGGCTTTGCCGTCCATCCAAGCTCGGTACGAGCGGCGGCAACTTCATCGTTACCCAAGGCGGCGCCGTGGACTCCGCTGGTGCCCTGCTTGTTAGGGGCGCCCTTGCCGATCACGGTGCGACACTCGACCAGCACCGGCTTGTCGGTGAACGCCGCCGCTTCGCCCAGTGCGCGGTCGATGTCGGCGAAATCGTGACCGTCGCACGCGATCACGTGCCAGCCCGAGGCTCGATAGCGCGCCGGGATATCTTCGCAGGTCGAAAGCGAAGTCGACCCGTCGATCGTGATGCTGTTGGAATCCCACAGCACCTTGAGCCGACCGAGACCGAGATGTCCGGCGAGGCCGATCGCCTCGTGATTGACGCCTTCCATCAGGCACCCGTCGCCCGCCACTACCCAGGTATCGTGATCGACTATGTCGGTGCCGTAATGTGCGTTCAGGTGCCGCTCGGCGATCGCCATGCCCACCGCCATCGCCAGGCCCTGACCGAGCGGACCCGTCGTGCACTCGACCCCGTCGAGGAGGAAATTCTCAGGATGGCCGGCGCAGGGGCTGCCCAGCTTGCGGAAATTGGCGATGTCCTCGATCGTCGGACGTTCGTAGCCCGACAGGTAGAGCAGGCTGTAGATCAGCATCGATCCGTGGCCTGCCGACAGTACGAACCGATCGCGATCCGCCCAGTCGGGCGCGCTCGGATCGAACTTCAGATATTTCGAGAAGAGCACGGTGGCGACGTCGGCCATGCCCATCGGCATTCCGGGGTGCCCCGAATTCGCAGCCTGGACCGCGTCCATCGAAAGCGCGCGGATGGCGTTGGCCATCGGCGCCAGGAGGGCGGGGTTCGGCGTCATCGCGGCAGGGCTCCTCGGCAGGCGATTCGGTTGCGCGCCGACCCCTTCGCGGACGGGTCGGGCAAGGTCAAGGCAAGTGCCCCGCTAGTTCCCGGCGCAGGTGGCCGAAGTCAGTTATCAACAGGCCCCGGCAACCCTTTGCACCGGCGCGGGATTGGCGGTAAATCGGTGCGCATGTCGGGGGATCGAAGCGAAGCCGCGGTGCAAAGGATCGAAGCCGCGCTCGCGCGTATCGCCCGCGCAGCGGATGCCGCGCCCCCCGCATCTCCGGCCAACGTCCTCGCGCTGGTGGACAAGCACGAATCGCTCCGCGAAACCGTTGCCCAGGCGATCGCCGAACTCGACAAGGTTCTGGCGGAGCTCGAGCAGTGAGCGAGGTCGCCCTCAAGATCGGCGGTCGCACCTATCGGGTCGCATGCGCCGCGGGCGAGGAAGACCGGGTCAAGCGCCTCGGCAAGACGATCGACGAGAAGCTCGCCACGATGGGCCCTTCCGCCGGGCCGGGCGAGCAGAACATGCTGTTCGCAGCCCTCCTCCTGGCCGACGAGGTGCAGGAAGCGCGCGACGGTGGCGCAGGCGCGGCTCCTTCTGTCGACAGCGAAGCCGAAGCCCAGGCCAATGCCGCGCTCAGCGAGACGATCGCTGAGCTGGAAGCGGAGATTGCCCGGTTGCAGTCCGCAGCCGCCGAGACCGAAAGGCAATTGAAAGACGCTTCCGACCGTGAGACCGGGTTGCGCGAGCAGATCGACAGGCAGGACGCCGAGGCGGTCCGGCACCAGTCCGAAATTACCGAATTGCGCGCGGCGCAAGCAGCCGCGGAGGCCGTGCGACCTACCGGCGAAGACCTCGGTTCGCTCGCCCCTGCGCTCGAAGGACTGGCACAAATGCTCGAAGAATGTGCCGACAAGCTTGAGAGACGGTCCGCGGACGCCTAGATAGGACGCGGCGGGACTGCCCGGCACGAGCCGCATCAAAATCCCCGGGGCTATAAGCAAATCTAGGGAGCTGTCCCTGCCCTGGCGACCGGGTTCGTCCCGGGGACCGGGGTACATGGTTCCCACCTGACGTTGAGGCGTCGGAGGATTTCGGGGCAAACGACCCATGGTGGTTCCGCCACACCACCTGCTGCGCCTCAAGCGCCGGCGGCCGCGTCCGCAGCCTTGGCTTTCCTCGCTCAAACGACCTAAAGGTCGCGTCGCTGCGGGCGGGCGTTCGCCCTTGCGGGCTGATGCCCGATAGTCTGTTCCTGGAGCGATGATCCTTTGACGAAAGCAGAAATCCGCCGAAAACTGAGGGCCGAACGCCTTGCCCACGCCCAGGCGCTGCCCATGCAAGTGCGCGCGCTGGTATTCCACCGCCCTCCCCGCCCGGCACTGGAGATGGTGCCCGAAGGCGCGAGCGTCGGCCTGTACCACGCCGTCAAGGGTGAAGCGCCTGCGGGCGGTTACGCCCGGTTCTTTGCCGAGCACGGGTATCCTATCGCCCTGCCGTGGTTCGCAGACCGCGATGCGCCGATGTCCTTTCGCGTTCATTCCGACCCGTTCGACGGTGACGATCTCGTCGATGGTCCCTTCGGCCTGCAACCGAACGAGGACGCCGCCGAGATCGTGCCGCAGGTCTTGATCGTCCCGCTTCTGGCCTTCACGCCCGACGGACGGAGGCTGGGCCAGGGCGGCGGGCACTACGACCGCTGGCTCGCCGCGCATCCAGGCACCGTGACGATCGGACTGGCCTGGGACATACAGGAAGTCGCCGACCTGCCGCACGAACCGCACGACGTGGCGCTGAGCGCGGTCGTCACCCCCACTCGCATCCTGGGACCCTTCGCATGAGAACCGAGCCGACGCTGCGCATCCCGCTGGGCATTCTGGCCCTTCTGGCCGGGCTGACCGCCTACGCGCTGGTCATCGCGCGTTATGCGCCCGAGATCATCGGCGACTGGCCGGCGCTGGCGCAGGCCGTCGTCTATTTGGTTCTGGGGATCGTATGGCTCTTGCCGCTCAGGCGGTTCATCCTGTGGATGGAAACCGGCCGCTGGGGCTGAAAAAAGGTCCCAAGTGGCGCGAGTGACGGGGCTCGAACCCGCGACCTCCGGCGTGACAGGCCGGCACTCTAACCAACTGAGCTACACCCGCGCATCCGGGGCTTGCACCGCTTGGGAGCAGCGCCACTAGGGCGTGATCGGAGGCCTGTCAACAGCCGCAGGCGCCCCTTTTTGCCGCTTATCCGTCCACCGAAAATTAACCATGTCGGGCCATTGTCCACCTGCCCCGGCCGCGGGGCTTGGGGGGACTTCGGATCATGCGTATCGGGCTTGGTATCGCCAGCCTCGCTTGCCTTGCGGCGAGCCCGGCTCTTGCCGACGGAGCAGTCGATATCGACCGCTCGGTCTATGTCGAACGCACCAGCGAAGGTGTGCGTGCGCTGGAACCGGCCACCACGCTGCGGCCGGGCGACAAGGTGGTGCTTGTCGTGCAGTGGCGCAGCGAATCGCGCGATCGCAAGTTCACCGTGCAAAGCGCGGTTCCTCGCACCCTCGCCTTCCAGCGCGCGGGACACGACGCAGCCGAAGTGTCGATCGACGGCGGCCGCAACTGGGGCGAACTGGGCGCGCTGCGCATCGGCAGCCGGCTCGCTTCGGCAGAAGACGTGACTCACGTGCGGATGCGGGTTGCGGGATCGCCTACCGGGAGGCTGACCTACAGCGCGATCGTCCGCTGAGACGGGTCAGCACTTCTCGTATTTCCAGTGCCGCTTTTTTCCGTCCGCGAGCCATTCGACGGCTTGCTCGATCCGCCTTGCGCGCGTCTCCGCCTGCTTGGCCGTCGTGATCCATTCGAGATACTCGCGGCGCTGACCCGGCGCGAAGCGATCGAGCGCCGCTTTGGCGTCGGGAACCGCCGCAAGAGCCGCCGCAAAATCGTCGGGCATCGCGATCTCTGCCTTGGAGGCCTTGTTCGGCACCGGCTTGCGAGCGGTTCCGCCGGCCAGTATCCGCTGCGCAGCTTCCTTCAGCCCGGTTTCGAGCACAGTGTCGCTGGGTAGGTCGGACAAGGCGGTTACCCTGCCATATCCGCCCATTCCCTCACCGTTCTGTCGACCTTCTCCGTGGATGATGAACGCGCAGTGTGCCTTGAACGCGCTCATCCCGGCGACGTTCTTCCCGCTCACCATGAAGTGCGGCATCCCCCACTTGATGCCCTCCTCAACCTCCGGAAGTGCCGCGTGCACGATCTTGCGAATGTGCAGGAGTATGGGCTGCGCGAAGGGAGCGGCCTTGGCGATGTAGGCGTCGATACGCGGGTCGGTGGTCATGCTGCCCTCCGTTTCGGGAAGGCAGCATACCGCCATCAATTGACCAGCAAAAGGGCCGGGCTCTCGATCAGCTTCTTGATCGCCTGGATGAAGCTTGCCGCGTCGTAACCGTCGACCACGCGGTGATCGCAGCTGATCGAGATGTTCATCAGCTTGCGCTTCTCCACGCGCTCGCCGCCCATCCCGTCGGATACGAACATCGGGCGCTCGACGATGCGGTTCGGACCGATGATCGCCACTTCGGGCCGGTTGATGACCGGCGTCGTCGCCACACCGCCCAAGGGCCCGAGCGAGGTGATCGTGAGCGTCGATCCGCTGAGTTCGCCCGACTTGGTCGATCCGTCCCGCGCCGCGTCGGCAAGGCGGCGGATTTCGCCGGCGAGCTGCCACAGGTTCCTGGCCTGCGCGTCGCGAATGACAGGGACCATCAGGCCGCCATCGGTCTGCGTGGCCATGCCGAGGTGGACCGCGCCGTGCCGCGTGACGACATTGGCTTCGTCATCGTAGCGTGCGTTGATCATCGGGAACTGCGGGATCGTCTTGCAGATAGCAGCGATCAGCAGCGGCAGCATCGTGAGCTTCGGCTTGTCGCCCCGCCCGCCGTTGAGCTGTTCGCGCAGCCGCTCGAGCTCGGTGACGTCGCACTCCTCGACATACGTGAAGTGCGGGATGTTACGCTTGGCCGCGGCCATGTTCTCGGCGATGCGCCGGCGCAGGCCTATGACCTTGATCGTCTCGTCGGCGCGCGTTGCCCCCGAAGGCGCATGGCCGGTCGGCGCGCCGTAGGAGATGAACGCGTCGAGATCCGCATGGCGAATGCGCCCTTCTTCGCCCGGACGCACTTCGGAAAGGTCGATGCCGAGCTGCTGGGCGCGCAGGCGCACGGCGGGTGTGGCCAGGACCTTGGCGTGCGAAGTCTTCGAGACGGGCGCAGGCTTGGCCGGTGCAGGACTCGGCGCCGCAGATCGGGGTGCCGGAGCAGGCTCTGGCGGAGGCGGCGCCTTGGGTGCATCTTCGACCAGGCGCGCGACATCCTCCGCCTCGGGCGTCTCGACCTCGATCCGCTGCTCGACCGCTTCGGATTTCGGCGCGGGCGCCTCGTCGACGGGCGCGTTGTCGATCATTCCGCCTTCGGTTTCGATCACGACCAGCATCGACCCGATCGCGATCACGTCGCCCGCTTCGCCCGCGACCTCGACGACGGTGCCCGAGACCGGGCTCTCCATCTCGACCGTCGCCTTGTCGGTCATCATGTCGGCGATCTGCTGATCTTCCTCGACCCGGTCGCCGGGTTTGACGTGCATCGCCACGATCTCGGCCTCGGCGATGCCTTCGCCGATATCGGGGAGATTGAAGGTGAAACGGGCCATGGGTCAGGCTTCCAGTATCTTGTCGATCGCTTCGCCGATGCGGACGGGACCGGGGAAATAAGCCCACTCGAGGCTGTGCGGATAGGGGGTGTCGAAACCGGTGACGCGCTCGACCGGTGCCTCGAGGTGGTAGAAGCACCGCTCCTGCACCAGCGCGGAGAGTTCCGCACCGAAACCGCTCGTCCGCGTCGCCTCGTGAACGACGAGGCAGCGGCCGGTCTTCTCGACCGAAGCCTCGATCGCCTCGATATCGAGTGGCACCAGCGTGCGCAGGTCGATGATCTCGGCGTCGACGCCTTTTTCCTTCGCCACGGCGGAGACGACGTGAACCATCGTGCCGTAGGCCAGGATCGTCAGCGCGTCGCCTTCGCGGACGGTGCGCGCCTTGCCGAGCGGGATCGAATAATAGCCCTCGGGCACCTTGCTGTCCGGGTGGTTCTTCCACGGCTCGACAGGCTTGTCGTAGTAGCCACTGAACGGGCCGTTGTAGATCCGCTTCGGCTCGAAGAAGATCACCGGATCGTTGTCCTCGATCGAGGCGATCAGGAGGCCCTTCGCGTCGTAGGGCGTCGACGGAATGACGGTCTTCAGCCCGGCGACGTGGGTGAACAGCGATTCCGGGCTCTGGCTGTGGGTCTGCCCGCCGAAGATACCGCCGCCGAACGGAGAGCGAACCGTCATCGGCGCGATGAATTCGCCTGCCGAGCGATAGCGCAGCCGCGCGGCCTCGCTGATGAGCTGGTCCATGCCGGGATAGATGTAGTCGGCGAACTGGATTTCCGGCACGGGCCGCAGGCCGTAGGCGCCCATCCCGACCGCTGCGCCGATGATCCCGCATTCGGAGATGGGGGTGTCGAACACGCGGTTCTTGCCGTGCTTTTCTTGCAGGTGCGCCGTCGCGCGGAAGACGCCGCCGAAATAGCCGACGTCCTCGCCCATGATAACCACGGTGGGATCGTGGCTGAGCATGATGTCGAGCGCATCGTTGATCGCCTCGATCATGTTCATGTTGCGCGCGGGCGCATCGGCGAGGCCCACGGGGGTATCGTCGATCAGGCTTGTGGCCACTTGATCTTCCTTTCGCGGATCGCCTGCGCGGCCTGTTCTTCCAGATGCCAAGGCAGCTCTTCGAACACGTCCTCGAACATCGTGTGAAATGGATGGTGCATGCCGTGGCCCAGGACGCCGTTCTTCTCGGCCTCCTTGGTCGCCGCCTTCACCTGCTCGGCGCATTCGAGGTCGAGCGCGACCTGCCGCTCCTCGTCCCACTCGCCCAGATGGATGAGGTGGTTCTTGAGCCGCATCACGGGATCGCCCAGAGGCCATTCGGTCCGCTCGTGCGCGCTGCGGTACTGGCTCGGGTCGTCGGAAGTCGAGTGCCCTTCGGCCCGGTAGGTGAAGTGCTCGATGAGCGTCGGCCCGCCGTTGGAGCGGGCGCGATCGGCCGCCCACTGGGTCGCCGCGTAGACCGCCAGGGCGTCGTTACCGTCGACCCGCAGCGAAGCGATGCCATAGCCGACGCCGCGCGCGGCGAAGGTCGCCCGCTCGCCGCCCGCGAAGCCCGAGAAGCTCGAGATCGCCCACTGGTTGTTGACGACGTTGAGGATGACCGGCGCGTTGTAGACCGTGGCGAACAGGCACGCGGCGTGGAAGTCGCCTTCCGCGGTGCTGCCCTCGCCCACCCAGGTCGCCGCGATCCGGCTGTCGCCGCGCATTGCGCTCGCCATCGCCCAGCCCACCGCCTGCGGAGTCTGCGTGGCCAGGTTGCCGCTGATGGTGAAGAAGCTGTGCGGCCGGCTCGAATACATGATCGGCAGCTGGCGACCCTTGAGCTTGTCGCCGCGGTTCGAGTAGATCTGGTTGATCATTTCGACCAGCGGATAGCCGCGGGCGATCAGGATACCCTGCTGGCGATAGCTGGGAAACACCATGTCGTCGGCCGCCAGCGCCATCGCGGCGGACACGCTGGTCGCCTCTTCGCCGGTGCACTTCATGTAGAAGCTGGTCTTGCCCTGCCGCTGGCCGCGATACATCCGCTCGTCGAAGGCACGGGTCAGCGCCATCGTGCGCAGCATCCGGCGCAGCGTTTCGGCGTCGAGCTTCGGATCCCACGGGCCGTGCGCGGCGTTGTCGTCGCCCAGCACGCGGATCAGGTCGTTGGCGAGCGGCGCGGTGTCGATCGGCGCGCAGGCCTCGTCCGGGCGTGGCTGTTCGCCGGGCTTGGTGATCTTCAGGTCGGAGAAATCGACCGCGTCGCCGGGCCGGAACTTGGGTTCGGGAACATGGAACTGCAGCGCCGGGCGATTGTGCCCCGCTCGTCCGGTCCCTTTCGGCTCATCGGCCACTTCACGCTCTCCCGCGAGAAAATTCCGCCCCGAAAGTGGACCGAGGCGACTGTCGCAATCTTTTACGACCGCGTTATTTTATTTCAATGCGGGTAATCGAGTCAAGCTTGGCCCGGTCAGACCGCCACTGGCGCCTTGAGCGCGCCGAGCGGGGTGTAGTTCGAAACCTCGAAATCGTCGATCCGGTAGCCAAAAATGGTTTCCGGACGCCGCACTATCTCAAGGCGTGGACGGCCCTGCGGTTCCCGCGTGAGCTGCTCGTCGATCAGATCGGCGTGGTTGAGATAGAGGTGGACGTCCCCGCCCATCCACACGAATTCGCCGGGTTCCAGATCGGCCTGCTGGGCCAGCATCCGCTGCAGCAGAGCCGCGGACCACAGGTTGAACGGCAGGCCCAGCGCTACATCGCAGCTGCGCTGGTAGAGCAACCCGTTGAGGCGGCCGTCCGCGACGTGGAACTGGTAGGTCTTGTGACACGGGGGCAGCGCCATCCTGTCGAGCTCTGCCACGTTCCAGCCCTCGATGATGTGCCGCCGGCTGCCGGGATTGGAGCGCAGGGATTCGACCACGGCGGAAACCTGATCGATCCCCTCGCCCGCCTCGAACAGTCCGTCGGGCCGATAGCGATAGGTCGGCCAGTCCACCCACTGCTTGCCATACACCGGCCCCAGATCGCCCCAGTTGGCGGCGAACGCCGCGTCATCGGCGATGCGCTGGACAAAGGCGTCGAGCGGCAGGTCGTCGCCGGTCTGGCGCACGTAGTTGGCGTGCGGCCATTCGTTCCAGATGCCGACCCCCTGCAGCACCAGCGGGCGAATGTTGGTCTCGCCCGTCAGGAACCACAACAACTCGCGCGTGGCGGTTTTCCAGTACACCCGCTTGGTGGTGATGAGCGGCATCGCGCCGTCGGCCAGGTCGAATCGCAGGGTCGCGCCGAAGATCGACCGCGTGCCGATTCCCGTCCGGTCGATACGCTCCGACCCCTCGGTCCAGATGCGCCGCATCAGGTCGAGATACTGGTTTTCCGGGTGCGGAGGCGTGGTCGGCATGAACGGTCACTAGCGCGCGAAAAGCCCGCTTGCCACCCCGCCGTCCCCTCCCTATAGGGCCGCCTCTGCCTCGCCCGTCCGGTCTTCCGGATGGGGGAATGCATCGGTCGGGGAATAGCTCAGCCTGGTAGAGCACTGTCTTCGGGAGGCAGGGGCCGGAGGTTCGAATCCTCTTTCCCCGACCATTTTTCTCACACGTCCCGAGCGTCGGCGAAAGCGGCGCTACTTCGCGGGGTAACTCGAGAACACCCGCCGTCCGGCGTCGCCGAAAGCGATGACCTGGTACGGCTGCACCCGCCCGCCCGCTTCCATGCCCGGCGAGCCGAGCGGCATCCCCGCCACGGCCAGACCCTTAACACCCTTGGGACGCTGCTCCAGCAAGCGCGCGATGTCCCTTGCGGGCACGTGCCCCTCGATCACGTAGCCGCCGATCACGGCGGTGTGACACGACACGAGGTCGGAGGGCACACCGAGGCGCGCCTTGAGCAGGTCCATCCGGCTCTCGTCGCGAGATTCGATCTTTTGCGCCAAGCCTGCGCGCGCATGCTCCACCCACTCGGTACAGCATCCGCAGTACGGATCCTTGTACATGACGTACGGCGCGGCCTGCGCTGCACCGGTGCACGCGGCAAGGAGAACGGCGCCCAGAATGGACACTACGCGCGGAGAGCGATTGAGCATCTTGATCATGCCACCTTTGTTGCCGAACCCGGCGCAGGCGGCAAGCGCGACCTATTCCTCGCGCGCGAACCAGTGGTGCGATTCGCGAACGAGCGCCCGGACCGGCCGACCTCTCCGATCGAGCGCCGGTCGGTAGCGAAATCGCTGCTCGATCAGCCGGCATGTCAGCGCATCCACCCGCGCAAAACCGCTCGATTCCTCGATCCGGCAACCAGACACCGTGCCGCCCGGCTCGACCGCGAAGACCACTGTGACCAGCGCCTCTTCGCCCATCGCGAGAGCATCCTCAGGGAGGTCTTGGAATGTCATGCGCCCGCTGGTGCGACGCGGCCCCCGCACAGCCTCGCCACCGCCGGTTCCCGTCCCGTCGCCGCCGGTCCCTCCGCCGCCAAGACCGTCGCCGTACGTTCCGGCGCCGCGTCCCGGGCCGGGTAGCGGCGAGGCACCGGTCTGGGCCGCGCTGCCGATGTCGGCTTGCGGCGCGGTGACGACCGGCGGCGGGACTATCAACGGCACCACCGGGGGCGCGACTATCGCGGTGGCCCGGTTGCGGAGGTTGCGCTGGCCCGCCTCATCCTTGGGCGCCGCCTTTTCCGCGCGCCGCCGCTCGGGCCGCTCCTTGGGTTTGGGGATCGGCGGCGGCGGTTCGCTGAAGTCGATCGACACCATACCCGGCACGGAAACCGCCTTTCGCACAGGTCCGAAGCCGAACACCAGCAGCGCGATGATGGCACCCGTCAGCACGGCGGAAACCGCTGCCGAGACAGTACGCGGGGGCTGCGAGACGTACATCGTCGCGCCGCTAGCCGGCAGCCGATTGATCGGCACTGAATGCGTGCCCGGTCAACCGCCGCGCAGCAGTTGCACGCCCCAGTCGCGCTCGAACAGGTATAGCAGCACCCGCGCCGCCTCTCCCCGTTCGCTCGCCAGACCGCCGTCGCGCTCCATCAGCAGCCGCGCGTCCTCGTGCGCGATGGGCAGAAGGCGCTGGATCTGGTCGAGCTCGGCAACCCGGAAGGGCGTATCGCCGGACTGCCGCGTACCCAGCAATTCACCGCCACCGCGCAGCAGAAGGTCCTCCTCGGCAAGTCGAAATCCGTCCTGCGTCTCGCGCATCAGGGCAAGGCGCTGCTTGCCGGTTTCGCTCAGCGCATCGCCGCGCAGAAGCAGGCAGACCGACTTCTTGCTGCCGCGCCCTACCCGTCCGCGTAACTGGTGCAGCTGCGCAAGGCCGAACCGCTCGGCCTGTTCGATCACCATCAGCGTGGCATTGGGCACGTCCACGCCGACCTCGATCACCGTGGTCGCGACGAGCAGCCGGGCGTTTCCGCAAGCGAACCGCTCCATCCCGGCGTCCTTCAGCTCTGGCTTGAGCTGGCCGTGGACGAGGACCACCGCATCCCCGAACCGCTCCCTGAGAGCCGCGAAGCGCGCCTCGGCTGCCGCGATGTCCTCGGTTTCCAGCTCGCGGACCATCGGGCAGACCCAATAGGCCTGTGCCCCGGCATCGAGTTGCGCCGCAAGGCGATCGATCACTTCGCCGGTCCGCTCGGTGCTGATCACGACCGTGTCGATCGCCTGGCGTCCCGGCGGCATCTCGTCGAGGCGGCTCACGTCCATCTCGCCGTACTGGGCCAGCGTCAGCGTGCGCGGGATCGGCGTCGCGGTCATCGCCAGCGTGTGCGGGGTCACGCGGCCTTTCTGTGCGAGCATGAGCCGCTGCGAGACGCCGAACCGGTGCTGCTCGTCGATGACGACCAAGCCGAGATTGCGGTAGGATACCGTGTCCTGGAATATCGCGTGGGTTCCGACGACGAGCTGGATCGACCCGTCCTGCAGTCCCATCAGGATCGATTCGCGCGCGCGGCCCTTGTCCCGCCCCGTCAGCAGCGCGATCTCGACGCCGGTGGGTGCGAGCATCCGGCGCAGGGTCTCGAAATGCTGGCGCGCGAGGATTTCGGTCGGCGCGAGCAAGGCCGCCTGCGCGCCCGCCTCGACCGCGATCAGCATCGATTCCAGCGCGACGACGGTCTTGCCGCTGCCCACGTCGCCTTGCAGCAGACGGAGCATCGGCACGTCCTGCGCAAGGTCGCCCTCGATTTCGGCGATGCTGCGCTGCTGCGCACCGGTCAGCGGGAACGGCAGGTCCAGCTTCCCGCGCAGTGCTCCGTCACCGATCAGCGCCTGCCCACGCCGCCGACGATTGTCGGCCCGCACGAGCATGAGTGCGAGGCTGTTGGCGAGCAGCTCGTCATAGGCGAGCCTGTCACGCGCCGCGGGATGTTCCCCCTTGTGCGCCAACTTTAGTGCGTCGCCCCACGCGGGCCACTGCATCTTGGCGAACTGGCCGGGTTCGATCCATTCGGGCAGCGTCGGCAAGCGGGCGAGCGATTGCGCGACGAGGCTGGCGACCTTCGGCTGCGTCAGACCTTCGGACAGGGCATAGACCGGCTCGTTCAGCGTGCGCAGCAGCCCGGCGCTGTCCTCAGCGACATGATCCGGATGCACGATCTGCAGCACCTGGCCGTACTGGTCGAGCCGGCCCGCCACCCACCGCTTTTCACCCACCGGAAGCTGTTTCTTGGCGGTAAAACTCGCCCGGCCGAAATAGGTGATCGAACAGACGTTGCCGAGCGCGTCGGTCGCCAGCACGTTGTACGGGCCGCGTCCGGTCCTGCTCGACCGGTGTTCGGTGACGGTTAGCGCCACGACGATCTGCTCGCCCACGCTGGCCTGGTCCAGGTTCTCGACCGGGCGCCGCGTCACGAAGCGATCGGGGAGGTGATATGCCACATCGCGGATACGCGTGAGGCCCAGCTTCTCGAGCGGCTTGCTCAGCTTCGGCCCGACGCCTTCGAGCGTGTCGATCTCGGCGAACAGCGGATTGAGCACGTCGGGGCGCATGGGGCGGATATACCGTGTTGAACCGACATGGCGAGTGCCCTACCCGCGCGCCATGACCGCCGACTTTTCCACACGCCTTGCTCGCGCGCGCTTTCGGGCCTGGCACCGCGGCACGCGCGAAGCGGATTACATGATCGGCGGATTCTTCGACCGCTACCATGCGGGCTGGGACGAAGCGGCGCTCTCATGGTTCGAAGCGTTGCTTGAGGAAGACGACGTCGATGTCATGGCGTGGGCGCTCGGCTCGCAGCCGGTTCCCGCCGAACTCGTCGGCGATCAGATGACCGCGATGCAGCGCCTCGATTACGTCGAGATGCCCTGAGCGCGCCGGGCCCTCGTCATATCATCGCGGCATCGGCGATGACCCAGATGCCGATCCCGAGGAACAGCGTCGCCGCGATCGCCCGAAGGAGCTTCATCGACACGCGCTCGACGAGCGCATTGCCGAGATAGACAGCCGGGACGTTCGCCAGCATCATGCCGAGCGTGGTGCCGATAGTGACCGCGACGACATCCTGGAACTGCGCGCCCAGCGCGATGGTGGCGACCTGGGTCTTGTCGCCGATCTCGACGATGAAGAATGCGACCGTCGTGGTCAGGAACGCCCCGAAGCGCGGAGCCTTCGGTTCCTCCGATTCGTCGAGCTTGTCGGGAACGAGCGTCCAGATCGCCATCGCGACGAAGCCCGCGCCGACCGCGTAGCGGAACCAGGGGCCTTCCAGCAAAGACGCTACCGTCTGGCCCAGGAAGGCGGCGATCCCGTGATTGGCGAGCGTGGCGACAAGGATGCCCATCACGATCGGCAGCGGCTTCCCGAAACGCGCGGCCAGGACGATCGCCAGCAGCATCGTCTTGTCGCCGATTTCGGCCAGAGCGACGACGGCGGTGGAGGTAAGGACAGCTTCCAATGAATGTCTCCGGGCCGGGCTTCGAGACTGCAACGACACCCGCGCTCCCGCCCGGCCGGACAGGAGTCAGGTGCCATTGGTCTTGCCCGAGCGGAAATTCCGCTCCCCTGCGCCACGACCTCTCGGCCGAGCATGTTGACGCGAGGGAACCGCGTGAGCGGCGCGCTACTCCCCAGATGACGCGGCGCCTCTAGCAGGCCGACATTCTCGTTTCAATCACTGCGCAATGGCGGTTGGATAATTCCCGTTCGGCCCTATGTGAGGGCCTCACCCGTCCCCTGCCCGAACCCCTCGGGCGGGTTTTCGCGCGTGTGCGGAACGGCGCGCGGCCCCGGCAATTTGGATACGACATGCCCGATATCACGAAGATCCTCGCCGCCACCGCTCCGCTGACGCTGTCGTCCATCCCGCGCGGCGCACAGCCGCTGGTGCTGGCGGACCTGGCGCGCGCAGCGAAGGGCCGCGCGGTCTTCATCGCGCCCGACGACGCGGCGATGAGCGGGATCGCGGACGCCGCGCGCTTCTTCGCGCCAGAGCTCGAGGTAATCGAGTTTCCCGCATGGGACTGCCTGCCCTACGACCGTGCCAGCCCCGCCCTGTCGGTCAGCGCGCGGCGACTGGCCGCGCTGCATCGCCTGCAGGCGGGCAAGATCGGCAGCCAGCTGCTCGTCACGACCGTCAACGCGCTGCTCCAGCGCGTCCTGACCCCGTTCCGCGTGCGCGAGGCGGTGCGCGAACTGAAGCCGGGGATGACGATAGCGCGCGAGGCGCTGATCGGCCTGCTGCAGCGGCGGGGCTACAACCGCACCGATACCGTGATCGATCACGGCGAGTTCGCGGTGCGCGGCTCGATCTTCGACCTTTTTCCCAGCGGGCTCGATGCCGGCCTGCGGCTCGACTTCTTCGGCGACGATCTCGAATCGCTGCGCCTGTTCGATCCCAACACCCAGATGACCACCGGCGTCATCGACCGGCACCTGCTGATCCCGGCGAGCGAAGCGCTGCTCGACGAGGATACGATCAAGCGCTTCCGCTCGCGCTACCGCGAGCGCTTCGGCGCCAATGCGACGCAGGACCCGCTCTACCAGGCGATCAGCGACGGTCGCCGGTTGGCCGGAATGGAGCACTGGCTCCCGCTGTTCGAGGAGCGGCTGTCCACGCTGTTCGATCACCTGAACGAGGCCGATCTTCTCGTGATCGACAACGCCGCGCTGTCGGCCGCCGACGAGCGCCTGTCCGATATCGCCGACTATCACCGCCAGCGCGAGGAAGGGACCTACCGCCCTCTCCCGGAAGAGGCGCTCTACCTAGGCAAGGACGAATTCACCCACGCTCTATGGGAACGGCCAGTCCACCGCGCTTCGATCTTCGCCGAACCGGAGAGCGGCACCGTCATCGACTTCGGGTTCCAGTCGGGCCGCGATTTCGCGCCGGAGCGGGCGCGCGGCGACAACGTCTATGCCGCCGCGGCCGATCACCTCAAGGCTGCAGGGAAGGCCGGGAAGAAGCCGCTGCTGGCGACCTATTCGAAAGGCAGCCGCGCCCGCATCGCGTCGATCGTGGGCGAGGCCGGCGCGCCGATGGAACTGGCGGAAACCTGGCAGGAAGCACTCGGTCTGTCGGCCAGAGGCAAGCCGGTCGCGCTGGTCCTGCCGCTGGAGGCGGGCTTCGCCAACGACCAGATCGACCTGATCACCGAGGCCGACGTGCTGGGCGACCGGCTCGTGCGCCGCAAGAAGAAGCGCAAGAGCGCCGACGCCTTCCTGGCCGAACTGCAGGCCCTCAATGCCGGGGACCTCGTCGTCCACATCGACCACGGCATCGGCAAGTATCTCGGGCTGGAAGCCATCCCGGTCGGCAAGTCGAAGCACGACTGCGTGATGCTGGCCTACCACGGTGGCGACAAGCTCTACGTGCCCGTAGAGAACCTAGAGGTTCTCAGCCGCTACGGTTCGAGCGAGGAGATGGTCGCGCTCGACCGCCTCGGCGGAGAGGCATGGCAGAAGCGACGCGCCCGGCTGAAGGAGCGCATCCGCGAGATCGCGCACGAACTGCTCCGCACTGCCGCCGCTCGCGCGCTGCGCCAGGCGGCCGTAATCGACAAGGACGAGGCCAGCTACAACCAGTTCGTCGACCGCTTTCCGTGGGAAGAGACCGACGACCAGGACCGCGCGATCGAGGAAGTCCTCGAAGACCTGGCCAGCGGCAAGCCGATGGACCGCCTCGTCTGCGGCGACGTCGGCTTCGGCAAGACCGAGGTCGCCTTGCGCGCTGCGTTCGCCGCCGCGATGAGTGGGCGGCAGGTCGCCGTGGTCGCGCCGACCACCCTGCTCGCCCGCCAGCACTACGAGAACTTCTCGGCGCGCTTCTCCGGATTCCCGCTCAAGGTGGGTCGCCTCAGCCGGCTCGTCACCGCGAAGGAGATGGCCGACACGCGCGAAGGCCTGAAATCGGGCGATATCGACGTCGTGATCGGCACCCACGCGATCTTGTCGAAGACGACCGCGTTCAAGAACCTCGGCCTCGTGATCGTGGACGAGGAGCAGCGTTTCGGGGTGACGCACAAGGAAAAGCTCAAGCAGTTGCGCGCCGACGTCCACGTCCTCACTCTCACCGCCACGCCGATCCCGCGCACGCTGCAGATGGCGATGAGCGGGTTGCGCGAGCTTTCGACCATACAGACCCCGCCGGTCGACCGGCTCGCGGTGCGAACCTACGTTATGGAATGGGACGACATGGTGATGCGCGAGGCGCTGCTGCGCGAGCATCATCGCGGCGGGCAGAGCTTCATCGTTGTCCCCCGCATCGCGGACATGCCGGAAGTCGAGGAATGGCTGCACAAGCACGTCCCCGAGGTGAAGGCGATCAGCGCGCACGGCCAGATGAGCCCGACCGAGGTCGAGGAACGCATGAGCGCGTTCTACGAAGGCAAGTACGAGGTGCTGCTTTCGACCACGATCGTCGAAAGCGGCCTCGACATTCCCAGCGCCAACACGATCGTGATCCACCGAGCGGATCGCTTCGGCCTCGCCCAGCTTTACCAGCTACGCGGCCGCGTCGGGCGCTCGAAGCTGCGCGCCTATGCCTATCTGACAACGCCGAAGGATACCGCGCTGAGCGAAGTGGCGGAGAAAAGGCTCAAGGTACTGGGCGATCTGGACTCGCTCGGAGCCGGGTTCCAGCTTGCGAGCCACGACCTCGACATTCGCGGCGCCGGCAATCTGCTGGGCGACGAACAGTCGGGCCACATCCGCGAGGTCGGCTTCGAACTGTACCAGGCGATGCTGGAAGACGCGATCCTGGCCGCTAAGGCCGGCGATATCGGGCTCGAGCGCGAGGCGGGGCCGAGCCCGCAGATTACGGTCGATGCCCCCATCATGATCCCGGAAGAATACGTGCCCGATCTCGCGGTGCGCATGGGCCTGTATCGCCGCCTCAACGATGCGCGCGACCAGGGCGAAATCGAGAGCCTCGCCGCCGAAATGATCGACCGCTTCGGACCGCTGCCCGCCCCGACTGCCAACCTCGTGAAGCTGATCGAGATCAAGCACCAGGCCATCGTTGCCAACATCGCCAAGATCGATGTCGGCGCGCGCGGCACGCTGGTGACCTTCCACAAGGACGACTTCCCCGATCCCGCCGGCCTGATTGCATGGGTCGACCGCGTCGGGCCCGATGCGAAGTTGCGCCCCGATATGAAGCTCGTCCTGGCGCGTGCATGGGGCGATCCGCAAAGCCGCCTCAACGGCCTTTATCAGCTTACGAAGGGTCTCAGCGGGATCGCGTCACGAGCGTTGAAACAGAAAAAAGCGGCGTGATCGCGAAGTCGCGACGGCGAATCTTCACTCTTTCTAAAGCATGATTCGCAACAGATTCGGCATTCGGAATATCACCCTTTCCGAAATCCGGATCCACTAGGTCATCCAGTCGTCAGACATAAAAAAACCCCGGAAAACCGGGGTTTTTTCAACACACACCGGAACTCAGCGGCCGCCGAGAAACCAAGTCACATAGCCCCAAATCGACATAACGACCTCCTGTTTGCACCGATCGTGCTAACAGTGAGGGTTAACAGAAAGTAAAAGTTTTGCAAGGGCTAGGCGGCTAGAGACCTTTCGTGCAGGCTTCGAAGCAGGTCGTCCATCGTCCTGGCTTTCGAATAGAGAAAGCCTTGACCGGTGTCGCAACCCATTTCGATGAGCAATCGAGCGACTGCCTCGTTTTCGATTCCTTCGGCAACGGCTACGCGGCCGAGCGAATGGATCATCTCGACCGCGGTTTTGACCAGCGCACGATCTTCAGCCGAGTGTTCGATGTTGGAAACGAAGCTGCGATCTATCTTGACCTCGTCGCTGGGGATTTGGCGCAAATAGTGAAGCGACGCATGTCCCGTGCCGAAGTCATCTACCGAAAGACCAAGGCCCATACGCTTCAGTTCCACGAGAACGATCCCCGCAAGACGATCGCTGTCGATCGGCGCGGTCTCGGTAATCTCGAGAATGAGGCTCGACGGCGGGAACGCATGCTTTGCGAGGAGTGATCCCACCGTCTGCGGGAATCTCGGGTCCCTGAGATCAAGGGCCGACACATTGACGGCAATCTTGAAATCGGGATTGACTGCAAGCGCACGCTTTCCTTCGCACATCGCGCGATCGAGTACGAAATTCGTAATTATGTCGATGCGGTTATGCTCTTCGGCATAGGAGATGATCTGGAAGGGCTCAATCGCTCCCCTGCGCGGGTGCTGCCACCGCAAAAGGGCTTCGGCGCCCACGACGGCGCCGGATCCAAGATCGACCTTCGGCTGAAAGCGGACGTCGACTTCCTCGTTCGCGATCGCACGCTCCAGTTCGGACAGGAACTGCACCCGCCAGGCACGATCCTCGCTGTCGTCGACCTCCGCGATATGAAACAGGCGGCCATGGTGAGCTGCGTCTTCCGCGCTCTGCATCGCGCTTTCGGTCCGCTCGCGAAGAGTGAGCGAATAATTCGGGTCGAGCCCGATCGCGGTCGCAACATCTGGGGCCTGCGTCCCAACCGAAATGCTCCGGCGGAACAGGGCGTGGATACCCCGCAGGTGATCCTCCCGATCTGCCTCATCCAGCTTGTGGCGCTTCCAGACAAAGGTGTCCTTATCGAATGCGAACTTCGTGCACGCTTCGGAGGCTCGCAGCATTTCCTGCGCCTTGATCAGAAGCGCGTCGACCTCTTCCGGCGACAGGCAGGCGCTGATCGTCGAGAAATTGCGGATCTTCAGCGCGACCACGTCGTAATCGCTCGCGACCCTTGAATCGTGGAAGTTTTCGATCCGGACCAGACCGGTGCTTCCCCGATAAGTCGAGCGGGCATGATTGCGGAGGCGGAATGAGCCGACCGCGAGCGCGACGATTGCGGATAACACATCAGTGTTGATCATCATCACATCGAGTGCGGCCTGTGCAAACAGGATCAGCCCACCGACCATTACCGGAGCGCGGCGCGAGGGGTTGTTCTTGCGAGCCTGTGCCAGCAGAAACACCGAAACGACGGCGAAGGCAGGCAACCACCCCCAGTCGCGAGGCAGGCCCCGCTTCAGCGTCTGCCCACCGACGGCATGAATCTGCGCGCCGGCAACCAGACCACGCGTCGGCATCTGATAAAGATCGGGCGAGGTACGGTTGGCGGGGGCGATGACGACATCCCGCCCTGCGAATGTCTCTGCAGAAACTCGGCCGCGCAGAACATCGACATAACTGATCATCGGGATCGTGTCGAAGTCGATCGAGAAATCGGGCCGGTAGGTAATATCCGCTTCGTCCACCCCGGCCAGCAGCGCCGAAATCGATTTGCGTCGCTCTCCCAGAATAACCGAACTTGTCGGAAGGTCCCAGGCTAGACCGAAGACGCGCTGGTGGCCGACCATCGAGACCATCTCTGCCTTTTCGCGAAAGCGCGGGTGGGTCAACAATTGAGAGGTCGTCCCGAAGCCGCTGGCAATGACGGGAGTGGACCCGATGAATACCTTGCCGCGATGCCGATCGAGGGCGGCGGCCAGTTGGGCGTCTTCCGCTTCGCTGGACGCATCGGCCAGCGCACGATCGAAGACGACGCGCTTCGCGCCGGCAGCGAACAAGCTGTCGACAAGGCTGGCGTCGTCGCTGCGCCTCGGGTCGGTGACGCCCATTTCGCTGAGCGATTTGTCGTCGATCATGACCAGAACGGTCTGACCGTCTGCTGGACGCATGCGGACGGTGTCGCGGGACAGATGATACAAGTCTTCGAGCGGCTGCGGAACGTGGAAGAACCCCAGAAGTAGCCCGATGACGATCGCCCACAGCGCGATGCGCTGTCGCGGGTCGCGCAATTGCTGGTTACGTCCGCCACCTTGATCTGCAGTTTTCGCCGATCGCCTCCGAAGACGCGCCCACAGCCCCGCGAGAAACGCTGGTTGTGGGCGACTTTCGCTTGCGATCAACACGTCAGGCGGCACGCGGCCTCCTTGATTTTTGCGGTCCGAAACATCGCTATCGGATGAAATCGAAAAGAATTCGTAACCCTGATTGCCGAATTGAGAGCGTGCGATGGCACCGCTTGTCCGAATACGCGGGAGACGATGGTTAACGGGGTAACCGTTGGCAGAGGACGCGCGTGCTTCGACGAGCATGCCATCGGTGTCACGGTTTTGCCCGTGTCTTCGACGAGCGCGAAGCGAAATACCGTTCGATTACAGGATTTTACGATGCAACGATGCGCGACATATCGTTCACGCATCGCGTCGATATGCCAAGAGACGCTGCTTGATCGCAGTTCCCAATGATTATCGCAGCGCGTGGAATTCAGTGCGAAACCTTGCCGCACAAGGTTTCGATCGGCTTACCGAGCCTGTGGCGAATATCTCTCGCGACGGTCGAAAGCAGACCGCTCGGGGGCGAGATGACAGCGCGGACGTGCCCTTCGCGGTGCGAAAAGCTCGAAACCTAGGTCGAAGGAGCAACGACTGCCGCCGGCCGAGCGGCCGACCGAATCTGCCGAATGTCAGCTCGCGGTGACGCCCTGGGCACGTTCCTGCACCAGTTCGAAGGCCTTCTCGTACCACTCGTTGCCGGGATAGTTCGCTCCCAGGACCGCGGCGTTCTTCACCGCTTCCTCGGGCACGCCGAGGGCAAGGTTGGTTTCGACGAGGCGATAGAGTGCTTCGGGTGCGTGGCTGGTCGTCTGGAAATTGGTGACGACGTTCTGGAAACGGATTTGCGCCGCCAACCAGTTGCCGCTCCGTTCGTAGTAGCGGCCGATCTCCATTTCCTTGCCCGCAAGGTGATCCTCGACCAGGTCGAGCTTCAGCTTGGCGTCGCTCGCGTATTCGGACGCGGGATAGCGGCGGATCAGTTCCTGCAGCGCGGTGCGCGTCTGTTCGGTCACCTTCTGGTCGCGGGTAACGTCGCTGATCTGCTCGTAATAGCTGATCGCGATCAGGTAATAGGCATAGGGCGCATCGCGGTTGCCGGGGTGGATCGACAGGAAGCGCTGCGCGCTCTCGACCGACTTGGTGTAATCGGCGGCCACATAATAGCTGAACGCGCTCATCAGCTGCGCGCGGCGGGCCCACGGCGAATAGGGATGCTGGCGCTCCACCTCGTCGAACAGCGCGGCGGCGACCTTGGGCTGCCCGCGATCGAGCCGGCCCTTGGCGGCGGCATAGAGCGATTCGACATCGCGCGCGATATACGCCGTATCTCCCGGCCGGGAACCGCCGGCACAGGCCGACAGGATCAGCGTGGCGCAGCCCAGGGCGGCGGCGGAGAGGGCGAGTTTGGCGCGCGAGCGTGAGCGGATGTGCATGAGGGGCGCCTATAACCGCCCCCCGCGTGAACGCAAAGTGAAAGGGCCGCTCCTTCCCTCTCCATTCCCCGTCACTTTCCTACACGCGGGAACTCACCTACTCCCCATCCCGCCCCGCGCCGGCGGCCAATCCTCCGCCGACCATCATTCCGCCGCCCATGCCGCCGCCACCGGCTCCGCCGCCGCCTTGCCCGCGGCCTCCGCCCTGTCGGTCGCCGCCGCCGCCCCTGCCGCTGCCGCCTCCGCCCGAGGGACGCGTCGGGCCTTGGGCGGGGAGCTTGTCGGCGATGGAGGCCGGGATCGGGGCAAGATCGAGCGAGGCGCGGATGAAGTCGCGCAGCGACACCACCAGCGCGTGGGTGTGGACGCGGCGGCCGGCGACCAGTTCGGCAATCGCCTCGCCGGCAAGCCGGACCTGTTCTTCGGTTCCCAGCAGAAGGATATCCGACAGCGCGCTCTCCACCGCGTCGCGGATGCGGCGGGCGCGGTCCGATCCGCCCTGCGCCTCTGCGGACAGGTCGATCGGAACGTCGTTCGTCGCAATGCCCTCGCCAGCGGCGCTATCGCCCCCATCCTCCGCGGCGCGGCGGCGCAGGTCGCGCAGGTGCGTTGGATCGACCGAGAGATCGCCGGTGAACGATCCGCCCAGCGTCTTGTAGGCAGCCATCAGCGTCTTGACCCGCTCGTTGATCTGGCGGTTGGCGCGCTGGCGCTTTTCTTGCACGCGCATCATGATGACGAGGCGAATACCGACGCCGATCACGGTGATCAGCGTCAGCCCGATCAGCGTGGTCAGGATGCCCTGCCAGCTGCTGAAATCCATCATGCGCAGGGTGTCATTCCTCCCCCATCCGCAGGGCGGCAATGAAAGCTTCCTGAGGGATCGAGACGTTGCCGTATTCCCGCATCCGGGCCTTGCCCTTCTTCTGCTTCTCCAGCAGCTTCTTCTTGCGGCTGATGTCGCCGCCATAGCACTTGGCGGTCACGTCCTTGCGCAGGGCGGCGATGGTTTCGCGGGCGATCACCTTGCCGCCGATCGCGGCCTGGATCGGGATCTTGAACAGGTGGCGGGGGATGAGGTCCTTCAAACGCTCGCACATCCCGCGGCCGCGCGCTTCGGCGACCGAGCGGTGGACGATCAGGCTCAAGGCGTCGACCGGCTCGTTGTTGACGAGGATGCTCATCTTCACGAGGTCGCCTTCGCGCAGGCCGATCTGCTCATAATCGAAGCTGGCATAGCCGCGGCTGATCGATTTCAGTCGGTCGTAGAAATCGAACACCACCTCGTTCAGCGGCAGCTCGTAGCTCACCTGCGCGCGGCCGCCCACGTATGTCAGGCCGGTCTGGATGCCGCGCCGGTCCTGGCACAGCTTGAGGATCGAGCCGAGGTATTCGTCGGGCGTGTAGATCGTCGCCTTGATCCACGGTTCCTCGATGCTCTCGATCCGGCTGGGATCGGGATAGTCGGCCGGGTTGTGCAGCAGGATCTCGCGCGCGTCGTCGGTCCGGCTGGCGCGGAGCTGTATGCGGTAGATCACCGACGGCGCGGTGGTGATGAGGTCGAGGTCGTATTCGCGGGTCAGCCGTTCCTGGATGATCTCCAGGTGCAGCAGGCCGAGGAAGCCGCAGCGGAAGCCGAAGCCCAATGCGGCGCTGCTCTCCATCTCGAACGAGAAGCTCGCGTCGTTGAGGCGCAGTCGGCCGATGCTTTCGCGCAGCTTCTCGAAGTCCGCCGCGTCGACCGGGAACAGGCCGCAGAACACGACCGGCTGGACTTCCTTGTAGCCGGGGAGCGCCTGGGTCGCCCCGCCCTTCACCGTGGTAATGGTGTCGCCGACGCGGGCCTGCTCGACCTCCTTGATCTGGGCGGTGATGAAGCCGATCTCGCCCGCCGCGATCTCGGGCAGGTCGATGCGCTTCGGGGTGAAGGCGCCGACCCGGTCGATCAGGTGCTCGGTCCCGCCCTGCATGAACTTGACCGAGAGGCCCTTGCGGATGACCCCGTCGATCACGCGCACGAGGATCACGACGCCGAGGTAGGGATCGTACCAGCTGTCGACGAGCATCGCCTTCAGCGGCGCGGCGCGGTCGCCCGTGGGCGGCGGGATCTTGGCCACGATCGCCTCGAGCGTTTCCTCGATGCCGATGCCGGACTTGGCCGACGTGAGCACGGCGTCGCTTGCGTCGATGCCGATGATGTCCTCGATCTCGGCGCGGACTTTTTCGGGCTCGGCGGCGGGCAGGTCGATCTTGTTGATGACGGGCACGATCTCGTGGTCGTGCTCGATCGACTGGTAGACGTTGGCGAGCGTCTGCGCCTCGACTCCCTGCGCGGCATCGACGACGAGCAGCGCGCCTTCGCACGCGGCGAGGCTGCGGCTGACCTCGTAGGCGAAGTCGACGTGGCCGGGGGTGTCCATCAGGTTGAGCTCATAGGTCAGCCCGTCCTTGGCGGTGTAGGACAGCCGGACGGTCTGCGCCTTGATGGTGATCCCACGCTCTCGCTCGATGTCCATGTTATCAAGGACTTGCTCGGACATCTCACGGTCGGTCAACCCGCCCGTGGCCTGGATCAAACGGTCGGCAAGCGTCGACTTCCCATGGTCGATGTGGGCGATTATCGAAAAATTGCGTATCAGTGAAAGGTCGGTCATCGCCGCGCCCTTAGCCGCGCAGATGCCCGCTGTCAGCAGCTACGCGGCACGACTGGTCTTCGCCATGTCGACTTGCATGAAGGCCGGTGCCTTGCGTGGTCCGCCTTCCTGATGCGGCGGGATGTAGTGGCCCGGCGGCAGAGCAGCCAGCGGCATGCCAGCAGCCGCGAGCGCATAAGGGCTGATTCGGTGCCTGGTACAAAGCCCATCGGACCCGTCGCTGATGAGGCTGTCTTCGAACTTCAAGCCTTGCGCGTACCCTTCGGAGCGGGTCACGTTCGCCACCACCAATTGACCGTCGCCCAGATCGAGCACGAGGCGGGTGCCGAGTGGTACATCGAGCAAGCCTTCGATGCCTGCACCCGTTTTCGACAGATTGCGGATGACGACTTCGTACCGGTGGTCTTCGTGGATGACGCCGACCTTGCGATACATGGAACGCCGATCGGCCCGGTGGACCGCCGGACCGCTTGGCTCGAACTTCAGGCCGCCGTCGGCAATGCGTGCCAGCAATTCGTCCTGGCTCAACGCCTTCGAGAAAATCCAACCCTGGATATGGCTTGCTCCAAGTTCGCGCAGGAGTTTCAGCTCGTCCATCGCCTCGACGCCCTCGGCGACCGACTCCATCTTGAGAGCCTTGGCAAGGCTGACGATCGCGGTGATGATTGCGGCATTGTTGCTGTCGTCGTCGGTCGCGCCGACGACGAAGCTGCGGTCGATCTTGATCTTGTCTAGCGGCGCGCTGCTGAGATAGCCGAGCGAGGAATAGCCGGTCCCGAAATCGTCGAGCGCAAGGCGCACCCCGAGCTTCTTCAAATTCTTGAGCATCGCCCGCGTGCCCTGCGGGTCGCCGAGGAATACGCTTTCCGTAATCTCCAGCTCGAGCCGTTCCGGCTCGAGCCCGGTTCGTTCGAGCGCGGATCGGACGAGCTTGGGAAGATCGGTGCTGGCGAACTGGATTGCCGAAACATTGACTGCAACGCGCAGCTTTTCCGGCCACTGGGTGGCTTCCTCGCAGGCGCGCCGAAGAACCCATTCTCCCACCGCATTGATGAGGTTGGTTTCTTCCGCCACCGGAATGAAGTCGGCCGGGCTGATGAACCCCCGTTCGGGATGGTTCCAGCGCACCAGAGCTTCCATGCCGGTTGCCAGGTTGTCCGCCGCGCGAACGATTGGCTGGTAGTGGACTTCGAGCTGGTCGGTCAGGATCGCGTCGCGCAGGTCTTCCTCGATCTGGCGACGCAAACGGGCGCCGTCCTTCAGTTCGCTCGAGAAGAAGCGATACTGCCCTCGCCCACCACCCTTTGCGGCATACAGCGCAAGGTCGGCGCTGCTGACCAGCTCGTCCGTTTCCAGTCCGTCGTACGGTGCGATGGCGATGCCCACCGACGTGCCGATGATCGCCCGGCTACCGTCGAGCGAATAGGGCTGCGAGATCATCTGGATAACGCTGTGAGCGATTTCGCCAAGCCGGCCCCGGTCGTCGATATCGGGCAACATGACCTGGAACTCGTCACCGCCAACCCGGCCGATTTCGCCGCGCCCCGCGATGATCCGCTCGAGCCGTTGCGAAACCTGCTTGAGAAGTTCGTCGCCGGCAGGGTGGCCGAGTGTGTCGTTCACCTGCTTGAAACGATCGAGATCCAGCATCATCAGGGCGCAACTGCGCTTCGAGGTTTGATAGGCCGCCAGTGTGGAGGTCAGCCGCTTCGTCATCCGGTGCCGATTGGCCAGCCCGGTCAGCGAATCGTATTGGGCCATGCGCGAGGCATCGAGCTGGCTTTCGCGAACCGCAGTGACGTCCTTCGCGCTTCCGCGATAGCCCAGGAAATCGCCATTGGCGTCGGTCTGCGGCCGGGCATTGATTGACCACCAGATTTCCGAGTCGGCAATCGCAATGCGCACCGGCAGCTCGAAGATCGAATTCTTCGCGCGTAACTGGAAGGCAAGCGGCCGCTCCGTGCGATCTCCGTCGCCATCCTTGTCAGGGAGGAAGAACGCAGAAATCTGCAGTCCGACGACTTCCTCTTGCGACTTGCCGAGCTGACGGGCCGCACTGGCAGACAGGTAACTGATCCTGCCCGACGCGTCGGTAGCCCAGAACCAACCGAGTCCCGCCTCCTCGAACTGATCGAGCAACGCCAGCCTGCTTCCAGGATCGGTTGCGTCCGAAGGGCGCGTGCGATCGGAGGGGTCTTTCGCGCGGCGATTAAAAAATGAATTCAATGGCATCTCGACCGGCCGCGTCCCCGAATGTTCGTGACTCGCGGTACGACCGAAACCGTGAAGCCTTTGCTAACCACGGCTTACGAAATCGCTGATTTTGCGAAGCTTCTGCAACCGTCCGACGCGCGGCTTCTTTCGGCAATTAGGCGTGGCTTGCCAATGGATGAGCCGCCGTGCATGAACCGACGGGTAAATGGCGATCGCGTGGGAGAGACGTTGATGGGCACGCGTTTGGAAGACGAGGCAGCGCAATCAACCACTTCGCTCGGGCCGATGGTCGGCCTGGTACGAGAAGACATCGCCGGCGCCGTTGCCTTGCTCCTCCGCGAAACCGCCACCGACCCGCAACGCACGATGCGCCATGCCCAGGCAATGGGCGAGGACATGATCAAGATCATGACCGGGCAGAGCGATCTGGCGCCGGATCCCAAGGACAAGCGATTCAAGGATCCCGCCTGGCAGTTCAATCCGTTCCTGCGGGCAGGCGCCCAGTACTACCTGGCCGTGCAGAAGGGCATGAAGAACTGGCTCGGCGAGCTTGAACTCGACGCGATCGAGCGGGACCGGGCCAACTTCATCAGCCAGATCATCATCGATGCGCTCGCGCCGACGAACACGCTCTGGGGCAATCCCACCGCGCAAAAGCGGCTGGTCGACAGCGGCGGTCTTTCCCTGATCAAGGGGCTCAAGAACGCCTACGACGACATGGTCCACAACAAGGGCATGGTCAGCCAGGTCAACAAGAAGCCTTTCAAGATCGGCGAAAACGTAGCGACATCAAAGGGCTCGGTGGTCCTCCGCACCGAGATGATGGAGCTCATCCAGTACGCGCCGACTACGGACGAGGTTCACGCCATCCCGCAGCTGACCATCCCGCCGCAGATCAACAAGATGTATATCAACGACCTCAGTCCCGAGAAGTCGGTGGTGAAGTATCAGCTCGACAACGGTATCCAGACTTTCGTCATCAGCTGGAAGAACCCGACGAAGGATCAGGGCGTCTGGGGCATGGCGGAGTATGTCGCCAGCTGCCAGCAGGCGATGGAGGCGGTTTCCCGGATCACCGGCAGCGACAAGGTCAACGTTTCTGCCGGATGCTCGGGCGGACAGACCGCATCGGTGCTTGCTAGCAAGCTGGCCGCAGACGGCAGCGACCTGCTCGGAACGCTGACCCTGATGGTGTGCGTGCTGCACCCGCAGCAGGGCGACATCGAAGCCGGTTCGCTGATGACCGACAATGGCCTGGCGCTGGCAAAGAAGCGGGCGGCCAAGGCCGGGATCATCAAGGGAGACGATCTGTCCCGCGGGTTCGCCTGGCTAAGGCCGAACGACCTGATCTGGAACTACGTCATCAACAACTATCTGCTTGGGGACGATCCTCCGGCATTCGATGTGCTGTTCTGGAACGCCGACGCGACGAACCTGTCGGCGACGCTGATGGGCGATTTCCTCACCCTGTTCGAAACGCTCGCTTTCACCAAACGCGGCGAAATCGAGATCGCGGACCACATGCTCGACTTGAGCAAGGTCGAAGCCGACCTGTTCGTTCTGGGCGGAGTGACCGATCATATCACTCCCTGGCGAGCGACCTACCGCTCGACCCAATTGTTCGGATCCGACGATGTGACCTATGTCCTCAGCCAGTCGGGACATATGCAGGCGATCCTCAATCCTCCGGGCAATCCCAAGGCGAATTACTACGTCCAGAAGAGCGGTGGAGATCTGCCGGCAACTGCGGAGGAGTGGCTCGCGGGAACGGAGGAAGTGGCTGGCAGTTGGTGGCCATTCTGGATGGAATGGGTGCAAAAGCGCTCGGGACCCATGAAAAAGGCGCCCAGAAACCTGGGCGGCAAGGGTTTCGAGCCGACCGATCCCGCACCCGGCCTCTACGTACTCGAACAAGCTTGAAGGGTATAGATTTGACCGATCCAATGTCGTCCGCCGACGTGCGAATGAGGGCCGTTGGCGGCCGCGAATTGCGCGTCGCCACCTGGCGGCTCGACATGCCTTCGGAGCATCTGCCCGTGCTGTTCTTCAACGGCATCGGCGCGAATATCGAGGCCGTGGCACCTTTGGCCGAGGCGCTGGACGACCGCGGCTTCATCATGTTCGATATGCCCGGAGTGGGCGGGTCCCCCGAACCGGTGGTGCCGTACAATACCTTCACGATGGCGTGGACGACCGCACAGCTTCTGGACCAGCTGAATCTCGAGCAAGTCGATGTCATGGGCGTCAGCTGGGGCGGAGCCATGGCGCAGCATTTCGCGCTCCAGCACGGCGGCCGGGTGCGCCGCCTCATCCTCTGTGCGACCAGCATGGGCATGCTGATGGTGCCGGGCAGTCCGGCGGCGCTCAGCAAGATGGCCGACCCGCGTCGATACGTGGACGCGGCGTTCATGGAAAAGCATTTCGCCACCCTCTACGGCGACGCGCTCGGTGAGACCGCCGGCAAATCGTCGCACATCGGCCGCCTGACCCCGCCGACACGCCGGGGCTACCTGTACCAGTTGATTGCGATGCTCGGCTGGACCAGCGCGCCCGCCCTGCCCTTCCTGAAGAAGCCAACGCTGATCATGATGGGCGACGAGGATGCGATCGTGCCGCTGATCAACGGTCGATTCATTCACAGCCTCATTCCCAACAGCGAACTCGAGATTTTCGAAGGCGGCGGGCATCTGTTCCTGCTCAGCCACCGCGAACAGTCGGTCAGCTGCATCCGCGCCTTTCTCGACCGCGAGGACCAAGCGCAGGAGCGGCGCAGGGCTGCATGACGCGCCACGTCGCCATCGTCGGTTCGGGGCCTGCGGGCTACTACACCGCCGAAGCGGCACAGAAGAAATGGGGCGACGATGTGCGGGTCGATGTGTTCGACACCCTGCCCGTCCCTTACGGTCTCATCAGGACGGGGGTGGCGCCCGATCACCAGTCGATCAAGGGCGTCAGCCGCCGCTACGAAGGCACTGCGCTTAGCGACAACGTCCGCTTCGTGGGCAACGTGACGGTCGGCAAGGACATCACGGTCGGCGAACTCGAGGCGCTCTACGACGCGGTCGTCTTCGCTACCGGTGCTCCGCACGATCGACCGCTCGGAGTACCGGGCGAAGATCTGGGCAACGTATTCGGCAGCGCCGCTTTCGTCGGGTGGTACAACGGTCACCCTCAGTTCGCGGGCCTTGCCCCGGATCTGTCGGGGCGCAGCGCGGTCGTGATCGGAATGGGCAATGTCGCGCTCGACGTGGCCCGGATTCTGTCCAAGAAGGGCCGGGAATTCGACGGCAGCGACATCGTCGGCCACGCTCTGAACGCCCTGTCCGCGTCCAACATCCGGCAGATCACCATCGTCGGACGCCGCGGGCCGCACCAGATCATGATGACGCCCAAGGAACTTGGCGAGTTGATGCACCTCGACCAAGCGACCCCGCGTGTCGATCCCGCCGACCTGCCGGAGGAGGCCGATGATGCCTTTCTCGAACCCGGTCTCCGCAAATCGGTGACGCACTTGCGCAGCTTCGCAGCCATCCCGGAAAGCGAGCGGGCCGACAAGCCGATCGAAATCGACTTCGATATGTTTGCCTCTCCCGTCCGGCTGACAGGCTCGGGCAAGGTCGAGGGCGTGGAGGTGGAGCGCACGGTCGTGGAAGCCGGCAAGGCGATCGGAACAGGGGAAACGTACACGATCCCCGCCGATATGGTCGTCTCGTGCATTGGCTACCGCAGTTCCCCCATCCCCGGCGTGCCGTTCGACGAACGCGCCGGGCGCTTCGCCAACGATCAGGGACGCATCCTGCCCGGCCTGTATGCTGTCGGTTGGGCCCGGCGCGGCCCGACGGGGACAATCGGCACCAACCGACCCGACGGATATGGCGTCGTCGAGCGAATCGAAGAGGACTTGGCGAGCGGAGCAATTTCCGGCGCGGCTCGCGAAGGGCGCGCCGGTTTCGATCGCCTTGCAGCCGAGCGCGGGATCGACGTGGTAACCTTCCGCGACTGGAAGAAGATCGAGGAAGCCGAAGCGAAGGCCGCCCGCGAAGGCGCTCCCCGCGAAAAGTTCGTCGACATCGAAAGCATGATCCGCGCGAGCCGCTGAAGGACTCGACACGTCGGTTGCATTGTGGAACCTTTGGCTCCGGAGAGAGGAGCGCAAGTCATGCCCCGATACGACCTGGTCATTCGCAACGGCACCATCGTCGATGGAACCGGCGGCAAGCAGTTCAACGGTGACGTCGCCGTAAGCGATGGTCTGATCGTGAAGGTTGGCGAGGTCGAAGGCTCGGCTGCCGAGGAAATCGACGCCACCGGCCTGATCGTCACGCCCGGCTTCGTGGACATCCACACGCATTACGACGGACAGGCGACCTGGGACCAGGAAATGGCTCCGTCGAGCTGGCACGGCGTTACCACCGTCGTGATGGGCAATTGCGGTGTCGGGTTCGCTCCGGCCGCGCCCGATCGCCACGAATGGCTGATCGGCCTGATGGAAGGTGTCGAGGATATCCCCGGCACGGCGCTCGCCGAAGGGATGAAATGGGATTGGGAGACCTTTCCGGAATACCTCGACGCGCTCGAGAAACTGCCGCGAACGGTCGATGTCGGAACCCACGTTCCACACGGAGCTGTGCGCGCTTACGTTCTCGGGGACCGCGAGCAACCCGGAGCTGTCCCCACGGACGACGACATCGCTCGCATGGCCGAAATCGTCGAGGACGGCGTGCGCGCCGGTGCGCTCGGCTTCTCGACCTCGCGCACGGTATTGCACCGCTCGATCGACGGCGAAGTGGTGCCCGGAACCACGGCAACCAAAGAAGAGCTCATCGAGATCGGCCGGGCCATGGGCCGCGCCGGTCACGGCGTGTTCGAGATGGCGAGCGACATGCGCCGCGAGTGGGACGAGTTCGGCTGGATGGGTGCGATGAGCCGCGAGACCGGCCTGCCCTGCACATATGCCGCGCTCCAATCGATTGCCAAGGAGATGCCGCTCGAAGAGCAGATCGCCTGCATGCGCGCGGAGAACGACAACGGCGCGAATATCGTCGCCCAGATTGCGCTGCGCGGCAACGGCATCGTCATGGCGTGGCAAGGGACCGTCCATCCCTTCCGCCTGCGGCCGAGCTGGCAGGCGATCGCCGACCTACCGTGGGAGGAACAGAAGGCCCGCCTTCTCGATCCCGTCTTCAAGGCCAGGCTGCTGGCCGAGGCGAACGACTTTTCCGAGGTCAATCCCGACATTGCGGGCCTGGTCATGGTCGTGTGCTGCGGCTGGACCATGCAGTTCGAGATGGACCCCGACTTCGATTATGAGCCGCAGGCCGATGCGAGCATCCAGACGCGCGCCGCGGCCGCAGGAGTTTCCCCGGAGGAATACGCATACGACCTGCTGTGCCGGGACGAGGCAAAGGGCTTCATCTACCTTCCGCTGCTCAACTACGCGGACGGCAATCTCGATTTCCTCGAAGTGCTGCAAGTGGCTGACGACACGGTCAATTCGCTATCCGACGGCGGCGCGCACTGCGGGACGATCTGCGATGCCGCCAGCCCCACCTTCATGCTCCAGCACTGGGTTCGCGACCGCAAGCGCGGAGGCCGGATCTCGCTCGAGCATGCGATCAAGCGGCAATGCCGCGACACCGCGCGCCTTTACGGGCTGGAGGACCGTGGCGTGATTGCGCCGGGATATCTCGCCGATCTCAACCTGATCGATCTGAACCGGCTCAAACTGGGCAAACCGTGGCTGGCGTTCGACCTTCCGGCGGGCGGCAAGCGGCTGTTGCAGAAGGCGGACGGCTATGTGGCGACGATCAAGAACGGTCGCGTCACGTTCCAGAACGGCGAGTGGACCGGAGAGGCACCCGGCGGCCTCATCCGCGGCCCGCAGCGCGTGGAGATGCTCGAAGCTGCGGAATAACCTGCGCCGCACTGTTGCCGCTGGCAATGTAGGATTCGGGGTGCCAAGCTGTTCGCCGTTCTTTCAAACTGTCGAAGAGCCAGCGGTCCTCAATGAGCCTGGACGTGCAAAAGCTAAAGTCACGCTTCCGTGAGAGGTGCGTGACCTAAGCTGTTGTCAGACAACTAAAATTCGAGATTATCGAGTTTTAGAAAGTACCCAAAAAGCGTGACACGCACCCGCGCGTCTCTTCAGACCCGCATCGGCATCAGGACATAAAGAGCCGGGCTCTTCTCATCCTGGCGGATCAGTGTCGGTGCGCCGGGGTCGGCAAGGTGGAGTTCCACCGTGTCGCCATCGATCTGATGGAGAATGTCCTTCAGGTAATTGGCGTTGAAGCCGATCTCCATCGCCTCGGCGCGGTAATCGGCGGGGACTTCCTCGGCAGCGGTGCCATTGTCGGGCGACGTGACCGAGAGCGTGACCTTGTCGGTCTCGAGGCCCATCTTGACCGCGCGAGTCTTCTCGGTCGCAATGGTCGCCACGCGATCGACGCCTTCGTAGAACGAGCGCGGATCGAGCTTGAGGAGCTTGTCGTTTCCGGTCGGGATGACCCGCGAATAGTCCGGGAAGGTTCCGTCGATCAGCTTGCTGGTCAGGACTACCCCGCCCTCTCCGCCCATCGTGAAGCGGATCTTGCTGGCCGAAAGGTTGATCTGCACGCTCGCGTCGAGCGATTCTTCGAGCAGCTTGCGCAGTTCCGCGACCGCTTTGCGCGGCACGATCACGTCCGGCATCCCTTCCGCCCCGTCGGGACGGGGAAGCGTGAAGCGCGCCAAGCGATGGCCGTCGGTGGCCGCCGCCTTGAGCACAGGCTGATCTTCGTCCGAAACGTGCAGGAAAATGCCGTTGAGGTAATACCGCGTTTCCTCGGTCGAGATCGCGAAACGCGTGCGGTCAATCATCTCGGCGAGCGTCTTCGCAGGAAGTTCGAAGCTCGTCGGCAGGTCGCCCTCGACGATGACGGGAAAATCGTCGCGCGGCAGTGTCGGCAGGGAGAAGCGGCTGCGTCCGGCCTTGACCGCCATCCGGTTGTCCGCCGTCTCCAGGCTCACCTGGCTGCCTTCGGGAAGCTTGCGGGCGATGTCGAACAGGAGGTGCGCCGACACCGTGATCGCGCCCGGGCTCTCGACCGAGGCGGCCGCCATGTGCTCGACGACCTGAAGATCAAGGTCGGTCGCCATGACCTTGAGCGATCCGCCATCCGATGCGTCGATCAGGACGTTGGAAAGGATGGGGATAGTGTTGCGGCGTTCCACCACCGACTGCACGTGGGACAGGCAGCGCAGCAGCGTCGCGCGTTCGATCGTGGCCTTCATCGGTCCTTACTTTCACCCCTCTCGCGCGCACCGGCAAATCCGCGACCGGATTCGCCTGCGAGCGCCGGAAATTCGTGAATTATCCTTAGCGGTGAGGTCGCCCGGGGCAAGAACCAAGGTGGCGGTGCGCCGATTCCTTGGGGATAAAGCCTCTCAGGACAGCATCGCCATGCCGCCGTTGACGTGCAGCGTCTGTCCGGTGACGTATCCCGCCTCTCTGGAAGCGAGATAGGCAACCGCGGCGCCGATATCTTCGCCCTCGCCCATCCGGCCCATCGGGATGCGCGCATTGAGCGCTTCCTTCTGCGCGTCCGGCAGGGCGTCGGTCATCGCGGTGCGAATGAAACCCGGTGCGACGCAGTTCACGGTTATCCCGCGCGTTGCGAGTTCCTGCGCCAGCGCCTTCGACATTGCGGTCAGTCCGCCCTTGGCCGCGGCATAGTTCGCCTGCCCCGGATTGCCTGTCGCGCCGACGACGCTGGTGATGGTCACGATCCGACCGAAGCGCGCCTTCATCATCGGCTTGGCTGAAGCACGCATGAGCCGAAAAGCCGCCTCGAGGTTGATGCGGATCACCGCGTCCCACTCCTCGTCCTTCATTCGCATTGCCAGATTGTCGCGTGTGATCCCCGCGTTGTTGACGAGAATGTCGAGCTTGCCGAACGTATCGATGGTCGCAGGCACGAGCTCTTCGACTTGGGTCGTGTTCGACAGGTCGCAGGTAATCTCGACGTGATCGCCGCCGAGCTCGCGATTGAGTTGCTCGCGGAAAATTCGCAGCTTTTCACCATTGGAACCGGACAGAGCGATCCGCGCACCCTGGCGGGCCAGCGAATAGGCGATCGCCGAGCCGATGCCGCCACTGGCCCCGGTGACGAGGGCGGTCATGCCTTCGAGGTTGAACATCATCCGATCTCCTTCGCCAGCGCTTCGATGTCGGCCATGGTAGCCACACTCGTCACGGTCGCATCAGCGTCGATGCGTCCGATCATCGGACCCAGGACCTTGCCGCCCAATTCGACGAAATGCTCGACGCCCGCGGCGCGCATCGCAAGCACGCTCTCGCGCCACCGGACCCGCCCGCACACCTGCTCTACAAGGAGGCGCGATACCTCGGCCGGATCGGCAACTGCCGAAGCGGTGACGTTGGCATAGATCGGCAGGTGCAACGCGCCGGGCGGCGTCTGATCGAGCGCTCGCTCCATCGCATCGGCTGCAGGGCGCATCAGGTCGCAGTGGAACGGTGCGGATACCGGGAGCAGAACGCCACGCTTGATTCCATGGTCCTTCACCATCGCTACGGCGCGCTCGATCGCCTCGCGATGGCCGGAAAGCACCACCTGCGTGGGATCGTTGTCATTCGCCACCTGGCAAACCTGTCCCTCGGCAGCGGCATCGGCCAGCGCCTGCGCCTTCTCGAGGTCGGCCCCCAATAGTGCGCACATAGCTCCGACCCCGACCGGCACCGCGGCCTGCATCGCCTGTCCTCGAAGCTTCAACAGCCGAGCCGTATCGGCCAACGTGAACGATCCTGCGGCGCAAAGGGCAGTGTATTCGCCAAGGCTGTGTCCGGCGACGCAATCGGCCACTTCGGTCAGCGTGATGCCGCCTTCCTTCTGCAACACCCGCAGGACCGCGATGGCATTCGCCATGATCGCAGGCTGCGCATTCTCAGTGAGAAGCAACTGGTCTTCCGGCCCTTCGGCCATGATCGCCGACAATTTCTGGCCAAGCGCATCGTCGACTTCCTGAAAGACCTCGCGTGCCACGGGGCTGGCGCCCGCCAGTTCGACGCCCATGCCGACCTTCTGACTGCCCTGCCCGGGAAAAACGAACGCTCGCATCGCAATCCTCTCTCAAACGAGCCCGCGCGTTATGAGCGCGTGGAACCCGCCGCAACCCCGAATGGGACGATCATGTTGGCAGCCGAATGCCCGATTTCGGCGCGCCCCAGAAAGGGTATACCGTGCCGCTCGCACCAGAAACGCGCCATTTCTTCCGGCTCGGATCCGAAGGGCCGGTCGTTCTCCGGCACGTTGGTAACCTGACCCAAGCGAAGGCCGGCAATCCTGGCGTCGGCGAGCCTGGCGGTGACATGAAAAAGCAGGCGATCGATTGCATAGAGGTGCTCGGCGACCTCCTCGACCATGACGACATGGCCACCGAGATCGGGCATGAGACTGGTGCCTAGGATCGAGGACAGCGTCATTAGGTTGAAAGCTGCGACAGGGGCAGACGCGATCTCCGGCTCGAGACCGTCGTCGCTCCCGGACATCCAGGCCAGCGCGCGGCGGACGGCATCTTCCCCTCCCTCTCGCCGCATATCGACCGGCATCGGGCCATGGACGGGTCGGCCAATCCCTTCGCGATAAAGTCCGGCAAGAAGGAAGCCGCAGTCGGAGTAGCCGAGAAAGGTCTTGTCTGCTGCGCCAGTGCCCAGCTCCGCGATCGCTTCGCGGGCAATGCGGTTCGAGCCGTAGCCCCCTTTTGCAAACCATACCGCTGCAGTTCCAGGATCGTTGGCACATTCCAGGAGCGCCGCGAGCCGTACATGATCCGGGCCGGCAAAATGTCCCTGCTCGGCAAAGCACTGTTCGTGAAATGCCAGTTCCAAGTCGGGAAACTCCCGAGAGGCAAGCTCTGTGACCGCCTCGGCGACGGTGTGGCTGATCGGCGTGGCCGGCGCGCAGATGGCGATACGGGTCATTTGCGACCACTAGCAGCGCTTCACAATTCGGTCAGCCCCGCCTAGGCACCTTGCCGCTCATGGACACGACGATCGATCCCGCCGCTCATTCCTGGTTCTTCTGCGGCATAGGAGGATCGGGAATGCTCCCCCTCGCCCAGATCGTACACGGTCTGGGGGGCGAAGTTGCCGGGTCGGATCGCAGCCGCGATCAGGGGCGGAGCAGCGACAAGTTCGGTTGGCTCGAACGCAATGGCTTTGCGCTTTACCCGCAGGATGGCAGCGGAGTTGCCAGCGCGGACCAGATCGTCGTTGCAAGCGCTGCAGTGGAAGACACCGTCGCCGAGATCGTCAAGGCGCGAGAGCTTGGCTGCAGGCGTATGAGCCGCGCAGACCTGAATGCTGCGCTTTTCAACGCCGCTGAAACCGGGGTTGCCGTGGCGGGAACCAGCGGCAAATCGACCGTAACCGCGATGCTGGGCTGGATACTCCACGCCATCGGCCGCGAGCCGACGATCATGAACGGCGCGGTGATGAAGAACTTCATTTCGCCCGACAATCCGTTCGCCAGCGCGCATGTCGGAAGCAGCACACTTTACGTGAGCGAAGTGGACGAGAGCGACGGTTCTATCGCTCTCTACAAACCCGCTGTCGGAATCCTTCTCAACGTGAGCCTCGATCACAGGAGCATGGAAGAATTGCGCCAGTTGTTCGGCGACTTTCTTCGCCAATCGATAGCCACTGCGGTCAACGCCGACGACCCAGAAGCCTTTGCACTTGCAGATGCGGCGACCAGCCGGGTCGTTTTCGGGATCGAGGCGACGTCGGCAGATATCGGAGTCGTAGCCGACTCCATTACCTTCGCGGCCACGTCTATCGCGGCGACCGTGGTCGATCGGCGCGACGGATCGCACCATCCGTTGGCGCTTGCGATGCCGGGTCGGCACAACCTGTCCAACGCGCTTGCGGCGATCGCGGGGGCAAGCGCAGCCGGAGTTCCCGTCACCGACGCGGTTCGGTGCCTAGCTTCGTTCACGGGCCTTGCGCGCCGGTTCGACATTATCGGCACGACCCGAACGGGCATCTCGGTAATCGACGATTTCGGGCACAACCCGGAAAAGTGCGCGGCGACCTTACGTAGCCTGCGCCAACAACGGGGCAGGATTATCGCCTTTTTTCAACCACACGGTTACGGTCCGCTGCGCCAGATGGGCGCGGAGCTGGCCGAAACCTTTGTGCGGGAATTGAGGCCTGAAGACATAGCCCTGATGTCCGATCCCGTCTATTTCGGCGGGACCGTCGACCGCACGATCGGCTCCGAACATGTGGTACGACTTATCGGAGCGAAAGGCGGCCGTGCGGAATACATCCCCGAGCGAGATGCCATTGCCGAGAGGATTGTTTCACTGGCGCAACCGGGGGACCGCATCGTGGTGATGGGCGCGCGAGACGACACACTTACGGAATTTGCGCGCGCCCTTTTCCGACGCCTCTCGTGACAGTTCAGTGCGCTTCGGCGTTCGCTCCGACGCCGTGGCCCATCTTGAATACTTTGTGGAGAACGAACACGATCACAAGGCCGAGGACCAATCCGACCAGGGCCGAAATGCCCGCGTAGGTCAACCAGCCCGCTATCCCCGCAAGTCCACCCGTCACCCCCTCGACCGCGTGCTGAATGCCGTGGGCCCAATCAGAAGGACCATGGATTCCCAGTTCGTGCAGGCTGTGCAGGATGATCCCGCCCCCGACCCACAGCATCGCGATCGTTCCGATCAGCGAAAGCGCCGTGAGAACGACCGGCATAGCGCGAAGCAGGAAGCGGCCTATCGCTTGGGAACCGGCCGATTCCCGTTCGGCCATGTGAAGGCCCACGTCGTCCATTTTCACGATGAGCGCCACAGCGCCATACACCACGAAAGTGATAGCGATGCCAACCGCCGCAAGGGCAATGGCGCGCATCCAGAAACTGTCGGACAGCGACGCAATCTCGTTGAGCGAGATCGCCATGATCTCCGCCGAGAGGATCAGGTCGGTGCGGATGGCGCCGGCGACCCGCTGCTCCTCGAACTTCGCCGGATCCTCGATCGGATCCTCCAACGTCTTGCCGTGCTTGGCGCCGCCAAGCTTCTCGAGAACCTTCTCTGCGCCCTCGAAGGCAAGGTAGCTTCCACCCAGGATCAGGATGTATGTGATCGCTTGGGGCAAAAGCCAGCTCAGTAGCAAGGCGCCCGGAAGCAGGAAAAGCAGCTTATTCTTCAAGCTCCCGCGCGCGATCTTGTAGATGATCGGCAGCTCGCGCGCCGGATCCAGACCCGTCACGTAAGACGGGGTAACGGCCGCGTCGTCGATAACGACCCCCGCCGCCTTGGACCCCGCCTTGCCGACCGCGACGCCGACGTCGTCGATCGATGCCGCCGCGACCCTCGCGATGACGGTGATATCGTCCAACAGTGCTACGAGGCCGCCCGGCATTGATATAGTCTCCCCAGTTGCGGACTGCACTGCCCGTCCGTTCGCAGACGCACAAGGCTTGCTTTTGTGCCCGATCCCGCTATGTGCGCGCCTTCCTCGCGACCGGGCAATGGCTCGTGCAAGGAACGAAGAAAGCCGGAGGGGCCCCGTCATCCGGACGGACAAGCCAGCGATCGGCATGAACAAGGACGCAAGAACATGGCTCTATACGAGCACATCTTTCTCGCGCGCCAGGACCTGAGCCAGGCTCAGGTCGACGCGCTGGCCGCGACGGCCACCGAGATCGTCGAGAAGCTCGACGGCAAGGTGACCAAGACCGAGACCTGGGGTCTCAAGAACCTCGCCTACAAGATCGACCGCAACCGCAAGGCGCACTTCGTGCTGCTGAACATCGAGGGCCCCGGCGCCGTCGTGGCGGAGCTCGAACGCCAGACCCGGATCAACGAAGACGTGATCCGTTACCTGACCGTGCGCGTCGACGAGCACGAGACCGGCCCGAGCGTGATGATGCGCAAGGGTGACCGCGACCGCAAGCCGCGTCGCGACCGTGAGGAGCGCGACTGATGGCCCGCCCGTTTTTCCGCCGCCGCAAGTCGTGCCCGTTCTCGGGCAAGAACGCGCCGAAGATCGATTACAAGGACGTGCGCCTGCTGCAGGGCTTCATGTCCGAGCGTGGCAAGATCGTTCCGAGCCGCATCACTGCCGTATCGGGCAAGAAGCAGCGCGAGCTGGCTACCGCGATCAAGCGCGCCCGCCAGATCGGCCTCCTGCCGTACATCGTGAAGTAAGAGGAGAGACGACATGGACATCATTCTCCTCGAACGTGTCGCCAACCTGGGCGCCATGGGCGATGTCGTGACCGTCAAGGACGGTTACGCCCGCAACTTCCTGCTGCCGCAGAAGAAGGCGCTCCGCGCCAACGACGCGAACCGCAAGGTGTACGAAGCCAATCGCGAACGCCTCGAAAAGGAAAACGCCGAGCGCCGTACCGACGCTGAAAAGTCGGGCGAGAAGCTCGATGGTGCCGAGATCGTCCTGATCCGCGCGTCGTCGAACGCCGGCCAGCTTTACGGCTCGGTCAACGTTCGTGACGTGGTCCAGGGTCTGGAAGCTGCCGGACACACGGTCGACAAGCGCCAGGTCGTGATGGGTCACCCGATCAAGACGCTCGGCATCCACGACGTCACGATCGCGCTGCATCCTGAAGTCATGGTCACGATCAAGGCAAACGTCGCCCGTTCGGACGACGAGGCCGAGCTCCAGCGCCAAGGTGTCGATGTAATCGGCGCCATGGCCGAGGAAGATCGTTCGGAAAGCGAAGGCTTCACCGAAGCCGTCGATCCCTCGCTTGAGCCGGGGGAAATTCCTGCCGACCTGATCGAAGAACGCGCCGAGGCTTCAGACGAAGGCTGATTTCTTCGCTTGAATTTAAAAAGGGGGCGGCGGGCAACCGGCGCCCCTTTTTTTGTGCGCCTATTGCGAGTGTACTTGTGCGAACGAGATTACCTGCAGTTGCAGATCGGCCGTCGGTGCCCGCTGCACCCGGCCCGCTACCCTGCCCCTTTCGCAAGACCATTCGAACCGGCCCTCCATGGCTGAGTTAGGCACGATAGCCGAGGAAGTATCGCACGCGCCAACCGCCTCTTTGAGTTCGGCAATATCGCGGGCACGACGGTCAAGGTCGCGGTCGGGGGCGACGTTGTTAGCGAGCGGCAAGCCCTCGACGCTACCGGCGCCCCAAGCTGACTTGGCCAAAGCATATGACAGGGCGAGGCCTGCCGAAACCGGGATTGCGCGGTCCGGAATTGCGCCCTCGCGTCGCAATTTCAGCATAAGTTTGAAGTTGGTGAGCCCCAGCGTCGTGTACGTCGCGTTGTTGAATACGAAACTGCCGACCCCTGCCTCTGGCAAGAGAGCCATGTGCGAACCGTATCCGGGATAACCGCCCGAGTGCGTCAACACGCGGCCAAGGTCACAGTCATCTACCACTCGCAGGCCGCCGCCATACCCGACCGATTGGCGGCAGGGCGGCCCCAGCGCCTCTGCGCGTTCGATCGGTGGCATGAAACTTACGAGCGACACGAGATCCCGAACGGTCGAGCGTTTGACCGGCCCGCTTTCCGGAGAGTCGCTCGCGGGCCAAGCCGAAAGCAGGAAAGCCATCCACCGCGCGTAATCGTTGGCGGTCGTCTCAACCCCGCCCATCGCGCCGAAAGCGCCGTCGCGCATGTCGGGCTCGCGGACCCAGCCATCGTCCTGCCACCGGTAACCGATCGCGCGGGACCCTGCGGGGCTCGAAAACACGTTATATGTGGTCGAGGACATGCCAAGCGGCAACATGATCGTGTCGACGATGTACTTCTGATAGCTCTTGCCGCTGACGTTCGAGATAATCCGCCCGAGCAGGGCGTACCCGTAATTGGAGTACTCCATCGCCGCTCCGGGCGTGTTCGCGAATTCCATTCCCGATGCCATCAGCGCCGAGAACTCCTGTTCGGTGAGAACTTGCTGCCGGTCGCCCCAGGGATTGTCTTCGACCAGCCCCCCAGTGTGGTGAAGGAGGTCGCGGACGGTAATCGCGCGCGAATCGCTCGTCGCGAGCTGCCAGCCTGCCATCTCGGGGACGTACCGCGAGACAGGTGCCTCGAGATTGACCTTACCCAGATCGCGGAGGTGCAGGATGGCGAGCGCTGTGAAAGCCTTCGACATGGAAGCGATACGGAAGCGCGTGTCGGCGGTGACCGGCTCGCCAGTTTGCGGATCGCGAGTGCCCAGACCTTCGACGAAGACCAGGCGGCCATCCTTGACGATGCCATAGACGGTCCCCGGCACATGGCTCGCGGCGCGGTCGGTTTCGACGATCGAATGCAATTCACTCAGCAGGCCGTCAATCGAAGTCGCCCCGGATTCCTGCGCCCAAAGCGCGGTGCTTGCCGTCGAAAGCGCGCCGGCCAACACGATGTGACGAAGGGCCATTCGTTCTACTCTCCTAACGCCCAAGTCTGGCCTCGATCGCATCCCAGATTCTTCCGGGAGTGTCGGTCCCGTTGAAGCGGTCGATCGCGACGATTCCGGTGGGTGAGGTAACGTTGATCTCGGTCAGCCATTTTCCGCCGATCACGTCGATGCCGACGAAGATCAGTCCGAGTTCCTTGAGGCGTGGCCCCATCGCGGCGCAGATTTCCTCTTCACGCGGGCTAAGGGCAGTCGCTTCCGCACTCCCGCCGACCGCCAGGTTGGATCGAAACTCGCCCTCACCCGGCTTCCGGTTGATCGCACCTGTCACTTCGCCATCGACCAGGACAATGCGCTTGTCGCCTTCGGCAACCTCGGGAAGGAAGGGCTGGACCATGTGCGGCTCGGGCCAAGTCTGGTTGAATACCTCGAACAGCGCGGACAGGTTGTCGCCCTCCGGTGCAATCCGGAAAATCGCCTTGCCGCCGTTCCCGTGGATCGGCTTGATGACGACCGCGCCATGCTCGCGCTGGAACGCGCGGACCTCGTCCACCGAGCGGGTTACCAGGGTGGGGGGCATGAACTCCCGATAATCGAGCACCATCACTTTCTCAGGCGCGTTGCGCACCGAACGCGGGTTGTTGACGACCAGCGTTTCGGTCTCGATCCGCTCGAGGAGATGCGTCGCGGTCACATAGCCCATGTCGAACGGCGGATCCTGCCGCATAAGGACGACATCGACGTCCCGGCCGAGGTCGATCCGCCGAACCGCCCCGGCGCTGAAGTGATCGCCCTCAACGGCCTGCACCCGGACCGGTCGAGCATTTGCGACGAGGCGGTTCGAAGCGTCGAGCGTCAGGTCGCCCACATCGTAGTGCAACACTTCGAAACCGCGCGTCTGTGCGCTCAGCATCAAGGCAAAGCTCGAATCGCCGACGATGTTGATGCTCTCCAGCGGATCCATCTGGACCGCGACGCGCAGGGTCATTCAAAGCTCCTCAGGGCTGCCAGGCGTTGACGATGTGCTGCGGCATGCGCCCCGGCGCAAGCAGGATCACGTCGACGCGCAGGTCTTCGCCGTTCGTGGCATATTCGTGCGCGACCGCTTCCGCCGCCGCGGCCACCCGGCGCAGGCGATATTCGTCGATCGCGATGGCGAGTTCTTCGGGCCGTTTTCGCCATTTGACTTCGACGAAGGCGATCACGCCGGAACGGCGTACCACCAGATCGATTTCGCCCAATGGTGTCTTGCGGCGACGGGCGAGAACACACCATCCTTTCGCCCTGAGATAGAATTCGGCGGCTAGTTCACCCTTTCGCCCCGCAGCCTCGGCTCGCTGGCGGTTCATCCGCCGCGCAGTTCCAGCGCGCGTGCATACAAGGCCCTTCGGTCGAGGCCGGTCGCCTTCGCCACTAGGGAGGCGGCCTGTGAGGGCTTCAGGGTTTCCAGCGCCTCGATCAATTGGCCTTCGGCGTCGTCGGGGGACGGGTCGCGGGGGGGTGGCGGACCGACAAGTAGGACGATTTCGCCCTTGGGCGGGTGCGCGCCATAATAGTTCGAGAGTTCGTCCGCACTTCCAGTGCGGCATTCCTCGTGCAACTTGGTCAGTTCGCGGGCCACTGCGATTTCGCGATTGGGCAAAATCTCGCCAATAGCTTCGAGAGAGCGCAGAAGCCGCGGCGCCGTTTCGTAAAATACCAAGGTTGCGGGGACGGAGCCAAGTTCGTCAAGAGCATCGCGCCGCGCCTTGTCCTTTGCCGGCAGGAAACCGCCAAACATGAAACGGTCGTTGGGTAGCCCCGCCAGGGTCAATCCCACGATTACCGCGCAGGGTCCCGGGATCGAAGTCACCGCTACACCGGCCTCGCGCGCCTCCCGTACAAGGCGGTATCCGGGGTCCGAAACGAGAGGCGTCCCGGCATCACTGACAAGCGCAACGGCCCGCAGCGACATCGATTCGATCAGCCTGATTCGATCCTTGTCGCTGGCGTGATCATCGTATCGCCACAATGGCTTGGACAGGCCGAGGTGCTTCATCAATTTGCCCGTGACCCGGGTATCCTCGCACGCCACGCCGTCGCAGGCAGCGAGCACTTCGGCGGCACGAACCGTGATGTCGCCGAGATTGCCAATCGGCGTCGCGACGATGTAGAGGCCCGGCTTTAGGGTCGCAGTCGAATGGTGGGACACGACGCGCCTCATGGACCAGTCACGCGGGGAGCGGCAAGCATGAACATTGGCGGGATCGATCGGCGCAAGATCGTCGTGGTAGGCGCGGCGATGCTGCTGGCGGGCTGTAAACTCATCCCGGGCGGCGGTGCAGGCCCCACCGGACCGACTCCGGTCCCCACGCCGACGCCATCGGAAAGCTCAGCGCTACCGACCGACGAAACACGTCACCGCGTAGCGCTCCTGGTTCCGATGTCAGGCGCGAACGGCGCGGTGGGCCAGTCGATTGCCAATGCGACAACGATGGCCCTGCTCGATACGAACGCAGATAACCTTCGGATCACCACCTACGACACAACCGCGGGTGCCCGCGCCGCTGCCCGCCGCGCCGTGGCGGACGGCAACAAGCTAATCCTCGGCCCGCTCATGGCCGAGGACGTTCCGCAGGTGCTGTCCGAGGCCCGCCCCGCCGCCGTGCCGCTTATCACGTTTTCGAATGACAGCGCCATTGCCGGACCCGACGTATTCGTCATCGGCCAGTCGCCCGACCAATCGGTTGCGCGCACGGTCGCCTACGCGCGGTCGAAAGGGCGAAGCCGGTTTGCCGCGATCGTGCCTGAAGGCGAATACGGCCAACGGGCCGTAGCGGCCTTCCGAACGGCGGTAGCGAGTTCCGGCGGAACCTTGGCCGGCATCGAAACCTATGCGCGCGGTAACACTTCGATCGTGAGTTCAGCGACGCGTCTGGCCCAGCGTGGCGGCTTCGACACCGTGCTGATAGCCGATGGCGCGCGCCTTGCCGGTCAAGCGGCGGCCGTTCTGCGGCCACGAGGTGCAGGCGCTACACAAATCCTCGGCACCGAATTGTGGAGCGGCGAACCCGAGGTGACCCGGACGGCGGGCCTGAGAGGTGCCTGGTTCTCTGCAGTTTCCGATGCGCGGTTCAGACGCTTCTCCGACAGCTATCGCGGACGCTTCGGTGCCGCGCCCTACCGCGTGTCCACCTTGGGCTATGATGCGGTCCTCTTGGCACTGCGCGTGGCCCGCGACTGGCGTCCGGGCCGCAGCTTTCCCAATTCCCGACTTCGCGATTCCGGCGGTTTTCTCGGGCTTGATGGCGCGTTCCGCTTCACGCGTTCGGGGGTGGTTGAACGGGCGATGGAAGTCCGCGAAGTGCGCGATGGATCGGTCGTGGTGGTGGACGCGGCGCCGGCAAAGTTCGGCGACTGACGATAATTTGCAACACCAGTTGAAGGCCGGTGAAACCGGGGCCTATAGCCGCACCCATGTCCGATGACCTGTTTGCCAACCCCGCCGCCACAACGGGCACCTACGATGCATCTTCGATCGAGGTGCTCGAAGGGCTCGAACCGGTGCGCCGGCGGCCAGGCATGTATATCGGCGGCACCGACGACCGGGCGCTGCACCATCTTGCTGCCGAGGTTCTCGATAACGCCATGGACGAGGCGGTCGCGGGGCACGCCAACCGGATCGAGGTGGAACTCGGCGAAGGAAACCGCCTGACGATCTCGGACAACGGTCGCGGCATCCCGGTGGACGAGCATCCGAAATTCCCAGGCAAGTCGACGCTCGAGGTGATCCTGACCACGCTGCACTCAGGCGGCAAGTTCTCGGGTAAGGCATATGCAACCAGCGGCGGCCTTCACGGCGTCGGCGTGTCGGTCGTCAATGCATTGAGCGACATGACGCGGGTTGAAGTAGCCCGGAACAAGGAGCTGTTCGTCCAGGAATTCTCCAAGGGCGCGCCTACCGGGCCGATCCGCAAGCTTGGTCCGACGCCCAACCGCCGCGGCACGACGGTCGCGTTCCACCCCGACCCGGAGATCTTCGGCGATCGGCAGTTCAGTCCGAAGCGGCTGTTCAAGCTCGCACGGTCCAAGGCCTATCTCTACGCTGGCGTCGAAATCCGCTGGAAGTGTGCTGCCTCGCTCGCGTCGGACGACGTTCCTGCCGAGGCCGTGTTCCAGTTTCCCGGCGGGCTTGCCGATCACCTTGCGGAACAGGTGGGCGCTCGGGAATGCGTGACGGCCCAGCCCTTCGTCGGCCGCCAAGATTTCGCCGACGAGCAAGGGCGCGTCGAATGGGCGATCGCCTGGCCGTTGTGGTCGGACGGCGCTTTCAGCTGGTACTGCAACACCGTGCCCACCCCTGATGGCGGCACCCACGAACAGGGCGTGCGCGCGGCGCTGACGAAAGGCATCAGGGCGTTCGGAGAGCTTGTCGGGCAGAAGAAGGTCAAGGATATCTCCGCCGACGACGTGATGACCGGGGTCGAGGTCATGCTCAGCGTCTTCATCCGCGACCCACAGTTCCAGTCGCAGACGAAGGATCGCCTCACGTCGCCGGAGGCCTCGCGGCTCGTCGAAAATGCGGTACGCGACCACTTCGACCATTTCCTTGCCGACAATATGGAGCGCGGCAAGGCGCTGCTCGGCTCAATCGTCGAGCGGATGGACGAACGGCTGAAACGCAAAGCCGAGCGCGAGATCAAGCGCAAGACCGCAACCAACGCCAAGAAGGTTCGCCTGCCCGGCAAACTTACCGACTGCACCGGAGAGGGCGACGGCGAAACCGAGCTGTTCATCGTCGAAGGCGACAGCGCTGGCGGGAGCGCGAAGCAGGCGCGCGATCGCAAGACGCAGGCGATCCTTCCGATTCGCGGCAAGATCCTCAACGTGGCCAGTGCCAGCGCCGACAAGATCCGCGCGAACCAGGAAATCGCCGACCTTGCCCTCGCTTTGGGCTGCGGGACACGCAAGGACTGCAACGCAGACCAGCTCCGTTACGATCGCATCGTCATCATGACCGACGCCGATGTAGACGGTGCGCACATCGCCACCCTTCTCATGACGTTCTTTTTCCAGGAAATGCCGGACCTGGTCCGCAAGGGGCACCTGTTCCTTGCGCAACCGCCGCTATATCGGCTGACCGCGGGCAAGGAGAGCGCTTATGCCCGCGACGATTCGCACCGCGCCGAACTCGAGGCGACGTTGTTCAAGGGAAAGAAGGTAGAGGTCGGACGGTTCAAGGGCCTCGGCGAAATGAACCCGAATCAACTCCGCGAAACGACCATGAATCCGGCTACCCGCAGCCTGATCCGCATCACGCTTCCGCCCGAACACGAGCAGCGGCACGCGATCAAGGAACTGGTCGATCAACTCATGGGCCGAAATCCGGAACACCGTTTCAACTTCATCCAGAACCACGCTGGCGACCTCGATCGCGACCTTATCGACGCTTGATGGCGCCGTTCGGAGAAAGTCGGGCAAGCTATTCGCTGTAACCTCTGTTAAGCTTCACCGACACTGACGGGGAGGTGCGTCGATGCGCGAGCACAGCTTACGCCGTACGATCATCGACGAGATGCATTTGCGGCGCTGGCCTGCGCTCGTCGCTCCGCTCTCCGTCTGGCAGGTCCTCCGCACCGTCGACCAGTCCGAACGGGCGGGCGAACTAGAGATATTGGCGCATGGCGGCGCTCAGGTCCAAGCAGGCGAGCGGCACGCTTTCGGCAGAATTGCGAACGTGGTCGAGTTCGCGTGGGAGCGGCACACCGAAGGTTCGAGCATAGCGGCCTTTGTGCCGGAAGGTGCTCCCGCCGACGTCGTCGATACGGTACTCGACTGGATCGATGCGCTGCCGGGCATGGTCGTCCGGGCGACCCATATCACGCTGGTGAAGGATCCCGCGCACGCCGAGGCGGTGCTCGGCGGAATGGGGTTCACTCTGCCGGAGACGGTTTCCGGCCGCACGTCTGAGGGTATCCAGTTCTGGTCAGACTTCCGCCTCCACACCGAGGGGTTCGGGCGGCTACTGGTATCTGCAGGCAGCGTTGACCCTGTGACGGTATCGCGCCGCGTCCAGCAGTTGCAGGAACTGGGCAATTACCGGAACATGGCCCTTCTGGGTCTGCCGCAGGCGCGTGCCCAATGGCCCCAGCTGGACGCGATAGAAGCCCGGTTGCGCGAATTCGCCGAGTCGGTTTCCGATCCCAAATCGCACGATGACGAACTTCTGGAAAAGGTTGCCTCGATCTCGTTCGAACTCGCGACTCTGAGCAATGCGATCGGCTATCGCCTCGATGCTACCAAGGCCTACTCCTCGCTCGTCACGGAGCGACTCGACGATCTGGCGCCAATACCGGTGAAGAACTTTCAGTCGCTAAGCGATTTTACCCGTCGACGTTTCCTGCCGGCGGAACGCACTTGCGCGGCGCATGGCGCTCGGCTGGAGAAGCTGACACTGCGAGCGGCGGACCTAACCGCCCTGCTTCGCGCGCGCATCGAAACCCGCATCGAAAGTCAGAATGCCGAGCTGCTGCTTTCGATGGAACGGCGCGCGACCGAACAGCTCCGGCTCCAACAGGTCGTCGAGGGTTTGTCCATCGTGGCCATCTCTTATTACGCGGTCGGACTTGTCGCCTACGCGGCCAAAGCTCTATCGCGCTACGACCGATCTATCGACGTCGAACTAGTAACCGGGGTGTCCATTCCCTTCGTGCTAGTGGCGATATGGTTCGCGATGCGAACTGCGCGCAAGGTGTTGCTGGCGAAACCCTCCGACTGATCAGCCTTTGGCCGCAAACCGCATCGACCCGCGGTTGTCCCTTGCCCTGCCTTCGCGTCCGTCTTACGCAAGCGTAAAGCTGCATAGAGGAATGGGTATGGTCGATCGCTTCGAAGGCACCAGCAATTACATCGCCACCGAAGATCTGAAAGTTGCGGTCAATGCTGCCGTTACCTTGCGCCGCCCCCTGCTGGTCAAGGGAGAGCCTGGTACCGGCAAGACCGTGCTGGCCTACGAAATCGCCAAGGCGGTTAGTGCCCCGCTGATCGAATGGAACGTCAAGTCGACGACCAAAGCGCACCAGGGCCTCTACGAATACGACGCGGTCGCCCGGCTTCGTGACGGCCAGCTTGGCGAGGAGCGGGTTCACGACATCCGCAACTACATCAAGCGCGGCAAGCTCTGGGAAGCGTTCACCTCGCCCGAACTGCCGGTCCTCCTGATCGACGAGATCGATAAGGCCGATATCGAGTTTCCGAACGACCTGCTCCAGGAACTCGATCGGATGCGGTTCGACGTGTACGAAACGCAGGAGACAATCGCCGCGCAGGAACGCCCGATCGTCGTCATCACCTCGAACAACGAAAAGGAATTACCCGACGCTTTCCTGCGCCGTTGCTTCTTCCACTACATCAAGTTCCCCGACCGCGACACGATGCGGGAAATCATCGAGGTCCATTATCCCGGCATCCAGAAGGTCCTGGTTACCAAGGCGATGGATGTCTTCTACGAGATTCGGGACGTTCCTGGCCTGAAGAAGAAGCCTTCAACCAGCGAACTGCTGGACTGGCTTAAGCTGCTGCTGAATGAGGATATGCCACTGGAGGTTCTACAGGATCGAGACCCGACAAAGGCAATTCCACCGCTCCACGGCGCGCTCCTGAAGAACGAACAGGATGTCATGTTGTTCGAAAGGCTGGCCTTCATGGCTAGGCGCCAGGGGAGCTGACATCCGTCAGACTACGGATTTTGCAACCGGTCACTTTGAAGCTATCATGCGGCCGGATCGCGAATTCCAGGGTGCCGAATGACCGACGCACGCATCACCGATCGTCATCCGCTTGAGGTATGGGGCAGCTACAAAGCCGCCACTGGCCCGCGTCGGGAAATTCCCATCAAGGACCTGTCGGAAACCGGTTGCCGCTTCTTCGACAAGTTTTCCAGCCTGCAGCCAGGCATGGAAATCACGATGCGGATCGAAACGATCGGACCGTTCGTGGCGACTGTTCGCTGGCAGGATAGCGGATATGTCGGCGTCGAATTCCAGCAGCGCCTTTACGGGCCGACGTTCGATCACATTCGTCTTCGCCTCGCCCGCTGAAACCAGCAATCAGAGCACGTAGGCGAGTTCAAAATCGCCCCAGCGCTGTCCGTTGATAACCAGCGGAACATAGACGTTGCGGACGATTTCGTAGGTCGTGCCATCGCCTTCCTGCCGATAGACCGCCATCATGAATGGCGCAGTGCTGGCCTTTGCCTTGCGGTCGATCGCGTCGAACAGGATGCGTCCGTTTCGGCAAAACTTGGTATCGTGTGCGAGGTCTCCGGTGGGTTGCCGCGATCGATCCGACACGTGAGTCGGCAGGAAACCGTTCATGTCCGCCTGACTGCACATCTTGATCGGACCGCCCTCCGCCGTCACGCGGTCGTTGATCGGACGCCAGTGTAGATCGGCCCAATCGCTCAGCGCCGTGCGAAACCGCGGCGGATTGCTGCCTGGAACTTCGCGGTAATCGCGGTCGAAGAGCGCGGCACCGGTCAAGCGTCCGTCAGCAATAGCCGTTTCGGCGATCGCGACGATCTCGCGAGCGTATGCCTGGGCCTTGTCGACCATCAGGCTGTCCTCGGGTGACAATCCGGCTTTAACCAATTCGTCGAACATAGCGCTCGCGGTCAATTCCAGATTTTCGATCCGAGTATGCGCTGCCGCCAGCTTGTGTTCGTTGTCGATCGCGGCGCGGTCGAAGGATTCGAGCACGTCCTGAACCGCATGGACGTGATCGCTGATCGTGGCGGTCGCGCGGGTTATCTGGTCATTCTGCCCGTCGACCTCGACGATCAGTTCGTTGACCGAGCGCATCGTATGCTGGATCTGTCCGACCGATAGCTTCGCTTCGCTACTCGCCTTTCCGCCATGCTCGATCTTGGAGATCACCTCGTCCGCCTCGCGGCCAAGAGTGTCGATCGTTCGGCCGATCTCTTCGGTGGCACGGCGCGTGCTGCTGGCAAGGCTCTTCACCTCGTTTGCTACCACAGCGAAAGTGCGCCCGGCGTCGCCGGCCCGCATCGCCTCGATAGTGGCGTTGAGCGCGAGGATGTTGGTGGTTTCTGCAATCTGGTCGATTTCGTACGCGCTCGAGCGAACCTGCGCCATCGCGGCAGCGAATCCGGTGACGTGCTGGGTCAAGGTTTCGACCAGTTCCAGCAGCTCGGTGATCTGCCCGAGCGACGACTGAATCAGCGCCGATCCCTCGCCCAGGCGATCGATTGCACGCTCCGACAGAAGGCGCGCTTCGTCGCTGGCCTGCGCCACGCGCAACTGATCCGTTTCCAGTGCCGCTACGGTCTCCTGCAGCGCCGAGTGCTCTGAACGCAGCCGCTGCGACGAAGTCATCACCGCTTCGATGATGCCGGCGACATCGGTACAACCTACGGTGACCTCGCCGCAGCTGGCCGAGATGCGTTCGATACCGTGACCGGTGGCGATGTTGATGGCTGTATGTTCCATGCGTCCCCTGTGCGCACCTTCGCGAGCCGCAGGCATAGCGTTGGCATGGTTAGCGAAGGTTTAAGCAGGCGAAGGCAAATCGCGGACGATCGCGCTGGCGAAAGGGCGACGTGCGCGATATGCACCAGGTCATGTTCTTCAACTTCGTCGACGAGCTGCGCGCCGCCGGAATCCCGGCAAGCTTCAAGGAGCATCTCACGCTGCTCGAAGCACTCGACAAAGACGTTATCGAGCAGACGCCCGAGGCGTTCTATTACCTCAGCCGCGCGACGTTCGTGAAGGATGAAGGGCTGATTGACCGGTTCGACCAGGTCTTCCAGAAGGTCTTCAAGGGTGTGCTTACCGATTACGGTCAGCAGCAGGTCGATATTCCCGAAGACTGGCTGAAAGCTATCGCCGAGAAGTTCCTTACTCCGGAAGAGATGGAGGCGATCAAGGGGCTCGGATCGTGGGACGAGATCATGGAGACGCTTAAACAGCGGCTTGAGGAGCAGCAAAAGCGCCACGAGGGCGGAAACAAGTGGATCGGCACCGGCGGGACATCGCCTTTCGGCAACGGAGGCTACAATCCGGAAGGAGTGCGGATCGGTGGCGAAAGCCAGCACAAGCGCGCTCTGAAGGTCTGGGAAAAGCGCGAATTCAAAAATCTCGACAATACGCGCGAACTCGGCACCCGTAACATCAAGATGGCCCTGCGCCGTCTGCGCCGCTTCGCCCGCGACGGGGCGGCCGACGAACTAGACCTCGATGCCACCATCGAGGGCACGGCCAAACAGGGCTGGCTCGACATCCATATGCGACCCGAGCGGCACAACGCGGTCAAGCTGCTCCTCTTTCTCGATGTAGGTGGGTCGATGGATCCCTTCATCAAGTTGGTGGAAGAACTGTTCAGCGCGGCCACCGCCGAGTTCAAGAATCTTGAGTTCTTCTACTTCCACAACTGCCTTTATGAAGGCGTATGGAAAGATAACCGCCGGCGCTGGGCAGAGCGGACGAAAACCTGGGACGTGCTCCACAAATATGGCCACGACTACAAGATCGTGTTCGTGGGCGATGCCGCGATGAGTCCATATGAGATTACCCATCCCGGCGGCAGCGTGGAGCATATGAACGAGGAAGCCGGCGCCACCTGGATGCACCGCGTGACCAATACCTACCCGGCGACCGTGTGGCTCAATCCTGTGCCCGAGCAGCAGTGGGGCTATTCGCAATCGACCAAGCTGATCCGTCAACTCGTCAACGATCGGATGTACCCGCTGACGCTGGACGGGCTGGACGATGCGATGCGCGAATTGAGCCGCAAGCAAGGTTGAGGTAAAGTCAGCGCCTAAGAGAGTTTGCCATGCGCTTTATTTTGCTGCCTTTCATCGCTGCGATGACGGTGTAGATCGCGCCGTTCGTGGCGGAATCCACGCCCCGGCCAATCGGTCTGACGGCAGATGAGGCCAAGTCGCACACGCAGGACCATTGCGACGACAGGATCGAGTGGGTGCGCGAGGAGCTTGATCAACCGAAGCTCCAGCAAGAAACCGCCAGCCCGGACAAGCCGCTCCTGATCGCAGCGGTGGACAAGCGGATCGACGGGTGCGCCGTTCTGCAGATGCATAACGACATCAACGACCTGCGACCCTCGCCCTCCCGACCGTCCGGCCCTCCTCGCCTGCAACCGGCTGACTAGCCAGTCTTCAGTTCCGCATTGAGCCGCAAGCTGGCGCGCCAGAAGAAGAAAGCCGGGATCAGGCCTAGCCAGGCAGCTCCGTAGAGCACCCACCGCACACTTTCCTGTCCATAGGTGGGCTGGAGCATGTCCGAGAGGACGCCGAAGAGAAACGGCCCTAGGCCCAACCCGATCAGATTCTGCCCGAACAGCATGATCGACGCCGCCACCGCGCGCGCTCTCGGCTCCACCAGTCCCTGGACACACGCGTAAGCCGGCCCGTAATAGGCAGAGTTCAGGATGCTCGGTACGATGAGCAACGCGACGGCCAGACGCCAGTCCGACATGTAATAGCCAAGAAACAGGATGGGCGCCGCGATGGCCATGCCATAGGCGGGGAAGGTCAGGAGGTGCCTCTTGTCCGTCCGTCCGTACTTGTCGGCCATCTTGCCGCCGAGCCAAGTGCCCAACGCCCCGGCCAGACCGAGAGCGACCGCCATCGACAGCCCTGCTTCGGTCGTCGACAGGCCGTGGCTGCGGATGAAGAAGCTGATCGTCCACAGCGCCTTGCCATACCCCAGGGTCGCCACCACCGAGGAGGCGATCAGGATGTAGACGAACGCCCGCGAACTGAAGATTTCGCGCAGGGCCTGCTTTGTCGACAAGGGGACTACCGCCCTTGCAGCTGCGATTGCCTGTTCCGAACGGCTGTGGCGCGGGTCGCGCATGACGTACAGCACTACCAGCGCGAGCAATAGGCCCGGGGCCCCGACCATCATCAAGGCGACGCGCCATCCGTACAGGTCGTTGACGACACCGCCGATTATCAGGCCAAGCAGCGAACCGACCGGCACGCCAAGGCCATAGAAGGCAATGGCGGATGAACGCTTCTCTGGCGGCACACTGTCGGTAATCAACGAGTGCGCGGCCGGCGTGCACCCGGCTTCGCCCACTCCCACACCGATGCGGGCCAGGAGAAGCTGAACGAAGTTCTGCGCCAGGCCGCACACGGCCGTCATCGCCGACCATACCGCCAGAGAGGCGGCGATCAGCCGGACCCGGTTTGTGCCTTCCTTGTCGGCATAGCGTGCAATTGGGATACCGAGCAGCGCGTAGAAAACGGCGAATGCCGGTCCCGCGAGCAGCCCCAATTGCGTATCCGAAAGCCCAAGTTCACCCTTGATCGGCTCGGCAAGGATATTCACAATTTGCCGGTCGAGGAAATTGAAAATGTAGACGATCAGCAGAATCCACAGCGTCACCCTGACGTTGCGATCGGCGGTTCCTTGCGACGGTATGCTCGCCATCCTACGACCATCCTCTCCACGTGCGGACTTGGGTCCGTCTCAGAACCGAACGTCCGCGACTAGCTTCCCCCCGTCAACCCCCGAACTACGTTTTCGAATAATCAGTATCGCAACAGAGGAGCGACCTCCTCGCGCCACTTCACTTCATCACTTTCAGCCAGTGCGTCGAGGTCCGCTGCCGAGGCAGTCGCGTTGTCCACCCACTCGCGCAACGCAGGACCGCCATTGATCACGTCGATTGCCAGGCGGTCGAACTCGTACTCGTAAGCAAAATCGCGCCACAAGTCGTATCCTGGATAAAGGCGTCGGATTGCCTTGAACGCGAGCGCCTGCAACCGCCAAGGTCGAAACGAGTCGTGATTGTAGAATTGCTGCTCCGCGTGCACCATCAATCCGCTGCACAGAGACTTGGCGTGCTTGTGGAAAGTCGGCTCGAACCAGCAAGGACGGATGGCGCAACCGGTCAGCCAATCCGGAGCGAAGCGGTCCATTTCGGCCAGGACCTGCCCAGCATCGAGGTCGGGCGCGCCGAACAGCACTTCAAGAGGACGTGTCGTTCCCCTCCCCTCGCTCAAGTTGGTCCCTTCCAGCATGACCGTGCCAGCATAGGCGCGCGCCATGTTGAGGCTGACAGCATTCGGACTCGGATTGATCCACACCCGGTTAATGGGCCACCCGAAACCCGGCCCCGCTTCGGGCAGCCAGTGATGCATGTCGATGACCCGGTATGCTACGTCGATACCGAAGCGACTAATAAACCAGTTGCCCATTTCGCCCATCGTAAGACCGTGCCGCATGGGCATCTCGGCCGCACCGACGAAGCTTTCCTGGCCCGCGACAAGCAATGTACCCTCGACGGGACGACCCGCGGGATTGGGCCGATCCAGGACCCAGACTTCTTTACCGTGCGCTGCAGCCGCTTCCAACAGGTAGAGGAGCGTGGTGACGAACGTGTAAATCCGGCAGCCGAGGTCCTGAAGGTCGAACAGGAACAAATCCGCCGTGCTCATCATCTGACCGGATGGTCGCCGGACTTCGCCATAAAGGCTGAAAATCGGGATGCCGTAAGCGGGATCGGTCTCGTCTCCCGTTTCGACCATGTTGTCCTGCTTGTCGCCCTTCAGCCCGTGCTGCGGGCCGAACGCGCTGGTCACGTTCACGCCCGCTGCGATCAACGCGTCGAGGCTGTGGACGAGGTCGCTAGTCACCGATGCCGGATGGGCCACCAGCGCGACCCGGCGGCCCGACAGCGACCTGAGCAGTTCCGGCTCGCTCAGCAGCCGGTCGATACCGAATTTCATGCGTGCTTGGGTGGCGCAAGCACGGCGGCGAAGCAAGCCGGAGAGTGGAAATCGGGCTTCGTTTCCGGATGATCGAGCGCCCAGTAGCTTAGCGCTCCGCCAGCTTCCTCCAGCACGCAGGCAAAGTTAGCTGCTGCAGGCAATGCCGGCAGCACGTCGCGCGGGATCGCAGCGTCGAAGATGGCGAAGTTGCTTCCGAGCCGCATCGTGCAGTCGGGTTCGCGGGAAGCCGGTCGCTGGGTCATACCCGCGCGGTACGCCGAGAAATCGTAGGCCGCCCATCGTTCCGAGGGCGACAGGTTCAATTCGACATACCCGTCCTGCCCGTCGGAGCGCAGAAACAGCTCGAAGCACGTTGTCTTCCACAACTCGTCGGCTCGCCCACGCCCAGCGAAGGCCGGCACGATCAGATCCCGCGCGCCGTCGACGCGCCAGCGGACGCGCAGCCAGTCGTCGGCGAGACCGATGACCCGCCCCTCAACTCCGGTAACCCGCGCGGGAGGGTGCGCCAGATGCGCCTTCAACCGATACGTTTGCATGTGACCGCCCCCGTGCTAACCGCCCGCCCGCCATGAGCGACTATAAATCCGATCTGCTGCGCCTGCTCGACGAGCGGGGCTATGTCCACCAGATGACCGATGCGGCAGGCTTGGACGCCCTTGCCGCGCGCCAAGTCGTGCCGGGATATATCGGCTTCGATGCAACCGCGCCTTCGCTGCACATCGGCAGCCTGGTTCAGATCATGATGCTGAGGCGTCTGCAGCAGACCGGCCACAAGCCAATCGTGGTGATGGGCGGCGGGACAACGCGGATCGGCGATCCGACCGGGCGCGACGAGAGCCGCAAGATGCTCACCGACGAGGCTATCGAGCAGAACATCGCCGGCATCTTTACCGTGTTCGACAAGCTGCTGACGTTCGGCGATGGGCCGACCGACGCCGTGATGGTGAACAACCACGACTGGCTCGGAAAGCTTGGCTACATCGAGTTGCTGCAGCAGGTCGGCACGCATTTCACGGTCAACCGGATGCTGACCTTCGATTCGGTGCGCTTGCGCCTGGAGCGCGAGCAGCCGATGACCTTCCTCGAATTCAACTACATGATCCTGCAGGGCTACGACTTCCGTCACCTGTCGCACACCATGGGCGTGCGGTTGCAGATGGGCGGCAGCGACCAGTGGGGCAACATCGTCAACGGTGTCGAACTGGGCCGCAGGATGGATGGTGCCGAGCTGTTCGGCGTGACCACCCCCCTTCTCACCACTGCCGACGGCGCCAAGATGGGCAAAACCGCTGCCGGGGCAGTCTGGCTGAACGAGGCGCAGCTGCCATCGTGGGACTTCTGGCAATATTGGCGCAATGTCGACGACCGCGATGTCGGACGGTTCCTGCGGTTGTTCACCGACTTGCCGCTCGATGAAATTCAGCGCCTCGAGGCGCTCGAGGGAGGCGAAATTAACGCCGCGAAGGTCGTCCTCGCCAATGAGGTAACGCGCTTGGTCCGCGGCGACGATGCGGCGCGCTCGGCCGAAGCGACCGCTGCGGCGACGTTCGCCGACGGCGGCGCGGGCAAGGATTTGCCCACCCTGCCGCTTGAGCCCGGCATGACGTTTGCCTCGGCCCTGACCGCCATCGGCTTCACCGCTTCTAATGGCGAGGCCAAGCGCAAGATCGCCGAGGGCGCAGTGAAGCTGGATGGGCAAACGGTGACCGATCCGGGTGCCGCTGCGCGCCCCGGTCGCCTTAGCTTAGGCAAAAAGCGCCATGGAATTCTCGGCTGACGGATAGCTGCTTTAACCCAATATCAGCGATTATCGTTCATCACGGCCCGGTCCACACGCAACGGAGGGCCGTGGTACAGTGTCTGTCGGAGCTCAGCTTTCTGTCACCGATCTGCGGCGCGCGGCGCGGCATCCGGTAGACTACCCGGTCATCGCCGAGCACCAGCTGCACGGCGACCTGAAGCTGCATATCGCGAACATCTCAGCGCACGGCTTCATGGTGGACGATTCGCAAGGCCTTCAGCGCGGCGATCGCGTGATCATCCGCCTGCCCGAAGTCGGGCGGATCGAGGCGTACGTGATCTGGACGCGTGACGAGCGCGCCGGCTTCCAGTTCGAGCGGATCATCCGGCTAGACGATTTCGTTCGGATCATCGAAGCGTTGCAGCCCAACCCCCGCCTGCGCCGCGCGCGCTAAGCCGACAAGAAATCGTTAGAAGCACAGGCGCAGCGCTTGCTTGGCAGGCGCGGCGCCCGGTGCCATGGCGCGTGCCGTGAATACCGCGGAGCACCCCTTATCGATTGCGAATTTCCGCGCCTATTTCCTGTCGCGGCTCCTCGGCACGATCGCGATCAGTGCTCAGGGCATCATCATCGGATGGCAGGTCTACAGCCTCGCCCGAGAGACGATGGACATCAAGCAGTCGGCGTTGTTGCTGGGCATCATCGGCCTGGTGCAGTTCGTACCGCTGTTCCTGCTGACGCCGGTCGTCGGCCTGATCGCCGACACGTATGACCGGCGCTGGATCGTCCGATGGACCACCCTGCTGCTGACCCTCAACGCGGCGATGCTCGGCTACCTCACGTGGACCGAAAGCCTGTCGCTGCCTTTCCTGTTCGTGGCCGCAATGTTCGTCGGGATCGCGCGGGCGTTCTCCGGCCCGGCCTATTCGGCGCTTGCACCCAATCTCATTCCCCGAGCCGTACTGCCGACGGCGATCGCGGTCAGTTCGATGGCTTGGCAGGTCGGCACGATCGCCGGGCCGAGCGTGGGCGGCGTGCTCTATGCGATCGACCCGAACCTTGCCTATGGGTCGATCGCCGGAATGTTCGCGGCCGCGCTGCTCCTCATTTTCCTGATATCCCCGGTGGCACAGCCGCCCGTGCAGAAGGATCGACGGCCGATCCAGCGCATGGTCGACGGTTTCCGCTATGTGCGTGACAACCGACTGGTGATGGCGACGATCACGCTCGACCTGTTCGTTGTGCTGTTCGCAGGGGCAACCGCCCTGCTGCCTGTCTTTGCTCGCGATATATTGAAGGTCGGCGCGGATGGCTTCGGCCTTCTCGCAGCAGGAATGGGTATCGGCGCGACCGCCGCATCGATCTGGTTCTCGTTCTTTCCGATGAAGAGCGACGTCGGGGTCAAGATGCTGGGCGCGGTGATTGTGTTCGCGCTGGCGATCGTCACGTTCGGGCTTTCGAAGATTTTCTGGCTCAGCCTTGTCGCACTGGTCGTCGCCGGGGCGGCCGACATGGTCTCGGTCTACATCCGCCAATCGCTGATTCAGCTTCATACGCCTGACGAAATGCGCGGACGTGTGGGCGCGGTGTCTGCACTCACAATTTCTGCCTCGAACGAATTGGGCGAGACCGAGTCCGGCCTTCTGGCCGCCGTCATCGGACCGGTCGCTGCTGTTGTGACCGGCGGAATCGCCGCCATATTCGTTACATTGTACTGGGCGCGCCTGTTCCCCGAACTCAGGCTTGCCAAGACCTTCGACCCGCCCCCACAAGCGGACACGAACAAACCCCAGGAGGCCCTGCCATGAAAGCCGAAAGCGTCCTTGCCACCATCGGCAACACCCCGCACATCCGCCTCGGACGCCTTTTCCCGGACCACGAGGTCTGGGTGAAGAGCGAGCGGACCAATCCCGGCGGCTCGATCAAGGATCGCATCGCGCTCTCTATGGTCGAGGACGCCGAGAAGTCGGGCGCACTTAAGCCTGGCGGCACGATCATCGAACCCACAAGCGGCAACACGGGCATCGGCCTCGCGATGGTTGCCGCGGTAAAGGGGTACAAGCTCGTCCTCGTCATGCCCGAGAGCATGAGCCTCGAACGGCGGCGCCTGATGCTCGCCTACGGTGCCTCGTTCGACCTCACCCCGCGCGAAAAGGGCATGAAGGGCGCGCTCGAGCGAGCCGCCGAGCTCGTCGCCTCGACGCCCGGTGCATGGATGCCGCAGCAGTTCGAGAACCCGGCCAACGTCGCGGTCCATGCGCGCACGACGGCGCGAGAGATCATCGCCGACTTTGCCGATGCGCCGATCGACGCGTTGATCACCGGCGTCGGCACCGGCGGGCACCTGACAGGCTGCGCCGAGGTACTCAAGGCGGAATGGCCTGACATGAAAGCCTATGCGGTCGAACCAATCCTATCACCCGTGATTTCGGGTGGACAGCCGGGGCCCCACCCGATCCAGGGGATCGGCGCGGGCTTCATCCCGGGCAACCTGCACACCCGTGCCATCGACGGAGCAATCCAGGTCGATGCCGACGCCGCAAAGGACATGGCGCGCCGCAGCGCGGTCGAGGAAGGTTTACTGGTCGGCATTTCCAGCGGAGCGACACTCGCCGCGATCGCGCAGAAACTGCCCGATCTCGAACCCGGATCGCGCGTGCTGGGTTTCAACTACGATACCGGCGAGCGCTATCTGTCGGTGCCCGACTTCCTGCCCGAAGCGTGACCCAAGAGCCTGTCGCATATCGCGATGGCGATCTACCGCTGGGCGGAACCCTGTTCCGTCCTGCGGACACACCAAAGGCCGCCATTGCCGTATTCCCGACTATCCTGAATCCGACCCCAGCGGTCGAGGCGAAGGCGCGCGCGCTCGCGGATGCTGGCTACCTCGCGTTGGTTTGTGACTTTTATGGAGAGACGCCGGCAGATTTCGCCGCGTCTGTTGCGCTGTCGACCGCCTTGCGGGCCGATGCACGCAGATACCGCCAGCGCCTCCATTGCGCATTTGATGCCCTGACCCGCGAAGCACCCGGCCTAGGCCGGGGAGCGATTGGCTTCTGCATGGGCGGACAGGCCGTCCTCGAACTGGCTAGGGACGGAGCCGATCTGGCGGTGGTCGCAAGCTTTCACGGCCTGCTCGACACACGTGCCCCTGCAGATCAGGGGGCGATCACTGCACGCATTCTCGTCTGCCACGGCGATGCCGACCCTCTCGTTCCGCGCGAACAGGTCATGGCGTTCTGGGAAGAAATGGACCGAGCAGGCGCGGACTGGCATTTCCATTCGTACGCGCGAGTGGTGCACGGCTTCACCAATCCCAATCGCCCTCCCGCTGGAGGACCGGTGGCTTTCGACCCGAGTGCAGACAGGCAAAGCTGGGCGGCGATGCTCTCGTTGTTCAAGGAAGTGTTCGGCTAGACCAGACGCCTACGGCGCGACGATGGAATGCCGACCGCCAGCGCCAAGCCAAGCGCCGCGGCGGCAGACACGCCGAACTTGATCGCATTCAAAAGCGGATCGTCGAACGTTGCGGTCGAACTGGTCCACCACCATGCGGCATTCTCGATCACCGCCTGCCCAACAAGCAAGGTTGCCAGACCGATGATCACGGCAACGATCGTCCGCAGCAATGTTCTCATTCGACCCTCTCCAGCCTGTAATCCCGGAACCGCTCGCGCAGGTCCTTCTTGCTGATCTTGCCGGTGCCCGTGTGGGGGATTTCGTCGACGAACTCGATTGCGTCGGGCATCCACCACTTGGCGACCTTGTCGCGGAGATGGTCGAGGATTTCGTCCGCGCTCACCACCATATCGGGCTTGGCAACGCAGACGAGGATCGGTCGTTCATCCCACCTGGGATGGGATATGCCGATCGCCGCCGCCTCGGCAATCGCCGGGTGACCGACCGCCGCATTTTCAAGCTCGACCGAACTGATCCACTCGCCACCGGACTTGATCACGTCCTTCGTGCGATCGGTTAGCTGCAGCGTGCCATCCGGATGGATCACGGCAACGTCGCCGGTGTCGAACCACTGATATTCGTCGGTCGCGTCCTCTTCTGCCTTGAAATAGCGCTTGATGACCCATGGGCCGCGCACCTGAAGGGCGCCCGACGTCTCGCCGTCGCGGGGCAGGACCTTAGTGGGATCTCCCAGGTCGACACAGCGCAGTTGGACGCCGAAAGCCGGCCTACCCTGCTTCATGACAAGCTCGACCTGTTCGTCGAACGACAATTCGTCCCAATTGGCCGGCGGTGAGCCTGTCGTGCCGATTGGGCTGGTTTCGGTCATGCCCCAGGCGTGGGCGACGCTGACCCCGTTCTTCATCAGGCGCTCGATCATGAACCTCGGAGCCGCAGATCCCCCGATGATCGCACGGCGCAGCTTGCCGACGTCACGCACGTCCTTGCCGATCGAATCGAGGTAATTGAACATCGCGAGCCACACGGTCGGCACGCCTGCCGAATGGGTCACCTTCTCGCGGTCCATCAGATCGCACAGGATCTTGGGGTCGTTGACCTGCGAATAGACGAACTTGATCCCCGGGATCGTCCCGGCCCACGGCAAGCCCCAGCTGGCTGCATGGAACATCGGAACCACCGGCAGGACCACCGTCCGCGAATCCGCGTCGAAAAGGTTGGGCTGCACCCCTGCCATCGCGTGGAGCAGCGTCGAACGATGCTCGTACAGAACGCCCTTGGGATTGCCGGTCGTTCCGCTGGTGTAGCAAAGCATGCACGGGTCGCGCTCCTCGACGGGCTCCCATTCGGTCTGACCGTCGTACGCCCCGATCCAGTCTTCGAAGGACGGGGCGTGTTCGCCGGAATCGAAGCAGATGTAGGTTTCGACGCAGGGCCACTTGTCGCGCATGCGGTCGACGATGGGCTGGAACATCGCATCGTACAGCAGCACGCGGTCTTCGGCGTGGGTGACGATGTATTCGAGCTGGTCGTCGAACAGGCGCGGATTGATCGTGTGGAGCACACCGCCCACGCCCACGGCGCCGTACCACGTAACGAGATGGCGGCTGTGGTTCATCGCCAGCGTCGCGATCCGATCGCCCTTGCGGACACCGGCAGCGCGCAGCGCCTGCGTCATTCGCAAGGCATCGTGGCGGACCCCTGCCCAGGTCGTGCGAGTTTCGGTTCCGTCAGCCCAATAAGTCACGTGCTCGCGCTGCCCGTATTCGCGGGCTGCGTGGTCGATCAGGTGAGTGACCACTAGGTCCCAGTCCTGCATCGCACCAAGGGCGGACAATTGCATTTCGATCTCCTCTTCCGGCCTGACGCCGGTCGGGAAGACCGCTCAGGCTGCCAGTCGCAGATTCGGGCCGCGCTGGGTTGTGAGCTGCACATTGGCAAGTCCCTCGATGCTTGCCAAGCGTTCGGCTAGTTCTCCGTCAAGCTGGTAGCTGCGACCGATACGGACAATCGGTTCCCCCTCGCCACCTGTGCGCAGCGTAACCCGAACTTCGCCTTGTCCATCGGGCCCCGGCACGAGCTCCGCCCTGAGGGCTTCGATGGCTTCCGGCAGGTGCGCCTCGAGGCTCAACATCATCCGCGCCGCCGCCTTCACGTCCCGCAGGGGACGCGCGCCGCGCACCGTCACACGCGGAGGTTCGTCGGGGCTGGGGCTGTCGAGTTCTACGTTGAGCAGCACACAAGTGCCCTCATCCGCCCACTTGACGAAATTGGCGACCAGCGACTCTTCGAAGCAGGCCGCCGAGAACTGGCCAGTGCTGTCCGAGAAATCCGCGCGAACGAAATCCTTGCCCTTGCGGGTGCGGCCCCGGTTCACCTTCTCGACCATCGCGGCCATCACCGCCGGCGCCCGTCCTCCGCTCGGCCCGCCCGAGACCATCAAAGAGGCGAAGCTACGCGCTCCGTTGGCCGAAGCGATGGCGCGAAACTGCTCGACCGGATGGGCAGAAAAATAGAATCCGAAGTTATCGCGTTCGCGGGCCATGCGTTCGGCACGGGTCCATTCCTCGGTTTCTTTCAATCGAAGCGCGGTATCGGGCTGTGTCTCTCCGCCGAACAGCGCCGCCTGACCGCTCTCGCGCTCGCGGTTGGCGGCATCGCTCACGGCCAGGAGCAGGTCGACGTTGGCGAAGAGCTTGGCCCGGTTGGGTTCGAGTGCATCGAGCGCTCCTGCGGCAACCAGGCCTTCCAGCTGGCGCGAATTCATCGAGCCCTTCGGCAGGCGCTGGAACAGGCTCTCGAGCGTATCGAACCATCCGTTCGCCTCGCGCTCTTCGACCAGCGCCTCCATCGCCTTTTCGCCGACGTTCTTGATGCCTGCGAGCGCATAGCGCAATGCATAGCCCTCGTCCGTGCGCTCGACGGTGAATTCGGCCTCGGAGCGGTTCACATCTGGCGGAGCGACTTCGACTCCTGCGCGCCGGGCGTCGTCGACGAAAGCCGCCAGCTTGTCCGACTGGTGCATGTCGAAGCACATCGACGCGGCGTAGAATTCTTCCGGATAATGCGCCTTCAGCCAACCGGTTTGGTAGGCCAGCAGTGCATAAGCCGCCGCGTGGCTCTTATTGAAGCCGTATCCCGCAAACTTGTCGATCAAGTCGAACAACTCGTTCGCTCGTTTCGCAGGAATTTGGGAGACTTGCGCGCACCCGTCGACGAACCGCTGCCGCTGGGCGTCCATCTCTGCCTGCACCTTCTTGCCCATCGCGCGGCGCAGAAGGTCTGCATCGCCCAGCGAGTAACCGGCCAGGATCTGCGCGGCCTGCATGACCTGTTCCTGGTAGACGAAGATCCCGTAGGTCTCGGAAAGGATACCCTCGAGCTTCGGGTGCGGGTATTCGATCGGCACTTCCCCCGCCTTGCGCTTTCCGAACAGCGGGATGTTATCCATCGGGCCCGGCCGATAGAGCGAGACGAGCGCGATGATGTCGCCGAAGTTCGTCGGTTTCACCGCGGTCAGCGTGCGGCGCATCCCCTCCGATTCAAGCTGGAACACGCCCACCGTGTTACCGCTCTTCATCAATTCGTAGACCTGCGCATCGTCGAGCGGCAGCGCGCTCAGGTCGATCTCGATTCCCCGCTTGGCAAGGAGCTCGACCGCCTTCTGCAGGACCGAAAGCGTCTTGAGGCCCAGGAAGTCGAACTTGACCAGCCCGGCACTTTCGACGTGTTTCATGTCGAATTGGGTAACCGGCATGTCCGACCGGGGGTCTCGGTAGAGCGGGACGAGTTGAGCCAGCGGCCTGTCGCCTATCACCACGCCGGCCGCGTGGGTCGAACTGTTGCGCGGATAGCCTTCGAGCTGCATCGCCAAGTCGATCAGGCGGCGCACATCGTCGTCGTTGTCGTACTCCCGCTTGAACTCGGACACCCCGTTGAGCGTTCGCGGCAGGGTCCACGGGTCGGTCGGATGGTTCGGCACCATCTTGCACAGGCGATCGACGTGGCCGTAGCTCATTTGGAGGATGCGTCCTGCATCGCGCAGGACGGCGCGCGCCTTGAGCTTGCCGAAGGTGATGATCTGCGCGACGTGATCGTCGCCATATTTGGCTTGCACGTAGCGGATCACTTCGCCGCGACGCGTTTCGCAAAAGTCGATGTCGAAGTCGGGCATCGAGACGCGTTCGGGATTGAGGAAGCGTTCGAACAGCAGTCCCAGCTTGATAGGATCGAGATCGGTGATCGTCAAAGCCCAGGCAACAAGACTGCCCGCACCCGATCCGCGCCCCGGACCCACCGGAATTCCGTTATCCTTGGCCCACTTGATGAAGTCGGCCACGATCAGGAAATAGCCGGGAAATCCCATCTGGTTGATGATGTCGATTTCGAATTCGAGCCGGTCGACGTAGACCTTGAGCTCGTCGTCGGAGAGATCGTCGTATTTCTCCAGACGAGCAGCAAGTCCGCGCCTCGAATCGTCCGCCAGCATGCGAGCCTCGCCCTCGAGGTCGCCCGCCAGGCTCGGCAGGATCGGATCGCGTTTGGGCGGGGCGAAAGCGCAGCGCTGCGCGATCACGAGGGTGTTGGCCGTCGCCTCGGGAAGGTCGACGAACAGTTCTTCCATCATCGGGGCAGACTTGACGAACGCCTCGGGGTTGGAGCGCGGGCGTTCCGCCGCGTCGATGTGGGTCGAATTTGCGATGCACAACATGGCATCGTGCGCAGGGTGAAAATGCGGATCGGCGAAGTTCGCCGGATTGGTCGACACCAAAGGCAAGTTTCGTGCGTAGGCAAAATCTAGCAGCGCGTCCTCGGCATTGTCGCAAGCTGCCGCGCTTCGACGCGCCAGTTCGACATACAGTCTGCCTGGAAACAGGCGTTCTAGGCGCTCCGCCAGCGCCTCGGCGTCATCCGATCGGGCGTCAGCCAGCAGGCGAGTTACCGCCCCCTCCCCTGCACCGGTAAGCGCGATCAGTCCCTGCGTGCGCCCCTCCAAGTCGTCCATCGAGACGTGGGCGGGCAGCTCGAGCGGGCGTGCGAGGTGCGCGCGGCTGACCAAATGGCAAAGGTTCGCGTAGCCTTGATCATCTTGCGCGTAGAGCGGGAGATAGTCGATGGTCTCGGGACTACCGTCGCGGCATATTCCAAGGAGTGTTCCGATGATCGGCTGAATGCCGAGGTCGAAGCAGGCCTTCGCAAACGCGACGACGCCGTACAGCCCGTTGCGATCGCAAATCGCGATTGCCGGAAAACCCCGGTCCTTGGCGAGGCGCGCTATGGCTTTGGGATCGATCGCCCCTTCGAGCATCGAGTAGCTCGACATGACGCGCAGGGGAACGAAGGGAGCGAAAGCCATGCCCTGAAGATGGTGGACCGCGCCCCGATTCGCAAAGGGAAGCCAGTCGCGACTTGTCCACAGATGTCAGAGTAGCTTCTGGATATCTTTCTCGATGCTCTTCGGCGCGTCGGCGGGGCCATAGCGCTTCACGACGTGCCCCTCGCGGTCGACCAAGAACTTCGTGAAGTTCCACTTGATCGCCTTGCTGCCCATCAGGCCCGGTGCCTCACCTTTCAGCCAGTCGAAAAGCGGGCTGGCACCAGCGCCATTGACTTCGACCTTGGCGAGAACCGGAAACGTCACATCGTAGGTGAGCTTGCAGAAACTCGCGATCTCGTCGGCATTGCCCGGTTCCTGAGCGCCGAACTGGTTGCACGGAAAACCGAGGACTTCGAACCCCCGGTCCCCGTAGGTCCGCTGAAGCTCTTCCAGACCTTCGTACTGGGGGGTGAAACCGCACTTGCTGGCGACATTCACGACCAGAAGAACCTTGCCCAGCTTTTCCGAAAGGTCGAGCGGGGTCCCGTCGGGCTTCTGGACGGTGAAATCGGCGATGGTGGTCATCCGGCTAGCTCCTCGTGACGCAATCGATCGGACCCGGGCACCCTTAGACAGCGCTCACGCTATTGCAGCAAGCCATCGTGGAGACGGACCACTCGGTCCATACGGCGGGCCAGCCGTTCATTGTGCGTTGCGACGAGCGCGGCGCTGCCCTCGCCGCGAACCAGCGCGAGGAACTGTTCCAGGACAATGTCGGCGGTATGCTCGTCGAGGTTGCCGGTCGGCTCGTCCGCCAGGACGAGCTGGGGCCGATTGGCCAGCGCGCGACCGACAGCGACCCGCTGTTGCTCGCCACCAGATAGCTGGCTGGGCCGATGGGTCAGACGGTGCTCCAGGCCGAGCGAAGCCAGTATCGACCGGGCTCGTTCTTCGGCATCTGCCTTGGCCCGGCCCGCCACGAGCTGCGGTATCACGACATTCTCGGTCGCGTTGAAATCGGGCAGCAAGTGGTGGAACTGATATACGAAGCCAAGATGGTTGCGGCGTAGTTGCGTACGGCCTTCCGGCGGAAGAGCGCTCGCATCTATCCCGGCAATCTCGATCTTGCCACGAAAGCCCCCCTCGAGCAGGCCGACTGCTTGCAGCATCGTCGACTTGCCCGAGCCCGAAGGACCCAGCAATGCGACAATCTCGCCCGGGGCGATTTCGAGATCCACTCCGCGCAGCACGTCGATACGTTCCCCGCCCTGCTCGAACGAGCGCGCCAGCTTGGTGAGGCGGACTACCGGACCGTTATTCATAGCGCAGCACCTGCACCGGATCGGTGCTCGCGGCCTTGTAGGCGGGATAAAGCGTGGCAAGGAAACTCAGCACGAGGGCAAGGACCGCGATCCCGATGATTTCGGCAGGGTCGGGCCGCGAGGGCAAGGTGGTCAGGAACCGGACCGAAGGGTCCCACAGGTTTTGCCCGGTCACGACCTGGATGACGTTCACGATCCCCTGCCGGAAGGTCAGGATCAGGAAGCCCAGCAACAGCCCACCCCCGGTGCCCACTGCACCAACCGTAAATCCCGCGGTAACGAATATCTTGAGCAGGGATCGCCGCGTTGCACCCATCGTGCGCATGATGGCGATATCGCGGGTCTTCGCCCGCACGAGCATCACCAGGCTGGACAGTATATTGAACGCCGCCACGAGCACGATCATCGAAAGGGCGAAGAACATCGCCACACGCTCCACTTCGAGTGCCTCGAATAGCGATCCGTTGATCTGCTTCCAGTCGTTGACCACGGCCTGGCCGGACAGCTTCCGGGCCACTGGCGCAAGGTACTCGGCCGCTTGGTCTGCATCCTCGGTCGTCACCTCGATCATCCCGATCGTATCGCCGATCAGCATCAGGGTCTGCGCGTCGGCAATCGGCATGACGACGAAGGCCTTGTCGTAATCGTAGACACCGATCTCGAATATGGCCGCGACCCGGTAGCCAACCTGTCGGGGCACCGTTCCGAACGGCGTGGAGCGCCCGGCCGGATTGATGACCGTGATGGTATCGCCGACCTGTGCCCCTATATTCTCCGCAAGGCGCACGCCTATCGCCACTTCAGCGGCATCCGGCTTCAAAGTGGCAAGGCTGCCCGTGACAACTTTCTCTTCCAGCGCGGCGATATCCTCAGCGGTATTGCCACGGATCAGCACAGCCTCGACGCGGCCATTGAATGTTACCAGCAAGGGCTGCTCGATCAGCGGGCTCGCGCTGGTTACCCCAGGCGTCTTGCGAATGTCCTGCAGAATGCCCTGCCAGTTATCGAGCCGACCGCCGTAGGCCTGGACGATCGCATGACCGTTGAGGCCCACGATCTTGTCGAGCAGTTCGGCGCGGAACCCGTTCATCACGCTCATCACCACGACGAGCAGCGCGACCGACAGCATGACGACGCCGACACTGATGCCGGCGACGAGCGCGATGAAGCCCTCGCCTTTGCCAGGCAGCATGTAGCGCTTGGCGATTGTCCATTCGAAAGGGGAAAGCAGCAAGGTGCGCGCGTCTCGTTCAGGGATGCGATGGGACCCCGCGTTTAGGGGCCGATTATGAACGGCGCAATGGGCGAACGGATGCATCGCACAGACCACCGCCCCTTGTCTTTGGGACGTAACATCGCCATTGAGCGGCGCGAGCAGCGAGGCCCCAAGCCCCATGAACTTTTACCATCCGTTCGAAGCCGCGGACGGCGACAAGCTCCGCGAAGAATGCGGCGTCTTCGGCGCCATCGGCGCGCCCGATGCCTCGACGGTCACCGCACTTGGCCTTCATGCACTCCAGCATCGTGGGCAGGAGGCGGCCGGCATCACCAGCTTCGACGGACAGGAATTCTATTCTCGTCGCGGGACGGGTCATGTTGCCGAGAATTTCTCGTCGCAGGAAGCTCTCGCCGAACTTCCCGGTATCATGGCGGCGGGTCACGTTCGATACTCCACGACCGGCGGGTCGGGCCTGCGCAATGTCCAACCGCTTTATGCCGATCTAGCCGCGGGCGGGTTCGCGGTGGCCCACAACGGCAACATCTCGAACGCGCAGACCTTGCGTGACGAACTCGTCCGCAAGGGCGCGATCTTCCAGTCGACGTCCGATACCGAGGTGATCATCCACCTCGTTGCAACGAGCCGATATCCGACCACGATCGACCGGCTGATCGATGCGCTAAGGCTCGTCGAAGGCGCCTATTCGCTGATCGTGATGACGCCCGAAGGGATGATCGTCTGCCGGGATCCCCTCGGCATTCGCCCGCTTGTCATGGGCCGTCTCGGCGATGCGACCGTGTTCGCCAGCGAGACGGTCGCATTCGACGTGGTGGGCGCCGATTTCGTTCGACAGGTCGACCCGGGCGAGATCGTACAGGTCGATTTCGACGGAAAGATCGTTTCGACGCATCCTTTCGGCACGCGTCAGGCCCGACCCTGCATCTTCGAGCATGTCTATTTCAGCCGGCCGGACTCCATTTTCGACGGTCGCTCGGTTTACGAAGCGCGCAAGGCCATTGGGCGCGAACTTGCCATCGAGGCTCCGGTCAAGGCTGACCTCGTCGTCGCAGTTCCCGACAGCGGGGTGCCTGCGGCGATCGGATACGCCCAGGAATCGGGAGTACCGTTCGAACTCGGCATCATCCGCTCGCACTATGTGGGACGGACGTTCATTCAGCCGGGCGACGGCGCGCGGCATTCCAGCGTCAAGCGCAAGCACAATGCCAATCGCGGTCTTGTGGAAGGCAAGCGGATCGTCCTAATCGACGATTCGATCGTTCGCGGCACGACTTCAATGAAGATCGTCGAGATGATGCGCGATGCCGGTGCTACCGAGGTCCATTTCCGCGTTGCCAGCCCACCGACGGCGCATTCGTGTTTCTACGGCGTCGATACCCCTGAGCGGTCGAAACTTCTTGCGGCGCGGATGGACCTCGAGCCGATGCGCGAGTTCATCAAGGCCGACAGCCTCGCCTTCGTCTCGATCGACGGGCTCTATCGTGCGGTCGGCGAAACGGCGCGCAACCCGCTTCGACCGCAGTTTTGCGACGCATGTTTCAGCGGCGATTATCCCACATCCCTGACAGATCTAGCGGCGCGCGAGCCGCAAGACGCGCAGTTGCCGTTTCCCGTCAACAAGGTCGCTTAAATGTCTGACACAGCATCGCTTCAGAGCCGAATTGCGCTCGTCACCGGCGCCAGTCGGGGAATTGGCGCTGCGACAGCGATTGCTCTTGCCAGAGATGGTGCACACGTTGTCCTGACCGGACGCGATGTGAAGGCGCTCGAGGCGGTGGAAGATGCGATCCACGATGCTGGCGGCAGTTCGACTATTGCTCCGCTGGACCTCTCCGAGCCGGACGGCATCCCCCGCCTCGCCGCAGCCGTGGCGCAACGGTGGGACAAGCTCGATATCATGGTGATCAACGCTGCTTACCTGCCGACATTGACGCCCGTTACCCAAGTCGACTCCAAGCAGCTCGGCCAGGCGCTTACGGTCAATGTGCTCGCTACTCAGGCTCTGCTGGCCGCATTTGATCCATTGTTGAAACGAGCAGGTCACGCCCGCGTGATCGGTCTTACCAGTTCGGTCGGAACTGCGCCTCGCGCGTTCTGGTCCGCCTACGCGGCAAGCAAGGCGGCGTTCGAGACACTTCTGGATTGCTACGCCCTAGAGGTCGAGAAGCTGGGCGACACACGCGTTGCAATTGTCGATCCAGGGGCGACACGAACTGCCATGCGGGCGAAGGCCTATCCGGGAGAGGATCCCGCAAGCGTGAAGCCGCCCGAAGATGTGGCTGCGCTGGTCGTGGGCCTCCTGCAGAAGGACTTCCCTACTCGGACCCGCGCACGTCCTTGACGGCTTCTTAACCAAACAACGCAATCTTTCGGAAAGCAGGTTGGTGCACCGTGCGCAAAGTCTGGTCGGTGGCCCCCGACAGGACGACCCCTGAGGGACGCGAACGAAGGCACCAGCGCATGATCAATACGACCGACCGATATGCTTTGGCCGCACAGGAAGACCGTTGCGCGCCGCGCACGAAAATCAGCATTCCCGCTCAATTGCGGGCGTCGGGCGGACGTCCGTTCCGGACAGTCGTCCATGACCTGTCGATTTCAGGTTTTTCCGCAGCGGCGATCAACCGCATGCATGTCGGGCAGTTCTGCTGGCTGACCCTTCCAGGTCTCGAATCGCTGCAGGCGGAGGTCATCTGGTGGGACAATTGCATCGCCGGATGCGCGTTCTCCGAGCTTTTGAGCCCGATCGTTCATGACAACATCCTTGCGCGCTATACCGGGGGAACCGTCTTCCGGCCGGTCGCCTGATGGCATTCCGATTACGCTAAACCGACTTGAACAACGTAATCTGGTGGACATCGATTCCGCCTCCGCGGAAGCCGCCCTCGCAATACATAAGGTAATAGCGCCAAAGCCGCACGAAACGCTCGTCGAATCTCGCGGGGAGACGACCTTCCGTCACGGCGCGATCGAAGTTCTCACGCCAGAGGCGCAGGGTCTCGGCATAGTCGGCTCCGAAATCGACCTGGCCGGTCCATTCGAGCCCGCGTTCCTCTGCGAGTGACCGGAACTCGCTCGATTTGATCAGCAGGCCGCCTGGGAAGATATACGCCTGGATGAAGTCGGCGCTACCGGCATAGGCTTCGAACAGGCTTTCCTTCATCGATATGTACTGGATCGCGGCCTTACCGCCCGGTCGCAGATTGCGGGCAATGCAATCCATGAAAGCCGGCCAGTATTCTCGCCCCAAAGCTTCCACCATCTCGACGCTGACGATGGCGTCGTATTCGCCGAATGTGTCGCGGTAATCTTGCTTCAGAAAGCGGGGATTGGCCGGGCTGGCGGACTTGCTGCGGCAATAGGCCAGTTGCTCGTCCGACAAGCTGATGGCATCGACCCGCGTCCGACCGCCTTGCGCAGCGGCGTGAGCGAGCATGCCCCACCCGCAGCCGATTTCGAGCAGGCGTTCGGCATCGCTCGCATCGACGCGATTCAGCATCGCCGTCGCCTTGGTCAACTGGGCGTAATCCAAGGGCGTGAGGAACTGCTGCATTCTCGAAGGACTGTCAGGTCCGCCGAACACGGCACTGGAATAGCACATGGATTGACCAAGCCAGGCGGCATAGAAGTCATTCCCCAGGTCGTAGTGCGCATGGATGTTTCGCTCGGCGCCCGAATGGGTATTGCGGTTGAGCCAATGCGCAAAGCGTGCGGCGAGCCGGAAGGGTCCGCGTGCACGGGCGGTGCCGCCGAGCGACTCGCCGTTCGCCATGAACAGGGCGAACAATGGTACCGGATCGGGGCTGTCCCATTCACCGGCGTCCCATGCCTGATACCATCCGATCGACCCGTTGGTCGCGAGCCGGACGAGCGCCCGCCACTCGCGCAAATCGACATCAGCGTCGAAACCGGGTGCGCGTCCGCCGAGAACGCGGTTGCTTCCATCGGGCAGGCGAGCGCGGATCGAACCAGTTTCCAGCGCCGCGTCGATACTGTCGAGCAGCTTGTGAAAACCCGGAGCGATCAGACGAGCCACAGGGCCCGGACTGCGCTCGAATCGCGAGCCCGCCGATAAAAGCGAGCCGCCCCTCTCTACCCCCTTGGCGTGCATGATTCGGCTATGGACCGGGCGCTCGGCTGCGGCAACTAGGTGCGAGAGGCACGGTAGGCGTCCAGCGCACGTTCGCGCGCCTCGCGGTGGGCGATTATCTTGCGAGGGTATTCGCCGCGCTTGTCATCGTCCGGGTCATGGATCGCATCGTCGCCCAGATGAGCGATTTCAGGCACATATTCCCGGATATATTCGGCCGCATCGAACTTTTCGCTCTGCGACAGCGGAGCCATGATCCGGGGGAACATGTTGCTGTCCACGCCCGTGCCGGAAATCCACTGCCAGTTGACGCCGTTGTTGCCGTAGTCGGCATCGACGAGGCAGTCCCAAAACCAGCGTTCGCCCTCGCGCCAATCAATCAGCAGGTGCTTCACCAGGAAACTTGCCGCAATCATCCGTACGCGATTGTGCATCCAGCCCGTCTGCCAAAGCTGACGCATGCCCGCATCGACGATCGGGTAGCCGGTCATCCCTTTCCGCCACAGCCTCAAGTCAGCTTGAGCGTCCCGGCCGGACCGCCAAAGACCGTCGTATCCGTCGCGGTAGCTATCCTTGGTATAGCGAGGATATTGCGCGATCACGTTCTGGGCGTAGTCGCGCCAGACCAATTCCTTGGCGAACGTCGCCCAACCCTGTCCCCGGCGCCCTTGGAGGCGATGCCACACTTGAGCAGGAGAAATCTCGCCCCAGTGAAGGTGCGGAGACAAGCGCGACGAACCGTCGATAGACGGCAGGTTGCGACCCTCGTTGTATTGCGAAACCAAGTCCGACCAGTACTTGAGCCGATCGTGTGCGGCTGCCTCGCCCACCGACCAGAAGTCGCGCATCGCCCCGGCCCAGTCCGGCTTTGCGGGCAAAAGCTGCCAGTCAGTTAGCTCGTCTCCATTGGGCCATTTAGCTGGTGCGTCGAGCGCGTCGGGAGCCGGCATCGGCTCCCTGGGCGGCATCTGCTCCAGCACGGCCTTGGAGAACGGCGTGTAGATCTTGTACGGATCGCCCGCCCCGGTCGTCACCGCGCCTATAGGCAGCAGGTAGTTGCCGTCGTGCAGGACGAGGTCGACCTCCTTTGCCAGCCTCTCTTGCGCCGCGCGCCACCACGGTTCGTAGTGCCGAACAGCCTGGACCGTCTTCGCCCCGATCTCTTTCGCGATTTTGGCGATTTCCTGCGCGGCATCGCCTCGTCGGAAGACGATGCGCGAACCCATCTCCGCGAGGTCGCGCCCCAGACTTTCGAGCGAGTGATGCAGCCACCACCGCCCCGCCCCGCCGATGGCGTGGTCGCCCGCTGCCGCATCGTCGAGCACATAGACCGGGATGACCGGGCCGACCTTTGCGGCGGCATGAAACGCCGGTTGGTCGGCGAGGCGCAGGTCACGGCGCAGCCAGACGATCTGGGGGGAAGTCATCGCTTGCGGAACACTCTGGCTGTTGCGAGTGTTCCCGCACGATGGACGACATCATCCGCGACCCACATCATCTTCCTGCCGAGGGTATCCGCCTGCCCGAACGCGGCTTCGGCATCGACCGGCGCAAGGCGCTGTTTGCCGCCGCTATCTGTTGGACCGGCTTTGCGATTATGGTCTGGCTGGTGCTGACCGGGCGCACCGGCGGACTCGACGAAATGGGTCTGCTCGCCGCGCGGCGCGACGGCGATCTCGATTTTGCCGGCAGTCACCTGATGCTCGAAATAGTTCGCGACACGACCGCGCTTGGCGGCGTGTTCCTGCGCAACCTGTTCGCGATCGGCGCGGTGGCTGCGCTGCTGTTCCTCTCGCTCAGGCGAGAAGCGGCGCTGTTCGCGATGACGGTGGTCGGCGGCTGGATAGCTAACAGCGCGCTGAAAGGCATCGTCGGCCGCGAGCGGCCGCAGATCGTGCCGCACCTGATGGAAGCGGGCGGGGAAAGCTTTCCCAGCGGCCACAGCTTCAATGCGGCGGTCGTGTACGTCGCGATGGCATTGGCGTTCGCGGCGATGAGCAGGCGGCATTCGGTGCGCTACACCCTGGTAGCGACCGCGATGGTGCTGTCGGCGATGATCGCGTGGAGCCGGGTCATGCTGGGGGTTCATTTCCCGAGCGACGTGATCGCCGGTTGGCTGGGCGGCGCCGGCTGGGCGTTCCTGGCGGCGGCGCTGCTGTACGCACCGGCGAAAGCGGCCGCCGAAAGCGCAGTCGCCGATGGCTTCGACACGGCTAGTTCGCCGCACATCGAAGACCGGGCAGATCGACCGTAAAGCGATCGCGCGCCCGCGGATCGTAATAGCGGGCATCGCGCAGGCGATATACCCCATCGAGCCCCGGTTCGATGAAGGGTGTGCGCGACCATTTCAGGAAAGCACGGACCTGAGGGTCGCGCTCAGCAATTGCCTGAAGATTGCAGCGGGCAAGCGGGACACCCGGCAGGGCGACACCGTCGACCGCATACAACCCGTTACCACCCGTGATGACTTCGCGCCGCGTGAAGTCGAAGGGCGGTGGGCTGGCGATCACCATTTGGGCACCCGTCGGCGCTTCGACCGGTCCGGACTCGGCGGCAGCGGTGATGCCTGCGTTGATCCCAATGTAGGCCAGCACCGCAGCCAGAGCCGCTTGCGCCGGTCGCTTCCAGTCACCGCCGCTCTTCTCACGGCGTAGCGAGAACCAGGTTGCAAAGCCCATCGACAACCACAGCCAGATGTCGATGATGAACAGGATGTCGCCGTAGAACCAGCGGCCCGAGAATGGTTCGAGCAGGCGCACGCCATAGACGTTTAGCCAGTCGAGCGCGGGGTGACTCAGCGTTGCCAGAAGGCTGAGCGCATAAAGCCACCCGAAATGCACCGGCAATCGACGATCCGGCCGCTTGCCGCGCCGGGCCTGCCAACGGTCGAACCACCACAGACCGGCGGCCAGGAGCAGCGGCAATATGACACAGGCGATCGGCCCGTGCGTGATCCCTCGGCGGAACGCGAGATGTTCGACCCCTTCGAGCCAGAAGAAACAGGCAGCGTCGATATCGGGAATGTTCGCGCCGACGATCAGCGCGGGCATGGCAAGGCCTGTCTTCCGCTTGAGGCCCGCTTGTCCGATGAGCGCGCCGACAAGGCTGTGCGTCAGGTTATCCATCGGCCTGAATCCGGTCCGATTGCCGAGGGCATGTCACACTTGTCACACAGTCCAAGGGTTTAGCGTCACCTTGTGTGACAAGGTGTAGCCTTGCCGCGCGAACGTGTCGTCTTGCGATAGGCGGGTGATGGCGGTCGGCAGCGATCATCCCGCTAAATCTGCCATTCCCATCCGCTTGTAGGACAGCGAATTCTGACGTCAGCGCGGATCGTCTGCATTCGGCGCACCTTGCCCCGGCGGCCGGCTGCTGACCGGATCGGCAGCGTTGTCACCCACGGTCCAGGTCTGACCAGTTGCGAGAAGGCGGGCTAGGTTGGGCTCCTTGCCAGCGCTGGCCTTCTCGCGCTCCTCCGCAACTGCCGCTTCGAAAGTGGGTCGCGGATCGTCGTAGAGGACGCCTAGAGCCATCGGGAAGGCTCCGAACGGCATCTCGACCAGCATGTGCGCGATCGACCGGTTGGTCACGTCGTGAACGATCACGTCGGCAGCCTGCCAATCTCCATCGACGACATCGACGACTGCGAGGCGCAGCGCCTGCCGATCAAGCGTGATACCCTTGGTACCGCCCGCGAACAGCATCGGCTCGCCGTGCTCCAGCCAGAGCTGGCGGTCCTCGGCGCCCTTCGGTTGGGCGAAATCTTCGAACACGTCCTTGTTGTAAACGACGCAATTCTGGAAAATCTCGATGAATGCGGCGCCCTGGTGAGCATGCGCCGCCTTCAGGACATCGGGCAGATGCTTGGATACGTCGAACCCGCGCCCCACGAAACGCGCGCCCGAGCCGAGGGCGAACGCGGCTGGCCGCGCCGGATGATCGACCGATCCGTACGGCGTTGACGGGCTGCGCGTGCCTTCGCGGCTGGTGGGCGAGGCCTGTCCCTTTGTCAGGCCGTAAATCTCGTTGTTAAACAGCATGATCTGCATGTTCACGTTGCGCCGCAGGACGTGCATCAGGTGATTGCCGCCGATCGACAGGCCATCGCCGTCGCCCGTCACCAACCATACGTCGAGCTCCGGGTTGGCGAGCTTCACACCGGTCGCCACGGCAGGCGCGCGACCGTGGATGGTGTGGAAGCCGTAGCTTTCGATGTAGTAGGGGAACCGGCTGGAACAGCCGATGCCGCTGATGAACACGGTCTTTGCCGGATCTGCGCCCAATTGCGGCAAGGTGCGCTGCACGGCCTTCAGGATCGCATAGTCGCCGCAGCCGGGGCACCAGCGTACCTCCTGATCGGTTTCCCAGTCCTTGAGCGTGGTGACGATGGGGGTCATGTCGTTCATGGGTTCACCGCCTTCAGGCTGGGGAGCTGCTGTTCGTTGGGCGGAACCTCGTCACCGCCGGCGTCGCCCGGAACGCCATCGAAGAAGGTCGCGATCGCGGCTTCGAGTTCGGCGATCTGGAAAGGCTGACCGCTCGTCTTCGTCAGAGGCTGTGCATCGACGAGATACTGATCGCGCAGCACGGTCTTGAACTGGCCGGTATTCATCTCGGGCACGAGCACCTTCTCGAATCCGCGCAGCAGACCGCCCAAGTTCGCGGGGAGAGGCCAGATATGGCGGACGTGGATATGGCTTACGTCCATGCCGCGCGCGCGGGCGCGGCGGACAGCCTGGTGGATCGGACCATACGTCGATCCCCATCCGACGACCGCGAGCCGGCCCGAGGTGTTACCCAGGCTAACGTCCTGGTTGCGAACGTCGATGTCGAGCACCTTGTTCTGGCGGGCGTCGGTCATCGCCTGGTGGTTGCCGGGCGAGTAGTCGATGTGGCCGGTATCGACTGCCTTCTCGATGCCGCCGATCCGATGCATCAGGCCCGGCGTCCCCGGCTTGATCCACGGACGCGCACCACGCTCGTCGCGCTTGTAGGGCAGCAGCGTGCCGTCCGGGCCATTCGGCTGGTCGAGGAATTCGGCCGGCATCCGCTCGAACACGTCCGGGTCGGGCACCTTCCAAGGTTCGGCTGCATTCGCGATGTAACCGTCGGTCAAGAGCATGACCGGGGTCATGTATTGAACCGCAATGCGGCACGCTTCGATGGCGCATTCGAACACGTCGGTCGGACTGCGCGCGGCGATGACCGGCATGGGCGCGTCGCCGTTCCGGCCATAGACCGCCTGGTACAGATCGCTCTGCTCGGTTTTGGTCGGAAGGCCCGTGGATGGCCCGCCGCGCTGCGAGTTGACGATGACGAGCGGCAGTTCGGTCATGATGGCAAGGCCCATCGCTTCGCCCTTCAGCGCGATGCCGGGGCCCGACGACGACGTAACGCCGAGCTGCCCCGCATAGGACGCGCCGATCGCCGAGCAGATCGCGGCGATCTCGTCTTCGGCCTGGAACGTCGTGACGTTGAATTCCTTGAGCCGCGCCAGGTGGTGCAGGATCGCGCTCGCCGGGGTGATCGGGTAGCCGCCGAAGAACAGCGGAAGGCGGAGGAGCCGCGCACCCGCGACAAGGCCCAGCGCCACCGCCTCGGCACCGGTGATCGTCCGATATAGTCCGGGAGCGGTCGGCACCGCGTCCACATGGACCTGCCGCAGCGGTCCCGAAAGCTCGGCAGTCTCGCCATAGGCATGGCCTGCGTCGAGCGCGGCGATGTTGGCATCGGCGAGGTCGGGCGATTTGGCGAACTTCTGCTTTAGCCAGGCGTGGATCGGCGCGCGCGGCCGATCGAACATCCACAGTGCCAGACCCAGCGTCCACATATTCTTGCAGCGCAATGCGTCCTTGTTGCCAAGGCCGAACGGCTTGACCGCCTCGATCGTCTGCGCGCTGATGTCGAACGCAAGAACGTCCCATTTGGCAAGACTGCCGTCGTCGAGCGGGCTGACGTCGTATTTCGCCTTTTCGAGGTTGCGCTTCGTGAACTCGCCGGTGTCGATGATGACGAGGCCGCCGGGCTTCACGGCCGCGAGATTGGTCTTCAAAGCCGCCGGGTTCATCGCCACAAGCACGTCGGGAGCATCGCCCGCGGTCTCGATGGCGGTCGATCCGAAGTTGATCTGGAACGCGCTCACTCCGAACAGGGTACCCTGCGGGGCGCGAATTTCGGCCGGGAAGTCCGGGAAAGTCGAAAGATCGTTTCCGGCGAGCGCGGTGGAAAGCGTGAACTGTCCGCCGGTCAACTGCATCCCGTCGCCGGAATCCCCGGCAAATCGAACGACGACCGCATCGGGGGCAGCGGTGGAAGCCGCTGCTTGCGACTTCGAAACGGCTTGGTCAGCCATCAGGCATCCTTGTCATGCGCCGGAGAACGGCGCCTAGTCTTGGGCGAGGCCGGCACCTAGGACCCGCCCCACACTCCCGCCAACAAGTTTTTCTCCTCGTGCAGCAAAATGTCGAGTGGAAAAGACGAAGGGGCGCAACTAACGTCGACGCTCGTTTGCCCAGGAGCCCTACCCCATATGACCGATCCAGTGCACTTCGTCCGCGAGGACGTGCGCGGCTTCCTTGCCATGCTGGAGGCGATGGCCCGCCCGCACATGGACGAAATGCCGGTCGAGGAAGCGCGCGCAGCCTATGTCATGATGGCGCAGGTCGCCGAACTGGACCCGCATCCCCTCCCCGTGGTCCGCGACTTCGTTTGTCCCGGACCAGACGGAGAGATACCGCTCCGACTGTACGATGCCCGAGAAAGCCGCGAGCCAGGGCCGGCAGTCATGTTCTTCCACGGCGGCGGGTTCGTGATCGGCGACCTGGAAACGCACAACGCATTCTGCACCGAGCTCGCTCGCGGGCTCGATCTGCCGGTGATCGCAGTCCATTACCGCCTGGCACCCGAGGCGCCGTTCCCCGCCGCGCCCGACGATTGCGAGGCCGCGAGCCGTTGGGTCGCGGGCAGCCCTGCAGAACTCGGTTTCCAGGTCACCGGCCTCGTCACTACGGGAGACAGCGCAGGCGGCAACCTGGCCATTGTCGTGACGCACGCGCTCATGGACGGACCGGCGGCCGTTCCGGTTCTGGTCCAGGCACCAATCTACCCGATCGCCAGCCCGGTCGGCGAGACGGGCAGCTACAAGAGCTTCGGCGAAGGATACTTCCTCACCGCCCGTTCGATGGAGTTCTTCGACGCCAGCTACCGCGCGGACGAAGGCCACAAGCGCCGTTACCCGATCCTGCACGACGATCACGCTGCAACGCCGCCCACGGTCCTTATCACCGCGTCGCTGGATCCCCTTCGCGACTCGGGCCGCGAATATGCTGCGCACTTGATCGGATCGGGGGTCGATGTGGTCTATCTCGAAGCGCGTGGCTCGATTCACGGCTTCATCAACATGCGCAAAGCATTGCCCAGCGCCCAAGAGGACGTCACGGCATTGATCGGCGCGATCCGCCTGATGCTGGAGCGCCATTCGTGAGCGAACTCGCCTATCGCCCATGTGTGGGCATTATGCTGGTCAATGCCGACGGCCTCGTGTTCGTAGGCAAGCGAATCGACAATCGCGAGGGGGACTGGTGGCAGATGCCCCAAGGCGGGGTCGATCCCGACGAGGACCTGGCCGACGCGGTGCTGCGCGAACTGGCGGAGGAAACCGGCATCAGTTCCAATCTCGTGTCGCTGATCGGTCGCATCGACGAGCCGATGCGGTACGACTTACCGGAAGATCTCGTCGGCAAGTTGTGGGGCGGCAAATATCGCGGCCAGGAGCAGACTTGGTTCCTGGCCCGCTTTGCAGGCGCGGACCATCATATCGACCTCGACGCGCACGATCCGCCAGAATTCTGCGAATATCGCTGGGTTGCGCCTGACGAGTTGCCGGACCTGATCGTGCCCTTCAAAAAGCGCGTCTATCGCACCGTCGTAGAAGGTTTTCGCTCGCTCGTCTGAGCGCCGCGTCCGTTCAGTTCTGTTGGGTCACCACTGCGTCGGGCATCACCGCTTCGGCAGTCAGGACGCGCGGCTGCGGTCCCTTTGCGATCGCGGCGGCAAGGGCGCGGGTTTCCGCGCAGTTTTCACCGCAAATCGTCTGAAGCCGCGCCAGATTGCGGCGAGCCTTCTCGACCGCACCCTTCTCCACCATCGCGGCGCCCTCGCCCGAAATGGCCGCCAGGTTATCCGGCTCCCGCACCAGAGCTTCGCGATAATAGCCGATCGCCTTGCCCTGCAGACCATTGCTGCGCGCCGCATTGGCAAGATCGAGGAGGATTCCGGTCGCCGCCGGGTCGATCGTCAACGCAGCCTCGAATGCATCGACCGCGCGGTCGGAATCACCCGCGGCAAGCGCGGCGCGGCCTTCTGCGACCAGGGCTGCAGCCCGGGGATCGGTTACGTGGTCGGCGCTTTGGCCCACGCTAGCTGTTATCGCGAAAACGGCGGCAAGCGCGGCGGCGGGGGCGGCAAAACGCATCAGCAACTCCTTCACGGCCCATCGGCCACGACCAGTCCGGGCGGGTTCGTGCTCGGCCATAATCGCGAGGGGTATCATGCGCGAGATAGACTCGCGATGAAAAATCCGTCCGTTTCGTCATGATACGGGGACAGTCGCCACCCCTTGCCTCGCGGCCTTCCCAGAGGAAGCGCGATCTGATCCGCAGAGAATTCGCTGTGCCCGGCCAGAAAGCGATCGACCTGAGCCGCACCCTCAGCATCGAGGAGCGAGCATGTGACGTACACCAATCGGCCCTGCGGCCCCACAAGTTCCGCCGCGATTGCCAGCAATCGCTCCTGCGCTTCGACGTATCGTGCAAGCCGCTCTGGGGTGAGGCGCCAGCGCGCCTCGGGGTTCCGTCGCCAGGTTCCGTTCCCGGAGCACGGCGCGTCGACGAGAACGAGGTCGGCCCTGCCCGCGAATTCGGATAGCGCATCCAGTTCCTTGCCCGGGTCGAGCAAGCGCGTCTCGATCATACCGGCCCCCGCCCGTGCGGCTCTGGGAGCGAGACGCGAGAGGCGCTGCCGGTCCGTATCGGAGGCGAGGAGGGTTCCCCGGTTTTCCATCGCGGCGGCAAGCGCGAGCGTCTTGCCGCCCGCGCCAGCGCACAGATCGATGGCTATCTCTTCGGGGCGTGTCGCAGCCGCTTGGCAGGCCAACTGCGACCCGGTGTCCTGCACCTCGATCAATCCGTCGCGGAACGCATCCCATTGCTCGACCTGACTGCCGGGTTCCACGCGAATACCGTTCACAGCGGCAGTCGATTGCCATTCCGTCGGCAATTCAATCGAGTCACGGCTTGCTTTCAGGGTGTTCACGCGCAAATCGAGCGACGCTCGTCCCAGCAACGCCGCCGCTTCCTCGCCTGCGACGCCGGAAGTGCCCAGTTCGGCTACCAGCCAGTCAGGCGCGAGCCCCCCTTCCGCCGGGCTTTCGCCCTTACCGACGGCCGCCGGTCCGTGGGCCGACCCATCGAACAGGGCTACAATCGAGGGGTCGAGTTGACTCAGGCGAAGCATCGCCGCCCGTCCCGAGGCCGGCACGGGACCACAGGCCCGGATCGCCGCATAGACGAGCTCACGCACGGCACGCCGGTCCTTCGACCCGGCATAGCGCCGCGTGCGGAAGTAATCGGAAACGATCCGGTCGGCCGGCGCTCCGGCGCCGCTTGCCGCCGCGATGACCGCGTCGAGCACCTCGATCGCAGCCTGGACCCGTGCGGCAGGCGTCATGCCGTCATCATCGCGTCGGGTAGTTCGGCGCCTCGCGCGTGATCGCAACGTCGTGAACGTGGCTTTCGGCGAGACCGGCGTTGGTGATGCGTACGAACTTGCCGCGCGTGCGCAGGTCGGCGAGCGTTGCCGAACCGGTATAGCCCATCGCGGCCTTGATCCCGCCGACGAGCTGGTGGATCACGTCGCGCGCCGGACCCTTGTAGGGCACCTGACCCTCGATCCCCTCGGGCACGAGCTTCAGAGCGGACACATCCTGCTGGAAATAGCGATCGGCCGATCCCCGTGCCATCGCGCCCACGCTGCCCATGCCGCGGTAAGCCTTGTAACTACGGCCCTGGTACAGGAACGTCTCGCCCGGGCTTTCCTCGGTGCCCGCAAGCAGTGATCCGATCATCACGCAGGCGGCCCCGGCGGCAAGTGCCTTTGCGGCATCGCCCGAAGTCCTGAGGCCACCGTCGGCAATGACCGGCACGCCGGACTTGGCGGCTTCGGCAGCGCATTCGAGCACCGCGGTCAATTGGGGCACGCCGACGCCGGCGACGACGCGCGTGGTGCAGATCGAACCAGGTCCGATGCCCACTTTAACCGCATCGGCACCGGCATCGATCAATGCGCGAGTCGCCTCTGCGGTCGCGACGTTGCCCGCTACGATTTGCACCGAATTCGACAGCTTCTTCGCCGCCTCGACCGCACGGCCGACATCCTTGTTGTGGCCGTGAGCGGTGTCGATGATCACCACGTCGACCTCTGCCTCGATGAGGGCACGCGTCCGCTCCAGACCCGCTTCGCCCACCGTCGAGGCGGCTGCGACCCGCAACCGGCCGCTCCCGTCCTTGGTGGCATTGGGATAGGTGACCGCTTTCTCGATGTCCTTGACCGTTATCAGACCGACGCAGCGGTAATCGTCGTCTACGACCAGCAACTTCTCGATACGGCGCTGGTGCAGCAGGCGGCGCGCGTCTTCCTGACTGGTACCGATGCGAACGGTGGCGAGATCGTCATGCGTCATCAGTTCGCGAACCGGCTGGCGTGGATTTTCCGCAAAGCGCACGTCGCGATTGGTCAGGATGCCGACGAGCTTTCCACTCGTATCGGTCACGGGAATCCCGCTGATCCGGTTGACGGTCATCAGCGATTGCGCCTCGCCCAGCGTGGCATCGGGGCCGATGGTGATCGGATTGACGACCATTCCGCTTTCGAAACGCTTCACCGCGCGCACCGCAGCGCACTGCGTTTCGATGTCGAGATTGCGGTGCAGCACCCCGATTCCGCCGAGCTGCGCCATGACGATCGCCATGTCCGCCTCGGTCACGGTGTCCATCGCTGCCGAGATCACGGGAATGTTCAGGCCGATCCCGCGCGTCAGCATGGTGCTGGTGTCGGCCATGCTCGGCAGGATATCGCTTTCCGCCGGACGCAGCAGGACGTCGTCAAAGGTCAGGCCAAGGGGGATATCGTCATGTGCCACAGTTCGCGCTTTCCGCCGGGAGATTCGTGGCGGCCCATCTAACGGCAGGTTGCCTCAGCGGCTAGGGGGCGGTGACGCTTTTTCCGGAGGTGGCCGTCCAGCGCGCCGGATCGGCGAAGTACCGGACCAGAGCCTGGGTCAGATAGAGGTCCTCGATCGCACCGCCCAGTTCGATCCCTTCAGCCTTGTCGGCAGGGCTGTGATACCGCTCGGTCTCGTAAAGTTTCAGGGCTTCTGCGGACCCGAACGCGCTAGTCACCGATACAGTCGGGACATCACGCTGGAGCAATGCCCAGCCGTCCTGGCGGCGCAGGTATCCTTGCGCCAGCGCTTCGTCGCTTTCGCGGCGCCCTGCTTCCTTGAGCACCTGCTGGATGCCAGGGTCAAGACCGGTCATCCCCTTGCCGACGATCGCGACCGGTGTGCCCTTGGGGGCGACGGCGATCGTATCGAGGTTGAACGCTGCGACGATCGTATCGAGGGGGATGGGCGGGTTCTCGGCAAAGGCCTGTGCGCCCAGCAGGCCCCACTCTTCGGCAGTGGTCGCCACGAAGTAGACGTCGCGTTGCAGGCGCGGCCCCGCCGCAAGGCGCCGCGCGAGCTCCGTCACTACCGCCAGGCCGCTGGCGTTGTCGACGGCGCCGTTGCATATCGCAGCCGGATCGGTGGGCGAACCGCAGCGACCGAAGTGATCCCAATGAGCCAGCAAGACCACGGCACCTGCGTCCGCCCGCCTGCCCGGCAACTTGGCGACTAGGTTGAATGTCCGGACCCTGCCTTGCGTCGAAACGGCCTCGAGCGTGGCGAGAAGATCAAGGGTCGCGGGTCGGAACTGCGCGTCTCCCATACCGCGCATCAATGCGTCAAACCGGTCTGCCCCGATCAGTGACGCAGCCGCGCCGCGCGTGATGTACCCATCGATCGTGTCAGCCGCGTCCGTGGCCGCAAGGCGGTAGCTGCCGTCCCTCCGCTGACCGACAATTCGGTCGAACTCCTCGCGGGTGTCGACAATGGCGATTACCGCCGCCGCCCCGCCGCGCAGCAACGCCTCGCGTTGCTCGGTGCGCCCGGGGTGACCCCATCCCATCAGCACGACCCGACCGGCCAGTGCCGCCGTGTCAAGTTGCGCGCCCTGCTCTCCGACGAATACCACCGGCGCTCGTTCGATCAGGCCACGCGTGCCCGAAGCGAAGATTATCGCTTCGTCCGACGGGAGGGCCACAGCCCGTCCGTTCCGCGAAAAGCGAAGGGTGCTGCGTTCGGGCGTGCTGCTGGCGATTTCGACCGGTGCGAACCACGGATTGGCGGGATCGTTGGTGCCCGAAACCAGCCCTGCGGCCTGCCACTCGCGAGCGAGGTATCGAAGCGTCTTCGCCTCACCCTCGGTGCCTGGTTCGCGCCCTCCGAACTCGTCGCTAGCCAAAACCGAAATATGCCGCGTCAGGGCAGCCTGAAGTGCCGTGTCGGACGAAGGAATGGCGGACGGCGGGCGCGAGCCAGCACAACCGGCAAGCATAAGGACACCCAAGAGCCACGCGTACCGCATTGATTGCCCCCGGTTTTCCTTTCGTCCCGATGCTACTCGGCCGTCCACCCGCCGTCCATGCTCCAGTTCGCGCCGGTCACGTTCTGGGCCTCGTCGCGGCATAGGAACACGGCCAGAGCACCGACCTCTTCAGGCTGGACGAACTTGCGGGTCGCCTGCTTGACGAGCAGAACGTCGTTGATGACCTGATCGCGCGTCAATCCGCGCGCCGCCATCGTATCGGGAATCTGCTTCTCTACCAGTGGCGTCCAGACATAGCCCGGGCTGATGCAGTTTGCGGTGACGCCATGGGGTGCAACTTCCAGCGCGACCGTCTTGGTCAGTCCGTCGAGGCCGTGTTTGGCCGCATTGTAAGCGGACTTGAACGGGGAGGCGACCTTGGAATGGGCGCTGGCCGTGTTGATGATGCGGCCCCAGCCCGCCTTCTTCATGTTGGGCACTGCCAGGCGGATGGTGTGGAACGCCGCAGTCAGGTTCAGCGCGATGATTGCGTCCCATTTGTCGGTCGGAAAATCCTCAATCGGGCTAACGTGCTGCATTCCGGCGTTGTTGACCAGAATGTCCACGGGCCCCGCCCCTGACATCAGCGCCTCGCATCCTTCAAGGGTCGTGAGATCGGCGGCGACGTGCTGCGCGGACAGTTCTTCGCACAAGCGTTCGATCTCAGTCTCGTCACCGAATCCGCTCAGGACGATCTGCGCGCCTTCGGCATGCAGGGCACGAGCTACGGCGAGGCCGATGCCGGACGTCGAGCCAGTAACGAGCGCGCGTTTGCCGGACAGGAACATTTGACCTCCTTCGCAGATTGAGCGGTCGACAGGACTGCGCTTGCGCTCTTGCGAGCCGCAGGGCACCTGTCCAGATACATTGCGGCGATGCCGCTCGATAGATGGGGGTTTACGCATGCGGCTCAATCCGTTCGATGCTTCGAAAATCAACGTCGGCGGGGGCGGTGGCGGTTTTCCCGGCGGCGCGGGTGGCGGAATCGGATGCGGGACGATCGCAATCGCGCTGGTTGCCGCGCTCGTATTCGGTGTCGACCCGGCCGCGATGCTTGGAGGACTTCAGCAGAGCGGGCCGGTGGCGACGCAGGAGCAGGGGTCGCCCCAGTCAGCGCAGGAGCTGTGCACCGCGAACGAATACGCAACCGAGTCGTGCAACGCGCTCCAGTCGCTCGACGAAACCTGGCAGCCGGCCTTTGCGGCAGCAGGCATTCCGTTCAAGCAACCGCGGCTCTGGTTTATATCGGGAGGCGGGGTGAACACCGCTTGCGGACCGGGCTCGAGCGCGATGGGCCCTTTCTACTGCCCTGCAGATCAAACCATTTACATCGATACCGCGTTTTACGATCAGATGGCCCGCCAGCTCGGCGCTCAGGGGGATTTCGCCCGATACTACGTCATCGCCCACGAGTACGGTCATCACATTCAGACGCTGACCGGCGTGGCGAGTCAGATACGCAGCGTTCAAAGCCAGAATCCCCAAGCGGCGAACCAGTTGCAGGTTCGCATGGAACTGCAGGCCGACTGCTATGCGGGGGTCTGGGCCGGAAAGAACCGAAACCTCATTGAACCGGGAGATTTCGAGGAAGGCATGACCGCAGCCAGCGCCATCGGCGACGACAACCTGACCGGAGGTCGGGTCAGCGCGGAGAACTTCACTCACGGCACCAGTGCACAACGATCCGAAGCCCTACGCGCCGGAATTCAGTCCGCCGATGACACTGTTTGTGACCGCTATGTCCAGATCTGACGCCGCCCTTGCGGCTGCCCTCGCCCTCTCGCTGCTCTCCTCACCCGCGCTCGCTCAGGATCAGGACGAGCCGGCGGCGAACCGCACTCCGAATGCAGAGGACGTGGCGATGACCCCGATCACCGACCTCAATCTGGCGAAGGATGAGATTCCGTCCGCGCTGCTGGCTGCCCAGGCCGGTCCCTACGCCAGCGTCGGGATTCGGACGTGCGACGACATTGCCGCCGCGATCGCGCCGCTCGACGCGGCGCTGGGTCCGGACATGGACGTCGTGGAAAGCGAAAACGACCGGATCAGCGCAGGTTCGGTGGCCAAGAGCGTGGTGGCCTCGTTCATCCCGTTTCGCGGCATCCTGCGTGAACTCACGGGCGCTGCGGAACACCAGCGCAATTTCCAGGCCGCCATTTATGCCGGCGCGGTGCGCCGCGGCTACCTCAAAGGCTTGGGCGAACAGCGGAACTGCCCGTATCCTGCCCGCCCGGCATTCGCCCGGGTTGAAATGGCAAGCGGGAAGAATACAGGGCCTGCCGCCGCCCCCTCGAGCGAAACGCCTGGTTTCGTTTCCGAACCGGTGGTCCAAGATATCTCCAAAGAAACCGGCGCGCAGCCTCGGGGAAATCGCCGCTGATTTGAAAACGGGGACGGCCGCGCCGTCCCCGCCCCTCCGCCGCGAACCGGGGACTGTTCGCGGGTATGCCAGGTAGGAGGGTCGTCAGCCCTTGTTCTCGCGCTCGAGCCGCTCGATTTCGCGGTCGAGGTCTTCGAGGACTTCCTTGCGGACTTCCTCGCTCATCGCGGAATTCCCTGCAATCGTCGCACGAGCCGCACGGAGGCCACCGGCCGCGCCCATCAGCACCGACTTCTGGCAGAACCGGAACACGCGCCGTCCGTCTTCGGTCTTCGCCTCGCTCGAGCCGCCCTTGTCATCGCACGACATTTCGACGCGAGGCGCCATACGCGCGCTGAGCTCCGCCATCTTGCGGGACCTTTCGCCCAGCTCCGCCATCTTCTTCGAGTCGATGACGATCGTGCCAGCGATCTCCTTGTCGAGATTGGCCATCCGTTCCTCGAGGCGCTTCATCGCCTCTGCGAACTTCGGGTCGTCGGGGTTAAATTCCTTGCCGTCGATCCCGCGAAAATGAAACCGCATCGCATCGTGTTCGCCGGCGCCCTTCGCACCGAGGTGCTCGGCCTTGCCATCGCGAATGATGACGACGCGGCGCTCTTTTTTCACGCCGTCCTTGGCCTCGCCCTCATCGCCGCTTTCGATGACGATACGCTGCACCGAAATCGGGCTCTCGGGCGGTAGCGGCGGGGTCGGCGCTTCCGGCGCATCAGGTGCTGCCGACGGAACCGGCGCTTCGGGTGGGAGTGGTGCTTCGGGAGCCTCGCTCTGCGCGTAGGTGATCGATGCGGTCAGCGGCAGCGCGAGCGCCGCAAAGCCGATCAGGGTACCGCCCATGCGGCGGCGGCGGATGGAATGATCGGTCATCGTCAGGTTCCTCAAACGGTGGATTATGGATTTCTCGCCCAGCACCGGACAGGCCATCGGCGCGGCAAGCGCGGCTCGGGGGGCGGCCGCTGCACCGGCGATGAGTGCTGCGTAGTGCGCCCGCTCGACCCGGTCCCGTCCGTGGACGACGCGGGCATCGCAGGCTGCCTCCTGGTCGCGGCGCATGGCGTTCCAGCCGAGCCTGGAGAGCGGATTGAACCAGTGAATCGCAAACAGCGGCAGGGCAGCGAAGTTGGCGAACAAATCGTGCGCGCGATGGTGGGCAAGCTCGTGCGCGAGGGCAAGATCCCGCGCCGCGCGATCCGGAAGCGCCATGAAGCCGACCGGCATCGCAATGACTTTGTCGAACAACCCGAACGCCAACGGCGACCGGGTGGCGTAGGTCTCGACAAGCCGAATGTTGCCGGCGCTGCCTACTGTGTACGCACCGTCCAGCAAATCGCGTCGCAATTGCCGGTAGGCCAAAAGCCGCAATGCGATGTACGTCGCCGCACCCAGCAACCACACCGCGACCAGCAGCGGAGTCAGGCTTTCCCACCAAGCGGCGGGCGCCTGCGCGGAGGGAGCGCTTGCCGCTTCCATTGCCGCGAGGGCTGCAATCAGTTCCGGCGTGGCCTCGACCGATTGAGCAGCTGGCAAGGCTGACGGGGTCGGGGCCTCCAGTACGAGCGGCGGCATGATCAGTCGCATGAGCGGCAAGGCCCATAGCGCATAGGCAATCTTTGCCCCGAAATGCCGAGCGACCGGCTGGCGAACCGCAAGGACGAGGGCGATCAGCACCCCTGTCCAGACGAGCGTGTCGAGAAGCCAGGTCATCGGCGTAGCTCCTTCACCAGCGCCTCGATCTCGGCGAGGTCCTCCTCGGTAAGGGCTTCGGATTCGGCCAGGTGGGCGAACAGCGGGGCGGCTCGTCCACCGAAAAGGCGTTCGACCAGTCGCTTCGATTCGCTGCCGAGGTAGTCGGAGCGTTCCACCAGCGGTGAATATAAAAAGCGCCGCCCGTCGGGTTCGGTTGCAACCGCGCCCTTCGACACCAGCCGGCCCAGTAGGGTTTTGACCGTGGGCATCGACCAGTCGCGCTCGGCACAGACGCGTTCGCACACGTCGACCGCCGTTAGCGGGCTTTCCGACCACAGAGCTTCCATGACCGCGTGTTCGGCTTCACTGATCCGTTCCGACGGTATGTCCGTATCTGCCATCGTGCCCTCCCCGACGTCGATTACATCTGTAGCTGTATCGACTACGCCTGTAAACCTGAAGCGTGGATGAATGGCTGTTCAGGTCCTCTTGCGACAACTAGACAAACGCAATGGACCGCGATCGACCCATGTCCCACGCCGTGCACAGCTTGGGCGACTGTCACAACATCATGGATTTCCGCACGCTGGCCAGGCGCCGGCTGCCCTATCCGGTGTTTCACTATATCGACGGCGGTGGCGACGACGAACGAACATTGGCGCGCAATACCGCTGCTTTCGATGACATCGACCTCGTGCCGAATGTTCTCGCCGGTGTAGGCACTATCGATACTTCCACCACTCTCATGGGCCGCGAGACCAGCCTGCCGCTGATCCTCAGCCCCACGGCTTTGCAACGCATCTTCCACTGGCAGGGCGAGCGGGCCGTCGCCCGCGTGGCCGAGCGGCACAACCTGTGGTTCGGCATCTCCAGCCTCTCGAGCGTCAGTATCGAGGAGATCGGCGCGAATTATGCCGGTCCCAAGATGCTGCAGTACTATTACCACAAGGATCGCGGGCTGAATGCGGCGCTGGTCGAGCGCGCCCGCGCGGCGAAGTTCGATGCCATCGCGCTGACCGTCGATACGATCGTTTCGGGCAACCGCGAACGGTGCAAACGGAGCGGCTTCACCACCCCTCCCCGCCTTTCCCCGTCCAGCTTCCTGTCGTACGCGACCAGACCCGCGTGGGCGCTCAACTTCCTGTTCCGCGAGCGCTTCAGCCTGCCGAACCTCGAAACACATGTCGCCGAGGGCAGCCGGCGGGCGATATCGATCCAGGACTATTTCAACGGGATGCTCGATCCCGACATGGACTGGACTGCGGTCGAGAAGTTGCGCGACGACTGGGGCGGCACGTTCTGCCTCAAGGGCGTGATGAGCGTAGCCGATGCCCGCCGCGCCGCCGATATCGGCTGCGACGCGATCATGGTGTCCAACCATGGTGGCAGGCAGCTCGACGGCAGCCGCGCCCCCTTCGACCAGTTGGAAGAGATCGTGGACGCCGTCGGCGACCGGATCGAAGTGATTTGCGACGGCGGCGTCCGCCGCGGCACGCACGTGCTCAAGGCGCTCGCGACCGGCGCCGCTGCGGCGTCGGGGGGCCGTCTTTACCTCTACGCGCTCGCTGCGGCGGGCGAAGCTGGCGTGGAGCGAGCCATCGCGATCCTGCGCCAAGAGATCGAGCGGGGAATGCGGCTCATGGGTGTTCGATCGGTCGCCGAGCTGAACCGGGACATGCTCCGCCGACGATAGCGTCCACAGCAGACTGACCGAACAGGCTGGCGGCAGGTGCTTTTTTCCGTATCGAATGCGCCATGCCCGATGGCGAATACCGTTTCGGCCCTTTCCATCTCGATGCGGACGAGCGCAGGCTAACGCGCGAGGGCGCTGCGATCGAAGTCAGCGGGCGATATCTCGACGCGTTGATTCTGCTGGTGTCCGAACCTGGGCGGCTGGTCAGCAAAGATCGCTTCATGGACGAGGTCTGGCGCGGCGTGCCGGTCACGGACGAAGCTTTGACCCAGTGCATTCGGGCCCTCCGCCGTGCGCTGGGCGACGATGCGGCAAACCCGCGATTCATCGAAACAGTGCCGCGCTACGGGTATCGCTTTATCGCGCTGTCGGATGCCCCACGACCTGATCAGTCGGTGGCGAATAACGCGCGGCGTTTTCCGTGGACCGACATCGCACGCGACAGCGGCGCCGCGGCACTCGGCGGTGCGATAGCCGGCGTGGTCGGCGCACTGGCCTATGTCGCGGCAGGCCTCGTTTCGCCGGGCATAGGTGCAGCCTCCACGCTGCTCGTACTGGTGAGTGTCAACTTGCTTCTCGGGCTCGCTGGCGGGCTTTTCGTCGGTGCCGGGATGGCGATTGCCGGCCGAAACGGAAGGGCGTCGCCGGCCATGATCGTCGGCGCCGCGCTGGGAGGGCTGGTGGTCGGCGCCATCGGGCGAACTGTCGGCAGCGATTTATTGACCCTGTTTTTCGGCCGCGCGCCTGGATCGATCACCGGAGCGTTCGAGGGATTGACCGTGGGTGCGGCGACCGGCCTTGCCGCGTGGCTCGCCTTGCGTCCGGGGCGCACGTCTCCCGTGCTGCGAACCGGAATCGCTGCGGCAATCGGAGCCATCACTGGCGTCGGAATTGCGTTGAGCGGCGGTCGGCTGATGATCGGCAGCCTGGCATCGCTGGCCGCCGAATTTCCGCAAACCAATCTGCGGCTCGAGACGCTCACCCCGCTGATGCTGTCGACCGCGACGGCGATGGAGGCCGCGCTGTTCGCCGGCTTCGTGACGGCAGCACTTCTCTGGTCCCGAAGGCTTTCCCAAACATCCTGAGCGCGGATTTCAGCGATCCATCATCGAAGGCTCATGACCCTCATCGGCCAAGAGCGCCAAACGGCTCCTCGCAATGACGAGGAGAATTCGAATGACTGCAAACCTGATGAGTGACCGGACGACGCGCAACCTGCGGATCGCCGGCTGGACGCTTGCCATCGCCCTGCTGGCGCTGCCTGCAGTGGCCATGCAATTCACCAAGGAAGTGAACTGGACGGCTAGTGATTTCATCTTCGCGGGGGTCGTGTTCGCGGTGGTTGGCGGACTGTTCGAACTCGCGGCCCGCGCCAGCGCCAACATCGCCTATCGCGCGGCGGTGGTCGTCGCGGTGGCGAGCGCCTTCCTGCAACTGTGGATCACGCTCGCCGTCGGTATCATCGGCAGCGAGGACAACCCGGCCAACTGGACCTACATCGCGATGGTCCTGATCGCGATCTCGGTCTCAGCCGTGGCGCAGGGCAAGGCCATACTGATGGCGCGGGCCATGCTGGTCGTGCTGGGTGTGCAGGTTTTGTTCAGCGCACTCCACCTGATCGACGGGCACTTCACGCTTGTGATCGACCTGTTCTTCGCTTCGCTCTGGTTCCTGTCGTCGCGCCTGTTCGCGCGCGCGGCAGGAGAGATCGCCAACCCTGCCTAGGCGGGCAAACGACGATCCTCCTTCGGCGGCGTCCGGTCCGTCAGTAAACCCGCTTCTTGGGATTGATGTACTGGACGTCGTCGGTGAGCGTGTATTCGTGCACCGGGCGGTAATCGATCTTCACCGATCCGCCCTGGCCGCCCCAGCCATCGAACCAGGCGGCGGTGTGCTTCATCCAGTTTGCATCGTCGCGCTCGGGGAAATCCTCGTGCGCGTGGGCCCCGCGGCTTTCCTTGCGGTTGTAGGCGCTCGCCATCGTCACGCTTGCTTGTGCGATGAGGTTGTCCAGTTCCAGCGTCTCGACGAGATCGGTATTCCAGATCAGGGAGCGGTCGGTAACCGCGATGTCCTGCATCGAGGCATAGATGCCCGTCAGCTTGTCGACGCCTTCCTTCATCAAGTCGTTGTTGCGGAAGACAGCCGCGTGCTGCGTCATCGCCTGCTGCATGTTGCGGCGGATTTCCGCGGTCGGCGCCCCGCCCTTGGCGTTGCGGAAGCGGTCGAGGCGAGTCAGCGCCAGATCGGCGCTGTCCTTGGGCAGTTCGTCATGCGCGGTGCCCGGCTTGATCAGTTCCTTGAGACGATGACCCGTCGCGCGGCCGAACACCACGAGGTCGATCAGCGAGTTCGAGCCGAGGCGGTTCGCACCATGGACCGAGACGCAAGCCGCCTCGCCCACCGCGAACAGCCCGGGCACCACCGTTTCCGGGTTTCCGTCGGCGCCGATGGTCACGACTTCGCCGTGATAGTTACAGGGTATGCCGCCCATGTTGTAGTGGACCGTAGGCGACACCGGCAGCGGCTGGCGCGTCAGGTCGACATTGGCGAATATCTTGCCGCTTTCGGTGATGCCCGGCAGCCGCTCGGCCAGGATCTTCGGATCGATGTGGTCGAGGTGCAGGAAGATGTGGTCCTTGTTCGGGCCGACGCCCCGGCCTTCGCGGATTTCGAGCGCCATCGAGCGGCTCACGACATCGCGGCTGGCGAGGTCCTTCGCGCTCGGGGCATAGCGTTCCATGAAACGCTCGCCCTCCGAATTGGTAAGGTAGCCGCCTTCGCCGCGCGCACCCTCGGTGATGAGGACGCCCGCGCCGTAGATGCCGGTCGGGTGGAACTGGACGAACTCCATGTCCTGTAACGGCAGCCCGGCGCGCAGGACCATGCCGCCGCCGTCTCCGGTACAAGTGTGCGCGCTGGTCGCGGTGAAATAACAGCGGCCATAGCCTCCGGTCGCCAGCACGACCGACTTGGCACGGAAGCGGTGGATCGATCCGTCGTCGAGACACAGCGCGATCACGCCGACGCAGGCGCCGTCCTTCATGATTAGGTCGATCGCGAAGTATTCGATGAAGAAGTCCGCATCGTACTTCAGGCTCTGCTGGTAGAGCGCGTGGAGCATCGCGTGCCCGGTGCGGTCTGCCGCGGCAGCGGTGCGCTGAACCGGCGGGCCTTCGCCCATGTTCTGCATGTGACCGCCGAAGGGGCGCTGGTAAATCGTGCCGTCGGGATTCCGGCTGAATGGGACGCCTGCGTGCTCCAGCTCGTACACGGCCTGGGGAGCTTCGCGCACCATGTATTCGATGGCGTCCTGATCGCCGAGCCAGTCCGATCCCTTGACGGTATCGTACATGTGCCAGGTCCAGTGGTCCGGCGAATTGTTGCCGAGCGAGGCGGCAATGCCGCCTTGCGCCGCGACCGTGTGGCTGCGGGTCGGAAAAACCTTGGTGATGTTCGCGGTCCGCAGCCCGGCCTCGGCCGCGCCCATAGTCGCGCGCAGGCCCGAACCGCCCGCGCCGACCACTACGACATCATAGGTATGGTCGATGATCTTGTAAGCTGAAACACTGGTATTCTGGGCGGCCATCAGGCGGCTCCTGCGAGTGCTATGCGGACGATCGAGAACACGGCAATGCCGGCCCCGGCCACCGCCAGAATGTTGAGCGCCGCGATGGCGGCGAACTTGTTGCCGGGCGTGTGGACGTAATCCTCTACCAGAACCTGCAGGCCGAGGCGGGCGTGCCAGAACACGTTGACCGAGAAGATCGCCAGCGCCGCCGCCGGCAATGGCTCGGCCGCCCAGGCACGCAGCGCCGCATAGTCATGCGACGGAAGCAGCGCCAGGCTGAATGCCAGGAACAGCCCGAGGATCAGGTTGCCGATCGCGGTGAAGCGTTGCAGCAGCCAGTGGTGAGTGCCGTGGTGCGCCGAGCCGAGCCCGCGCACCTTGCCGATCGAAGTACCGTTGCCCATTGCTTCGCTCTCCTCAGCTCAGGACCAGCGCCCAGAAGCCTGCCGTCAGCAGGACCCCGAGCAGCGGAACGACGATGGACCAGGTCTTGTTGGTGGCCAGTTCGTAACCCGCCCCGATATCGAGCACGAAGTGGCGAAGGCCGCTGCTCATGTGGCTGAAAAACGCCCATGACAGGCCGACGAGCACGATCATGCCGGGCACCGAACCCATGATTTCCTGAAAGTTCGCGTAGGATTCGGCACCGCCCGCAAGCGCCGCGAGCCACCAAACCAGCACGCCCAGTCCCACCAGCGCCATGCCGTCGCCGGTTATCCGGTGCAGGATCGAGACCGCCATGTGCGGTCCCCATTTCCAGATTTGCAGATGCGGAGAAAGTGGGCGGTTGGCCATGAAAGGGTCCCGTTTCGAATGCGCCCTCCCCTTAACGCGTTGACCGCATGGCGCAAGCGCTCGACACGCAACGGACGATGAAGGAAAGAGAACACATGACCACCATCCTTCTCACCGGCGCATCGCGTGGAATCGGGGCCGCGGCGCGCGAGGCGCTGGAGGCGCGCGGCTGCCGCGTCATCGGACAGGCGACGCGCGCCGAAACCGGCATCATCGCTGCCGATTTCGCCGACCCGCAGGCTCCGCAGGCTCTGTGGGAAAGCGCGCTGGAGATGGCAGGCGGACGGATAGACGTGCTGGTGAACAACGCCGGCCTGTTCGCCGCAAACCCGCTCGATTCGTCCGACATCGCCTGGCTCGACGGGTGGGAGGATACGTTGCGGATCAACCTTACCTCCGCCGCGCAACTCTCGCGCTTCGCGGTGCGGCACTGGCAAGCCGATGGCCGGCCGGGACGCGTGGTTCACGTGGCAAGCCGCGCGGGGCACCGCGGCGATTCGCCGGCGCACTGGCATTACGCGGCGGCCAAAGGCGGAATGCTCGCCCTCCACAAGACGATCGCCCGCCAGTACGCTGCGAACGGCATCCTCAGCTATGCGATCGCACCGGGATTTACCGATACCGACATGGCCGGGGACTACCTCGCGAGCCGCGGCGGACCTGGCCTGCTCGCGGACATTCCGTTGGGCCGTGTCGCAACGCCGCAGGAAATCGCGACGATGATCGTGTTTTGTGCACTCGACGCCCCGCCGAGCATGACCGGCGCGACGATGGATGCCAACGGAGCCAGTTATGTTCGCTAGATGTTTGCCCGCCCTCGCCTTGCTTGCCGGATGCGCTCCGGTGCCCCCTCCCAGCGATAGCGGACCTGCAACGGCAGAGATGCCGAACCGCCTGGCCGACGCGAACGGCGCCGCCGCGTTCGTCGAGGCCTGCAAGGAGTGGGACGACTGGGACAAGCCCGCTCCTCCGTTTCAGGTGCTGGGCGGCACCTGGTATGTCGGGACCTGCGGGATCTCTTCCATCCTAGTCGCTGACCCTTCGGGCCACATCCTGATCGATAGCGGCACCGAAAAGGGCGCCGAAGTGGTGCTGGCGAACCTGCGCACCATCGGCGTCGACCCCACAGACATTCGCTACATCCTGGCGAGCCACGAACACTTCGACCATGTCGGCGGTCACGCCGTGCTGGTTCGCGCTACGGGTGCCAAGGTCGTATCCTCGGCCGAGGCTGCCGACGTGTTTCGCACCGGCAGGACCGGCCCCGACGATCCGCAGGCCGATCTGGATCACCCGGCCATGGCACCAGTCGTGGTCGATCGGATCGTGCGCGACGGCGAAGAGATCGCCCTGAACGTCGATCCGTCGATGACAGAGAACCGGCTCAAGGCCCAGGCGACACCCGGCCACACCGCGGGTGCACTCAGCTGGACATGGGCCGCCTGCAATTCTCCCGGCGAACCCCCGGTCTGCCGCCGTATCGCCTATGTCGACAGCCTTTCGGCGGTGTCGGCCGACGATTACCGGTTCACCGACCATCCCGCATGGGTCGCGTCCTTCCGCAGGAGTTTTGCCAAAGTTGCTGCCTTGCCGTGTGACATCCTGATCACGCCGCATCCATCGGGCAGCAATCTTATCGCCCGGTTGCGTGCGAACAACTTGGAGCCGGTTGGACAGTGCCGGGATTATGCGACGCGTCAGGGTGCTGCCCTCGACAAACGCATCGCTGACGAGAAAACCAAGGGTGGCTGACAGCTGGACCATCCGGGCCGACGTGCCGCGCGAAATCGCCCGCGCGGCGCTGCTCGCGCATGAGGAAGCCGAAGACTGGCCGTCCGAATGGGTTTTGGTCGGCATGGAGATCGCCGACGATCGGCCGGACGATTGGTTCGTGGAAGCCTATCTCCCGCATAAGCCTTCGGCGAGCGATGCGGCCTTTGTCGGGGCGCTGTTCGGTCCGCGTCCGCCGAAACTGGCTATATCGAAAGTCGCTGCGCGGGACTGGGTCACGCTGAGCCAGCAGGGCCTCGACCCGATCGTCGCAGGACCGTTCCGCGTCCGTACTGCCGAGTTCGCGCCCGAGCCCGGCACGATCGATTTCGTGATTCCCGCAAGCCAGGCGTTCGGTACCGGCCATCACGCGACCACCGAGGGATGCCTCGCGATGCTGGCGACGATGAAGGCGCGCGGCATGGTCGTACGCAACCTGGCGGACATTGGAACAGGCACGGGCCTGCTCGCCTTCGCCGGCCTCGCGCTGTGGCCCCGCGCGCTTGCGACGGCGAGCGACATCGACCCGGTCTGCACCGGCGTGGTCGAAGCCAATGCCCGCGCGAACGACGTTTCGCTCGGTGCGGGACGTGGCGCGCTGACGATGGTTGTCGCCGCAGGGATGGACGACGCGCTGCTGCAAGCACGCGGACCCTACGACCTGCTGATCGCCAACATTCTGGCCGGACCGCTGGTGGAACTGGCCCCCGACTTCGCGGACGCGGTGCCTGCCGGTGGCAGCGTCCTGCTCGCAGGCCTGCTCGAAACGCAGGAGCCAACCGTCCGCGCCGCCTATCGCCGGGCGGGCTTCCGCCTTGCGGCCAGAATGGTCAACGGCGACTGGTCGATCCTGTGGCTACGCCGCCGCGCCGTGCGCTGAGGATCGCGGTCAAGGCTCTCGCCTGGGCATTCGCTGCGGTCGGCCTGTTCATGATCGCCGCCTGGGTCGGAAGTGCGATCCCGCGCAATTCCAAATGGACTGAGCCCGCGAGCGGTGTCGAGATCATGGTCGAGACGAACGGCATCCACACCGCGATCGTCCTGCCGCTGGTCACCGCGCAAAAGGACTGGCGCGGCGACTTTCCGGTATCCGACATTCCTGCAGCCGAGCGGCCCTACACCCACGTCTCGGTAAGCTGGGGCGAGCGCGAGGTGTTTCTCGATACACCGACCTGGGCCGATCTGTCGCCGCTGACTGCTTTGCGCGCAGCGACCGGCGGGGATGGCTTGCTCCACGTCGCCCATTACGTCCGGCCCGCGCCTGACGAGAACGCCCGCATCCTTCGCCTCCGTCCCGAGGAATACGTCCGACTGGTCTCGGCGATAGAGGCGCAGGTTGTGCCTGCCGACATGCGCAGGACATTTCTCGGCTATGAGGACTGGGACGTCTTCTACGACGCGCCCGGCACCTATCACCTGGGCAATACCTGCAACCAGTGGACGAGCGATACGCTCGCCGCCGCCGGGGTGAGGACGGGCGTCTGGACGCCGTTCGCGGGCGGCGTGATGAGGTGGGTTCGCCATTGAACGGCTCAAGCAATGCTTAAGAGATGGCGGTTATCCCGAGGCAATGTTTGGGAAGGCGCACAGGCATCGACCGCGGGGCAAGCGGCTCGGCAACCGGCTTCGGCTCGGTGTGCCTGCTGGACTGGTTCTCCCCTACCGAACTCACCGCTGCCGCATCGTCGACGTCTCGGCCAACGGCGCCAGGATTCGTGTCGAAAAGCCGATCCAGACCGACAGGACCGCGATGCTGCATTTCCACGAACTGCGCGCCTACGGAACGGTCGTGTGGTGCCGCGCGGGCGAATGCGGGTTGGCTTTCGACCCCCCGCTTGCGCAGGAAGATATCGAAGGCTTCCTGTGGATCGTGCAGAACCCGGACGCCTACGCACGGTTCTGCGGCACGAGCGGCGGCCGGGACTGGTCGATCGGACTCGGCGGCTAGGCTTGCGAAATCGCTCGAAGCCGCATCTTGTCGAGCTTGCGTAGCCCGAACAAGGGAATGAGCACGGACGCGAGTATCCCCAGGAGCGAGCAAACCGCCGCGTAAACCGCGGCAAGCGTGCAGCCCGCTTGAACCAGCGCCCACAGTACCGGGCCAGCCATAACCAGGCCGCGTATTTCATTGAGGACGAGCAGGAACCCACCCGCGCGCAGCAGGTGGCCCAGCAAGCTGGACAATTCGGCAGTCATCGGAATGCGACCCTTTGGGCTTGGCTATTTCATGACCTACGCCTCACCCCGAAGCCGGTTCCGGATTAGCCTGCGGCCTTGACGATTTCTGCCCAGGCCGCTTCGTCGATCACTTCGATACCGAGTTCTGCAGCCTTCTTCAGTTTGCTCCCCGCACCGGGCCCCGCGACTACCAGGTCGGTTTTCGGGCTGACCGATCCGGCTGCCTTTGCGCCGAGCCGTTCCGCTTGGGCCTTGGCCTCGTCGCGGCTCATCGTTTCGAGTTTGCCCGTGAAGACCACCGTCTTGCCGCTGACGGCACTGGCGGTCGTCTCGACCACGTATGGCGGCGGGTCGACTTCGGAAAGGAGATCGTCCCAAACCGTCTTGTTGTGCTCTTCGTGAAAGAAGTCGCCCAACGCCTCGACAACGACCGGGCCGACGCCGTCGATGGCAGTCAGTTCCGCGAGTGCGTCCGCATCGCCGGCGTGGGCGCGCTCGGCGGCAAGCCTTAGCGCGCCCAGGTCGCCGAAACGTTTCATCAGGTCGCGCGCGGTTACTGCGCCGACGTGCCGAATGCCGAGGCCGAATAGAAGCCGCGCCGCATCCGGCTCGCGCTTGGCCTCGATCGCAGCCAACAGGTTGTCCACAGACTTGTCCTGCCACCCTTCACGTCCCACCAGTTCGCTCCGATGGTCTTTGAGGCGGAAGATATCACCCGGACCGTTGGCCAGCCAGCCGAGTTCGAGAAACTCGGCGATCGACTTCTCACCGAGCCCTTCGATGTCGAGCGCCCCGCGACTTACGAAGTGGCGGAGGCGTTCGAACTGCTGGGCACGGCACACGAGCCCGCCCGTGCATCGCACATCGACCTCGCCCTCTTCCGCGACTGCCTCGCTCCCACAAACCGGGCAGTGATCGGGAAACACGAAGGCCGCGCGCGGCTCGTCGCGTGTCAGGTTCTCGACGACCTGGGGAATTACGTCCCCGGCCCGCTGGATCACGATCCGGTCGCCCTCGCGGAGCCCCAAACGCGCGATCTCATCACGATTGTGCAGCGTGACGTTGGTCACCGTGACGCCACCAACAAGCACACCCGATAGGCGTCCCACCGGGGTCAGCTTGCCGGTGCGGCCGACCTGGATGTCGATCCGCTCGAGCGTCGTTTCCGCTCGCTCCGCGGGGAATTTATGCGCCAGCGCCCATCGCGGCGCCTTTGCGACAAAGCCGAGACGTCCCTGGAGTGCCAGGTCGTCCACCTTGTAGACGACGCCGTCGATGTCGTACGGCAACCCGGCACGTCGATCGCCGATGCCTCGGTAATGTCGCAGCAGATCTTCGACCGAATGGCACAGCACGAGGTCGGGGCTGACGGGCAAGCCCCATTCGCTCATGCGCCGCATCATCGCGAATTGGCTGCCTTCCGGCACCGCGCTCGCCGCACCCCAGCCGTGCGCCCAGAAGCGCAAGGCCCGGTGCGCAGTGATCGCAGGGTCCTTTTGCCGCAGCGATCCAGCCGCAGCGTTGCGAGGGGTCGCGAATATCTTTCCGCCCGCTTCTTGCTGCGCCGCGTTGAGGGCGGCAAAATCCTGCTTCGCCATGTAAATCTCGCCGCGCACCTCGAACACGGCGGGCACGTCGCCGCGCAGTGTCTGGGGGACATCGGGAACGTGCGCGACGTTCGCGGTTACGTCCTCTCCCACCTCCCCGTCACCGCGCGTGGCGGCGCGGACGAGTTTCCCATCTTCGTATCGCAGCGAGCACGAAAGGCCGTCGATCTTGTCCTCGGCCGTAAAATCTAGCGGAGCATCGTCGGAAAGGTTGAGAAATCGACGAATCCGCGCGACGAATTCATCAACTTCGTCGTCGGAAAACGCATTCTCGAGGCTCATCATGCGAACCTCGTGACGCACCTTCGAAAGCGGCGATGCAGCGATTTCGTGCCCGACGATCCGGCTGGGTGAATCGGGCCTGATCAGATGCGGAAATGCCGCCTCCAGCGCTTCATTGCGGCGGACGAGAGCATCGTATTCTGCATCCGAGATCTCGGGCGTGTCTTCGGCGTGATAGAGGCGGTTGTGATGCGCGATCGCCTTTGCGAGCCGCATCAGTTCGTTCGCGGCTTCGGCCTCGGTCGGCTCGCTCATCGGGCTTTCAACACGTCCAGCATGGCGGGTTCGTTCGTGACATACGCCGGATCCGCGGGCGTGATGATCGCGAAGTGACTTGCGCCCGGATTTTCCTGCACCGAAACTGCCGCACCGCCGCCGGCGACCAATTCCAGCGAAGCGGTCGGGGGAGCCGGAAGTTTCGCCTGTACGAAGAGAACTTCGGCGAGTTCGGGTCGAGGCGCGATCGCTTCGAAGCGCTCCCGGCTCGTCCCTCCCATGAACGGACCTACCGACGAAAACTGGCACAAGGCATCGAAGGCGTCACGTTCGGAGCCGAGATCTCCGGGGCCATCGAGAACGATGGCCGCGCGCGCCCGCACCGCCCCATTCCTGCCGGCCGGCCCTTCACCGCCTTGCGGAGTGGCCAGCCACAAGGCCGGCAACGCGCCTGCCGAATGACCGACCAGCGTCACGCGGTCGCGATCGATCGGATATGCTTCGGCTACCGTATCGATCAGTCGTGCCGCAGCGCGCCAATCGGTAAACGAACCCGGCCATCCTCCGCCGTCGCCCACTTCGCGGTAATCGACGTTCAGGCTTGCCACGCCCTGTTCCTGCCAGCGGGTCGCGAGGGGGCTCATGTAGGCCTGATCGGCCACACCCGTCTTGAAGCAACCACCGTGGAATATGACCGCCAATGGGAACGGCCCCTCGCCCTGCGGCAGGCGCAATTCAGCAAATCCGCGCGGATGATCGGCATAGCGCAGGACCGCATCCGGCTTCGACGGCGCAAGGTTGGCATCCGTGCCCCACATTGCACCCTTGGCGGACGGCACAGACACCGGCTCGCTCACCGAACAGCCGGCGCTTGCGGCAAGGACGAAGGGCAGGAGAAAGCGCACGTCACACGCCCTCCAGTAAACGATCGGCCTGTGCGCGGGCCTCTGGTGTGACTTCGGCTCCCGACAGCATTCGCGCGATCTCCTCCTGTCGTTCCGCCGCATCGAGCAAGCTGACCGACGTCCGGGTCACCGTCCCCTCGCTGGTCTTGTGGATGGCGTAATGCGTCCGGCCGCGCGCCGCGACCTGGGGCGAGTGGGTGACCACGAGCACCTGAGCCCCTTCGGCAAGGCGCGACAGCCGCTCGCCGATCGCACTCGCAACGGCGCCCCCGACCCCTCGATCGATCTCGTCGAAGATCATCGTCGCTGCTCCTCCGCGCTCGGCAAGAGCGACCTTGAGCGCCAAGATGAAGCGCGACAGTTCCCCCCCGCTCGCGATCTTGTTGAGCGGGGCGAAATCTGCCCCGGGATTCGTCGCGATCAGGAATTCGGCCGAATCGATTCCGTGCGGTCCCCAGCGATCCTCGGGCAATTCGATTACTGCCGTGCGGAAGCGCGCCGCATCTAGCTTCAAAGGGGCAAGCTCGGCCGCTACCGCCTCATCGAGCCGCGTTGCCGCCTCCAGCCGCACTGCGTGGAGGGCGCGCGCACGCGTTCGATAGTTCTCTCCTGCGGAACGAGCCGCGAGAGCCAGCGCATCGAGTTCCGCCTCGCCACCTTCGATCGCATCGAGGGCGTGGCGGAATTCGCGCATCTTGTCGGGCAACTGGTCGACTTCGCAGCGGTGTTTGCGGGCGATGGCGCGCAAATCGAACAGCCGGGTTTCGGCGCGCTCAAGCGCCAGCGGATCGTGAACGAGCGCCTCCGCAGCGGCTGACAGCTTGTCCTCCGCCTCGCCTGCCTCGATCACCGCGCGATCGAGCGCCGCCAGCGCTTCGGTAAGCAAGGGATGTTCGGCCGCAATTCGGTCCAGTCGCCGAGCAGCAACCCGTAGATAGGCCAGCGGCGAGTCCGAGCCTTCCCACAGGTGTCGCAGTTCCTCGAGATCGCCGGAGAGGCGTTCCCCCTTCTGCATGGAGGAGCGGGTCTCGGCCAGACGAGCCTCTTCTCCCGCCTGCGGTTCGATGGCGGCCAGCTCCGCAAGGTGCGCCAGCAAGAGATCCTGGTCGGCCTGTGCAGTCTCGACCCTGTCACGTACCGCGGCAAGGCGACTTTCGGCGGCGCGCCACTCGGTCCAGGCGCGCGAAACGCCGTCGACTTCGCCACCTGCAAACCTGTCGAGCAAGGCGCGGTGCCCCTTCGGATTGACCAGCCCGCGATCGTCATGCTGCCCATGCAGTTCGACGAGCGAGTTCCCGAGTTCACGGAGAAGGGCAACGCCGACCGGCTGGTCGTTGACGAAGGCCTTGCTGCCCCCATCGGCGCGCAACGTCCTTTTCAGGATCAGCGGCTCGCCTGGATCAAGTTCGATCTCGGCGTCTTCCAGTATCGCGCCGATCCACGCGGGAAGCTGTGCGAACTCGAACGCAGCGACGACGCTCGCCTTGTCCTCACCCGCGCGGACCAGACCGCTTTCGGCACGGTTGCCGAGGATGAGGCCCAGCGCGTCGAGCAGGATCGACTTGCCCGCCCCGGTCTCTCCGGTCAGCACGCCCAGCCCGCTGCGGAATTCGAGGTCGAGCGCCTCTATCAACACGATGTTGCGGATGGACAGGCGCGTCAGCATGGCAGCGCCGATTCCCTAGCCCATGCTCTGCGGCGCGTCACGCATCAGCCGCGTTTTGCCAACAGCGGTCAGTCGCCGACCAGATCGAGGAAGGCCTGAGGCGACAGGGGCGGCGAGCCGAAGTAGCCCTGATACAGGGTACACCCTTCCTCGGCGGCGATCATCCGCTGCGCCTCGTTTTCGATACCCTCGGTCACGACCGTCAAGTCCAGCGCCCCGGCCATCGCGACGATGGCGCGAAGCACTGCGCGATCGCGCGGATCCACTTCGATCCCCTCGATCATCGACCGGTCGAGTTTGAGCATGTCGAGCGCCAGCAACTTCAGGTAGCGGAAATTGCAGAAACCCCCGCCGAAATCGTCGAGCGCGATCCGCATGCCCCGCCCGCGCAGAACCGCGAGCATCGGTGCGACACGCTCGAGGTCATCCAGCAGGACTTGCTCGGTTATCTCGAGCGTCAGTCGGTCGGCCGCGAAGCCCGCCTTTTCAACGAGCGCACCGAAATCGCGCGCGAAGTCGCTGCTCGCCAGATCTGCCGGCGTAACGTTGAGCGACAACCTCAGATCGCTTCGCCATTCCCGCGCGGCACCAAGAGCCGTCCGAGCAATGTGCCGCGAAAGCTGCGCGACGTGGTCGGTTCGTTCGGCGATAGCGAACAGTGCATGGGCCCCGATCAGGCCCACACGGGGGTGTTGCCAGCGTGCAAGCGCCTCTGCGCCGACCAGACGATTGTCAGCCAGGGAATATTGCGGCTGGAACGCGATCTCGATCTCGTCGCGATCGAGCGCGGCCAGCAGATCGGCCTCGAGTTCTGCCGCGCGAATGCCCTCGGGCGCATATCGACGGTCGGCCCACAGGACGCGTGCCCCCGGCCGATCGTGCGCTCGTTCCAGCGTGGCCGCCAGTCTGTCGACGACATGGCCCGGCGTCTCGCCCGGAAGCACCCGCATCAGCGCGATTCGCGGCCAAAGGCGCACTGTTCCCGCGCCGTCGACAGCTACGATCGGTGCGGCAACCGCTTCGGCAACCGCCTCGCCCAGCCACTGCCATCGTTCGCGGCTTATCGGCTGGCGTGCGACTAGGGCGAACTTCCCGCCGCCCAGGCGCGCTGCGAACCAATCGCCGTCGGACAGTTCGTCTTCCGCGAGATGCAGCAGCCTCTTCGTGAGTTCGACAAGGGCACCGTCGCCAGTCGCTTCGCCGTATGCCAGGTTTACCGCATCGAACCGACCGAGACCGACGAGCATGGCGTGGACCGGAGCCGGCCCATCTCCATCACAGTGCGCTGCGCGCCATGTGGCAAGCTGGCCTTCCAGTGCGGCGGCATCGGCAAGTCCTGTCAGGGCATCGCGCCCCGATAGCTCGGTTTGGTGGAAATGGGCCCTCATATGCCCCCGGGATAGCGCGAATTGCGACAGCCCGCCGCCCCCGTGCCGCCCGCGTTGCCAAATGGGACAGCGCCAACTAGCGTCGACCCCGGCCGACGTGCGGCGGGAGACTTGAGTGACCGTGGAATTCGACGGGAAGCGGCTGGCCCTCGTCGCCTCGCCTACCGACCGCGCGGAGGAAGCCGCGGAGGAACTGCGCGGCAGTATCGACTTCGTCGATATGGCCGATGCCCAGGCTGTCATCGTTCTGGGCGGGGACGGCTTCATGCTCCACACGCTGCACCAGATGCTCGACGAGGAGCGGGTCATTCCGGCGTACGGTGTCAACTGCGGCACCGTGGGTTTCCTGATGAATCGCTATCGCGGTCCGGCGAAGCTGCTCGATCGGCTGGGCAAATCGCGCCGGTTCGACATCGCCCCGTTACGGATGGAGGCGATCGGTCAGGACGGATCGCGTCACGTCGCGTGTGCGATCAACGAGGTTTCGCTGCTGCGCGAAACGCGGCAGACCGCCAAGATCGAAATCTCGCTCGACGGCAAGGTCCGCCTGAAGGAACTGGTCTGCGACGGCGTGCTGGTGGCGACTCCGGCCGGCTCCACCGCCTACAACCTGTCCGCCAACGGCCCGATCCTGCCGCTCGATTCGCAGCTTCTCGCGCTGACGCCGATCAGCCCGTTTCGCCCGCGCCGCTGGTCGGGCGCGGTCCTGCCAGAACGCAGCCGGATCACCTTGAAGGTCAACGAACCGGCGAAGCGTCCGGTCTCGGCCGTCGCCGATCAGAAGGAGTTCCGCGACATTGCCGAAGTCCACCTTGAAATCGCTCGGGAAAACCAGCTCACCCTGCTGTTCGATCCCGGCCACGCGCTCGACGAGCGCATCGTAGCGGAGCAATTCGCCGTATAGGGTTGCCAAGCCGCAGGCGCCCACATATAGGCGCGCTCCTGCCGATCTGGCTGCTCCCCGATAGCTCAGCGGTAGAGTAGGTGACTGTTAATCACTTGGTCGTTGGTTCGAATCCAACTCGGGGAGCCACTTTTCAGCCTTAGCCCAGCAATAGCCGCGCGCCGACCCAGATGGTCAGCGCCGCGGTGAGCCAGCGGATGAGCTTCTGCGGCAGGACTTTCACAGCGAGCAGGCTGCCGATCTGGCCGCCGATGGCGACCGCGATCAGCAGCGGCAGTCCGAAAGCGAACGCCGCGCCGACAATGTCGGGCCCGCTTTTCAGCAGTTGCCCGGCAAGACCGAACATTGAGTTGACGAGGATGAAGAAGGCTGCGGTTGCCGCGACCTCACGAGCGCCGTTCCAGCGCGTGAGGTGGAGGAACGGAGCGAGGAAAATCCCCCCGCCGATCCCGACCAATCCTGCGAGGTAGCCGATCGGTGCAGCGAGCCAGGGCATCCAGCGTGCGGCGCGAGAGGGGCGCCCCTCCGACCCGGATGGCACCGGGACGAGTAGCGTAAGACCGGCCAACACGAGGCTGGCGCCCAGCAGGGCGAGGAAAGCCGCTTCGCTGATCGGGGTGAGACCACCAAGGAAAGCCGCTGGAGCCGCGACACCCGTCAGCAGCAGGGCGCCACGCCAAGGCGTGATGGCCGCTCGCGCGAACCGCACCGTGCTGCCCGCGACCACGACCACATTGCAAAGCAGCGACACCACCGGGAGGAGCCGATAGTCGACCCCCACCAGCGCCAGCAATGCACTGTAAGTCGATCCGCCGCCGAACCCCACCGCCGCGTAGAGCAGCGCGGTCAGCGCGAATGCGACGGCGAGCAGGGGCACGATGCCTCAGGCTCGCCGGGCCGGGATCAGGCGACCGCCGAGCCTGCCGGCTTGGAACCCACCGCGCCGTGACAGTGCTTGTACTTGTTGCCCGACCCGCAGGGGCACGGAGCATTGCGGCTGATATCCTGGTCCGCCCACGGATTATCGGCGATCCCGCCCGGGCTTGCAGCGGCCATGGCCGAACCTGCGAGCGACCCGAACAGCGCCTCCCGGTTGCGCGATCCATCGCCATCGTCCGAGTTTTCGAAGCCGGTCAGCGGATCGATGTGGCCGGTCAGGAAGTCCGGCAGATCGGGCAGCGAGAGCGGCTGGGTCTGCGGAGCGAACTGGAACTGGGCCTTGAGCAGGATCCCCGTCACATCTTCGCGCAGCGTCTCGAGCATCCGCTCGAACAGCACGAATGCCTCGCGCTTGTATTCGTTGATCGGCTGCTTCTGCGCATAGGCCCGCAGGAAGATGACCTGCCGCAGCGCGTCGAGCGTGGCGAGGTGTTCCTTCCAGTGGTGGTCGAGCCGTTCGATGAGTATCTGCTTTTCCAGCCTCTTCCACATCGCCGGGTCGGTCTCGGCGATCTTCTTCTCCATCAGTTCGTCGGTCATCGCCGCGATGCGCTGTTCCAGCATCTCGGGATCGACTTCGTCTTCCTGGAGCCAGGAATCGATCGGCGGCTCGAGACCCAGAACGTCGGTCAGCCGCTGCTTGAGGCCCGCGACGTCCCACTGCTCGGGATATGTTTCGGGCGGGCACGCCTCGCCGACGATATTGTTGACCGTGTCGTGGCGCATGTCGACGACCACGTCGTCGACCGCCTCGCTGTCCATGATCTCCGCGCGCTGCTCGTAGATCACCTTGCGCTGGTCGTTCATCACGTCGTCGTATTCGACGACCTGTTTGCGGATGTCGTAGTTGCGCGCCTCGACCTTCTTCTGCGCGGTCTCGATCGCCTTCGACAGCCACTTGCTGCCGATCGCCTCGCCATCGGCGAGGTTGGAATTCATCATCCGGGAGAACAGGGTGTCCGGCCCGAAGATCCGCAGCAGATCGTCCTCTAGGCAGAGGTAAAACCGGCTCAATCCCGGGTCGCCCTGACGACCGGCACGGCCGCGCAACTGGTTGTCGATGCGGCGGCTCTCGTGCCGCTCTGTGCCCAGTACGAACAGACCGCCGGCTTCAAGCACCTGTTGCCGTTCGGCCGCGACCTCGTCCCGGATCCGCTGGATCGCCGCTTCGCGCTCCGGCCCCTCGGGCACATCCTTGAGTTCGTCCTCGATCCGGAATTCTGCGTTACCGCCGAGCTGGATGTCGGTGCCGCGCCCGGCCATGTTGGTGGCGATCGTCACCGCGCCCATGCGGCCCGCCTGTGCGACGATGTGCGCCTCCATCTCGTGGAAGCGGGCGTTGAGGACGGAGTGCTTCACCCCCTCCTTCTCGAGGAAGGTGCTCAGCAGTTCCGACTTCTCGATCGAGACGGTGCCGACCAGCACGGGCTGGCCGATCTGGCTCTTCTCGGCGATGGCCTTGGCGATCGCCTGGAACTTGTCGTTCGTGTTCTTGTAGAACTCGTCCTCCTCGTCGATCCGCGCGACGGGAACGTTGGTCGGAATCTCGACCACGTTCATCTTGTAGATGTCCCAGAACTCGGCCGCCTCGGTCGCGGCGGTGCCGGTCATGCCGGAGAGCTTGGGATACATGCGGAAATAGTTCTGGAAGGTGATCGAGGCCATCGTCTGGTTCTCGGGCTCGATCTTCACGCCCTCCTTGGCCTCGACCGCCTGGTGCAGGCCGTTCGACCAGCGCCGACCGTCCATCATGCGGCCCGTGAACTCGTCGATGATGACGACCTTTTCGTCTTTCACGATGTAGTCGATGTCCCGCTTGAACATCTTGTTCGCGCGCAGTGCCTGGTCGAGGTGGTGGACCACCTGCGTGTTCTCGACGTCGTAGAGGTTGTCGGTGACCAGCAGGCCGGTGTTCGCGAGCAGGGCCTCGATCTTCTCGGCCCCTTCCTCGGTCCAGCTGATGTTCTTCGTCTTCTCGTCGGCGTCGTAATAGCTCTCGTCGATGTCCTTCACGATAGCGTCGATCGTGACGTAGAGATCGGTCTTGTCCTCCGTCGGACCCGATATGATCAGCGGCGTGCGTGCCTCGTCGATCAGGATCGAATCCACCTCGTCGACGATCGCGAAATTGAAGGGGCGCTGCACCATCTGGCTGCGTTCGTGCTTCATGTTGTCGCGCAGATAATCGAACCCGAACTCGTTGTTCGTGCCGTACGTCACGTCGCTGGCGTAGGCTTCGCGTCGCTCGAACTCGCCCATGTTGGGGACGATGACGCCCACGGTCAGGCCCAGGAACTTGTGGATGCGGCCCATCCACTCGGAGTCGCGGCGAGCGAGGTAATCGTTGACCGTAACGACGTGGACACCCTTGCCCTCGATCGCGTTGAGATACGTCGCGAGAGTGGCGACCAGCGTCTTGCCTTCGCCCGTGCGCATCTCGGCGATCTCGCCGCGGTGGAGGACCATGCCGCCCACCATCTGCACGTCGAAGTGCCGCATGCCCAGAACGCGAACCGACGCCTCGCGCACGGTCGCGAATGCTTCCGGCAGGATGTCGTCCAGTGTCTTGCCGCTTTCGAGCTGCTCGCGGAACTTGGCGGTCTGCGCGGCCAGTTCGGCATCGGAGAGCGCCTGAATCTGCGGTTCGAGCGCGTTCACCTGGCGGACGATCTTTTCGAGCGACTTGACGTAACGGTCGTTCGAAGACCCGAAAAGGGCCTTGGCTATGTTCTGGATCATGGATGCCCCTGGGGCTGGAGTGTCATATAAGTCCGGCCGCCCGAGCAAAGTGCTCCGGACGGCGAACGTGGATCGTATGGAATGGTCGGCGCGCTATTCGAGCGCGCGGTCGGGACCGAACTGGATCGTCGGAATGACGACGATCACGCGCTTGCGTTGACGGCACGAGGGCTGGCTGGAGACCCGCGATCGCAGGTTCGCACGCTCTTTCTGTACGATCTCGCACGATGCGGCGGTAGGCGCCTGCTGGGTCTGCGCACCCTCGACCACCGACTGCGACATCACCGCAATCATGCGCGCCTGCGCCGGCGTGGCGACGGACGCCAGACCGGTAAGGATCGCAAGACAGGCGAGGAAGCGACGCAACATGATGCCGCTAGATAATCCTTTGGGCGTCGTTCGTCCAGTGACGGCACACCGCACTGCTACCCTAGTCCACAATCTCCCAGCGCACTGAGCTGTTGAAGGTGCCAGCCACCGGTTGCCCGTCCGCATCGAGCGCAGGGTGGAACCGAGCCCGCGTTCTGAGCGCCGCACAAGCGCGGTCATCGAACTGGCGTAGACCGCTTGATTCGGTAATCCGGCATTCGGCGACTTCGCCGAACGGATCGATAGCGAGGGTAAATCGCACCAAGCCTTCCTTCTCGCCGCGAAGGGCGCTCGCGGGGTAGTCCGCGGTTCCAAGCCAGTTTCCGGGATTTCCGATCGGTCTGGCAGGCCGAGAAGTCCCGGGCTCGAATGGCACTGCGGCCACTTGGCGCACATCCTGCCTATCTAGCGGCTCCAGAGCATCGGTGGGCCCTGCTATCTTGACCATGACATCTGCCCAAATCATCAAAGAAATGAGGCCGATAACGGACAACCACATGATGAGCTTATAGCGAGCCGGCACTATCCCTGACTGCCCGAGAAAGGCTGGTGTCGCAAGGGCGTCGGGCGAGAACGCTTACAGGTCTTCGGCAAGCGTGACGCCCCCACTTGCCGATAAGACAACACTGGCTAGAGGGGAATCCATGGACACCTCTCCCCTCGCCCTTCCCTTTCCGAGCGCCCCGATGGTGGCCGGGGTGACTCCGCGCGTCGCTCGCGCAGGGTACAAGGACTGGGGTCGCTGCGACCTCACCTTTGTCGAATTGGCAGAAGGCACCAGCGTAGCTGGTGTGTTCACGCGGAACGTCTGCTGCTCCACCGAGGTGGAGCTCGGCCGCGAGCAGGTCGTGCTCGGCCGCGCGCGGGCACTGGTCGTCAACGCGGGCAATTCGAACGCATTCACCGGCTATCGGGGACGCGAGGCGGTCGAGGCGATCATGGGCCAGGTCGCCGCACATCTGGGCTGCGAGCCGAGCGACGTATTCGTGTCGTCCACCGGGGTGATCGGCGTTCCCCTGCCCAAGGACAAGGCGCGCGCGGGGCTCGACGCGGTGTTCGTGGCACCTGAATGTTCGTGGGAGGAAGCCGCCGCAACCATCGGTACCACCGACACATTCTCGAAGGGTGCGGTGGCGACAGCCATGATCGGCGATACCAAGGTGACGCTTGTCGGCATCGTCAAGGGAAGCGGAATGATCGCGCCCGACATGGCGACGATGCTCGGCTACGTCTTCACCGACGCCGCCGTCGATCCGGCCTTCCTGCAGCGCCTGCTTAGTGCGGCAAGCGACGACACCTTCAATTGCATCACCGTGGATGGCGACACCTCGACCAGCGACACGGTTCTCGCCTTCGCGACGGGCAACGCCCGCAATGCGCCGCTCGCGTCGTTCGACGATCTCGGCGCGGACGCTTTTGCCGCTGCATTGCACGATGTCTGCCGTCAGTTGGCCCAGCTCGTCGTGCGCGACGGCGAAGGTGCGCAGAAATTCATCGAGATTGCGGTGACGGGGGCGAAAAGCGACGAAAGTGCGCGCCGGATCGGTCTTGCCGTCGCCAATTCGCCTTTGGTCAAGACAGCCATCGCGGGCGAGGATGCCAACTGGGGCCGCGTTGTTATGGCGGTGGGCAAGGCGGGTGAGCCAGCCGACCGCGACACTCTTTCGATCGGTTTCGGCGGTACATGGGCAGCGCGGGACGGACAGCCTCTCGCCGATTACGACGAGGCGCCGGTCGCTACGCACCTCAAGGGACGCGAGGTCCGGATCGAAATCGACCTGGGGATCGGTGACGGCCGGGCGACCGTCTGGACCTGCGACCTGACACACGGTTACATCTCGATCAACGCCGACTACCGTTCCTGACGTGAGCGCGCTCGACGACGAGATGCTGGCGTTGATGCGCTTCGTGTCCGAGCGCACGATCATGCCGCGCTGGCGCAATCTCGCGACGGAAGACGTGATCGAGAAGTCCCAGAACGAGCTCGTCACCATCGCCGATCGCGAGGCTGAGGAATTCCTGGCGGAGGCGCTGGCCAAGCTGGCTCCGGACGTGCCGATCGTCGGCGAGGAAGCGGCGCACGCGGATTCGTCCGTGCTCGATCGCCTCTCCGGTCCCTGCTGGATCGTCGACCCGATCGACGGCACACATAACTACGCGCACGGACGCACGCCCTTCGGCATCATGGTTGCGCTGGCCGACGGCGGGGAAGCGATCGCAGGCTGGATTTACGATCCCGTAAAGGACCGGTTCTGCCATGCCCGACGCGGTGAAGGCGCGTTCGTGAACGGGGGGCGGATTGTGGCGCGCCCTACCGGCAGCGAGCCACCCGTCGCAGCAATTTCGGTCATTTTCCTCGACGAGGCGCGCCGGGAGTCGGTGAACAGCCATGTCGCACCGCATTATCGCGTCGTCGAAACGCCGCGTTGTGCCGCCGAACAGTATCCGCGCCTCGTGCTCGGCGAAAACGACGTATCGTTCTTCGAACGCACGCTGGCGTGGGATCACGCCGCGGGGGTGCTCTTCCTCAACGAAGCAGGCGGCAAGGTGTGCCGACCGGACGGCTCAGCGTACCGTGTCGACGAAATCGAGCGGACCGGAATGATCGGCGCCGCAAGCCCGTCGTTGTGGGACGGGCTCGCGGCGCTGTACGCTAAGCTTTAAAGTTCGCCTTCGAGCCAGCCCTTCAGCTGGCTCTTGGGAGCGGCCCCTAGCTTCTGTGCCACGGGCTTGCCGTTCTTGAACAGCACCATCAGGGGGATCGACTGGACGCCGATCTCGCCCGGGACGCCAGTATTCTCCATGATGTCCATCTTGGCGATGGTCACCTTGTCGGCCAGTTCGTCGGCGATTTCCTCGAGCGCGGGGCCGATCATCTTGCACGGTCCGCACCATTCGGCCCAGAAATCGACGAGCACGGGCTTGTCGCTGTCTAGCACGTCGGATTTGAAGCTGGCGTCGGTAACGGCGATGGTCGGCATGGGGTATCTCCTGTTTCGGGCATCAATCTAGGTACTCGCGCCGTTCACTCAACGGGCGCGGGCGGAAAGCTTTCCGATTTTCCCGACAAGAGCGCCTTGCGATCGTCCAGCATGGCGGACGGCACCTCTATCAGCCGCGGAACCTGCGTATAGAGCAGCGCAGCGCGCACTTCCCGTCCCGGATAGATCGCGCCGATTGCCGCTCCGTAGGCCGCCATCTGCCGCAAAGTAGCTTCGGAGACCTCCGCCAACGAGGCAGGTGGGCGACGCGCGGTCTTGAAATCGACCACGGTAATCCGGTGCGGTTCGACCAGCAGGCGGTCGGCGGTGCCGGCGATGACCTGACCACCGACCGTGGCCGCCAGAGGCACCTCGGCCAGCGCGCCGGGAGCAAAGACATGGGCAAAATCCGGTTCATCGAGCACGGCGATCGCGCTCGCAGCCATCTCCTCGCGGTCGGCCTCGTCCAGATCGGGTGCCTGGCGGGCGAGCCACCTGCGCGCCGCATCCGATCGTTCCTGTGCGGGTACATCGGGCAGGCGCTCGAGAAGGCGGTGGACGATTACGCCCCTGCGGGCGGCGATCCGGATCGCGTCAGGCGGAAGTGGCGGATCGCTGCCCCGTTCGGCACCGGCGGCCGAGGGCGCGAGCGGACGCGGGGGTCGCGGCTCCGGGCCGACCGGTGACGTCGCCCATCGAGGAAGCGGGATGCCGATATCGTCTTGGGAGGGAGTGGCTTCGAAAACCACTGGCCGTAGCGACCCCCATTCCTTGCGCATCCCCCAGATCGGATCGTCAAGCGCTTCGCCATCCATCAACGCTGCAAGGCGTGCGTACCACGAGTCGGCGGCCGGTTCGGTCTCTCGCTTGCCCAGGGCGCCGCCGATGAACAAAGCCTCTTCGGCACGCGTCATCGCGACGTAAAGCAGGCGCCAGTGCTCCTCACGCTCCGCGGCCTTGGCGGCAGCCTCCGCCTCCAGGACCGGGCCGGCGCGCTCTTCCTTGCGCAATGCAGGCAGCGGAACCTTGAATGCGCTCCCGCCCGGCAAACTCTCCGTCAGGGAAATGCCGCGGACGCGCGACGTGTCGGGGTTTCCCGCGGCGTCGGCCAAGATGACGATCGGCGCCTGCAGGCCCTTCGATCCGTGCACGGTCATGACCCTGACCAGGCCGCCCCCGCCCTCGCTTTCGCGCTTCAATTCGCCGTCGCCGCTATCGAACCAAGCGATGAAACCCGCAAGACTGGCCGTCGAAGTCGACGCGTAGGCGGACGCCGCGTTCAGAAGCTCGTCGACCGGATCGTTAACCTCCGGCCCGAGCCGGCTGACGAGTCCTTTCCGACCCTGCCAAGGCCCGACCAGAATCCAGCGCAACATGGCCTGGGGGGGGTCGTAATCCGCGATGCGCAACAGGTCTCTCAGCTTGTCGGCCGTGGCTTGCTGAAGCGGGGCCGTGCCGCTGCGGATATGATCCCAAAGCCGCTTTTGCCCGCGAAACCCATGCTGAAGCAGATCATCCTGCGTCCAACCCATCAATGGGCTGACGAGCAGGTTCGCCAGGCTCAGGTCGTCGAGCGGCTGGGCGGCAAAGCGCAACGCGGCCATCAGGTCCTTCACACCCAGCGGCGCGCCGAGGCGCAAGCGGTCGACGCCCGCCACGGGCACACCGGCTGCGTGCAAACGCGCAACGATGAGTCCCGCAAGCTCGCGACGCTTGCGGACGAGTATCATGATATCGCCGGGCAAGGCGTTGCGGCCGCCATCCTTTTCGAGCGGGAACCCACGTTTCAACCATGCCGCAACCTGGTCGGCGATCCGATTGGCCATCGCGCGCTCCGGCTCGGACAGCCAATCCTCCGGCCCCTCGTCGTCCTCGTCGTCACCGCGCGCGCTGATGGGCCGCCACAAGGTGACGAGGCCGGGACGGTCGTAACCCACATGCCGTTCGACGATTTCGCCCGCCCCGATGCCGAACGCCTCTTGCCCGATCGCAGAGATCGCGGCGTCGACGAAATTGAGCACCGGCTGCGACGTGCGGTAGGACCGGCCCAGTCCGAGCGGGAGCAATGGCTCGACCGATGGTTCTCCTCTGGCGAGCGAATCGATGAGATCTGCGTAATATTGCCGAGCCGCCGCGAAGTTCTTCGGGCTGGTCCCCTGAAACCCGAAGATCGCCTGCTTGTAATCGCCCACGACGAACAGCGTGCGCTGAACCCCTTCGCGCTGACCCTCGCCTGAGAAGAAGTCGTCCGTGATCGCGCGCACGATATCCCACTGCGCACGATTGGTATCCTGCGCTTCGTCGACGAGGACGTGATCGAACCGGCGGTCGAGCTTGTATCGGATCCAGTCCGATATGTCCGATCGCGAAAGGAGCGCCGCAGCGCGCCGGATCTGGTCGTCGAAGTCGATCAGCCCTTCGCGCGTCTTCGCCTCCTCCCACGCAAGCGCGAATTTCCTCCCGATTTCGAGTGCGGGCGCGATGAGCGCAGCTAGCGCGAGTAGCGCCCGCCGTTCGCGCAATCGCCCGAGCGACTCTGCCACCGCAATAGCGTGGATGGCGTAATCGGGATCGTGCTTCTCGAGGCTGGCGAGCGACCGCGGATCGCCCTTCTGTGTGAACAGCGCAGCCTCCAAAGGAACGGCAGCCGACACCCGCCCCATTCCGCTCGCGCCGAGAAAGTCCGCGATCGCGTCGAGCGACTTCAGCGCTGTTGCCGTGCCCCAACTGGCGTTCGCAATGCGCACGCTTTCCAGAGCAGCGCAGTCAAAGACCCCGTCCGCACATAATTCGGCCAGGCTGTCTTCGTCCGCGTCGGCGGGGAGGCCGAGGAGCCCAAGTACGCGGTCGCGCATCGGCGGCTGCCAGCTTCCCGGGCCGAACCACAGATCGCGTGCCTCCGCGCAGCGCATCAGCCATCCCGGAACCTCGGACGGGCCCATCCGCTCGCTGAGCATCTCGAGCGGACGAAGGACGGCTGCGTCCCCAAGCTGTTCGGCCTCCGCAACCATCGCTGCCAGCACTTTGTGAGCCAGCACTTCGCGATCCCGATCTTCCATCGGGCGGGTACCGGGCACAAGGTCGGCCTCATCGGGAAACGCCGCCAGCAGCCACTGCGAGAACGCATGGATGGTATCGATCCTGAGCCCACCCCCCGGACAGTCGAGCACGCTGGCGAACAGTGTGCGCGCCCGGTCGATCGTGTCGCGATCCGCCGGCGCACCGATGGCGATCAGCTCGCGCGCTAGCTTCGTTTCCTCCAGCCTGACCCACCGCGCGAGGACGGAGTTGACCCGCTCGGCCATTTCCGCCGCGCCCGCCTTGGTGAACGTCAGGCACAGGATCTGCCCCGGTACGACATTGGGCCTCAGCAGCAGCCGCAGGACCCGTGCCGAAAGGACCTGCGTCTTGCCCGTCCCGGCCGACGCGGAAAGCCAGACGCTGCGGCTTGGGACCACGGCACTTGCCTGATCCGGGGTGAGCGGAAAAACCTTACCGCTCATGACGGATCGTCCTCGCGCCGGACCCACTCGTCGAGCCGCATGAGCTGGTCGTAGGTGGCGTAACCGGGGGCATCCGGATTGAGCCGCGCCTTGAAAGGCTCATCGCCGAGAATCCACGAGTCGAGCGCCTCGTCCAGCCATTCCCGCGTGCGCGGGATGAACTCCTCGATCGACAGCCCCTTCTGCCGCGAATTCGTCACGTACGGATGCGCGACATAGCCGAATCCGTCGCCATGCCTGGCGAGCGACCAGTATTCGAAGGCGCTTGCAGTACCCCGAACCGATCCGAATGCGCCGCCTTCGAGCATCAAGCCCAGGGTGCCGAGCTGCAAGGCGTATCCGGCGGCGACCTGGCTGCGACCCGGCGGCTTGCCGGTCTTGTAGTCGACCACCGCGAACGTCCCGTCGGGCAATTCGTCGAGGCGGTCGATCCGCCCCTTGAGCGTGACCCCGCGCCGGACCATTTCGCCCATCGCTTCGACAAGAGCGGTCTTTCTTTCCGGTTCTTCGGCGATCGTTTCAGCGACCCATTCCAGCGCCTTGAGCAATCGCGGCCGCCACAACGCACGGGTAAGCGGATGGGGATTCATGTCCGCCAGCTTTTCGGTCGCTATGTCCGACAGGGGGCGTCCAGACTTGTGCCATTCCTCCAGGATCGCGTGGGCAAGCTCTCCCTGCCATGCCGGGCTGGGATCAGCGTCGAGGCCGTCGAGCTCTTGCAGACGAAGAATGCTGGAAGCGTAGAATTGATAGGGATCGGCCCGCAGTCGGTCGAGTCCGGTCACCGACAATGCGACCTTGCGTTGCTCTGCGTTTGGCCTGGGTTCGGGCCGCGGATAGGGTTCGGAAGGGGCAGTGCGATCCAGCGAGGCGGCAAACTTGGGCGCCGCCTCCTCCCTGTGGGCCGCGCCCAGCTCTCCCAGCAAGGCCTGCACCCTCAGCAGGAAGCGCGACGCGATGGCGGGTCCGCGTTCGTCGCGGCGGGAACGGCTGAGCACGACCTCGGGCGCACCCAGCACCGCCGCAAGATCGTGCGCCGAGAGACCTATCCGGAAATCCGCGCCCGGTACGCCTAACGCGCGCAAGACCGCGGGGGCGAGCAAGGGATCGGTCGCCGGGCGCGCGGGCCAGGTACCTTCGTTGAGCCCGGCTGCGATCACCAGGTCGGCCCGCGCCATGCGCGATTCGATCAGGCCGTAGATCGCCACGCGCGGGTGGCCGCCATAGGAGGGCCGCACTGCGATCGGCTCCATCGCATCGCGCAGAACCGCATGGAGGTCTTCTGCGTCCAGTACGGTGCCGACATCGCGTGCGTGAAAGCGCAGGTCTTCGACGAACGCAGCCAGTGCGCGCCCGTCCTCGCGGCTCCACACCTCCTGACCTGCAAGCGCTTCTCCAGCAAGAGACAGTCGGTCGAGCCAATCGGCGAGTGGCAGCAGGTCCTGGCCCACTAACGGTTCGAGAATATCCGCCGCGTCGCGCCACCAGTCCGATACCCGCGCGCGTGCCGCAATTGCGCCCAGTGGCGCCAGCCCGGGGGCTGGCCGCGGACCGCGAAGTTCCTTTTCGAAAGTCCGAAGGCCGCCGAGCCAACTTGCTCGATCCTCGCCCGCGCGCACCAGCGGATTTCCGAGCGCGGCGACCAGCGGCACCGGTGCCGCCGTCTCTCCCGCAAGCTCGGCAAGCTGCAGGAAGAACCGGCCGGCGGTCGTTTCGGAGAGCGGCCGACCGGCGGTATCGTCGGCCGCAAGGTTCCATCGTGCAAGATGCTGCACGACACGTTGGGCCAAGCCGCGATCTGGCGTGACCAGCGCCACCCGCTTCTCGGGAACCTCCACAGCCTCGCGAATGAGCAAGGCAATCGCCTGGGCTTCCGCTTCGAGGTTCGCACTTTGCATGATGCGCACGCCCGACAGGCGCCGCTTGTCGGCAGGAAGATCGACCCACGCCCGGCTTGCTCGCGGCGGAAGAAACAGCGAGGAAATCGCGTGGCTGCGCTCCGGCGGGCCCTTGCCTATCCCAGCGCGGTGCCACTGCTGCACCTCGGCACGGTTTACACCCATCCGGTTGAGCAGCAGCTTGAGATGGTATTGCGGATGCGTCACCGCATCGCCCGCCCCGAAAGGTGGATCGCCCGGATTTTCGCCCGCACCCGCTGCGCCGAGTTCGTCCCAGACATCGTCTGCCATCGACAGGTCGAGATCCGGCAGGACGACCGCTCCACCCGGAAGCTGACTCACCACCTTGAGGAGATCCGCCAATGCCGGGGCCGCCGAAGTAACCCCCGCTGCCACGATCGGTGTGGATGGTGGATCGGCTTCCCACCGGCGGGCAGCATGTTCGAACAGGCGGTTGCGCCGCGCAGACGCGTCGAGCAGGCCCGCGGCATTGAGTTCCGCAAGCCAGCGCTGCTGGACTCGTGCAAAGCGCTGTAGCGCGGCGCGCCAATGCTCCGCCATGTCCCCGACCAGATCGAGTACGCGATCCTTCAGCAATTCCTCCGGGCCGATGTCTTCCACCAGCATGCGGTCCATCGTGCGCGCAGTCTCGCGTGCCAGGCGCAGGAGGGCAGGTCCGCGCGGTGCCGTGTCGCCCATCTCCTCTCGCAGAATCTCGGCGAGGCGAAGCCACCGCCGTGTAGGGTCGACGGCCGGAGGAATGTCGGCGTTGCCAAGCGGGTCGAGCAATGCACCCAGCGTCTCGTCGAGATCGAGATCGCCGACGACCGCCATCCGCGGCATGAGCAGGCCGCCATTGCTGACGCGGACAAACGCTTCCTGAAGCGTGCGCGCGGCACGCGTCGATGGGAGAAGCAGCGTCAGCCGGGCAAGTCCGATCTCGGGTTCGGAATAGCGCGGGATCAGTCCCGCAACGAGCGCATCCGCAAAGCCGCGATGTGCGGCGATCGAATAGACCTGCGGTGCGACCCCGCTCATGGGTTGCCCTCACCCACCCGTCAGCGCCTCCTCGGTGGGCTTGATCGCCTGCGGTGTGCCAACTTCGAACCACAATCCGGTGAAGCTCGTGCCGAACAGACGCCCCTGTTGCATCGCCCGCTCCCACAGGGTCATCGTGCCGAAGGGGCCATCGGGCGCATCGCCTAGCAGTCCGTGCGAAACGATCTGGATGCCGGTGTAGATGAACGGCGCGATCCGCCCCGGCTTTCGCCGGCTCAGCCTGCCGACTGCGTCCATGTGGAAGTCGCCAGCCCCGCGAAAGTTCACCGCGCGCGCATGGCTGACGACCAGCAGCAATGCGTCCATTTCGTCCGGGTTCCACCGCGCCGACAGGTCGGCGAACGCGTTTTGCGGTCCGTCGAGCCAGATATTGTCGGAATTCAGGCAGAAAAACGGGTCAGGTAGCAGGTCGGCCCGGTGCGCCTTCACCATGCCCCCGCCCGTTTCGAGCAAAAGGTCGCGTTCGTCGGAGACCGTAACCGACGGTCTATCGCGCAGCGCCAGGTGCGCGATAAGCGGCTCCGACATGTAGTGGACGTTGACCACCGCTTTTGCCACACCCGCCTCTGCGAGGCGGTCCAGAGAATGATCGATCAGGGGCTTTCCGGCGACGCGCACCATCGGCTTGGGTTGGGTCGCGGTCAGTGGGCGCATCCGCTTGCCGAGGCCGGCAGCCATGACCATTGCCGTATCGCTGGCAAGTCCGGTCAAGCGATCGACCCTCCGCCCTGGCGCCTCAGGTCTGCCGGGATGTTGGCATCGAACCAGGCTGCCACCGGCGCCAGCGCCGGATGGGCAAGATCGCGCTCCATCGCCGTCCAGACACGCGGGATCATGTCGAGATAGCGCGGTTTCCGGTCGCGCTTGTGAAGCCGGGCGAAGATACCGACGATTTTCGCATTCCGCTGCGCGCCGAGCCGGGCGTAGTCGGCCTCGAAGTCCTCGCCGGCATCGACTTTCGACTGATATCGGTCGAGCATGGCCCGTTCCAGTTCGATCGAGACGTCGCGCCGCGCGTCCTGCAACAGGCTGACCAGATCGTATGCCGGGTGGCCTACGAGCGCGTCCTGAAAGTCGATCAGCCCCTGCGCCCCTTCTGCCAGCAGCATGATGTTTTCCGCATGATAATCTCGCAGCACGGTAACGCCCGGATTCTGGCGGGACAGCACGGGCGCGAGGACTTCTTTCCAGGCTGCGAAATAGGACGCTTCGTCGACGTCGAGGCCGGCGGCGGGGCAATACCATTCGGTCAGCAGCGCGACCTCGCGCCGATAAGCGTCCATGTCATACGGCGCGAACGGGCCCGGATCGCGCGCATGAAGCTCGGCAAGGGTGTCGATCGCGGTGGCGTAGGCGCCCAGTTCGCCGTCGGGGTTCGCATCGAGCCAGTCGCGCATCCGGTCGTCGCCGAAGTCTTCGAGCAGGACCCAGCCCTCTCCCCGGTCCGCAGCAAATATCTCGGGCGCGCGCAGCTCGTTCGTCATTAACCAGTCTGCGACGTGCAGGAATGGTCCCGGGTCCTCGTGCGGCGGGGGCGCATGCATGAGCATCGCCTTGCGACCGCCATGTTGCACCCTGAAGTAGCGCCTGAACGACGCGTCCCCGGGAATGGGATAGATCGCAGCGCCGGCCCAACCGGATCGCGCGAGAAAGTCGGTCAAGCCATCTGGCAGCGAATTCATGGCATGCGCCCTAGCCAATCCGGACCCGGATCGACAATCGCCAGGCGGCCGTTGCCCATAGTTTCCAACGTGATTCCGAGGCACTGTGTCTCATGCGCGAAGCCGCCTGCGTGGTCCGGCCACTCGGCCAGCAATGCGGCGCCTTCCCGGTAGTCGTCGAGCCCCAGTTCCTCGACCTCGGCGGGGGTCTTCAGGCGGTAGAAATCCGCGTGGACCAATGGGGGGTCGAGAGCGTCGTAGGTTTCGAGGATCGTGAACGTTGGCGACGGAACCTCGCCGCCATGCCCGAGCGCCGCAATGATCGCCCTGGCAAGGGTCGTCTTCCCGGCACCGAGGCCGCCCGTCAGAGCGACTACGTCGCCCGCGCGCAACCGGGCGGCGATACTTGCACCCAGCGCGTCCATCGCGCCGAGATCGGGCAATTCGATCCTCACGGAAGGTGAATCGTCGCGAAGGTCCCCTCGCCCCGGCGCGATACGATCTCCAACGTGCCCCCATGGGCTTCGACCAGCTGTCGGACGAGAGGGATTCCAAGGCCCTGGCGCCGCTCGGGCTTTCCGTCCTTGCCGATCGTCAGCCCTTCGAGCGCCCGGCGGAGTTCGCCCTTGCCCATCCCACGACCGTTGTCCGACACGACGATGCGCACGCCGTCTTTCTTCCGCGACAGGTCGACCAGGATCTTGCCCCCCTCGGGAGTAGCAGCAATCGCATTGTCGAGCAGGTGACCCAGGGCTCGCCCGAGTTGCCGCGGATCGGCATCTACCTTCGAGGTGCCACCACCACGCAAATCGAGGCTCAGACCGGCAGAAACGATCGCGGCCTCGCGCTCGCGCACGATCTGGGTGACGAACGGCAGCAGGTCGAGCTTTTCCTTCGCCAATGGCAAGAGGCCTGCTTCGCTCTGCGACAGGTCGAGCACGTTCTCGACCTGGTCGGTGAGTCGGTGGACAGCCTCAATGATGGCTCCCACGTAGTCCTTCGCCTGCGGACTCAACTCGCCCGCCACGCCTGCTTCCAGCAGTTCGGCAAAGCCGCCGATCGAAGTGAGTGGCACGCGGAATTCGTAGCTCATGTTGGCGAGGAACCGAGTCTTCACCTCGTCGGCCGCTTCGAGCGCCTGCGCGCGCTCGCGCAGGGCATCTTCGGCGTTCTGCGAGTCGCTGATGTCGAGCACGGTAAGCAACCCGTTCCCATCGGGCAGCGGAACGCCGGCGATTTCCAGCGTTCGCCCATCGGCAAGCGACACCCTGCCCCCGGTCTGCGCGCGATCCAGCGTCGCTCCGCGGACTACGTCGCCGATCGCCTTGGCTTGCTTGGGATTGGCAAGCTGGGGCGCGATCGTCTCGACAATCTCGTCCGCGGTGGGATGGCCTTCGAAAGCCTCCTGCTCAAGTCCCCACGCACCGGCGAAGCGCCGGTTCCAGAGCTGCATGTGCCCGTCCGGGGCGAACACGGCGAGAGCTTCGAACAGACTGTCGAACGTGGCAGTTCGGGTCCGCAACAAGGTGTCCCGTGTTGCCGACAGCGCGAGACTTTCGGTACGGTCCTCCGCAATCATCGCAAGCCCGCCGTCGGGCATCGGCTGGGCCACCACGCGCAGGTGCGTGCCGTCGCTGAGAGGCCACGCCTCCTCGATCGCGTCGTCGGCCACGAACCAGTCGGTCCGCTCGCTGCGCCAGGCCGGAAAGTCGCGAACCTCGGGCGTGCGCCCGGCTTCGCGCGACTCGCGAAGCAGCCGCTCGAATTCGATACCTTCGGTGGCTCCCGGCCGCATTGCGAAGATACGCCGAAAGGGTTCGTTCGCGGACAGCAACCGTCGATCCGAACCGAACTGGGCGACGCCCACCGACAGTCGATCGAGCATTTCCCGCTGGGCATCGCGGAAGGCGCGGAACGCGCGCGCCTGCTCCTCCATTTCCTCGATATCGACCGCGTAGCCCGCGACCCCTTCGTCACCCAGCGGCAGGTCGCTTACCCGCAGCGAGCGGCGTTCTCCCTTGATCGTGGCGGCGACGATCCGTTCGACCGGCGACTTCGCCTGCGCGGCCTGAGCAGCGATCTGCGCGGCCGTCAGCCCGTCTACCGGTTCGATTAGTTCGACCTGCGCCTCGACCACCGCCTCCGCACTGTCGCCCCCGACTGCATCGACATAGGCCTTGTTTACGAGCTTCAGCCGGGCGTCGGGACCCCGGAACCACATCGGCAGCGGAGCAGCCTCGATCAGGCCGACCAGCGCGGCGAAATCGCCCTTGGCGCGCGCGGCTTCGGCACGCAGGCGCGACAGTTCGTTCTGGCTTTCGGAAAAATCGAATATCCAAAGTAGCGCTGCACCGCCGGGCGAGACCTGCGGGTCCGCCAGCACGCCGCGCACCGCCAGGCTACGTTGCGAACCGGGCGGGGTGAGCGCCATGCGAAAAGGCGCGGCTGTCTTCTGGGTGCGCGCCACCTGCGCAGTGAGTTCGGCAAGCTGGTCTGCCGATAGGCCCTTGCCGCCCGCCCCCCCGTCGAGTTCGCTGAGATATTGCGGGAGCTTCGGCAGGCCGAGCCAGCCGGCCAGTCGCTCGCTCGCTTCGATCCGTCCGTCGACGCGGACGATCACGGGGATCGCCGGCGATTCATCGATCATCCGCACCATCCGCCGGGCGGCCTTGCGAGTCGCCTCGGCGCGGCGCGCTTTACCGCTGGCGGCGATCATCATCCACGCTGCGCCCGCGACCCAGGCGGCCAGCAGGACGCCGAGGAGCGCGAGCGCGGTAGCGGACAGTTGCATGTGCGGTCAGCTATGCGGGCTGACCGCACTATGCAACGTGTTTGGGTGTCGAATCAGTAGCGGTAATGATCGGGCTTGTAAGGGCCTTCGACCGGAACGCCGATATAGTCGGCCTGCCGCTTGCTGAGCTGGGTCAGCATCACGCCCAGCTTGTCGAGGTGCAGCGCCGCGACCTTTTCGTCGAGGTGCTTGGGCAGGACGTAGACGTCGTTCTTGTACTGGTCGCTCTTGGTGAACAGTTCAATCTGCGCCAGCGTCTGGTTGGTGAAGCTTGCGCTCATCACGAAGCTCGGGTGTCCGGTAGCGCAGCCGAGGTTCACCAGGCGGCCCTTGGCGAGAATAAGGATCTGCTTTCCATCGGGGAAGGTCACCAGGTCGGTGCCCGGCTTGATTTCCTTCCAGTCGTAATTGTCGAGCGCGCTGATCTGGATTTCGCTGTCGAAGTGACCGATGTTGCACACGATGGCCATGTTCTTCATCGCCTTCATGTGCTCGGCGGTGATGACGTCTTCGTTGCCGGTCGCGGTGACGAAGATGTCGGCACGCTTCACGGCCTCTTCCATCGTCACGACTTCATAGCCTTCCATCGCCGCCTGCAGCGCGCAGATCGGGTCAATTTCGGTCACCATCACGCGCGCACCGCCGTTGCGGAGCGAGTCGGCGCTGCCCTTGCCCACGTCGCCGAAGCCGGCAACGCAAGCGACCTTGCCGGCCAGCATCACGTCAGTGGCGCGGCGGATCGCGTCGACCAGCGATTCCTTGCAGCCGTAGAGGTTGTCGAACTTCGACTTGGTCACGCTGTCGTTCACGTTGATCGCGGGGAACGGCAGCTTGCCCTGCTTGGCGAGGGCATAAAGGCGATGAACGCCGGTGGTCGTTTCTTCCGACACACCCTTGATCGCCTTTACGGTGGCGGTGAGGTAACCGGGCTTGGCCTTCAGGAAAGCCTTGAGCGCGCGTACGAACTCGATTTCCTCGGCGTTCGAAGGCTCGAACAGATCTTCCCCGGCCTCGACGCGCGCGCCCCAGAGCGCGAACATCGTGGCATCGCCGCCGTCGTCGAGGATCAAGTTGCAGGTGCGGTCCTGATCGGCTTCGCTGGTCCAGTCGAAGATGCGACCGACATAGTCCCAGTAATCGGCAAGGCTTTCACCCTTGATGGCGAAAGTCGGGATGCCGGCTGCCGCCATGGCCGCCGCCGCGTGGTCCTGCGTCGAATAGATGTTGCAGGTTGCCCAGCGCAGTTCAGCGCCGAGCGCGATCAGCGTTTCCATCAGAACTGCCGTCTGGATCGTCATGTGCAGCGAACCGGTGATCCGCGCGCCCTTTAGCGGCTGCGACGCGCCGTACTCTTCGCGCAGCGCCATCAGGCCGGGCATCTCGGTTTCGGCGATCGCGATCTCGTCGCGGCCGAAATCGGCCAGGCTGATGTCCTTGATGACGTAATCGCGGGTCAGGGTGTCGGCGGTGGTTGCCACGGGTATTCTCCAGAATCTCGGAATGGCCGCGCCCCTACCTGCGGGAACGCTCAAAAGCAAATATAAAGCTTCCTTTATATGTCTCGCCTGATCCCGCTTCGCAATTGCTGCCGCTGGATCGCATGGTGGCCGAATGCCAGGTTCGAAGGCTCGAAGGTGCGCTGAATCGGCAATGCAGCCCGGCCCTTCCCTTGCACCCGCAATCTCACGCGCTATCTCGGCCAGCGGACGTACCGCTCATAATCAAGGGAACATTCGAAATGGCGATCAAGGTTGGCGACAAGTTGCCCGACGTTAAGCTGGTCAAGGCGACCGAGGCAGGACCCGAAGCGGTGCAGAGTGCCGATTATTTCGCTGGCAAGAAGGTCGCGATCTTCTCGGTCCCCGGTGCCTTCACGCCGACCTGCTCGGCGCGTCACCTGCCCGGATACGTGGAAAAGGCCGACGACCTGAAAGCCAAGGGCGTCGACGAAATCGTCGCCACCGCGGTGAACGACCCGTTCGTAATGGGCGCTTGGAACAAGGCTGCCGGATCGGGCGACATCACGATGCTGGCCGACGGGAACGGCGAATTCGCCGACGCGATGGGCCTTACCGCAGACATGTCGGGCTTCGGCCTTGGCAAGCGCGGTCAGCGCTGGTCCGCCATCGTCGAGGACGGCGTGGTCAAGGAACTCAACGTCGAGGCACCGGGCGATTTCTCGGTGTCGAGCGCGGAGCATCTGCTTGGTCAGCTCTAGTAGCTGACCGACCGGCAATCCATACGGCATAAGGGCGGCAGCGTGCAGACGCTTGCCGCCCTTGGCTTGTCTATTCCGACGATTGCTGGGCTGAGTAGCTGATCAGTATCCCATCAACTTGAGGACTTCCTCACGGCTGCGTGGATCGTCGAGGAACGTCCCCATCATCCGGCTCGTGATCATCCCGACGCCGGGAGTACGCACCCCGCGTGCGGTCATGCACGAATGCGACGCCTCGATCACGACCGCGACGCCCTGCGGCTTGAGATGCTCCCAGATGCAGTCCGCCACTTCTGCGGTCAGGCGCTCCTGGACCTGCAGCCTGCGCGCGAAACCGTGGAGGACACGGGCGAGCTTGCTGATCCCCACGACCCGGTCGGTAGGGAGATAGGCGATTGCCGCCTTTCCGATGATGGGCGCCATGTGGTGCTCGCAGTGGCTCTGGAACGGGATATCCTTGAGGAGGACGATCTCGTTGTATCCGCCGACTTCCTCGAACACGCGGCTTAGATGGATCGACGGATCCTCTTCATACCCGACGCAATATTCTTTCCATGCGCGCGCGACGCGCGATGGGGTGTCCAGCAATCCTTCGCGCGTCGGATCGTCGCCAGCCCATTCGATAAGCGTACGGACCGCGGCCTGGACGTGGTCGGGAACCAGGCGTTTTCCGCGAGCATCCAGCTCTTCGGGGCCGACGAGGCTATTCATGACGCTTTCGTCCTCCTGTGGCGGACCCTTGTCCATGCGCGGTTGATTCGGCTGCCCTGCTTGAACAATCCGCCCTTGGCAAACGGTTCGAACATTTCGTCCGGATGCTCCGGATCGAGCACTTGCGAGCCGGCGAGTTTCTCTTCTACGTCACCGACCTCGGGCGGGACGAAGCGGCGCAATTGCCGTCCATTCACGGTACCGTGCTGCTCGATGAAGCGCAGCATCGACGGATCGCGTTCGAGCGCTTCGGCAACCTGTTCCGGCTTCAACCCGCAATGTTCGCCCAGAAGCGAATGGCGTAGCGCCGCTATCTCGTGGCAAGCGTGTGCGTTTCCGGGGCGGTTGCAGTCGATGAACACATCGCACTCGCTATCCAGCCCCATCGATCGGTTGTTCCAGTTCGCGGACCCGATCCGCAGGATCTGATCGTCGAAGATGGTCAGTTTGGCGTGGACGTAAATCTTCGTTTCGCCCGTGAAGGGTACGAACAATGCGAAGCGCTTCTTGTGATCGATCTCCTCGATCGCGTGCAGCAGGATATTGCGCGCATGATCCATCGCCTGTTGCTCGAGCCAACCGTCGGCCGCATCCGGCTGGACCATGACGATCTCGGGCGGATCGTCTTCCTTCAGGCGCTTGGTAATCGCCTCGGCGATCCGCGGCGACGTGAAATACTGATTCTCCGAATATATGAACTTCTTCGCCGCGCCGATCTGGTCGATCAGCAGACGCTCGATCTCCCTGATCTCGCTGGTGTCCTTGTATTCGGCGCGCGTGCGCGCGATGCCGATCTCGACGTTCTCGAACTGCACCTTTAGCTCTTCCGGCCAAAGGCTCCGCTCCGGAATCGGCACTTCTTCGAGCGTGTCGCCACCGGCGCGGTGCCAGCGATCGCGGCTCAGCGCACCCAGGTGACGCGCAGCATCGCCCTCGATCATCATCGTCGCATCGTGCCACGGGCCATACTTGCGCCCGTGCGGACGGCGGCGGCGGCGGTCGTGCTCCAGGTGCTCCCGCGTGTCCCAGCGGTCCTGGGTCATGTCTATACCACCGCACACAGCGAGCCGATCGTCGAGGACCGCGATTTTCTGGTGGTGGGAGCACCCTACCGGGTGATGGCCGTCAAAGTTGAATGTGATCCCCTTCTTCGAGGCCATCCGCAAAACGTCGACGATCATGTAACCGCGGGTGATGAATTGAACGACACCCACACCCCACTTGAGGATGAGGATCTCCCGTCCGTCACGTCGCTTGGCCAGCCAGACGAGGAAGCTTCCCAGTCTTCGCGGATGTTCACGGCGAAAGGCCCGGCTGAACCAGCGACGCCCCACAGCCAGATGTATGCGGGTATCGAAGTCCCACCCGATGAGCATGATCCTGCGCCGAGCGGCGAGCATCGCCTTCTGCATCAGCGCGAAATAGTCCTCGGCATCGACGATCACGCTGGCGCGATCGGCATGCGCGTAACGCCATACCCCCGGTTCGGTCGAATAGTCGGTGTACTGGATTTCGTCGGTGTTGGATGGCGATCCGGCCAAGTTTACCCCCATGCCATTTTGTCCCTGCCTAGGCTGAACCGGCGAGGTTGGCGAGAGTTTCAATAGCGCGATTGGCGCCAGAAGGCCGGAAACTTACAAGGCCGCCTCCCCTTACGGGGAGGCGGCCTTGTAAATTGGCGCGCCCGGAACGATTCGAACGTCCGACCCCCAGATTCGTAGTCTGGTGCTCTATCCAGCTGAGCTACGGGCGCGCTTGAGAGGGCGCCACATAGGCAGGCACGCCAGCCTTGGCAACACCCTATCGCATGCGACCGCGAAGTCCCTCCAAGAGGCTGACGTCGAGCGGGGGCAAAGGGAGGCGACTCGCCTCGTCGAAGGGAAACCAACCGAGTTCGGCACCGTGATCGGTCTTGGGCTCGCCGGCCCATCTGGGAACCGTGTAAAGGAGAATTACAATTCCGAGATGCCCTCCCTCAGGCGCGCTTTCCGCAAATCCGCAGGCGAAGAGGGCGTCCGGATCGACGCGAATAGTCAACTCCTCGTTAAGCTCTCGAACCAGCGCATTTCGCGGGGTTTCGCCCGGCTCGACCTTGCCACCGGGAAATTCCCAGAGACCTCCATGCTGCTTGTCGATGGGCCGCTGCTGAAGGAGCAAATGGCCTTCCCCGTTCATAATCGCGCCCGCGACCACTGATATCCATGTCGGAATTCTTTCCAAGCCGATCGCTCCCGGAAACCTTTTTTTAACCCGCGACGGTCAGAAAGCATCCTGTCAGACAGTATTCGACGGACAACAACCAATGCCGATGCGCAAGCTCTTAAAGGCTATTGCCAGCGACATCTCGGGGGCCACCGCCGTCGAATACGGCCTGATCTTGGCGTTGATCTTCCTCGCCATGCTCGCGGCAATCCAGAATTTCGGGAACACGTCCATCGCCATGTGGAACGGCGTCTCCGACAAGATGGACGAAGCATCAGACTGAAGTCCGGCGGTTAGGAAATTATCAACATACCGCCCGTATTTCTTACGATCAGCCCCTTCCGTGAATTTGGGTGCGGTTAGGGCCGGGTAGCGAAGACTGAACCAGGAGACATCACATGCAGTTCATCAAGAATCTCGTCCGCGACGAAGCTGGCGCCACCGCCATCGAGTACGGCCTCATTGCCGCTCTGATCGCCGTTGCCGCCATCACGGCGATGACCAGCCTGGGTAACAACCTCAGCGGTACGTTCACCACTATCGGCGACAAGATGGAAAGCGCCGAAGGCGCCGGCGGATAACCCAGCGCTCATCTGAGAAAGTCAGGGCGGCGGGAGCAATCCCGCCGCCCTTACCTTATATCGGACCGGAATCAACGACCGCGAACGACGATCTTCACCTTCTGTCCGGCAGTCACGCCTTGGCCCGAGGACAAACCATTGAGTACGCGGAACCGCTGTTCCTGCGCATCGGTGTAGGCCATCCGGGCGGCGAGCGATTGCACGGTGTCCCGGGGTCCTACGGTCACCACGTCGATGACACGCGGGATAACCTGAGCCGCTTCATTCGCGGTGATGCGGCGCATCGAATTGAACATCGGCGAGAAGACTCCCGAACGACCCGCCTGGCTGATCGTAAGGAAGTGATACGCCTGGTTTGCCGAGAACTGATAGGCGAACACCACGACGTCGACCTGACCGTTGCCCGAATTCACGCGCGCGGTTCCGTAGGTCGCCGGCAAGCCGTTGACGGTGGTACGCTGAAGCGATTGCGGCGCGACCTGCTGCTGCTGGCTGAGGCCGGCAAAGACCTGCCGCACATAGGTTTCGAGGTTACCGTTGAATTGCGCGGTCGTCAGCTGCGCCTGGCCGCTCTGGCCATTGATCGACACGGCCCGCGTGCCGTTGACCATGTAAAACCCGCTCGGAGCGGTGAACGACAGTCGCAGGTCCGGGTGGATGAACTGCCGCCCTTCGATGACGCCCTGAGCGGGATCGTCACCATAGATCAACCCGTCGATACGGGTCAAAAACGTGTCGCGATTCGTCGTTCCGGTCCCGGCGCCGGCCAGATTGGCGGCGTTGCGAACGCGGCTTGCGGGGTCGGGGTGCGTCGACGCCCATTCCGGAAGTCGGGCATCGTTGCGTCCCTGCAGCGACGCGTCGAGAGCATTCTGGTTTGCGAGGCTCTGCAGCACGGTCGACATCGCGCGTGGATCGTAGCCGGCGCTGCGGAGGTACTGGATGCCGAGCCGATCCGCTTCGATTTCCTGCGAACGGGAGAACTTCAAAGTCAGCATCTGCGACGTCTGCTGAATGCCTTGTGTCAGAAGCTGGCCGACCTGGCTGTTCCCGAGCACCGCTCCAGTAAGGACCGATCCGAGAAGCCCGATGATCGAGTTGCGCGTGGCGGCCTGTTGGCGGCGCTGGGAGTGCCTCGCGGCAACGTGACCGACCTCGTGACCCAGGACGCCAGCAAGTTCCGCCTCATTGTTCATCAGTCCCACGAGCTGCCGCGTCGTGTAGATATATCCGCCCGGGATCGCGAACGCGTTGTTCACGGAGCTGTTCAGCAACGACACGGTGAACGAGTTGCGCGCATTCGAAAGGCTCGACTGCACCGCGATATTCTGTCCGACCTGCTCGACGTACTGAGCCTGGGGCCCGGACATTGCGCCGCCAAACTCCTGAAGGAGCTGCGGATGCGCCTCGGCACCCTGGCGAGCTTCCGCCTGCGTGATCTGGGTCGCCGTGCTCTGAGCCTCCGCGGTCGTCGAACAACCTCCCAGCGAGATCGCGGCAGCGCCGGCAAGCAAAGCGTGCACGTGCACGGAATGGCGGCTTCGGGTCATTGTGTGATCTCCAAGGCGATTGCGACGATCCACCCCGCGTCGCAGGTTTCATGATTTCTCGCGATGGAACCCCTCTGATGGGCGCTTTGTTCCCTCAGACAGGCACGATCATTCGGCACCGAGTGAGAGGAATCTTTCCTCGCGCAATCGCCGGAGAGTTGCAGGTTCGAGCGCCAGCAGTGCGTCCAGTTCTTCGCCAATGGCGTCTCCAAGCGCCTTCGAAGCGGCCAGAGGATCGCGGTGAGCGCCACCAACGGGTTCCGGCACGATCCGGTCGATCACGCCGAGCCGCGCAAGGTGTTGCGCGGTGACCTTCATCGCCTCTGCGGCCTCGGGAGCTTTTTCGGCGGTTCGCCAGAGGATCGAAGCGCACCCTTCCGGACTGATTACGGAATAAACCGCATGTTCGAACATCAGGACACGCTCGGCACTTGCCAGCGCCACCGCGCCGCCCGAACCGCCCTCGCCCACGATCACCGCGACCATGGGAACCGGCAATGCCAAACAGGCCTCGGTCGACCGAGCGATCGCCTCGGCCTGACCGCGCTCCTCGGCCTCGATTCCGGGAAACGCGCCGGACGTATCGACGAGAGTGACGACCGGGAGGTCGAATCGTCCCGCGAGTTCCATCAGGCGGATCGCCTTGCGATATCCCTCGGGCTTGCCCATGCCGAAATTGTGCCGGATGCGGCTTTCGGTATCGTTGCCCTTCTCGTGCCCGATCAGCACCACGCGGCGACCGTTGAGCTTTGCCAGCCCGCCCATGATCGCCTGATCGTCGCCATACAGCCGGTCGCCGCCCAAGGGCACGAACTCGTCGAAGGCGTGCTCGACGTAATCGCGAAAGTGCGGTCGCGCAGGATGACGCGCAACCTGGGTTTTCTGCCACGGGGTCAGCGCGGAGTAGGTGGCGGCAAGAAGTTCGGTGCTCTTGGTTTCCAATCGCGCCAGTTCGGCCGAAATATCGACCTCGTCGCCCTCGGCGGCAGATCGAAGCTCGGCAATACGCCGGTCGAGCTGGGCGACGGGCTTCTCGAAGTCGAGGTAGGATTGCATCGGCAGGCAGCTAGTCGCGCTGGCCGCCGCGCGCAAGCGGGTGACGCTCGTTCACCAACGCCACCAAGCGGGCCGAATCCACATGAGTGTAAATCTGCGTCGTCGCGATGTCGGCATGGCCGAGCAGTGTCTGCAACACACGCAGGTCCGCCCCGCCCTCGAGGAGGTGGGTCGCGAACGCATGGCGAAGCACATGGGGGCTGACCTTTTCAGGCGCGATCCCGGCCCTCACCGCCAGGTCCTTGACCAGCTGGAACAGGCGGACCCGTGTCAGGTGCTTGCCGCCGCGCGAGGGAAAGAGGAACCGGCCTTCGGGTCGGATTGCGATCCACCGCGACAAGGCCGACTGCGCGCGGCCGCCGACCGGGACCATTCTCGCAAGACCGCCTTTGCCGGTCACGGTTACGAACGGCGCATCGCGGGGAACCGCCGACAGCGGTAGCGAGACAAGCTCGGTCGCCCGCAGGCCGGAGCCATAGAGCAGTTCGATGAGCGTCAGGAGCCGGACGGCCGCCGGCAAGTTTGACCGAGCCTCATCTTCGGCGCGCCGGAAGAAGTCCTCTATCTCCGAGTGAGTGAGTATCCTGGGCAGCGGACGCCGCGTGGCGGGGCGCGGCAATGCGCTCGACGGGTCATCACCGCGCACGCCTTCGTCGACGAGGAAGCCGTAAAACTGCCGCAGCGCGGACGCCTTCCTGGCAACGCTGGAGGGCGCAAGATCGGCCCAAACGGTGCCGAGACGCCCCAGCGCGGCACCGTCGGCCCCTGCGAGGTCGCCGATGGCAGCTTCCGCGCCCTCCAGATCGCGGCGGTAGGCAGACAGGGTGTTCGCCGCTGCGCCGCGTTCCGCGGCCAGCATCGCCAGGAATTCCTCGACCGCGCTCATGGCTATGCGGACATCAGCCGCGCGCGACCGCCTCCGCGGCGATCATGCGCGCTTCCGCCGTCAAACCTACTCGATTGAGGGCCGATACGATGTGATACAGGTGCCGAGGGGTCATCTTGTCCCATCCGCTGCCTTGCATTCCCAATCCGGCCAGCAGCGCGACCAGCGCGCGGTTCTCGACATTCGCCGCTGCGTCGATGGCGCGGGTCCACTTGGTTGCAGCACCCAGGTTCATGCCGAAATCATCCGAATACCCGTCGACGTCACCCGCATCCATCCGGCCGAGCCCGGCCAAGCCGGCCACGAGAAACTGCGACTTGCGCTGCTCAGGGCTGCCGTCGTCACCGACGAAATCGTCGATTGCACCCGAAGAGACTTCCTGGCTGGCACGCGGCGCCGCGAAGACGAGTTGGGCCCAGCCGAGACTGCCCGAGGGCACGACTTCTGCCCAGCGCAGCGCATCGCGTTCGAACCCGGCGGACAGCATCGATGCGATGAGCGTCCCCGCGTCGTCTTCGAGATCTTCGCTCGGTTGAACGCGCGCGGCAGCGAATGCCGTCAGCACGAGCCTCGCGTAATCGATCGCCCCGCCCGCACCCGGCGCCCAGAGCTCGCGGATGGCGGCCATGCGCGCGGCGGCGTCGCGTGCCACGTAAGCTTGCCTGAGCGACGCGGCACGGTTCACTTCCGGCCCTTCGGCCTCCTGTTCGCCGTAGAGCTGAGAGTAGAGATCGACGAGCGCGGAGGAAGACAAGATACCCTCTCGCGCTGCCACGTCCGATGCCGCGATGCGCTGCGGCAAGGCAAGCATCGGTGCCAGTGCTGCCGAGCGCGCATAATAGGGCTCAGCATCCTCCATCAGTGCGTCGGGGATGGGCTCGCCCACCGCGTTCGCCAAGGCGAAGCGAAGCGGGGTCATATCTTCGACCTTGTCCCATTCGATGGTAACCGCCCCGCGCCCTTGCCCGGCGGCGCCAGCGAAACGCTGGGCAAGCAGCGCATCGATGTTGGCGGCTTCTCCGCGATAGCGAACCCGTTCGATATCGGTTTTCGCCCGGGCGGCTTCGCCGGCGTAGGCGTTGCAGATTCCCTGGAACAGCCGCCAGGTTCCGTCCTCTCGGAGATTGCCCTGAAGGCGAACCGCCGGGCACGGACCGACGAGGTCGGCCGTGCCTATGTAGGAATCGAGCGCTGCAGAAGTGAGTTGGGGGGTCCAGTCCGCAGTGTCGATATCCTGCGCCACCGCGCGGGCCACGGCGAATTCGCCCATCGCATTCAGCGCGGCGATCCGCAGCGCCGCGAACTCGACGGCATTCATCGAAGCGGGCGCTTCGAGCCTGCTCGCCAGCGCCCGACGCACAAGGATATGGCCCCAGCGCGAGACCATCGGCTGAGTAGTGCCCGAAAGAGCGGCCCGGACTAGCGAGGCCGGCTGGTTGGACAGCGAATACACAGGCAACCCGCCCTCGTCCGGGGCCAGTACGCCGATCCGTTCCGTCGAGCGACGCGAACCTGGCGGAATGTCCACTTTCGGCTTCAGGCCGAGCAGTTCGTCGAGTTCGTCGGTCGACATCCGCTCGAGTTCTTCGAGCGTCGGGAACTTTCCTCCCACATCAGTCAGATCGATCGCGGGCGACGAGCTTTGTGCCCCCGTGCCTGGCACCGGCTGGACGACGGGTACGGACGTAGAGCCTGGTTGAGCCGACGGGCTCGCCGGAGCAGCGGCAGTGGGGCGTGGCGAGGGCGTGGGGCTGGGCGCCGGCGCGGGATCGTCGAAGCCCGGCGGGAGAATGGATTCCGGCGCGCCCTGCGCCAGCGCAAGCCCCGATACGAGTGCGAGCGCCGCCGCTCCGCCAGACAAAACGATACGTTTCATTGCTTTGCTTCCGGCAGGCTGACCGGTTCGGCGATCGGACGCAAGGGCTCCTCGCCGCCGTCGATCCATGCGTAGGCAAGCACGAGCGCGACCAGCGACCCGGCAATCCACTTTATACGCGAGTCCGTCATCGCCCAATCCGCTTTGCCAAGTCTGCCTGCCCGTCCCTCAAGGTGTGGTTGGTTGCACGCGCCCTAGCCCATCTATAGTCGCAGCGGCAATGCACTCCGCCCACCCGAGCCTCAGCGACGCCGCAATCGGCAGGATCGCCGCCCGGATCGACCGTCCGGTGGCGCTCGTCGGACTGATGGGGGTCGGCAAATCCACCGTCGGGCGCAAGCTGGCCGCGCTGATCGGAGCCGATTTCGTCGATGCCGACGAAGCGATCGAAGAAGCGGCGGGAATGACGGTTTCGGAAATGTTCGAACGATTCGGCGAGGCTCACTTCCGCGACGGCGAGCGACGCGTCATCGCGCGCCTGATCGATGAGGGCCATGGCGTGATTGCGACCGGCGGCGGTGCGTTCGTCAACGACGAGACTCGCGCGCTGCTGATCGGACGCGCCATCGCGGTCTGGATCGATTGCCCGATCGACATCCTTGTCGAGCGCACCGCGAGGCGCGACACGCGTCCTCTGCTGAAGGCAGGCGATCCGGGCGAGATCCTGCGCAGGCTTCACCGCGAACGCGCAGGCTTTTACGCCGAGGCACCCATCCACGTGACGAGCGCGCCGGGTCCTCACCTCGATACCGCACTGCACATTATCGAGGCGATCGACCAATGGCTGTGATTCCCGTCGCGCTCGCCGGGCGCAGCTACGAAGTCCACGTCGGGCGCGGACTGATCGACAGTCTCGGCACTCTGGCCGCGCCATTCATGCGCAAGACGCAGGTCCCCATTGTTGCCGACAGCGCGGCATGGGCAGCGCACGGCAGGCGGGTGGAGGCGGCACTTGCCGAAGCCGGTCGAAGCGCGGCGGTGTTCGAAGTCGCCCCCGGCGAGGGATCGAAGACCTGGGAGAGTCTCGCGGCCTTGTGCGACTGGCTACTCGACCAGGGCATCGAGCGGGGCGACCATGTTATTGCGTTCGGCGGGGGCGTGGTCGGAGACCTGACGGGTTTCGCCGCCGCTATCCTCAAACGCGGCTGCGGCTTCGTCCAGCTTCCGACGACGCTTCTGGCGCAGGTGGACAGCTCGGTCGGCGGCAAGACCGCGATAAACACCCGCGCAGGTAAAAACCTCGTCGGAGCGTTCCACCAGCCCGCGCTGGTAATCGCCGATCTGGCTACTCTCGACACTCTCTCTTCAAGGGAACTGCGCGCGGGTTATGCCGAAGTCCTGAAGTATGGCGTGCTCGGTGACCGAGCGTTTTTCGACTGGCTGAACGAACATGGCGCTGAGGTTCTTGCCCTTCGCGAGGAGCCGCTCGGGCACGCGGTCGCGACAAGTGTCGCGATGAAGTCCGCGATCGTGGCTCAGGACGAACGCGAAACTTCCGGCAAACGCGCTTTGCTGAACCTTGGACATACCTTTGGTCACGCCCTCGAGGCGGAGACGGGTTTCTCGAGTCGTCTTCTACACGGAGAAAGTGTGGCGCTCGGCATGGTGCTCGCGGCTCGCTTTTCGGCCCGGCTGGGCCTGATCGATGCCGGCGATGCGCAGACTGTCGCAACCGCAGTCGAGTCGGCTGGTCTGCCCGCTTCGCTTTCCGCGCTCGGTCTCGATTGCGACGGTGCGCGGCTGGTCGATCACATGCTGCACGACAAGAAGATGGATGCTGGCCGCCTGCCCTTCATTTTGCTGCATGGTATCGGCGAGGCGTTCGTGGCGAAAAACGTCGACCTGACGGATGTGCGCACGTTCCTGGACGAGGAATTGGCGGCGGTTCGCTAGCCCAATTTCGCCCACTACTGCTTCGGCAGTAAATCGGTTCGCTCGAAGTCGGGGAACAGCACATCGTACAGGAGCGCGCGGTGGCACTCGGCGGCGTTGCGTTCGTAGCATAGCATCGCAACGCGGTGGTCCGCAGCCAAGGCTCGCAACTCGCCCATTTGCGCCATTGCCTCGGGAAGTTCGAGCTGGCCGGAATAGATGCGGGCAAGGCTCGCATGGTCGCCGCGCCGGGCGGCCGCTCGTCCGTCGGCCGGGGTGCCCAGGTGGCGGAAGTGGCGATAGTCTATACCCGCCTCCTCGACCGCCGCTTTCAGGCTGCTCTTTGAGAAACCCGGGCGGCGAGAGAGCGGCAGGTAGCGAATGTCGGCGAGCATATCGACCTTCGCATGCTGGAGCGCTTCCACAAGGGACGGCTGGGTCGCTTGTTCGTATCCGATAGTGAAGATCGTCGCCATTCGCTCGATATGGGGACCGCGCTACTCGAGTTCGAGGATCACCTCGTCCACCGCCAGGCTTGCTCCTTGCGCGGCGTTGACCTTCTTGACCATGCCGGACTTTTCGGCGCGGAGGATGTTCTCCATCTTCATCGCTTCGACCGTGGCGAGCGGCTGGCCCGGCTGGACCTCGTCGCCCTCGCCGACATGGAGCGCCACCAGAAGGCCCGGCATCGGACAGATGAGGAACTTCGACAGGTCGGGCGGCACTTTCTCGATCATGTGCGCCGCCAGCGGGGCCACGTGTGCCGGAAGAACCCGCACATCGTGCTTCGCGCCCCGAGTGGTCATCCGATATCCGCTGCGGGTCCGCGCAAGCTGGATGCCGAAAGTATCCAGCGGATCGGCCTCGTCGTCGGCATCGACGTCGTACAACTCGACCGAAACGAACTTGTCGCCGGGCGTGTATTCGAGCGCGATCGCGACTGGCTTGCCATCCACCGTAATCGCGTCTTCTTCCAGGCTGACCGCGTGGTCCTCTCCCGCGACACGCACCGACCAGTCGCCGGGCGCCGGCTGCGGTCCGTTAAGCTGCCCGTCGATCCGCCGCGCACGGTCGGCATCGGCAGTGGCGATCGCACCTGCTACGGCGCAAACTACGTCGATTGTGCGGGTGTCTGTGGCCGCGCCATGGAAACCGTCGGGGTATTCCTCGGCGATAAAACCGGTGGTGAGTTCGCCCGAGCGAAAGCGCGGATGCTGCATGATCGCGCTCAGGAAATCGACGTTGTGGCCCAGCCCTTCGATCTCGAACGCATCGAGCGCCGCGACTTGCAGGTCCGCTGCCTCGTCGCGGGTGGGTGCCCAGGTGACCAGCTTGGCGATCATCGGGTCGTAGAACATCGACACTTCGCCGCCTTCGTATACGCCGTCGTCGACCCGCACGCCGTCCACGCCGCGCCGGCCATTGGCGGTGCCGTCATCAGTCCAGCCTTCGACCGGCGGCTGGTAGGTAACAAGCCGCCCGGTGCTGGGGAGGAACCCGCGATAGGGATCCTCGGCATAGACGCGGTTCTCGATCGACCAGCCGTCGATGCCGATGTCGTCCTGCGCGAATGGCAGCTTCTCGCCCGCCGCGACGCGGATCATCTGCTCGACAAGATCGATACCGGTGATCGCTTCGGTCACCGGGTGTTCGACCTGCAGGCGGGTGTTCATTTCGAGGAAGTAGAAACTCTCGCCGGTCGGGTCCGCACCGCTGACGATCAGTTCGACCGTGCCTGCCGAGTAGTAACCAACCGCGCGGGCAAGCGCGACGCACTGCTCGCCCATCGCCTTGCGCATCGTGGGCGTGAGAACGGCGACGGGGCTTCCTCGACCACTTTCTGGTGGCGGCGCTGAATGCTGCACTCGCGCTCGTTGAGATAGACAATGTTGCCGTGCTGGTCGCCGAGGATCTGGATCTCGATGTGGCGCGGATTGAGGATGAACTTCTCGATAAATACGCGGTCGTCGCCGAAGGAGTTGAGCCCTTCGCGCCGCGTCGCCTCGAAACCTTCCTCCACGTCCTTGTCGTTATGGGCGAGCCGCATGCCCTTGCCGCCGCCGCCCGCGCTGGCCTTCATCATCACCGGATAGCCGATTTCGCGGCTGACCTTCAGTGCCTCTTCGGTGCTGGTGATTTCGCCCGCGGAGCCGGGAACGGTGTTGACGCCCGCTTCCTTGGCGAGCTTCTTGGATTCGATCTTGTCACCCATCGCGGCGATCGCGTTCACCGGCGGGCCGATGAAGGCGATGCCCTCGGCGGCGAGCGCCTCGGCGAAGCTGGTCCGCTCGGACAGGAAGCCATAGCCCGGATGCACGGCCTCGGCGCCCGTCGCCTTGCACGCGGCGATGATCTTGTCAGCGATCAGGTAACTTTCTGCGGCCGGCGAAGGCCCGATATGCACCGCCTCGTCCGCCATCCGCACGAACGGCGCCCGCGCATCGGCATCGGAATAGACCGCGACGGTAGCGATACCCATCCGCCGCGCCGTCTTGATGACCCGGCACGCGATCTCGCCGCGATTGGCGATCAGTATTTTTGAAAACATCGGACCTCGGGAGAGCGGACACAGGCAGGATCCCGCCTATGCCGCTCTCTCAAGCTCACATCAAGGCGCGCGTCAGTCGCGATCGATATGGCCGACGTGGCGCTCCGAACGCAAAATCAAGGTGTTGAACTCGTCGTAGATCGCCTTGGCCTTTTCCGGCCCACCGACCTGCTTCGCGAACGCCTCGTCCCACTTCTTCTCTTCGGGATTGTTCGCCCAGCCGACTTCGGCGATTCCGCCGCGCATCGGCAATGCGACGATGCTGTCCCAGGGCCCGGTGCGCATATGGAAATCCATCACGCCGGAAAGGCCGAGTTCCTTGTCGGTCTTCATGAACATCTCGATGATCTCGTGTGCCCGGCCACCCTTGCCCGGCACCCATTTGATCAACTGGACGTCGTACCAGTCCACCTTCATCAGTTCGGGCGTAGCCGAAGCATCCTGCGCGGCGGCGGGCAGTGCGGCCGTCACGGTGCCGAGCGCGAGCGCAGCGGCGAGTATCGTCATCCTGGTCATAATGCTTTCCCCCTTGTTGCGGAAAAAGCGACCCGACAAATTCTTTTTGACGCCCCTGTGGTCGGCAAAGCCGAGCGCAAACAGACTGCTCCCGAGTGCCGGGTGAGTCAATGAGCGGAGGTTACGCCGTTACGGCGGCGGCACAATTCCTGCCCTGGGATTGTCGCATCGGCTCCTCGCCCTTCAGTGCGGTCAGGCCAAGCTTGGCGAACAACGCAGCGTCGCTGTCGTCGCCGGCATTGGGAGCGGTGAGCAGCTTGTCGCCGGTGAAGATCGAGTTCGCGCCGGCGAGGAAGCATAGCGCCTGGGTCGCCTCGCTCATGGACTCGCGCCCCGCGGAGAGGCGCACCATGCTCAGCGGCATCGAGATACGTGCTACCGCCACGGTGCGGACGAACTCGATATCGTCGATCTTGGCGAGCGGCGTGTCGGCGAGCATGTCGCCCAGCACGGTGCCCTTGACCGGCACAAGCGCGTTGACCGGCACGCTTTCCGGATGCTGCGGCAGCGTGGCGAGCGTGTGGATGAAGCCGACGCGGTCCTCGCGCGTCTCGCCCATGCCGACGATCCCGCCGCTACACACATTAATACCGGCGCGTCGCACCTCGGCCAGCGTGTCGAGCCGCTCGTCCATCGTGCGCGTGGTGATGACGCGCTCGTAGTATTCCGGGCTGCTGTCGATGTTGTGGTTGTAATAATCGAGCCCCGCCTCGGCGAGCATGTCGGCCTGCTTTGGCGTCAGCATGCCGAGCGTCATGCAGGTCTCCAGCCCCATCGCGCGCACGCCCTTCACGATCTCGACGATCGCCGGCATGTCGCGGACCTTGGGATTGCGCCAGGCGGCGCCCATGCAGAAGCGCTGGCTGCCGTTGTCCTTCGCCTGCGCGGCGGATTGCAGAACGCTGCGCACATCCATTAGCTTCGTCGCCTCGACCCCGCTGTCGGCCTTCACCGACTGCGAGCAGTAACCGCAGTCCTCGGGGCAACCGCCAGTCTTGATGCTGAGAAGGGTACAGAGCTGGACCTCGGCTGGCGGATGGTTTTCGCGGTGAACCGTCGCGGCTTGAAACAGCAGCTCGGTGAACGGCAGCTCGAACAGCGCGCGGATTTCCTCGCGGGTCCAATCGGTGCGGATCATGGTCATACCGCAGTCTCCAATTCCTCGCCCACCGGCGGCATGTTGTGCCCCAGCAAGCGCAGCATGTCAGCGGCGCACTCGACCACATTGCTGCCCGGGCCGTAGATGCCCTGCACCCCGGCTTCGCGGAGGAAGTCGTAATCCTGCGGCGGGATCACACCGCCCGCGACGACCTTGATGTCCGGCCGCCCTGCTTCGCGCAGAAGCTGGATCAGTTCGGGGATCAGCGTCTTATGCCCTGCGGCAAGGCTGCTCGCACCGATCGCGTCGACGTTTTCGGACAGCGCCATGTCGCGCGTCTCGGACGGGGTCTGGAACAGCGGGCCGCTGACCACGTCGAAACCCATGTCGGCAAAGGCGGATGCAATCACGTTCGCGCCGCGGTCGTGCCCGTCCTGGCCCATCTTGGCGACGAGCACCCTGGGCGCGCGACCGAGTCGGCGACCCACTGCAGCGACACCCTCGACGACCTGCGCGTAGCGGCTGTCGCCTTCGTAGGCGGCGGAGTAGATGCCCTTCACCGGCGTCGGCTGCGTGCCGTAGCGTCCGAATGCCTCTTCCATCGCGGAGGAGATTTCGCCGAGCGTGGCGTCGTGGCGGGCAGCCTCGACCGCGAGCGCCAGGAGATTGCCGCCGTTGGTGCAGCCTTCCGTCAGCGCCTTGAGTGCGGCCCGACATGCCGCCTCATCGCGCCCGGCCCGCACCGCCTTCAGCCGCGCGATCTGGCCGTCGCGCACCGCGTGGTTGTCGATGTCGAGCGTATCGAGGTGGTCCTCCACCTCCTTGCGATACTTGTTGACGCCGACGATCACCGTCTCGCCGCGGTCGACGCTCGCCTGCTTGGCGGCCGCCGCGCTTTCGATCGCGGCCTTGGGCTTCCCGGTGGCGACATAGGCGGTCATCCCGCCCGCCGCGTCGACCTCGGCAATCAGCGCCTCGGCTTCCTCGACCAGCTTGGCGGTCAACGCCTCGACATAATACGAACCGCCCAGCGGATCGACGACGTTGCAGATGCCGCTTTCCTCCTGGATCACGAGCTGCGTGTTGCGCGCGATGCGGGCGGAGAAATCGGTCGGCAGCGCGATCGCCTCGTCCAGCGCGTTGGTGTGCAGGCTCTGGGTGCCGCCCAGCACCGATGCCAGCGCCTCGATCGTGGTGCGGATCACGTTGTTGTAGGGGTCCTGCTCCTGCAACGAGACACCGCTGGTCTGGCAGTGCGTGCGGAGCATCTTAGACCGCTCGGACTTGGCGCCCAGCCCGTCCATCGTGCGCCACCACAGCGTGCGCGCGGCGCGCAGCTTGGCGACTTCCATGAAGAAGTTCATGCCGATGCCGAAGAAAAACGACAGGCGGCCTGCGAACGCGTCGATATCGAGGCCGGTGGCGATGGCGCGCTTGGCGTATTCCTTGCCGTCGGCGATGGTGAAGGCCAGCTCCTGCACCGCCGTCGCCCCGGCTTCGTGCATGTGGTAGCCCGAAATCGAGATGCTGTTGAACTTGGGCATCTCGGCGCTGGTGTAGGCGATGATGTCCGACACGATCCGCATCGAAGGCTCAGGCGGATAGATGTACGTGTTGCGGACCATGAACTCCTTGAGGATGTCGTTCTGGATGGTCCCGTCGAGCTTGTCGCGGCTCACGCCCTGACGCTCGGCCGCGACGATGAAGAACGCGAGCACCGGGATCACCGCGCCGTTCATCGTCATGCTGACCGACATCTGGTCGAGCGGGATACCGTCGAACAGAATTTCCATGTCGCGCACGGTGTCGATCGCGACGCCCGCCTTGCCGACATCGCCGACCACGCGGCTGTGGTCGCTGTCGTAACCGCGGTGGGTCGCTAGATCGAAGGCGACCGACAGGCCCTTCTGTCCCATCGCCAGGTTGCGGCGGTAGAAGGCGTTCGATTCCTCGGCGGTCGAAAAGCCCGCGTATTGCCGGATCGTCCACGGACGGCCGGCGTACATGCTCGCCTTCACCCCGCGGGTGAACGGCGCAAAGCCGGGCAGGCCCGGGTCTGCAGGCGCATCCTCGGCCATATAGAGCGGCTGGATTGCGAACCCCTCCGGCGTGTGCCAGGTTAGGTCGCGACCCTTGACCTCTTTCTCTGCGGCGGCCTGCCAATCGGCCTTCGTATTCTCGGTCATTCTTACCCTCAGGCGGAAGCGCTCGGCCTCGCACTGACGGTTTCGTGCCACCGGGTCAACGCGGCGAGATCGTTCCCAGGCCCGCAGCCCACGAACTTTGCGAAGTCCACCGTGGTCAGCAGCAGGATATCCGCCATCGAATACCTGTCACCGGCAAGGAACTCGTTCTCCGCAAGCGCTCCGTCGAAGAACGCGAAGGCGCGAGCGACATGATCGCGGTTCGCTTCGCCCCACTCGGCATTGCGACCGGGCAGCGCGGCAGTGAAGCGGTGCGTGTGGACCCACACCGCACCGATCGGGTTCATCGCGATCATCTCGACCCGGCGGTTCCACATTTCGATCACCCCGATCTCGGTCGGCGTTTTCCCGAACAGTGGCGGGTCGGGATGCAACGCCTCGAGAAAGCGGCAGATGGCGACGCTTTCGGCGATCACGGTGCCGTCGTCGAGTTCGAGCGCAGGGGTCTGGCCGCGCGGGTTCTTCGCCACGAACTCGGGTGATTTCTGCTCGCGCGCCAGGATCGAGACATCCTTCATGGGCAGCGAGATGCCCTTCTCGGCGGCAAAGATGCGGACGCGGCGCGGGTTGGGCGCGGGGTTCGCACTATCGTAAAACAGCACGTCAGGCTCCCTTGAATGCGGGCTTGCGCTTCTGAAGGAACGCCATGCCGCCTTCCATCGCGTCGGCGCTCGCGCCTGCGGTCCGCTGGCCCTCGGCTTCGGCAAGCAGGACCTGCGGCAGCGTGCCGTCGAGCGCGGTGGCGATGTTGGCCTTCATCGTGCGGTAGGCGACCGTCGGCCCTTCGGACAGTCGGGTGGCGAGCGCCATCGACTCGTCCATCAGCGCGGCATCGTCGACTGCCTTGTAGATCAGGCCCCATTCCTCGGCCTGCGCAGCGCCGATCTTCTCGCCCAGCATCATCATCCGCGTGGCGCGCGCGCGGCCGATCGCGCGGGCGAGCAGCCAGGTCGATCCGCCGTCCGGCACCAGCCCGATGTTGACGAAAGCCTGCAGGAAATAGGCGCTCTCTCCCGCGAGCACGAAATCGCCCGCCAGCGCGATCGAGCAGCCGACGCCCGCCGCCGCGCCGTTGACCGCCGTCACGACGGGTACGGGACAGCGCAGGATCTGGCTCAGCAGCGGGTTGTAGTGGTTCTGCAGCGCCAGGTGGCTGCCGCCCTTGTTCTGCAGCGGGCTGCGATCGCCACGCGCTGCAAGGTCCGCGCCCGAACAGAACCCCTTGCCCGCCCCGGTGATCAGCACCGCGCGGGCATCGCCCAGGTCGTAGAACGCCGCGCCAAGCTCGTCCGCCATGTCGAGCGATGCGGCGTTGAGGCGCTCGGGCCGGTTCAACGTGATCTTGAGGACGCTCCCGACACGCTCGGTCAGGATGGTTTCGTAGTCGGACACGCGGCTCTCCCGTATGCGTTTCGCTTCGCAACGGGTGTGGCGCGAACGTCCATCGGTGGCAAGTCCGCTACGGCGCGCTACGTCAAGTCAGTGCGCCTCTTTTGGCGTCTCCATGATTTCGGTCAGCTGGCCCATCATGTCCTTGGGGTGGAGGAAGAAGATCGGCGTCCCGTGCGCGCCGATGCGGGTGGGGCCGAGGATGCGCTTGCCCAGCCCCTCGAACCACGCGCGCGCCGCGTCGATGTCGGGGACTTCGTAGCAGAGGTGATGCTGTCCGCCCGCCGGGTTCTTGGCGAGGAAGCCGGTGAGCGTGCTGCCTGGCCCCAGCGGCTCGATCAGCTCGATCTGCGTGCCGTGAGTGCCATTCTCACCGGGCGTGTCGACGAAGCAGACCTTCACCCCCTGTTCGGGCAGGTCGAACGGCTCGGTGATCGACGTCGCCCCCATCACCTCGCGGTAATAGACCACGCTGTCCGCGATCGAAGGGGTAGCGACTCCGATATGATTGAGACGGCCGAGTTTCATTTCAATGTTCCATTTGCGAAAGAGTACCACGCAAAAGCCAAAAGGGCGCCGAAGCCAATGAATAATGCAGTGCTGCCGATCGCTGCGAACCGAAACCTTCGGGGATTGTTATTTCTCGATAAATCCTTGCCCCAAGGATATCGGTTGATCCGGCCTGAACGGTTCATCCTCAATTGATTGCGAAAGAGGAAAATATAGAGAAAGCTAAATCCGAGGAGCATCAAACCCTTCATGCAGACCTCACAGGGGAATGTTGTCGTGCTTCTTCCACGGGTTCTCGAGTACCTTCCCGCGAAGTTTCCTCAGCCCCAGCGCGATCCGCCGCCGGGTCGAATGCGGGTAGATCACCTCGTCGATGTACCCCCGCTGCGCCGCCACGAAGGGGTTGGCGAAGCGGTCCTCGTATTCCTTCGTCTTCTCCGCCTGCTCCTCGGCGCTCATGCCGCGGAAGATGATCTCGACCGCGCCCTTGGCGCCCATCACCGCGATCTCGGCGGTCGGCCAGGCGTAGTTGAGGTCGCCGCGCAGATGCTTCGACGCCATGACGTCGTAGGCCCCGCCATAGGCCTTGCGGGTGATCACGGTGATCTTGGGCACGGTCGCCTCGGCATAGGCGAACAATAGCTTGGCGCCATGTTTGATGATGCCGTTGTGTTCCTGTGCCGTCCCCGGAAGAAAGCCGGGCACGTCGACGAAGGTCACGATCGGAATCTCGAACGCATCGCAGAAGCGCACGAAGCGCGCGGCCTTCTTGCTCGAATTGATGTCGAGCACGCCCGCCAGCACCATCGGCTGGTTCGCGACAACGCCCACCGTGCGCCCCTCGACCCGGCCGAAGCCGCACAGGATATTGCCCGCGTGCTTGGGCTGGATCTCGAAGAAGTCACCCTCGTCCAGAACCTTACGAATGACTTCGTGCATGTCGTAGGGCTGGTTGGCGTTCGCCGGGATCAGCGTGTCGAGGCTGTCCTCGATGCGGTCCCACTCATCGTCGGTCGGCCGCTCGGGCACCGTCTCGCGGTTGGACAGCGGCAGGAAATCGAAGAAGTCGCGTGTGGCGAGCAGCGTCTCGATATCGTTCTCGAACGCGACGTCGGCGACGCTGGTCTTGGTCGTGTGCGTGATCGCGCCGCCCAGTTCTTCCTGCGTCACGACCTCGTTGGTCACCGTCTTCACCACATCGGGACCGGTGACGAACATGTAGCTGGAATCCTTCACCATGAAGATGAAGTCGGTCATCGCCGGCGAATAGACCGCCCCGCCCGCGCACGGCCCCATGATGAGGCTGATCTGGGGAATGACCCCGCTCGCCAGCACATTGCGCTGGAACACCTCGGCATAGCCGCCCAGGCTGGCGACGCCCTCCTGGATGCGCGCGCCGCCGCTGTCATTGATGCCGATGACCGGCGCGCCGACTTTCATCGCGCTGTCCATCACCTTGCAGATCTTCTCCGCGTGGCGCTTGGACAGCGAGCCGCCGAACACGGTGAAATCCTGGCTGAACACGAACACCAGCCGCCCGTTGATCGTGCCCGAGCCGGTGACGACGCCGTCGCCGGGGATCTTCTGATCCTGCATCCCGAAATCGACGCAATCATGTTCGACGTAGGCGTCGAGTTCCTCGAAGCTGCCTTCGTCGAGCAGCACGTCGAGCCGTTCGCGCGCGGTCAGTTTGCCCTTGGCGTGCTGTGCGGCGATCCGCTTTTCGCCCCCGCCCAGCTTGGCGGCGGCGCGGCGGCGTTCCATTTCGGCAATGTTCGCGGACATTTCTTCTCCCTGCGGGGAGCTTGGGCGCTCTCCCTGTTGGAGAACGGCGGTTAGGCCGCGCGAAAGCGCAGCGTCAAGCGGTCAGAACCGCAACATGATCCGCCGCGCGAGCGCCGGACTGATCGAATGGACCATTTGCAACAGCTTTACCTGGCCGACGTTAGCCTCGGTCCGGTCCTTTTCGATCGCCTCGACGATCTGCCGCGCGCATTCGGCGGCGGGCATCTTCTTGCTGGTGCGGCCCGCCGTCATCCGCGTCTCGACGACCGGCGGCAGCGCCTCGATTACGCGAACGTTCGAGCCGGCGAGCTGCGCGCGCAGGGCTTGGGTGTAGCTGCGCAGGCCCGCCTTGGTCGCGCAATAGACCGGACCGCCCCCGCGCGGCGCGATGGCAAGGCCGCTGGTCACGTTGACGATCGCCGCCTCGGGCCGCGCCTTCAGCCGGTCGAGCAGGGCCACGGTCAGCCGGATCGGGGAGTTGAGATTGGCGTAGATGCAATCGTCCGCCGCATCCGGATCAGGCGGCCCTTCACGAAAGTCGTGATCGACCCCCTGCCCTGCGTTGTTGACGAGCACCTCGATCGGGCGCGCGCCGAGTGCGTCGACGATGGCTTGCGACCCCTCGGGCGTGGACAGATTAGCCGCGATCGCCTCGAACCCGAGCGAGCGCATCCACTCGAGTCCCTCAGGCGAGCGACCGGTGACGATGACTTCGGCGCCCAGCGCGCGCATCTGGTGGGCCATCTGCTGGCCGATCCCGGCGGTCCCGCCGGTGATGAGGACGGTCTTGCCTGAAAGGTTCATCGGACCTTCACCACTCCATGTGCGATCAGGCTTTTGGCGCAATCGACGATGCTTTGTTCGGGCGGCCGCGTTTCCCAGCCGAGCCGTTCCTTCGCGTGGCTGAAATCGACGTTGCGGGACTTGCCGATCTCCGCCTTGACCGACCGCACCGCCGGATTGACCATGGCGAGCGTCGATACCATCCAGTTCGGCATCACCTTCGTGGGCACCTTGCGCGCCTGTTCGGCAGGCAGGTGCGCGCGGAGGATCTGTGCCACCTCGATCATCTTGAGAAACCGGCCGGAGGAAAGGAACCGCTCACCCGCCAGTCCTGGCGTTTCGAGGCAACGGACGTGAAGGTCGGCACAATCGCGGGTATCGACGATCGCGAAACCCAGGTCCGGCGCCATCGGGATCGACCCGTCGAGCAACTGCTTGATGGCCTCGACCGAGGGGCTGAAATCAGCGTCGTATACCGGGCCCAATACCATCGACGGATTGACCGAGATGAACTCCAGTCCCTCGCCTTCGGCTGCAACCCAGTCGCGCGCTGCGCGCTCGGCGATCGTCTTGGACTTGATGTACGGATAGACGTCCGGATGATCGACGTTCGTCCAATCCGCTTCGGATACGGTATAGACCTTCTCGTCGCGACCATAGGCGACCGCGGCCATCGAACTGGTCTGGACGAACCGCGTCGCTCCCGCGTCGCGGGCGAAGCGCAGGGCACGCAAGGTGCCCTCGCGTGCGGGGACGATCATCTCGTCCTCGTGCTTGGGCGAATTGACCGCGATGGGAGAGGCGACGTGCGCCACGTGGGTGCAGCCCGTGTTCGCTTCCGCCCATCCCGCATCGTCCATCAGCTCGGCCTGGAACACGGAGAGTTGTTCGCCGGCTCCGGGCCAGCGGGATCGCAGCTTGCCCTCGCCTTTCGCCGTGCTGCGGACGGTCGTGCGCACGGTCCAGCCTTTCGCGAGCAACTGGTCGATCAGCTCCCCGGCAATATAACCCGTGCCGCCGGTAACCAGGACGGTCCCACCCATGCCCATCTCCCTTCCATGCGAAGGCTACGCGGACGGGTTGCAAAGGGCAATCGGACTAGCGCAGCAGGACGAGTTCTTCGGACATCGTGGGATGGATCGCGACCGTGGCGTCGAAATCGTCCTTGGTCAGCCCGGCCTTCACCGCCACCGAGGCCGCCTGCATGATCTCGGGCGCTTCCGGACCGATCATGTGGATGCCGAGGATGCGACCGGAGGTCTCGTCGCAGACCATCTTGTAGAGGCAGCGTTCGTTCCGTCCGGCCAGAACGTGCTTCATCGGACGGAAGTCAGCCTCGTAGACCTTGACCGCGCCGAACGCGTTGCGCGCCTGCCCTTCGGTCATCCCGACGGCCGCCAGCGGCGGATGGCTGAACACGGCGCTGGGGATGCAGTCGTGATCGACCGCGGTCGGCTTGCCGCCGAAGACGGTGTCGGCAAACGCGTGCCCCTCCCGGATCGCGACCGGGGTCAACTGGACGCGGCCCGTCACGTCGCCCACGGCGTAGATGTGATCGACGCTGGTCTTGCTGAAGCGATCGACGACGATCTCGCCGTGGTCGCCAAGGATCACGCCCGCCTTGTCGAGGCCGAGGCCCTCGGTGTTCGGCAACCGCCCAGTCGCGTAGAGTACGCAATCGACCTCGATGTCCTCGTGATTGGTCATCGACACGCGCAGGCACCCGCTTTCGGTTTGCTCGATCCCGCGGAAGGTGGCGTTGAAGCGGAAGTCGATACCCTTGATCAGGCTGATCTGCAGCAGCCGGTCGCGCAGCGCCTCGTCGTAACCGCGCAGCAGCTGGTCCGACCGGTTGATGATAGTCACCTTGCTGCCGAACTGGTTGAAGATGCCGGCGAACTCGTTGGCGATATACCCGCCGCCGGCGATCAGGATGCGCGGCGGCAGCGCGTCGAGATGGAACGCCTCGTTGCTGGTGATGCCGAGCTCGCTACCCGGACACTCCGGCACATGAGGCCGGGCGCCGGTCGCGATCAGGATGTGCTTCGCGGTGACGCTGCGACCGCCCGAAAGCGCGATCTCGTGCGGGCCGGTCAGCGTCGCGCGCTCGAGAATGATCTCGACCTTGTTGTTGTTGAGCGTGGTCGTGTACGCATCGTTCAACCGATCGACGTCCTTGAGCACGTTGTCGCGCAGGACTTTCCAGTCGAACTTGGGTGCGTCGATAGTCCAACCGAACGCCTGCGCGTCCTCGAGATCCTCGGCGAAATGCGCGCCATAGACGAGCATCTTCTTGGGCACGCACCCGCGGATCACGCAGGTCCCGCCGACGCGGTATTCCTCCGCGACCGCGACTTTCGCGCCATAGGCTGCGGCGACCCGGCTGGCGCGCACGCCGCCCGATCCCGCGCCGATCACGAAAAGGTCGTAGTCGAATTCACCGTCGGCCATGCGCGTCTCCTATCAGGGACGCGCATATGGCGGGCCGGACCGGGGATGCCAATGGCAATCCCCGGTAGCCGTCAGCGATCAGCCGCGCGAGCGCCGCTGGAAGCCGCCGCCGTTGCCGCCCGAACCGCCGCCAGCTGGACCCTTGCCCCCGAAACGGCGACGCTTGTTCTGGCCGCCCCCGGCGCCTGCAGGCTTGGCCGCCCGATCGCCGCCGTGCTGAGCCGGACGGTCACCTTGCTGGGCCGGACGCTCGCCCGAGCGATTGTCCTGCCGAGGACCGCGATCGCCGCGACGCTCGCCGCCGAGCGGCTTGGCGTGAACTTTCTTGGCCCGCGGCTGCTGAACCTGGCCCGGGTTGCCCTTGGGCCGCGTGATCGGCAGTTCGTCGATGAACGCGCGGAAATTCTCCGGAAGCGGCAGGCGCTCGCAGGTCACGCCGGTGAGCTTCTGGATATCGCGCAGGTAAGCACGCTCGTCCTCGGCACACAGCGTCAGCGCGATGCCGTCGGCACCCGCACGCGCCGTCCGCCCGATGCGGTGAACGTACTGTTCGGCCACGTTGGGCAGTTCGTAGTTGATGACGTGGCTGACCCCGGTCACGTCGATCCCGCGCGCGGCGATATCGGTCGCGATCAGGACGGGCACGCGGCCCGACTTGAAGTTGGCCAGCGCCCGCTCGCGCTGCGGCTGGCTCTTGTTGCCGTGGATCGCGTCGGACTGGATGCCGGCTTGCGCCAGTTTCTTCACGACGCGGTCGGCGCCGTGCTTCGTGCGGGTGAACACCAGCACGCGTTCCATGCCCTCGGTCTGCGGATAGCGCTTCTTGAGCATCAACTCGAGCAGGGCCTGCTTTTCGGACTGGCTGACGAGCGTGACGAACTGCTTCACCCGCTCCGCCGTGGTCGCAGCTGGAGCGACCGAAACCTGCGCAGGATTGTTGAGGTACTGCTTCGACAGGTCCTTGATCGAGCTCGGCATCGTGGCGCTGAACAGCAGCGTCTGGCGCTCCTTGGGCATCAGAGCGACGAGCTTGCGCAGCGCGTGGATGAAGCCGAGGTCGAGCATCTGGTCCGCTTCGTCGAGGACGAGGATCTCGATCCCGTCGAGCCGGATCGCCTTCTGGTCGACGAGGTCGAGCAGACGGCCGGGCGTGGCGACAAGGATGTCGGTGCCGCGATGCAGCTTGTTGCGGTCCTTGCCGACCGATGTGCCGCCGACGACGACCGAGACCCGCAGGCCGGTGAAGCCGCCATAATCTTCGGCGCTCTTGGCGATCTGGCCGGCCAGTTCGCGCGTCGGTGCGAGCACCAGCATGCGGCACGACTTGAACGGCGTCTGGTTGTCGGCTTCGCGCAGGCGGTCGATGCTCGGAAGCATGAACGCGGCGGTCTTACCGGTGCCGGTCTGGGCGATGCCCAAGAGGTCGCGGCCCTGCAGCACGAGCGGGATCGCCTGCTGCTGGATCGGGGTGGCGACGGTGTAGTTCTTCTGGTCCAACGCCTGAAGGATGGGCTGCGAAAGCCCGAGTTGTTCGAATGACATGTAATTTTGACTCGTATGCGAGCGGCAGCGCGCAACCACGAACGGCGCGCGCATGCAGCGGGGTGGTGGGACCGCAGGCCGGCTGGCCCTTGGCCCCGTCAACGACCCGCGTGATAGGGAAGTCAGGGAAAGTGAACCGAAACGCGGCCGGGGTGACTTTGGGTCACCTGTTCACGCTGCCAGGGCGTCTCGATGGAGGCGCATATGGTCGTGCAAGGGCGAAAAGTCAATCGAAATGCTGCAGCGCAAAAATCAATCCAGTCCAGCGGCGGCCAGCAGCGCCTGCGTACTCGCATCGAAGCTCCCCCCGCCCGCCTCGATGTCGTTGGCCATCTTCTTGCCCAGCTCGACGCCGAACTGGTCGAACGGATTGATCCCGAGCAGGACAGCATTGGCGAACGTGCGGTGCTCGTGAAAAGCGAGCAATGCGCCCAGCGTCGCCGGGTCGATGTCGTCGCACAGGATCGTCGCGCTGGGCCGATCGCCGGGGAAGTGTCGCGCGGGATCCTGCCCGTCGGCGGCCATGTTTCCTCCGGCCATCAGCGCCGCGCCTTGCGCGAAGCAGTTGGTGAGGAGGATTTCGTGATGCGCCGGGTCGAGCGCGTCGCCGGGCGCGATGCTGGCGATGAAGTCGACCGGAACCTCGACCGTCCCCTGATGCAGCAACTGGAACACGGCGTGCTGCCCGTCCGTCCCCACCCCGCCCCAGGTAATCGGCGCGGTGGCACCATCGACAGGCGAACCGTCCATCGTGACGCGCTTGCCGTTCGATTCCATCTCGAGCTGTTGAAGATAGAACGGAAGCAGGGCCAGCCGCTCGTCATAGGCAAAGACCGCGCGCGTCTGGCAGCCGCGCACCCGGGTATAGAACAAGTCCGCGAACGCGGCGCGCAGCGGCAGATTGGCGCGGCCGTCCGTATCGCGGAAGTGGACGTCGACCGCATGCGCTCCGCCCAGCATGGCATCGAACGCGTCCCATCCGATGCCGAGCGCGATCGGGAATCCGATGCTGGACCACAGCGAATACCGACCGCCCACGCTTTCGGGAAACGGCAGCACGCGGGTTTCGTCCACGCCCCACTCGACTGCTTTTTCCGGAGCGGCGGTCAGCGCCACGACGCGTCCGTAGGGGTCACCGACGCCGTTCTGGCCGAGCCACGCAAGCGCGCTGGCGGCGTTGGTCATCGTCTCGATGGTCGTGAACGTCTTGCTCGCCACTGCGATCATCGTCGTGGCTGGATCGCATCGCGCGAAGGCTTGTTCGAGCGCCAGTCCGTCGATGTTGGACACGACATGGACGTCGATCACCGCGCCGTCCCGCCCCAGCGCGTCGATCGCCAGCTTGGGGCCAAGCGCCGATCCGCCGATACCGATGTGGATCAGGTGGCGGATTTCGCCCAGCACGCCGCGGTGGATGGCATCGACCAGCAGGTGCATCCGGTGATGGAGCTGCGCCGCTTCCTCGACCGACGTCTCCGCGCCGACGCCGCGCTGGGCAGTGTGTTCCGCCGCGCGATCTTCGGTCGTGTTGACCCGCTCGCCCTTCAGCAGTGCCGAGCGCCGTCCGCCGAAATCCTGCGCCTCTGCCAGTGCCTCGAACGCGGTCAGGAGTTCGTCGTCCAGGTGAGTCTTCGACCAGTCGAATATCGCCCCGCCCTCTTCCCAGTCGAGACGGGCCGAAAGCTTGCCCAGCCGGTCACCATCGGCTGCGAACAGATCGGCGAGCGAACGGCGCTCGCAGGCTTCGATCCGGTTCCAGGCCGCTCGGACCGCTTCGCTCACATGAAATTCCTTCCCTACAGGCCTGTCTCGCGCTTAGTGGAGCGCAGATGATCGATAGCTGCACCTTCCCGTTCCGGCCACCTTTTGCAGGCCATGAAGTCGTATTCGCGCCGGGAATGATTTTTCCCTCAGGACTGTGTGACAAGTGTGACATGCCCTCGATGGACGATCCGTCGTGACCGCCGAAGTCGCCCAGGCCTCGAAGGACGATAGCGAGCGCGAAAGCTGGGGCAGTTTCACCCTGTTTGTGGCGAAACTGGCGCTGGCGGTGTTCATTTTCCGCAGCTTCTTCTTCTCGTTCTACACGATCCCAAGCGAATCCATGCTGCCGCGGCTATGGAACGGGGACTACTTCGTCGCCGCCAAATGGCCCTACGGCTATTCGCGCTGGTCGCTGCCGTTCAATCTGCCGCTGATCCCCGGTCAGGTGCTGGCTAGCCTGCCCGAGCGCGGCGATGTGGTGGTCTTCAAGCATCCGGTCGACAAGGTCGACTACATCAAGCGCGTCGTCGGATTGCCGGGTGACAGCGTCGCGATGCGTGGCGGGCAGCTCATCCTTAATGGCACCCCGGTAAAGCGCGAACGGATCGGCGATTTCCTCATCCCGCAGACCCCCAACACGGCGTGCGCATGGGGGGGGCGGATCGCCGGGTCCGATTGCAATTATGTGCACTTCCGCGAGACCCTGCCCTCTGGCGTCACCTACGACACGCTCGATTTCGGTCGAACGCCGCAGGACGATTTCGGACCGCTGATCATACCCGAAGGTCGCGTCTTTGCGCTGGGTGACAATCGCGACAATTCGCAGGACAGCCGCTTCCCGGCCGCGCCCGGCGGTGGTGTCGGATTAATCCCGACCGAGCTTATGGTCGCGCGGGCCAGCGTAATGGTCTGGTCGACCGATGGATCGGCCAGCTGGGTCAAGCCCTGGACTTGGTTCTCCGCGGCTCGCTGGTCGCGCATCGGGGATGGAATATGACCCACCTTTCCAAAGAGACACGCGAGTGGCTCGCGAAGACTGGGTTCACGGTTCGGGATGAAGCCATGTGGCGCGCTGCGCTCACCCACGGCAGCACGGGCGATGCCGCGAATTACGAGCGGCTGGAATGGCTCGGCGATAGAGTCTTGGGCCTATCGGTCTCCGAATGGCTGTTCCAGACCGACGATGCGCCCGAAGGTCTGCTGGCCCAGAGGCTCAACGCGCTAGTCAGTCGCGATACCTGCGCTTGCACCGCCCGCGACATCGGCGTGCCCGAGCACATGCGCCTCGGCAAACAGGCGCGGGACGACGGCGCGCACGACAGCGACAACGTGCTGGGCGATGTGATGGAGGCGCTACTTGGCGCAAACTTCCTCGACGCCGGGTTCGACGCCACGCGCGACCTGATCCGCCTGCTGTGGCAGGAGGCGTTGGAGGGTCGGCGAGGCAGGTCGAAGCATCCCAAGTCGGCGCTGCAGGAATGGGCCGCGGGTAACCGCCGCAAGCCACCAGTTTACGAACTGCTCGAGCGATCGGGCCCCGATCACAGCGCCAGCTTCACGGTACGGGTGAGCGTGCTCAACGTCGGCGAGGTCGAGGCTACGGGCAACAGCAAGCAGCAGGCCGAAACGGCCGCCGCCAAGGCTTTCATGGAGCGCTACGGATGACGTCCCCGAAACAACAGCAATGCGGTTTCGTCGCGGTGATTGGCGCGCCGAATGCGGGCAAGTCCACCCTCGTCAACGCGATGGTCGGCCAGAAGGTCGCGATCGTTTCCGCCAAGGCGCAGACCACGCGCGCGCGCCTCATGGGAATCGCGCTGGAAGGCGATACCCAGATGATCCTGGTCGATACGCCCGGCATCTTCGCGCCCCGTCGACGGCTCGACCGCGCGATGGTCAGCGCGGCATGGGACGGCACTCAGGCGGCGGACGCGGTGTTGCTCGTGGTCGATCCGGTCAAGCAACGGCGGCATGAGCTCGAACCTTTGCTCGAAACCCTCGCCGGGCGCCCCGAGCGCAAGATCCTCGTGCTCAACAAGGTCGACGTCGCGAAGAAGGAGCCCCTGCTCGTCCTGGCGGAGGAACTGACCGGGAAGGCGGACTTCGCGGAAGTGTTCTTCGTCTCCGCGCAGAGCGGCGACGGCGTTCCCGAGATGAAGGCCGCGCTCGCGGCGCTGATGCCACAAGGCGACTGGATCTACCCAGAAGACCAGGTTTCGGATGCCAGCGAGCGGCTGATGGCGGCGGAGATCACCCGCGAGCAGCTCTACAAGCAGTTGCACGAGGAACTGCCGTACGACAGCGCCGTGCGCCCGGAGAAATACGTCGAACGCAAGGACGGCAGCGTTGAGATACACCAGCAGATCGTCGTCGGTCGCGACACCCAGCGCGCCATCGTTCTCGGCAAGGGGGGCAGCCGCATCAAGGCGATCGGCGAAGCGGCACGCGCCGAACTGACCGACCTGCTCGGCCGCAAGGTTCACCTCTTCCTCCACGTCAAGGTTTCCGAGAACTGGTCGGAGGACAAGGAAGTCTTCGAAGAGATCGGGCTCGACTGGGTCCGCTGATGCCGTCGCGGCGATGATTTCGACCGGACAGGTCTTCTATCTCGGCGCGGCGCTTCTGGCCGGATTGCTGATCGGTGTCGAGCGCGGCTGGACGCTTCGCCGCGCCGAGGAAGGCATGCGGGTGGCCGGCATCCGGACGTTCGCGCTCACAGGCCTGATCGGAGGCGTGGCAGGTCTGCTGTCGGCGATGGATTATGCGTTCGTCGGCGGTGGCATCGTCATCGGCGCCGTGATCGTGCTCGCGATCGGTTACTGGCGCTCGACCGACGAGGGGGGCAAGCCCGATGCGACGACCGCGATCGCGGCGACCGCCACGCTCGGCCTCGCCTTTCTTGCCGGCGTGGGTCAACCTGCCCTGGCCATCGCGGGCGCCGCTATCGTCACGCTGATCCTGGCGCTGCGCTCGGAAATGCACCGCTGGGTGGGCCTGCTCGACGAAGCCGACGTGAAGGCTTTCGCGCGCTACGCGGTGATCGCGCTGGCGGTCTATCCGTTTCTCCCCGAAGGCCGCTTCGGGCCGTACGACGCCTGGGAGCCGCGCTCGCTATGGCTCGTAGTCATAATCGTGACCGGATTTTCCTTCGCCGGTTACGCGGCCAACCGCCTGTTCGGTGCGCGGCGTGGGACGATCGCAACGGCGATCATCGGCGGCGCCTACAGTTCGACCGCGGTCACCGTGTCGCTGGCACAAAGGCTGGGCGATGGTCATGGGGACGCGGCCGAGGTAGCCGGTATCGCGCTGGCGAGCGCGGTCATGTACCTGCGCGTCGTCGTCCTCGTGGCCATCCTCGCGACAAGCCTGATAATCCCGTTCGCGATCGTCGTCGCGCCTCCACTCGCGATAGCCTTTCTGGTGAGCTTCATCCTGTATCGGCGGGCGCCCGCCGGTGGCAAAGCGGAACCGCCCGGCAACCCCATCGCCCTGCTCCCCGCACTCGGCTTCGTCGCATTCGTCGCCGCCGCCGCAGTCGTCGCCCGCTGGGCCGAAGGACGGTTCGGCGAGGAGGGAATCGCCGTGCTTCTGCTGCTCATGGGTAGCATGGACGTGGACGCGGCGATCGTCACCGCAGGCGGCCTTGAGCCGGGTACGATCGCTCCGGCCCTCGCGGCTCTGGCTATTGCGGGGACCATCCTCGCCAACATGACCGTGAAGCTGGGCATCACGATCGCATATGGCAGGGCGGCTTCGAAGCCTGCGGCATTGGCCCTTGCCGCGAGCATGGTCGCGCTCGCGGTCAGTGTCGCGGTCGGATATGCGCGGCTTTAGATCGAGCCGCAGTCGCTCGGCGCGAGTGTTCCGGCGAACCGCGCGTCGATCCATGCCAGCGTCTCCGTTGCGCTATTGCGGGCACTGTTTCCGTGATCTCCTCCCGGGATGCTGACGAAGCGCAGGCGTCGCCGCTCGCGACAGGCTCGCTTGGCGAAGGCGCGGGTGACCGATGGCGCGACGATAGGGTCGTCGACGCTTTGGGCGATCAGCATCGGCCCGATATCCAGTCTCGGATCAATGCTGTTGGACCGCATGATTGCGGCCCACGGCGCGATCCGGCCGAGATCCTTGCCCTTCAGCGCGGCCTTGACCGATGCGACCCCCAAGATCGTGCCCAGTCGCGGCGTGGCGCCCAGCTCGATGCAGTTGTTCTGGGCCAGCCGCGTAACGATCCCGCGCTGAGCCGGCTTGAACACGGTCGACAGCGAAGCTCCGAAATGCTGCGACCACGAATAGGTCGTGAAAGCGGTGAGCATCGCGCGCACGTTCGCATCGCTTCCCTGACTGAAGTTCGCGCGCAGATCGGTCGGCGGCGCTGCCGCGGCGGTTCCGACAAGCGAAAGCTCGGGTGCATAACGCCGCGCCAGCGCGCCGGTCGCAAGGGCAGCGTGACCGCCCTGGCTCTCACCCCAGACGGCAAAACGCGTGCCGCTGGCGGCGCCCGGAATGGCGCGGGCAGCGCGCACCGCGTCGAGCACCGATCGGCCGGTATCCTCGATGATCAGATAGGGATGCGGCATGGCGGAACCCAATCCGGGATAATCGGGCGCTACGACCACATATCCTCGGGCAACCATGTCGGCCAGCGCAGGTGTGGCGGCGAAAAAGTTCGCGCTCAGCGAGGGAGCACAGCGCTCGGCAACGCCCCAGGTACCGTGGGTCCAGGCGATGACCTTGCGTCCTTCGACCGGAATCTGTTCGCGCGGGGCGACGACCATTCCCGTCACCACTCGCGGCGCACCGTTTGCGTCGGTCGTCGTATATCTGACCCGCCAGGCCTGCTGACCCGGCGGCGTGTCGACGACGGGATCGGCCGACACGAGCGTTCCCGCTTGCTGTGCGCTAGCCGCCTGAGCCGACAGGTCAATCGCCAGAGCGAGAGGCACGCTCCAAATTCTGAAAATCTTGCGCACGGTATCGAACATATGAGGGAAGCTCCGGCGTGCGACCGCGACCGCAATAAATCAGAGCTTCCCCGCATGGGCAATCGGTTCCGATACGACCGCAAGCCACCTATCGCTTTTTGAGAATCTCGATTCCGTTCTTCTTCGCGAAGTCCTTGGTCGATTCCTCGCTCCGGCCGATCGCCTTGGCGATTTCCCTGAGGCCCTTGCCCTTGCCGGCCAGCATGCGGAGTTGGCCAGCCTCTTCGGCCTTCCAGGGCTGCTTGTGTCGTTCGAAATGCTCTTTAGCCATCAGCTTGCCTTTGCCTTCTTGGGCGCGGCCTTCTTTTTGGCTGGCGCCTTCTTGGCCGGTGCCTTGCGGCCCTTCTTCTTCGGCGGACCCTTGGCTGCGCGTGCGTCGATCAACTCGATCGCCTGAGCTTCGGTCACGTCCTCGGGTTTTACGTCCTTCGGCAGAGTCGCGTTCGTGGTCCCGTCGGTCACGTAGGGTCCATAGCGACCCGGCATGACCTTCATCTCGCCGCCGCTGGTGGGGTGAGCGCCGAGCGCCTTGATCGGCTCCGCCTTCGCCCGCCCTTCGCCGCGCCCGCCACGATTGGCAGCTTCCGCGAGCAGCGTGACGGCGGCGTTCATGCCGGTCTCGAACACATCGGCGGTGCCGCGCAGCTTGGCGTACTTGCCGTCATGCGCGAGATACGGACCGTACCTGCCGATGCTGGCGGTGATGGGCTTCTGCGTCTCGGGATGGAGTCCGATCTCACGCGGCAGCGACAGCAGTTTCAGCGCCCACTCCAGATCGAAATCCGGGAGATCCTTGGGGATCGAAGCGCGCTTGGCCTCCTTGCCTTCGCCCAGTTCGACGTAAGGACCGAAGCGGCCCGTCTTGCGCATGACGTCGAGGCCGGACTCCGGGTCCTTGCCCATCGAGCCATCCTCGCCGCCACCATCGCCGTTGCCGCCCGGCTGCGCGAAGCGGCGGGTGTATTTGCACTCGGGATAGTTGGCACAGGCCACGAATGCGCCGAATTTGCCTCCGCGAAGCGCCAGGCGTCCGCCGCTGCGGCCTTCGGTCTCGCACAACGGACACTGGCGCGGATCGCCGCCATCGGCGCGCGGAGGGAACAGGTAATCGCCGAGATATTCGTCGAGCGCCTCGGTCACCTCCGAAGGTTTGCGCTCCATCACGTCTTCGGTCTTCGGCTTGAAATCGAGCCAGAACTGCCGGAGCAGCTTCTTCCAGTCTTCCTTGCCGTCGGAGACGATATCGAGCTCGTCCTCCATCCCGGCGGTGAAGTCGTAAGCCACGTATCGCTCGAAGAACCGTTCGAGAAACGCCGTCAGCAGTCGCCCCGATTCCTCTGCGAAGAAACGGTTTTTCTCCATCCGCACGTACTCGCGGTCGCGCAAGGTCTGGATCGTCGAAGCGTAAGTCGACGGGCGCCCGATGCCGAGCTCCTCGAGCCGCTTGACCAGGCTGGCCTCCGAAAAACGCGGAGGCGGTTGGGTGAAGTGCTGCGTCGCATCGACCCCGGTCTTTGTCGGGGTGTCGCCCTTGCGCATCAGCGGCAAGAGGTTATCGTCGTCGTCTTCGCTCTTCTGGTCGAAGCTCTCTTCATAGACCGCGAGGAAGCCCGGGAACTTGACCACCTGTCCGGTCGCGCGAAGCTCGTGCCGACCGGTCGGATCGCGCATGGTGACCGTTGTCCGCTCGAGGCTGGCGGCGGCCATCTGGCTCGCCATCGCGCGCTTGAAGATCAGATCGTAGAGCTTGCCCTCGTCGCCCTGCCCGGCCTTTTCGCGACTGAAATCGGTGGGGCGGATCGCCTCGTGCGCTTCCTGCGCATTCTTGGCCTTGGTCTGGTAGATACGCGGCTTTTCGGGAAGATAGTGACCGCTGAACCGGTCGCTGATCGCCTTGCGTGCGGCGCTGATAGCGCTGTGATCCATCTGCACGCCATCGGTCCGCATGTAGGTGATCGCGCCCTGCTCGTAGAGGTTCTGGGCGAGCCGCATCGTGTGGCTGGCCGAGTAGCCGAGCTTCCGCGCGGCTTCCTGCTGCAGAGTCGAAGTGGTGAACGGGGGCGCCGGGTTGCGCTTCAACGGCTTGGTCTCGACGTCCTCCACCGTGAAGCGCGCTTCCTCGACCGCAGCCTTGGCCGCGCGGGCAGTTCCCTCCTCGCCGATCGACAGCCGATCCAGCTTCTTGCCGTCGTATGTCACGAGGCGGGCATCGAACGCCGTCCCGTCGTGCTGCATATGCGCCACGACCGACCAGTATTCCTGCGCGACGAACGCCTCAATCTCGCGCTCGCGCTCGACGATCAGGCGCAGCGCGACCGACTGCACGCGACCGGCGCTCTTCGCTCCCGGCAGGCGACGCCACAGGACGGGCGAGAGCGTGAACCCGTAAAGGTAGTCGAGCGCGCGGCGCGCCAGGTAGGCATCGATCAGGTCTTGGTCGAGCTCTCGCGGACGGCCCATAGCTTCAGTCACCGCCTGCTTGGTGATCGCGTTGAACGTCACCCGCTCGACTTCCTTCGGGAGCGCCTTCTTTTTCGCAAGCAGGTCGCGCACGTGCCACGAAATGGCTTCGCCTTCGCGGTCGGGGTCGGTGGCCAGGATCAGTCGGTCGGCCTTCTTGGCCAGTTCCGCGATATCCTTCACACGGCCCTGCTTGTCCCGATAGACCTCCCAGTCCATCGCGAAATCCTCGTCCGGGCGAACGCTTCCATCCTTGGGCGGCAGGTCGCGGACGTGGCCGTAACTGGCCAGGACCTTGTAGTCCGAACCCAGGTATTTCTCGATGGTTTTCGCCTTTGCCGGCGATTCGACGATGACAAGCTGCATTGTGGTTTCGTGATGCCCCTACGCGTATACGTGTACGCGAGGGTGGTGCGGCGCAGCGCGCCGCGTCAAGCCGTCAACGACACGCGGCCGCCGGCATGCCGGGTCAAGCGGCCCGCGATTTCCAGCTCGAGCAGAGCCATCTGCACCGCCGAAGCGCTCGTTCCGGACTGGCGGATCAGTTCGTCGGCCGAGACGGGAGCGGAAGTCAGCAGCGCCGTGACGTCTGCGGGTTCGGCGTCGGCCAGTTCATCGTCGGCAAACACATAAGCCGGAGTGCTCTCGCGGAAAATAGATCTTGGCGAACCATCGAAACCCGTCATCACCTCGATGACATCGTCAGGTGTCTGCACCAGCACGGCCCCGTCCCGGATTAGCTGATTGCACCCGGTCGCCCGGCCTTCGAGCGGGCTTCCGGGGATCGCCATGACTTCCCTGCCTGACTCAGCCGCCAGCCGCGCCGTAATGAGCGAGCCCGACTTCGGCGCGGCCTCGACCACCAGCGTACCTGCGGCGAGCCCGGCGATGATGCGGTTGCGGCTGGGGAAATGGCGCGCCAGCGGTTCGGTCCCCGGTGGCTGCTCTGCCAGCAACAGGCCTTCCTTTGCGACCCGCTCCTGTAACTCGGCGTGTTCGGGCGGGTAGGTGACGTCGATCCCGCTCGCGATTACGCCCACGGTCGCCGGCAAGGCACCCCAATGCGCCGCGCCGTCAATACCCCGCGCCAGACCCGACACCACGGTGAAGCCGGCGGCGGACAGGGCCGCCGAAAAGTCGCGCGCCAACTTGACTGCCGCTGCCGAAGCGTTGCGGGCCCCGACGATCGCCACACAGGGTCGCTCCGCAATCGAAAGATCGCCCCGCCACGTTAGGATCGGCGGTGCGCCCGCGGCTTCGGCCAGAAGGCGCGGGTAGCCGGGTTGATCGTGGAACAGGTATTTGGCCCGCGCGCGGCGGACCTGCGATATCTCCTCGGCGATTGTCTCCGGACGGGCGGCGACGTAGGCGCGGCCACCGCGCTGCGCGAGATCGGGCAGCGCTTCGATGGCTACCTCCGCCGATCCGAAACGAGCAAGCAACTGGCGATAGGAAACCGGCCCGATGTTCGGGGAGCGCAGCAGTCGGATGCGGGCGAACGCCTCTTCCTGAGCGATCACGCTTCGGCGTCCGCCTTGCTCTTGCTGCTACCGACGCGCGGTTCCTCCCCGCGTATAAGCCGCCGGATATTGGCGCGGTGAAGCCAGATTATGAGCGCCGCAATGATCGCCAAGGGAAACACGTAGCCCGTAAACCCGAGTATCGCAGCGGCGATGGCAGCAGCAACGACAGCGCTCATGCCGGCGACCGAACTGATCCGTCCGAGTGCGAGGACCCCGAGCCAGACCAGCGCGTATGCCAGCCCGATCGGCCAAGCGAGACCAAAGCTGACACCCGCGTTGGTCGCGACGCCCTTGCCGCCCTTGAAGCCGAGCCAGACCGGGAAGCAGTGGCCTATTACCACCGCAACCGCCGCGATGCCTTCGGAGCCGGGCCAAAAGGTCTTGGCAAGAAGAACCGAAACCAGTCCCTTGGCAAGATCAAGCAGCAGGGTTGCGGCCGCCACCGCCTTGTTGCCGGTACGCAGAACGTTGGTGGCACCGATGTTACCGCTACCGATGGTCCTCACGTCGCCCAGACCGGCCGCCTTTGCCAGCAACAGGCCGAACGGGATCGACCCTGCCAGGTAACTGAGAATTGCGGCGAACAGGTTTTCCATCGGCGACCCCATGCATTTCGGCAGCGGCCTTGCCCGACCGACGCGAATTCATCTAGCGCGGGTAAAGAGCAAAAGCGGAACCGCGACAAGCGCTCGGCGAAGGGATTGAACGGACTTGAACGCATCCGCACCGATATTGCTCTTCGATTCGGGTGTCGGCGGGCTCACCGTTCTGGCCGAACTGCGCAAAATGCTTCCGCAAGCGCCGGTGATCTACGCGGCCGATACCGCCGGCCTCCCCTATGGCAGCAAGACCGAGGCCGAGATCGCCGCGCGGGTGGCGGGGCTGCTCGGGGTGCTGAGCGAGCGATACAAACCGCGCCTCGCCTGCATCGCCTGCAACACCGCCAGCACGATAGCCCTGGGCATGGTACGCGACGTGCTCAACATACCGATCGTCGGCACGGTGCCCGCGATCAAGCCGGCCGCCGCGCTGACGAAAACCGGGGTCATCGGCCTGCTGGGCACCGAGGCAACTATCCGGCAGGTCTACGTCGACCGACTCGAAGCAGAATTCGCTGCCGACAAGCGACTGGTCCGGCACGGCGCGCCCGAACTTGTCGCGGCGGCCGAAGCCAAGCTGCGGGGCGACGCCTTCGACCGGGGCGCGATCACGGGCGCAGTCGAGGCTCTGAAAGCGAAGGCTGGTGACGGTGCCATCGACACGGTGGTGCTCGCCTGCACGCACTTTCCGCTCCTAACCGACGAGCTTCGGGCCGCCTTCGGGGCTGGTATCCGGTTTGTTGACGGTGCCGCCGGGATTGCTCGGCGCATCACTGCGTTGACCGAAGGACACGCATTCGACCGGACATCCGCCGACAGGTTCGTATTCACCGGGGATCGCGCCCCTTCGAAGACGCTCGTTGAGGTGCTCGCAAGCTACGGCCTGCCGACCATCACTCCCGTCTAATCGCGAACGATTCGCAAAGATCGAGGTGGAAATATTGCGACGGCGCTAGTAGGGCGCCGGCAATGCTGTCTAACGGGATAGCCCTGTGAATTACGATCACGTTTTCGACCAGGCGATCGACCGGCTCCACGCCGAGGGCCGTTATCGCGTATTCATCGACATTTTACGGAATAAGGGCGCCTATCCCAACGCGCGCTGCTTCCACGGTCACAACGGCCCCAAGCCGATCACGGTATGGTGTTCGAACGACTACCTGGCGATGGGGCAGCACCCCAAAGTCATCTCCGCGATGGAAGATGCCCTGCACGATGTCGGCGCAGGCAGCGGCGGCACCCGCAACATCGGCGGCAACACGCATTACCACATCCAGCTCGAAGCCGAACTCGCCGATCTTCACGGCAAGGAAGCCGCGCTGATCTTCACCAGCGGCTACGTTTCGAACGACGCGACCCTGTCGACCCTCGCGAAGCTGCTGCCCGGCTGCGTGATTTTCTCCGACGAACTCAATCACGCCAGCATGATCGCGGGCATCCGCAACTCCGGCGCCGAAAAGCGCGTGTTCCGTCACAATGACATCGCGCACCTGGAAGAACTGCTGGCAGCGGAAGATTCCGACGCTCCGAAGCTCATCGCGTTCGAAAGCGTCTATTCGATGGACGGAGACGTCGCGCCGATTCATGCGATCTGCGATCTTGCGGAAAAGTACAACGCGCTGACGTATATCGACGAAGTCCACGCGGTCGGAATGTACGGCAAGCGCGGCGGCGGTATCTCGGAGCGCGACGAAGCCGCTGACCGGATCGACATCATCGAGGGCACGCTGGGCAAGGCGTTCGGTGTGATGGGCGGCTACATTGCGGCCGACCGCAAGATCGTCGACTGCATTCGCAGCTATGCGCCGGGCTTCATCTTCACGACGTCGCTATCGCCGGTGCTGGTCGCCGGGGTGCTTGCGTCGGTGCGTCACCTGAAGGAATCGAGCGCGGAGCGCGAGGGCCAGCAGGCTGCGGCCGCGATGCTGAAGACCATGTTCCGCGATGCCGGACTGCCGGTGATGGACAGCGTGACCCATATCGTGCCGCTGATGGTCGGCGATCCGGTGCGCGCCAAGAAGATCAGCGATATCCTGCTCGCCGAGTACGGGATGTACGTCCAGCCGATCAACTTTCCGACGGTGCCCCGCGGGACCGAGCGGTTGCGCTTCACTCCAGGCCCCTCGCACGATGAGGCCATGATGCGCGAGCTGACAAGTGCGCTGCTCGAAGTCTGGGATCGGCTCGAACTGGACCTCGCAGAGGCCGCCTGACAGAGGTCGGTCCGCCATCCGGCTAACGGTTGGGGCGGTTGGTCGATAGGGGCTTTTACTTAGGTTGATGTAAACCATTCCATCCTAGACTTTATGCACCTTTCCGATGGCCGGAAGGCGCGCAATACGGGCGGACATGGCAGTCAGGAATCTTCTCAAGGGTTTTGCGGGCTCCGCGGAGAACCTCACCAGTGATGGTCTGCGTGCGTCCGTGCTCGACGACTTCGAGCAGACGGGCATCGCCTGGATCTGGGCTTCCGATGCCGATGGCGTTTTAAGCTACCTCTCCCCGGCAGCCGCCACGGCGCTCGATGTAGCTCTGCCTTCGTTGCTCGGCCAACCAGTCGCAAATCTGTTCGAGACCGATCCCGACGATCCAGACAACCGCTCGGGTCGGCCGCTCGGTTTCCAGCTCAAAACCCGCGGGCGGATCGCCGACGTCGTAGTGCGTTGCGCCCTGCCCGAAGCCCGAACCGGAAAGCCGGTTTGGCTGTCTTTGTCCGGCCAACCGAAGATCGATTCCTCAGGAAAATTCCATGGATATCGCGGGGCGGCAAAGGACGTATCGGTCGAATACCAGCGCAAGATCGAGGACCAGCGGCTGGCGGAATTCGATTCTCTGACCGGGCTCTACAACCGGCACCGGATGAATCGTCGGCTTGAAAGCGTATTGGCGGCCTACAAGGCGGCCAAGCGCGTCTGCGCGCTGATGATGCTTGATCTCGACCGCTTCAAGCAGGTCAACGACACGATGGGCCACCAGGCGGGCGACAACCTGCTTCAGCAGGTGGCCGAACGCCTGCGCAACGTGATCGGAGATCGCGGTGAAATCGGCCGACTGGGCGGCGACGAATTCCAGATCATCCTTCCGGACATGGACGATCGTGGCAAGCTTGGCGAACTGGCGGACAAGGTCATCCAGATCATCTCGCAGCCCTACCCTATCGACGACAAGCGGGCGATCATCGGGACATCGGTCGGCGTGGCGATCGCGCCCTACGACGGGCTCGAATCGGAAGAGCTGGTCCGTGCATCGGACTTGGCGCTCTACGCCGCGAAAAATGGCGGCCGGGGCCAGTTCCGGTTCTATTCCGCCGACCTCAGGGACGAGGAAGAAGAGCGCGCGCTCCTTCTCGACGACTTGCGAGAGGCGCTGGCGGCAGACGAACTGCAACTCCACTATCAACCGGTGGTGAGGATCGCAGACAACCACGTCGTCGGCATGGAAGCGCTCATGCGCTGGGAGCACGAGGAACGTGGCTGGGTTCCTCCCGGCACATTCATTCCCGTCGCCGAGGAATCGAGCCTCATCGGTCCGCTTGGGGAGTGGGCGCTCAACCGCGCCTGCCGGGACGCAACCGAATGGCCGGAAACGGTCCGCGTCGCGGTCAACGTATCCGCGCGCCAGTTCACCGCCAACGGCTTCGTCGACATCGTTGCCGCAGCGCTGGAATCCAGCGGCCTCGCACCCGACCGGCTCGAACTCGAGCTGACCGAAAGCGTCTTCATGGGCGATAGTGAAACGACCGACGCGACGTTCGCCGCCCTTAAGAAGATCGGCGTACGCCTTGCGCTCGACGATTTCGGCACGGGATATTCGTCGCTGAGCTACCTTCGCTCCGCCCCTTTCGACAAGCTGAAGGTGGACAAGAGCTTCGTCGATTCGTGCACTCAGAAGGACCAGAACAGCGCCAAGATCATCACGGCGATCATCGGACTGTCGAAGGCACTCGGCATGGAAACCACGGTCGAGGGCGTCGAAGCGTTCGACCAGCTCGAAATCGTCAAAGCGCGCGGTGCCGAGCTGATCCAGGGCTGGCTCTACGCCAAGGCGATGCCGCAGGCGGTGGTGCTGGCCAACATCCATTCGGGCGAGTTCAAGATCGAGCCCAATGGTCCCGACAAGCACCGTGCCGATCGTCGCTCGATGTTCCGCAAGGTCGGAATCATCCACGGCGACCATCGTTACGATGTGGTCATCCGCGATCTGTCCAAGAACGGTGCCTTCATCGAAGGTCTCGTAGGCGTTCCAAAGGGCACTCCGTTCGTGCTTGATCTCGGGGGCGGCCAGCTGGTCGTCTGCGAAGTGATGCGTTCGGAAGGCGCGCAGTTGGGCGTCGAATTCGAGACACCGCTGGTCAGCGACGGTGCGGGCGGCCTCTGCACGCGTCACCGCGTCAGTCCTTATGCGCTCGCTGCGGCCGGAATGCCGCTGACCTCGTTTGCTGCGGGTGGAGCGACCCCGCTCGGACAACAAGCGCCCTCCAGCCCGCCCCAGTTCATGCAGGTCCAGGTCGGCAGCGGCGGCTGATCGCTTTACTCGTGGCAGCGACCGGTTATGTCGGTTGCCATGCAAAACGCTTCTCTCCCGACATATGACGAAGTGGTCCTGGGGCGCAGGTCGATCCGCGGATACCTGGACAAACCGGTGCCGCGCGCGCTGATCGAAGAAGTCATCGGTCTCGCCATGCGCTCGCCGTCGTCGATGAATACCCAGCCCTGGCATTTCCATGTCATAACCGGCGAACCCCTCGACCGGATTCGCCGCGGCAATACCGAAAACATTCTCGCCGGCGTGCCCGATAGCCGGGAGTTCCGCCGTGGAAGCGCATTCGGCGGAATCCACCGCGACCGGCAAGTCGAAGTCGCCAAACAGCTTTTCGGAGCCATGGGAATCGAACGCGACGACAAGGATGGTCGACAGGACTGGGTGCTGCGAGGCTTCCGTCAGTTCGACGCGCCCGTGTGCGTCATCATAACTTACGATCGCGAACTGGATGACGGCGACGACAGCAAGTTCGATTGCGGCGCGGTGACCACCGCGTTGGTCAACGCGGCCTGGTCGCGAGGGCTCGGCTGCGTGATCAACTCGCAGGGCATCATGCAATCCCCGGTGGTGCGTGAGCACGCAGGCATCCCGGACGACGAAGTGATCATGAAGGCCGTTGCGATGGGATGGCCGGACGAGAGTTTTCCGGCGAATGCTGTAGTTTCCAATCGAAAGCCGATCGGAGAAGCGGCGCGATTCGTCGGCTTTCCATCGTGACCGAGGAGATCCTCGAATGCGGGGAAGGCTTCTGGTCGATCAGGGGCAGCTTCCGTATTGGCGGTATCGTCAACATCGGCACACAATGCGGACTGATCAGTCGATCTGACGGCTCATTCGTCTTTCTCGATTCCTACACTCTGCCGGAGTCGACGCTGGCCCAGGTCAACCGGATAACCGGCGGACCAGCCAACGTCGCGGCCATCATCAACTTGCATCCATTTCACACGATCCATTGCGAATGGATGCACCGGACTTTTCCCGCAGCGAAGCTGTACGGCACGCGCCGGCATCACGAAAAGTGGCCCTCCCTTCCCTGGGAGAGCAGCCGCTGCGAAAGCGGCGAACTGGCCGATCACTTCGGCGACTTGCTCGAATTCTCGCTACCGCCCGGGGTCGCGCTTGTTTGCGATGACGAGGCAGTGCATTTCAGCTCCGTACTCGCCTATCATCGGGCCAGCCGCACGATACACGTCGATGACACCCTGTCGTACCTGACCGCACCATTTCCGGTGTCGCTTTTGCCCGTGACGGGACGGCTCGACTTTCATCCGACCCTGGCAAAGGCATTGGAGCCTCGGGCCGGCGCGGCAGACGAGTTTCGCGATTGGGCAATCGAACTGGGCGTAGACTGGTCGGACGCCGTACGCGTAGCGACAGCTCACAACTCCGTGGTCGAAATGGAACGCGGCCAATTTCCCGAATTGCTCGGCGCGGCGCTCGGGCGTGTGTCGTCGGTGCTAGATGCGCACCGACGACAATATACCTGATCAGCGAAGGCTCACCACGTTGTCGCTCGCGCGCGGGTCGACACGGTCGCCGCGGTAGAGGCTCGCCATCGGCTCGTCCTCGACCACGATCTGCGCGGCATTTCCGAAGCCGTTGAACCCGGTCTTCATCGCCGCGCCATAGGCACCAAGCATCCCGATCTCAATGTAGTCGCCCGCCTGGATATCGGCAGGAAGCATGAAGGGACCCTTCATGTAATCGGCATCGTCGCAGGTAGGGCCATAGAACGCGAATTCCGCGAGCGGTTGCTCGAGATCGTCTTCCAGCGCCTTGACAGGAAAGCGCCATTCCACGTGCGCGGCATCGAACAGCGCCCCGTAGGCACCGTCGTTGATGTACAACTCTTCGCCCCGGCGCTTTTCGACGCGCACGATCAGCGATGAATACTCGGCGCACAACGCACGGCCGGGCTCGCACCACAGTTCGGCGTTGTAGGCGATCGGCAGCGCCTCGAAATGGCGGTGGATGATCGCGAAGTAATCTTCGAGCGGCGGCGGCTCCATGCCTGGGTAGTCGCTCGGGAAGCCCCCGCCCACGTCGACGACGTCGATCACGACAGACGCCTCGGCCACGGCCGCGCGCACGCGCTCGATAGCCTGCACATAGGCGAACGGCGTCATGGCCTGGCTGCCGACGTGGAAACATACGCCCAGCCAGTCGCAATGCTGACGGGTGGTCTGGAGCAGTTCCGCCGCGTCGGCGAGGTCGCAGCCGAACTTCGATGCAAGGCTCAGCTCGGAATATTCCGACGACACACGCAGGCGAACGAGAAGGCGCAGATCTCCCGCGCGCTCGCCTTCATCGCTGGTGGTCGCATCGACGATCTTCTCGAGCTCTTCGATCGTGTCGAGGCTGAAGGTCTTCACGCCGTGCTGGAAATAGGCCTCGCGAATCGCGCGCGCCGTCTTGACCGGGTGCATGAAGCACAACTCGGCTTGCGGCAGCTCGGCGCGGACCAGGCGCACCTCTGCAATCGAGGCCACATCGAAATGCGTGACACCGTTGTCCCACAGGATGCGGACGAGTTCAGGCGAAGGATTGGCCTTCACTGCGTAGAGCGACTTGCCCGGAAACTTCTCGACAAAGAAGCGGGCAGCGCGCGCAGCGGCGTGCGGGCGATTGAGGATTACCGGTTCGTCCGGCGCGAGCGCGCGAACTACAGACCGTGCGTCAGGATGGATGTGCAACTCAAGGGACCCCCAAACGGCAAGTTTGAACGAGGCAGCCTTGCGGTTAAGGAAGTCCCCTTGGGGCTGCGGGGGCGGGCTATAAGGTCCGGTCGGTGAACCGCAAGTGAAAATTGCGCGTTTCGGACCACTTCGTTCGCGCCTCCTCGCCTGGAAAGCGAAGGCGCGCCTTGTCGAAGACGCTCAGCTCAACCGGTCGCGAAAATCCTCGTATCCGAAGGCCTTGACCTGCTCCAGCGCGTCGCTGTCGCTGTCCCACAGCCAGATGGATGGAAGCTGCACCCCGTTGAAAGTGTTGGTCTTTACCATCGAATAGTGCGCCTGATCGAGGAAGGCAATGCGCTCGCCCGGCTCGTTCGGGACCGGCAGGCAGTAATCGCCGATCACGTCTCCGGCGAGACATGAGGGGCCACCGAGGCGAACGGATTCCCCATCTTTCCGCTCGTGCAACATCGCCGGGCGATAGGGCGCCTCGATCACGTCGGGCATATGGCAAGTTGCCGAAATATCGATGATCGCCACGTCCTGCCCGTTCCAGTGCGAATCGAGGATAGTGCCGACCAGGATGCCTGCGTCCAGCGCCACGGCCTCGCCCGGCTCGAGATAGATTTCGGCGTCGGTATCGTCCTTCGCATCTCGCAGGAACTCCACGAGTTCCTCGCGCTGATAGTCGGCGCGCGTGATGTGGTGGCCGCCGCCCATGTTGATCCACTTGAGGTCGCCAAACCACGGTTCGATGGCGTCGAAAACCGTATCCCAGGTGCGTTTCAGCGGCTCGAAATCCTGTTCGCACAGGTTATGGAAATGGATGCCGTGCACCTGGCTCATGATTTCGGGCGTGAGCTGGTCGATCGGGAAGCCGAGCCGACTGCCCGGGCTCGATGGATCGTAGCGCGGCACCTCTCCCTGCGGGCACAGCGGATTGATCCGCAGGCCGACGTCGAAGGTCTGGCCCGCCGCACGCGCCGCGTCCAGGATCGGCCGATATCGTTCAAGCTGGCCCGGCGAATTGAAGATGACGTGGTCGGACAGCCGGCACACCTCGACCAGCTCGTCCGGCTTGTAGGCGGCGCAGTAGGTCGCGATTTCGCCATCGTAAAATTCGCTCGCCAGCCGCGCTTCCCACAGACCGCTGGTGCATACGCCGTCGAGATACTCGCCGATGATCGGTGCGACCGACCACATCGAGAACGCCTTGAGCGCCGCGAGCACCTTGATGTCCGCTTCGTCGCGGATGTCGGCTAGAATCTGGAGGTTCGAGCGCAGCTTCGCCGCGTCGACCACGAATGCCGGGCTATCGACCCGTTGGAGATCGAAATGCGCAAAAGCGCCAGGATCGCCGGCCTTGGTTTCCATTATCGTTTCCTCGTCAGCCGAACGGCGCCTTGAAAACAAGCCATGCGCCACCCGCGATCAGCGTGAAGCCCGCAATCTGGCTCGGTCCCGGCCGCTGGTCGAACAATACCCATGCCACGACCACGAAAGTCGCGAGCGAGAGCACTTCCTGGATCGTCTTCAACTCTGCGAGCGAATAGGTCGCGGATCCGATACGATTCGCCGGAACGGCCAGGCTGTATTCGAACAGGGCGATTCCCCATGCGGCCAGGACGGCGAGCCACAGCGCCAGATGCGGAACCTTGAGGTGACCGTACCACGCGATGTTCATGACGACGTTCGATGCCGCCAACAGCAACACCGGAACCAGCGCCGCCCAACTCATGGCTCAGAATTCCACCGGGCCGCTCAACTCCTCGACCGTCCACGGCAGACCGTCGGAATTGAGCATATCCATGAACGGATCGGGGTCCATTTCTTCCATGTTGAATACGCCGTCGCCCGACCACTTGCCGGTAACGACCATCGCACTGCCGATCATCGCGGGGACGCCGGTCGTATAGCTGACGGCCTGGTTGCCGGTTTCCTCGTACGCCGCTTCGTGGCTACAGATGTTCTTGATGTAGAACGTCTTCTCGCCCGAACCGTCCAACGCCTCGCCGGTGGCGATCACGCCGATGTTCGTGTTGCCCTTGGTCGTCTCGCCCAGCGTTTCGGGCTTGGGAAGGACCGCAGCCAGGAATTGCAGCGGGATGATTTCCTTGCCCTGGTAACGGATCGGCTCGATCGAGGTCATGCCCACGTTCTGCAGCACGGTGAGGTGCGTGATGTAGGCATCGCCGAACGTCATCCAGAACCGTGCACGCTCAAGCTCTGGCACGAATTTCGCGAGGCTTTCCAGTTCCTCGTGGTACATCAGGTAGGCGTTCTTCTTGCCCACCGCCTCGAAGTCGAACTCGGTCTTCACCTGCATCGCCGGAGTCTCGACCCACTCGCCGTTTTCCCAATGGCGCGCGGGCGCGGTGACTTCGCGGATGTTGATTTCCGGGTTGAAGTTGGTCGCAAAGTGCTGGCCGTGATCGCCGCCGTTGCAGTCGAGGATGTCGAGCTGGCGGATGGTCTTCAGCTTGTGCTTCTTGAGCCACATCGTGAACACGCTGGTCACGCCCGGATCGAACCCCGAACCGAGCAATGCCATCAGCCCCGCTTCCTTGAAGCGATCATGATAGGCCCACTGCCACTTGTATTCGAACTTCGCTTCCTCCTTGGGTTCGTAGTTCGCGGTATCGAGATAATCGACGCCGGCTTCGAGGCAGGCGTCCATGATCGGCAGGTCCTGGTACGGCAGGGCCAGGTTGACCACGAGGCTGGGTTTCACCTGACGGATCAAATTGACCATCGCCGGCACTTCCTCGGCGTCGATCGAATAGGTCGCCACGTCACGACCGGTGCGCTGCTTCACGCTGGCGGCGATCGCATCGCACTTCGACTTGGTGCGACTGGCCAGATGGATGTCGCTGAAGATATCGGCGTTCAGCGCCATCTTGTGAACGCAGACCGAGCTGACCCCGCCCGCACCGATTACCAGAACTGTCGACATGATTTCTCCGAGAACTCTGCTGGCGCCCATTGGCGCTGGATGACGAACGCCCTAGTCGGGACAGATGTTTCGCGAAAGCCCCCGAGAGCCGACCCAAGACGGGGTCATGCGTGCAGCCGGCAAGATTGCGGCGCTCCTTCCGCCCACCCCGCTTTTGCCGATCGACATCGGCGGCACGCGTATTCACGCCAAGTGCGACAATCTTCAGCCCATCGGCGCCTTCAAGATCCGCGGCGCATGGCATCGCCTCACGGACCTAACGCCTAAGGAGCGCGCTGCTGGCGTCGTCGCCGTGTCGAGCGGCAACCATGCACAGGGCGTCGCCTGGGCGGCGCGAGAGCTGGGCATAGCGGCCGCGATCGTCATGCCCGCCAATGCGCCCCGGGTTAAGCTGGATGCAACCCGCGCGCTGGGTGCCGAAATCATCCTCTACGACCGTGCTGGGGGCGAGGATCGCGACGCGATCGCCAACGCGCTCTGCGACGAACGGGGGCGCACGCTGGTCCATGCCTATGCGGATCCCTGGGTGATCGAGGGCCAAGGGACCATGGGAATCGAGATAGCCGCGCAGCTTGGCCGGGAGCCGTCACATATCATCGTGTGTTGCGGAGGCGGTGGTCTTGCCGCGGGCCTAGCCCTCGCCTGCCCGAGTGCAGCGATCCATCCGGTCGAGCCGGAAGGGTGGGACGATGTCGCTCGAAGCCTCGCCACCGGCGAAATCCAGCGGGTCGGCCCCAATCCACCGCGCACGATCTGCGATTCCATCCAGACCCCGAGCACCGCGCCGATCAACTTCCGCGTACTCAGGGAGCGCGCTTCTCCAGGCGTTACGGTGTCAGATGCTGAGGTTCGGGCTGCGCAACGCTTTGCGTTCGCCAAGCTCCAGGTGGTGGTCGAACCGGGAGGCGCCGCGGCGCTGGCGGCCGCGCTGGCGGGCAAGGTGCCGCTCGACGAGTGGACCGTCGTGACGATCACCGGCGGCAATACCGATGCCGACGCGTTCGCCCGGAGCCTGTTGACGGACGAATAGTCCCGTTTGACAACCTACCGGGCCGCGCGCAGTTTGCATGGCAACAGGGTTATGGGGGAAATCGACAATGCAGGCACAGATGCTTGCGCCGGCAGCGGTGCTGGTCGCCTGGACGCTCGTCATGCTGGTGTGGACAGCCGTCACGCGCTTTCCGGCGATGAGGCGCGCCGGTATCGATCTCAAGAACGCCGCTCGCGGCGGTCGCGGACAGAACCTTGAAGGGGTGATCGACGAGCGGGCCAACTGGAAGTCGCACAATTACAGCCACCTGCTCGAACAGCCGACCCTGTTCTATGCCGTATCGCTCATCATCGCGCTTCTTGGCGCAAGCCCGACCGCGATCCTTGCAGCGTGGATCTATGTGGCCCTGCGCATCGTGCATTCGTTCTGGCAGGCGACCGTCAACGTCGTGTCCATCCGCTTCACGTTGTTTGCGCTGTCGACCCTCGCCCTCGGCGTATTGGCGCTGAGGGGCATAGAACTCACCCTGTTCGCCAATCCGGGAGTTGTCTCATGATCGGTATGGAAATTCTCAAGCCTGTCGTCGTCCTGCTGGCCTGGACGATGATCATGTGGGTCTGGATGTATGCGACCCGAATCCCGGCCATCAACAAGCTTCCCAAGTCGAACGAGCCGGGAGCCGACCAGGGCTGGACAGGCGCGAAACTGGAAGGACTGCTCGATCCGAAAATTCAGTGGAAGGCGCACAATTACAACCACCTGCACGAGGCGCCTACGGTGTTCTATGCGGTGGCGCTCGTGCTGGCGATCATCGGCCAGGGCGACGGGCTCAACGCGACGATCGCGTGGATCTATGTTTTCCTGCGCATTGTCCACTCGATATGGCAGGCGACGGTGAACCGCGTGATGGTGCGCTTCGCGCTGTTTTCGCTTTCATCGCTCGCGCTGATCGCGCTGATCCTGCACGCCGCGATGGCGATATTTCACGGCTGATCGATGCGAATGGCCGGGGCGCTCAAATCGCCTCGGCCTTTTCGGCGTGTCCCATCAGATCGATGCTAAGCCCCGAAAGGAAGCGCTCGGCATCGAGCGCCGCCATGCAGCCGGTTCCCGCTGCGGTGACAGCCTGACGATAAGTGTGGTCCATCACGTCACCGCAGGCGAAAACGCCGGGGATCGCGGTTTTCGGCGTGCCCGGCTCGACGATCAGATAGCCGCCTTCGTCTACCGGCAGCTTGCCCTTGAAAAGTTCGGTCGCAGGCGCGTGGCCGATTGCGACGAATGCGCCATCGGCGGCAAAGTCGCTCGTCTCGCCGGTAACCGTGTCGCGCAGCGCAAGGTGCGTGAGGCCACCGGACAGCGGATCGCCCACGAACCGGTCGACCGCCTTGTTCCACAGGACCTTGATCTTGGGATTGGCGAACAGGCGCTCCTGCAGGATTTTCTCACTCCGCAGCTCGTCGCGGCGATGGATCAGCGTCACGTCGTCGGAATGATTGGTCAGGTACAGCGCTTCCTCGACCGCGGTGTTGCCGCCGCCGATGACCGCGACCTTCTTGCCGCGATAGAAGAACCCATCGCACGTCGCGCAGGCCGATACGCCCTTCCCACCCAGTTCCATCTCGCCAGGTACGCCAAGCCACTTGGCCTGCGCGCCGGTCGCGATCACCAGCGTGTCGCCCTCGTAGATGTCGCCGCTGTCGCCGATCGCGCGGAACGGCGAGCCGGACAGATCGACGTCGACGATGGTATCCCACATCATCCGCGTGCCGACATGGACGGCCTGGGCCTCCATTTCCTGCATCAGCCACGGCCCCTGGATCACGTCCTTGAAGCCAGGATAGTTCTCCACGTCGGTGGTGATGGTCAACTGGCCGCCAGGCTGCAGGCCCTGCACCACGATCGGCTCCATCATCGCACGCGCGCCGTAGATCGCCGCCGAGAGGCCCGCCGGGCCCGAGCCGATGATAAGCATGCGCGTCTTGTGAGTGGCCATCGATTTCCTCCGTCAGGCGGCCAGATAGGAACCGACGCCCGCGAAAGCGAGTCGCCGCGCATCGCTATCCCCGTCAGGCGATGAAGCGAATCCGCAGTTTGCTCCGCAGGTCGTCATCGACGCCGACCGATTGCGCTATCCAGTCGTCGAGCGATCCTGCCATTGCGGACGCGGTTTCACGGAAACGTGTAAGGTAATCCTCATGCACCTCGAGCAATGCGCGAATGGCGTCCTCGTCGAGACTACGGCCCAGCCGCGCCTCGATCCCCGGCACCGATTGCGCGCGGAGTACATGTAGCGTCGGAGCGGCGTTCGTCAGCAGGAACTCGGCATACTGGTCCTCTTCCGACGCGCCGAGGATGTGTAGCAGGAGCATGGCGGCAACGCCGGTGCGATCCTTGCCGGCGAAGCAGTGGACCAGGCTCGCTCCTTCTCGTTCGGCCAGCGCTCTCAGGTAGCGTCCGAACATCGCCTGCATCGCCGGGTTTTCCGGCATCCGGGTATAGACCGCAAGCATCCGGTCGCGGGCATAGTCGGCAGTCGTAACCTCCGGGCCGATATCCATGTGCGGCGGACTCGAAGTGGTCTCGCCATCGTGTGCGATGACCTCGCCCTCCCAGCCGTCGTGTCGGCGGCAGGGGTTCAGCTCGCGCTCGGTGATGCCACGCAGGTCGATTACGGTGCGGATATCGAGCACGGCGAGTGACGCAAGGTCGGCATCGCTCGCCCCCACGTGCTGACCCGACCGGTAGAGAAGCCCCCGCCGGACGGTGCCGCCGTCAGCGCGGTAGCCACCGTAGTCGCGGAAATTGTGAATGCCTTCAAATGTGGGAGCAGCGATTTCGGTCATGCGGAGCCCGTGCCAGCGCCGGTTGCCTGCGGCAATGCCCTACTCGACGGGCGGCTGCGGATTGTTCGGGCGCAGGATCATCGTGTCACCCTCTACCCGCCATGACGCGAGACGGCTGAGCAGATTCATCCCGATGACGTTCGTTTCGCCGATATTCGGCGCGATCACGGCATCGAGTCCTCCGGCGAGCACGTTGCCGAAGCGCAAAGCCTCGATGGTCGTGAGTTCGGCCGACACCGTGCCGTTGGCAGTCGAAATGCGCACCGGCATGCCGCCTGCTCGCGGCTCGAGCCGGGCGCGCTCGGCGAAAGGAACGGATACCGCAGTCAGCGTCGCGCCCGAATCGACGAGGAACGGGGCCGTGACACCATTCACCTCGGCCTCGATCCAGAAATGGCCGTCCGAGGCCATCTTCACGCGAGTCTCACCACCCGAAACCGTCTGCGCAGGCAGCCCGAAGCGTGGTACCGCAACGTCGAGCCGCGGGTCGAAACGCGACACCTGCAGCACCACGACGACCAGGATCCCGGCCAGCGCGAACGTGCTGACGCTCGCCAAAGCCCGTCCACCTGCGATCCCGCGTCGCGCGATGGCGCCACCCAGAAAACTGCCGACGATCGCAGCGACGGTCGCCATTAGCAGGCCCGAATGCGGAATCTCCCTGATGAGGTCCGCGGCGGCATCGATGAAGGTCTTGAGGTCCATCCTGATGCAACCTTACATCGCAGTGGATGAGCGCGCCATGACTCGTCCCGGATCTTGTCAGGGGGCGCTGCGCGGGATCGTCGCGTCGGCAAGGATCATCGAGAACCGGCCTTCGCTGTCGAGCCAACGCGCGCGCGGTGTCCAGCCTCCGGCCAATAGCAGCAAGGTGGCACTCCGACGCGAAAACTTGTGGCTGTTCTCAGTGTGGATCGTTTCCCCTTCCCCCATGGCAAACCTGCGCCCGGCGACATCGAAAGCAATGTCCCGCGACGCTTCCAGATGCATTTCGATTCGGGCGAAGTCGTCGTTCCAGCGCGCGACGTGTCGCAAGGCATCCACGGGGATGGTGCCGTCCAGTTCGCGATTGATCCGCTCGGCCAGGTTGAGGTTGAACCGCGCGGTCACTCCCGCCGCGTCATCATATGCCGCTTCGAGCACGGCGGGGCCCTTGATCAAGTCCATGCCAATCAGCAGAAGACTACCTTCGCCCAGCGTCGCGCGCATCGTTCGCAACAGATCCGTCGCGGTGCGAGCGACCATGTTACCGATGGTAGAGCCCGGAAAGAAACCCAGCTTCGGCAGGTGCGCCGCGGCAGCGGGCAGCGCGACTTCCCGCATGAAGTCGGCCTCGACGGGGTGGACGGGGAGGTCCGGAAACTTGGTCGCAAGCGTCTCAGCCGAAGCGCGCAGAAAGTCGCCGGCTATATCCAGGGGAACGTAAGCGGCCGGAGCGATCGCATCGAGCAGCAGCGGGGTCTTGACCGAGCTGCCTGACCCGAACTCGACGACCGCGCGCCCTTCCCCGATTAGCTGCCGGAATTCCTCCCCATGTCGCGAGAGGATCTCGGTCTCGGCTCGCGTTGGATAATATTCGGGCAGGCGCGTGATGTCTTCGAAAAGCTCGGACCCGATGTCGTCGTAAAACCAACGCGCCGGGATCGCCTTCTGCGGCTCGGACAGCCCTTGCAGCACATCGGCACGAAACGCGGTGGCGACGCCATTCTCGTCGGTTTCGACGAGGCTCAGTCCTTCGGAAGATCGCATCAGGCGTCCTTTGCCAGTCGCAAGCCGGTGAACTGCCAGCGCTGGTGGGGGTAGAAGAAATTGCGGTAACTAGCGCGCGAGTGACCGCGAACGGTGGCGCAGCTCGCGCCGCGCAGGACGACCTGCCCGCTCATGAACTTGCCGTTGTATTCGCCCACGGCGCCTGCCGCCGGCTTGAACCGAGGATAGGGCAGATAGGCCGAGCGCGTGAATTGCCAGCAGTCTCCGAACAGTTCGGTGCCGCCCGTTGGCAGGGGCGAACCCGCTGCATCGAGCTGATTACCGCCCGCGGAATCCTGGCCATGCGCCGCAGCTTCCCACTCGAACTCGGTGGGAAGTCGGGCGTCGGCCCAGGTCGCGAAAGCGTCCGCCTCGAAATACGAAATGTGCGTGACCGGCGCGTGGGGGTCACGCTCCTGCCACCCTGCATGAGTGAACTGATCGGACCCCCGCCAATATAGCGGCGCCTCGATACGTTCGGCGTTCACCCAGGCCCATCCGTCCGACAGCCAAAGGGCCGCACTGCGGTATCCACCATCATCGACGAAGGCTTGCCATTCGCAATTGGTCACGAGGCGATCGGCCAAAACGAACGGTTCGACCAACACCCGATGCGCCGGTCCTTCGTTGTCGAAGGCGAACCCCTCGCCGCCGTGGCCGATCATCGCAATCCCGCCGGGGTGTGAGCGCCATTGAACTTCTCCTGGAGATGCCGAGGAAACGGACGGAGTACCCTCACACATCGCCGGACCGAGCGGATTCTGGAACATGGCATGCTTGATGTCCGTCAGCAGCAATTCCTGGTGCTGCTGCTCGTGCGCGATGCCCAATTCGATCAGGGGCGCCAGCTTCGGATCATCGAGCAGCGGGGCCATTGAAGCAGTCACGTGCTCCCGCCATTCGAGAATTTCCTCGAGCGTCGGCCGCGACAGGAGCCCACGGCTCGGCCGCGCCATGCGTTCGCCCTCCGCCTCGTAGTACGAGTTGAAAAGGAACGGCCACTTCTGGTGCCACGGACGATGGCCGGACAGGTGATCGCGCAGCAGGAAGGTGTCCCAAAACCAAGTCGTATGCGCCAGGTGCCATTTCGCGGGACTGGCATCGTCCATCGACTGGATCGTCGCGTCGGCATCGCTGAGGGGAGCGGCCAACGCCTCACTCAGTGCGCGGGTCGCGAAAAAGCGAGCGGCGAGATCGCCATTCGTCTGTTCTTCTGTTGCCTGTGCCAGCGACAATCGCCCACCCTTCGTGTCGTCCAGGGGTCCATGATGAGCGACCCGGTGCACTATGTGAACCCCGTCGTTCGAACTTTGTTCCAGAGACTTGCGGCATGGACGGTTCGCGTTACACCGCAGCGACAAGGAGACGGCGATGCGGACGAGACAAGCGGTGATCGAAGCTACCGGCGGCCCGGAAGTGATCGCCTGGCGGGAGGTGGATTTGCCTCCGCCCGGTCCGGGTCAGGTGCTCGTCCGTCACGCAGCCGTGGGCCTCAATTTTATCGATACGTACCATCGCTCCGGTCTCTATCCGATCGAGCTACCGGGCACCTTGGGGCTTGAGGCATCCGGGACGGTCGAGGCCGTCGGCGACGGCGTGACACGCTTCCAGGTTGGAGATTGTGTAGCCACTTTCGGACCCAATCGGGCAGCCTATGCCGACTACCAGGTGACGGGAGAGAATGACCTGTTCGCCGTGCCCGAATCCATCGGATTGGATGTGGCTGCCGCTGCCCTCCTGAAAGGCCTGACCACCGAAATGCTGGCCGAGAGGGTTGCACCGCTCGCGCCTGGCGAATGGGCACTCGTTCACGCGGCGGCGGGCGGCGTGGGCCAGTTGCTGCTCCAGTGGCTCGTCGCGCGGGGTGTCCGCGTGATCGCTACCGCAGGATCGCCCGAAAAGCGGAGCCGCGCCCTGGCCCTGGGAGCCGAGCACGCCATCGATGCCGATGCGCCAGACATGGCCCAGCAGGTGCGCGAGATCACTGCCGGCGCGGGCGTGCGCGCCAGTTACGACGGTGTCGGCAAGGCGACGTGGGAAGCATCCCTAGCGGCCACTGGTCGGCGGGGGATCGTCGCCAGCTACGGAAATGCCAGCGGGCCGGTGGCTGGAGTGAACCTCGGCTCGCTGGCAGCGGCCGGCTCGCTGTTCGTCAGCCGCCCCACCCTGTTCGACTATTACCGCGACCCCGCCGAGCGCGAAGCCGGCGCCGCCAGGCTGTGGCAGATGATCGACAGCGGCAACGTAAAGTTAGAGATCGGCCAGACCTACCCGCTCGACCAGGTCGAAACCGCGCACCGCGACCTCGAGGGGCGACGCACGACCGGATCGACGCTCCTGAAACCTTGAGGGGGCGTCAGGCCGCCGCTGCGGGCCGGGTTTGCGCTTCCAGGTTGAGCATTTCGGCCAGCAGGAACGCCAGTTCGAGCGACTGCGCGGCATTGAGCCGTGGGTCGCAATGCGTGTGATAACGGTCGCCCAGCGCTTCGTCGGTGATAGCGACAGCGCCGCCGACGCATTCGGTCACGTCCTGCCCGGTCATCTCGATGTGGATGCCGCCGGCGTGGGTGCCCTCGGCACGGTGGACCGCGAAGAAGCCTTTCACCTCGCTCAGTATGCGGTCGAATGGGCGGGTCTTGTACCCGCTGTCCGATTTGACGACGTTGCCGTGCATGGGGTCGCAGCTCCACACCACTGGATGACCCTCGCGAGCCACCGCCCTCACGAGGCGCGGCAGGCCCGATTCCACCTTGTCGTGGCCGAACCGGCTGATGAGGGTGATGCGCCCGGCCTCGCGCGCCGGGTTGAGCGTGTCGAGCAGGCGAAGCATGTCGTCCGGCTCCAGGCTCGGTCCGCACTTCATCCCCAGCGGGTTCCCGATGCCGCGGCAGAATTCGACGTGTGCACTGCCCGGAAAGCGGGTGCGATCGCCGATCCACACCATGTGCGCCGAGCAATCGTACCAATCGCCGGTAAGGCTGTCCTGGCGGGTAAGCGCCTGCTCGTACGGCAGCAGCAGCGCCTCGTGGCTGGTGTAGAAGCTAGTCCGCTGAAGCTGCGGCAGGACCTCGGGATCGACCCCGCACGCCTCCATGAAGTCGAGCGATTCGCCGATCCGGTCGGCCACGTCCTTGAACTTGTCGGCCCAGGGGCTGCGGCCCATGAAGTCCAGCGTCCAGCGATGCACCTGACGCAAGTTGGCATAGCCGCCGCCCGCGAACGCGCGCAGCAGGTTGAGGGTGGCGGCCGCTTGCGAATAAGCGCGGACCATGCGCTGCGGATCGTTGCGGCGCGTCTCGGGGTCGAATTCGATCCCGTTGACGTTATCGCCGAAGTAGCTCGGCAGGGTGACCGACCCTTGCGTTTCGGTGTCCGAGCTGCGCGGCTTGGCGAACTGGCCTGCCATGCGGCCAACCTTCACCACCGGCCGCTTGCTGGCGAAAGTCATGACGACCGCCATCTGCAGCAGCACGCGGAACGTGTCGCGGATGTTGTTCGGGTGGAACTCGGCAAAGCTTTCGGCGCAGTCCCCGCCTTGCAGCAGGAAACCGTGGCCGTTGGAAACGGCGGCCAGATCGGCCTTCAGCGCGCGCGCTTCGCCCGCGAACACCAGAGGGGGGTAATTCGCAAGCGTCGCCTCGGCCTCCGCCAGTGCGGCGGGGTCCTCGTATCGCGGCAGGTGCCGCGCTTCGTGCGACTGCCAGCTTTCAGGGGTCCAGTTGCTTGCCACTGTCTCTTCGTCGATCGTTGCGGGAATTGACGCTTAAGCGCCTTCCCACCGAACTGCAAAGCGGGCGCGCGGCCAAGCGCGATAATCTTGGCTACGGCCAAGCCTGCGTGTCGAGGCGTCGGTCTCAGCGCCCGCCAGTCGCGACTGGCGCACCCATCGGAGCGGCAGGGACCACGGTCGCGAGCTGCTGCCCTTCGGGGATGATCGCCAGGCGGAATGACTGCCCCGCAAGGTATTTGCCGGCCAGCGCCTGCATCGCTTCCGGCGTGGTCTGGGTGTAATCGACCAGCAGCGTGCGCAGCAGCGCCACACGGCGCGCATCCTCGCTCGCACCCTCCAGCTGCCACAGCCAGAACGTGTTGCCGGTCGAGGCGCGGCTGACCGACTGCTTCAGCGGCTCCGTTACCCGCGCCAGTTCGTCCGCCGTCACGGGAGTCGAGACCAGCTCGCGCACGATCGATTCCGTGGCCGCAAAATATGCCGGCACATCCTGCGGACGGATAAGCGCGAGCGCCTTGATGGCCCCGCCCGAATCCACGTCGACCGGCCATTCGTTGATGACCTGCGGCGAATAGCTCGCCCCGGTCCGCTCGCGCATCTCTTCGAGCAGGCGGTTGTTGAACAGGTCGCTGAGAATCTGGAGCTGGCGGGATTCGCGAAGACCGACGACTCCCCCTCCGGTAGGCCAGGCCACGGCCGCGGCAGCCTGGCTCTCGTCTCCGCGATGGAAGAGGACGCGCGGCTGTGCGCCGCTCGTGACGGTCGTCGACCGGGCAAGCGCGGCGGCGGGAATCGGCTCACGCTGGGGGAGCGCGCCGAACGTGCGGCGCAGGGCCTCCAGCGTCGCTGGCTGATCAAATTCGCCAAAAACGAGCACCTCGACCGGGCCTTGGGCAAGCAGCGGCTCCCACACCTTGCGGAAACCTTCGGGTGTCGCGGCGTCGAGTGCGGCCGGCGTCGGCGTGGCGAAGCGCGGGTCGCGGCCGTACAACTCGTACTCGAAATCGCGATCCAGCACGGTGTTGGGGCTGGTAGAATAGCTTTCGTAAGCCAGCTTGGCGGCGGCACGCGCGCGGATCACCGGGTTGGCATCCCAGCGCGGCATTCCGAGCTTGGCGGCGAAAAGGTAAAGCTGGTCGGCCAGATCCGCCGAACGGGTCTGCGCAGTAAAGGTGAACACGCCCTCGTCGATCGCGAAGTCGAAGCCCATGCGGCGCCCGGTCGAGATGCGGTCGAGATCTTCCTGGCTCAGTTCGCCGACACCCGATCCGACCAGCGCGGCCTCGCCGAGCGAGGCATAGACGGCGTCGTCCGGACCGAAGGCACGGCGACCGGAACCGAACCTGACCTTGACGGTGACCCGCCCCGGTTCGGCATTGTTGCTCCACAGCAGCGCACTAACGCCATTGGCGAACTTCACCCGCTCGATATCGAGGACGCCCAGCAGCGCCTGCTCGGCGATGGTACCGGGGGCGCCGACCGGCGGCAGATCGTCGAACGAGACGGATTTGGCCGCAAGTCGGGCACTGCCGTCGGCCGCGACCGGCGCAAGCAGTGCGGTGCGCAGCGCCTGTGCGCTCGCCTCGGACGCGTTGGGCGTCACATAGACCGACCGCGTCACCGCGCCGGTGAACAGCGCCCGCGTGTGCTTCAGGACGTTCGCCGGGGTAAACTTGTCTTTCATGCCCTCGAACACCAGTAGGACCGTCTCGGGCGCGGCCACGGTCTCGCGGATATCGACCGCCTGGACGATGTCGTCAGCCAGCTTCGATCCAGCCAATACAGCGCGCTGTTCGACGGAGCTGGCGAATGCGACCTGGAATTCGGCCATCTCGCGGTCGATTTCCTCCTGCGTCGGCGGAGTTGCCAGGGCGTCGGCGATGACGCCGCGCACGTCGGCCAACGCGGCCTGCCAGTCTTCGGTCAAAGGCGCCATGCTGATGAACGTCGCGTCGGCGGTGCGGCTGACGTCGTCCTGGTTGACCTGGGCATAGAGGTACGAACCACCAGCCCGGGCACGCGATTCCAGCCGACGGTTGATGATCGCCTGCGACAGCGAATCGAGTAGCAGCCCCTCGTTATAGACGATCGTGTCGTTCACCGGACGCCAGGGTCGCATGATCGCGTAGGTCAGCGACCGCGGCAGATCGGGCTCGACGAGGACCTGCGTCTCGCCGACCGGGTTGGACGGGTCCGCGCCCGCAGGGGCGACAGGATCGCCGAAGTCGGGCGGCTGAACGTGGGGGCCGCGGCCTTTCCATTCGCCGAAATAGCGTTCGACGAGGGCGGCGAGCACCTGCGGATCGGCGTCGCCCGCGACCACGATCACGGTGTTCTCGGGACGGTACCAGCGGTCGTGAAATGCGCGGACGCTCTGCGGGGTGGCGGCGGTCAGCGTCGCCTCGGTGCCGATCGGCAGACGGTTCGCGAGGCGCTGTCCGGCAAAGATGGTCTTGCGGCTTTCTTCCGCCACGCGCTTGGCAGCGGCGGCCTGCTCACGCTTCTCCGCAAGCACGATCGGCAGGTCTTCGGACAACCCTCTTGCCGAGATCGTCGGCTCCTGGATCATGCCCGAAAGGAGCTTGAAGACCTCCTCCAGCTTGGCCGGGTTCGCCTCGGGCACGTCGAGCTTGTAGACGGTCTGCGTTGGGGTCGTCTCGGCGTTGGTATCGCTGCCGAAAGTCGCCCCGAGGCGCTGGAACGTCGGAATCGCGGCTCCATTGGCGAGGTACTTGCTCTCGCGGAAGGTCATGTGCTCGAGCAGATGGGCGAAGCCCTGTTCGCTGTCCTGCTCATGGATCGAACCGGCATCGATCCGCACCCGGATAGAAACCTGTTCGGGCGGCACCCCGTTCTTCCTGACGGCGTAGCGCAGCCCGTTGGGCATCTCGCCGAACTGCCATTCCTTGTCGCGCGGAACGTCGCTGCCGCGGTAGATCCACGGCGTTTCCGATCCGACCTGCAGATGCTGGGGCGCGGCCGCCGCAACGGTCTCCTGCGCCGGGACCGGCGAAGCGAGCAAAGTGAGCGGAAGAAGCGGCGCGATGTGCCGGAGGGCACGCGGAAAAAGGCTCATGCGGGCATTCTATAGGGAAGCCGCGAGTGAAGGGATAGTGAATGAGCGCGTAGAAACGCTCGCACCGGCTTGTGCTTGCCGCATCGGGGCCCCGTCCCTACATCGCATCCCATGTTCATCGAGACCGAAACCACCCCCAATCCCGCAGCGCTCAAGTTCCTGCCAGGCCGCCAGGTCATGCCCGCGGGCACGCGCGAGTTCGCCTCGCCCGAAGCCGCGGAAGCCAGCCCTCTGGCTGAGGCGCTATTCGATACCGGAGAAGTGACCGGCGTGTTCTTCGGTGCCGATTTCGTTTCGGTGACCGCCGCCCCCGGCGTCGACTGGTCGCAACTGAAGCCGCAGGTCGTGGCCGTGCTACTGGATCATTTCGTCAGCGGCGCGCCGTTGTTCGCCGGCGGCGACGCGGCGGGCTTTTCGGTTCCGATCGATGAAGCCCCTGCAGTCGAGGACGATCCAGCCGACGCAGACATCGTCGCGCAGATCCATGAACTGCTCGAAACCCGTATCCGGCCCGCAGTGGCCAACGACGGCGGCGACATCGTCTATCGCGGCTATCGGGACGGTGTGGTTCACCTTCAGATGCAGGGCGCCTGTTCGGGTTGCCCTTCGTCCACCGCCACGCTCAAGCACGGGATCGAAGGGCTGCTGAAGCACTACATCCCCGAAGTAACCGAAGTTCGCGCCGCGTAAGGAAATCCATGACAAAGCAGTATCATGACCGTCCCCTGGCGGACGAATCACTCGACCAGATCTTCCGCGATGCGCGCAGCTACAATGGCTGGCTGGATAAGCCGGTAAGCGACGAGCAGATCGAGACGATCTATGCTCTGACGAAGATGGGTCCGACCTCAGCCAACTGCCAGCCCGCCCGGCTGATCTGGTGCAAAACGCAGGAGTCCAAAGAGCGGCTCGCGCAGTTCGCTTCGGATGCCAACAAGAAGAAGATCACGACCGCACCGGTCTGCGTGATCATCGGCTACGACATCGACTTCCACGAAGAGCTTCCCTGGCTGTTTCCGCACACGGACGCCAAGGCATGGTTCGATGGCGACGAGGCCAATCGCAAGACGACCGCAGCGCGAAATTCGGCTTTGCAGGGTGCCTATCTGATGCTGGCCGCTCGTTCGCTCGGTCTGGATTGCGGTCCGATGTCGGGCGTTAACTTGGACAAGGTCACCGAAGAATTCTTCGCCGAAGATCCCAAGGTGCGCGCCGACTGGATTTGCTCGATCGGATATGGCGATGCCAGCACCATATTCGACCGGAGCCCGCGTCCCGACTTCGCAAAGTTCAACACCGTCGTCTGACGCGCTCTTGCGCCGAGGCCGTCATTCGGCTTGGGACCGGCAATGCGAACCCTGGTGATCGAGTGTGCGACCGAAGCTTGTTCGATCGCCTTGTTCGATGGCGACGACCTGGTGGCCGGCGATCACAGGCTGCTGGGTCGCGGCCACGCCGAACATCTCGTGCCGATGATCGCAGCGCTTCCGGACCGCGGCAAAGCGGATCGGATTCTGGTCTCGCTGGGGCCAGGCAGCTTCACGGGAGTACGGATCGGAATCGCAGTCGCCGGGTCGCTTGCGGTCGCCTGGGGAAGCGAAGTCCGCGGCTACCCTACCCTTTCGCTGGTCGCCGCGATGGCGTGCGCGAAGAGCGGGATCGATGGGGTTACGGTCTGCATGGCCGGCGGCCACGGCGAGTGGTTCGTGCAGGATTTCGTCCGAGGTGGGCGGCCTTTGACCGCACTCGCCTCGTTGTCGCCCGAGGCTGCGGTCGCACGCGGAGCGATGGATCGCATTGCTGGCACAAAAGCCGATGAGTTTGCTTCCCTGCTTGGCGCTAGCGCGCGCAGCGACCACCTGCTCCCGGACGCACGAATGCTGAGCCAGATGGATACAACGCAAATTTCCTCTGATATCGGCCCGATCTACGGCCGGGGACCCGACGCGAAGCTGCCGACGTGAACGACGATGTCGACCGGATCATGACCATCATGGAGGCCGCTTTCGACCCGGTCTGGGGTGAGGCCTGGACACGGCGACAGGTTTCGGACTCGCTGGCCTTTGCGCACACACACTATCGACTGCTGGCGACGGACGGACGGACGGCATCGGAATCGGAAGAACCATGCGCCGGATTTACCCTGGTCCGCGCCGCTCCGGGCGAGGAGGAATTACTGCTGGTCGCGGTAATGCCCGAACATCGCGGACGCGGCCTTGGCGAGAAACTGGTTCGCCAGGCGATCGAGGACGCCCGGACTCGCAACGCCGAGCGCCTGTTCCTCGAGACCCGGCACAACAACCCGGCAATCGGGCTCTACCGCAAGTTGGGTTTCCAGCCGATCGGGGTTCGAAAGGACTATTACCGTGGAAGCGATTCCAAGAAATTGGACGCAATTACATTCGCGTACAAAATCTGATCGGCACATCGCTTGAAAAGCGTGCGAACACGCGAAGCAGAACCGGCGCTTTGCTTGTTTCGCCTTGCAAAAAATGCTTAAGCGAAGCCACGCAGGCGAATTGGGTCGATAACCCTGCGCACCATCGATCGCACGAGGTAGAAAATGAACAACCCGGAAACCGACTCTTCGGAAATGCTTATTACTCTTACGTCGGACATCGTCGCCGCCCACGTAAGTAACAACAATGTATCCGTGGAAGATGTCCCTTCCCTGATAACCAATGTGTATCACGCGCTGGCAGGACTTGGCGGCGCAACCACCGTAGCCGAACCCCAGCCCGAACCCGCGGTCTCGATCCGCTCTTCGGTAAAGAAAGATCATCTGGTCTGCCTGGAAGACGGCAAGAAGATGAAGATGCTCAAGCGTCACCTGATGACCGAGCACGGGATGACGCCCGACGAATACCGTCAGCGTTGGGGCCTCGCTTCCGACTATCCGATGGTCGCGCCAGACTATGCGGAAACCCGCCGCGACCTGGCCGTGAAAATCGGTCTGGGCCGGAACCCGACGCAGAAGCGCGGACGAAAGAAGAAAGTCGTCTGAGGCTTGGCAGTCGCGCCCCGGAGCCCTAGGTTCCGGGGCGACGACCAATCGCGGAGCTTCGCTTGCATCAGACCATCGACCTCGAGGCGTTGTGCGCCGAACGCGGCCTTCGCATCACCGAGCAACGCCGGGTGATCGCGCAGGTGCTGTCCGCGAGCGAGGATCACCCTGACGTCGAGATGCTCCACAAGCGGGCGTCCGACATCGATCCCAAGATTTCGATCGCGACGGTCTATCGCACCGTTCGCCTGTTCGAAGAGGCCGGCATCCTCGACCGCCATGATTTCGGCGACGGGCGTGCCCGGTACGAGGCCGCACCCGAAGCGCATCACGACCACTTGATCGACGTCGAGACCGGCAAGGTCGTCGAGTTCGTCGATCCGGAACTTGAAGCGCTTCAGCGGCAGATCGCCGAGAAGCTCGGCTATCGCCTGGTCGATCACCGGATGGAACTCTACGGAGTCCGGCTCGACCGCGAGGGTTGATGGCGCACGCCCTGCCCGCTCAGCGGATTCGCCCGCTCGGGTGGGCGCTGGTGGTTTTTCGTCTCGTCCTGATGGTGTTTGTGCTGCTCTTGTGTACGCCGCTGCACCTGTTGTGGCGTTTGGTGGGTGCGGGGCGGTGGTGGCCACGAGTGTTTCTTTCCTCGATCGGAATGATCGCGGGCCTGCACCTGCGCATTGAGGGTCGCCCGCACAGAGGCGCGCTGCACCTCGCCAACCACGTAAGCTGGCTCGACATTCCCGCCCTCGCCCATGCGACCGGCACCGCCTTCGTGGCGCATGACGGACTGGCGGCCTTCCCCTTCCTCAAATGGTTGTGCGAGATGAACGATACCGTCTTCATCGCGCGGCACGATCGGCGGAGCATCGCCTTGCAGGTCCAGCAGGTCCGGGCGGCGATGGATGCGCGCGGCGCGCTCACGCTCTTCCCCGAAGGCACGACGAGCGACGGCACCGGCCTGCTGCCGTTCAAGTCCTCGTTGCTGTCCGCGCTCGACCCCCTGCCCGAGGGTCTCGTGGTCCAGCCGGTCCTTCTCGCCTACGACGATGCAGCGCGGATAGCTTGGGTGGGCGAAGAACATGGCCTGGACAATTTCAAGCGCATCCTTGCGCGGCTGCGGCCCATACGCTTGACGATGGTGTTCCTGCCTCCGTTGAGCGGCGACGCGCTGTCGGACCGAAAGACAATCTCGGCCGAGGCGCGTTCGCGGATCGCGGCAGCGATGGTGCGCTAGCCACTTCGCCCGTTTTCGGCTAACCGCCGCGCCCCATGACAACTTCCCCGCCCCCGAAAACCTACCGGGTCAAGAGCTTCGGCTGTCAGATGAACGTGTACGACGGCGAGCGCATGAGCGAATTGCTCGCGTCGCAGGGCATCGCACCCGCTGCGGACGGCGAGGATGCCGACCTTGTCGTGCTAAACACCTGCCATATCCGGGAGAAGGCGGCGGACAAGGTCTACTCGGATATCGGCCGGCTGGTGAAGGCGGGCGACAAGGTCGGGAAGCGACCGCTGATCGCGGTAGCCGGTTGCGTGGCCCAAGCCGAGGGCGAGGAGATCATGGCCCGCGCTCCTGCCGTCAGCATGGTCGTCGGCCCCCAGGCCTATCACCGCTTGCCCGAGATGCTCGAAGCGGCAGTTCGCGGCGAAAGCACCAGTGACACCGACATGCCGCCAATCGCGAAGTTCGACGCGCTGCCGGCGCGCCGGCGGTCGGGGCCAAGCGCATTCCTGACGGTCCAGGAAGGGTGCGACAAGTTTTGCACCTATTGCGTCGTTCCCTATACGCGCGGAGCCGAAATTTCGCGCCCTTACAATGATCTGGCGGCCGAAGCCGACAGGTTGGTGGAAGCCGGTGCACGCGAGATCACACTGCTCGGACAGAACGTCAATGCCTGGACCGGCGAAGATCCGCACGGACGTCCGATCGGGCTCGACGGGCTGATCCGCGCACTCGCCGAGCGACCCGGGCTGCATCGTATCCGCTACACGACCAGCCACCCTTCGGACGTGACCGATGGCCTGATCGCTGCGCATGGCGAAATCGAAAAGCTGATGCCGTTCCTCCACCTGCCGGTGCAGAGCGGCTCCGACCGGGTGCTCAAGGCGATGAACCGCAGTCACACTGCAGACGAATATCTCCGCCTGCTCGATCGCTTTCGCGCGGTGCGCCCCGATATCGCACTGTCGGGCGACTTCATCGTCGGCTTCCCCGGCGAAACCGAGGCCGAATTCATCGACACTCTGCGACTGGTCGACGCGGTCGGCTATGCGCAGGCTTTCAGTTTCAAGTATTCTCCTCGTCCCGGCACGCCTGCAGCGACGATGGAGGACCAGGTTTCGCCCGAGGTCATGGACGAGCGGCTTCAACGGCTCCAGGCGGCGCTCAACCGCGACCAACTGGCGTTCAACAGAGCCACCCAGGGTCGGCGCTGCACCGTGCTCGTCGAGCGACATGGCAAAAAGCCGGGTCAATGGCTCGGCAAATCGCCTTGGCTGCAATCGGTCTGGTTCGAGGGCGATCACGCCATCGGGGACCTCGTCGAAGTCGAATTATTGGAGGCTGGCCCCAACTCGCTCGAGGGCAGAGTGTTGCAGCAGCCGGTCCCCGCCTGACGCTTTTCCACCGCATCGCGAGTGGCCTGCGCTTGCCTATCCGCCCCGGCGACCACATCTTGCGACTCGCTTGATCCCTCGAGAAGGAGCGCCCCCAAGGCGTCTATGGCCCGCAAACCAGCCCGCGCCGACGGCGCACTACCGATCCCCCTCGCGACCTCGCGCCGCGCCCGGAGCGAGATCACCTTCGAAGACCAGCGGCTTCTGGGCCCTCTGTTCGGACAATTCGACGCCAACCTGGTGCAGGTGGAGAATCGCCTTGGCGTGTTCATCTCCGCCCGCGGCGACCGGGTTCAGATCGAGGGTAGCGAAGATTCGGTGGCCCGTGCGCGCGATACTCTGAAAGCCATGTACGATCGCCTGGCGCTGGGACAGGAGCTCGACGCCGGCGCGATCGAGGGATTGATCGCGATGTCGGTCGAACCCACGCTGGAAGGCATCGTGCGCGGCGGCGTCGATGCGCCGCCGATCATGATTCGCACGCGGCGCAAGACCATCGTTCCGCGCAGCGCCGGCCAGATCCCCTACATGCAGCAGCTCGCGAGCGAGGACATCGTGTTCGCGCTCGGCCCTGCGGGCACCGGCAAGACGTATCTCGCGGTCGCGCAAGCGGTGAGCCAGCTCATCAGCGGCAGCGTGCAGCGCCTGATCCTTTCTCGCCCTGCGGTCGAGGCGGGCGAGAAGCTCGGCTTCCTGCCCGGCGACATGAAGGAGAAGGTCGATCCCTACCTGCGGCCCCTCTACGACGCGCTCTACGACTGCCTGCCGCCCGAACAGGTGGAGCGTCACCTTGCGAGCGGCGTGATCGAGGTCGCGCCGATCGCGTTCATGCGCGGCCGCACACTGGCCGATAGCTTCATCATCCTCGACGAGGCGCAAAACACGACGCGCGAACAGATGAAGATGTTCCTCACCCGGTTCGGCCAGAACAGCCGTATGGTCGTGTGCGGCGACCCGAAGCAGGTGGACATCCCGGGCGGCGACAGGATGAGCGGCCTGGCCGACGCGGTCGACAAGCTCGAGGGCGTCGAGGGCATTGCCGTCAGCCGCTTCACCGCCGCAGACGTGGTCCGCCACCCAATCGTGGGCCGCATCGTCGAGGCGTACGAAGGACCTTCAGCCTGACACTCGATATCGAAGTCGATGGGTGGCCTGGCCATACGGACTGGGAGGAACTGGCGGATCGCGCGCGCGAGGCCACCGAATCGGTTGCGCCCGAACTTGCGAATTCGCGGCTGTCGGCCAGCATCCTGTTCACCGTCGACGACGAGGTGCACGCGCTCAACCGCGAATGGCGATCGAAGGACGCGCCGACCAACGTCCTGTCCTTCCCGATGTTGACGCGGGACGAGCTTCTGGCCCTGCCGCTCGATGGCGCGCCGGTTATGCTCGGAGACGTCGCCCTCGCCTGGGAAACGTGCAGTCACGAGGCGGTGGAGAAGGAGATTTCGCCGCAGAGCCACGCGGCTCACCTGATCGTCCACGGCCTGCTGCACCTGTCCGGCCGCGACCATCACGACGCTCTGGAAGCCGACGCGATGGAAGCGTTGGAGATCAAGGCTCTTGCAACGATGGGTTTCGACGACCCATATGGCACGTCTCAAGCATAGAGGACCAAAACAGGGCCATGCCCGACAACGATTCCCAGACGGGAGAAGCGGACAGTAAGCGCGGGCTTTGGCTCGCAGTCCGAAAATTCTTCGACACCGACGATGGCGAACGCTCCTTGCGCGAACAGCTCGAGGAGGTGATCGACGAGCACGACGCGGCCGAGGCCGAGGACGGCGTGCCCTCGCCCCCCAATGGCGACCTATCGCCGGTTGAGCGGCAAATGGTGCGCAACTTGCTCCATTTTTCGGAGAGCGATGCCGACGACGTAGCCATTCCGCGCGGCGACATCGTCGCGCTGAGCGCCGCGGCGACGTGGGACGAGATCGTGGGCGCCTTTGCCGAGCACGGGCATTCGCGCCTGCCGGTCTATCGCGACACGCTCGATACAGTCATCGGCATGATGCACATCAAGGACGTGTTTCCGATCATCGCCACCAATGCGGCACCGCCGACCGACTGGACCACGCTCATGCGCCAGCCGCTCTACGTGCCCCAGGCCCGTAACGCGCTCGACGTGCTGGCCGACATGCGCCAGCAGCGCATTCACCTCGCCGTGGTGGTCGACGAATATTCCGGCACCGACGGGATCATCACTATCGAGGATCTGGTCGAGGAGATCATCGGCGATATCGAGGACGAACACGACGACGAAGAGCCGGAGTGGATAATTCCGTTGCCCGACGGGATGTGGGATTGCGACGCACGGGCCGAACTCGACGATGTGGCTGAAAGGATCGATCCCCGCCTCGCCGAAGTCGAGGAAGCGGTCGATACCTTGGGTGGTCTCGCATTCGTCCTCGCGGAGACGGTTCCGGAGATCGGAACTGTGCTGGCGCACGATAGCGGCTGGCGGATCGAGGTGACCGACGCGGACGAGACTCACGTCAAGCGGCTGCGCCTTCACCCGCCGGAGGAAGTCGAAACCTGACCGCAGGCGGTTTATTTCGCAACTGCGGCAAAAAGACGCTCGACAAGTCGCACCGCTGTACACATCTTCGCCGCCGTGACCCGCCGCCTTCCCCCCCTACGCGCGCTCGAGGCGTTCCTGCGCGTCGTCCGTCTAGGTTCGGCCCGTGCGGCGGCGACCGAACTCGGCCTCAGTCCGTCGGCCTTGTCACGTCGTATCGGTTCGCTCGAAGACTTCGTCGGGAAGAAGCTGTTCACCCGCGCACATCAATCGATGCAGCTGACCGACGATGGGCGATCCTTTCACGACGCGGTCGCCCCTCACATCGAGGCGCTGGCGGCAGCGGTCGAAGCGCAATCCGACACCGTCGGCCTCATGCGATTGCATCTGGGCGTGCTGCCCCTGTTCGGCGGACAGCGCCTGTTTCCGCGCCTTCAGGAGCTGCGCAAGCTGCACCCGAGGCTTCACATCGATATAGATACCGGACCGCATCTACTCGATCGGGTGGGCGACACGCTCGACGCCGCGATTGTCCTGATGCACGAACCCGATCCCGCTCTTCATTCGGTGCGGCTCGATCACAATTCGGTCTACGCCATCGCATCGCCCGCCTTGGCGGCGGAAATCGGTCCGGTCCCCGATGCCACTCGCCTGGCGAGCCAGACGTTCCTGGTCCACAACGAGTTGCCAGACAGCTTCGTCGCCTGGCGCGAGGCGCTCGGACTGAAGAAATTCGAGCCGGCAGCCATCGACCATTACGATTCCGGTCAGCTTATTCTCGAGGCCGCAGCCCAGGGTCTGGGCATCGCGATCATGCACGACGACCACTTCAAGCGCGCGGGCGACAAGCGCCTCGCACGGCTGTTCGATATCGACGTCGCCAGCCCCTATTCTTACTGGTTCGTTTGCCGCCCGCGGGACCTGGATCAGCGTCCGGTGAGGCTATTCCACGATTGGCTGGTCAAAGCCGAACTTTGATGACGATCGGCGCGGAACACGCGCCCCGCTTCGGGTGTTTATGGGGCTGAACACAGGGAGCTTTCACGTGGACATTCGCCAGGAACAAACTGCCTTTCGCAATGCGCGGCCATCGCGTCTGGGGCGCGGGATCGAGCGGCTGACCAATCCGTTCGGCAAGGCGATCGCCAGCGTTGTGCCCAACGGTATGGTAGAATCGCTGGTCAAAGCGCTCGATACCGCCGCGGGCGCTCCTGCTGTCGCCAATCTGCGACACGACCCGTCCGATATTGGTGCTGCGCGGCAGGCTTCGGAAAAAATCGAACGTGCCGCGAAGACGATCAATGGCGCGACTGGCGCCGCGGCCGGATTTGGCGGGGCAATTTCGGCGACGCTCGATTTGCCAGCATCCATCGGCATTGCGCTCCGCTCGATTCGCGATATCGGGCGCGCATACGGCTTCAACGGCACTGGTGAGGCGGAAAAACTCTTCAGGCTTCAGGTTCTGGAACTGGCTGCGCTGGACGACCCCGAACTGCGTGCAGATCGCATCGCGGCGATCGAGCGCACCATCGCCGATGACGGATCGCTAAGGATCGTCTCCGGCGATGCCGCGACCCCGATGGTCGATGCCGCGATCGAGCGGATCAGCCGGGCGATGGCGTTCGTGACGTTCAGGCGACGCCTGGGCATGGTCGTCCCCATCGCGGGTTCGGCAGTGGGCTTGATCGTGAACCGGTCGTTTCAGGAAGACGTCGCCAAGGCCGCGAGGTTTGCCTTTCAGGAGCGCTGGCTCAAAACACGTCCCTGAGCGAATGCGATCAAAAACCGACTGCCGGATCGAGCGCCTGCGCAGGGGTTCCGATGACCCTTTCCCGCAGGTGCAACGACGCCTTCAGCAAAGGCATGTCGCGGTCGAGGAACGCCTGGGGTGACATGCCGAGAAAGTCGTGCGCATCGCGGATGAAGTGCGAATAGTCCGTGTAGGCTGGATCGATCGCCAACGACCCCATTCGACGCCCGGATGCCCTTATCGCATGGAGCGATCGCAGGAACCGGGCCCGGCGAAGGAGCAGGCGGGGCGAAAAACCGAACGCCCGGTCCGAAGAGCGCTGGAGGTTACGGAGCGGCATCTGGAGGATGTCGGTCAATTCGGCTACCGAGCGGATCGAGGGATCGACCAGCGCGGCTTCGAGCGCGGCAACTTTGGGTTCGTCCGCTGACGCACGCCGCATCGCTGCGCGAAGCACCTCGTCGAGAATCGCCGGCACGTCGTCATCGTTGGACAGAGCGCGAAAACGCGCGATCAGCGTCGAGGGATCGGTCTGGCCCAGCCGCGGGATCTCGTCGATCCGATTGGACCAGTCCTTGGCGCGTTGAGCGAACAGGCGCGCCCAGCCCCGCGGTCGCAATCCGACGCCGACGAGGATGCCGCTACCCGATTCGGACCATGCCAGCTTGCTGCTCGGTCCGAACAACGCGGAGCGCGGCGGTTCCTGCCAGTCCTTCCCCGTAAAGCGCACGCGCCACCATTCTGTGACGACGGCGAAGCGAAGGCTTGCCCACGCGGGCTCGAACGCTCCGCGATTGGGCTCGCCCCCGTTGTCGTCCACCGCGTAAAGGTGATAGCCGCTGACGAAGGGAGCAAGGTCGGGCGCGGGCCGCCAGATCGCCAACCGCGGCGCACTGGAAAGCGCGCAGTTTTCGTTGGCGACTGTGGCGGCGGCCCAACCGTGGCTCATGTGGGGGCGAACGCTTCCCCTACGCCTGCGTTCCGGTGCAGATCAGGCGACGGTTGCCTTGACGATCTTGCCCGGCTGGCGCGGCGGCTCGCCCTTCGGCAGCGCGTCGACATGCTCCATGCCGCTCTCGACCTGGCCCCAGACGGTGTACTGCTTGTCCAAGAAACGCGCATCGTCGAAGCAGATGAAGAACTGGCTGTTCGCGCTGTCGGGATTGTTGGTGCGGGCCATCGAGCAGGTGCCGCGAACGTGCGGTTCGGCGTTGAATTCCTGCTTCAGATCAGGCTTGTCGCTGCCGCTCATGCCGGTTCCGGTCGGGTCGCCGCCCTGCGCCATGAACCCTGGGATCACGCGGTGGAACACGACGCCGTCGTAGAATCCTTCGTTCGCAAGCTCGGTAATGCGCGCCACGTGACCGGGGGCGAGATCGGGCCGCAACTTGATCACGACGTCGCCGCCTTGTCCGTCTCCGGTGTCGAGCGTGAAAGTGAGCGTATCGGCGGCCATCGGTATCTCCTGTCTTGAGTCGCGCGCCGATATAGGGGCCCTTGCGACGAAGTCACCCGTCCGCTTGCGTTTCATTGCGCCGCGCCTAAGGCCAGCCGAATGGTGGACGAGACGATCCTCGACGGCGAAGCGCTCGACGAACGGCAGGACGACCGTCCGGACGACCGCGTCGACGACGAGCGTCACGACGAAGACAACCGTCTGAAGCCAGAATACGTCCGGGGCGTGCGCGAGGCGATCGAGCGGGGCGACAGCTCCCGCGCATACCAGTTGGTCGAGCCGCTCCACCCTGCCGACGTGGCCGACCTTTTCGAACTGCTCGAAAGCCACGAGCGCCCGCGTCTCGCCGCGGCGATCACCGATCTTCTCACCGGCGACGTCATCGCGGAACTGAACGACTACGTCCGCGAGGACATGATGGAGGCGCTGCCTCCCGAGGCGGTCGCCGAGATCGCCGAACAACTCGACACCGACGATGCCGTCCAGCTGATCGAGGATCTCGAACCGGCGGACCAGGCGGCCGTTCTCGCCGAGATGGAGCCGGAAGACCGCGCCGCCATCGAAAGCGCGCTGGCCTATCCCGAGGAGACCGCCGGCCGCCTGATGAGCCGCGAGTTCGTCGCGGCACCTGAGCACCTGAACGTCGGCGACATCATCGACTACCTGCGCGATGCCGATCATGACGAACTGCCGACCGAATTCTGGGAAGTGTTCGTGGTCGACCTGGCGCACAAGCCGGTCGGAACCTGCCTGCTTTCCGCGATCCTGCGCGCACCCCGGTCAAAGCCGCTCACCGAGGTGATGAAGCGCGACCAGACCCTGATCCCGGTCACGATGGACCAGGAAGAGGTCGGCAACATGTTCCAGAAATACGCCCTGATCTCGGCCGCCGTGGTCGACGAGGACGGGCGGCTCGTGGGCCAGATGACCGCCGACGACGTGGTCCATATCGTGGCCGAGGAAGCGGGCGAGGACACCCTGCTGCTGTCCGGCGCGGGCGACGGTGACATCAACGAACCGATCCGCGATGCATATGTCGCGCGGGTGCGTTGGCTCGTCGCCAACCTAGGGACCGCGGTGGTCGCGAGCGCGATCATCGCGATGTTCGGCGCCGCGATCGAGCAGCTGGTGGCGCTGGCGGTGCTCATGCCGATCGTGGCCAGCATCGGCGGCAATGCGGGCACGCAGACCATGGCGGTCACGGTGCGCGCGATCGCGATGAACCAGCTGACCCGAGCGAACACCCGCCGGATGATCTGGCGCGAACTGCGCGTGGCCCTTCTCAACGGAGCGACCGTGGCCGTCCTGATCGGCGTGGCGGTGGCGCTGCTGTTCACCCCGCAACTGGGCGGCGTGATCGCTGCGGCGATGCTGATCAATATCATCGTCGCCGGGCTTGCGGGCGTCGCGGTGCCGGTGATCTTCGAACGGCTGGACCAGGACCCCGCCGTCGCATCGAGCGTGTTCGTGACCATGATAACCGATTCGATGGGCTTCTTGGCGTTTCTCGGTCTGGCAGTGGCGAGCGGCCTGGCGGGCTGATCGACTCGAACGGAAATCTGGCCCCCCGGGTCGATATCAGCGGTTGCCCTCCCCCGCCGACCGACTACCTAACTGCCATGCCGCTCAGCATGACCAAGATCGCCTACACCTCGAAATCGCTCGAGGAGCTGCGCGGCTGGGTCGAGGCCGGCGAGGAAGCGCATATGCGCACCCGCTATCGCCCGACGCGCCATGCCGAGATGATCGGCGGCTCGCTCTACTGGATCATGGATCACGCGATCGTCGCGCGGAGCGAGATCCTGGGTTTCGCGGAACGGCCCGACGGACACTGGACGATCCGCCTGGCGCCCCGGCTGATACCGGTCCAGCCCAAGCACAAGCGCGCGCACCAGGGCTGGCGCTACCTGACCGAGCGTCAGGCACCGCGGGACTTGGAGGAAGGGGAAGAACCGGTCGATGCGATCCCGGGCAGGCTCGCCGGGCGCCTCACCAAGCTGGGGCTGATCTAGCGCTTGCCGACGACCTTGCGCAGCACGTTCGCATAAGTCTCGGGATCCTGTGCGCCGGGCACGATGAACTTGCGGTCGATCACCATCGCCGGAACGCCCGAGACGTTGTTGTCGAAGGCCATTTGCTCCTCGGCACGCACTTCCGCCGCGATCTGCGGATCGTCCAGCGCCGCCATAGCCGCCGCACGGTCGAGTCCCTGTTCCTCCACCACGTCGAACAGCACGTCGCGGCTACCCACGTTGCGACGCTGCTGGAAATGCGCCGCGAACAGCGCGAGCTTCAGCCGGGTCTGCGCTTCGGCCCCCGCGCTATCGAGCGCCCACTTGAGCAGTTTGTGCGCGTCGAACGTGTTCCACAGCATCGATCGCGGCGGATCGCCCGGGCCGGTATAGTCGAACGGGCCTGCGGCGGCGGCCCGCTCGGCCATCATTGTCCGCCCCGCCTCGGCCTCTTCGGGCGTCCGCCCGTACTTGCGCGCGATGTGCGCCCGGCTTTCCTCGCCTTCCGGCGGCATGTCGGGGTTCAGTTCGAACGGCAGCCAGCGGATCTCCGCCTCGATCTCGCCCTCCAGCCCGGCGAGCGCCGCTTCGAGGTTCTTGTAGCCGATGACGCACCACGGGCACATCACGTCGGACCAGATATCGATCGTCACTTTTTCGGTCATCGGTCGAGCCACCAGTTCACCAGGTGATGCGCGATCGCGAAGGATCGCGGGAAGATCAGCGTTTCGTTGCCTTCGGGCCCGGCTGCGCGCGCGGCAAGCAGTTCCTCGCGCGTGAACCAGCGCGCTTCCTCCAGCTCGGTATGGTCGACGGTCAGCGCGTCGTCTTCGGCGACGGAATGGCAGCCGATCATCAACTGGCTGGGAAACGGCCACGGCTGGCTGGCGATGTAGGTGACGTCGCGCACCCGCACGCCGGCTTCCTCGTACACCTCGCGAGCGACGGCTTCCTCGATCGTCTCGCCCGGTTCGACGAAACCGGCCAGGGCGGAGAAGATGCGCGGCGGGAAGCGCGGCTGGCGGCCCATCAGCAGCTTGTCTTCGTGCTCCACCAGCATGATCGTGACGGGATCGGTGCGCGGAAAGTGCTGCGCGCCGCACGAACCGCAATCGCGCTGCCAGCCCCCCTTGGCGGGCTTCGTTCCGGCCCCGCACCGCGCGCAGAAGCGATGGCGCGCGTGCCAGTCGACGAGGCTGCGCGCCCCGCCATACAGCGCTAGGTCCGCGGGCGAGAGGACCTGCATCGCCTGCCACACCTGCGGCTGGGCATAGGCCGGACCCTCGGCACCCTTTTCGGGGACCGCAGCGAAGCACGCTTTCCCTTCCAGCAAGCCCAGGAAGACGAGGTCCGCGCCCTCGGGCACTTCGACAAGGCTGCCCCAGTCGAGTGCGCCGGTTGCCGGATCGTATGACGGCATCAGCCCGTCGAGGCGAAGCAGCCGCGCACGCCAGTCCATCGCCGCGGACAGCGCCGCGGGGTCGGTCCGCAGGTGGTCGGCGCGGTCGAGCGGGGACCCGCTGAACGCGATCACGCGGGGCTTGCGCCCGCCATCGCGGCCAGATCGGCGACCACCGCCTTCGAGAACTCCGCCGTGAGCGGATAGGTATCGGACGGCATGTACTGCGTCATCATCACCGCGCGCAGCGAGCGCCTGAAATCGACGTAGGCGACCGTGCCGGCCGCACCGCCCCAGCCGAACGTCCCGGCCATCGCGCCAAGGCCGACCCGACCACCGGCGCCGAAGCCCTGCCCTTCGGCGAAGGTGCCCTTGGTCTCGACACCGTCCGGCAGCAGGTTCGACGTGGCGAGGCGCACCGCGGGCTCGCTCATGACGCGCCTGCCGTCGATCGTGCCGTAGCCGAGCAGCATCCGCAGGAACCGGTCGTAGTCGCGCGCGGACGAGACAAGCCCCGCCCCGCCCATCGGAAACGCCGGGGCGTCGGCATAGACCGACTGATTCGCCGGATCGAGCGGGAGCATCGCCCCGTTCATGATGCCGTAGTTTGTGGTGAAGCGACCCAACTCGCTTTGCGGCACGGTGAAGTACGTGCTGTCCATGCCCGTCGGCGCGAAGATGCGGTCCTTGAGGAACGCGTCGAACGTCTGACCGGACGCCACCTCGATCACCCGCCCGAGCAGGTCGATGCTGACCGAATAGAGCCAGCGCGTGCCGGGCTGCGCCACCAGCGGCAGGCGGGCCAGCGCATCGGCGAACGCCTCGAGGCTCCGCACCGGGGTGCCGCGGCCGAACACCGCGCCGATCGGCAGCTTGGTGACCTGACCGGCGATCGCCCCGGCGTCTTCATAGGCCGTCTTGATCGGCCCCTTCTGCATGATCGTGTAGCCGAGGCCCGCCGTGTGGGTGAGCAGATGCCGGATCGTGATCGGTCGCGCCGCGGGCTCGAGGTCCGCCGGTGCGATCCCACCGTCGTAGGTCTTCTGGACCTTCATGTCGGCGAACTTGGGGAGGATTTCGGCCAGCGGCTGGTCGAGGCCCAACTTCCCGTCCTCGATCAGCATCATTGTGGCGATGCCGGTGACCGGTTTCGTCATCGAATAGATGCGATAGAGGCTGTCGACACCCGCGGGCGCTTCGGCCCCCAGAGCAAGGTTGCCAGCGGCCACCACATCGGGTGCGCCCTGTCCCCAGCCTAGGGTCGCCACCACGTTGGCGAGCTTGCGCGGAGTCACATAGCCGTCGATCAGCTTGGCAACCGAGGGCCACTTCATCGCATCGGCGGCCATCGCGGCGCGCCCGAGCGGCAGCCCGGCAAACGCCGCGCCCGCGCCCAGCATCGCGCCGGAACGGATCAGCGATCGGCGCGACATCTGCGGCGTGGCGAAATCCCTGAATGCCATCGAACTCTCCCAATTCGGTTTCATTTCAGGATGTGCGTCATCGACGCGACGCGGTCAATCGGGCTTGCAAAGCGCAGGTGTGCTGGCCATGTAGGACACATGGGCAACATCATCGCATTCATCCTCGGCATCATCTCGCTGGTGATCGTCATTCCCGCGACAATCCCCTTTCTCGGCTGGGCCAACTGGTTGGCGCTCCCGCTGATCGTAATCGGGGTCATCGTCGGGCAGCTGTCCTCGACCAGCAAGGCCGGGCGCAATTTCTGCCTGATCGTGTTGCTGATCGCCGTGATCCGCCTGAGCCTGGGCGGCGGCATCATCTAGCCGAGCGCGCGGGCCGCAGCCTTCGCGAACAGGGTCGGCAAGCCAGCCTCCTCGATCCTTTCGACCGGCCACCACTCCCCTTCGCCATCGGGTTGCGCCGCCCGCGATACGTGGACGGACAGTTCCAGATCGAAGTGCGTGAAGCCGTGCCGCACGGTCCCGGCATGATGCCAGTCGCCTGACGGGACACCAAAGCCGTCCGCGCGCGCCGACCAGCCGTCGTCGGGCAAGGCGCGCATTCCGCCGAGGATCCCCTTCCCTTCGCGCCGCACCAGCCAGACCGAACGACCGGTCGCGTCGACGCGCTCGATCCAGAAAGCGGCTCCCTTGCGCGTCGGCTTCGCCTTTTTGGCGGGCCTCACGGGAAAGCGCGCCGGATCGCCCTCGGCCCGCGCGCGGCAATCTTGGGCCAGCGGACACAACAGGCAACGGGGGTCGCGCGGCGTGCAAATCGTCGCGCCCAGATCCATCATCGCCTGCGCGAAGTCGCCCGCCCGTTCGTCGGGGGTAATCGCATCGGCACCGGCGCGGATCTCCTTGCGCGCAGCGGGGAGCGGCGTCCCGATCGCGAACAGCCGCGCCACGACGCGCTCGACATTCGCGTCGACCACCACCGCGCGCCTGTCGAAGGCGATCGCCACCACCGCCGCGGCGATATAGGCCCCGACACCCGGCAGAGCGCGCAAGCCATCCTCGGTATCGGGAAACGAGCCGCGCGCCGCGACCGCTCGCGCCGCCGCGAGCAGGTTGCGCGCCCGCGAATAGTATCCCAGCCCCGCCCAGGCGGCCATGACGTCGGCATCCTCGGCCGCGGCCAGCGCCTCAACGGTCGGCCAGCGCTCTAGGAAGCGAGCGTAGTACGGCGCGACGGCCGCCGTGGTCGTCTGCTGGAGCATGACCTCCGACAGCCAAACACGATAGGGCGGCGGAGGAGGCTTCCCGGGCGGACTGCGCCACGGCAGGGTTCGCGCCGACCGGTCGTACCATTCCAGCAATCGCTGCGACACGCCGTTCGCGCTGCGGTCCTTGCTGGCACTCATCGCGCGCCTATGGCATGGCCGCGGCGACGATGGAACGGGACGCGAAACCTCTCAAACCCAAAGCGTACGAACGGCCTCGCGGCGGCCCTGCGAAGTCGATCGCGGAACTGACTCCGCAAGTCGGCCGGACCGCGTTTCGCCGGTTCGGCTTCGTGCAGTCGAGCGTGGTCACCCGCTGGCCCGAGATCGTCGGCGAACATCACGCGAAAGTCTGCACGCCCGAGGCGATAAGGTTCCCCCCCGGCGAAAAGGCCGACGGCATCCTGCAGCTCGTGGTGCTCCCCGCCCACGCGCCGCTGATCCAACACGTCATCCCCGAGATCATCGAGAGGGTGAACCGCTTTTTCGGTTACAAGGCGATCGCGCGGGTCAAGCTGCGGCAAGGGGCCGTTCAGCCGCCCCGTGCTGAAGCGCGGCCCGCGGCCCCGCCGTCGCTGAAACCGATCCCGTTCGAGCTCGGCGATTCACTGCGCGACGTGGGCGACCCGGAGCTGCGCGCGGTCCTCGAATCGCTTGCGCGGACGATCGGCGGCAAGGAGGAGAAGGCGTGAAGTTCGTTCGTTGGATCTTGGTAACTCTCGCCGCCGTAAGCGCCACTGCCGCCGTGCCCGCGTCGACCAACTGGCTGACCGTGGTCGACACTGCTGGCGGCGGCCACAAGATCGGCAATCCGGCCGCAAAGGTAAAGCTAATCGAATTCATCAGCTACACCTGCCCGGCATGCGGCCGGTTCGCGCAGGAGGCGTCCAACGCACTCGACATCTATGTCGCGAGCGGCAAGGTGCAGGTCGACGTGCGCCACGTGATCCGCGACCCGATCGACATGACCGCGGCCATGCTCGCCAATTGCGGGCCGGCGGCGAAGTTTCCCCGCAATCACGCCGCGCTGATCCTTGCCCAGCCCAAGTGGCTGCCCATCGCCGAGCGGGCCACGCAAGGGCAGCAATCGCGCTGGTACAACGGACCCGGCCCCGCGCGCCGCCGCGCGATCGCGGCCGACCTCAAGTTCTACGATATCATGATCGGCCGCGGTTACGAGCGGACCGCGATCGACCGGTGCCTGTCCGACGAAGCGCTGGCCAAGCGCCTGGCGGACCAGACGGTCGCCGACGATGCGAAATGGAATGTGCAAAGCACTCCCAGCTTCGCGATCGGCAACGATATGCTGGCCGGGACGAATTCGTGGCAGATGCTCCAGCCGCAACTCGACGCCCGCCTTTGAATTCTTCCCCCCTCTGAAACCGGAAGGTATAGCTGTGGAAAGCGCTGCCAGTTGCCCGTACCGCCGCTTCACCCGCCCCCACCCCTCGTATACCCTCATCGGCCACCCGAAAGGATGATCATGCTGCGTTCCGCTTCTCTTGCCCTTGTTGCCGCGCTTGCGCTGTCCGCCTGCAGTTCGAACGAGACGCCCGAAGGCGAAGTCGCCGAAGGCGAATCGGTGGCCGCAGTCGCCGCTCCCGCCGGTCAGGCATGGATCGACGTCGCGACCGTCACCCCGGACGGCGGCTACATGGTCGGCAACCCCGACGCGCCGATCAAGCTGATGGAATTCGGCTCGCTCACCTGCGGCGCCTGCGCGAACTTCACGCAGACCGGGTTCGAGCCGCTGCGCGACAAGTACATCAACACCGGCAAGGTCAGCTTCGAGCTTCGCAACCAGGTCCACAACGGCATCGACCTCGTCCTCGCGCGCCTCGTCCGCTGCTCGACGCCCGATGCAATGGTCCCGCTCTCGGAACAGGTCTGGCAGAACTTCGACCAGATCATGGCCGGAGCGCAGGCCGCCGGTCCGCAGCTCGAAGGCGCGATGGCGCTGCCCGAGAACCAGCGTTTCGCCGCCGTCGCCGAGGCGGCGGGCCTTTATCCCTTCTTCGCCAGCCGCGGGATCAGCGAAGACCAAGCCCGCACATGCCTGGCCGATGCCGGTTCGGTGGAAGCGATCGCCGACGCTTCGGAAAAGCAGTCGGAAGAACTGAAGGTCGCCGGAACACCCACCTTCTTCATCAACGGAACCAACGTGGGCACCCAGAACTGGGCCTCGCTAGAACCCATGCTACAGCGCGCCGGCGCCAGGTAGCCGGGCGCGCCGGGGGGATAGCGCCGGGATGCTCATCAGGCGGCTCAAGCTCAGCGGGTTCAAGAGCTTTGTCGAGCCGTCCGAACTGCGCATCGAGCCGGGGCTGACCGGGGTCGTCGGACCCAACGGCTGCGGCAAGTCGAACCTGCTCGAAGCGATCCGCTGGGTCATGGGCGAAAACTCGCCCAAGTCGATGCGGTCGGGCGGGATGGACGACGTCATCTTCGCCGGCACCGCCAGCCGTCCGCCGCGCGACTTTGCCGAGGTCGTGCTGACCGGCCAGGGCAGCGACGGTGAGGAACTCGAAGTCATCCGCCGGATCGAGCGCGGCGCCGGCAGCGCATACCGCGTCAACGGGCGCGACGTGCGGGCCAAGGACGTGGCGCTGACCTTTGCCGATGCGGCGACCGGCGCGCATTCGCCCGCGCTCGTCAGCCAGGGCAAGATCGCGCAAGTCATCGCCGCCAAACCCGCCGAACGCCGGATGATGCTGGAAGAGGCGGCGGGTATCGCCGGCCTCCACGTCCGCCGCCGCGATGCAGAGGGCAAGCTCCGCCAGACCGAGGCGAACCTCGCGCGGCTGGAAGACCTGATGGCGGGCCTCGACAGCCAGATCGCCTCGCTGCGCCGTCAGGCCAAGCAGGCCGAGCGGTACAAGGCCCTGTCCGACCAGATCCGCGTCGCCGAAGCGCGCCTGCTGTTCGCCCGCTGGCGCGACGCGGCTGCGGCTGCCGAAACGGCTCGCAGCGAGGCAAAGGCGGCGGACGAACGGGTGACCACCGCACAGGCCGCGACCGCCGACGCGCAGAAGGCGCAGGCGGGGACCGCCGCGGCGCTGGCCGAAGCGCGCGACGAGCTTGCCGACCGACGCGACGATGCCAGTGCCCACGGCCATCGCATGGCTGCGCTCTCGAGCCAGCTCGAAGCGGCCGAGCAGCGCCTCGCCGACCTCGACCGGCAGAAGGCCCGCCTCGAAGAGGATCGCGGCGATGCCGACCGACTGACCCGCGATGCGGCCGAGGCGCTGGCACGGCTGGAAAAGGAGCTGGCCGCCAACGCCGCTGCGCTGGCGGCGGACGAGACGCGCAGGCCTTCGCTGGCCGCCAGGCTGGAGGACGCCGAACGCGCCAGCCGCGCAGCCGAACTGGCTCTGGCCAAGGCGACCGCCGATCAGGCCGGCGTCGAAGCCGAATGGCGCGTGGCCGAAGCCGAAGTTGCGCAGACGCAGGCGCGAATGGCCCGGATCGACGCCGAGGCGCGCCGCCAGCTCGACGCGCGCGAGGCGTTGTCCCGCGCCGGCAATGTCGACGCCGCGGTCGTCGATGCCCAGCGAGAGGTCGAACGGACGGCGGCTAAGCTCGGCGAATTGCGTGCCGCGCTCGAAGACAAGCGCATCCGCAAGGAATCGCTGCAGTCCGCGCGCGACGATGCAGCCTCGACGCTTGCCGCTGCGCGGGCCGACATCGCCGGACTCGAACGCGAATACCAGGCACTCGACCGCGACCGGCAGGCGCGGGCGAAGCTGGCGGCGGGACGCCAGGGTTTGCCGACCGCGCTCGACCGGATACGCGCCGCTCCGGGATATGAGCGCGCCGTCGCCGCGGTCCTCGGTCGCGATGCGCGCTCGCCGCTCGGCGCACCCTCCGGCGATGGTGAAGGCCGGTTTTGGACGGGCTCGACCGCCCCTGCCGCGGTGCCGGACTCACTGGCGCGGCACGTTACCGACTGCCCGCCCGAACTCGCGGCGCGGCTGGCGCTGGTCCACGTCGTCGAGCGGGACGATGCGCGCACACTCGGTCCCGGCGAATGGCTCGTCACGAAAGCGGGCGCGCTGCGTCGGTGGGACGGCTTCGTGGCACGCGGCGAAGGCGCGGCGGAGGCGGCGCGGCTCGAGGCCGAAAATCGCATCGCCGAACTCGAGGCCCTGCTGCCTCCCCGGCGCGAAGCGCTCGACGTCGCGGAGCGGGCCCAGGCGAACGCGCAGGAAGAACTCGCAACGCTGCAGCGCGAACTCGTCGGCGACGAACGCGGCGTGCAGGAGGCGGTCGAGGCCGAGCGCGGCGCGCTGCGATGGCTGGACCAGGCCGAAGCGGCGCGTGAGCGCCACGCTGCGCGGCTGGCTGAACTCAAGGCCACGGAAGGCGATCTTGCCGAGCAGCGCGAGACCGCCCACGCCGATCTGGTGGCGGCGCAAGAGAGGCGCGACGCACTGCCGCCGCCCGACGCTGGGCGTGCCACGCTCGATGCCGCGCGCGCCCGGAACGAGGCGGCCCGGTCCGCGGTGCAGGCCGCCACGGGAGAGCTTGCCGCGCACGATCAGGGGCTCGCGGTCACAAGCGAGCGGACGGCGGCCCAGCGATCCGATATCGCAAGTTGGCAGGCCCGGTCGGGCGAGGCCGCCCGCCGCCTGTCGGACATGAGCCGCCGGTTCGAGGAAATCGAGCAGGAGCGCAGCGTCGTCGCCGCCAAGCCCGAGGGACTGGTGCGCGAGATCGAGCGCGGCGACGCGGTGCGCGCGCGGCTGACCGCGGAGCTTTCCGAGGCCGAGGGCACGGTGGCCACGGCGCAGGCCGCCGCCCAAGCCGCCGACCGTGCGCTCGCAGACGCGACCGAAGCGCTGGCCTCGGCCCGCGAAGCGCGCGCCGGCCTCGCCGCGCGGGCCGAAAACGAAGAACAGCGCCGCGAGGAAATGGCGCGCATCTCGAGCGAACGCTTCCAGTGCCCGCCCCCGCTGCTGGCGGACCGGATCGGCTTCGACGCGTCCGAGGTGAAGAACGCCGGGCTCGAAGGCGAGGAGATGGAGCGCCTGACCGCCAGCCGCGAACGGATCGGCCCCGTGAACCTCGTCGCAGCCGACGAACTGGAACGGATCGAGGCCGAACACGGCAGCAGCGCCGCCGAACAGGCGGAACTGGCCGAAGCGGTCAACCGCCTGCGTGGATCGATCGGCAACCTCAACCGAGAGGGCCGCGAGCGGCTGCGCGCCGCGTTCGAACAGGTCGATACCCACTTCCGCCGCCTGTTCACCCGGCTGTTCGAGGGGGGACAGGCGCATCTGGCGCTGATCGACAGCGACGACCCGCTCGACGCCGGGCTGGAAATCTTCGCCCAGCCTCCCGGCAAGCGCCTGCAGTCGCTGACCCTGCTTTCGGGCGGAGAGCAGGCGCTGACCGCCATCGCGCTGATCTTCGCGCTGTTTCTGACCAACCCGGCGCCGATCTGCGTGCTCGACGAGGTCGACGCCCCGCTCGACGATGCCAACATCGATCGCTTCTGCGACCTGCTCGATTCGATGGTGGCTGAGACCGACACCCGATACCTGATCGTGACTCACAACGCGGTGACGATGAGCCGGATGCACCGCTTGTTCGGGGTCACGATGGTGGAGCGCGGCATCAGCCGCCTCGTCAGCGTGGATCTGGGGCAGGCGGAGCTGCTCGCGGCCGAATAATCGCGATTCCTGCAATCGCGATCGCCCTGTAAGGGCTGGCGATGGACAGCCAGTTGATCGTGATCTGCCTGCTTACGGCGGGCATCAACCTCATCGGGACGCTTGCATACGGCGCACGAATCGCGGGCGTCCGCACGCGGCGGATCGCGATGAGCTTTGCCCTGTTCAACATCCTGGTGCTCGTCTCACGGATGTCGAACAGCTTCCTGGGCCCGTTCTTGGCCAAACGGATCGAAGTGCGTCTGGCAGATGGCGGCGGCAGCGCCTTGCTCGGCGATTTCCGCATAGTGCTGGCGTCGGCGTCGATCGCGGTATTCGTCGGCATCTTGCTCGTGCCCACGTCGCAGCGCCTGTTCGTGCGCGCGATCGGGTATTTCCAAGAGCATCGCTCGACCACCCGCATGATCCTGCGCACGGCGACCCCCGCGGGCTTGCGCACCGTTCGCGACTCGATCGCCCTGCCCAGCACCGGCCAGTTCCGCGCCCTCGCCAAGCCGCGCGGGGTGAGTTGGGGCGTGCTGCTGGCCAATTGCCTGGCCCAGGCGCTGCTGACCGTGGGCGTCCTTGCGTCGCTGTATGCGGGTTACATCAACCCCGAATTCCGCGTCACCGCATCGCAGCTATCGGCCGTCATCAACGGTCTGGCGACGATCCTGCTGTTCGCCCTGATCGATCCGCAGTTGTCGGTGATGACCGATGACGTGATCGAGGGCAAAGTGCCCGAAACGGTGTTCCGCCGGACGATCGTGTGGATTTCGTTCAGCCGACTGGTCGGCACCTTGCTGGCGCAAGCGGTGTTCGTCCCAGCCGCGCTCGCGATCGCCTGGGTGGCGAACTACGTCTGACCTCCGCGCCTAGCGCGCGATGGCATCGGCGAGCCGTTCGCGAATCGACCTGAGGCGCGCGATCGCCTCCTGCCGCGAACTATCGGAAGTCGCACTGCTGGTTGCAGCCTGCAACACGCCGGGTGCCGGATCCACGTTGCCGCCGGTCCGTTCGCCGGTGCCGCCCCGCCAATCCTTCAGCGCCGCCTTGGCTCCCCGGAGGGTATAGCCTTCGCGGTTCACCAGCCGGTCAATCTCCTGGACCAGTGCGATATCCTCGGATCGGTAATAGCGCCTACCGCCGCTGCGCTTGAGCGGCTGGAGCATCGGAAACTGGCCTTCCCAGTAGCGCAGCACGTGCGACTTGATGCCGAGCGCGTCGCCGACCTCGCCGATCGTTCGCAAGGCGCCTGCGTCCTTGCCGTCGTCGAAAGTGGCGACCATTCGCTCCATCCTATCCCTTGGCCACTCGTTCCTTGAGCAGCTGGCTCGCGCGAAAAGTCATCACCCGGCGCGGCGTAATCGGAACCTCGACCCCGGTCTTCGGATTGCGGCCAACGCGTTCCTTCTTGTCGCGAAGGACGAAGGTCCCGAAGCCCGAAATCTTGACGTTTTCGCCTTTCGACATGGCTTCGCACATATGCCGCAGGATCGCTTCGACCAGGTCGAGCGACTCCGCCCGACTGAAGCCCAGCTTGCGGTTGATCGTGTCTGCCAAGTCAGCGCGAGTCAGCGTGCCCACCGAACGCATCATATCGCGGGGTCCTTCCTAAGGATGACGGCGCGACCCGAACTACGAGTTATCCTAACGAATTTCGCGGTTTGCTGCAATGGACGCTGCAAAATTATGCGCGGGCGGCCTACATTCGGACGAGGCTGGCGCCCCAGGTGAAGCCGCCGCCCATCGCTTCGAACATCACCAGGTCGCCCGGTTTGATCCGGCCGTCGCGCACTGCGGTGTCGAATGCGAGCGGAACCGACGCCGCGGATGTGTTCGCGTGCCGGTCCACGGTGACGATGACCTTGCCCGGCTCCAGACCCAGTTTCCGCGCCGTAGCATCGAGGATGCGGGCGTTCGCCTGATGTGGCACGACCCAGTCGATATCCGCGACGGCAAAGCCGGTTTCGGCCAGCACCGTCTCCAGCACCGAGGCCAGATTGGTGACGGCGTGGCGGAAAACCTCCCGCCCCTTCATGCGAAGTTTGCCCACGGTCCCGGTCGTCGAGGGACCGCCATCGACATAGAGCAGTTCGTTGTGCGCTCCGTCCGCGTGAAGCTGGGTAAAGATCACGCCCGGACCGTCCTCGGCCACGTCCTGCGCCTCGAGCACGATCGCCCCGGCACCGTCGCCGAACAGGACGCAGGTCGTGCGGTCCTCCCAGTCGAGGATACGGCTGAACGTCTCGGCCCCGATCACCAGCGCGCGCTTGGCCATCCCTGCCCGCAGCATCGAATCGGCGGTGGCGAGCGCGTAGAGAAAGCCCGAACACACCGCGGCCACATCGAACGCGATGCCGCCATGACAGCCGATGAGGTCCTGCACCTTGGTGGCGGTGGCGGGAAACGTCTGGTCGGGGGTGGCCGTCGCAAGGACGATCAGGCCGATGTCGCTGGGGACAAGTCCGGCGGACTCGAGCGCCTTGGTCGCAGCCTCGGCAGCGAGCGTGGCGGTCGTCTCCCCCTCGCCCGCGATATGGCGGTTGCGGATGCCCGTCCGCTCGACGATCCATTCGTCGCTGGTGTCGACCATCAGCGCCATTTCGGCGTTGGGCACCGCGCGCTTCGGCAATGCCGAACCGCTGCCCCGCACGACGGAGCGAATCACGCCGCCTGTCCCGCCGACGTATTGCGCTTGATGTTCGACTTTTCGCCCAGCGCGGCCAGATCGGCGGAGATGCGCTGGGTCAGGTCATCCTCGAGCAGGCGCGCCGCAACGTCGACCGCATTGGCCACGCCCGCCGCGCTGGCGCTGCCGTGGCTTTTCACGACCACGCCGTTGAGGCCGAGGAATACCGCGCCGTTGTGGTTGTTTGGGTCGAGATGGTGGCGCAGCAGCTCGGTCGCCGGACGGCTGACCAGGAAACCGATCTTGGACCTCAGCGAGCTGGTGAACGCGTTGCGCAGAAGGTCGGTCACGAAGCGCGCCGCGCCCTCGATCGCCTTCAGCGCGATGTTGCCCGAGAAACCGTCGGTCACGACGACGTCGCACGACCCGCGGTTGATCTTGTCCGCCTCGATGAAGCCGTCGAAGCTGAGCGACAGGTTCTTGGCCGCGGCGCGGAGCTGCTGGGCGGCGGCCTGAAGCTCCTCGGTGCCCTTGAGCTCCTCGGTGCCGATGTTGAGCAGGCGCACGCGCGGCTCTTCACGCCCGGTCACGATACGCGAATAGGCCGCGCCCATGACCGCGAACTGGACGAGGTTGCGGGCGTCGCACTCGGTATTGGCACCCAGGTCGAGCATGATCACGTCGTTGTCGCCGAGGCTCGGCAACAGGGCGGCGAGCGCGGGCCGGTCGATCCCCGGCATCGTGCGCAGCGCAAGCTTGCTCATCGCCATCAGCGCGCCGGTGTTGCCCGCGCTGACCGCGGCGCCCGCGTCGCCCGCCTTCACCGCGTTGACGGCAAGGCCCATGCTGGTGGTCTTGGCGCGCCGGATCGCCTTGGACGGTTTTTCGTCGCCGGTGACGACGCCATCGCAGTGGAGGATTTCGGAAGCGCCGCGCAAGCTGGGGTGCGCGTCGAGCGCGGCCTTGATACGCGGCTCGTCGCCGACCAGCAGGAACTTGAATTTGTCGTGGCGCCGGCGGGCCAGGGCCGCGCCGGATACCATCGTCTGCACGCCTTCGTCCCCGCCCATCGCATCGACGGCGATACGCGGGAGGGACATAAGCGCAGCTACCCTATGCGGCCGTCAGAGGCCGACGGCGACGACTTCGCGGCCGTTGTAGTGCCCGCAGTGCGAGCAGAGGTTGTGCGGGCGCTTGAGCTCACCGCAGTTCGAGCATTCGTGGAATGCCTCGACCTTCAGCGAATCGTGCGACCGGCGCATACCCCGGCGGCTGGGCGAAACTTTTCTTTTTGGGACGGCCATGGTGGCACCTATTCCGTAAATAATTCAAGAGCGATTGCGGTTCGCCCTAGGCCAAGGCCCTGCAGCGCACAACCCGTATCGGGCCGGTGCGCGGCGACTAGGGACCCAGCCGTGGCGGGAAGGCGCGCCCTATAGCGAAAAACACGTCCGTTGCAAGCGCGCCCCGCTGTGCTAGCCAGCGCGCCTTCGGATCGCAATTTGAAATGGGGCGAACATGATCCTTCCGGTTACCTTGTGCGCTGCGGCTGCCGCGGCGATCATCAACATCTGGCTGTCGATCCGCATCGGCCAACTGCGGGTCCGTCACAAGGTGTCGATCGGCGACGATGCCGGCGGCCCGTTGACCGCACGGATGCGCGCCCAGCTCAATTTCGTCGAGAACACCGCCTTCGTGCTGATCCTGATCGCCGCTATCGAGATTTCCGGAAAAGGCCAGCCCTGGCTCGCCTGGGTCGCCGCAGCCTACATGCTGGGCCGCGTGGCGCACGGCCTGGGCATGGACGGCGGCGCGCTCGGCAAGGGGCGCTCGGTCGGAACTGCGATCACTATGCTGACCCAGCTTGGCCTGGCAGTGGTCGCGGTGTTGATCGCGATGGGTCGGATGTAGCGACGGGCGGCGTCTAAAAAGCCAGCCGCATTGTCACCGCCGGCCCGAAGCGCGTCTGCTGCGCGCCGGTGACGACAAAGCCGCATGCCTCGTAGAATTCATGCGCGGTGGGGCTGGCGATCACGCTGATCGCCCGGGCGCCCTTCTCGTCGGCAATCTCGCGAGCCTTGGCGATCAAAGACTGGCCGAAGCCGCGACGCCATGACCGCGGATCGACAAAAAGGCCATCGAGTTCCAGTTCGTCCACCACCCCGGCGGGCATCAGCACCATGAAGGCCCTGACACAACCGTGTGCCTCGGCAAGGTGAACCCAGCCCGCGGCAATGTGCTCGGCTGGCAGGGCTATCGCATCGGGATGTTCCAGCAGCGCCTCGCGGTAATCGTCCAGCGCTAAAGATGCGGAACGCTGAAGGTCTTCGAGAAGTCCACGCTCTTCGGACTCGGCTGGACGAATGGTGAGCCCCGGCGTCATTGCTCCGCAGCCGCTCAACTCAGCGCGTAATCGCTCACGAACGCGTTCGTCTGCCGTTCCCGCCCGAAGGTGCTCGTCGGGCCGTGGCCGGGAATGAATGTCACGTCGTTGCCCAGCGGCCAGAGCTTCTGGGTGATCGCGTCGAGCAGGTCCTGGTGGTTGCCCATCGGGAAGTCGGTGCGGCCGATGCTGCCCTGGAACAACACGTCGCCGACGATCGCGAATTTGCTCGGGCGGTGGAAGAAGACCACGTGGCCCGGCGTGTGGCCGGGGCAGTGGATCACTTCGAGCGTCAGTTCGCCCACGGTGACGGTATCGCCGTCTTCCAGCCAGCGGTCCGGCTCGAACACCTCGGCGTGCATGCCGTACTTGCCGCCGTCCTCGTCGAGGCGGCTGATCCAGAACCGGTCGGCCTCGTGCGGGCCCTCGATCTTCAGGCCCAGTTCCTTCGCCAGCATCCCGGTCTGCCCGCAATGATCGAGGTGGCCGTGCGTCACCAGCAGCTTTTCCAGCGTGACCCCCGCCCGCTCGACGCCGAGCTTCAACTTGTCGAGGTCGCCGCCGGGATCCACCAGCGCGCCCTTCATCGTCTTGGTGCACCAGATCAGCGAGCAGTTCTGCTGCAGCGGCGTGACCGGGATGATCGCGGCGCGCATCGGCGGTACGGGTTGGGGCGGCACGGGCTGGGATTGGTTCGTCATCGGGAAACAGGTGACGACGCGCGGCGAATATTGCAAGCTGCCGGCCACGATCGGACCATAACAGATCGGGATCGCTTCAATTGCCGCGAACGGGCCCGTGGATCGCGTGGACCCGTTCGGACCCTGATGGAGCGCATGAATGAACGTCGAAGCAGGCCATCCCGACTACTACGCACTGCTGCAGGTCGATCCAGACTGCAACGCGCGCACGCTCGAGATCGCGTATCACTATTTCGCCAAGCTCTATCACCCGGACAATCCGGACACCGCCGACCTCGACAAGTTCAGCGCGGTCGTCGACGCCTACAAGGTGCTGCGCGACGAGGAGCGGCGGGCCGAATACGATGCCCGCTATTTCTCGGCGCCCGGGCGAACGCGGCACAAGTTCGCGTTTGAGGGCGAACAGGTGCTCGACGAAAGGACCGCAGTCAGCGACGCGGAAATCCACGCCAGGATCCTGCTCGCGCTCTACAAGCGGCGCCGCGAGCAGGCGTCGGACGCCGGGGTGGTCGGTTGGCTGCTGCAGGAAACGCTCAACTGCTCCGACGAGCAGTTCGAATTTCACATCTGGTACCTGAAATCCAAGGGTTTCATCCAGATCACCGAGCAGGGCACGATGGAAATCACAATCGACGGCGTCGATCATGTCATCACGACCTCGAAGGCGTCGGTCGAGAAACTACGCATCGCGCATGCGGCAGCCGGCGACGAACAGTGACCGTCGAGCCGGGCCGGCTGGATCAGAGCCGGCCGCTCTTCCACACCACCCGCCCGACGATCTCGATCTCCGCCAACGAAACCTCGACCGGAGGATAGGCTAGATTCTGGCTGAGCAAGATAGCGCGGCCCGGCCCTGGCGCCGCCAGCCGCTTGACCATCAGGGCCTCCCCCACACGCACCACATGGATCCCGTCGCGCAAGGTGCGCTGGGCGCGGTCGACGAGGATTTCGTCACCGTCGTGCAGGACCGGTTCCATCGAATCACCCTGCACGCGGATGGTCGATAGCTGTCCGTCCGAGAGGCCCTGCTCCTTGAGCCAGCGGCGCGAGAAGCGGAACGAATCGAACGGGCGCTCGTCGGCACCGAGCGCGCCCGGTCCCGCCGCCGCGCCCAGCGCGAGCCGCGGCACTTCGATCCAGTCGCCCCGCGCCGATGCCACTGGGTGGTAAATTTCCTCCGCACCGCCCAACTCCGACTCGGGCACGCCGAAGAACTGAGCGAGCTTGCGCCGGTCGCCCTCTTCCAGCTTGCGCGGAGAGCCCTTGCGAATGAACTGCTGCAAGTAGCTGGAGTTACGCCCGATCATCTCCGACAGACCGGCAAGACTGACGCCCCGCGACTGGGCGAGGTCCAGCAGTCTTGCGCGCGCGGGGTCCTCGGATGCGTTCACCATGATTCCTTCCTACACGTAGGATTTTTCCTAGACAAGTAGGATTTCGCGTGGTGCTTCTGGGCCTCGATCGCATCCAACGAGTCGCACAAGGTCAGGAGTCGCATGTTGATCCGCAGAATAGAAAAGTTCCTTCGGGATAGCGGGATGCCCGCCACCAAGTTCGGGCGCCTTGCCACCAACGATCCCCGCTTCGTGCTCGACCTGCGCATGGGTCGCGAACCCCGTCATGCGACGAAAAGCCGTGTGGAACATTTCATGAACACGTATCGGGAGAACGCTGGTGCGCGATAGTCCGGGCCGGCCTTGCCGGGGGGTAGCGGAGCGTTTGCGCACCGCGCTGGTCATCTTGGCCGAGGGCCATGCGCAAGTCGTCCGCCAGTCGGAACGCGCGTGGGCGAGCATTACCTTCGAGGGGACGCGGCATACCGTGGAACTCTCCTTCGCCGGGTCAACCGCGTGCGAGGCTGGCGAGCGGCTGATCGCGGCGCTACCGGATCACGAATTCGCACTGCCCGGCCAGCTGGTGGCCGATGCCACGGTGACCGCGGTCGATCACCGAATTCATCCCGAACACCGCATGACGATCACGTGCGAGCTGCTGCTATTGAAGGATACGTGACCGGCGCGGCGCCGGTCGCCCGCGCTCAGTACCCGCGGGCAGGATCGAAGATCGGCCCGAGCGGTTCGCCCGCCACATAGCGGCGGCAGTTCTCGACGAAGCGTTCCGCCGAACGCACGAACATCTTCGACTGCGCGCGGCCCGACAGGTGCATGGTGACCTGCGCGTTGTCGAGCGACCAGAGCTTGTGGTCGGCGGGCAACGGTTCGGGCGTGGTCACGTCCAGCAGCGCGCCGCCGATCGACCGGGCTTCCAGCGCGGCGACCAGCGCCTCCTGGTCGATCACCGCGCCGCGCGCGATGTTGACGATCACCGCACTCGATTTCATCGCCGCCAGCTCGGCCGAGCCGATCATCGCGTCGGTTTCCGGCGTGGCTGGCACGGCCAGGATGATCCAGTCGAACTCGCCGAGCCGGGGCCGCCATTCGTCGGGGCCGAGCGCGCCCTCGGCTGCGGTGCGACGCACCGGGACGACCTCCACCTCGAACGCCTCGAGCCGCGTCTTGACGAGGCCGCCGATCGCGCCGGTGCCCAGCAGCAGCGCGCGCGAACCCGCCAGCTCGATCTTGCCGGGCGAATCGAGCAGCCACTCGCGGCGATCCTGTGCGCGAACGACGTCGCGGTAGCCCTTGGCGTGCACCAGCATCAGCATCACGACATATTCGGCGATCGTCAGCGCGTTGATACCCGCGCCGTTGGTGATCGTGACCTCGCGCTCCGCCAGCAGGTCGAGCGGCAGGAAATCGAGCCCGGCGTAAATCGAGTTGAGCCAGCGCAGGTTTCCGGCCGCGCGCACCGCCGCGATCATCGGTTCCTTCTTGTCGAGGTCGAACCAGCCGATCTCAGCCTCGGGCGCCAATGCCAGCAGTTCCTCGACCGAGGTGTACCACCGCGCCTCGATCCCGGGCGGCAGGTGCGGTTCGACGAGGGGGCGGACAAGGCCCGACAGGACGGCGATGGTCATAGCTTCCACTCCCAGCCCAGCGCATCGCCGTCCATCACCTCGACGCCCTTGGCGGCAAGCTCGTCGCGAATGGCGTCGGAGGCGGCGAAGTCCTTTTCGGCGCGGGCCTGCTTTCGGCGCGCGATGAGCCTGTCGATCTCGTCCTGGGCGATCGGGGCGTCGGCGGGGTCGATCCGCAGATCGCCGCGCGTCAGCTCCAGCAGGTTCAGGCCGAGCAGGTCGTCCGCGATCCGCACCAGCTGGATGCGCTTGGCCGCGGGCATCTTCTTGTTCGAGAGCACGCCCTCCAGCGCTGTCAGCACTTCGGGCGTGGCGAGGTCGGCGCTGATCGCGTCGTCGAACAGCGCCAGTTCCTGCTCGCTGAGCGGAAAGCTGCCCTCGGGCTGCTTCGATACCGCCATGTCGGCCTTCAGCTTCTCGACCGCCATCACCATGCGCTTCAACCGCACCAAGGCGGCACCGAGGCCCTCCCAGGTGAACTCGAGCTCGCTGCGGTAATGCGCCTGCAGGCACATCAGGCGATAGGCGAGCGGGTGATACCCGCGATCGACCAGCGACTGGAGGGTCAGGAACTCGCCGGTCGACTTCGACATCTTCCCGCGCCGATCGACGAGGAAGTTGTTGTGCATCCAGATGCGCGCGCCGGTGTCCGGCCCGCAGGCGTGCGCCTGGTTCTGGGCGATCTCGTTCGGATGGTGGATCTCGCGGTGATCGATCCCCCCGGTGTGGATGTCGAACGGGTGCCCGAGCAGCTCCGCGCTCATGACCGAGCACTCGATGTGCCAGCCCGGCGCGCCGCGGCCCCAGGGCGAATCCCACTCCATCTGGCGGCTTTCGCCCGGCGGAGTGGCGCGCCAGATCGCGAAGTCGGCGGCGTGCCGCTTGCCCTCCACGCTATCGATCCGGCTCTCTCCTTCGTCGGTCGACGCACGCGCGAGCCGGCCGTATTCGGGCACGGTCGAGACGTCGAAATACAGACCGCCGTCGAGCCGGTAGCAGTGCTTGGCCTCGATCGCCTTCGCCCACTCGATCATCGCCTCGACGTATTCGGTCGCGCGCGGGTGGGCGAGCTTGCGGACGTTGAGCCGCGCCAGATCGGCCTCGAACGCCTCCTGGTAATGGCGCGCGATGTCCCAGGCGGACTTGCCGAGCGATGCGGCCGCCTTTTCCATCTTGTCGTCGCCCGCATCGGCATCGCTGGTCAGGTGTCCGACGTCGGTGATGTTGACCACGTGGGTCAGCTTGTAGCCCTTGAAGCTCAGCGCCCGCCCAAGGGTATCGGCGAAGACATAGGCCCGCATGTTGCCGACATGCTGGTAGTTGTAGACAGTCGGCCCGCACGAATAGACGCGCGCCTCGCCGGGATGGATCGGCGCGAACGCCTCTAGGCTGCGGGTGAGCGAGTTGAAAAGGGTCAGGTCGGCCATCGGGCGCGCTTAGGTTGCGCGGCATCCTTCGACAAGCTCAGGATGAGCGGGTCTCGATACACGTTCCGCTCGTCCTGAGCCTGTCGAAGGACCGTAGAGCTACTCCCAACCTTCCCAGCGGACCACTTCGTCGAGCGGCGCGCGGGGGACGGGGAAGGTGTTGACCGGGTCCTCGCGGTCGCCCCAGCCGATGGCGACTCCGCAAAAGAAGATGTGATCGTCGGGGATGTCGATCACTTCGCGGATCTGCGGCGAATAGACCGCCCACGCCTCCTGGAAGCAGCAATCGAGGCCTTCCTCGCGCAGCAGCAGTGCGATCGTCTGCAGCCACATGCCGATGTCCGACCATTGCGGCGGGCCCATATATTTCGGCGTGTGAACCAGCAGAAGCACCGGCGCATCGAACGCGCGGAAGTTCTTCGCGAACCACATCAGGCGCGCCATCTTGTCCTCGCGCGGGATCTGGAGCGCGCCGTACATGTGCTCGCCGATCGCGCGCCGCCGCGCTTCGTAGTTGCCCTCCAGCTCGGGCGGATAGACGTGATATTCGGGCGCAAAGGCCTTGCTGCCCTTGGGCACATCCTGCGCCACCCGCGCGATGAGGCGCTGAAGCGGGTCGCCGGTCAGCACGATCCCGTGCCACGGCTGGGTATTCCCGCCCGAAGCCGAACGCTGCGCCTTCTCGAGAATGCGCTCGAGCACCTCGCGATCGACCGGCTTGTCGAGATAGGCGCGGATAGATCTGCGGGTGGCAACGGCTTCGGTAACGTTCATCAATCCACCTCGAACAGTTCGGCAAGTTGCTCGGTGATCGTGCCGCCGAGTTGTTCGACGTCCATGATCGTCACCGCGCGCTTGTAGTAGCGGGTTACGTCGTGCCCGATGCCGATGGCGACTAGCTGGACCGGCGATTGCTTCTCGATCCAGTCGATCACCTTGCGCAGGTGCTGCTCGAGATACCCGGCGCTGTTCACGCTCAGCGTGCTGTCGTCGACCGGCGCGCCGTCGGAGATGACCATGAGGATCCGGCGATCCTCGGCCCGCGCGAGCAGGCGGTCGTGCGCCCAGAGCAGCGCCTCGCCGTCGATGTTTTCCTTGAGCAGCCCCTCGCGCATCATCAGGCCGAGGTTGCGGCGCGCGCGGCGCCAAGGCTCGTCGGCTCGCTTGTAAATGATGTGGCGCAGGTCGTTGAGGCGGCCAGGCTGCGCGGGCTTGCCCTCGGCCAGCCACGCTTCGCGGCTCTGCCCGCCCTTCCATGCGCGGGTCGTGAAGCCGAGCACCTCCGTCTTCACGCCGACCCGTTCGAGCGTGCGCCCGAGAATGTCGGCGCTGATCGCCGCGATGCTGATCGGGCGACCGCGCATCGAGCCCGAATTGTCGATCAGCAGCGTGACGACGGTGTCCTTGAACTCCTGCTCGCGCTCGATCTTGTAGCTCAGCGAATGGCCGGGACTGACGACGACGCGCGCCAGCCGCGCGGCATCGAGCAGGCCTTCCTCCTGGTCGAAGTCCCACGAGCGGTTCTGCTGCGCCATGAGGCGACGCTGGAGCCGGTTTGCAAGGCGGGTAACCACGCCCTGCAGGCCGGTAAGCTGGCTGTCGAGATAGGCGCGCAGACGGTCGAGCTCGTCGCTGTCGCACAGTTCCGGCGCGGTGATTTCCTCGTCGAACTTGGTCGTCCAGGCCTTGTAGTCGAAGCCTTCGGGAATGTCGGTCCAGGGGCGGTTCGGACGGACGGGCATCATGCCCTCCTCGCCCTCGTCCGCCGGCTCGCCGCCGTCCATGTCCTCTTCGGCCGACATTTCGGTCTCGCCGTCGCCGTCGTCGTCGCCTTCGGACATTTCGCCGGCCATATCGGTGGCCTGCGGATCGCCCTGACCTTCGTTGTCGTCCTCGCCCTCGTCCTGCTCGTCGCCCTCGGGCTCGTCCCCGTCGTCGCTGTCGTCGGAGGACTGATCCGGGTCCTCCGGCATCGTCAGTTCGAGGTGCCGCAACAGGTCGAGCGACAGGTTCTGGAACGCCTTCTGGTCGTCGAGCGACCGGGCGAGCGCGTCGAAATCGGCGCCCGCGCGATCCTCGATCCACTGGCGGACCATCGCCACGCCCGGCGCCGCGCGCGCAGGCACCGGCTGACCGGTCAGCTTTTCGCGCAGGATCAGCCCGAGCGCGGTGGGCAGCGGCACGTCTTCAGCCCGCATCGCACGGGCGATCGGATCACCGGCGGTACGAAGCTCCATTGCGGCATCAAGATTGCCGCGTATCCCACTGAAAGTGTTCGAACCAAGTGCTTCGTAGCGGATCGTCTCGGCCACGTCGTAGCAGGCGCGTGCCACCGGTTCGGGCGGCGCGCCGCGCGCGTGCAGGCCTTCGTCGTGGTGGAGCAGCCGCAGCGCGAAACCGTCGGCCACGCCGCGCGCCTCGCGCACCTGATCCGGCGGCAGCGAGCGCCCCGGCAACGGCACCCGCATCTGCTTGCCGCGCACGGTGGGCGCATCGGCGCTCCACGCAACCTCGACCTCCGGCTCATGCGCAAGCGCACGGCTGGCGCCGGTCAGCGCGTGCTTGAAGCGGTCGAGGGGGGTTTCGTCTGCCAAGCGCGGTTACAGGATCGACTGGCCCGTCTTCGCCCAGTCGGCCAGGAAACCCTCGATCCCCTTGTCGGTGAGGACGTGGTTGGCGAGGCTCTTGATGACCTTGGGAGGCGCGGTCATCACGTCGGCGCCGATCCGCGCGCTTTCGAGGACGTGGACCGCGTGGCGCACGCTGGCGACGAGAATTTCCGTACGGAAATCATAGTTGTCGTAGATCAACCTGATATCGCGGATGAGGTCCATTCCGTCGAAGCCATTATCGTCATGCCGGCCGACGAAGGGCGAAACGAAGGTCGCCCCCGACTTGGCTGCCAGCAGCGCCTGGTTCGCGGAAAAGCACAGGGTAACGTTGACCATCGTCCCGTCACTGGACAGCGCGCGGCAGGTCTTCAGCCCGTCGATCGTCAGCGGCACCTTGATGCACACGTTGTCGGCGATCTTGCGGAGGACTTCGGCCTCTTTCATCATCGTGTCGTGGTCCAGCGCGACGACTTCCGCGCTGACGGGTCCCTCGACGATCCCGCAGATTTCCTTGGTCACTTCCATGAAGTCGCGGCCGGACTTGTGGATCAACGACGGATTGGTGGTCACCCCGTCGAGCAGACCCGCGTCGTTGAGTTCGCGGATGTCGGCGATCTCGGCGGTGTCGGCGAAGAATTTCATGAAAACGTCTCTCCGGAATGGGCGATTCCCGGAGAGCCTTAGCTGGTGAGCCGGACGGGTGCTAGAGCGGGTTCCCGCCGCCGAAGACGCCGATGATCAGCGGATCGCGGGTGCCGCGGGGATCGCGGCGGATCGTCTCTTCCTCGAAGCCGATCTGGTCCCAGATCACGTTTTCGACCGTACCGGCGAACGTGCGTGCGACCCCGCCGACGTCGATCCCGGTCAGGCCGGCGAGAACTTCGCCGACCAGCGGGTCGCTCGCCACGCGCAGGCCCTGCCCGATTTCCGGGACCATCGCGTCGAGCAGGCGGACGCCCATCTCCTGGCGCAGGTAGCTGGTCGCCGAGCGCGGGCCGCCGCGAACCAGATCGACCGCGTTCTCGAAGCCGACGATGCGGATCGTGTCGGCCACGATCGGTGCGGCCCGCTGGGTCGCGTCGTATGCGACCGGTGCGAGCGCATCCGCGAGCCGGTCCTTGAACAGGGCCGACGTGAGGATGCGGTTCATGACGCCGCCCCGCGCGCCCAGCAACGTGTCGAAGCCGAGCGAAGCGACCTGCTGGTCCCAGAAGCCGCCCGGGGCGGTCATCCGCTCGAACGCGCGCGAACTCGAAAGGAACAACAGGCGGGCGATCGCATCGGTGAAGCTGAAGCCGCCATAGGGTCCCGCGCAGGCCGGGAGGACGAGCGCACCGCTCGCCACGCCCAGCCCGGCGATGAAGCCGCGGCGGTGAAATTTCGTCGGGGTATCGGTGATCAAATCGGTCATTCTGGAAGTCCTTGCCTTGCCGCTCCACCCCGGCGACGCCCATATGGGCATGAACACATGAACCGCGCCCGACTTGTCATATTCAACGCCGCGCTCGGCCCGCTCGACTACCGCGTTCCGGAAGGGATGCACGTCGAGCCCGGGTCGGTCGTCGTCGCGCCGCTCGGCCCTCGCCAGATCGTCGGGATCGTCTGGGAGGCTGAACGGCTCCCCGCGAGCGAGGTTCCGGAGGCCAAGCTGCGCCCCTTGGCAAGTGTTCTGCCGGTCCCTCCGCTCAAGGCCGAGTTGCGCCGCCTGATCGAGTGGACCGCCGACTACTATTGCGCGCCGCTCGCGGCCGTGGCGCGGATGGTGCTGGCAAGCGGCGGCGCGCTGCGCGGTCCGGCCACGATGACCGAATATCGCCTGTCCGGAGGTGCGCCCGAACGACTCACCCCGCAGCGCCTGGCGGCGATCGAAGCGCTGGAAGGCGAGCAGGCGACCATCCGCGAACTCGCGGGAATCGCGGGGGTCAGCGAAGGCGTCTTGCGCGGACTCGTCAATCAGGGGGTGCTGGAGCCGGTTCTTGTCGATTGCGACAGGCCCTACCCCTCCGCGCGTGCAGATTTTTCCGTCCCGGTGCTGAATTCTGCACAGTCGGAAGCGTCGAAACACATCATTTCGGCGGTCGAGGAAGGGCAATTCGCGCCCTTCCTGCTCGACGGGGTGACCGGCTCGGGCAAGACCGAAGTCTATCTCGAGGCGGTCGCCAAATCGCTCGAAATGGATCGCCAGACGCTTGTTCTGCTGCCGGAAATCGCCCTTACGGAAGCCTTCCTGCGCCGGTTCGAGGATCGCTTCGGAACCCCGCCGGTCGTGTGGCATTCGTCGCTCAAATCCACCGAGCGTCGCCGCGCCTGGCGCGCCATCGCTGCCGGCGAAGCGCAGGTCGTCGTCGGCGCCCGCTCGGCGCTTTTCCTGCCGTTCGCCGCACTCGGTTTGATCGTGGTCGACGAGGCGCACGAGGTCAGTTTCAAGCAGGACGACGGGGTGCGCTACAACGCGCGCGATGTAGCGGTAATGCGCGCCCGGTTCGAAGGAATTCCGGTCGTGCTGGCCAGTGCGACGCCCGCGATCGAAAGCCTGCAAATGGCCGAAAGCGGGGTGTACGAACGCCTCGTGCTCGACGACCGCTACGGCGGCGCTCGGCTCCCTACGATCGATACGATCGACCTGACCGCGGAGCCGCCCGCACGCGGTCGCTGGCTCGCCCCGCGGCTGGTGGCCGGGATGGAGGAACGGCTGGCGCGAGGAGAACAGTCGCTCCTGTTCCTCAACCGCCGCGGCTATGCCCCGCTGACGCTGTGCCGGAACTGCGGTTTCCGCTTCCAGTGCCCCAATTGCAGTGCGTGGCTCGTCGAGCATCGCCTTTCGCGGCGGCTGGCCTGTCACCACTGCGGCCACGAAACGCCCCCGCCGCCCGCCTGTCCGGAATGCGGCGAACTCGACTGCCTCGTCGCTTGCGGTCCCGGGGTCGAACGGATCGCCGACGAGGTCGCCGAGATCCTCCCCGAAGCGCGGATCGCGGTCGTCACCAGCGACACGATCAACACGCCCGAGAAGGCCGCCGATTTCGTCGCCCGGGCCGAAGCCGGGGCGATCGACGTGATCGTGGGCACGCAACTCGTCACCAAGGGGTTCCATTTTCCCGAACTTACCCTCGTCGGCGTGGTCGATGCGGACCTCGGTCTCGAGGGCGGAGACTTGCGTGCGGCCGAGCGGACCTATCAGCAAGTTGCGCAAGTAGCGGGTCGCGCAGGACGCGGCTCGAAGCCGGGTGAAGTGCTGATCCAAACCCGGCATCCGACCGCATCGGTCATTGCCGCGCTCGCCGCAGGAGACCGGGATGCCTTTTACGAAGCCGAGACCGAGGCACGTCGCCATGCCGGCGCGCCTCCTTTCGGGCGCTGGGCAGCCATCATCGTGTCCAGCGAGGACGAGGCCGAGGCCCGCGAGGCCGCCAACCGCATCGGCGATTCTCGGCCGCGGGTGGACGATGTGGCCATCCTCGGCCCGGCGCCCGCACCCCTTGCCCTGCTGCGCGGCCGATACCGCTATCGCCTGTTGCTCAACGCTCGCCGCACGGCGCAGGTACAGCACGTGATCCGCGACTGGCTCGCCCCGCTGCGCTTCGCGCCGGGGGTGCGCGTTTCGATCGACATCGACCCGTACAGCTTTGTTTGAGGTCGGCCTCCAGTTGCGCTAGCAATTGCCCTTGGCTCGCGCAGAAGCCTGCTGGGGGACTTCGATACATGTTCAAGTTGAAGGTTTTACTGGCGGCCACCGCCGCCGTGCTCGGTGCGCCGGCCATCGCCGCGGATTGGCATCTCGCCAAAACCGAAAACTTTACGATCTATTCGGAAGATACGCGCGAGGCCACGGTCGAGTTCGCCCACGAGTTGGAGCGTCTGGACGAAGCGCTGAGAATCATCAGCGGGATCGGGCCCGCAAAGGAAGACACTCCTGAATCGATCAAGGTCACCGTATTCCGCTTCGGCGAGACGAGCGACATGGCCGCCCTTGCCGGAGCCGCAGGCAGCGGGATCGGTGGTTTCTTCATTCCGCGCGCTTCGGGCGCCGTCGCGTTCGTTCCCATGAAGCGAAACGTCCGCCGCGAGCGCGGATTTCAGACTGCGTACGATTCGAATCTGGACCTCGATCCCAAGGCGACGTTGATGCACGAGTACGTGCACTACTTCATGTATCAGCACGCCGATGCCCCTTATCCGCTGTGGTACAGTGAAGGCTTCGCCGAGCTTTTTTCGAACGTGCAATTCAACGACGATCATTTTGTGATTGGCGAGGTTCCGCCGTGGCGTAGTCCGGCGTTGGCAACGATAAAGGTCGATCTCGAAAAAACCTTCGATCCTTCTGCCAAAGCCGATCGCGATAGCGTCGGCCGAATCTACGGCCACGGCTGGCTGATCGCCAGCCATCTCAATTTGAAGCCCGAGCGACGCGGTCAGATTACTAAATATATGAGCGGAATAGCCGATGGGAAACCGCCGATGGAGTCCGCCCGGCTGGCATTCGGCGACCTCGACACGCTTACTGCAGAGCTCGAGGCTTTCCGCAAGGGCCGGGCCTTCCTGCTCAAAGTGCCCTATCTCGAGCGTAAAGAGCCAGAGGTAGAAGTCAGCGTGTTGGCGCCTGACGAAGCTGCGAGAATGCAGATCATGATCCCCGCCAAGCGTGGTGTTGACGAAGAAGAAGCCAAAAAGCTGGTCGGCACCGCTCGCACTCTAACCGAGCGTTACCCCAACAGCGCCGCTTTTCTTCTGACGGCAACCGAGGCAGAGTTCGACGCTCGCAACTTCGATGGTGCGGAAAAGCTTGCCGACCGCGTCCTTGCGATCGATCCCAAGTCGGTCGATGCCGCGATCTACCGCGCGCAGGTCGACCTCATGCGCTCACGGGAAGATCCGTCAAAGCTCGTCGAAGCGCGGCGCAAGTTCATTGCAGCCAACAACATGAAGAGCGATCACGCCTTTCCCCTTTACGGGTATTATCTCACGCACCTTTTTGACGAGAGTACGACAGTCGTACCAGAAGCGGCGAAGGCCGCACTCGAAAGCGCATTCGCGTACGCGCCCTTCGACCAAGGCGTGCGGCGAGCGATCATCTATTCCCTGCTTACCGAAGATCGAACTATTGAAGCGCGCGTAGTCGGCGCAAGCTACCTCGCGGGCAACGGCGGTTACGCTTGCATGCTGCGCAAAAAGTTCGAGGCTTTCGAAAAGGGGGAAAAAGCTGCCCTACTTAAAGAGGTAAAGCCTGAGCATCCCGCCATCTACCGCGATGAAGCGGCCCAAAAGGCCGAGCGAGACAGGCAACGCGAAGAAATCAAAAGCTTCGGGTGTGAGGTGTAAAGTCATGACGAGCGCCGATTCCACGCTTACGGTCCATCACCTGCGCCTTTCGCAATCCGAACGGATCGTCTGGCTGTGCGAGGAGTTGCGGCTCAATTACGAGCTCAAGCTCTACTCTCGCCGCACCGACAACAACCTTGCACCGGATGAATACAAGGCGCTGCACCCGATGGGCATCGCGCCGGTGATCGAGGACGAAGGACCCGACGGCAAGGTCGTGCTTGGCGAGAGCGGTGCGATTATCGACTGGATCGTGGCGAAGCACGCGCCGGAAACCGAGTTGGTACCCGGTCCCGGGCATCCCGATTACGCCGATCACCTGTTCTTCTACCACTGGGCCAACGCGACCTTCATGACCAACGGCATGATGGCGCTCGTCGCCATGCGCATGGTTGAGGGAGGATCGATGCCCCCGTTCGTGGCGGACCGCATGGCCAAGAGCTGGGCCATCGTCGAGCGGCGGCTGGGCGAGTCAGAATATTTCGGCGGGTCGCAGCTGACCACGGCCGATATCATGATGGGCTTCCAGCTCACCACGAGCCGGGCGATGAGCGGAATGAGCATCGACGGGATGCCGAACCTGAAGAGCTACCTAAAGCGCATCGGCGACCGCCCGGCCTATCAACGCGCGATGGCCAAGGCCGAGCCGGGGATGCCTCCCAAGCTCGACTGACCATAGCCCCGTTAGCGACCGTCCGCGTAGGGCGGAGTGCACCCGGCATGGACCGCGCTCGCCTGTTCTCCGAGCCAGGCCATCGCCGCCGCCCAGGGGCCGTGCCCGAAACTGATCCGCGCCACGCCGAGTGCGGCAAGATCGCCCATCGTGCCGCGTCCGGGTCCCCAAAGGACGTTGACCGGCAGTGGCGACCGCTCGCAGATCGAGGCGATCGTTGGATGGTCGCCCAGGAAGGGCACGAACAGGCTGCCTGCCCCCGCGTCCGCAAAGGCGTGACCGCGATCCACGACCGCATCGATCAAGGCAGGCGTGTAGTCCGCAGGGTCGATGCCCCGGTAAACATCGGTTCGCGCGTTGATGTGGAGACCGGTCCGCGCCGCACCCGCGATCCGGGCCGCGGCCTCGGCAACCGGCAGCAGGGCCGTCTTTCGGGGCATTCGGTCTTCCATGTTGATGCCGATAGCTCCGATTTCCCGAGCACGATCGACGGAAACCTGCACTTCGTCGGGCGTCTCGCCATATCCCGCTTCCATGTCGATCGTCACCGGCAGTTCGGTGATCGAGACGATCCGCCGCAGGTTCTCGAGCACGACCTCGAGTGGAAGCGTTTCGCCATCCTTGAATCCTTGCGCTTCCGCCACTCCATAGCTGCCCGTAGCAATCGCCTTGGCTCCGCCATCGGCCACCGCCTTCGCACTGCCCGCATCCCAGATGTTGAACAGAACTAGCGGGTCGCCGGGCACGTGCAGCGCGCGGAATGCTCCGACCTTGTCCATTACTCCGCTCCTTCGCGCTTTAGCAACTCGCGCTTGATGTCGAGGCCATAGGCGTATCCGCCAAGATCCCCGCCCGTCCGGATCACCCGGTGGCATGGGATCAATACCGCGACGTTGTTGCGGCCGTTGGCGCTGCCCGCCGCGCGCACCGCCTTGGGGTTGCCCGCTGACGCCGCAATCTGGGCATAGGTCCGGGTCTCTCCGGGAGGTATCTCTCGCAAGGCCTTCCAGCAGGCCTCCTGGAATGCGGTGCCCTTCACGTCGAGCGGAATGTCGGTGGATTGGCCCGGCGCTTCGACGGCAGCGACGACTTCGGATACCAACCGCTCGAACTCTTCGCCGCCTTGCTTGAGATCGGCGTTAGGAAACCGCCGAGTCAGTTCCTCGGATCCCTCGTCGAACGAGAGGCGACAGACGCCTTTGGGAGTTGCAGCGACGAGCATCGCGCCGAGCGAGGTTTCGACGACCGCCCAGCGGATCGTCACGCCGCGCCCGCCTTTGCGCCAGGCGGAAGGGGCCATGCCCAGCTTGTCGTCCATCGCTTCGTAGAACCGGCTCGGACTGTCGTATCCAGCTTCGTAGATCGCGTCCGTCACCCTTCCCCCTTCGCTCAATGCCGCCCGCGCCCGCTCTTCGCGCAAGGCGCGGGCATATGCGGCGGGTGAAAGGCCAGTGGCGCGGGTGAAAATGCGTTGGAAATGGCTTGGCGAGTACCCCGTGAGGGCGGCCAGTTCGTCGAGCCGCGGTTGGGCGTCGAGCGATGCGGCGGAACTCTTGATCTCGTCGATAGCCGAACGGACCGCTGCCTCGTCTCGGGCGACATCGTCGGGCTTGCAGCGCTTGCACGCACGCAGGCCCGCCGCTTCGGCATCGGAGGACGAGGCATAGAAGCGCACGTTTTCGCGCTTCGGCGGGCGCGCCGGGCAGCTGGGGCGGCAATAGATGCCCGTCGAGTGGACACCGGTCACGAACTGGCCGTCGAAGCGCCGGTCCTTGGCCAGCGCGATCCGCCAGCGGTCTTCATCGGTGAGGTTCTGGGTGGTCATGGTTTCATCCTCGTAAGTGCCAGAAGGCGGTGCCGATGAACAGGTACCGCGCGGCGCCGGGCCGTGCGTCCCGTGGCTTGCGGTCAATGTCACGCAAGGGCACAAGCCGCCTCAATGCTTCGCCTGCTTGCGCTCCTGTTCGCCCTCGTCGCCCTCACCGTCCCGTCGCCCGCCCGGCCGGATGCGGCAGACATCGCGGCGGCCGCGCGCGGCGTGGTGCGGGTCGTGATCATGGGTACCGACGGTGAGCGGGTATTTCCGGTCAGCCACGGCACCGGGTTTGCCATTTCCTCTACCCGCATCGTCACCAACGCGCACGTGATCCGCGAGGCGATGCAGGACGATACCCTGCGGATCGCGATCGTGCCGCCCGATGGCGACGGAGCGGATTACGGCAGGATCGTATCGGTCTCGGCCGGGAAGGATCTTGCGATCATCGAACTCACCGGATCGCTCCGGTTGCCTGCATTGACGGTTGCCGGCACCGGTGCGGCGGACGGGGAAGAGGTTTCGGCGGTCGGCTATCCCATGAATGTCGACCGGGCGCAGGGCCTCGACCTGTCGGACCTGTTCCGTCCGCAGCCCGCGGTGAAGAGCCGCGGGTTCGTTTCGGGCACCCGCCCCAGCCGGGACTTTGACACCGTGCTCCACACCGCGCCGATCGCACGGGGCAACTCCGGTGGGCCGTTGCTCGACGGGTGTGGCCGGATCATAGGCGTAAACAGCTTTGGAACCACCTCCGACGACGGTTCGGACGCCGAGTTTTCGTTTGCGATATCGAACCGGGAACTGATTCCTTTCCTCAAGCAGGCCGGCATCGAGCCTGCGGTAAATGCGATGCCGTGTCGATCGATGGCCCAACTCGACGCTGCAGAGCGCGAAAGGCTGGAGACGGAGCAGGCGGCCGCGCGCGCCAGAATGGCCCAGCGAGCCGAAGGAGACCGCGAACGGCGCGATCGCGCACAGCTCGAAGCGCAGCTTTCGGTCATGGAGGATCGCGAGAACGCGATGGCATTGGCCGGTCTCCTCCTGCTGCTGTCTGCTAGCGCAGGATCTGCGGCCTGGAATTTCCGAAACGAGGAAGACGGCGGCAAGAAACTGCGCATCGCGGGGGCAGTCGCCGCCGTTGCGGTGGTCGCTGCTCTCGCGGTTTGGTTCACTCGGCCTGGGATCGACGCGATCGATCGGCGGGTGGCCGAAGCGATGACAGAAGGCGAAACTGGCGACGCAGGCACCGGAACGACCATTAACGCCCAGGCAGCCAACCTGACGTGCACCATTCAGCCGGACCGCAGCCGGATCGTCGGCCAACCGCCGGAAGACCTCGATTTCGACTGGCGACCCGAAGGCTGCGTCAATGGACGGACCCAGTATGGCTTTGCCGAGGGTCGCTGGACTCGGCTGTTCGTGCCGAACGACGAGGACACCGTTTCGGTCAACAGCTTCGACCCGGACACGCGCGTCTTCCGCACCGACCGCTACCCACTGTCGCAAACTGCGATGGCAAAGGCTCGCGAAGCTCGCGCCGCGTTTACCGCGCCGGCGTGCGGGGTAGAGAACGCCGCACGCCAGCTCGGCGAGATGCAGACCGGCGTGGTGGCACTCTTGCCTGAGCAACCCAATGAACGGCTGGTCTATACCTGCGGTCCGAAGGGAAGTTAGGCCGCCAGAGCATCGCCGCTGAGCGTGATGCGATGCATCTCGCGCGCGTAGCCGTGATAATCGTTCATCGCGTTGTGCCACGTCGTCCGATTGTCCCAGATCGCGACCGTGCCCGGTCGCCAGACCACCTTGCACTGGTTATCGGCGGTGAGCGCGGCATCCAGAAGGCGCTGCAGCAGGGGCAGGCTTTCCTCGCGCGTCTTGCCGACGAAGTGGATGGTGAAGCTGCCGTTGACGTAAAGCAGCTTTCGCCCGGTCTGCGGGTGACGGATCACCACCGGATGGAACGCGCCTGTCTTCACGTCATGTCCGCGCAGGTCCTTGCCGATATCGGTATGCGCGTAAATTCCATCGGCCTTGTACACGTGGTCCGCGGTGTGGAACGCCTGAAGCCCCTCTATCTCGGCCTTGAGATCGTCGGACAAAGAATCATAGGCCGCGCCCATGTGGGCAAAATGGGTATCGCCGCCTGAAGGGGGAAGCGTGCGCGCAACAAGGATCGAACCCATCGCCGGAACCTGATCGTACGAATGATCCGTGTGCCAGGCACCCCCGATGTTCGTCTGCTGATCCGCCGCCTTCCGAACGATCGCAATCTGCGGATATTCGTCCTGCAACGGAAAGTAATTGTTGATATCGATCCCGCCCCACCGCTCGGCCAGCGCGATATGCTCCTCGGGGCTGAGCGACTGGTCGCGCAGGACCACGACACCGCGATCATAGACGAGTTGCTTCAGCGCATACAGGTCTTCGCCATTGATAGTGGCCAGATCCACTCCGCGCACTTCGGCACCGACCTTGTCGGCCATCGGCTGCCAATCCATCGCCATTCTCCCGTTCAATGCCGGGGCAATTTACCGCACCTCATCAACGCCGCAATGCCCGAGTGCCCGACTCCGGTTGCATAGTCGCAAACCCGGTGATAGGGGCGCGCCAGCCTTGCCCGGGCACCCTTGCGATTGTCCACTTCGCGGCGCGGCAGAAAACCGATTTTTCCGGATCCAGAAGGACCATCGCGCGTGGATATTTCCGCCGGCATTCAGGCTAGCCTAGCAGGGCGTTACGCCTCCGCCCTGTTCGAACTCGCCAGCGAGGCGGGCGTTGTCACGGCGGTCGAATCGGATCTCGAGACGCTTGCCGCGGCCCTGGCCGAATCGCAGGACATGCGCGAGTTGACCACGAACCCTCAAATCGGCCGCACCGCGCAAGGTTCGGCAATGGCCGCGGTGGCCGCCAAGCTCGGCCTGTCGGATCTCACCAAGAAATTTCTCGGCACGCTTGCCGCCAACGGTCGCCTTTCGAAGCTGGGCGACATCGTCCGCGCGTTCCGCACGATCGCCGCACACCAGCGCGGCGAGGTCACGGCCGAAGTTACCAGCGCCCACGCGCTGACCGACGCCCAGATCGACCAGCTCAAGACCCGCCTGACCGCGCGCGAAGGCCGCACGGTGAAGCTTTCCACCAAGGTGGACCCGGACCTGCTCGGCGGGCTCGTGGTTACCATCGGCTCCAAGCGGATCGACGGTTCGATCCGCACTCGTCTCAACTCACTTGCTCAGGCCATGAAGGCCTAAGGTCGCCCACGACCGTCCGAAGAAGGTATCGAAGTCATGGAAATTCGCGCCGCAGAAATCTCCAAGGTCATCAAAGACCAGATCGCCAACTTCGGCACCGAGGCGGAAGTCTCGGAAGTCGGTTCGGTGCTCTCGGTCGGTGACGGCATCGCCCGCATCCACGGTCTGGACAAGGTCCAGGCCGGAGAGATGGTCGAATTCGCCAACGGCGTTCAGGGCATGGCGCTGAACCTCGAGGCCGACAACGTCGGCGTGGTGATCTTCGGCTCGGACTCCGAGATCAAGGAGGGCGACAGCGTCAAGCGCACCGGCACCATCGTGGACGTGCCGGTCGGCAAGGGTCTGCTCGGCCGCGTCGTCGACGCGCTCGGCAACCCGATCGACGGCAAGGGTCCGATCGTTGCCGAGAAGCGCATGCGCGTCGAGAAGAAGGCCCCTGGCATCATCCCGCGCCAGTCGGTGAGCGAACCGGTGCAGACCGGCCTCAAGGCGATCGACGCGCTCGTTCCCGTCGGCCGCGGCCAGCGCGAGCTGATCATCGGCGACCGCCAGACCGGCAAGAGTGCCGTCGCGATCGATACCTTCATCAACCAGAAGGGCGCCAACGCCGGCACCGACGAGAGCAAGAAGCTCTATTGCATCTATGTTGCCGTCGGCCAGAAGCGTTCGACCGTCGCCCAGTTGGTCAAGACGCTCGAAGAGAACGGCGCGATGGAATACTCCATCATCGTAGCCGCCACCGCTTCGGAGCCTGCTCCGCTGCAGTATCTCGCGCCCTACACTGGCTGCGCGATGGGTGAATACTTCCGCGACAACGGCATGCACGCCGTGATCGTTTACGACGACCTTTCCAAGCAGGCCGTGGCCTATCGCCAGATGTCGCTGCTGCTCCGCCGTCCGCCGGGCCGTGAAGCCTATCCGGGCGACGTGTTCTATCTCCACAGCCGCCTGCTCGAGCGTGCGGCCAAGATGTCCGACGCCAACGGAGGCGGCTCGCTGACCGCTCTGCCGATCATCGAGACGCAGGCGGGCGACGTTTCGGCCTATATTCCGACCAACGTGATCTCGATCACCGACGGCCAGATCTTCCTTGAAACCACGCTGTTCTTCCAGGGCATCCGCCCGGCGATCAACGTCGGCCTGTCCGTCAGCCGCGTCGGCGGCGCCGCGCAGACCAAGGCGATGAAGAAGGTGTCCGGCTCGATCAAGCTGGAGCTGGCGCAGTACCGCGAAATGGCGGCGTTCGCGCAGTTTGGTTCCGACCTCGATGCGTCGACCCAGAAGCTCCTCAACCGCGGTGCGCGCCTGACCGAGTTGCTCAAGCAGCCGCAGTTCCAGCCGATACCGTTCGAAGAGCAGACCGTGTCGATCTTCGCCGGCACCAACGGCTACCTCGACAGCGTTCCGGTCGACAAGGTCACCGACTACGAGGCGAAGATGCTGGGCTTCATGCGTAGCGAACACGCCGACGTGCTGACGATGATCCGCGACAGCCGCGACTTCGGCGACGACGCCAAGAAGGCGACCGTTGCCGCGCTCGACGCTTTCGCCAAGCAGTACGCCTGAACCCGAGAAGTCTAGTTAGGGAGCCGAAATGGCCTCGCTCAAGGAACTCAAGGGTCGGATCAACTCGGTCAAGTCGACCCAGAAGATCACCAAGGCCAAACAGATGGTCGCGGCCGCTAAGCTGCGTAAGGCGCAGGCGGCTGCCGAGGCCGCACGCCCCTATGCCCAGCGTCTGGGCGAAGTCATGGCTTCGCTCGCCAGCAAGGTGACCGGCGACAGCGCGCCCAGGCTGCTGACCGGCACGGGCAAGGACCAGCGGCACCTGCTCGTCGTCGCCAACAGCGACAAGGGCCTTGCCGGCGCGTTCAACTCGAACATCGTCCGGGCGGCGCTCGCGAAGGCGAACGAGCTGAAGGCGCAAGGCAAGGACGTCGATTTCTACCTCATCGGGCGGAAGGGCCGCGCGCCGATCCGACGCCAGCACCCGAAGAACATCGCCCATATGTTCGACACGACCGAAGTGCGCGAACCCGGCTATGCCGAGGCCGAGCGCATCGTCGCCGAGCTGATGGAGATGTATGAGGCGGGCAAGTTCGACGTGGCGCACCTGTTTTTCTCGAAGTTCAAGAGCGCGCTTACGCAGGAGCCGACCCGGCTTCAGATCATTCCGGTCCCGGCGCCGGAGGTTGTGACCACGAGCCAGGCCGCCGTCGAATACGAACCGGATGAGGAAGACATCCTTGCCGAGCTTCTGCCCCGCTATCTCAAGACCCAGATCTTCGGCGCACTGCTGGAGAACCAGGCTTCTGAACAGGGCGCATCGATGACCGCGATGGACAACGCCACACGCAACGCAGGCGAGCTGATCCAGAAGCTGACCATCCAGTACAATCGCAGCCGCCAGGCCGCGATCACCACCGAACTCATCGAAATCATCGCTGGCGCGGAAGCGCTGTAAGCCAAGGGTCCGATTACCGTGAAGAAGATCGCTTTCATCCTGCCTCTCCTGGCTCTCGCCGCTTGCGGTCAGGAAGCTGCCCCGGCACCGGAGCCGACTGCCACGGTGGCGGCCGCTCCGGCAGCACCGACGCTCGAAGCGCCGACTGAGCAGGTTTTTGCGGCTACCTTCGCCAAGACCTGCCCGGCAGCAGAAAAGGTTTCGACTTCAGTCTGCAAGCGCGCGGGCATGGGTTCGACCGATGCCATCTGCGACTTCGGCATCGGCGAGGACGAAAATCTGCGCCACAAGGCGACATTGACTGCGGTAGACGGCGCATGGACGCTCGCCGATGCCGAAGCCGTCTGCGCCGAGCACAATTCCCACCACGTAGCTTCCTGAGCCAGTAGGAAACCAGATCATGGCCACCGCCCCCGTTCTCAACAAGACCACCACCGGAACCATCAGCCAGGTCATCGGCGCCGTCGTCGACGTCGCCTTCGAAGGTGAGCTGCCGGCGATCCTGACCGCGCTGGAAACAGACAACAACGGCAATAAGCTCGTGCTCGAGGTTGCCCAGCACCTCGGCGAGAGCACTGTCCGCACGATCGCGATGGACGCGACCGAAGGCCTGACCCGCGGTCAGCCGGTAACCAACACCGGCGCGCAGATCTCTGTGCCTGTCGGCCCTGCGACTCTCGGCCGCATTCTCAACGTCATCGGCGAGCCGATCGACGAGCGTGGCCCCGTCAATGCCACCCAGCGCGCGCCGATCCATGCCGAAGCCCCGCTGTTTATCGACCAGTCGACCGACGCATCGATCCTGGTGACGGGCATCAAGGTCATCGACCTCCTCGCGCCGTATGCCAAGGGTGGCAAGATCGGCCTGTTCGGCGGCGCCGGCGTCGGCAAGACCGTGCTGATCCAGGAACTGATCAACAACATCGCCAAGGGCCACGGCGGCGTGTCCGTGTTCGCCGGCGTGGGTGAACGCACCCGCGAAGGAAACGATCTCTACCACGAATTCCTCGACGCGGGCGTCATTGCCAAGGACGCCGAGGGCAATGCCACTTCGGAAGGTTCCAAGGTGGCGCTCGTGTTCGGCCAGATGAACGAGCCCCCGGGTGCCCGCGCCCGCGTTGCGCTTTCGGGTCTGACGATGGCCGAATACTTCCGCGACCAGGAAGGTCAGGACGTGCTGTTCTTCGTCGACAACATCTTCCGCTTCACGCAGGCGGGTTCGGAAGTGTCGGCGCTGCTCGGCCGTATTCCTTCGGCCGTGGGCTATCAGCCGACCCTGTCGACCGACATGGGCAACCTGCAGGAACGCATTACCTCGACCACCAAGGGTTCGATCACTTCGGTGCAGGCAATCTACGTCCCCGCGGACGACCTTACCGACCCGGCCCCGGCCACTTCGTTCGCCCACTTGGACGCAACGACCACGCTGAGCCGCGCGATCTCCGAGTTGGGCATCTACCCGGCGGTCGATCCGCTGGACTCGACCTCGCGCGTGCTCGAACCGCGCGTCGTGGGCGAGGAGCACTACCAGACCGCACGCCGCGTCCAAGAAGTGCTGCAGAAGTACAAGTCGCTGCAGGACATCATCGCCATTCTCGGCATGGACGAGCTCTCGGAAGAGGATAAGCTCACCGTCCAGCGCGCCCGCAAGATTCAGCGCTTCCTCTCGCAGCCGTTCCACGTCGCCGAGGTGTTCACCAACATCCCGGGCAAGTTCGTGCAGATCGAGGACACGGTGAAGTCGTTCAAGGCCGTCGTCGATGGCGAATACGACCACCTTCCCGAAGCAGCGTTCTACATGGTCGGCGGCATCGAAGAAGCAGTCGCCAAGGCCAAAAAGATGGCCGAGGAAGCCTGAGACCATGGCCCTGCACTTCGAACTCGTCACGCCGGCCAAGCTGGTGCGGTCGGAAGACGTCTACATGGTCGTCGTACCCGGCACCGAGGGCGACTTCGGAGTGCTGGAGGGTCACGCCCCTTTCATGAGCACGGTCCGCGACGGCGCCATCCAAATCTTCCGCACTGAAGGCGCCGCTCCGGAGAACATCGAGGTACGCGGCGGCTTCGCGGAAGTCAGCGAAGCCGGGCTGACAGTGCTGGCCGAGCGCGTCGAGGCCTGAGTTTTTCGTGGCGGACGAACATTTGGTCCGTCCGCCACAGCCTACTGCCGATCGAGAGACCAATGATCGGCGCGTGTTACTCGCGTCGCTGGCCCTGCTCGTTCTGGCTCCGGTTCTTGGCGGTTTGCTGACGTTTGAACGCATCTATTCGTTCACGTCGATCCGCTACTTCGCACTGCCCGTCCTCGCGGCCGAGATCCTATTTCTGGCGGTGGCATTCCAGGCCGGTCATAGCCCCGCCAGGGCATTCGCTCGACTTTCGGTAGCGCACAAGTCTGCCTGGGCCGTGTGGTTCCTCTCCGCATTGGCAGCAGGCATCTGGGTGGCCCCGGTGCCCAGCTATGCTTTGTTGCATCTCATGATCACGGTAGCCCATGCGTTGGTGGCGTTGGCGATCTGGGACACGCTGAAGAACACCACCGGCAAAAACGACAACGACCTCGTCCTGGCGATGATCTGCGGCATCGCACTGTTTGCTGTGGCGACGTGGGCCGTACTTTTCGCATTTCGCAACGATCCCGATTTCGATTGGCTTCGCGTCGGCTTCGGGGTCAGCCATGTCCGGCACCTGTCGTATTTCGGCGTGCTCGCGGCTGGCGCCGGCTTCGGGTTTGCCGCTTACCGACAGCAAGGGGTGGTCTGGTTCGTCGCCATGGCTGGTATCGCAGTCGGTTCTGCGCTGAGTCTCTGGAGCGGCAGCCGTGCGGGCGTGATCGCCACCTTGGTAAGCGCCGTCGTCGCTCTCGCGCTGGCCGAAGGAGGGCAAAGAATTCGGGCTTTCATCCGCATGGCGACAGGTTTCCTCGCAGGCGTACTCCTGTCGCTGATCTGGATCCCACCACATTCGATGTGGGGAATCCCTCGCATTCTCGGGGTCGTACAGAAGGGTGGCGCGACCATCGGCGAAGTAGCATCCAATCGCGACTTGCTGTGGCTGGAAGCCATCCGGTTATTCCGCGACCAGCCCCTTATAGGATACGGTGAAGGTCAGTTCCGCTTTCTCAATCGTGCGGGCTGGCCGGCCAATCATCCGCATGACGTTGTTCTGCAGTTCCTCGTCCAGTGGGGACTGGTCGGGACACTTGCGATGATCGTCGTCGCCTGGCACGCCATCCCCCACTCGATCCGACGCTGGCAAAAGCCGCTTCCTCGATCGCTTCCGGCACTGTGCGCATTGGTTGCGGTCGGCGCGGAAGGAATTGTCGACGGCCCCCTGTTCTATGCCTATCCCACATTGGCCGTGGGCATACTGCTGGTCGTCCTGGGCAACAGCGATGCAGGACCGCGACCAAAGGCTCCCGGCGTAAGGCCATGAATATGGGCTGCATGCGAACCACCCTCATCATACGTGCGGTGTTCTTCGCAGCCGCTGCATTCGCGCTGGTCATGGCGCTGCTTCCCAAGCCTCCTCAGGTTCCGCTCCAACCGGGCGACAAGGTGATGCACATGCTTGCCTTCGCCACGCTGGGCGTGCTGGCGGCGGCCGGATGGCGCGATCGTTCGATCGCGTATCTGTTCATCGGGCTGGCCGGTTTCGGGGCGTTCATCGAGATCGCACAGGCCATTCCCGCGCTTGGTCGCGACGCACAATGGAGCGACTGGTTTGCCGACATGGGGGCAGCGATTCTCGCTCTCGGCGCAACCCGGATGATACTTCCAAGGCTCTGAAAACTCATCTCATCGTGCCCAAAGCACGGTCCGGATGGACAACCCAAAAGTAACCATGTCGGGCAAGTCGGAATTAACCGTTGACGGTGAGATTCGCTTCAGACGGGGGGCGTCTAGGAGTGAATTTGCAATGGCCTACCCACATGACAGCACAGTGTCCGAAGCGATCAAGCGTGCTGGCCTGCCCAAGTCGCACAGGGTCCACTGGTCGGACCAACGCAAGGCCGACGTGGTCCGCGCCGTGCGCGACAAGCTGATCACGTTCGACGAGGCGCGCTGGCGATACCTTCTCAGCCGCAGCGAATTTCGCACGTGGGAAGAAAAGGTCGACCAGCAACAATCGAAGGAACTGGCCTAGTTCCTGGTCCGGGTGGGTGCGTGAAAGTCGGGCGGCTTTCCCGCTACCCAGGAAACGAATTTCGCCAGCGCCGCGTTCTCGAGCAGCACGGTACGGTCTCCGCCAATGCGTGACAGCTCGGCGTTGGTGAAGTTCGCATGGATCGCGCGGTGGCAGATCGGGTGGACGGGTACCGTATCGCGCCCCTTCTTGGCCTTGGGTACCGTATGATGCTGCTGGACCCGCAATCCCAATGGTCTATCGCATAGCCAGCAGGTCGCACGGTCCGCAGTCAGCCCTGCGTCTCCCGACCCTTTTTTTCTGCCGCCTTCTTTTTCTTCATGGCGTCGTGGAAGCGGTCGGCCCAGCCCGGCTTCACCAGCTGTTCGGCCCGGACCATGCGCAGTTCGCCTTCATCCACGTCGCGGCTGACGGCACTGCCAGCCGCCACGATAGCGTCGGCCCCGATCCGCAACGGAGCGATCAGGGCGCTGTTAGAGCCGATGAATGCCCGCTCGCCAATCACCGTCTTGTACTTGAAATATCCGTCGTAGTTGCAGGTGATCGTGCCCGCTCCGATGTTCGCGCCCGCGCCTACTTCGGCGTCGCCGAGGTAGGACAGATGGTTCGCCTTGGCCCCCTCGCCCAAGACCGCCTGCTTGATCTCAACGAAGTTGCCCACCTTGGCGCCGGCCTTCATCACGGCGCCGGGACGCAGGCGCGCGAACGGCCCGACCTCGCAGCCCTCGCCAACGGTGGCGCCCTCAAGATGAGAAAATGCCCTGATCCGCGCGCCATCGGCGATCTTCACGCTCGGTCCGAAGACGACGTTTTGCTCGATAGTCACATCGCGCCCGATTTCGGTGTCGTAACTGAAGAAAACCGTATCGGGCGCTCGAAGCGAAGCGCCTCCGGCCATCGCTTCCTCGCGCTTGAACGCCTGCCACTGCGCTTCGGCGGCGGCGAGTTCGCCCCGCGAATTAATACCGGCGACTTCGCCTGGACCGGTTTCCACGACGATCACCTTGGCACCTTCGCCGATGGCGTTGGTCGCCACGTCGGGCAGGTAATATTCGCCCGCTGCGTTGTCGTTTCCGACCGCTTCAAGCAGCCGCCAGATGTCGCGGCTATGGGCAACGATGACGCCCGAATTGCAGAGATTGACCGCGCGCTCGTCGTCGCTGGCGTCCTTGTGCTCCACCATCTTGCGCACCGTTCCGTCGGGATCGGCGATGATCCTTCCGTAAGCCAGGGTATCGTCCGGTCGGAAACCCAGCACCGCTACGCCAGCGCCCGCTTCGAGCGCGTCGATCATGCGTGTTATGGTTGCCGCCTTGAGCATCGGACAATCTCCGAAGCATACGAGGACATGGCCGTCGAATGTCGCAAGCAAAGGCTTGGCCATCAACGCGGCGTGCGCAGTTCCGAGTTGCGGCTCCTGCCGCGCGATCTCGATACCGCGCCCCGCCAAGGCACCTTCGAGTTGCTCGAAGCGGTCGCCGGCGACGACGACCGTTCGCTCGGGCCGAAGCGCGGCAAAGCTGTCGAGCAGATGATCCAGCATCGGCCGCCCTGCGATGGGATGGAGGACCTTGTGCAGGTCCGACTTCATGCGAGTGCCCTTGCCCGCGGCAAGGATGACGGCGGCGAATGCGCGTTGTGTGCTCATGACCGCGCCATGCCACCGATTGCTTGCGGTTGAAAGAATCCCCGCTACCCCTTCGACGATGACCGATTTCCCATTCGATATCGTGGCTTTCGACCTCGACGGCACCCTGCTGGAGACCCACCGTGATCTTGGTACCGCGGTCAACCATGCCCTGACGCTGGGCGGTTTCGCCGCGGTCCCGATCGAGAGCGCCACCGACCTGATCGGTGGCGGGGCGAAGATCATGCTGCGCCGGGCGATCGACGCGCAGGGCGGCTGTGAGGATGGCCGCTTCCGCGAACTCTACAAGGCAATGCTCGGCTATTACGGCGCACACTATGCCGACCACACCCAGCCCTTCCCGGGCGCGATCGAGATGCTCGACGAACTGGCAGCTCGCCAGGTGCGACTTGCGGTCGTCACGAACAAGTTCGAGGAATTCGCGGGCGGAGTCCTGCGAGCCCTGGAGCTCTACGATCGCTTCGATTGCGTCATCGGTGGCGACAGCTTGGGCAAGGGCAAGTCGAAGCCAGCGCCCGATCCGATCTGGGCCGCGCGGGATCGGTGCGGCGGAGGACGGACCGCTTTCGTCGGTGACAGCACCTACGATATTAAGGCGGGGAAGGCGGCAGGCGTGCCAACGGTTGCTGTTACCTTCGGCTATCACGATTTGCACCCGCACAATATGGGCGCCGATGCCGTGATCGATTCGCTCGGCGAACTGGTCGGCGTGCTCCAGACGCTCTAACGTTACGGCATCACATCCCGTCGCGCCCCCTGTTGCATCGCAGACCGGATGATGCCAACGCCGCAGCACACTTTACGGGCGCGTAAACCAGCGTCAGGCAGCAGAAGGATTTCGCCATGACCATTTCGTTCAAGGACAAGGTCGCCATCGTCACCGGCGCCGGCGGGGGTCTGGGTCGCGAATATGCGCTCGAATTGGCGCGCCGCGGCGCCAAGGTGGTGGTCAACGACCTGGGCGGATCGCGCGACGGAACCGGCCATTCGGACATGGCCCTTCAGGTGGTCGAAGAAATCGAGCGTGCCGGCGGCGAAGCGGTGAGCAACGGCGGATCGGTCACCGATTACGAGCAGATGGAAAAGATGGTCGCTGACGCCAAGCAGAAGTGGGGCGGCGTCCACGTCCTCATCAACAACGCGGGCGTGCTGCGCGACAAGACCTTTGCAAAGATGACGCCCGAGGATTTCGAGTTCGTTCTGAAGGTGCATCTCACCGGATCGGCGTTCGTGACCAAGGCGTGCTGGGAAACCATGCGCGAGCAAGCGTATGGCCGCATCCTGATGACTGCATCGTCGACCGGGCTGTTCGGCAACTTCGGGCAAGCCAATTACGGTGCCGCCAAGCTCGGCCTCGCCGGTCTGACGAAGACGCTGCAGCTCGAAGGCGGCAAGTACAACATCAAGGTGAACACGCTTTCTCCGGTAGCCGGCACCCGGATGACCGAGGACCTTTTCCCCGAGCAGGCCTTCAAGCTGTTCGCGCCGGAGAACGTGGTTCCGGCAGCGCTCTACCTCGTCAGCGAGGATGCGCCCACGAACGCGATCGTCGGCGCGGGCGGCGGCGGCTACCACTCCGCTTGGGTGATGATGAACGACGCGGTCTGGCTTCCCGAGGCTGAGCGAACCGTGGAAGGTTTCGCCGCGCATTGGGCGGAGATTTCCGCGCAGAATAACCTGGTCGCCCCCAATTCGGGCGCCGAGCAGTCCGGTGCGATCCTGAAAGCCATGCAAAAGGTCATGGGCGACGCAGCGCCGCAGTCCACTCGCGGCTAGGTTTCAGACGGCCTTTACGAGACGACGCTCGACCGGGGCCAGGACCCCGGCGAGTTCGTGGCCGCGTTTGAGCACCTGACCGTGCTCGCCGAACAGGGTCCACATCCCTTGGCGGCCGCGCAGGGCCGGCCGCTTTTCGATGCGCGCCTGCGGGCGCTCGGCAGCTCGGCGAAAAGCGGCGAACACCGCGAAATCCCTGGTGAAGTCCATCGCGTAGTCCCGCCATTCGCCCGCCGCGACCATCCGACCGTAAAGATCGAGGATCCGCGACAGCTCCTGACGCTCGAAACCGACCTGATTAGGAATGCGTCCGGGAAACGGAACGATCGAGCCTCCGCCCGCCTGGCCAAGGCTCATGTGGCGGTCAACCGCGCTTTGCCGTGCGGTTGCGAGCGACCGGAGCGGAGGCACCTATCGCAGACTTCAGCCCGGCGATCTCGGCGCGAAGCGCGGCGAGTTCGGTCTCAAGCTTTTCCACGCAGTCCCGGCTGGGTGCACACGGATCGTCGCACGGCGTCCCGTAGGGGATGAATTCCTTCATCCACTCTTCAGCGGGTACGAGTGTCGACCGAGCCTTGAGGCCGATCATCGTCGCGCCTTCGGGCACATCGTCGGTGACGACCGCGTTTGCACCGATGCGTGCCCGATCGCCGACCATGATGGGGCCGATCACCTGCGCGCCCGAACCGATGATCACATTATCGCCGATCGTGGGATGACGCTTGCCGCCCACCCCATTGGTCGGATTAGTCCCTCCCAGCGTCACGCACTGGTAGATCGTCACGTTGTTGCCGATGACGGCAGTCTCGCCGATCACGGTGAAGCCATGATCGATGAAGAAATTCTCCCCGATCTCGGCGCCCGGATGAATGTCGATCGCGGTAAGGAAACGGCTGAAATGGTTCACGAAACGGGCAAGGAAATACAGCTTCGCCTCATAAAGCCAATGCGCCACCCGATGCAGGCCCAGTGCCAGCACGCCCGGGTACAGCAGGATTTCCCAGCGGGAATGCGGCGCCGGATCGCGGGCGCGAACCGAGTCGAGATATGAGGTCAGTTTCTCGAACATCTTTCGCGAATCTCCCACCGATCGCGCATCAAAGCAAGCGGGGCTGCTCCGCCCCCTGCACCGATTCGAGCGCGTCCCGCCAGACCGACTGGGTAGCCGGCACCTTGCGTTCGAGGCTCAGCCGGTCGATCGCGTCGACGACCGCCTCGACCCCGGCGAAACTGCGCTCCAAGCGCGGCACGAGATAGGTAAGCGCCCCCTCGCCCAGCGCAAGACCGCGTGCTTGTGCATGGGATTCGATCAGCGCCGCGATCATATCGTCGTCTGGCACGCCGATCTCCACGTGCAGCGCCGCTCCGAGCCGGCTGCGCAGGTCGGGAAGGCCGACATTCCAAGGGTCGCGGTCGGTCACTAAGAGAAGTGCGCTGCTGCCTTCCTGCGCTCGGTTCCAGCGATGAAACAACTCCGCTTCGTCCACTACATCGGCGCCGTCGATCGCCTCGAGATTGCCGTGTTGCGCTTCCGCCCACCGGGAAAGCAGTGACTTTCCGCTTCTTGCCGGTCCCGCGAGGATGGCCGTGCCATATGGCCAATTACCGGGATCGGACAGGGCATCGATCGCGGCGCGATTGGCGTTGCCGACGACGATGCGCACCGGGTCGTCCGCGCGGCGCACGGTAAGCGGCAGCGCGATCTGTCCCATCAGCGGCTGATCGAGATCGAGTTGCCCGACTGACGAACGGTGAATCCCCGCGCACGCAATCCTGCCGCAAGCTCTTCGGCGGTTCCACCATAGACGACGCTCATCAGCGATGTGCCGCCGATCGCCGTGCTCGTCGCAGCAGCACCCCGTACGCCGGGAACGCCGCGGACGCCGGCAAGAGAAGCGTCGAAAGCGCCGGCATTGGGCGTATCGAACTGGATGATGTAGCTGCCCATCGTTGTCTGACCGGCGGCCCCGCTCGACGGCGGGGGCGGCGCCACGGCCGTCCCGGCTTGCGCGTTTGCCGCTTCGGCAGCCCTCGCCGCCCTTGCCTGGGCGTCGGCGGCGCGGGCAATGTCGATAAGGCGCTGAATGGCCGGGTCGATCTGCAGTCCGCCAAGGTTGAGCGAGGCGTCGGGCCTCAGCTGGCCGCTCGCAAGCGCCGACTCGAATATCGAATTGAAGCGGAGGACCGCCTTGTCGAGCATCGCGGGAAGCGATGCCTGATTCGGAGCGGTCATGGTGAATGTTTCCATCAATTCATTATCGGGGCCATAGCGAGCGGTGAATTGCCCGCGCACCGGCCCACCTGGGTACTGGTGCTTGAGGTCGGCGATGGCGAACAGCACGTCGGACGCGCCGAACTGGTCGAGGACGTTGCGCCACCAGGTCCGGCTGCGCCGTCCAGCCTGCCCGTAAGTCAGTAAGAGCGAGTCCCCGCCGGCACCGGTCGGTCGCACGTAATCGATGCGGCTCGCGCCGGGCTGATATTCGGCCCAGGCCCGTTGCCAGGGATTCCGCATTTCATAGACCGTCTGTGTGCCGCCGCTGAACGTAATCGGCACCAGCAATAGCGGCGCGGAACTCTGCACGTCGCCTCCGCGGCCGAGAATGCCACCAGCCCGCGCACGGTCGAACACGACACCCAGCGTGGCGATGTAGCGATTGGGGCCAAGCTGCTCACGCTCGATGACAACGGAAGAAACCAGCGAATATAGCTGACCATCGGGTATCGCCGGTCCGCCGATTTTCTTCCATGCGAGTTTCATCGCCTCGCGCCAGCCTTCATCACGCGCTTCCTCGGCAGACTTTGCGGTGACATCCACCTCGACACCGCTCACGGTAATGTCGCCCGACGCTGCCACCGGCGCGATGCCGCGATCGCCACCGATCTGGGCGACGAGCGCACGTCCTCCCAACATCAGCAAAACGGCCGCGCAAAGCACGGCAACGAAGAGGATTGCGGCGCGGCGCGGGTCGCGCGGGAGTGATCGGGAAGGTACCATAGGGGAAAACTGGCGGCCTTTTGCCCAAACGGGCATGGAAATCCAAGCGCGAATGCGTCAGGGCGAGTGGATGGCATCGAACGGTCCGCCCCCACGCTCCTACACCTACGAATCGGCCGGAGTGTCGATCGACGCAGGCAACGCTCTCGTCCGTGCGATCGGCCCTCTGGCAAAATCGACCGCACGCCCCGGCGCGACCAGCGAACTGGGCGGATTCGGTGGATTCTTCGATCCGAAGGCTGCTGGCTATACCGACCCGCTACTGGTCGCGGCCAACGACGGGGTGGGTACGAAGCTCAAGCTTGCGATCGAACACGATCGGCATGACACCGTCGGCATCGATCTGGTGGCAATGTGCGTCAACGACCTGATCGTCCAGGGTGCCGAGCCGCTGTTCTTCCTCGACTACTTCGCGACGGGCAAGCTCGAGAACGGCGTGGCCGAGCGCGTGATCGCCGGCATTGCCGACGGCTGCAGGCAGGCTGGTTGTGCGCTGATTGGCGGCGAGACGGCCGAGATGCCGGGGATGTACGCCGCGGGCGATTACGACCTAGCCGGTTTCTGTGTCGGCGCGGTGGAGCGCGGCGAGCAGTTGACCGGCGACAAGGTTGCCCCCGGACACGTACTGATCGGGATCGCCAGTTCGGGCGTCCATTCGAACGGATTCTCGCTCGTGCGGAGGATGGCCGAAGACATGGGCTGGCGACTCGATCGCCCTGCTATGTTCGATCCCGAAATGCGCCTGATCGACGCCCTGATGGCGCCCACCAGGATTTATGTGAAAAGCCTTCTTCCGCTAGTCCGCAGTGGCAAGATCGACGCGCTCGCGCACATCACCGGCGGCGGACTGCTCGAGAACATTCCGCGTGTCCTGCCCGAAGGGGCCCATGCCGTGATCGACGCCGACGCGTGGGAACAGACACGTCTGATGGCCTTCCTCCAGGCGCAGGGCAACATCGAACCCGGCGAGATGGCGCGTACCTTCAACTGCGGGATCGGGATGGTTCTGGCGGTGACGCCCGAAATGGCGCGCGAGGTCGCTGCATATCTTGAGGCGAACGGAGAGACCGCCTGGCGCATTGGCGAGGTCATAGATGGACCGCGCGGCTGCACCGTTCGCGGGGCAGCGGAAACCTGGTCCGCCCGAGAACCGTGGGAAGCCGGGCATCTTGCCTGACACGGGGCAGGCGAGAGCGAAGGTGGCTGTGCTCGTGTCCGGAGCTGGCACCAACATGGCGGCCTTGCTTTACGCAAGTCGGCTTCCGGGAGCGGCTTACGAAATCGTCCTTGTCGCCAGCAACAACCCCGATGCTGCCGCACTGAAGCTGGCAGAAGCGGAAGGGCTTGCCACTTTCGCGCTCGATCACAGGGGGATGGACCGCGCTGCGCACGACGCGGCGATGGACACCGCCATCCGCCAAGCCGGCGCGGATTACATCGCCCTGGCCGGATACATGCGGGTGCTGGGTCCGGACATGGTCGATCGGTGGGAAGGTAGGATCCTCAACATCCATCCTTCGCTTCTTCCGAAATATCGCGGTCTGCACACGCACCGCGCGGCGCTGGAAGCTGGCGATACAGTGGCAGGTTGCAGCGTCCACCTGGTGACTCGCGATCTCGACGCTGGCGACGTCCTTGCGCAGGCAACCGTCGCGATCCGCCCCGACGACACGGAGGCAAGTCTCGCGGACAGGGTGCGCATCGCGGAGCACCAGCTCTATTCGCGGGTGGTAAGCAAGTATGTCTCGCGTCCGAATGACCCTGCCTGGCTGCTCGAAAATATCCGCAGGCTGGCCCTGCAGCTGCCCGAAACGCATGAGCGCGAAAGTCACGGCTCACCCGGCTGGCGCGTGGGGAGCGAGAAATCGGGCAAGTTCTTCGCCTATTTCGCCGACCAGCACCACGGTACGCCGCACATATCGCTGCTGGTGAAGACCGGCAGCATGGACGAGTTGGAAGGACTGATCGAGACTCAGCCGCACGCCTACCATAAGCCGGCCTATTACGGAGCCAGCGGCTGGGTCGGCTTGATACTCAACCGCCCCGGTCTGGACTGGGACGGCGTCGCCGAATGGTTGCAGCGCAGCTGGCGTTCGGTTGCGCCCAAGGGCGTCACCCGGTTGCTAGACGTGGCTGACGAATTCTGATGGCACCTCCACGCCCGCACCCGCTGGCCGTGGCACCGGCGGCGCTATCTGCAGACCGTGCGATCGCCGCCATGTGGAAAAGGGGCATCACCCGCAAGCCGCCGCTCGATCCCGATCACCTCTGGGAGATTGGCGCACGCGGTTTCGATGCGGCGGACGAAAGCGGTGGGAGAAGCCCCGAAGACGTCGCGGATTTTCGCTTGCGGCTCTCTCGACTTTGCGCGTCGCTGAGGGAAGAGGCCGAACTCAATGCGCTGGGGCATACGATGGCCTATGGCCAGCTGACTGGTGCTATTCGCAAACGTCACGCCCTGGGCCGATTGTGGCGCCACCGTCCCGAAATCCTCGAGACGCCGATCGCGCCACCGATCGTGGTGGCGGGCCAAATGCGCAGCGGTACTACGCGGATTCACCGCCTTCTGGCGGCCGACCCGGCCCACACCGGCACCCGGTTCTGCAACAGTTTCGACCCGGTGCCCGAGCGGCCCGATTTCAGGCCGGCAAAGGCAGCATTCGCTCTCGCTGTCGCACGGCGGATCAATCCCTGGCTCGATACGCTGCATCCGTTCGGTGCGACACGCTCCGACGAGGAGATCGGTTGGCTTTCGGCGGCGCTCAATCCCTGTGCATTCGAAGCGCAGTGGCACATTCCGTCCTACGTGGCTTTTAGCGAAGCGCGAGATTCCGCACCCATTTACAATGAGTTCGCGCGCATTCTGCGCACGGACTGCGTGGCAATGGGCAACGCGTCGCGGCCGCGGGTCCTCAAGTGCCCACAGTTCGCGGAAGACCTCCCCGCGTTGCTCGCTGCCCTGCCTTCCGCACGGGTGGTCATCACCAAGAGAGAAACCGAAGCGGTGCTGGACAGCACCGTATCGATGGTCGCCAGCCAGTCCGCCTTTCAATCGGACATTCGAAACCTCGACGCGATCCTCACCGAATGGCGCCGCAAGCTAACGCTTCGCGAGCGACGGACAGCCGAGGGTTTGCATGCGCACGACGGGCCTGTGGCAACGATACAATACGCAGCGATAAATGCAGACTGGCGCGCGGCCATCGCGTCAGCATATTCCGACCTCGGCATCGAGCTAAACGGGCAAGCCATCGCAGCGATGGAACGCGAGCAGGCGGCTGCCGAGAAATCGCCCCATCACCACCATGCGGGCACATTGCACCAGTTTGCCCGCGCGCGGACCTAGCGCCTACCGACCCCCGGAATGACCGATCCAACGCGCGTCCGGTAATTGATGTAACGCTCTCCGAAATGATCGACGAGGTCGCGTTCTTCATGCGCGATGCCGATGAAGATATATATCGTCATGCCCAGCGCGAGCAGGAGATGACTATACGTCATGTCCGGCGTTGCCCAAAAAGCGATCAGGAAACCCGTATAGATCGGATGCCTGATCCAGCGATAGAAGAACGGAGTGCGAAACTCCTGCGGTGGAGGCTCAACGCCCCGGGTGTGACGCCAGGCTTGGGCGATCCCGAACAATTCGAAATGACTGATCAGCCAGGTGGCGATGAACAGGATCGTCCAGCCCATCAAAAAGACCCCCCAGATTGCGATCCGGATCGGTTCGGAGGATATTGACCAGACCGTGCCCTCGATCGGGTGCCAGAAGGCGAACAAGGCGACGAGACACAACGCAGCGGCGAGACAATAGACCGAACGCTCGATGGCTGGTGGAACGATGCGGGCCTAGGCCGCCTTGAAGCCCGGTCGGGCCATCACGGAGTGCTGCAAGCCAAAGAGGGCGATCAGTGCAATGTCGATAATTGCGGCAGTCAACGGTGTGGCGGGCAGCCCCTTGTCGACATTTGTCGGCAACCAGTCGATTCCGGCGGTGAACCCGACCAAGTAGACGAAGGATCCGAAAAACGCGGCGTAGCAAACCAATGCGATCGGTATGGCAAGGATTCGACTCATCTTCTTTCTCCCCAGAGAAAGATGCACACGACCCTGCAGCCACATTCGTATCACCAATCGCACCAAGCGGCAAAAGCGCCTGACAATCAGGGTGTGCCAGGCCTCTTCGGCGCGCGATGGGACATATCGATCGCCTTGTCGGGCGCGAGTGCGCGACTAAGCGCGGGAGGAGAGCCGTCGGCCCAAGATTGCCATTCGCCGATCTGCATTCCTTCGCAGCGGGCACGCCAGACCGCGCGGCGGCGGCCGATCGCCGGATTGTCGCTGCTGACCCAGCCACGCATGAGAACATATGGATCGCTGAAGCTGCTGGACTCCACCTCGATATGGAACCCAGGGTCTGCGGCGAACAATGCGCGGCAGCCGGCGATGACAAGCTCCCTGCCCGTCACACCCTCGCGCCAACTATCGATATAGGTGAAATCGTCGGTCACGAGCGCGCCCATCGCATGGGCATCGTGCGCGTTGATCGCCGCCACGAAGCGCGCGGCCAGAGCCTTGCATTTCCGACCACGATTCCATAGCATCCCGGCGCGCTACCACGCACCCGGATCACCCGGCTATCACATTTGTTAAAGCGAGCCGGAGGCGGGATCAGCCGCCTCCATTGCTTAGTCAGCCGACGATTTCTTCGGGCTTGAAGAAATAATCGATCTCGATCTTGGCATTCTCTTCCGAGTCCGAACCATGGACCGAGTTGGCCTCGATACCCTCGGCAAAGGTCTTGCGGATTGTGCCCTCGGCCGCGTCGCTCGGGTTGGTCGCACCCATGATGTCGCGATTACGCTTCACCGCGTCCTCGCCCTCGAGCACCTGCACCACGACCGGGCCGCTGGTCATGAAATCGCACAGTTCGCCGAAGAAGGGACGCTCCTTGTGGACGGCGTAGAAGCCTTCGGCCTGATCGCGGGTCATATGAATACGCTTCGACGCGACGACGCGCAGGCCTGCGTCTTCCAGCATCTTGGTGACCGCGCCGGTCAGGTTGCGGCGGGTGGCGTCGGGCTTGATGATCGAAAAGGTGCGGGTGACCGCCATGGGGATTTCCTTGCAGGCAATTGTGTCGGGGATTTGCGCGCGCCCCTAGCGATGCGGCGCGCCGTGCGCAAGCGTCAGGCCTTCTTCACCCACTTGCCGTCTTCCTGCGCAAAGTAGCTGCGCGTCACGTCATCGCGACCGTCGAACTCTCGCCAGACGGCTCGCGCAGGCACTACCCCGGCCTCTCCGAACAGCAGGAAAGTGCGCTCGAACGATTCGCCTTCGTCGCGCCATACGCCGTCCGCGAAGACCGCGACTTTTGCGCCGTTGACCGGATCGCAATTTGCCGAGAGCAGGATCGGCTGGCGCGCTGCATGCGGCGCATCGGCCTCGCCGTTGGCCATGAATGCCGTTGGCTTTGATTCCCACAGAGCCTGGGAAATTGCCGTGCGGCGGTCGTCGTCGCCATCCAAAATCAGCAATCGATCGCCGCCGTCGCGTACGCGGCCCGCGATCAGAGCCACGATGCGCGCAACCGAACCTTCAGAATATTGCCAGAAGTCTACCTTCACGCAGCAGCGCCCCGCGATCGGCACCGATCGGAGCAGTATTTCACGCTGTCCCAGTCGCGCTCCCACTTCTTGCGCCAGGCGAATAGCAATCCGCATGCGACGCAGACCTTGCTGGGCAGGTCCGATTTGCGCCGCATGCGTGGCATGTTGGAACTCAGCCTTCCAGCGCGTCGCGCACGTAGCGGTCGATCAGGCGGACGCCGTAGCCGGTCGCGCCCTTGCCCCATGTCGCTCCTGGCTTGGCCGCCCAGACCATTCCCGCGATGTCGCAGTGCGCCCACGGGCGTCCCTTATCGATGAACCGCTGGAGGAATTGCGCCGCCGTGATCGAGCCGCCTTCGCGCGGGCCGATGTTCTGCATGTCCGCGATCGGTGAATCGATCAATTTGTCGTAGGCGGGGCCGAGCGGCATCCGCCACAGCTTGTCTCCGCTCGACGTTCCGGCTTTCGCCAAGGCATCGGCAAGATCGTTGTCGTTGGCGAACATGCCGCCGTATTCGAAGCCGAGGCTGATGATCATCGCACCGGTCAAGGTTGCCAGATCGACGATCGCGACCGGATCGTGCTCCTTCTGCACCCAGGTCAGAGCATCGCACAGGACCAGGCGGCCTTCCGCGTCCGTGTTCAGTACCTCGACGGTCTGACCGCTCATCGTCGTCACCACGTCGCCGGGGCGCATCGCCTTGCCGTCCGGCATGTTCTCGACCAGGCCCATGACGCCGATGACGTTGGCTTTCGCCTTCCGCTTGGCGAGTGCCAGCATCGCGCCGGCGACGGCCCCGGCCCCGCCCATGTCCCACTTCATGTCGCCCATGCCGGGTCCCGGCTTGATGCTGATACCGCCGGTATCGAACGTGACACCCTTCCCGACGAAAGCCATCGGACGGCCGCCGGGTTCGCCCCCGTTCCACTTTACGGCAAGCAGGCGCGAAGGCTGCTCCGAACCTTGCCCCACGCCCAGAAGAGCCCCCATGCCGAGCTTCGTCATTTCCTCGACGCCGAGGACGGTGATTTCAAGGCCGGTGCCTTCATAGCGCTCGCGGCAACGGGCCACGAAACTTTCGGGGTAGATGATGTTCGCTGGCTCCGCGACGAGTTCGCGCGTGAACTCGATACCCTCGGCCACGGCCTCGGCATCCCGCCACGCCGCTTCGACGCCGGCGGAACCGCCGATGCCCACGGCCTTTTTGAGAGTGACCTTCTGCTCGTCCTTCATCCGGGTGCGATAGCGATCGTGGCGCCAGGTACGCAGGCGAAGTCCCATCAGGACCGCAGCGGCTTCCTCGTCGGTCAAACCTTCCAGCTCGACCGCGATCGTGTCCGACCCGGAGCACGCAAACTTGGCGGCGAGCGCCCCGCCGGCCTTTTCCAAATTGGCGAGACGGCCCTCGTCGCCCTTGTCGCCGGCGCCCGCGATCGCGACGCGGACGATTTCGCCGTTGCGTCCGGCGAACCCGTCGAACACCTGCCCCGCCTTGCCCGTGAACCGTGCGGTGCGCGCACCGTGCGCCAGCGTCGCTTCAAGGTCCGCCGGTAGGCTGTCCTGATTGACGACTCGAGCGACGATCTGAGTCCCGGCAGGCACGGTCGCGGCGAATTGAATCTGCATGTTAGCTCCGAATATTGGCGTGCCCGGGCATGGAAAAACAACGCGTGACCCGAGGCAGGATGGCGATTGCGATTAGGCGGCAGTGCTGCGATAGGCAAGCGATGCTCCCCGCTTCGATCGGACCGCTGCAAGCCATGAAACGCCGCTTGCCGAACGGCAATCGTGCCGGCTGCGCAAGCCTTGCCGCGCTGGCACTGGCTCTGTCGGCCTCTCCTGTCACCGCCCAGGACGGCGCTGCCGCCGGGATGGGGACGGTGGAGGAGCCGCAAGGCACGCCTCCCGACCTCACGACGCCGATTCCGCCGATCGACCCCGCCACGATGCCGCCCGCCCCCGGCGATGCAGAGCGAATCAATTTCGAAGCGAATTCGGTTTCTTACGACCAGGACAACGACACCGTCACCGCGAGCGGAGACGTGGTCCTGCGAAGCGAGGATCGCTCTGTACGCGCCGATCAGGTGACATGGAGCCGGACGAGCGGTCAGATCGTCGCCACCGGCGATGTCCGCTTCGTCGACGAGGACGGCAACCAGCTGTACACCAGCCGCATCGAACTCAACGACGAGTTCGAGGCAGGGGCGATGGAGGATCTCCTCCTAGCCCTTCGGGAAGGCGGTAGGCTGGCCGCCGCCAATGGCGAGCGCCTAGCCGACGGTACCATCGAGTTGACGACGGCGGCCTACACCGGCTGCGAGGTCGCGACCGAAGACCGCTGTCCTAAGGAACCCAGTTGGCGAATCACCGCAGACCGCGTGATCTATTCGCCGGACGATAAGATCGTTCGGTTCAGAGGCGCGTATCTCGAAATATTCGGAGCTCGGCTCATCCCTCTCCCCGGGCTGTCGGTGCGAACCGACGGGCGACCGGTCTCGGGCTTCCTGATCCCCGACATCCAGTATTCGCGCAACAACGGGCTCGAGGTTTCCGGCAGCTACTATCTCAACCTGGCGCCCAACAAGGACCTGACGGTAAGCGCCTACGCATTTACCGACGCCCCGCCGATGGCCTCCGCGCAATGGCGGCACCTTACTGACCGGGGAGCCTATCAGGCCACTGGATATCTTACCTACAGCCGTCGGCTCGATCCCTTCGGCGGCGCCGCGAGCGGCGCCGACCGACTGCGCGGCTATATCTTCGCGAACGGTCGATTTCAGTTCGACCCGAACTGGAGCCTCACTTTTTCCGCTCGACGCGCGACCGACCGCACCTTCCTTCGTCGGTATGACATCAGCCGCGACGATCGCCTGCGTTCGATGATCGAGATCGAGCGGATCGACCAGGATTCCTATCTCACCATCGCCGGCTATGCGACGCAGACCCTACGGTTGGGCGTGCCGCAGGGCCAGGTGCCGATCGCGCTGCCGATGATCGATTATCGCTATCGGCTCGACGCCCCGGGGATCGGCGGAAAATTGGAACTACAGGCCAATTCGCTCGCGCTGTTCCGACCGGAAGGGCAGGACACGCAACGGGCCTTTGCCGGGGCGAAATGGGACCTGAAGCAGATCACCGGCCTCGGGCAACTGGTCACCCTGACCGGCCTGTTGCGCGGCGACGTGTACCATTCCGACGAGAACGAACTGACCGCGACCGCCATCTACCGTGGCAATCCGGGATGGGAAACGCGCGGAGTGGCGTTGGCGGCGGCCGATATCGAATGGCCGCTGATCGGCGCTGCGTTCGGGGGCACCCAGGTGCTGACCCCGCGTGTGCAGTTCGTCGTGACGCCTCGCATCCGCAACCTCGCCGTCCCGAACGAAGATGCCCGCGCCATCGACCTAGAGGATTCGAACCTCTTTTCGCTCAACCGCTTCCCCGGCTACGACCGGATCGAGGATGGTCCGCGCGTTACCTATGGAGTCGACTGGGAGCTTACGCGCCCCAACTGGCGGATCAGCACGACCGTGGGGCAGTCGGTCCGGCTGACCAACCGCGCGACGATCCTACCGGACGGAACCGGCCTTTCGGAACGAGTGTCCGATTTCGTCGGAAGAACCGACGTGCGCTTCAGGGATTTCGTCAAGTTCACACATCGCTTCCGGCTGGACAAGGACAGCCTTGCGGTGCGGCGGAACGAGATCGACGCGACCGTCGGGTCGAGCAGGACCTATGCAGAAGTCGGGTACCTCCGTCTCAATCGCGACATCGCACCCACCATCGAGGACTTGCGCGACCGCGAGGAGCTTCGGTTTGCAGGGCGGGTGGCGTTCGCCCGCTACTGGTCGGTTTTCGGATCGGGTGTATTCAACCTGACCGACCGGTCTGAGGACCCGACGTTCAGCGCCGACGGCTTCGATCCCATCCGCACACGGATCGGAGTGGCCTATCAGGACGATTGCCTAGAACTGGGCGCGACCTGGCGCCGGGACTATCTGGACCAGGGGGATGCGCGCAGGGGCAACACCTTCCAGTTCTATTTCGCCTTGCGGAACCTTGGTTTCCGCTAGTTGGCAGAGCCGCGTTAACGCGCTATCCGCCGCGCGCACTCAGCTTGGGTTAAGCCGTTCCGGCCCACCCGCCCGGGCTCAATCCGACGTCCCTTCCGGCCGTCGATGCATATGGACCAAGGCGTGATCGAACGAACCTTTTCCAAGTTGCTTTCCGGTGTTGCCGCGCTTGGCCTCGCCGTGTCTCCCATTGCCGCTGCCGCACAAGATGCGCAGCCTGCCGAGCAGGCTCCGGTCGGCAACGGCCTCAACTTGCCCGGCAATATCGCCGTTCTCGGCCAGAACGATCCGAACACGCGCAAGCCAACGGCAGTGGTGAACGGTCAGATTGTGACCGGGACCGACGTGGACCAGCGCGTCGCCCTGGTGGTAGCCGCATCGCGCAGCGAAATCGCAGCAGATGAGTTGCAGCGCCTTCGCACCCAGGTCCTGCGCAACCTCATCGATGAGACGCTTCAGATCCAGGAAGCCCGCGCGCAGGAGATCACGATCAACCAGGCAGAGGTGGATCAGACATACGCCCGCGTGGCGGCGCAGAACTTCGGCCAGAACGTCGATGCGATGGATGCATATCTCGAGCGCGTCGGCTCTTCCCCCGCTTCGCTGAAGCGCCAGATCCTTGGCGAGTTGTCCTGGCAGCGGCTCCTCCAGCGCAATGTCGCCCCGTTCGTCAACGTTTCGGCGGAGGAAGTGAACGAAATCATGGCCCGCCTCGAGGCGAGCCGGGGCACCGAGGAGTATCGCCTCGGTGAAATCTGGCTGGCGGCTACTCCGGAGAATCGTGAACAGGTACTCGCCAATATCGCCCAGATCATCGAGCAGCTGCGCCAGGGCGGCAGTTTCGTGGGATATGCCCGGCAGTACTCGGAATCCTCGACCGCCGCGGCGGGCGGAGACCTCGGGTTCGTGCGGCTTGAAATGCTGCCAAGCGAATTGGCCGTCGCTGCCCGCCAGATGCAGGTCGGTCAGCTCGTCGGGCCTATCGAGAATTCGGGCGGTTACAGCATTCTTGCGCTGATCGACAAGAAGGCGATCCTGACCGCCGATCCGCGTGATGCAGTCCTGAGCCTCAAGCAGATATCCTACGAATTCCAGGAGGGCATTGCCGAGGCGGAGGCACAGGCCGAACTGCAGAAGTTCGTGGCCGGTATCGGCCAGATGCGCGGTTGCGGAACGGCCGACGAAGTCGCGACGGGGATGGGCGCCAAGGTCGCCAGCAGCGACGGAATCGTTCTGCGGACGCTGCCGGAAGCCATCCAGGGGATGCTCGTCGATCTCCAGATCGGCCAGGTGACCCCGCCGTTCGGAGGTGTCGAGGACGGCGTGAGCGTGCTGATGCTGTGCGGTCGTGACGATCCGCAAACGGTCGGCGGCCCCAGCTTCGACGATCTCATGAACCAGCTCGAAGACGACCGCATCAACAAGCGCGCCCAGCGTTACCTGCGCGACCTGCGCAACGATGCGGTGATCGAATACAACTGACCCAGCCACCTCGCCCGCTCGCCGTTTCCATCGGCGACCCGGCGGGGGTCGGCCCGGAGTTGCTGGTCGAGGCCTGGGTTCGGCGCGAGCAATCAGGACTGCCCGTATTCGTGGCAATAGGCGGAGCGCGCCTGTTGGCGGAAGCTGCGGCGTCGCGCGGGCTCGTGGTCCCGATCGAGACTGTCTCGTCGCTAGAGCAGGCCGAGCGGGTATTTCACCGGGCGCTCCCGGTGTGCAGCGATCTGGACGGTGAATGGAAGCCGGGCGCACCCGACCGGGCAGGCGCATCGCTTGCCTTGGCCAGTCTTGCCGAAGCGACCACTCTTGCGAAAAGCGGAAAGGCGGCCGGGCTGGTCACCGGACCGATCGCCAAGGCTTTGCTGGCCGAGATCGGATTCGATCACCCGGGCCAGACAGAGTATGTCGCCGATGCCTGCGGCGTCGCCGCGCAGGACGCGGTCATGATGCTGGCCGGTCCACAGCTACGCACTATCCCACTGACGGTGCACGTGGCGCTGGCTCTGGTGCCCGCCTTGATTTCGGTCGATCTGATCTGCCGCCGCGCGCATATCGCGTCTGCCGCACTTCAGCAGGATTTCGGCATCGAGCATCCGCGTATCGCGATTACCGCGCTCAACCCTCATGCAGGAGAAGGCGGCCGGTTCGGCGATGAGGAGGCGCGTATCATCGCCCCGGCGATAGAACGGCTTCAGGCAGAAGGCATCGCCGCTACTGGCCCCCATCCCGCCGACGCGCTGTTTGCGGCCCATGCGCGGGGAGACTTCGACGTGGCGCTGTGCATGTATCACGATCAGGCCCTGATTCCGCTGAAGGCGCTCGATTTCGACAGCGGCGTGAACGTGACGCTGGGCCTGCCGATCGTGCGCACCAGCCCCGATCACGGGACCGCATTCGGCATAGCGGGAACGGGTCGCGCCAGCGCGGGCGCCACGATCGCGGCGATCCGCATGGCGGGCGAATGCGCCGGTCGGCGGGCGATCCATGGCTGACCTTCCGCCACTGCGAGAAGTCGTCGCGCGCCACGGCCTGTCGGCCAGTAAGGCATTGGGCCAGAATTTCCTGTTCGACGAGCAGTTGCTCGCTCGCCTGGCGGCGCTGCCGGGCGATCTGGCCGACAAGGCCGTGCTCGAGATCGGCCCTGGCCCCGGCGGCCTTACCCGTGCGCTCCTGCGAGCCGGTGCCCGCGTAACCGCGGTGGAGATGGACCGTCGGTGCCTGCCCGCGCTGGCCGAACTCGAAGCGGCATTTCCCGGCAAGCTGCGCGTGATCGAGGGCGACGCGATGAAGCTCGACCACAACGGACTGATGGGTGAGCCCTATGCGGTCGTCGCCAACCTTCCGTACAACGTCGGCACGGCGCTGCTGGTTCGGTGGCTTGGCGGCGAGCAATGGCCACCGCGCTGGACCAGCCTGACGCTGATGTTCCAGCAGGAAGTCGCCCAGCGCATCGTCGCCGGCCCCGACGATGGCGCCTACGGACGCCTTGCCGTGCTGGCCCAGTGGCGTTCCACCGCGCGCCTGGCGATGAAGGTCCACCGCAGCGCCTTCACCCCTCCGCCAAAGGTTATGAGCGCCGTCGTTCACCTGGAACCTGCCGCGATGCCCGAAGGCGTCTCGGTGCGATTGCTTGAAAAGGTTACCGAATTCGCCTTCGGTCAGCGCCGGAAAATGCTCCGCCAGAGCCTCAAGGGCCTGCCGGGCGCCTTGGCGGCTCTCGAGGCGCTCGGCATCGATTCGCAGCGCCGGGCGGAAACCCTGACGGTGAGCGAATTCGTTTCGATTGCGCGCGAACTCAGCTAGCTTTCGCGACCTGTCGCCACGCGTGCAGAAGCGGCTCGGTATAGCCCGAGGGCTGCTCGATTCCCTTGAAGACCAGGTCGACCGCAGCGCGGAAAGCGGGGCCGTCCTCGTTCCCGACCAGCGGCACGTACGATGGGTCGCCCGCGTTCTGGGCGTCGACTTTCATCGCCATTCTACGTAGCGAATTCATCACCTGTTCTGCGTTGCAGACCCCGTGATGAAGCCAATTCGTCATATGCTGCGAACTGATGCGAAGGGTCGCACGATCTTCCATCAGGCCCACGTCATGGACATCGGGCACCTTGGAGCAGCCGACGCCCTGGTCGATCCACCGCACCACATAGCCCAAGAGGCCTTGCGCGTTGTTGTCGAGTTCTTCGCGAACCTCGTCCTCCGACCAGTTCGTCCCCTGGGCGAGCGGAATCGCCAGCAGCGCGTCGAGATCGGGCGCCTCACCAAGTTCTTTCTGGCGGGCGAAGACGTCGAGCGTGTGGTAGTGCGTGGCGTGGAGCGTCGCAGCGGTTGGTGACGGGACCCAGGCGGTGTTCGCGCCGGCCTTCAGATGGCCGATCTTCTGCTCCATCATGTCGCGCATCATGTCGGGGGCCGCCCACATGCCCTTGCCGATCTGCGCCCTTCCCGACAGGCCATGCCGAAGCCCGATCGCGACATTGCGCGCTTCGTAGGCGGTCAGCCACGTGCTGGTCTTCATCTCCGCCTTGCGGATCATCGGGCCGGCCTGCATCGAGGTGTGGATCTCGTCGCCGGTCCGGTCGAGGAAGCCGGTGTTGATGAACACGATGCGGTCCCGCACCGCGTGAATGCAGGCGCCGAGGTTGGCGCTGGTGCGGCGCTCCTCGTCCATCACGCCGACCTTGATCGTGTGGCGCGGCAGTTCGAGCAAGTCCTCAACCGCGTCGAACAAGTCGTTGGTAAATTGACATTCTTCGGGGCCGTGCTGCTTGGGCTTCACGATGTAGATGCTGCCCGCGCGGCTGTTCCGCCAACGCCCGAGCCCGCGAACATCGTGCGCGCCGATCGCGCTGGTGACGACCGCGTCCATGATCCCTTCGGGAATTTCCCCGCCATCGGCCAAACGGATAGCTGGATTGGTCATGAGGTGGCCGACATTCCGCACGAAGAGCAGGCTTCGGCCCGGAAGGCTGGAGTCGCCCGCACGCACGTCGTCCGCCAGGCGCCGCGTCATGGACTGGCCGCCCTTCTCGAACGTGTCCGACAGGTCTCCCCGGATTACTCCGAGCCAGTTCCGATAGGCAGCCAGCTTGTCCGCCGCATCGACGGCGGCGACCGAATCTTCCAGGTCGACGATCGTCGTCAGCGCGCTTTCGAGAACGACGTCCGAAATGCCCGCAGGGTCGTCGCGACCGACGGGGCTGTTCGCATCGAATACGACTTCGACGTGCAACCCGTTGTTCGCGAACATCTTTCCGCGCGCCGTATCGCCCACGAACTGCGCTGGATCGGCAAGCGAAATGTCATCCGGCCCGCCAATCGCGTTCCAGCTCTTGCCGCCTTCCAGCGGCAGCGCCTGATCGAGGAACCGTCGCACCTGCGCGATGACCGCCGCGCCGCGCTGTCCGTCGTATCCGCCGGGTCGTGCCGGGGGAGCGTCGAGCGCGTCGGTTCCGTAATAGGCATCGTAAAGGCTGCCCCAGCGGGCGTTCGCTGCATTGAGCAGGAAGCGCGCATTGAGCACCGGCACGACGAGCTGGGGCCCCGCCATGGTGGCGATTTCCGCATCGACGCCCTGCGTCCCGATCGTGAAGTCGCCGGGCTCGGGAACGAGATAGCCGATGTCTTGCAGGAACGAGCGGTAGGCCTGCGGATCGTGCGGTTGCCCGCGGCGTTCGCGGTGCCAATCGTCGATCTGCCTCTGCAGTTCGTCGCGCTTGGCAAGTAGGGCGCGATTGCGGGGGGCGAAGTCGGCGAGCAGCGCGGCAAAGCCCTTCCAGAACGCGTCTGGCGCATGCCCGAGCGGGGCGAGCACATCCTCCTCCACGAAGCGCGCCAGTGCGCTGTCCACCTGAAGGCCGGCCTTGGAAACGGTATCGCTCACACTGTCCTCGCACGTTGTCCTGCGCGCCGATCGGAATCGGCACACCATCGAATAACTGTCGTCCGGGGAGGAAGCGAGCCGCGCCAATGCACAAGCCGTGGAACGATTGCAACCGCCGGGTGCGCGGGGTTGGACAGCCCTGCCGCTGGCGCTAGGAACGGTTTCAAATGAAACTCACCCCCGATCAATTCACCGCCGCGATCGACGCTCCGGCCATGCTCGCCACCACCCGCGCATGGAGCGCGATCAACACCGGCACGGCCAACCTCGTCGGGTTGGCGAAGCAGGCCGCCCTGCTGGCAGACGCGTTCTCGGCGCTGCCGGGCGAGATCGAGCTGGTCGATCCCGCGCCGGTCACGGTGGTCGCGCCGGACGGGCGCGAGGTCGAAAAGCCGCACGGTCGGCACCTCGTTGTGCGCGTCCGTCCGCAGGCCGAGCGCCGGGTTCTGCTGACGGGCCACATGGACACCGTGTTCCCCGTCGATCATCCGTTCCAGCACCAGCGCTGGGTCGATGACGAGACGCTCGTCGGCCCCGGCCTTGCCGACATGAAGGGCGGGATCGCGGTGATCCTTCACGCCCTCCTGGCGCTCGAAGGCACCCGCGCCGGACAGGCGATCGGCTACGACGTGATGATCAATTCCGACGAGGAGACGGGATCGCTGTCGTCGTCGGCGCTCATCGCATCTCTCGCGCAGGGCAAGTACGCCGCCCTGACCTATGAACCCAGCGCCCTTCCCGACGGGACGCTGGCTCATGCCCGGGGCGGAAGCGGCAACTACAGCGTCACCGTGACCGGCAGGTCCGCCCATGCCGGGCGCAATCCGTACGAGGGGCGCAACGCGATCGTCGCGGCGGCGGATCTCGCGGTGCGGCTGAAGGCGATGGGTCACGCCGATCTGTCGGTCAATCCGGCCAGGATCGACGGGGGATCGGCCAACAACGTCGTGCCCGATCACGCCGTGCTTCGGTTCAACATTCGCCCGAAGTCGACCGAAGCGGCGGAGCAATTCCGTATCGATCTCACCACGCTGCTCGAAGAGCTGGCAACGCTCCACGAAGTATCCACGCACCTGCATGGCGGCATCACCCGCCCGCCCAAGCCGGTCGACGAACGGGCGCAGAAATTGTTCGACCTGGTCAAGGAGTGCGGCGCGGAGCTTGGCCAGCAGATCGGCTGGCAGCCATCGGGCGGCGTGTGCGACGGCAACAACATCGCCGCCTGCGGCATCCCGGTGGTCGACACGATGGGCGTTCGCGGCGGCGCGATCCACTCGCCCGACGAATTCATGATCGTGCCCAGTCTTGCCGAGCGCGCAGCGCTGTCGGCGCTGGTTCTGGCCCGACTCGCATCCGGAGAACCCCTTTGAGCTTTCGCCTGCGCGCCGCGCATATCGACGATCTCGAGCCGCTGTACGAGATGGCCAAGCTCACCGGCGGCGGCTTTACCAACCTGCCCGCCGACCGCGCCTCGCTCGGCCAGAAGCTCGAGCGGACCGAGGGCGCCTTTAGCCGCGAGGAGGACAGCCTTGCCGACGAGCAGTTCGTCCTCGTGCTGGAAAACGCCGAGACGGGCGACGTGCGCGGCACCTGCCAGCTAATGACGAAGGTCGGCCAGCGCTGGCCGTTCTATTCCTATCGAATCACCACCCTGACCCAGCATTCGCAGGAACTGGAGCGCACGGTCCGCGCCGACCTGCTGAGCCTCGTGACCGACCTCGAAGGGTCGAGCGAAGTCGGCGGGCTGTTCCTGCATCCCAACGAGCGTGCGGGCGGCCTGGGGCTGCTGCTGGCCCGCAGCCGATACCTGTTCATCGCCATGCACCGCGCCCGCTTCGCCGAGCGCGTGCTGGCCGAACTGCGCGGGATCATCGACGAGCGCGGCGGCTCGCCGTTCTGGGACGGGGTGGCCGGCCGGTTCTTCGGCATGAGCTTCCAGGACGCCGACTATTTCAACGCGATCAACGGCAACCAGTTCATCGCCGACCTGATGCCCAAACATCCGGTCTATATCGCGATGCTGGACGATCACGCGCGCAACGTGATCGGCATGCCCCACCCCACCGGCCGGGCCGCGATGCGGATGCTGGAGAACGAGGGCTTCCGGCACGACGGCTATGTCGACATCTTCGACGGCGGCCCGACCATGACCGCGCGCACCGACGACGTAAAATCGATCCGCGATGCGCGAGCGGCCACTATCGCCCGCAGCGACCTCGACGGCGGAGAGCGCGCAATCCTTGCCTGCGGGCGGCTGGGCGATTTCCGCTCGTGCTTCGGCACGCGGAAGTTAGAAGGCGACGAGGTGGCGATCGATGCCAAGAGCGTGCAGCTCCTCGGCGTCGGAACCGGGGACACGGTGTGGAGCGTCGCGCGGTGAACCGCGACTCTCTGGTCGAGATCAACTTCGACGGGATCGTCGGGCCGAGCCACAACTATGCGGGGCTGAGCCTGGGCAACCTCGCCGCGACGGCGCACGCGGGGACCGCGAGCTACCCGCGCGCGGCGGCGCTGCAAGGGCTCGCCAAGATGCGGCACAACCTGGGGCTTGGCCTGGCGCAGGGGTTTTTCGTTCCCCTGCCCCGCCCGAACCTGGGTTTTCTCGATCGGCTCGGCGCGGAAGAGAGTACCGATGCGGCCCTGACCGCGGCCGCGTGGTCCGCCTCGTCGATGTGGACCGCCAACGCCGCCACCGTCAGCCCCGCCCCCGACACGGCGGACGGGCGCTGCCACCTGACGCCAGCCAACCTGGTGACGATGCCGCACCGCGCGCAGGAATGGCCCGATACCGCCCGCCAGCTCGCTGTCGCATTCGCCGACGAGGCGCACTTCGCGATCCACCAGCCCGTCCCGCCCAGCTTCGGCGACGAAGGCGCGGCCAATCACATGCGGTTGTGCGCCGGCCATGACCAGCCGGGAGTCGAAGTGTTCGTGTTCGGCCGCAGCGGAGGACCGTTCCCCGCTCGCCAGCACGAGCAGTCGAGCCGTGCCGTGGCGCGGCTGCACGGCCTCGATCCGGCACGGACCCTGTTCATCGAGCAGAACCCGGCAGCCATCGCGGCGGGCGCGTTTCACAACGATGTCGTGTCGGTCGCCAACGGCTCGGTCCTGTTCACCCATGCCGAGGCTTTCGCCGACCAGGCATCCGCGATCGAACGGATGCGCGAAGCGTTTCCGGCACTCGAAGTGGTCGAGGTGCCGTCCGCCGAAGTCAGTCTGGCCGATGCGATCCGCAGCTACCTGTTCAACGCGCAGCTGGTGACCTTGCCGTCAGGCGAAACCGCGCTGATCGTTCCGACCGAATGCCGCGAGGTACCCGCAGTGGCCCGTTATCTCGACGGGCTGGTGAAGGGAAATGGACCGATCCGCCACGTCTTTCCCGTCGACGTTCGCCAATCGATGGCCAACGGCGGCGGTCCTGCGTGCCTGCGGCTGCGGGTCGTCGCCGATCCGGACACGGTCGATCCGCGGTTCATGCTCGACGAAGCGAAAGCCGACCGGATCGAACAGGTGATCGCGGCAAGCTGGCCCGAACAGATCGACCCTGCGGACATCGGTCAGCCCGCCCTTCTCGCGGCGGTCGTGTCCGCGCGCGCGCGGTTGCTGGAAAGCTTGGGCCTCGACATTCTGGGTTAACGCTCTGGACGTCTCTCGGAGGTCGGTTACACTCGCCCCAGCATTAACCATCGTATGGGACAGCCTGCCTTTTGCGAGGCACATTCGCCCAGCCGATGTGTTAATCGTTCGACACGGACTGCGAGAGCATCGGCATGCTGGGAAAGATCAGGCGCCTCTTCGTCATCAAGACGCGCTTCGAAGCGTCGCTGATCATTTACGCGCTGGCCCTGGGCGCCTGCGAGCGCGGCGCGGTCTATCTCGATCAGTATCCCGGAGTAGGCGGGCAGCTGCTCTTCCTGGCGGTGACCGGTTCGGTGTTCCTTGCCGGCGCGAAGATCTTCGACTGCATCCGGTACGAGAAGGAACGCGAGGGCGCAGCGGCAACCTGACGCGCTTTCGCTTTCGGATTTCGTCGAGGGCGAGCCGGGAATGGTGACGCGCGAGAACCGGCGCGCAGCGACCTGACGGATCGTGAGCACCGAAAGCACAGCACGGTGCCGTTCGCAGGCCGGCGTCGGGGGAATATGACAGCGAAAGCAGGTGGGGGTTTCTGTTGCTACGTACCCCCGGACGCCCGGTTTCCGATTCTGTTACCCGGTTCGGTCCGAACCGTGCTCAAAGCCTTGTAACTTCAGGGCGTTAGCCCCTAGAATTACGCAGCGAGAGCAAGTGCTTCGTTATCGTTGGCACTTGTGGGTTTTGAGCCTTGAACGGGTTACTCAGCCCGAGCAAAAACGATGCTTTTCAACACACGTCGATCCTAGTTCGGCCCCGTCATTTTCTCCGCAACGCCGGAGAAGGTGGTGGAGCCGCCGGGTACTGCCCCCGGGTCCGCTGTGTCTATTGCACACCGCAATTTATCGCCATATCCGGCCCGAGAGCCGGCAACGCCCGATATAGGCGATGCCGGCTTAATGTGAAGTGACCGAATTTCAGGGACGCTTCTTCAGTTCGTCCCGGATCTCGGCGAGCAGTTCCACCTCGGTCGGACCGGCAGGCGCGTCTTCCGGCTTGTGCGAAACCTTGTTCGCGGCCTTCACGATCAGGAAGATCACCCAGGCCACGATCAGGAAATTGACGAGCTGGGTGATCAGATCGCCGTAGCCGATCATCGGTACGCCCGCCTCTTTCAGCGCGGCATAGTTGGTCAGCGAGCCGGTGTAGCCATCGGGCACGGGCCCGAGGCGGATGAAATAGCTCGAAAAGTCCATGCTGCCGAACAGCCAGCCGATCACCGGCATGATCACGCTGTCGGTCAGCGACGTCACGATCTTGCCGAAGGCCGCGCCGATGATCACCGCCACCGCGAGATCGAGCACGTTGCCCCGATTGATGAAGGTCTTGAATTCCTGGAACACGCGCGTCTCCCACCTTGGTGCGTCTGATGCGACCCTTGCGAAAATTCTCGGCGAAGGCAACCGGCTTCGCTTGAATGGGGGCCACGGTGTGCTAGATTCGCAATACAGGCAGGGCTTGCAAGCTCTCCACTGGGAAGAAGGGGTTACCGTCGATGAATTTCACCGTCGTTCGCCGCGCCGCGATTGTCGCGCTCGCCGCTCTGGGTCTCGCATCGTGCGGGATCAACACGATCCCGACCAAGGAGGAAACCGCCAAGGCTCGCTGGGCCGACGTGGAGGCCGCGTTCCAGGAACGCGCCAACCTCATTCCCAATCTCGCCGAAGTCGCGCGCGGCGCTGCCGAACAGGAGCGCGGCATCCTGACCGACGTGATCGAGGCGCGTGCCAAGGCGACCAGCATCCAGGTAACAGCGAACGACCTGACCGATCCGGCCAAGATGGCCGAATACCAGGCGGCGCAGAGCCAGCTTTCCACCGGCCTCGGCCGCCTGCTCGCCAATTTCGAGGCTTATCCGGACCTCAAGTCGATCACCAACTACCAGATGCTGCAGGGCCAGCTCGAAGGCAGCGAGAACAAGGTCCGCATCGCCATCCGCGACTACAACGAAGCGGTTCGCGACTATAACACCGAGATCCGCACATTCCCGAGCGCGATCGGTGCCAACGTGATCTACGGCTCCAAGCCGATCGTGCCCTATCGGGCCGTGACCGCCGGCGCCGAAGTCGCCCCCACGCTCGACATGACGCCATCGGGTTCGGCAACGGTTCCGCCCGCTGCCGGCGCCAACGACAACGCCCCCGCGCCGGCCGCGACCGCCGCGGCAAACTGACGCCGCCGCGTGCGCGCCATCGCGCTTTTCCTCGCCTCGCTGGCGGCGCTGTTCGCGTCGCCGGCGTTGGCGCAGGAGTTCCCTCCCCTGACCGGCCGGGTGGTCGACCTCGCCGACGTCATCCCTGCGGACGTCGAAGCTTCGCTCGACGCTAAGCTGTCGGCGTTCGAGACGCGCACACAGCGGCAGTTCGTGGTCGCCACGGTGCCCAGTCTCGAGGGATACGAGATCTCCGACTACGGATACCGCCTCGGCCGCAGCTGGGGCATCGGCGACGAGGAGCGCAACGACGGGGTCATCCTGCTCGTCGCGCCCAACGACCGGAAGGTGCGGATCGAGGTCGGCTACGGTCTCGAGCCTTACCTGACCGACGGTTATTCCACGCTGATCGTGCAGAACACCATCCTGCCGGCCTTCAAGGCGGGCGACATGCCCGGCGGCATCGTCGCCGGGGCGGACGCGATCATCAAGCAGCTCGAACTGCCCGCCGAGGAGGCCGCACGCGTGGCCCAGCAGGCGGAACTGCAGGCTGCCGAGAGCGACGGCGGTTTTCCGATCGGCGGAATCATCTGGCTGGTCTTCATCGTGTTCTTCTTCATCCTGCCGCTGTTCCGCGGACGGCGCCGCGGCGGGCGCCACAATGGGACGCTGACCGGCAACGTGGTGGGTGACATCATCCTGTGGGAAGCCGGCAAGGCGATCGCGCGCGGCGGCTCGAGCGGCGGCGGCTGGGGTGGCGGCGGCGGCTTCGGCGGCGGCGGATTTTCCGGCGGCGGCGGCAGCTTCGGCGGCGGCGGCGCGTCGGGCGGATGGTAGTCGGGGTCTGGTGATGGGCTATCTGAACGACGCAGAGCACAAGCTGGTCTCCGCTGCGGTCGCCGCCGCGGAGGAGCAAACCGCGGGCGAGATCGTGACCGTCCTGGCCGAGCGGTCGGACGGCTACAGCGACATCCAGCTCGGCTGGGCGATCCTGGCGTCGACCGCCTCGCTGGCCTTCCTGGCGCTGTTCCCAGACTTCTACCTTGCCAAGGTGGACCTGCTTCTGGGCGGCTGGAACCACGACTGGCACCCGCAGGCCGTACTGTCGCTCGCGCTGGCCCTGGTGGTGGTGAAATTCGTATCAGTGTGGGCGATCCAGTTCTGGCAGCCGCTCAAGTTCTTCCTCATCCCTCCGCCGGTGAAAAAGGCCCGCGTGCGCGAAGCCGCGGTGCGCAAGTTCAAGGTCGGTGCCGAACGGCGCACGCATGGGCGAACCGGGGTCCTGATCTACCTGTCGATGCGCGAGCACCGGGCGGAGATCGTCGCGGACGAGGAGATCGCCACAAAGGTTTCGGCCGATGTTTGGGGCGGCGCGATGGCCGACATGCTGGTCCACATCCGCGAAGGGCGCGTGGCCGAAGGGCTCGCCGTAGGGATCGCCGACGTCGGCGCGGTGCTGGCCGAGCACTTCCCGCGCCACGAAAACGACGTGAACGAACTGCCCGACCGGCTCATCGAAGTATGACGGTCGATCACGCGGTAGTTGAGGAGACCGTCTGGGAAGGCCGCTACATTGCCGCCAAGCGCAAGGGGCGCTGGGAATACGTCAGCCGGGTTCGCGGCATCCGCGCGGCGGTGATCCTTGCGGTCGAGGACGGGCACGTGCTGCTCGTCGAGCAATTCCGCGAGCCGCTCGGCAAGGTCTGCCTCGAACTGCCTGCGGGGCTGGTCGGCGACCAGGACGATCCCGACGAACAGGTGCTCGATGCGGCGGGCCGCGAGCTGGAAGAGGAAACCGGCTGGAAGGCCGAAAGCCTCGAAAGCCTGGGCGAATTCTACAGCTCGCCGGGCATGGTGAGCGAAAGCTTCACCCTCGTCCGCGCGTCGGGCCTTCGGCAGACAGGCGTCGGCGGGGGCACCGACGGAGAGGACATCACGGTCTACCGGGTCCCTCTTGCCGAGCTTTCGGTTTTCGTCGAGGAACGCAGAAACGCGGGCGTCGGGATCGACGTTCGAATAATGGGTCTGCTTCTGGCAGGCGAATTCTGACGGAGACGGACATGGCTGGACGGGTGGCGGGCAAGCTGGCGCTGGTGACTGGTGCGGCGCAGGGACTCGGCGCGGCGCACTGCCAGACCCTCGCCCGCGAAGGCGCGCGGGTGCTGTGCACCGACATCAATGGCGCAGGTGCACAAGCGACCGCGGCCGCGATCGACGCGGCGCACGGCGCAGGCACGGCCTTCGCCATGCAGCACGACGTGACGAGCCCGAAAGACTGGGACGCCGCGATCGAGATGGCGCGGGACAAGCTCGGCGGCCTGTCGGTCCTCGTCAACAACGCCGGGGTCGGCGTGCGCGGGAATATCGAGACCTGCACTCTGGAGGAATGGCGGCGCGGCTTCGCGATCAACGTGGAGAGCGTGTTCCTCGGCTGCCAGAAGGCGCTGCCGCTGATGAAGGACAACCAGCCCGGTTCGATCGTTAACATCAGCTCGATCGCGGGGCTGATCGCCAGCGACACGATGCCCGGCTACAACGCCAGCAAGGCGGCGGTGTGGATGCTGTCGAAGTCGGTCGCGCTCTATTGCGGCAAGATGGGTTGGAACATCCGCTGCAACTCGGTGCATCCGACTTTCGTGGACACGCCGATCCTAGACGGGATGGTGGCGAGCACGGGGCGCGAGAAGAGCGTGATCATGGACAAGCTGGCCCGTCAGATACCGCTCAAGCGGGTGGGCGAACCGCGCGAGATCGCCGATGGGGTGCTGTTCCTCGCCAGCGACGAGAGCAGCTTCATGACCGGTGCCGAGCTCAAGCTCGACGGCGGCATCAGCGCGATGTGAGTCTTTGAGAGAATAAAGGGGGGCGCGGATACCCTCCGCGCCCTCCTCAGTCGGCGATCAGCGCGATCGCCAGGTAGACCAGCAGCAGCGAACCGAAGCCGAGGACCGTTCCGGCCACGAAGGCCACGCGAACGATCATGGGGTCGATATCGAAGTGCCGGGCGATGCCGGCGCAGACACCGAAAACCTTGGCGTTGCTCCGATCGAGGTGGAAGCCCTGCTTGACCGGGGTCACGTCAGGACGGGGATTGTCGAGGCCGTTCATGCCAGCATGCCGCCGGGGAGGAGCGCGCCCCCGTTGGCGGGAGCGATCGCAGCCGCGAACATCACGAGGCTGAAGGCAAGCGAGAAGACCGCAGCGGCAGCCTTGTTGTTGAGAATTTCCATTGTCGTTTCCCTCTTCGAGTTGTCCCGGCGGGCCATCCGTCGGATGTCAGCTACTTCGCAAGGGGCGTGCCAATTTCGAAAAACGGCGGAAATCCGCCATTTCGGCAATCGCCGCGATAAACCCAGGATGAACAACTCGCTCAACATTGGGAAATTTTCCCATCTGTTGGCATCGCGTGTTTGGGCGCTGGCGGGAATGGCTCGGTCGGGCTATCCCGAGAGCTTCCAATGGCGCTCGACCGCATTTCTCTGTCCAGCTTTCGCAACCATGCCGCCACTTCGCTCGAAGGCGCGGCCGGGTTCAACCTGCTCGTAGGCGACAACGGCGCGGGCAAGACCAACGTGCTGGAAGCGCTGTCGCTTCTGGCGCCCGGACGCGGCCTGCGCCGCGCCCCGTTGAACGATATGGCGGGCGCAGCCGGACCCGGCGGCTTCGGTGTAGGCGCCTCGCTCGTCGCAGGCGGCGAACCCGTGCGGCTGGCGACTTCGACCGATCCCGCGCGCCCCACCCGCCGTACGGTGCGCATCAACGGTGCCGAAGCGAGCGCGCTGGCGCTGGGCGAGTGGCTCTCGCTCGCATGGCTCACGCCGGCGATGGATGGGTTGTTCCTCGACAGTGCGGGCGCACGGCGACGCTGGCTGGACCGGATGGCGGTGGCGCTCGACGCGGCGCACGCTCGCCATGCGGCCCGCTACGAAGCTGCCCTGCGCGAGCGCAATCGCCTGCTGGCGGGCGACACCGCGCCCGACCCGGTGTGGCTGGACGGTATCGAAGCGCAGATGGCCGAAGCCGGATCCGCGCTGGCCGGCGGCCGCGTCCGGCTGGTGGAGGCGCTGGTCGGCGAGCTGGAAGCCCTGCCCTCCGAACCGTTCGCCCGACCCGACCTCACGCTCGTGACCGGCGGTGCGCCCGATCCCGATGCATGGCGCGCTTCTCGCGGCGCGGACCGAGCTGCGGGCCGTACGCTGGCCGGACCGCATCGCGACGACCTGGGCGTGACGATGGCCGGCAAGGGTCAGGTTGCCGCGCAATGTTCGACCGGCGAACAGAAGGCCATGCTGATCGCGGTGACACTGGCGCACGCCGCGATTGCCGCACGCGGGCGGGCCAGCGTGCTGCTGCTCGACGAGGTGGCCGCGCACCTCGACCCGCTGCGCCGCGAAGCTCTGTTCGCGCGGTTGGGAAATCACGAATTGCAGGTCTGGTTCACCGGTACCGAGACAGCGCCGTTCCAGCCCGTGCTTCGCAAAACGGCGGTCTGGCGAGTGGTCGGCGGGTCGGCCGCGCGGGAAAGCTAGGCGGCTTCGGGCACCCGGTCCGCACAATCGGCGCAGGCTTCGCCAAGGCCCGCATTCTTCGATGCCATGCGCTCCTTCGAAGCCGCAACCGCAGGGCTTTTTGCCCGCCCCATGCTCCAGTTCGCCTGCATCCGCACTTGCGGGTTCGGCGCGCACCAGATTTCGCCAGTCGCGTCGAGCGCGGTGATCCACAGCAGGTTATGCTCTGGCCCGTAGTCGATCAGGCCGATCGCCAGCCCATCCCCCTTGTCGAGGACATGGAGCGGGATCGGGGGGTTGAGCTGGGTGAACATGGAAACGTCCTTTCAGCCGCTCAACCGAGCGGGAAAGGGTCCGTTCCGCACTTGCGCAATGTCAGGTTCGGTCGGCGAGCTTCGCTTCGAGCGCTGCAATGCGTGCCGCGAGCTTGTCGCCGTCTTCGCGCGCGCGGGCGGCCATGTCCTTCACCGCGTCGAATTCCTCGCGGCTGACGAAGTCGATTCCGCCGAATGCCTCGCGCATCCGTTCACGCGCTCCGTCGCGCGCTTCGCGGGTCATGCCAGCGAAAGTGCCCGCTGCGGCATTGGCCAGCTTGACGAGATCGGCGACGATGGGGTTTTCGCTTTGCATGGGACGCTATGTGGCTTTGCCCGGTCCGGCCCGCAAGTCAGAATTCGTAGCGCTCGACCGCGCCGTTCGCCGGTGCCTCTATCCCGCCGTCGGGATTGAGTTCGAGAAACTGCCAGTTGAGCACCGTCGCGAACAGGATCCACGCAAGGTAGGGGAGCAGCAGGACCGCCGCCATCTTCCTCACCCGCCAGAACAGCGCAATGGTGATGATGACCAGCACGTCGAGCACGGCGATTACGATGAGGGCGTTGCGAATCTCGTGCAGTGCGAAGAACGTGGGCGACCAAGTGAGATTGACGGCGAACTGCACCACGAAGGCCGCGATAGCGATGCCGCGCCCCCTTGCGCCCCAGGCCGCGCAGACCATCGCCAAAGCGAGGCCCATCATCACGTAAAGTATGGTCCAGACGATCCCGAACCACATCGGCGGCGGGAAGATCGCCGGCTTGACCAGCGATTCGAACCACATGGTGTCGGCACCGCTGCCCGACAGCCTGCCCGCCAGGAATCCCAGCAACACGACGAGCGGCACCGTGAATAGCGCCCAGCGAATGAAACTGGCGCGCAACTGTCCGCGGGAGGCGAGAGCGGTCATTGAGTCTCCGTCACGGCGATTCGTCGGCCGGGTTGTGGCCGAGTGCCGATGCGGACGCAACGTTGCCACGTCTCGCGACGACGAGGAACTCCACGTTGCCCTCCGGTCCCGTAATGGGACTGGGCACGATCCCGTCGACCGCCCAGCCGCTTCCCTCGAGCCAGAGCCGCACTTCGTCGCACACGCGCCGGTGAAGTGCCGGGTCGCGCACCACCCCGCCCTTCCCCACTTCCTCGCGCCCCACCTCGAACTGGGGCTTGATCAGCGCGACGAGGCGGCAATCCGGCGCGGCAAGCTCCAGCGGGCGCTCGAGCACTTTGGCGAGACCGATGAAGGATGCATCGCAGACCACCCAGTTGCACGGGGCATCGATCTGCTGCGCGGTCAGCACCCGCGCGCTCGTCTGCTCGAGCACCACGACGCGCGGATCCTGCCGCAGCTTCCAGGCGAGTTGGTTCGTGCCCGAATCCACAGCGAATACGCGTGCCGCGCCCTTCTGCAGCAGGACGTCGGTGAAACCGCCCGTCGAACTGCCGATATCCATCGCGGTCGCGTCGGCGGGGTCGAGCCCGAAGGCGTCGATCGCGTGGGCGAGCTTGATCCCGCCGCGCGAAACCCACGGATGGTCGCGTCCGCGCACGTCGACCGGGGCGTCTTCGGGCAACTGCTGACCCGGCTTTTCGAGCTTGCGATCCCCTGAGAAAACCAGTCCCGCCATGACGAGCGCCTGCGCCCGCGAACGGCTTTCCGCCAGTCCGCGATCGACGATGATCTGGTCGAGGCGCTTCTTTCCCATGGACCCTTGATCGCCTAGCGTGCGTTGAACGGCTGTCAAACCGGGAGAAAACATGCGCTTTCGTGGAAGTATCGCTGTCATCGCCTGCATCGGCGCCGCCTCGTGCGCCGCTCCGGCTCCGAAGCCGACCCCGCCCCCGCCTGTCGCACGCCCTGCCCCGACACCCGCGCCGGTGGCCTCACCAGTGCCGATACCGGCAGACGGCACCTGGATGGACGCGCCCCAGACCCCCGGCGACTGGTATTACCGCGCGGCGAGCGGATCGACCGCGGCACTGTTCGGCGATTCGGGTGCGGATGCGCGCTTCGCGGTCACCTGCCTGAAGACCGAGCGGCGGATCACCCTGGCGCGGGCCGGAACCGGGACGCAGACCGTGCCCATGCGGATTCGCACCGAAACTGCCGACCGCGCGCTGACTGCGAACGCGCAATCGGGCACCCTGCCGTCGATCATCGCCAGCCTGTCGCCCACCGACCCGCTTCTAGATGCGATCGCTTTCTCGAAGGGGCGCTTTGCCGTCGAAGTGCCCGGACAATCGGCACTTTACCTGCCGACTTGGCCGGAAATCACGCGGGTGATCGAAGACTGTCGCTGATACGAAAAAGGCCCGCCTGTCCAGCGAGCCCGAAGTGTCGATACTGACAGTGAAAAACTTATTTTCAAGACTTGTGTTGCGCGCGCGAAAGACTCACATTCCGGCTTGAGGCCAGCGACCCACGCGGCTCTCGGCCACCGGTGAAACGGCGGTCTGGCTTTTTAAGCGCGAAAGGAGGTGATCCGATGTCTCATGGTTCAGCAGGGAGGTCGGTGTCGACCCTCGCGGAGCATTATCGGTAGATCCTACTTTTGCCGATAGAGGCTTCGTGGGCGGCCACACTGGCCGCTGACCATGCGAAGGGCGGTTCCTGCAAGCCAGGAGCCGCCCTTCTCATATCCGGCAACGACACGCGCTGAGACAACCGCGCAAGCTGCGCCTGCCCGCCAGTCTTTAGTCGCCGCAATCTCGCTTCGCTTGCACCGCGACGCCGGTCGCCCTAACCGCACGCACCATGGATTTCGCGCACCTCCCCCATCCCGCGCCCGTGCCCGGTGAAACCCGCACGCAGGCGATCGCCGATCCGGGTTTCGGCAACGTGTTCACCGATCACATGGTGACGGTCGATTTTCATGCCGATCGGGGCTGGCACGACGCCCGCATCGGTCCGCGCGAACCGCTGCTGCTCGATCCCGCCTGTGCGGTGCTGCACTATGCGCAGGAGATATTCGAAGGCCTCAAGGCCTATCGCCATCCCGACGGCAGCTTCGCCCTGTTCCGCCCCCATGCGAACGCCGCGCGAATGAACTCCTCGGCGGACCGGCTGGCGATGCCGCACATTCCCGAAGAGCTGTTCGTAGAGGCATGCCGCCAGATCGTGCTTAAGGATCGCGACTGGTTTCCCACGGTCGAAGGCGGATCGCTCTACCTGCGGCCCTTCATGTTCGCGTCGGAGGCTTTCCTCGGCGTGCGGCCGGCACGCGAGTACAAGTTTTTAGTGATCGCATCGCCGGTGGGCAACTATTTCAAGTCGGGCGTTCCCGCGGTCAGCATCTGGGTCAGCCGCGACTTCGTGCGCGCGGCACCGGGCGGCACCGGCGCGGCCAAGACCGGCGGCAACTATGCCGCAAGCCTCGTCCCGCAGGCCGAAGCGATCGCCAAGGGCCACGACCAGGTGGTGTTCCTAGACGCGGTCGAACGCAAGTGGATCGAAGAGCTGGGCGGCATGAACCTGTTCTTCGTTTTCGCGGACGGCACCGTGATCACTCCGCCGCTCACCGGTACGATCCTGCCCGGCGTGACCCGCAACAGCCTGATCCAGCTTTTGCGCGACGAAGGCCTGACGATTCGCGAAGAACGCTACTCGATCGACCAGTGGCGCCGCGATGCGGAAAGCGGCCATCTTCTCGAGACGATGGCCTGCGGCACTGCGGCGGTCGTCACGCCGGTCGGCAAGGTCGAGGGTCCCGAGGGCGCCTTCACGATCGGATCGGGCGGCCCCGGCCAGTTGACGGGCAAGTTGCGCGAAAAGCTGGTGTCGATCCAGCGCGGCCATGCACCCGACACGCATGGCTGGGTGATGAAACTCTAGCGATCGGCCCTAGATTCGCGTCAGTCCCATCGCCGTCCTGGCGAGGGCCGGCAGCGCCCTGGCCACTCCGGTCAGAATCCGTGCGCCCGCCCCCGTTTCGGCAACCTGCCAGATCAGCTTCGCGGTGCGAATAGGCCGCGCCGCGCGCCGCGCAAAGCTCCGCTGGAAGGTGGCAGCATCGGTGCCCGCCAGGAACGCGTGCGCTGCCGCGACGCCGCTTTCCATCGCTATGGCCATGCCCTCGCCCGCCAGCGAGGGAATCACGGCGGCCTGGTCGCCCAGTCGCCAAAGTCCCCGCTGCGTGTCGCGGGCGATCCAGCCATACGGAACCGAACCCACGGTATCGATCGCTGTATCGTCCGGCGCGAACGCCATCCGCTCACCGAAGCGCGGATGCATGTCCGCCAGCCGGTCGAGCAGCGCCGTCGGCTGTCCGCCGACATCTGCCAGTGCCGATTTGCGCAGGGCCAGGCAGATGTTTGCCGAACCGTCCTCCTGCAGGACGATTCCCGCGTAACCGCAGCGAAAGAGGTGCAGCTCGATCCGGCCTCGCAGCATCGCCCGCAGCGCGTCATGAGCGGGGATACGGATGCGAATGCCGAGTGCCGGGTCGTCATCCTCGCGCGGCCGCGGGGCTCCGCGCACATCGTGCTTGCCGCTCGCGAGGAAGATCGCCTCGGCCGGATGATCGGCTTCCTCTCCCTCGACCATCCCGGAACGTACGGTGCGTGCGCGGTCGATGACCAGACGCGCGCCCTCGGTGACTGCACGCCGACGCAGCGCGGTGTCGAGCGCCCGTCGCGAGAGGCCGAAGCCGGGCGACGGCAGGGCGGCGATCGCCTCGGATTTGCCCGCAACCAGCGCGAGCGTCTCGACAGGATGCGCGCCAAGCTGGATCGGTCCGATCCCCACCGCACGCAACCGTTCAGCCGTCCGCCATGACAGGAAACCTCCGCACAGGGCATCGCCCACGGTCGCGTCGCGATCCAGCAAGGTTGGCCGCACCCCGCCGCTCGCGAGGGCGATCGCCGCCATGCATCCGGCCGGCCCCGCGCCAAGGATTAGCGGCTCGCTCAACGCAATCGCTCGACACACAGGCGAAAGGGGAATTGGCGGACGACCCGTGCACCGGAAATGCCTGCCTCGGCGAGCAACGGCGACCACTCGTCAGGGCGATAGGAGCGCGCAATCGAAAGGTGCCCGTCATGGCGCACGATCGGATGCCAGCGCATGACCTTCGCAAGGACGGGCCAGCCGGTGTAGGCGAAACCATGCCGGTGCAGGTCGTTGACGAACCAGCCGGCTGCGGACTCCCGCTCCATGAAGCGCAGGAACGCGACGAGCTGAGCAGGGGTCATGTGGTGCGCCACCAAGCTCGAGACGACGCAATCCCAGCCCTCACTCGCCAGATCTTCATAATCGCCGGCACGGTAGTCGATCTTCAGGTCCGATGGCGTCGCTTTTCTCGCCGCAGCGATGCTGCGCGGATTGAGGTCGACGCCTACAAGGTCCGCCTCGATACCCCGTCGCCGAGCCCAACGGGCAATGGCGCGCAACATGTCTCCATCGCCGAAGCCGACGTCGAGGAGTCTGAACTTCGCCCTCTGACCCACTGAACGCGCGAGGAAATCGAGCGTCGGGCGCCGCGCCAGCGTGACCGTGTTGACCTGCGCGAGGTCGTGGAGGACTTGCGTGTAGGTTCCCGCATCGAGCGCGGGATCGTCCATCAGTTCCTCGCTAAGGGCGCGCTCAACCAGCATCCGCCCAGCCGAACCGAAACCCCTCCATCGCCAGGCCCGGACCGAACGCCAACGCGACGCCGCTCTCCGGACGGTCGCGCATGATCCGCTTCAGCGCGAACATCAGCGTGGACGAACTCATGTTCCCGCACAACCGCAGGACCTCGCGCGATGCGTCGAGCGCATCCGGCGCGAGGTGCAGACCCTTTTCAGCCGCGTCGAGGATCGACCGTCCCCCGGCATGGACGGCCCATGCGGCGATCTCTCCGGGATCGCGACCGCCGGTTACTCGCTGTTGCACGACCGGATCGGCGAGCGCGGTCGCGATCCGGCCGGGCACCTCGCCCGACAAACGCATGTGGAAGCCAGTGTCCCCGATCCGCCAGGTGATAAGCTCGTCGCTTTCCTCGAGCGCGGCCGAGATGCCCTCGCCCAGCTCGAGCCCGGCCTCCTGCGCGGTAACGATCGCCGCGGCAGCGCCGTCGCCGAACTGCGCACCCATCAAGAGGGGCTCGAGGTCCATTTCCTCCTGGTGGTGGAGGCTCGACAGCTCGACCGTCACCACGAGAACCCGCGCGAGCGGCTCAGACCGGACGATATGCCGTGCAGTGCGCAGCGCCGTGACGGCGGCATAGCAGCCCATGAAACCGACCAGCACGCGCTCCACGTCTGCTCCCAGCCCCAGGCGGCGCGCGACGATCTGGTCGATACCCGGGGCTACGAACCCTGTGCAACTGGCGACGACAAGGTGAGTAACCCTGCCCAACTCCGGCAATCCGGCGATCGCTTTCAGCGCGAGTTCGGGCGCTTCCTTCGCATAGATCGCCATTCGAGCCGAGGTACTCGGCGGCTCTCCGCCATAGAAGCCGACGCCTTCGTCCAACCGCGCGTCGGCTTCGTCGAGGACGGACCAGCGATGCTCTATGCCCGAGCGGTTGGCCATTCGCTCGTACAGCTTCCCCTCGCGCCCCTCGCCCAGTCGCGAGAGCGCCCAGCGCCGATAATCAGGCTCGAAATCGAGGTCCGGGACCGCGGTGGCGATCGCAGAAATGCGGGGCATGGGCGGATCGGTCCGTATGATGGTTTCGCGTTGAAACGGATCATGCGGCGGAACGGTCCCGGCTGTCTAGCTTTCGGGAACCTTGGCGCGCAGTTCGGCCAGCCAGACGTCGGCAACCGCGTCCGACGGCGCCCGCCAGTCGCCTCGCGGCGACAGGGCTCCGCCCGCGCTGACCTTCGGCCCATTGGGCAATGCGCTGCGCTTGAACTGGCTGAAACCGAAGAACCGCTGGAGGAAATTCTCCAGCCACCGGCGGATCGTGGCGAGATCGTATTCGTGCTTCGCGTGACCTGGAAATGCCAGCGGCCAGCGACCGCGGCTCGCGTCGCGCCATGCGTGATAGGCGAGGAACGCGACCTTCGACGGCTTCTGCCCCCAGCGAATGGTGTGGTGCAGGAAGAAGTCGTTGAGCTCGTACGGCCCGATGATGCTCTCTGTGCTCTGAATCGCGCCGTCGGCACCGGGGGGGACGAGTTCAGGGCTGATCTCGGTCCCGACGATATCCTCCAGCACCGCGTCGGTCTCGGCATCGAACTGATTGGTCCGCGTCGCCCACCGGATGAGATACTGGATCAGCGTCTTGGGCACGCCGGAGTTGACCCCGTAATGGCTCATCTGGTCTCCCACACCATACGTGCACCAGCCCAAAGCCAGTTCGCTGAGGTCGCCGGTGCCGATCACGAACCCGCGATGCTGGCCGGCAAGGCGGAACAGGTAATCGGTGCGCAGCCCGGCCTGCACGTTCTCGAACACGGTGTCGTGGACGGGCTCACCCTTAGCGAAGGCATGGCCGATGTCGTGCAGCATCCGGGTGGCGGCGGGCTTGATGTCGATTTCCTCCGCGGTGATGCCGAGCGCCTTCATGAGGCGCCAGGCATTCGACTTCGTTCCCTCGGAGGTGGCAAAACCGGGCATCGTGTAGCCGCGGATCGTGGTGCGTGGCAGGCCGAGCCGGTCGCAGACCTTGGCGGCGACGATGAGCGCGTGGGTCGAATCGAGACCGCCAGACACGCCGATCACCATCGATTCGCCGCGGGTGGACTTGAACCGGCGCATCAGGCCGTCGACCTGGATGTTGAACGCCTCGTAACAGTCCTCGTCGAGCTTGTCCGCCCGATTGGGCACGAACGGAAAGCGGCGAACCGGGCGAACGAGGCCCACGTCGGCGAAATCGGGTTCGTGCGCGAAGCCGACCACGCGGAATGCATCCTCGGGTCGCCCCGCTTCCTCGACGGCGTCGTTGAACGTCTGCATCCGCATCCGTTCGGACAGGATGCGATCGCAATCGACGTCGGCGATGCACAGCTCCGGTTCCAGGGCGAAGCGTTCGCTTTCACAGAGCAGGTCGCCCAGCTCGTAGATCATGCCCTGCCCGTCCCATGCGAGATCGGTCGTGCTCTCGCCGTGACCGGAGGCCGAATAGACGTAGGCAGCGACCGCGCGGTTCGAGTGCGAGCGGCACAGCAAGTGGCGTTCGTCGGACTTGCCGATGACGATGTTGGACGCCGACAGGTTGGCCAGGATCGTGGCCCCGGCCAGCGCGGCATAGGTAGATGGTGGGATCGGCGCCCAGAAATCCTCGCAGATTTCCACCCCGACGCGGAAACCGGGCAGTTCGTCCGCCGCAAAGATCAGGTCGGTACCGAACGGGACGACCTCTCCACCGACTGCGATTTCCATGCCCTGTATTTGACGGCCGTTCGCGAACCAGCGCTTCTCGTAATATTCGCGGTAGTTGGGCAGGTAGCTCTTGGGCACGACCCCGAGCAGGCGCCCGCGATGGATCGCGAGCGCGCAATTGTAGATGCGGCCGTTGTGCCGCAGAGGCGCGCCGATGAGCAGTAGCGGCCTGAGGGACGCGCTCGCCGTGATCACTTCGCCGACCGCTGACTCTATCGCTTCCAGCATGGCGAGTTGCAGGTGCAGGTCGTCTATCGCGTAGGACGACAAACAAAGCTCGGGATAGACCACCAGGTCGATATGGGCCTCGTGCGCGCGCCGGGCTTCCATCACGATGGCATCGCGATTGAACGCGACGTCGGCCGTGCGGACGTGGGGCGTGCTCGCGGCAACACGGACCAGCCCGTGCGTGTGGAGCGAATAGAACGTGTGGCTTTCGGTTTTGCTCATGCGTGGAGCGCGTTGTCCATCATCGCGAGCGCGACTTCAAGCGCGGCGATCCGGACACCTGCGCGACCGATAGCTCCAAAGTGTTCCTTGCGGTGGTCGCATGGACCGTCTCGCGTCGCACACGCGAAGTGAACGAGCCCCTCTTCGTCATCGTCATCGCCCGGACCTGCGAAACCGGTGATCGAAACTGCGAGGTCCGCCTTCGATCGCGCGAGAGCGCCCGCCACCATCGCGCGGGCGACCGGTTCGCTGACCGCGCCGCACCCTTTAACTAGACTTCGGTCGATCCCGAGGAGGTCGCATTTCGCCGCATCGGAATAGGTCACGAAGCCCCGATCGAAAACGTGACCCAGTCCGCGTACGTCGGTCAGCAGTGCCGCGAGAAGACCGCCCGTGCAGCTTTCCGCTGTCGCGATCGTGAATTTGCGGTCGTGCGCTGCCTGCAATACCGCGCAGGCCGTTGCTTCGAGCCGGTCCGGAACCGCGGAATGGAGCGTCTCGGCAGTGCGCTTTGCCATGTGTTCAAATCATCATGGGCGCGGCGCTCGATTACGCCGCCAACAGTTTCGCCGCGCCAGGTGCTTCTTCCAGCAGGTCGATGAGTGTTCTCTCCTCCCGCGAAAGCCACCGCGTTGCGCGCGGCATCTTCAGTGCATCGCGCCATTTCTGCTGCCGGTCGACCAAGGCGATCACGGCGGGATGGACGTAACTCCGGCGGGTCACGGCGGGCGTGTTGCCGAGATGGTCGGCCACTTCCTGCAGCAGCGACTTCAAATTCATCTGGCCATGGCTGTCGGCGAGCACCTTTAAGGCCAGAACGCTGGCGTGCCACGTGCGAAAGCTCTTGGCCGTGAAATGCTCGCCCATCGTCTCGCACAAGTACTGGTTCACATCGGCCGAGCCGACCGAGCGCTGCTCGCCAGCCTCGTCGATATACTGGAACAGTCGCTGGCCCGGCAGGTCCTGCATCGCGCGTACGACCCGGCTGAGGCTGCGGTCGGACAGGACGACCTCGCGCTCGATGCCGTGCTTGCCTTTGAACTTGAGCCGCAACGTCTGGCCCTTCACCTGGGCATGGCGCTGACGCAGGGTGGTCGCCCCGAAGCTCTTGTTCGCTTTCGCGTAGGCGTCGTTCCCCACCCGGATCGCGCCCAGATCGAGCAGTCGGACGACGCTCGCGATCGCCCGTTCGCGCGTGAGGGAGCGAGCCTTGAGGTCCTCTTCCACACGCTTGCGCACCAGCGGGAGCAGGCGACCGAACGTCGTGCACCCGTCGAACTTCTCGCTTTCCCGGGCGGTGCGGAAATCGGGATGATAGCGGTATTGCTTGCGCCCCTTGGCATCGATCCCGGTCGCCAGGATGTGCCCGTTCGGAGCGGGACAGAACCAGGCATCGACATAGGCCGGCGGCAAGGCCACGCGGTTCAACCGGTCGCGTTCGTCGGGATCGGTGATCCGCTCGCCCTTCGGCCCATAATACGCCCATCCCTTGCCGCTGCGCTTGCGGGTGATGCCGGGCATGTCGTCGTCGACATAGATGAGCTTGAGTTGAGCGACCATGTTCGCGCAACGGCGTGCCGCGGCTTGTGGTTCCACCAGGCGGTGCCCATTTGCCTGGCAGCGCAATTTTCCGGAGACACGCCGCGATGCCCGATACCTACACCCCGCCGAAGGTCTGGACCAACGATACGGAAAACGGTGGGCAATTCGCCAACATCAACCGGCCGACCGCCGGCGCGCGTCACGACAGGGACCTGCCGGTCGGCGATCACCCCTTCCAGCTCTATTCGCTCGGCACGCCGAACGGCCAGAAAGTCACCGTGATGTTCGAGGAGCTGCTCGCAGCGGCTCATGCGGCCGAATACGACGCCTGGATGATCAACATCCGCGACGGCGACCAATTCGGCAGCGGGTTCACCGCGCTCAATCCCAACGGCAAAATCCCGGCGCTCGAGGACCGGAGCGGCGCAGCACCGTTTCGCGTCTTCGAAAGCGGGGCGATCCTGATCCATCTGGCCGAGAAGTTCGATTTTCTCCTGCCGAAAGATGCTCCGGCCCGCGCCGAAACCCTGAGCTGGCTGAACTGGCAGATGGGCACGGCACCCTTTCTGGGCGGCGGCTTCGGGCACTTTTACGCCTACGCGCCCGAAAAGTTCGAATACCCCATCAACCGCTATGCGATGGAAACGAAACGCATCCTGTCGGTGGCGGACCTGCGCCTGGGCGAGACGGAGTTCCTCGCCGGTGACGACTACTCGATCGCCGATATCGCGGCCTATACATGGCTCGGGATGTTCATGCGCGGCGCCATCTACGGCGACGCGGCAAGGTTCCTGTCGGTCCACGAGTACGGCAACCTTGCCCGCTGGACCCGCTCCATCGGCGAACGGCCGGCAGTGCGCCGCGGCCTGATCGTCAACACCGCAGCCCTGCGCGAGCGGCACTCGGCGAGCGACTTCGACGGTCTGGATGAGGCCATGTCGGCCAGCGTGGAATGGAAAGGTCCGCCGACCGACTGACCTTGACTATCAGGGTTTGGGATCGGCCTCGGGTCGCCGCAGGGTGATCATGTAAGCCGCGAGGTCGGCGATGTGTTCAGCGGGAATCTCGAAGTACATTTCCTCGGGATAGTTGCGGTGATCCTCCAGCCATCCGGCAAGGATGGGCGCGGTAAGCCCGCGCGAATTGGCTATGGCGGCGAAGCTCGGCGCATCGGGGACGGGCGAGCTTTCGCCGTAATCGACCGAATGACAATCGGCACACCGATTGCGCGCCAGTTTCAGACCCCGACCCTCTGGCGACTTCGGATCGAAAGTCGCCATCGCCGACGAACCGCGCGGCTCGGGCTGAGGCGCGACCACCTGGCAGCCACCCAGCAAGGCGGCGAATGCGACGATCGGGAGGAAAGGGTTCATGCCGGCAGGCTACGACCGCGATCCGCGAACCGCAATGCTGCCGTACATGTCATGAGAGACTGGCTGGGGCGGCAGGAGACTCTGACAAGGGGTATCTAACCCCTTGGTTTCTCTGAAAAGGTAGCATTTCCAAGGGTTACGGCACCACAAACGGACCCCACAAATGGACCCCACAGGGGCTTGCCAAGGGACTCCGGGGTTGCCATTGGGCGGCGCATGGCATCGCTCAAACTGCACCGGCAACGCTGGCAAACCAAGGTCCGTATCCCTTCCCACTTGGTCGCGAAATACGAGGGTCGGAAGTTCCTATATCGCCATCTCGCGACGTCGGACCGCAAGGAGGCTCTACAAGAGGCTAACCTCTGGGAAGCGGCCCTGCGGATTGAGTGGGCGCAAATGGGGAACGATGGACCACCGGACCCCAGCCGCCTTCGCGACATCTATTCGCGTGTCTTCGGCGATGCCATCGGCGGAGCCTTCCTCCTGCAAGGAGACCCCGGTGATCCCGACGAAGTCACCGCCGGAATCTCGCGAGCGATCGATCAGATTGCCGACCAGTTTGGCGACAAGGAGTTGCCGGAAGCTGACAGTGTCCGACTGGCAGCCCTGAATGACGCCCTGTTGCAACGGCAGGGCCGCAGAGTGCCCCGACGGGTCGAACTCGAACCCACGTTTCGCGCACTGGCTGACGACTATCTGACGCTATGGCGCACCCAGCAGGGCCTGAAGGAAACCAATACAGAACAGCAGAAGGTCGCCACGTTCGACCTCTTCGCGCTCTACTGGGGGCCGCGCCCCATTCGCGACATTCGCAAGTCCGACGCTGCCGCGTTCGTAGATGCGTTGCGGCAGCTCAACCCACTGTGGGGCCGCTCCCCAGCCGCCAAGAGCAAGGGTCTTTCTTGGTCGCAGCTGCAACAGCAGTTCGGGCGGCAAGAGCGCGGCTTGAGCGATGCAACGATTAACCGCCACATGGCGACCCTCCAGTCGTTCTGGAAATGGGCGCAAGAGCGCGACCACTGCGAGGGCAACAATCCTTTCTCCGGCTTTCACAAGAAGCTGAAGGACGGGCGGAACGTGCGCGGGTATCTCGCATGGGAAACGGAGGAACTGCAGCGCCTGTTCGATCCCCCGCCCAAGCGTGCTGACCTCGTAGAGGTGATGCAGGTGGCAATGTTCACTGGGATGCGCCTGGACGAAATCGCATCGCTTGAATGGGAGCAAGTGCGGAAGGCAGACGGGGTGCCGTTTATTCAGGTAACCGACGCGAAGACAGTCGCGGGGGTTCGTCGCGTTCCGCTACATCCGCGCCTATCGTGGCTTCTGAAGCGGCAGGACGCCAAGCCCACCGGGCGCATCTGGCCGGGGTTCAATCCCGAAGGACCCGGCAAGAAAGCTGGAGCGGACGCGGGCAAGGAGTTCTCACGCTTCAAGCTGGCGCTGGGGTTTGATGATCGCCGCAAGGTGTTCCATTCGTTCCGCAAGAACGTCGTGGGACAACTGGAGGCTGCGAGCGTCCCCGAAAGCGAAGTTGCCCAGCTCGTTGGACACGAAAAGGGGTTCACCTTCGGGCGATACGGAGCGGGAGTGTCGCTTGCGCGGCTGGCGGAGATCGTCGCCTTGATTGACTACCCCGACGTACCCCTGCCGCATCCGTAAATCAATTAACCCGCACCCTTGGGGAATGAAGCTTTCTCGGACGACGAGTGGGCGCAGGATTGTCTATACGTAAATCGATTAACCCTCACTTTCGGTAATAGGAAACCTTTTTCGGGGCAGGCGAGCGCGTGCCCCCTATCCGTAAATCGATTAACCCTCACCCTTGGAGAAGGAAGCATTTTCGGTCAGGTCGCCCCGCGCCCACCTGTCCTTAAATCGATTAACACCCACTCTTGGAGAAGAAACCTTTTCCCGCCCCCACGAGCGCATCGCGGCAGCCTTCGGAGCTTGAGCTGAAATCAAGCGGCGGGAAGTCATAGGACCCGCTGGAAGCTGGACGGCTCAGGTCAGACAGTTGCGCCCTCGCGTGAGCAGGGCACCCCGTAGCGAAGAGCCGGGCTGCGCCAAGGAAACTTGGAGGAGCGGTGTCGTGAACCTCACACGAATAGCGGCAGCCGGTGAGAACGGTTGCACACATAGGGGAGGGAAGCTGGAACGGTCTAGGTCAGACAGATGGTTCCTCTCCTTTAGTTCTCCCTCGGGACACCCGACGTGAACCTTTATCTCCACCCCTCCCACAACATCATCGGCAGGAGACCCCCATGAACGACACGAAGCCCTGCCGAAAGTGCGGGGAGGACAAGCCAATCTCTTCCTACTTCGAAAGGGCTGGTCATCGGGCGATAACCTGTGGCGACTGCCGCAAGAACGCCAAGGGCAAGGCAGCCGAGCAGCGCGCAGAAGCGCGTCGTGAGCAAGAGATTGCACTAAAGGACGAGATATGGTCCGCCATGTGGCGTGGTCGATCCCAGCGGGCACTGACGGCAGTCCAGCCGAAACAGCTAGGCCTCCACCGCATCCGCCTGCGCTATGAGCGGGGCTACATCTCGATTGCCGAGCTGGCTTGCAGGTGTGCCGAGCGGGACGCCTGTCACCGGGCTTCCCGGGCCTGTCAGACTGCCCAAGCCGTCGGGGCCGCTGCGCGTATCCTAGAGCAACCCACGGAGACCCTAGAGCGCATCCGACAGGTCCATGGTCTCTGGCGAACAGAGCAGCCTCCGCGCACCCCAGCGATCCTGCGGGACACCGAGGGTGCCGATGAGGACACCGAGGGAGACCCCTTCGCAGACGCATTCGGCGATTGGGCACCAGCTTGTGTCCAACACGCCCACGCCCCCTAGCAGGGCACTCCCCTTCCGGCTCTGCCGGATAGCGGCACGGACGGGTCCGCTCCACTCACCCGCCCACGGGCACCAGCCCAACCAGCTCCTTCGGTTCACCGTCGGGGCCTTTCGACGTGCGCCTTGTGCGCCTGACCCACCCCATACCCAGAAAGTCTCATTTATGACCGACACCACCAATGCGTCCGGCTTGGAAGCCGAGACGCGCAGCACCTACACTCCGCCCTCCTACGACATCGCTCCCGAAGACAAGGGCATCGCGGACAGCATTCTTGCAATGGACGCCTTCAATGACGTGCCCAGCGGGACCAGCTTTCCCAGCGAACTCAAGCTCTCCAGCCCGAAGGCCACGGCGCTTCCCCCAGACCTCCGCCAGAAGGTCGAAGCCGACCTCCAGGGCATCCCGTTCGATCAGCGAGCAGGCAAGGAAGCGGAGCTTGTCCTCAAGGCCATTCAGTCCGTGCGCGCCACCACTCGCCGTCTCGTTGGAAACGGCCCTGACGCGCTCCCCTATCACTCCGAACTCCTGACAATCGCCAACGAACACGCCGATGCCGAACGCGAAGCCGATCGCATCTTCAAGGAACTCGGCGAAGTCTCACGGCATGACACGGTCTTCAACGAGGCCACGGGAAAGCAGGAGGCCGTTCCGGTCTTCGCGGTGCAAGGTGACCGACGTCGGGCCATGGAAGGACGTTTGAAGGAGCTTGCCTACAAGAGCAGCCTTCTCGTGGCACCGGACGGCAAGCACGGCATCGAAGCCCAGCGCCGACTAGCCAAGGCCCTGCAGGACAGTGTGGGCATCTTGAAGCGCCAGCAAGAAGACGCGGCGATCCACGCAGAAGCCAAGGTGCAGGCCGCAGCCAACGAACGGAAACGGCGCGTTGACGGACTGGCCGACCAGCTTGCGCGCTTCTCTCGCAATGAGGTGCTGTGATGAGGGGTCGCAAGCCTCGCGTCATCTCCGCGCTACGCGATGACCGGGATGAACCCTACGTCGATCCCCACGACCCCAAGTCGCCGGGGTTTGCCGAACGTAACCGGGTGACCCGTTACGAGATCATGCCCGGTATCTTTCGCGAGGACATCGGGGGGCTGGCCTGATGGCCTCGGTCGCCCCACGCGGCTCCTACCGCGATGCAGTCTTCGCCAAGTGCCGGGAGTGCATCTACGACCCGGACCAGCCGGGGACGTGGCGTCAGCAGGTTAGCGAGTGCGCCAGCGCGAACTGTCCGCTTCATGCCCTGCGACCCAAGCCTATCGGCAAGAAGGTCTAGGATTGCCGCTAAATCGCACCATCCTGACTCGCAGAGCGCCCAAGTGGCACCTCGGGGCACCCTCGTGCCCCTGACGCATCTCTGCGCGCTCCTGCAGCCGATTTTCACCCTTAAACTGCAAACCCTAGCGGCCACGCTGGGTATCCTATGGATGCCCCGCAAGGCCCGTTAGATTTTGCTCAAAAAATCCGAAGCGGTATGGCGCTACGGACAGGCCCGGCATCCCCCCATGGGGGCCGTCGGGACGTCGAAGGTGCCCCGCTGGGTAACATCGCAGCCTCTTATCCTTGGGCTGTGGTGTCCCAGCGGGGCATCCCCCCACCTTTCGCGGGCGGGGTCGACGCATGAGCACTAAGATGAGAATGGGACATTGGTATTGCGGGAGGATCAATCACATGGGTTCCCTAAAGACCCTAGCAGCAGCCGGTTTGTCAGCAGGAGCAAGCGTGCTTCTTGCTGGATGCGATAGGCTGCCCGGCTGCGAAGAATACGGCTCCGAGTTCTCTTGCTCATTTGTGGTCGAGGAGGCCGAATACGAGGTTTGGTACTGGCGCAATCTAGAGCAAGACCGCCCCGAGGATGATACGCCCATAGGCCGCGCTGTGGGGCTCCGAATGTGCAGAGACAACGCGCAGGCCTTCGCATCAGCAATCGGCGAAGCATTCAACGAGAGAGCCTACATTTGCGTGCTATTGGAGGAAGGTCGCAAGGAGAAGCATCGCTTGCTCTAAGCACCACGGCCAAGGAGCACGAAAACGGTCGGTTTCGATACACCCTTTCAACCTGTATCGAAAAATAGCTTGACCGGGATTCCGATGTAGCGATATATCCGAGCCACCATTCCGATACAGGAGGCCTCATGGCTCGCACCTTCGCTTACTGCCGCGTCAGCACTGCCGATCAGACAAACGATAACCAGCTTCGCGAGATCGAGGCCGCTGGCTTCACCGTCGATCACAAGCGGTCAATCACGGAAACAGTCTCTGGCTCCACTGCCGCTATGCAGCGCCCGGGTTTCGCGCGCCTAGTTGACCGACTGGAGGACGGAGACGTTCTCGTAGTCACTAAGCTGGACCGGCTTGGCCGCAACGCGATGGACGTTCGGTCGACGGTGGAGCGGCTCGCTTCCGACGGGGTGCGGGTCCACTGCCTCGCTCTGGGGGGTATCGACCTCACCAGCCCAGCGGGCAAAATGACTATGGGCGTCATCTGCGCTGTGGCAGAGTTCGAACGCGACCTGTTGATTGAGCGGACCCAAGCGGGTCTATCCCGAGCGAAGGCCGAAGGAACAGCGCTGGGCCGTCCCCCAGTGCTTACGAACGAGCAACAGGCCGAAGTGCTGGCGAAGCGGGCCGAAGGTGTGTCCCTTGGTGCACTTGCGAAGACGTACGGAGTGAGCCGCGCTGCTATTCAGCGGGTGGAGAAGCGGGCCGCGTGAGTTCAGGCTTGCGCTCGCTTCGCCCTGCTTTTTTCGGAAGGATCGTATCTCTCTCGATACCGATAAAATCGAACTGCTTCGCCGAGAGGTTCGCTAATCGATCTCGCCCGAATAGCTCACGCAATATCGAGGCTTGGGCAACCGTGGCAGCCTGCTTCAATGCAGTTTTCAGGTCGTCGCAGTTGCGAGCTTCCGCATACGCGTGGATATATCCATTCACGATTGATTGGAAGTATTGCCCCATCCCTGTGAGGCGGACCTTTTTCTCCTGTAGATAGTCCAGGTCGCCAGCGACCCTCACGCGGTTTACGCAATCGCCGATGCAGTTGGCAGAGACACGTAACTGGTGTTTTCCTATGGGCGACCTGCTGATCTCCATCCCAAGAAATGGAGCGGGTTCACCGGGCAGGATAATGGCTGTCTTCGACCCGGCTGCGTTTGGCGCTCCGAGGGCAAGACCTATCTCACCTAGTGCATCGGAGATCCGTTCATGAAAATCGAGTGCAGCCGCCTCTGAATCGAAAAATGCGACGATATCGTCTACGTAGCGAACAATCGGGACCTTCGTCTTCACCATCGCTCGGTCGAAATCGCGGAGGTATGCCCCTGCGAACAGCGGAGATAGCGGCATCCCCTGTCGAACTCCTATCCCCCTACGGATGCCGCTCGCGCTCACGATCGAGCGCCAGTTCCTGTCGAAACCTTCCGAAATCTCCGTCTGCAAGAACGCGTTGAGATAGGGTAACAGCGACGGCTGACGAACAACCCGCCCCAGACACCGAGACAACTCCTCCCGCCGAATGTTGTCGAAGAACTGCTGGATGTCCGTCTTGTAGACATACGGGTGCTCGTCTCGAGCATTACAAGCGAACCTACGTGCGCCCTGAACCCCGCGAGCGGCTCCCTCGGCGATTCCGAAGGACACAGGATTGTCGAGGCCCATTGGGCGTAGCTTGTCCTTCAGCGTCCGCAGGAGCGCGAACTGTATAAGACGGTCGGACATCGTCGGGACGCAAATGATACGGTATTTTTCAGAGTCTGGCTTCTTCTTCGCGACGGCCAGCAACCCGTCACTCTTGAAACGGCCTCGCTCTCCAAAAAGACGGGAGCGTATTTCTCGTATCTCGCGCTTACGGTTCGCTTCGAACTTGTCAGCAGAGACCCTATCTACACCGAAGCAAGAGCGACGCAGCTTCTTGAGTTTTCAACCCAAACCACGGACAGATTTTCAGCCGAAACAGCGCGTTCGAATGCGTTCATAGCTACCGCCGGCTCCCCATGGAAATTACCACACCGGCGGCACGTAGGAGGGCCAAGCAACCCGCACCGGGAAGCTGGCTTTCGCCCTGGAGCCGAGGCCGTTGCCGCCCGCCTGAACGACGATGCGGGCACCGATCTCGACGCGAACGGGCAATCCAATCGAGTAGACCGGAAGGCCGCCTGCCAAGGCTATACACGCAACCAACCCGAACAGCCAGCGGAACAAACCGTGAACAGGTTCGTTTCCGCCGCCGCTTGGGCGATTGGGCGCGGCGGACGCATTGCTCGCCTCGCGAGGCCGCCCCGCGATCCCAGCTCCCCGAAGATTGTCCGGTGCCCTGTTGGGGCGTTGGATAATACAGAGCACTGACTTCTCCTTTTCACCAGCTGAGGGCCAAGCAACCCGCACCGGGAAGCTGGCTTTCGCCCTGGAGCCGAGGCCGTTGCCGCCCGCCTGAACGACGATGCGGGCACCGATCTCGAAGGAAACCGTCAAAACACCTTCGGGAAGCGAGGCCGAAAGGATCTCGCTGCCACCTGTATCTATACAGGAATCCAGCCAAGGTGGGAAGCAAGGCCCATAGCTCGTGGGCACTGCGTTGGGGAAAACGAAGCGCGGAAACTTGGCGGGCGATTTCGCGTGGAAGCCATAGTGGCTGTCGCAGACTAGGAGGACCTCGCAATCGGACCCCACATATGGACCCCACAGAGGAGCCCATCCGACTGGCAAGTTCTTGAATTATAATGAACTTGTTGAACTGGCTGGGGCGGCAGGATTCGAACCTGCGAATGCCGGTACCAAAAACCGGTGCCTTACCACTTGGCGACGCCCCATCAGCGCGCCGCCCCTATAGCGGCGATTGCGCGATAGGAAAGACCCCCTAGCCCGCAATCCGATCGAGTCGCGCGCGGACGGCTTCGGCCTGCGCCATGATGTTGGCGACAAGCTCCTTGCAGGTCGGGATGTCGTGGACCAGCGCCTGGCTCTGGCCGCTCGACCAGATGCCGCCATCCATGTCGCCCTTGGCATAGACGAGCTCGCGGCCGCGCGCGCCGGCCATCAGGTGCTTGACCTCGTCAAAGGTCGTGCTCGGGTTGCGCTGGATCGCGGCGACTTCTTCCGACACCGCATTACGCGCCACCCGCGCGGTGTTGCGGAACGGGCGGCCGACCAGCACCGTATCGAGTTCGCTGTTCTCGACGATCTGCTTCTTCACGTTGGGGTGGATCGCGGCCTCCTGCGTCGCGCAGAACCGCGTGCCCATGTTGACGGCATCGGCACCAAGCGCGAGCGCGGCGACGAGGCTGCGCCCGTCGGCCATCCCGCCGCTCGCAACGATCGGCACGTCCGGCAAGGCATCGACCGTCGCGGGCAGCAGTACCACCAGGCCCACGTCATCCTCGCCCGGGTGGCCGGCACATTCGAAACCGTCGATCGAGATGACGTCCACACCCTTGCGCACCGCGCTTTCGGAGTGCCGCACGCTGGTGCACTTGTGGATGACCTTGACGCCGGCTTCCTTGAACGCAGGCAAATGATCGGTCGGTGCGCGTCCGGCGGTTTCCACGATCTTGAGCCCGCTTTCGATGATCGCCTCGCGGTATTCGTCGTAGGGGATCGGGTTGATCGAGGGCAGCAGCGTCAGGTTCACGCCGAACGGCTTGCTGGTCAGCGATCGGACCTTGTCGATCTCTTCCTTCAGCGCCGCGCCGCTGGGAAACATGTGCGCGGTGATAAAGCCGAGCGCGCCCGCCTCCGCGACGGCGGCCACGAGTTCGCCATAGCCCACCCCCGTCATCCCGCCCATGAGGATCGGAGTTTCGACCTCGAACATCTCTGTGATCCGCGTCTTGAATGCCATGTCGCCGCTCTCCCGCTTACTTTACGTTTGCGTCAACCTGCCGCGCGTGCCGCAAGCTGGCAAGCGAAATGCACATGCTCTAGATCGGGCGCGCATTCGGAGAATTCAGGGGGATTTGAACGAGGAGGATTTTGCGGAAATTGCGGCTAACCCGGATACCGCCGAACGAAGAGTATATTTTTTCGGGAAACTGCGCCATTCGGACGGATGTTTGGACCAGCGCCCGGCAACAGACAAGCCCGCGAATTTACGGTCGATCTTCCGGCTGGGTTACGACGCGGCAGTGCCCGATCCCGCAGGCACTGCCGTTAGTCGATTCGCGGTCGCTATCAGTGCCGATGCGCCGGTTCGCTGGGTTTTCCAGCAGCCCAATCGCTGCTTCCCTCCCACCAGTATGGCGCGCGGCGGCGATCGCCGGTCACCTGTTCGTTCAACGTCGCCGCATCGTAGAGCCGCCCGCCGAGCATCACGCGCGACACCTTTTCGGTGTTGCGAATATTCTCGAGCGGATTGGCGTCTAGAACGACCAGATCGGCAAGCTTCCCGGCTTCCAGAGTTCCGAGATCGCGGGCCATGCCAAGCGTCTTGGCAGGCATGAACGTCGCGGCCTGCAAGGCCTGCAACGGCGTCCATCCACCCTTCACGAAGCTCCACATTTCCCAGTGAGCGCCGATGCCATCCTGCTGGCCATGCGCGCCGATATTCACCTGGATACCGCGATCGGCCAGCTTGCGCGCCTCGCGTGCCGCCCACGTATCGGCGTAGTCATCTTCGGGCGCAATTTCGCGCCGAGCGCCTGCTGCTGCCAGCGTGCCCGGGGGAATGTGCGCCATGAGCAACGGGTGTTCCCACAGGTTCGTACGGGCTCGCCAATAGGGGTCGGCACCGGGCCCGCCATAAGCCACCACGAGCGTCGGCGTGTAGTTCACCCCCGTCTGCGACCAGAACTGCAGGACATCCTTATAGAAGACGCTTCCGGGGACGTTGTGTTCGACCGTGGCATTTCCGTCCTGGATCAGGCTCATGTCCATGTTGAACAGCGATCCGCCCTCCGGAACGACCAGCATGTTTTCCGCCTGGGCGGCGCTGACGACCATCTGGCGCTGCTCGCGCCGCGGCTGGTTGTAGTTCTTCACGCTCATCGCGCCCTGCGCCTTCAGACGGCGGACGTGGGCCAGCGCGTCGTCGAGCTTGCCGATCTCGGCGAAGCGGCCTGCAGCCTTGGCGCCATAGACGATCTCGCCGGTCGAGAAGATGCGCGGCGCAAGGATCAGTCCGGCTCGCTGCATTTCGCTCGCGGCGAATATCTCGATCGCGCTGCTGGACGGATCGTGGATCGTGGTCGTGCCCAGCGCGAGATTGGCCATCGCCGACCAATTCTGCTGCGGCACCAGGCCGTTCACGCCTTGCGGTCCGTGCGCGTGCGCGTCGATGAACCCGGGAACGATCGTCTTTCCGCTGAGGTCGACGGCGGGCACGCCTGCAGGGACAACGACGTCTGCTCGCGGTCCGACTGCGGTGATGCGATCTCCGCTCACGAGGATGACGCCGTCCTCGATGATCCCGCCATCTTCACCGCGCATCGTGACAATCCTCGCGCCGGTCAACGCGACTGTCCCCGCCGTGTGGTCCGCGCGCACCGTCCGGGACAGGTCGAGGCCGGCATCCGGATACTTGTATTCGCCGTTGAAAAGGCTCCCGGTGTCGGCGCTGTAAAGGACCGGCCCGATGCTCCAGTGCGCGCGGCGCCCGCCGTCAGAGAAATGGATGAAGTCGCCGCCGCCCTGGCTGAGGCGGACAGCGGGCAGCGCGCCCTTGTCGGTCGCCGCGGTTACGTCCTGCGAACCGGGCAGCAGCGGCATCAGGTGCGCTTCGTAGTTCTGCCGGAAAGCGACGTACTGACCGTCCGGCGAGACCTCGAAACCGCTCGTCAGGTCGCCCGAGGCATGGGTACGCCGGGCTTCTCCGGAGAGATCGGTGCTGAACAGCTGCAACTTGTCACCCGACCGGCCGCTCATGAACACCCTGTCGGAACTTGCGCCGAACTGCGGATTACCACCGCCGCGCTCGACCAGCTGTGGTTTGCCGCCGCCCGAGGGGACCATGTAGGTGCCCCCTTCGCGGTTCCAGCGATCGGCGGTGAGCCCGCCTCCCGATCCCGCCTCGAACACGATGATCTTGCCATCGGGGGACAGGCGCGGACTGGAATAATGCCCCGGTTCGGTCGTTACCGGGCGCGCCGTGCCGCCGCTGGCGGGCACCGTCATGACCCGGCCCAGTTCCTGGTCGGTCCAATCGACGAACACGATCGAGTTTCCGTCGCGAGACCAGCTGGGCCAGGCTTCGAACCGATCGGCGGCCGTGCGGGTAAGCCGCCGGGGCTCTCCACCGTTGGCCGACTTGACCCACAGCTTGCCCAGCGATTCGAACACGACCTGGCGCCCGTCGGGAGAGACCTGGGCCCACCGCACCATCTTGGTCTGGAAGGTGTCGCGCGCGACCTCGATTTCCGGATGAAGCGATTGCGCGACAGTGCGGTCGTCCGCGATCGAGAACGGAATGTCGCGCGCCTCTCCGCCGCGTACCGGGACTCGCCGGATCTTTCCGCCGCTCCACAGCACGATCTCGTTGCTGTCCGCGGTCCAGTCCATGTTCGGATAGACGCCCGTGACGGCCCACGTCTCCTGCATGTCCTGGTCGGGCAGGTCCATCAGCTTGCGTTCGTTGCCGCTCGCCAGATCGCGCACATACAGCTTGGACTTGGCCCGCTCGCGGCGAACGAAAGCCAGGTATTTCCCGTCAGGTGAAGGATTGGGCCGCACCGCGCCGCCGTTCCCGCCGGTCACGCGGCGCGTCTCGCCCGTCTCCAGTTCGTAGCGCTCGATCGCGAACAGGCCGCGATTGGAATCCTGGGCATACTGGAACGTTGCGCCCGGCGTGATGTCGCGGCTGAAATAAATGTGCTTGCCATCGGGCGCGAAGGTCGGCTCGCCCAGTTCCTTCTGGTGCCGTTCGTCCACGCGCTTGATCAGCTGGACGCCGCTGCCCCCGTCGACATGATATAGCCACACCTCGCCGGTCCCCAGCGACCTGGCGGTGGTGAAATGCTTCTTCGCCACGATGTAGCGGCCGTCGGGGCTCCAGCTAGGCTGGTTGAGGAGGCGGAAGTCTTCCTTCGTCAGCTGCTTCCTGTCCGAGCCATCGGCGCGCATGATCCAGATATTGTCGCCGCCGCCCCGGTCCGAAACGAATGCGATCCGGGTGCCGTCCGGCGACCAGCGCGGCTGCTGATCGTAAGCCATGCCTTCGGCGATACGGGTCGGTGTTCCGCCCGAAATCGGCATGACGTAGATATCGCCGAGCATGTCGAACGCGATGCGCGTGCCGTCGGGCGACACGTCCACGTTCATCCACGTGCCTTCGCTCGTGTCGATCGACACCTTGCGCAAGGTGAGCCCTTGCGGTGCGTCCACGCTCCAGGCCGAAGCGGCTTTCGCAGCGGCGGGATCCGCACCCGAATTCGCCGGCGGTTGATGCTGGGAGGCCGCTTCGCTCGGCGAGGCTTCGACCGGCGGTGCCTCCTGCGCGGAAACAATGGCGGAACCCGCCAGCAAGACGCAAACGAACGGAAGCTTCGACAGCATTCAGACTCTCTCGATGTGGCGGAGGGCGCCCCCCCTGTGTCCCTTGACCGGAGGGATGGCGGAACGAGAGTTCGAACGCAAGGTGCTCCGACCTGCCTGTGTTTAGGTCTTCGGGGGAGTGGCGAACGACACCATTTGGTGTGGATGCGCGTGACTCGCATTCAATGATCGGAAGGTGGCTGGCGGAGCGGGAGGGATTCGAACCCTCGATACGCTTTTGACGTATACTCACTTTCCAGGCGAGCGCCTTCGACCACTCGGCCACCGCTCCGCATGCACTGGAAGCGCGCCCCTAGCCATGTGTGCCGATGGTGACAAGCGTGCCACGACCAATCATATGCCGCCCAATGAAACGCACGTTCGGAGCGCCGCCATCCCCTGCCGAATTCGAAGCGATGGCGTTTGCCGCGCTGGAACGGCTCCCGGCCGAATTTGCAGCCCACATCGGCGATGTCGTGATGAGCGTGGAGGAATTCGCCGACGAGGAAACGCTGGCGCAAATGGGCATCCAGGATCCGTTCGAGCTGACCGGATTGTTCGAGGGTATCGGCATGACCGATCAGTCGATTTCGGACAGCGGGCAGATGCCTAACCGGGTGCGCCTGTTTCGCCAGCCTATCCTCGACGAATGGGTGGCAGACGGACACGATCTCGAACACCTGATCGCGCACGTGGTGATCCACGAAATCGGCCATCACTTCGGCTTGAGCGATGACGACATGCATGCTCTCGAGAATGCCGCGGACTGACCCTTGCTTTGCGCCCAGCGCGTGGCACAACGCTTGGATGATCAAACATTTCGCCCTCGTCGCCGCCCTTGCCGCTTCACCAGTTGGCGCCCAGCAGGAAGCCCCTGTTCCACCCTCGCCCGGCGAGATCGTGGCCGCCGCCGCGGCCGGCGAATGGATGCGGATTGCGCCTCAGGACTTGCTGGTCATGGACCTCGCGCCCGACCGCGACGGGAAAGCGCGACGGGTTGTCATCCAGCTCATGCCGCCACCGTTCAGCCAACCGTGGATCGCGAACATTCGCACTTTGGCGAAGGCAGGATGGTGGAACGGCCTCGCGATCGTGCGGACCCAGGACAACTACGTCGTCCAGTGGGGCGATCCCGACGCCGAGGATGCGGCGAGAGCCAGGGCGCTGCCGCAAGGTCTATCGAGAACAAATGAGGCGGATTACGTAACGACCCGAAAATCGGGTGATGCAACATGGTTCGAATGGGCCAACGGTCCTTACGCCAATCACCATGGCTTTTACCGCGGATGGCCGATCGGCTGGATGGCCGAAGCAAAGTGGCCGGTCCACTGCTACGGCTCGGTCGGTGTCGGTAGAAACATGCCGCCAGACGCCGGCTCGGGCGCCGAACTCTACACGGTCATCGGTCATGCGCCGCGCCACCTAGACCGCAACATCGCGCTGGTGGGACGAGTGATCGAGGGGATCGAGCACCTGTCCACTTTGCCCCGCGGCACGGAAGCGCTGGGGTTCTACGGGACGCCCGATGAGCGAACGCCGATAGTATCGATCCGTCTGGGCAGCGACATCGCGGATTTGCCCCCCTACGAATACCTGTCTACCGACAGCACGACTTTCACCCGCTATGCCGATGCGAGGGCCAACCGCAGAGACCCCTTCTTCATCGTTCCGGCGGGCGGCGCGGACATATGCAACATACCCGTGCCCGTTCGCCGGGCTCCCTAGGCGCCAAGCCCACCGGTCTGGCGGAGCGCCTCGCCGACCGAGAGCGCGGCGGATGTCGCAAGGTTCATGGATCGCACGGCAGGCCGCATGGGAATGCGGAGCTTCTCATGGCTTGCATCGCGGACCATATCGGGCACGCCCGCACTTTCCTTGCCGAACAGCAGGACGTCGTCCTGAGAGAACGCGAAGTCGTAGAGCGATTGCGTTGCTTTGGTAGTGAACAGCACCAGACGGGCATTGCCGACGGTCCCGGCGAACGCATCCCAACCGGCGTGGCGCGCTACGTCGACATGATCGATGTAATCCATCGCGGTCCGGCGCACCCGCCGGTCATCCCACTCGAAGCCCATCGGCTCGATCAGGTCGACAGCGACGCCCATGCACGCGCCCAGCCGCAAGACCGCGCCGACGTTTCCGGCGATTTCGGGTTCGTAGAGAGCCAGTCGCATTGCGCTTGAGCGGACCTTCAGAGTCGCTGCATCAGCTCGATGCGATTGCCGAATGGATCGGCAATATCGCCGCGCTCGTATCCGTCGATCGGTTTGCCGTTGGCAAACGCGACGCCCGCGGCTGCGAGGCGCATTCTCGTCGCCTCCAGATCACGCACGAGGAATGCCGGATGCGCCTTGGACGCGGGCCTGAAATCCGCATCCACGCCGAGGTGTATCGACACCCCGCCGCCCTCGAACCAGCAGCCGCCTCGCGCCGCGAGGTCGGCAGGCTTGGGAACTTCGGCTAGCCCGAGAACGCCGGCATAGAACGCGCGCGCACGATCCTCGCCTCCCGCAGGCATCGCCATCTGGACGTGGTCCAGCCCCTCGATCAGGCAATCGATCACAGGCGCTCGGCCTGGGCGACGGCGTCGCTGGCGCGCAGGGCGCTGAGGATGCGGGTGAGGTGCGCAAGGTCCGCGACATCGAGCTCGACGTCGTAGGTCGTGAACGGGTGATCGTTCTGCGTCTGGTCGAGCGCAACGACGTTGGCATGATTCTGCGCGAAGAGCCCGGCCATTTCGGCCAGTGTGCCCGGCCGGTCGTAAAGCGTCACCCGCAGCCGCCCGACCGCGCCCTGGCTTCGCTTGCCCCAATTGAGGTCGATCCAGTCCGCGTCGATCCCGCTCGCAAGTTCCAGGCAGTCGATCGTATGGACCTCCACCGGTGCATCGGTCTTGCGAAGGCCGACGATCCGATCGCCCGGGACCGGGTGGCAGCAATCGGCGAGGTGGAATCCGACCCCCGGGGTAAGGCCGCGGATCGAGATGGCCTTTTCCTGCCGTGGAACTTCGTCCGTCTCTCCGAGGTCGGAGGTGCTGCCGGGAACCAGAGCCTCCATCACCGCGCGGTCGCCCAGCTTGTTGGCGCCGACCTGATACATCAACTCGTCTTCGTCCTCGAGATCGAGCCGCTTGACCGCTTCGCGGATCGCCTTCTTGCCGATCTTGGCGGGCAGCCGCGCGGCGATCTCGTCGAACAGCTTTCGGCCCAAGGTTGCGACTTCGTCGCGCTCCTTCAGGCGCACGGCACGACGGATCGATGCGCGCGCCTTGCCCGTGGTTACGAAGCCGAGCCAGCTCATTTGCGGTTCGGCGTTCTTGCCCTTGATGATCTCGACGACGTCACCGTTGTTGAGCACCGTCCGCAGCGGCATGTGTCGGCCGTTGATCTTCGCGCCGACCGTCTGCGCGCCGAGATCGGTGTGCACCGCGAAGGCGAAATCCACCGGCGTCGCCCCCTTCGGCAGCTGGAACAGTGCACCCTTGGGCGTGAAGGCAAAAATCCGGTCCTGGTAGATCGCGAGACGGGTATGCTCGAGCAGTTCTTCGGCATCGTGACTGGCATTGACGATTTCGATCAGGTCTCGCAGCCAGCCGACTTGCCCGTCCGGTCGTTCGCCCTGCTTGTAGGCCCAATGCGCGGCAAGGCCGAATTCGTTGGTCCGATGCATCTGCTTCGTGCGGATCTGCACCTCCACCCGCATCGAATTCTCGTAGATCAGGCTTGTGTGCAGCGACCGGTAACCGTTGGTTTTGGGCGTCGAGATGTAATCCTTGAACTTGCCGGGGATGAATTGCCAGGTCGTGTGCAGCACGCCGAGCGCGCGATAGCAGTCGGCGTCGTTCTGGGCGATCACGCGGAACGCCATGATGTCGGTCACCTGCTCGAAACTGACATGGCGCTCGGCCATCTTGCGCCAGATCGAATAGGGGTGCTTTTCCCGTCCGGAGACCTCGACGGTCAAGCCCGCCGCGGCAAGCGCCTGCTTGATTGCCAAAGCGATCGCATCGACCTGTCCGCCGTCGGCAGAGCGTATCTGCGCGAGGCGGCCGGTGATCGTGCCGTAAGCTTCGGGCTCAATCTGCTCGAATGCGAGCATCTGCATCTCGCGCATGTACTCGTACATCCCAACCCGCTCGGCGAGCGGTGCGTAGATATCCATCGTTTCGCGGGCGATGCGCTGGCGCTTTTCTGGCGACTTTATGAAGTGCAGCGTGCGCATGTTGTGCAGCCGGTCACCCAACTTCACCAAGAGCACCCGGATATCCTCGCTCATGGCTAGAAGGAACTTGCGCAGGTTTTCCGCCGCACGCTCGTTCTCGGGCATCGCCTCGATCTTCGACAGCTTGGTGACGCCGTCGACCAGCCGCGCGACATCGGGGCCGAAAAGCTCTTCCACCTCCTCGATGGTCGCCAGCGTGTCCTCGACCGTGTCGTGGAGCAGCGCGGTGATGATCGTTTCCTGATCCAGCTTCAGGTCGGTCATCAGGCCCGCAACCTCGACCGGGTGGCTGAAATAGGGGTCGCCGCTCGCCCGCTTCTGCGTGCCATGCTTCTGGACCGTATAAACGTAGGCGCGGTTGAGCAGCGCCTCGTCGGCGTCCGGGTCGTATTCCTTGACCCGTTCCACTAGTTCGTACTGTCGCAGCATCTTGCCGCCACGATGTGCGGATTGTTCGGCGCGCGGCAAGTCTTTTCGCAATTGCAGCGTTGCATTCCTTGCAACGCAGTGTGTGGAAACGCGGATTGAGCGAAGCCCGACGACACGCCATACCTGCCGATCATGCCGGACCTCGACGCGCTGCTTCTAGCCCGAATCCAGTTTGCCTTCACGGTGAGCTTCCACTTCATCTTCCCGGCGTTCTCGATCGGCCTGGCAAGCTATCTGATGGTGCTCGAGGGGCTGTGGTTGAAGACCGGACAGCAGCGTTATCTCGACCTGTTCAAGTTCTGGCTGAAGATCTTCGCCGTCGCCTTCGCGATGGGCGTGGTGAGCGGGATCGTCATGTCCTACCAGTTCGGCACGAACTGGGCCGTATTCTCCGACAAGGCCGGGCCAGTCATCGGACCTCTGATGGCCTATGAAGTGCTGACCGCATTCTTCCTGGAGGCGGGATTCCTGGGCGTCATGCTGTTCGGGATGAAGAAGGTCGGCAAGCGCCTGCACTTTGCCGCGACCTGCATGGTGGCACTCGGCACCTTCATCAGCGCGTTCTGGATTCTGTCGGTCAACAGCTGGATGCACACGCCCACGGGGTATGAGATCGCCGCCAACGGCCAGTTCCTGCCGGGGCCGAGCTGGTGGGACATCGTCTTCAACCCCAGCTTTCCCTATCGCCTGCTCCACACGATCACTGCGGCATACCTGACGACTGCATTCGTCGTCGGCGGGGTAGGTGCATGGCACCTGCTCAAGGATCGCACCCAGCCGCACGCGCGCACGATGTTCTCGATGGCGATGTGGATGGCGGCGCTGGTTGCCCCGTTGCAGATCGTTCTGGGCGACCTCCACGGCCTCAACACGCTCGAACACCAGCCGGCCAAGGTCATGGCGATGGAGGGGCATTACCAGAGCCATCCGGACGGCGCACCGCTGATCCTGTTCGGCATCCCCGACAGCGAAGCGGGCACGGTGCGTTACGCGATAGAAATTCCCAAGGCGTCGAGCCTGATCCTCAAGCACGATCCGGATGCACCGCTCGACGGCCTCGATACCATACCGCCCGAAGACCACCCGCCTGTCGGAATCGTCTTCTGGTCGTTCCGCATCATGGTGGGCATCGGCATGGCGATGCTCGCACTCGGCATGTGGAGCCTGTTCGCGCGTTGGCGCGGCAGGCTCTACGAGTCGAAAGGCCTGCACCGCGCCGCACTTGTCATGGCGCCATCCGGCTTCGTCGCGGTCCTTGCCGGCTGGATCACGACGGAGGTCGGTCGACAGCCCTGGACCATCCACGGCCTGCTCCGCACCGCCGACAGCGCCAGCCCGCTCGATGCCCCCGCCGTCGCGACTTCGCTGGCCGCTTTCGTGGTTGTGTACTTCGCCGTGTTCGGCGCGGGCGTGTGGTACATCCTGCGTCTTATGGCGGATGGAGTGCAGACCGGCGAAAGCGGACCGTCGAGCGGAGTGGCCGGACCGATCAGGGCGGCGGGCATCACACCCGCCGCGCAAGGGATGGACGCAGGCGATCCGCGCGAAGCGACGGAGACCGAGCGATGATCGACCTGCCGCTCGTCTGGGCGTTCCTGATCGCCTTTTCGGTGTTCATGTACGTCGTCATGGACGGATTCGATCTTGGCATCGGGGTCCTGTTTCCAACCTTCGCGGTGGGCGGCGAGCGGGATTCGGCGATGAATTCCATCGCGCCGGTGTGGGATGGAAACGAGACCTGGCTTGTGCTGGGCGGCGGCGGCCTGTTTGCCGCGTTTCCGCTTGCCTATGCGATCGTCATGCCCGCGACCTACCCGTTGATCATTGCGATGCTGCTGGGGCTGGTGTTTCGCGGGGTCGCGTTCGAATTTCGCTGGCGCGACTCGGCACACCGCGGCTTCTGGGATCTCGCGTTCGCAGGCGGCTCGCTTGTAGCCGCGCTTTCGCAGGGGATGATCTTGGGCGCCTTGCTTCAGGGTATCGCGGTCGAGGATCGTGCCTATGCGGGTAGCTGGTGGGACTGGCTGACGCCCTATACCCTTCTCACCGGCCTCGGCACTGTCGCCGGTTATGCCCTGCTCGGCAGCACCTGGCTCGTCTGGAAGCTCGAGGGAGCCGCGCAGGACCATGCGCGACGGATGGCGGTCCGCGCCGCCTGGGCGACGATCGCGCTGATGGGCGCGGTGAGCCTCTACAACGTGGTATTGCGGCCCGAATACGCCGAACGCTGGCTGTCCATGCCCGATCTGCTCTGGGCAGCGCCGATCCCGTTCGTGACGGGGCTACTCGCCATCGCGCTGCTCCGCGCCCTAGCCCAAGGCCGCGAAGCAGCGCCGTTCGGCTGTTCACTGGGTCTGTTTCTCACGGGCATGGCGGGGCTGGGAGTGACCATCTTTCCGCACATCGTGCCGCCATCGGTCACGATCTGGGATGCCGCCGCGCCCGAACGGAGCCAGTCGTTCATGCTGATCGGCGTCGCCATCACGATGCCTCTGATCCTCGCCTACACCGCATGGGCGTACTGGGTATTCCGCGGTAAGGTCGACCAGGACGGTTACCATTGACCGAGCCATCGCTCATCAAACGCCTCGCGTGGATGGTCGCCATCTGGATAGCCAGCGTCGCAGCACTAGGGTTGGTGGCGATGGCGATCCGATACTGGCTGGTTCCATCCTGAGGACATACCTCGCGGGCGCTTGGCAGCCTCGCTGACGCACGTTATGAGAACGTTCACAAGATAACGATCGAGAGGCTGCCCGTGAGACTGACCGTTCTGCCGTTCGCCCTTCCCGCCGCCCTGGCGCTCAGCGGTTGCGCGACGATCGCTCCCGCCGACGATGCACCCACAACGGGGCGGACGCTCCTGTTTGCCGACGAGTTCGATGGTACGTCGCTCGACCGCAGCAAGTGGCAGGTCATCGGACCCGACTTCTGGGTCAACAACGAGCAGCAGGCCTATGTCGATCGGCCCGACGTTCTCGAGGTTCGAAACGGGTCCCTGGTCCTCACCCCGCGCTACGCGCCCGGTGTGGACACGATTGAGCGGCGCAAGGCGGACTTCATCGCCGGACGGATCGAGAGCAAGGGCAAGTTCGACTTTACCTATGGCCGCGCCGAAGCGCGCATACGGATGCCCGACGCGGTCGGGGTCTGGCCGGCCTTTTGGCTCCTGGGCAACGGACCGTGGCCGTCCACCGGCGAAATCGACATCATGGAATATGTCGGTGAAAAGGACTGGATCGGCGTGGCGATGCACGGCCCGAAATATTCGGGGGAAACGCCGTTTGTCGATCGTTTCTATTTCCCGCCCGGGGAGGATGCGACCGGCTGGCACGTCTATGCCGCCGAATGGAAGAAGGACTCTGTCGAATTCTACATCGACGACCGCCTCACATACCGCGTCACGCGGCCGATGGTCGAACACTACGGAAATTGGGTGTTCGACAATCCCGAACACGTGATCGTCAATTTCGCGCTCGGCGGCGCCTACCCGGTGAAGAACAACACCGCCAAGCAGCCCTATCCTGGCCTCCCACTCGCGACCGCCGAACGCATCAAGCGCGGCGAACTGTCGATGGAGGTCGATTGGGTGCGGGTTTACGCGCCCCGTTAGCCGCCGGCGCGATCAGGTCCAGACCGCTTCGGGCGGCAGGCTCATCAGGATCGCCTCGATGTTGCCGCCCGTCTTCAGGCCGAACAGGGTACCACGGTCGTAGACCAGATTGAATTCGGCATAGCGTCCGCGCCATTCGAGCTGGGTGCGCTTGTGCTCGGGCGTGAACTCCATGCCCATGCGCCTTCGCACAAGCTTAGGGTAGACGTCGAGAAAAGCCTTGCCGACGTCTTGCGTGAACGTGAAATTGCGCTCCCACGCCGCGTCGTCCGGGCATTCGAGGTGGTCGTAGAAAATCCCGCCGACGCCCCGGTGGACGCCGCGATGCGGAATGAAGAAATACTCGTCGGCCCACTTGGCGAAGCGTTCGTAGTAAGTCGGGTTGTGCGCCATGCAGGCCGCCCGGAATGCCGCATGGAATTCGGCGGTATCCTCTTCGTAGGGGATCGGCGGATTGAGATCCGCCCCGCCCCCGAACCACGTCTTGCCGGTCGTCAGGAACCTCGTGTTCATGTGGACGGCGGGCACGTGGGGATTGGCCATGTGCGCGACGAGACTGATTCCGGTGGCGGTAAAGCCGGGGTTGTCGTCGTCCGCACCGTGAATCGTCGCCGCGAAGCCGGGAGCGAAAGCGCCGTGGACGGTCGAGACGTTGACCCCGACCTTCTCGAACACCTTGCCCTTCATGACGCCGCGAACGCCTCCGCCGGGATTGTCGTTGCCGTCTTCCTCTCGGCTCCAAGGTGCATATTCGAAGCGCGCGTCCGATCCCGCCTCTTGTTCGATAGCCTCGAATGCGGCGCAGATCTGGTCGCGTAGCGACTCGAACCAATCCTTTGCGCGGGCGGTTTGGGGGGTCCAGTCAGTCATGTCCTGCCACCCTTGCCAAGCCCGATGCACCGGGGCAAGAGCAACCAATGGTTCCCTTTTCGTTCGCAGGCCAGGAGTTTGCCCTGATTCAGGGGCGCGCACTTTATTGGCCGCGCGAGAACGCGCTTCTGGTGGCCGACCTGCACCTCGAAAAAGCAAGCTTCTTTGCGCGGCACGGACAGATGCTTCCCCCTTACGACAGCCGCGAGACGCTGGAGCGCCTTGCGCTGGCCATTCGCGAGACGGGTGCGCGCCGGGTCTATACCCTGGGCGACAACTTCCACGATTCGGCGGGCCCCTCCCGGCTCGAACCGCACGCCGCGGGGATGCTGGCGGCCCTCACCCGTGCAACGGACTGGGTCTGGATCACGGGCAACCACGATTCTGCGATGGAAGCGACGGCGGGTGGTACCCTTGCGGAAGAGCTGGAGATTGCAGGGCTGGTGTTGCGCCACAGGGCCACGCGGGGGGAGACGAGGCCGGAACTGTCTGGCCACTATCACCCCCGCCTCCACATTACCGTGCGCCAGCGGAGAATCCGACGCCCCTGCGCGGTGATCAGCACCGATGCCGACGGTGCCGGACGGATGATCCTGCCCGCTTACGGTGCGCTTACCGGCGGAATGGATGCGGCCGATCACGAGATTCTCAGGGTGTTACAGCCCGCGCGTGCGATCGACGCTCTCGTGCCTGCTGGTGGCAAGCTTGCCACATTTCCCCTGTGGCGTGCGGCCGCCTGAATCGGCCCCCTTCCTTCGCAGGCGATTCGTCCCTAAGTAGCGGCCCCTGACCAAAGGCAATTTCCAGGAGAACGCCCCATAGCCCGTCCCCCCCGGCGCATGCTGGCCCCGCCCGTAAAGAGCGGCCCGCGCTACGATAGCATGATTCAATCCGACAAGGTTCGCGTCATCGACGAGAACGGCGAGAACCTCGGGGTGATGTACACCCGCGAGGCTATCGAGCAGGCCAACGGAATCGGCCTCAACCTCGTCGAGATTTCTCCCAACGCCGATCCGCCGGTCGCCAAGTTCCTCGACGTGGGCAAGCACCGCTACGAGGCGCAGAAAAAGGCGAACGCCGCGCGCAAAACGCAGAAGACGCAGGACATCAAAGAGATCAAGATGCGTCCGAACATCGACGATCACGATTACGATGTGAAGATGCGCAGCGTCGCCAAGTTCATCGGCGAAGGCGACAAGGTCAAGATGACCCTGCGGTTCCGGGGCCGCGAGATGGCGCACCAGGAACTGGGCATGAATCTGCTCAAACGCGTCCAGGACGATACGGCCGAGATCGCCAAGGTCGAGGCGTATCCACGTCTCGAGGGCCGTCAGATGCTGATGGTCCTCTCGCCCAAGTGACAACGAGCGACGGCGGTTGATCGCAGCCGCCGTTGCCGCGTCTCAAACTCCGACGGATCGACGAACGGCAGGCAGGATCGACGGATTGCCTGTCGATTGCATCGACTTATCGATAAGGACATGCTCCGGACAAGACTGTCTGGATGGAGCACCAAACTGATGCGATCTGCCCTGCTATGCGGACTCTCGGCCTGCGCGATTGTGATCGTTTGCACACCGGCAACAGCGCAGTCGCAACCCCCACAGACTGAGCAGGCGGGTAACTTCGCTCAGTTCGTGCCGCAGGACGATACGATATCGACGCGGCTGGATTTCACTTATTGGAACACCGCTCTGCGTTGGTTCGTACTGCGCATGGGCCGGTCCTTGCGCGAGTACGAACCACGGCCGGACACCCAGTTGGGTACACGCTTTTCTTACGGGCACGATTCGGCCTACCGACTTGAAGGCAACCGGGTCGCATTTTCGCTTCTTCCGCCCGATGTGATCCAGTCGCTCACCGACTATCGGCGAGACCTTGAGCAACTTGCTGCCACTGTTCCAATAGCTCGGCTCAGCAGAAACGAGCAGCTTGCCTATTGGATGAATCTGCACAACGTGGCGGTTATCGAGCAGATTGCACTGGCATATCCGGTCAAGAAGCCGTCGCTGATCCCGGTGGGCGACAGCGGCCTACCGCTGGACGAGTCCCCCTTCATTACCGTGGCCGGCGTTAAATTGAGCCCGAAGGATATTCGCACGAAGATTGTCTATCCAAACTGGCGCGATCCAAAGGTGATCTACGGTTTTTGGCGCGGTGATATCGGCGGGCCATCTATCAGCCGCGAAGCATTCGCTTCCGATAACGTTGGGGCGCAACTGGATTTCCTAGCACTGGAGTTCGTCAACTCGCTCCGGGGAACCCAGAAGTCGGGCAACACCATGCTGGTCTCCAGCATTTATGACGAGGCCCGACCATTTTTCTTTCCGAACTGGCCCGCGGATCTACGAGCGCACATCGCCAAGCATGCGGAAGAGGACGTCGCTGCCATCCTTGCTAGTACGAGCGCGGTGGATGCGAGTGTGTCGGAAACCGATATCGCCGACCTATCGAAAGGTGAGCGTGAGCCGCAATTGACCAACTTGGTCAAGGGCGACCAGTATCAGAGTACTTCGGTGGACCCAGCGATCGCACGCCTGCTTGCGGAGCGGAAAGACAAGATAGAGCGGGCCGTTCGGCAGAACGAACGCCAAGGCAAGGTGACGGTTCAGGCGGGGGAGGCCAACCCACCGCCACCGCCGGAAATCGTACGTTAGCTGCGAATATTCTGTCGCTCACTCCATCCGGAAATCGAGTAATGTGAACCTGGCGGGCGCGGTGGAATAGACGCCGTGCCCCCGGCCACCCTCCGCCCCGAACGTCATGCTGACGCTCTCCGTTTGCGAAAGTGCTGCGGTAAAGGCCTGAGGGTCGTTCGCAGCCGGACGATAGCCCACGCTGATCCAGCGGGGGTCGTCAAGCCGGGCGGTAAAGGTATGCACGCCTGGTCGCAGCGGCAGGATCGATGGTGAGTACCAGCGATAGGTGTCGTATCGCCCGCGTGCGGTCCAATTGTCTCCGGTGCGCTGAAACGCGAGGCCAAAATTTCCTGGGCGCCCGAATTCATGCGCCACGAACTTCGTCTCTGGCGCCGCATCGATACGGTAACGCACAGTGATCTGCCGTGCGCCTTCGATCGGGCCCGTATTCAGGGTCACATAGTGAATGTGGCCGCGCCCCTCGGTAGGAAACTGAAACCATGGTCCCTGGGGTCCTTCCCGCAACGTACCGGAGATACCGACCGAGTAGTTCTTGCCCCGGATCACCGGCCCGATGCGCCACGCTTCGGCTGGCTGCGCCGCCGCGTAGGCTATGGGTGCGGCAATTGCAGCGAACAGAGCGAAGGGCGCTATATACTGCTTCATGGTGCCGACATTGCCCCCCATCCGATTGCAACGCACTGAACCGCGCGGTTGCCTCCGCTTAAGGTTTCGCTAGACCCGGCGACAGGGGGAGAATGCCGCAACCATGACAACACGCCGCATCGGCCTGGTGGCCGGACTGGTCCTCTTCCTGCTCACCGTAGTCCTGCCTCCCCCCGGCGGCATGAGCCGCGAGGCGTGGACTGCCGCGGGCCTCGTCATGTGGATGGCCGCTTGGTGGATGACCGAGGCGATCCCGCTTTATGCTACGGCACTCCTGCCCTTTATCGTCCTGCCGCTCGCCGGAGTGGCCGACGCCAACAAGACCGCAGCCGCCTATTACTCTCCGATCATATTCATCTTCATCGGCGGCGCGTTCCTCGCGCTCGCGATCGAGCGAACGGGGCTTCATAAGCGACTGGCGCTGTGGATCATGGGGATGACGGGGCCTAAATCGTGGCAGCTCCTGTTGGGGGTGATGTGCGCGACCGCGCTGCTCTCGATGATGATCTCGAACACGTCTTCGGCCCTCATCATGATGCCAATGGCGGTGGCCATGCTCGCCGCCGGCGGCGTCAAGACGACCGACACCGGCGGTTTTGCCGGTGCGCTCCCGATGGGGATAGCGTTCGCTGCATCGATCGGCGGCCTCGGCACGATGATCGGTACGCCGACCAACGTGATCGGCGCGGGCCTGATCGAGCAGGCGCTGGGCGTGAAGATCAGCTTCCTTGAGTGGAGCCTGTTCGCCCTCCCGCTCGTTGCGATCGCCATTCCGCTCGCGGCATTTCTTATCGCGCGCGTGCAGCGGATTGCGGATTCTTCATTCGATCCGGTCGCCGCCCGCGCGTCGATCGCCACGGACGGCGGTGCCTGGTCGACTGCGGAGAGGCGCCTCATGGTGGTCGTCGTGCTCGCGATGCTCGCCTGGATCACCCAGCCATGGACCGAACCTCTCCTGCCGAAAGGCGGGCTGACCGATGGCACGATCGCAGCCGCCGCGGGCCTCGCCATGTTCCTGCTGCCGGACGGCACCGGGCGCCCGATGCTGACTTGGCCCGAAGCAAACCGAGCGCCGTGGGACGTCGTGCTGATGTTCGGCGGGGGCCTTGCGCTCGCCATGGGCATGACCGCCAGCGGCCTTGCCGAGTGGCTGGGCCAAGCTCTCCTGCCGTTGGCCAGCCTGCCGCCGTTCGTTCTGGTCCTGGTGGTAGTCGCTTTCATCATCGTGATCACCGAATTCGCAAGCAACATCGCCACGGCAAGCGGGATCATGCCGGTGGTCGCCGCGCTCGCCCCGTCGATGAGCGCGGACCCGCTGCTGATCGCCCTGCCTGCCGCGATCGCCGCAAGCTGGGGCTTCATGTTGCCAGCGGGCACGGGACCGAATGCGCTCGCCTGGGCGACCGGGCATATCACCCTAAAACGGATGATCGCCGCCGGGTTTTGGCTCGACGTATTGGGAGCACTGCTCATCGTGGGCGTCATCTGGACCATGCACACGGTGCTTGGTTACGGTTGAAATCATCTTCGCCACGCGGTAACGGCCCGCCCGTCCGGCGAGCCGGCGGAGATGCGTCCTGCGGAGGTTAGGGCGCGAGCGCCCCGGCTTCTCGTCCCATCGGCTCCCGCCTCCCTGGGAGCGTTTGGAAAACGAGGCAGACCATGTCCGATACCCGCAAGCCGTCCGAAGGCCGCAAGCCCAAGCCCACCCTTACCCGCATCGGCAACCGCGAACTGTCGCCGGCCACACTGATGATGGGCGCAGGCTACGATCCGCAGCTTTCGGAAGGCAGCCTCAAGCCGCCGATGTTCCTGACCAGCACGTTCGCGTTCGAGAACGCGGCAGCGGGCAAGCACCATTTCGAGGGCATCACCGGCAAGCGTCCCGGCGGTACCGAGGGCCTCGTTTATTCGCGGTTCAACGGGCCGAACCAGCAAATCCTGGAAGAACGCCTGGCGATCTGGGACGGCGCAGAGGAATCGCTGTGCTTCTCGAGCGGCATGACCGCGATCTGCGTGCTGATGCTGGCATTGTGCTCGAGCGGCGACGTGATCGTCCACTCGGGCCCGCTTTATGCCGCAAGCGAAGGCTTCGTTGCCAAGCACATGAGCCGCTTCGGGGTGACTTACATCGATTTCCCGGCAGGCGCGGGTCGCGACGAGCTCGACGCGGTCATGGCCAAGGCCAAGGCCCAGGCTGAGGCGAACGGCGGCAAGGTCGCGATGATCTATCTGGAAAGCCCCGCCAACCCGACCAATGCGCTAGTCGACGTTGAGGCGGTGCGCGATGCGCGCAACGCTCTGCTCGGCACCGAATGTCCAATCGCGATCGACAACACGTTCCTCGGTCCGCTCTGGTCGAAGCCGATCGACCACGGCGCGGATCTCATCGTTTATTCGCTGACCAAGTACGTCGGCGGCCACTCCGACCTCGTCGCCGGCAGCGTGTCCGGCGCGACGAAGTGGCTGACGCCCGTGCGGATGCTGCGCAACACGATGGGCGGCATCGCCGATCCCAACACCGCCTGGATGCTCGTGCGCAGCCTCGAGACGGTCGAACTGCGCATGAGCCGTGCGGGCGAGAACGCGGCGAAGGTCTGCGAGTACCTCGCGAGCCACCCCAAGGTGGACGGCCTCGGCTACCTCGGCATGATCGACGATCCGCGCCAGCAGGACATATACCTACGCCACTGCACCGGCGCGGGCAGCACGTTCTCGCTGTTCATCAAGGGCGGAGAAGCCGAGTGCTTCCGCTTCCTCGACGCGCTGACCATCGCCAAGCTGGCGGTCAGCCTGGGCGGTACCGAGACGCTCGCCAGCCACCCCGCCTCGATGACGCACCTGTCGGTCCCCGACGCCCGCAAGAGCGCGCTGGGGATCACCGACAACCTGGTGCGGATCAGCATCGGGATCGAGGACGCCGACGACCTGATCGCGGACTTCGCGCAGGCGCTCGACGCGGTTTGAGCCTTACCGAAGCCGGTCGAGGAGGGGTCAGCGGTGACCGAGTTGCCGCTCGAACTCCTCGACCGCTTCGACGCCCTTTTCCGCTTGAATTTTGAGTTTGGTCAGCGAGCTCGCGACCGCTTGCGACGACTTCGCGATTTCGGCGTCCAACTGACGGCGGTTCATCCCGGGAGCATGGTGAATCGTGTTCACGATAGTGAGGCGGCACGAACCGCTCGAGATCGGCTCGATTGCATAAGCTTCGTGTGAGCCCGTCCGCAGACCGATCTGAGGCACGATCGAGGCGCTATAGGCATAGGATCGGCCAGGCACCGCTTCGGTTACCGTGAAGAGGTAGTTCATATCTGGCGTAAGGTCGTACCAAAGGCGGTATGTCAGCGGATCGCCTGATATCTCGCGGATTTCGCTGCCCCGTGCACGCAGTTGATGACGTTCGTCACCGAAATCGAGGAGCGCGTAAACATCGTCCGCCGCCTTCTCGATTTCGATTGAAACGGACATTTGGATGGGTTCATCGGGAACTGTGGCATCCCCCTTCCGCTTAAACAATCCGAACACTTCGTCTCTTCCTGGCCCTTCAAGCCAGAATATGTTCGACGGATTGCCAAAGGGTTAGCCTGCCCCCGCTAGCCCTTCCACTCGCGCCGTTCCTCGGCCTGGCGGAGGACTTCGTAGGCGATCTGGATCTTCTGGAATTCGGCCGCCGCGGCCTTGTCGCCGGGCGCGACGTCGGGGTGAACCTTCTTCGCGAGTTCGCGATAAGCCTTCTTGATAGTGGTAAAATCGGCGTCCGATTCCAAGTCCAGGGCCTCGAGCGCGCGCATCTCGTCAGCCGAGCGGCTGCCGTCGCCGCTGCCGGCCCAGCCGTAGTGCGAGGCTTCGGCATAACCGGCATTGTCGCGCTGCTCGTTCGCCGCCCGCTCCGCCGCTTCTTCCTTCGACAGCCCTTCGAAATAATCCCACTTCGAATTATATTCGGCGGCGTGCTTTTGGCAGAAATGCCACCGTTCGGGGCTGTTCGGACTTTTGGGTGCGGGACAGTTGCCCGGATCGTCGCAGCCGTGCCGATCGCACAGGCGCACGGTCGTTGCTTCGCGCGACGAGCCGTAGCCACGCCAGCGGGGAAAGCCCCAATCGACCGATCTGCGCGCGCCAACCATGCCTGGCTACCTAGGTGGCTTGCGGAGAGAATGAAAGCCAAGGGAACGGTTCCTTAGGAACTTTGTTGCACTGCAATATGAAAGTCCCTAAATGAAACCCGTCATGCCGAAGCCGAGCCCTCAATTGATCATGTCCGCCTCAGCGAGCGCGCTCGCGCTGGTGGCGCTTGCGTTGAACGCGTCGTCGATTGGCGGGCATCGGAGCGACCATGGGTCGCCCGTGCCGACGGTGGTGGGGATAGACCTGCCGGACTTCCCCACGCTTCCCACTTTGCTTCCGCGCTAATTAACGACGACCGAGACCGCGCGGCGGTTCTGCGCCCAGGCCTGCTCGTTCGAACCCAGAGCGATGGGGCGTTCCTTGCCATAACTGACGACACTGATCCGACTGGCGGCGACGCCCAGCGAGGTCAGATAGTTCTTCGCCGCGTTCGCACGCCGCTCACCCAGGGCCAAGTTGTATTCGCGCGTGCCGCGCTCGTCGGCGTGACCCTCGATAGTGATCGAGACCTGCGGATACTGGCCGAGATATTGCGCCTGCGTCTGAAGCGCGGCTGCATCGGTGCTGTCGACGTTGTAGCGATCGGTTTCGAAGTAGATCACATTCTGGCCGTTAACGCCCTGCTCGAAATGCGCCTGGCTTCCCGGTTGCGCGATGCCGCCGCTCATGTTGTCGCCCGGCGTGCTGGTCATCGTCGGCTGGGGTTCGGGCGGCAGCGAAGCCGGCGGCTCCTTCTTGCAGGCCGACAGCGCAGCGGTGCCCGCGAGCAACGCGGTGACAAGGATGCGGCGGTTCATATCAACTCTCCTAGATAGCCTTAAGCGGTGCGACCCACCTGAAACCCGAATGCATTCACGGCAGGATGGGTCCCCATGCGGGGTCCGATCCATCGGCCGGCGTCGCCAGTCGGCGCTCGTTCTTTCCCGTCAGATCGATCTGGTAGAGGCCCGTTCGGCCCGAATTGCGCTCGGTCCGGAAGAACTGGATCACGCGGCCGTTGGGCGCCCAGGTCGGCGCCTCGTCCTGCCAACCGTTGGTGAGCGTGCGCACCCCGCCGCCCGAAGGCGACATGACCGAGATATTGAACGTGCTGGCGTTGGTGAACGCGATCTGGTCGCCGCGCGGGCTCCATTCGGGCGTGGCGCAGCGCCCGCCTCCGAAACTGATGCGGCGCTGGTTCGATCCGTCGGCGTTCATGACATAGCACTGCTGACCACCGGACCGGTCGCTTTCGAACACGATCTGACGTCCGTCGGGCGAAAACGAACCGCCGATGTCGATGCCGGGCGTATCGGTCAGCCGTGTGCTCGCACCGCCCTCGGCCGAAACGCGATAGATGTCGGTGTTGCCGTTGACCGCCATGGAATAGAGCACCCAGCGTCCGTCCGGCGACCAGCGCGGCGCGAACGTGGGGTTACGGCTCTGCGTGATCAGCGTCTGGCGCCCGGTCCCGATATCGTAGCTGTAGATGCGCGGATTCCCGTCGACGTAGCTGAGATAGAGCAGCTTGCGGTAATCCGGCGAGTAACGCGGGGTCAGCGCGGTGGCGCGTCCATTGGTGATAAAGCGGTGGTTCGCCCCGTCCGAATCCATGATCGCGAGGCGCTTGACCCGATTATCCTTCGGTCCGGTTTCGGCGATGTATGCGATCCGGCTGTCGAAGAACGGACTCTCGCCCGACAGCCGCGAATAGACCAGGTCGGCGCACTTGTGCGCGGCGCGGCGCCAGTCGACCGGCGGCACCACCCAGCCAGCGCGCGCCAGTTCCTTCTGCAAAGCGACGTCGTAGAGATAGCAGCCGACCGTGAGCCGTCCGTCCTCCCCGCCGCGCACGTATCCCTTGACCAGCATCTCGCTTCCGCGGCTCGTCCAGGTGGCCCAGGCCGGGTTGGTGATCTCGGGATAGCTCGGGACCGGGAGTGAGCCGGGACCGGTCGGTTTGAACAGGCCGTTGTTGCGCAGGTCGTTGAACACCACCTGCGCCAGCTCGCGCCCGAGTGCTGCCGTGCCGGCCGAATTCGCCGCGGTCGGCGCATTGCGGTCGGTAGCAAAGGCCGGGATCGCGATCCCGAGATCCTCGAGATTGCCTTCGAAACTAACCGACCCCGACAAGCCCTCTTCTTCGGTGGTTTCGACCGGGACGGTTTCGGGCGGCTTCTGCCCCAGGTCCTGCGCCGCCGCTGGGATCGCGGTCGAAAGCAAAAGCAGGGCGAGGAATGTCTTGGTCATTGCGATAGCTTCCAATCGAAACTGAATGGGCTGACGAGCTTCCATGCCTCGTAGTATTCTTCCGGCAAATCGAACGGGGCCGCGAGTTGCACGGCGCGGATCGCCTGCTCGGCGTGGCGACCGGCTTGCGCGCGGTTCACGTCATTGATCCCTGTCTGGCGGATCAGTTCGGGTCTTCCGGCCAAGCTACCGTCGGGATTGAGGCGGAACCGCAGATAGGTCGTGATCTCGTTCACGTCCGGTCCGTCGGGAGGCGACCACTTCGGCTTGATCTCTCGCGCGATAGCCTGGACCAGCGACGCCTTGGCGCTCGCGCCGATCTGGCTGGCGGGAACGCGGGTTTCGCGGGTCGTCGTGCTGTCTCCGGCTCCGGGCAGGAAGTCGGCTCCGATACGGCTACCGCCCGCAGGCCTCGGCGCCGCGCGCTCGCGGCTCGCAGGGGCATCGGGACGGCGACGGGCTTCGCTCGCCGCGCGTGCCGGCTGGGGCCGCGGCGATTGCGTGGCCCGCGCCGCAGGACGCGGCGTCGGCGGCTCGGGTCGCGGTGCTGCGGTCGCGCGCGGGACAGGTCGCGGCGTGGGAGGTTCAGGCAACGGCTGGACTGCAGATTCGACTGCCGCCGCCGGTTCCGGCGCAAGGGTGGGCGCGATCGCCGCTGCGCTTTCGGAAACCGGATCGGGCGCGGTTGCTTCGAGCCCGACGTCGGTGGCAAGATTGACCGTCATCTTTTCGACCGGCGGCACGGCTTCGCGGTTCGTCGACTGGACCAGGAACGCCGCGCCCAGCCCTATATGCAGCACCACAGCGATGCCGAGACCGATGCGCTCTTCGCGTCTGAGGTTCTCGAAAACCATCGTAATCGGGCTATGGTGCCGAAACTGAACTGTTGGTGACCAGGCTGATCGAATTGAACCCGCCGCGGTTGAGTTCGCCCATCACGGCCATCACCCGCCCATAATCGAGCGCCCGATCGGCTCGCAGCGTCACCTGCGGCGGCGTTTCCCCGCCGGTGCGCAAATCGTCCAGCGCCTGCGCCAAGCCACCTTCGGCAACCTGCGTCTCGTCGATGTAGATGTACCCCTCGCGGTCGATCGAGATGGTTACCTGATCCGGCGTCTGATCGAGCGGATTGGCGCGGCTGTCGGGCAGTTCCACCGGAACGCCGGCGTTGAGCAGCGGCGCGGTGACCATGAAGATGATCAGCAGCACCAGCATCACGTCGACGAACGGCGTGACGTTGATCTCCGCCATCGGCGTCCGACTGCGGCTGCCTCCGCGAGCGCCCGCGCGGTGCAATCCCATCGCCATCAGAGCGTCTCGATCTCGCGGCTGAGGCTCGCATGAAACCGGTCGGCGAAGCGATGGAGACGCGATTCTACCGAGTTCACCGCGTGGCCGAACCGGTTGTAAGCGATCACGGCGGGAATCGCCGCGAACAGGCCGATCGCCGTCGCGAACAGCGCTTCTGAAATGCCGGGAGCGACCACCGCGAGCGACGAATTCTGCTGCTGCCCGATTTGGAAGAAGCTGTTCATGATGCCCCAGACGGTGCCGAACAGACCCACGAAGGGCGCGACCGACCCCACCGTCGCGAGGAAATTGAGCCGGTTGGACAATTCGTCCGCCTCGGTGGCGATCTGGCCGTGCATCGCGCCTGCGAGACGCTGACGCAGCCCGTCGCGATCGGCGACGCGGCCGCCCTTCACCGATGCTCGCCATTCGCGCATGGCGGCAGCGGCCACGCGCGCGCTGGCGATGTCCTTCTTGCCCCGCTCCTTCATCAGCGTCTCGAAGCTGTCGGCCTCCCAGAAATCCGTCTCGTATTCGCGGCACCGACGCCGCACGGCGGCGATGCGCATCGAGAACCCGACGATGATCATCCAGACCCAGACGCTGGCGAGAAGCAGTCCCAGCATCACCGCTTGGACGACGATGTCGGCATCGAGGAACAGGCGCAGCGGATCGAGCCGTCCGGGAAGCTCCGGCGTGGCGGCGGCAAGGAAAAGCAGGTCGGTCATTCGGTTCCTTCTGCGAACTGGGTGAAAGCCGCGCGCCACGCGGCCGGCTGGCGGCGCGGTCGGCCCTGCGGATCGATGAATCCTACCCTGACGGTCTGTTCAGCAATCAGTTCATCATCGCGCATTGCCCGCTGATGAATCCGCACGCTGGCCGCGCCCAATTCTAGGCAGCGGCTTTCGATCACCACCGTGTCGTCCAGCCGTGCGGGACGCGCGTAACGAATGTGGAGATCGGCGACCGCATAGGCGCCTTCTCCTCCTTCCACCGCAACGCGCTGGTCGATCCCCAGCATCCGCACCAGATCGCTGCGCGCACGCTCGAACCAGCGCAGGTAGTTGGCGTGATAGACGATACCCGACAAGTCCGTGTCTTCGTAGTACGCGCGCACCGCGAACAGGTGGCGCGACCCGTCGATCACTCCGCCTGGAGGGTTGGGGGCCGGCGATGAAGGGTTGGCAGTCATGCGAGGCGGCGCTTAGCGGACGGGCGACTCGCGTGGCAAGCGCAGTGGGATCAAACCGGGAAATTCATCCGATCATCCTCCCCAGCGGGCGGCCGCCGAAGATGTGCGCATGGAGGTGCGGTATCTCCTGCCCGCCGTGCAGGCCGACATTGTAAAGCACCCGGTAACCCGGTTCGACCAGCCCCGCATCGCGTGCGATCTGCCCGACCGCACGGGCAAATCCCGCGATCTCCGCATCCGACGCCTGGGCCGAAAAGTCGTCCCAGCTCACATAGCTGCCCTTGGGGATCACCAGGATGTGAACCGGCGCCTGGGGCGCGATGTCGTCGAACGCCAGCGCCCACTCGTCCTCGTAGACCTTCTTCGAAGGCAATTCGCCGCGCAGTATCCGGGCGAAGATGTTGGCGTCGTCATAGGGCAGCGTGGGATCGATCGGCATCAGGTGCTCCGGCTGGCTTTTTCGTCGTGGCCCGAAGTGCCTTCCCGCCGGTCGAGCTCCGCGAGGACGTCGGCAAGCGGCACATTCTTCGCCGCCAAAAGGACGAGAAGATGGAACAGCAGGTCGGCCGCTTCGCCAGTCAATTCGTCGTTAGTGCCGGCCAGCGCGGCGGTAACAGTCTCGATCGCTTCCTCGCCCACCTTGCGTGCAATCACCGGAAGCCCGCGCGCCTTGAGGTGAGCGACGTAGCTGTCCGCAGCATCACCGGTCGTGAGCCGCCCTGCGATCGTCTGTTCGAGCCGGGAGAGAGTATCCATTCCGTCCGCATTGGCGGTTACGGCCCGTGCCGGTCAAGTGCCCGTCAATCGCGTCGCCCTCGCGAGGACTGGCGACCGATTATGACACCCAACACTCCCAAGCCGAAAAGGGGGAGATTCGACGGTTCTGCAAACCCTTCGTTTGCCGCCAGCGCGGGGCTGGACGAAACCATCAGGCAAAGAATGAATGAAGCGCGGACCACGCATTTCGTCAGCACTCTCAATCGCTTGCGAGCAACCGATCAATTTGCCGCGTCCCGCGTCGGGACGGTCAGGCGCGCGCCGGAAGTCCCGCTGCGCGCAAGGCTTCGTGGGCTTCCGCGATGGTGTGCGTGCCGAAATGGAAGATCGACGCAGCAAGGACGGCGCTCGCGTGGCCCTCGGTTACACCCTCCACCAAGTGTTGGAGCGTACCCACCCCGCCACTCGCGATCACCGGAACGCTGACCGCGTCGGCGATCTCGCGCGTCAGAGCCAGGTCATATCCGCCCTGCGTGCCGTCTCCGTCCATCGAGGTGACGAGCAGTTCGCCGGCGCCGAGTTCCGCCAGCTTCACCGCGTGCTCGAACGCGTCTAGGTGCGTCGGCTTGCGCCCCCCGTGGGTAAAGATCTGCCAGCCCGCCCCGCTGCGCCGCGCATCGATGCTGGCGACGACGCACTGGCTGCCGAACCGGGCGGCGATCTCGCCCACCAGTTCGGGCCGCGCCACCGCCGCCGAATTGACCGCGATCTTGTCCGCCCCGGCTAGCAGCAGCGCGCGCGCATCCTCCACCGAACGCACCCCGCCGCCGACCGTAAGCGGCATGAAACAGACCTCGGCCGTCCGTCGCACCACGTCGAGCAGCGTCCCGCGCCCTTCGTGGCTGGCGGAAATGTCGAGGAAGCACAGCTCGTCGGCCCCGGCCCGGTCGTAGGCCTGCGCCTGCTCGACCGGATCGCCGGCATCCTTCAGGTCGACGAAGTTCACGCCCTTCACCACGCGCCCGTCGCGCACGTCAAGGCAGGGGATGACGCGGATGCGGACGGTCATGCCCGCCCCGCCATCGCGATCGCCGCGACGAGATCGAGCCGCCCTTCGTACAGCGCTCGTCCCGTGATCACGCCTTCGATCCCTTCGTTCGCATGAAGCGACAGGATGTGGATGTCGTCGAGTCCCTTCACCCCGCCGCTGGCGATCACCGGAATGTCCACCCGGCGCGCGAGGTCGAGTGTCGCGTCGATGTTCACACCCTTCAGTAGCCCGTCCCGGCCGATGTCGGTGAAAAGCAGGCTCGCGACCCCGGCGTCTTCGAACCGGCGGGCCAGGTCCGCCACCGGAACGTCGGACACGTCCGCCCAGCCTTCGGTCGCGACCATGCCGTCTTTCGCATCGACCGCGACAACGATGCCGCCGGGAAATTCTCGGGCCATGTCCTTCACGAATTCAGGGTCCTTGAGCGCGGCCGAACCCATCACCACGCGAGCCACGCCAAGATCGAACCAGCCCTCGACCGCCTCACGGTTGCGGATACCGCCGCCGAGTTGGACGTATCCGGGGAACGCGGCGATGATGCCTTCGACGGCGGTACGGTTTTCAGCCCGACCGGCGAACGAACCGTCCAGGTCCACCACATGGAGGTGCTCGGCACCCGCCTCGGCGAACAACAGCGCCTGCGCGGCGGGATCGTCGCCGTAAACGGTGGCGCGTGCCATGTCGCCTTCGGCCAGCCGGACGACTTCGCCGCCCTTGAGGTCGATCGCCGGGAAAACGATCACGGCTTCCACTCGAGGAAGCGCGCGAGCAAACCCAGCCCGTAGGCCTGGCTCTTTTCGGGATGGAATTGCACGCCCAGGATATTGTCGCGCGCGACCGCCGCGACCAGGCCGCCACCGTGATCGGTCATCGCGGCCACATCGCGCCCTTCGGCGACCGCGAAATGATACGAGTGGAGGAAATAGGCCTCGCCCTGCTCGACCAGTTGCGCGCCGTCGCGATGCGGCATGGGCATCACGTCGTTCCAGCCCATGTGCGGCACCTTGATCGCCGGATCCGTGCTTTCGATTGCCCGCACTTCGCCCGCAATCCAGCCAAGCCCCTTGGTGGTGCCGTGCTCCTTTCCACGCGTGGCGAGGAGTTGCATTCCGACGCAGATGCCGAGGAACGGCACGCCCGCGTGGATCACCCGATCCTCCAGTGCTTCGACAAGGCCCGGTATCGCCTTCAGACCGTTCGCGCAGGCCTTGAACGATCCGACGCCCGGCAGCACGATGCGCCGTGCGCCGCGGACGATCGCCGGATCGGCGGTCACATGGACGTGACCCGCTCCAGCCGCCTGCAGCGCATTGTGGACCGAGTGAAGGTTGCCCGCGCCGTAATCGATCAGGGCGATAGCTTCCGCCATCGTCAGCCGCCCAGCTGGCCCTTGGTGCTCGGCACCGCCCCGCCCTTGCGCGGATCGAGTTCGACCGCGTGGCGCATAGCCCGCGCGAAGCCCTTGTAGATGCTTTCGCATATGTGGTGGTTGTTGGTGCCGTACAGCAGCTCGACGTGAAGCGTAATGCCGCAGGCCTGCGCGACCGAATGGAACCAGTGCTCGATCAGCTCGGTATCCCACTCGCCCAGCTTTTCCTGGCTGAAACCGGCGCGCCAGACGAGGTAGGGCCGACCCGAAATGTCGAGCGCGACGCGCGAGAGGGTCTCGTCCATCGGCGAATAGGCCTGACCGTACCGGCCGATGCCGCCCTTGTCCCCGAGTGCCTGGGCGAGCGCCTGTCCGAGCGCGATCGCGCTGTCCTCGGTCGTATGGTGCTGATCGACGTGAAGGTCGCCGACGACCCTCATCGTCACGTCGATCAGCGAATGGCGGCTGAACTGCTCGACCATGTGATCCAGGAACCCGATCCCGGTCGACACGACATAGGTGCCGGTCCCGTCAAGATCGACCTCGACCTCGATGGACGTTTCGGTGGTCTTTCGTTCGATCCGGCCGGTGCGCATGGGCTGCGGCCTATACGCGCCGATGGGCCGGGTGCAAGCATTCGTGCCGCCGCTTTCCGGCTTGACCGGACGGCGCGGCGCCGCCACCTGTGCCGGCGATGACCGACGAGACGCCCGACAGCCTGATCCCTTACGACGAAATCGTGCAGGAGGCCCTGCGCGCAGTGGTGGGCCGCGTGCTCGGAGAGGTCGAAGCGGGCGGCGGAACCCTTCCCGGCAGCCACCACTTCTACATCACCTTCAAGACCGGTGCGCCGGGGGTGCAAATCCCGTCGCACCTGCGCGAAAGATTCACCGACGAGATGACGATCGTCCTGCAGAACAAGTTCTGGGACCTGAAGGTCGACGAGGACGGCTTCAGCGTCGGACTCACGTTCAACCAGATACCCGCAAAGCTCGAGATTCCGTTCGGCGCGATCACCGCCTTCGTCGATCCGGCGGTTGATTTTGGCCTTCAGTTCCAGGCAACCGTGGCCGACATGGCGCCCGAGGCGCACGATCATGCCGAGAACGACGGATCGGGCGAGCCAGGGGAACGCGGCCCTCACCCGGCCGTTACCGAAAGCGACGACGGATCGAACGTCGTAACGGTCGATTTCGGTCGCAAGAAATAACCCGGCGGCCATTGCCGCTACAAAAAGGGGGCGGCGTGGCGAAGAAGCCAACCAATCGCAGGATACCGTATCAGGAAAAGCCCGAGGCAGGCGGCGGGATATCCGACGCGGGCGGCAAGGCAGTCTCTGCCATGACGGGCAAGTCGAGCGAAGTCCCCGGCCCCAGCAGCAACCCCGCGACCAATCTCATCATCCAGGACATCGCCATCCGCGCCGGTGGTCGGCTCGTGCGGCACACTGTCGAGAAGGGATTGCTGCGGGGTCGCTATGGCGGCGACGGGGCGAAGGCGATCGTCGAGAATCGCTCGCTGATGCATACGATGGTGACATCGGTCCTCGCCCGATATGCCACCAGATCGCTGCCGGGCGCGCTGCTCGTAGGGACGGGGCTAGTCGCCAAGACCCTGTTCGATCGCAGCCAGTCGAAGCGCACCGCCCGGCGCAGCGGCGACCGTTCGCTAAAGAAGATGGCGAAGGATTGAAGCGCAAGGCTTGATTCGACGGGGCCGCCCGGCGCAAGAGCGCGCATGGCCACGTCCGACATCCAATCCCCCGCCTTCAAGCGCCGCGGGCTCATGTTCGTGCTCTCCTCGCCGTCGGGCGCGGGCAAGACCACGATCAGCCGCATGCTCCTGGCAGCGGAGCCGACGCTCAAGCTTTCGGTCAGCGTCACCACTCGCCCGCCGCGTCCGGGTGAAATCGACGGGGTGCACTATCACTTCTGCACCGATGCCGATTTCGATCGCATGGTCGAAGAAGACGATTTCTACGAGTGGGCGCACGTCTTCGGCCACCGCTACGGCACGCCCAAGGGGCATATCCGCTCCGGCCTGAAGGACGGGCAGGACTTCCTGTTCGATATCGACTGGCAGGGCACCCAGCAGCTTATCCAGAAGGACAAGCAGGACGTGGTCCCGGTCTTCATCCTGCCCCCTAGCATCGAGGAACTGCGTCGCCGGCTCGAGCACCGCGCCCAGGACAGCGCGCAGGTGATCGAGGCGCGCATGGAGCGGGCGCGCGCGGAAATCAGCCACTGGGATGCCTACGACTACGTCGTTATCAACGACGAGGTCGACGCGTGCTTCACGTCGGTCTGCGGAATTCTCCAGACCGAGCGGATCAAGCGCCGCCGCCAGACGGGCCTGATCGATTTCGTGCGCGAACTGATGGGCGGCTGACCGGACCGCCAAATTAAGCGCCGAGGTCTTTGCTTTCGCGATCAATCCGTTAGGGTACGCCCCCTGACCCCGGGGAGATCACCGTTGAAGCTTGTATCCACTTTTGCCATCGCCGTTGCGATGACCGTTGCCACGCCCGCTTTCGCCCAGACCGCTACCCCTGCGCCCGCGCCCGCCGGTGACGCACAGGCCGCGCAAGACGATCCGTTCATCTGGCTCGAGGAGGCGCGCAGCGAAGAAGCGCTGTCCTGGGTCCGCGCGCAGAACGAGCGGGTCGAGCAGACGCTCGGAAAGGATCCGCGTTTCGCCCAGCTGCAGGCAGAGGCGCTGACGATCCTCGATGCCAAGGACCGCATCCCGGGCGTGTCATTCACCCCTTATGGGCTCACCAACTTCTGGCAGGATGCGACCAACCCGCGCGGGCTGGTCCGAGTGACCACGCTCGATAGCTATCGCAGCGACAACCCCACCTGGGAAACCATCCTCGACATCGACGCGCTGGCCAAGGCCGAGGGGCGCGAGTGGGTGTACAAGGGCATGACCTGCCTGCCGCCCGCCGAGACGCGGTGCCTCGTCGCCCTGTCGGACGGCGGCAAGGACGCGACCGAACTGCGCGAGTTCGACGTGACCACTCGCAGTTTCGTAAAGGACGGTTTCTTCCTGCCTGAAAGCCAGGGCGGTGCGCAGTGGGTCGATGCCGACACCCTGCTCGTCAGCCGCGATTTCGGCGGCGGCACCGTGACCGAGAGCTTCTATCCCTTCACCACCCGCGAATGGAAGCGCGGCACGCCGCTGGCCGACGCGCCGGCAATCTTCCGCGGCGATGCGAAGGACGTCTCTTCGGGCGCCTACCTGATCCGCGATTCGGAAGGCACGATCCACGGCCGCGGGGCACGCCGGGGCGTCTCGTTCTTCGAGAGCGAGAACTTCGTCTGGCACAATGGCGAATGGCTGAAGCTCGACATGCCGAAGAAGGCGAGCTTCGGCGGGATCGTCGATGGCCGCATCCTGTTCAGCACGAACGAGGAATGGCGGATCGGAAACACGGTCTATGCACCGGACTCGATCCTTTCGGCCGACCTGGCGGAATTCAAGGCGAATCCCGACAAGGCCGCCAAGACGCTGGTGTGGGCACCGGGACCGAAGCAGACATCCCAGGGGAGCGCGATCACCAAGGATGCGCTCTATGTGAGCCTGCTGGACAACGTGCGCGGGCGGGTGCTGCGGTTCAATTTCGACGGCGGCAAGTGGACCTCCACGCCCGTCGCCCTGCCGCAGAACGCCACCGTCGGCATCGCAGCGGCGTCGGACACGACGGGCGAGGTGATGTTCTCCTCCACCGACTTCCTTTCGCCTTCGCAGCTCTGGTATTCGAACGGAACGGGCGCGCCCGCCGTGCTCAAGACCAGCCCCGAACGGTTCGACGCCACCGGCCTCAAGATCTCGCAGTTCGAAGCGACCAGCAAGGACGGGACCAAGATCCCCTACTTCGTCGTCGCCAAGGACGGCGTGAAGCTCGACGGGAACACGCCGACGCTGCTTTACGGCTACGGCGGGTTCCAGGTGCCGCAGCTTCCCGGCTATTCGGGCACGCTCGGCAAGCTGTGGCTCGAAAAGGGCGGCGCATACGTGCTGGGCAACATGCGCGGCGGCGGCGAGTTCGGGCCCGAATGGCACCAGACCGCGATGGGCGCGAACAAGCAGCGCACCTGGGACGATTTCATCGCCATCGGCGACGACGTGGTGAAGCGCGGCCTGACCAACCCGAAGCGGCTCGGCATCCAGGGCGGCAGCCAGGGCGGCCTGCTCGTGGGAACGGCGTTCACCCAGCGGCCCGACCTGTTCAACGCGGCGATCGTGGCGATCCCGCTGTTCGACATGCTGCGCCTGCACCTGATCGGCCGCGGAGCATCGTGGGTCGGCGAATACGGCGACCCGCGGATCCCCGAACAGCGCGCCTGGATCGAGGGATACTCGCCCTACCAGAAGCTGGTGAAGGGCAAGGAATTCCCGACCCCGTTCTACTGGGCCAGCACGGCCGACGACCGCACCCACCCGGCCCACGCCCGCAAGGCCGCCGCCCGGATGAGCGCCAACGGCCAGCCCTATTACTATTATGAAGACATGACCGGCGGCCACTCGGGCGGAGTCGACAACGCACAGCGCGCCAAGCTGCAGGCGTACCAGTACGTCTACCTGATGCAGCAACTCATGGATTGATGCCGATGAGAGTGTCCGCTTTCGTGCCGTGGGGTGCGAAAGCGGACTGTCGGCAAACGACCCCAAAGCAGACATCGGGCGAAGCTTCGAAATTCGTCCACATTGCGCCCTCTAAACGACCAGTGCGGCTCGCTGGCCAATCGCCTGAAATCGGCTGAGAGCGCAACTCGCGGCTTGCTCCGATCCCGCACCGCCTCCACAAGCGTCCTCGTAACGATAGGGAGAGAGAAATTGCTGTTCCACACGATGATAGGCTCCAATGACATCGAGCGATCGCGGCGGTTCTACGACGCGGTCTTGGGTGTTCTGGGGGTGCCAGAGCCGATGATTAACATTGCGGGAAGCGGACATACGCGCCTCTTCTACCCGAACCAGGGCGGAACCAACTTCATCGTCACCCAGCCGATCAACGATGAACCTGCCACCGTGGCGAACGGGAGCACCGTCGCTTTCTCGTGCAATTCGCCCGAGCAAGTTCAGCAATTTCATGATGTAGCTGTAGCCAACGGCGGAACGTCGATCGAAGACGCTCCTGGCCCGCGAGAATCCGCGATGGGTACGATACACCTGACTTATGTCCGCGATCCCGACGGCAACAAGCTTTGCGGGATTCACATCCCTGGATAAGGTTTTTCGTCCCTCGCTGGACAGGCGGACCCAGACGTTCGATTTTGCAATCGTGGACGACCGTATCGGGTCATGATCTGCCGATCTTGATTGCCCGACCGAACGGCTGCTTTCGGTTCTCGTCGCATGGAACCTGTAGTTGCGCAATCTGCCCAGCAATCGCCGCTCGGGGTGGACTCGGCCGATCTCCGCTTCCCACCCTGATTGCGGACAATCAATCGCTCAGGATCGTTTCCTGAAAACCTGCCGATCGCCGACAGGTTTCCCACCTCGCCCGCGAAACCACTTTCCTACAGACGATCTACTGTGCCCTACCCTCGCGGATGCCGCAGCCCGCGCATCGCATCCGCCGCAAGCCGGGGTTTTTTCATCCGGTGCCGCTCCGCGCGCGGCGCGACGGGTGGACGGTGGTGCGGCAGTGCGCGTTTCTCGCCCAGCTTTACTTGACCGGATCGGTCGCGGCAGCCGCGCGCGCCGTGGGCATGACGCGCGAAAGCGCGCATCGGCTGCGCAGGCGCGATGGGGCAGACAGCTTCGCGCATCAGTGGGACCGCGTTCTCACGCCGCCCGGTCGTGGACACGTAAATGCCGCCGGGCCCGCAAAGCGGAAAGTCACGCTTGGAGAACTCAACCGCCGGTTCGAGCAAGGGCTGGTCGCACCCGTGATCCACTGCGGGCGCATCACCGCGATCCGCAAAAAAGCCGACAATTCCGCGCTTCTGGAATACTTGCGCCGCACGAAAGCGATCGCGGCAAGGGTCGAGCGAGGCGACCCGGGCACATGGTGACCGGGTTTGAAAAAACAGACCGAAAGCGTGACACAGGAAGCCGCATACGGCGGCCCGTGTCACTCCGCTCAGGCAGGCTCGGCGAAGTGCGTCGGCAGGTGCGCGTTGACGATCCCGCCGTCGACCGTGACCGTTTCGCCGACGGTGTAATCGCCCGCGCGGCTCGCGAGATAGACGGCGGTGCCGCCCATGTCCCACTTGTCGCCCACACGCTTGTTGGGAATGCCCGCCGCCGAACGATCGGCGTGATCGCGCGCGGCCTTGTTCATGTTCGAAGGGAACGCGCCCGGCGCCAGCGAGGTGACGTAAATGTGATCCTTCACCAGCCGCGCGGCCATCCGCCGGGTCAGGTGTATCAGCGCGGCCTTCGACGCCTGGTAGCTGTAGGTCTCCCACGGGTTGACCCGCTGCCCGTCGACCGAGGTGATGTTTATCACCTTGGCCGGGTGCGCCTGGCTCGCCGCGGCCTTGAGCAGACCGTGCAGCTTCTGGGTCAGGAAGAACGGCGTCTTGACATTGAGGTCCATGACCTTGTCCCAGCCCTCTTCGGGGAAATCCTCGAAGTCGTTGCCCCACGCCGCGCCGGCATTGTTGACGAGGATGTCGAGCTTGCTTTCCTTCGCGGAAATCTCGCGAACCAGTTCCTCGATTCCGGCCATGGTCGATATATCGCCCTGGATCGGGATGACCTTGTCGCCGAGCTCCGCTGCCGCTTCGTGCAATTCCCCGCCCTTGCGCGCGGTGATGTAGACGCGGTCGATTCCGGCCGCGAGGAAGCCCTCGACGATCATCCGTCCGATTCCGCGGCTGCCGCCGGTTACCAGTGCCACGCGGCCCTTGAGGCCGAACATCTCTTCGAGGGTCATTTCTCTCTCCTGTCGCCCCTCCCGCCTGCGGGAGGGGAGCGAGACTTGGCAGCTTGCCTGCCTAGTCGCAGCGGGGTGGGCCTCACGGCCCACTCCCACCCCCAACCCCTCCCGCAAGCGGGAGGGGAGCCTGAATCAATACCCGCTCAGCCGCGCGACGCGGTCGGCGTGGTAGTACACGTCGCCCATGAACTCCGCGAGCGCGCGGTCGCGCTTCATGTAGAGGCCGATGTCGTATTCGTCGGTCATGCCGATGCCGCCGTGCATCTGCACGCCTTCCTTCACCGAAAGACCGGCAGCCTTGCCGACCTTGGCCTTGGCGACCGAGGCCATCAGGCTGGCGTGTTCGCTGCCTCCATCGAGCAACTGCTGCGCCTTGATCGTCGCCGCGCGGGCAATCTCAACTTCGGAATAGAGGTGCGCGGCGCGGTGCTGAAGCGACTGGAATTCGCCGATCAGCTTGCCGAACTGCTTGCGCTGTTTGAGGTAATCGACCGTCATGTCCATCGCCCCGCGCGCAACGCCGACGCCTTCGGCCGCCGCGCCGACGCGGCCTGCGTCAAGCACCTTGTCGAGAACCGCGCGGCCGCCGTCGACTTCGCCGATCACCGCATCGCCGTCGAGTTCCACCCCGTCGAGCGTCAGTTGGCTGGCCATCGAACTGTCGACCAGCCGGACCGAGTTGTGGCCAAGGCCGGCGGCATCCCGGGGCACCGCGAACAGGGTCACCCCGTCCTCGTCGCTGTCCGCTCCGGCGGTGCGGGCGGCGACGACGATCATGTCGGCGCTGGCGCCGTGGACCACGAAGTCCTTCTTGCCGGTCAGCCGGAAACCGTTGCCCGACCGTTCGGCGCGCGTGGCAATCCGTTCGGGGCGGTGCTTGGCCCCTTCGTCGATCGCCACCGCGAACACGCTGTCGCCCGACACGAGGCCGGGGAGCCAGCGCCCCCTCGCCTCGTCGCTGGCGTGCGCCAGTGCGCTGGCCGCCATGACCGAACTGGTCAGGAACGGCGAGGGTGTGAGGTTGCGGCCGATCTCCTCGAGCACGATCCCGGCCTCGACATGACCCATGCCGAGTCCGCCGTCCGCCTCGGGCACGAGCAGGCCGGTGAAGCCCATCTCGGCCATCTGCTTCCACAGCGCGTGCCCGAAACCGTCCTTGCACTCGCGGTCGCGCCAGTGACGCAGCTGTTTGCCGATCGCGCCTTCCTCGCCCATGAACTGGGCTGCGGTCTCGGCCAGCATTGCCTGGTCTTCGTTATGATACAGCGGCATCGGCTCAGGCTCCGGGCAGGTCGAGAATGCGTTTGGCGACGACGTTCAGCATGACTTCGCTGGTGCCGCCTTCGATCGAGTTGGCCTTGGTCCGCAGCCATTCGCGCGCCCTTGCGCCGCCGCGGGTTTCCTCGCTGTCCCACTCCAGCGCGGTCGAGCCGCCGGCGGCCATGAACATTTCGTGGCGGCGCTTGTTAAGCTCGGTTCCGGCGTACTTCATCATGTTGGGCTGCGCGGGGTGCGCCTTGCCGACCTTGATCTCGTCGAGGAACTTTTCGCCCATGGCGGCATATGCCAGCGCGTCGACATCGAACATCGCCAGTTCGGCGCGCAGGAGGGGATCGAGTTCCCCGGAAGCGCGCTTCATCGCCGCGCCGATCGCGCTGGTGCGCGCACCGCCGTCCGCGCCCGAGATCATCTCGCGCTCGTGGCCCAGCAGATACTTGGCGACATCCCACCCGCGATTGACCTCGCCGACCTGCGCCGGGATGCCCTCACCGTACGACTTGGGCACCTTCACGTCGTCGAAGAACGTCTCGCAGAACGGGCTGTTGCCGCTGATCAGCAGGATCGGCTTGGTCGAGACGCCAGCCGATTCCATGTCGAACAGCATGAAGGTGATGCCCTGATACTTGTTCGCCTTGTCTGTGCGGACGAGGCAGAAGATCCAGTCCGCCTTGTCGGCGTAGCTTGTCCAGATCTTCTGGCCGTTGACGACCCAGTGGTCGCCCTGGTCGTCGCCGAAGGTCTGCAGGGAGACGAGGTCGGATCCGCTGCCCGGCTCGCTGTAGCCCTGACACCAGCGGATTTCGCCGCGGGCGATCTGGTTGAGGAAGTGCTTCTTCTGCCCCTCGGTACCGAAGTGCAGCAGCGCGGGGCCGAGCATCCAGATGCCGAAGCTCGACAGCGGCGGACGGGCGGAAATGCGCGCCATTTCCTCGCGTAGGACCTTGGCCTCGGCAGGCGACAGGCCGGCGCCGCCGTATTCCTTCGGCCACGAGGGAACGGTATAGCCCTTGTCGCGGCACGCCTCGAACCAGGCCTTCTGCGCGTCGCTTTTGAACGTGGCGCGGCGGCCGCCCCAATAGACGTCCTCCTCGCTCTGCACGGGTTCGCGCATTTCGGGGGGGCAGTTCGCTTCGAGCCAAGCGCGGGTTTCCGAGCGGAAGGCGTCAAGATCGGCCATCGGGAGTCTCCTCTTCTTGACGCTTACGTTAAGGCCGATTCGCGACCCGGGGCAAGGCCCGATTGGGCATTACGCCTTGCCGTAGCGTCAGCGCGTCGACGTTGACGCGCCTGTGCCCGGCTCTACCATACCCGGCTTACGAGTTTCCTCGGGGAGAGGTATGCGATTCGACAATACCCCTGTCCCGAAAGGGCAGTTCAGGAGGCGCGGAAATTGACCCGCGTGCCCGTGCGCATCAAGCTCGCCTACGGCATGGGCGCGATGGCCTATGGGGTCAAAGACAACGGTTTTTCCGTATTCCTTCTGATCTTCTACAACCAGGTCATCGGCCTGCCCGCCAATCTCGTCGGGCTTGCGGTGATGATCGCGCTGATCATCGATGCGTTTATCGACCCGGTCATCGGCCATCTGTCGGACCGCACCGACACCCGTTGGGGTCGGCGACACCCCTGGCTCTACGCTTCGGTCATTCCCGTGGCGTTGTCGTGGTTCCTGCTCTGGCATCCACCGGCCCTCGAAAACCAGACCCTGGTGCTGCTGTACCTCATCGGTTCGGCCATTCTGGTACGCTCGGCAATCGCAATGAGCGAGGTGCCCTCGATCGCGCTGCTGCCGGAACTGACGCGCGATTATCGCGAGCGGACCGACGTGCTGCGGTACCGCTTCCTGTTCGGATGGATCGGTGGCCTGGCGCTGTTATGGCTTGCCTACGCGGTTTTCCTTGCCCCCACCGCTGACCAGCCCGCAGGACTGCTGCGGCGCGAGGGATACGACGCCTATGCCTTGACCGGAGCGGCCATTATGGTTGTCGCGATCCTGATAGCGGCGATCGGCACCCACAAGCGAATGGCGCGACCGCCAGCGAAACTGCCCGAGCGGAAGCCCTTGAAAGCGGAGTTGAGGGCAATCTTTGGCACCCTTCGGAACCGCGCTTTCCTGACACTCATGGCCGCCGGGGTCTTCGCCTACGCGAACCAGGGACTGAACTTCGCGACGAGCACCTACATGCAGGGATACGTCTGGGAATTCCCTGCGTGGGCGTTTTCGGCTTGGCCGGTTACGCTGCTGGTCGGGGTCGTGTTTGCATTTCTGGCAGCGCCGGTCGTTTCCCGGCGGTTCGGCAAGAAGCATGGCGCAGCGCTGACGGCGGGACTTGCCGTACTCGTCGGTATGGCCCCCTACGTGCTGAGACTCCTCGGCATATTTCCGGAAAATGGCGATCCTCTCACCATTCCGCTGTTCTTCGCATTCGTGACGGCCGCGACCGGCTTGGGCATCTGCCCCATGATCCTGACAGGCTCGATGCTGGCCGACGTCATCGAGGACTCCGAAATGCGCACCGGATATCGGGAGGAAGGCCTGTTTTTCGCGGGCAACCTGTTCATGCAGAAGTGCGTGACGGGTATCGGCACTTTCGCCGCAGGCAGCCTGATCACAATGGTCGGCTTTCCGCAGAACGCCGTCCCGGGAGCGGTCGACCCTGCGGTGATCGACCGGCTCATCCTCGTCTTCGTCATATTGACGGCGTTATTCGTCACCGCCGCGATCACAATGTTCCTGCGCTACCCACTGGGCGAGGACGATCACAACAGCCGCATCGCCACGCTAGCCGCTCGCGAGAACGGGTTGGCGGCTCAATCACCATCGGGGCTTGGCTAGCCAGCCCCGCTCTGTCACCACAACATCGATTGCAAGGAAGGACGTAACCGCCATGGATTTCGAACCCACCGAACGGCAGAAGCACTGGCGAGACCGTGTGCGCCATTTCATTGACAGCCACGTTCGCCCGCGCAACGACGAGTACAAGGCGGCTCATGCGAAGGATCGCTGGGGCGTCAATCCCGTGGTCGAGGAAGAAAAGGCGCGGGCCAAGGCGCAGGGCATCTGGAACCTGTTCATGCCCCCCCAGGCGGGCCGCCCACATGTAGACGACACTTTCGAATTCGACGGTCCGGGCCTCACCAACCTCGAATATGCGCTTTGCGCCGAGGAAATGGGCCGCGTTGGCTGGGCGAGCGAGGTGTTCAATTGCTCTGCCCCCGATACCGGCAACATGGAGGTGTTCCACCGCTACGGCACGCGCGAGCAGAAGGACGAATGGCTCAAGCCGCTGATGGAGGGTGAAATCCGCTCAGCCTTCCTGATGACAGAGCCAGCCGTCGCCAGTTCGGATGCCACCAACATCGAAACCCGCATCGTGCGCGACGGGGATCATTACGTCATCAACGGACGCAAGTGGTGGTCGAGCGGCGCGGGCGACCCTCGGTGCAAGATCGCGATCTGCATGGGCAAGACCGACTTCGAGGCCAAGCGTCACCAGCAGCAATCGCAGGTGCTCGTCCCGCTCGATGCAGAGGGCGTCGAGATCAAGCGGTTCCTGCCGGTATTCGGCTATGACGATTCGCCGCACGGCCACATGGAAATCGTGCTCAACAACGTTCGCGTGCCAGTTTCGAACATGATCCTGGGCGAAGGGCGCGGCTTCGAGATCGCGCAGGGCCGCCTCGGGCCGGGCCGCATCCACCACTGCATGCGCACGATCGGCGTCGCCGAGGAAGCACTCGCCAAGATGTGCCGCCGCCTCCAGACGCGCGAAGCGTTCGGCAAGCCGATCTACCAGCATTCCGTGTGGGAAGAGCGGATCGCGCGCGCGCGGATCGACATCGACATGACGCGCCTGCTCTGCCTCAAGGCGGCCGACATGATGGACAAGGTCGGCAACAAGGCGGCCGCGCAGGAGATCGCGATGATCAAGGTGCAGGCGCCGAACATGGCGCTCAAGATCATCGACGATGCCATCCAAGCGCATGGTGCGGCCGGCGTCAGCGACGACTTCGGCTTGGCCAACGCCTATGCTCACCAGCGTACCCTGCGGTTGGCGGACGGTCCGGACGAGGTGCACGCGCGCGCCATCGCCCGGATGGAATTCGCTCGCCATGCGCCGAATATCAGCGCTTCCGGAGATGCTGAATTCAGCTCCGGCGACATGGCAGCTACGCGATAAATCGACGCCACCCCTCCCGCTTGCGGGAGGGGTCGGGGGTGAAGCACTAGCCAAGATACTGACCTGTCCCGAACACGGGAGGGGTACCGGAGAGAAGAATGAAAGCCGCCGTACTTGTCGCCCCGAACCAGCCGTTGCAGGTCGAGGACATTTCCATTGCCAAGCCCGGTCCGCACGAGGTGCTGATCCGCACCGCGGCGTGCGGCCTGTGCCATTCGGACCTGCACTTCATCGAAGGCACCTATCCCCACGCCCTCCCCGCGGTGCCGGGACACGAGGCGGCGGGTGTGGTCGAGGCTGTGGGCAGCGAGGTCCGCACCGTGAAACCGGGCGACCATGTGGTGTCCTGCCTCAGCGCATTCTGCGGCCATTGCGAATTCTGCGTCACCGGCCGGATGGCGCTGTGCCTGGGTGCCGATACGCGGCGGGCGCAAGGCGATCCGGCCCGGCTGTCGCGCCCCGACGGGAGTCCGGTCGCCCAGATGCTCAACCTGTCGGCGTTCGCCGAACAGATGCTGATTCACGAGCACGCCTGCGTGCGGATCGATCCCGAAATGCCGCTCGATCGGGCCGCCGTGATAGGCTGCGCGGTGACGACGGGCGCGGGGACGATTTTCAATGCCTGCAAGCTGGTGCCGGGCGAAACGGTGGCGGTGATCGGGTGCGGCGGCGTGGGCCTTGCGGCGATCAACGCGGCCAAGATCGCCGGCGCCGGCCAGATCATCGCCTGCGATCCGATCGCCTCCAAGTGCGAACTCGCCAAGGTGCTCGGCGCAACCCACACCGTCGACGCACTCGCCGAAGATGCCGCGCAGCAGGTCATCGAGCTGTCGAAGGGCGGCGTCCATCACGCGATCGAGGCGGTCGGGCGGCAGGCTTCGGCCGATCTCGCCTGTAAGGTCCTGCGCCGCGGCGGGACCGCCACGATCCTCGGCATGATGCCGCTCGACTGCAAGGTGGGCCTCGGCGCGCTCGACCTGCTCGGCGGCAAGAAGCTGCAGGGGGCGATCATGGGCATGAACCGCTTCCCGGTCGATCTGCCGCGCCTCGTCGATTTCTACATGCGCGGGCTGCTGGATCTCGACACGATCATCGCCGAGCGGATACCGCTATCGGCGATCAACGAAGGGTTCGAGAAGATGAAGGGCGGCGACAGTGCGCGCAGCGTGATCGTGTTCGACCAATGAGCGATCAGCCCGCAGTCCAGGACGCCCAGGCAGCTTTCACCGGCACGATCGAACCGTCCGAGGCCGATCGGCTCGACGAGGCCAAGCTCACGGCATGGATGGAGGCCAACGTCGAGGGCTTCCGCGGACCGCTGACCCAGGGCAAGTTCAAGGGCGGGCAATCGAACCCGACCTACAAGCTGTCCACGCCGACGAAGAACTACGTCCTGCGCCGCAAGCCGTTCGGCAAGCTGCTGCCGAGCGCACACGCGGTCGACCGCGAGTTCAAGGTCCAATCGGGCCTCCACAAGGCCGGCTTCCCTGTCGCGCGGCAATACGGGCTGTGCACCGACGACGATGTGGTCGGCTCGTGGTTCTACGTCATGGACATGGTCGACGGGCGCACGATCTGGGACGGCGCTATGCCGGGCGCTTCAGCGGATGAACGCCGCGCGGTCTATTTCGCGATGACCGACACCCTGGCGTCCCTCCACAACGTGGATCTGAGCGAGGCCGGGCTCGAGGATTACGGCAAGCCCGGCAACTATTTCGGCCGGCAGGTCGACCGCTGGACCAAGCAGTACCGGCTGTCCGAGACCGAGCACATGCCCGCGATGGAAAAGCTGATCGAGTATCTTCCGGCGACCCTGCCCGAACAGACCCGCACCAGCGTGGTCCACGGCGATTACCGCATCGACAACATGATCTTCGCGCACGACCGGGCCGAAGTGCTCGCCGTGCTCGACTGGGAGTTGTCGACGCTCGGCGACCCGTTGGCGGACTTCACCTATTTCTGCATGGCCTGGGTTACCGAAAACGGCGGACGATCAGGCGTCATGGATCTCGATCGTGCGGACCTCGGCATCCCGGAGCTCGACGAAGTGGTCGAACGCTATTGCGCGGCGACCGGGCGCAGCGACGTGCCCGACATGAACTGGTACTTCGCCTACAACCACTTCCGGCTGGCAGGCATCCTGCAGGGCATCAAGAAGCGGGTGATCGACGGGACCGCCAGTTCGGCGCACGCCAAGGCGATGAGCGCGCGGGTCGATCCGCTGGCGCAGAGAGCCTGGAGCTTTGCCGAGAAAGCCGGCGCCCGCTAGAACCCGCGCGACCAGCGCAGCGCCACGCCCTTGTCGTCGGGCGTCGCTGCCAGGTGCCCCGGGTCGCGGCGATAAAACAGGCTCGCCATGGCGCTACCGCCGAACAGCCGCCCGGCCCACGCGATCTCTCCATCGAGCTCGTTGCCGCCCGGTGCCAGCGAAACGAATCGCGTCCCGTAAGTGGGCGTCAACGTCGCGTAGTCGTATCCGACCGGCAGATTGAGTGCGAGCCCGCCGCTTTCGACCCGCAAAGGCTGCGAAAGGCGCACTCCGAAACTATCGTCGCGAGCGAATACGCCTTCGCGCGAGACGTTGAGCGACCAGGATCGACTGACGAAATTCGACCCCGCGCCGATCGTCCCGACGCGGTCGGCACGGGTCCAGCCCTGCCGCAGCGCACCGCCGAGACGCCAGTCGTCGGAGAACCGCCAGGTGGCGCTGGCGTCGGCGAACAGCGTCCGCGCTCCGCCCCCGCCCAGCGCCTCATGGAAATAGGAGCCAAGCACGGTGCGATCCTCGTCGAGCCAGCTCAGCCCGACCGCGGTCTCGAAAGCGCCGAACTTGCGGTCGACCGATAAGGCGAAGGTCGAAAGACCCTTCGTTTCGCGGCGGCGGCCCAGCGCACCGTGGGCCACCCGCAACGTACCGAGCCACGCCTCGCCGCGCTCCGCGCTCGCCGACACGCCCCAGGGACCGAGTTGCTGGCGAAATGCGAAAGCTGCGTCGGCTCCCTTGGTGAAGCCGAGATCGCCACGCGCTTCGCCGGCGATCAGGAAGGCCGGACGATCGTGCCCCTGTAGTTGCGCGACCAGACCGTCGGCACTTTCGCGAAACCCGAATGCCACCTGGCGGCCGGGCGAAAGCCGCAGCGCCGCACGGCCGGCCAGGACGCGGGCGGCCTCTGCATCTGCGCGGTTCAAAAGCAGCCGACTTGTCCCAAAGCTCCCGCCAACAGCCCGATCGGCGATCGAGAAAGAAAGGCTCATGGCCTCGGACGGCCGGACGTCGACCCGGCGCGAAGCATCGTCCAAGGCACCGTGCAAGCGCGGGGCGATGCCCGCACGCTGCATTCTGCCGCCCAGATCGGTTCCGTAGGCGCGACCGTATGAATCGAGAATGATCGCCTGCACCGATGTGCCGGCAAGCGCGTCTCCCATCGGGGTCGAGGCAATCGCCGTGTCGTCATTCAACGGGACCGAGACCGCCCCACCCGCCAGCGTCGTCGCGCCGCGCGGAGCAAAGGCCGCAGCGATATCGAGAATGCCCCGGCCGTAGGTGGTATCGGTTCCCGCTGCCCCCGCATCCCGCGCGCTGGACAGCAGAATGTCCACGATCTGCGTGCCCGAAAGATTGGGAAACGCCTGTTTCAGCAGCGCGACCGCACCCGCGATCTGCGGTGCCGAAAAGCTGGTGCCGGAAATGACCGTGACGAAACTGCCGCTCGGCGTTTCCTCGACCTTGAGAACGCCGTTCTCGTACACGCAGCACACCCGCTCGCCGAGGGCGGACAGGTAAAAGCTCGCTTGCGATCCCGCCTTGTTGCTGAACGCGGAAAACTGTCCCGCGTCGTTCACCGAGCCGGCGATGATGACGTTGGAGCCGCCAGCGTTGCGAACACCGGTGGCAAATGGATTGGGCTGGTTCGGGTCGACGTCCGCGTCGCTGCCGTCGCCTTCGTTGCCCGCGGCGACGACCACCACGGTACCTGCTGCAGCGGCCCGTTGGACGGCGGCTACCAGGGCCGACCCTGGAGCAGAGCCGCCCAGGGACAGATTGATCACGGTCGCGCCTGCCGAAACCGCACGATCGACGCCAGCGGCGATATCGCGGTCCGAAAATACGCAGCCGTCGGTGGTGGACGGAGAGTTGTTCGTGCAGCTGCCCGGTCGATCTGCCCGCAGGGCGACGATGGTCGCATTGTAGGCGATGCCCACGATCCCGGTATTGTTACGTGCGGCCGCCGCGATCATCGCAACGTTCGTGCCGTGATCGTCGACCGCCTCGACCGTGCCGTTGCCGGCGACGTCCGCGCTGGCCGGATCGATCCTGCCGGCAAATTCCGGACTGTCGGTGTCGATCCCGGTATCGATCACCGCGATCTTGACCCCGGAGCCGGTCGCGCCCTGTGCCCAGGCGGTCGGCGCGTTGTGGTAGCCGGGCCCGTCCGACCGGCGGAACTCCGCGGTGTCGAACGACGCAGGCGAAACCGGAGGAGGCGTGGGCGTGGGAGTGGGCGTGGGAGTTGGCGTTGGCGTGGGGACCGGCGCCGGGGTGCTGATCACTCCGCCGCCGCCGCCTCCACCGCCACCGCCGCAGCCCGATAGGGCCAGGAGGGCGGCGAGCGCGCAGCCGATCTTCCAGTCAGTCCGTTCTCGACGTTCCATCACTGTGCGCAGCGTCCCCGAATTTCCGGGCACCTTGCACCAAGATGTTGAAGACTGCCTGAACGCGGCACACCGGCACCAGTGCGAAACGTCAAGGCAGCTTGCTCCGCCAACCACGCGCCGCTAGCGCCTCCACAGCCAATTCCAGTCCGGAGCCTTATGCCATGTCAGCCGATCTCCAAGCAGCCGTCGAAGCCGCATGGGAGCGCCGGACCGAGGTTACACCGGCGAGCACCGAAGTTCGCGAGGCGGTCGAGGCGACCCTCGAACTGCTCGACACCGGCAAGGCGCGCGTCGCTGAGCCGGACGGATCGGGCGGATGGCGCGTCAACGAATGGCTGAAGAAAGCGGTGCTGCTCAGCTTCCGGCTGGCCGACAATGCGGTGATCGAAGGCGGCAGCGCCAGCGCGCCGGCCTACGACAAGGTTCCGTTGAAGTTCACCGGCTGGGGCGACAATCGCTTCCGCGAAGCGGGTTTCCGCGTCGTGCCCGGCGCGGTGGTGCGCCGCGGCAGCTTCATCGACAAGGGCGTGGTCGTCATGCCCAGCTTCGTGAACATCGGTGCCTATGTCGGCGAGGGATCGATGGTCGATACCTGGGTCACCGTCGGTAGCTGCGCCCAGATCGGCAAGCACGTCCACCTTTCGGGCGGCGTGGGTATCGGCGGGGTGCTGGAGCCGCTGCAGGCCGGGCCGGTCGTCATCGAAGACGGCTGCTTCATCGGCGCCCGGTCCGAAGTCGTCGAGGGCGTGCGGGTTTGCGAGGGAGCGGTCCTGTCGATGGGCGTGTTCATCGGCGCCTCCACCAAGATCGTCGACCGCCAGACCGGAGAAATCCATATTGGGCGGGTGCCGCCCTATTCGGTGGTCGTTCCCGGCTCGCTCCCCGGCAGGCCCTTGCCCGATGGCAGCCCCGGCCCCAGCCTCTACTGCGCGGTCATCGTCAAGACGGTCGACGCGCAAACCCGCGCCAAGACCGGGATCAACGATCTTCTGCGTGACTAGGAACCGGCGCTTGGGCTATTCGTAGTGCGAGGACATCTGGAAGGGAGCCACATCGATGCACCAGCACGGCGACGAAGTTCACGCCACCCAAACCGAAGCGAGCGGCGGCTCGAAGGAAGGCGTGGTACGCTGGGTCCTGATTATCGGGCTCCTGTTGGCAGTGGGCTTCCTCACGATCATCTGGGTCACCGGCGCCGCAGTGCAGGACGACGGCCCGGATAGCGAAACGAGTGTCAGCAACACGATCGCGGCTGAACAGGACGCACAGGTCGATCGCGGCGAGCCGATCGCGCCCGCGATGGAAGGTCCCCAGCCCGCAGCGACGCCGGGCGACGCGCCTGCGGGCGATCCCGTCAACGACGCGCAGTAATCGTGGCGGACGGTCGCTCGTTCCGGAAGGGCGCGCAAGTGTCCTGGAAGTGGGGCGAGGGAACCGCGCACGGCAAGGTGGCGGAGCGGTTCGAGCGGCGCGTTCAGCGAACGATCAAAGGCTCCAGGATCGTCCGCAACGGGACGGCTGCGGATCCTGCCTACCTGATCGAACAGGAAGACGGCGGGAAGGTTTTGAAGCTCGGATCGGAAATCGCCTCGCGTTGATCCGAGCTTCGGGCGGCGCTGCTGGCGCTAAAAAGCGGTGGGATTCTCGATCGGCGGATCGGTCCGGTGCGCGGTCGCATAGGCCTCGGCAGCCCGCAGCACCCGCTCGATATTGCCGCCGGCGATCTTCTGCAGATCCGCCCGCGAATATCCGCGGCGCGCAAGCTCGGCAAACAGCGCGGGATAGCCTGCGGCGTCCTCCGCCCCGACCGGGCCGGTTTCCATCCCATCGTAGTCGCCGCCGATCCCGATGTGATCGACACCCGCAACCTTGCGGACGTGGTCGATGTGGTCGGCCCAATCCGACACGGTGGCGAGCACTTCGGGATTCGCGCTGCGCCATGCTTCCATGCCCGCGACGACCGCCTGCGGGTTGCCCCGCCACAGCGATTCCAGCCGCGCTTTCTCGGCAGCTTGCGACGCGCCCCACTGGCGCCGCTTCTCGCTGAGAAAGTCGGGATAGCCCACGACCATTACGATGCCGCCGTTCGACTTGAGGCGGGTCAGCACGCCGTCGGGCACGTTGCGGGCGTGGCCGTTGACCGCGCGCGCACCCGAGTGGCTGAACATCACCGGCACTTCTGTGAGGTCCAGCGTGTCGTTCATCGCGTCTTCGCTGACGTGGCTCAGGTCGACGAGCATGCCGAGCCGGTTCATTTCGCGGATGACGTCCTTGCCGAAGTCGGTCAGGCCGCCGTGGGCGGGCACGTCGGTCGCACTGTCGGCCCAGGGAGTGTTCTTCGAGTGCGTCAGCGTCATGTATCGCGCACCAAGCGCGTGCATCTGGCGCAGCACCGCGAGGCTCGAGCCGATCGAGTGCCCCCCTTCCATGCCGATGAGCGATGCCACCCTTCCCGCCTTCATGGCACGCTCCGCGCCGTCGGCGGTGGTGACCAGTTCGAGCCTGTCGGGATGCCGGGCGATGATCCGCTTCATCACGTCGATCTGTTCCAGAGTGGCCTGCACGGCCTGCTGCTCGGTCAGGTTGGCGCTGATGTAGACCGACCAGAACTGCGCGCCGAGACGACCCTGCGCGATACGCGCCAGGTCCGTGTGCATTGCCCCGATGTTCTTCGCAGGCTCGGCGGTGTCGGTGGTGTCGGCGAAATCGAAGCCGGCGATCATGTTGCGATATCGGCTGCGGAGCTGCTCGGGCAGGTCGTTGTGTCCGTCCCAGACCGGCGTCGCCTTGAGTGCGGCTTCGGCGGTCTGCTCCGGGGTTTGCGCGGTTGCAGTGGTAGCGAGGCAAAGCGCACCGAGCGCAAGAACGGTCAATCGCATCGATCGGCTCCTGGATTTAGGGCGAACGCGACCGCGATCACCGTTTTGGCAAGACTACGTATCGCCTTGCCATTGGGCTGCAAATTCATTTTCGGACGAGAGCCATGCTCCATCCGTAAGAGGCAATGTCAATCTGACCCTGTGCGGAAACGATCGCGTGCGTTAGGGGCTGGCGATGCGGCAAAACGCGATCCAATTGTTTCCAGCATGATCCGGACCGGTTTCCGCTGGCTGCTTGCCATCTTCTATGCGGTCGCCGGGTATTTCCATCTCGCGGCACCCGCGCCATTTCTCACTATAACGCCCGCGTGGGTTCCGATGCCGGAAAGCGTTGTGGCGGCGACCGGGATCGCCGAACTGGCGGGAGCGGCAGGGCTGCTGCAATCGCGGTGGCCCGAGCTTCGGCGAGCGGCCGGTATCGGGCTGGCACTCTATGCGCTGTGCGTCTGGCCCGCCAACTTCCAGCATATGGTGCTGGACATGGACCGAGCGGATGGCGGCCTGGGGCTAGGTTACCACATTTCCCGGCTTGCCTTTCAGCCGGTGCTGATATGGCTGGCGCTGTGGGCGGGCGAAGCGACCGACTGGCCGTTCGCCCGCCCAGCAGGCAAGTGATCCCGAAGGATCAGCTCATGTGCTTGGAAACGGCACCGGTCATCTTGAACATCGAAATCTGTTCGCTGCCGATCACCTTGCCCAGGGTGGCGTCGGGATTGATCATGCGCTTATCCTTCGAATCCTGAAGGCCGTTCTTCTTGATGTAGTCCCACACCTTGGAGGTGACCTGTGCACGGGTCATCGGACCCTTGCCGACGACGGATTCCAGGTCTCCCGTCAGGTTCACGGGCTTCTGCAGAGCGTTATTCTTGCCAGCCATGATTAGTGGTCCTTTCCTGCTTGGCTATGGAGGCGATCCTAGGCGCTCCACCGCCTTACTGCGAGGGCGCAAGGCCCCGGGAGCCGAGTTTTCGACAGGCGCGAGAGGTATTTCGGCCTAAATCGCCGAATTATTGGGCGTTGTCGGCAAGATTCGTTTGCCCAAGTGCCGTTGCAACGGCATTTTGCACTGATACGGTCGTGGTGGGGATCGGGCCGAATAGAAGCATAATCGATGGATCAGGAAGGTATTTCACCATGAGCATGGGTCGCACTTCGCTCTCGATAGTCCTCGCAGCCTCCCTTGCCTCTTGCGGGGGCGGGGGCAGCAGTGGCGGCGGAAATTTCGGCAACGCTCCGACGCCGACGCCGACGCCTTCGCCAACTCCGACGCCAACCACCAGCGCTTGCGCCCTTTCGGCACGCCAGGATTTCGCGAAGGCGGTCATCGACGAGTGGTACCTGTTCCCTTCGCTCGTCGACAGTTCGGTCAACAAGGCGAGCTATTCGACCGTCCAGGGCTACATCGATGCGCTGGTCGCGCCGGCCCGCGCGCAGTCGCGTGATCGCTTCTTCACCTACATCACCTCGATTGCCGAGGAGAACGCATTCTTCAATTCCGGCTCCAGCGCCGGCTTCGGCGTTCGACTCGTTTACGATACGACGCAGAACCGCGTTTTCGTGGCCGAAGCCTTCGAGAATGCCCCCGCCCTTGCCGCGGGCATCGATCGCGGAACCGAGATTGTCGCAATCGGCACGAGCTCGAGCAACCTGCAGACGGTCAATAATCTGATGGCTTCGGGCGGACCGCAGGCGGTGGTGAATGCGCTCGGCCCCAACACGGCGGGCGTCTCGCGCGTGCTGCGCATCAACAACGGCGGGACCGTTAGCGAAGTTACCGTCGCCAAGACCGAGTTCGCGCTCGATCCGGTTTCGAACCGGTACGGCGCAAAGGTGCTGAACGACGGCGGAAAGCTGGTCGGCTACATCAACCTGCGCACCTTTATCGATACCGCGGATGCGGATCTCCGCGCGGCGTTCGCCAACTTCAAGTCGCAAGGCGTGACGGAAGTGATCGTCGACGTGCGATACAATGGCGGCGGGCTCGTGCGCATCGCCGAACTGTTCGGTGACCTTCTCTCGGCCAACCGGGTCGGGCAGGTGTTCAGCCGGACGACGTTCCGCGACAGCAAGGCCGCAAACAATACGACCAAGACTTTCGCCGCCCAGACCCAGGCCATCGCGGCGACGAAGATAGCATTTATCGGCTATTCCGGCACCGCTTCGGCAAGCGAACTGGTGGCAAACGCGTTCATTCCGTACCTGGGCACGAACACGGCCCTTATCGGCGGCAACACTTTCGGAAAACCGGTCGGGCAAATCGCATTCGACAGGGCGGAGTGCGACGACCGGATGCGGGTGACCGCGTTCCAGACCGAGAACCGCGACGGCCAGGGCAACTATTACACCGGCCTGGCCAGCGTTTTCCCCCGCACGTGCGCGGCACCCGACGACATCTTCCGGCAATTGGGAGATCCGCAGGAGGCGGCGATCAAGGCTGCACTCGATTTCCTGGGTGGCCGGACCTGCACGCCGATCGCATCGTCCGGTGGTATCGGGACTCAATCGACCGGTCAGCGCCGCGAGCCGATCAGGCCCGAACAACCCACCGCAGCGCAGCGCGAGATGCCCGGCGCCTTCTAGGTTCCGGCGCTCTAGCTTTGTGCAGGATCGCGCGCGAGCGATCCGATCAATAGTCGTTCGGCACGATCGCGCGCACTTCCTTCGGGCAGGCCGAGGGAGCGCGCAAGCGCCGGGCCCATGAGCGCGTTGCCGAGCGCCAGCAGCACGAGGGTCAGCGTCGTTTCGTGCAGCGCCAGGACGCCGCTGTGGGTGTCGGCTTCCTCCGGCGCGATTTCGTCGATCAGCTCGTGAATCGTCTCTACGATCGGGTCGAGCGCGTCTTCGTTGCCGGTGAGCAGCATCCAGCTGGCCAGTGCGCCCGCGCCTTCCTTGTCGAAGGCGTCGAAGGTCAGGTCGACCACTTCGCGCGGCGAACCCAGCCCCGCCCGGCTCGCGCGGACCGCTTCCTTGATCGTCTCGCAGACCGTTTCGGCGAGGTGCTGCGCCAGCGCCTTCTGCAGGCCCGATGCCGAGCCGAAATGGTGGAGCAGGTTCGCATGGGTGCGCCCGATACGCCCAGCCACCGCTTTCAGCGTGACCGCCTGGGGTCCTGTCTCGATCAAGAGGTGGCGCGCCGCCTCGAGAGCGGCCGTACGCGATTCTTCAGGCTTAAGGCGCTTGCGGGTGGCCATCGTCATTGCGACTAGTCCGCCGAGGCGCGTGGAACAAGCTGCCAAAGTCGAAGGCCATTATTGACACTGATGTCAGTTGACCGTACTTACATTGATGTCAGTTAAAGGACCTGATTCGATGAATGCTCCTGCCAAGTTCGATCTCGCTCCCGCTGCTCGTTCCACCGCTACGCCGGACGATCTGGAGATCGTGATCCGCGACCGCCGCTTCCTTCGCGGCCAGAAGGCGAAGCGCTGGTGGCTGAACGGAGACCCGATCGCCACCGCATGGTTCAACGCGCTGAGCGCGACCTTCCCGCGCGGCGAAGCCTTCTTCATCGAATCCGTCCGCGCCTTCCGCGACGGGGCCGATCCCAAGCTTGCCGGCGAGATCCGCGCGTTCATCCGCCAGGAAATCAACCACACGCGTGAGCATATCGTGCTCAACAAGCTGGCCGAAGACAGCGGCTACGATATCGCGTTCATCGACCGCCGCGTCGAGGAGCTGCTCGCGCTGCTCAAGGATCGCCCCGCCTACCTCAATCTCGCGGCGACGATGGCGCTGGAGCACTTTACCGCGATGTTCGGCCAGGAACTGCTCGCCAACCCCGCGCACCTGAAGGGTGCCGAGGGCGACCTGGGCGACATCTGGCGCTGGCATTCGGTCGAGGAGATCGAGCACAAGGGCGTCGCCTACGACACTTGGCTGCACGCCACGCGCGACTGGAGCCGCTGGCGGCGCTGGAAGGTGAAGAGCCTGATCATGCTGATCGTCACCAAGCGCTTTATCGGCAACCGCGTGAAGGACATGAAGGACCTGCTGGCCCAGGACGGCCCGACCGGCTGGAAGGTGACCGCGCGGATCTGGGCATACCTGCTCGTCCGCCCCGGCTTCCTGCGGCGCATAGCCCTGCCGTGGATGGCGTTCTTCCTGCCCGGCTTCCATCCCTGGAACGAGGACGATCGCCACCTCATCAGCAAGCACGAGGGCGAATTCGCGGACGCGCTGCTGCCGTCCTGATCGCCCTGTCGCGGAACCAAGAAGCGCCGCTCCGGTCCAGCCGGGGCGGCGCTTTTCGATTCATGCGGCTCGCATGACCGGGTCGGATTGCTCGTCGAGATCGAGCGCGTATTCCACGGACTGCACCTCGGCACCGCGCGCGCAGCTATGCCGTGCACGCACCTTGCCGGTCGGCACGAAGCCCAGCTTGCGGAGCACGCGCCCCGACGCGGGGTTGTCGACAAAGTGCCCCGCGCTCAGACGGCGGTGGCCGAGCAGGCGCGCAATCTCGATCACGCCCCGGCCGGCCTCGGTCGCGAAGCCCTGTCCCCAGAACGGCCGCGCGATCCAGTAGCCGATCTCGAAGTCTTCGCCGTCGCGGCCCAGACCTGCACACCCGATAGCCTTGCCGGTGTCGGGCCGCACGAGCAGGAAACTGGGGCAGCACAGGTCCTGCCCCCGCGAGACGAATTCGCGCGCCTCTTCGGGTCCATAGGGCCAGGGCGCGCGGGCGAGGTTCATCACCACGCCCTCGTCCGCGATTCCGCCCAGAACCGCTTCCCAGTCTTCGGGCCAAGCGGGCCGCAGGAACAGCCTCTCCGTCCGATGAAACACGTGCCATCTCCTCTTTGTCCGCCCGCTAGCCGCGGCGCGTGACACTCTCGTTGCGCCGCCCCTTCGGGTCGACGATCGGTGAGGGAGATACGACAAGAGGGAGACGGGCCCCCTGATTTCTCAGGATGGCCCCATCTCCCTCTTCGTGCCGGATTTTACCTCCGGCGGGGGACCATCCAGAGGACGGCCCCTTTTTCGGGTCGTCCGATTATTCCGCGGCCATCGCCTGCATGTCGACCGAGACGTACTTGCGACCGAGTTTGCCGGCGTGGAATCGCACGCGACCTTCGACGAGCGCGAACAGGGTGTGATCCTTGCCCATGCCGACGCCGCTGCCCGGGTAGAACTTCGTCCCCCGCTGGCGCACGATGATGTTGCCCGGAATCACTTCCTGGCTGCCGAACTTCTTGACGCCGAGGCGACGGCCCGCGCTGTCGCGGCCGTTGCGGGACGAACCGCCTGCTTTTTTATGTGCCATTGTTTCGTCCTACCTTCTTACTTGTCGGTCTTCTTGGCGGCCGGCTTCTTGGCCGGGGCCTTCTTGTCGGCAGCGGGCTTCGCGTTGGCCTTGGGCGCCGCAGCCTTCTTCGGAGCGGCGGCTTCCTTCTTCGGCGCTTCGGCCTTGGGAGCAGCTTCCGCCTTCGGAGCTTCCGTCTTCGGAGCGGCGTCCGCCTTCGGCGCGGCCTTCTTCTCGGCCTTGCTGTCGCCGACCGAAACGATGCGCAGCAGAGTCATCTGCTGGCGGTGACCCGCCTTGCGACGATAGTTGTGCCGGCGGCGCTTCTTGAAGACGATGACCTTTTCGCTCTTCGCCTGGGCGATGATCTCTGCCGAGACGACGGTCTTGGCCGCGTCGGCGATCTTGTCGCCTTCGCCGGCGAGGAGAACGTCGCCCAGCGTGATCGTGTCGCCGGCGTCACCCGCCAGCTTCTCGACCGCGATCTTGTCTCCGGCGGCAACCCGGTATTGTTTGCCGCCCGTACGCACTACTGCGAACATCGGTTCTTCACTTCCGCTTTACGTGTGTGGCCACCCGTCTAAAGGCGGCGAAACCGGAACGCCCGTGAGGGGTCCCGGAAAGATGGGTGCCGTTAGGGGAACGATCCCGCCAAGTCAACGCCCCAGTAGGAAATGCGGCACGGTTTGCAGGTTCGACCCGTGCAGATGGTTTCGCGACGCAGTTCGCGTGCTAAAGGCTCTTCGGTGAAAATTCTACGCGCGGTTCCCGTCCTTTCGATCGCCCTGACCCTGGGCGCATGTGCCACGTCGGGCGACTACCCCTCGCTGGCCCAACGCCCGGCCGAGCGCGTGGAAGGTACGTTCACTCCGGAGCAGGCTGCACCGGTTGCCCCCGTTCCGATCACCCCGACAGCCGATCTCGCCGCACGCCTGGCCGAGAATGCCCGGCAGGCCGAAGCGGCGCACCGCGAATTCGTATCTGCCGTCCCTTCGACCGAACGACTGGCAAGCGGCGCCGGGGCGATCGGCACCGATAGCTGGGCAGCAGCCCAGGTAGCGCTGGCGAATCTCGATTCGATTCGCAGCCGGGTCGCCGTGAACCTTGCGGACCTCGATTCGCTGTGGGTCGATTCGACGATCGAGCCCGGCCCGCGCGAAGCGATCGGATCGGTGCGCAGCAACGTGGAGGCGCTCGTCGCGGAGGAAGACGCCGTGCTTGCCAGGCTACGCGGCCGGCTGTGACCGCGCTTGCCTGCAGCACCTGCGCCGTGCGCGACCGCGCAGCGTGCTCGGTGCTGGAGGATGAGGAAAGGGAAGCGCTCGCATCGGTCGGCCGCACCCGCACGCTCTCTCGCGGCGAAACCCTGTTCGCCGCAGGGGACGAATCCTCCGCCTGCGCGACGCTGATCAGCGGCGCGTTGAAGATCAGCGCTACTGATGCCGCGGGCGATGAGCGAATTCTCGCGCTCGTCCACCCCTCCGGTTTCGTGGGCGAGATGTTTTCGCCCTTCGCCCATTACGATGTCGTTTCGCTGACCGACAGCACCCTGTGTGTTTTCGCCGGTGCCGAAATGGAACGCGCGATCAGCCGTTATCCCGCCTTGGCTACCGCCCTCTTGCGCCGCTCCCAGGAAGACCTGCACGCGGCGCGCGATCTGCTCGCACTTTCGGGCAAACGCGATGCGGCATCGAAGCTCGCCGCGCTGATCCTGGGCTTTGCCCACGGGGCAAGCGATTCGTCTTGCCATCCCTCGCCCATATTCGACCTTCCCCTTACGCGCGGGGAGATGGCGGGGATGCTGGGGATTACCATCGAAACGGTCAGTCGCCGTCTGTCGGCATTCGAGCGCGACCGACTGATCCGGCGCGACGGAGCGCGCGGGATCGTGCTCAAGGATCCCGCGCGCCTCGCCGCGCTGGCACAGCTCTAAGGCTTACGTCAGGGCAATTATCGCGAGCACCGCGATGCCCCAGGCGAAGATCAGGACGGGCAGCATCAGGACCTGGACTACGGCTTCGCTCGCATTCAGGTGCCCCGTCCACGTCGCGATCCCTTTCTGGCGAAACCGGTCCCAGCCGAGCGGGGCGACCGGATTGTCGGGCCGCATTCGCGTCCAGATCGAAGGCACCGCAAAGAACATGCCGACGAAGATCGTGCAGATCACGAGTGGGATCACCAGGCCGGGGTTGGACAATCCCAGCGCCATGATCGCGATGAACCCGAGATACAGGCCTCCGGTCACGCCATAGACCACCGTCGGCAGTTCGAAGCTGCGGTCGACCGTCACCGGCTGCAGGAGTTCGGACCGGACCTCGGCGGCCTGGGCGACGATTTCGCGGGACAGATGCCTGGACATGGAAAACGCTCCTTCGTTGGTGCGAAGGGTCTACGGTGTCCGGGGATATGGGGATTTGACCTCGATCAAACTCGGTCGGAATATTTCGGCGCGATTACGAAAGCGGGTCGCCCGCGCCATCCGCGTCGAGAACGAGATATTGCCCCGTCACGCCCGGTGATCGCGCGAGATAGCTTTCGGCCTCCAGGATCGCGGCTTCGCCCTGTGCGGCAATTGCGTTGATTCGCACCGGCGCAAACTCGCGTGCCAGCCCCTGGACCGCGGCAAGGCGCCAGCCGCGGTGGGTGTGATCGGCCGGGCCAAAGGCGACCGTGACGTGATCGTTCGTTGTCGCGACATCGCGGATTCGCGGCAGCACCTGAGCATGAAAGTGTCCCGCCGCATCCAGTGGCGAATCGGGCAAGGGGCCGACACGAACCAGCAACGGTCAGCGCCGCTCACGAGTAAGAGTCACGCCGATCTTCTCATTCGCTTCCGCGATGGCCAGCTTCACGATCTTGACGGTGACCGCCGCGACCCGGTGATCCTGCACGAACAGCGTATCGCAGATATGCTCCGCGACCGCTTCGATCAGCTTGAAGTGCACGCCGGGCGGCAGGGCCCCGGTCGCCGCGAACTTCAGGTCCATGTAGTTCTTGCTCGCCGAGAGATGCGTATCGGGTTCGTAGCGGTCGGCGGCCTTCAGGGTCGCCGCGATCGATATCCGCAGCGGCTGCGGCTTGCCCGTCTCTTCGGAATAGATGCCGGTGAGGACATCGACTTCCAGGTCGTCGACTTCGAGGATCAGCGAATCGGCCATGTGAGCGCCCTTACCCCGGATTCGACCAGCGCGCGAAAATCGCGGTGGGGAGCAGTCGCCCGCCCTCGCCTTCCTCGCGCATGGCTAGGTCGCCATGCTCGATCGTTCCGGGGAGGTCAGCGAACACTTCAGCGAGGAGCCCGCCCAGCGCCAGGCTGCTCATGCGCACGGCATAGACCGTGAGGAACAGGAAGCGGCTGTCGGCATCGAGCAGCCGGCGGCAATCGGATACCAGGCCCGGCAGCCCATCCTCTAGCCGCCAGACCTCGCCATCCGGACCGCGGCCGAACTTGGGCGGATCCAAGATGATCCCGTCGTAGCGCCTTTCGCGGCGCACTTCGCGCGCGGTGAACTTGGCGGCGTCGTCGACCAGCCAGCGGACCGGGCGCTCGGTCGTATCCGACACCGCGGCGTTCTCGCGCGCCTGGGCGACCGACTTTTTGCTCGCGTCGACGTGCGTCACCGGACCGCATTCGGAAAGCGCCAGAGTGCCGACGCCCGTATAACCGAACAGGTTGAGCGTCTGCGCGTCTGCCTTGCCGGCGAGCTGACCGCGCATCCATTCCCAGACCGGCGCCATGTCGGGAAAGAAGCCGAGGTGGCGGAATGGCGTGCATTGGGCCGTGAACCGGACGTCGTTCCACGCCAGTGGCCAGCCAGCGGGCGGCACCGGCGCGTCGAACTGCCAGCGGCCTCCGCCGTCCTCGTCGCTTCCGGGGACGAACTCCCCGGCCGCCTGCCAATCCGGCAAACGCGGCGACCACATCGCCTGGGGTTCGGGTCGAATGAACCGGTAGGGGCCGTATCGTTCGAGCTTGCGGCCATTCCCGCTGTCGACGAGGCCGTAGTCGGCCCATGCTTCGCCCGCCAGCAACAGCGGGGTATCGACGAGCGTGGCCATCAGGCGACCGGAGTGGCGCGTTCGGCGATCCAGTCGCGAACGGCCTCGTAAGTGCCGGCTAACTCGTGGTAGCGTTCCTCGCGCGCAAACAGGTCGCCGACGCGCGAGGGCAGCGGCGGCCGCTGGCCCGTGGCGCGCTCCACCGCATCGCGGAACTTGCCCGGATGCGCCGTCGCCAGCGTGACGACCGGCACGGCGGCCGGGATTCCGCTCGACCGCGCGGCATGGAGGCCGATCGCGCTGTGCGGATCGATCGTCTGACCGCAATCCTCGTGCGTGCGCCGCATCGTGGCGGTCATCTCGTCGGGCTCGACCCGCGCGCTGGTGAACAGCGCGGCGGCGCCTTGGAGCTGGGCGTTGGTCAGCCGCATCGCTTTCGACGATTCGAAGCCGCGCATCTGTTCGGCCATCGCCGCGCCGTCCCGTCCGCCCAGATCGAACAGCAGTCGCTCGAAGTTGGACGATACCTGGATGTCCATGCTGGGCGCGGCGGTCGGAGTGACCGATCCGGCGGAGTAGTCGCCCGACGAGAGCGCCCGGTGCAGGATGTCGTTCACGTTGGTGGCCACGATGAGCCGCTCGACCCGCAGTCCCATCCGCGCTGCCACATAGCCCGCGAACACGTCCCCGAAATTCCCGGTCGGCACGCTGAAGGCGACCTTCCGATCGGGCGAACCCAATTGCAGCGCCGCCGCGAAGTAATAGACGACCTGCGCCATCAGCCGCGCCCAGTTGATCGAATTGACCGCACTGATCCGGAAACGCCCGGTCATGTTCGGGTCGCCGAACATCCGCTTCACGATGGCCTGCGCATCGTCGAACGAACCGTCGATTGCGATGTTGTGCACGTTGGGCGCGAGGACGGTCGTCATCTGCCGCCGCTGTACGTCGCTGACCCTTCCCTGCGGGTGCAGCATGAATATCTCGACGCCCTCACGACCCGCCACCGCGTCGATCGCCGCACTGCCGGTATCGCCGCTGGTTGCGCCGACGATGGTCAGGTTGCCGCCGGAGCGACCGAGGAATTCCTCGAACAGCAGACCGAGCAGCTGGAGCGCCACGTCCTTGAACGCGAGTGTGGGGCCGTGGAACAGCTCGAGCAGCCAATGCTGCTGGTCGAGCTGGACGAGCGGGGTGACCGCGTCGTGCGCGAAACGGCCATAAGCCGCGCGGGTCAGTTCCAGCAGGCGGTCCGGCGTAACGCTGTCGCCGACGAAGGGGGCCATGATGCACGCAGCCAGCTCGGCATAGGGGAGCCCGCGCATCGCCGCGATCTCGTCATGGCTGAAACTCGGCCACTCGCGCGGCAGGTAAAGGCCGCCGTCACTGGCCAGGCCGGCCAGCGTCACGCCTTCGAAATCGAGGACCGGTGCGGCACCGCGGGTGGAGACGTATTCCATCGTGGCAGGCGGTTAGCGGGGCGAATGGCGAGCGGCAAGCAAGCGCCGCTTTACGCCGCCGTAGCCCGCCACTTCTTCCGGACGGCCAGGATATATATGACGAGCGCCGTCAGCGCGAACAGGAACCACTGGACCGCATAGGACAGGTGGTTGTTCGGCATGTCGCGCGGATCGGGCGGTGCAAGCTGCTCGAGCCCAGCCTGCGGGGGAGCGGCGACGAGTTTCACCCCATCGCGATAGGGGCCTACGAACCCGCCGACCTGGCCGCCCGCCCACTCCATTGCCTGCGGGTTGCGCGACCAGCCTAACCCTACGTCCGCCATCCCGCCATCGGCCAATCGGCAGCGGGCCATGTGCGCCCAGCCCGTCTCGCCCGAGGCCGAATGACCCGCGACCGTTTCGACCTTCTCCACCGCCACGCATTCCACGCGCGAGCGTCGATAGAATGCGCCCTCGTAATCGGCCTTACCCGCCGGCCACGGCACTTCGGCCGACATCGCGCTGGCGCTCGCGTACCGGCCGAGTTCGATCTCCTTTTCCTGCATCCGGCCGAGTTGCCAGAAGCCGAGCGCGATCATCGTGCCGATTGCGACCAGCACGACCAGCGTCGCGATAACGGGGACCGGGCGTTTCACTTCAACCGCCCCTCACCCGCGCGGTTGCGAAAGGCGCTGGCGAGCAGCGCCGCCTTGGCAACGCGGAGTCCGCCCAGCGTCAGCAGCGTTGCGAGCGGAATCCACAGCAGCGCGTGGACGTAGAACGGGGGTTCTGCCGCGAGTTCGAGCCAGATCGCCAGCATCGCGACGAAGCCGCCGATCAGCAGGATCAGGAATGCCGCCGGCCCGTCGCCCACGTCGAACTTCGCGAACTCGAGCTTGCAGGTGGGGCATTCGGCGGCGAACCGGGCGACGCCGGCGAACAGCGTGCGCTCTCCGCATTGCGGGCAGAGACCGAAAAGGGCAGCCTGGGCGATACCCGGCTGCCCCTTCGGTGTTTCGGACGGTGAACCCGAAGCGTCGCGGTCCATCAGTGGACCGGTGCGCCCCATCCGCCCCAGACGTAGACCGCGATGAAGAGGAACAGCCACACCACGTCCACGAAGTGCCAGTACCACGCCGCCGCTTCGAAGCCGAAGTGCTGCTGCGGAGTGAAGTGGCCTTTGTAGGTCCGCACGAGGCAGACGATCAGGAAGATCGTGCCGACCAGCACGTGGAACCCGTGGAAGCCGGTCGCCATGTAGAACGCCGAGCCATAGGTGTTCGTCCCGAACGGGAACGGTGCGACCGAGTACTCGTAGGCCTGAATGCAGGTGAACAGCGCACCCAGCAGGATCGTGAGCCAGAGGCCCTTCTTGAGGCCCTCGCGGTCGCCGTGGATCAGCGAGTGGTGCGCCCAGGTGACCGTGGTGCCCGAACACAGCAGGATCAGCGTGTTGAGCAGCGGCAGGTCGAACGCGTCGAGGACTTCCATCCCCTTGGGCGGGAACTGCCCGCCGATCGCTTCGGAAAGCTCGCTCGGGAACAGGGCGAAGTCGAAGAACGCCCAGAACCAGCCGACGAAGAACATCACTTCCGATGCGATGAACAGGATCATGCCATAGCGCAGGTGAAGCTGCACGACCGGGGTGTGATCGCCCGCCTGCGCTTCCTGCACGATGTTCGAGAACCACGCGAAGAATGTCGCGATCAGGCCCGCGATGCCGAGGCCCAGCACGATCGGCCAGCCACCCATCGATTCCCGGTGCATGAACAGCACCAAGCCGCTGGTGAAGGTAAGCGCCGAGAGCGAGCCGACCAGCGGCCAGATGTCGGGCGGAAGGATGTGATACTGGTGATTCTTGGCGCCGGCCATGAGGAAACTGATCCCTGTTCGAACGGATTTGCGCTTGCCCTTAGAGCGCCTCTGCGGCGTGGTCCAGAGGGGTCTTAGCTCGTCGGTTCAGTGCGGTGGAAAGTATAGCTGAGCGTGATCTGTTCGATGTTCGCCGCGTTCTCGTCATCGCGGATCTTCGGATCGACGAAGAACAGCACCGGCATCTGCACTTCCTGACCCGGCTGGAGGGTCTGCTCGGTGAAACAGAAGCACTGGATCTTGTTGAAGTACTGCCCGGTTTGCACCGGCGAAACATTGAAACTGGCGGTGCCCGTCACCGGCTCGTTGGAATTGTTCTTCGCGTAATAGAACGCCATCTGCCGCTCGCCCAGCTTGACGGTCTCGGTCACCTGCTCGGCCCGGAAGGTCCACGGCATGTCCGGATCGACATTGGCATCGAAGCGGACCGATACGGTCGCTCCGCCCGTCCGCGCGCCGGCGAATTCCGCGGCGATCGCGTCGCTCAGGCTGGCGCGCTGGGTTGTGCCGCCGAATCCGGTAACCTGGCAGAAGATCCGGTAGAGCGGCACCGCGGCATAGCCCATCCCGAGCATCGCGAACGCGAGCAGGCCGGCATAGATGCCGACCTTGGCGTTGCTGCGGCGAAGCGCCTGCGACTGGGGGGCTATGCTGGCCACGGGTCTATCCGAACTGAACGAAGGTGATCGCGTAGAACAGGAACACGAAGAAGAACAGGACCAGCGCCAGCGCGGTGTTGCGGCCCTTGCGGCGACGCTTGAACTCGGCCTCTTCGTCGGGAGTCATATGGGTGCTCATGCGAACGCGCCCTGCCCGTAAAACGCCCGGTCCGCAACCAGTGCGGCGAACAGCGCGAAGAGGTAGAGCACGCTGAAACCGAACAGGCGCTTTTCCGGCTTCATGCCGTCACCCGGCTCCGCCCGGCGCATCGCCACGGGGGCGGCCAGCGCGAGGAAAACGAGACTGAGCAGCACCGCCGCGCCGCCATAGACCGCGCCGGTCCCGCCGATGAACCAGGGCGCCGCGGCGATCGGCAGCAGGAGGATGGAATAGGCCAGGATCTGGCGGCGCGTGCTCGCTTCGCCCTTCACCACGGGCATCATCGGGATGCCGACCTTGGCGTAATCGATCTGCACGAACAGCGCGAGCGCCCAGAAATGCGGCGGCGTCCACATGAAGATGATCGCGAACAGGAGGACCGGCATCAGCGTGATGTCGCCGGTCACCGCGACCCAGCCGATCATCGGCGGAAACGCCCCGGCACCGCCGCCGATGACGATGTTCTGCGGCGTGCGCGGCTTCAGCCAGATCGTGTAGACGACCGCGTAATAGACGATCGACAGCGCGAGGATGATCGCGGCGAGCCAGTTCACGGCCACACCCATGATCATCACCGACGCGCCCGACAGGATCATGCCGAAATCGCGAGCATCGTCCTTGCGCAGGCGCCCGCCGGGAATGGGGCGCTTGGCGGTCCGCTTCATCCCGGCGTCGAGATCGGATTCCCACCACTGGTTGAGCGCCGCCGCGCCGCCCGCTCCCATCGCGATGCACAGCACCGCGACGAAGCCGATCAGCGGGTGGATATAGCCCGGAGCCGCCAGCAGGCCGCACAAGCCGGTGAAGATTACCAGGCTCATCACGCGCGGCTTGGTCAACGACAGGAAGTCGCGCCAGTCGGTGGGCAGATAAAGGGCGGGTGAGTCGCTCATCGGGGGGCTGGCGCGCCTATAGTCGCGGCTTGTGAAAAGGGGAAGGCCGCCGAGGGCATGTCACACTTGTCACAGTGTCCAGCGACAAAACCGCCACATCCGCTTCGGCTGCTCTGGAATCGCAATGTCGAGAAGTCGCGCGAGGGGTCCACGAGCGCGATTTGGCACAAGACTTTGGAGGTAGGAAAATGTCGATTTCGTATGCTCCGACGCCAAAAGCTGTCAGTCCGCTAACGACCCCAAAGCGGACATTCCATCGCCGCGACAAAATCAGTCGACCCGAAAATCCAGTATTGTGAACTTGGCGGGCCCGGTGGCATAGACGCCATGGCCAAGCCCTGAGGTCGAGCCGAAAACTAGCCCGATGTTGCCGGCGTTCGCTAACGCCGCTTCGAACGCAGCGGGGTTAGCTGACCGCTTCCAAGCGACGACCGCATTCCATTCCTCGTCGAGCTCCACAGAAACCGTGTGCACACCGCGCTTGAGCGTCTCAATGCGCTCGTCGGGCGAGTACCACCGATAGGTCGCGTATCTTCCCTTCGCGCTCCAGTTGTCGCCACGCTGCTGGATGAACAGCGACAGCCAGCCGGGTCCACCATTCTCCTGGCCATAAAAGCGCACGCCGGGCGCCGCATCGATACGATAAGTCAGCGTGATCCGCTTTGCACCAGCGAGGGAGTGTACGGGAACGGTCACAGCATGGACGTGGCCGGCGGAACGGGAAGGATAAGGAAAGTGGAAACTGGACCCGTCAGGCTCTGGCGCGAGCGTTCGAGGCATGCCGACGGAGTAGTTACGCCCCCGAATGACTGGCCCGATGGACCATTCGTCGGCCGCCGGGGTAGCCGCGGCGGCGATGCCCAGCGGGGTGAGCGCTGCGAGAACGGTTGCCGCGCAAAGCACAAGAGTAAGGCTCAATCTCTCCATACCAGGGCGGATGCCGCACGCTTGGTTGATCAGCCCTGAACCGTCCGATTGCTGGCGCTCAAGGTTGCCGAATGGCTTCAGCCTGTCACTCGAATCCGCTTCCCACCCCAATACGTGCCGAAGTTGCCGAGTGTTGGGCGACCTGAAAGCCGACCAGCCGCTCACGACCCCATCGCGGACATTAGCCAGACTCCGCCAGCGACGGGCGGGATGCTGTTCTTATCGAGGCGGTGCCAGCTGGTGAAACTCCACTAAAAAGCCGAAGTCCGCGGTCGTCGGAGCCGCAAAGGAATCGCCTAGCAGTCCCTGATAACGTTTCATCTCTCGGCCATAGCCCCATTCGGAAATTCGGCGAGCTTGGCCGACGTCGGTTACGGCAATGCTGATTCCGTAAATGTGAGGCCCTCTTTCCTTGAGGGCGTCAGCGGCAGGACCTGGGCCTAATGGTTCGAGAGCGAGAATTGTCTCGCCGCCTGAATCGAAACGTAAGCCGCGCAGGCCCTGCTCTGGCAGGCTGACCTCTCCGGTCCGCTTGAAGCCCATGCGAGAAAGCCGGTCGCTTGTGACCTTGGCATTGGCGTCGAGAAGCCAAACTGCCGAGATTCGTTGCGCCGTGTTCGGGTGTCGTCTGAAAACAATCTGGTCAGCTTGATCGACTGGTGCCGATGCTCCCGGCGCATATTTTATGAAAAACAGATCAGCTCCGGCCAACGGCGGTGATTTGAACCCTACCGTCCTCCACATGCTCTCGCGTGGCGGCTGCGGTCCATCGCCATCAGGATCGTAAGTCATCGGCGAGCTTGGGGCGAGGTCCCAGCCCTCTCTCTCAAGTTGGCGCTCCACTCCGTCGACATCGTTCGCTTCCAACGCAAACATGTTTGACATCGCGCCGCGCTCGGTCGCTGCATAATGCTTCCGCACCTCGTCGGTCAGTTGGACTTCGGGACGCGTGAAATACAGCAACTCTAAGTAGGACCTATCGGCAAACGGGATAATCCGGTTGGCGACACCGTCGCCGAAATCACCGCCCGGCCGCACCTGAAAGCCCAGCTTCACTGCCATGACCGACGTGATCTGGTCGATGTTGCGAGACCAGATGAGAACATGGTCGAGTCCGCCCACGGAACCATGGTGTGCGGAGGATGCAGCACTCGTGACCGGAAGGTATAGCATGGCTGTGGCAATCGCCAAGCTAAGTGACTGGATTCTCATGCCGCGATCTCCCCAACTGACTCCGGAGCTTGTTGCACCGGTAATTCCCCGTGGTGCAACCGCAGCTCTTTCCTAGAGCAGGAAGCGCCCGATCAGATGCTACGCGCTCTTTCTGTGCCGCTCAATGTCAGCTTTCCACCC
>NZ_LMAU01000003.1 GCF_001441535.1 Tsuneonella troitsensis
TTCGACCTTTGGCTCACCAAGGTCAGCAAGTGTCCCCGTGTACCCAACTGGAAGCGCTGGGGCTGCAACAGTTACGCCGCCTGATGGAAGGATTCGGCGAATGAAGAAATGGATCGGCGCCGCCGCCTGGAGCGCGAAGGAAGCCCGCGCTGGCGACCGCCTGCCCTACGCCCGCCTCATCGACGGCAATACCGTGCTTTTGCGCGACGGTAGCGTGATGACCGCTCTGCAGGTCCCCGGACTGCTGTTCGAGACCGAGGATTCGGACGCGCTCAACCACCATGCCGCGACGCGTGAGGTGATGCTGCGCTCGACGCTCGATGCGCGGTTCGTGCTGTATCACCACGTCATTCGCCGCCGGGTGCAGATCGAGCTCGACGCGGAGTTTCCCGATCCCCTCAGCGCGCACATCGACCGCCGCTGGAAAGAGCGGCTGGGCAGTGGTTCGCTGTTCGTCAACGATCAGTTCGTCACGCTCGTTCGGCGACCGGCGCGCGGCAAGGCGGGCCTCGCCGAAAAGGCGGCGAAGATGTGGAGCAGGAAGGGGCAGCGGGAAGTCGACGCCGATCCCAAGGACGTGCGCGCCTTAAGGGCGGCGGCCACCGGGCTCGTCGCCTCGCTGCAGGCTTATGGCGCGACGATGCTCGACGATTACGAGGGCCCGAGCGGCGCCCTCAACAACGAGATTCTCGAACTGCTGAGCGCGCTCTACAACGGCGAGATGCGCCCGGTGCGCCGTCCGGCCGACGAGACCGACATCGGCCAGATGCTGCCCTATCGCCGGGCGAGCTTCGGCCTCGACGCGATGGAGCTGCGCGGCAGCGGCGAACCGGACTTTGCCGCGATCCTCAGCCTCAAGGACTACCCCGAGGCGACCAGCCCTGGCCTGCTCGACGCGCTGCTGCGCCAGCCGTTTGAGATGGTTGTGTCCGAAAGCTATGCTCCGTCCGAACGCACGACGGCGCGCGAGCGGATGGACCTGGCGATCCGCCGCTTGAAGAGCGCCGACGAGGAGGCGATGGCCGAGCGGCACGACATGCTCGCCGCCCGCGACGCGCTGGGCAATGGAGCTGTCGGTTTCGGCGACCACCACCTCACGGTCCTCGTGCGCGAACGGACCTTGCCGCTTCTGGACGAGGCGACCGCCGCCTGCGCCGCGGCGCTGGCCGATACGGGCGCCATCGTGGTTCGGGAGGATACCAACCTCGAGCCGGCGTTCTGGGGCCAGTTTCCCGGAAACGAGGGCTATATCGCCCGCCGCGCGATGATCTCGAGCGCCAACATGGCGAGCTTCGGGTCCTTGCACGGCATGGCGCTCGGCCAGGCCGAGGGGAACCACTGGGGCGATGCGGTCACGCTGCTGCAGACGACCAGCCAGACCCCGTTCTTCTTCAACTTCCACAACGGCGACCTCGGCAACTTCACGGTCATTGGTCCCTCGGGCTCCGGCAAGACGGTAGTGATGAATTTCGTCGCCGCGCAGGCGCAGAAATTCAGCCCTAGGACGATCCTTTTCGACAAGGATCGCGGTGCAGAACTCTTCATTCGGGGCATCGGCGGGCGCTACGACCGGATCGCCAGCGGCGAACCCACCGGATTCAATCCGCTCGCTCTTCCCGACACGCCCGGCAACCGCGCCTTCCTGCGCGACTGGCTGGCGGTGCTGCTGAAGGCCGATGGACCAGAGGAACTGGCGACGATCGCCGGAGCGGTCGATGCCGCTTATGCCAACGATGCCGGATTGCGCAGGTTGAAGCATTTCCGCGAACTGCTGTCGGGCGCCAAGCGGCCGCAACCGGGTGACCTGGCCGACCGGCTCTCCGCCTGGATCGCGGGCGGCGAGCATTCGTGGCTGTTCGACAACGCCGAGGACAGGCTCGATCTGGGTGCGCGCGTGCTCGGATTCGACATGACCGCGCTGCTCGAGAATCCGCGCTTGCGCACGCCGACGATGATGTACCTGTTCCACCGGATCGAGGAACGGCTCGACGGCAAGCCGACGATGATCCTGATCGACGAGGGGTGGAAGGCGCTCGACGACGAGGTGTTCGCGGCCCGCATTCGCGACTGGCTCAAGACCTTGCGTAAGCGCAACGCGCTGGTCGGCTTTGCCACCCAGTCGGCGCGCGATGCGCTGGATAGCCGCATCGCCACCGCGCTGGTCGAGCAGACGGCGACGATGATCTTCATGCCCAACGCCCGCGCACGGGCGGAGGACTATTGCGACGGTTTCGGACTGACCAGCCACGAGCTTGCCCTGATCCGCTCGCTGCCGGCCCACAGCCGCGCGTTCCTCATCCGCCAGCCCGATGCGAGCGTCGTGGTAAGGCTCGACCTTTCCAACGCGCCCGAAGTGCTTGCGGTGCTGTCGGGCCGCGAGGGCACCGTCCGCCGTCTCGACCTGTTGCGCGAGGCCGTCGGCGATAGTCCTGCCGACTGGTTCCCGGCGCTCACCGGCCACGCCTGGCCCGGAGGGACGACTGTCGACGAAGACGTGCCCGCAAGCGTCGAAGCACTGAAGCTGGCCGCCGAATGAGCGCGGCCTGCGATCAGATCGCCGCCAACGTCGGCAACGGGGTTTCCGCCGCACTGCAGGCGGTCGATTGCGTGGCCGGCGAGACGATGGCGGCATCGTTCGGCCGGCTGTTCGCGCCCGGCGGAGCGCTGGTCACATCGCTCACCATCCTGCTGACCCTCGTGATCGCGTGGTTCGCGATCAACCTGATGCTCGGCCGCGCCAGCCTCAGCGTGCGATCGGTCACGCCGCGCATGATGACGATCGGCCTCGTGCTGACGTTCGTCACGAGCTGGGTCGCCTACAGCACGATGGTCTGGAACCTGGCGATCGGCGGCCCCGACTGGATCGCTGGGGTCATTACCGGCAGCCGCGAAAGCGCGACACAGGTCTTCGCGCAAAAGATCGACGTGGTGTTTCAGGCGCTTCAGCAGGCAAGCCCGCAGGATGCCGCGGGCGCGGAAGGCGGCAACCGCGATGTCAGTGCCTTTTCTCCCGAAGGTATGATGTGGCTGGGGGCGATGCTGTTCCTGCTTGGGACGGTGGGCGTTCTCGTCACCGCCCGGATCGCACTGGCCGTGCTGGTAGCGGTCGGGCCGATCTTCGTGGTCATGGCGCTGTTCAACGGCACCCGCGGCCTGTTCACCGGTTGGCTCAAGGGGATCGTGATGCTGGCGCTGGTGCCGCTGTTCGCGGTGCTCGGCGGCAGCGTGATGCTGGAACTGGCGGTCCCGATCCTCGCGGCGCTTGCCGCGACGCCGGGGCAGATCGATCCGCAAGCGGCCATGGCCTTTTTCCTCGTCGGTGCGGTCCACATGGCGTTGATGGTCATGATCCTCAAAGTGACCAGCACGATGGTCGCCGGTTGGCGCGTATTCGGCCTCGTTCCGGAAAAGGGCGAACGCGGAGACACCGGAAGCGGCGCATTCGGCGGCGCATCCGCTACCCCCATGTCGACGGCGGCAGCTGCCACGATGGCGCAGTCGTCCGCCGCCGGCGACCGGCGCATACCCGTGGCCGCATTCGCGACCGCTCCTGCCGCCAACGACGGCGGATCGATTCCCCAAGCGGGGCGCCGCGACGTTCGCGTCGTCGAACAGATGGGTGCTTCGGTGCCCGGACAGGCTGCTTCCGCCACCGCCGCCACGTCGCGCGTTCGCGGCATCGGCAGCCGCTTCAAGGCTCCTCCGCCACGATCGTCGGCGGGATTATCGGAGAAAATGAAATGATCCGCGCAAGCCTCGCGCTCGCCCTCCTTGCCGCTTCCACGGCAACCGCCGCGCAAGATAATCGCATCGTCGAGCGGTTCTACGACGCCGGCAAGGTCGTCCGCATCGACGGCAAGGCCAAGGTCCAGGCAACGATCCAGTTCGCCGAGGACGAGCGGATCGAGAACGTGGCGATCGGCGATAGCGAGGCATGGCAGGTCACGCCGAACAAGCGGGCCAACCTGCTGTTCGTGAAGCCGCTTTCTCCGACCGCCACGACCAACATGACGGTGGTGACCGACCGGCGTACCTACCTGTTCGATCTGGTCGCGAGCGCCGGGGCGAGGCCGCTTTACGTGTTGCGCTTCACCTACCCCGACGAACCGGAACGGGAGGTGCAGATGGCCGGTGCCCAGGCTCCGACCGCCGAGGAGATCGCCGCGGCGACCCAGCCGCAGGCGGTGACCGACCCCGCAGACCTGAACTTCGCGTGGAACGGCAGCGGCGACCGCAAGCTATTGCCCGCACGCACCTACGACGACGGCAGCGCGACGTTTCTCGCCTGGCCGGCGGGCAATCCCGTTCCTGCGATCCTGATCAAGGACGAGGCAGGCACCGAGGGGCCCGTCAACTTCACTGTGCGCGGCGATGTTATCGTGGTCGAAGGCGTGCCCCGCGAAATCGTGCTGCGATCGGGGAAACAGGCCGCGACCCTCACGAACAGCGGCCCCGCGCGCATCGCGCCGACCGCAACCCCGGCAAGCCCGCAAGCCGCGCTCGCCCGGTCCGACATGCCCACATCCGAAGGGAACCGCTGATGCGTCTCGCCATGCGCCTGCCTGCCAAGAAGCCGGGCGACACCGCCGCCAACGACCGCGACCCGCGCGAAGGCGAAAGCGCCGAGATCATCGATCTGGCAAGTCGCAACGCCTTTCCCGCGGTCACCCAGCGCAAGGGCAAGTCCGATGGGCTCGGCCTCGCTGCGGGCATCGGGGTCATCGGCCTGATCGGTGCGATCACGCTTTGGAGCATGAACGCGGCGCGGACCGACCAGCCCGAAGGTGTCGGCAATCCCCAGGTTGCGCAGGCCGCGCCCGCGGTACCACCCCAGGCGATCACGCCCGTCACTCCGCCGCAAGCGCAACCGCAGCCGGTCGGCGCGCCCCGCGCGGACCCGGCACCGCAGCCGGTGCTGGCTTCCATGCCCAATCAATCGATTGCGCCGGTCGCCAATCCCTATGCCAACCCCACCGTGGTGTTCGACGCGAGCAATATCCCGGGCGGTCTTGGCGAAGCCGCGCCCGGCCAGCCGGGAGAGGCAGCGCCCGGCGGCGCCGGCGCCAGCGACTTCGCCAGCAGGATCGGCGGCGTCGGCGGTGCTCCCGCGCGCGCGGCTGCCATGGTCAATCCGCAGACCACGGTTACGCAGGGAACGCTGATCCCGGCCGTTCTGGAGACCGCGATCAATACCGACGTGCCGGGCTATGTCCGTGCGGTCGTCAGCCAGGACGTGCGCAGCTTCGACGGTACCCGCGTTCTCGTCCCCCGCTCGAGCCGGCTGATCGGCCAGTACCAGTCCGGTCTGCAGGCCGGGCAGAAGCGGGCCTACGTCATTTGGACCCGCCTGATCCGCCCCGACGGAGCATCGGTGAACCTGGCTTCGCCCGCGACCGGCTTCGACGGGACGACGGGGCTTGCCGGGCAGGTCAGCAGCCACTTCTTCCGGCGGTTCGGGTCTTCGATGCTGCTTTCGGTCATCGGAGGTTTGACGACCGGGGGAGCTTCGGTCGTGCTTGGTGGCGGAACGAGTGCAGCATCGACCGCACTCCAGCAGAATGGCCAGATTGCCCCGACCGTGCGCGTCCGGGCGGGGGAGCCGATCCGCGTATTCACCGCGCGCGATCTCGATTTCTCGGCGGTGAAGTAGGGCGGTGGCCGCAGACGTCCATCCCCTGCCGACCGTTGGAGGTCCCGGCGGCGAGCGCAGCGTCTATCTCGACGCCTACCTCGCGCCGTTCCAGCGCTGGCTGGACGTCGATACGATTACCGAAATCCTGGTCAACCGGCCCGGCGAGGTCTGGATAGAGGACGCCGCGCATCCCGGAATGCAGCGGATCGACGCGCCCGAGATCGACGATCGGCTGGTCCAACGTCTGGCGGAGCAGGTCGCGCGTGTCAGCCATCAGGGCATCAACCGCGAGCACCCGCTGCTCGGCGCGACCTTGCCCGATGGCGCGCGCGTCCAGTTCTGCGGGCCGCCTTCGGCCCGCCGCCACTGGGCGATGGCCATTCGTCGGCACCGCCGGCTCGACCTGCCGCTCGACGCGTATGACTCGGGGCCGCTGGGCGCTGCGGAAGCGCCGCCGATGCCGGACTCGCAGGCCCAGCCCATCGCTTTCCTGCGCGAGGCCATTCGCCAGCGACGGACCATCCTGATTTCCGGTGGCACGAGCACCGGCAAGACGACGTTTCTCAACGCGATGCTCGGCGAAATTCCGCGCGGCGAGCGGGTCATCCTGGTAGAGGACACGCCCGAATTGCGGCTTCCGGGCGAGAACGGCGTCGGGCTCGTCGCGGTGAAGGGCGAACTGGGCGAGGCGAAGGTCACCGCCAACGAATTGCTGCAGGCTGCGTTGCGCCTTCGCCCGGATCGCATCGTCCTGGGCGAGCTTCGCGGGGCGGAGAGCGTCAGCTTCCTGCGGGCTATCAACACCGGCCATCCGGGAAGCTTTTCCACCATTCACGCCAACTCCCTGCGCGGTGCGCTCGAGCAACTGGCGCTGATGGTCATGCAGACGGGGATCGGCCTGACGCGCAGCGATACCATCGCCTATGCATCGGGGGTTATCGACGTGATCGTGCAGCTCGGCCGTGATGCGAATGGCAAGCGCGGCATAGTTGCCATAGCCGAAAGTGCGACGCTGGTGTGACGTCTGGTCGAGGGCGGAAGTCTGCTGCTCGAACGTCATTCGTACGAAGGTGTAAGATTCCGTAGCGGAAATCGTCAGCCCCCAGCAATTTGACGCTGCGCAATATTGTATCGCAAATTCGCATCTGTGCGGATCGATCGGCAACCTATTGCCAGTATGATGGAAATTGCATTAGCTTCCCTTCCTGAACGAGGCCGCGCCTAGACGGCCCATTCAAAGGAGAGGACACATGAGGGGTAAAGCCGCCCTGCTTGCAGGCATTTGCGCATCCGCATTCCCGTAACCGCCATGGCGCAGGACGCAGGCGACGACGAGAGCGATCCGAGCGTCATCATCGTCACCGCGACGTTGCGCGCCGCCGACGTTCAGGACATTCCCATCGCGGTGACCGCGGTGCAGCCCGCCGAACTCGATCGGCAGGGCGTCGTCGACATCAAGACGCTGTCGGCCATTTCGCCCAGCTTCAGCATCCAGTCCTCGCAAACCGAGACCCAGGGCACCTCGATCCGCATCCGCGGCGTCGGTACCACGGGCAACAACACGGGCCTCGAAAGCTCGGTCGGCGTGTTCCTCGACGGCGTGTACTTGTCGCGTCCCGGCATCGCGCTGGGCGACTTGCTCGACCTTGAGCGGCTGGAAATCCTGCGCGGGCCGCAGGGCACCCTGTTCGGCCGCAACACGTCCGCCGGTGCGCTCAACATCTCGACGAAGCGGCCCAATCTCAACGAGGTCGAGGGTTTCGCCAACGCGACCTACGGCAACTTCGATTATTACGGCGCGCAGGCCGGTGTCAGCGTTCCCATCGTCGAGGGCCAGATGGGCGTGCGTCTGTCGGGCGCCTATCGCAAGCGCGACGGGATCATCACGAGTTCAACGAGCGGCGCCGAGAGCGGCAACCGCGATCGCTACATCCTTCGCGGACAGATGCTGTGGGAGCCTTCGGCGGACGTGAGCGTGCGCCTGATCGGCGACTATGCCGAATCGGACGAAAACTGCTGTACCGCGGTCATCATCCGCGAAACCGAACTGCGCGCCGCCGGTGCGTTCGCCGCCTACGGCCCGCCGGCCAACGGCGGAGTCATCGATTCCGGATCGAACGCCGTGCAAAACCGCCTGTCGAGCGATGACGGCTACATCAACACCACCAAGCAGTGGGGCGTCTCCGGCGAGCTGAAGGTCGGACTCGGCGCTGCCGACGTCACCTACATCGGGTCTTATCGCAAGTTCACCGCGCAGTCCGCGCAGGACGATTTCGTGGGCCTCGATGTCTACAACGTCGGTCCTGCTTCGTATGCGCCCAATGCCCCGTTCAGCGGCGGGACCAACAAGGTCATGACGCACGAGCTGCGGTTCCAGGGCACGGCGTTCGACGACCGGGTCGACTGGCTGCTCGGCGCCTATTACTCGGACGAAAAGATCGACGAGACGCAGGCGATGACGCTCGGGCCGGATTACCAGGCTTACGCCTCGACCCAGCTCTTCAACGCGCTGGGCAACGGTTTTGCGCCGTTCGGGCCCAACCCGTTGTTCGCCCTTACCCGATTGGCGCAGGCGACCGGGATCACGGTCATCCCGAATGTGGGGCCGGTGCCGAACTTCGCGTTGCCCAATGTCGTCGGCATCAATTCGAACGGCAGCTTCGCGGTCAATCGCTTTACCCAGGATGCAAAGAGCTTCTCGGTGTTCACGCACAACGTGATCGACCTGACCGACAATATCAGCCTGACCCTGGGTGCTCGTTATGTCGACGAAAAGAAGGACGGCGCGTTCGACCAGCTCGCCGGAAGTTCGCCGGCGTGTACTGCGATCGCGAATGGTTTCAACAACATAATCACCAACCTGACGACTGTCGTCGGGTTGCCTGCTGCCACTGCCAATGTCCTTGCCGGTGGCGCGCTCGGCCTCAGCTGCTTCCCTTTCGCGACGCAGGCCAACCTGCCTGCATCGACAGTGCTGCCCCTGCCGCGTGAGTATGACCTGACGTTCAAGGACGACGAGCTGACCTACACGGCGCAGATCGCCTACAACAACAACGACGGGTTCCTGGCCTACGCAAGCTATGCCCACGGGTTCAAATCGGGCGGCTTCAACCTCGATCCGGCGGCGGCGGCGGGTGGTCTCGACCCGCGCTTCGCCTCGGAAAAGGTCGACGCGATGGAAATCGGCTTCAAGACCAGCTTCGCCAACGACCGCATCACCGCGAACGTCGCCCTGTTCCAGATGGACATGGACGATTTCCAGGTCCTGGAATTCACCGGCGTGCAGTTCCAGACCTTCAACGTCGCGAACGCCCGTTCGCGCGGCGTCGAGCTGGAAATGGTGGGTCGGTTCGATCCCAACATCACGGTCAATTTCTCGACCACATATGCGGACGCGAAATATGGCGACGATTGCGACGCGGGCATCACCGGTTCCGCCCTGCCGACGGTGCAGACGTTGTGCGGCCAACCGCTGACCAATGCGCCGAAGTTCAGCGGCGTTGCGGGGATCACCTACGACGGTCCGCTCAACGCGTCGGGCTGGGGACTGCTCGCCAATGTCAACGTCAACTATTCGGACAAGCGCCGAACCAGCACGACGCCGACCGAGACGGCAGCGCCGTTCGCTCCGCTGCCGTTCGATTACCAGGAGAACTTCTTCAAGGTAAACGCTCGCCTGGGCTTCAGCGCGCCGAACGATCGGTTCGCGGTCGAGGTATGGGGCGTGAACCTGTCGAACGAGATCACCCGGGGCATCACGGCGAACACGCCGCTGCGGGGCGGGGCCGGGCAGCGTTCGCGCATCGCCTTCCTCGACGAGCCGCGCACTTACGGCGTGACGGTACGCACCAAGTTCTGACTTCGGTCCGAACGGTAACGAAGGGGCCGGGCGGAAACGTCCGGCCCTTTTGCTATGCGGTGCGCCCGAACGGTGAGAAGTCGGTCTGGCGGTCGAACACCTCCACGCCCTCGCGGCGCTTCAGCGCCCCGACGACGGCGTAGGTGACGGGGGTCAGCAATACCTCCCACGCGGTCTTGATCGCCCATTGCGACAGCACGACCATCATCAGTTGCTCCGGCGGCCAACCGGCGATGCCATAGAAGGCCAACGGATAGAATATGAGGCTGTCGAGCCCCTGTCCGACGAAAGTAGAGCCGATCGTCCGGAGCCAAAGGTGCCGGCCTTCGGTCCAAACCTTCAACTTCGCGAGCACGAAGCTGTTGGCGAATTCGCCCACCCAGAACGCCGTCATCGACGCGAGCACGATGCGCCAGGAATTGCCGAACACGAACTCGTAGGCTTCCTGCCCCGGCCAGCCCGCCGCGGGCGGGAGCTTCACGACCACCCAGGCCATGAATGCCATGAAGGCGAGCGCGGCGAAACCCGTCCAGATCACCCGCCGTGCGCGGGCGTAGCCGTACACCTCGGTCAGGATGTCGCCGATGATGTAGCTGATCGGAAAGAACAGCACGCCCGCACCGAACGCCCACTGCGTACCGCCGGGCAAGGTCACGTAGCTCGGCTTGGACGCACCGATGATGTTCGACAGCAGCAGGATGGCGACGAAGGCCGCCATGATGAGGTCGTAATAGCGGAAGTGCCGCGGGGCCGCGGCATTTCCTTCGATCGCGGCTACCGGTTCGCTCATGCACGCAGGATTATCGCGATTTGTGCGCCGCGAAAAGCACGCTATGCGCGGCCCGAGCGCGCCCGTAGTTCAACTGGATAGAGCACGAGCCTTCTAAGCTTGGAGTTGCAGGTTCGAGTCCTGCCGGGCGCGCCAAGCCTTCCCCTCGCCAGAGGCGGAGGGCGAAGGCTTGGCGGGTCCATAAAGGATCGCACCCGTTCGGGGTCGAAGCCGCGTAGCGGCGGAGACGAACGCGAGCGAAGCGAGCGGACAGTCCTGCCGGGCGCGCCAGTCTCCCTCCCCCGGTCGGCAGGAGGGAGACTGACAGATCGCCCCTTACTGTCCGGGTGCCGCGCGCGGGACGCCGCGGATTTCGAGCGCAGCTGCGGGATCGAGATAGAGGCGGGCCGCAGCCTGGATGTCGGCCGGGGTGATCGCCTCCATGTTGGCAACCCGCATCCGTCGCCGCTCCAGTATCTCGGGCCGGCTCTGTGCGTCAACCACGACACTGGTCCATCCCGCGTTCTCACGCGATTGCCGCTCCCACCGTTCGAGCACCGGCTGTCGGGCGCGCAGCACTTCGTCGGCTGTCGGCGGTGCGCTGCGCAGGTCACTGGCGATGCGCTTCACGGCCTGTGCGACGGTATCCATGGACGCGGGCTCGACCGGGGCGAACGCAGCGAGGAAACCGTAGTCCTCGAACGTCAGCGACGCGCTGGACAAGGCCTGCGGGGTGTACGAAGCGCCCAGCTCCTCGCGCAGCACGTCGGTCAGGCGAAGCTGCAGCACTGCTGCCAGCATATCCCGTTCGAGCATCGACTTCTGGTCCATGCCGTCATCGCCTTGCCAGGCCAGCGCGATGAGTCCCTGGTCTGCAGCACCGTCATGAGCGACCGTCTGGATCGCCCGATCTGTCGGGAAACGCAGGGGACGTACATCCTGGCCGACCGATCCGGCAGGCTGGCGCGTAGGAAGGGCACCGAGGGTGGCGGCGACCGCATCGATCATCGCCTGCTCATCGATATCGCCGACGATCGCGATCTCGATCCGGCCATTGGCGATCTGCGGCCCGATTGCTGCGCGAACATCGTCGAGGGTGATGGCGGTCAGCGCGGTTGGATCGCCAAGGCCCACGCGGCTGTCGCCGCCCGCCAGTACATTCGGCAGGGCGGACATGAACCGCTGGGTCGGATTGCCAGAGATGTTCTTGGCGACGACCGGTGCAAGTCCGGCCCATTGCGATGCGGTGGAGGCCCGCCAGGCAGGATCGGAAATCTGCGCTGCGATCAGCTTGAGCTGCAGCGCGATATCCTCGCGCGTGGTCGCACCCGTGGACACCAGTGCATCCGTTTCCGCGGTAAGGCCGGTCGCCACCTTTCGTCCCGCGACGATGCGGCGCAGCTCGTCGGGATCGTGCTGACCCAATCCGTCGATCTGGGTCATGATCGCCACCGCGGTATCGAGCCCCGGCTTGCCCGGCGCGAAGGTGCGCGTTCCGCTGCCGATCTCGGCGCGCCAGAGAACCTGGCCGGGCACGAAATCGGTTTTCTTGAGGTTGAGCGCCACCCCGTTTGCGAACCGGACCGTGCGGATCCCCAGATCGGCAACGGTCGCATCGGACGCGACTGTTCCAGGTGTTCCGAACGAGTCATAGGCGAAAGCCTTGCTGGCCTGTTCGACCGGAGCCGTAACGGCCACCTTCGCGCTTTCCGCCAGCGCTGCTGCGATCTCCTCGTTTCCGCCGGGGACTGCGGCCTTGGTCGAAATATGGACCAGGGTCGGACCGCCGTCCCAGGCAGACTTGAATGCGCTGCTGACCGCTGCGGCATCGATAGACGGCTCGATCGCTTGGAACAGGGCAAGCGCGGCTTCGGGTGCGACCGGTACTTCGTCTGCCAGCGACGCAGATGCCAGCCTGTCGGCGATTGCGGCGTTGGTGCGACCATTCGCCTGCTCGACCGCGTTGGTCAGGTTGGCTCGGATGTTGGCGGTCAGCTCCGTGATTTCCGAAGCGGTGAAACCGAACTCGCGCGCCTGCCGCAACTGCTGCTCGCCCAGAACTGTGGCGGCCTGCCACTGGCCGTCCTTCGCAACGACGAGGACGCTCGATGTGTCGACGCTGCGACCGACTTCCTGCGCCAGGGCCTGACCGCCGATGATCGGGCTGCCTTCCTGCTGGGCGAGCGAGTTGAGACGATTGGAGAGCGCCTGGTTGGCGATGGCCTTGAGGTAATCGCGGCGCGTTTCCTCGACCGTGTTGGCCGCGGGCACGAAGGGCGTGACGCGGTCGAACTGGATCAGCTCGGCAGTGGACGGATCGGAGAACGTGGCGATCCGGGGCTGGCCGGGGATCGTGACGTCCGGCAGATAGTTCGCGCGCGCTTCGCCGGTCGGCTTCCAGTCGGAAAAACGGTTGCGGATTTCCGCTTCCATCGCATCGACGTCGACATCGCCGACGATGACGAGCGTCGCTCTGTCGGGGCGATAATAGCCTTCGTAAAACGCGCGCAGACTTTCCGGCGTAATCGCCCGGATGCTGTCCGGATCGCCGACGAGGCCGGGGCCGAAGCGCGATTCCGGAACGCCCTCCTCGAGAACATCGAGCGCGCGGCGCAGCGGCGGGGTGTTGCGCTGGTTGTATTCGGAAACGAGAATGCCGCGTTCACGCTCGACCGCCTCCGGGCTGATCGTCAGCTCGGAGGCGATTTCGCGCATGAAGGTCAGCGCGGCATCGACGATTTCGGGCTGAACCTTGGGCAGATCGAGCTTGTAGCTGGTGTAGTCGACATCCGTCACCGCGTTGGTATCCGCGCCGAATGCCAGGCCGAGACGCTCCAGCCGCTTGACCAGCTCGCCTTCGGGAATGTTCTTGGAACCGTTGAAGGCCATGTGTTCGACGAAGTGCGCGGCATTGATTTCGCCTTCGCCTTCCTCGCGCTTGCCGACTTCGATCGCGAAGCGGACCGAAGCCGTTCCCTTGGGATTTTCGTGGCGCTGGATCGCATACCGCATTCCGTTGGGCAGGGTCCCGAACCGGACTGCGGGATCGGCCGGAAGGTCGGTACTGGCGATCTGCCATGCGGGTATGCCCGTTGAGGTGGCTTGCGCGGGCGCCTGTTGTGCTGCGACTGGGAGCGCAAGCAGGGAGCCGCCGGCAGTGACTATAGCAAGCGTCGACGCGCGGAAGGCCAGTGTCGCCAGACTGAAGCGGCGTAGCTGCTGGGTGGTGCGGCGCATTATGACTAGTCCCCTCAGTCGATTTGGTGTGGCCCCAAGGGTAGCGGCTGGTCCCATAGGGTCAAGGAAGCGGTTGGTTTTCGGCGGCTTAGCAGTCCGATGTGACGGATCGAGGGCTATCGGCCGGGCTCAGGCCCGCGCAGCGGTGCTCAGGGGCTCGCCCGGTACGGGGTAGCCGGCATCGTCGCGGATCATCAGCCATCGTTCTCCGTCGCGATCCTCCATCCACGGCGTGATGGTCTTCACCGGTATGGCCTCTGCCTGCGCGCGGGCTTCGGCGAATGAAGCGAATTCGGCGAGGCGTTCGAGGTTGCGGCGGGTGGGGAAGATCAACCCCAGTTCCCCTCGCTCGGCCGCGGCCAGCGCATCGCTCGCTGTTGTCCAGAACAGGTGGGTCGTTTCGGTCTCGTCGATTTCGAGTTCGACCGCCCCTGTCCCGAGGTCGGCCAGGTAGAAGCGTGTGTCGAAAATGCGCGGGATGCGCTCGTTCTTCGGGTGCCACCGCGCGAACGGAACGACGCTGTCGAGGTCGAGCGTCCAGCCCATCGCGGCCAGCACCGGTGCAAGAGCTCCTTCGGCGAGCAACAGCTCTCGTGCGCGCCGTACGTCCTCCACCGTAGGCTGTTGGGAGATCCCGATGGCGAGGCCGGTTTCCTCAAGGGCCTCTCGGACCGCGGCGATCCGGTGCGCCACCTCGTCCCGGTCCCCCGGCAGGCTCGCGGCGAGATCTCGGTCCGCCTGATCCACCCGGCCTCCCGGGAAGACGGCCATTCCACCCGCAAACGTCATGGCCTGGTGACGGATCGTCATGAGGATTTCAGGCGGTCCGCCGCTACGAGAATTGCGAAAAACGACGACGGTGGCTGCGGGAATTGTGGGGCGATCTTCGCTGTCGGTCATTGCGCGAGTGTGCCGTGCGATCGGTTTCGTGCCAATACCGATTATCGAGCCAGAACCTGTCGGAAAACCTTACACCGCGTCTCTCTCGTTTAATGGCCTTAACCATCACGACGCCCGGTTTCCGGTCATTTCGCACAGTTGGCACGGACCGTGCACAGTAACCGATACCCAAACGGTCTTCCCAACGAGGCGGGACCACCGGTCTCCCGGTCCTGCCTCCCCGAACACCCGAACCCATACGAAAAACCCGTCCGGCCTACCCAGCCGGACGGGATTTTCATTTCGCGACAGTTGGAGCCGTCAGCTGGCGGTGGTCGGAACGCCCTGGTCGCTGAACAGCGTTTGCAGTTCCCCGGCCTCGAACATCTCCATCATGATGTCGCTGCCGCCCACGAACTCGCCCTTGACGTAAAGCTGGGGGATCGTCGGCCAGTCGCTGAACGACTTAATGCCCTGGCGGATTTCCATGTCCTGCAGCACGTCGACGCTCTCATACGTGACGCCGCAGTGATCGAGGATCGACACCGCGCGGTTGGAAAACCCGCATTGGGGGAAGAGCGGAGTGCCCTTCATGAAAAGCACGACATCGTTCTTTTCGACGATGTCGGCGAGGCGCTGATTGACGTCGGACATGGCCGCAACCTTGCTGTGGATAGGGGTGGAATGGAGATTCAGTTGGGGAGGGCGGTGGTCAGTTGCAAGGCGTGCAGTTCGCCGCCCATCCGGCCGCCGAGCGCATCGTACACCAGTTTGTGCTGCTTCACGCGCGGTATTCCGGCGAACGAAGCGCTCACCACATGCGCGGCGTAGTGGTCGCCGTCGCCCGCAAGATCGCGGATCTCGACCTGGGCATCGGGAATTGCGGCGCGGATCAGCGCCTCGATGTCCGCCGCCTGCATGGGCACGCTATCAGCCCTCGCTCATGAACTGGCGACGTGCTTCGACCGACTTTTCATCGAGCGCGGCGCGCACTTCGGCCTCGTCGATATCGCATCCGGCGCTTGTGAGATCGCCGAGCACCTTGCGGATCACGTCCTCGTCGCCCGCTTCCTCGAAATCGGCTTGGACCACCGCCTTGGCATAGGCGTCGGTCTCTTCCGGCGTCAGCCCCATCTTTTCGGCCGCCCAGTGGCCGAGCAGACGGTTCCGGCGTGCCGCGACGCGGAAGGCCGTCTGCTCATCCATGGCGAACTTGGCTTCCTCGGCGCGTTCGCGATCCCTGAAATCGGTCATATGGTCCTCTCGCAATATGGGAGGCGCAGATAGGCCTTCCTCAGCAGCGCGGCAAGCTTAGTCCATGGTGACGACGAGCTTGCCCACCGCCTCGCGCGCCTCGAGCTTGGCGATCGCCTCGCCGCCGCGCTCCAACGGGAAGGTCTCGGAAATGAGCGGATCGATCTTGCCCGCCTTCATCAGCGCGAACAGTTCGTCGGCCTGGGCACGGAATTTCTCCGGCTCGCGCGCGGTGAAGGCGCCCCAGAACACGCCGCAGATGTCGCAACTCTTCAGCAGCGTCAGGTTGAGCGGCATCTTGGGAATGCCCGCCGGGAAGCCGACCACCAGGAAGCGTCCTTCCCACGCGATCGCGCGCAGCGCCGGCTCGGAATACTGGCCCCCGACGATATCGTAGACGATATTGGCGCCTTCCGGGCCGCAGGCGGACTTGAACCGGTTTGCCAGATCCTTCGATGCGTCCTTGTCCATCGCGTCGCGCGGATAGATCACGACATCGTCGGCACCCGCCTTGCGCGCGACTTCGCCCTTGGCCTCGCTCGAGACGGCGGCGATGACCTTCGCCCCGAACGCCTTGCCCAGTTCCACAGCGGACAGGCCGACACCGCCCGCCGCGCCGAGCACCAGCATCACGTCGCCGGGCTTGATGTGCCCGCGATCCTTGAGGCCGTGGATCGTCGTGCCGTAGGTCATCATCAGGGAGGCGGCCTTTTCGAAGGGCACGCCGTCGGGCACCTTGAACAACCGGCCCTCGGCCACGCAGACCTTTTCGGCCAGACCGCCGTTCCCGATGCCCGCGAGAACGCGGTCGCCGACCGCCCAGCCTTCCACGCCTTCACCGACCGCCTCGATCGTGCCGGCGATTTCGCCACCGGGCGAAAAGGGCCGCTCGGGCTTGAACTGGTACAGGTCGCGCACGATCAGTCCGTCGGGATAGTTGATCGCGCAGGCCTTCACGTCGACCAGCACCTGGCCCTTGCCCGGCGAGGGCACGTCGATCTCGTCGAGCGTCAGCGTCTCCGGGCCTCCGACGGCGTGCGAGCGTAGGGCTTTCATGCAGCTTTCTCCGTTCCTGTGACCAGCCAGGGCATCTCGCGCGCCTGACGGGCTTCGTAGTGTCCGATCGCCGCATCGCGGGCCATCGTCAGGCCAACCTCGTCGAGACCCTCCAGCAGGCAGTGCTTGCGGAAAGGGTCGATATCGAATGCGAAGCGATCCTGAAAAGGTGTGGTCACGGTCTGCGATTCAAGATCGATCGAGACCGGATGATCCCGCGCGACTTCAAGCAGTCGGTCGACCTGCTCCTGCGGCAATTCGACTGTGAGGACGCCGTTCTTGAACGCGTTGCTGGCAAAGATGTCCGAAAAGCTGGGCGCGACGACTGCCCGGACGCCCATGTCGAGCAGCGCCCACGCCGCATGTTCGCGGCTCGATCCGCAGCCGAAGTTGTCGCCCGCGATCAGGATCGGCGCGCCGGCAAAATCCGGATCGTCGAACACGTTGCCGGGCTGGGTACGCACCGTTTCGAATGCGCCTCGGCCCAGGCCCTCGCGGGTGATCGTCTTGAGCCAGTGCGCGGGGATAATGACGTCGGTATCGACGTTCTTGGCGCCATACGGGATCGCCCGGCCCTCGACCTCGCGAAGAGGTTCCATCACTGGCTCTCCTTCGGAAATGCCGCTGTCAATCGGTCTCGGGCGGCTCGCCGGAAGGTGCCTGCGGCGGCTTGGCGGCCTTTTTTTCGTCCTTGCGCTTGTTCGCGTAGAGAAGTGCGGCGGCGACTGCGGCGGAGCCGATCGCGGCGCCGGCAGCAAGGGCCTTTCCGGTAAGTTTCTTCGTCATGGCCCATCCATGCTGCGCGGCGCGGAGCCGCGCAAGGGGGCATCACAGGAAATCGCCTAGTCGCGCCCAAAGTCGCTCTTTCTGCGCGAGAGGCATCGCTGCGTAGGCGGGCGAGGAAGACGGAAGATCGATCAGCGCAAGAGGACATTCCAATAGCTGGGCGCGTCCGATCGCACCCGCCTTGCGACCATTGAAAGCGACCGCACGCAGATCGGGCAGTTTCTCGATCAGTTCGGCCAACGGGGTGTGTTCGGCCTGCTGGATCGCCGCATCCAGACTGCCCTCGCGCCATGCCGACTCGACCGTGTCCCAAAGCGCTATCCGCCGCGCCTGCAGGACTGCAAGGCGATCTTCGTATTCCAGCGGTGTCAGATCGATGCCGACCGCGTGGCCCACGAGAGGCCAGAAGAGGTTCCGGGGATGGGCATAATATTGGCGGGCCGCTAGCGATGCCTCGCCGGGCAGGCTGCCGAGAATCAGGACCCGCGCATCGGGTGCGGCAACCGGAGCGAAGGATGCCCGCCTCAAAACGCCATGCCGTCGCCGATCCTGCCGGTTGCGGTGCAGGGGACTTCGCTGTCACCGCGCTCCCGCGACCGCCCATCGTAATAGCGCACCTCGATTCCCTCGAGCTCTTCTTGGGCGAACAGGCGCGTGTTCACGCCGGTGCCCTCCGCGCCCGGAAGAATGACCTCAAAGTGGGTGGTGCAGCCGCACGTGGGGCAGAAATGGCCGCGCGCCTGCGGTTCGCCCAGGTCTTGTCGACCATAAGCGGCGGTCGTGCCGGTGATGGAGACGTCGGCGGGCAAATAGTAGCCCCACGCCGCGCCCATCCCGCGACAGAATTTGCAGTTGCACACGTTGATGAATTCCGGTGCCTTTTCCACTTCGATGGAAACCCGGTTGCACAAGCATTGGCCGATCATGCCGGCTGTTTCACGAGTTCCCGCACATCGGTCAAGCGCCCGGTGACTGCCGCAGCCGCCGCCATCGCGGGCGATACGAGGTGGGTGCGCGACCCCGGTCCCTGGCGGCCAACGAAGTTTCGGTTGCTGGTCGATGCGCACCGTTCGCCCGGCGGCACCTTGTCGGGGTTCATGCCGAGACACGCGGAACAGCCCGGCTCGCGCCATTCCAGGCCAGCGTCGATGAATACCTTGTCGAGCCCCTCGGCCTCTGCCTGTGCTTTCACGAGGCCCGATCCGGGAACGACGATGGCCCACTTCACCCCGGCGGCCTTGCGCCGACCGCGCAGCACTTCGGCGGCGGCGCGCAGATCTTCGATGCGGCTGTTCGTGCAGCTTCCTATGAAGACGTTTTCGATCGAAACGTCGGTCATGCGCTGGCCCGGCTCCAGACCCATGTAGGCGAGACTGCGGCGTGCGGCATCCTGCTTCGACGGGTCGGCGAAGCTCTCTGGCGCCGGAACGCTGCCGCCGATCGGAACGACGTCTTCGGGGCTGGTGCCCCAGCTCACCGTCGGCTCGATTGCGGTCGCGTCGATGACTACCGACTTGTCGAACTGTGCGCCCTCATCGGTCGGAAGCGAGCGCCACCAGGCGACGGCGCGGTCCCAATCGGCGCCGGAGGGGGCCAGCGGCCGACCCTTGAGATAGGCGAAGGTCCTGTCGTCCGGCGCGATCAATCCGGCCCGTGCGCCAGCCTCGATGCTCATGTTGCAGACCGTCAATCGGCCTTCGACGCTCATCGTCTCGAACACGGGACCGCGGTACTCGATCACATGGCCGGTTCCGCCCGCCGTGCCGACCACGCCGACGATGTGCAGGATCAGGTCCTTGGCGGTTACCCCGGGGCCGAGGTCGCCTTCGACCCGCACCTCCATCGTCTTCGACTTACGGAGGAGCAGGGTCTGGGTTGCAAGGACGTGCTCAACCTCGCTGGTGCCGATACCGAACGCAAGGGCACCGACGCCGCCGTGGGCGGCGGTATGGCTGTCGCCGCAAACGATCGTGGCGCCGGGAAGCGAGAAGCCCTGTTCGGGACCGACCACGTGTACGATTCCCTGCGATGCATCGGTCGCGCCGATGTAGCGGATGCCGAAGGCCGGGGCATTGGCTTCTAGCGCGGCGAGCTGGGCGGCGCTTTGCGGGTCGGCGATCGGCAGGCGGTTGCCCGCCGCGTCGGTCCGTGCGGTCGTGGGGAGGTTGTGATCGGGAACGGCCAGGGTCAGGTCGGGACGGCGGACCGGACGGTTCGAAACGCGCAGCGCTTCGAACGCCTGCGGACTCGTGACCTCGTGGACGAGGTGCCGGTCGATGTAGATGAGCGCGGTTCCGTCGTCGCGGGTCTCGACGACGTGCGTGTCCCAGATCTTTTCGTAAAGCGTACGGGGGCGGCTGGCCATGTGGGATTGGCTAGGCGTGCGTTACGGGGCTGGACAAGATGGGAAATCTTGCCCGCGCCATGCCCAAAGGTTGGCGTGTCGCAACGGTTGTGAGGTTCCGGATCGAATAAACTTCGCCCCGGTCATGGAAACGCAACGGGTTTGCGACTAACTTACAGATATGTCAGCAGCCCCCTTCCATTTCCCGATTCGGATCGTCCCCGGCGATATCGATTTCATGGGGCACGTGAACAACGCCCGCTATCTGGGCTGGGTGCAGGACGCCGTGCTCGCGCACTGGAAAGACCTGGCGCCGCCCGATGCGGTGGCAGAGCGTCTTTGGGTCGCCCTCAAGCACGAGATTACCTATCGCCGTCCCGCGTTCCTGGAAGACGACGTGATTGCCCGCACCGTCCTGGAAAAGATCCACGGCGCTCGCGCGTTCTATCACACGGTCATCGAGCGCGGAGAGGAAGTGCTGGCCGAAGTCCGTTCGAGCTGGTGCTGCGTCGATGCCGGGACCTTGCGCCCCGCGCGCATCGGCGAGGAAATCTCGCGCTTCTTCTTCCCCGCCGACTGAACGCGAAAAGGGCGCCCCGCCTTTCGGTGGGACGCCCTATCGTTTCACAATTCAGCGATTACCAGCGGCGACCGTCGTTGTCGCGACGTTCGTAGGCAAGGCGCTGACGCACCTGCTGGATCCGCTGCTGCAGGACCTGCGCTTCGCGCTGGGTAAGCCCGTTGCGGCTGTAGACGTTATACTGCTGGCGCAGTTCGTAGACCGCACGGCGCAGACTCGCCGCTTCGCGTTCCGAGATACGGTCCCGGTTGTCGGTCCGGCGGACGCGCTGTTCAAGCTGCGCGATCTGCGTACGGAGGGCATTGGCCTGACCGCGCGAATCCCAGCGATCGTAGCGACGATCGTCGCGGCGATCTTCGTAGCGGTCATCTCGGTCGTAGCGATCGTTCTGCCAGTCGCGCGACTGCGAGTAATTCTGTGCCTGGGCCGGGATGGCGGTGGCAAGCGCGGCGCTGCCGACCAGGACCGAGGCAATGAGCTTGGTGCGAATACCCATGGGGGTGCTCCTTTTCTTCAGCCGCTGATTCGGCCTCACGTTCAGGTTTGGGCCTTTCAATATGAACGAAGCGGAAACCGAATAGTGAGCTGGATGAAAGAATGGTCGCACCTTCGGGCGTGGCACATTATATGATCGGCATGGCCTGGATCGTCCCCGTCGTCGTCGTCATTGCAACCGTTCTCGCGATGGAACTCGTCGCATGGAGCAGCCACAAGTACGTGATGCACGGGTTCGGCTGGGCGTGGCACCGCGACCATCACGAACCGCACGACAACGTACTGGAAAAGAACGACCTGTATGCGCTGGTCGGCGCTGCGATGAGTATCTCGATGTTCGTCTGGGGCAGCCCGCTCGTGCTCGGCGATGCCGCGTGGATTCCGGCGACCTGGATCGGGATCGGGATCCTAGTTTACGGGATCATTTACACGCTGGTGCACGACGGACTTGTCCACCAGCGGTATTTCCGCTGGGTACCGAAGCGCGGATACGCCAAGCGGCTGGTGCAGGCGCACAAGCTGCACCACGCGACGATCGGCAAGGAAGGCGGGGTCAGCTTCGGCTTCGTGTTCGCCCGTGATCCCGCCAAATTGAAAGCCGAACTCAAACGCCAGCGCGAGGCTGGAATTGCCGTGGTGCGGGATAGCGTGGGCTACTGACCCAAATGCTCCGCTAAGGCTTCGGCGGTGCCTCTGCGGCCTTGACACCGGCGCGCCTGAGGCCGCCGCTCACCCGGATGGTCGACCCATTGCCCAGGACATAGGATGGCGCATCGGTCCGCTCGAGCGGATCGACGTCGGCAGGAAGCGGTATCGCGAAGTTGGCGCCGCCTCTGGTTCGGCGCGGATGAGTGGTTACCGAAGAAGGCTGGACGCGGGACCGGTTGGCTGCGGCGACCGCGTTGGCGGCATTGCCCATCGATCGGGATATCGACGATCCGAGCGATTTCTGCGCCTTGCCTTGCGCCTGCCCGGTACCGCTAAGGATGATCGCGGTTTCGGCGGCGTCCTGCGCCGCGAGCGGCACCGCGAAGGTGGTGGCTGCTGCGAAAGCGAGGAAGTGGAATGCGCGGGCCATCGGCAATCTCCAGTCGCCGCGCATCGTATACCTCTTCCTATCGAGGTCAACGCGCATGCCTTGGGAGCTATCCGGCAGCGATACGCTCGGCGTGCCGTTTCACGAGGGAGATCATGTTGGGGACCCCTTGGGTGCGATTCGAGCTCAACTGGTTCTTGAGGTCGAACGGCGCCAGCGCTCCGGAGATATCCATCGCGGCGACTTCGGCGGCGGGGCGATCCTGCACGGCCGCAATGACGAGCGCGACGATGCCCTTGGTGATCGCGGCGTTGCTGTCCGCGAGGAAATGCAGCTTGGCCGCATCGCCGGTGGGATAGACCCAGACGGCGGCGGAGCAGCCGCGCACCAGCGTCGCATCGGTCTTGAGCGCATCGGGCATCGGCTCCAGCTCGCGCCCCAGATCGATGAGCAGGCGATAGCGGTCGTCGGTGTCGAGGAAGTCGTATTCTTCGGCGATGTCGGCCAAGGGCCGGGAGGCGGTGCGCATGGCGCGCGCCTCTAGCCCAGCCGGTCCTATCCCGCCAGCCCGCCGGGCCGGGTGAAGGCGTAATAGATGACGTAGAACCAGCCGAAGAACCCCTGGACGATCGCCCACAGGATCGACTTGTGGAGCGACCACGATATGGCAACCGCGATCGCGCTTCCGAGGCCGATCCCGGCCTGAGCCGCATTGGTGGCCGGGCCGCTCACAGATCGACCCCGCTGGCGATGGCTTCCAGCTTGCGGATTCGCTCCTTCAGGTCCGAGATCTCGATCCGCGCGGCGCCCAGCGCACTGCCGGTTTCACGCTCGTTTCGCTGGGCGCCGTCATGGCGGGCGTCCGCGACGATGCGTTCCAGCTCGTGCTCCTTGAGCGTCAGCCAGCCCTGCCAGCCACGCAGCATTGCGAATGCGACGATGGCGATCGCGGTAAGCGAGGTCGCAGCAGTAATGATCTGGTCGGTGATCATGACGTTGGTCTTCCCTTGAACCCGTGGCCGTTACGAATTTTCCGTGGTCCGAAGCGCCTCGATCTCGTCCGCCACGCGGCGCGTCTCGAGGGCAGATGCGGAGTTGCTGTCGGTCGCGATGCGTTCGAGCACCTTGATGCGTTCGCGAAGCTCGGCGATCTCGCGCTGCTCGGCTTCACGCTGTTCGGCCAGAAGGCGCTCGTCGGCATCCCTCGCGCCCTTCGCGCGCTCGGTCCGACCCAGCGTCTCGTAACGCTTCATGATGACCGCTGCACCCATCGTCACCAGGACGATGATCACGAGGGCGACCCACATGTTCATTGCACCTTCTCCTTGCCGTCACGCAGGCGTTCGATTTCGTGCGTGAGGCGATAACCGCCGTCGGTCACGATCCGCTCCACCGTTTCCAGCCGCTCGCGCATTGCGCCGAGTTCGGCCTTGAGCTGGGCGTTTTCCTGGGTGAGGAGATGGACCCGCGCCATCGCTTCCTTGTCGGTGTGCGGCTTCAATGACTGGCCCCACATTCCTTCGAGCGGGTAACCGTTCTTGATCTTCAGCTTGGTGGTATGGACCGATGCCGCGATCCCTGCCGCGCCAAGCGCAATGCCGCCGGCGATCAGGAAGCCGAGGTATGGAATGAAGTCGGTGAATTCCATCACACGCGCTCCTTGCGAAGGGTGTCGATCGACACTCCGCTGGCTTGGCGGTCGTCGCGCAGGGCTTCGATCTGTTCGGCCACGCCGTAACCCTTGTCGGTGACGATCCTCTCAAGCACCGCGACACGATCGTGCACGGTCTTCAGCTCACCGCGCAGGGCGGCATTCTCGCGCTTAAGCTCGGCACTTGCCTTCGACTCGGTGGGTTCGGTCATTCCGCCCCACTCGTTTTCGAGCGAGTAGCCGTGCTTCGCGCGGATCCAGTTGTTGATCAGCCAACCGCCCGTGCTCACGGCGATGATAGCAATGACGAAAGCGGGGCCGCCCCAGTCCATCACACGCGCTCCCGGCGAAGGGTTTCGATCGAGACGCCGCTATCCGATTCGTCGACACGCCTCTGGTCGCGCAGGGCCTCGATCTGGGTGGCGACGTCGTAGCCCTTGTCAGTCACGATGCGTTCCAGGACGCGGACACGGTCTTCCAGCGCGGTGATCTTGCTGGCGTACTGGGCTGCCTTTTCGGCGGTCGCATCGGCGGTGGTGTGGACCTGCATCTCGGCGATCTTCTGCTGGTGCTTGGTCCAGATCGCGACGATCGGGATCATCAGCGCAATGATCGGAATGAAGACTGCGATGGTGCCTTCCATTGGTATTCCTCCCCCTTCAGGTCCTCAGCGCAGTCGCTCGATTTCGGCGGACAGGCGCGGGTTGCTGGTCACGTAATAGGTTTCGACGTCCGCCAGGCGGCGGTCGATCTCGCGGAACTTGCCGCGGATTTCGCGCGCCGTGCGCTTCGGGCTCTGCCGCACGCGCTGCCAGTACTTGGTCTCTTCCTGGTCGACATAGAGGTGTGGCGGCTTCTTGTTCAGCAACAGGCCTGCGACGAAGTAGCCAGGAAGCAGGATCGGCGCGACGGTGATCAGCAGCAAGATGAATGCCAGGCGGACCCACATGACGTTGACGCCGGTGTAGTCCGCGATCCCGGAGCAGACGCCCAGCAGCTTGGCATTCTGCTTGTCGCGATAAAGCGTGGTGCGCGGGCTGTTCACTTCAGGGCTCCCTTCTTCTCGGCTTTCTTTTCGGCCAGCAGGCGGTCGAATTCGCGCAGCGGCTCGTCGTCGATCTCACGCTCGTGAGTCAGCCGGGCGGGCCTGAACGAGGGGTCGTCGCTGGCAACCAGTCGTTCGACGGTGTCCATCCGCTCGTCCAGCCGCTTGGCCAGGCTGTAGAGCTCTTCCAGCAACGTTTCGTCGTCGGTGGTGATGGTGGCGGCGGTCTTCCACCGCGTGATGTAGTGCAGGATGATCCACGGCAGTCCGATGAACAGCGTGACCATCACTATGACGACGTCGAAATCCATTGCCCCTTACTCCTTGTCGCCGTTGCCGGCCTTGTCATCCATGCCGAGCGCGCGCTTCATTTCGGCGAGTTCGTCGTCGATCTGGTCCTTGCCCGCGAGCGCGGCGATCTCGTCGGCCAGCGTCGGCTTGCCGGTGCCGTCGGCGATCGACAGCGCGTCGGCGCGGCCTTCCGCGTAATCCACCCTCCGTTCGAGCTGGTCGAAGCGCGCCAGCGCCTCGTCCGTGCGTTCGTTGGTCATCAGGCTGCGCAGCTTGACGCGGTTCTCCGCGCTTTCGAGCCGCGCGGCGATCGCCGTCTGGCGGCTGCGCGCTTCGCGCAGGCGGACCTGCAGCTTCTCGATGTCCTGCTCGTAAGCGCGCAGCGCATCGTCGAGCACGGCGATCTCCTGGCGAAGCTGCTCAGCCATGTCGGCCGCCTTCTTCTTTTCCACCAGCGCTGCGCGCGCCAGATCCTCGCGATCCTTGCTGAGCGCGAGCTGCGCCTTTTCGGACCAATCGGCCTGCAGACGTTCAAGCTTTACCGTGTGGCGGTGCATTTCCTTCTGGTCGGCGATCGTGCGCGCGGCGCTGGCGCGGACTTCGACCAGCGTTTCCTCCATCTCGAGGATGATCATGCGGATCATCTTCGTCGGGTCGTCCGCCTTGTCGAGCATTTCGTTGAAGTTGGCCGCGATGATATCCCGGGTGCGGCTGAAGATACCCATGAAGGCGACTCCGTAATTGGCGATGTCCCGTTGTGCTTGCGATTGGTTGGGGGACTGGGTGGGGGTGGGGCTGCGGCGCAGGCGCTCGACTTCGGCGTCGAGGCGCGAACCATGCGTGAATTGCTGGTGGCGGGCCGGAGCATCGTCGGCGCGGGAGGACTGGGATCCGCGCAGGGGGGTTTCGTCGCGCTCCGGCCCTAAGGGGTCGCTACCAAGGCCATCGGATGATGTCGGCTTGTTCATGCCAGTTCCGTCGTCACGATCAGGCGGTCGCCGGCATAGGCCGGGGTCGCCTGGATCTGCGCGCTCAGCGCGACGAACAGCGCCATTGCGGCAACGCTCGCCATGGCGGCATGGCCGAGGCGGGTTTGCAAGAAGCGGCGGTCGAACATGGATACCTCCCGTTGGATTACGTTCACCAATCAGCAAGGCGCGTGCCAATTGTGATTTACGGATGAGGAGCGCTTTTCGACGAACGACATGATGGTCCCCATTGCCGACTGTTGGGATTTTTCGCTATTGGTTGGGGCGTGGAACGGGAAAGCCAGTTCATCGGCCAATCGGACGCCTTTCTGGACGCGGTCGACCGCGCGAGCCAGGCCGCGCCGATGGACCGTCCGGTGCTGGTGATCGGTGAGCGCGGAACGGGCAAGGAGCTTATCGCCGAGCGTCTTCATCGCCTGTCGAACCGGTGGGAAGAACCGCTGGTCACGATGAACTGCGCCGCGCTCCCCGAAACACTGATCGAGGCGGAGCTGTTCGGGCACGAGGCCGGCGCCTTCACGGGGGCCACCCGCGCCCGTCCCGGCCGGTTCGAGGAAGCGGACAAGGGTACGCTGTTCCTCGACGAGCTCGCGACGCTTTCGATGCAGGCACAGGAGCGCTTGCTGCGCGCGGTCGAGTACGGCGAGGTCACGCGGATCGGATCGAACCGCCCGATGCGGGTCGACGTGCGGATCGTCGCCGCCACCAACGAGGACCTGCCGCGGCTGGCCGACGAAGGCCGCTTTCGTGCCGACCTGCTCGACCGCCTGAGCTTCGAGGTCATCACGCTGCCACCGCTCAGGGTGCGCGACGGAGACGTGACGGTGCTGGCCGAATTCTTCGGTCGTCGCATGGCCAGCGAGCTGAGGTGGGAGAAGTGGCCCGGTTTTGCCGATCATGTTCGCGAACAGCTCCACAACTATCTGTGGCCGGGCAACGTGCGCGAACTGCGCAACGTGATCGAGCGCGCGGTCTATCGCTGGGGCGATGCCGAAACGCCCATCGCTCACATCGTGTTCGATCCGTTCGACAGTCCATGGAAGCCGGCCTTCACCGCGGCGCCCAAGGATGCACAGAAGGGTCAGACCCAGTCACCCCCGCACCAGGCGGCGCCCGACTTTGATTCGATCGAAGACCTGCGCGCGGCGGTGGACTCGCACGAACGCGCGATCGTCGAAAGCGCGCTCGGCCGCCACCGCTGGAATCAGCGCCAGACCGCCAGAGCGCTCGGGCTGACATACGATCAGTTACGCCATTGCATTCGCAAGCATGGCCTGATGCAGATCGATGAAGGCGATTAACCGAACGTCAGTAGCAACTCGGCTATGCTGCGGTCATGGAAGGCTTGATGCCCGTTTTGCTCTTGCTGGCAGGGCCAATTCTGCTGCTGGGCGTGTGGCCGTTTGCCCAAAGGGCCGCGAGGGCGGAAGCCGATCGTATGCGGCAACTGGGCGGCGACCTTCGGATCGCCAAACCGAGGGCAGTATTCGTTATCGCCGCGGTCCTGGCGATTGTGGTCGTAACCCAAATCGATCATTTGCTGCGCGGATGAAGGCGTCGATCTTGCCGTTGGTCATTATCACCGCGATGATGGCGATGGTCGTGCCATTTGCGGTGCGGCAAGGCAGGTCCCGGGAAGCTTATCTGAAAACGCTTTCGGGTTTCAAGAGCGGTCGTTACCGGGCGACCCTTGCCGCCGCGATTGTCGCGGTATTCGTCGCCATCAGTGCCTTGCGGTCGGCTTTTGGTGGTTGAGGGCAACCGGATGTCGAAGCGGAAGATCGGCTGCCTGGGGCTGGCCGGAGTGCTGGTGGCGGGAGTCTACTTCCTCCTCCAGACTGAAGTCGGAAAATGGTTTGGTGGCCTGTTGGTCGTCTATGGCGGCGCGATCGTGGGCATGGCAATGCTGTACGAACAGCAGACCGCCGTCGTCGTCGACGTAAAGCCGCGCGACCATCCTATGCTGAACGGTATGATCGCGGTGGAATACACCGACAACCTCGGCGAGCGGCGGACGGTTCGTAAGAACGCTCTGGGGCGCCCAGGTCAGCTGGACAATATCGAAGTCGGCGAGACTATTTCGATTATTGTCTGCAAGGCCAATCCGCTGAGCATCAAGATTCCATCGTTGCAGGCGCCCGGAGGAGAGCCGTGCGTCGATCCAGCGAAGCAGGCTCCGCGAACCGCTGCAACGGGCCCCCGAACTACCGTGCAATCCGACGCCAGCACAGCTGCGAGAACGGGTGCGGAAGATTACGAAGCGGACGTTGATCCGGACGCGGAGCCGGAAGCGGACGATTGGGGCAGCCAGTAGCACGCATTCCGATCGCACTTGCCTTCGGCGCCGGGTGCGCCTATCTGCCCGGCCAATCCCGACATCGCGAGACTGAGGGGCTGGCGCCGACAGGGGCCGGCACCGAAGGCGCTTGCGGCAGTCGCAACCAGGAATCCGAATGGCCGATATCGCGCGCCTTGCAGAATTGATCGAACCCGAAGCCGCCGCGCTCGGGCTCGATCTCGTGCGCGTGAAGATGATGCCTTCGGAAGCCGGCGACGGCGGCGAGGCGCTGCAGATCATGGCCGAGGATCCGGCGACCGGGCAGCTCATCATCGACCAGTGCGCCGCATTGAGCCGCCGCGTGTCCGACATGATGGACGCGCGCGAAGAAGCCGGCGAAGTGCTGATCGAAGGCGCCTACCACCTCGAGGTGTCGAGCCCGGGCATCGACCGTCCGCTCACCCGCGCGAAGGATTTCGCCAACTGGGCAGGACACGAAGCGCGGATCGTCATGGCCAAGGACTATGAGGGCCAGCGCGTGCTTAAAGGCGACCTCAAGGGCATCGAAGGCGATGCCGTGACCATCGTCGATCGCAAGGCGGGCGACGTCACCGTGCCCCGCGACCAGATCCATACGGCGCAGCTCGTCCTCACCGACGCGCTGATCGCCGCGACCCGACCGCTCGACACCACTGGTGCCGAGGAAGAAGTGCTCGAAGCAGAGGAAGACTAGGAACAATGGCCAGTTCGATTTCCGCCAACAAGGCAGAACTGCTCGCGATCGCCAACTCGGTCGCTTCGGAGAAGATGATCGACAAGGCGATCGTCATCGAAGCGATGGAAGAGGCTATCCAGAAGGCCGCCCGCTCGCGCTACGGCAACGAGAACGACATCCGCGCCAAGCTCGACCCGATGACCGGCGATCTGCGCCTGTGGCGCGTCGTCGAGGTGGTCGAGGAAGTCGATGACTACTTCAAGCAGGTGAACCTCGAACAGGCCGCGAAGCTGCAGGCCGATGCAAAGGTAGGCGATTATATCGTCGATCCGCTGCCCCCGGTCGATCTGGGCCGCATCGACGCGCAGAGTGCCAAGCAGGTCATCTTCCAGAAGGTCCGCGACGCCGAGCGCGAGCGCCAGTTCGAGGAGTTCCAGGACCGTGCGGGCGAGATCATCACCGGCGTGATCAAGTCGGTCGAATTCGGCCACGTGATCGTCAACCTCGGCCGGGCCGAGGGCGTCATCCGCCGCGACCAGCAGATTCCGCGCGAAGCCGCCCGTCCGGGCGAGCGCGTGCGCGCGCTCATCACCAAGGTGGAGCGCAACAACCGCGGCCCGCAAATCTTCCTGTCCCGCGCGCATCCCGACTTCATGAAGAAGCTGTTCGCGCAGGAAGTGCCCGAAATCTACGACGGTATCATCACCATCCAGGCCGCCGCCCGTGACCCGGGTTCGCGCGCGAAGATCGGCGTGATCAGCCGCGACAGCTCGATCGACCCGGTCGGCGCCTGCGTCGGCATGAAGGGCAGCCGCGTGCAGGCCGTCGTGCAGGAATTGCAGGGCGAAAAGATCGACATCATTCCCTGGAGCGAGGACACCGCGACCTTCGTCGTCAATGCGCTCCAGCCGGCCACCGTCAGCCGAGTCGTGCTCGATGAGGACGACGGGCGGATCGAAGTGGTGGTGCCCGACGACCAGCTTAGCCTTGCGATCGGCCGCCGCGGCCAGAACGTGCGCCTGGCGAGCCAGCTGACCGGTCACCAGATCGACATCATGACCGAGGAAGAAGCCTCGGAGAAGCGCACCAAGGAATTCGCCGAGCGTTCCAAGATGTTCGAGGAGGAGCTCGACGTGGACGAGACGCTGTCGCAGCTTCTCGTTGCCGAAGGCTTCGCCGAGCTCGAGGAAGTCGCCTATGTCGAGCTGGCCGAACTCGCCAGCATCGAGGGCTTCGACGACGATCTGGCCGAGGAACTGCAGAGCCGCGCCAAGGAAGCGCTCGACCGGCAGGAAGCCGCCTATCGCACCGAGCGGCAGGGCCTGGGTGTCGAGGACGCGCTGGCCGAACTTCCGCACCTCAACGAGGCGATGCTGGTCACGCTCGGCAAGGCCGGAATCAAGACTCTCGACGATCTTGCCGACCTCGCCACCGACGAATTGATCGCCAAGAAGCGCGAGGCCCCGCGTCGCCGCCAGCCGGCAGCTACCGACGGTCCGCGCCTCCGCACCGATCGTCCGAAGCAGGAAGACAAGGGCGGGGTGCTCGGCGAATACGGCCTGACCGAAGAGCAGGGCAACGAGATCATCATGGCCGCGCGCGCGCACTGGTTCGACGACGAGGATTCGTCCGGGCCAGCATCCGAGGAGGCCGCGCATGCGGACTCCGAACAATGAGCGCCTGACGCCCGACATCGCTAAATCCCCCTCCCGCTTGCGGGAGGGGTCAGGGGTGGGCCAGTCAGATGGTCCGCCACCTGTAGACGCGCCCACCGCCGGCACCTCTCGCAAGCGGGAGGGGAGCAATCCGGAGCGCAAGTGCATCCTTTCGGGGGAGCATGGTGCGCGCGAAGCGCTCGTTCGCCTGGCGATCTCGCCCGACGGGCTGGTCCTGCCGGACATTCATGCCAAGGCTCCGGGTCGCGGCGCGTGGCTGGGCGTACCGCGCGGGGAACTCGAGACGGCCATGGCCAAGGGCAAGCTGAAGGGCGCCCTGGCGCGCGCCTTCAAGGGTGCCGTGTTGACGGTGCCCGACGACCTGCCCCAACGGATCGAGGAAGGACTTAAGCGGGCCCTGCTCGACCGGCTGGGCCTTGAACTGCGCGCAGGCCACCTGATCCTGGGATCGGACCGGATCGCGGAGAATGCCCGTGGGGGCGCGGTGGAACTGCTGCTCCACGCCGCCGATGCCAGCGCCGACGGAAGCCGCAAGCTGGACCAGGCCTGGCGCGTGGGCAGCGATGCCGAAGGGTCGGGGCAGGCGGGAACGACCTTGCCACTGGACCGGGCGGCTTTGTCTGTGGCAATGGGCCGCGACAACGTCGTCCATATGGCGCTGGCCGATGAAGCCGCTGCCGCGCGAGTCTCGCTCGCGCTGGGGCGCCTGATACATTTCCAAGGCGGCCGACAAGCCGCTTCCGATGGCGACAGGCATACGCCTGCCGCTCTGGACGATTGATCGAAGGACGAAGACGAGTTTTATGAGCGATAGCAACGACACTCCGCGCGAACGCAAACCGCTTGGCCTCAAGCGGTCGGTCGACGCAGGCGAGGTCAAGCAGACCTTCAGCCACGGCCGCACCAACAAGGTTGTGGTCGAGGTCAAGCAGCGTCGCAAGCTGTTGAAGCCGGGCGAGGTCGCGCCGCCGCCTCCCCCGCCGCCGCCTCCTCCCCCGCCGCCCCCTCCACCGCCGGTCGCCGAAGCGCCCGCGCCGAAGAAAAAGGCCGCCCCCGCTGGCGAAACCCCGCAGGAGCGCGTTGCCCGCCTGCAGCGCGAAGCCGAGGAAGCGCGTCTGGCGACGCTCGCCGAACAGACGGCGCGTGAGGCCGAGGAACGCGCCGCCGCGCTCGAAGGCGAAAAGCGCCGCGCCGAAGCCAATCGCGAGGCCGAGGCCGCAGTGGTGAACCAGCCTGCGACCGAAGCCGAGCCGGTGGCCGAAGCCGCCGCCGAGCAGGCCGACGCCGGTGAGGCCGAGCAAGCCGATGCAGGTGGCGAATCCGCAGCGACGCCGGCTCCTGCCGCGCGCCGCTTCACGCCGGTCGCCCGTCCCGAGCCGAAGAAGCCCGAGCCGAAGAAGAAGGAAGAGAAGCGCGGCAGCCCGAGCCCCGAACGGGGCGGGGCCGGCGATCGCCGTTCGGGCAAGCTGACCGTCACTCGCGCGCTCAACGAGGACGAGGGCCGCCGTGCCCGCAGCCTCGCCGCGCTGAAGCGTGCCCGCGAAAAGGATCGCCGACTTCACGGCGGACCCGTGCAGAAGCGCGAGAAGCAGGTGCGCGACGTCGTCGTACCCGATGCGATCACCGTGCAGGAACTCGCCAACCGGATGGCCGAGAAGGGCGCCGACCTGGTGAAGTCGCTGTTCAACATGGGCATGATGGTCACGGTCAACCAGACGATCGACCAGGATACGGCCGAGTTGCTGGTCGAGGAATTCGGCCACACCATCCAGCGCGTCTCCGAAAGCGACGTCGACATCGTGGCCGAAGTGGATACCGATCCCGAGGACACGCTGCAGCCGCGTCCCCCGGTCGTCACGATCATGGGCCACGTCGATCACGGCAAGACCAGCCTGCTCGACGCGCTGCGCGGGACCGACGTGGTGAAGGGCGAGGCCGGCGGCATCACCCAGCACATCGGCGCCTACCAGATCACCACGAAGGGCGGCGACAAGGTCACCTTCCTCGACACGCCGGGCCACGCCGCGTTCACCGAAATGCGCCAGCGCGGCGCCAATGTGACCGACATCGTGATCCTGGTAGTCGCGGGCGACGACGGGATCATGCCGCAGACGATCGAGGCCATCAATCACACCAAGGCGGCCGGCGTGCCGATGATCGTCGCGATCACCAAGGCGGACCGCGACGAATACAACGCACAGAAGATCCGCGAACGCCTGCTCGAACATGAAGTCATCGTCGAGGCGATGAGCGGCGACGTGCAGGACGTGGAAGTCTCGGCCAAGACCCGTGCCGGTCTGGACGAGCTGGTCGAGAAGATCCTGCTCCAGGCCGAACTGCTCGAGCTGAAGGCCAATCCCGATCGCGACGCGGAAGCGATCGTGGTCGAAGCGCAGCTCGACAAGGGCCGCGGCCCAGTCGCGACCGTGCTCGTTACCCGCGGCACGCTCAAGAAGGGCGATACCTTCGTCGTCGGGACGGAGAGCGGCAAGGTGCGCGCGCTGGTCAACGACAAGGGCCAGCAGATCAAGGAAGCGGGTCCCTCGCTTCCGGTCGAGGTTCTCGGCCTGGGCGGCGTGCCCGATGCCGGCGAGCGGATGACCGTCGTCGAGAACGAACAGCGCGCCCGCGAAGTCGCCTCGTTCCGTCAGGCGAAGGCCACCGAAAAGCGCACCGCGCTGGCGCCGACCAACTTCGACACGATGTTCTCGAACCTCAAGAGCGACGTGGTCGAATGGCCGGTGGTGGTGAAGGCCGACGTGAAGGGTTCGGCCGAAGCCATCGTCAACGCGCTGCACAACATCTCTAACGACGACATCAAGGTGCGCGTGCTGCACGCCGGGGTGGGCGCGATCACCGAGAGCGACGTGACGCTGGCCGCTGCCAGCGGCGCGCCGATCGTCGGCTTCGGCGTCCGTCCCAATCCCAAGGCACGCGAACTGGTGGCGCGGGACAAGGTGCGGATGATGTATTACGACGTCATCTATCACCTGACCGAGGACGTCGCGAAAGAGATGGCCGGCGTGCTCGGCCCGCTCAAGATCGAGAACGTGCTCGGCCGTGCAGAGGTCAAGCAGGTCTTCCCCGCGGGCAAGAAGGACAAGGCTGCCGGCCTGCTGGTGGTCGAAGGTGCGATCCGCAAGGGCCTGTTCGCCCGTCTCACCCGCGCCGACGTCATCGTCTCGGCCACGACCATCCAGTCGCTGCGCCGGTTCAAGGACGACGTCGACGAAGTCCGCGCGGGCCTCGAATGCGGCGTCGTGCTGGCCGATACCAACGACATCAAGCCGGGCGACCAGCTCGAGGTGTTCGAGGTCGAGGAGCGCGAGCGGATTCTGTAATCCGCTCGGGCTTCTGCCATGCCGCGCTACGTCGCCCTGCTCGGGTCGGTCAACGTCGGCGGGAATCGCCTGAAGATGGCCGACCTCAGGGCGGCGCTGGAGGCCGAAGGCTTCTCCGATGTCGCCACGGTCGTCGCCAGCGGGAACGTGTTGTTCGATCACGACAGCGAACCTGCCGATGCACTCGCCGCGAGAATCGCGGACATGGTGCAGCGCGAGTTCGGCTTCGCGAGCCTCGTCGTTGTCCTTGATCGGTCCGAACTGTCGTCAGCGATCGACGATAACCCGTTCCACGGCGATGGCCCCGATCATGGCGAGGACAAGTTCGTGCATTCGATCTTCCTCGACGGGCAGCCATCGATGGAGAGCTTCGACGCCCTGCTCGCCGAACATCGCGGCAAAGGCAGCGAACGGCTGGCGCTGGGTCCGCGGGTCCTTTATCTCGACTATGTCCACGGGGCGGGAGTATCCAGTCTCACCGGACCGTTCCTTCAACGCCGGCTGGGATGCCGCGGTACCGCGCGCAACATGACGTCCCTCAAGCGCATCCGTGATAAGATGACCTGATTTATGGTGCAGAAAGCCACGACATCTGAACAGCAGTCCGTCCGCGTGCTCAAGGTGGGCGAGCGGGTGCGGCATATCCTTTCCGAATTGCTCGCGCGGGGCGAAGTGCACGACGACGTGCTGACCGCGCACTCGGTTTCGGTTACCGAAGTGCGGATGACGCCCGATCTCCGCAATGCCGCGGCCTACGTGAAACCGCTGCTCGGCAAGGACGAGGCGGTGGTGTTGAAGGCGCTGCGGACCAACACCGCGTTCTTCCAGCGCGAGGTCGCCAAGCGCCTCGGCCTGAAGTTCGCCCCCAAGCTGCAGTTCAAGCCCGACGAAAGCTTCGACGAGGCCGAGCGGATCGAGCGCCTGCTGAACGATCCAAAGGTCGCCCGCGATCTCGACGAAGGCGATGAACCGGACGACGCGGCCTGATGGCCAAGCTCTATTTCTACTACGCAAGCATGAACGCGGGGAAGAGCTCGACCCTGCTGCAGGCCGACTTCAACTACCGCGAGCGCGGCATGCGCACGATGCTGTGGACGGCGCAGCTCGACAGCCGCAGCGACGGTATGGTCCGCAGCCGCATCGGGCTGGAGGCGGATGCGCACCGCTATTCCGGTGAAACCGACCTGTGGGCCGCGGTGAGCGCGGCACATTGGACCGAACCGCTCGATGCCGTGCTGATCGACGAGGCGCAGTTCCTGACGCGGGACCAGGTCTGGCAATGCGCGCGGCTGGCCGACGAGGCGAGCATTCCCGTGGTCTGCTACGGCCTGCGCACCGATTTCCAGGGCGAGCTGTTTCCCGGATCGGCGGCGCTGCTGGGGATCGCGGACAAGCTCGTGGAACTGAAGGGCGTTTGCCACTGCGGGCGCAAGGCGACGATGAACCTGCGGGTCGACGCGAGCGGCGCGGCGGTGCGGGAAGGCGCCCAGACCGAGATCGGCGGCAACGACCGCTATGTCGCGCTGTGTCGCAAGCACTTCAGCGAGGCGCTGGCGGGTTCGGGCGGGCACCCCATATGAACGGCATGTCCGAAACGATCCAGCTTGCGCTGCTCCTCATCCCCTGCCTGATCGTCGCGATCGTGTTCCACGAGGTCGCGCACGGGTGGGCTGCACTCGCGCTCGGCGATCCGACTGCGAAGGAACAACGGCGGTTGAGCCTCAATCCCATCCGCCACGTCGATCCGATCGGCACGCTGCTGGTGCCGGGCGCGCTGGCGCTGTTCGGCGGGCCGATCTTCGGCTGGGCCAAGCCGGTGCCGGTCAACTTTGCGCGGCTGAACAATCCGCGCGTTGGCATGATGCTCGTCGCGGCGGCGGGGCCGGGGACCAACATCCTGCTTGCGGCGCTGGGTGCGATTTTGCTGGGCCTCTATGCCGGAACTCTCGTGGCGCCGCCGGTGGGCGTGAGCGAATACGTGTTCGGCGGGCTGCAGTTGTTCATCATGATCAACGTTTTCCTCGCCCTGTTCAACCTGCTGCCGATCCCCCCGTTCGACGGGTCGCACATCGTCGAGGGGATGTTGCCGCGCAGCATGGCGCACCACTACGCGAAACTGCGCAACGTCGGGATGCTGCTGTTCATCGGCCTGATCGCGGCGACTTGGGCTTTCCCCGAGGCCGGGATAATCGAGAACACCGTCGGCGTCCCAGTCGAATGGGTTCAGGGCCAGTTCCTGCGCCTTGCCCAGTGGGTGGCCGGCGCTTGAGCGGTGTCCACGGCTGGCTGATCCTCGACAAGCCGCGCGGTCTGGGCTCCACCCAGGCGGTCGGGGCGGTCAAACGCGTGCTGCGCGAAGCGGGTTACGGCCCGAGAAGCAAGGACATGCCCAAGGTCGGCCACGGCGGCACCCTCGACCCGCTGGCCGAAGGCGTGCTGCCGATCGCGCTGGGCGAAGCGACCAAGCTGGCCGGGCGCATGCTTGATGCCAGCAAGATCTACGCCTTCACAATCGCCTTCGGCGAGGAGACCGATACCCTCGATACCGAGGGCGAAGTCGTCGCGCGCTCGGATCGCCGTCCGCCGCTAGCCGCGGTGCAGGCGATCCTGGGGCACTTCACCGGCGCGATTGAGCAGGTGCCGCCGTCCTATTCAGCGCTGAAGGTGAACGGCAAGCGCGCCTACGACCGCGCGCGTGCGGGCGAAAACGTGGATCTGCAGCCGCGCCAGGTCACCATCCATTCGCTGGACCTCGCCCATGACAGGGCAGCCATGCCGGTCGATTCGGCATTCGCCACCACGACGGGCCGCTCCGACCCATACGATCCATCGCCTCCGCTCGAACTGGCCGACAGCGTCACCCTGATCGCGCACGTCAGCAAAGGTACGTATATCCGTAGCCTGGCACGGGACATCGCACGCGCGCTTGGCACGGTCGGTCACGTGACCTACCTCAGGCGCACGAAGGCCGGGCCGTTTGCCGAAGCGACAGCGATTTCACTGGACTTGCTGAACGAAATCGGTAAGGGCGCGCGCCTTGAAGACCACCTCCTGCCGCTCGAGGCGGGGCTGGACGGTATCCCGGCCCACCCTCTCGATCCGGAAAGCGCGCAGGCGGCCCGTCAGGGCCGGGTCGTTTCCGGACATGCCCTTCCCGACGGGCTCTTCCTTGGCACGGCCGGTGGTATTCCGGTGGCGCTGATGGAATCCGACGGGGTGGCGGCGAAAGTCGTCAGGGGTTTCAATCTCCCCGATACCGCGAAGAAAGACGAAACATGACCGTTACTGCCGAAAAGAAGCAGGAAATCATCAAGGACAACGCCCAGGCATCGGGCGATACCGGTTCGCCGGAAGTGCAGGTCGCGATCCTCACCGAGCGTATTCGCAACCTGACCGAGCACTTCAAGGACCACCACAAGGACAACCACTCGCGCCGCGGTCTGTTGATGATGGTCAACAAGCGCCGCAGCCTGCTCGCGTACCTGAAGAAGAAGGACGTAGAGCGGTACAACGCGCTGATCGCGAAGCTCGGGCTTCGCAAGTAAGAGTTTCTCGGAGGGGCGGCTTCGGTCGCCCCTTCGTTTATCCGGCCTGCCGCATCCGGCGGCACGGCCCATGGGGCGCGAAGAGCCCCGCACCGGACCGGGACGGATTACCCGGCAGCAAACCTGCGCCGTTGCAATAGGGCCGGCGCGGGCAAGGAAAACCAGATGTTCGACACCAAGACTGTATCGCTGGAGTGGGGCGGCAAGACCCTCACTCTGGAAACCGGGCGTATCGCCCGTCAGGCCGATGGCGCGGTCCTCGCGACCTACGGCGAAACCGTGGTCCTGTGCGCCGTCACCGCGGCCAAGAGCGTGAAGGAAGGGCAGGATTTCTTCCCCCTTACCGTTCACTACCAGGAAAAGTTCTCGTCGGCCGGGCGCATCCCGGGCGGCTTCTTCAAGCGCGAGCGCGGGGCGACCGAAAAGGAAACGCTGACCAGCCGCCTGATCGACCGTCCGGTCCGTCCGCTGTTCCCCGAAGGCTTCTACAACGAAATCAACGTGATCGCGCAGGTCTTCAGCTATGACGGCGAGTGCGAGCCCGACGTCCTGGCGATGATCGCCGCTTCGGCCGCGCTGACCATCTCGGGCGTGCCCTTCATGGGTCCGATCGCCGCCTGCCGCGTCGGCTTCAAGGATGGCGAGTACATCCTCAACCCGAAGCAGGCGACCGCGCTGGCCGACGATGGCCGTCTCGACCTGGTCGTCGCCGCCACCGGCGATGCCGTGATGATGGTGGAATCGGAAGCCAAGGAGCTGACCGAAGAGGAAATGCTCGGCGCCGTGATGTTCGCACACGACGCGATCCGTCCGGTGGTGAACGCGATCATCGACCTGGCCGAAAAGGCCGCGAAGGATCCGTGGGACGTCGCCTCGCAGGACGGCAACGCCGACATGAAGGCTTCGATCAAGGCGATGATCGGCGACGACATCGCCAAGGCCTACAAGACTACCAGCAAGTCCGATCGTTCGGACATGCTCAATGCCGCTCGCGACAAGGTCAAGGCGCACTATGCCGCCGACACCTTCGACGGCCAGCAGCGCATGACCGCGATCAAGCTGACCAAGAAGATCGAGGCCGACATCGTGCGCGGCGCGATCCTGGCGGACGGAACCCGCATCGACGGTCGTAAGCTCGACCAAGTTCGCCCGATCGAGGCGATGGTCAGCGTCCTGCCGCGTGCGCACGGTTCGTCGCTGTTCACTCGCGGGGAAACGCAGGCGCTCTGCTCGACCACGCTCGGCACCAAGGAATCCGAGCAGATGATCGACGGGCTGGAAGGCCTGACTTACGAGCGCTTCATGCTGCACTATAACTTCCCGCCCTACTCGGTCGGCGAAGTGGGCCGCTTCGGTGCGCCTTCGCGGCGTGACACCGGCCACGGCAAGCTCGCCTGGCGCGCGCTCAAGAGCGTGTTGCCCGAAAAGGACGACTTCCCGTACACCATCCGCGTCCTGTCCGACATCACCGAGTCCAACGGCTCGAGTTCGATGGCGACGGTCTGCGGCGGCTGCCTCAGCATGATGGATGCCGGCGTGCCGGTTACCCGTCCTGTGTCGGGCATCGCGATGGGCCTGATCCTGGAAGGCGACAAGTTCGCCGTCCTCAGCGACATCCTCGGCGACGAGGATCACCTGGGCGACATGGACTTTAAGGTGGCCGGTACCGAAAAGGGTATCACCACCATGCAGATGGACATCAAGGTCGCCGGCATCACGCAGGAGATCATGGGCAAGGCGCTCGAGCAGGCGAAGGCCGGCCGTGCGCACATCCTGGGTGAGATGACCAAGGCCCTGGGTTCGGCTCGCACCGAACTGTCGGCTCACGCTCCCCGCATCGAGACGATGCAGATCGACAAGGCGAAGATCCGCGACGTCATCGGCACGGGCGGCAAGGTCATCCGCGAGATCGTCGCGGAAACCGGTGCCAAGGTGGACATCGACGACGAGGGCCTGATCAAGATCAGCTCGTCCGACCTCAGCCAGATCGAAGCGGCCCGCAAGTGGATCTCCGGCATCGTGGAAGAGGCCGAAGTCGGCAAGATCTACGACGGCAAGGTCGTGAACATCGTCGATTTCGGCGCGTTCGTGAACTTCATGGGCGGCAAGGACGGCCTCGTCCACGTTTCCGAGATGCGCAACGAGCGCGTCGAAAAGCCGACCGACGTCGTGTCGGAAGGCCAGGAAGTGAAGGTCAAGGTCCTCGAGATCGATCCGCGCGGCAAGGTTCGCCTGTCGATGCGCGTCGTCGACCAGGAAACCGGCGAGGAGCTGGAGGACACCCGTCCCCCGCGCGAACCCCGTCCGGATCGTGGCGGTGACCGCGGCGATCGTCGCGGACCGCGCAGCGGCGGCGGCGGCGGCGACCGTGGTGGACGTGGCGGCGATCGCGGAGGCCGCGGTGGCGGCGACCGGGGTCCTCGTTCGGACCGCGGCGATCGAGGTCCGCGGGAAGGTGGCGACAACCACATTCCCGACTTCCTCAAGGACTGATGTCCCGCTAAAAGTCTGAAAATGCCGGAAAGGCCGCGCGGACCCTGGTTCACGCGGCCTTTCCTGTATGCGGCGAACTTTCGCCGAGGGGTGCGCGATGAGTGAAGCAAACGTAACGGGCCATGTGCCTTTCCTGACCCGGCTTCCGCTCGCGCGGGACCGGCCGTGGATGGGCTATGCGGTCGCGGTGGGACTGGCTCTGCTGGCGTGGTTCGTCCGCTGGGAAATCGGCGAAGGCCTGCCCCCGGGCTTTCCGTTCCTGACTTTCTTCCCAGCGGTGATCGTCACCGCCTTCTTCTTCGGGCTGAGACCGGGGATCGTGTGTGCGGCGCTCTCGGGGCTCGCCGCCTGGTATTTCTTCATCCCTCCGCTCAACAGTTTCGCGGTCGGATTCGACACGGCCCTCGCTCTGCTGTTCTATGTGTTTATCGTGGCGGTGGAGATCGCGCTGGTGAATTGGATGCAAGCTGCCAATCGCGATCTTCTGATAGAGCGCCGGCGAAGCCTCGACCTTGCGGAAAACCGCGAGCTGTTGTTCCAGGAATTGCAGCACCGGGTGGGCAACAACCTGCAGATGGTGTCCTCGCTGATCGCTCTCCAGAAGCGCCGCCTGACCGACAAGGCGGCGATCAGCGCGCTGGACGAGGCGAGCCGTCGACTCGGCCTAGTCGGGCGCATTCACCGCCAGCTCTACGATCCCGCAGGCGCTCAGCTCAGCCTGGCAGCATACATCGACCAGATCTCGCGCGACGTGATCGCCGCATCGGGTCGCGACAACCTGACTTATGCGTTCGAGGCGCAGACCGACCCGGCGCTCCCCGCCGACAAGGCGATCCCCACCGCGCTGGTCGTCGCCGAAGCGCTTAACAACGCCATCGAGCATGGCTTCGGCGCGGGCGGGGGCGGCCACGTGGTTGTGACCGTTGCGCCGATCGAAACCGGCGTCGAGGTGACCATCGCCGACGACGGCGCCGGTCTGCCCGCAAACTTCGACGTAGACGCCAGCGAAAGCCTCGGCCTCAGGATCGCGCGCACGCTGGCGGTATCGCTCGGCGGGCGGTTTTCGCTGGCGGCCGCGCCGGTGGGACGCGGGACGATCGCCCGTCTAGAGATCGAGTTGGCCCAACCCGAACCCCCGGTGCTTGGATGATCCCGCGCGAAACGATCGCCACCGCGCGGATTCCGGGCGGCGATACGCTGACGCTGGTGAAGCACGGCGGCGACCACGTCGTCATGCTCGGCCGCGACGAGCTGATGGGCACGCGGATGCGCTTTTCCGAAGAACAGCTTGCCGAACTGACGATCGCCGAACTCGAGACCGACGCACCGCGGCTCTTGATCGGCGGCTATGGCATGGGCTTCACGCTACGCGCCGCACTCGCGCGCATGAGCGAGCGGGGTAGCGTGACCGTGGCGGAAATCGTCCCCGAGATCGTGGAGTGGGCCAAGGGCCCGCTCGCGCACCTTACCGGCGACAGCCTGTCCGATCCGCGCGTTCACATCGAACTGTGCGACGTTGCCGCCCTGATCGACGATGCCGTCGACGGCACGAGCGAGCGCTGGGACGCGATCCTGCTGGATGTCGACAACGGTCCCGACGGGATCGTCCGCGACGGCAACGAACGGCTCTACACCCGCACCGGATTGGCGCGCGCACGCGATGCCCTGGCACCCGCTGGGGTGTTGGCGGTGTGGTCCGCCGCGCCCGATCCCAAGTTCGCCCGGCGCCTCAAGGATGCGGGCTTCGTGGTCGACGAGCGGACGGTGCGCGCGCGGCCCAACAACAAGGGCCCGCGCCACACGATCTGGTTCGCCCGGCGGCCCTAGGGCTTGATCCGGACCCGGCCCATGAAGTCGCGCTTGCCCACCGGCACGCCCTTCATCCGCAGGATGTCGTAGGCAGTCGCGCAGTGGAAATAGAAGTTGGGCTGGCTGAAGCTCAACAGGAAATCCTCTGCCGTGAAGTTCATTGCGCTATCGCGGAATTCGAAGCGCATCGGCTGGCCCATGAAACCTTCCATGTCGGCTTCGGTAAGGGCCTCCATCGCCGCGACCGCGTCGGCCAGTTTCGTGCGCAGGGTGGCAAAATCGCCGGGGGGCGGCGCGAGGTCGGGCGAGTAGACACCCTTGCGTACGCCCTCGACCGCGCCCTGGGTGTGCTCGGCCACGCACTTCACCTGGTACGAGAACGGCAGCATGTCGTCGATGATGCGCGTACCGATCAGTTCCGCCTCGTCGCACCCGGTTTCGGCGCACCAAGCTTCGGCTTTGTCGACGAGGTGGCGGGCGGTGCCCAGCATCTGGAGCGCGCCTGGGACATAGGCGGCGTGGAGCGAAATCGGCATCATGCTCTCCTTCAATCGAAAGGCCCGGCAGTCTCGCGACGGCCGGGCCTTGTCGTTGTTGTGATGATCAGCGGACCCGAGGACCGCCGAAGGGCAGCGGCGGAGGGGGACGGCGCGCGCCGCGAGGCAGCTGGGCCTGGTAGGCCCGGCCACAATGCTCAACGCAATACGGGAAGCCGGGGTTCACCGCCTGCCCGCAGAAATGGAAGTCGGGTTCGCCCGGATGGCCCATCGGCCAGCGGCAGACGCGTTCGCTGAGGTCCAGCAGGCTGGTCTTGCCGGCGATTTCCGGGCTCGGCTTGGCGGGCACCAGGCGGCGCGGCGGAGCCGGCGGGATCGGAGCCTGCTGATCGCCGGGTCCCTGGCGCAGGAAGCCGCCGGGGCCGACCGAGACGACCCTGGGCAGGCCATGCGTCGGATTGGGGATGGGCTGGCTCGGGATGTCGCTTTGCGGCGCGCGGGGCGCTGCTTCGGCGGCAGGAGAGGGCGCAGGTGCAGCCGCGGGCGCAGCGGCGGTTGCCGGACGCGGTGCGACAGGGGCGGGCTTCTTCACGGCGGGCTTCGCGGGCGCGGAGGTGGCGGCGGCCTTCTTTGGCTCGGGCTTGTCCTCGTTCGGTTTGACCGGAGACGGGCGCGCCTTGAGCCCGAGGCGATGCGCCTTGCCGATAACGGCGTTACGGCTCACGCCGCCCAGTTCGTCGGCGATCTGGCTGGCGGTAGACCCGCCCTCCCACATCTTCTTCAACGTCGCGATGCGTTCGTCAGTCCAGCTCATCCGAAGGTATCTCGTCCTGTCATTCGTGCGCGGTGCCAACCGAGCTGCTTGTCACCGGGGGCGCTTGGCCCTAGTCGCCGCGCCATGGCCGATCAAGTCCAGCCCATCGAGAGCACCGCGCCCGCCACCGCTGCATTTCGTCCGCGGGGCGAGCCGGTAATCCTGGGCGTCAACCGGATCGGGTTGTGGAGTCTCTATATTAAGGAGGTTCGCCGGTTTCTCAAGGTGCAGACGCAGACCGTCTGGGCCCCGGCGGTCACGACGCTGCTGTTTCTGGTCATATTCACCGTCGCGCTCGGACGCGAGGGTCGTGAAATGCTCGGCGTGCCGTTCGCCACCTTCGTCGCCCCCGGCCTGATTGTCATGGGGATGATGCAGAACGCGTTCGCCAATTCCAGCTTCAGCTTTTTGTCGGGCAAAATCCAGGGAACGATCATCGACCTGCTCATGCCGCCGTTGTCGCATGGCGAACTGATGACCGGCATCGTCGCCGCCGCAGTGACCCGAGCGGTGCTGGTCGGCGCCGCGGTCGGCTTTGCGATGCTGCTCTATCCGGGCGTCAGCCTGACGATGGCGCACCCGTGGGCCGTGGCATGGTTCGGATTGATGGGAGCCACCATGCTCGCGCTGCTGGGCCTGCTGACCTCCATCTGGGCAGAGAAGTTCGATCACGCGGCGGCGATCACCAACTTCGTCGTCGCGCCGCTGAGCCTCCTGTCGGGCACGTTCTACGTCATCGACAACCTGAGCCCGGCTTTCCAGGCGATCAGCCGCGCCAATCCGTTCTTCTACGTGATCTCGGGCTTTCGCTTCGGGTTCCTCGGCCAGAGCGACATCGGCAGCACCAATCAGGCCGTGCTGTGGAGCGCGGCTGGCCTTGCCATGTTCAATCTGGTTCTGGGCGGAGCGACCTACGCACTGCTGCGCAGCGGGTGGAAGCTCAGGAGCTAGTGCGTGAGACCGCGGCGCAGCTTGTAGCGGCCGTCGGCGAAATCGTCGAACAACTCGCCTACCTGAGGGTGGTCGACTGGCCCGTTCTCCGCATCGCGCAGCAGGTTCTGCTGGCTGACATAGGCGACGTAGGACGATTCGCCGTTCTCGGCGAGCAGGTGATAGAACGGCTGGTCCTTGTGCGGGCGTACTGCCGCGGGAATCGCCTCGTACCATTCGTCGCTGTTGGCGAAGACCGGATCGATATCGAACACCACGCCGCGGAAATCGAACACCCGGTGGCGCACGACCTCTCCGATCGCGAAGCGAGCACGCGCGTGGCGCGGCGCCTCGATGGTGCGGCCAGCGGTGGCGGAGAAGAAGTGTGCACGGTCCATTTCGCCAGCGAATATAGGCCTTCGCAGGTGCGAAACAAGCAAGGCCGGATTATCGTCCACCACCGGATGCGAGGTTCGCTCTTGGCAAGTGCAAACGCCTCGGCTAGGCGGCGCCCTCGTTTCGACCGGGTCCATCGGGCCTCAAGCGCACGAACCTCGCGGAGAGGTGGCAGAGTGGTCGAATGCGCCGCACTCGAAATGCGGTGTGCGGGAAACCGTACCGTGGGTTCGAATCCCACCCTCTCCGCCAATTACCAATTCCCTATACTTCCCGGATTGTCTCTAAAAGCGGCGGATTTCCGCCATTTTCTGGCTTGCTGTCATCTCAGTTGTTCTCTATATGTTTCACGACATCTCCCGCATGGTGTGGGGAAGAATGTGGGGAAAGGAGTGTGGCGGACGCATGGGAAGCCTAACCGCAATCAAGGTTAGAAACCTCAAGGATGCCGGACGCTATTCCGACGGCAGCGGGTTGATCCTTGTCCTCAACCAGTCGGGCAAGGCTAGCTGGATCGTGCGTGTGCAGAATGCCGGACGCCGAAGGGATATAGGAATCGGCTCCTATCCTGAAATTTCATTGGGCGAGGCGCGCGAGACCGCTGCGGATGTGCGCCGACAGGCCAAGGCCGGGATCGACGTGATCGCCGAGCGCAAGAAGGAAAAGAACGTCATTCCCACCTTCCGCGGCGCCGCCGTGAGAGTCCACGAAGAGCACAAGGCCAGTTGGAAGAACGGCAAGCATCAGGCCCAATGGTTGGCGACGTTGCAGACCTATGTATTTCCTCACATTGGCGAGCGGCTCGTCTCGGAGATCGAAGGCCCGGCAATTCGTGATGCCCTAGCACCAATCTGGCTCGCTAAGCCGGAAACCGCCCGCCGGGTTCGGCAGCGAATAGGCACGATCCTCGACTGGTCCTATGCGAAGGGTTATCGGACTACCGAAGCACCAATGCGCTCAATCGCGAAGGGATTGCCAAGGCAGCCCAGGAAGTCGGGCCATTTTGCGGCGATGCCTTTTGAAGAGGTCCCTGCGTTTCTCGCGAAGTTGCGTAGCCGCACCTCAATCGGCCGCTTGGCCTTGGAGTACCTGATCCTCAACGCTTCGCGCTCGGGCGAGGTGCGGGGGGCATGTTGGTCGGAGATCGATCTCAAGGCAGCGGTTTGGACGATTCCTGCCGAGCGCATGAAAATTAACCGCGAGCATCATGTTCCACTTACGCCCCAAGCCCTGGATGTCCTTGAAAGAGCCCAGGTATTCCGCTGTGAGGCGAGCGACCTTGTCTTCCCTGGGCAACGACCGAAGCTTCCGATGTCCGACATGACATTGCTGAAGATCGTGCGTGACATGGATCTCGATTGCACCGTCCACGGCTTTCGCTCCTCGTTTCGCGATTGGGTCGCCGAGGAAACTGATTATCAGGGAGAAGTGGCAGAGGCGGCTCTCGCCCACACAATTTCGAACAAGGTTGAAGCCGCGTATCGGCGAACCGATTTCTTCGCGAAGCGCAAGAACCTGATGCGGGATTGGGCGGATTTCTGTTTAAGCAGGGAGCAAAGGTCAATGGGCCGGAGAACCGATCCAGGCGGCCCGCAGCCGATCGAGTCCTGAAACTACGCCTTCGGCAATGATGTCGTTACCCACAAGAGCGCTATCGGGTGCGCAATCTTCGAGGATCCAACGTTCACCTGCATCGGTAATGACCGCGAATCCGCGGGGAGTGTGTTCAAGGCGTCCGGTGATGCGTTTGCGATTCATGTCGATTAATTTGTGTATGCCATCCAACGACCGAGAACGTTGCGCACATAACCCGGCGTCTCGCGATTCCTTGGAATCCCGCCTGCCTTCCTCACGGCGCCGGGTCCAGCGTTGTATGCGGCAAGGGCGAGATGTACCGATCCGAACCGATCTAGCATCTGCCTGAGGTAGCGCGCACCACCCTCGATATTCTCCCTCGGATCATGCCGGTTTGCGACGCCGAGTTCGCGGGCGGTGGCCGGCATCAGTTGGGCCAGACCTGCCGCCCCTGCGGGACTGACCGCAAGCGGGTTGAACCGGGACTCCGCCCAGATCAGAGCCTGAAGAAGCCGCGGCGGTAGCCGATACCTTAACTCGGCGTCGCGGATGAGCGGCAGGTAGATCGCTTCCCGATAGCCGGAAACGACTGCGCGAAACGCAAGTGTACTTTCCGTCGAGCGCGGACTGCTTTCGCTGCCCAAGCTTTCCGCACTGGGCCCAACCGACGCTCCATAGTCGTGATCGAAAATTCGAAATTCCTGAGCGATTGCTCCTTCGGCAGCCGTCAGGCTCGCTGCACAGATCAAGCCTGCAATGAACCGGCTTACCATTTCGCGTTCTCCTCGATTACTCCGAATCACAAGAGAACATAAAAAGAACATCAACCTGTAGGAAAGCGATTAAACACCGCAAAGAGGAGAGGCAGCGCTGGGGACGCGAGCAGACGATACGGAGTCTTCCGATGCAGGTCCGAAGTGAAGGTCAGAACACACAATCCCTCGAAGCAACTGCTCGCCAGCTCTGCAAAAGCCGCGGCGGGCGCTGGTCCGGTTCCAAGGGCATGGCCCGGTGCCCGGCTCACGATGATCGCACTCCCTCGCTCGGCGTCACGCTGGGCCGACGTGCTATCCTGTTCCATTGCTTTGCCGGGTGCGACCAAGCGAGCGTGATTGACGCTTTCAGAAGGGAGGGGCTTTCGCCCGCGCAGCTGTTCGGCGGCCTTCCGCCGAATGCCGGAGAATCGACGGTTGAGCGGTTGCCCTCGCGGGGTGCGCTCCGGACATGGCATGGCGCCTCGCCCCTGAACGACAGCCCGGCCAAAGCTTATCTCGAAGCGCGGGGTATCACGGCTGTCTCGCCCGCGCTGCGCTTCAACTCCCGAACGCCTCTAGGGCCCAAAGGCCGCGCGCAATTCATTCCAGCAATGATTGCAGCCGTCAGCCTCGACGAAGGGCCAATCGCTATTCACCGAACATTTCTCGATGCGGAGGCGCCCAGCCTCGCTGCATTCGACGGCCCGAAGCGTGCACTCGGTGCGCTCCGATCAGCCGCCGTGCGACTGTTCCCTGCGATCGATGGAGTGCTGGGCATCGCCGAAGGTGTTGAAAGCGCGCTCTCAGCTCGCGCACTCACCGGCGTCCCGTGCTGGGCAACGCTTGGTAATGAGCGCTTTGCGCTCGTCTCGATCCCCGAGAGTGTCACCGAGCTCCATCTCTTTGTCGATTACGATGCAGGCGGCCAAGTGGCGGTGGAACGCGCGCTCCAGAGCCATGCGCTCGAAGGCCGGACCATCCATGTCCGGCGTCCTTCAAGGCGCGACACCGACTGGAACGACGAACTGGTGAACTGGCTCGCCCGCAAGCGGGCTTCGTAGAGAAGAGAAAGCTTTGGCCTCGTGATCGGCAGAAGGCTTCGTGCCCGATGCCTCCATCAGGAGGACCAACAATGCTTCAGTTCGAACTTTTAGAACCCGATGCTGAACCTCGTGCCCAGCCCTTGGCGGTGACGATCGGCGAACGGATAGCCTCTCGTCTGGCCGACGGCTGCCATCTTACGCGTAGCTCCATTTCTGCGCTCTTTGCCGAAGAGACCGGGATCCAGACCTGGGGGACGGGTTGGTCCATCGACGACTACAACGATGCGATCGAGATCGGCGCGCTCGTGTGGCTGAAGTCTCACGGCTGGATTACGCTCGGTACCGCGATTCATGAAGCGGACGCGCGCTTTGAATGGCTCGAAACCGCCTTGCCTCCCCGCCATGTGCGTAGCGAAGGTCAGATCGAGCTGCAGCAGTTCTCGACCCCGCCCATGCTGTCCTGGCTCATGGCGCGAGCGGCTCAGCTTCGCTCATCCGATCATGCCCTCGAGCCTTCGGCCGGCAACGGCGCACTTGCCCTATGGCCGGCCATTCAAGGCTCCGACCTCACGCTCAACGAGATCGATCCTGCTCGCCGACAGTCACTTGCCCATCTGTTTTCCGACGCAGCAGTGACCGCTCACGACGGTGAGGTCATCGAACATCTCCTGACCCACAGGCCGCCAACCGTCGTCCTCATGAATCCGCCGTTTGCGCGCAGTCGCGAACGCGGGGCCAGTGCGGCAACGGCGTTGCGCCATCTTCGCAGCGCGCTCCGACTCTCGAAGAGAGGCGCACGGCTCGTCGCGATCATGCCGGAAGGATTCGATGCTTCTCGCTTCGCCAGCTCGTTGAGCGATGCCAGCCTGCGGCTCGATGTGCGCATCACCGGCGCGTTTCGCAGGAACGGCACAGGCATTCCCGTGCGCATGGTGGTGTTCGACAAAACCGTCGTCGACCAGCCGGTGGTCACTGCGGAAGCGGACGATTTGTCCGATCTGGCAACGCTGATCGGCCAACTCCCGCCGCGCACTCGCGATACTCCGGAAATTCCCGTGCTGACCGCGCGGCCCGCGACCGGCACTTTGAGAAAGCCAGCGAACGCCCGGCCCGCGGCTCCGTTTGGAACTCGCCCTGCACCTGGCGAGCCGTTCGAAGAGCTCGGCTATGTGACGCTCGATGAGCCCGCGCCCGTCCCGGAGCAGACAGGGATCTATCTTCCCTATCGCCCGAGCCGGGTTCAGATCGGAGGCGCGCCCGTCCATCCGACGCCGCTTGTGGAATCCATCGCGATGGGGTCGGTCGCGGCTCCGAAACCCACCGTGCGCCCAAAGATGCCCGCCGACTGGCGAACACGCGAACTGCTTTCCGAAGCCCAACTCGAAACGCTCGTCTATGCCTGCGAGGCGTTTTCGCACGATCTGCCAGGGCGCTTCCGAGCCACTCAGGAAGGAACCACGCTCGAGCAGGCGGATGATGGAGCCCGTTATCGCCAGGGCTTTTTTCTCGGCGACGGCACCGGAGCGGGAAAGGGGCGGCAGATTGCGTCGGTGATCATGGATCGCTGGCTTGACGGCGAACGCCGACACATCTGGATTACCAAGAATGAGGCGCTGCTCGAGGATGCCCGCCGCGACTGGGAAGCACTCGGCGGCATGCGCCTCGACATTCAGCCACTCTCCAGTTGGAAGCTGGGAGTACCGGTTTGTTGGTCCCAGGGCATCCTCTTCATTACCTATCCGACGCTTCGCTCGGGTCGCGCAGACGATACGCGGCTTGACCAGATCCTCGCTTGGACTGGCGATGATTTCGACGGCGTGATCGCGTTCGATGAGGCCCACGCGATGGCCAACGCCATAGGCAGCCGTAATGCGCGCGGCGCTTCCAAAGGCTCCGAACAGGGCATGGCTGGACTAAGACTGCAGAACCGGCTTCCTCGCGCCCGGATCCTCTACGCCTCGGCTACCGGCGCTTCGGACATTTCCAACCTCGGATATGCGACCCGCCTCGGCTTGTGGGGGGCCGAAACCGCTTTCCCGACACATGAGGCGTTCACGACCGAAATCCGGGCAGGCGGTGTCGCGGCGATGGAGCTCGTCGCCAGGGATCTAAAGGCTCAGGGCCTCTACCTTTCCCGCGCTTTGTCATTCGCGGGAGTCGAGTACGAAATCCTCGAGCACCGTCTGACCGATGCGCAGATCGCCATCTACGATGCTTATGCCGAAGCCTGGGCAATCATTCATCGCAATCTCGACGAGGCGCTTCAGGCGACGCGGATAGTCGATGAGGACAGCGGCGACACACTCAACCGCAACGCTAAGGCTGCTGCGCTGTCCATTTTCGAAGGCACCAAGCAGCGGTTCTTTGCGCAGCTCCTGCTCTCAATGAAACGCCCGAGCCTAGTTCCCGCGATGGAGGAGTCGCTCGCGACCGGCCACTCGGTCGTCGTGCAGCTGGTCTCGACCGCCGAGGCGATGCTCGACCGCCGCTTGGCCGATCTCACTCCCGAGGAACGCGAAGCGCTCGATATCGACCTCTCGCCGCGCGAGTATGTCATCGACTATCTCGCAAAGAGCTTCCCCACTCGCCTGATGCAGATCTTCACCGACGAAGACGGCAATCTGCGCTCCGAACCGATGAGCAACGACGATGGCAATCCGGTCATGTGTCCACGCGCCGTCGCCGCGCGCGATGCGCTGATCGAACAGCTCTGCGCCCTGCCGCCGATCGCAACCGCGCTCGATGCGATCATCGAACACTTCGGAACCAGCATCGTCGCCGAAGTTACGGGCAGGACGAGACGGCTGGTCCTGGGGCGGGACGGACAGCAGCGGCTCGAACGCCGCGGCGGGTCTGCCAATGTTGCCGAGGCTCAGGCCTTCATGGATGGCGCCAAGCGCATCCTTGTCTTTTCCGACGCCGGCGGGACGGGCCGGTCCTATCACGCCGACCTCAATTGCCAGAACCGGCAGCGGCGCGTGCATTTCCTGCTTGAGCCGGGGTGGCGCGCCGACAATGCGATCCAGGGCCTGGGGCGGACCAACCGCACCAACCAGGCTTCGGCGCCGCTGTTTCGTCCCGTGACCACCGATGTGAAGGGTGAGCGGAGGTTCATCTCGACGATCGCGCGGCGGCTCGACAGCCTCGGCGCGCTCACCCGCGGACAGCGGCAAACGGGTGGACAGAACCTGTTCGATCCGGCCGATAATCTGGAAAGCGATTACGCCAGAGACGCGCTGACCCGCTGGTTCCACCTGCTATACGACGGCAAGCTCGAGGCGACGAGTTTCGCCCATTTCGTGCGCCAGACCGGCCTACGGCTCGAAGGTCCCGAGGGCGGTCTTACAGACGACCTGCCCTCGATCCAGCGCTGGCTCAACCGCGTGCTCGCGCTGCCGATCGGGATGCAGAATGCGATCTTTGACGAGTACCTTGCCCTCATCGAAGCGCGCATCGAAGCTGCGCGAGAAGCGGGAACACTCGATCTCGGGCTCGAAACGGTCAAGGTCGACAGCTGTCGAGTTATCTCGGATCAGATCCTTCGGACCGACCCGTTGACCGGCGCCGAAACCCGCCTCCTCTCGCTGGAGATCGAGCGGCACTTGCGGCCACTGCGCTTCGGGCGGCTCGCGCGGCTGCATGACATTGACTCGCCTGGTGCCATACCACTCCACAACGCCCGTTCGGGCCGGGTGGCTCTCAGCGTTCCCGCGCGCCGTTTGATTGCCGACGACGGCAGTGTGATCGAGCGGCGGCGTCTGCTGCGACCGCTCAAATCCGACAACTGGACCCGCGAGGCGCTCGCCGAAAGCGCCTGGGAGGCCATCGATTCGGCTTCGTTCGAACGTCTCTGGCGCGCCGAAGAGATCGAAGCCGCCAAGGAGCCGGTCCGCGAACGCGTGCACCTTGCAACCGGGCTGCTACTCCCGGTCTGGAAGCGCCTGCCCGACGATCACGTGCGCGTGACCCGTATCGTCTCGGCCGACGGAACCTCCATCATCGGCCGCGAGGTGGCGGCCGCGGATATCGCCAAGGTGTCGCAGACCTTCGGCCTCGGCAACCCGGTCTTGCCTACTCCCGGCGAACTGGCCGCTCTCGTCCTCTCGAGCGGCACCGCACAGTCCTTGCAGAGCCATGATCCGCTGACGGTCAAGCGCAGTCTCGTCGGCGGCGAGCAGCGCATCGAGCTGACTGGCTTCGCGCCCGACCGGCTCGACTGGTACAAGGCCAAGGGCTGCTTCTCCGAGATCATCCGCTACCGGACGCGCCTGTTCGTGCCTGTGGCCAATGGGCCGGCCATTCTCGAAGCGCTTGTTCCCTGATCAGTGGCAGTACGTCCCACAGCAGAGAGAAGAGAGTGCCTTGGGCTGGCGAACCTTGTGGGATGCACCCGCACCGGTTCGTTCAATCCATCAGGAGACGATCGATGATCCAGTCTATTCCCTTGAAGAAGCTCGTCCCGAGCCCCCGCAACGTCCGGAAAGTAAGCGATGCTACCGCCGATGCCCAGCTCAAGGCCGATATCGCCGCTCGCGGCCTTCTCCAGAATCTGGTCGTGCGCAAGGCGACGCGCGGCAAGTTCGAAGTCGAGGCCGGCGGCCGGCGGCTTGCCGCATTGCATTCGCTTGCCGAGGACGCCGCAATTCCCACAACCCACGAAGTGACCTGCCTCGTCATCGAAGGCGACGAATGCGAAATGCGCGAAGCAAGCCTGGCCGAGAACTTCCAGCGCCTGGCCATGAATCCCGCTGACGAAGCGCAGGCCTTCGCCGCAATCATCGAAGCGGGCGCCACCACGGAGGACGTCGCCCGGCGCTTCGGCCTGACCGTCCGCTTCGTCGAGGGCCGACTGCGGCTCGCTTCGCTTGCGCCGTGCGTCTTCGAAGCGCTGGTGGAAGGCGCGATCACCCTCGACATGGCCAAGGCCTATGGCGCGGTCTCGGATACCGAGCGGCAAGCTCATGTCTTCGCCGAGCTGCAGGACGCCTGGTATCAGGTCACGCCCGACACGATCCGGCGAATGGTGCTGGACGCGACCGTGCGCGGCAGCGACCCGCGCGCGATCCTGGTTGGCCGCGAGGCCTATCTTCAAGCCGGCGGGCGGATCGAGCGCGAGCTTTTCGACGACGATGCCAGCGAGAGCTGGGTCGATATCGCGCTGCTCGAGGGTCTCGCTCAAAAGAAAATGGAGGAGGCAGCGAGCGTCAAAGCGCGGGAACTCGGCCTAGCGTGGGTCCGTCCGACACTCGGGGCCTATGTCTGCCACGAACTGATCGAGGGGCTCAGCCGCCTTTCCGCCGAGCCGGCCCCGCTGAATGAAGCGGAAGCCGTGGAGCTGTCGATACTCGAGGCAGACTACGACCGTGAAGCGGCAGTCCTCGAGGACGAGGACAGCAGCGAGGAGGAGGTCGCCAGAGCCGAGGAGCAACTGGCCCGCATCGATCGGGCCATGCGAGCGCTCAACGATCGCCCGCCGGTGCTTGCCGAAGATCTGAAGGAAGAAGCGGGAGCCTTCCTGGTCCTGTCGCGCGGTGGCGAGCCTACCCTTGTTCCGCAGTACTACACCGCAAGTGAGGTAGCACAGTCCGACGAGGGCATCATCGAGCCCGTCGAAGATGGCGGTGATGCGTCGAGCAAGCCTGCAACTTATTCGCAGCGACTCCTCGACGAACTGGCGATGCAGCGCCGCGATGTCCTCGCCATCCATCTCGTCAACGACCCAGGCCTGGCGCTCGACCTTATGATCTTCACGCTGGCCGATGCCGATGGTCACGACTGGCGCGCCAAAACGGCAGTCACGATCTCTGGGCCGGCTGCGAGCGGCCCGGTCTCGGGGTTCGAAGCCAAGGATGCTCCGGCGAGTGCGGCGCTGGCGGAGTTCACTGGTTCGCTCGACGAAAGTTGGCGCGCCGGCGCTTCGGAAATCGAGCGTTTCTCAGCGTTCCGAGGGCTTCCCGATGAAGCACGGAGCCTCTGGCTTGGCTTCGTGGTCGCCCGTACGCTCATTGCCAGCCTCAATACCGATGGTGAGCGCGGACTCCCGCTCCACGACGCGCTGGGCGCCTTGCTCGAGATCGAGATGGCGCATTGGTGGAGGCCGACGGCGGCGAACTTCTTCGATCGCGTGCCCAAAGCGCGCATCCTCGAAGCCTTCGATGCCGTGGGCGGGCCCGAGCTTGTCAGCCGCTATGCCGGTTCCAAGAAGGCCGATCTTGCTTCGGCTGCCGAACGCATCTTCTCGGGCGAGTTCATCGGCGAGAAGGACGTCAAGGAGCAGGCATTGGCTTGGCTTCCGGCCGTCATGCGCTTTGGCATTCTTAAGGAGGAAGCCGCTAGCGACGAAGAAACGTCTGCTGGGTCGGAGGACGCTGGCAACGAACTGACCGAGCAAGCTGCCTGAACCTCCTGACAGGTGGTTTTGCGCGGTTGGCGGCCCGTCCATTCCGGACGGGCCGCCTTTAGTCGTTTTGACCAAGTCTGAACCGTCAGTCGTTCTACCTAGTGGATGAGACGTCTTCGCTAGATATTCAGCAGGAACGCCGTTGCGAACGTCTGCCTGGAGCTCCATGATGAGCAGCGAGGGGATGCGAGATCGATCACGCTACAGCCAACCTGCCGTCGAGGGATTTTGAGGTCACCTCAAAATTTTTCGCCAAGTTGGGGTTCGGGCAGGACTGGCGGGATGACGGCTGGATGATCTTGAAGCGTGACAGCATGATACTGGAGTTCTTCCCACATCCAGACCTGAACCCAGCCGAAAGCTGGTTCAGTTGCTGTCTTCGGCTTGATGACGTGGCCGCGTTTTACTCGGTTTGTTTAGACGCTGGAGTGCCAGAGCAATGTTGGGGTCACCCCCGGGCTCAGCCCCCGCAGCAGGAAGATGGCGGTCTCCTGATCGGAGCCCTGATCGATCCGGACGGAACCCTCATTCGCCTTATCCAAAACTGATTGCCGCGCCGGCCTTCAAGGTCACCAGAAATCGACGAGCGCATTGATTGTCAGCGGGGTCACATCCCAGTGGACAGCCTTTGATCCTCTTGGGGAACCCGTACCAACTACAGCATCGTTCTCCTATTGAGGAGCGCGCAAATGCACTACGATTTGATCATCATCGGCACGGGCACGGCGGCAATGGTCGCAGCGATGCGGGTGCGCGATGCAGGCTGGACGGTTGCTGTCGTCGACGAGAAGCCGTTTGGTGGCACCTGCGCCTTGCGCGGTTGCGATCCCAAGAAGATGCTCGTCTCCGGAGCGGAGGTCATCGATGCGGAGCGCCGGATGAGCGGACACGGCATCGACGGTGATTTGCGGATCGACTGGCCGGAATTGATCGGTTTCAAGCGCACCTTTACCGATCCCGTGCCGGAGAAGCACGAGCACCGCTACCGCAATAAGGGCATCGACACTTTGCACGGTGCGGCCCAGTTCACCGGCCCGAACACCCTCAAGGTCGATGCAGCAGAGCTAAGCGGCCGTCATGTACTGATCGCCTCCGGCGCCGCTCCCGTGCCGCTCGGGATCGCAGGTGAGGATCATCTGGTCGACAACGAGTTCTTCCTGGCCATGGAGCAACTGCCACGGCGGATCGTCCTGGTCGGCGGCGGCTACATTGCAGCGGAGTTTTCCAACATTGCGGCACGCGCTGGCGCTAAGGTGACGGTGATCCAGCGCGGTTCGCGCATGCTGACGCATTTCGAGCCGGAGCTCGTCGGCTGGTTGACGGAGTCGTTCGACAGTATCGGGGTGCAAGTCATGACCGATACGACTGTGGTTGCGATCGAGCGCAACGACAGCGGATTTGTCGTGCATGGCGAAAGACGCGACGACAGGATCACGGTGGAGGCCGACCTGGTCGTCCACGCCGCTGGCCGCGCCCCTGCTCTCGACCGACTGAACCTCGAAGCAGCCGATGTTGCTGTCGCTCAAGGTCGGCTCAAACTCAACGAGTACCTGCAGAGCGTCACCAATCCGACAGTTTATGCGGCCGGCGATGCTGCCCAGCAAGGACCGCCGCTGACGCCTGTTTCGAGCCATGATGCGAAGGTGGTCGCGGACAACTTGCTCGGAGGCAACCAGCGAACGCCCGACTATCGTGGCGTGCCGAGTGTCGCCTTTACACTGCCGCCCATTGCCGCTGTGGGAATGGGCGAGGAGGAGGCGCGCAGATCGGGAGCGCAATTCCGGTTGAAATGCGAGCGTGCTTCGCGCTGGTACACTGCGAGGCGGCTTGCCGAGCCGGTTTACGGATACAAGACGCTGGTCGAGGAAGGCACGGGTCGAATTCTGGGTGCGCACCTCGTCGGTCCTCACGCGGACGAGGTCATCAACATCTTCGCCCTGGCTATCCGGCACAATCTCACCGCCGATGATCTGAAGAGCACCATGTTTGCTTATCCTACCGGGGCATCGGACGTAGGCTACATGCTCTAGGGGGCAACGCCGTCCAGCATGTCGATGACCGGACAGTCGGGCACGTGCCCACCCGAACAGCGCTCGACCGTCGAGGCGAGCAGCCGCTCCAGTCGCTCGAGGTCCGCCATTTTGCGCCTGACCTGGTCCAGATGATGAACCGCGATTTCGCGAACTTCATCGCAGCACGCCTCTTCGGGGCCGCCCAGTTCAAGGATGGCGCGCACTTCGCCAGGCGTGAAGCCAAGCTCCCTCGCCCGCTTTATAAAGCTCAGGGCCCTGACATGCTGGTCGGTAAAGACCCTGTGGCCGCCTTCTGTTCGATCGGGCTCGGCGAGCAGGCCAACTTTTTCGAAGTAGCGAATTGTCTCGATATGCACGCCTGTGCGGCGGGCGAGTTCGCCTATCGAAAGACCGCCCACGCATAAACTCCTTGATCCTGTAGCTACTACAGGTGGCACATAGCGCCGAATCGCGCTGGAGACGAGACCTGACTGATCGAAGTGCCCCTCCCGTTATCCGATTGCAGGGACCCGAGCGAGGTGTCGCTGCCGTGGGAACGGCGGCCAGCTTGACCGCCCTGTTCTCTGCTGCTGCGTGCTGCGTGCTGCCTCTCGCGCTCGCCGGACTAGGGCTCGGAGCAGGCGGTCTCGCTGTATTCGTCCCCTACCGATGGCCGATGACAATCATCGCCTCGGTTCTGATCATTGCGGGTTGGATGCTCTACCTGCGCAAGCATCGCGCTTGCTCTGCTGACGCGGACTGCGCGGTGCCGGCGCCAGGTCGAGCCACGCTGGCGATGCTCGTGGGTGCGACGGTGATCGTCGTTATCAGCGCTTTGTGGGGTTTTATCGAGCAGCCGCTGATGCGCGTGCTGGGCGGCGCGTGATGCAGACCACCTCTACCATCACATGTCCCAAGTGCGGCGGCACCTCAGTCGAAACGATGCCGACCGATGCCTGCTGGTTTTTTTACGACTGTCACCATTGCGGCGTGAAGCTTAGACCGCTCTCCGGCGATTGTTGCGTCTTCTGCTCCTTCGCAGATGTTCCGTGCCCGCCGATTCAGGAAGCCCAACAATCCGGTTCGCCGTCCGGATGCTGCGGGGCTGGATAGCAGATATTCCCCGCGCCGCACCGCTCGAGGCGGAAGACGCCGGCCGCACCTATGCGACTCATGGGCGAGATCTACAGGCTCTCCGCAGCAGTCGTCGCAGAGCGCAAAGCTGACACGACGTCCAGATGAGAGGAAAGAAGGCTTCTTCTGATTGCCACGGGACAATCTCGTTCCGGCAATCGGGAGACACCTCATGTCCAAGTTCAAACGCCGCAGCGGCGGGCAATCCCCTGCTGCACAAATCACCTCCGTGATTATCGAGAAACTCGAGCAAGGAACCAGACCATGGGTAAAGCCATGGCGCGGGGTTCCGGTATCACGACCCCTGCGCAGTTGCGGCACGCCCTACCGGGGCATGAACACCTTCTGGCTCTGGATGATCGCCGATGCTGCCGGGTTCCTGTCGCCCTACTGGATGACGTACCAGCAGTGCCAGAAGCTCGGTGGGCAGGTTCGCAAGGGCGAGAAATCGACGATCGCGATCTTCTACAAGAGCTACGACAAGCAGGTGGAGCGCGAAGATGGCGAAGATGGCACCGAGAAGCGGCGTGTCCTGAAGGCCTATGCGGTCTTCAACGCCGACCAGTGCAATGACTTGCCCGAAATGTATCGTGCCAAGCATGAACTCGAACCAGTCGAACCTGCCGGGCGGGAAGAGCGGCTCGACACCTTCTTTTCAGATGTGGGCGCCGACCTTCGGCATCAGGGGGCCGAAGCCTACTACGAGCCTGTCCTGGATCGGATTACGATGCCAACGGCGGCGCTGTTCGACGGCTATGACCACTACTATGCAACGCTGGCGCACGAACTCTCGCACTGGACCGGGCATGGTTCACGTCTGGGTCGGGATCTCAAGAACCGCTTCGGAAGCGAATCCTACGCGGCCGAAGAACTGGTGGCGGAGCTGTCCGCCGCGATCCTTGGCGCAGAGCTCGGTCTTCCCGTCACGCATCTCGACCACCATGCGAGCTACATCGCGCAATGGCTTGAGCTTCTGAAATCCGATGATCGAGCCATGCTCACGGCAGCCGCGAAGGCAGAAGAGGCTGCGAGCCTCATCCTGAGGCTCGGAGGGCGTTCGGGTGCCGGTAGCGAGGCTGCGGCAGCCGATCTCGCCGAAGCGGCTTGAGGGAGGTGCATGATGGGACGTTCCGTTAGCTATCCGTCCGGCGCAATCGTCGCCTTCCGCACTCTGGAGATCGACGACGAGGACGATTGGGAGTGGGAATATGAGTGTCTGGTAGAGGAGGTGACCGAAACTGCACGCATCACCTTTCCCTCACTTGAAGCCTGCAACGGGTGGCGCGGCCGCGAAGATCGAATCCTGCTACGCAACGCCTTTGCCGATTGCGGGATCTCCACCTACTGCGACCTTGTCGCCATCTGGCTCGCCGAGCGCGACGACGGTGGTTACTGGGATGCCGATGCCTATCACCCGCGATCCGGGCGCGCGCAGCGCTGGCTTTCGCAGGTGGCGAGCCGGTTCGAAGCGAAATTCGGCGAGCTCCGCATGATTGGGCGGTTTTCGAATGGCGAGGCCATCTTTGAACGCAGACCTGTTCAAGTGAGTAGCTAGGTGCTATATTGTGCATATGAAAGGATGCGCCGATGGCAACGAGAGCCGCTGAAGTCGAGGAGGGAGATGGCAAGGTTCTGACCAACGCAATCTCCCGAATTGCGGAATTCTGGGGTCTGACCAATGCCAAGCTTGGATCGATTCTTGGGCTGTCTCAGGCCACCGTCTCGCGTTTGCGCGCGGGCAAATCCGAGCTCGATCCGGCCAGCAAGTCGTTCGAAGCCGGCCAGTTTCTGTTGCGCCTGTTCCGCTCGCTCGACGCGCTGCTCGGGAGCGACGATCTGGCTGCGCGAGCCTGGCTCGCGACCCCAAATCTTGACCTCGAGGCGCGGCCCCTTGAGCTGATCGACAGCTTCAAGGGTCTCATGACGGTTTGCGACTATGTGGACGCCCACCGCGCTCGCGTCTGAGCTGCGCCGCTACCGCAGGACCGTCTGGCGCGTGGTCGAAGCGCAGCACCGAATCTCGACCAACCGGCTCGCCGCCAATCTCGCTGGCCAGAAGCGGCTCGAGGAGCTCGCCGATGCAGCCAAGCCGGATCTGCCCAAGTCAGCGCGCGGTCTTCATTACCTGCTCGCCTCGCCCTTTCGCTATGGCCACGGCGTGGCCAGCCGCTTTCGGCGTGCGAACGAGCGGCCCGGCATCTTCTATTCCAGCGAAAGCGAGCAGACCGCGATCACCGAGACCGCCTACTGGCGGCTCCGTTTCATCAGCCGCTCACCGGGCTTTCTTCCGGGCAACCGGACGAGCGAACACCTGAGCTTCTCCGTTCCTGTCTCGATTGCCCGGCTGCTCGATACCACGCGGCCGCCGCTGTCGCGCGAAAGCGAACGCTGGATCGACCCGGCCGACTATTCGGCGTGTCAGGATCTCGCCGAAGCTGCTCGTGCCGCGGGTGGACAGGCGATCCGCTCGCCTTCGGCGCGCGACCCGCAGGGGATCAATCTCGCGTTGTTCGATCCCGCGTGCTTTGCCAGGGCCGAGCCCGATCACGGACGCGGCTGGCACCTGCGCCTCGAAGGCCGGCGACTCATTGCACTGGCTGCGTTTCCTTCCGGCGAGGTGCTGGAATTCACGGCCGAGCGGTTCGGACTGCCTTCGCTCGGCTGAAGCTCGACTCGCGTAGTCCCTCTTTGCGCGGCCTGCCGGAGTCTGATTTCCTGCCTGTCCTGTTCGCTCGCGCGGGCCCTGGACCGGTCCGGTTCCGCCGCAACCCGCGCAAGGCTGCGGCCCGTGTGGCCCGCGCCAGCCTTGCCTTGCGGGGTTTCCCGCTGCGCGGTGCGGCGGCCCCCTCGACCCGGTCCCTTTTGGGCCCGGCGAACAGGCCGCAGGAAACTTCTCTCTTGTCCTGCGGCAGTCGCCTTCGCTCAGGAGGAAATGACCCATGTACGACAGCTTCACCGCCCAGCTTGCCGGAATCGATCTGACTGGCTTTTCGGTTCAACCCGCACCTTTCAACGAAACCGATTTTCCCGCCGAAGAGGCGAGCGAGCAAACCCTCGCGGCCGTCTGGTCGGACATGTTCGCCCTGTTCGCCGACACCGCGCTCGAGGCCGATGCCGAGGACATTGCGTGGGGCTTCGTCAATCTCTTCCACCGCGCGGCGACCCGCAAGTCCGCGCAGGTCGATCGCGCGAGCGACGAGATCCGGGCGCTGCTTTCCGCGGCCGATGGCTCGGAAGTTCACTCGAGCAACCTCGAAGAGCAGGTCGAGCGCGCACAGGCAGCCGAAGCCAGCATGCTCGCCTTCGAGCACATGCGCGAGGTCGCGGCGATGCTGTACCGCGAAGAGACCGGGGCATCCTGGAAGCCGATGACGGGGTCGCGCGTAGCGCACGGAAAGAACCTCACCTCTGCGGTCATCGATGCGCGCGATTTCCTCAAGGTCCGCTCAGAACGTCGGCGCGCCGCACTCACGCCCGAAGGCACCGCCGTGGTCTTCGCCGGAGGACGCGCGAGCTTCGCCACGACCGAGGAGGCGAAGAGCTATGCGGACAACATCTGGGCCACGCTCGACCGAGTGCGCGAGCAGGTGCCCGATATGCTCCTCGTCCATGGCGGCGATGGCAAGGGCGCCGATCGGCTTGCAGCCGCCTGGGCCGAACGCCACGAGGTACAGCAACTCACCTTCGGTCTCGATCGCAGATTGGGCGCCCGGGCCGGGTTCAGGCGCAACGAACAGATGTTGGCGATGGCCCCGCGCTACGTGATCGCCTTTCCCGGCAACGGCGTCACCGAACGTCTCGTCATCGAGGCCAAGGCGCGCCGTGTCACGGTGGTCGATCGTCGCGGACCGCTGGGGACAAGGCCTTCCGGCAGCTAAGCGCCCCAATAGCGGCCATAAAGTCAGGCGAGGACACGCTTGAAAGCTGCCGTTCCAAAGTTTCGTCTGATTGAGGAAAATAAGCCTTCAATCGCAATAGGTCGAAAAATTTTCTTCGCGATGCTTCTTGGTCGCTGAAGTGAGGCGCATGAAATCCTCGTTAAGTTCGGCTTTGCCGTATCGTGACCGTGCACGAATTAAGTTGCTCCTTCATTATGACTTTCGGATGAGCACCACCCCAGCAATCACAAGCGCGCCGCCAGCCAGAAGCCAGGATTGATCGACAAGCAACGCGCTAGCTATGATCAATGCGGCAGCTAGAGGGCCTTTCAAGGACTGACGCTCATTGCGAAGTCCAGCGAGCTGCTCGATACTGAGCGGATCGAGCTGAACCGGCACATATCCTGACTTTGCGATCGAGTTCGCAGTGGCAAGTATGTCGGGCAAGGACGCCGACAAACCCAGCAGCTGACCGCGAAGTCTCTTCAAACCCGACCGAGCGCTGCCGAGCGAGAACCGCTCGGCGAGAAGCTCCGTCATGATCGGCCGGGTCTCTTCGGCGATGTTGTAGTCCGGTGCCAGCGATCGGACGAAGCCCTCTGCAGTCAACAAGGTACGCAGAAGAATGGCCAGATCAGGTGGCAGAACCAGTCGATAATCCCGCAACAGGTCGAAAGCGCGGGAAAAAATCTGCGAGAACTCGATGCCAGATAGCACGGTCCCCCTGAACTCTCCGATCAACTGATCCAGATCCACCGCGAGCGCATCGCGATCCACCTTCGGCTCCCCCGCCCATGCGAGCAGGACATTCGCGACATCGCTGGTTTCCTCACCAGCGATCGCAAGGACGAGGCGGACGATCTCGTCGCGCCTGGCCTTGGTGAGCGTCCCGACCGATCCAAAGTCGATGAAGCCGACATCCTGCTCGCCGATCATGAAGACGTTACCGGGATGGGGGTCGCCGTGAAATTCGCCGTTCAGGATGATCATCCGCAGGACAGCGTTGGCATAGCTTTTAGCGAAAGCCGCCACCCGCGGGTCGCCCGATGGGCTGCCCAGCGAAGACGCGGGCCTGCCGTACAGGCGTTCCTGAACGTTCACCCGCAGCCCGGTCAGTTCCCAATGGATGGCCGGGGACCTGACGCCGATGGTATCGAGATATGCGCCGATCCGCTCGCAGGCTCGGGATTCCGCAGCGAGGTCCATCTCCCAGGCAAGATTGCGGCCGAAGGTCCGCAGAAACTCGACTGGCCGGTAACGCGCGATGTCCGGCGACCGTGCTTCCACGATCCCGGCAAGGCGTATAAGGAGGCGCACATCAGCCTCCATCCGAGCGGCAGTGCCTGGCCGCCGAACCTTCACGATGACCTCGCTTCCGTCCCGCAGTCTGGCGGAATAGGTTTGCGCTATGGAGGCAGAGGCCAAAGGCTTTTCGTCGAACTGCGCAAAGTCGCTCCGCCAGTCCTCACCCCAGCTTGAAGCAAGTACGGGCTCGATATCTGCGAAGGGCACTGACGACACCTGATCGTGCAGGGTTGAGAATGCCGTGATCCAGTGTTCGGTAAACAGATCGCTTCGGGTGGCGAGGAGTTGCCCCAGCTTTATGCCGACTGGCCCGATGTCACGGAGGAACGCCACAACTGCAGCCGGACGAAATTCGCGAGGATCGATGACATTGCTCGAAGAGGGAATAAATCCGAAGGCTCCGGCGAGATTCTTCGCGCCGTGCCTCATTAGGATTTGGCCGATCTCCGCGGCGCGAGCGATGCTGCTGATAGGCTTTTCCGGGGGCGATGCCATGATTTTACTCAGCCTCGGCCCGGAGTTGGTCCAGATTTTCCGATACCCTTGCAAGAATCTGCTGCAACGTTTGCTTCTCGTCGGCGGCAATGTCGCGCCAAAGCAGATCATGAAGCCTATCCGCGGAGCCTCTCAGTTCGGGCAGCATATCATCTAGCTGCTCCGTGAGGATGAGCCGCCACGCTCGCCGATCCGTCTCAGCTCGAAGCCTTTTCATCAGCCCGCGTGCGCAAAGACCTGCAACCGCCTGGCCGATGGTCGCCGATTCCAGTTCCAGTTTCTTGGCGATTTCAGCCTGCGTAAGGGCAGGATCGCGAAGAAGTTGTCCGATGATCCTCCACTGTGTCTGATTGAGACCGATCCTGGCGACCCTCGCATCGTACACTCTGCGCGCGCCGCGACTGATCTCGTCCATAAGATAGAGAATGCGGTCATCATCGGTGATGACCTTCTGCCGACGCTGAGACCGTGACATGGTATCTGGTTTTTCATCCATAGCGCTGTGTAGTCGGATAGCCTCGGATGCCCAAATGCAAACTGCTAAATGCCTTTACTATCTGACTCACGGCTCATAGGGCGCGAGACGCGTTCACCTTTTACTGAGGCTGCCGAAAGAGTCAGATGACCGATAACTCCAACCAACCGGAGCAGGAGGGCACAACCCCAACGAAACCGCAATCGCGGCGTGGCTTGCGCATCGCGCTAATCATCGTTGGTCTTGCCGTGCTGCTTGGCGGGATCTGGTGGTACTACCGGCACGTAACCTACGGACAGTACATGCAGTCGACCGATAACGCCTATGTCGCTGCCGACAGCGTCGTTATCTCTTCCAAGGTAGCGGGATACGTCGAAGAGGTCTTCGTGGGGGAGAACGAGCAGGTTGCTCGCGGCGGAGCCCTCGTACAACTGGATCTGCGGGATTATCAGGCGCAAGCGCAACAGGCGCGCGCACAGATCGCTGCGACCCTGGCCGGTGCCGACACAATCCGTTCTCAGGTAGCCGAACAGGATGCAGCCATTCGCCAGGTGCGGGGCCAACTCGCCGCCGCGCGCGCAGCACTGGACCTCGCGAACGACCAGGTGGCGCGATATCGGCCCCTTGCCGCGACAGGAGCCGAACCGCGGGAAAAGCTAGACCAGTATGAGGCGCAGGCGCGGCAAGCGCGGGCCGAACTCGTCGCCGCGCAGGCGGCGGTGGCTGCCGCGACCGCGCGCCGAGGGACCCTGTTCGAGCAGATCAACCAGACCCAGGCGCAGGCGGACGCTGCTCGCGCTCAGCTGGAAACAGCCGACCTTACGGTTGAATCGACCTTGCTGCGCGCCAGCAAGGCCGGACGCGTCGGCGATCTCTCGGTGAGGGTGGGCCAGTTCGTGCAACCGGGTCAACGTTTGATGACGGTGGTTCCGGTGAGGGCGATCTACGTGACGGCAAACTTCAAGGAAACGCAGGTCGGCCTGATCCGGGCCGGCCAAAGCGTCAGGCTCGAAGTTGACGCCCTACCCGACCTTGAGATCGCGGGACGAGTGGTCAGCATATCGCCGGGAACGGGCGCGGAATTTTCCATCCTCCCCCCCGAAAATGCCACCGGCAACTTTACCAAGATCGTTCAACGGATACCCGTCCGCATCGGTATCGATGCTCCCCCTGAAGTGCAGCGTCTGCTCGTTCCCGGCATGTCGGTAGTGGCTACGGTCGACACCCGGAATGCTGCCGGCGAATTGGAAGAGATCTCGAGTCGGACTCAATGACCGAGATACTGGCAGCGCAGGACACTTCGATCGGGCCGGCCGGGGGCCGAAAGAACGCAGACGTGACTGCCTGGGTCGCTGTGGCCGCGGGCGCGCTTGGCGCCATGCTCGCGACGCTGGACATATCAATCGTCAATTCCGCACTCCCCGTCATTCAGGGCGAGATCGGTGCCACAGGCGCCGAAGGCACCTGGATTGCTACGTCATTTCTCGTTGCTGAAATCGTCGTCATTCCGCTGAGCGCTTGGCTCGAACGGCTGTTCGGTCTGCGAACCCTCCTCATCATCGCGGTTAGCGCGTTCACCGCATTTTCGGTGCTATGCGGGATTGCAACCGACCTTACGACCATGATCATCGGCCGAACGGGTCAGGGATTCACGGGCGGAGTCCTCATTCCGACCGCAATGACTATTGTGGCTAAACGATTACCGCCGCACCAACAGCCAATCGGAATGGCCCTGTTCGGCATGACTGTGGTTCTTGGCCCCGTGATGGGGCCATTGATCGGCGGCTGGCTGACCGAGAACCTGAGCTGGCACTATGCCTTTTTCGTCAATGTGCCAGTCTGCGCAATCCTGCTGCTCTTGCTGTTTATCGGGCTGCCTCACGAGAAGCCCAAGTGGGAATATCTCACGGACGCCGATTGGGCTGGCATTCTCGGGCTGATCCTCGGACTGGGCGGTCTGACTGTTGTACTCGAGGAAGGGCACCGTGAGGAATGGTTCGAGTCCTCACTCATTCGCTGGCTAACGGTGGTGACCATTATCGGCTTTGCCTGTTTGATTTACGGACAGGTGAAGGCACGCAAGCCAGTCTTGAAGTTGCAGCTCCTGTTCAATCGACAGTTCGCCAGCGTCGCGATCATGGCGCTCGCCCTGGGCATGGTGATGTATGGTTCGACCTATGTCATTCCGCAGTTTCTGGCGATCATCTCTGACTATAATGCTTTTCAGACGGGACTGGTCATCTTCTGGATGGGTGTCCCGGCCTTTCTCCTGATGCCGGTTCTGCCCCTGATGATCCGCAAGGTGGACATCCGCATTGCCGTCGGCACCGGAATGCTGCTGATGGCGATCAGCTGCTTTGTCAGCACGAGTCTGACCGCCGAATCCGGCGGCGCTGTCTTCACTGAAAGTCAGCTTATCCGCGGGGCCGGAATGATACTTGCGATGATGTTCCTGAATCAGGCAACGGTTGCGTCGGTGGCCAAGGAAGACGCGGGCGATGCCTCGGGCATTTTCAACGCGGCCCGCAATCTTGGCGGATCATTCGCCCTCTCGGCCCTCGCTTCGTTCCAGGACCAGCGAATTTGGCACCATACGAGGCGCATGGAAGAAACGCTGAATGCGAACAGCGTTTCGCTGCAGACCTATCTCGACGGACTGGCGCGAAGCTTGGGCGATATGGAACGAGCGATGGCGGCACTCGGCGGCACTCTCCAGCGCGAAGCGTTCATCATGACCTACAATGATGTCTTTCTGGTGATGGGACTTCTCACACTCGCGACGGTCCCGCTTGTTCTGTTCCTCAAGCCGCTTCCGGAAAATGTCTCCCTTTCGATGCACTGAGCCCGAGATTATGCGCCACTTGCTACCTCCGATTATCACTATCGCCTTGCTAGCTGGATGCACGGCAGGGCCCGATTATGCAGGCCCCCCGGAAGTTGTGTCAGCAGACACGGGCACTCGCTTTGTGCGCGCTGGCAGTGATGTGAGCGCATCTGATCCGGTTGTCGCTCAATGGTGGCTGCTGCTCGGCGATCCCGAGTTGACGCGGCTGGTGGAGGCTGCGCTGTCCGGCAACCCTTCGCTCGCCGCAGCGCAGGCGCGCATTGCCCAGGCACGGGCATCCATCAGGCAAGACCGTGCGGGTCGAATGCCATCGCTTGGGGCACAGGCCAGCACCGTGCAGGGCCGGCTTCCTGGTCTCGACATTCAAGGCGGGGCGCCCCCCCCGTCAGAGCAAACCAATTCCGACGCAGAAACCGATGACTCGCTCAGCTTTTTCAATGTGGGCCTTAACGCCAACTGGGAGCTGGAGTTCGCCGGTGGCTCGCGCAGGCGCATTGAAGCCAGCAATGCCCAAGCTGCTGCAACGGTGGCCAATGCAGAGGACGCAAAGGTCCAGTTGACTGCCCAAGTGGCCAGCACCTACGTCAATTTGCGGGAGGCCCAATTCCGCGCAGAGCAATTTGAGGCGCAGATTTCGTTGCAGGAAGAGATCCTGGCGCTGACATACCAACGCTATCAGCGCGGTGCATTGCCGCTTTTCCCGGTAGGCACCGCGAATGCCGAACTGGAGATGCTCAAGTCACAACTTGCCGAAGCTGAAGCGGATATCGCAGTCCTGTCTGATGCACTCGCTATACTGACCGGACAGGTGCCGGGATCAGTTGATGCAGCGCTCACGACTGCGCATTCCATTCCCATGCCGCCAGAGCAGGTCGCGATCGGCGATCCGGCAAGCCTGGTGGCGCGTCGGCCTGACATAAGGGCGGCCGAACGGTCTCTTGCCGCGTCGACGGCGCGGATCGGGGTGGCCGAGGCGGCGCGGTTCCCGAAATTGTCCTTCACGGGGATCCTGGGCCTCGGCGGATCCTCGTTGGACGACGTTGTCGATGTCGGCGATTTCTCCGCACTCGCGATCCCGCGCCTCCAGTGGAATTTTCTGGATTTCGGCAGGGTAGACGCTGCGATCGACCAAGCCGGGGCGGCGCGCAACGAAGCAGTCGCCAATTACCAGCAGACGGTGCTTCTGGCACTGCAAGACGCCGAACGTGCCTTGGCTCGCTTCGGCCAGCAGCGTGTTGCGCTCGCTGCCAGTATGCAAATCAAGAAGCAGGCTGACGGCGCGGCGGACCTGAACCGCCAACGTTTTGCCGCAGGAGCGATCTCGAAGGCTGACCTCAACCAGGCCCTGCGAGAACAGCAGCAGGCCTCAGCAGACCTCGTCCGGGCAAAAGGCGCCCTTACGCTGTCGTGGATTGCGCTGCAGAAGTCGCTGGGCCTTGGGTGGCAAGAGCCTGTTCGAGATCAATAGTCCCGCCGCGCTGATCAATTGATCCGGTTGACGAGAAGTAGGCGCCCCTGCCGCTGGCGACCAACTTGCCGTCGGGCTCGAGAACCCGGGTTTCCGCCACCGAAATCTGTCGCCCGTTTTTCACGATCTGTCCGTGAGAAGTGAGAGGTCCTGAGGTTGCAGGACGGTGGTAATCGACATGCAGATCGGCCGTCGCTCTCGCCGCGACGCCCCCGGCGAGCAGAGTACAAAGCCCGGTGAGGTCGACCAGTGAAGCCAGGATCCCTCCATGCGCCGACCCAATCATAGGGTTCGACACGATCTCTTCGCGCCATGGCATGGTGATCGCGATTCCCTGGTCGGAGCATGTCGCAATCTCCAGCCCAAGCCATCGGTGAAACGGCGCGATATGCAGCATTTCCTGCAAGCGTTCTCGATCGATCATAGCTCCCTCGTCCCATGTGGGTGAGTTGTATCGGATGAGTGATGGCGCCCTAGGAAATCGACGATAGCGGCGGAAAAGGCGTCGTTCGCATCGCCCACGACCATATGCGTGGCATCGGCGATGTCCGTGTATTCTGCATGGGGGGCGAGTTGCCGCAGATGCAAAACGGCCTCTTCGGAAACAAGATCGCTAGAGGCGCCTCGGATGAGGTGAAGCGGAAGCGTGAGTTTCGCCGCAGCTTGGCTCAGCATTGCCGATTGACGTTCCTGGTTGTCTGGGTCGCCTTGTCTGGCCGCCATTATATTACGGATAAACACCGGGTCCCAGTGCCAATAGAAGCGCCCATCCGACTTCTGCCGCAGATAGTTTTTCAGACCATCGCTCGCGCCCCGCTTGGGACGATGCGGCATGTAGCGAGCGATCACGTCGGCCGCCTCCTCTGGTGAGGCGAAGCCGCTATCGACATGCTCTTCCATGAAACCAACCACGCGCATCACACCGCTGGGCTCCATGCGCGGGGCAATGTCGACCAATGTGAGTGAAGCAAAGCTACCTGGAGCAAGCTCCCCTGCGGCAATCAGTCCAGCGAGCCCGCCCAGTGAAGCGCCGACCAGCGCTGGCTTCTGGTCCAGGCGCGACGCTGCAGCGACCAGATCCGCCGCGAAGTCGCGCATTTCATAAGCTCCGCATGGCGACCAATCGCTGTCTCCGTGACCGCGCATGTCGAAGGCGATTGCGCGAAAGCCGGCTTGAGCCAGCTCGCTGACCACCCTTCTCCACGCGCGCCGTGTCTGCCCGCCGCCGTGCGCAAGAAGGACGGGTTTAGCGTAGGCATCCCCCTCAGCCTCGGCTGTAAGAGAAATCGCGCCTGCGCCCTCAATCGTAAAGGTTTCTCTCGCCATCTCCGGATGGTAGGAAAGGCGCGCTAAATAGTAAACCGATTTAGTTTGTGGCTCTCGGCTCCGTGTTGGCTGTCCTGCAGGGGCGTTTCAACGACGGCAAAAGTCTATGCCAAGAGGGGTTTCTCCAGACCATTCTCTAATGCACCGGCTTGCGATTCGGTCAGCAGTCGCTGTCCGCTTAATCCGCTCAAAGATATAAAAGCTGCCTTTCCGCTTCCGGCCCAAAAGCGACGATCAGTCCCGTAGCAAAGCCGAGGATGCGGTCCCCTGCGAAATAGCGCTATGTCTTCGTCATGGACCTCGACGACCTGCTTCGACGATACTTCTCATCCACCGATCTTGCGGCGACAAGCCCGGATGTGCTGGCCTCCGGTTTGGAGCGCTGTAAGGTCGATCTCGGCCTCGAAAAGGACTGCGGCAAGCGCTTTGCCCTGTGGGCGCTGCTTTACATGCTTGGCTCCGCGCCTGACCTTGAGGCGGCGTTCAAAAATGCTGACAACCGCGAGGCGGCCCGCAATTTCATGGACCTGCTGGCGGCCAGCGAGGGCGAGGGACCGGGCGGATAGGAGAGCGGGGTCCAGGGCGCCTTCGCCCAGCCACCCGAACCCAATCCGGCTTCTTCGCGAACAGTCCTGAATCAGGTCAGCTGAGGCCGGCAACGCCTTTGCCTTCGGGCCGTGTTGGCAGCTGCGCTGCCTGCCCGCACCACCCCTAGCAAAAGCGTTTCCCTTGGGCCTGACGGCCCTGCGGTGCAGTCCTCCCATGCCCTGCTTCTTCTGGATGTTCGCAAGCCGGAAATGGTTTCCGGTTTGGCACACCGAAGGACCAGTCACATGACCAATCTCGTAATCCTCACCGGCCGTCTCGCCCGCGATCCCGAATCCCGCGAGACCAAGGGCGGAACCTCCGTCACCGGCATCACCGTTGTCACCGACCGCCCCGCGCGCGACAAGGACGGCAAAACCTACAAGGATGAAAACGGCTACACCGCCAAGGACAGCGAATTCCACCGCGTGACCTGCTTCAACGGCCTCTCCAAGACCGTCGGGCAGTTCTGCACCAAGGGCCAGCTGGTCTCGGTCCAGGGCCGGCTTCACTACACCCAGTGGGAAGACCAGGAAGGCGTCAAGCGCTACGGCTGCGAGATCCTCGCGGACAAGGTCGACTTCCTCTCGCGCGGCAACGCCAGGGATGGCGACGGCGACAACCGCGACGCGCCCGAGATCGACTGACATCATCGATTGACCAGCGACCGAGAAGGGGCTCTGCCGCATGCGCGGCAGGGCTCCTTCTCGTGTTGCTCAGGAGCCAGCGGGCGTACCGCTGTGACGGGATGCAGCCGGTTCGCTTCCCAGCCGCCGGAGCGCTTCGGCTTCACCGAGCTTGCCGAGCATCTCGCTGGCCTGTCTGAGGCCTTTCCTCGAGAACGCCTCGACACCTGATCCAAGGATCAGCTGCCCCAGCTCTAGGGTGGCCTTCTCTTCCAGTTCGCGCTGGCGTTCGTCGAGAGCCTGCCGGTCGGCTTCGAGCTTCCGGAGCGCATCAATGGCGCTTCGTTTCGTGGGCATACGTGGGGTCCTTTCCTCGTCCCTCGTCGATGCCTCCGTGGTCCAGTCTGCCGGGGTCACCCGGGTGTAGGAAAGAGCCTTTTTGCGCTGCTCGATGGGCCATAGGTTCATCCGAGAGGTTGGGAATGGTCCTGGCTCATGGATCGTCCATGGTGATGGACTTGCGGCTCCCGCGTCAAGGACGGCGGGGCCCCACCATTTTGCCTCCCCTTCGCTTCGCTGCGGTCCGACAAAATCGTTGCCCCCACCGCCGCTGACGCGGTCGCCCGGAGGGCGATCCTGGACCCGGGATCCGCAAGACCATCGGCCGACCTCCTGTCGTCTCAAGGACAGACATCAGGAGGATATCATGGCTTCACTTGCTCCAATCGCGTCGAACGCGGATAGCTACTTCGAAGCACTGGCGGTTGCCGAACGGCGCGCGCTGCACAGCTACTTCGATCAGCATATCGTCGAGGACGATGATCTGGGATACTTCGCGCTCGACGAGGGCGACTACAACGCCCTGCCGGCGCACCTGACGAACCGGGTGGTCCACACCGTGCGCGGGGGAATGCTCGACGAGTTCTGAGGATGAAGAGAGGGCGGGAACCGGCGACGGTTCTTCGCCCTTTTTCATGCTCGCCGGACGATGGTTCGGGGATGCGGAGCGGGGCTGTGGACGCGCTCTGTCCCGCGCATCTGGCGATGCGCTCCTGAGGGCGCGACCTTCTTGTTCTGGGCCCCGCGCGCACTTGCGAACCGGCGGCGGGTCGGACCAGCGCGCGCGGGCCGAAACGACAAGCCCCGTTCCAGCCGCTTCGCACATGGTCCTTTGCCGCCGCCTCTTTCGCAGGTGCGATCTCTTGTCGGGGAGAGACCGAACATCAATCCCTTCTGCCTGACATTCGCCGGCGAGGGATTGCTCTCGCTCCGGAGGCGAGTCGGGAAATGCCCCCTAAGAACACAACGTCTTCGGCCACTGGTACTAGCGGCGCAATGGGGAACAATGGGCACACCGTACGCAGCGGTGCTGCCGGATGTTTCATTGTCGCTTCAAGGGGATAGGCTGTCGTTTCGCGAGATGCAGCAACTGATTTGCCGGTGATGCATGAAGCGGATTCGCGATTTGCGGGCAAATCACTCTGCCATAAAGCCTTGAACAAATGGGCGAACTTTCCGTTTTCCTACAGGCTGCCCGTGATTTAGTCTGATCCTCGCCTTCCGCAGGGTGAGCCAGGTTCCTTATCGTTCAAGGAGCTTGGACAAGTGCAACGTCATCAAAGTCTGCAGAGCTATGTTCCGCCGCTAATCGCGGACTGGATCAGGGCGCAGGCGCGCCTCAAGCAGGTCAGCGTCAGCATCGTCGTGCGCGACCTGCTGGTCGCCGCTTGGACCCGCGACAACGATGCGCTCCTGCGCCCCACCGGGGCCGATCCGGAGCGGCAGCGGGTGTTCGCCACAGTCGCGCTCGACGCGCTGCTAACCCACCACTCCGACGAGACTCTGAGGGAGCGCACGCTGGCTGCCTATCACCGCCGGCTCGAGCGGCTCGGTCTCATTCCGGCTTCCGGCAAGGGAGGCGAGCATGAAGCATAATCTGGTCAACTTCACCCGCGGCAGCCAGCTGCTGGGCCACTTCGGCTTCATGTTTGCGGCGGGCCTCAAGGGACCGCTGCTTGTCACCGTGCTCGTCATTCTCGGTCTTGGCTGGTGGGAGGTCCAATCCTCGCTCAGCGAGCAAGAGGTCTATCTTCTGTGGATGCATCTCTACGCCTCGGCCTACGGTTTCATGGAGTTCGATCCCGCCAAGCTCGTGCACCTCAAACTGGGCAACGGCGAGACCGCCGTCTTTCCCATGTCGGTCGTCACCCAGTACCCGCCGATGCGCGCCGCGGTCGCCGCATTCGGGGAGGCCCTGCGGAGTACTTTCCTGGTTGCAAGCATTGTCCTCGTCCCGCTGTTCATTGCTTTCTGGTGGATCGCCGAACGCTTCGGCGAGCGCTCGAAACAGAAGAAGCATGTGCGCGGCTCTTCGCTCGCAACGCTGCCCGAACTGGAGCGCGACATCGCCCGGCACAACGCCCGCGAACGGGCGCGCGAATATGGCAGCGAAATGGGTTGGGCATGGCGTCTGGCCGGTCGCGCATCATTGCGCGAAGCGGGGCTCTACACCCCCGCGCATCTCGCCGGCGTGAGCTGGCCGTGGCGACGCGAGCAGAGCCACGCGATGCTTGTCGGGACCACCGGCACCGGCAAGACCGTGGCGCTCACCGATCTTGTTGACGAAATCCGCGAGCGGGGCGAGCGCGCGGTGATATTCGACCTCACCGGGGCCTTTATCGAGACCTTTTACGAGGCGGATCGCGACGTCATTCTCAACCCACTCGACGCCCGCTGCCCGGCGTGGAGCGTGTTCAACGACTGCACCTCGCGCGCCGAATTCCATTCCGCGGCTGAATCGCTCGTGCCCCACGACGGGGGCGGCTCTGAGCAGTTCTGGGTGCTCGCCGCGCGCACCATGTTCGTCGAGACCTGCATCAAGCTCGCCGCGGAAGGACGGGGCAGCAACCAGGCACTCGCCGACGAGCTGATGAACGCCGACCTATCCGATCTGCACAAGCTTCTCGAGGACACGATGGCGGGGCCGATCACCACGCCGAGCGCTGCCAAGATGGCGGAATCGGTGCGTGCGGTGTTCAACGTCAACGCCAAGGCGATGCAGATGCTGCCTTCGGACGGAGAGCCGTTTTCGATCCGCCGCTGGGTCAGGGGAACATGCGAACCGGGTTCGCTGCTGTTCCTCTCGGCGCGCTATGTCGACCTGAGCGTGCTCTCGCAGTTGCTCACGCTGTGGCTCGATACCGCGATCAACACGCTGATGACCGGGCGGCGCACGCGCGACCTCAAACTGTGGTTCCTGATCGACGAACTAGGGGCGCTGCACCGGCTCCCCTCGCTGGAAAAGGGCCTCCAGACCGCGCGCAACTTCGGCGGCGCGATCGTCACCGGCGTGCATGCCTTTGCCAAGCTCAAGGAGGTCTACGGCGAGAACATGGCGATGACCCTGTCCTCGCTCGCCAGAACCAAGCTGATTCTCGCAACGGCAGACCGCGAAACTGCGACCTGGTGCTCCGATGTGGTCGGACACCGCGAGGTCCGCGAAATGGAAGAAGGCTACAGCTATGGCTACAACAACGCCCGCGACGCGGTCAGCCTGACACCGCGCCGACAGGTCGTTCCGCTGCTCCTTCCCGACGAGTTCATGGAGCTTCCCAGCCTGTCGGGCTTCATCAAGTTTCCGGATGGATTTCCGGCCGCGCCGGTTACGCTGACACCGCGCGATTGGCCCCGTGTCGCCGAAGGTTTCATCGCCCGTGAGATGCCATCGCGAGCCAGTGCGGAACACGGTAGCGGCAACGATCGTGCTGATACTCAGCGAGATGCGGAGCATCGCGGAGGGAGCGACGACGAGGGCGGCGAGCCGCGCCGTCTGGCCCGCAAGGATCGCCCATCGGTTGAACCGCAGAAGGCACCTTCGCGGAGCAATCGAACGGCGCAGTCTCACGCGCCGCAATCGGGCAGAGGTGGCAAGCAAGCCTCGGCCAAGCCGTCCTTGGGCACCGATCCGGCAAGTGATGCGCGGCCTACATCAAGGTCGAGTGCCAGGCCAGAAAACGGCACTCAGGCGCAATCCGAATTGCCGCTCGGCGAAGCCAGGGAGAGCTCGGAAGAGAGGCGTGGCCTGACGCACAAGCCGTCGCGCCCGGATGTCCCTGATCCGCAAGCCTCACACAATGCGGCACGCGATCGTAACCGCGCCGACCACCGGCAACAGGAGGATCAGCAGCGCGCGCTGCTCGGAGGCGCCGCGCGCGAACAGCAGGACCGCGACCTGGGCGATATCGGGCCCGATATCTGATCGCCTGGCGGGAGGCTTGAGGGGCCAAACGGGATCCGCCGCCAATGCTTTCTGTCGCCAATGTCCGCTCGCCGTCGGCCGCGGCGAGCTACTTCGCCGCCGACAACTATTACGCCAGAGCCGATGCCGACCGTTCGGGTCAGTGGATCGGCAAAGGCGCCGATCTGCTGAGCCTGAAGGGTCGCGTCGAAACCAAAGCTTTCGACGCGCTGCTGCGCGGCGAGCTGCCCGACGGATCGAACGTCGGCAATCCCGGCCAGTGGCATCGGCCAGGCACCGACCTCACCTTTTCGCTGCCCAAGAGCTGGTCGCTGCTGTCTCTCCTCGGCAAGGACGAGCGGATCGTGGAAGCCTACCGCGAAGCGGTCATCGAAACGCTCGCCTGGGCGGAAAAGAATTCCGCCGAAACCAGGCTCGTCGAGAAGGGGCAGGTGCGCACGGTCGCCACCGGCAACCTTGCCATCGGTCTGTTCCAGCACGACACCAACCGCAGCCAGGAGCCGAATCTGCATTTCCATGCGGTCGTCGCCAATGTGACCCGGGGACCCGACGGAGTGTGGCGCACTCTCAAGAACGACCGGCTGTGGTCCTTGAACACGCTCCTCAATTCGATCGCGATGGCGCGCTTTCGCACGAGCGTCGAGAAGATCGGCTACGAAACCGGACCGGCGCTCAAGCACGGCAATTTCGAAGCGCGCGGCATCAGTCGCGAACAACTGATGGCGTTCTCGACGCGGCGGCAGGAAGTGCTCGATGCGCGCCGTGGCTCGGGCCTGGAGGCCGGGCGGATTGCCGCCCTTGCCACCCGTTCGGCGAAGGAGTCGATCGAGGATCGTGGTGCGCTTGCTGTTCGCTGGGATCAGGCGGCGAAGGAGATCGGACTCGACCTCGAGCCGTTGGTCGAAGCTTCGCATCTTCGAGCCGCGCGGCAGGAGCGCGAAGCCGCGCGTCCGATGACACTGGTCGAGCGCGGTATCGCGAGCCTGCGGGCGTTTGCCGCGCGCATTTCGGGCGAAGAGCGCGACCCGTTGGTGCCGAGCCATGTCTTGAAGAAAGGTCCCGAAGCCATCGCGGCGGCGCAGGCGGTCGCCTCGGGCGTGCGCCATCTCTCGCAGCGCGAGGCCGGCTTCGAGCGCGAGACGCTGTACAAGGCGGCGCTCGACTTCGGGCTGCCGACGACGATCGGCCATGTCGAAACCGCTGTACGCTCGCTGGTTCGATCGGGACATCTTCTGGAGGGGACAGGCGAGCACAGGGGCTGGGTCACGAGCCGCGAGGCGGTTGAAGTGGAGACGCGCATTCTTGCCTGGGCGGCCGAAGGCAACGGCGCGATCAAGCCCGGCATTGCGGGTGACGAAGCCGAAAGCCGCGTTCACGCCTCGGCCGAGATCAACCATGGGTTCAAGCTCAACGAGGGGCAGCTTGGCGCCGCGCGGCTTATCCTGTCGTCGGCCGACCGCACGATCGCCATCCAGGGCGTCGCCGGCGCGGGCAAGTCGAGCTTGTTGAAGCCGGTCGCCGAAGTGCTACGCGAGGAAGGCCATCCGGTCATCGGGCTCGCGGTACAGAACACGCTCGTCCAGATGCTCGAGCGTGACACGGGCATACACTCGCAGACGCTCGCGCGGTTCCTCACGGATTGGGGCAAGCTGATCGACGAGCCCGGGGTTGGCGCCCACCGAACCGAAGCCAAGGCGGCTCTGCAGGACCATGTCCTGGTTCTCGATGAAGCCTCGATGGTCTCGAACGCCGACAAGGAGCAGCTGATCCAGATCGCGAACCTGGCCGGCGTGCATCGCCTGGTCCTGATGGGCGATCGCCGCCAACTCGGTGCGGTCTATGCCGGCAAGCCCTTCGCGCTGCTCCAGCAGGGCGGAATCGCCCGCGCGGAGATGAACACCAATCTGCGCGGCCGCGACCCCGTTCTGCGGCAGGCGCAGGCGGCCGCGCAGGCAGGCCTCGTGCGCTCGGCGCTGGACCACCTCAAAGGGCACACCATTGAAGCCGGAGGCGATGGAGCGATCGTCGCGGCGGAACGCTGGCTCTCGTTGCCGCCCTCTGGGCGCGAGCGCACGGCGATCTATGCGTCGGGCCGCAAGATCCGCTCTGCGGTCAACGAAGCAATCCAACGCGGCCTGCAGGCGAACGGGGAAATCGGCCCGGAGAAGATCGCGCTCGAAGTGCTCGATCGGGTGAACTTGACCCGCGAGGAACTGCGCTACCTCGCAGACTACCGGCCCGGCATGGTTGTGGAGGTCGCGAAGTCCGAGCGCACCTTGGGATTGAGGCGCGGCGAATATGCTGTCCTCGACATCGATGAGGCAAACGGTGTCGCTCGGCTTCAGGATGATCACGGTCGCCAGCATGCGTTCCGGCCCGGCCGAGTGGGGCGAACCGGCAAGGATGACAATCTGGCGCTGTACGAGCGGCGCAAACTGGAGGTTTACTGCGGAGATCTGATTCGTTGGACGCGCAACGATCACCGACGCGGACTGTTCAATGCCGACCGCGCCACGGTTGTTTCAATCGAACGTGATCGCGTCACGATTGAGACATCCAGGGGCGAGCAGCTCCAGCTGAAAGAGGGAGACCCGATGCTGAAGCGGATCGATCTCGCCTACGCGCTCAACGCGCACATGGCGCAAGGGCTGACATCGGACCGGGGCATCGCGGTGATGGACAGCCGTGAGCGCAATCTCTCCAATCAGAAGACGTTCCTGGTAACCGTGACGCGCCTTCGCGATCATCTGACGCTGGTGGTCGACAGTGCGACAAGGTTGGGAGGCGCGGTGGCGCGAAACAAGGGGGAGAAGGCATCGGCTCTAGAGGTCACCGAACGCCTGCGAGATGCCGCGGCGAGTGGAGTTTCAAAGGGCCGAGACGAGCAGTTGGGGCGAGAATCCGAGCGTGAATTGTCACGCGAAAAGACCAAAGCGATCGATATCGGAATCTAGCCGCGGCTGCTCACAACCCACGCCGTCGTTATCTCGGTCCAGATGGCCCCATAGCCAGGCTCGCCGCGCCGAACCGATGCTGCGCCAGCATTCCGGGCGGCCGTGCAGTTGGGCATAGTAGACGCGTCCATCCGAGGCGCGCTGAGGCTGACTGGAACCGCCCGCATTTGAACCGCGATGACAATGCCGTCCACCATTCTTGCGATCATTGTGACATCCATCTGCGGCCAGGCCGCCTGGATGGGCATTGCTCGGGCTCACCGAAAAAGCAGAAAGCGCCAGCAAGGCGAGGGGCCCAGTTGCCCGCAGAGGGTCGCGCACACCGTTCTCCAACTTCCTCGTTTCACTGAAGACGTAACCCAAGGTCGGTTAATTGTGATGAGGTAAAGAGACGCATACGCGCTTTGATCGTCCCGTGGTGGCTAGACGATGATTGCTCGTGGGCTTACAAATGAGCCGACTGTGAGCAAGCTATAGGAGTTGCAGAAGCTTTCGAAGTAGAACTCGCATGGCTCGTCGCGGTCGTTGGCGATAATGTCGGTCTCCTCGAATATCGGGCCGCGCTTGCGAGCAGTCGCATATTTTTCGATCACGGCGTACCCGTCCTCGGCGCTGAACTTGGCGAATTGGTCGCGGAATGCCTTAGAGCGGATGAAGTAGCGGACCGTCGCGCCGTTGTCGCCTCTCCCAATGCTCGGGTGCCGAGGGTGGGCGGTCATCATTCCGAAAACCGGCCGATCGGGTTCACGATCTTCGATGATCCGCCAAAAGGTCGAAGTCAGAGTGTTACCGTAACGCTTCGCCATCATCTTGATTGTGTCAAAGCCCAAGTCGCAGTCGCGCGCTTCCGCGCCGAAGCGCTCCTGGAGGAAGAGCAGCCGTGCCGAGGCGAAATTCGCTTCCGCCTCGACCGTTGCATGGCACGCAGGATCGAGGGTGACACCGTCATCGCCGAACAGGAATTCGCGGTGCCACGGGATCAGGCTGTGCCCAATCTCGTGCCCTTCGATCCAGCGATGCTTTGGATGGGGCACCTCTTGGTCGATCATAATTCTTCGGGATGAGGGAACCCACAAAGCCGACAGACCGGCCTTGCGGATAGCATCGAAGAGGGCCGTGGGTTTGTCGAACAGCTGCTTCCCAGCCATCTTCAGCCGGTGGGCCACTTCGTCGAACAGGCCGACGTCGTTCGAACTGTAGTACTTCAGATCGACATCGAGCTGACGGCGCACCATCTCCAGATCTAGCGGCGGTTCGGGATTTCCAAGATCTTTCAGTAGGCGCGCAACGATGGCTTCGATATCGCTAGCCTCGTATTCGCCGACTTGCCCGATAAGCATGTTTCGCTCAGTGCACCCGTTCCGCCAGGAACTTCACGAAATCATTTAACAAGCGCCGTTCGTCCCGGGTCAGTTGGGACATATCATCCGACATCGCCGCGAATCGTTCGGCTTGCTCCTCGAGCGCATTGTCATTGGCGACCATCGCCCCGGACAGGACCATCAACGATCGCTCCGGAATCTCGAACACGCTCGCGAGTTGGTGAACCAACCGGGGTTTGGCCCGATAGTGCGGATCGTGCTCGACCTGGCGCAAATGCTCGGGGTCGATCCGCGCTTTCTTCGCAAGGTCTTCGATCGACAGACTGTCTCGTCTTCGCAATTGGCGAATGAGCACGCCAAAGCTATGCGCGAGCCGCTCGCTGCGCACTGCATTGTCGCCAACCAGTTCTGGCGACAAGAACATGCCGATGTCCTGAAGGACCATTATCGGCGCTCCAGCATCCGTATCGACAATGGGATCCGTGTCGATCCGACGCTGGAGCCACTCCTGGGAGATAAGGATTTCCATCTCGAGCTCCTTTCCTAAATCGCGAGGAAGGCTGTCGCCTGTTCCTCGGTGGTTTCAAAATAACGCATGCCTGTGCCATCGACCCCTAAGTCGGTCATGCCGCAAACGTCGCGATACCAGGCCTCGGCTTGGGGCAGGGCGTGCAGCCCCACGCGTCCAGCGAACTCCTCGTGGAAACTGAGCGAGATCGCCGCGCCGAGTAAGATGCGCCCTACGCCCTTGAAGCGAGGAACAGCGGCCAGAGTTGGCCGATTCCACGGCGCACTCGCGAGCAGCACGACCTTCACCAGCGGCTTGCCTTTCTGCGAAGGCTCCTTTGCGAACCCTGCCGTTTGCGCAAACATCAAGCCTTGTGTGACGCCTTGGCCTTCGAGCGCGAAGGACGCCCAGTCAAGCCGACCCTCAATGGCATCGGCCTTGCTCGCCCACTGCCAGTGCGCATCCTGGATCATGCGCAGCTGGACAACTTCGTCGACATTTCCGCCGTTGGCCCTGATCTCGTCGAGATGGCGATCGAATATGGGGCGCCATCGCGTGAGAAAATGATCCTTGTGCCGTTCCGCGACTGGGCTCCACAGATCGAGATCCGTCGGCTGGTTCGTCTCTCGATCGACAACCGAGAACGTCGCTAGCGGTTTATCAGACACGCGATTGAGCTCAGCTCAGAACCATGAGTTCCGCTTTGTCCTTTGTCGCGGGGTCTTCCACGAAGACCTTTTCGCCACGCGAGATCCGATCCGATATCGATTGGTAAAGACGCAGCGCCTGACGCACCAGCGCGGTTTTCGAGAGGCCTTTCTCGTCGGCCAGCTTCTCCACGATGTCCATTTCGATAGCGCTGAGGTTCAGCGTCATGGTCCGCTTGTCATTCATATGCTTGCTCCGTGTTTCGCGCAGGTAATGCCAGAGAACGGTCCTGTCAACAGAAATTAGCTACAAGATGGCCATTGACTAGCTATAATATGGCTACTACATAGCTATCGAGCGCCGCACTTTAACGGCTCTCGCCACACAGACCGGAGTGAATGCCATGAAACGTAAATCGGAAGTCACCAGCCCCCGCGCCGCCAGCGCTGCCTCCAAGGTCCTGCGGGATCCGCGCTCGAGCAAGGCAGCCAAGACGGCGGCGGCATCGGCGCTGACCCAGCGCCCTAACCGCAAGACGAAGTAGGAGATGGACTCGTGAACAAGCCTGACAAAAAAACCGTTACCATCGTCGTCGAGGGCACCGAGCACGAGTGGCCCAAAGGCGACATCAGCTACGCCGAAGTCGTGACCCTAGAGGTGCCCGACTACGCACAGCACCCGGAGGTTACCTACTCGGTGCTCTACAAGCGCGGCCATGGCAACAAGCCCGAAGGGACTCTCGTTCCCGGCGCGAGCGTCAAGGTCAAGGACGGGATGCTGTTCAATGTATCAGAAACTGGTCAGTCGTAATCCCGACCTCGGCCGCCTGGCCGACAAGGGTTACGCAATCGCCTTCGACAGCAATTGCCTGATCGTTCGCGATATTCCCTACCTCGATCAGACGGGCTCGCTCGCCTGGGGCTCGCTCGTCGCCAAGCTCGTCTTCATCGACCGTGAACGCGTCGAGCAGGACGACCATCAAGTCTATTTCGCGGGCTCGCCGCCGCATGGACTCGATGGGCAGGCGATCCGCAACCTCGGCGGTGGCCCGGCCACCATCCAGCTTTCAGCGTCCTGCAGCGACATCGTGGTCGAGCGTTCCTTCTCGAACAAGCCGCGGATCGCGGGTCGCTTTGCGGATTTCTTCGACAAGATAGAAAGTTATGTAGCAATCATCGCGGGTCCCGCGATCGAGAAGTACGCTGCGAACCCGTTCACCTTCCGCGCTTGCGAGACCGTCGCCGAACATCCGGTGTTCAAGTTTCAGGACACCCTCACCAGTCGCGCGCAGATCAGCGACCTCACTGCGAAACTTGAGAATGATATCGTTGCAATCATTGGCCTGGGCGGAACGGGTGGCCACTTGCTCGATGGCCTCGTCAAGACGCCTGTCCGCGAGATCCGTGGGTTCGACGGCGACCGTTTCCACGTCCACACAAGCTTCCGCTCGCCCGGGCGCCTCGACGAGCGCGAGCTTGGCCAGTTCAAGGCCGACGTGTATCGCGAACGCTATGCCCACTTTCGCCATGGGCTCACGCTCAAGCCGATCTACATCGATGAGACTTCCCGCGCCGAGCTAGAGGAGGTTACGTTCGCTTTCGTCTGCGTCGATAAGGGGTCCGCCCGGGCCGCGATCTTCGCGCTCCTCGCTAAGCTGGGCATTCCTTTCATAGACGTAGGCATGGGTCTGAGGCGCAAGGATGACGGGCTCGCCGGGATGCTTCGGGTCACGCACTACCCTGCGGATGAGGCGCTGGCGATGATGCGGCTCGGTTTGGCGGAGCTGAGCGATGGACCCGGCGATCTATATCGCAACAATATTCAGATCGGCGAACTTAACGCCATCAATGCGGCGCTGGCGTTGGTGCGTTACAAGCAGGTGCGCGGCTTTTACCGCGAGGATGCCGCCTACAAGCACCTGCTGTTCGCAATTAACGACCTGTCGTCGGTGGGGGAGACGGATTTCGATGCACATGCGGCGTGAGGATGTCCGGTCGATGCCACCCAGCCTTGAGCCCGGGGTTCTCTACGTTTCGCGAGAATTCGAGACTGCGGCCCACCTGTGCGCGTGCGGCTGCGGGCGCAAAGTCCGCACTCCGCTGGGCCCCACCGAGTGGGAGGTAAGCGCCGGCACGCATGGGCCGAGCTTGTGGCCGTCTATCGGAAACTGGCAATTCCCGTGCCGCTCTCATTACGTTATCCGGGATGGCGGCATTGAGTGGGCACGAACGTGGACACCCGCGCAGATCGCGAGGGGGCGGGACCGAGAAACCGCACGCCGTGCGCGCTATTTTGGGCGTCGCGCCAGGTTGCCGTGGTGGAGCCGGCTCTGCGAATGGACTTGCAAGACGCTGTTCCGACGACCGCGCAATTGACGCCAAAGCGACCGTCGGCTTCAACGCAACTGCCGCGCGTTTTGGGCCATCAGCCGCTCTTTGACCGGCCCGGGAGGTGGAGGGCCACCGCCCCCCCAATTCACATTAAGCGCATGGTGAGGAAAGGGACTCGCACGTAGCGAATGCGATGACCCAGGAGTGCATCCACTGATGTGGAGAACTTGGCGATTGGCCGCTGAGATTTGCTTTCCGGAGGTCCGCATTACCAAGCGCCGATCGCGAAGCAGTCGATGCGCTGTCGGCCCAAGAACCCGGTCGCCCTAGAGAGCTCTCCCAAACCAGATCACTCGCCCGACCACGTGTACCTCTGAGCGGTTCATGTCGCTCCAGGTCGGGTATGCGGGATTGTCGCTGGCGATCGTAATCTGCTTGCCGCCGGGTTTGATGGCGACGCGCTTCACCACAAGTGCGTCGTCGGCGCGCAGGACATAAATCCCGTCACGAAGCCGTGATGCGTGATCGGATGCATCAACCAGTACTTCATCGCCGTCGCTGAGAGTGGGCTCCATGGAGTCGCCCATCACTCGCACGATTGAAAGACTAGCGCTCTTTGCCGCCGTCAGACTACGCAGCCAGCGCTCATCAAACCCGAAACGTGTTTGAGCAGTCTCGCTCGCCGCCACGGCACCGAAACCCGCGGACGCTTCAACATCGAGCACGGGGATTTCCACAAGGCCGTCCCACACGACGTTAGCCGGACCGCCGAAGACCTGCTCATCGACGCCGAAGAAGCTCGCCAGGATCTTGCGGTCTGCATCGTCGAGCTTGCGGGGCGAGCCCCGCTTGATGAATTGCTGGATGTAGCTGGCATTGCGCCCCAGCAGCCTGGAGATCGCGGCATAGCCATATTTGTGCTTCTGGATCAGCCGGTCGAGTTCTTCCCTGACATTCTCCATGGTCGGTCCTTCATGCTTCTCGTCGGGTGTAGGATTCTTCCTAGACTCACGAGAGTCTTCCTAATAAGAACATAACAGGAACACAAGCAAGATGCGAGTCGAGGTTAGTAGCAATGACGTTGTTGGACCGGATCGAGATACATCTCATCAAGCACCGCATCTCCGCAACACGCTTCGGCCGCCGCGCAGTCGGTGACCCAAGGTTCGTACTCGACCTGAGAACGGGGAGGCGCCCCAGACGACGCACTCTTGAAAGGTTGAATGCCTATCTCGATCGGATCGAACGCGGCAGTGAAGGCAAAGGCCTTACGAGGACGGATCGTCTTCCTGCCGGTCCGCGAGCCTGTCAAAACGGCGAGCAACCTCCTGCCACAGCCGAGCCCCGTCCTTTTCACCACATCGAGCAAGGGCGTCTATTCTCTCGGCAATGAAAGAAGGCCCGCGATTGCCGTGTGCCTTCTCAACCCAAAGCGCCACGCCCCACAATTCCTGCTCTCGTGTGAGCGTCACATCAGCCAACCGACAGCGCACGCGATCGCGAACAGCATCGCGGCCCCGATCACCCACGCTTCGAGATGGAGTTTCCAGGCGTTCGCTTCGTCCTCGGCGCGCTCTTCGTCGGTCTGCCAATCGCGCATCAGCACCACGACTCCCGCCGACCGGTCCAGGTGCGGGCCAGGTTTTCCGATACCAGCTGATCACCTAACGATCTGCCACTTCGAATTATGACGCGAAGCTTGCGTCCGAACTGGTCCTCGTCGCGGTTTCCGATCGGGCGCAGCTCTAACTCGCCACCGTTGAGCAGCACCACAAGCCGATCGCGCGCACGAATACCTCTCTCGTACTCCGCATTGCATTTCGGCGAGGAAATCTCCGGCGTGTCGATATCGGCAATGCGGATCTTCACGCCCTCGAGCCAGATCGTGTCGCCATCTACCACGCACGTCTTTCGAATAGTTCCGCACACGGCGAAGCTATGCATCGCCCTTGCTTGCGCGCTCGCCGTACTGAATCGACAGTTGATTCCGACGAGCCCGCCGATAGCTCCCGCCAGCAGACCACCGCCAACAAGCATCGCGAGCGATCGGCGTTTCGCCCGTTTCTGCCGATGTAACTCCTGGCGGAAGTCGAAGATCACCGCCCCCGGTTTGCCAACACGCTGCTTCTCTGATCTGCGCTGGAACGTCATGCAAATGCCAGCCAAGTCGTTCTGAGGATCGCGTGCTTCATTAGGATTGTCTGCCATCGCCGATGCAAAGGTCCAAGTCCGGCATATCGTATTCCCGAAACTTTTGAGTTAAGTTGCTGGCTGCGCGCCTCCAACGTCTCCCAGGAAGAGCAGAGGTGGGCGGTTCTGGTTCGTGAAGGAGTTGGTCGATGAGTGATCCAGACAAATCCAGGAACTCCGGCGGCCAGGATTGGCAGGGCTTTCGCGAGGTCGACCGGGCTATCGCCGACGACCGAATGGCTGCATACACCTGGAAGAAGGCCTGGGCCGATCCATGGGAGCGAAGGGCCCTGATCTTTGCCGGGATCATTGCGCTCGGCTTCATCGCATATGTGATAATCTACGACGGGTTGATTTGATCTACCACTTCTTCACATTGTCGGCAGCTTCCGCTGACGCACCTCGTGCGTCCCGCGTTCTACCCTCCAGGTCATCTGTAACGCGGTCCACTCGTTGCTCGCCCCGCTCCTGAACTCTCGCGACTTCCTGCTCAATCTCCTCGCGATCGCCGGACGAGCCCGACAACTCTCTTGGTGGTCCTCCGAGCCTGACCGAACCACGCACATCGCTTTGAGAACTTACGTCGGGGCGTGAAATCGGCGCAAAGGCAGGCAGAACAAGGTCGTCGGCGATGTCACCATGCAACCGGTCCGCGTAGCTCTCGACGAAGCGCGCCTGCAACTGCTGCCCTTGGGCGCTCATCTGGAACTCGATGTCATCGAAGTGCACCGGGCCGTAATAATCCCGGTTGGCTTCGATCTCGGCCATGCCCCACTCGCGGTAGGCCTGGCTGAGATTGAGCGATCCGGCCGCAGTGGCGCTTTCGTACCAGCTCGCCTGATTCTCGAGGCGGCTGGCAAGCTCTTCGGCGCGGCGTGCTTCGACGGTGTAGCTCTGCGCCTCGGTGAGCGAAGTGGTGAGACCTGAGGCATTGCTCGAAACCAGCGCTTCCGAGCTCGAACTTGTCTCGCGCAAGAACCCTTCGCGCGTGGTCGACCAATTCTGGCTCTCGGAGATCTGCCTGAGCGCACCAAGCACCCGCGACCGCTCCTCCGAAGCGATCCCGATATCGCTGTCGGTCCAACTCTGGTTTCGGCCGCCGCGCACTCCAGCGGTACCACTGAAGACCTTTCCGTCAGCTTTAGCTCCCACACCCGCGTCACCATTCAGGAACCATGACACCGTGATGTCGTCAGCGGCGCGGCGGGACAGCCCGAACTGCTGCTGAAGCGTCTTGGAAGCGCTGTCGACTTCGTTGAACGCGCTACCGATGCTGTCGCTGGTGGAAGTACCGCTGACGCTCTCGTTCGAGCGCGAGCGCGTGTAAGCATCGCGGATCTCGTTGAACCGCGTGACCGCCGAGCTCGTGGATTGCTGGGCGAGGTTGGAGAAGGTCTCGCTCTGACCGCGGCTCTGGCTCGCCATGGTCGAGAGCCTACCACTGAAATCCTGGCCCAGCGTCGGGCTGAAGGGATAGCTCGACGTCGGCACATGCGCGAACTCGGCTCCGGGAAAACTGGTGGTCTGCGTGCCACTCTCGCCGAAGCTGCGAGTCTGACCCGCGCCATAGGCGATGTTGGGCGCAAGGTTGCCTTGGGCGAACTGGCGCGAGAACACGCTCGAATTGTCGATGTTCGAATTGCCGAGCGAGACGTTGCCCGTGCTCGCTTCGCGCGCGGCTTCCTCGGCCGCGTTCTGGCTCGGGTTGAGGTAGGAGGTCGCCTGGGTGGAGATGGCCATGGCGCCCTTGGCCACACCGCCCGCAAGGAACGGCACCGAGGCGACGAGATAGCCGGCCAGCACGCCGATATCGCTGTTGACGTCGCTCATTCCGCCAAAGTTCGCCAGACTGAGCCCGGTGCTGCCGCTCGCGGCGGCGACATCGCTCGCGCCCTTGAACATCAGGATCATGTGCAGGATGACGAACAGCGGGCCCCAGGCGGCGAGATAGAAGAAGCCGGTGACGTAGCCTCTAAGAGCAAGCGGCCCGCTCCTGGGCATCAGGAACAGCGGGAAGAGAACCGGGAACAGCGCGTAGAAGACCACGGTCAGCACGACGTTGAGTATCGGCACCCATTTCATGGCATTGTGCGCGATCGAGGAATAGGTCCGCTCGGTTTGAATGTCGGCGCGGGTCTGCGCGAAGACGTCGACGCTGGTCGTGCCGCTCGCGCCGGCAAAGCCGTGCATCGCCTGGTTCATCGCGTTGATGGTGAGGACCTGACGGAAGATCGCGCTCGCGCTTTGCGAGACGCCGCTCAGATATTGATAGGCGACCGGCAGGTCGGCGAGAAGCTTGGCCCTGGCGAGCGCTTCGGTCTGGCGCGGGTAGAGCTGGCGGCCCGCGACCAGCGTCATCTCGTCGATGAGGCCGGCCCACTGGTTCGAGAGCGACGTATAGGCTTCGCGGCAGGTAACAATCGAGGCGGTGACGCTGTCATCAGCCTGGCGGGTCACGAACTTCTGCGCGCGCGCCGCGCTGCCCGGCGAGATCGTCGCCCAGATGTCGTTGCTCTGCGACAGCTCCTTCATCGAGTAGCGGCCGAGCAGCAGGTCGTAGAACACGCATTGCCGGACATGCTCGTCGAAATTGGCGGCGAACTCGGGATCGTTAATGCGCAGGGAACGCGTTGCCTCGAGCAGCCGCGCGCCGTAGATCATGCCGTTCTTCGAATAGTTGAGATCGTCCGGCAGGCCGAAGACGAGCTCCGCCGAACGCGTGAGATAGTCGCCGGCCTGGCTGGTGAAGCTCGCCATCAGCGCGAGCCCGAGCGGAACATTGGCGACCGTGGCCGGAGCGAGGCCGGGATTCACGCGGTCGGTGACGTGCACGTCCATCCGCGGCACCATCAGGCACATGTAGATGAGCGTCGCGCCGAGGAACCAGTTGAGCCAGGCGCGCCAGTCCTGATTGAAGGCGAGCACGATGACCGCCAGCGCCATTCCCATCACCAGCGCGACCTGGATCAGGCTCTTGTAGCCGCCGGCGCCGGTCCAGGCGGCGACGGCGTTCAGGACGTTGACGATGTATTCGCCGCCGCCGACCGTGAATATCTCGACCACTTGCTTGATCCCTTACGGTACGATCGAGCGCGACTGCAGCCCGCGCGACCAGTCGAGCGCCGCAGCCATCGAGGGTGACATCGAGGCGGCAAGCATGTTCTCGATCATCGCGGTCTTCTCGATGATCTGGACAATTGCGGTGATGCGAGCCTGTCCGTTGGCCTGCCGATGCGCGAGCTGGCTGCGCACCTCCGCCACCTGCGCGCGCCACAGCGCGAGCTTCGCTTCGTCGGCGGCAATAAAGCTGGCCATCGAACGGCCCGCTTCGGAGACGATCCGCTCGAGGATCGCGTGGAGCAGATCGATGCTCGCGACTTCGGCGAGAGTCGCCCGGTCGTCGGTCGCCATACCGCGTCCGAACGCCGCCTGCACGGTGAGGATCTTGTAGAGCGGCAGCGAGGCAACCTGGAGCAGTTCCATTTCGGTCTCGCCGATCGCGGTATCGGTGCGGATGGCCTCGACCATGTTGCCGATCATCAGAGCGACGCGTGGCCTGATCGCCTTCGCGCTGGGAAGGCTCAGCTGCTGGAAGCTCGGATTGAGGCACTGGTCGGGCTCGTCGCACTGAAACACGCGCACGCTCTGGCCCTGCGTCCCGTCGAGCAGCGCGGTCACCAGCGTCGAGGAGGCGTCGCCCGCAAAGGGCACGAACCTGCCGGGCTCCTCGTCCTTGGGCGGCACGTAGATCACCGTTCCGATCAAGGTCATCGCATACTCGGCAAGCTCACGGTCGAAGGTGCCGCCCGGGTTGAAGAAGGCGCTCTGCTTGAGAACATGCCAGGTGTAGTTGCGCGGCACCCCTGGGTTGACGTCGGCGAAGTCCTCGCCGCCATTCTCGTTGGTCGAGGCGCGCTGCCCCCGGGTGCCGCAGCCATGCTTGGCCGCAGCATAATCGGTAAAGATGCCTTCGGAATTGCCGATCGCTTCGCAGATCGCCTTGTCGGCAAGATCGCCCTTGGGCCACACGCCCCCGACCAGCCCTTGCGCCATCTCGCAGGAGTTGATCGACAGCTCGTTCATGAGCTGCGCCTTCTGGCTGAACTCCTGCATGATCTTGTTGCACTCGGGGCAGATCGTATCGATCGCGAGGCTGAAGGCGAAGCCGACCGCGTTGTTGGCGACCGCCTTCAGCAGCGCGACCATCTCGCTGGCATTGATGAAGGAAAAGGAGCCGGCGAAGATGTCGATCCCTCCGCAGCCGGCGCGCGCACGCGGCAGCTGGAGATTGGCGATGTTGGTCGTCTTCTGCGGGAAGCGCGTCCAGACATTGCCCATGCTGTAGTAGCCCGCCGACTGGCCTTCGAAGGCGGTCGGCCCGGTGACGTTCGCCGCCCCGCCCATGTCATCCATGAACCGGTCCATGCTGTCGCCGACATTTGCCGAGGCGGGGGCAACAAGCGGAGCGGCGACCATGCTCGTGGCGGCCAGCGCAAGCGCAATGGTTCTGAGCTTAGTAGTCATGTCCGGCTTCCTTCGAGGTGAGGAGATAGATGCGGTCCTGCAGCTCGTCGGCCGAGAGCACGCCGTAGCCGATGGGGATCGGGCGCTTTCCGACGCTGTCCCACAGGACCACCGCCGGGGTGATCCCGGGCTCGAGCCCCATGCGCGGCCGCTGACCCTTCTCGACGCTGTAATCCGGGAAGTGCCGCGACGGCCCGCCATCGGTCGAGATCGCGCGCACGGTGATCCGCCAGCGTGACGCGACCGCCTTGACTATCGGGCTCATGACCTCGCAGGCGCCGCAGGTCTGGGCGAAGAAATAGAACAGGCCATAGCGTTCGGAGAGCCGGGCCATAGCGACGTCGCGCTCGGCCGCGCGGGTATCCTGCCACTGTTTCTTTGCGAGCGCGCCGACGGGACGTTCGAGCGTGTAGTCGAGTGCCGGGTCCTGCCACAGCGCGCGCTGCCAGACGTCGGAGAACAGTGAGGCGCGGTCGAGCTGCTCGCGCTGGAAGCGGATGTAGGCGGCGACATTGTCCGGCGTGGGGTGAAGGATTGCCTGCGCTTTCAGTTCGCGCAACGTCCCCGTGATCGCGTCGAGCTCTTCGGTTGCGCTTGGCGGGGCCTGCGGCTCTGCGTCGCGAGGCGCGGGCGTCGGCCTGACGCAGTAGAACCAGTATCCAAGCTTGCGCTCCGCGCAGTAGAGGGCGTCGGCCGTATCGGTTGAAGGACCTGCGTCCTGTGCCGCCAGCGGGCCAGCCATGCACAAGCCTGCAAGCGTCCAGAGCGCGAGTTTGATGGCGCCGCGCATCACTGTGCCTCCCTTGCGTAGTAGTCCTGGATTTTCTGCTGGATGATGGTGCTGGTCTCGAGCTCGTCCGGAAGCCGCGCGGCGTCAGTGAACTCGGCATAGACTTCGGAGAAATCCATCTGGCTGAGGTCGAGTCGCGCGAACTCGTCGAGCGTGAAACCCGTACAGGTCTCGGTCTTCGGCTTGCCCCAGGGCTTGGGCAGCTGCCGCCGGCCCTGCTCCTGCAGGATCCGCGAGAGCTTGGACTCAAAGCAGCAGTAAACCTTCTTCTTGGTCAGACACACGCCGAGGAAGCTGTCGGAGCAATAGGTGCCGACATAGGCGCAGAGCCCCTGCGCATCGCGCTCGTGCAGCAGGACTTCCTCGCGATCGCAGCCGAGCGCCACCAGCAGGCTGATCCCGGGGATGAGCGGGAATCCCTTGCCCTTGCAGCAGTTGAGCACGCCGAAGACCTTGGACGAGCAGGTGTTGCGGGTTCCGCGAAACAGCGTCAGCGTTTGCGGGTCGAACTGCCCGCGCGCCTCGTTCATCGCGTGGAGCGCCGTCACCGCATCCTTGAACTCGTCATTCGCCTTGCGCTCGATCGTCTCGCACGAGCCGTCGATGCAGTAGACGTCGCCGTCGCATACATATTGCGTCTCACCCGTTTCACCGGCCTGAAGCGGGCATTCGTAGACACGCTCCCAGGTCTCGCATGCTTCGTCGCCGCTCAAACACTCTTCGCGAACAAAGCGGCAGCTTCCCTGGTCCTCAAGCGCGGAGCAGTCGCTGGCGGCGCTTCGGGTGACGCAGGTATAGCTGTGCTGCCAGGCCCAGCAGGGCCGGGTGACCGCGATGCCGTCCACTATCCGGGTCTGCGGCGCGCTGTCGGTGCAGATTTCCGCGTCGAGCGTGCAATTGCCGTTGCTCGCGAAACCGGCGCACTGGCTCTCGTCGGGGGCGGCAGCTACATCCGTTGTGGCTGTGACTGCATAGGGCGTCCGGCCCGACACCGGAGCGTCGCAGGTCATCTCGGTCAGCGGTTCGCCCGGTTCCGAGCAGAACCGCGTGTAGCCATTGTCGAACCACTGCAGGCAGCGGCCCTCGCGCTCGCCGGTCGCGCGGCAGCTCGCGCCGGCGAAGCCTTCGCAGACTGGCTCGCCCGAATTGTTGAAGTCGCCGAACCTGCTGCAAAGGTAGTGATACTGCGGCCGCCGGGTAACGCTTGCGACGAGCGGAACCCTGCACTGGCCGGCGCTCTGGTCGATCCGCGTGCCGGTATTGCAGGTCGCAAAGTAGGTCCCTGCCGATCCGGCGCCGGGAGGAAGCGGTACGCAGGTTCCCTGCGCGCCGCCTACCGCCATGCCGCTGGTATAATCGAGCGGGGTCTCGCTGATCGTGCGGCTCCGTGCGAGCATGTCCGAGATGTCCTGCGGGTCGAACTCGGCGCGGCTGGCCATGCTGTCGCGGATCGCGCGCAGCGCCGGGTTCGTCGTTGCGGTGGCCCGTGCACGCGCCTCGATCTGCTCGGGGTTCTGCGCCAGGTCCTGCAAGTCGCGCGTCGCCTGCGGATCGTAATTGGGGACGCGGTTCGCATCGACGGGCGCCGAAGCCGCGTCGCGCGCGGTGTCTAGCAGGTCTCTTGCTGTCTGCTTGCCATCGGTTTTGGCCGCCTCGGTGGTCTGTGCGGTGCTCGCGTTCGGCAAAACGAGGATCATGGCGAGCGCGGCGGCAATCATCCGGGTCATGGCCAGTCCCCTTCGAGGCGAGCGAGGTGAAGCCGCGCAAGCGCCGCGCCGGGGCCGCCGCCTCGCGCGAAGGTCTCGAGAACATGGGCGACGCTGACATTGCCCGCGATCCGGTCGTGCGGCGGGACCACGCTTCTGCAATCGAACCCGTCGCACGGGCTGAAATCGGTGCTGAGCATGACGAAGCTCGGCGCGGCCTTTATGTCGAAGGCGCGAAAGAGCCGCGGATCGACGCCGAGCGATCCGGCTTCGCTGCCGTCGCTCCAGATCGCCGCGAGGCGCTTCTTGAAGCCTTCGCTGTCGCCTTGCGGAAACCCGCGCAGGACGGTGACCCCGCCCGCGCGGCCCATGTCGCGCACCAGCGCCCTGAGGGCCTCGGGCGGCATCGACAGCGAGGCGAAGGCGATGAAGCGCGGTCCTTCGCTCAGCGATGCCGTTTCGGCTTGCGCCTGGGCACGGACCATTGCGTCGAAATCGAGCGCATGATTAGTGAGGTCGGTGCCGACGCTCTCGACATAGGCCGCACGGTTGGCCTGCGCGCCGTTCTGCGTGCTGCGCGCATCCTCGGCGAGCACATCGGCCCGCTCGCGCACCGCGGTGGCAAGCGCCTCGGCATCGCCGGCATGTTCGGCTGCGCGCGCGCGGATCGCATCGAGATCGAGATCGCCCGATGCGCTTTGCGCAAGCGCCAGACCGCCAAGCGAGAGGGCGAAGACGAGCGGGAGGAGCAGAAGGGACTTGGTCATAGAGCGCAGCAGTTCCTCTTGCGCCAGACGAGGTATCCCATGTCCTCGCCGATGGCGGGGACGACCTGTCCGGGCTCCTGGAGCGTGGTGGAGGTGCCGATCGGCGGGCAGGCGTAGCGCCCGCTCGTCGCCGGATTGGGATTAGTTGCCTGGAAGCGGTATTGCTGCTTGCGCATCACCGGCATCAGGTATTTGCCGCACAGGCCCTTCGAGCCCATCGTGCCCCACGAGACGAGCTCGCGGTGAAGCTTGTAGGCGAAGCGCGAGAGCACGAGCCGCGAGGCTTGCACGTGCCCGATGGAGGCAGAGACATTGCCGTTCATCGGGTACATCGAGCCTTGGCAGCCCGCGCACCAGAACATCTCGTCGATCGGTAGCTTGGCGGTCGCCGCCGCGCAGTCGGCGGCGCAGGCGGCCAGCGCCAGCGGATTGGCGAACAGGACCGCCTCGGGATTGATGATCGCGGTGAGTTCGCTGTCCTGCCACAGCGGATCGATCTCGGAGATGTAGAGAATGTCGATCGAACCGGGCTCGAGGCAGAGGAAATCGGCGACGATCTCCATCCAGTAGATCAGCGGATAGGCGTACCAGTGGACGTGCCAGCTCGAATAGTACTGGCTCGCCCCGCCGATCGCCGACGGCCCGGAGATCGAACGGAAGCCGATGTCGAAGCCGGGATCGAGCTTCATTCCGCCAAGGTTTACGAAGCACCAGGGCTTCATGCTGACATCGGCGAGCCGCACCGGCTCCCAGAACCCCATCGCGATGCCTGGCCTCAGGCCGCACAGACACACGGGCAGGTCGGGATTGTCGGGATCGGGCCGGTTCGAGGGCCAGATCTCTAGCCCGCCGACCGAGATCGGGAACAGGCACGACCAGCAGATATCGGTGATCGGGTTGACGAAGCTGCCGGTGCACTTGCCCGGCCCGGCATCGGCCGCGGCGGGCGCCGCCAGAGCCAGCGACACGGCAGCGAGCAGTGCGGCGGCGAATTTGCGCAGGGCTCTCATCGCGCTGGCTCCTTCTTCGCGGAAAGCGCGATCTCGCTCACGGCGAGCAGTCGGCCCTGTTGGCGCACGCGCGCGGGCACGGCCCTGATCCCGAAGCGCTCGGTGAGCTTGCCGCCCTGGTCGAAATAGAAGCGGCGCTGGCGGGCCTTCATCAGCTCGAGCGGCGCGCCACTGATGAGGATCAACTTGGCCTGCCGGTCCTGCTTGAGCGCCCAGGCGACCTGCGCCGCGTCGTCGCCGTCGAGGAAGAGGAGGTCGGCGCGTAATACAACGCTGTCGAGCGGGTTGACCGTGGTGCCCGCGGCATGGATCAGCTCGCCCTTCGCGCCCCTGATATCGGCGGCAAGCGTGATCGTCGGATCGAACGACCAGCTGCGATCGTCGATCGCGCGCGCGATCCCGGCGACCGGGTCCGGGCGATTGACGCGCGCCGCCGTGCGTCGCTTCAACTGGTCGTTGAGCTTCGCGGTCTCGCCCGATTTTTCCATCGCGACGAGGCGCGAGTGGATCTGCTCGAGCAGATCGCGCTCGATCACCGGAAAGACCGCGCCTTGCTGGCCGTAGTCGCGCGCCTGAGCGGCAGCCGGCAAAGCAAGAGCGATTGTCAGGACAAGCGGGAGGCGGATCACAGGATCGCCCTCCCGCTGCCGAGGATCTGCCCGGCGCAAACGAAGCCGATCGCACCGTAGCGACTGTCGAGTCCGCGTGGATGATCGGTGCCGGTGTAGTAGCAGTTTGCAGGAATCGTTCCTGCGGGACCTCGCGTCAGGGGTACGCCGAGCCGGGTCTTGCCGAGGCGCTTCGCGACCTTCTCGCCGTTGATGAGGACAGCCATGCCGTGATGCGTCACGACATCGCCGGGCAGGCCGAGCACCCGCTTGCCGAACATCTGCGGATCCGATCCGAAATGGGTTTCGATAAGCGCGCTGGGCGGCGGCTCGAAGAAGACCAGGCTGCCGCGCTCGATGGGCGCGCGCTTGTCCAGCCAGAACGCCCAGTTGGGCAAGCTCGGGCTCGCGTTGAGCAGCAGGGCGTGGTCCTTGCTGAAGGCGTCGAGCGGCGCCCAGGCCAGCGGCAAGGCGCACAGCGCGCAAAGGATAAGCGGGCGGCGCCAGTGAATGGAGGGACGCTTCATCGGCGCGGCTCCTGCTGGAGCTTTGCGGCAATCCGCCGCTCGAGCTCGGGTGTGGCGTCCTCGGCCGCGCCCGCGAGCACCGCCTCGGCGACCAGCACGACCCGTCCGTCGCGGCCCATTTCGGCGACCGACGCTTCGGCGGCCTTCAGATAGGCAAGGCTCGCCGCCTGCACGGCCTGCGGCTCGGCATCGGCGCGCGCGGCTTCGTCGACGAACTTCCCGATGGTCTCGGCGAGACGGACCGTAACGATCCGCGGCGGTGGGTTCTCGGTCACCGCGCGCGTGATCCACGCGGCCCAGAGCAGCGCAGCGGCAAGGCCGAGCGTCGCGAGGATTCCGAGGGCCAGCCTGGGGTGGGGGAGCCGCAGTCTAGTCATGACGCCTGTCTCCTTCGGCGAGACGGCGCTCGAGCCGCCGGAGGAAGGCCGGCAGGCGCAGCAGCGCGTAACAACCCGCGGCAAACAGGAACGCGACCTTGAGGTCCTGGCTGAACAGGTGCCGGGCGACCGGCTCGGCGAGCCGGTAGTGATCGGCAAGGTTGCCGAGCTGCGCGAACAGCAGTCCCAGATCCCACCCCGCGAGGAACAGGAACGCGAACAGCGGCAGGCCGAGCACGACGAGCACGATGTTCATCGCAAATCCCGCGGCCTCGATCAGGACGAGGCAGGTGCCCTGCGCCAGCGACCTCGTGTCGATCTGCCTCGCCCGGCTTTGCCCGCTTGCAATGCGATCGACCGGCGTTTCGTAGTCGAGGACCATCATGCGGCTCCTCGGGCCGAGCCGGCGATCCCCGCGACCTGGCCGATCGCCTTGTCGAGCGGCATGCCGTCGGCGACATGCTTGTGGATCGCGGCATAGGTGTCGGGATCGGACGAGAAGATTGTCGCCGAGAACGGGTCGAGCACGAGCCGGCCGACTGCCTCGATCTCTGGACCCTTGATGTAGACTTCGCTGTATTCGGTGCCCGAGCGCTTGAGACTGCGGATCAGCGTCTCGGTGCGGTCGTCCATTTCGAGCCGTGCTTCCTTGCGGAAATCGGCGATGGTCTCAGCCTTCTGCTGGAGCACCAGCATCCAGTCGCTGTTCTCGAGCGCGGCGCGCGCCCCGTCCGACTTGTAATAGTCGTTGAGCGATTGCGTGGCGGTCGCGAGCGCGCCGCCGTATTTGCGCGCCGTGCGGGCATAGGTCTCGACGAACTCGCCCATCGAACCGCCCTTGAGCATGGCCCAGGCCTCGTCGATCAGCAGCAGCTTCTTCGTCGAGCGCGAAGAGCGGGTCATCGCCTGACCGGTCATGAACATGATCGCCGAGAGGACCACGCTCCGCAGCTCCTCGCGTGAAGCAAGATCGCTCATCTCGAAGACCGTGAAATCGTCCTCGAAGGCAAAGCTCGCCTTGCCGGAGAAGAACCCGGCATAGCTGCCGCCGCGGCAGAACGGACCGATCGCGGTCGCGAGCTCCCTGCCGGCCTCGTTTGTTGTCGAGTGGAGCGCATGCGCGACATCGTCGATGCTGCCGCCGCTGCCGAGGCTGTCCCAGACTTGCGTAATCGCGCGGTCGATGAGGCCGCGCTCGGTATCGCTCGGCGCCGTGCTCGGACGCGCCATCTGCCCGACGATCGCCTTGATCATCGCGAAGCAGTCGAGCCGGTAATCCTCGTCGCTTTGGGCGCGGGCATCGTCGACCATCGAGAACGGGTTGAGCGAGAAGCCCGAGGCGAGCGTGAACTCGACGAAGCGCCCGCCCTGGAGCTTGACCGAGTGCTCGAAGCTGCGGCCGTCGTCGATCACCACGACCTTGGCGCCCGCGCCCCGTAGCGCCGCGCACAGTTCCTGCAGCAGTACCGACTTGCCCGAGCCCGACTTGCCGCAGATGGCGATGTTGTGGTTGCCCGCGCGGTTCTCGAAGGGCGACCAGAAGAAGGGCTGGCCGCGCCGGCCGACGAGCAGCAGATGCGGAATGTCGCTACCGAGATACTCGCCCTGCATCGGCGCGATGTTCGCCGCGGTGGTCGAGAGCATGGTCTTGAGGCGCTTGAGCCGCGTCATGTCCCTTGCGAGCCCATCGGCGAGGCTCAGCGGAAAGGCGGCGATCAGCCCCTGGAGCTGGAGAAAGCGCTCGTCGGCGAGGTCCCAGCCCGCCGCCTTGTAGATCGCCTTGACCACGCGCTCGTGCGTGTCGCCCTGGCCGAGCGGCGAGATCGTGGTCAGGCCGTAGAACAGCTTGACCAGCTTCTTGCCCGCCTGGAGCTCGGCCTGGACATGGCGCCATTCGGCCGATTGCTCGCCGAGCCGGGGCAGGAAGCGCGCGCTCTTCGTGTCCGAGAGGCTGGTGGTGCGCATGAACTTGTAGCCCGCGCGCGCGGCGGCGGCTTCCTGGTCGGGATAGACGAGGCACAGCATTGTCGCCGTGGGGCACGGGAAACGCAGCTTGTCGGTGAACATGTCGCCGATGAGGCGCGCGCATTCCCACGGCGCCCAGCGCTCGGGCGTCGAGCGCACGGCATAGTGGCGCAGATCGAAGCGGTCGGGATAGCATTCGCCGACCTGCGGCACGCCGTCGCGGTCGCGGCCGGTCTCGCGAAAGCGCTCGGTGCGCAGGATCAACCGGTCGTCCTCGACCTCGAGTTCGATGTCGCGGCGGATCGCCTGGAGGTCGAGCGTCTCGTGGCGGTTCCAGTCTACCCGGTCGGGCTCGCGCGCCGTGGTCGGCGAGGTCAGCTCGTCGATCAGCGACAGGAGGCCGTGCGGCTCGAGGCTCGCCGCGTGCAATCCCAGCGAATGGAGCATGCCGAGCAAGCCCTCGCGGCATTCGGTAAGTTCGGCATCGCTCACATTGCCGGGCAGGGGAACGCCCAGCGACAGGATCAGCCGGGTGGCGCGCGCGTGGAACGGAGCATGCGCCGAGCCTGATTGCCAGACCAGATCATACAGCCGCTGCGTGCGCGCCCGCGCGATCGCCTCGTAAATCCCGCCCTGCTCGTAACGCGGCGCGAACCAGGGACCGACCACCGAACCGATCCGGGGCGAAGCGAAATTGAGCACCTGCAGGCAGGCGCCCGCCGGCATCCCTTCGGAGAAGAACTGCCCGAGGATCTCGCCGGTGCGCTCGTCCGCGCCCACCAGCGGGGTCACTTCGAGCACGAAACCCTTCGACGCGCGGTTGCGGTAGAGGCCGGTGCGCTCGTCATAGACCCGGTAGGGCAGCCAGTCCGACAGCATGTCGAGCATCAGCGGCGCACGGGCATGCTCCGCGCGGTCGGTATCGGCGAAAAGGCCGGAGAGCACCGCGTCGCGCGCGGCGCCAAGCGAAAAGCTCACTGCTGGTCTCCTTGTTCTGGGGCTGGTTGGACAAGCGGATGGGGCACCCGGCCGGGGGAGGCGTTACGACCGGGTGCCCCGGGTTCCGGCGCATCTGCGCCGGGTATCGCCGGACCGGGCTGCGAGGGGAGGAACAGCTGGTCCGGCAATTCGGGGAGGTTGGGATCCTGGGAATTCTCGGGCTCCGGCGCGCGAGCGACCGCCTGGCCGATTGCGCGCAGCAGCTCGCCGGTCCCGCTCGGCTGCCGCCAGCCTTCTGCAGCGGGCTCGGGCAGCACGACTTGGACCACGCGCGCCTCGTGCTCGCGTCCTGCTTCGTCGCGGTGCGCGGCAAGCACGATGCGCAGACTGCGACCCACGGACGTCCGGCCCTGTGCGGAAGCGACGGGCAGCGTCTCCTGACCGGCAGCCACACCGGTCGCCTGGGCGTCGATCAGCGAGGTCGGGGCGCAGGTGCCTTCGGGCGCGCGGCAGGCGAAATTGCCCTCGACGTTGCCGCCGAGCGTGGCGCAGCCGGCGAGCAGCGATGCCGCGACAATCCCGCAGGCGAGGTTGCGGATGCGCGCGCTCATGACCGCGGCCCTTTTTCGCCCGCGGCGAACGCGCGCAGCGTCTGGGCATCGCGGAAGCCGTGGAGCACCGCGCCGTCGCTGGCGCGTACAATGACCGGCGTACCGGCAAAGCCGTTGGTCTTCGCGAAGGATTCGTTGGCATCGAGCGCTTTGGCTTTGGCGCAGGATTTGCCGTTGGCCTCCAGCTCGCCGGCATAGGCAGCGTGGAGCGCCTTTGTGGGATCCTTCGCGCAGAGCACCGTCTCGGAGAGCTGCCGGCTCGCCGCGCCGAAGATCGAGATCGGGCGCTCCTCGACCTGGACCTTCGCCTTGACGAGTTCACCCGCAAGGCGCTGGCAATAGCCGCACTGGAAATCCGAGAAGACCACCAGCCTCGCGCCTTTCGGGTTGCCCCAGCGGATTGCGCCCTCGGCGGGCAGGCTCGCCAAGTCGACTTTAGCCGGCGCAACGCTCGAAGTGGTCTCGTTTTGTTCTGAACGTGCCCGGGCGCCGCCCGCGGCCAGCAGATCGGGATTGAGTTCGAGCAGCCGCGCGGCGGTAACATCGCGCCGCTCTTCCATGTCGTAGAGCCGACCCACGAAGAGGTAGCGCGCGGTCTCGTCGATATAGAACAGCGTGTCGCCCGAGACGACCTCACACCACGGGCCGAGCGTGTCGCAGGTCAGCGCGTCGACCGGCGTTTTCGGAAGGCGCAGCTTGAGCGCGGCGGCGACATCGCTTGCGAGACCGGCCGCATTGGCGGGAAGCGCGGTGACGGCGGCGACGCCGAGTGTCAGCACCGTGGCGGCGCCGGTCATCGCGAGCGCGACATGGGCGGCGCGGGCTTTGAGGCCCGGGCGGGTATGCGTAAAATTCATGTTACTTGGTGCTCCTGACATGGACGCCGTCGAGAAAGACGATCTCGACCTCGATGCCGGTCGGCATCTCGACGACGGGTTGGTATTGTTCTGCGCGTTCGATGAGGTAGCGGCTGACCGTGTCGGCGGCGTCGCCCGCGCCCTGGCCGAAACCGCCGGCGAGAATGTCGGTCGGCGACAGCGCCTCGCGCTGGCCATTGGCGCCCACCTGCCCGGTGAAAATGCCGTTGGCATTGGCGGAGAAGCCGCGCCCGAAGCCGCCGACGATCCCGGCGAGCAGCGCCTGCCCGACGAGACTGCCTTCGCGGCTGACCACGCGGCCGCGCACCCCCGACTTGCCGGCAAAGGCGATGAAGCCCTTGACCTCGCTCACCGCGTAGCGGCCGCCGGGCTGCGCGCAGGTCATCCGCGCGAGCTTGACGTAGACCTTCTCGGCCGAGAGGTCGCCGCGCGCCGCGCCGTTGACGAGGCAGCCGGTAAGGTCGGTGGTAAGCAGCCGCTTGCCGCTGACGACCGAGCGTGCGGGACCGGTGATCCTCAGCACCACGGGCAACGGATCGGTCTGGCTGGCAACGCCGGTCGAGGCATCGACCCCGACGATCACCCGCGCCGGGGCATAGGAATTGGGCGGCAGGTAGTCGCGGCTCGCCTCGAGCATCAGAGCAGGCGTGCGTTCGACCGCCGGGCGGCTCTTTGCCTCGCCCGGCTCGCCGAAGCTGAGCGTGCTGAGGCCTCCGGCCTGCGGACCGGACGCAAGCGCGTCGCCCTGTTGCGGCCCCTGTTGCGGCTGCGGCGGCGTGACCCCCGGCCCATAGGTCGGCGGCGGGGCGGCCGGTGCCGGTGGCTCGGCCTGGCGAACCTGCTGCAGCTCGCCACGCAAGGCGGCGTTCTCGGCCGAGATCGCATCGATCGCCGTCTGACCGTCGCTGCGCATCTGCGCGTTTTCGGAACGCAGCGCTTCGAGCTCCTGCTCGATCGCCGGCCGAGGCACTTGCGTTTCCTGGAGATCCTTGATCGCCCGGCCCTGCGCGTCGAGCCGATTGCCGTAGGTGGCGACGAACTCGCGCTGCGAGAGGTTGCGGTTGACGAGACCGCCGGTGTCGATGGTCGCCGCGCCCTCAGTCGCGGCGCCGCCATCGTCCTCGCCGCCAAAGACGATCCACGACCCACCGATCAGGACGAGCGCGCCCAGCCCTGCGAGCAGCAGCTTCTGCCGCCTGGCGATCTGGGTGTTGAGGGTCCGTCGGCCTTCGGCATGACCGGTGTCGTGCTGCGCGCGTTCGGGCGCGGCCTCGGATGCGTTGACCATCACTCGAGCCCTCCAGTGCTGAAGACAAGGAAAGCGCTGGTCGCTTCGCCGGGAGGCAGCGTGTCGCGGCCGTAGGCGAAGGCGAGCGCGCCCGCGGGCGCCTCGCGTTCCTCGCCGAGCGCGATCGGCTCCTTGCCCCGGTTGCGGATGAGGAAGCGCTGGCCGGTCAGCGCGGCCCCGTCGTACTGCGCGACCTGCTGAACCTCGATGGCGCCGGTGCGGCGCGGCCGCGACAGTTCGGCCCGCGCCGAGAAGCCGGGCAGCACCCCATCGCTCGCCATCGCCTCGATCAGACGGATGGCGGCTTCGTTCTGGCCGCTTTCCTGTTCCCATTCGGCCGCCTCGCTGCGGACGAGCGCCGGATTGGTGATGAACAGCTGGCCCGCGTCCACCCCGCCGAGGCGGCAGGCGAACCGGTAAACGTAGCCGGCCTTGCTGGTGGCGAAGAAGCTGACCTTGTCCGAGGCGAACTGCGGCGGCACCGAAATGTAGATGTCGCCGCGCACCGGCTCGTGGGTCACCTGAAAATCGTTGTAGGGAAAGCCGCTGGCGATCTTTGAGACATTGGCGAAGCCGTCCTCGACCAGTGCGATGCGCGTCAGTTCGCCGCGTGCGAGCTCGCAGTCGATCGTCGCGTTGTCCGCCGCCTCGATGAACTGATCCGCATGCGCGGGAACCGCGACCAGCGCGAACGATGCCGCCACGAAGGCCGCGCCGATCGCGCGCAGGCCGCTGTCGGGAATCCGGGTCGCGCCGATACAGAAACAGGCAAGACCGGTCCCGGCGAGCGCGGCGCTCAGCGGCGTGGAAAAGAGGCTCATGATGGCTGCTCCTCGTCTGTGGTAATTTGCTCGAATCCGGTGAGGCCGAGCGAAAGCCCGCGCTTCGCCCAGGCAAAGCGGAAGGTCCGTTCCTGGCTCGCGATCACCTGCGCTCCGACGAAGGTCTTGAGCGTGCCGGTGACGCTTGCGGTGAGGCTCTTGGTGTCGACCGCCATCGAGCGGATCACGAAGGCTTGGCTGACGTCGGAGCCGCGCTGCTCGTCGACGATCCTGACCAGATCGGCCTTGAGACGGCCGTGCGCCGCCGGATCGGCCACTTTGAGGATCTGCTCCATCCAGTAGTCGAGGCTTTCGGGCGAGCGGTTCAGGAGCATCAGCGCGGTATCGCGGGTGACGAGCTCAAGGTAATGCGTATCGATCCCGCCGCTCGAGACGGTCAGCGTCTCGGCGGTGACCGGAACGAGAACCACCTGTTCGTCGCGGGTGATCGCGGCTCCGATGCCCAGCACGCTGGTCGCCGCCAGGATGGCGCTCAGCCCAGCGAAGCGGTTGCGCTGGGCGAGATACCGCTGCGCCTGCGCGTGCGCGAATTCGGTTTGCATGTCTGTCCTCCTCTCACCCGGCCAGCAGGCGGCAATGGGAGGGCGGCGTGGCTTTCAACCCCAGGAAGCTCCCGGGCAGATACCAGTAGGCAGCATGCACCAGTTTCGACCCAGCATTGCCTGCCTTCGCCTTCCGCAGGGCGAACCAGGTCACGACCGATAGGCCCGTGCCGATGATGATGTGCTGCGCAAGAATGCCCCAGGCGAACGGGACGAGAAGTCCCGCGAACTCGTCGATGGTCCAAAAGCCGATGAGCTCCGGATCGTCGAGCCGCCGTGGAACAAGGTATCTGTCGGCCATGATGCCGCCCTCCTGCCGTTCGACCGCTGTCAGATGACCGCGGTCACGACCGAGGTGACGATCGGCACGCCGGTGCCGACGCCGATCCCGACGCCCACCGGCACCGCCACCTGACCGAGCGCAAAGCGCCCCGAGGCCAGTGCAATGAGGCCGCCGGCGAGCGACATGACGGTGATGATCTTGCCGCCCGACCCTTCGAGAAAGTCGGTGAACTTCTGCAGCGCCGGATCGAAAGTGGTGTCCGCGCCCGCATAGGCGGCACCGGCGCAGGCGAACGCTACAATGGCGGGAAGAATATAGTCGCGGCCCCGGGGACGGGCGGCGCTGAGCGGCTTGGTGAGCATCGGGAGGAACTCCGGGAAGGTTGAACATCGAACCAGCGAGCGTGTTCGCTGTATGTTCATTCCTCGCCGCGGAGCTGGGGTGTAGGAAATGGCCGAGTGCGCTTTGGCCCCATCGACCAAGCGAAAAGCGACATGGACGAGGGTCCGGGCCGAGTTTCGCGCTGGCCCTGCGACCAGGTGCGCCAACTTAGCCGCCTTCTGCGCGCGGCGTGCCGCGAACTGCGATCAGCGAGCCGAAATTCGCGCGAATCGCCGTAGGAAGCTGATTCGCTCCTTCCTCTATGTTCTCTTTCCGTTCTTTTCGTTTTCCTACAGGCTTCCTTCGCGGTTAGCCGTCGAGTCGATCACCAACACACGAAAGGATCCATCGATGACCAACATGGCGCTCCTTGCCGAACAGCAGGTTCGCGCCGATCTCGCCCGGCTGCTGCTTGCCGCAGTCGAGGCCAGCGGCCGGACTCGCTGCGATATCGCGCGCGACGCGCAGATTCATAAGGATGCCCTGCGCCGTGTGCTGGCTGGCGAGCGCTCTGCCAGCCTCGGCGAGGCCCTGCGCATTCTTGCCGCGAGCGGCGTTACCCCGCAGGCCCATATCTTGCTGTTCCTCGTCAGCAGCGGCGATCATGCAATTGCCTGGCTGCAATCGGATCTCGCGCAGTTTTTTGAGGATTTTACCGGCGAACTGCCGTCGGCACTCGAGCGTGTCCTGGGAAATCAGGTCCACAATGTGAGGCCGCGTTGGGCCAAGGGAACGGCGCACCGCGTCGCCCGGCTCCTGTCCGACCATATCGAGGAACTCGAACGCAGGGATGCGCTGCTTGGTGACGGTTTCCCCTCCAGCCAGGGAGGCCATCATGGGTGAAGCGATCGATCCTGCAGCGCCTGAGCCGCGCAAGGTCCCGCGCCTTATCCGCCTCCCTGAAGTCAAGCACCGGGTCGGACTGGGCCGATCGACGATCTACCGCTGGATGGCCGAGGGCAGGTTTCCGAAACCGGTCCAGCTTGGGGGCTATGTGGTGGCGTGGCCAGAAGATGAAATCGAGCACTGGATTTCCGCGAGACTAGAATGATCATCCATAACGTCGTCTGGGACAGCGGGCTCAGCTTAATGAGTCGGCTTTTCCGCTCCTGCTTGCCCCGCGGTGGCGTCATCTCCGTGTGTACGCAGGCAATCTGGATGGCGGGCGGGCTGCTAGGCGCCAAGGCTATCCATGATCCGGCATTCTGAAACCAATCCGCCCGCGCAGGAACGAGCGATTTGTTCGAGTTCATCGCGCAGAAGCGCGAGCCTGGCGATTTTTTCGTTCACATCGTCGAGGTGCCGCACCGCGATTTGCGTCACTTCGTCGCATGGTCTTTCAGGATCGTCACCCAGCGCGAGCAGCGACCGGATCTCCTGGGTTTCAAACCCTAGCTTCCTTGCATGCCGGATGAAACGCAGTCGTTCCAGGTCACCCGCACCGTAAGTCCGCCGGCCTGATTGGGTCCGCGCTGCGCGGCGCATCAGCCCGATCTCTTCATAGAAGCGGATCGTGTTGACCTTCGTTCCGGTTGCGGCGGCAAGATCGCCTATCATCAACATCTTCGACATTCCGCTTGATCCTCCAGTCATTGGAGGATGTAGGAGAGCGAAGAGCCGCCGCCAAGGCCGGAGTAGAGACGCCCGCAAGATGGATAGCGACCACTTCACTCCCGCACTGGGAAGACCGGGGCTAACGCGTGCCGATGACCTGGCAATCCGACTCTTGACGCGTGAGACCGTCTGGCGGAGCGAACTTCTTCGACAGGTCGCGCCGCATAACAACGAGACGATCATCGATGTCGGCTGCGGTACCGGAACTTTCGCGCTGATGTTGAAGCGAGCGGCGCCGGGAGCCCGGATTACCGCGATCGATCCGGACCCACACGTGCTCGCACTAGCTCGGAAGAAGGCCGAGGCCGCTGGCATCGAGATCGCCTGGCGGCAAGGGTTTGCTCGGGACGTCGCCGGTCTTGGCGGCAGCTACGACAAGGCCGTGTCGAGCCTGGTCTTCCATCAGGTTCCGCTCGCGGGCAAACGAGAGGGTGTGGCGGCGATGTTCGCTAGCATCAGGCCGGGTGGCGAAGTCCACATCGCGGATTACGCTCACCAAAGCGGCGCGTTGATGCGTGCGCTGTTCCGCCTGACGGTCCAGGGGATCGACGGCCTGGCAGACACGCAGCCAAACGCAGATGGGGCGTTGGAGAGCATCCTTTCCGACTATGATGAGGCCGCCGTCGCACCTCAAGCCGTCGTGCCGACCGCCACCGGTGCGATCAGCCTCTTCCAGGCGATTAAGCCCTTCCGGAATTAATTGCGACACATTCGCAGAAAGGGGCTTGATCCTCCAGCGGCTGGAGGTTGTAGGGAGCGGCAATGGAAGCGAACGAATCAGACGGCTGCGGCTGCACTGGCGACACCAAGCGGGCCCAAACCGATCCCGCGTACCGCCGCGCGCTGTGGTGGGTGGTCATCCTCAATGTGGGCTTTGGCCTCGTCGAGATCGTCGGCGGATTCATCGCCAACAGCCAGGCGCTGAAAGCTGACGCGCTCGATTTTCTCGGCGACGGCTCGATCACTTTCGTCGGTCTGCTCGCTCTCGGATGGGCGGCATCCACCCGGGCGCGAATAGCGATAACACAGGGGCTCTTTCTCGGCGCGCTCGGCCTCGCCGTCATCGCCATGGCCATTTGGCGCGCTCTGAACGCCATTCCGCCGGAGCCCGAGCTGATGGGGGGCATCGGCATCGCAGCGCTGATCGTGAACGTGACCGCGGCCCTGATCCTCGCTCGTTTCCGGGACGGTGGCGACGCACAAGCCCGAGCGATCTGGCTGTTCTCGCGCAACGACGCGATCAACAACGTGGCGGTAATCGCGGCAGCTGCGCTCGTCTTCTTCCTCGACAGCGCGTGGCCCGACATCATCGTGGCTGCCGTAATTGCCGTAATTTTCCTGCAGTCGGCGTGGGAGATCATCCGAGACGCTGGCGGCGAGTTGCGTGCGAAGGCATGACGACTTTCCGCTACCTCAAGGCGTTGGCCCTCGCGCTTCTGCTCGGCTGCGTCCTCGCCGCTCCGGCCCGTGCGCAGACGGCGCCGGCTCAGACCATATGGCGTCTTCTGGACTATATCGCAGTCGATTACGCAGGTGCGGTCTCTGACGGCCGAGTGGTGAACGAGGCCGAATACGTCGAGATGGTGGAGTTCTCCGCGAGCGTGCGCCAGCGCCTCGACGAGCTAGCGCCAACCGAAGCGCGGGCAAACCTGCTGCAAGGAGCAAAGCGACTCGAGGCCGATATCGCTGCGAAGGCGGCCCCGGAAAGCATCGCCACGTCGGCCCGGGAGCTGGGAAGAGTCCTTTTGGCTGCCTACCCGGTGCCGCTTGCCCCGTCGAACCTGCCCGATCTCAGCCGAGGCGCAACGCTCTATGCTCAGAACTGCGCCAGCTGCCATGGATCGATGGGCGACGGGCGAGGTTCGGCGGCAGGCGGCATGGACCCGCCTCCGATCGGCTTCACCGACGAGGCTAGAGCGCGTGAACGGAGCCTCTTCGGCCTCTATCAGGTCATCGAGCAGGGCCTCGAAGGCACGGCCATGCCTTCCTTTGCACAGCTCAGCCCTGATGACCGATGGGCGCTCGCATTCCACGTTGGCCGCTACGCGTATCCAAACAAGCTTGCTCGCTCTGGAGAGACGGCCTGGTCGAATGACGATGCACTGCGCCGACTGATCCCAAACATGACTGCCTTGGCCGGCATGACCCCGGCGCAGCTCGAAGAGAAGCTGGGAGCTGAGAAGGCGCGGGCCGTCACCGCCTACTTGCGCGGCAATCCAGAGGCTCTTTCCGGACCGGAGGGCTCACTCAGTCTGGCCAAGGAGCGATTGCAGGAGGCGCTCGACGCCTATGAAGCTGGTCAACGGGCGAGAGCAACTGACCTGGCGCTTTCTGCCTACCTCGACGGTTTCGAACCCGTTGAGCCGCTCCTGACGGCGCGTGATGCTTCGCTGATGAGGCGGATCGAAGGGGCGATGGCCGAGCTGCGCGCCCGCATCGGCCGCGGCGCGCCGGTAGACGAGGTGCGAGCGCAGGTCGCGATAGTACAGACCCTCTTCACAGACGCCGAAGTTCAGCTCAGCCCCGATAAGGCCAGCGCTGCATCCAGCTTCTTGGGTGCCTTCACCATTCTTTTGCGCGAAGGGCTGGAGGCGCTTCTCCTCGTTATCGCGATGATCGCGTTCCTCAGGAAGGCCGATCGCCAGGATGTGCTGGGCTATGTTCATGGCGGGTGGGTGGCAGCGCTGGTGGCTGGCGTAGCCACCTGGGCGGCAGCGACGTATTTGATCAGTGTAAGCGGGGCGAGCCGCGAGCTGACCGAAGGCTTCGGTTCGATCTTGGCTGCGATAATACTCCTGTCGGTCGGAATCTGGATGCACGGGAAAGCCCAGGCCGGGGCATGGCAGCGCTACATCAACGAGCGGCTCAGCAAGGCGCTCTCGAAGCGGTCTGCCTGGTTCCTGTTTGGGCTTACCTTTCTCGTCGTCTATCGCGAAGTGTTCGAAACGGTTCTCTTCTATGCAACGCTCTGGAACCAGGGCAATTCTGGCGCTGTCGCCGCGGGAGCGCTCGCGGCCATTGTTCTGCTTGCAGTGATCGCCGTCGGAATGCTCCGTTACAGCCGGAAAATTCCGATCGCGAGGTTCTTCGCGTACAGCTCCGCCCTCATCGCCATCTTGGCCGTCGTCCTCGCCGGCAAAGGCGTAGCGGCCCTTCAGGAGGCGGGGTTGATCGACGTGCAGCCCCTCGCACTCGTGCCGCGGATCGACCTGCTCGGCCTCACCCCCACGGTGCAGTCAGTGCTCGCCCAGTTGGTCATGCTGGCCGCGGTGCTGTTCGGCTTCTGGTACAATCGGCGAGTGGCCCGAAAGAGCATCCCGCCCGGCGTCCGCCCCGCCAATTCAATATAATCGCGATGTGGCATTGGGCAAAGCAGCGCGCGTCGGCTGCTGCGGACCGGTTCGCCATGAGCGGCGTTCACTTCAAAAGATGTGGCTACCAAGGATCCACGGATGAGCGACGACTTCGATATCATCGTAATCGGCGGTGGCACCGCGGGCTACCCAGCAGCCATCCGCGCAGCTCAGCTCGGGATGAGCGTCGCCTGCATTGAACGTCGGCCCACGCTGGGCGGCACCTGTCTTAACGTCGGCTGCATTCCCTCCAAGGCTCTTCTCCATTCCACGGAATTGTTCGCCCAAGTGAGCGAGGGACTGGAGGAGCACGGTATCGGTATCGGCGGGGTCGCCTTGAACCTGGGCCAATTGATCAGCCGCAAGGATGAGGTCGTCACCGGACTTACCAAGGGCGTCGAGCACCTGTTGAAGAAAAACGGCGTCGAATGGGTGAGAGGAAGCGCGCGGTTCGAGGCTGCCGACCGGCTCACCGTTGACTTGGTCCAAGGCGGCGCCCGATCGCTGACCGCGAGCAAAGGCATACTCGTCGCGACTGGGTCCGACGTGGCGCACCTGCCAGGGATCGATATCGACGAGATGAGCATCGTCTCCAACACCGGCGCACTCTCCTTAACGAGGGTGCCAGAGCATCTGGTCGTGATCGGCGGCGGCTATATCGGCCTTGAGCTTGGCTGCGTCTGGCGGCGTCTAGGGGCCAAGGTCACGGTGATCGAGTTCCTCGAAAGTATCGTCCCCAGCATGGATCGCGAAATTGCGCGGCATCTGCTCAAGGCACTGAAGCAGCAGGGCCTGGAATTTCAGTTCGAAACCAAGGTGACCAGTGTCGAGAAGCGCCCTGACGACCTGCTCGTATCGGTCGAACCGGCTCAAGGCGGCGAAACCGGGACGCTCACCGCCGATGTCGTACTCGTCGCGGTGGGGCGCAGGCCGTACACCGACGGCCTGGAACTGGAGCGGGTGGGAATCACGCTGGACCCCAAGGGGCGCATTCCGGTCGAGCTTGGTTTCAAGACTCAGGTTTCAGGGATTTACGCGATTGGCGATGTGATTGCCGGACCGATGCTCGCGCATAAGACGACCTTGGATGGGGTGAGGTGCGTGGAAGGGATCGCCGGACGCTACGCTGGGGTAGACTATAATACAGTGCCGGCCGTCATCTACACCTCGCCCGAAGTCGCGAGCGTTGGACAAACCGAGGAGCAATTGAAGGCTGCTGGTGTCGAATACAAGTCTGGCACATTTCCATTTTTGGCGAACAGCCGCGCGCGCTGTAACGGCGACACCCGTGGAATTACCAAGCTGCTGGCGGATGCGAATACCGATCGTCTGCTCGGCGCCCACATCATTGGCCCCGACGCCGGCACAATGATCCCTGAAGCGGTGCTGTTGATGGAATATGGGGGAACGGCCGAAGACCTCGCACTGACGACCCATGCACATCCCACCTTGCCGGAGTCGCTGAAGGAAGCGGCTCTCGTCTTGCTGGGGCAAGGTATGCACATATGACCTGGTGCGGGATTGGTCTTTAACGACGCGATCGAAATCTCTCGAACGCTCGAATTTGTCCTCACGCCGGGGGGATGGTCCGGCTTTTTCTGCTCGAGCAGAGCGGTTGAGAATTACTGGTGGGTGTCCTTATGAGCATCACGCAAGATCTCGATCCCACCATAAACCGCGATGCAGGCGACAGCGATGCCAACAATCAAATCGGGCCAGTTCGCCCCTGTCAGCATGACCGCGATCCCCGCAAGGACGATGCCGCCGTTCGAGACGAAGTCATTGAAGCTGAACGTCGTTGCCGCGCGCAAATTCACGTCCTTGTTGTTCAGCTTGTTCAACAGGCGCAGGCACCACAGATTTACGACAGCGGCCACGATCGCCATGCCGATCATGAGCGCGCCGCCGGGAGTCGATCCGTTGAGATAACGCTGCACAGCATCGGCCATTACACCGGCGGCAAAAATGAGCAGCATCACGCCTGAGAAACGCGCGGCGCCTCGTTTCCAGCGACGTGACCGCGTCAGCGCCAACAGGCTCAAAGCATAGACAACTGCGTCCGAGGAGTTGTCGACACCGTTAGCCAGGAGTGCATTCGAATCCCCCAGGAAAGCCGTCACGAAAAAGCCTGCGGCGATGGCGACGTTGAGCGCCAGGACCAGCCACAGGGTCTTTCGTTTGTCGGCCGAGCCGAGATCGAAATTGGCTTCGCTCATCCCTTGCGCTCCTCCGTGGCCGGTTGCAGCCCGGCGAAAGGCACCTCTCGAAACGCCAAAAGCCGCAGCGCGTTGAAGACCACGATCAACGTCGAGCCCTCGTGGGCAATGACGGCAGGCCCGATCCCAAGCCCGAGTATCGTGGCAGGCAGCAACACTGCCACCACGCCCATGCTGACGAACACGTTCTGGCGGATGATCCGCCGCGTGCGCCGGCTGAGGTCGACGGCAAAGGGTAGTTTGGAGAGGTCGTCGGCCATCAGGGCGACATCGGCGGTTTCGAGCGCCACGTCGGACCCGGCCGCTCCCATCGCAATTCCGACCGTGGCCGTGGCAAGTGCGGGCGCATCGTTGACACCGTCACCGACCATCGCGACTTTGCCCTCCGCTGCGCGGAGCTTCTTGATCGCCTCGACCTTGTCTTCGGGCATAAGATCGCCCCAGGCGTCCTCGATGCCGACGCTCGCGGCGACGGCCTTGGCGACAGGTGTCGCGTCGCCCGACAGCATGATCATCCGCGTTATGCCGAGTTCGCGCAAGCGTGCGGTCGTTGCCGGAGCCGCCGACCGAGGAGTATCCATCAGCCCGATTACGCCAAGGTACCGCGCGCCCTGGCGAACGATCATGATGGTCCGCCCCTGGGAACGCAGTTCATCCGCCGAGGCCTTCACTGCATCGGAAAGCGGTTCGCCGCCCGCCTCGGCAAAGAGTTCGTCGCGTCCGATGTGAACGGTCTGGCCGTCGACGACGGCTTCGACACCGCGTCCCGTGATCGATTTAAGGTCGGTCGCCTTCGCGGCCGGGCCCTTGAGCCGCTCCGTCCCATCGCGGACGATCGCCGCGGCGAGCGGATGGTCGCTGAGCGCTTCCACCGCGACCGCCGTCTGCAACAATTCTTGCTCCGTTGCATCGGCCGCCGCAACGACATCCGTCACGCGCGGCCGCCCTTCGGTCAACGTTCCCGTCTTGTCGAAGGCAATAGCGCTCAGTGCGCCCAAGTTCTCGAGCGGCCCGCCGCCCTTCACGAGCACCCCGCCGCGCGCCGCCCGTGCCACGCCCGACAAGACCGCGCTCGGTGTTGCGATCGCGAGAGCACAGGGGCTGGCCGCGACCAGAACAGCCATCGCCCGATAGAAGCTGGCACTGAAGGGTTCGTCGATCACGACCCATGCAAACAGCAGCAGCACCACCAGTCCGAGAACGACCGGCACGAAGATGCGCTCGAACCGGTCGGTGAAGCGTTGAGTGGGAGACTTCTGCGTCTCCGCTTCGCTGACGAGCTTCACGACTTTGGCCAATGTCGTGTCAGAGGCGAGACGGGTGACCTGGATTGCCAGTGCGCCAGAGCCGTTGATCGTGCCCGCAAATATTCTGGACGTGGACGCGACGCTGTCCGCTGCGGCCGCAGCGGCCGCCGCGTCCTCTACCGGCTGCTTGTCGACCGGAACGCTTTCGCCAGTCACCGGCGCCTGGTTGACGCTGCTGGTGCCTTCGATCACGAACCCGTCAGCCGGCAAGCGCTCGTTGGGTTTGACGACGACGATGTCGCCGACGACCAGCGCCTCAACAGGCACTTCCTCGGTGGCGCTGCCGCGCCGCACGACCGCCGTCTGAGGCGCGAGCTCCGCCAGCGCTTCGATCGCCTTCTTGGCGCGCCCCATGGCATAATGCTCGAGCGCGTGGCCAAGGCTGAACAAAAACAGGAGCAAGGCCCCTTCGGCGAATTCCCCTAACAGGGCCGCGCCGGCGGCCGCGACGAGCATCAGCGTGTCGATCTCGAAGCGGCGCAATTTGAGAGAATCGATAGCTTCGCGGACAGTGAAGAACCCGCCGAAGAAGTAGGCGGCAAGGTAGAGCGCAGGGGAGACAACCTCCGGCGCGGCCTCGGCCCAGGACAGTGCAAATCCGATAGCTAGCGCGACGCCGGAGATGAGCGCAAAATACAATTCGGTGTTCGACCCAAATACGCCGCCGTGCGCGTGACCCCCGCCCTCGGTATGGTCATGGGAGTGATCGGCATCTTTAGCGTGGTCGTGCGCGTGCTTGCCGGCAGGAGTCGCAGTCGCGGTCGTAACCGGATCGGCAGAAGCGACCGAAGCCGATGTAGCGGGTTTACTAGAGCCTCGGCGACTTACGCCGAGCGAGGCAAGCGCCGACGTTATCTCTGCTTCGTCGACGAGGCTCCGGTCAAACTCCACCCTCAGAGCTCCGCTGCCCGTCGCATGGGCTTCGAACACGCCCTCGATACGGCACAGCGTTTCCCCCACGGTTCGCGCCCGCCGCTCCTGCTCGATCCCCTCGACCTGCCACACGATGTGCCCAAAGCGAGCGGTCAGCGCGGCCCCGGCCGCGCGCGCCGCCTTGCGTATCTGTGCCAGCCCGACCTTCTCCGGATCGTAATGAACACACAGCTTTGCCGGCTCGCTCTCTGCAGCGCCGACCACATGCGCTTCGCTAACGCCGTGGTGCTCCGTCAGCTCGTCAAGCAGCCTCGCGACACAGCGATCCGCTTCATCGGGAACTGTCGGGAGAAGGAGCGGAAGGTCGAGGCGTGTGCGTGTCGTCACAAAGTGTTCTCCTCGAAGACAGGTCTTGGACGGATCATGCTGGCAGCGGTTCCGACCTAGGTATTCCGTCCTCGAAATCGCCCGGCTGATGGGGCTCCCCGCGCTTCCTCAGGATGAGATGGCTGATCGCGGGAAGGACGTAGAGGGTCATGATGGTGGCGACGATCAGGCCGCCGATGACCACGATCGCGAGCGGCTTCTGGACCTCTGCCCCTCGCCCGGTGGCCAGCGCCATGGGCACGAAGCCTATCGCCGGCACGATGCCGGTCATCAGCACCGCGCGGACCCGCTCCAGAGTGCCTTCGACGATCGCTTCGTCCACCGGTCGTCCAGCATCGATCCGCTGACGGACGCTGGTCATCACCACGAGACCGTTGAGCACGGTCACCCCCGATAGCACGATGAAACCGACCGCCGCCGAGATCGAGAACGGCAAGCCCGCCAGCGCCAATCCAAACGCGCCACCGGCGAGCCCCAGCGGAACTGCCGAATAGACGGCCAGCGAAGAGCGCAAATTGCGCACCGCCAGGAACAGGATGCCGAAGATCAGCAGGAATACCACTGGCACGATCAGGGTGATGCGCTGCGAGGCTGCCTGCAAATTCTCGAACTGCCCTCCCCAGGTGATGGTGACACCGGGTGGAAGCTTAACCTGCGCGACCCGCTCCTGCGCCTCCTCGACATAGGAGCCGAGATCGCGGCCCCTCACATTGGACTGCACCACTACTCGGCGCTGTCCGTTCTCACGGCTGACCTGGTTCAGGCCTTCGGACGTTCGGAAGGCGACCAGCTCGCGCAGCGGGACGGACGTTCCGGCACCGGAAGCACCTTCGGGGAGCTGCACGGGAAGCGAGCCGACCACGTCGAGGTCGTCACGGTTGAGATTGTCGAGCCGAACGATGATGTCGAAGCGGCGGTCACCCTCGAACACCAATCCGGCTTCGCGTCCGCCCAGGGCGGCCGCGACCGTGTCGGTCACGTCCTCCATGGCCAGGCCGTAGCGAGCGATCGCTTCGCGATCGAACTGCACCTCGAGCGTGGGAAAGCCCTCGGTCTGTTCGACCTTCAGATCCGCAGTTCCCTCGACACCGCTCATAGCGGCTGCGACTTCGCCCGCGACGCGATTGAGAACGTCCATGTCGTCGCCAAAGACCTTGACTGCGATGTCGCCGCGGACACCGGCGATTAGCTCGTTGAAGCGCAGCTCGATCGGTTGGCTTGTTTCATAGGCGTTACCGACGAGGCCCCCCAGCTTCTCGTCGATCCGGGCGAGAACGTCCTCGCGGCTATCGACCCCGTCCGGCCACTCGTCGCGCGGCTTCAGGATGATGAAGGCATCGGATGCGTTCTGCGGCATGGGATCGGAAGCGACTTCGGCCGTACCGGTCTTCGAGTACACATAGGCGACCTCCGGGAGGCTGGACACCGCGCGCTCGACCGCCAGCTGCATCTTGGTCGACTGCTCGAGCGAGGTCGAAGGTACCCGCAGCGACTGCATGGCAAGATCGCCCTCGTCGAGAGTGGGAATGAATTCGCGCCCCAGACTTGTGAAGACAAGAAAGGCTGCCGCCATGGTGGCCAAGCCGCCGCCAATCCACGGCCAAGGCCGCTGGACCACTCGGCGCAGCACGGGCTCGTACCGCTCCTTGTACCAGGCAACCGCCTTGACCTCTTTCTCCGCGACCTTGCCGCGGATGAGGACGGCAACCATGGCGGGCACGAAGGTCAGCGACAGGAGGAAAGCACCCACCAGCGCCAGCATGACCGTGATCGCCATCGGCGAGAACGTCTTGCCCTCGACCCCGGTGAAGGTGAGCAGCGGCGCAAAGGTGAGCAGGATGATTGCCTGGCCGTAGATGGTGGGCCGGAGCATCTCCTTGGAGGCTTCGAACACTTCGTGAAGGCGCTCCGGCAGGCTCAGAAGCCGTCCCTCATGATGCTGGCGCTCCGCCAGCCTGCGCAGGCAATTCTCGATAATGATGATCGATCCATCGACAATGAGGCCGAAATCGAGTGCGCCGAGGCTCATCAGATTTCCCGACACGCCGAAGCGGTTCATCCCGATGGCCATAAACAGGAAGGAAAGCGGGATCACGAGCGTTGCGATGATCGCCGCGCGGATATTGCCAAGCAGCCAGAACAGCACCGCTGCCACGAGCAGGGCCCCTTCGAGCAGGTTCTTCTCGACGGTTCCGATCGTGGCTTCGACCAAGGCGGCACGATCGTAGACCACGTTCACCGCGATGCCCGGAGGCATCGACTTCGCGACCTCCTCCAGCCGCTCGCGCACGTCTTCGGCAACGATGCGGCTGTTACCCCCCAGCAGCATCAGCGCGGTCCCCACAACCACTTCGCGCCCGTTCATGGAAGCCGAACCGGTCCTGAGATCGCCGCCGCTTTGCACGGTCGCAACGTCGCGGACGAGCACGGGCACCCCTCCACGGGTCCCTATGGCCGTCCGGCCGATCTCGTCTTCGGTGCGAATGCGCGCATCCGCGCGCACCAGAAAGGCCTCGCCGGCGCGCTGCACGAAGTTGGCACCGATCGAGATGTTTCCGCGCTCGAGGGCCTCGGCGAGCTCGGTAAAAGAGACGCCGTAAGCCGCCATGCGGCTTGGGTCAGGCTGAACCACCAGCTGTTTTTCGTAGCCGCCGATCGAATCGATTCCGGCAACTCCCTCGACACTGCGGAGCTGGGGGCGGACGACCCAATCCTGGATCGTCCTCAGATAGGCGGCCTTCTGCACATCGGTCGTCAGACGCTCGCCATCCGGGGTGAGGAACGCGCCGTCGGGCTGAAAACCGGGTTGCCCGGCGATCATCCGCGATTCCTTCGACAACGGTCGCTTGTAATCGACCGTCCACATCAGGATTTCGCCGAGGCCAGTCGACAGCGGGCTCATCTGGGGCTCAACCGCTTCGGGAAGGCTCTCGCGTGCCTGGTTGAGGCGTTCGGCAACTTGCTGCCGCGCGAAGAAGATATCGACGCTGTCCTCGAAGATCACCGTGACCTGGCTGAAGCCATTGCGCGAGATCGAGCGCGTGCTTTCTAGGCCGGGAATCCCGGCCATCGCCGTCTCAACCGGAAACGTGACCAGCCGCTCCATGTCGAGTGGACCCAAGGCCGGCGCCTGGGTGTTGATCTGCACCTGCTTGTTGGTGATGTCCGGCACTGCGTCGATCGGCAGGCGGAATAGCTGGTAGGCGCCATACGCCGCAACGAGCAGGGTAAGGGCGATGACCACCCAGCGAAATCGGACCGAAGCGTCGAGGAGACGATCTAACATAAATACGTTCCTGGGAGGCGTAAGCGGTCGGCAATGCCGAGATCAGCATCGCGGGCGCGGCCGAAGCCTCGAAAATGGGGAGGTGCCTGTATCAATGCTCGGCTTCGCTGGCGCCAAGCTGCGACTTGAGAACGAATGCGCCTTCAGTGGCGATCACGGCGCCCGGCTTGATGCCTCCGAGAATCTCGATGCGGCCACCGCTGCGTTGGCCCGCAGTCACGGGGGTTGCCTGGAAGCCGCCGTTCACCTGAACGAACACGACATCGCGGCCTTCCACCGATTGGACGGCACCCTCCGGGATGACGATGCGATTTCCAGTCGCGCCACCACGCGGCGTGATCCGGACCCGAAATGCCTGGCCCTGGGTCAGCCCGGCAGGAATGCCCGATGGAGACAGCACCACGGTTGCGGCGCGGCTCTCGGTGTCGAGCGAGGGTGTGGTCGATCGGACCACCGCATCCAGGGTCGCCCCATCGCCCAGCTCGATCACGGCCCGATCGCCTGGGCGGATGCGCTGAGCGTCTGACCACGGCACCGCCGCTTCGATCTGGACGCTGCGCGGGTTGGCGACCTCGAACAGCTCGGTCCCGGCCGATACAAAGGCGCCAAGCTCCGCATCCATCTTGGTAATCCGGCCGCTGATCAGGCTGCGGACGGCAATGTGCCGTCCGTCTGAGGTCACCCCGGCCGCGGTCACCCCCGCCTGGGTGCGGCGCAGCTCCGCCTGAGCCTGCGCAGCCTCGGCCTGGGCAGCCTCGAGATCCTGCCGAGCGGTGATCTTGGCATCGAACAGACGCCGCTCACGATTGAGCGCGGCGGCCGTCGCCTGCGCGCGGGCTGCGGCCGAAGCGCGCTCGGCCATGATCGCGGCCGCTTCGCGACTCTCGAGCAAGGCGACGGTCTCACCGGCACCGACTCCATCGCCGAGGCGCTTGTAGATGCTCGTGATCGCACCGTCCGCCCGAGCGGTCAGGGACGAGCGACCGGTCGGGGGAGCGGTCGCGGTCGCCTGGGCAAGGATTTCGGATCCAAGCGAGCCCGCAGTAATACGCTCGGTCCGAATTCCGACCGCTTCCAGATTTGCAAGCGGCACGGCCACAAACCCTTCGGGTCCGTGCTCCTCCTCGCCCTCTTCCTCGCCCGCCTCGGCTTTTTCGGCAGTCGCACCGGCTGCGGTCGGCTGGTCCGTAGCTCGGCCGATGAGTATGCCGCCAACGCCCGCCAACAGGGCGATGCCTCCGGCGATGGCGATGAGCTTTTTGCGATCATCAGTTGGATTGAGGTCCATGGTCATGTCCTTACTGCGCCGTCGCGCGCGCGAGTTCCGCGGTGGCTTCGGCCTGCGCCAGGCGAGCTTCGATCAGTTGGGTTTCGGCGCTTGTCAGCGCGGCCTGCGCATCGAGCAGTTCGATAAGCTCGATCTTGCCAGCCTCGTACGATAGCTGCGCAAGCCGCAGTGCTTCACGTCCCTCGGGGATGGCTCCGCGTTCGAGCGCTTCGACACGGGCGTTGGCTGCGCTGAGATTGGCCGTCGCGTTGGCGATCCGGGTGCTGGCCCCAACACGCGCACTGGCCCGCTCAGCCTCCGCAGCGCGGATTTCGGCTCGAGCTGCCTCGATATTCCCGCTGTTGCGGTCCCTGATCGGCAGCGGCATCGAAAACCCCGCGACGAGCGCCTGATCGCCAAGCTCCTGGACATGGCGGATGCCAAGCCCAACCGCGGGATCGAGCCGTCGCTCCGCAAGCTGTTGCTGGAGACTCGCCTCGGCCAGAGCGAGCTGGGCATTGGCGAGCCGTACGTCCAAGGATTCGACCGGCAAGTTTGTGTTTGGGATCGGCTCGCCGAGGTCGCCCGCAATCGAACTGGGAGCCGTGTCTGCACCGAACAAAGCCGCAAGAGTGCGGCGTGACGCGGCTTCTTCGGCTTGCGCGCCGCGAAGCTCTGCCGCGGCCTGGCTGGCTGCGGCCTGCGCGCGCAGCGCACGCAGTGGCGGCTCCCGGCCAACTTCGACCAGAATGTTGGCGATCCGTGCGAGCTCGCGCGATCTCTCCTCGTTCTCCGCCGCGATACGCAGCCTGTCGCGCGCCGCGACCGCCGTGGCAAACTGTTGCCTCACCGATCGAGCCAGTTCCGCGCGCGTGATCAGCAAGCGCAGCTCGCTCACGGCAAGCTCGGCGCGTCCGACGGCCTGGCGCGCGGATCTCCGGCCTCCCAAGTCGAGCCGCTGATTGACGGCTACGGTCACCTCAGTGCTTTGCAGCCCGCCCAATTCTCCGGTGCCCAGAAAGTTCTCAACCTCGACGCTGAGTTCGGGGTTGTCTCTGAAACCCGCCTGACGGAGCCTGCCCTGCGCCGCCGCGACGGATGCGCGCGCCGATGCGATTGCCGGCGACCGTGCCTCCGCCGCGCCCAGAGCCCCTTCGAGGGTAAGGTTATCAGGCAAGAGCTCGTCGCTCGGCACCAGCAGCGGCAGCAACGCATCGTCTCCGGTGCGATCGATCGGCGCGGGTGGACCCATGATCGGCGAACCCACCTGGGGCGTTGCCGGCGAGCTTACCTGCGCTAGGGCCGCAGCGGGGCTGCACCCGAGAACGGCAGCCGCAAGGACATGCCGAGCATATTCGCTCGACTGACCGATCCCGCTCGATCGCGGGCCGGGAATCCGTCGCCAGAGGGCGCGGACTCGCAATTGGGAAAGCATTTTCGAGAGTTCCTCTGCTGACACAAAACACGCGCTGCGACTGCAGCACGGCTGGTGTCAGGCTCGAGGCGGCTCTTTGTCTGAGGTGATTTCAGCTGCGCTGAGCGCAACCATGGGCAGGGCAAAGTGCAGCGTGGTTGTCGCCAATTGCTCCGTCACGAAGACCACTCCGCGATCCAACGGCGAGACATTGTGACAATGGCCATGCGCACACAGAACGTGCGGCTGCGCGTCGTCGCTCGACTTTTCAGGTGCTGGCGACGTGTCGATGGACTGGATCGTCTGCTCTATCGAGGTTCCCACATCGTCGCACGCAACCGCATCGGACGCGCCGCCGAAAACGACAGCGAACAACAGCAGCAGGGCCGCGAGTGTCCGGAAGGGCGAGGTTGAGCGAAGTGTCATCGACCGCGCGCCAATGCCACGGCAATTGCAGCTAGACAACCTCAAGATATGCCGTCGTTCCGACGATGAGGTATGAACGGGGCGAAAGAAGCCCATGGGATCTCTCGCTGAAAGGAACGTCGGAGCCCCGCGCTGCGTTGGACGACTGAGCGCGCGATTGGCGCGCGGCCACTTCAAGAGCTTAGGAGAGACGATGTGGAAATTCGCGAACTGATGACGAAGGATCCGGCATGCTGCAGCCCGTCGGACAGTGTGAAGGAAGCCGCCTCGCTGATGGCAAGCAACGACTGCGGCCAAATTCCAGTGATCGACGCAGATGGTGGGTTGGTCGGCGTCATTACCGATCGCGACATCGCTTGCCGCTGCGTTGCCCAAGGCAAATCTGCCGAAACGAAGGTGGAGGAGATCATGTCATCTTCTCCCGTCACCGTGACCATCGATGCGAGCGTTGCTGAGTGCTGCAAAAAGATGGAAGAGAACCAAGTCCGTCGTCTCCCCGTCGTCGATGACGCCGGTAAGTGCTGTGGGATCGTGTCCCAAGCTGATATTGCGCGCCATGCTAGTGAGCATGAGACTGGCGATCTAGTACGTGAGGTGTCGGAGCCGACGCGTTAGGCTTCAGCTCATCGTCCCTTTTCCCATCAGTCGCTCATGGACACGGGCGGCCAGTGCGTAATGCGGTGCAAAGCGGGGGTACCCCGAATCTAGCGGCGACAGCGACCGGCAGATGAACGGCCAATAATCTTCAGGCCTATCCAGCGCGAGGCTGCTAGTTCGGGTGCAGGCTTGTTGCAGCCAGATTCTGATCGAACACGCGGGTGAAAAATTCGCCGAACAGTCTGGTCTTGGCCACGCAAGGTTGTGCTGAGCGCGAAGATTGCTGCATCTCACCGAGATATGCGCTCCCGGCGCGCGCGGACCCAAGCGAGATCATGCTTCCACATCGTCCGGAACAGCAGCCAAAAGCCCGTCACCGCCAGCCACGCCATCGCGACGCCGGCGGTGATGATCAGCGGATGGTTGAAGCTTGTCCTGTCGGCGTAATCCATGTTGTGAAGCATCCAGAAGAAATCCCACCAGCGCCAGGTGTCATTCCGCCGCTCGAGCACGGCGCCCGTGGTGGCCGACACGTAATATGTGCTCGCGTCGTCGCCGGCGAAATCGACCTGCCAGATCGGCGGCTCGTGGTCCCTGACCGGCAGCGATCGCTCGGTAAGAAGCTTCGCCGCGCCGGGCCTCGCCCCGTTGGGATGGTTCGACTGCGCAATGGCGCGGGCGGCGGGCGCATCGATCGTCACTGGAATTCCCGTTCGGGCATCGAACATCCGGGTCGATCGCGCGGTCCGCACTTCGACCACCGGCCGATCAAGCAGAGTCTTCAGCCGCAGACCCTCGATTTCTGCGCTGCCCAACTCGCGGACGATCCCTGGCCACGCGGTCGCTTCGCCAGCGACTGCCGCTTGGGTCGCTTGAGGCCGGGGGCCTCCGGCAACCGCCTCCATGTCTAGCAGCGCCATCGCGGCGCCACTGATTGCCCAGATCACGAACTGCAGGCCGATCGCCAGCCCGACCCACTTGTGGATTTTCCGCAGCCAGGTCGACTTGATTGTCATAGGGTGCTGCGCCCCTTCTTCTTGCGCTTGGGAAAGGCATGGAAAAGCAACCAGATGCCCGAGAGCGCCATCAGTACCGCGCCCCACGTGAAGACGCGAAGAAGGGAGTTGTTGACGTTCTCGCGCTCGTCATAATCCATGATGTGGAGCATCCACACGAAGTCGAACACGCGCCACAGTTCGTGCCGGCGCGACAGCAGTTCGCCGGTAACCGGTGAGAGATAGAAGGTCGGACTGTTCCAATGATCGAACTCCACCCGCCAGAGCGGAGGCGTTCGTCCGCGGATTTCCCCGGGCACATCCGTAAAGAGTTCGACCGATGCGATGGACTCGGACCCGGTGTAGTACGACGAAGCCAGGGCTCTGATTGCCTGCTCGTTCGGCGGGTCCAACCGCGTAGCCGAGGTTGCCCCGAAGGCGCGCTCTCCCGAGGGCCCTTCGGTGACATAAATCGGGCGCTCATCAACCCAGGCCAGCCTGATGCTGGAAGCTTTCTCCTGCGCGGCAAGCGCGAGCGGATCCCGCAAGGCGTTCGCATGGACGCCCGGAATGGACGCCACGCGAATGAGATGGTCGCCGTGGATCGTATCGATATGGACGATGGTCATGTAAAGGCCGCTAAGCGACCAGACGACCACCTGCAGGCCGACGAACAGCCCGATCCATTTATGCGTCTTGCGGGCGATTACGTGGGTTCGCATCTGCGGACGAAAGCTCCGGCGTTGAATGAGAGTGGCCCCGGCGAAGTTCTCGCCGGGGCCATCAAGGGGCGATCAGCAGTGGCCCGCTTCCCGATGTTCGGGAGCGCAGGTAGGCGACGCGTCGGGCTCCGCTACAGGCTCCGGCGAGGGCTTGGGCGCAGCCGCTTTGGCCGGGCCCGGCTTTGCAGCCGCAGCCTTCGGAGCAGCAGGTTTCGCGATAGTCTCCGGCGCAGCGGTTTCGCTCTTGGCTTGCGCTTGCATTGCCATCGGCTCGCCGCGCAGCATCGCTTCGACCATCCCCACTTCCTGCAGCTGCTCGGACCGGGTCTCCACGATCTGCGCGCGCACGGCCCCGCTCGCGCCGTTCGCGAGTGCGATGTCCGACATCGCGACGGCCCCGCGGTGGTGGGCGAGCATCTTGGCGAGATAGGTCTCTGAAGGGGTCGCGCCTGATGCCCCCATCATCTCGGTGTGCATCTCGGCCATCGCGGCTTCGTAAGGCCTTGCGCTGGCGGGATCGGCCGCACCGTTGCGGGCGAGCGCCTTGAGCGCTTCGATCTCGGCGCCCTGGTTGTTGATCGTCATCTGCGCCATCTTCGCGACATCGGCGGTGGGTTGGAGGCCAAGCACGATCCGCGACATGTCGATCGCGCCGTCGTGGTGCGCGATCATCTTCTTGACCCAGGTGTCGGCGGCATCGACGCCGACCGCCGCCTTCATCGACTTGTCCATCGTCATCTCGGATTCGGCGTAGGGGCCGTCCATGGTCATGCCGGCAGCGGGCGCGGCGTCTTCGGTAGGCTGGTCGGCGCTTCCGCAGGCGCTCAGCGACGCGAGCAGCGCAAGCGCTGCAATTCCCGTTAGTTTGGTCATCGAGTATCTCCGTGGTTTTCGGTCGTATCGGGTCAGAGGCGGCCCATGATCCGCTTCATCTCGGCAATTTCGTCTTTCTGCGCCTGGATGATCTCGCCGCAGAGCTGGCGTATCTCGGGGTCGGTGAGCTTGGCTTCCTCGCACATCAGGATAGCTCCTGAGTGGTGTGGAATCATCGAGCGCAGGAACTGGTCATCGCCGACGAGGCTCTGTTGCCGGATGCCGACAAGCGACAGGACGAAGATCGCCGCAAAGGCTACATAGAGCGCGGCGTTGAGCTTCCGGTTGCGATACATGCCTCCCATTGTCGCAAGCATGATCGCGCCCATCGGCGCCCACATGACCAAAGCCATGTAGAAGAAGTTCACGTTCTGGATGAACTCCCCCCAGCTCCAGATCATGGCGAACATGGCGAGATACATCACCAGCAGGCTCAGCCCGAGATTGCCCGCCAGCATCATGTAGGGCTTCGAGCCGCCCTCGTGATGCGCGGACTTTGCGTGGTCTTCCATCGGTCGTTCTCCTTACCAGTTCAGGTGATCGACGCCGTGCACGAGCGCGCCGCCGAACCACCCCTGCACGAGGATCGCTGCCGTCAGGATCGACAGCACCACGATCATGGCTGTGCCGCGATCCTGCTCGGGACGCTTGAGCGCGAACACACCCAAGGCGAACGCGCCGATCCCGATGCCGGTCCCGAGCCAGCGGTGGCTCTGCATCATCCAGTCGTCGAGGCCGAGTTCAAACCCGCCGCTCAGCCAGCCCGACAGCAGGGCGAACGGAGCGGTCACTCCTGCGGTCACCACCAGGAACTGGACGGGCTTCGCGAAGCCGGGCCGCTTGCGCCCGACGATGGCGGTGAAGAGCGCCGCCGGAATGAAGGCGATTGGAAAATGCACCAGCATGGGATGGAAGCGGCCGAGCCAGTCGAGCAGTCTGGCCGCGAAGTTCTGCGGCGGATCGTCTGCTGCGTCCATCGCCGCCATGGCCGCGGCATGACCCGGCATCGCAGGATCGTGGGCCATGGGAGCCGCGTCCCGCGTTCCGCCAGCCGCCGCACGTTGTGCCTCGAGTTGCGCTGCCTCCTGCTTCGCTTTGTGATCCTTGTGCGCCGATACAGGTGCCGCTGGCATGGACAGGACAGCGATGGCTGCAAACATCGCCAGCACCGACCGCGCCAGCAAGCGATGCGATCGTCGGATGAACATGCTCATCTCAGGTCCCCTTCGGCTTGCGCGCCGAATTGTGCATGACCAGGATCTTCCAGCCATCCGCCGTTCTCGTGAGCACGCTCGTGGCGACGCCCCTGCGCATCGCGATCTCACCGCTCTCCGTCTCGATCCGGTAATTGTAGGTCTCGGTTGCGAGCGCGAGATCGCCTTCGATGCGCACCGCGACCGCGTAGTCGGAGAACGCGAACGCGCGGAAAGCCGCGAGCTCGGGCCCCAGATGATGCGCGAGATACTCCTTGTAGGTGCCTTCGACCCCGCCGGTTTCGAACACCGCGGAATCCTCGGTGAAGAGCGCTTCGGTGCCGCTCGCGTCCAGCCGCTCTATCGCGGACTTGTAGCGCGCCAGCACGTCGCGAACGGCGCTCTCGTCGGCGCCGAGCGGCGCGGTTTGCGGTGCCGTCGGCCCCGCTTTTGAAGGATGGTGCCCTGGTGCCGCCTGGAGCGCCAGCAAGGCTGCGATCATGGTCGTTATCAACATTGCTCTTCTCCCCTCAGAACCAGAAGCGAATGCCCGCCAGGAAGCTAAAGCCTCCGGCAGATTCGCCTTCATCACGCAGGAAATCGCGCGTCCTGCCGAACGCCCGCTCGTATTGGACGCCCACGTAAGGAGCGAATTCGCGGGCGATGTCGTAGCGCAGCCGGACGCCGATCTCTGCATCGGTCAGACCCGCGCCGACACCAATGTCCTCGCTGCTCTGAGCCGCGAAATTGAGCTCGGCACGCGGCTGCAGGATCAGCTTTTGGGTGATGCGCTGGTCGTAGTAGCCTTCGAGCCGGCCCAACAGTTCGCCCCGATCCGACAGGAACAGCGCGCCCTCGACATCGAAGAAACCCGGCGCCAGCCCCTCGAATCCGATCGTGGCGTAGACGCGCGATGGGTCTGGCTCGAAATCGTACCGGACACCGGCCTGAAGATCGAAGTAAGGGCCAATGGCGCGGCTATAGAGCGCCTGGACCTCAGCCGATTCCACCCCGGCGCCGAACTCGCCTTCACCTTCGGTTTTGACCACCAGCCGATTGATGTCTCCGCCATACCAGGCCTCGCCGCCCCATTCGTAGGCGTCGCGACCGTCCTTGATCTTCACCTCGGCGATGTTGAGCATAACCAGCGAAAAGTTCTGGCCGCCGTGATGCAGCGACAGATGGTGACGCCCCATGGCCATCGCGGACGGGCCATAGATCGCGTCCGCAGCGTAGTCCGTGGGCACGGGCGGAGCCGTGCCCGAGCCGGCAGGGAGGTTCGTCCCTTCTGCCGTGATCGTTTCGGCCGGGGTGCAATGTCCCATCGCCGCCTGTTCCGGCGCGCACGTTACCTGAGTCGCAGGTTGCGCTGCGGGGAGTGTGCAATGCCCCATCTCCGCATGCTCCGGCGAGCAAGTGGTTTGGGCCGGGGACGCGCTCTGTGGCGTCGCTGCGGGAGAGGCAGCGGGACGCGTGCAATGGCCCATTGCAGCATGTTCGGGCAGGCAAGTGCCCGGCGCTTGAGGTGCCGGTAGTGGCTGAGCGGCAGCCGGTTGGTTTTCCGGTAGCGTGCAATGTCCCATCGCGGCGTGCTCGGGCAGGCAGGTCGGCGGCGCTTTGCGCGCGGGCTGCGGCTGAGCGACCGCCGATCGACTTGCCGGCAGCGTGCAATGCCCCATGGCAGCATGCTCGGGAGCGCAACTCGTGGCTGCGGTAGGGACCGATGTCTGGTCCGGCGAAGCCTGTTCTTGCGCGACTGCTGGCACGCTGGCGAAAGCCGCCACGGCAAGCAGGGGAAGTCTGTGAAGCCAGATCATCTTACGCGTCTCCCTTGTCGGGACGCACGGTGACGACACGCATCATCCCGGCGGTCATATGGTAGAGGTTGTGACAATGGAACGCCCAGTCGCCCTGCGCATCGAGGGTGACGTCGAAGGTCGCCGTCCCGCCCGGCTGCACGTTCACCGTGTGCTTGCGCGGCGACCAGGCGCCATGCCCGGTCACCAGCTCGAAGAAGTGGCCGTGCAGATGGATCGGGTGCTGCATCATCGTGTCGTTGACCAGCCGCACGCGCACGCGCTCGTTGTGGCGGAACGGGATCGGCTCGGCCGGTTCGCTCAGCTTCACCCCGTCGAACGACCACATGTAGCGTTCCATGTTGCCGGTCAGGTGGATGTCGAGCTGACGGGATGGCGCGCGCACGTCGGGATTGCGCTCGAGCGCCATGAGATCGCGGTAATTCAGCACGCGGTGGCCGACGTCTTCCAGACCCGTTCCTGGATCGCCCATGCGATCAACCGGCATCGGCGAGATCGTCTGCACGCCGGGGTTCTTGTCGACGTGCGGCGCGTTGGCGAAGTCGCGCATGCCCATCGAGCCGTGGTCCATTGGCGCCGCTGCCTGGCCGGCGGCCGCCGGGACCGTGTGTCCCATCGCGGCGTGGTCCATCGGTGCTGCCGCCGGAGATGCCGCAACGGAACCATGCCCCATCGCCGCGTGATCCATACCCGCCATGCCAGCCGCCGCTGCCGTTGCAACTACGGCGCCAGTCTCTTTCCAGCCGGTCAGCTTCCACAACTCGCCCGAGGCGTTCTGTTGGGCAGTCGGATCGACGCCGCGTACCTTCGCCGGGTTCGATGATCCACTGCCCATCGCGCCATGATCCATCCCGGAATGGTCCATGTCGCCCATGCCCATGTCCTTCATGGTGAGAAGCGGGCGCGGGCGCAGCGGCGGAACCGGCGCGCTCATGCCCTCGCGCGGCGCAAGGGTCGCGCGGCCCAGGCCCGACCGGTCGCTCGCCTCGCTGACGAAGCTGTAGGCGCGGTCCTGAGGTGTGACGACGACATCGTAGGTTTCGGCGGTGCCGATCTGGAACTCGTCCACCGTCACGGGCCGGACATTGAGACCGTCGGCCTGCACGACCGTCATCGGCAGGCCAGGGATGCGGATGTTGAAGGTCGTCTGCGCCGAGGCGTTGATGATCCGCAGCCGCACACGCTCGTTCGGCGTGAACAGCCCGGTCCAGTTGTCGTAGGGGCCGAAGCCGTTGATGGTGAAGGCGTAGGTCGAGCCGGTAACGTCGGCGATGTCGGCGGCGTCCATCCGCATTTGCGCCCATTCCCAACGCTGCTTCGCGGTTAAGTCACGCCCCGCGAGCAAGCCGGACAGGGTCATGCGCTGGCGGTTGAAATAGGGCCCGCCCATTTGCTTGAGCTTGCGATAGATGGTCGCCCCGGCGAGCGGGCTGTGGTCGGACAGCACCAGCACGTGCTCGCGGTCGTAGGCGACCGGATCGGGTCCGGCGGGATCGATCACGATCGGACCGTAGACGCCGTCCTCCTCCTGGTAGGCGCTGTGACTGTGATACCAGTAGGTTCCGGCATGGCTGAGATCGAACTCGTAGTCGAAGGTCGAGCGCGGCATGATGCCAGGGAAGCTCACGCCGGGAACGCCGTCCATCTCGAACGGGACGAGCAGGCCGTGCCAGTGGATCGAGCTGTCCTCGTCGAGCGTGTTATGGACGCGCAGGCGTACCCGCTGACCTTCCTTGAGGCGGATCAGCGGGCCGGGCACGGTGCCGTTGATGCCGATCGCACGGCTGACCTTGCCGTCGACCTCCACGCTGACCTGGCCGATGGTGAGGGCAATGTCGTTGCCGCTGACGGTGGGCAGCGGGCGCACCAGGCCTTTCGAGAGCGGCTGAGCCCAGGCGGGCAGGGCCTGCGCGAGACCGAAGCCTGCGCCGGATACGGCGGCGGCGCGCAACAGCGCACGCCGTCCGAGGACGAGTTCATTCATCGAAGATTCCTTGGCTCACTGGCGTGAAGACGATCGCCTGCCGGCGGGAGCAACGCCCCCGCCGGCAGTCAATCGTGCCTAGTGGTGCGCGTGACCGTCGGCCGGGGCCGCGGGCGTCATGTCATGCCCTGCGTGCGCGTCCGACGAAGGCGCGTCCGTGCCGCTGGCGGGCTTGGCCGCCATCTTGTCGCAGCACGCGCACTTGTCCTTCATCTTCTCGCAGCATTCCATCTTCGGCTTCTCCGCGGGAGCAGCCTGGGCGTGCGCGACACCCGGAAGAGCGATCGCCAGCGCGACCGCGGTCATCAACTTGTTCATTGTCCTAACTCCATGAAATCGAAAAATGACGATTTCACGCAAGTTTGGGAGGGGGAGTGGGAAGTTCTGCCAGAAACGGTTGATGCTTGGTCGGTCGGAAGCCGGCCAGAATGGGTGCATGATAGGGGATCTGCTCGAGCGAAGCCGCGCCGAGCGGCGCAACGACCGAGCACATCGCGACACAGCACTGGGTCATCGCGCCCGGCTCGTCTTCGCCGCTGGAATCCTCGTCACCGCAGTGCCCTGCCTGCGCCATCTCACGATGATCCATAGGCATCGCCGCCATGGCCATGCCGGACTGCATCGCGAGCGGTGCGACCAGCATGGCTAGCGCAGCCAGGATGAGATGGAGTCGGCGGAGCATCAGGAATTTGTCCTAGGCTCGGGCGGAACTGGGGTCAATTTTCTTGTCGGGTCGAAGGTACACGCCGGCTTTCTGTGGTTGTCCCCATGGCCTGCATCATCCCACGGACTCAAGGTCATCGAGGATGGGGCAATCGGGCATTTGATCGCCGTGACACTCGGCGGCCAGGCGCTCGAGCGATCGGCGCATCGAATCCAGCTGCCGAGACTTGGCCTTCAATTCGGCCGCCCGGGCCAGAGCAAGTGCCTTGACTTCGGCACTGGCGCGGCTGCGATCCTGCCAGAGCCCCAGCAGCTGCCGTATTTCCTCGATACCGAAGCCAAGGTCGCGAGCCCGTCCGATGAATGCGAGCGTGTGAACGTCTGTCCGATCATAGTCCCGGTACCCGGAATCCCGCCGCGCGGCAGCGGGGATCAGACCCACCTTCTCGTAATGCCGGATCATCCGCTGGCTGACGCCGGACGCGTTCGAGGCTTCGCCAATCTTCACAGGCGAGCGCTCCGCAAGCGCAGCGAGTTGCCGATGACCGCCACCGAACTGAACGCCATCGCCGCGCCTGCGATGATCGGGCTCAGCAGGAGACCGAACCACGGGTACAGAACCCCGGCTGCGATCGGCACCCCCGCGGCGTTGAACACGAAAGAGAAGAACAGGTTCTGCCGGATATTGGCCATGGTCGCGCGGCTGAGTTTCCGCGCGCGGACGATTCCCCGCAGATCGCCCCTGACCAAGGTGATCGCGGCGCTTTCCATCGCTACGTCGGTGCCCGTGCCCATGGCAATACCGACGTCGGCAGCCGCGAGAGCCGGCGCGTCGTTGATGCCGTCACCAGCCATCGCCACGCGCCGCCCCGCACGGCGAAGCTCCTCTACCTTCGCCTGCTTCTGCTGGGGGAGGACATCCGCCATTACTTCGTCGATGCCGACGCGGCGAGCCACTGCTTCGGCTGTCCGGCGGTTGTCGCCGGTCATCATCACCACGTGGATGCCGCTCTGGCGAAGTTCCGCGACGGCCTCAGCAGCGCTATCCTTGATCGGGTCCGCAACCACCACGATGCCGGCGAGTTTACTATCGACGGCGACGAACATGACGCCTTCGCCCTCTGAACGATGCTGGTCTGCCTGACTTTCGAGCGGGCCGGTGTTTGCTCCGATCGTTTCCAGGAGAGCAGCGTTACCCAACGCGACCTGGCGTCCATCCACCTGCCCGGTTACGCCTTTGCCAGTGACCGAGGCGAAATCGGAACTTTCCGGCAGCACGATCCCCCGGTCGTTCGCACCTTCCACGATCGCCGCTGCCAGCGGGTGCTCGCTCCCGCGTTCCAACGCGGCGGACAGGCGAAGAACCTCGCTCTCGTCAAAACCACCTGTCGGCTGGACTTTAATCAGCTTCGGCTTGCCGACAGTCAGGGTCCCGGTCTTGTCGACAACCAGGGTGTCGATTTTTTCCGTCAGCTCGAGAGCTTCGGCGTTCTTGACCAGCACTCCGGATGTCGCCCCGCGACCGGTGCCCACCATGATCGACATCGGCGTCGCGAGACCGAGCGCACAGGGACATGCGATGATCAGGACCGCAACCGCATTGACCAGGGCGTGCGCGGCGCGCGGCTCGGGTCCCACAAAATTCCACACGATGAAGGTGGCGATGGCGATCAGCACCACACCGGGAACGAACCAGCCGGAAACCTTGTCCGCGAGAGCCTGGATCGGTGCACGCGAACGCTGTGCATCGGCAACCATCCGGACGATCTGCGAAAGCATGGTGTCGCGGCCGACACGGTCGGCCCGCATGACCAGACCGCCGGTTCCGTTCACCGTGGCACCGGTAACCCGGTCGCCTTCTCCCTTCTCGACGGGAACCGGCTCACCGCTGATCATCGACTCGTCGATTGAGCTCCTGCCCTCGATCACGGTTCCGTCGACCGGCACCTTCTCGCCGGGCCGGATGCGAAGCAGATCGCCGACCTGCACAAGGTCCAGCGCAACGTCTTCCTCGGTACCGTCTGCGTTGACCTTGCGGGCGGTCTTGGGAGCCAGACCCAGCAATGCGCGGATCGCCTTTCCAGTCGCGGAGCGTGCGCGCAGCTCGAGAACCTGTCCCAGCAGGACGAGCGTGGTGATGACGGCAGCAGCCTCGAAATAGACCGGCACCATGCCGCCCATCGTTCGGAGCGCCGGAGGAAATATCTGCGGCGCGACGGTCGCGACCACGCTGTAGCCGAACGCGACCCCGACCCCGAGCCCGATCAGCGTGAACATATTGAGGTTGCGTGTTCGCAGCGACTGCCAGAATCGCTCGAAGAACGGCCAGCCGCCCCACAGGACGACCGGCGCCGCGAGCACCAGCTGCACCCATTGGGACGTGCGCATGGGCATCACTTCCCAGCCGAGTATCTCCATAAGGAGCACCAGAACGACAAGCGGAATGCTGAATGCGGCGCTCACCCAGAAGCGCCGCGTCATGTCGATGAGTTCGGGGTTCGGGCCTCCCTCCAGTGTCGGCTCGAGGGGCTCCAATGCCATGCCGCAGATGGGGCAGGTGCCGGGACCGTCCTGGCGGATCTGGAGATGCATTGGGCAAGTCCAGATCGCTCCTGCGGGCACATCCGAGAGATCGGCCGTCGTAGCTCCCGAAGTCGCGCCGGAAAGGTAGCGCTCCGGATCGGCGCTGAACTTTGCCAGACAACTCGCACTGCAGAACCAGTATGGCTTTCCGTCGAGCTCGAACCGATGAGGGCTGGTTCGGCTATCAACCTTCATGCCGCAGACCGGGTCAGTCGTCATTCCGCCTTCGTGTTGGCCCTGCGGCACCGCGCGGGAACCATGCGTGCAGTCGTGATGATGATGGTCCTCGTGCATGTCCGGCTCCTCCGAAACGAATCAGTATGCGCGACCTTATGGTGTCTGACATCATGTCAGGGTCAAGGGTATCCGCCAGTGGTCGTTGAGCCAGGATGGAAATGCTGCTGGTGCCGCGTTCCTATGGACCTTAATCGTATGTTCGCGGTCTGGCCTAGGCGAGCGCTTCTTGTCGCTCATACCAGCCGCGCGACCGCTTTACGATGGCGACGACGGAGAGCATCACGGGCACCTCCACGAGCACACCGACGACCGTCGCAAGCGCTGCGCCCGAATTGATGCCAAACAGCGAAATGGCAGCGGCGACGGCGAGTTCGAAGAAGTTCGACGCCCCGATCAGCGCGGCGGGCGCGGCGACGCACCAGGCCACACCGAACTTGCGGCTAAGCCAGTATGCCAGGCCGGCGTTGAAATAGACCTGGATCAGGATCGGCACGGCGAGCAGCACGATGACTAGCGGCTGGGCCAGGATCTGCTCACCCTGGAAGCCGAACAGCAAGACAAGAGTCGTCAGCAATGAGACGAGCGAAATCGGCCCAAGCACCCCAAGCAATCTGTCGAGTGCAGGCTGTCCGCCCGTTGCCAGCACGCGCGCGCGCATCAGCTGCGCGATCACAACCGGGATTACAATGTAAAGCACAACTGAGAGCATCAGCGTGTCCCAAGGCACGGTGATCGACGCCACGCCCAGCAGCAGCCCGACGATGGGGGCGAAGGCGAACACCATGATGAGATCGTTCAGCGCGACCTGGCTGAGAGTGTAATTGGGCTCGCCTTCGCAAAGGTTCGACCAGACGAAGACCATCGCCGTGCACGGCGCCGCGGCCAGGATGATGAGGCCGGCGATATAGGAGGATATCTCCCCAGCCGGCAGCAGCGGCGCGAACAGCCAGCCGATGAAGAAGGTGCCCAGCGCCGCCATCGAGAACGGCTTCACTGCCCAATTGATGAACAGGGTGATGCCGACGCCTTTCCAGTGCTTCCGGACCGAACTGAGCGCCCCGAAATCGATCTTGAGCAGCATGGGAATGATCATCAGCCAGATGAGCACCGCGACGGGCAGGTTGACCCGCGCGATCTCCGCAGCGGCTATCGCCGCGAAGGCGCCCGGAACGGCCGCCCCGAGAGCGATGCCGACCCCGATGCAGAGCAGCACCCATACCGAAAGATACCGCTCGAACATCGACATTGCGGGCCGCGCCGCCAATCCAGCATCAGCCATTGGCGGGCACAACCTCCCCGTCTTCCTTCACGAAAACCGCGTCGAGTGTCCGATCGAGGACCGAGAGAACCTCTTCGGACGGCCGACAGAGCTTTGCGCCATTCGGGCCCACCACGATCGGACGGTTGATCAGGACTGGGTGCTCTATCATCGCATCGATGAGTTGATCGTCCGTGAGCGACGGCTCCGCAAGCCCAAGCTCCACGCAGGGCGTGCCTTTTTCGCGAAGGAGATCGCGCGGGCCGATGCCCATGCGCCGAATAAGCGAAACCAGTTCCTCCCGGCTTGGCGGGGTCTCCAGATAGTGGATCACTTGAGGCTCGGTCCCCGTTGCGCGGATCAGCGCCAACGTGTTGCGCGACGTCCCGCAAGCCGGGTTGTGGTAGATGGTGACGCTCATCCGCAGCAGCTCGCCGTTTGAGCGGGCACGGTGGGAGCGCAGCATGCGCCGTCGGCGGCATTGGTGGAAAGAGCCGCCAGTGCGGGGCTATCGCCGTAGATTGTGGCGTCGCCATTGGTGAGAAAGGCTTCCCAGACGATGCCGTCCGGATCGGCAATCCAGCTCTTTTCCGACTTGGCGTAGCAACAGGTGGTCGCGCCTTCCTCCAGTACAGGACGATCGGCTGCCTTGAGCCGATCATAAACCTCGGTCAGTTCCTCGCCGTTTTCGACCTGGATGCCGAGATGCTCGATGCCTTTGGCAGCGTGGTTGCCCGAGGAGATCGCGAAATTGACGCGGGGGTCCTCCAGCATCCACTTGGCATAATCATCCTTCGTCACGGTCGGCTCCGCCCCAAACAGGGTCGAGTAGAACCCGATGGACGTGCTCAGATCGGTGACGCCGACGTGGACATGCAGACGCTTCATGCGGAAATCCTTTCCTGAGGCTGCGCGGCATCCTCGCCGCATTGTGCCGCCGGCGCGCAGGCCGCACCGCCGCAGCAATTCTCCATGAGGTAGGCGACCAGCGCGCTCATCGCCGCATAGTCGGCCGTGTAGATGAGCGAGCGTCCCTGCCGCCGCTGCTGGATCAGCTCTGCGCGCGTGAGGTGCGCCAGATGGAACGACAGGGACGAATTGGGGACACCGAGTGTCTCGGCAATGGCGCCCGCGGGCATACCGTCATCGCCGGCCTGAACCAGCAAGCGAAACAGTGCCAGGCGATGCTCCTGCGCAAGGGCGCCAAGCGCCTCGACGGCAGCGGATGAACTCATTTCCATGAGGATCGAAATATTGCCGGTAATCGCAGCGGTCAAGTTATATTTCGACCAATCTCGAAACGAGTGTGCGTTTACCCACTTGATGGGATAGGGCACGCTGCCCGCTAAGGGCGCAAAGCGAGTTTTATCGATCGCCGGCAGAGGGGGCCAAAATTGGGTGCCGAGTCCCTAAAAAGGCATCGAACCAATACGTTACTGGCTTTCTGCGGGCCTTTTCCGGGCTTTTTCGGAAAGCCACATTCCCGAAGTGTCTGTTAAAAAAACAGAATTCCCCCAGAATTTGATGCCTCTTCTGTTCATCGCACCAAGGGTGTGGGGAGTACTGTGGGGACCGCTCAAAAGCGGCTTTGGAAAAGTAAGCGCAGACAATGACATAGGCAAATCTCGGAGCAGACACCCTCTCCGCCACGCACCCCCAGCACCAGTCTCTGGTAACAGGGTCTCCGCGCGAAGCCGCGGAACAGGCGAGCTTGCGCGGCCCAATCCGTCACCGCTGGCCAATGCCAGCCCTGTCTCCGCGGCTTTCACGGACATCTTGCGCGCGCAGTCTCCGCGCGGATCGTAATCGGTTCGGTTTCCCTGCATTACAGGGAAAGAACAGGGAAAAATGCAAATTTGCGGCCCAAATCAGGCTGATTCCAGGATTTTCGGCCGAAGTGCCTGCTCAAACTGCGCGCCTAATCAGCAGGTTACGAAGAGCAAAATGCCGTTTCCCTGATATTCGCCATAACAGGCTATTTATTCGGCCATAACAGGGACGTTTATCGCCCGAACAGGGTCTGTTCGGCGGCATAACAGGGTTATCTGGCGGACCGCCATCCGAGGGTCTTGCGCTGCTCTGCCCAACCTGGCGGGATGCTCGTCTGCAACAACTGCTCGAGGTTCAGCGTTCGCGGCTGGCGTCCCTCGAGAATATCGCGCTGGATGTCGGGAGCGAGGAATGCGAGCCGGAGTACCTTGCGCTCATAAGGTGACCGCGGTGACGTCTCGATAGTGGGAAGTCCCGACCGATCTCGCGACAGCATCCGGTGGGCCCTGCGCAGCGCCTCGACCAGAGTGCGATCGGGCCGCGGTGAGGACCGGCTGCCGGCAATCACGAGACGGCGTCCGCCCCGAAGCGGCAAGACCAGCGGCAGCAGCACCCGGCAGGCGCGGGTCGAAGCATGCGTGATGCGCTCTTGTCCTGCTAACCGGCTGGCGATCGATTCGGCGTCGAGGCCGTTGAGCTCGAGCTCGATTCCGCCGCCAGCAAGGCGCGCGGCACGAAGATGCTCAAACGGGTCCCCTCCCCGCGTCAGCCACCGCTGGATCGCATCGCCGATGATGCGCTCGATGTCGCCGGCCGGAAGGCGCCTGACTGTAATGCTGTCCGATGGCGCCGCCCCCTGCTGAAGCGATGCCGAGACGTAGTAGCGATAGACCCGTCCACCGCGCCCTTGCGAGAACGTCGGGCTCATGGGTTCGCCGGCAGCATCGAACAGCTTGCCGGTGAGCGGCGCCCTTGTCACCCGCCGCTCGGTCGAGGCGCGATGACGCCGCGCCTGTCCATCAAGAGCAGTCTGCACAGCGTCGAACAGCTCGGGACTGACGACGGCATCGTGTCCGCCTTCGTGGATCTCGCCCTTGTGAACTATCTGCCCGAGGTAGATGCGGTTGCGCAGCAGGTGGAACAGGGCTCCGCGGCTGAACGGCTTGCCGCCGAGGGCCTTGCCGCTGAGCGTGACGTGGCGCTTGGACCGGATCTCTTCGGCCTCGAGTTCTCGCTGCAATGCATGGACGGATCCAAGCTCGAGGTATTGGCCATAGATCTGCCGCACCGTCTGCGCCTCGACCTCGTTCACCCGAAGCGTTCGCGAACCTGCCTCGGGAAGATCGTACCCCAGCGGCAGCACCCCGCCCATCCACATGCCCCTCTTCTTCGAGGCAGCGATCTTGTCACGGATCCGCTCGCCGGTGACCTCGCGTTCGAACTGCGCGAACGAGAGCAGGACGTTGAGCGTGAGCCGCCCCATCGAGGAGGTCGTGTTGAACGCCTGCGTCACCGAGACGAAGCTGACTTCGCGCTTGTCGAACAGCTCGACGATCCGCGCGAAGTCGGCGAGGCTGCGGGTCAGGCGATCGATCTTGTAGACCACCACGACGTCGATGAGCCCGGCCTCGACATCGGCGAGGAGCTTGCGAAGACCGGGCCGCTCCATGGTTCCGCCCGAGAACCCGCCGTCATCGTAGCGGGCCGGCAGCAGCTTCCAGCCTTCGTGCGCCTGGCTCCGGACATAGGCCTCGCCCGCTTCGCGCTGCGCATCGAGGCTGTTGAACGACTGCTCGAGCCCTTCGTCCGAGCTCTTGCGGGTGTAAATCGCGCAGCGGAGCGACTTGGTCATGCGGCGTCCCTCAGTCCGAAGAACCTCGGCCCGTTCCACTTCGACCCGGCAATCGCGGTGGCCGCGGCCGACAGGCTGGGGAAGTGGCGGTCGTTCCAGCGGAAGCCCTTCTCTTCAACAACGACCTCGACCTCGCGGCCCTTCCACTTGCGGGTGAGCCGCGCGCCGATCCCGAGGTGCTTGCCTTCCGCAACAACGCTGCCGGTTCGCGCCAGTGCGCGCCGGGTGTCAGGATCCAGTCCGCCGTGCGCCTCGGCCTGCAGGCGCCATGCGAGCAGCTGGCGCATGATCGGCACCGAGCGAAGCGGTGGGGGTGCGCCGTAGCGCTCCCCCCACAGTGTGCGAAGCTGGTCGAGGTCCATCCGACCGACTTCGGCAACCAGACGATCGACAGTGACAGCGCCGCTCATGACGGTTTGCTCGCGCGGTAGCGGCGCGTGCCGTCGATCTTCTCGCTGGTGATCGCAAGACCCCGCTTCCTGAGCGCGCCTGCCATTGCGCCGCGCACCGAGTGCTGCTGCCATGCGGTTGCGAGCATGATCTCGGCGATACTGGCGCCGCCGTCCCGAACGAGCATTGCCTGCAGCAGGTCGAGCTTGGATGGCTTGGGCTCGCGAGCGAAAAACGACTCTTCGGTGGTCGATGAGCCGGTTTGCGGCTGAGGCTCGCGCGCCATGCGGCGCTGCCGCTTCGGGGCGAGGTTGTCGGTATTGGTCATCTTCGTTCTCCGGTACGTGCGGCGAGAAAGCTCGCCGCTACCGGCACGAGCCCGCGTCGCGGGCGAGGACCAGCAATGCTCGGAGTTCAGGGACAGTCCAGTCGAAAGAGGCTGGGCAGTTCTTTGGGGATAAAATCCGCCGGCGCCCCTTGGGAATCGCGCCGATGTTCCGGTAATGTACTCGGCATGGTGACTGAACCCCAGGAGGTAGCCGCCGCTACCCATCGCCCGCTCGCCGTCGTCTACAAGGCGACCGCCAGCCTGATCCCTGATCCGCGCAACGCGAGGACCCATCCCAAGCGGCAAATCGAGCAGATCGTCTCCTCGATCGAGGCGTTCGGGTTCACCAACCCGATCCTCGCCGATCCCGAGGGACGGCTGATCGCCGGTCATGGACGGCTGCTGGCGGCAAAGCAGGCGGGGCTGGCCGAGGTGCCGGTGATCGAACTCGCAGGGCTTACCGAAGCGCAGAAGAAGGCGCTGCGCTTGGCCGACAACAAGATCGCGCTTAACGCCGGCTGGGACGTCGAGATCCTCAAGCTCGAGCTTGCAGACCTGTCATTGCCCGAGTTCGAGATCGATCTCGGCCTGACCGGGTTCAGTACCGGCGAGATCGACGTCGTGCTCAGCGAGACGGTCGATCCCGACGAGGAGGTTATTCCCGCGATGCTGGTCGAACCGCGCGCTCGCCCCGGCGACATCTGGCAGCTGGGCGAACACCGCATCGGCTGCGGCGACGGGCGCGATCTTGCTTTCCTCCAATCGGTCGTCGGCGAAGGCCAGAGGGTCGATGCCGCGTTCCTCGACCCGCCGTACAATGTGAAGATCAACGGTCACGCCAATGCCATAGGACGCCACCGCGAGTTCGCGATGGCCTCGGGTGAGATGACCACGGACGCCTTCCGCATATTCTTGCGTGAGACACTGTCGGCCTGCGAGCGGGTGTCGCGCGGGGGCGCGGTCCACTTCGTGTGCATGGACTGGCGCCATCTCGACGATGTCAGCGTGGTCGGAAGCGCGGTCTACAACGCGCTCCTCAACATCTGCGTGTGGAACAAGAGCAACGCCGGCATGGGCTCGCTCTACCGCTCCAAGCACGAGATGGTGTTTGTCTACCGCGTGGGCGACGCCAGCCACACCAACAACGTCGAGCTCGGGCGGCATGGCCGCAACCGCACCAACGTGTGGGACTACGCCTCGGTCAACTCGATGCGCGGCAGCCGGCGGGAAGATCTCGAGCTGCACCCGACTGTAAAGCCGGTCGCGATGGTTGCCGACGCAATCTGCGACGTGACCCGCCAGGGCGAACTGGTACTCGACATCTTCCTTGGCTCGGGCACCAGCCTGGTCGCAGCTGAGCGGGTGGGGCGCAAGTTCCGCGGGCTCGACATCGATCCAGCCTATGTCGATGTCGCGATCGAGCGCTGGGAGAAGATCACCGGCAGGACTGCCGTTCTCGTTTGCCGAGCGGACCAGGAGCAGGCGGCATGAGCCGCGGCGGCGACACCCGGTTCCGTGCCGGGCAATCGGGCAATCCCGCAGGCCGACCGAAGAAGCGGCGGCCGCATGTCTCGGCGTTCGACATCATCTTCGACAAGACGCTGACCGTCACCCAGGGCGGGGTCGAGCGCGAGCTGACGGTCGACGAGGCGCTCCAGCTGCAAACATACCAAGCCGCACTCAAAGGCAGCAGGATGGCGATCCGCAAGGTGCTCAAGATGATAGAGAAGCGTGAAGCGGCACTCGCCAGTAAATCGCCGCCTCGAACGGGTCCAATAAAGGTTGAGCTTCATCACTGCTCGGACAATGCGAATGAGGCGCTTCGCATTCTCCGCATCGCGACCGACGATCCCGGGTTCAAGGGCCGCATGAAGGTACAAACTTGGGCGACGCAAGCGGCGCTCAGCCGCCCGGGACGCAAGAAGATCTCTCCCAGGGACGTCGAGAACATTAAGTCCTTCACGTTCGATGCTGAAAAGCTCCGTTGGCCGCGCGGGAGGATCGCGTGAATATGGAGGAAGATGCGGTGGGGTACGCCCGGCCTCCCAAGACCTCGCGCTTCCGAAAGGGCCAGTCAGGAAATCCGAAAGGTCGGCCCCGCAACCGCCGCCGAGAGATACCCTATGACGGCCTATTGGGGCAGATGGTCACTGTACGCGAGGACGGTCGCGAACGGCGGGTCACCGCCGCCGAGGCGTTCCTGCTCCAGCTCACACAGAAGGGCCTCGCCGGCGACAGCACGGCTGCTCGCGCGTCGCTCGAGGCGATCGAGACGGCGCGCGCCAAAACGAGCAACGAGTATGTTGGGCCCACGAAAATCGTCTGGAAAGCGGTGGGCAGCGGAGCCGATGGGATCCTCGACACGCTCGACCTCGCCCGGCTGAAGTATCCGACGGACGAGGCAAGGGTCCGCTGGGAGATCAATCCCTGGGTCGTCGAGGCCGCGCTGGCGCGACTTGGGGGGAGGCAGCTGTCATTCGAAGAGCAGAGAGAGGTTTGGAAGAGTGCACGAACGCCGGAAAAGGTTCGCTGGCCGGACTGGTGGACCGTGCGGCACTAATGGCAGATTTGCGCCCTAATTGCGGACATTCAAATGTCTATCTAGTTCACTTGAAGCCGGACATTCTGACTGCGGCCCACAATCGGATGCGACATATGCTTGGCTCAGAGCGAATTGCGGTCTGCGCGCAGCTATGGCACCGACATACGGCGGAATTCGTATGTCATGGGGCCACCTCGAGGCATGGGCATCGACGTACGCAACGTCGACGCATTGCATGAATAGGGTCTTGTCAGCTTAACTCGCCAGGGTCGCAAAGCCCCCTACTCCGCCATAGAGATCAAGTAGCAGCGGTCGCAGCCGCCCACGTGCTATGCGCCTCGGCTCGGAAGAGGCGGAGGGTCGGCCGGCGGATCAGGTGGGGTTGGAGATTGAAGACATTGTAGACGGCGGCGTGGGTGGCGAGGAACTTCTGGGCTGACGCCCTGGACTTGAATTTCTGCTGCTTTCGTTCCCGCCGGCGGATCGGGAGATGGGAGTTTTCGGCCCGGTTGTTCTCACGCATCCCGCCGGGCTGGTGGCGGCTGGTCAGTCCCAGATCCCGGGCTGCGGCGCGGTACGAGGCGAGTTTGTCGGTGACGATCGTCTCGGGTCGGACACCCTGGTTTCTCAGCAGTTTCCGAAGCAGCCTAAGGGCTGCGCCCTTGTTGCGGCGTTCCTGAACCAGCATGTCCAGCACCTCGCCTTCGTCGTCGACGGCTCGCCAGAGGAACATCCGCTTGCCGCCAATCTTCACCACCATCTCGTCGAGGTGCCATCGACCGGTGGGCCTTGGTCGTGACCGTCTGAGATTGTGCGCGAACAACTGGCCAAACTTGAGCGTCCAGCACCGGATGGTCTCATAACTGACCTCTACACCCCGTTGAGCGAGGAGTTCTTCGACGTCTCGAAGACTCAGCGTGAACCGGAAATAGAGCCAGACCGCATGCCGGATCACCTCCGGCGGAAACCGGTGCCGCTTGTAGGAAATCGGTCTCAACGCAGCCTCCGCTCCACCCACCAAGCCCTTAGTGGAGACGGGTTAGCGTTTGCCTGACAGCACCGCGTTGTCAGTCCAACGGCGACTCGTCGCTACCGGCCGCGGGTAGGGCGGCGGCGGACGCCAGCGCCTCTTGCACGCGTTCGCGATGGGCGCCGAAGTCCTCGACCGCATCCTCGTATGCGTCACGGGCGCCTGCATACGCCTCCACAAGCGTCGGCTTGGCGCCTTCCTGAAGAATCCGCAGATGGGCCGCGTCACAGGAATCCATCAGGACGTCCAGGCGCGCCCTGCGGTCGAGATAGCCCTCGACGAGAAGGCGCGTCCGGGGATCCATAGCACTCAAGGCCGGGATCGGGACGCCGGGCGCGAAGTCTGCATGGAGCAACGTCCATCCAGCCTCGGCCTTGGCGGCCGCATCCCCGAGGCCATACCCGAATCGTTCGAGCAGCTGACGTCGTCCTCCCTCGTTGGCGCTACGGACGGTCTGCATCAGATAGTCTCCCTCTCAACGGTGGCGGAAGCGTGGGGGGCGGCGCTCCGCGAACGCGGTCATCGCCTCCGTCTGGTCTTCCAGGGCGAAGGTCGCGTGCAGCATGCGGCGTTCGAAGCGCAGGCCCTCGGACAGCGGCGTTTCGAACGCCCGGTCCACGCTTTCCTTGATCATCATCACGATCGGGCGCGAGCTCTCGGCGATCTCGGCGCCGGCGCTGAGCGCGGCGGCCACGGCCTGGCCGGCCGGGACAAGGCGCGCGACGATACCGATGCGCTCGGCCTCGTGAGCGTCGATGATGCGGCCGGTCAAGCACAGTTCCATGGCCTTGCTCTTGCCGACCAGGCGCGCCAGGCGCTGGGTGCCGCCGCCGCCCGGCAGGGTGCCGACCCGCACCTCCGGTTGACCGAAGCGGGCCGTCTCGTCGGCGACGATGAAGTCGCACATCATCGCCACCTCGCATCCGCCGCCCACCGCCGGGCCGGCCACCGCCGCGATCACCGGCTTGCGGCACTTCAGAAGCGCCTCCCAGTCGCGGGTGACGAAGTCCTCCAGATAGGCCTGCGCGAACGTCTTGTTCGTCATCTCCTTGATGTCGGCGCCGGCGGAAAAGATCTGCGGGCCGCCAGTCAGCACGATGGCGCCGATGTCGACGTCGGCCTCCAGTTCCCCCAAGGCCTCCTCCAGCGCCCGCATCAGGCTGGCGTTCAGGGCGTTGCGCGCCTGCGGCCGGTTAAGCCTCACCAGTCCGACCGCGCCGTGGCGTTCCAGCAGGATGGGACTGTCGGTCATGCCATTCTCCCAAACCGCGGCGGGCGCCGCTCCCGGAATGCCGCGAGGCCTTCCGCGTAATCGGCGGTGCGCGCCAACGCGCCCTGGGTTCTCGCCTCCTCGACCAGCACCTCGGCAAGGTCCATTTCCAGGCTGCGCCTGACGAGCGCCTTTTGAGCGCAGAGCGCGGCCTGGGGACCGTCCGCGATGCGACGCGCCAGGTCCCGCGCCGCCGCGGCGAGCACCGAGTCCGGGGCGAGGCGGTCGGCCAGGCCCAGCCGGTGCGCCTGGGCCCCGTCGATCACATCGCCGGTGTAGATCATCTCCAGGACCCGCCCAGCCGACATCCTGCGGGGCAGGAAGTAATGGCCGCCGCTGTCGAGGGCCGCGCCGAGCCGCGCGAAAGGAGAGGAAAATCGCGCGCCCTCGGCGGCGTAGACGATGTCGCAGGCCAGGGACAGGCCGAGGCCGATGCCCATCGCGGCGCCGTTCACGGCCGCTACGGTGGGTTTGGGGAAATGATAGAGGGCCTCGATTACGGGGTTGATCCTCGTCGACAGGAGGGCCTGGGCGTCTTCACCCTCCCTGGCCTCGGATAGGTCCCGTCCCGCGCAGAACGCGCGTCCCGCGCCTGTGAGCAGCAGGCAGCGGACGGCATCGTCACGGGCGGAGCGTTCCAATAGTGCTCCGATCTCGTCGAGGTCGCCCATCGTCAGGGCGTTCATCTTGTCGGGCTTGTTGAGGCGCACGGTCAGGACATCGTCCTCGATGCGGCTGTCGATCACCGGCGCCGCCGGGCCGTCCTCAGGCGGGGACATCCGACTCACCCTTCGCGAACAGGGTTCTGATGGCCTGGCGCGAGAGCTTTGCGTTCTCGGTCTTGGGCAGGACCTCCAGGATCTCAAGCCGCTTGGGCATTTCCATCGGCGACAACTTGCCGTCCAGGAACGCCTGCAGTTCGGGCAGGGAGAGCTCCGCGCCCGGCCGCAGCGCAACGACGCACAACACCGTCTCGCCGCGATAGTCGTCCGGAACGCCCACCGCCACGGTCTCGGAGACGGAGGGGTGCTCGAGCACGGCGTCCTCGATCACGCGTGGATAGACGTTGTAGCCGCTGCAGATGATCACGTCCTTCAGCCGGTCGACCACATAGAGCACGCCGTCCGCGCTCAACGAGCCGATGTCGCCGCTGCGAAAGAAGCCGTCGGGGGTCAGTTCGGCGGACGTCAAAGGCCGGTTCCAGTAGCTGGCGATCACGTTCGCGCCGCTGAAGCAGACCTCGCCTTGCTCGCCGGGCGCCGCACGCGCCGCGGGATCGGCCAGGGAGCGGATTTCTATGGGCGTCTCGGCCATCGGAACGCCGGTGGCGCCCTCGTGGCCCTCGAGCCTGACATTCGGCATCGCAACGCCGCTGCCCGTCGTTTCGGTCATGGCGTAGCCCTGCTGTGGCCATAGCCCCGTGGCGTCATGAAAGCGCCGGGCGAGTTCTACAGGCACCGGCGCACCGCCCACCAGCACGTGGATGATGCCGCTCCAGTCCAGTTCGCGAGCTTCGGACTCGGCCAGGATCGCGCTCAGCATCGTGGGAATGGCCGTCAGGATGGTGACGCGGCCGGCGCGCACCAGCTCAAGCAGCTCACTGGGGGAGAAGCGCTCGGTCAATATCGCCTCTCCGCCGACGATGGTCGGCTCGACGATATAGTTCACCAGGCCGGTGATGTGGGAGAACGGGGCGGCCGCGTACCAGGCCTCCCTGCCGTCCTCGATCCGATGCAGCCAATTGCGGATCTGATGCGCGGCGCTCCAGATGTTTGCGTGGCTCAGCATCGCGCCTTTCGGCGCTCCCGTGGTGCCGCCCGTATACTGGATCATGGCCAGGGCATCGACCGCCGGGGCCGCGGGCTCGCTCGCCGGTGCGCCGTCGAGCAGCGTCGCGAGGGCGACCTCGCTCCCCTCTGTCGCCGCCGGTTGAAGGTCCGCCAGGTCGGCGGCGTCGGCGCGGCAGACGATCAGCCGGGCGCCGGTCTCGGCCGCCAGTTCCCTCCCCTTGGCGAGCGACGGCTCGTCGTCGCCGATAACCACCCAGTCCACCGCCGCGTCGGAGGCGATCAGCTTGAGCTGGCGCAGGGAGTAGAGCGGGTTCATGCCCACCCCCGCCGCACCGATCCGCCACAGCGCGAAGCACATCAGGGCGTAGTGAGGCGTGTTGGACATGCACAGGGCAACGCGGCTTTCCGCCTTCACCCCCAGCCGCAGCAGCCCTTCAGAAATGCGGCGGGTCAGCGCGGCTGTCTGCGCATACGTCCAGGTATGTTTTTTGAACGACAGGTGCGGCCGGTCCGCAAACCTGTCGGCGGCATCGGCGAGCAGTCCGGCGAGAGGGCGCGGCTCGGGGATCGTCCGCTGGAACTCCGCGAGCCCCGTGAAACGTCCGGATGGGTGCTTGTTATGATCTTGCATGTGCGCCTCCTGGCTCCGCGGCCATGACAGTCATTGTTAGGTCGGGCGACGTGTGGTCCGCGCTGCGGCGGGGCCGGCGCTTAGGAGATCTTGCCGAGGAGGGGGCGCCATGGCCGGACCTCCACCCGCTCGAACAGGCCGGCTTGGACGTAAGGGTCGCCATCGACGAAGGCCTGCGCCGCTTCCAGGCTGTCGACTTCCACGATCAGCAGGGACCCCGTCATGGCGCCGTCCTCATCCAGGAAGGGCCCGCCGAGCTTCAGTATGTCCAGGTTGCGGCGGGCATAGGCCAGATGCGCTTCGCGATGTTCGAGCCGCAGCTCCTGCGCATTGCGCTTATCGATGCAGACTGCGGCGTATGTGGTCATCCGATCCTCCTGACAACTCCAAGGGCAATCTATCGGCTTTCAACACCCCAGCAACAGAAATTCAACACCCCAGCAACAGAAAACAGACTGGTGCGTATGTTGAAAGCCGCCAGCGCGAGCGGTCCGCGGCTCACTCCGCCGCCAGGAGATGGGGCTGGTCGATGCGGGCCAGGATCTGGGCCCGCAGTCGTTCGGCCTCCGCGACTCGGCCCTCCTTGATATGGCCGTAGCCGTAGATTTCGGAGGGCAGCGCCGCCAGTTCCACCGCCTGGGGCAGCGTCGCCGGGCTCAGGCTTCGCAAGACCCGCTCCAGATCCTGTCGATAGGTCTGAATCAGGCGCCGCTCCATGCGGCGTTCGTGGGTGCGGCCGAAGGGATCGAAGGGCGTTCCGCGCAGCGGCTTGAGGCGGGCCAGCACACGGAAGGCCGTCATCATCCATGGGCCGAACGTCAGCTTCCGGGGAAGTCCATCGTCGGGGTTGCGGGGCGCCACCATGGGCGGCGACAGGTGGAAGGTGAGCTTGAGGTCGCCTTCAAACTGAGCCTTGAGCTTCCGGGCGAACTCACCGTCGGTATAGAGGCGGGCCACCTCATACTCGTCCTTGTAGGCCATCAGCTTGAACAGGTTGCGCGCAACCGCCGTGCTCAGCGCCTCGCTTCCCGGCGCCAGCATCTGTTCGGCGTCGCGGACCTTGGCGACGAAATCCCGGTAGCTGTCGGCATAGGTCGGGCTCTGGTAGCCGACGAGGAACCCGGCGCGCCGCTCGATCAATTCGTCCAGGTTGGCGGGCGCAAGGGGATCGGGGCCCGGTTGAGCCGCGGTCTCCGGCGCAACGAGCTCGGCCACGGCGTCGGGGTCGAACACGGCCCAGCGCCCAAGGTTGAAGGCCAGGAGGTTCTGCTCGACGGCCACCCCGTTCAGGCGCACGGCCCTTTCGATCGAATCGCGGCTCACGGGCAGCAGGCCCATCTGACAGGCGGCGCCGACAATGATCATGTTCGTGGCGATGGAGTCGCCGATCAGCCGTTCCGCGATCTCGGTGGCGGGTAGAAACAGGGCGCGCGAGGGGCTCAGGAGCGCCTGCAGCTTGCGCGCGGTCTGGCTCTCCTGGAAGTCGATGGAGCGCTGGAAGGTGAAGGCGGCGGTCGGCGTGACGTCGCTGTTGACGACCCCGGCGGTGACGCCGGGCCGCACCATCCCCGCCGCCTCGGCGCCGCCGGCCGTGATCATGTCGCAGGCCAGGAGCAGGTCGGCGGACGCCGTGTCCACCCGGGCCGCATATACTTCATCGACGTTGGGAGCGATCTTCAGGTGGCTGAGGACGGCTCCGTTCTTCTGCGACAGCCCCGTGATGTCGACGATCGAGCAGCCCATGCCATCCAGGTGCGCGGCCATGCCGAGCACCGCGCCCACGGTGATGACGCCCGTGCCGCCGATCCCCGTGATCAGGATCGAGCTGGCGCCGACGGCCTGGCCCGGCTCGGGGAGCGAAGGTATGGAGACCCCGCCCGGCGTCTGGGTGCGCGCGCGGGGCTGGCCGCCCTCCACGGTGACGAACGACGGGCAAAAGCCGTTTACGCAGCTGAAGTCCTTGTTGCAGGAGGACTGGTCGATCTTGCGCTTGCGGCCGAACTCCGTCTCGAGGGGCTGTACACTGACGCAGTTGGACTTGACGCTGCAGTCGCCACACCCTTCGCAGACCAGGTCGTTGATGAAGACGCGCTTGGGCGGGTCCGGGAATTCGCCCCGCTTGCGCCGGCGCCGCTTCTCGGCCGCGCATACCTGGTCATAGATGATGACCGTCACGCCGTTGATCTCCCGAAGCTCCTTTTGCACGGCGTCGAGGCGGTCGCGGCCCAGCAGCGGGATGTCCCCGAGCTGCGCCGAGAGCTCCGAATAGCGCCCGGGATCGTCGGCGACGATCACCAGGCGGGCCACGCCCTCGGCGCGCAGTTCGTGGGCGATCTGCAGGGGAGTGAGCGTGCCCTCCACCGGCTGGCCGCCGGTCATCGCCACCGCGTCGTTGTAGAGCAACTTGTAGGTGATGTTCACGCCGGCTGCGATCGCCGCGCGTATCGCGAGGATGCCGGAATGGAAGTAGGTGCCGTCGCCGAGGTTCTGGAAAACGTGGGTCGTTTCGCTGAACGGCGCCGCGCCGATCCAGTTGGCGCCCTCTCCACCCATCTGGACTGGCCAGGCGTGCTTGCGGTGGGGCATCAGCGCGGCCATCACGTGGCAGCCGATGCCGGAAAGGCCGACGCTGCCTTCGGGCACCACCGTCGAGGTGTTGTGCGGGCAGCCGGAGCAGAAGAAGGGCGCTCGCGTATGGTCCGTGAGGGCTGCAGGCGCCGCGTCGGAGCGCCGTGAGCGCGCGGCCTCGAATCCCGCCCGCGCCTCTTCGTCCGCAAGGCCGAGCGCTTCAAGCCGTTCGGCGATCGCGGGCAGGACGGCGCCGGGCGACAGCTCGCCGTGGCTGGGCAGGAAGGCCCCCCCCTGGGGCGTGGTCTTGCCCGACACCGCCGGCCGCCGGTCAGCCGGCATATGGTAGAGCGCTTCCTTCACCTGGGGCTCGATGAAGGCGCGCTTCTCCTCGATCACGAGGATCTCGCGACACCCCGCGGCGAAGGCCCGCACCGTGTCGCCAGCGACCGGCCAGGTCATGCCCAGCTTGAGCAGGCGGACACCCAGCTTCCGCGCCCGCCGTTCATCGATGCCCGCGGCCGCCAGGGCCTCGCGCACGTCGAGGTAGGCTTTTCCGGCCGTGATGATGCCAAGGCCACCGTCCGGCGCGTCAAACACCACCTTGTCGATGTGGTTGGCGCGTGCGTAGGCTTGGGCGGCGGGCAACCGGAACTGGACCGTGCGACGCTCCATGCCGAGCTGCGACTCGCCCTTGATTATATTCAGCCCCTCGGGGGGCAGGGCGACGTCGTTTGGCGCGTAGAAGTTTCTCGCCGCCATCTCGAGGCGGGCGCTCATCGTCGCGTCGGCTGTGTCGTTGACGCATTTGAAGCCGACCCACAGGCCCGAATAGCGGGACAGGGCGTAGCCGAACGCGCCGAACTCCAGGAACTCCTCGACGTTGGCGGGGTACAGAACCGGAATCAGGGCCGCGGCCAGCGCCTGTTCGGACTGGTGGGCGGTCGTGGAAGATTTGGCGGCGTGGTCGTCGCCGGCGAAGACCAGAACGCCGCCGTGGGCCGAGGTTCCGGCCAGGTTGCCGTGCTTCAGGGCGTCTCCGGCGCGATCGACGCCAGGACCCTTGCCGTACCATGCGGAAAAGACGCCATCGTACTTCGCCCCCTCAAAGAAGGCGAGTTGCTGGGCGCCGTAGACCGCCGTGGCCGCGAGTTCTTCGTTCACGCCGGGTTGGAATACAATGTCGTGCTTCTTCAGGTGCTTGCGGCCTCGCCACATCGCCATGTCCAGCGTGCCGAGGGGGGAGCCGCGGTAGCCGGAAATGAACCCCGCTGTGTTCAGCCCCGCGGCGGCGTCGGCCCGCTTCTGAGCCAGCAGCACGCGCGTAAGGGCCTGCGTGCCGGAGATGAAAACGCGCCCTTCGTCCAGTTCGTACTTGTCTTCTAGAGTGACGTTCTGCAGCATCGGAAAAGCCTTGTGACTGGGCGGAAAGACTCACCATCCTCTACCGTATGGTTTCGGCTTGGGTTGGCGGCGCCGGACGGAGAAGAGGATGGGTGCGGTCCTCGGAGAAAAATGTGGCCTCGGAGAAAAATGTGGGATTTGCAGCTTCGACGAACCGGATGTGTGCTGGACGCACGGTCCGGTGTCCTTCTGAAACTAGGGCGCGGCCGCGCCCCGGTCAATACGGTGCCGTATGAAGGTAGGGCTTGAACCGCGCAAGCGGCTGGATCGGGATGACTGGGTGAAGGCCGCCCTCGAAGTGCTCGTCGATCAGAGTGTGGACAGCGTCGGGGTCGAGCCGCTGGCGCGCGCGCTGAACGTGAGCAAGGGCAGCTTCTATTGGCACTTCCAGGATCGCGACGATCTGCTGCAGGCAGTCATGGACTATTGGCGGGATACCGCCACCCACAACGTGATCCGCTACGTTGAGGCCAAGGGTGAGGGGCCTCTGCATAAGCTGCGTCTGCTAGCCAATATCGCCATCGACATGTCGCCTACGAACCCGCTCGCGCGGATGGAGGTGGCCATCCGCGCTTGGGGGCGTCGTGAGGTTCGTGTGCGGACAATGCTCACTCAATGCGACCGTGATCGGATGGCCTACCTGGCCAAGCTGTTTGCCGAGTGCGGCCTTTCCCAGGAAGAGGCGGAGGCGCGGGGCGCTTTGCTGTTCGGCTTCGCGGTCGGGGAGCGCAACATCTTCCGGCAGGAGGCAAAGCGCGCCCAACGCAGCCGCCTCGATCGCCTCCTGGAATTCCTGATCGACGAGCCGGTGGCCAAGAAGCCGCCTGCTCCGCCGCGCGAAGCGGCCGCCGCCGCGCGGGCCAAGCCGCGATCAGCCGCCAAGGCGGCGAAGGGCGGGCCCGGCTGAAGTCCGTCCGCCGCCCCGGCGGCCTGTGACGGGCAGTTCCAAGCCCACGTCGGCGCCGAAAACCATACGCAGGCGGATTGTGTCGAGATTTGTGCTGGGCTAGATGTCGGCAGCCGGATCGGAAGGTGAGGCTGCGGCCATCCAGTCGCAGCATGACCGAGCGCCGCCCGGCGCAAGGAGCCGCACATGTCCGAAGCCATTGAACTCAGAGCCGCGTCGCCGGCCGCCGACCCTCGCGCCCTGTACGAAGCGGCGCCTTGGCGGGCGCACTATGGCGAGCGCGCCCGGCGGGGCGACCGGCTGCGGCCGTACGCCCTCTTCGACATGCTCCTTTGGGCGGCTCGGCATTTCGGCGAGCGCCCGCACCTCACCTTCCTGGACCATACGATAACGTACTCGGAATCGTTGGAGCTGGCCGAAAGGCTCGCCGTCGGCTTGGCTGGCCTGGGCGTGGGGAAGGGGGACCGGGTCGGCTTTTGTATGACGAACCATCCCATCTACGGCGTGCTGCACTTCGCCCTTTGGCGTCTTGGCGCGGTGGGGGTGAGCATGAACCCACTCTATCCGGTGAACCGCCTCGCCGACCAGGCGGCCGATGCGGGGGTGAAGGTGATCCTCACCACCGACGATCCGGCCCAGGGTGACCAGTACCTGGTGCTCGGGGAGGTGGGGCCGCAGCGCCCGGCAATGGTGCTGGTGCGCCACGACGAAGGCGACATGCACATCGCGCCCCGGGTCTCGCAGGCCGCCGCGGCGGCGGGTGCGCTGCTGCTGTCCGACCTGCTCGTGTCCGACGGCGATCTTCCCGCCGTCACCATCGCGCCGGAGGAGGATCTGGCGGTTCTGGCCTACACCGGCGGCACCACCGGCACACCGAAGGGGGTGATGCTCACCCATGCCAACCTGTCGATGAATTGCCAGCAGATGCACAGCTGGTATCCCCAGCTGACGGCAGGGGCGGAATCGATGTGCGTGGGCGCGCCGTTGACGCACATCGCCGGAATCAGCCCGACTCTGAACTTCATGACCCACATCGCGGGTGAGATCGTCATCCAGCCCCGGTTCGATCCGGCGGACCTTCTGAAAGGCGTGGATGGGGGGTGCACGAGCGTTCTGCTGCTGACCCCGACCATGCTGGTGGCGATGGGCGATCTGATGGACCGCCAGCCGGTCGACTGGACCCGCCTGAAGCTGGTGCAGTGCGGTGCCGCGCCGCTGACCCCCGAACTCAAGCGGCGCTTCGAGACCGCGACCGGACAGCAGGTGATCAACCTGTTCGGGATGACGGAGACGTCCCCGGCCGTCGTGTACGGCCTGCCGAATGCACCGGGCGGCGACGTCGCCACGGGCTGCCCCCTGCCGCTCACCCGGGTGCAGGTGCGCGCCAAGGACGATCCGTCCAAGTGCGTACCCTTGGGCGAGGCCGGTGAACTGTGCTTCGCCGGGCCACAGGTCACCCGGGGTTACTGGAAGCGGGACGACGAGAACGAGGCCTCGTTCGTGGACGGCCTCTTGCGGACCGGCGATGTCGGCTATGTCACCGAGGCCGGCCTCGTCCACGTCATCGACCGCCTGAAGGACGTGATCATCGCGGGTGGCGCCAATGTCTATCCGGCGCAGGTGGAGAGTGTCCTGGCCGAGCATCCGGCTATCGCCGAAGCGGCGGTCATCGGCTCGCCGGATCCCTATCGCGGAGAAACCGTCAAGGCGATCGTCCGGCTGCGGCCCGGGCAGACGCTGACCCTGGAGCAGCTTCGCGCCGACCTTGCCGGCAAGCTCTCTCCCATAGAGGCGCCGAAGATACTCGAAGTCATGGATGATCTGCCCAGGACGCCCAACATGAAGGTGTCCCGACAGGCCTTGCGGGAACGCGAGCTCGCCGCCGCCGCTGCGGGCAAGGTGAGCGACCGTGCCTGACCTCGCCGGTCACCGCCTGGGCGGTACAGGATACGCTTGCGTCCGTTCTGTTCATACACTCAACGACCGCGCGCCGGCCGAGGATTCTTAGTCGGAAGGGTCCTTGACAATCACGTCCTCGCCATACATTCAGAACATACGGTAGCGGATGGTTTTCGCCCGTCAAACAGCAAGGGAGCGGACTATGACGAGTCGGCAAGGGGCGTTTGTGGCGGTGGACGGCGTCCGCACCCACTACCACGACGAAGGCTCGGGTCTGCCCGTCGTGCTCCTGCACGGGTCGGGACCGGGTGTCAGCGCTTGGGAGAACTGGGGCGGCGTCATCCCGCGCCTGGCGGACCGCTATCGGGTCATCGCCCCGGACATGGCCGGCTTCGGCCTGACGGAGTTCGACGCCGAACGTCCGCTCGACATCAAGATGTGGGTCGGTCAGCTGCTGGGCTTCCTGGAGGCTCTGGACATCGGCCCCGCGGTCCTGGTCGGCAATTCCTTCGGGGGCGGCCTGTCGCTGGCGGCCGCCCTGCGCGCGCCCCAGAAGGTGCGCGGGCTGGTGTTGATGGGCACGCCCGCTGGCCAGTTCGAACAGACCGGGGCCCTGGCCCAGGGGACCGAGTACGAGCCGTCCCTGGAAAATATGCGGGCGATCCTGCGGCGGTTCCCGCACGACCCCTCCATCGTCACCGACGAGATGGTGCGCGCGCGCCACGAAATGAGCCTGCTCCACCCCGACAATGCCGCGCTGCGGGCGCTGATGCCGAAGGCGGACGACACCGCGCCGCGCATCGTGCGCGGAATGCCGCATGAGCGGCTGGCGACGATCACCCAGCCCACCTTGGTGCTGCACGGCCGTGAGGACTTCGTCATTCCGCTGGACGTGGCGGTGAATGCCGCGCGGAACCTTCCCGACAGCGAACTGCACGTGTTCGGCAACTGCGGCCACTGGGTCCAGCTGGAGCGCGAGGACGCCTTCATCGGTCTGGTCCGCGACTTCCTGGCCCGCCGCATCGCGCAGGGGGCACCAGCGTGAGCGTCCATGGCATGGAGATGGCGCTCTACGACATCACGACCAAGGGCGCCGTCAGGAAACGCTTTGTGGCCGAGCCCCGGGAAGTCCTGAGCGGGTATGGCCTGGAGCCTCCCGAGCAGGCGATGCTGGAGGGCCTCGACGTTCCGTCCCTGCTCGATGCCGGAGTGAGCCCCATGCTCACCATCGGCTTGTGGATGTGCGTCCGCGGGCCCCAGGCCCTGCCCGAGTATCTGAAGGCGGTCTCCGATAGCCGCGGAGGGAAGGTCTGATGGCCACGATTGTCGGCGGATTCCTGATGTCCCACGACCCGCTGGTGTTCATCAATCCGCGCAAGGTCGATCCTTCTCCTGTCTTGGCGGCCTACGAGGCCATCGGCGAGCGGGTGCGGGAACTCGAGGCCACCGCCGCGGTGGTGATCGGGGCTGACCACTACATCCTCTTCGGGCCGACCTGCCTGCCGCAGATGGCGATCGGGATCGGAGACGTGCAAGGTCCAGTCGATCCCCTGCCTGGCGTCGACCGCGGTCCTATCCGCGGTAACCCGGACCTTGCCCGCCACATCATGGATGTCGGACACGGCGAGGGGTTCGACTGGGCGGCCGCGAAGTCGATGTCCGTCGACCACTCGATCGGTGTGCCGGTGCGGCGCTGCCTGCCGGCCGACGGCTCGGTGGCGACGATTCCGGTGTATCTGGCGGCCGGCGTCGAGCCGCTGATCCGCCCCCGCCGGGCCTTCGACCTTGGCGGTTCGATCCGGCGCGCGGTCGAAACTTTCTCCGGGTCCGACCGCGTGGTCGTGATCGGGTCCGGCGGTCTTAGCCATTGGGTCGGCCTGCCCCAGATGGGGCGCATCAACAAGGCCTTCGACAGGATGATCCTCGACGCCGTCGAGCGCGGCGACCCCGAGGCCCTGATCGGCCTGTCCGACGACCATGTGCTGGAAAACGGCGGCAACGGCGCGATGGAGATCCGCCAACTGCTCTGCGCCATGGGCGCTGTCGGAGGGGCGGGCAGGGTGATCGCCTACGAGCCGTGGCCCGGAGGGGTGACCGGCCTGGGGTTCGCCGAACTGGGCATGGCCGCATGATGACGGCGCGTTTGGTGCCAGACGGGGATGCAATGTCGAACGTGGTCCCGCTTGGCGACGCCTCTGAGATCGCCGAGGGCGAGATGAAGGCGTTCGCGGTGGAGGGCGCCGGCCGGATCGCCGTCTACCGCGTCGAGGGCGGCTGGTTCGCCACCGACGATCTCTGCTCCCATGCCGTCGCCTCCCTGACCGAGGGTTGGCTCGAGGGCCATACCGTCATCTGCCCCGCCCATTCGGGCGAGTTCGACGTGCGCTCGGGCAAGGCGCTGTGCTTTCCGGCCACGCGCCCGATCCGCACCTATCCGGTGTGGGTCGAGGACGGCCGGCTGATCGCGGACATTTCCGCTGCAAGGACCGACCCCGCTGCTTCGGGCGCCGGCCGACAATCCGGTGAAGGACATCCCAATGGTTGACACCCTGCAACCGCCCGTCGCAGCTCCGGCGACCGACTTCGACTTCCACCGTCTCGTCGACGTTGAAGCCGGCTGGATCGACAGGCGCATCTTCTGGGACGAGGGCATCTACCAGCTCGAACTGGAGCGGATATTCGCCCGCTGCTGGGCTTTCGTCGGCCACGAGTCGCAGTTCGCGGCGCCTGGGGATTTCGTCACCACCTATATCGGACAGGACGCCGTGATCGTCGCCAAGGACCGGCGGGGCGAGGTGAATGTCTTCCTGAATTCCTGCACTCACCGCGGCAACAGGGTCTGCTTTGCCGAGACCGGCAGCACGCGCCAGTTCACCTGCAATTTCCACGGCTGGGCGTTCGGCCTCGACGGCGGGCTGATCAGCGCCCATGAAGAGCACCACTATTCCCGGTGCGCCACCTTCGACAAGTCGAAGCTCGGGCTGCACCGGGCGCGCACCGCCACCTACAAGGGCCTGATCTTCGCGACCTTCGACCCGGAAGCCCCGTCGCTGGATGAGTACCTTGGAGACTATCGCTACTATCTCGATGTCCTGCTGGACAACGATCCGGGCGGTACGGAGTTTCTCGACGGCAACGTCAAGTCCCGCCTGCGCTGCAACTGGAAATTCGCGGCCGAGAACTTTGTCGGTGACGCCTATCATGCCGGTTGGACCCACGCCTCGGCGGCGGCGGCGCTCTTCCAGCGCGACGTGAAGGTGAACCCGGCCCACTCCTATCAGGCCAACATCAATGGCCACGGCACGGAATTTGGTCTCGACCTGTTCGGCAACGCCATGGCGCTCGCCGAACCAGAGGTGGTCGAATACCTGAAGGAGAACGAAGCCCGGTTCGCCGAGCGGCTGGGCAAGCTGCGCTCGCGCATGGTGGGCGCCATGAGTTCGTCGAATGTCTTTCCGAACCTCGCCTACCTGACCGGCCTGAACACATGGCGCGTTTGGGTTCCGAAGGGACCGCACGAGATCGAACTGAACACGTGGGTGCTGGTGAACCGGGACATGCCCAAACGCCTCAAGGAGGCCTATCGCCGCGGCGTATCCCGCACCTTCTCGCCCACCGGCATGTTCGAGTCCGACGACGGAGAGAACTGGGAGCACTGCACCCATTCCAACGCGGGCGTCGTCACCCGTCGCCAGAAGCTCCACTACGGGCTTGGGCTGGACTCAAGGATGGAGCACGAGGAATTTCCCGGCGCCGTCTATCACGTGCAGCTGAACGACGCGAACCAACGCGCCTTCTACCAGCGATGGGCCGACCTGATGTCCGCGTCCCGCTGGGCCGACGTCCCCAAGCGCTGAGGAGCCGCACAATGTCAGTAAACGCCACTCTCGACCGGGAGCGCGAGCCGGCCCCGCGTCGCCGCGCCTCCCTGGACTTCGTCCATGAGGTTCAGCAGTTCCTCTATCGCGAAGCCCGCCTGCTGGACGAACAGCGCTACGACGACTGGTTCGAGTTGATGACCGAGGACTTCACCTATTGGGTTCCGGTTCCCCAGTCGCGCTATCGCCGCGACAAGAAGCCGACCTACGAACCTGGTCGCATGGCGCATTTTGACGATACGCTCACGGAGCTGAAGCTTCGGGCCTCACGTTGGAAGGAAAAGACCGCCTGGAGCGAAGACCCGCCCACGCGCAACGTCCACTATGTGACCAACATCGAGATCGCCCCCGCTGAAGGGGCGCAGGACTGGCTGGTCCGCTCAGTCGCCATAAGCCTGCGCACTCGCAACGAGGATGAGGAGAACTGGCTTGGCGGCCGGCGTGAGGACCTGATCCGCGAGACGCCCGATGGGCTCAAGCTGGTCCGCCGCTGGGTCTTCCTCACCCAGACGGTGCTCTTGTCGAAAAACTTCAACACCTTCATCTGACGATGGCGCAACAGGGTTGGCTTGACGGTTATACCGCTGTCCTCACGGGCGCCGGCGGCGGCATCGGACGGGCGGTGGCCGAACGCTACCTGGCTGAGGGCGCGCAGGTGGTTGTCCTCGACCGCGACGAAGCCTCGGTGGCGGCCTTGGCCGAGGCCCATCCGGGCCGCGCGTTCGGCGTCTTTGGCGACGTCCGGGATCCGCAGGCCCATGTCGACGCCGTGGCGTTGGCGCAGGAGCGGTTCGGCCGCGTCGACGTGCTGGTGGCCAACGCCGGCGTGTTCGACTTCTGGCGGCCGCTTCCCCGCTACAGCCTCGAACGGCTGGAGCGAAGCTTTGACGAGATCTTCGCCATCAACGTGAAGGGCCATCTCCTGGCGGTGAAAGCTGCCGAGACCGCCCTGCGGCAGTCCAGGGGCGCGGTGATCCTGACAACGTCGGTGGCAGGGCTGAACGCGGCGGGCGGCGGGGTGCTATACACCGCTTCCAAGCATGCCGTGGTGGGCCTTGTGCGCCAGCTCGCGCTTGAACTGTCGCCCGATATCCGCGTCAACGGCGTGGCGCCGGGCGCGACCCTGACGGGGCTGTCCGGCGTCGATGCGCTGGATGAGGGCCGCCGCAGCATTCAGGAGGTCGGGGATATCTCGGCGGCGGTGTCCAAGATACTGCCGCTGGGGTTTGCCCAGCAGCCCCAGGACCATGCCGGCGCCTACGTGTTGCTGGCATCGCGTGAGAACGCCAGGGCGATCACGGGGCAGATCATCGTCAGCGACGGTGGCCAGGAAATCCGGGCGATCGGATGATCGGGACCATCGCGATCATTGGCGCCAACGTCGCCGGTGTGACGACGGCGGCGGAGCTTCGTCGGCTGGGGTTCGAGGGAAGGATCCTGCTCTTCGACTCCGAGGCCGCCCCCCTCTACGAACGGCCCCCATTGTCCAAAGCGCTGCTGATCGGCGAGATGGACCAGGCCTGCGAGGCGCCGCTGCTTACGGCCGCTGAACTGGCGGATCTGCGCCTGGATCTCGAATTCGCAACGCTGGTGCGTGGGATCGCGCCCGGGCGCGTTGAATTGTCGTCGGGCCGCCAGGTCGACGCCGATGTCATGGTTATCGCCACCGGGGGGCGCGCGCGGCGCTCGCCGGCGTTCGAACATCGCGACGGCGTTCACGTGCTGCGCACCGAGGCCGACGCCCTGGCCCTGCGGGCCGCCCTGTCGCCCGGCGCCGAGGTGGTCGTCATGGGCGCGGGCGTGGTCGGCTGTGAAGTCGCTTCGAGCGCAATCAGGCGAGGCTGCGCCACGACCCTTGTCGACGTGGCGGCCGCGCCCATGCTGCGCTGCCTGGGCGCGGAAGCAGCGCATGTCATGGCGACGGTCTGCCAGCAGGCAGGCGCGGACATGCGCTTCGGCGCCGGCATTGCGGCGGTCGAAGGGCGATCACACGTCCAGGGGCTGCTGCTGGAAGACGGCGAGAGGCTGCCGTGCGACGTTCTGGTGGTGGGCATCGGCATGGCCGCCAACGATGAGCTGGCGCGCGGGGCGGGGGCCGAGGTCGACGACGGCATCCTGGTCGACGACGCCTGTCGCACGTCCCTGCCGGGGGTGTTCGCCGTCGGTGACGTAGCAAGGCGGCGCGCGCCGGGTGGCGGGCCCGCCCGCCGGGTCGAGACGATCATGAACGCCCAGGTCCAGGCCCGCGAGACGGCGGCGGCCCTCCTCGGCCTTGCTCCGCCCGCGCCTCAGCCGCAGTGGTTCTGGTCCGATCAGTTCGGGTTGAACATCCAGGCGGTCGGTGAGGTCGCGCGGAGCGATCGAGTCGGCTGGGCGCGGCCGTTCGATGGCCGCGAGGGCGTGCTGCTGCACTTCAGCGACGATCGGCTGTGCGGGGCGGTAAGCTTCAACCGCGGCCGCGAAATGGCGCGCCTCCGCCGCCTGCTGGCGCGAGGAGACGACCAGACGCCAGAGGCCCTGCTCGGGGACCCTGACCTGGCGGGGGCGGCGTGAGCGCGATACCCCAACGCATGCAGGCGTGGATACTGCCCCAGTGGGGCGCGCCGTCCGACCTCCGGTTCGAGTCCGTGTCGGTTCCCGAGCTCTCGGCAGGCGAGGTGCTTGTCGAGGTGCGGGCGGCGGGACTCAACTTCGCTGATGGGCTGATGATCGCCGGCAAGTACCAGGTGAAGCCGCCCTTGCCCTTCATCCTCGGAGCCGAGTTGTCCGGGGTGGTGGCCGTTGCGCCGCCCGACTCGAAGTTCCGGCCTGGCGACAGGGTGGCGGCCCAGGTCTGGACCGGCGCCTATGCACAGTACTGCGCGGTGGAAGAGCGCCGCCTCATCCGCCTGCCCCCGAACCTTAGCTTCGCGCAAGGCGCGGCGTTGCCCGTGTCCTATACGACCGCCCACGTCGCCCTGTTCCGGGATGGGGGCATCGCGCTGGGCAAGAGAGTGCTCGTCCACGCCGCCGCAGGCGGCATCGGGGTGGCCGCCACCCAGCTCGCGAAGGCGGCGGGCGCCTGGGTGATCGCCACCGCCAGCACATCACAAAAGCTCGCGGTTGCCGAGGCAAACGGGGCCGACGTCATGGTGAACTACCGCGAGCCGGACTGGACCGGGATGGTCCGGGCGGCGGCGCCTCGGGGGGTCGACATGGTGGTCGATCCGGTCGGCGGCGACATTACGCTGCAGAGCCTTCACCACCTGGCCTGGCGCGGCCGGTTGCTGTTGGTCGGCTTCGCATCGGGCGCACCGGCGCAGATACCGGCGAACCGGTTGCTGGTGAAGGCCGCCGCCGCGGTCGGCGTCTATTGGAACTTTGAAAACGACGGGCCTCTGATAGAGCGCATCCAGGCCGAGCTGGCCGAGCGCGCCGCAGCGGGTGAGATACGGCCCCTGGTTGGCGCCCGCTTCCCGCTCGAAGATTATCGCCAGGCCCTGCAAGAACTTGGCGAGGGCCGCACCGTGGGCAAGGTCGTGCTCGACCTCTAGCTGCCGGTAGCGAGTGTGCGGCCAGGCGGCCGCTCTCGCCCGTTCCCCGTCGTCCGCGCCCCCCTGTCACAAAAAAAGGTCCCGGGGGTTCGCCCCGGGACCAGGTGAGGGCTGTGCATCGCACGGCCATGGGAGGATCGCCGATCAGAAGCGAGCGCTCACCTCCAGACCAATCTGGAGGGGACGTTGGGTGTTACGGAAGCGCACGCCGGTCACGGAGGGGGCATCAGTACCGTAGTCGCTGTACAGCTCATCGGTCAGGTTCCTGCCGAACAGCGCGACCTGCCATCGCTCGTCAACCGGCGAGAGCGCGACCCGAGCGTCCAGCAGCCCGAAGCCTTCCTGGACTTGGTGCGGGTCGTTGGACAGGCCGAGGTTGAACTTGCTGCGATAGCTGTAGCTGGCCTGGGACGTCAGGACGAACCCGCCGACCTCGGCCTTATGGGTGGCGCCGATCACATAGGTCCATTTCGAGTTCAGCGGCGCGGGGGCTCCCGACAGATCCTGCCGGCACACCGTGCCCGCAGGGGTGGCGAGGCGCTGCTCGATGTAGCAGGCCGAGTCCGGATAGCTCTCGTAGACCGCATCGCTGTAGGCGACGGTGCCGTTGATGGTGAGGGGGCTGATCGGGCGCAAGCTGAAGTCGGCTTCGATCCCCTGCGAGCGCTGCTCGGCGGCGTTGCCCACGACGTAGGTCGTGGCGCCGTCGAAGACGCTGACCTGAAGGTCCTCCACCTCCATCCTGTACGCCGTCACACCGAACAGGAGGCGGCGGTCAAACGCGTCGCCGCGATAGCCCATCTCGTAGGAGATCGCCTTCTCGGGCAGGAACATTGCTCCGGCCGGGTTGGCGCCGGCGTAGATCCAGTCAAAGCCCCCCGCCTTCGCGCCCTTGACAACCTTCGCATAGGCCATCCCGCCATTGGCGAAGTCGTATTGCAGGCCGACCTGCGGCATGAGGTGCCATTCGGACAGCGACAAGTCGGTGAAGGTATGCGGCGCGCCGAAGACGATCTGGTAGATCGAACGGCCCCCGGGGCCCGTCGGGGCCTCGATGCCGGGATAAGGGGTGCGGGTGGTGATGTAAGTCCCCCGGGCGCTTTGGGTGGCGTCCTTGGTCACGTTCATGTAGCGCGCCGCGACGTTCAGCTTCAGGTTATCGAAAAGCCGGTAGTTGACGTCGAAGAACACCGAATAGTTGTTCGTCGTCTGATCAATGTAGTTTAAGCGCGCGAACGGCGGCAGGGGGGCTCCGAATGGAGCCGGTTGCGCCGCGAGGTTCAGGTCACTGCGGGCCGAGGCGATCAGATCGTCCTGCTGGAAGTAGGCGCCCACGATGTAGTCCAGGCGCCCTCCGGCCGGCGACGTCAGTCGGATCTCCTGGCTGAACTGGTTGTAGTGCTCGTGGTGGGCATAGTCGAAGATCGGCAGCGGACTCATGTCCCCTTCGGTGTCCTGCGAGAAGCCGTACCAGTTGTACGCGGTCACCGAGGTCAGCGTGCCGAGAGGGACCTCGTAGTTCACCGTTGCCTGAACGGTCTGGTTTTTCATCCGCGCCGTATCGGTCGTCTTGCCGTTCAGCGGCGCGCCGTTGCCCATGTAGCGGATGTCGTCGAAGGCGAACTCGGCGACCGACGGGTTACCGATGTTCCCGGTCGCCTGGTTGGTGTTGCCGATGGTCAGGAGAGAATAGGATTCGTACTTGAACTCCATGTCCAGGTCTGGTGTGGGCTCGAATACGGCGATGATCCGGCCTGCCCGGTCGGAGCGGTTCGGATCCAGGCTTGTGCTTGTGGGACGGATCGTCCTCAGCCAGCCCTTGTCCATCTCGCCGACGTAGCCTGCGATACGCAGGCGCAGGGTGTCCGAGACCGGAATGGTCACGCCGCCCTGCACCACAGTCTCCTGGTGCTGGAACTCGTAGCTGCCGCTGAGGTCGCCGCTGAGTTCCATGCCGGGCTTGCGCGAGATCACGCTGATGGCGCCGGCGATGGCGCTGTTGCCGTAGAGGGCGACCTGCGGCCCGCGCAGGACCTCGACCCGTTCAAGGTCGTAGTAGGGGAAGCGCGACTGTTGGCCCCGGCCGGCATAGACGCCGTCGACGAACGTTGCGACCGCCTGTTCGAACGAGGGGTTCCCGCCCGAGCCGACGCCGCGCACGAAAGTATAGGAATTAACGCCACCGGTCGTCTGCTTGAAGCTCGGCACGCGCAGGGCGAGATCAACTTGGTTGACGATCTTTTCGGCCCGCAGCGTGTCGCCCGAGACGGCGGCCACCGAGACGGGCACGTCGCGCACGGATTCTTCCCGCTTCCGGGCGGTGACGATGATTTCCTCGACCGCCGTCGCGGACGTCTCGGCGGGCTGCGGCGCCTGCGCCGCGGCTTGGCCCGAGAGGCCGGTCACAGCCATCGTGGAAAGCGCCACGCCGCATAAGTAGGTCCGCCGGTTGAATGGCATTACTCCCCCTCCTCAGATTTTCTTTTCCCGGCCCGGGCTTGGGCCGTGCGCGAAACATACATACGGTCCCGTATAATGCAAACACAACACAATACGCTACCGTCTGGAAAATACCACCCTGTGTCATTCGCGTCTCACCTCCGATTTCGGGGGAACTCGCATGGCGCAGCCCGCGGTTAGGGCAAGGCGCGCATGCGGCTTCGATGCTCCTCCACCCTGGTTGATATAAGACATTGATGTAAGTATGATGCCTTAATATGTATTATATCATAGCGTGGTGGCGAACTTGACTGGCTTGATCGGTGAGCGGGAATCCGCGCTAGGCCAAGGGCTGGCCGGGCTGAAGGTCGCTGTGGTCGCCGGAACCCAGTCGGGCAACGCGCTGATGGTGGCGGAGCTGGTGGCCAAGCGGTTGTGCGGCGTTGCGGGAGCGCGCGTGGAGCTCCTTCCCGAAGGGTGCGAAATCGACCGGGCGCTGTCCGAGGCGGATGTCCTCGTCGCGTGTGTGGCGAGCCACGGGGAGGGCGACCTGCCGGACGAGTTCCTCGTCGCCTATTGCGGGCTCGAGGCGCGGGCGCCCGACCTGTCACACCTGCGGTACGGCCTGATCGGGCTCGGGGACCGCACCTATTCTACCTTCTGCGGCGGCGCCTGGAAGTTCGATCGGCTGCTGCAACGGTTGTGTGCTCGCCGGGCCGGTGAGGTGTGCGAGATCGACGCGTCGTCGCAGCCGTTCCCCGACGAGGAGGCGCTGCTCTGGCTAAGCGGCTGGCTGGAAGAGGTTTGAGTGGAGCGCCGCCAGTCTACCATACGCATAAGAATATAATGCCAAGGGAGGTTGATGATGGAAGCCCAAACACTGCCGTTGGCGGACGCGCCCGACCCGTCGCGTCCCGCCAACATGGCCGACATGATAAATTCGCTGATCCGCGAGCGGGCCGGGATGCTCGCCTTCCGGAGCAGGACTCCCGAAGGATGGCGTGACGTCACCTGGGCGGAAATGGCCACCTCCGTGCGGGACACCGCAGCCGGCGCGCTCGCGTTCGGACTGGCTCCCGGCGACGCCGTCTGCATCCTGGCGCAAACCCGGCCGGAATGGCTGGAAGCCGACCTCGGGGCGCTCGCCTGCGGCCTGGTCAGCGCTGGCATATATCCGACCGAGCCGGCGGCTAAGGTGGCCTACGTGCTCAACGACTGCGGCGCGCGCGTGGTGTTCGTCGATTCCGCCGAGCAGGTGGCCAAGTTGAAGGCGGTGCGGGCGGAGTGTCCGCGGGTGGAAGCGGTCGTGGTGATCGACGACGACGCTGCGCCCGCCAACGATAGGTGGTTCATCAAGCTTTCCGAATGGCGACGCGAGGGGTGCGCGCTGCTTGACGCCCGGCCCGACGCCGTCGACGAGGCGGGCCGCTCGGCGGGCCGGTCAACGCCGGCCATTCTGATCTACACGTCCGGAACCACGGGCCCCCCCAAGGGCGCGATCGTCACCCACGGCAATATTCTCTACCAGTTGGAGCACGCGCCGGGCGGCCTGGGCCTGCAGGCCGGGTGGAACCGCCCCTGCTTCCTGCCGCTGTGCCACGTTGCCGAGCGCATGTTCACCTACATGGCCATGGCCAGCGGCATGGTGTCGTGGTTTGTCGATGGCCCGAACCAGTTGATGGCCTCGATCGGCGCGATGCGCCCGCATTTCATCCTGGCGGTGCCGCGCGTCTACGAAAAGCTCTACGGGCAAGCCCAGGAGTGGCTGAACAGTTTGCCGGCCGAGCGGCGCGAGCAGGTAGATGCCGCCGTGTTGCGGGCGTTGGAAGCCGTCCAAAGATCCGCCGAAGGCCGGCTCTCGTCCGAAGAGGCGGCGGTCTGGCGCTGCGACCAAAGGACCGTCCTGGCCGAGCTCCGCGCCGCCATGGGCCTGGACCGCGTGGCCATGCTGATGTCGGGCGGCGCGCGGTTCCCCGTGGCGCTCGGCGAATGGCTGCACGCCATCGGCGCCCGCGTTGACGACATCTATGGCATGACCGAGTGCGGCACGATCGCCTTCAACCAGGACTTCAGGACCACGCCGGGCCTGGTCGGTCGACCGTTCCCCCACGGGGAGGTGATGCTGGCGCCGGACGGCGAGATCCTCGTGCGCGGGCCTCATGTGTTCGCCGGCTATCTGAACCTGCCGGACAAGACGGCCGAGGCGTTTCGCTACGGCTGGTTCCGCACCGGCGACGTCGGACGCTTCGACGACGAGGGACGCCTCATCCTCCTCGACCGCATCAAGGACATCATCATCAGTTCGAGCGGCAAGAACATCACGCCATCGGAAGTCGAGGGAGCCTTGAAGGCCTCGCCCGTGGTCGCCGATGCGGTGGCCGTGGGGGACGGCCGCAAGTACGTGGCGGCCCTGATCATGATCGACCCCGCCGTGGCGGGGCAGGCGCTGGCCGAACGGGGCGAGCACTACGAGACCTTCGCCGAACTCGCGCAGGCGCAAAGCACGCGTGACTTGGTGGCCGACGCTGTCGCGGAAGCCAACCGGAAGCTTTCGCGGGCCGAAGGCGTGAAGACCTTCAGGATCATCCCACGTCAGTTCGGCCCGGCCGACGAGGCGATGACTCCGACCCTGAAACTGAAGCGCCGCGTTCTGATCGATTCCTACGCCGATCTCGTGGCGCAGATGTATTCGCCCGACGGCCAGGCGTAGCGGAGGCCGCGCTCCATGACCTTGTCGCTCGATCGGCTCAAGCCGTTCTCCCTTGACGCCCCCGAGGCGGCCATGGCGGACCTCCGGCGCCGGCTGGCCGCCTACAGGCCGCCCCCTGAGCCGGCCGGGGCGGGCTGGCGTTATGGCGTCGACGGCCAATACCTGAAGGCGCTCATCGACTACTGGCGCGAAAGTTTCGACTGGCGCGCGGCCGAACGGCGCCTGAACGAGCTGCCCCACTACCGGGCCCGGCTGGACGCGGAGGAGGACGGCCAGGTCGACGTGCACCTGATCGTGCAGCGGGCGGCGCGCCCGGACGCGCCTGTCGTGCTGATGACTCCGGGGTGGCCGTCGAGCCTCATAGAATATCACGATCTCATCGCGCGGCTGACCGCTCCGGAGCGGTACGGGGCCGATCCTCGCAGCGCCGTCACGGTCGTCGCCGCCGAGCTCCCGGGCTTTGGGCTGTCGCAGCCGCCCCGAAGCCCGATGGCGGCCCGGCGGATGGCCGAGCTCTGGCGCCAGCTGATGGTCGATGTGCTGCAGGTCCCGGCATTCGTGGTCCATGGCGGCGACTGGGGCGCGGTGGTGAGTTCGTGGCTGGCGTTCGACCATCCCGAAGCGGTGCGCGGCCTCCACCTGAGCATGCTGGGGCTGCGGCCGCCACTGGGCCGCTCGGAGCGACCGCTAGACGAAGATGAGCTGGCGTGGGTCGCCGAAGCCAAGCGCCGGTTGGACCAGGACGGAGGCTATCGCGAGCAACAGGCGACGAAGCCCACCACCCTCGGCGTTGGCCTTTCGGACTCGCCGGCCGCCCTGGTCGCCTGGCTGGTTGAGAAATACCATGGATGGTCGGGCGCGGGACCGGACCAGCCGCCCCCCTTCGATCGCGACGCGGTGCTGACCGCCGCCACCGTCTACTGGATCTTCGGATCCCTGCCCGCGGCCAACTGGATCTATTGGGCCGATCGCCATGTGGCCGGCATCGGCCTCGCGGCCGGCGAGCGGGTGCTGACGCCGACCGGGTTCGCCATGTTCGGCGGCGGGTTCTTCCCGGTTCCGCCGCGCAGTTGGGCCGAGCGGGCCTACGACGTCGTGGCGTGGGACGTTCACGAGCGCGGCGGGCATTTCCCCGCCTGGCTGACGCCGGAGCCGGTGGCCCGCAGCCTGCTGGGCTTCGTGGACGCCCTGGCGTGAGCGGCGCCGCGCCGAGGGTGGCGATTGTCGGAGCCGGTCCCGCCGGGCTGTTCACGCTCTGCGCCCTTCTGCGGGAGGCGCCGGGCGCAAGCGTGGACGTCTTCGAGCGGCTGCCCACGCCGTTCGGGCTGGTCCGCAGCGGAGTGGCCCCCGACCACCAGGGCGTGAAGGCCGTCGTCCGTCAGTTCGAGCGAGCCTTCGCGACCGACCGGGTCCGCCTTGTCGCCGACTGCGAGGTCGGCGGCGACATTCCGCTATCACTGCTGGCCGACGCCTACGACATGGTGTTCCTGGCTACCGGCGCGCCGCACGCGCGACGGCTCGGCGTTGCGGGTGAAGATCTGCCCGGCGTGTACTCCGCCATCAGCTTCATGGGATGGCTGAACGGCCATCCGGACCATGCCAGTCTGCAGCCGCGGATCGGGGAACGGGTGGTGATCGTCGGGGGCGGCAATGTGGCCCTGGATGTGGCGCGGGTGCTGGCCAAGACTCCGAGGGAGATGGAGTCCTCAGACCTTTGCGCCCACGCGCGACATCTTTGCGGCCGCGCCAGGTCGATCACCATCGTCGCGCGCGGCGGCCCCGAGGCGACGCGGTTCAGCCCCACTGAACTGAAGGCGCTTTCACGGCTTGAGGCGGCTGCGTTCCAGGTGGAGCTGCCGTCCGGCGCGGATCGATCGGCGCCGGTGGTTGCGGCCCTTGCGGCTCTGGAGACCACTCCGCCCGCCGGGGCGACGCGGATATGCTTCCGCTTCGGCCTGACCGCCGGTGAAGCCGTCGGTGAAGGATGCCTGGAGCAGGTCCGTTTCCAGCGTGCGGACGGGTCGGTCGAAGCGCTCGACGCTGACATGCTGATCTCCGCGATCGGCCAACAAGCCGCATTGGCGGGATCGGAGGCGGTCCATGCCGTGGGCTGGGCCTCGGGCGAACGGGGCGACATCCCCGCGAGCAGGGCGCAGGCGCTGGGCGTGGTGCGGCAGGCGCTCGAAACGATGCGGCCCGTGCCTCGGCAGGCGGCGCGCGCACGGCTTGACGAGGTGATCTCGTCGTCCGGCGCCGGATACCTCGACTGGGCGGCCTGGAAGCGCATCGACCAGGCGGAGATATCGTCCGCGGCGCCGCCTCGCCCGAGGGAAAAGCTTGTCAGCTGGGCCGCGTTGCGAGCGACGGCGCGTTTACATGAGACAAATACGTGATACCATGTAAGAAACTTGTCTTATATGGAGTTTGATAATGAGGATGTATGAGAAGGGCGACGACCTGCCGGCCGAGTACCGCGCCGCGCTGCTTCACCTCCTGACCTTCCAGGCGGACTCCGAGTACGCCGGCGCGCAGCGGGTGGGTGAGAATATCCAGTACGCCCCCAGGCCGGAGGAGGCTTACCGGCTGGCGAAGAAGACGATGGAAGAGTACGGCCACGCCTTCTACCTCTGGACCCTGTTGGAGGACCTCGGGGTCGACGTGAAATCCCGCATGGAGGAGCTTCGCGACAACCCGGAAAATCCCGACCCGGCAAAGGTCAACATCATCAACGGCTTCCGCCGGCCTTACTGGCGAGAGCAGTTCCAGTGCTGGGAAGACGTCGCCATGATGTCGTGCGTAGCCACGCCCGGCGCGGTGATCTTTCTGGGTCAGTACGCCAAATGCTCATACCTGCCCTGGGCCCGCGTTTCGGAACGCATTGCCCGGGAAGAAGTGGGCCACATGGGGTTCGGCGTCTGGGCGGTGAAGCGGATCATCGAATTCGGCGGCGAGCCTGCCCGTGAAAAGCTCCAGCGGCGGGTGCCGAAGTTCCTGGCCATGGGCATGGGCATGTACGGAAGGCCGTCCGCTCCGGGCTCGGTCCAGTCACGGTACTTCGACAAGTATTACGAGATGGGCCTGAAGATCATGAAGCCGGAGGAGTGCCAGGCGCAGTACCTCGAACTCGCGCGCGAGCGGCTGAAGGACGTCGGCCTCGAGTACGTCGAGGACGTCGTTCCCGACTACGACCAGAGGATGGGCTACGCCATGGACGACGCCGAACTCGAGCTTCGGGTGGCCGGGGCCGCCTAAGCGGTCGGCCATTCGCGCGGCGTAAGCCCCCCGAAGCGGTCATAGAGCTCCGCCGATGCGCCGCGGATCGGCCCATCGGCGGTGCGGACCACATCCGCCAGATAGGCCTCGGAGGGGCTCAGCACGGCTTCGTACACGTTGCGGCATAGCGAGAAGGCTGCTTCGCCAGCCCAAACGTTCGGGAGGTGGTCGCGGGGCAGGCGCGGGTCGCGAAGGGCGATGCGGCGGTACTCCATCATCAGCAGAGACCGGATCATGTAGGCCGCCTCGGGATCCAGCGAGCGGCTGCGCTCCAGGTGTGACCAGACGGGCCGAAACAGGCCCAGAAAGTCGCCGTAGCTCTGCTCCAGGGCAGCGATGTTCCAGGCGTCGGCAACGATGGTGCGCATGAGGTCCGGCCTGGCTGGCGAGGTCGCGGCGGCTTGCAGGATCTGGATGCGGCCGTGAAGGCCGGCATCCTCGAACAGCGCCTCAAGTGTTGCGATGTCCTCGGCCGCGCTGATGAAAACGTGGGGCGCCACCTGTCCCACGCCGCTCCACAGCAGGTTCCGACGAAGATTCGCATACGCCTTTGTGCTCAGCCCGGCGGCGCCGGTGAGCAGCAGCCACCACACGCCGTTCGCCTTGCGAACCGGTTCACCATAGACCCTCGGATAGTAGGCGATGACGTTGCGCACGTGCTCGTCGGTGACGGAGTAGTAGCTCAGCTTTCCCACCCGCGTCGGATGTAGCCAGCCGTCATTTACCAGGCGAAGGGCGGTGGTGCGGGAGAGGTATTCGGAGATGCCGAACGGCTGGGCCATCTTCACCAGGCTTCCCAACCAGGCAGTGCCCCCATGGGGCACCAGCATGTCGCCGTATATCGTGGCAATCAGGTTCTTTGGATTGACCCGAATGGATCCCACGAGCTTCTCGACGACGTAGCTCGTTGTAGTCCCGGCCATTGAAATCCCGTTGAAGGCAGTACCGCTTGCTCACCTGCTCTGTCGCACGTTGCCTGGGCGACGAAAAGGTAGGAACGCGGGGTGTTGACAAGTTAAGTCGGCCTGGTCGGAAGGGCCGCTTCCCTACCCCTGGATCAGGCGGCGACGGTCGCGGCTTCCCACGCCCTGTCCGCTTGGGCGCGCAGGATCCGGAGACTTGGTCGGGAGATCAGGTGGGGTTGGATATTGAACGTGTTGTAGACGGCGGAGTGGCTGGCCAGGAACCTCTGAGCTGAGCCCTGCGATTTGAATTTCTGCTGCTTTCGCTCTCGTCGCCGGATGACCAGGTGGGAGTTTTCAACCCGGTTGTTCTCGCGCATCCCGCCTGGTCGATGACGGCTGGTGAGGCCGAGGATCTTGGCCGCAGCCCGGTACGACGCCAGCTTGTCGGTGGTGATGGTTTCCGGATGGATGCCCTGATTGCGCAGCAGTTTCCGGAGCAGATTCAGCGCCGCTTCCTTGTTGCGACGCTTCTGGACCAGGACGTCCAGTACCTCGCCCTCGTCGTCAACCGCGCGCCAGAGATACATCCGCTTGCCGCCGATTCTGACCACCATCTCGTCCAGATGCCAGCGGCCGGTCGGCGGCCCACGGCGCCGGCGCAGGTTGGCTGCGATCAACGGGCCGAACTTGTTAACCCAGCAGCGCACCGCCTCGCGGCTGACCTCCACGCCCCGTTGCGCCAGCAATTCCTCGACGTCTCGGATGCTCAGCGTGAACCGGAAGTACAGCCACACGGCGTGCCGGATCACGTCCGGAGGGAACCGGTGCCGTTTGAATGAGATCAGCCGCATGGTCTCTCCCCGGTTGGCCGCACCGTAGGGGCCCGAACCGGAGATAAGTTAGCGTTAGCCTGCCAGCACCGCCACGATCCGGCACAGGCTGTCGTACTCATCTTTGAGTGCCTCATTCAAAAGCTGCCGGTCGTTCAACAGGTTCAGCCAGCGTGCTAGCTTCTGTCGCTCTACAGTCGTCAGCTTGTCGTCGGGCTTTCATTGCGCGCCTCTCGGGCATCTGACGGCTGCATTCCATTGTCCGGAAGCGGAGACTCGTCCGCGACCGTGAGCAAATTGACCGGATGGCGTTGAAAGTATTGGTGCGTCGCTGCTCGCGGCTGGCTAAGCGCGCTCGATTTCGCCAAAGACCACGTCTGGGAAACCGAGAAGAGGTTCGTTACCAATGGGTCGCATTTTACGCATAGTCGCATTTTCGGTCAGTGCGTTCGCGCTTTCGGCTTGCGCAACGCAGCGTCAGGAAGCGGTGGGCGCCGATGTGGCGACCCAGCGACCGGCACGAGGCATCGATGCCCTGTTTGACGCCTACGACCAGCGTCAGCTCGAACAGTCCCCCAGGTCGAAGGCCTACCGGGGAATTCGCGACGAGGATTACGGCGAGTGGGGCGACGTCTCCGATGCGGGCCGGATCGCCCAGCACGAGCTGCTTCAGGCGACGGCGGCGACGATGCGCGCGAACTATTCTCCCGCCACCCTGCAAACCGACGATGCACTCAGTTTTCGCCTGTTCGACGCGGTGGCCAAGCGCAGCGCGCAAACCTTCCAGTTCCGCGACTACGGCTACATCTTCGACCAGATGAACGGTGCGCAGAGCGACCTGCCCGCATTCCTCATCAACATCCATTCGGTGGCGAACGCGGACCAGGCCAACGATTATATCGAGCGGATCGCGGGAATGGGGCCGGTGCTCGACATCCTGACCGCCGAATCGCGCGAACGCGCGGGACGCGGCGTCATGCCGCCCAAGTGGGTCTATCCTTACGTCATTTCCGACATCGATAACCTGCTCGACGCTCGCAAGGACAACGCGATGCTCGAAGATTTCGCCGGCAAGGTCGGCAAGCTCGACATCGCACCTGCAGAGAAGAACGCGCTCCTTTCCCGCGCGGAGGATGCCTGGACCGCATCTGCCCGACCGGCTTATGAAAGACTGCTCGGGGAGATGAAGCGGCAGCAATCGATCGCCGGCACGGTCGACGGAGTCTGGCGCTTTCCCCAGGGCCGCGCATATTACGACGCGCTGCTTTCCAACTACACGACCACCGATCTTACCGCCGACGAAATCCACCGGATCGGGCTGGACGAGGTTGCGCGCATACACCGCGAGATGCGCGACATCATGCGCCAGGTCGGGTTCGAGGGCACCCTGCAGCAATTTTTCGAGTATGCGCGGACCGATCCGAAGTTCTATTTCAAGTCGCGCGAAGACTATCTCGCCGCGGTCGAGGAGGTGCAAGACAAGGTCGAGCCGCTCCTTCCGCGCTATTTCGCCACGCTTCCCAAGGCGCCCCTGGTGGTGAAGCCGGTCGAGGCATTCCGCGAGCAGAGCGCGGGCAAGGCGTTTTACCAGAGCCCTGCCCCCGATGGGTCGCGGCCCGGCACCTATTACGTGAACCTCTATCGCCTCGAGGACATGAGCCGCAACGAACTCGAGGCGCTCTATTACCACGAGGGATTGCCCGGCCACCACCTTCAGCGTGCGGTCCAGACCGAATTGGGCGACGACGTGCCCGCCTTCCGTCGCTTCGGCGGGGTCACCGCCTATACCGAGGGTTGGGGCCTCTATGCCGAAGAACTGGGCAAGGACATGGGGCTCTATACCGATCCCTATTCGGACTTCGGCCGGCTGGGGATGGAACTGTGGCGCGCCGCCCGGCTTGTGGTCGACACGGGCATTCATTCGAAGCGCTGGAGCCGGGAGCGGGCAATCGACTATTTGAAGCAGAATACCCCGAACCCGGACGGCGACATTCGTAAGGCGATCGAACGCTACGTCGTCTATCCGGGGCAGGCGACCGCCTACATGATCGGCAAGCTCAAGATCATGGAGCTGCGCGAAAAGGCACGAAGCGAGCTGGGAGACAGCTTTGACATCCGCGCATTCCACGACGTCGTGCTCAGAAGCGGTCCGGTGCCGCTGTCGATCCTGGAGGAAAACGTCGATGCGTGGATCGCGGCCGAGCGGAGCAACTGAGCGGCAAGATCCATGCAGCTACCGGATTGAGAACGTGCGGACGATCGTTCCAATCCACCTTGCTTATCGAACGCATAGCGTGATGGTAGCTCCCTCGGCAGCACTGGGAACAGGTCTGTAATCGCACGGCTGAGTGGCGGTTGAGTCCGCGATAAAACTCCGTGCGCAACGTACTTTTCGAAACTGGTTCCTACTCGACCGTTCCGAGCACGCGGTAGAGCGTCGCCCGGTTCTGCAGTTCGGCCAGCCGAATTCCGACAAGCTGCTGGCGCGCCGCGAAAAGGCTGCGCTGGGCGATGAGGCTGTCGAGGAAACTGTCGACGCCGTTGCGATAGCGTGCCTCGGTCAGCCGAGCAGTGGTCGCGGCGGCGGCGGCGTTGTCGCTTGCGGCCTTCTGGCGAGATACCAGGCTGCCCTGATCGGCGAGGGCGTCGGCGGTTTCGCGAAACGCCCGCTGGATCGCGCGCTCATATACGGCGATTGCCGCTTCGCGTTGGGCCTGGCTGACGGCAACGTTTGCACGGCGGCCGCCCGCGTCGAAAATCGAGTAACCGACGTTCGCGCCCGCGGTGAAGTTAAACGCGTCGCCGGACAGCAGATTGCCCAGTCCCGTGCTGACCACACCCAGCAACCCGGTCAGCGAGAGCGAGGGGAACATTTGCGCGCGCGCCACCCCGATGTCGGCATTGGCTGCGCGCAGCAGATACTCCGCTTCAATGACCTCTGGCCGCCGCAAGAGTATGCGGGAATCGAGCCCAGCGGGAACGGGCGCGAAGCTCGCGGCGATTTCATCCAATCCGCTCGGGAGGAGCGCCGGATCGATGTCGGCTCCGACCAGGAGCCGCAAAAGGTTCGCGTCCTGGGCCAGCGCGGCCCGCTGCTCGGCGATAGCCAGCTCGGCGCTCGCGAGCACCTGCTGGGCCTGGCTGAGGTCGGTCCGTGGGGCAACTCCGCCGCGCAAACGCAGGTCTGTCAGGCGCACGCTCTCTCGGGCGTTGGCGGCGGTCGCCTCGGCGATCGCGAGCAAGTCGCGATCGGCGGCGTAGGTTGCCCACGCCTGCGCGATATCGGCGAGCAGTCCGATGCGGACCGTTCGCGCGACGGCCTCGGTCGCGAATGCGCGATTGCGCTGTGCCTCGGTCGCGTTGGCGAGCTTGCCGAAAAGGTCGAGTTCGAAGCCCGATACACCGCCCTGGAGGGTGTAGCGGACACGGGAGCCACGTGCGCTATTGTAATCCTGATCGTTACCACCCGAACCGGCTCGCGAAGCGGTGATGCCACCATCGACCCCGAGCGAAGGAAACTGCCCGGCGCGAACGACCCGCACCTGCGCCCGGGCGGCGGCGAGGTCGGCAAAGGCGATCCTGAGGTCGCGGTTCTCGGACAAGGCCGTTGCGATCAGCTGCTGCAGCCGCGCGTCGCGAAAAAGTTCGGTATGGGACAGTGTGGGGAGAGCCACTTCGCTTTGCGCCAGATAGGAATCCCCGACTGGCCAGCTAAGCGGGATCGGTGGTGGTGGCAGCGATGTGGGCGGGGCCAGCGAACAGGCCGACGCCAGCAAGCAGGTGCTTGCTGCGAGGCCGCGTATCAGGATGCTCATGTCACCAAGGCCTCATCGCCCTCGCTGCGGCGCTGAAGCTTGGCGCGTGCGGCGGCTAGGCCGTCGCGGACGCCGCGCCGGACCATGACGAAGAACAGCGGTATGTAAAAGATCGCCAGCAGCGTCGCCGCGAGCATTCCGCCGATCACCGAAGTGCCGATTGCGATGCGGCTGTTGGCGCCCGCTCCGGTCGCCAGCGCGAGCGGTAGCACGCCGAAGATGAAGGCGAAGCTGGTCATCAGGATCGGGCGCAGGCGGATGCGGGCCGCTTCCAGGGCCGCGTCGATCACCCGCGCACCCTTGCGCTCGGCCTGCTCGGCGAATTCGATCATCAGGATGGCGTTCTTGGCGGCGAGTCCCATGGTGGTGAGCAAGCCGATCTGGAGGTAAACGTCGTTTTCGAGCCCTCGCAGCGACGTGAACAGGACCGCGCCCAGCAGGCCGAGCGGAATAACGAGCAGAACCGCGACCGGGATCGACCAGCTCTCGTAAAGCGCGGCAAGGCACAGAAAGACTACGAGTAGAGACAGTGCGTAGAGCAGCGGCGCCTGGCTCGACGCATTGCGTTCTTCATAGGATGCGCCGGACCAGGCGACGCTGGTGCCGGGATATTCGGCGGCGAGTGCGGCGATCTGGTCCATTGCTTGGCCGGAACTGGTGCCAGATCCCGCCTGACCCGAAAATTCGTACGTCGGCACCCCGTTGAAACGCGAAATGCTGGGGGGAGCGGACGACCAGTCGAGTTCAGCCAAAGCGGAAAACGGAGTCATCTGCCCCGATTGACCGCGCACATACCATTGGCCCAGGTCCGACGGCTGCGAGCGATAGGGCGCGTCGCCCTGGACATAGACCTGTTTAACCCGGCCCTTGTCGATGAAGTCATTGACGTAGCGCCCGCCCCACGCGGTCGAAAGCGTGGAATTCACCGCATCCTGCGACAGACCGTATGCAGCAAGGCGCTGGGGATCGATATCGACCTTGAGCGTGGCGAGATCGGGCAGGTCCGATAGACGCACCTGATCCAGCGTGCCGGCGGCGTTGGCAGCGGCGAGCAGCGCGTCGCGCGAAGCGGCAAAGCTGTCGCGCGCCAGCCCACCGGTGTTGGTGAACTGCATCGAGAACCCATTGGACGAGGACAGCCCGCGGATGGCGCCGGGCACGTTTACGAACACGCGCGCATCGCGCAGCCCGCGCATGGCCGCACTGGTGCGGTCGGCGATCGCCTGGGCGGTATTCTCTTCCCCCGGCCGCTCGTCCCAGTGCTTGAGCCGCATGAAACCGAACCCCTGATTCTGCCCGCCGCCGCCGCGTCCGCCGCCGGCCACCATGAACAGCGTGGAGATGTTCGCGCCCTCGGTCTCCATCAAGTACTTCTCGATCGCCCGTGCAGTTTCCTGCGTCCGCTCCAAGGTGGCGCCCGGCGGCAACTGGTAATTGATCGATACGCTGCCCTGATCTTCGTTGGGCAGGAAACCGCTCGGCAGGCGCAGGAACAGCACGGCCATCACCGCTACCAGCACCGCGTAGATGCCGATGAACAGCCAGCGCCGGTCGACGATCGTGCTGATCGAATCCCGGTAGCGATTGGAGAGACGCTCGAAGCCGGTGTTGAAGCGGTCCTGTGCCTTGATGACCGCGGCCTGCGCGCGCGGATGCCTGCGGGCGAGCCAGCCGTTGCCTGCGCCATCCGCGTCCTTGCGCTTGAGCAGGTTGGCGGTGAGCGCGGGGCTGAGGATCAGCGCCACCAGCACCGAGAGCACCATCGCCGAGATGATCGTGATCGAGAACTGGCGGTAGATGACGCCGGTCGAACCGCCAAAGAAGGCCATGGGCAGGAATACCGCGGAAAGGACAAGGGCGATCGCGATCAGCGCCACCTGCAGGTCTTTCATCGACTGCACGGTTGCCTCGCGCGGGGTCATACCCGGATTTTCGTCCATCAGCCGCTCGACATTTTCGACCACCACGATCGCGTCGTCGACCAGCAGGCCGATCGCCAGCACCAGCCCGAACAGCGTGAGCGTGTTGATCGAAAATCCGGCGATCCAGAAGACCGCGAAAGTCCCGAGCAGGACGACCGGCACTGCGATTGCAGGGATCAGTGTCGCGCGCCAACTTTGCAGGAACACGAACATGACAATCACCACCAGGACGATTGCCTCCAGAAGCGCTTTCACCACTTCGTTGACCGACAGGCGGATGAAGGCGGTGGAGTCGTTGGCGTAACTGATCACCAGCCCATCGGGCATGCCAGCCTCGAGGCGCGACACCTCGGCCTTGATCAGTTCGGCGGTCTGAAGGGCGTCGGCGCCGGGCGCGAGCGAGATCGCGATGCCTGCACCCGGATGACCGTTGACCCGCCGCATCGAGCTGTAGCTCTGCGAGCCGATCTCGACCCGCGCCACGTCGCCTAGTCGGACAGTGGAGCCGTCGGCTTCGGTCTTCAGCACGATCGCACGGAATTCGTCCACGGTCTGGAGCTTGGAAAGCGCCGTAACGGTAGCGCTCAACATCTGGCGGTCTGGGGCGGGCAGACCGCCGATCTCGCCCGCCGCGATCTCGGTATTCTGGTCCTGCACCGCGCCGATTACGTCGCTCGGCATCAAGGATACCGCGGCGAGGCGATTGGGATCGAGCCAGATGCGCATCGCATTCGACGCGCCATAGACGTTGATGTCGCCGACGCCCTCGATGCGCGAAAGCGGATCCTGGATATTGGACGTCAGGTAATCGGATACCGCATCGCTCGACCGGGTATCGGTCTCGTCATAAACCACGACCAGCAACAACTGGTCCGGGCTCGACTTGGTCACCCGGACGCCCTGCTGCTGGACCTGCTGTGGCAAGCGCGAGATGGCTGCCTGGACCTTGTTCTGGACTTGGACCTGCGCGATGTCCGGGTCGGTTCCCTTCGCGAATGTGGCGGTGATCGAAGCTGCGCCGTTCGACGACGATTGCGAGCTGAAGTAGAGCAGTCCGTCTAGCCCGGTGAGTTGCTGCTCGATGATCTGCGTAACGCTGTTTTCGACGGTTTCCGCCGATGCTCCGGGATAGTTTGCGCGGATGCTGACGTTGGTGGGCGCGATGTCCGGGTATTGTTCGACTGGCAGGCTATAGAGCGCGCCGAGCCCACCGAGCATGACGATGATCGCCAGAACCCAGGCGAAGATCGGCCGCTCAATGAATATTCGCGACAAGCCCTCAGCCCCCGCGCCGATTGGCGCCAGCTTCGCCCTGTGCGGGTGCGCCGATGCGTTGCGGCGCATTGGCAGGCACCGGTTTGACCTCGGTGCCCGACTTCAGGCCGTTAAGACCCTGGACTATCACGCGCTCTCCCGCCTTCAGGCCGCCGGTCACCACCCAGTTCTGCCCGGACGTGCGCTCGGTCTGCACTACGCGGCGCACGGCCTTGCCGTCATTCCCGATCACGTAGACGAATGCGTCGCCATTGAAATCGCGCTGAAGCGCGGACTGCGGGACGAGGAATACGCCTGTTTCGATCGCCTGGTCGAATTCGGCGGTAACGAACATGCCGGGCAGAAGCAGGCCTTGCGCGTTGGGGAAGCGCGCTCTCAAGGTAACTGTGCCCGTTCCTTCGTTCACGGTGACTTCGGAAAACTGCACGGTTCCACTGGCTGGATAGACCGTACCGTCGTCGAACTTGAGGCGCACCGACGTGCTTCCCGCGGTAGTGCCGCTGTTCGTTGCAGCCAGGGCACGGCGCAAACGGGTGAGATCAGCGGCGGATTGCTGCATATCGACATAAACGCTGTCGGTTCGCTGAATCACCGCCAAGGGTTCGGCCTGGTTGCTGCTGACAAGCGCGCCTTGCGTCACCAGAGGCCGCCCGATGCGACCGCTGATCGGCGCCGGGACGCTGGTAAAGCGCAAATTGATCTGCGCCGTATCTAGGCTGGCGCGTTGCTGCGCGACTGCCGCTCGGGCTGCACCGGCGGCGGCGGCGGCATCGTCGTATTCCTGTTTGGAAATGGCCTCCATGTCGGCCAGCGGCTTGAACCTGGCAGCGCGGGCGTTCGCAGCACGGGCGTTGGCTTCAGCGCTTGCAAGCGCAGCTCGGGCTTCGGCGGCGGCCGCCTGATACAAGCTGGCGTCGATCCGGAACAATGGCTGGCCGGCACGCACATATCCGCCCGGCTGGAAGTTGATGCTCTGGACCAGACCCGTAATCTGCGGGCGAACCTCGCTCGTTTCTTGCGCCACGACCCGACCCGCAAGGGTCGTGGGGATCGCGGCAGTGCTCGGCTGCACTACCAGATAACCCACTGTCGGCACGGGGCGACCGCTATCCGAGCCCTCTTCACTGCCCGCGCACCCGGCAATCGCAAGCGAGCAACAAAGCGCAAGCCAGAGGCTGCGGCGGCTCGGCAGAGAATCGAACATAAAGCTTTTAACTCGGTTTCTTACGAGCGTTTGCGGATACCCGGCCAGCTTGCAAGCGCGATCCTGTATCAAAATGCATCACGCGGTCAGTGTACCGGGAGAGCGACATTTCGCGTCGGATGCGACTGAGGGTTTCTGCGCGTCATCCAGGAAGAAGGACGGCATACGGAATTTAGCTGGCTGAAATTGCAGTCCGATATTTGCCGTGCACCCAGCCTTCCTTGCCATTTGGATCGATCATTGAAGCTGTGGAGGCTGGTGCCATGCGGCTTCGCCATTTGAGTTGGTCTTCAGACGCCCGTCGAGATTTCAGACGGAACCTCAATACTCAATATCTGCAACGCGTTTTCTTCATTGCCGAACGGCAACGTCTCGCCGACCTCAGCGCCGAGCATCGCCTGGCTAAGCGGCGATTTAAACGAAATCTTTCCCGTGGCGGGTTCAGCCTCATCGTCCCCGACCAGAACGAAAGTCTTCGGCTTGCCGTTGAGGCTGAAGCTCACCCTGACCCCAAACTCTACCTTGTCGCCCGATGGTACCGGAGCAAGTTGGGCAGTGGCCTTTCGCGCCTGCCAATACGGAAGGTCTCGCTTTACATTAGTCGCAGTGGTTTCATCTGCCGTGCGCAATGCGCTCTCAAGGTCTGCGATGCGCTGCTGGATCAACATGAGCCCCCGAGCCGTAACCAGGTTCGGACCGGCTGGAATTGGCAGCTCAAATTTTGGCTCGAGGTGCTCCTCATCACTGTCGCGGCGGAATGCTACGCTCATTTCAGGAATGCCTTTGCCCTACGGAGATCATGCAGCAAGCATGTGTTCAACGATGCTTTTTCGTAACGCTGGCGGTGAAGTCGGGGTCCTTCTTCGCGATCCAGTCGACGAATTTCCGCACGCTGGGATTGGCCAAAAGTGCATCGACGTCGAGAGCATGACGCTGCAATTCCGAGTTGGTAAAGTTCGCGATCAGAGTTTGTTGGCAAATGGGATGCATGGACACGACATCGCGACCGCCCCGGCTTTTCGGGACGGGATGATGCCAGACAGTTACCTTGCCGAGCGGCCGGCTGCAGAGCCAGCAAGCCGAAGGCCCTGTCGACGGATTGTCATCTTGCACCTCGACCGGTGTTCCATGCTTTGAATGTTTACGTGCCATTTGTCCGCGCCTGGATTTCGGGAAGGTGAGTTGCCCACCTAGCCTGCCAAAGCGATGAAGGCGATCTCCGCCTTTTCGTCCAGATGGTGCGAGAGCAACGCGCAACAAGTCAGCCGCGGATCGCCGTCACCTTGGCCTGTTCGGCCTTGCCCGCCGGCTGCGCTGAACCGATGCTGTTGCCGTGCTTGCAGCATCTTCGTCGCGTAACTTGCGCCAACGTGCGATGCGCGCGGGATCGAGGGTTCGGTCCAGGATACCCGCCTGAATCGCGCATCCAGGTTCGTCAGTATGACCGCAATTTGTGAACCTGCAGTCCAGGGTCGTCACCACGATGTCGTCAAACATTTCGGTGACGCCTGAGCTTACATCAGACATCTGCAATTCACGCATTCCCGGAGTGTCGATCAGCCAGCCGCCTCCCCCGAGCCCTCCTCCGAGGCGGTGCATCTCGCGTACCGTCGTTGTATGGAGACCCTTGCCATCGCTTTCACGCACAGCCTGAGTTGCGATGGTGTCCGAACCTTTCAGTGTGTTGACCAAGGTCGACTTGCCGACTCCGGACGAGCCAACCAGCGCGACGGTCTCGCCCGCTCGACAGAACGTTGCGAGAGCAGCGACGCTCCTGCCATTAAGGCCATTGACGAGTTCGACGTGTAGCTGCGGGTGTAGAGACTTTGCCGCTGCGACGAAGGTCGCCGGATTGTCCACAAGGTCGGCCTTCGTGAGCACGACGACCGGACGCACGCCCACTTCATGCGCCAGGACGAGGTAACGCTCGAGGCGCGCAACATTGAAGTCTTGATCGCACGATGTGACGACAAAAAGCGTATCGACATTCGCAGCGATAAGCTGAACTCGCCTCTCGTCGCCCGGAGCGGGGCGCTTGAAAAGGCTCGTACGACCCAGAATGCGCTGAATTGCTAGACTCTGCCTTTCTATCAACAACCAGTCGCCGACGGTGGGTCGACCCTCCGGGCCGTCTGCCATCGGCACGCTGGATGAGATGGATTCCTCGAACCCCTCGCCTGAGACTGTCACCATTCCGCGATGAACCGACATCACGCGAGCGGGCTGGCACCCTAGACTTTCGTCAGGTTTAAGTTGATCGCGAAAGAATGGCTTCCAGCCGAGCTGGACAAGAGTGGATCTCATAGCTTCCATGGGAGCTTCATTGGCTGATTGTGGGCAATCGACTACACGCCCGGCGTCGGGTTGAAGTCTGAAAATATCCGCTCGGACGCCTTCTTGTCGGCTTTCGCCTGTGCCTTCTTAGCAGCCTCTGCCGCCTTGTGTTTTTCGCGCTCACGGCGCTCAAAATCGTAATTCGTCTTGCGTGGCATACCTGGCCCTCCCGAAATCCGTTTACATGCTGAACGCGATGCGCCAGCGGATGTGCCCGACAAGCGATCGGAGGCTGCTATGTCAGTATAGCAAAAAGCGGATCTCTGACGAACGCGCGTCTCGGCGACGGGGTGGAACCGGGCCAAGTCGCTAATCGAGCAAGAGAATGCCGCTCGGCGGGGCAGAATGGCGTCAGCGAGAGCTGCCGCCCGAGGCGGGTTGCATCCCCCAATGCACCCATCGCGAACACTCGATTCAGCGTTTGTGGCGCCGCGCGGTTGGTTTAAACAGTCGATAACAGGGGGGTGGATCGACGATGAGGCAGGTCGAACCGGCTGAGGCTTTTCAACAGGCCCAAGGTTCCTGTTTTGCATCGCTATTCGGTCGGTTTCAGGTCAGCGCGGCAAACGGTCGTGAAATCGTCATTACAAACCGCAGGGCTCGAACACTCCTGGGAATGCTGTGTCTCGCCAGAAGCGAGGTGCTTGATCGCGACTTTCTCAGCAAGTTGCTGTGGCCCGGGCGGTTCGAGGCGCACGCCAAGGCCAGCTTGCGCCAATGCTTGCTGGAGCTTGGCAAGCTGCTTGCGCCTTTCGGAAGTGAAATGTTGGTCGTTACTCGAACAAGCGTGATGCTTCGCCCAGGCGCGATCACGACCGCTTTCGGGAGGCTGGAACAGGCGCTCGCGAATGACGACTTTGCGACAGCGACGGCACAGCTTTCCGCCATCGGTAACAAGCCGATCCTCGACCAAATGGAACTGGGGGACGGGTTCAACCAGTGGCTCGGTCGCCAGCGTGCCGATGCCGAGGCGCGACTGCAGGCCGGTGTCCAGAGCGCTCTCGCCGCACTGCTGCGCGAAGGTAATTCGGCTGGTCACGCTCAGCTCGTCGCGGCTTCGTCGCTGCGCAATCCGACAGTTGCCGGAAACCCGGCCCCTTCTGCGGCTACCGGGAAAGTGCGGCTTGCCGTTTTACCGTTCCAACGGATCGGCGAGGACGAAGGTCAAGCGTATTTCGCTGACGGGATGGTAGACGAACTGATCACTGCGATGGGCCAGGTGCCGCAACTGATCGTTTCCGGCCGCACATCGTCTTTTCATTTCCGGGACAGTCACCTGCCTCCGTCAGCGATCGCAGCCGAACTCGGGGTATCGCATCTTATCGAGGGATCGGTGGGGCGCCAGGGTAACCGGGTGCGGATCCATGCCCATTTGATTGCCGGCGATACCGGGATCGAGCTGTGGGGCGCACGTTTCGACGGCACGATGGACGATGTCTTCACGTTCCAGGAGCAGGTCGCACAGGCAATCACCGCGGCGATCGGCGACGCACTGAAAATCGCCTTGAAGCCACCCCTCTTGCGCGGATTGACGCAAAGCAAGGAGGCATACGACCTTTACTTGCAGGGCCGATCGCTATCGGTGCGGCCGTTTGGCGACGGCGCCCTCGACAAGGCTGTCGAGCTGCTCGAGCGGGCGGTGATCTTGGATCCGGATTTCGCAGAGGCCTGGCTGGTGATGGCCGAAGTGCACCAGCTGATTGCTATATACACGGCCTGCCTCGACCGCCCTGCGGCATCGGCGCGGATGGCGCAGTGCGTCGACAAGGCGCTGGCGATCAAGTCTGGGTTGGGACAAGCCTATTCGCTGCTGGGCCTCCATCAACTGTGCCAGAACGACTTCGTCGGTGCGCTGGACCTTGCATCCAAGGGATATGCGATGGAGCCGAACAACCCGCAGGTCGCTATGCGACTGGGCTCGTACCTCATGTTCTGCGGCCGCACCGCTGACGGAATGCGGTACATCGAAGAGGCGATATCGCAGGATCCGATCGATGGCCGCAAATACATGCTGCGGTGTGCCGGGCGGTTGAACCAAGGCGATATCGCTGCTGCGATCTCCGATGGTCAGCGCGCAGTCGACCTGGGCTTTCCATCGATCCATCTGGCGGTTGCGAGCGCCGCCGCGGGACGGCACGAAGCGGCCGTCGACCAATACCAGCAAACCCGGCTTCTGCTGAACAAATCCATATTCCCGCCCGTCGGCACCTCTCCGATGACGCCCGAAGTCATGGACGCCTACTGGCTCGTCGCGGCCAAGGGCGTATGCAGCGGAGTGGCCGAGGATCGCGAAGCCTACTGCCGCACGCTCGATTTCCTTCACCTGACCATGTACGACAACGCCGATTCCTCGATCACGCTGCCGGCCGTATTCATGGGCTACGCCGACCTGCTCTTCCGCACGCTGGGAGAGCGCATATCGCCTGCGAATATGGGTTGCCTGATGTCGATCTGGGCCGACGTCGATCCCATCCGCCAGATCTGGCAACACCCCGAATTCATCCCCTTCGCCCAGCGGATCGGCATGGCTGCAGCCTGGGACAAATATGGCTGGCCCGACGTGCTACCTCTACCCAGCAACGCGCCGGCCGCGGTGCATTGACGCGCTATTGACGCTTTATTGACGACGGGGCGGATTGACCCCTGACGCTACGGCATCGCACTATGGCGACCGGGGATCGCATACAATTCGAAGCATCTGGCAAAGTCGGACCATCCGACTTTTGACGGCGGCGAAGCCGTGCCTGCTTCGTGGGGAGATTGGCAATGAACAGGATCAAGACATTTGTGACCGGAGCCGCCCTTGCACTTGCTACGACCCTGGCAATGCCCGCGGCGGCACAGGAATCGAGCTACAAGCGCGGGACAGTCTGGGAAGTCGGCCGGATCGACGTGATGCCGGGTCAGTTCGAAAATTACATGGACTGGCTCGCTGGCCAGTGGAAGCAGGTGAACGAGCTGGCGAAGGCCGATGGAATCGTCGTCGACTATCACGTTCTGGCCAGCACCAATCCGCGCGCTGGCGAACCGGACGTGATTTTGATCATCGAATACAAGGATTATCAAACGACCGCGCAGCGGGAGGCGTTCAACAAGAAGGTTGGCGCGATGCTGCAACAGGACAATCGCAAGGCCGGCGCGGCCAGCGCTGAACGCGTCAAAATGCGCGAGCAGATGGGTTCGGTCCAATATCAGGAAATGATCCTGAAGTAGGCCAACGGCCCTGGGATCATGGCAGGCGGGGCACAGTCCCGCTCCGCCTGCCACATCCATCGGGGTTCGACAGCGGAGCGATGCCATGACGGCCATCGACGTGATCGCCGGCGATTTCACCGCGATGCTGCGCGCCGGTCGGTTCGAAGACGCGGGCGAGAAATACTGGGCGAGCGACGTGGTCAGCATCGAACCGGCCGATCTGCCCGGAGGTATTCGCGCAAGCGTCACCGGGATCGATGCCGCCCGGATCAAGTGCGATGCCCGGTTCGGCTCAGCGCTGGTCGACGAAATTGGGATCGATGGCCCCTTCGTCACCGGCGACCAGTTCGCGCTCTTTCTCGATCTCGTCACGCTCGACCCGCTGACCGGCGAGCGCCGATCCCTGACCGAAATCGCGCTCAACACCGTGCGAGACAACCTGATCGCAGAGGAAAGGCATTTCTATGACTGACCATCCTCACGTATGTTTGCGACGCGGTTGTGCCGGTCCGGCCATGGGGCGCGGCAAACAAGTCGCGAGCCGGTCCATGGTGATCTCATCCTTCGCCCTATCGCCCTCGCATCACAATGTTCGCGCGACCTTAGCTCTGACGAAGGCCGGACGATGACCGCGGGCACCGTCGTGTTACGCATGGCGCGTCCCAAGTCGCTCAGCGAGCATCGGATATTGCGCATCGTGACGCTGTTTCTGCTCTACGTGGCGCAGGGCCTCCCACTTGGCTTCATCAACTTTGCGCTTCCCGGCTGGCTGGCGCAAAATGGGGCTTCGGCGGGAGAGGTCGGCGCGGTGTTGGCGATGGCCAATCTGCCATGGACCTTCAAGCTCGCTTATGGCGTGGTCATGGATCGTTACGCTTTCCTCGCAATGGGGCGGCGGCGGCCCTGGATCATGCTGGGCCAGCTTGGGATGGTCGGGACCTTTATTGGAATGGCGATGATGAATCCCGGCGTCGCCGAAGTGGCGCTGGTCACATCCTTCGCGTTCGCGCTCGGCATGGGTTCGGCAATTCAAGACGTTGCGGTCGATGGGCTGGCCGCTGACATCCTCCCAGAGCATGAAATTGAGCGCGTCAACGGCGTGATGTTCGGCGGCCAGATGGCAGGTATCGCCGTTGGCACCGGTCTCGGCGGCACCTTGATCGCCTATCAGGGCATTCCCGTCGCCGCGCTGGCGTTGGCCGCCATTCTGGTTGCCATACTGGCGCTCGTCGTCACAGTTCGGGAACGCGCGGGCGAGCGCCTTCTCCCTTGGACGCCGGGTCAAGCCTCGCAGCGGAATCTCGACATCCATCTCGGTGCGCTGTGGCCGATCATCCGAGACTTATTCAAGGCCATGACGCAGCGGCAGATCATGCTTCTGATAATGGCTTTCTTGGTAGCGATGACGGCACCGGGCATTTTGAACGGGGTCAAACCTCTGTTCGCTGCCGGTGTGCTGGGCTGGGAGAAAGATACCTTCACCAGCTGGTCGAGCCAGGCGCAGTTGCTTGCCGGGCTGCCCGCCGCGCTGCTGTTCGGATTTGTGGCGGCGCGCTGGGGCGCGCGGAAGACTTTCATTATCGCTGCGGTGCTAACCGGGATGGCGTCGCTAGCGATGCTGGCGCTGCAAGCGCACTGGGCCGACCCGGCCGTTTTCATCGGTCTGATTTTTGTCACCGAGATCGTGCGCGCGCTGCGTCTCGTCGGCGGCGGTGCGCTGTCGATGCGCCTTTGCACCCCTGCCATCGCTGCGACGCAATTCGCGGTGTTCATGGCGGTGCTCAATCTGGGTACGGTGATTGGGGGTCTCGCGCTTGGCTGGCTTGATGGCATGGGCGGCATCTCGGCGATGCTCGCCGGTGCCGCGCTATGCAGCTTCGTCGGGGCTGCATTGGCTCTTACCGCCAAGGTGGGGCGCTAAAGTCATCGACCCTCCCGTGGATTCTGGGGAGGGGCGCCGGGTTCCTTTTGTTGCCGCGGCCTTCTTCGCCTCCACGCATTAGCCGCGGCCTCCCTGGCGGTCGCTGCGATCGTGTCGGACCAGCTGAGATTGGCGATGGCGGAGACGGAGGGATTCGAACCCTCGGTACCGGATTTACCAGTACGACGGTTTAGCAAACCGTTGGTTTCAGCCACTCACCCACGTCTCCAGGCCTGCGGCAGGCGGGCGCTATAGCGAGGGGGTGGAGGGGCGGCAAGGGGCCGAATGCAGCAAGTTGCGACTCGGCTCGTCGCAAATCGGATTCGGTTGGTCGCGCGTTCATTGCCGCTTCACCGGCAAAGGACTCTCTTGCGGGCTGGACGCATCCCGATAGCGGGAACGGAGGGATTTTCATGGCCTTGTTACAGGCAATCGCGCGCCGTGGCTGGTTGGCCGCTTTGGGCGCCGCCGCATTCGTCGCCGCGCCGAGCGTAGCGCAGATTCAGACGATCGACCCGAACGCGGGCATCGACGCCGATCTGGCGCAGCCGGCAGAAGCGCCAGGCGAGCCTGCCCCCTACGACAATTCGACGACCTACCAGGCGACCCCGCCCGCTGGTGCGCCCGCCGAAGTCGCTCCCGAATGGAGCGATCCGGTCGTGCCCAGCGCCAACGCCTCCACCGCCGCTTCGCAGGCTGCGGCGAACCCCACTGTGGCCGCGGTCCAAGGCGATACCTACAAGAAGGACGACCTGATCGGCGCGGCCGAGGGCGTCTTCGGCAAGGGTGCCGAGGGCCTCGCGCGGATGATCGAGGACCTGCTCTCCAAGCAGGGCGAGCCCAACGCCTACATTGTGGGGCGTGAGGCGGGCGGCGCGTTCGTCGTCGGCGCACGCTACGGATCGGGCACGCTGCACCACAAGGTGGAGGGCGAGCGTCCGGTTTACTGGACCGGTCCTTCGGTCGGTTTCGACGCGGGGGCGAACGCGAGCAACACGTTCGTCCTCGTCTACAATCTCCACGACAGCGAGGAACTGTACGAACGCTATCCTTCGGGCGAAGGCGCGGCCTATGCGATCGGCGGGCTCAACGCATCGTACATGCGAAAGGGCGACGTGGTCCTGATTCCCATTCGCGTCGGGGCGGGGCTGCGGCTCGGCGTCAACGCGGGCTACATGAAATTTTCGAAGAAGCAGCGCTGGCTCCCGTTTTGAGCCTTTAAGAAAAACTGCCCTTCGGTTCGCGGGGTCGCGGCGGCTTAGCTGTTGCGGCCCTTCGCGCATGGGCTAATGGGGCGGCCATGCTAGACCGTCTCGCTCCCCAGGCTCCCGATGCGCTGCTCGCGCTGATCAAGCTGCACCGCGACGATCCGCGGACCGACAAGATCGACCTCGGCGTGGGCGTCTATCGCACCGGCCAGGGCGACACCCCGGTGTTTGGCGCGATCAAGGCTGCGGAGGCCCGGCTGGTCGAGACGCAGGAGTCCAAGTCCTATCTCGGCCCCGAAGGAGACATGGGCTTCGTCGAGGCGCTGATGCCCTATGTGTTCGGCGCGAACCCCACGATGGGCGGGCGGATCGAAGGGATGCAGACCCCCGGCGGTACCGGCGCGGTGCGGCTTGCAACCGCGCTGGCCAAGGCGGCGGGCGTGCGCCGCGTACTGATGGGCACGCCGAGCTGGCCCAACCACGCGCAAATCCTCGCCGATCTCGACCTCGAGGTGGCCGCGTTCGACCACGCCAACGCCGACGGCACCGCGAACGTCGATGCCGTAATCGCCGCGATCGAGGGAGCGGACGCCACCGACGCGATCCTGCTCCACGGCTGCTGCCACAACCCGACCGGGATCGACTACACGCCCGACCAGTGGGATCGGATCGCCGCGGCGCTGGCTGCGGGCAAGGCATTGCCGATCATCGATGTGGCCTACCAGGGCCTCGGCCACGGAATGGACGAGGATGCCGCCGGCCTGCGCAAGGTCTTGGCCGCCGTCCCCGAAGCGTTGGTGGCCTACAGCTGCGACAAGAACTTCGGCCTCTACCGAGACCGGGTGGGGGCGTTCTACGTCATGGCGGCAGAGGGCAGCCAGTTGCCCGCGATCATGTCGAACGCCGCAGCGCTCGCGCGGGCTAACTGGTCGATGCCGCCCGATCACGGTGCCGCGGCGGTGCGGATCGTGCTGCGCGATTCGGCGCTTACCGCCCAGTGGCTCGACGAACTCGAAACGATGCGGACGCGGATGCGCCAGGTGCGCGAGCGCCTCGCCGAGGCCGGTACCGCGGGCACGATCGACCTCACGCCGCTCAGCAGACAGAATGGCCTGTTCTCCGTCCTGCCGCTGTCGAAGGAGCAGATCGCCGCGCTGCGCGCCGATCACGGGGTCTACATGGCGGGGTCTGGTCGCATCAACGTAGCCGGGCTGACGACGGCCAACATCGACCAGTTCGTGCGCGGGCTGGCCGAGGTTTCGGGCTGACGGTGTCGCCGTTTTGAACCGCCAGCCGGTCCTCGAAGGGGAGCGGCTTGTGCTGCGACCGCTGCGCGCTGAAGACTGGGATGCACTGTTCGCGGTCGCCGCCGATCCGCAGATCTGGGCGGGCCACCCGATGCACGATCGCTGGCAGGAGCAGGTCTTCCGTCTGTTCTTCGACGATGCGCTCGCCAACCGTGGCGCACTCGCCGTGATCGAAAAGACGAGCGGTGAGATCGTCGGATCGAGCCGATTCCAGGGCTACGATCCCGCCGACGGCGGCAGCGTGGAAATCGGCTGGACGTTTCTCGCCCGCCGCCTGTGGGGTACGGGCGCGAACGCCGAGATGAAGCGCCTCATGCTTACCCACGCCCTGGCATCGGTCGAGCGGGTCGTGTTCCGGGTCGGCGAGGACAACATCATCTCGCGCTCCGCGATGGAGAATATCGGCGCCCGGCTGACCAACGCGATCGATTTCACCGACACCCCGCGCGGGCCCGTCCGTCATGTCATGTACGAGATCGACCGGGCGAGCTTTGCGAGCGGGCTGCTGGTTAACTCCCCTTCGCGGTAACGCCGCCCCATTTTGGTAGGTCCGTCACGATCTTTCCAGGTCGATGGTCAGCCGAATACAAATTGGGCGGGCCGTGGCTTCCCACGACCCGCCCGCTCGATGTTCTCCCTGAGGGCGTGTCAGCGGCGCTGGTTGCGCTGGACCGGCATGTTCTCCGGCGCGACCGAGATGCGCTTGGTTTCTCCCGAACGGCCCGGGAAGTCGGTGAACATCGCCTCGACCAGGTTCGGCACCAGGTACTGCAACCGGTTCGAGGTCGACAGGGCTTCCGCCTTGCCTTCGAACAGGCGCTGGCCGGTGGCGCGGCTGTCGATCTTCAGCTCGATCCCGCTGGTGTAGACGGTGGTGACGTCCAGCCCGTTGTCGAAGAACGGGTCGTAGAAACCGTAGCTCCACGGATGGCCGTAGGCGCGGCCATAATAGCTCGGACCCCAATAACGGCGCGAATAGCCATAGCGGCTGTAGCCGAGCCGGCTGTAGCCGAACCAGGGATCGTAGAACGGATCGCGGAAACCGGTGCGGCGCACCCGCTCGCGGCCCTTGTCGATGCCGTAATCGAACCGGACCAGCAGGTCTGCGTTGTCGGGCGAAGCGGCCTGGGTGTAGCCGATCCGCGTCAGGTTGTTCTCGACGTAATCGGCATACTGCGCGAACTCGAGACCGCCGGCGAGCGACGGATCGTCGGCCACGACCGCAAAGGTCTGTCCCTGCGGCGCGGGCAGCGCGCTCTGGAAGCGTTGCACGTCGGCGTTGAACGGGGTGGCGCAGGCGCCCAGCGCGCCGAGAGCGAGCGGCGCGGCGATCAGCTTCAGCTTGCGCTGCCAATTTGTGAATGTGGACATCTGCGTAACCCTTCGAGTGGCGGGCGAATGCGCCCCTTGCACCGGCATCTTCCGACGCAAGCTGTCATCGTTGAGGCAGGGAGTAAAGGATTCGCGGTGAACCGAGTTTGAATGGCCGACTTAGCAAAGATTATGCCAGCCGCCTGGAATCACCGGACAAGACCGAGCGCGCGATAGGTGGCATCGAGCGTCGGCACGCCGATCTCGCGCGCCCTTGCGGCGCCGCGCGCGAGGATCGCGTCGAGCGCCTCGTGGTCTTCGAGCAGGTCGCGGAAGCGCGCCGAAATCGGCGCCAGCGTCTCGACCAGCAGCTCGCCCAGCGCGGGCTTGAACGCCCCGAAACCCTGTCCGCCGAACCGCGACAACACTGCGTCGGGGTTTTCGCCCGACAAGGCGCCGTAGATCGTGACGAGATTGAGCGCCTCGGGCCGACTCTCGAGCCCCGCCACTTCCGATGGCAGCGGCTCGGGGTCGGTCTTGGCCTTCTTGATCTTCTGCATGATCGTGTCGGCATCATCGGCCAGTTCGATCCGGCTCATCTCGGACGGGTCCGACTTGCTCATCTTCTTCGATCCGTCGCGCAGCGACATGATCCGCGCGGCATCGGGCGGAGTGATCGGTTCGGGCAGGGTGAAGACCGGCGCCTCTTCCGAAGCGAAGTCGTTGTTGAACTTCTGCGCGATGTCGCGCGCAAGTTCGAGGTGCTGCTTCTGGTCGTCGCCCACCGGGACGTGGGTCGCCTGATAGAGCAGGACGTCGGCAGCCTGCAGCACCGGGTAGGTGAACAGCGCGACCGATTGCCCTTCGCGGTTCTTGCCCGCCTTGTCCTTCCACTGGGTCATGCGGTTTAGCCAGCCCATCCGCGCCGTTCCGCCGAGCAGCCATTGCAGTTCGGCGTGCGCGGGAACCTGGGCCTGGTTGAACAGGACCGAACGGGCCGGATCGATGCCGCAGGCGACCAATGCTGCCGTCATCTCGAGCGTGGCGCGGCGCAGTTCATCGGGCGAATGCGGCATCGAGATTGCGTGGAGATCGGCCAGGAAGAACAGGCACTGGCCGTCTTCGGGAATTTGGTCCTGCATGCGAACCCAGTTGCGGATCGCACCCAGGTAATTGCCGAGGTGCAGGTTGCCGGTCGGCTGGATGCCGGACACGACCCGCATGGTTTGGGGGTGCATGGTGCTTGGGGGCATGACGATCAGGATGCCTTCTTGGTGAGGGTAGCGATGCGTTGGCGGTCGACCGCGCCGACCATCCACGCAACGCCGAAATATACGACGACCGATGCCGTGACGAGCACCAGAAGCGCGAACAGCCGCTCGATCACGCCGGCCGCGAAATATACGGTCAACAGGTCGCGGGCGTACCACATGGCCGCACCCATTGCTGCCGCGGCCACGAGCTGGCGGGCGATCCGCAGCACGAGCGCGCCGTGGATCCGGTAATATCCGCGATGGGCCAGTACGATGTAGAGATAGGCGACGTTGATCCACGCACCGATAACGCTCGCCGCTGCCACTCCCACCACGCCGAAGCGCTGGAGGAATGCCATGTTGAACGCGACGAAGACGGCGAGCGATATGAAGGCGGCATAGACCGGCGTTCGCGTGTCGGACCGCGCGTAGAAGTTCGGCACCAGCACCTTGACCAGTACGTATGCCGGAAGCCCGGCGACGAGCATCGCGAGCACGTCTCCCGTCCGCGCGGCGTCGGCAGCATCGAACCGGCCGCCCTGGAAAATCATCGTCACGAAGGGCGTCGCGCAGACGGCGAGCGCAACCGCGGCCGGGATGGTCAGCAGCATGGCGAGCTCGATCGCGTCGGACTGGATTCGGTCCGCCCCTTCGCGGTTCTTGGCTCCCACGAACTTCGACAGGGTCGGCAGGATCGCAGTCGACAGCGCGATGCCGATGATGCCGAGCGGCAGCTGGTTCAGCCGGTCGGCATAATTCATGTAGCTGACCGACCCGCTTTCGAGCTGGTTGAGGAAGTAAAGCTGGAGCAGGGTGTTGATCTGGTATGCGCCGCCGCCGATCGCCGCCGGCAGCGCGATGATGCCCAGCCGCTTCACCTCGGGCGTCAGGCGGGGCCACAGGAGTTTGGGCCGGAATCCCTCGACCCGCACCCAGACGTAGAGCCAGATCAGCTGCACCACACCCGCGGCGGTAACCGTGGCGGCTACGCCATAGGCGACCTGCTCGATGCTCGCGCCGTTGTCGATCGCCCGCTCGCCGACCAGCAAGGCTGCGATCAGCAGGATGTTCAGGATGATCGGAAAGCTGGCCCCCGGCGCGAACCGGCTCACCGAGTTGAGCATGCCGGTGAACAGCGTCACCAGGCTGATCACCACGATGTACGGGAACATGATCCGCGCGAAATCGACCCCGAGGTCGAACTCCGTCGGATCGACCGGCTTGTCCGACAGCAGCCAGATCACTCCGGGCATCGCCAGCTCGACGATCGCGCACAACGCGATGAGGATCGGCAGGAACACGCTGAGCACGTCGTCGGAGAAACTGCGCGCGCTTTCCAGCCCGCCCTCGCCGTGGAGACGCTTGGAAAACATCGGCACGAACGCCGCCGAGAACGCCCCTTCCGCGAACAGGCGGCGGAACACGTTCGGGATGATGAACCCCTGGAACCACGCGTCGGTGACCGCATTGGCGCCCAGCACGCGGCTGAAGATCATCTCGCGCGCCATTCCGGCGACGCGGCTGACCATCGTCAGCCCGCCGATCGTCCCGACGTGTCGGAGCAGGCTCATCGCCTCATGCCCAGGGCCTCAGCCGAGGCGGGTGAGGCCTCAGGCTTCGCCAGCCGGCACTTGCCCGGCAGCCGCAGCCTCTTCCTCGGCGCGTCGCTGGAGTTGCGACAGGTAAAGACCGTTGAAGTCGATCGGGTCGATCATCATCGGCTGGAAACCCAGGTCGCGCGTCGCATCGGCCACCACGCGGCGGGCGAAGGGGAACAGGATGCGCGGCGCTTCGGCATAAAGGAACGCGTGGGCGTGCTCGTCGGGCATGTTGCGCATGCCGACGAGGCCGCAATATGCGAGCTCGACCAGGTACAGGTCGCCCTCTTCGGCTTTCGCGGTCAGCTTGATCTTCAGTTCGACTTCGCTGACTTCGTCGCTCACCGTCTCGGCGGCGATGTTGAACTGCAGGTCGATGTTGGGAGCACCCTGCCATTGGAAACAGGCCGGTGCGTTGGGGTTCTCGACCGACAGGTCCTTGACGTACTGCGAGATGATGCCCGCGACCGGCTGGTTGTCGGCGCCGTTGCCCGCGCTTGCGGGGTCCATGTTGAGGTCGGTGAGAACGTCGCCTTCGTCGGCCATGATGATCGGGTATCCTGCTGGTTGGCGCGCGCCGTCGCGGTGCGCGGAATCGGAGGCGCGCCTAGCACCGTGCGCGACCTGCCGCAACGCTGCACCCGAATGGCGGCTTCGCGCGTTGTTCGTTTGTATTTCGTGCCTATCTAGGGCACGGTTGTTTGACTGGCGGGCGGCGGATATCGCGCCGATCCGGCCAAAGCGGAAACGGACTGAAACGTGATACTCCAGATCGTCATTCTCGCCATGATCGCGGCGTTCCTGGGGCTGCGCCTCTACTCGGTGCTCGGCCGCCGTGCGGAGCACGAGGAGCAGCCCGAGCCGACCCGGTTCGAGTCTCCCGAACTGCCGCCCGCAGGCGCGGGACAGCTTCGTCCGGCCCAGCCGGCTCGCCCTGCGGCGCTCGAAGGCGCGCTCCCGGCTGTGGAGCGCGGCGTGCGCGACATCGCCGCGGCCGACAAGCGGTTCGACGTGTCGGGCTTCGTCGAGGGCGCCAAGGGCGCATACGGCATGATCCTGGAAGCGTTCTGGGCGGGCGACCGCGAGACGCTGCGCGAACTGTGCGACGACGACGTCTATGCCGGTTTCGAGGGTGCTATTTCCGCGCGCGAGGCTGCGGGCGAGACACTCGACAATCGCCTCGTGCGGATCGAGGATGCGACGATCGACATGGCCGAACTGGTCGGCCCGATCGCCCGCGTTCGCATGCGGTTCATCGCCGACATCGCCGCCGTCACGCGCGACAAGGACGGCACCGTAGTCGCCGGCTCGCTCGACGATGCGATCGAGGCGCGCGATCTTTGGACCTTCAAGCGCGACGTGCGCGAGGCCGATCCGCACTGGCTGCTCGACGAGACCGACGAAGCCTAATTTTTCACTGTAGTCGGAGGATTTGGGATGCGGTTGAGGCTTGCGGCGTCGATCGCATTGACGACCCTTGCGCTCGGCGCCTGCCGAATGGTTCCCGAAACTGCCGCACCGCCGGTGACCGCGCCTCCTGCGCCGGTCGCTGCAAATGCCTTGTCCGCCGGACTCGTGCCGGGCCCGACGATCGCCTCGCTCGGCATCGGCGCATCGGACGCGTCCGGCGCGCTGGCCAGTTTCCGCGAGTCCTGCCCTAAGCTGCTCTCGCGCGACGATGCCAGTGGATTGACCAGCGGTAGCCATTGGGAGCCTGCCTGCACCGCGGCGGCCATGTGGGGTCAGGGTAGCGCGCTGGCGTTCTTCGACCGCTATTTCGAAACCGCGCAAGTCGGCGAAGGCACGGCGTTCGCAACCGGGTATTACGAACCTGAGATCGCGGGCAGCCGCACACGGCGTCCCGGCTTCGACGCCCCGGTCTATAGCCTGCCACCCGAACTTGAACGCGGTTGGCCCGACGAGGTGCCGGAAGGCGAGCGTACGGGGCGACCTCCGCTCGGCCGCCGCGATGCATCGGGCAAGTTCGTGCCCTTTTACGAACGGTCCGAGATCGAGGCGGGCGCACTCGCCAATCGCGGACTGGAAATCGCCTGGGCCGCGGACCCGGTGGAATTCTTCTTCCTACAGATCCAGGGCTCAGGCCGGTTGCGCGATCCGGAAGGCCGCGTGGTGCGGATCGGCTATGCCGGCCAGAACGGTCGCGAGTACGTCGGCATCGGCAAGCTGCTGCGCGATCGCGGACTGATCGGCGAGGGCACAGGTTATGCCACGTCTATGCAGGGCCTGATGGCCTTCCTGCGCGACCAGCCGGACGGCGGTGCCGCGGTGATGAACGAGAACAAGAGCTGGATCTTCTTCCGCGAACTGACCGGCGACGGACCGCTGGGTGCGCTCGGCGTGCCGGTACGGCGCGAGCATTCCGTCGCCGCCGACCCGGCGTTCGTGCCACTGGGCGCACCCGTCTGGCTCGATCTCGACCGGAGCGAGGCCGACGGCATGTGGATCGCGCAGGACACCGGGGGAGCGATCAAGGGGGCCAACCGCTTCGACACTTTCTGGGGTGCAGGAGAAGACGCGCGCACAATTGCCGGCGGCATGAGCGCGCGTGGTAAGGCCCTGCTTTTCCTCCCCAAGGGGACGGTCGCACGCATCAATTCGCGATGAGGCCGGTGCGATGAAGCCGCCGCGCGGGCTCAGTGCCGAAGAGGCGGAAGCCTGGGCGAAGGTGGCCGCGACGGTCGCGCCCCTCGTTCGGCGTGCGGATGCCGTGGAGAGGCTCGCCGCGAAGCCGTCCGCTGCCGCGGCGCCAGCGGAGAAGGTCGCGGACAAGCCTCCCGCCAGGAAACCGTCGGCACCCGATCGCCCCGCTCAGCGCAAGGCCCTTCCACCCCCTTCGGCGCCTAGGCCTGATCCCGGGCTCGATTCGCATTGGGACCGGCGTTTTCGCGCTGGTTCGATCGACCCGGACTTCACGCTCGACCTGCATGGGCATACGCTCGACACAGCACACACGCGCCTGATGGATGGCCTCTCGCAGGCGCGTGCGCTCGGCGCGCGGGTCGTGCTGCTCATTGCAGGCAAGTCGCGGCCCGTGGAGCACGCCGACCGGGGCGAGCGGCGCGGCGCGATCCGGGCCAAGGTGCTCGACTGGCTCGCATCCTCGAGCCACGCCCCGGCCATCGCCGCGATCCGCAAGGCGCATATTCGCCACGGCGGGGAGGGCGCCCTCTACATCGTGTTGAGGCGAGGACGCTGATCGCGACTGCTCGCGAGCCCGGGTTCAGCCCAGGCGTCGTCCGTAAGTCCAGGCGAATTGCCCCGAGAAGCTGAGGATCGGCGTGTAGTCCGATATCGCTTCCGCCGGCAGGACCTTGTCGGTGCGATTGTCCAGCACGACGAGGCGGCCGCCCCGGTTGACGACGAGAACTGCGTGCTCGGCTTGCCGCTGGTCGCGCAGCAGGACGAGATACATATCGTCGGGTGAGACGCCGAGGGCCAGCAGCAGGCCCATCTTGGCCATCGCGAAATCCTCGCAGTCGCCGAAACCGCGGCGCAGGGTCTCGGGCGCGGACGCCCATTCGTCGCCCGCAGCATCGTCGCGGAAGCGAACGTGCCAGTTGACCCACTGGTTCACCATGCCGATCATATCGCCCGATTGCAGGCGGCTCGCTTCCGACAAAAGCTCGTCCCAAGGGCCTCGATGCTCGGCCACCTCACCCAGCCGGGCCAGCTCCCATTTCTGTCTTGGTGCCGTGTCGCCGACCGGCAGAGCGACCATGCGGAACAGGCTGGGGGCGGGTGGCCTAATTGGAGGAGGCGGGGGAGCGGGCTCTGCGCAAGCCGCCTGATCCGGATCGGGTGGAAGCGTGAAAGCTGCCCCGGTCGTTGGCATCACGAATGCTTCGGGTTCGGCCGGGCAGGCCTCACTGCCGATGCGGGCGACATCGTCCTGCGGCAGCAGCGGGGCCGGCGCCGCGAGAAGCGCGATGGCCGCCAGCGACGGTCTCCAGCCCACGAACGCTATCCCCTTCTCGATCCCGATCCGGCGACGAGGATGCCTCCATCGCCGCTTGCGGGCAATCGAGGCGCCAGCGGCTCGACTCGATTGCGCCACCGCGCACCGCATTGGGCGTCATCTGCACGCCAACGAAAAGGGCCCCCGGCGTTGCCGCCGGAGGCCCCTTTGCGAACCCGGTCGGGCCGGATCAGTGGTACTTGGCGTAGCTCAGGTCGAACCGGTCGGCGTTCATCACCTTGGTCCAGGCCTTGACGAAGTCCTTCACGAACTTCTCTTCGTGACCCGTCTCCGCATAGACCTCGCCCACGGCGCGCAGCTCGGAATTGGAACCGAAGATCAGGTCGGCACGGGTAGCGTTCCACTTGGTGCCGCCGTCCTTGCGGTCGACTGCGACATACTCTTCGCCGTTCGATCCCTCGCTCTCGCTCCAGACGTTGGTCATGTCGTAGAGGTTAACGAAGAAGTCGTTGGTCAGCTGGCCGGACCGCTTGGTGAAGTGGCCGTGGCCGCGCTCGCCGTGGTTGGCGCCGAGCACGCGCAGACCGCCCACCAGCACGACCATCTCGGGCACCGAGAGACCGAGCAGGCTGGCCCGATCGAGCATCATTTCCTCGGTCTTCACAGCCAGCTTCTTCTTGCCGACGTAGTTGCGGAAGGCATCGGCTTCGGGCTCCATCACCGCGAAGCTGTCGGCGTCGGTCTGGTCCTGCGTCGCGTCGCCGCGGCCACCGGTGAAGGGCACCGGTACGCTGAAGCCAGCATCCTTGATCGCCTTTTCCAGGCCGACTACGCCGCCCAGCACGATCGCATCGGCCAGGCTCATCGAACCGCGCAGGCCGTTGAGCGTGTCGATCACCTTTGCGAGCATTTCCGGCTCGTTGACTTCCCAGTCCTTCTGCGGGGTGAGCGCCACGCGCGCACCGTTGGCACCGCCGCGGTGGTCGGACTTGCGATAGGTCGAGGCCGAGGCCCAGGCGGTCTTGATCAACTGGCTGACCGTCAGGCCGCTGTCGGCGATCTTCGCCTTCACCGCAGCGACGTCCGCCTCCGAAGGCGTGGTGCCGGCAGGGATCGGGTCCTGCCAGATCAGGTCTTCGGCGGGGACTTCGGGTCCGAGGTAGCGGACCTTGGGCCCCATGTCGCGGTGCGTCAGCTTGAACCAAGCGCGCGCGAAGGCATTCTTGAACGCCTCGTGATCGTTGCGGAACTTCTCGGAGATCGCGCGGAATTCGGGGTCCATCTTCAGCGCCATGTCGGCGGTGGTCATCATGGTCGGGACCTTCTTGTTCGGGTCCCATGCCGCCGGCGCCATGTCTTCGGGCTTCTGGTTGATCGGCTGCCACTGCTGCGCACCGGCGGGCGAGTGAACCAACTCGTACTCGTAGTCGAGCAGCAGGCGGAAGTAGTTCTCGCTCCATTCGGTGGGCGTGTTGACCCACGAACCTTCGATGCCGCTGGTCACGGTATGCTCGCCGTGCCCGCTTTCGTTCTGGCTGACCCAGCCGAAGCCCTGTGCGACGAGGTCGCCGCCGGCCGGGGCCGCGCCCAGCTTCGACGGATCACCGTTGCCGTGCGCCTTGCCGAAGGTGTGGCCGCCGGCAGTGAGCGCGACGGTTTCTTCCGAATTCATCGCCATCCGCTCGAACGTGGCGCGCATGTCGCGCGCGGACTGCAGCGGATCAGGGTTGCCACCCGGCCCTTCAGGGTTGACGTAGATGAGGCCCATCTGGATCGCCGCGAGCGGACCTTCCAGTTCGTGCATCCCATGCTCGGGCGCGATGCGGGTCTGCACGCCTTCGTTGACCCACTTGTCCTCGCTGCCCCAGTAGATGTCGCGCTCGGGTTCGAACACGTCGGCACGGCCGCCGCCGAAGCCGAACACCGGTCCGCCCATGTCCTCGATCGCGACATTGCCGGCGAGGATGAACAGGTCGGCCCAGCTGATGTGCTTGCCGTACTTCTGCTTGATCGGCCACAGCAGGCGGCGCGCCTTGTCGAGGTTGCCGTTATCGGGCCAGCTATCGAGAGGGGCAAAACGCTGCTGTCCGCTATTGGCGCCGCCGCGGCCGTCCGCCGTGCGATAGGTGCCCGCCGCGTGCCAGGCCATGCGGATGAAGAACGGGCCGTAGTGGCCATAGTCCGCCGGCCACCACGGCTGGCTGTCGGTCATCAGCGCCTTCAGGTCGGCCTTAAGCGCATTGTAGTCGAGCGCGTTGAAAGCTTCGGCATAGTCGAAATCGTCGCCCATCGGGTTCGACGGGCCGTTGGGGTTGAGGATCTCGGTCGCCAGCATTTCCGGCCACCAGTCCTTGTTGGTGCGGCCGAGCAGCCCGCGCACGCCGCCGTCGCCGTGTCCCATGGGGCAACCGCCCTCGATCGATCCAGTCTTGGCGTCCATTGTCGGCTCTCCTGACATATGTTGAATGCGCGCGACTCATGCCGCGCGGAAATGATGGCTGCACCCTAGCAAGCGGCGCGCTGCACGGGAAACGCGATCATCCGATAAGGTTGAGCGAATAAATCAATCACGCGTGATTGAGTGAGCCGGTCGATTAAAGCGTAAGCGCCGATCGGCCTCTCTGGCGACGACAAAGGACCGGGCGGGATCGTCCCCAGCAGCCATGCCCAACGTTGGCTACCGACTCGCGATCAACCGCCATTTGCCATTGGATTGTTTCAATAAAAATGCGCCGCTTTGCAGCAAGAAGCCGCCTTTCAGGTATTCGATACGAAGCCGGCAGCCCGTCCGATCCGCACGCAGGAACCGATACAGCGGCAGGTTCGGGTGCAGCATCACGTCCGAGCGTTGGTAGGGCGCGCCCTTCTCGGCCATCCGCACCTTCAGCGCAGCCATTGCGTCCGCAGGCAGATCGGCCATCCGCGCATAGGTCTGACGCTCCTTCAGCGCGCACTCGCTCGCAGCCGAGAGGCCGCTTGCGGCGACCATGACAATCGCGGCCAATCCCAAGGTGGCGAAACGCAGCATGGGACCATTCTACGCCAATATCATTGGTCCGCAAAGCTTTAGCCCGGGGTGCTAGCGCTCCGGGCCGCACTGCGCGCGGTGCAGCAGTTTGTGGTCCGCCAAGACCAGCGCCATCATCGCGGCGACGACCGGCGTGCCGCGGATGCCGACGCACGGGTCGTGGCGGCCCTTGGTGCGGATCTCGGCGGCGTTGCCGTCGCGGTCGATCGTCTCGACCGGGGTGAGGATCGAACTGGTCGGCTTGAACGCCACGCGCACCGCCACCGGCTGGCCGGTGGAGATACCGCCGGCGATGCCGCCCGCATGGTTCGCCTCGAATATTGGTCCATCGCCGCCGGGACGCATCGCGTCCGCGTTCTGCTCGCCGGTCAGCCGCGCGGCGGCGAAACCATCGCCGATCTCGACCGCCTTGACCGCGTTGATCCCCATCATCGCGCCCGCCAGGTCGGCATCGAGCTTGGCATAGATCGGCGCACCCCAGCCGGCGGGCACGCCGTGCGCCACGCATTCGACCACCGCGCCGAGCGATGACCCGGCCAGCCGCGCCTCATCGACCGCCTTGACCCAGCGTTCGGCGGCTGCGCGGTCGGGGCACCAGAACGGGTTGTTGCCGATCTCGCCTGCGTCGAAGCTCGCACGGTCGATGCCGTCGCCGCCGATTTCCACCACGTAGGCATCGATCCGGACATCGGGGATGACCAGCCGCGCGACAGCACCCGCCGCAACCCGCGCGGCCGTCTCGCGCGCCGAACTGCGCCCGCCGCCGCGATAATCGCGAAAGCCGTACTTGGCGTCATAGGCATAGTCGGCATGGCCGGGGCGATAGGCTTTGGCGACTTCGGAATAGTCCTTCGACCGCTGGTCGACGTTCTCGATCATCAGGCTGATCGGGGTGCCGGTCGTTTTCCCCTCGAACACGCCGGATAGCACGCGGACCGCATCGGGCTCCTGCCGCTGGGTGGTGAACTTGTTCTGCCCGGGGCGCCGCGCATCGAGCCAGGGCTGGATATCCGCCTCGCTCAGGGCCAGTCCGGGAGGACAGCCGTCCACGATCGCACCCAGCGCCGGCCCGTGGCTTTCGCCCCAGGTGGTCATGCGCAATACGCGCCCGAAGGTGTTCCAGCTCATGCCGCAACCGGATGCCGCAACTGCGGTCCCAAGTCCATTGGCGGCTGCTAAGGCGGGAGAAAGCCGTGCTTGGCCGCCAAAGGCGGAGGGGCAACACCAGGCCGCCCCTCCGCCGTCGGTCAGAAAGCGCGGGCGAGCAGCATATAGGCGAACGCCAGGCCAACGATCGCGATGATCGCGCCCGTGACAAGATCGCGCGCCGTGAACCGATCGATGTGGTCGTCGCGGAATGCCCGGTATCCGGTTGCAATGGCTTCCTTGCCCGCCATGCTGGCTACGTCGAACGCGCTCGCTTCCTTGTGGAACCAGAGCTTGAGATCGTCGATCTCGGCCGCGGTGAGGTCGGGATAACGGGCCAGCATGGCCTCGACGGCATCGAAACGGTCGCCGCCGATCGCGGCGACGCCCTGTGGGGTATCGGTCATGGTTTTCAGTCCTGTGATGTCGAAAATGCGTTCGCGCCCACCGGAGCGGGGACGCGCGGGGTGTCGAAATCAGGACTGCAGGGGAGGCGCGCGGGGACTGGGCCCGCTGCGCAACGGCTCGGGGCGAAGGGGAGGGCCGGTCTGGGGATGCGCCCGCCAGGCGCTCTGGAGCGCGGGCTGGACCGGCGCGAAAATCGGGATGACGGCCGGGTGATGCGGCTCGGGAGCCGGATCGAGCGCGACCTCGTTTGCCGCCACCTCCCTCGCGGCCAGCGCAACGTCGATCGTGCTCGCGCTGAACGCGGAGCCTTGGGTCGGCCGTTCGGGCAGGGAATGAACCGGGATCGCCTGCAGCCCGATGACCGCGAGCATCGCAGCCGCCCACAGGCGCAGGGACAGGAACAGGTGGCGGTCCATCGCGCCCAGATAGGTCGCTTGGCCGGATGCGGCAACCGAACGCGCATTTTCCTACTTGCCGATCGGCTGGCATGGTCGGCGCGATGAACCGCCCTGCTTCTCTCGCACCGACCTGCGCCAAGGCGACACCGGCCCCGCTCAAGGCGACGCGAAATCGCGCAAGGTTACGCCATCGCGCGCAAGGTGACACGTTTCCCCTGGACAGTGTGACAAGCGTGACATGCCCTCGGCGAACGAGCCTGCGGATGACGCGTCGGCAATGCTGGCCAAACGCGCACGCGTCGGGCAGGAACAAAGCATGATTGCGAACCCCGCCCCATGATCGCCAAGCTCAAGGGCATTCTCGACGAAACCGGCGCCGACTGGGCGGTGATCGACGTCGCGGGGGTGGGCTATCTTGTTCACTGCTCCTCGAAGACGCTCGCCGCGCTGGGCGAGACGGGCGAGGGCTGCACACTTTACACGGACTTGCAGGTGAGCGAGAACGACATGCGCCTGCTCGGGTTCGCATCGGGCACCGAACGCGACTGGTTCCGCCTGCTGACGCAGGTGCAGGGGGTGGGCAGCAAGGTCGCGCTGGCGATCCTCTCCGCCCTATCGCCCGACGAACTCCAACGCGCGTGCGCCGCGCAGGACGCCGCGACCGTCGCCCGCGCGCAGGGCGTGGGGCCCAAGCTGGCGAGTCGCATCGTCAACGAACTGAAGGACAAAGCCGGCGCGCTGCCCGCCGGTCCGGGCATGGCTCCCGCGCTGCCCAGGGGCGGGGCGAGTGCCGACGCGGTCAGCGCGCTTCAGAACCTCGGGTTCAAGCCGGCGGTTGCCGCACAGGCCGTGACGCGTGCGATCGAGGAACTGGGCGAGGGAGCGGGCGAGGGGGACCTTATCCGCGTGGCGCTGAAGAGGGCGGCGGGGTGACTGATCAGGTCTCGAAGATGATGGAATTTGTTGCCAGTTGTGGGGACGCGAAAAAGCTGCGGCAAATTGCTGAAAATGCCGACATTCGTGGTGTTCCGGATTTGGCGAGAGCCGCTCGATTGAAGCTCTACAGTATTCTTCCAGGGGAAGACCCCGGCACATTGGAATTCGCCGTTTGGCAGTCCATTTTTGCGTTGGAAGATGTTCTGAAACAAGAACGCGGGAAAACGATTATGCTTTCTCGCACTCGCCAGAAAATCGGTCGGCAAGGTGTTCAAAAATGTGTTTCCGACCTGATTTTGGGCTCGGCTTCCGAAGGGTTCAAAATGCTTCACGATAGAGCATTGCTGGATCTCTCGTTCGAAGCGGTCGCCCTGAAACATCCCGATAGATTTGACGACATTGTGCTGGATGCAGCGCGCATACGGCTGGCAGAGGTGGGTTACTCTGTCCCATGACCGACAATCCCGACCTCACCCCCAAGCGCCTGCCCGACGACCCGGACGCCGCGCTGCGTCCGAAGTCGCTCGGTGAGTTCGTCGGCCAGGAGGCGGCGCGGGAGAACCTGCGGGTGTTCGTCGATGCGGCGAAAGCGCGTGGCGAGGCGATGGACCACGTGCTGTTCTTCGGGCCGCCCGGCCTCGGCAAGACCACGCTGGCGCAGATCGTCGCGCGCGAACTGGGGGTGGGGTTCCGCGCAACATCCGGCCCGGTGATCGCCAAGGCGGGCGATCTTGCCGCGCTGCTCACCAACCTCGAAGCCAACGACGTGCTGTTCATCGACGAGATTCACCGGCTCAATCCGGTGGTCGAGGAAGTGCTCTATCCGGCGATGGAGGACCGCGCGCTCGACCTCATCATCGGCGAGGGACCCTCGGCGCGCAGCGTGCGGATCGACCTGCCGCCGTTCACCCTGATCGGCGCGACCACGCGGCAGGGGCTGCTGACGACGCCCTTGCGCGACCGGTTCGGGATTCCGGTGCGGCTGAGCTTTTACACCGTCGAGGAACTGGAACGCGTAGTCACCCGCGGGGCGGGATTGCTGGGGCTGGCGCTGGGGCCGGGCGGTGCGCGCGAGATTGCCCGCCGTTCGCGCGGCACGCCCCGCGTCGCCGGGCGATTGCTGCGCCGGGTCCGCGACTTCGCGCACGTCGGCGGCGACGGTCCGGTCACGGCGAGCGTGGCCGATGCCGCGCTGACCCGGCTCGAGATCGACAACCTCGGTCTCGACGCGATGGACCGGCGGTACCTGCGGATGATTGCGGGCATCTACAAGGGCGGGCCGGTGGGGGTCGAGACGCTCGCCGCGGGCCTCTCCGAACCGCGCGACACGATCGAGGAAGTGATCGAGCCTTACCTGATTCAGCTGGGGCTGGTCGCCCGCACCGCGCGCGGGCGCTGTCTCAACGATGCGGGCTGGACCCACCTGGACATGCGACCGCCTCCCGCCTCGACCGGCCAGAACGGATTGTTCGATCAGGCAAAATAGCGATTCGCGGCTAACGCCGGGTCGTGGTTGGCAGACCTCGAATTGCGCTTGAACGTTAGGCCGGGTTAGCCAACCGGTGCCGTATTGGCACAGACAGGCCCGATACCCGACCAACGTATCGGAAATCAGCGTCTTAGCGGCGCATGGCATGGTTAATTTGATTGCCGCCGCCGCGACACTCCCGTTTCCTCGGATGACAGGGGCACGTTTCGACCGGACCCGCCGGCGGACGACCCGACGAAGAAATCGAGAGTACAGCTCATGTCGGTCAAAATGGCTCTGGCGAAACTGTCCGCAACCGCTGCCGGGACCGCGCTCCTGGTGGGCGGCGCGGCGCACGTGGCCGAAACCCAGGCCGCCGGCCCGAAGCAGATGAAGTCGGTCAAGTCGGTTAAGGCCAAGCCGGTCAAGACGGTGAAATATCGGACCGTGACCAAGCGCCATGTCGCCAAGCCGGTTCGCCAGAAGGTCCGCACCGTGCGCCGCGAGATCGAGTGCGTGCCCGCCGGTCCGGCCGCGATCGGCGCCTATGGCACCACGTCGGGCGCGGCGCAGTCGCTGCCCGATCACGCCTGCCCGCCCACGTTCGCCTATGCGATGGCGCCGATCATGCTCCCACCCCCGGCACCTGTCGGTGGCGGCAGCAGCGGCGGCGTCACGGTTATCGGTGGTAGCGGAGGTTTCGGCGGCTCTGGCGGCTTCTTCGGCGGATTCTTCGGCGGCGGCGGTTCGAGCGGCGGCAATGTGACCGTGACGTCGACTACCTCGACCAGCGGCAGTCAGGGCCAGGGGCAGGATATCGATATCGATATCGACAATTCGAACAACGGCGGCTCGACCTCTACTTCGACCGGCGGCCTGACGACCTCGACCTCGAGCTCGACTGGCGGGTTCACCTCCACCACGACCGGCGGATCGACTTCGACCTCGACCGGCGGGTTCACCTCGACGAGCACCGGTGGATCGACCTCGACATCCAGCTCCACCGGCGGCATCACGAGCACCACGACGAGCGGCAACGTCACGAGCACCAGCTCGTCCTCAGGGGATGTGTCGAGCAGCACATCGGGCAACGTGTCGACCAGCACCTCGACGTCCGGGAACATCACGAGCAGCACGTCGACTTCGTCGTCGACCTCGAGCAGTTCGTCGTCGAGCACGTCCTCCTCGACCAGTTCGAGCACGAGTTCCTCGAGCTCGAGCTCGAGCGGCGGTCACGGATCGAGCAGCGGCACTCCGGTGCCCGCGCCGCCGATGACCATCCTGTTTGGTGCGGCCGCTGCTGCCGCGCTGATCAGGCGGAAGAAACAAGCGAAGCAGGCGGACTGAGCCTCGAAGCAGCTCCGCCGAGCGAAGGGGTGGCTTCCTGACGGAAGTCACCCCTTTTCACGTTAGTCGGCGAGCGTGAGGCGACCGCCGGCCGATGACCAGGCGATCGTTCCGCCGGCGAGGTGAACCGCGCTGCCGGTTTCCTCGGCGAGCCGCTGGGCGGCTTCCAGCGACCGCTTGCCCGAACGACAATAGATGACGGTCTGCTTGTCGGGCACCAGCGGAACTGCCGCAGGGTCGAAACTGTCGAGCGGCATGTTGACCGCCCCTGCAATGTGCCCTTCGGCGAACTCTTCGGGCGTTCGCACGTCGATCAGCACGGCCTTGCCACTGGAGACCAGCGTAGCCAGCTGTCCGGCATCCAGCGCGTCGACACCCTGCGCAACTGCCGCAAGCGCGGTGTCGGGCGTATTGGCCTCCGACACCGTGCAACCCGCAAGCGACAGCGCCAAAAGCACCGTCCCCGCGACGGGCGCGAAACGAGCGATCACGCGGCCAGCTTGCGCAGGACGTAGTGCAGGATGCCGCCGTTGAAGTAGTATTCCAGCTCGTTGGCGGTATCGATGCGGCACTTGGCGACGAAAGTGGATTTCGTCCCGTCGGTCTTGGTCACCTCGACCTCGACATCCTGGCCCGGCTGGATTTCGGCCAGGCCGCGGATCGTGAAGCTGTCGTCACCGGTGAGGCCGAGCGAGGCGCGGCTTTCGCCATCGCGGAACTGCAGCGGCAACACGCCCATCCCGACGAGGTTCGAACGGTGGATACGCTCGAAGCTCTCCACGATGACCGCGCGTACGCCCAGAAGGTTGGTGCCCTTGGCCGCCCAGTCGCGGCTGGAGCCGGTGCCGTATTCCTTGCCCGCGATGACGACCAGCGGCGTGCCGTCCGCCTTGTGCTTCATCGCGGCGTCGTAGATCGCCATCGTCTCGCCGCCATAGCGGGTCATCCCGCCCTCGACGCCGGGGACCATCTCGTTCTTGATGCGGATATTGGCGAACGTCCCGCGCATCATGACGTCATGGTTGCCACGGCGGCTGCCGTACGAGTTGAAGTCGGCGCGTGCGACTTGGTGCTCCTGAAGATAGGTGCCCGCCGGGCTGTCGGCCTTGATCGATCCGGCCGGGCTGATGTGATCGGTGGTGACCGAATCTCCAAGGATCGCGAGCGGCTTTGCATCCACGATGTCGACCACCGGTGCCGGGGTCATCGTCATCCCCTCGAAGTACGGCGGATTGGCGATGTAGGTCGAACCGGCGCGCCACTGGTACGTGTCCGATCCGGTCACGTCGATCGCTTGCCAGTGCTTGTCGCCCTTGTAGACGTCGGCGTAGCGGGCCTCGAACATGCTGCGGTCGATCGCGGTTGCACGGATCGCCGCGATCTCGTCGTTGGTCGGCCAGATGTCCTTGAGATAAACGTCGGCGCCGTCACTGCCTTGGCCGATCGGGGTCGAAACCATGTCCTCGGTCACGGTGCCCTTCAGCGCGTAGGCGACGACGAGGGGGGGCGAGGCGAGGAAGTTGGCGCGCACGTCGGGCGACACGCGGCCCTCGAAGTTGCGGTTGCCCGAAAGGACGCTGGCGGCAACGATGTCGTTACCGTTGATCGCCTTCGAAATGGGCTCGGCCAGCGGGCCCGAATTGCCGATGCACGTGGTGCAACCATATCCGACGAGGTCGAAGCCGATCGCATCAAGGTGTGCCTGCAGACCTGCCTTGACCAAGTAGTCGGTGACGACCTGCGATCCGGGAGCGAGGCTTGTCTTGACCCATGGCTTGGGCGTCAGGCCCTTCTCGTGCGCCTTCTTTGCGACGAGGCCGGCGGCGATCAGCACGTCGGGGTTGCTGGTATTCGTGCAGCTTGTGATCGCGGCGATGACCACGTCGCCATCGCCGATGTCGTGATCGGCGTCGTCGACCGCGCACCGCTTGGGCCCCGACTTGCCGTAGACGTCCTTGAGCTGCGCGTTGAACAGGTCGTCGACTTCGGGGAGGATGACCTTGTCCTGCGGGCGTTTGGGACCGGCGAGCGAGGGCACCACGCTGCCAAGATCCAGCTCGAGCGTATCGGTGAACACCGGGTCGGCGGCCTTGGGGTCGATCCACAGGCCCTGTTCGCGGGCATAGGCCTCCACAAGGGCGATCTGGTCTTCGGCGCGACCCGTGAGACGCAGATACTCCAGGGTCTTGTCGTCGATACCGAAGAAGCCGCAGGTCGCCCCGTATTCGGGCGCCATGTTGGCGAGCGTGGCCCGGTCGGCCAGGCTGAGCGAAGAGAGGCCGGGGCCGAAGTATTCGACGAAGCGGCCCACGACGCCGCGCGCGCGCAGCATCTGGGTGGCGGTGAGGACGAGGTCGGTCGCGGTCACGCCCTCGGCAAGCTTGCCGGTCATCTTGAAGCCGACGACTTCGGGGATGAGCATGGAGACCGGCTGGCCGAGCATCGCGGCCTCCGCCTCGATACCGCCCACGCCCCAGCCCAGCACGCCAAGCCCGTTGATCATTGTGGTGTGGCTGTCGGTGCCCACGCAGGTGTCGGGATAGGCCACGGTCGCGCCCGCCTGGTCCTTCGACGTCCATACGCACTGGGCGATGTGTTCCAGGTTGACCTGGTGGCAGATGCCGGTGCCCGGAGGGACCGCCTTGAAGTTGTCGAGGCTCTTCGATCCCCATTTGAGGAAGTCGTACCGCTCCGCATTGCGGGCGTATTCCAGGTCGACGTTCTTCTCGAATGCCTTGGGATGGCCGAACTCGTCGACCATGACCGAGTGGTCGATCACCAGGTGGACCGGGACGAGCGGATTGATCTTCTTGGTATCGCCGCCAAGCTTGGCGATCGCATCGCGCATGGCCGCCAGATCGACGACGCACGGGACGCCTGTAAAGTCCTGCATCAGCACGCGGGCTGGGCGGTACTGGATTTCGCCGCCGGTGGCTGGATTCTTCTGCCAGTCTGCGAGCGCCTGAATGTGGCCGACCGAAACGGTGAATCCTGCATCCTCGAAGCGGAGCAGGTTCTCGAGCAGGACCTTCATGCTGAACGGAAGGCGGGAGATGTCGCCGATAGTCTCGGCTGCCTTGTTGAGCGAGTAGTAGGCGTAGTCCTTACCTCCCACCGTCAGCGTGCTGCGGGTTCCGAGCGAGTCCTTGCCGACCTGAGTCATGCGTGCGTAAATCCTTGGCCTGAGTGTGCGTAAAAGAAGGTGGTGATTGCGCCCGCGCTCCTGCGCGCCCCGTCCGGCGAGGTCAAGGGCGGGGGAGGCTTCAGAGGGCGGTCTGTTCGGGTTCCGGCGGCTTGCCGCGGGTGGCGATCCAGCACCCCGCCACAATCAGGGCGGCGCCCGCGATCGTCGCCCCCGTTACAACCTCGGCAAAGAACACCCAGCCGAACAGCGCCGCCCACAGGAACCCGCTGTATTCGAGCGGGACCAGCTTCTGCGTCTCGGCGCGGGCATAGCCCCAGGTGAACAGCGCCGCGCCCGCGAACGACAGGACCGCGCTGATAGCGATATCCCGCCAGGTGACCGTTTCTGCGGGTAAGGCGAGAAAAAGCGGTGCGAATCCGACGAGGGCGATGCCCGCTATCGCGCTTTGGAATACGACGACTTCGAGCGGCTTCGACACGAGCGCCTGCTGGCGCTGCAGCACCAGGTTCCATGCATAGAGCAGCGCAGAACCCAGAACGGCGGCAATCCCGAGCAGCGCGCCGTCGCCCATGGTTTCGCGCCAGACCTTGCCCGCCAGGATGACCAGCACGCCCGCGAAGCCGAGCAAGGCGCCGATGACCGCGCGCCGACCGATCCTCTCGCCGAGCAGGATGCTGGCTAGAAACAACGCGATCAGCGGAGAAATGAAGCTGATCGCAATGGCCTGCGCCATCGGCAGATAGGTCAGGCCGAAGAAGAACAGGAAACCCATCGCGGTTACCACCAGCCCCCGTATCACATGGATCCGCAGCGTTTGCCGGATCGGCCATGAGCCGCCGGTCAAGCGCCAGGCGGGTGCGGCGAGGAGAAATATGATCGGCGCTCGCAGCAAAAGCGTGCTGTAAGCCCCGATCGCCAGGGACGCCGCTTTCATGAACGCATCCATCAGCGTCAGCAGCCCGATCGCCGCGATGGCCGCGAACACGGGAAGCAGGGGATGATCGCGGTTCGGCATCTCCGGCTGGCCGTTCGTGACATTCCCGCCACCGGTCAAGCGGGATTCAGCCGAGCTTCAGCCTCGTGCGTTGATGGAAAGGGGACAGAGGCGCTATGGCGCGCTGTATCTATTTGGTGAGCGCGTCAGCGCGTTGACGACACAAGGGGCTATTGCGGTGATCGAAGGCAACAAGCGGTTTTGGCTGATCGGTGCGGCGCTGGTGGCGCTGCCGGGCGCCGTGGTGGCGCAGTCGAGCACGCCGGAAAACCTTCTCCCGCCCGAATCGCCGACGGCCCCCGCCGCACAGGCGCAGTCGAGCCCCGTCACGCCCGCCGCGACCGTTCAGCAGATCACGCCGATGGTGCAGGAATGGTCCATCGCGAATGCCCGCGCTCTTGCCGGCGTGATTGCGTCGATCGGAAGTGAAGGTCTCGATCCCAATGACTATATGCCGGGCGAACTCGACGCCGCTATTGCGACCGGACCCGGTGAGTCTCTCAACCAAGCGGCAAGCCGCAGCTTCGCCTGGCTGGTCGAGGACCTCCGCGACGGCCGCACGCCGATGGAAGCGCGCAAGCAGTGGTTCGTCGTCGATCCCGACCCTGATCGCTACCGTACCGCAGATATCATGGCCGAAGCGCTGGCGAACCGGTCGGTCGCCGACAGCCTGATGGCGCTCGCACCCGAGCATCCCGATTACGCGGCGCTGAAGGCGGAACTCGCGAGCGCCACGAGTCCCGCCAAGCGCAAGCTGATCCGCGCCAACATGGATCGGTGGCGCTGGCTGGCGAAGGACCTCGGACAGCAGTACCTCATCACCAACGTGCCCGAGTACCAGCTTCGCCTGACGGTCAACGACAAGATCATCAGCACGTATCGCACGATCGTTGGTAAGCCGGGTCGCACCGCGACCCCGCAGCTTGCCGAGACGGTCGAAGGTGTCATCTTCAATCCGACCTGGACGGTCCCGCAGTCGATCGTGAAGGGCGAGGGCCTGGGTGCCCGCGTCCTTGGCAACCCGGGTTGGGCGAAGGCCAACGGCTATCGCGGATCGCGCGACGCCAAGACCGGGTTCGTGACCGTCGTCCAGCAGCCCGGCGCGAACAACTCGCTCGGGCTGATGAAGCTCGACATGCCCAATCCGCACGCGATCTTCCTGCACGACACACCTGCGCGAAACCTGTTCTCCCAGGAAAACCGCGCCCTGAGCCACGGCTGCATCCGTACCGAGCGCGCGCAGGAACTCGCCATCACCCTGGCGATCCTCGGCAACCTTGCGAACACGCCCGAAGCCCGGAAGGCCGCCGCGGACGAGGCGGTCGCAATTAGTACAAGCGGCAAGTACACCCGCGTGCCGATCCAGAAGTCGATGCCGGTCTACATCACCTATTTCACGATGGGCCGCGATATCGAGGGCAGGCTGCGCGAATTCAGCGACATCTACGGCCGCGACGCGCCGGTGCTGGCCAGCTTCGACAAGCCCCGCCAGGCGAACCGCGCCCGCGCGACGAGCGAGGAAGCCGTCGAGATCGTCGACGACCTGCAGACGACCTGAGATTGCGGTTCAGGTGTATTCCAACTGCTCGCGCAGGACGATGATATTGCGCCGGAATAGATAGCCTGCAGGGAGCGCGAAACAAAGCACAAGCGCGAAAGCTTGCGGCGCGAACTCGCCTGATCCCAAGAGGCCCAGCTTAGATCCTGTGGTTGCGAAAACAGCTCCTGCGGATGCATCAACGAGCGAGACGCCCAGCGCAACAGGATGGCGAATCCGGTCGCCGAGCAGCAATGCGACCGGAACTCCGAATATGAATAGGTAGAACGCGACTATGAATGTCGCACCTACCATCCCGACTGCCAGAGCAAATGTCAGAAAAACGAGTGAGGCGATGATCTCGCTGGGGCCTCCAACGGGGAATTCGCCGCTGAAAAGGACCAGCCAACCGCCCAAGCAGGCCATTCCGATGCCTGCTGCAATGATGCTCGCCGGGACCAGTGCTCCAAAGACGGGTGCGATGCCAAGAGCATTCCCACCAAACGTCGGAACGTATGGCAAGTTAGAACGCGCCCGGGACCAGCGGTGGTTGCGGCGCGCCTTCGGGCACGAGGAGGGCTAGGTCCTTCGGCGGTTCGCTGATGGTCGATCCGTCGGGCCCGATGCCGAGCTTGTCGGCGAAGAGCAGGCGGCCGCCGGCGAGGCGTAGCAGGGTAAGCTTGAAGTCCGCGTCGCTCATTGCAAAGCAGCCGTTCGAGCGGCCGAGTCTGCCGAACCGCTCGACGTGCGAAGGCTCGGCGTAATCGGCGCGATGCATGACGATCGCGCGGTCGAGCGCGTTCGAGCAACTGGCGTCGAGACCCTCAAGGCGGACCGAGGTTCCGTAACGCCCGGTGTACCAGCCGAATGTCATGTAGGCGCCCTTGCTGCTGCACAGCGATTCGGGAACGTTGGAAAACCAGTTGAGCCAGCCGTCGTGCTCGGGGTCCGATCCCATGCCGTGCGCGCAGCGGTAGCTTTCGACTGCGCCCTTCTCGAAATCGACGAAATGCATCCGCGGCTGGCTGGAATGGAGACCGTAGTCGACCACGCCGACGAGGTCGCGGTGCCACAAGCCGGCACCGTGCTTGGCCATCTGTTCCTGGGCGATCGCAAACAGTCGGCGGTCGCGCAGGCTGAGCGACACGGGTGTTGCAGGAACCTGCGCGCGTACGGCAGGGGCCGCCAGCGCCGCGCCGGCGGCCAGCGTTCCTTTGAGGAGATCGCGCCGCTTCATGTCGGCACTATGATCCCAGTCTGGCTAACCGAATCTGAACGGTCGTCATCGCCGAGCGGTCGATAGCCATGCTCGATCGCGGTGCCCCAGCCCACGGCCAGCAATCCGACGACCAGCGAATCGAAGATCATCAGCGCCCACAACAGTACCGGCGGGGCGCCCATCGCCCACTGGTGGTTCAGCGTATGGAGCCACATCATCGGCGCGATCACCAGTGCGCTGAAGCCGAGAATGCGCAAAGTGGCCGGCCATCCGGTGATATAGACCGACCGAAGGCTGGCCTCGCGATCGCCCGCGAAACCGGCCACGACAAGGATGATGAGCGGCAGGGTCGCGAGCGTGAACAGCGAGGTGATCGCGAAGGCCGCGGTGTCCGTTAAACCGGCGACTGCGCTTTCCAGAAGGCTGCCCAGCACGCTGATGGCAATGTTTGCGCCGATGCCCAGTGCGAGTACGCGCCAGGCAATGCCCTTTAGCGACCACCACGATGCGCCTTGCCGGTGCGCAGCCCATAAGCGGATCGCGGCAAGGATCGCGACTACGAGACCGGCGACCTTGGCATAACCGAACGCCCAGCGGGTCGGATCGTTGGCAATCGCGCGGGCCTGCTCGATACTGTCGAACATCCCGAGCCGCACTTCGGCCACGTGCTGCGCGAATTCCGGTAGTACTGCGATCAGTGGGATGACGGGCGCCAGCCACCAGATGCGAAAGCTGTCGACCGCGACGTCGCGCGTGCGGCGGATCAGGACACCGATCACTCGGCAGCCTCCGCCACTCCGTCGGCGTTTCCGGCATCGCTCATCGCGGCCTCTATTTCCGTGGCTTTCTTTTCGACGAGGGCGACGATGTGATCGAGCATGTCGTCGGACTGGACGTGATGGTCGGTCACACCCGACAAATAGACCATGTGCTTGCCCGCGCCGCCGCCGGTCAGGCCGATGTCGGTCTCGCGCGCCTCGCCTGGACCATTGACGACGCAGCCGAGGACGGACAGGCTCATCGGGGTCTTGATGTGCTCTAGCCGCTTCTCCAGCGCCTCGACCGTGCGGATGACGTCGAAGCCCTGGCGGCTGCACGAGGGGCACGACACGATCCGCACCCCGCGGGTCCGCAGGCCCAGGCTCTTGAGAATTTCGTAGCCGACTTTCACTTCCTGCTCGGGCTCTGCCGAAAGGCTGACGCGGATCGTATCGCCGATGCCGGCCCAGAGCAGGTTGCCCATGCCGATGCTCGACTTGACGGTGCCGCCGATCAGACCACCCGCCTCGGTAATGCCGAGGTGCAGCGGACAGTCGACCGTTTCGGCGAGCTGCATGTAGGCGGCGACCGCCAAAAACACGTCGCTGGCTTTCACCGCGACCTTGAATTCGTGGAAATCGTGGTCCTGCAGCAGCTTGATGTGGTCGAGCGCGCTTTCGACAAGCGCCTCGGGACATGGCTCGCCGTATTTTTCCAGCAGGTCCTTTTCCAGGCTTCCGGCGTTCACGCCGATGCGGATCGCGCAGCCGTTGGCCTTGGCGGCGCGGATGACCTCGGCCACCCGTTCGCTCGACCCGATGTTGCCCGGATTGATGCGGAGGCAGGCGGCGCCCTTGTCGGCAGCCTCGAGCGCGCGCTTGTAGTGAAAATGGATGTCGGCGACGATCGGCACATTCGCGGCGCGCGTGATCCGGTCGAAATGCCGCGTCGATTCCTCGGTGGGGCAAGACACGCGAATGATGTCGACGCCCGCGTCCTCGCAACGCCGGATCTGATCGATCGTCGCGCCAACGTCTTCGGTCGGTGTGTTGGTCATGGTCTGGACACTGATCGGGGCATCGCCGCCGACCGGAACCTTGCCGACCATGATCTGGCGCGAATGGCGGCGCGCGATATCGCGCCAAGGACGGATCGAGGACATGGGCGCGCATATAGTCCGCGCGGCGTGAAGGGGCAATGACAGCTGGGCCAAGTTGCGGCATGGATCGCCGCGATGACACCGCCCAGCGATCCCACGGACGAACATTCCCCGGATGGGCCCTTGCTGATCGGGCGCGTGCTCGACGGCAAGGGCGGGGGCCGCTTCATATCGTGGCAGGATGCCCAGGACTGGCAACCTGCCGATCCGGGGGAAGTGCTGTGGCTGCACCTCGACCGAACCGAACCCGGCCGCGCGCATTGGCTCCAGTCCCAGTTCGCCATGCCGCGTACGACGGCGGAGATGCTGACGAGCGACGACACGCGTCCGCGGGCCTTTCGCGACGGGGACCAGCTCGTCGCCACGCTGCGCTCGATCAACTTCAATCCCGGCGCGGATCCCGAAGACATGGTCTCGATGCAGCTCTGGTCTGACGGCAAGCGGGTCGTGACGTTGCGGCGTCATCCGCAGCAAACCCCCAACGACGTGCTGGCAGAAATCGACGCAGGCAAGGGGCCGGTGGATGCGGGCGCGCTGATAACGTCGCTGGCCCAGCACATGGTCAACCGGATCAGCCGCGTGATCGTCGACATGAACGATGCGATCGACCGGCTCGAAGAGTGCGAATTCGACCGCTCGGACAACGAAGAAATGCTGGCGGAGATCGTCGCCATCCGTCGAAGCGCGCTGTCGCTTCAACGGCACATGGGCCCAGAGCACGTTGCGCTCGAATCGATCAGCCGCGACGCGCCGGACTGGTTCGAGAAGCACGACCGTCAGGAAATAGCAGAGACGATCGCGCTACTGCGCCGGTTTATCGACGACATCGACATCAGCAAGGAAAGCGCAGTCGTATTGATGGACGAATTGCGAAGCCGGGCGCTTGCCCGCTCGGAAAAGACCAACCGGAGGCTGACATTGGTCGCCACGGTCTTCCTGCCGCTGAGCTTTCTTGTCGGTCTGTTCGGGATCAACGTCGGCGGGATGCCGTGGGCGGACATATCCGGCCATCCATCGGGCTTCTGGTTCGTGACCGCTCTGTGCGCTGCATTCACGATCGTGACGGTCTATCTCTTCCGGCGGTGGAAGTGGATGTAGCGCGGCCGCGGCGCTAGAGCCGTCGTTCGAGCAGAAACTCGTCGTCGCGGTGGTTGCCCACCCAGAAATGGATGTTCGCAACCTTCGTGAACCCGTAGCGTTCGTAGAACCGCTGCGCGCCGAAGTTTTCGCTGTAGACCGACAACTGGATCGCATCGCAACCGCGCTCGCGTGCCTGGGCGATCACCGCTTCCATGAATGCTGCCCCGATGCCGCGTCCGGTCGCCTCGTGCGCGCAATAAAGCTGGCTCAGCATGCACGGATTCGAGGGTTGCGGTTCTGTCCGGCCTTCGAATCTCTCTCCGAAAAAGGCTACGCAATAGCCGATCAGCTCATCCCCCTCTTCGGCCAGCATGACCGAGGCGTCGGTAGATGCGATATCCGCGGCGAACTTTTTCGGGTCGCGATGCACGTCGAGAAAGGCGGCCAGGTCGCACAGGTCGTACAGGTGGCCGAATGCATCGGTAAAACTCGCGCGGCTCAGGTCGACGAGCGCGGGGACATCGGCGGCATTGGCGTGACGCAGGTTCATGGCTCGCGGGGCTAAGGGATTTACGCCGGATATTGAATAGCGCGGTTCCATCCTCTCGATCGGTCGTCGTCGACAGCGCCTTGGCGGGCAGCTATCCGCTTGCCATGCGCCTGCATCTACTCGCCCTGTTGGGAATCGCCATGACCTTCGCCGTAGCAGCCTCCGCGAAAGACACGCCCAACGAGCAGAGTTGGAGTTTCGCGATCCATGGCGGGGCGGGCGTGCTGCAGCGGGCGAACATGACGCCCCAGCAGCAGGCCGACTATAGGGTGGCATTGCAGGTGGCGCTCGACGCGGGTGCGAAAGTTCTGCGCGACGGGGGCAGCGCCGTCGACGCGGTCACGGCGGCGATCGTCATCCTGGAGGACGACCCCAAGTTCAACGCCGGTCGCGGCGCGGTTTTCACTTGGGATGGCGTCAACGACCTCGATGCTTCGATCATGGACGGCAAGGGTCGCAGGGCGGGCGCGGTCGCCGGCGTTCGCACGGTACGCCATCCGATCCTGCTGGCTGAGGCCGTCATGGAAGAGGGGCGCCATGTCCTGCTGTCCGGACCCGGCGCGGAAGAATTCGCCAGCGAGCGCGGGCTCGAAATCGTCCCGCCGGAATTCTTCGCCACCGATGAGCGTCGCCGGCAGCTCGAGATGGTGAAGGCCGACAAGCTTTCCGCCCTGGAGGTAGAATTCAAGTTCGGTACCGTCGGCGCGGTGGCGCGCGATAACACCGGGCGTCTGGCTGCGGGCACCTCGACTGGCGGGATGACCGGTAAGCGCTGGGGCCGGATCGGCGATGCGCCGTTGATCGGTGCGGGCACGTATGCCGACGACACTGCCTGCGCCGTCAGCGCCACAGGCTCGGGCGAATATTTCATCCGTGTGGCGGTCGCCCACACGATCTGCGAGCGCGTACGCTCTGCGCGCAGGTTGACGATCGCAGGGGAGACGCAGGACGTCCCGCTGACGACCGAAATCCTGCAGGGGATCGTCGACGGCGTGATCGCCGAAGTCGGCGAGCTTGGCGGGAGCGGCGGCGTGATCGTCGTCAGTCCGAGCGGTGAACCGGTCTTTTCAATGAATTCACAGGGAATGTACCGCGGCCGTGCGACTGCGGCAGGCCTGTCCGAAGTCGCGATTTTCTCCGACGAATGACCTCCCATCGTAGGGGGGGCAGGCAGGACTCGACTCCTCCCGCCGTCGGAGTAAGGTCCGCCCGCTTGGGGCCGTCCTTTTGCGGTAGGAAACGCAGGGTCGCCCGACTCCAAAGCAACGTAGGGGCGCGCTTTTGCGCGGGTCGCTTTGGGGAGAATACACGATGTTGAAATCTGGACTGGCCGCCATTGGTGCGGTCGCAATGGCATTTTCGATTCCGGCGCTGGCGCAGGACGATCCGTATCCGTTCGATGGGGGGGACTATGTCAGCGTCACGGGCATCGATATCTCCGACGGCGCCGACCTCAAGTATGCCCTCTGGCTAGCGGGAGAATGGCGCGCGAACGAGGATTTCGCCGTTTCGCAAGGCTGGACCACCCGGTACGAAATCCTGATCAACGAATACCCGCGCAAGGGCGAACCCGATGTCTATCTGGTGCGCTACTTCCCGAAGTTCGTCGACAATGCCGAAGGCGACCGTCGCCGCCAGGTGATGATGGCACGCTACAAGCGGACCGAAGAGAAGCTGCAGGAGGAATCGGCGGGCCGCGCGACCTATCGCGAGGTCAACGGCAACATGCTCCTGCGCAAGATGGAATGGAAGAAGTAGACTAGCCTGATCGACGACGCCGGGCGGGCTCGGCGTGTGCCGTTCTCGTCCGCCACGGCCACTTCCTAGCCTCGAATACGCTCCATCGGATAGGTCCCGAGCATCCGCAGCTCCTTGCAATGGAACGCCAGTTCCTCGAGCGCGCGATCGACCGCGACCTCACCTGGGGCGCCGATGATGTCAGCATAGAACATCGTCGCCGAGAAACTCGCGCCCGCCTGGTAGCTTTCCAGCTTGGTCATGTTCACGCCGTTCGTCGCAAACCCACCCAGCGCCTTGTAGAGTGCGGCGGGCACGTTTTTCACTTCGAACACGAAGGTCGTCATGGCCGTTCGCCCGATGCCTGTGGGGTCGAGCGCATCCGGCGCCAGCAGGAGGAAGCGGGTCGTATTGTCGGCGGCGTCCTCGACGTCGTTCTCGACGATTCGCAAGCCGTACAGCTCTGCCGCAAGCGGCGGAGCGATGGCCGCAATGTTCGTCTCGCCGCGTTCGGCCACATGCGCCGCTGCGCCGGCGGTATCGGCATAGCTCAGCGGGAGGATACCGCGATCGCGCAGGTAGCGGCGCGACTGGCCAAGCGCCTGCGGGTGGCTGTAGGCCGCCTCGAACGGGCCATCGGACAGTGCCATGAGGGCGTGGTTGATCCGCAGGAAATGCTCTGCAACGATCCGCAGCCCGCTTTCGGGAAGCAGAAAGTGGATATCGGCGACCCGCCCGTGCTGGCTGTTCTCGATGGGGATCGCGGCGCATCCGGCCCGGCCCGCCTTCACCGCGTCGATTGCGTCCTCGAAAGAAAAGCACGGCAGTGGCAGGCAGCCCGGCACCATTTCGAGTGCGGCGCGGTGCGAATTCGCCCCGGGTGCGCCGGCGAATGCCACCGCACGGGCAGGGTCCAGGGCCGCGGACGCCTGCATCGCATCGACCAATGCGCGTGCCGGGGCGGGAAAGCTGCTCATGTCGTCGTCATCCTGACCGGGCGCGTAGCTGTGAGGCCATGCACCCGCAAGCGATGACCCATGAAAGTGCCAAATTCGCGGGGCCAGAAACCGGATGGACCCTTGCGCGCGCGAACGGTGCTGACTAGAGCGCGGCGCAAACCCGCACGTCCACTCTTACCCGCGGATCACTGCACGCATGCAAGACAATTTCAACACCGCCTCAGGCTGGGTCCTGTTTTCCGGCATCATCGCTCTCGGGCTCACCAGCTTGAGCGGGAAGTATTTTCACGCCGACAAGCCGGAACGGCCTGAGACAATGGGTTACCCGATCGAAGGCGTCGTCGAGGAAGGCGAAGGCGGGGCTGACGCCGGTCCGGACCTCGCGACCCTCCTGGCGTCCGCCGATGTGGCTGCAGGCGAGACGGCGGCGCAGGGCCGCTGCGGCACGTGCCACACCTTCGACCAGGGCGGTGCTGCCAAGCAGGGTCCGAATCTGTTCGGGGTGATGGGCAAGCCGATCGGCAAGCACGCGGCAGGCTTCGCTTATTCGAGCGCGCTGTCGGGCCATGGCGGCGACTGGACCTACGAAAACATGGACGCGTGGCTCAAGAGTCCCAAGGCGTTCGCAGCCGGCACCAAGATGAGCTTTGCTGGCCTTTCGAACGCGCAGGACCGCGCGAACATCATCCTTTACATGAGGCAGCAGGGCGGTGGTCCGGCGCTGCCGACTCCGGCCGCTGCCGAGGCGCCCGCAGCCGATGCCGCCGAAGCTCCGGCTGCTGGCGATCCGACCGCCGCTGCCGGCCCGGCGACGACGGCTGGTCCCGACGCCGCCGGCGCGGTTGCCGCTCCGGCCGGCGAAGGCGCGACCAAGAGCACCGTTCCGGTTCAGTAATCGAGGTCACGGGCGGGCGTTTGGGGTCTAGCGACGCCCGCGCCCTTCCCAGATCCTGCGCCGAGCGGCACGCTTGCGCTGATAGTAGACGATCGTCGTCAAGACGGCAGCCGAGAGAAGCGCGATGAGCGCGTAGGCTATGATCAGCCGGGTTTCCATGACTTCGCGACTCCGATGAGGCAGGCGGGATTGCTGCACTCGCGCCTCCCGATCCGGGTAGGCGGGCGACCTGAAACCGCTCGCCCCGGTTAATCGTTCCCTCAGTCGGGCGCGATTCCCTTGAAGCCCTGGGCAATCACATACCATTCGCTCGAGTCCTTGCGACTGGCAGGCGGCTTGGCATGCTTCACGGTTCGGAAGTGCTTCTTCAGCAGGGCAAGAATGTCGGCGTCGGTGCCGCCTGCGAATACTTTCGCCACAAAGGCGCCGCCCTCGTCGAGATTTTCGACCGCGAACCATGCCGCTGCTTCGACAAGCCCCATTGTTCGCAGGTGGTCGGTCGCCTTGTGGCCGACGGTATTGGCCGCCATGTCCGACAATATCAGGTCGGCCTTGCCGCCCAGCGCTTCGACAAGAGCGGCAGGCGCTTCGTCGGCCATGAAATCCATTTCGAGGAACGTCGCGCCTTCGAGCGGCTCGGTCGGCAGCAGGTCGATCCCGACGAGCGCGGCCTGCGGCCGCTTCTTGCGCACGACCTGCGCCCAACCGCCGGGCGCTACGCCAAGGTCGACCACGCGCTTTGCGCCCCTGAGCAGACCGAACTTCTCGTCGAGTTCGATCAACTTGTATGCCGCGCGGCTGCGATACCCCTCGGCCTTGGCTTGCCGGACGTATGGGTCGTTCAATTGGCGCGACAGCCAGCGGTTCGAGGAGGCCGTCCGCCCGCGTGCGGTCTTGACGCGCTTTCCCGGATCCTTTCCGCCGCGGCTCATCCTGCACGCGCTCCGGTGCGAGCGGGAGCCGGATCGCCGGCCATCAGGCTGCGCAGGATGCCCTCGCGGATACCCCGATCCGCCACGCCGAGGCGATCGGCCGGCCAGATATCCATTATCGATTCGAGGATCGCGCAGCCTGCCACCACAAGATCGGCCCTGTCGTTGCCGATGCAGGGCAGGGCACGTCGGTCCTGCGGCGACATGGTCGACAGACGTTCGCTGATGTCGCGCATCGATTCGGCAGGCACAATCAGTCCGTCGACCGCGCGCCGATCGTATTGCGGCAGCTCGAGATGCAGGCTGGCCAGCGTCGTGACGGTGCCGCTGGTACCGAGCAAGCGAATGTCCACCGCACGTGAGGCTTCCGCTACTCTTTCGGCAAACGGCGCGAAACTCTCGGAAACCAGCCGGCGCATTTCGCGATACCGCTCGAGCCGGTCCTCTTGTGTCGCGCCCTCGCCGCGCCCGACGGTGTCGGTGAGCGACACGACGCCCCATGGCACGCTCGCCCAGTCGATTATCCTCGGCACCCGTTCACCCGGCTCGATCAACACAAGTTCGGTCGATCCTCCGCCGATGTCGAAGATCACCGCCGGGCCGTGGCCCTGTTCGAGCAGGATATGGCACCCCAGAACCGCCAGCCGCGCCTCTTCCTGGGCGGAAATGATGTCAAGGACTATCCCGGTCTCGGCGCGGACGCGTTCGATGAAATCGGCGCCGTTCACGGCGCGGCGACACGCTTCGGTCGCGACAGAGCGCGCCAGGAACACATTCCGGCGCTTCAGTTTTTCCGCGCAGACCTGAAGTGCGCCGAGTGCGCGGTCCATCGCCTCGTCGCTAAGTCGACCGCTAGCAGCTAGACCTTCGCCGAGTCGCACTACCCGGCTGAAGGCGTCGATCACGGTGAAATTTTCACCTTCGGGGCGCGCAATCAAAAGGCGGCAATTGTTCGTGCCAAGGTCGAGGGCGGCGTACGCCTGACGGCGCGACGCGTGATCGCGCAGCAAGCCTGCCTGCGGATCGACCGCGCCATTGAGTGGGGTTTTGGACTGCGAGGGACGTTTGTAGCGGAAATCGGCTACCTTGCCGGACGATCTGCCCCTTTTGCCGCCAGTCTTCCTTCCCGAATTCCTGCTCGTGTCCGGCGGAGAATGACCCGCCATTTCAATACTTTCTATTCCTCCCGCCGCACACGATCCAAAGGTGCGCCGGGGACCTGAAACCGATGCTAGCGGCGCGCGGGCAAGTCGGCAAGCGTGCCGAGCGGTCGTTGAAGCGCGCGGCCTTGACCCGGAAGGCTTGCGAAACTAAGTGCGCCCCCTCGCGATACGGCAGGCCGCTCGCGACACCGGTGATGCCCCGTCCTCTAATGGTAAGAGAGCGGACTCTGACTCCGTCAATCAAGGTTCGAATCCTTGCGGGGCATCCAATTCGCGCAAACTCGTTGAACCGGCGACGCGCCGCGCCTATCGGACGTTCGATGACCGAACGAGAAGAGCGCGACCTCAGCAGTCGCAAGTTTTATCGGGCCGAGCAGGAAGCCGCCTTCTCCGAGAAGAGCACTCCCGATACCCCCCAGACCCGTCATCCGGCCTACCGGCTGGCGTTTCAGGATACCGATTTCCTCCTTCGGGAAGAACTGCGTCCGATACGGTTCCAGCTCGAACTGCTGAAGCCCGAGATGCTTCTGGACGAGGCGGGCGTGGGATCGACGCTGGTCATGTATGGGTCGGCGCGGATTCCCTCGCCCGAACACGCGGACGTTCTGGTCAAGAATGCCGCGCCTGAAAACGCGGCGGTTGCCGAGCGGCTCGCCGCCAAGGCAAAATATTACGACGAGGCCTACAAGCTGGCCAAGATGGTCAGCGAGCGGGCGATCGTGGAGAACGGCAAGCGCCAGTTCGTGATCTGCTCGGGCGGCGGCCCTTCGATCATGGAAGCCGCGAACCGCGGTGCGAGCGATGCCGGGGCCGAATCGATCGGCCTCAACATTGTCCTGCCGCACGAGCAGGCGCCCAACCGGTTCGTGACGCCGTACCTGTCGTTCCAGTTCCACTACTTCGCGTTGCGGAAGATGCACTTCCTCCTGCGCGCGAAGGCAGTCGCCGTGTTTCCGGGAGGGTTCGGTACGTTCGACGAATTCTTTGAACTGCTCACGCTGATCCAGACCGGCAAGATTCGTCCAATGCCGATCCTGCTGTTCGGCAAGGATTTCTGGACGCGCGTGATCGACTGGGAAGCGTTCGCCGAGGAAGGTACGATTTCGAAGGCCGACCTCGACCTCTTCCGCTGGTGCGAGACGGCCGACGAAGCCTGGGCGCACATTCGCGCGTTCTACGAACTCGGCGACTGATTCCTAACGGCTTGGTGCCCTAGCGGCCCGTTGCCCTGGCCGAAGCCGGGTGCGGCAAGGATTGCCCGGCGAACGAACTGCCGGCCGATCCGCACCGCGTGTTCCAGAGGCAGGCCATGGCCCAATAGGGTCGCGACAGCCGACGACAGGGTGCAGCCGGTGCCGTGAGTGTGGGGTGTGTCGATCCGCGGGTCGCCGAACGCCGCCGAGCGCTCCTCACCCGGCCCGACGAGCGTATCGATGATGCGCTCGTCGTCGGTATGTCCCCCCTTGGCGAGCACGTGGCACGCATAGGTGCGGGCGATCTCGGCAGCGGCATCCGCAACTTCCACGGTGTCGCGCAGCGTTCGGCCGGCAAGGTGTTCGAGTTCGGGCAGGTTCGGCGTGATCAGCGTCGCCAGTGGAAACAGGCGCGCACGCATTTCGGCGATAGCGTCTTCCGCAATCAGTGTGGCACCGGAAGTGGCAATCATGACCGGGTCGAGCACGACCGGAACGTGATCGGGAAGGGCATCGAGCGCCTTTGCGACCGCGGCGATGATCTCGCGGTCGTGCAGCATCCCGATCTTGACCGCGTCCACGCCGATGTCGTCGATGCAGGATGCGATCTGTTCGCCAACGACATCGCCGCTGAGTGGAGCGATCGCCTGTACGCCGACGCTGTTCTGCGCGGTCACCGCGGTAATCGCGGTCATTGCATAACCGCCGAGCATGGTGATCGTCTTGATGTCGGCCTGTATGCCCGCGCCGCCCGAGCTGTCCGAGCCCGCGATCGCCAGCACACGGGGAGGAGCGGCGGTCATCCCTGAAACTTTCGCTCGGTCGAAGCCGGGAACTTCGCTTGCAGCAATTTCGTCCGCGTCGGCCGGTCCATCAGTTCGCCGCCGCAGTTGGGGCAGCGATCGTCGAGCTGGTCGGCACATTCGGCGCAGAACGTGCATTCGAAGCTGCAAATGAACGCGCCCGGCGCTTCGGCGGGAAGGTCCGCTCCGCACCGTTCGCAGTCCGGTCGCATGGCGAGCATCAGGCAGCCGCCTTCACGGCATCGCAAATGGTATCGACGACTCGCTCGACCTGGGCTGCGTCGTCGCCTTCCGCCATGACGCGGATAAGCGGCTCGGTGCCCGATGCACGGATGACGAGCCGACCCTTGCCGGCAAGCTCGGCTTCCGCATCGGCGATCACGGCCTTGACCGCAGTGTTTTCGAGCGGCTTTCCGGCCCCGTAACGCACGTTCTTGAGCAGTTGCGGAACAGGGTCGAACTGATGGAGCAACTCGCTCGCCCGCTTGCCTGACCGCACGAGGCTGGCCAGCACCCGCAGCGCCGCCACCGTCCCATCGCCGGTGGTGCCGTGATCGAGCAGGATCATGTGGCCCGACTGCTCGCCGCCGACGTTGAATCCGCCGTCGCGCATCCGTTCGAGCACGTGTCGGTCGCCGACCGCGGTACGCTCGAGGCTAAGGCCATGCGCGGCAAGATGCCGCTCGAGCCCGAGATTCGACATGACGGTGGCGACGACACCGCCACCGCGCAGCGAACCGCGCTCCATCATCCGCAACGCGATCAGCGCCATGATCTGGTCGCCGTCGACGGTCTGGCCCTTCTCGTCCACCACGATGAGCCGATCGGCATCGCCGTCGAGCGCGATCCCGATATCGGCGCCCACCTCGATGACCTTGGCCTTGATCGTGGCGAGCGAAGTCGAACCAACGTCGCGGTTGATGTTGACGCCGTTCGGGTGGACACCCAGCGGAATGACCCGAGCGCCCAGTTCCCAGATCGCTGCAGGAGCGGCCTGATACGCCGCGCCGTTGGCGCAATCGACCACCACCTTCAGGTCGTCGAAGCGGATATCGCTCGCTACCGCCTGCTTGATAGCATGAATGTAGCGCCCGCGTGCGTCGTCGATCCGGCGAGCCCGGCCCACTTCGCTCGCGTCGGCCAGTTCCGGCTCGATGTCGATCAGTGCTTCGATCGCCAGTTCGTCCTCGTCGGACAGCTTGAAGCCGTCGGGGCCGAACAACTTGATCCCGTTGTCCTCGTACTGGTTGTGGCTGGCGCTGATCATCACGCCCACATCGGCACGCAGCTCTCTCGTGAGCATCGCGATGGCAGGGGTGGGTAGCGGGCCGGTCATCACGACGTCCATGCCCACGCTAGTGAACCCGGCGACCAGGGCATTTTCCAGCATGTAGCCCGACAGACGGGTATCCTTGCCGATGACCACGCGGTGGCGATGATCGCCGCGCAGGAAATGGCGTCCCGCCGCCTGGCCGACGCGCATCGCGGTGGCAGCGGTCATGACGCCAGCATTGGTGCGTCCGCGAATGCCGTCGGTGCCGAAATACTTGCGTGCCATGTCGTTTGCGAACCTCGTTTTCCTGACTGCGGCAATGGCGCGACGCGAGCGCGATGTCACTAGCACAGGCCACGAAACCCGCTATCACCCTGCCGCATGAACGAAGCGGACGGGCGCACCGAGCGCCAACTAGTGACGGTGCGCATCCCCGCGGGGTGGACGCTGGCGGGATTGATCGCAGGCCTACTGGTCGGGATCGTGCTGTCCCGAGCCGACGTTCTGGATGAGGTTCTGGCCGTAACCGCGCCGCTGGGAGCGCTCTGGCTGCGGGCTTTGCAGGCTACGATCGTGCCGCTTGTCGCCGGCTTGCTGGTGATCGGCATCGCCCAGATGGCGCTCGCCGCACGTGCTGGCGCGGCGGCGCGACGGATGCTTGTCATCGTGGCCGCTGTGCTTGCCTTCTCAGGCTTGATGAGCGCATTCCTTACGCCGCTGCTGCTCGACCTCTTTCCGCCGCCTGCCGCAGCGGCAGGCGTCCTGTCTACTGGCGGTGAAGCGCAGGAAGTTCCCGGTCTTGCGGCTTTCGTGGAATCGCTGATCTCCGCAAACGTGATCAAGGCGGCGGCGGATACCGCGATGCTGCCACTGACCCTGTTCTTCGCGGCATTCGCCGTGGCGATCACGCGGCTGCCGGAAGGGCAGCGGACCACGCTGCTGGGCGTGTTCCGCGCGCTGGCAAACGCCATGCTCATCATCATCGGCTGGGTGCTGTGGGTCGCGCCGCTCGGGGTTTTCGCACTGGCGGTCGGAGTGGGCGCGGCAAGCGGTGGGGCGGCGTTTGCCACGTTGGCGCATTACATCCTGATCGTCGTGGCGGTGGGCTCGGTGATCTTCTTCGGCGGTTACCTGCTGGCTTGGATTTCGGGCGGCATTTCGCCGGTACGCTTCGGCAAGGCCCTCTTGCCGGCGCAAACGGTGGCTCTCTCCACGCAGAGCTCGCTGGCGAGCTTGCCGGCGATGCTCGTCAGTGCGGGACGGTTGAACTTGCGTGAGGAGACCGCGGAATTCGTGCTGCCCCTTGCGGTCGCCATCTTCCGCGCAACCAGCCCGGCGATGAACATGGCTGTGGCGATCTACGTCGCGCACCTGGCGGGTATCGAACTGTCTCCGGCTGCGTTGATTGCAGGCGCAGCGGTGGCGGTGGTAATCGCGCTGGGGTCGGTCAGCCTTCCCGGCACCATAAGTTTCGTCGTATCGGTCGGCCCGATCGCCTTGGCGATGGGCGTGCCGATCGAGCCGCTGGCACTGCTGGTCGCGGTCGAGATGATGCCCGATCTCATGCGAACGCTGGGCAACGTGACGGCCAATGTCGCACTGGCGGCGGCGGTCGACCGAAAAAAGGACGATGGCGCGCAACCGGAGGCCGGTTCGCGCATTGGTTTCGAGTAAGCACACACCTGACGGGAGTTCATCATGGCATTCAAAGTTACGCCCTTGCCCTATTCCGACACCGCGCTCGCCCCGGCGATCTCGGCTGAAACCCTGAGCTACCACCACGGCAAGCACCACAAGGCCTACATCGACAAGACGAACGCCGCGATCGATGGCACCGACATGGCCGATGCTTCGCTCGAAGACGTCATTGCCAAGGCCCGTGGATCGAACCAGGGCTTGTTCAACAACTCGGCGCAGAGCTGGAACCACGGGTTCTACTGGTACTCGCTGGCGGGCGACACCGGCACTCCGTCGGACGAACTCAAGAGCATGATCGACGATGCCTTCGGCTCGGTCGATGATCTCAAGAAGCAACTCAAGGAACGCGGCGCCGGCCATTTTGCGAGCGGGTGGGTCTGGCTCGTCGAAAAGGGCGGCAAGCTCGAGATTGGCGAGACGCATGATGGCGACACCATGGCCGACCAGGATTGCAACCCGCTGCTGGTGATCGACCTGTGGGAGCACGCCTACTATCTCGACCACCAGAACGCACGCCCGGCCTATCTCGACGCGGTCGTCGACGGAAAGCTCAACTGGGCGTTCGCGGCGGAGAACCTGTCGCGCGGGACGACCTGGAAGTACCCCGCCTGACCGACGCAAGTTCGTAGAGACAAGCGGCCCGTCCTCCTTTCCCGGAGGGCGGGCCGTTTCGCATTCAGGTGATCTGTTGGGTAATCTCCGCTTCGGTGCCCAGGGGCGTCTCGGGAAACAATGGCTCACCGAACATGAAGCCGACCAGGTTGGGTTTGCCGACATGGTCGAAGAACGCCGTCAGGGTCAGCAGGATCGGCACCGAAAGCAGCGCACCGATCACGCCCCAAATCCAGGTGAAATAGCTGAGCGCCAGCAGGATCAGCACCGGGTTCATCGTGAATCGCTTGCCGAGGACCGACGGGGTGACCGCGTTGGATTCCACCGTGTGCAGGGCCAGATAAGCCGCCGCCGGGATGATCCCCAGAAAGACCGTTTCAGCCGTGCCGACCCCGAACAGCGCCAGAATGGCCACCATCGTCAAAGGGCCGATATAAGGCAGGAAATTGAGGATCGCGGCCAGGCCGCCCCACATCACCGGCGCCTCCAGTCCCAGCGCCCACGCTCCGAGCGCGACGATCACGCCGACGCCTGCATTGATCCAGGTAACAGTCAGGATATACGCCGCGACGCGGTCCTGCACTTCGCGAATGACCCGCGCCGCCTTGAGGCTGGCACCGAAATCGCTCCGTTCGAGCAATAGCCGCCGCCGCATACGGACCCGCGCCTCGATCATGAAGAACGTCATCAGGAAAGTCAGGAAAACTTCCAGCACGACGGTCGGGGTCGCGTAGGCGAATTCCTCGATCATCGACGGCGTGGCGATCACCACCTCGCGACCCGGATCGCCGGTTATCTCGGCGATCTGGCGATTGGCCTCTCCCAGCCAATAGAACTGGCGCTGCAGCTCGCGGAAGCGTTCGCTCAGCTGCTCGAGGATCGCAGGCAGCGAATCGAACAGGGTCAGGGCAGGCTGAAGGATCAGAACGCCCGCCAGGATCACGACACCCAGCATGAGCAGCATCGACAGAAGCGAAGCTAGGACATTCGGCAGCCCCCAACCTGCCAACCGGTCGGCAAGTGGCGAGAGCACGATCGTCAGGATGAGCGCCGTGACCAGCGGGAGGAAGACGACCGACCCGATCGAAAGCACGAATGGGAGCGCAAGGAAAAGACCGACGCCCAGAATGACGACCAGTGCCGAGATCAGGCGCAGTTCCTGCGCAGCGAACGTCATCCGCGCGGTGCGCGCCGACTTGCGCTGGGAAAGGGCCTGTTCGCTTTCGCCGTCAGCGCGCGCGTCGTTCATGGCAATCGGAACCTCCCGCGGGATACGGCGATCCTGCCGCGAAGCAGGGCCGCGTTCAAGGCATGGCGCAGCTCTGGGTGTTAGCGGGTCGGCTCGCTCACGCCGTGGCCCGACGCAACCGAATCGAGTTCCTCAAGGATCGCGCGGTGCGCTCCGACATCGTCGATCGATCGCCGGGGCATGTCGCCTTCGTCGAGCATGGTGGTGAGCGCCGCGCGGGCACGCCCCACACGGCTCTTGATCGTGCCAACGGCGCAGCCGCAAATCTCTGCCGCTTCCTCGTACGAAAAGCCGCCCGCTCCGACCAGAAGCAGGGCCTCGCGTCGCTCCGGGGGAAGGGTAAGCAAGGCCCGGCGCATGTCGGCCAAATGGATCGGCTCCTCCTGACCCGCCGGTGCGGTAAGGATACGCTCGGCTACCGACTCGTCGTAGTCGCCGCGAAACCGGTTGCGTCGCATATCGGTGAGATACGCGTTGCGCAGGATGACGAAGGTCCATGCTCTCATGCTGGTGCCGGGTTCGAACCGGTCCTGCGCCGCCCAGGCCTTGAGAAGCGTTTCCTGGACGAGATCGTCAGCCATGTCCGGACGCCCGCACAGACCGCGCGCAAATGCGCGCAGGTGCGGGACCACTCCGGTCAATTCGCGTTTGAAGTCGGCTTTGTCGGACGCCGTGCGCTGATGCGAATCCATCAGTTCTTATCGTCCAGCTTCGATAGCAGGTCGTCGAAGATGTCCGGCAGCGGTTCTTTCACCACCTCATCATACAACTGCTTCAGGCCGTTTGCCCAGCCAGGCGCTTCCTTGCCTGCGGCAGGTGCCTTGCCGTGACCCGTCTGCGCCCCGCGTCGCGATGCGTCGGCAGGTTTTTTCTTGTCCAATTTAGCTATCGCCCCTGACAATCTGATAATCCCTGCTTTCCTCGGGATTGCATGTGCGCAATCGCCCGGGAAAGACAAGCCCGTAGAAATGGGGAACGTAACCCTCGCGACTTTGTTCCCCTGACACCCTTGGTGTCCGCGGGGCAAAGGTTCAGGACGAATCCGATCGGGGCGATCGAGTTGCATGATACGGTAAAGGACGGCCGCAAGACCCGCCGCTGGCTGGTGGCATATCCGCGTGCCACGCCGCTTGCCATTTTCACGCTCATCGCCGCCATTACTTCGCTCAGCGTGTTCGCCATCGAGCGCGGCGAAAGGCGGCGTGAAGATGCGCGGCTGACGGCCACCTCGATGTCGATCGCCTCGGCGATTGAGCGGCGTGCTAACACGTCGTCGGCCTACCTTCGCGCCGGCGCAGCTTTGTTCGGTACCGTCGACGGTGTGCCTTCCAGCCTGTTCCGCCGCTTCGTAAGCGAACTCAGGCTCGATTCCGACTATCGAGGAGTCGAGGGCGTGGGATGGGCCGAGGTGATCCGGCCCGAACAGGTCGCTGCATACGAGGCGCGCATCGGGATGGAGGTGCCGGGCGATCCGCGGGTGCGGCCCAGGCCCGGGCCCGAGCGCGACAGGCTGGTGGTGGTGACTTATCTTCAGCCCGATACCCAGCGCGCCCGGCGAGCGCTCGCGTTCGACATGTATTCCGATCCCGTTCGCCGCGCTGCGATGGACGAGGCGGAACGGACGGTGCGTCCCACGGCCAGCGGTAGAATCGTTTTGGCGCAGGAAGGCACCGGGCGACCTCCCGGGTTCCTGATATTCATGCCGGTGTTCGACCAGGTCGGCGGCATGCGCCAGTTGAAGGGCTTCATCTACAGCCCGTTCAACGGCCGCGATTTCCTGCGTTCGGCAATCCAAACGGAAAGCCGCAACAGGATCGAGGTGCGGCTGTTCGATGGTGCGACCCCAAGCTCGGACGCGTTGCTCGCCGAGCTGGGGGATGATCGTTCGGTCGGACAAGTCCGCCGCGAGCGGATCGAAGTGGCGAATCGCACCATGCTGCTCGAGGTCGAATCCTCGGGCGGCAATTCGCTGTCGATGTTGTCGATGCTGACCCTGCTGTTCGGGCTGATGGTTGCGACCCTGCTGATGATCGTCGCCCGCTTGCTCACCCAGCAGGCGGTCGAGGATCAGGCATCGCTCGATTGGCTGGCAGAACAGAATGCCATTCGCGACACCCTCACTCGCGAGCTAAATCACCGCGTCAAGAACACCCTCGCCAACGTGCTTTCGATCGTCAGCCTGACGCGTCGGCGTGCCACCAATCTCGACGAGTTTGCCGAAGGACTGGACGGTCGCATTCGCGCGCTGTCGGCCACGCACGACCTCCTCACCCAGTCGGAGTGGGGCACAACTCCCATACGTGATGTGATCGAGGCGGAACTGGCGCCTTACGCGCAGGCCCGAGGCGTGCTCGAGCTTGCCGGACCGACCGTGGAACTGGCGCCCAACGATGCGCTGTCATTGGGACTTGCGATACATGAGCTGGCGACGAACGCGACCAAGTATGGGGCGCTATCCGTCCCCGGCGGCAAGGTGCGGATCACATGGGCGCTCGATCGTGACGACCTGGTCAGCCTTCGCTGGGTGGAGCGGGGTGGACCGCTCGTCTCGCAGCCTCGTTCACGCGGGTTCGGAACCGACCTGATCGAAAAGATAGTGGCGCACGAACTCCGCCACCCGGTCGAACTGCAGTTCGAGGAGCAGGGTGTGACGTGCACACTGTTCGTACCAGTGCGACAGCCGAGCGAATTCGAGATCCGGGCGCGGCGCCGAGCCTTGGCGGCCAATCGCTCGGAAGGCTGAACCGGGTTTATCGAGCGCGTAAAACGAAAAAAGGGGGCGCTTATGCGCCCCCCTTATCGTATCGTCCGTAACCATCTGGATCATGCCCTATCAGGGCCGTTCATCACCCGATCGGGCGGCTGGATCCAAAGAAAAGAGCCTGACTAATCGCCGCCCGGACCGTCGATTCCTGAAACGGCTTCGTGACCAGATACGTCGGCTCCGGTCGATCGCCGGTGAGGAGGCGCTCGGGGTAGGCCGTGATGAAGATCACCGGCACACTGCCGATCGCCAGGATATCGTCGACCGCGTCGAGTCCCGAGGACCCATCGGCAAGCTGGATATCAGCCAGAACCAGACCAGGGGTACGCTCGGCCACCACTTCCTGCGCCTGCGTGCGCGTTGCGGCGGTGCCGCAGATTTCATGTCCAAGCGAACGGACAAGATCCTCGAGCTGCATAGAGATGAGCGGTTCGTCTTCGATGATGAGCACGCTGGTCGCGGATTCGCGGTCGATTTCCTCGACTGCCTCCTGGACCATCGTCTCCACGTCGGCCGTGTCCATGTCCATGATCTCGGCCGCTTCGGGGATCGAAAAATCCTCGAGCGTGGTCAGCAATAGAGCCTGGCGGTTGAGCGGAGTGATCGTCCGAAGGCGGTCCTGCGCCATCGTTTCGTGATCCGAACCCGCGTCTTCCGAACTGGCCACTTCCAGATAAGCGCTTGCCCAGACCTTGTTGAAAGCCTTGTAGAGCGGCACGCGACCTTGCGAGAGCGACTGCTTCAAAGCGTCGTCAGCCAAAGCGGCTTCGAGTGTGGCGCGCACGAATGCGTCGCCCGTTTGCTGGGAGCCGGTAAGCGCACGTGCGTACCGACGTAAATAAGGTAGATTTGCGGCGACTTGATCCCCGAGCGACATGCAGTCCCTTCCCGTAATAATCCTGCGCCCAGAACGTGGCTGCGGCGACATGGTTCCGGCATCGTTTGACTTTCGCCAAGTCCCCAACATAGTGAGCACAAGGATGCCGGGGAAGGGGAGCGGGGCACTGTGGCGAGCGTGAGCGTTTGGCTGGTGCCCGACTGTTTCCAATGCCCCTTGCGGCCATTGCCCGGTCTCTGCCCTCCCAGTGACGAGCAGACGGTTACGATCCAAGACCGCAAGCGCGGCGAGCTGCCGGTTCCGCGTGGCGGAGTCCTGATCGCGCAAGGGGAAAACCGCGACGCGATATACACGGTGCTTCAGGGCGTACTGATTCGCTACCGAACGCTGGACGACGGGCGGCGCCAGATCACCAATTTCCTCTTCCCGGGCAATCTGGTGGGATTACAAGCCGCTTTCGACGAACCTTTCGGGCACTCGGTCGAGGCCCTGATCCCGTCGCGCGTCTGCGTGTTTCATCGCAAGGACTTCACGCCATTGATCGCTGCGCATCCCCGGCTGGGCTTCGATCTGGTGTGGATGGCCGCCAAGGAAGAGGCGGAACTTGAGCAGCACCTAGTCTCGCTGGGGCAGCGGAACGCGCGCGAGCGGGTGACCGCGCTTGCCGTGTGGTTGCTAGAGCGTGCCCAGGCGACCGGACTGGCGAGCGATGACAACCGGTTCGAATTTCCGATGACCCAGGTTCAGATCGCCGACATGATGGGACTGTCGCACGTCCACGCCAACCGGACGCTTCAGAGCTTGCGCCGGGACGGAATCATCGATTGGCGGCCCGGCGGGTTGCATATTCCGGACCTGGATCGAGCCAGCGAGTTCGCGCGCCTTGGCCCTCACCTTCCGAAAAAAAGCCCATACATTTGATCATCTTGGGGCGTAACGTAGGCCACAAAAAAAATTTTCGGACCCGCGGGAACGCGTTTTCGGGTTGGGCATTTTATCATTGTCACCGCCGAGACCCCCCCTCCCGTCCAAGCGGCTGGTGATACGATCCCGAAGGGCCTCCGCTCTCTAGAAGAGCGGAGGCCTTTTTTTTCGGATACGCTCGACGCGGCGTAGCCAATCGAAGTCGAAAGCCGAATGATGGACTACGTGGCTGGCTCGCCCTTGGTCAGGGCGTCCTTCAACCGAGCCAGCAGGCCTTCGCGCGGAGGATTGCACAGCGCATCGATCAATTCGGCGTGATCGTACGGTTTCTCGAGAACGGGACCCAACTCGGCGATTTCGACGGGAATGTCCTGCGGGGACCCGGTGGAAAACACGATCCGCGGAGGGTTCGGGCCGACGGAGTTGACCAGTTCGGCGATCGCCCATCCGTCGTCCCGATCGGCCAGGTGAACGTCGAGAACAAGTCCGTCCGGTCGCTTGTCGCGCAGCGCGGAAAGCGCGTCGGCCGTAGTGGTGCAGATCGTCACCGACTTGGCGCCCGCGTCGATCAGCGATCCTTCCAGAGCGACAGCGATCAGCGCATCGTCTTCCACCAGCAAGACGTGGCCCAGCTTGCGGGCGGGTTTGTTCTTGCCTGGTCGCTTGGCCACACGCTTGCACCTTCTTGTACTGGCATGTCGATCAGGATGGCCCCGTCGAATCCCGCTCAGTCATGCCAACAGCGTTCGGCACATGCCAGTTCCCGCCCGATATTGATTGTAAGTACGCGTTGCCTTCAGGACACGCCTCGGAATTACAGGACCTTGTCGTAAATAACGTATACCCGGTTCACATGGCTGTCGATCGCATCGGCGATCGCGATCATCCCTTGGTTGTCTTCGAGTATCCAGCCGATCTCGCCGCGCTGCGCGCCATATCGGGTGATGGCGTTGAGGCGGATCTGCTCGATCATCATGAAGGCCAGTTGGCTTGCCATCCGCGAAGATTGCAGCCTCTTCTTTACGCCCATCAAGGGCACCCGCATCGTCCGGACCGTGGGCCTGCGAAGCCATAGCAGAAGCTTCGCCCATCCGAACGGGAACAAGCTGCCTTTGAGGGGCGCGATCGCTTCGTTTAGGTTCGGCAATGTCATCATGAACGCGACCGGCTCGCCGTCGTATTCGGCAATCATGATGAGGTCTTCGAACACCACCGGTTTGAACTTCTTCCCGGCATAGGCGATCTCGGCCTCCGTGAACGGCACGAAGCCCCAGTTGTCGGACCAGGCATCGTTGAGAATGCCGAGGATCAAGCGCGCCTCCTCATCGAAGCGCGACTTGTCGACGTTGCGGATGCGTATTCGATCGTTCTTCTGACCGGCGGCGATTATCCGCTGGATGAGCGGAGGGAACCCCTCAAGAATGGGCAAGTCGTAAGTGTAGAGCGACTTCGCCCGGGAATAGCCCGCAGATTCGATCCAGCCCACATACCGTTCGGGCTGATGGCCCATCATGATTGTCGGCGGGTTTTCGTGTCCGCGCACCAGTTGGCCCGGCTCCTCCCAGATCGACAGGCTGAGCGGAGCGAGGACGCGGGTCATGCCCTTGGCACGCAACCATTCTTCGGCACGCGCGATCAGCAGATGAGCGACTTCTTCGTCCTCCGCCTCGAGCAGGCCCCAATTGCCCGTCCCCGGGCCCATGCCCTGTTCGGGCGGCTGGGCGAGGGCGAGGTGATCGATGTGCGCCGAGATGCGACCGACGATCCGCCCGTTCTCGCGCGCCAGCATCAGCTCCACGTCGGCGTGGGCGAAGAAGGGGTTCTTGCCCGGCGTGACGAGCTCGATCGCCTCCATCTTCAGAGGCGGTACCCAGTTGGGCTCCGATGCATTCAATCGATAAGCGAGATCGACGAATTCGCGGCGCTCGCGCTTGCTGGCTACGGGCGTGATCTCTATCTTGCGCATGAAGCGTTTTTGACCTCGTTCATTTCGCATTGTCCGCGAAACCGCTACCTACCGGCATGAGCCGCAAGGCGGATAGGCCGCGCACACCATTTTTGAAAAGCAGATTATGACCGTTGAAACCCCGATACAGGCGACCGCGCAAGCCCCGCGCCCCTATTCGGGCGCCCGGAACGAGGACGACAAGGCGCTTCTGCGCGCCGCCGTCGAACTCACCCGCGACATCGGGGAAGCGAAGGCTGCCATCTATTGGCCCGACATGCTCGGCTCGGCGATCGTCGGCTATGCCGCGCTCGCCGGTGCCATCCTGTCGCCTGCGCTGTGGGTCACGATATTGCTCGGCATGGTCGCGACGCTGGCGCTGTACCGCGCGCTGCTGTTCATCCACGAACTGACGCACCTCCATCGCGACGCTTTGCCCGGCTTTCGCACTGCGTGGAACCTGATCGTCGGCATCCCGATGCTGATGCCCTCGTTCATGTACGAGGACGGGCATACGATCCACCACTCGCGCAAGCGCTATGGGACCCCCGACGATCCCGAATACCTGCCGCTCGCGCTGATGAAGCCGTGGAGCCTCCCGGTCTTCATCCTGGTATCGCTGCTCGCCCCGATTGGCTTGGTCATCCGCTACGGCGTCCTGGCGCCGCTGGGCCTGTTGATACCGCCGCTTCGCCGGCTCAACTGGGAGCGGTTCTCGACACTGGCTATCAACCCGGATTTCCGCCGGCGGCCCGCCGCGCCCGAAGACCGCCGCCGTTTCGTCCTCTTGGAAACAGGCGCCGCGATCTGGGGAATGGTGGTGATCGCCAGCGTATTCTGGATCGGCTGGCAGCCGCTGATCGTCGCTCTCGCAGTGTTCTCTGCAGTCGCGGTGCTGAACCAGTTGCGAACGCTCGTGGCACACCTTTGGGAAAACGACGGCGAACCGATGAGCGTAACCGCGCAGTACCTCGACACGGTCAATGTGCCACCACCCGGGTTCGTGGCCGCGCTGTGGGCTCCGGTCGGACTGCGGTATCACGCGCTGCACCACTTGCTGCCCTCGTTGCCCTATCATTCGCTCGGCGAAGCGCACCGCCGGCTTACCGCGCACGAAGTCGGTCAGGCGACCTACAGCTGCGCGCATTACCGCGGCATGGCGCCGCTGGTAGGCAAGATCGCCTCGAGCACGATGCGGCGTCCGGCACCGGTCGCGCACGAAAAAGGGGCCGCCTCCATGGAAGCGGCCCCCGGAAACGCCGGGCGCGGGTAAGCGCGGCCCGGGCGTGACGACTGGTTGAACTCAGTCTTCGACCGTCAGCGTTCCGGCGTTTGTATCGGCCCTTACGCGCGTATCGGCGTCGCCAACGTCGGCGGTTACACCATCCGGCCCGATCTCGACTCGATCGGCGGTGTCGGTGGCGGTGCCGTCGACGGGCGTGACCACGGTCGTTTCGGTTGCGGCGGGGGCGGGCGCCATCATAGCGGCATCACCTTCGGCAGTGGCCATCGCATCGGTGTTGTCCGGCGTGCTGTCGGCACATGCGGCCAAGGCAAGAGCGGCGAGGGCGGGAACGACAAACTTCTTCATGATGCGATTTCCTTGAAAAGCATTGCCCGTTCAAACGGGTAAGCTTCGCCAAGGTTCCGCCACAATCTATTCCTCGGTGCGGATCAGGACCGTTTCGCCAACGAGCGCGAAGAGCAGGAACGGTGCCCACGCGGCAAGCAAGGGGGGATAACCGCCGAAGTTGCCCATCGCGAGCGCGGCATTGTCGACGACGAAATACGCAAAGCCCAGCGCCATGCCGATCACCGCACGGACGAAGAGCTGACCCGACCTTGCCAGGCCAAAGGCGGCGACCGCTCCGAGCAGCGGCATGAGGACGGACGACATGGGGCTCACCAGCTTGTGCCACCATTTCGTGCGCAGTTCGGCCGTACGGCGACCAGCTTCCTCGTATTCGTCGATCGACTGGCGAAGCTGCCAGAACGACGTTGCGTCTGGGTCGACACTGGTCAGGGCGACCTGATCGGGGGTGATCTGCCCTCCGAGCACGACCGTGCCCACAGTGGCGCTGCGGGCACCGGCCACCTCGAAACGGACTGCATCTTCCAGCTTCCACCCTTCGCCTGTCCAGGTGGCGCGGGAACTGCGGATCTGGTCCGCGATCGCGCCGCTGGGTGCGCGGCGATACCATGTCACGCCGGTAAGCTCGGTCGCATTGCCGGCCCCGGACACCGAAGCCGCCGAAAGGATATCGGACCCCTCGGCGATATAGACGTTCGCCCGCACGCCCGAATCCCGCGGCACCGCCTTGAACTCGTTGGCATCCCATGCCTTCAGCGTCGCCGTTGCGCGGGTCACGACCCGCTCGTTGAACGCAAAGCTGCCGATGCCGACGAGGAATGCCGTCAGCAGAAGCGGGGCCAGAACCTGATGGGCGCTGAGGCCGGCGGCCTTCATGGCGACCACCTCGCTGTTCTGGTTCAATCCGACGAGGGTGATGATCGTGGCGAGAAGGACCGAATAGGGGAGGAAGCGCGCGACGAGCTGCGGCATCCGGAGCCCCGCATACGTCAGGATCTCGCCCTGGCCATTGCCCGGCACCGCCAGAATCTTGCCCGTGGCGGTCAGCAGGTCGAGCATCAGAAGGATCAGCACGAGCATCACCAGGACCGCCAGGATCCGGACGATGAACATCTTCGCCAGGTACAGCGTCAGCGTTTTGGAGGGAAAGAAGTCCAGTTGCATGATCTACTCGGCTGGTGCCAGTTCCGGCTGTCGGCCGGGCGGACGGCGACGGAACAGCTTGCGCACCCGCTTGCCGATCTTGGAGAACGCCGCCTCCAGCGCGCCGATGGCCTGTCCGCCAGGCACGTAGGCCACGCGGTAGTACATCCAGATTATCAGAGCCGCGAACAGCGCGAACGGCACCCACAGCGCAAGGGTTGGATCGACCCGACCGAGCGTGGCGTAGTCCTCCGCGTACTGGTTTATCTTGTGATAGGCGACCACCATCACGATCGACACGAACACCCCCAGCGCGCTGGTCGATCGCTTCGGAGGAATGGCCAGGGCCACTGCCAGGAGCGGCATCAGGAACATCATGACGACTTCGACCAGGCGGAAGTTGAAACTGGCCTGGCTGCCTGCCTGCTCGGTTCTCGTCTCGGCCTCGCCTCCCCAGCCGATGCGCAGGAGTTCGGGCAGGATGTACTCGCGCTGTTCGTCGCCGCGGGCTCGGAAGCGCTCCACTGCGGGCAGGTCGATCGGCAGGTCGTGCCGGGTAAAGCTGAGGACGCGCGGGGTCGAAGTGTTCCCCATGTCCTGAACGATGATCCCGTCGGTCAGGCGCAGGATGATCGTGTCGGGATTGTCGCTCGTGGCAAGAAACGCGCCCTCGTTGGCCGAGATCGACAGGACCTGCCCCTTTTCGTTCGCGACGCGGGCGAAAATCCCGATCAGGCGCCGACCGTCGTCCTCGGACCGTTCGATGCGCAGGGCCATCCGGTCCTTGAGGGTCGTGAACTCTCCGACCTTGATCGAGGCACCCAGCGCGCCCGAACGCAGTTCGTAGTCCAGGCGCTCATACCAGTACCGGCTGACCGGCTGGACGTAGAACACCAGGGCCACATTGACCGCCACGAGGACCATCGTGATCGCGTAGGGAACGCGCAGCAGGCGTCCATACCCTTGGCCGACTGCGCGCATCACGTCGAGCTCGCTCGACGTGGCCAGCTTGCGGAACGCCATCAGCACCCCGAGCAGAAGTCCGAGCGGGATGGCCAGACTGGCATATTCCGGCATCATGGTCGCGAGCATCTTGAAGACGACCCCGACCGGACCGCCTTCGACCGCCACGAAATCGAGCAACCGGAGCATCTTGTCGAGGATCAGCAGCGATGCCGCGAGCACGAAAACTCCCGCCATCGGAACGATGGTCAGCCGCAGGATGTAGCGGTCGATGGCGGGTAGGAACTTGAACACGGTCGTGGGCGGTCTTCGCTTGCTGGTAGGCGCCCTTAGCGGCAAATTACCGCGCGGTCATGCCTCGTCGTATGCCAACCCCGAATGCGCTGCAGATGCGTCCGGTTCCGACAGTATTCCGTCAGGCCTTTTCAAGCGTGCACTGCAGGGGGTGCTGGTTCTGGCGGGCGAAGTCCATCACCTGGTTGACCTTGGTTTCGGCGACTTCGTAGGGAAATACGCCGCAAACGCCCACGCCGCGCTGGTGGACGTGGAGCATGACGCGGGTCGCCTGCTCAAGGTCCATGCGGAAGAATCGCTTCAGGACCATCACCACGAATTCCATCGGGGTGTAGTCGTCGTTGAGCATGAGGACCTTGTACTGGCTCGGCTTCTTCGGCTTGGCCCGGGTCTTGGTGGCTACGCCGACCGCATCGCCGGTATCGGCGTCGTCGTCCTTGCCCGCGGAACGGACAGGCTCATGCTGGGCAGGGAAACGTTCGGTCATCGGACTCGCAATATCGTATCGGACGGCCCCGCCGCAAGATGCGGCGCCACCGGTAAATGCCCGGCAAACGAAAACGGGCCGGACGGTGTGTACCGTCCGGCCCGTTGATGTGTCGCGCGCCCGCAAAGGGGGAGAGGTAGGCGCGCGGACTTCGAAGGCGCTTAGGCGGCCTTCGAGAACTTCTCGACCGCAACGCTCATGCGGCTCGACAGCGGAGCGAACGCATCGCCGGCCAGCTTCATCGAGACTTCGGCGTTCTTCGAGAAATGCTTGATCGCGGCGTCGAGGTTGCGACGGGCGATTTCGCTCTGCAGCTTGAACAGCTCGGTCGGGCTCTTGACCGCGGCCATCGCCTTCATGTCGGCGGTGGCGGTTTCGAACGCGCTCTTCGCAACGGCGATTTCGCTACGCGCCATGTCCTGGACGCCGGCGCCGAGAATCTTGCCCGATTCGACCATGGCTTCGACGTTGCCCTTGGTGAATTCGGTCATGTCGCCGGCCACGGTCTGCAGCTTGTCATAGGCGGCCTTGGCGCGGGTCTGCGCGTCGGCGGCGAGTTCCTTCGCCTTGGCGGTGTAGTCGGTGTCGACGGTCTTCTTGGCAGTGGCCATGATCTTGTCCTTCAAATTCGAAACGTTGGTAATGGCGGGCGTGGCAGTGCGCGCAGCCTTCTTGGCGGCGGGCTTCGCCTTCACGACGGTCTTTTTGGGCGAAGCCTTGGCGACGGCCTTCTTCGGCGCGGCCTTCTTCGGGGTAGCCTTGCGGGTGACCGACTTCTTCTTGGGAGCGGCCTTCGCCTGGGCGACAGCCGTGTCGATCTTGGGGGTGGCGACCTTCGGCGCTTCGACCTTGGCGGTCTCGGCGACGGGGGCCTTCTTGGCGCTCACTTCGCCAGAAGCGGCTGCATACGCCTTCTCGGCGGCAGCGTCGGCCTTGGCGGTATCAATCTTGGTCTCGGGCTGGGTAGCCATGAAACTTCGCTCCTATGTTGCACTGCACAAAATAGGCGTTGCAACCGCGAAGTCAAGGATTTTTTGTGCAGTGCAACATAATGCGCGTTCAGCCTCAAGATCAGACGGTTAGCGCGTCTTTACGTAGCGACCCGGCGCATCCTCGATCACCCTGTCGCCCTTTTCGCCAGGCTTGCGCTTGCCGGTTGCCGGGACCTGCTTGCCGCCACGGCTGTCCAGCCACTTGCGCCAGTGCGGCCACCAGCTGCCCGGATGTTCGGTCGCGCCAGCAACGAATTCAGCGAGGCTGGCAGCGCCGCTATCGCCGGTCCAGTACTGGTATTTCCCCGCATCGGGATGGTTGACCACGCCTGCGATATGCCCCGACCCGGCGAGCACGAACGTGGTGTCGCCGTGTACGTGGCGGGTCATCCGCCAAACGCTTTCCGCCGGCGCGATGTGATCCTCGCGCCCCGCCTGGATGTAGATCGGCGTCTCGATCCGGGTGAGGTCGATCGGCGTGCCGTCGGCCTCCATCGCATCGGGCACCACCAGCTTGTTGCCGCGATACAGGTCGCGCAGGTAGTCGCCGTGCCACTTCGCGGGCAGGTTGGTGACGTCGCCGTTCCAGTGCAGCAGGTCGAACGCCGGGTAGTCTTCGCCTAGCAGGTAGTTGTTGACCACGTAGTTCCAGATCAGGTCGCGGCCCCGCAGCAGGTTGAAGGTCGCCGCCATGTAGCGACCGTCGAGATAGCCGTCCTTGGACACGTTACCGATCATCTCGAGCTGGCCGTCATCGATGAAATGCTTGAGCTCGCCCGCCTTCTCGAAATCGACCTGCGCGGTGAAAAAGGTCGCGCTGGCCACCTTGTCCGCTTCGTCGCGGCGAGCGAGGATCGCCAGCACCGCGGCAAGCGTGGTCCCCGCCACACAATAGCCGATCGTGTGGACGGATTTCACGCCCAGCCGTTCGCGGATCACGTCGATCGCTTCGATCTCGGCGCGGATATAGTCGTCCCAGACCACGTCCTTCATGCTCGCGTCGGCGGATTTCCAGCTCGTCACGAACACGGTCAGGCCCTGATCGACGGCCCATTTGATGAAGCTCTTCTTGGGCGTCAGGTCGAGGATGTAGAACCGGTTGATCCACGGCGGGAAGATCACCAGCGGGGTTTCGAGCACGGTCTCGGTCGACGGGCTGTACTGGATCAACTGGTAGAGCGGTCCCTCGTGGACAACCTTGCCCGGCGTCGTGGCGATGTTTTCGCCCAGCCTGAATGCGTCGGCGTCGGTATGGGTGAGCTGGCCGCGCTTCAGGTCGTTGATGAGATGCTGCATCCCCTTCACGAGGTTTGCGCCCTTCGTCTCGATCGTGCGCTGCATGACGACGGGGTTGGTGGCCAGGAAGTTGTCCGGGCTCATCGCCTCGACCAGCGAGCGGACGGCGAAGGTCATCTGCTCCTTCTTTTCGGGGTCGATGCCCTCGATCCGTTCGGCTGCTTCGACGAAATACTCCGACAGCAGGATGTATGTCTGGTGCAGCAGCGCGAACGCGGGATGGTTGCGCCAGGCCGGGTCCGCGAACCGGCGGTCGGTGCGCGGCAGCTCGGGTTCGTCGCTGCCCCCGGCAAGAGCGTTGGTCATCACGCCCTGCCACAGCTTCATGCCGTCTTCGGCCAGCTTGGCCTGAGCGGCAAACGTGCCCTGCCACGCGCTTGTCCAGGTTCGCGCCATTCCCTGGCTCATCATCATGAACTGCGCCGGATCGAACGAGGTGCCGCCAGAAGCGGCCTTTTCGCCCATGAATTCGATCCACATCGATTGCAGCTTGCCCGCGGTTTCGGCCCACTGCGAAACCTCGGACCAGTCCTTCATCACCGGGGGCGTGGTGGTCGCCAGGCCCGGAGCTGACTGGCCCCACATTTCGCGCATCGCTTCGCCCTGCATGTCGAAGAAGGCCGCAAAGGGATCGGTCGGGCGGGAATCGTCGGCCATCTGACTGTCCTTACTCGAAGCTTGGCAGTTTCGCTGCGGTGCGGAATCGCTTACAGCCAATTGCGCCGGGACGCACCCGGCTTAACGCAAAGGCCTGTCTGGTTCCGATGGACGACGAATTCTACCGCATCAAGCGCCTGCCGCCCTACGTCATTGCCGAAGTCAACGGCATGCGGGCCGCCGCGCGCACCGCGGGACGGGACATTATCGACCTCGGCATGGGTAACCCGGACTTGCCGCCGCCGCCGCACGTGATCGAGAAACTGTGCGAAGTGGCGAGCAAGCCCGACGCGCACGGGTATTCGCAATCGAAGGGCATTCCCGGCCTGCGCAAGGCCCAAGCCAACTATTATGGACGGCGGTTCGGCGTCGAACTCGACCCCGAAAGCGAAGTCGTCGTAACGATGGGCTCGAAAGAGGGACTGGCCAGCCTCGCCACCGCGATTACCGGGCCGGGCGACGTGGTGCTGGCACCCAACCCCAGTTATCCGATCCACACCTTCGGCTTCATCATCGCCGGCGCGACCATTCGCAGCGTGCCCACGACGCCCGACGAGAATTACTTCGCCAGCCTTGAGCGGGCGATGGCGTTCACGGTCCCGCGGCCGAGTATTCTGGTGGTCAACTACCCGTCCAACCCGACCGCCGAAACGGTGGACCTGCCGTTCTACGAGCGGCTCGTCGCCTGGGCGAAGGAGAACAAGGTCTGGATCATCTCCGACCTCGCCTATTCGGAACTGTATTACGACGGCAAGCCGACCGTCTCGATCCTCCAGGTGCCAGGGGCCAAGGACGTCGCGGTCGAGTTCACCTCGCTGAGCAAGACCTATTCTATGGCCGGCTGGCGGATCGGTTTCGCCGTGGGCAACCGCAAGCTGATCGCAGCGATGACGCGGGTGAAGAGCTATCTCGATTACGGCGCGTTCACGCCGATCCAGGCCGCTGCCTGCGCCGCGCTCAATGGGCCGCAGGACATCGTCGAGAAGAACCGCCAGCTCTATCACAAGCGGCGCGACGTGCTGGTCGAAGTCATGGGCCGGGCAGGGTGGGACATTCCGCCCCCGCCCGCATCCATGTTCGCATGGGCCCCGCTGCCCAAGGCGTTCGCCCATCTGGGGAGCCTGGAATTTTCCAAGCAGATGCTGCTCCACGCCGAAGTCGCGGTGGCGCCCGGGGTCGGTTACGGCGAAGACGGCGAGGGATATGTCCGCATCGCGCTGGTCGAGAACGAGCAGCGGCTGCGGCAGGCTGCGCGCAACATCAAGCGCTGGTTCCAGTCGATGGGGCACAATAGCGACGCGGCCTGACGCTGCGGAACCCGTCATTTCTGGCCAAGTTGTCGGCAGCGTAAGGCTGCGATATGACCCGCGCCTCCAGCGAAGGAGACAAGCCGCACGATGCCGGCCGTTACCCGCCCCAACGTAGCCGCCGAGCGGACGCTAACCGAACGCGAACGCGCGGTGCTCGATGGAATCGACCGCAGGTTGCCGCTCAAGCTCGTCGCCGCCGAACTCGGGGTTTCGGAATCGCGGGTCAACCAGCACGTCCGGGCGCTGAAAGAGCGCTTCCAGGTCAACAACCTCTCCGACCTGGTGGACGCCTGGCGCAGCGAAGATGTTGGAATCACTGAAAACACGGACTGCAGAAATCCTGCATGGAGAAATCCGCAGGTTCCGCTCGCCGCGTCGGACAGCGAAACGAAAAGCCGGGTCGCACCCGGGGAATTCGTTCTCTCCGACGCTGCGCTGTATGCGATCGAGGCGCCGTGGTCGGTAGAGAGCGGCCCCCGGGTAGTCCCCGGGGTGCTCGACGGTGGTAACGCCGTCCTTCTCCGTCTTGCCGTCATCATCGGGCTCGCTTTCTGCATAATCGCCGCGATCGTCCTGGTGGTGACGGCCTCGCTCTCCTTGAGCGAGGCGCTTGAGGGAAGGGCCATCGTCCCCGCAGATCAATCGACTCCGCCGGGATGAGCATCGGCGGAAACGTCCGCCGGAGTTTCAACCCATGTCCGAGAAGATCCGCGAAGACGCGCGAAACCTGCGCAAGCTTATTCGCGAAGCCGAAGGCGTCAGCGACGAAGTCCTCGTTGCCTGCGCACGGCTGAAGCAGGCGATGGTCCGCGCCCGGCAGAACCCGCAAGTCAACGTCGACGCCGGGCAGCGCGCACTGATGCGGCTGACGCAGGCGGAGAGCCAGGCGCTGTCGCTTTCGACCAGCCTGCTGCGCGTCCACGACGAGCTGAGCAAGGTCGCCCGCGAGACGATGGGCGGGGACGGGGATGGAAACACGCAGATCGCGCCGAGCGCGATCGGCGAAGAAAATCCTGCGTTGATCGAGGCTTGAATGTTCGTATCACGGCCTGGTGGATCTAACGTCGGCCGATACGCGCTTCTGGCTACAGGCCATTGTTTTCGGCCTCCTTGCCCTGTCCGCATGGCGGTGGGGCGGGGGGCCGGAACGCATCCTGGCCGGGGTGCTGATCTGGTTCAGCTTGGGCGATACCCTCAATCACTGGCTTTTCGAGGTCGAGACGCATTACTTGACGGTCGACACCGGACACATGGTGATCGACCTGGTGGCGCTGGCGGTTTCCTTCGCCGTCGCGCTTCGCGCTAACCGGCTGTATCCGTTATGGTTCGCAGCGTTCCAGCTCCTTGCGATGATGGCCCACCTGGCGCGCGACATCGCCCAGGAAGCGTCTCCGATCGCGTATCTCATCATGTATATCGGCCCGTCGTACTGTCAGATCATTGTGCTGGCGCTGGGCATATGGTGCCATCGACGAAGGGTTTTGCGGCACGGCCCCTATCGGTCGTGGCGGAATTCCTCGCCCCGTTCGCCGGTGACCAGGCGGATGAACTCGCCGGGCTGCTGATCGGCCGGTTCGGATCGCTGAACCGAGTGCTGTCGGCAAGCGCACCGCAGCTTAGCGCTGCGGCCGGGGGCCACGAACGGGCCTGCGCCGCGATCGCCGGAGCGCGCCGACTGGTGGAAGCCGCGCTGGATGAGGAATTCGTCCGCGCGCCCGTCGACGGAGCCGATCCCGCGCTCCACCATTACCTCCGCGCGCGACTGGCGACTTCGGATACCGAGCGGCTCCATGTCGTTTATTGTGACGCCGCCCAAGGCTATCTTGCCGACGAGACCGTCGCCGTTGGCGATGCTGCTCGGATCGAGGCGCGCGCGCGGCCGCTGATCGAACGCGCGCTCGCGCTGGGGGCGGCAGGCTTCCTGCTTGCGCACAACCATCCATCTGGGGTGTGCCGGCCGAGCGCGGACGATATCGCCGCGACCCGTCGGTTGCGGGAAATAGCCGAGGCGCTCGAAATCACGCTGGTGGATCACCTGATCGTGACCCGGCGCAGCATCTATTCGATGCGCGCGGGGGGCTGCCTCTAGGCCTTTAGCAATTCGGGCAGCGCGCCCCATACGCCGCGCGCCTCGTCCATGAACCAAGTCTTGAGCGGCGCCATCCGCTGGACCCCCGCCATGCCGATGCGGCGCACCGCGCTCGCGGCCTTGCCCGGAACCCCGAACAGCCGCGTGAGGCCATCGGTGGCCAGAGCGACCGAAAACGCGTCGAGGCCACGCCAGCGCTCGTACCGCGCCAGCACCTGCGCATCGCCGGGTTCGAGGCCGAGCCGCATACCCTCGGCGATGACTTCGACGAGTGCGCCCACGTCGCGCAGGCCGAGGTTGAGGCCCTGTCCGGCAATGGGATGGATGCCGTGTGCCGCGTCGCCCACCAGCGCCAAACGATCATCGACGACTTTCGCAGTGTGATGAAAGCCGAGCGGGTAGGAAGAACGCGGGCCGATCGAGGTGACGTCGCCCAGGACATCGCCCATGCGCTTGACCACTTCGGCGTGGAACGCCCGGTCGCCCAGCTTGAGGGTGCCGGCGGCATCCTTTTCGTCTACCGTCCATACCAGCGCGCTGCGGTGGCGGCCCTCGGCGTCGTCGCGCATCGGCAGCAAAGCGAAAGGCCCGGCGGGCCAGAAGATTTCCCACGCGGTGCCTTCGTGCGGCAGCGAATGGACCAACGACGAGATGATCGCACGATGGCGATAATCCCAGGTCGCGACGGCCAGCCCGGCATCCTCGCGCGTCGGCGAGCGGCGGCCCTCGGCGGCAACCAGCAGGCTGCCCGCCAGCGTCCGTCCATCGGCGAGTTGCACGGTTACGCCGTGGGGACCGCGCACGCGCCCGACGACTTCGGTGCGCGGGTGAAACGCGATGAGCGGTTCGCTCTCCGCGGCCTCGTACAGCGCGAGACGGAGGCGGCGGTTCTCGAACATCCTGCCGAGCGAACCCTCATGCGCCTCTGGCACGAAGTCGATCCGGCCCGGCTTCAACTGGTCGCTGACCGCGATCCGCGCGATGGGGCAGGCAAAGCTCTCGAGCGCGGGGGCGATGCCGATGTTGGTGAACAGGTTCCAGCTTGCGGTGGAAATCGCGCTCGCCCGGCCGTCGAAGCCCTCCGCCGTCAATTCGGCGGGGTCGGCGCGGTCGACCACGTGGGTCGAGATGCCTTTCTTTGCCGCGGCCAGGGCCAGCGTCATGCCGACGAGGCCACCGCCCAGGATCACGAGGTCGCGCTTGTCGTTCATGGGGTCACGCCCTAGAGCGCGCAGCACGATGCGCGCAAGGACATTGCCCCTGCTGGTTGCAATCTTCGCGCTGCTGGCCGTGCTGGTGCCCGGCGCGGCCAGCGCACAGGATCGCAAGAATCACATCGCCGCGCGGCTGGTCGCCGAAGGCCCCGTCGAACCCGGCAAGACGCTGACCATCGCGATTGCCTTCGATCCGGAGCCGGGCTGGCACGGTTACTGGTCGAACCCGGGCGACGCGGGATACGGGATGGAGCTCGACTGGCAGCTTCCGCAAGGTTGGCGTGCCGGAGAGCCGCAATACCCGGTGCCGAGACAGCTGGTCATCGGCGGACTGATGAACCACGTGTACAAGGGCGCATATGCGGTCCTTGTCGACATCGCCGTCCCTGCGAACGCTTCGGCAAACGGGGACGCGCCCATCGCGGTCGATGCCCAGTGGCTGGCCTGCACCGACAAGATCTGCGTGCCCGAACAGGCGCGGCTGACGCTCGACCTATCCGCCCCGGCGCCTTCCCCCGGCTCGTTCAATCGCTGGCGCTCGGCCATCCCGGCGCTGCTCGACCGGACGGTTACCTACGCGATTGCCGACAAGGAGCTCCGGATCGCGATACCGTTGCCCGCGGCGGTCGAGGTGCCGGGTCCGCACGTGTTCTTCGGCCCGCGCGACCTGGTGCGATACGCCGCACCGCAAGCCTTCTTTCGCAAGGGCGACACGCTGATCGCCGAAATCCAGCTCGGCGATCCGATCGTCACGCCGATCGAATTCACTGGCATCCTGGCGCTTGGAGACGGCAACGGCATTCGTTTCGCGGGTCAACCGGGCACAGTGCCGCGCGGGGGCGAGCGGCTTTCGCCCGCGACGACCGACGCCGGGCCGCTGTGGCTCCTGCTGCTCGGCGCGCTGGCCGGTGGGCTGCTCCTCAACGTGATGCCCTGCGTATTCCCGATCCTCAGCCTCAAGGCGCTGAGCCTCGCGCGGGCGGGCGAGAGCGATGCCAAGGCGCGCGTCGAAGGCCTGGCCTATACCGCCGGGGTGATCGCCGCGACGCTGGCGCTCGGCGCACTGCTGCTTGCACTGCGCTCGGCGGGCGAGATGGTCGGCTGGGCATTCCAGTTGCAGGAGCCGGGCGTGGTCGCGCTGCTGCTCGTCTTGGCCGTCGCGATCACGGCGAACCTTGCGGGGCTGTTCGACCTGCCCTCTATTTCAGTCACGCGCGGCGGCGAGCCGGCGGGGGTGTTCGCCACCGGGCTTCTCGCGGCGTTCGTCGCAACCCCATGCACGGGGCCGTTCATGGCAGCGGCGATGGGGGCGGCTTTGCTGCTGCCACCGGTGCAGGCGCTGTTGCTGTTCGCCGCCTTGGGCCTGGGCCTGGCGCTGCCGTTCCTCTTGCTCGGGTTCGTCCCGGCGCTACGGCGGATGCTGCCGCGTCCAGGGCCATGGATGGAGCGGTTCAGGCACTGGATGGCGGTGCCGATGGGTATCACCGCGCTGGCGCTGGTATGGCTGTGCTGGAGGCTGGGCGGTGCATGGTTCGCCGCGGTATGCGTCCTTGTCGCGGCTGGGCTCGTGGCGGCGGTCTGGGCCGCCGGTCGGCGCCAGCGGGCGGGGCGGCCTGCCGGACGGACGTTTGCGCTGCTCGCGGCGCCCTTCGCACTATTCGCCGCCGTGGCGCTGCCCGCCGCCATCGCCAACCGTCCGGCTGCCGAGGCCAGGCAAGGCATCATCCCGGCCGAACCTTTCACCGAAGCGCGCCTTGCCGAAGCGCGCGCCACCGGCAAACCGGTCTTCGTGTGGTTCACCGCCGACTGGTGCCTGTCGTGCAAGGTCAACGAAGGCGTAGCGATCGAACGCGAAGCGACGCGCGCGGCGTTCGAGAAGGCGGGCGTCATCGCGTTGGTCGGCGACTGGACCCGCCGCGATCCCGAGATCACCCGGTTCCTGACCCGGCAGGGCGCAGCCGGCGTTCCGCTCTATCTGTGGTATGCGCCGGGCGCAGAGGCCGAGACCCTGCCGCAGGTGCTGACGCCCGATAGCCTCGTCACGCTGGCGGAGGCGTCTCCGACGCCATAGGCGCGCCGCCGCTAGACCGGCGGCAGCGTTCGATCAGTTCCGCCGGACGCGGACTTCCCTGCAGCTTGAGCGTGCCGCCTCCCGGTATCGTGACTTCCAGCCCGCGCCCGCCCGTGAGCGCTTCGAGCCGCGTGTCGGCCGGATCGTATCGCCCCTGCCACAACCACGCGCGCTTTCCCGCCACCTTCAGGGCGTCGATCTTCAGCCGTTCGACGTGGCCGTTGCCGATCAGCGCCATCATGCCCTTGGCCCCGGCATCGGTCGGCGCGAAGCGCGTGACCTTGAGCATCGCGCCGCTTGCCGCGCACTCCAGCGCAAAAAGCGGAGCCTGGCCCGGCAGGCCGAACACGATCCGGTCGGGTCCGCCGCCGTCGGCCCAGATCGCCCCGGTCGTATCCGGCGAAGTCGCCATGACGGTCGGCCCGGCGCTCTCGTCGTCCAATGCCATGCGCTCGACATAGCGATCGCTCGCCGGCGGACGACACGCGGCCAATACCGCGAGCAGCAGGACGGCGGCGCGCTTCACCGTGCGCGGATGAAATTGCGAATGTCGGCCGACAGCTTCCGGCGGTCCTCGTCGCGGACGTACATCATGTGCCCTGAATCGTAATACTGGTACTCGATCCGGTCCTGCGGGAAGCCGTTGCGGGTCAGCGCATATTCGGCGGCGAAGAACGGGGTGGCAAAGTCGTACCAGCCCTGGCCGACGAAGATGCGCATGCCCGAATTCTCGCGCATCGCCTTGCCGAGGTAGGGGGCTACGGTGAGGTAGGCATTGGTGTCGCGCCCGCCCGCGATCCGCCAGTCCCACGGCTGCACGCTGCCGATCGTGACGTAGCGCTGGTCGGTCTTGTACCCGATCCCGTCGCGCATCCACGAATTGATCGCGGCGCTGTATCCCGCGTCGATGCCGTGGAAGCTCGGGTCGTTGTCAGGGTACTCGCCCGCGTTGTCGTAATCCTTGCCGGTATAGCGTGCGTCGAGCCGGCCCACGGTCAGCCCGCGGTCGCGCAGCAGTTCCTTGTAGAACCGACCGCTCGTCACCCGCAGATCCGCGCGGTCGAGGAATTCCTGCGACAGGCCGGTGAAGCGGGCAAGCTTGGGCAAGATCGCCGCGCGCTCTTCGGCCGATGCCTTCTGCCCCTTGAGCAGGAACAAGGCATATGGGCCGATCGCGAACTGGCGCGCTTCCTCGACGAAGCCTTCGACCGAAGGGGCGCTGGCCTTGCCGTGATAAAGCGCCGTCGCGGCCATGCTGGGCAGCACCGTGATATAGCCCAGCTCGGCCCCTTCCGTTTCGGCGCCCGCGCCGAAGTCGAGGATCGTCGAGATCAGCAAGACGCCATTGAGGGCCACGTCGTTGTAGCCGCCCTCCAACTCGTTGACGACCGCGGCCGCACGGGTCGTGCCGTAGCTTTCGCCGCCGAGGTACTTCGGGCTATTCCAGCGCCCGTTCTTGTCGAGCCACTGGCGGATCACCTGCGCGACCGAGCGGGCGTCCTTGGTGACGCCCCAGTAATCCTCGCCCTTGGTATCGCCAATCGTGTGGCTGAACCCCGTGCCCACCGGATCGATGAACACGAGGTCGGTGACGTCCAGCAGCGAGTCCGGGTTGTCGAGGATGGGATAGGGCGGGGCGCCGTCGTCGCGGGCATCCGAAGGGATCGCCACGCGCTTCGGCCCGAACGCGCCCATCTGCAGCCAGACCGAGCCGGAGCCCGGACCGCCGTTGAACAGGAACGTGACGGGTCGCGATGGGTCGCGCGGCTCGGCCACATAGGCGGACGTGACGATCGCTGCCTTCGCTTCGCCCTTGTCGTCCTGGAGCACCTGCTCCTCGACGGTCGCGGTATATCGCATGGAGCGACCGCCGAAGGTGCCCGACAGGGTTTTCGAGGCACTATTCGCGACGTAATCCTTGGCCGCGACGGGCGGCTTGGCCTTGTCGTCCTGCGCCATTCCAGCGGTCGGAACGAATAGGGCGAGCGCGGCACCGGTGGCCAAGATACGGAAAAGCATGGCAGCCCTATGGCAAAGCGGCGCGCTGGGGTAAATCGTCGCGGCGGTTTATCCGGCGGCTAACGCCGACGAAAACCTGCTCAAGGCTTCCCGCCCATCCGCTTGTAACGGGTCTTGCCGAAGCGGTCCTTGCGGGTGCCCGGTTTGCCTTCGTTGCTGCGGCCGACGATGGGTACGCGTTTTTCAGCGTCGGGAATGCCGAGTTCGTCGGCCTCGAGACGTCGAATTTCATCACGCAGGCGGCCGGCCTCCTCGAATTCGAGGTCGGCGGCGGCGGTCCGCATTCGCTTTTCGAGGTCCTGGATGTAGGTGCGCAGGTTGTGCCCGACGAGGTTGTTCCGCTCCGGATCGCCGGTGTCGACGATCACGCCGTCGCGGCTGGCGGTATGCGCGACTATGTCCTGAATCCCCCGAATGATGGTGGTCGGGGTGATGCCATGCTCGGCGTTGTATTCCTCTTGCTTGGAGCGCCGGCGTTCGGTTTCCGCCATCGCGCGCTCCATGCTGCCGGTGACCCGGTCGGCATAGAGGATGACCTTGGAATCGACGTTGCGCGCTGCGCGCCCGATCGTCTGGATCAGCGACGTTTCCGAACGCAGGAAGCCCTCCTTGTCGGCGTCGAGGATACACACCAGCCCACATTCGGGAATGTCGAGCCCTTCGCGCAGCAGGTTGATCCCGATGAGCACGTCGTAGACGCCCAGCCGCAGGTCGCGGATCAGTTCGATGCGCTCCAGCGTCTCGACGTCGGAATGCATGTAGCGCACCCGCACGCCCTGCTCGTGCATGAACTCGGTCAGGTCCTCGGCCATGCGCTTGGTCAGGGTGGTGACGAGCGTTCGATAGCCCTTCTGGGCGGTGGCCTTACACTCGGCGATGCAATCCTGGACCTGGTCCTCGACCGGGCGGATTTCCACCGGCGGGTCGATCAGCCCGGTGGGGCGAATGACCTGCTCGGCGAACACGCCGCCGGTCTGCTCCATTTCCCAAGTGCCGGGCGTGGCGGAAACCGCAAAGGTCTGCGGCCGCATCGCGTCCCACTCGTTGAAGCGCAAGGGCCGATTGTCGATGCAACTCGGCAGGCGGAAGCCGTATTCGGCCAGCGTCAGCTTGCGGCGGTGGTCGCCCTTGGCCATCGCGCCGATCTGCGGCACCGTCTGGTGGCTTTCATCGACGAACAGCAGTGCGTTGTCCGGCAAGTATTCGAACAGCGTCGGCGGCGGTTCACCCGGCAGGCGACCGGTCAGGAAGCGGCTGTAGTTCTCGATCCCCGCGCAGCTTCCGGTGGCGGCGATCATCTCCAGGTCGAAGTTGGTGCGCTGCTCCAGCCGCTGGGCTTCGAGCAGTCGGCCCTCGGCATGCAGTTCCTTGAGCCGTTCCTCAAGCTCGAACTTGATGGCCTCGCTCGCCTGTTTCATCGTCGGACCGGGCGTCACATAGTGGCTGTTGGCATAGACACGGACCGAATTGAGGCTCGCGCCCTTCGCACCCGTCAGCGGATCGAACTCGCTGATCTCCTCGATCTCGTCGCCGAAGAAGCTGACCCGCCAGGCCATGTCCTCGTAGTGGCTGGGGAAGATTTCGAGGCTGTCACCGCGCACGCGGAAGTTGCCGCGCTGGAAGGCGGCATCGTTGCGCTTGTACTGCAGCGCCACGAGCTTGCGGATTGTCTCGCGCTGGTCGACGGTTTCGCCCTTCTTGAGGTCGAAGATCATCGCCGAGTAGGTCTCGACCGAGCCGATACCGTAGAGACAGCTGACCGATGCGACGATGATCACGTCGTCGCGTTCCAGCAGCGCGCGGGTAGCCGAATGGCGCATGCGGTCGATGGCCTCGTTCACCGAGCTTTCCTTCTCGATGTAGGTATCCGACCGCGGCACGTAAGCCTCTGGCTGGTAGTAATCGTAGTAGCTGACGAAATACTCGACGGCGTTGTTCGGGAAGAAGCTCTTGAACTCGCCGTAAAGCTGCGCGGCGAGAATCTTGTTGGGCGCTAGGACCAATGCCGGGCGCTGCAGTTCCTCGATGACCTTGGCCATCGTAAAGGTCTTGCCGCTGCCGGTCACGCCCAGCAGCACCTGCGTCTGCTCGCCGTCGCGGGCGCTGGCGGTCAGCTCCGCGATCGCCGTCGGCTGATCGCCCGAAGGCTGGTACTCGCTGACCAATTCGAACCGCCGCCCGCCCATCGATTTTTCGGGCCGGACGGGCTTGTGCGGAACGAATTTCTCTGAGGTGTCGGGCTCTTCGAGTCCCCGGCGGATAACGAGTTCGGCCATCGGCGCGATATGGGGAACGGGACGCGAACACGCAAGCGGTTGGCAACGCGGCAAGACCTACGTAGCTTTGCGAGCGATGAAACGCGCAACCCTGGCCCTCGTCGGCGCATCGCTGGTCCTGTCCTCCTGCGCAACGGTGCCGCAGCCCGAGCAATTCGACCTCATAGTGCGAGGGGGTACGGTCTACGATGGCGGCGGGGGCACGCCGTTCGTGGCCGATGTCGGTGTGCGGGGAGACCGGATAGTCGCGGTCGAGCGGCGGCTGGATGGAGCGGCGAAGCAGGTCATAGACGCTTCGGGGCTCGCGGTCGCGCCGGGCTTCATCAACATGTTGAGCTGGGCCAACGATTCCCTGATCATCGACGGGGCGAGCGAAAGCGATATCCGGCAGGGCGTCACGCTCGAGGTCATGGGCGAGGGCACATCTCCGGGTCCGATCACCGATGCGATGGCAGCGCGCAAGGAAGCCGGCCAGACCGACGTCAGGTATCCGGTCCCCTGGCGCACGCTCGGCGGATATTGGGAATTCCTGGAGCAACGCGGCATCGCGACCAATGTCGCCAGCTTCGTCGGCGCGACGACGGTCCGGTCGATCGTTCTGGGACAGGCCGATGTCGATCCCGATCCGGTTCAGCTTTCCCGGATGCAGAACCTCGTACGTGAAGCGATGAACGAAGGCGCGATGGGCGTGGGTTCGTCGCTGATCTACGCTCCGGCGCTGTTTGCGGAAACCGACGAACTCGTGGCGCTGGCCCGTGCTTCAGCCGAATGCGGCGGGATGTATATCAGCCACCTGCGCAACGAGAGCGACGGGGTGCTCGAAGCGACTGACGAACTGATCGAGATCGCGCGGCGGTCCGGCGGGCCGGCGGAAATGTATCACATGAAGCAGGCCGGGGCGGGCAACTGGGACAAGCAGGACGCGGTCATCGCCAGGATCGAGGCCGCGCGCGCCGAGGGAATTCGCATCACTGCCAATATGTACACTTACACCGCGGGGGCGACCGGGCTCGACGCCGCCATGCCCCCGTGGGTCCGCGAGGGCGGTTACGATCAGTGGTCGGCCCGGCTCAGGGACTCGGCTGTCCGTGAGCGTCTCCGCGCGGAAATGACCGCACGGCCCAAGGACTGGGACAACCTGTATTTCCAGGCCGGCAGCGCGGACAAGGTCCTGCTGCTCGATTTCCGGAACCCGGCGCTGGCGAAATACATCGGCCGCACGCTGGCCGACGTGGCCAAGGAGCGGGGCACTTCGCCGGAAGACACCGCGATGGATCTCGTGATCGAGGACGGTTCGCGTGTCGGCGTCGCTTATTTCCTGATGAGCGAGGAGAACGTGGCGCGGCAGACCGCCTTGCCGTGGATGTCCTTCGGCAGCGATTCCTCTTCGCAGGCGCCGCGCGGCGTATTCCTGAATTCGCGGCTCCATCCGCGCGGCTACGGCAACTTCGCCCGGTTGCTCGGGAAATACGTTCGCGAGGAAAAGCGCCTGACGCTCGCCGAAGCCGTCCGCCGACTGACGAGCTTCCCGGCCGCTAACCTAGGGATCACGGATCGAGGGCAGGTCAAGCCTGGCATGTTCGCGGACCTGGCGATCTTCGTCCCCGCGACCATCGCCGATCGTGCGACCTACGCCGAGCCTCAGCAATTCGCCGTCGGCGTGCGCGACGTGGTGGTGAACGGGCAACCGGTGTTGCTCGGCGGCGAGATGACAGGTGCCCGGCCCGGGCGCGCGGTACGTGGACCGGGAACGGGTCGCTGTCCGGCTCGCTGAGCGCGGTGTTGGCAGCGGTCCCGGTCGGCGCTAGCGTCGGTCGCGATCTCTAGGAGACTTTGTGATGCGTCTTGGTACCGCAGTGATCCTTATGGGTTCGTTTGTGCTGTCCGCCTGCGGCAGCGAAACCCGCGATACCGCAGCTTCGTCCAAGACCTCGGAGGAGGTGGTCGCCGAGGCGGGCAAGCTTGAGCAGCCACGCGCCGGGCAGTACGAAACGACCACCGAAATCGTCGAGTTCAATATTCCCGGTCTTCCCGCAGCGCAGGCGGAGCAGATGAAATCGATGATGGGCAACGCCGCCCGCCAGTCGAGTTCGTTCTGCCTGACCGAAGAGGAAGCGGCGAAGGGGTTCGAGGATTCCATTCGCAAGATGACCGAAGGAAGCGACGGCATGAAGTGCGCATTCGACAAGTTCGATGCGGACGGCGGCAAGCTCGACGCGGCGATGACCTGCCAGGGTCCGCAGGGAATGAACTCCGAAATCACCCTCGACGGAACGGCGGGTGCGGAAGCCTCCGACATGCGCATGGCGATGGTCCAGAAGGGCTCGATGATCCCCGGCGGCGAAATGCGGATGGAAATGCGGATGAAGTCTCGCCGGACCGGCGATTGTTCGTGAAGCCTGCCTGAAACCAGCGGCCGGCGCGGGAGTTGTAGGGCAATGGCTCCACGTTTCGACTACAGCCGGGTTTCCCTTGCCCGCGATGCCCTCGCGCGGCGCATCGCGATCGTGCGCGAGGATGGGCCGGGAGATGTCGTGGGGCCACCCGCACGCCGCCTGATCGGCGAACTGGATGTTCTGGCCGAACCCTTCCGCCGGGTGGTCCGTCGTCACGAGCCGATCGCAGCCGTGCGTTCGCGCACCGTCATGCTGCTGCCCGGGTTCGCCACGCACCCCGTCCGGATGCGATACATGGCGCGTCGTCTCGAAGCGGCCGGGCATACGGTCAAGCGTTGGGGTCTGGGCTTCAACTGGGGTCCGACCGAGGACAACGTGGCGCAGCTCGAGGTTAGGCTTGGCGACATCCACGAGCGTCATGGTGAGCCGATCGTCCTCGTCGGATGGAGCCTAGGCGGATTGTTCGCGCGAGAGCTAGCCAAGCGGCAGCCGGACCGGGTCGCCAAGGTCGTGACTATGGGCTCGCCCTTTTCGTGGAGCACACGGGCGAACAACGTGTGGCGGGCCTATCATCTCGTCACCGGTCACAGGGTCGAGGAACCCCCGATCAAGGTCGAACTGGCGGGCAAGCCGCCGGTCGAAACGGTCGCACTCTGGAGCCCGCGCGACGGTATCGTTCATCCCCGAGCCGCGCGGGGACTACCGGGAGAGCGCGATCGCGAGGTCGCGCTGCGGTGCACCCACATGGGTTTCGCGTACGATCCGCAGGCCATCGCCGCCGTCCTGCGCGAACTCGATCGCTGACCGCCGACACAATATGATGCACTGCAATATTGGGGATGCAATTCCCGCCTGCCTGTTTAGTGTGCGTGCGATGATGGCACGGGGGCAATGAACATCGCGGCTGAACCCTTCGACGAGATGCGCGATCCGGCCGGAGCGGTCAGGCCGGCATATGCCGACTACTCGAAGTGGTACGACGAACAGGACCGCGACTGGCTGCGGCGCAAGGACCGCGAGGCCGAAGGAGTCTTTCGCCGCACCGGCATCACCTTCAACGTCTATGGCGAAGACGCGGCCGAAGAGCGGCTGATCCCGTTCGATATGGTGCCGCGCATCGTCTCGGCACCCGAATGGCGGCGGCTGACACGCGGCATCGAGCAGCGCGTGCGCGCACTGAATGCTTTCATCCACGACCTCTACCACCGGCAGGAAATCATTCGCGCGGGCCGCGTGCCCGAGCGTCTGCTGCGCGACAACGACGCGTGGCTGCCCGACATGGTCGGCTTCACGCCGCCCGGCGGCGTCTATACGCACATCGTCGGCATCGACCTGGTGCGGACCGGACCCGACGATTTCTTCGTGCTCGAGGACAACGCCCGCACCCCGTCGGGCGTGTCCTACATGCTCGAGAATCGCGAAACGATGATGGCGATGTTCCCCGAGCTGTTCACGCGGGTGGGGATCGAGACCGTCAGCGATTACCCGCGCAAGCTCGCCCGCAGCCTGGCGGCCTGCGCGCCGCCGAAGACCCGGGGCAAGCCCACGGTCGCGGTGCTGACCCCGGGGATCTACAACAGCGCCTATTACGAACACGCCTTTCTCGCCGACCAGATGGGCGCCGAACTGGTCGAAGGCGCGGACCTGAGGGTTATCGACGGGCGGGTGGCGATGCGGACCACCGGGGGGTACGAGCCGATCGACGTGTTGTACCGCCGCGTCGACGACAACTACCTCGATCCGCTGAGCTTCCAGCCCGATAGCATGTTGGGCGTTCCGGGGCTTATGGACGTGTATCGATCGGGCGGGATCACGATCGCGAACGCCCCGGGGACGGGGATCGCCGACGACAAGGCGATCTATTCGTTCATGCCCGAGATCGTGGAGTTCTATACCGGCGAAAAGCCGCTACTCCCGAACGTGGAGACCTTCCGCTGCGCCGATGCCGACAGCTTGAAGTACGTACTCGACAACCTCGGCGAACTGGTCGTGAAGGAAGTCCACGGATCGGGCGGATATGGGATGCTGGTCGGACCGACGTCCACCAAGCGCGAGATCGCCGAATTTCGCCGAAAGCTGATCGCGCGTCCCGAGAACTACATCGCCCAGCCCACGCTTGCGCTCAGCACCTGCCCCGTGTTCACCCGCAAGGGTTTCGCGCCCCGCCACGTCGACCTGCGGCCATTCGTTCTGGTGTCGCCCAACGGGGTCGAGATCACGCCGGGCGGCCTTACGCGTGTGGCGCTCAAGAAGGGCAGTCTGGTCGTTAACTCGTCGCAAGGCGGCGGGACGAAAGACACCTGGGTGCTCAAAGACTGATGCTGGGCCGCACCGCCAATCACCTGTTCTGGATGTTCCGCTATCTTGAGCGGGCGGAGAATACTGCGCGGTTGCTCGATGCAGGGCTGCGGATGGCTCTTACGCGCGATATCATCACTGCCGAGGAAGAATGGCGCTCCGTGATCCAGGCCTCGGGACAGGCGGCCGCCTATCGCGCCAAGCACGGCACGTTCACCGGCATCCAGGTCTGGAACCACATCCTGCGCGACCGCGACAATCAGGGCAGCGTGCTCGCGATGATGCGCAACGTGCGGACCAATGCCCGGTTGGTGCGCAATGCCATCTCGGGCGAACTGTGGAGTGTCGTCAACGAAAGCTGGATGCAGATCGACGAGGCCCTGTCCCGCCCGGTCGGGCAGGGCGCAGTCGGGGGGGTGATCGGAATGGTCCGCCGGACCGGGACGCTGGCGCACGGGGCGATGGTCAATTCCATGCTGCGCGATGCCGGCTACAATTTCGCCAACGCGGGCACCTTCGTCGAGCGGGCGGACAACACCGCGCGTATCCTCGACATGAAATATTACCTACTGCTGCCGTCGCTCAGTTACGTCGGGTCGAGCCTCGATTCCGGGCAGTGGGATCAGGTGCTGCGCTCCGTTTCGGGCGACCGTGCTTACCGCTGGCTCAATGCCGGGCAGGCCGATCCGAGGGGCATCGTCGAATTCCTCGTGTTGGACGAACGCTTCCCGCGCAGCCTTGCCTTCAGCCATTCCCTGCTGCGCGCGAACCTCAAGTCGCTGGCGCGCATTCACAAGACTAGGGGCGAAAGCATCGAGTTGATTGAAGCATCTTCTTCCAAGCTCGCGGATCTGACGATCGAAAACGTATTCGACCGCGGTCTACATGAATTCCTGACCGATTTCATGCGCGCCAACGCGCAGATCGCGCGGGCGATCGCAGACGACTACCGGTTCCTGCGGTGAGGGAGGGCTAGACGATATGCGCCTGGCGATCCGCCACACCACCCGGTACACGTTTGCCGCCCCTGTGGCGCATGCCCTTCAGCGATTGCGCCTTACGCCCAAGACAACGCAAGGGCAGGCGATCCTCGACTGGCAAATGGACTACTCGAACGCCCGGAAGGAGCTCGAGTACGAGGACCAGCACCATAACACGGTAACGCTGATCTCGGTCGACGAGGGTGCGCGCGAGGTTACCGTAACCTGTCACGGCACCGTGCAGACGCAGGACAAGGCAGGCATCATCGGACATCACGCCGGGCACCTTCCGCTGTGGTGTTTTACCGGGCAGACCAAGTTGACCCGGCCGGGACCGCGATTGCGCCAGATGGTCCGCATGCTCGATTTTTCCGACCAGCGACGCCTCGAATTCCTCCATGCCCTTTCGGCGGCGGTGCGCGGAGAGGTGACCTACGGCACCGGCGCCACGGGTGTTTCGACGACCGCCGAGGAGGCGCTCGAAGCGGGGATCGGCGTGTGCCAGGATCATGCCCACGTCTTCATCGGCGCCGCGCGCAGCGTCGGGGTGCCGGCCCGCTATGTATCGGGCTACCTGATGATGAACGACCGCATCGATCAGGAGGCCACGCACGCCTGGGCCGAAGCGCACGTGGACGGACTGGGATGGGTCGGCTTCGACGTGTCGAATGGCATTAGTCCCGATCCCCGATACGTCCGCGTTGCCACCGGCCGCGACTACCGCGATGCCGCTCCGATCACCGGGGTCGTTTTCGGCACCTCGACCGAAGATCTCCATGTCGATGTGGCTGTGGAACAACAAAGGCAGGAACAGTGACCGCGCCCGCGCTTTAGTTACAATCAAGCGAAGCTGCAGATGTGGGCCGGGGGGCCAGAAGCAAATGACTTATTGCGTGGGAATGGTGCTCGACAAGGGCCTCGTCCTGATGAGCGACACGCGAACCAACTCGGGCGTCGACAACATCTCGGTGTTTCGCAAGATGACGCACTGGGAAGTGCCGGGCGAACGGATCATCGCGGTAATGACCGCCGGAAATCTTGCGACGACCCAGGCCGTGATCAGCCAGCTAGAGGAGCGCACCAAGGCTCCGGATGATCGGCACAACACCGTCTATGATGCCCCGACCATGTTCCAGGTCGCGACCGAGATCGGACGGTTGCTGCGCGATACGATCGACGAGAGGCAGTCTGCGAACGGTGCATCGGGGCATGGGCGCTTCACCGCTTCCATCATCGTAGCCGGCCAGATCAAGGGCATGGAGCCGCGGCTCTTCCTCATCTACCCGGAAGGAAACTTCATCGAAGCGAACTGGGACACGCCGTTCTTTCAGATCGGCGAAACCAAGTACGGCCGGCCGATCCTGTTGCGCGCATACGACCGATCGATGAGTTTCGAGGATGCGGTGAAGCTGCTGATGGTCAGCTTCGATTCCACTCTCAAGGCCAACCTTTCCGTCGGCCTGCCGCTCGACATGATGGTGATCGAACGGGATGCCTTTACCGCAGGGCACCAGCGCCGCATCACGCACGAAGACAGCTATTTCCAGGCGATCTCCGCAGGTTGGAGCGATTCCCTGCGAAACGCTTTCAATCAGTTGCCCGATTACAGCTTCTACGCGCAGGCCGACGAGACGGCTTGATTCCGGCTCCCTAGGCGCACTTCCTGCCGGAAAATCACATCCGATGCGGAGGAATGTCTGCTCTTCGCTCTGGTTCGAAATACGAATGAGTACTTAATTCATTATCTCCAATTTGGTGGTCACACCGAATTGTCAAATACCTTTGCGCCGACAAGATCGGCGACATGGGTCAACGCAACATCATTCATTTCGTCGACGCGGATACTCGAGTGCGGGCTGAACTCGCCAGCACCGTGTTTATGATGGGTCATCATGCCGAGGTCTACGCGGATCTTGACGAACTCTGCGATCATCCTCCGCGATCGGGGATCATCGTGGCGCGCGACAGGACCGGTGTCGAAAGTATCGAGGGTGTCCTGGAACGCCTCGCGAAAGCCGGAATCTGGCTTCCGCTGGTGGCGATGGACGCCAATCCTCGAACGTCCCGAGTCGTGGCGGCGATCAAGGCTGGTGCCCTCGATTATCTGCCCCTGCCGCTGGACTCGAAGCGGCTCGGAGAAATGTTGGACCACATCGGAAGCGAGGCGCTGGAACAGGCCGAGGCGCGGAGGCGCATGGTCGAGGCACGGGGGCGGATCGGTAATCTGTCCGCGCGCGAGCGCGAGGTGCTCGATCGGCTCGCGGTCGGCAACAGCAACAAGTCGATAGCCCGCGATCTGCAGATCAGCCCGCGGACGGTCGAAATCCATCGGGCCAACATGATGAGCAAGCTCGGGGCCAACCATTCCGCCGAGGCGGTCCGGCTCCAGATCGAGGCACGTCTGGATCGTTTCGCGGGCCGGGGTTAGCGGCAGAAGCCGCGGCCACCGGATCTCAAGGTCGCTTCCAGGTGAAAGTGGTCGCGATGCGCCGCGTTGTAATCGGGACCCAACGTCGTTCCGAAACGCTTGCAGGCGCTGGCGTGGACTAGACGGAGGAACCGCCTCTCCTCTGTCGTCCCTGCGCTCCAGTCGCCCAGCACACTGACGCGGCGTCCATCCTCGAGGACGAAGGCGGCTATGTCGACCGCCTGCGCGGTTGCGTGTGCAGACAGGCGGCCGCTGCCGGCTACGTTGCGGCAACTGTAGCTGCCCATGGTCTCGATCCGGGCGAGCGGGCTGCCGAGCACCTCGCGGGCCGCGCGGTCGACGCCGAAGCGCGCCCAGGCGGCGAGGGTATCGGCCAGCGGGCAGGCGACCGGACCGAGATTGGTGAGCTGGAAGCGGGCGTCGTCACCCTGCAGTGCGGCGAGGCTGACGGTGCCGACGGTCGAGCATCCGGCGCCGTAGAACCGGTCGGGAAGCGGAGTGAAAGCGGCCTGCCGCGCGCCGAGTTCGTTCAGGCACATCCCGGTTTGCGGCGCGACCGCCACGGCGCGCGGAGCGGCCTGCACCTGCGGCCGGCTCGGTGTCCCGCCGTCGGGCACCAGGCCGCCGCAGGCGGATAGCGCCAGCAGCGCGGCCATCGCAGGCAGGCGGGGAAGGGACCGGACCATGCGCGGCAGTCTCGCGCAGCATGGTTAACAAGACCCTAATCGGTGGCTGCGGGCGCGTTCGCCGGAGTGGCTTGTGAGGTGAGCAGGCTGACGACTACGATCGCGATCCACGCCGCGATGAAGCCGGGCAGGATTTCGTAGACCCCAGGCCCGCCCAGGAAGGCGGCATCCCACCCCAGGTTGATCCACGCGATCACCACAGCCGCGCCGGTGATCAGGCCGGCGAGCGCGCCTGCCCCGGTCATCCGCTTCCACATCAGCGCCAGCACGATCAGCGGTCCGAACGCCGCGCCGAAGCCGGCCCAGGCGTGCGCGACCAGGCTCAGCACCTCGCTGTCCGGGTCAGCGGCGATGGCGATCCCGGCAAGCGCGACGAGCGCCACGCTGATCCGCCCGACCGTCACCGCTTCCCGTTCGGACGCATTCTTGCGCAGGAACAGGCGGTAGAAATCCTCGGTCAGCGAACTCGACGACACCAGCAGTTGCGACGAAATCGTCGACATGATCGCCGCCAGCAGCGCGGCGTAGAGGAACCCGGTCACCAGCGGATGGAACAGCAGGTTGGCGAGCAGGATGAAGATCGTTTCCGGATCCTCCAGCACCAGTCCATTGCGCTCCACATAGGCGCGCCCCGCAAGGCCTACTCCGATCGCGCCGGCAAGGCAGATCGCCATCCACGCCATCCCGATCGCGCGGGCGGCGGGAATGTCCTCGACCGAGCGGATCGCCATGAACCGCACGATGATGTGCGGCTGCCCGAAATAGCCGAGGCCCCAGGTCACCGCCGAAAGCCAACCCACCGCGGTGAGCCCGGTCGTCAGGCTGAGATATCCCTCCTGCGGGATCGCCGCGATGCTGCCGCCCGCGCTGCCGCCTTCGCCGAACATGACGACCAGCGGCATGATCACCAGCGCCAGCAGCATGATCACGCCCTGCACGAAATCGGTCAGACTGACCGCAAGGAAGCCGCCGATCATGGTATAGGCCAGCACGACCCCGGCGGTGATCCAGATGCCGGTCATGTAACCGCCGCCGACCAGTTCGGAGAAGGCCATCTCGAAAAGCTTGCCGCCGCCGACCATCCCGGCCGCGGTGTAGACGGTGAAGAACAGGACCACGATCACCGCGCTCGCCAGCCGCAGTGCGGTCGAGTGGCTGGGGAAGCGATTGCCGAGGAATTCGGGGATCGTCAGTGCGTCGCCCAGTTCCTCGGTCTGCCTGCGCAGGCGGGGGGCGACGACGATCCAGTTGACCAACGCGCCCACGAACAGCCCGATGCCGATCCACGCCTCGACCAGTCCGCTGGCATAGAGCGCGCCGGGGAGGCCGAGCAGCAACCAGCCCGACATATCGGACGCTCCGGCCGAGAGCGCGGTGACCGATGGCGACAGGTTGCGCCCGGCGAGCAGGTAGCCCTCGCTGTCGGACGTCGACTTGCGCCAGGCATAGACGCCGATGGCCAGCATGAGGATGAAATAGAGCGCGAGCGAAACGAGGATGCCGGTCTGCATGGACGGGGTGTTAGCGACCGCGATGCGGGGTGGCTAGGTCCGCGGGCCACCGAGGGCATGTCACACTTGTCACACTGTCCAGAGGAAAGAATGTCGCCTTGTGCAGATAGTGTCGCCTTGTGCGTGGGACGCGTCACATTGGCGGGGGAGGGCGTCTCCTTGCAGGGGGAAAGTGTAACCTTGCAGATGCGCGCCCCATGAGCGCGCGAAGAAGGGGGTGTCGACGATCCGAAAGAGCCGCCTCCGGACTAGCAGCCGCGGGGTATGTAGGAAAATCATCTGCAGGCGCGGGAAGATCGACCGATATCGAAAGCGATTGCCCTCGGAGGCGCCAGACGGCATCCCCTGACGCGTGCTTTCGCAGAAGACCCGCTACGCCATCCGGGCGATGCAGCACCTTGCCGACCATTATGGCAAGGGGCCGGTGCAACTGGCGGAGATTGCCGAACGCCAGAACATTCCGGCCAATTTCCTCGCCACCATCCTGTCCGAACTGTCCCGGTTCGGCATCGTGGCATCGCAACGGGGCAAGGACGGCGGATACTGGCTGGCGGTCTCTCCGATCGACATCACGTACGGCGACCTTATCCGGGTGATGCGGGGCTCGCTGGCGCTTGTGCCCTGCGCCAGTCGATACGCGCACGAGAAGTGCAAGAACTGCGTGGAAGAGGGCGATTGCCGCACCCGTGCGCTGATGCTGAAGGTGCGCGACCGGACCGCGGAACTGCTCGATTCGGTTCGCCTGTCCGAACCGATCGACCCAGTCCCGCCGTTCGAACCGGGCGAGGAAGAAATTCTCCCAACGCATCGGCATTAATTTCCGCACAGTCTGGCGCAAGGCTATTGTCAACTAAAATGGTTGAGAATAAGCCCTGTGCGCAGTCGCGGCACCAGCCGCCAGCATCGGAGTCTTTGAATGGCCGCTTCCCGCGAACGTGCAGTTAGCTCCACCTCCCGCAACCTTCCCGAGCATCTACGCCTCGTCCAGGAAGCCCTCGAGCGGCTTCGCTTCGGGGTGATCCAGCTGACCGTCCACGACGGGAAGCTGATGCAATTCGACGTCACCGAACGGCGGCGCATGGGCTGACAGACTGCCGTTCCGCCGCGAACGCTCCCAACATTCCGCAGATCAGACCGGACCACCGGATGCATCTTCACCTTTCGAAAGCGAGAGATCATGCATCCGAAAAATCCAGGGACCGCGCTGGTCCTCATTACCCTGATCGCGCCCGTGATGCCTGCCCTGGCGCAAGAGGAAACGATCACCGAACCGGAACAGGTCGAGCCGGCGCAGGCTGCGCCCCCTTCGTCCGTGGGCACCGGACAGCGTGACGATGGCGAGATCACCGTGACGGCGCGCCGCAGGCAGGAAACGTCGCAGGACGTGCCACTCGCCATATCGGTCGTCGGTGGAGAGCACATCGATAACACCGGCAGCTTCAATGTCGGCCGCCTGCAACAGCTTACGCCCACATTGCAGTTCTACAGTTCCAACCCCCGCAACACCGCAGTGAACATCCGCGGCATCGGCGTGCCGTTCGGCCTGACCAACGACGGGATCGAACAGGGCGTCGGCATCTACGTCGACGACGTCTATTACTCGCGCGTCGCGTCCGCGACATTCGACTTCCTCGATGTCGCTCAGATCGAAGTGCTGCGCGGACCCCAGGGCACACTCTATGGCAAGAACACGACCGCCGGGGCGATCAACATAACCACGCGTCAGCCGACCTTCGATTTCGAGGGCCGGGCGGAAGTCTCGGCAGGCAATCTGGGTTTCAAACAGGCCAAGGCTTCGCTCTCGGGGCCGCTGTCGGATCAGGTCGCCGCGCGTCTCGCGTTCTCGGTCACAAACCGGCGCGGCACGATCGACAATGTAACCACCGGCACGTTCATTAATGAACAGGACAACCTGGGCTTGCGCGCGCAGGTCCTGTGGGAACCGAGCAGCAAATTCGACATCACGCTGGCCGGCGATTTCAGCCGCCAGAACCCCGAATGCTGCGGCACCGTGTTTGTCGGCACCGGGGCGACCCAGCGGGCGCTCTCCCGCCAGTACGCGGCGCTCGCCGCGGCGCAGAACTATCAGGTCGTCAGCACCAACCCGTTCGAAAGACTGACGGACATCGACGCCAGCCTCAACGCCGGTAACGAACTCGGCGGGGTGGCCCTGAAAGCCAACTGGGATGTCGGTCCCGGCAAGCTGACGTCCGTGACAGCCTGGCGATACTGGGACTGGCTGCCCGAGAACGACCGCGATTTTACCGGACTGCCGATCACGACCCAGTCCAAGAATCCGTCACAGCAGGAACAGTGGACGCAGGAGCTGCGTTATGCCGGGACCGTGGGGCGACTGGACTTCGTTCTGGGGGCGTTCGGTTATCATCAGAAGGTCCGAACCCAGGGGCAACAGGTGCAGGGACCCGCAGCGAGCAGGTGGTTGTTGACCGGCGCGCTGGCGAACGACCCGACCGTTCTCGACGGCTTGACCGCAAACAACGACATACGCCTCGACAACACCAGCGCGGCCCTGTTCGGACAGGTTAGCTGGCGAATCACCGACGCACTGACCATCCAGCCCGGACTCCGAATCAATTACGACAGCAAGGACGGACTCTACGATTCGGTCGTCACCAACGGTGCCGGCCAGGCGGTCACCTTCGCCAGCACCGATCCGCGGATCGTAGCCCAGCGCGGGGTCCTGTCGCCGCAGCGGTTCGAAGTGGCCTACGAGGACTGGAACCTCAGCTACGATCTGACCGCGAGCTATGAGCTGGCTTCGGACGTTTTGGCCTACGCGACATATGCGAAGAGCTTCAAGTCGGGCGGGGTCAACCTGAACGGGGTGCCCAACGATGCGGCGGGCAACCCGATCCTAGCTGCGGGCACCGTGCGCCCCGAAGCCGTCGATCATTTCGAGGCGGGGATCAAGGCGCAGGCGTGGGGTCGCCGTGCCACGATCAACGTCGCGGCCTTTCGCACCGACATTTCGGACTATCAGGCGCTCGTGACCAATGGCCAACTGGGTGTTCTGCGCGGCTATCTGGCGAATGCCGAAAAGGTGCGGACGCAAGGTGTGGAGGTCGATCTATCCGTCCGTCCCAGCCCGCGGTTCAACACATACGTCAACGGCGCCTACACCGATGGGCGATACATTCGCTTCGTCGATGCGCCCTGCCCACCCGAACTTTCGGGCGGGACCACCGTGGGCGCGGGCCAGTCGCCCAGCGCGCCGGGGACGCCCGGGGGGCTGAGCCCCGCCAATTGCGATATCTCGGGCCAGCGGCTGCCGGGCGTGTCCAATTGGGCCTTTTCGTTCGGCGCGGAAGCGAACGTGCCGGCGCGATTGTTGGGTCTCGATGGGCAGGCCTATCTCGGCTACGACGGCAGCTACCGTTCGAACTTCTCGTCGAACCCCACGCCGTCGGCCTACACCTGGATTGACGGATACTCGCTGCACAACTTCCGTCTGGGCTATCGCAGCGATGATGGCTTCGGCCTGTTTGCCTGGGCGCGAAACGCGTTCGACACCGATTATTTCGAGCAGCTTCAAGTGCCCAGTGGAAACACCGGGCTCATCGTCGGCAACCCCGGCGATCCGCGCACTTACGGCCTGACTTTGCAGGCGGAGTTCTGACCCGTATCCAACGCACAGAGAGGACGGCCTCATGTTCGATTTCGCCAGCCTGACGTTTGCCGACATCGCCCCGTTCATCGCCATCGGCTTTGCCGCGCAGTTGATCGACGGCGCGTTGGGGATGGCCTTCGGGGTCATCTCGCAGACCCTGCTCATCACGATCGGGGTACCGCCGGCGTCGGCATCGGCCAGCGTCCATCTGGTCGAGGTGTTCACCACCGGCGCTTCGGGCGCGAGCCACATCGCGCACCGCAACGTCGACTGGAGTCTGTTCTGGCGGCTGGTGCCGTTCGGGGTCGCGGGCGGGGTCGCGGGCGCCTACCTGCTGTCCAACATCGACGCCTCGGCTGCCAAACCCTTCGTGCTGGTCTACCTGTCGGCGGTAGGCGTCATCCTGCTGGTGAAGTCCATCCGCTGGGGCGAGCCCCGGTTCGCCGACCCCAAGACGACCCGGCCGCTCGCGCTGGTGGGCGGGTTCCTGGACGCCGCGGGTGGCGGGGGATGGGGACCGGTCGTGACGTCGAACCTGCTGGTCCAGGGCGGCGATCCGCGCAAGATCATCGGCACCGTCAACTCGGCGGAGTTCCTGCTGGCGCTGTCGGTCTCCATCACGTTCCTGCTGACCTTGGGGCTCGAGGCGTTCACGATCGCGACCGTCGGCCTGATCGTGGGGGGTGTCGCCGCGGCGCCCATCGGCGCGCACCTGGTCAAGCGGGTCAAGGCGCGGATGCTGCTCGGCGCGGTGGCGCTCGTCATCATCGCGACGAGCGCCTACGGCATCGTGCAGGCGTGGCCGATCCTCTGAACGGGGCCGTCAGTCTGCCTTGCGACGCGCCTTCTTCCGTTCATGCGGGTCGAGGATCGCCTTGCGCAGGCGGATGCTCTTGGGCGTAACTTCGACCATCTCGTCGTCGTCGATGTAGGCAATCGCCTGTTCCAGCGTCATGACCCGCGGCGGGGTAAGGCGGATGGCGTCGTCCTTGCCGGTCGAGCGGAAGTTGGTGAGCTGCTTGGACTTCATCGGATTGACCTCGAGGTCGTCCGGCTTGGCGTTCTCGCCGATCAGCATCCCTTCGTAGATCTTTTCCTGCGGGCGCACGAACAGCACGCCGCGCTCTTCCAGCATGTTGAGCGCGTAGCCGACTGCCTCGCCCGTGCCGTTGGAGATCAGCACGCCGTTGGCGCGGCCCTCGATCGGGCCCTTGTAGGGGCCGTACTTCTCGAACAGGCGGTTCATGATCCCGGTGCCGCGCGTGTCGGACAGGAATTCGCCGTGATAGCCGATCAGGCCGCGGCTCGGCGCGGAGAAGGTGATCCGAGTCTTGCCGCCGCCGCTGGGGCGCATGTCGGTCATCTCGCCTTTGCGGGTGGCCATCTTCTCGACGACCGTGCCCGAATGCTCGTCGTCGACGTCGATCACGACGGTCTCGTACGGCTCGGTGCGGTTGCCGCTCTCGTCTTCGCGGAACAGCACGCGCGGGCGGCTGATGCCGAGCTCGAAGCCCTCGCGGCGCATCGTCTCGATCAGCACGCCGAGCTGAAGCTCGCCGCGGCCGGCGACTTCGAAGCTGTCCTTGTCGGCGCTTTCGGTAACGCGGATGGCGACATTCGATTCCGCCTCGCGCTCGAGCCGGTCGCGGATCATGCGGCTCGTGACCTTAGTCCCCTCGCGTCCGGCCATCGGCGAATCGTTGACCGCAAAACGCATCGACAGCGTCGGCGGGTCGATCGGCTGCGCGTGCAGCGGCTCGCTGACCGAGGTGTCGGCGATGGTGTTGGACACGGTTGCGACGGCCAGGCCGGCGATCGACACGATGTCGCCCGCGCGCGCCTCGTCCACCGGAATGCGCTCCAGCCCGCGGAAGGCGAGGAGCTTGGAGGCGCGGCCGGTCTCGACGATCTTGCCGTCGTTATCGAGCGCGTGGATCGGCGAGTTGACCTTGACCGTGCCCGACTGGACCTTGCCGGTCAGGATGCGGCCGAGGAAGTTGTCGCGATCGAGCAGGGTGACCAGGAACTTGAACGGGCCGTCGAAGTCCGCTTCCGGCGGCGGCACGTGCTCGACGATCTTCTCGAACAGCGGGGTCAGCGTGCCCTCGCGCAAGCTCGGGTCGACATTGGCATAGCCGTTGCGGCCCGAGGCGTAGAGGACCGGGAAGTCGAGCTGCTCGTCGCTTGCGTCGAGGCTGACGAACAGGTCGAACACCTCGTCTAGCACTTCCTGGATGCGCTCGTCCGGACGGTCGACCTTGTTGACGACGACGATCGGGCGCAGGCCCAGCGCGAGCGCCTTGCCGGTGACGAACTTGGTCTGCGGCATCGCGCCTTCGGAGCTGTCGACCAGCAGGATGACGCCGTCGACCATGCTGAGGATGCGCTCCACCTCGCCGCCGAAGTCGGCGTGGCCTGGGGTGTCGACGATGTTGATCCGTGTGCCTTCCCACTCGACCGATGTGCACTTCGCCAGAATGGTGATCCCGCGTTCCTTTTCCAGGTCGTTGGAATCCATCGCACGCTCTTCCACGCGCTGGTTGTCGCGGAAGGTGCCGGATTGGCGGAAGAGCTGGTCGACGAGCGTGGTCTTGCCGTGGTCGACGTGGGCGATGATCGCCACGTTGCGAAGGGACATGGAATTTCTCTTGGGTTGGCGGGCTGGGCGGCCCGCGAAGTCGGCGCGCCCCTAGCCGAGCGGGCGCGCGAAAACAACCGGGAGTCTCGAGCTGGTAACTGTGTCACGTTAGCCACAGTGTCTAATGCGTTCATCCAGTTACGAAATGTCGCTTGAGCGCGGGATTCGGCAAGTTTATTGACCCGCGTGTCAGTTGGGGCAGGGCGGACCGTCGGTCAGGCGGTCGTTTCTCCCCACTTAGGAGAGGATGACCATGATCAAGACGCGCACCGGATTCGCCGGCACGGCCCGATTCACCCTGCTTGCGGGGGCTGCCGCACTGGCGCTTCCCGGCATCGCCTACGCTCAGGATGCCGACGTCCAGGCGCAGGTCGACAGCGACGGGGACAACATCGAGGACGCTGGCGATTCGGATACCGGCAACCAGATCATCGTCACCGCCACCAAGCGCGAACAGACCCTCCAGGAAACCCCGGTCGCCGTCAGCGTAACCACGGCAGAGACCATAGAGCGCGCGCAGATTCGCGACGTGTCCGATCTGGCCTCGGTCGTCCCCTCGCTTCGCGTTTCGCAGAGCCAGAGCCAGTTCGCCACGACCTACTCGATCCGCGGCTTCGGCACGAGCGGCAACAACCTGGGCCTCGAGCCTTCGGTCGCGATGTTCGTCGATGGCGTCTACCGCAGCCGCGCGATCGCGCAGATTTCCGACCTTCCCGACATCCAGCGCGTCGAAGTTCTGCGCGGCCCGCAGTCGACCCTGTTCGGCAAGAACGCCAGTGCCGGCGTGATCTCGATTGTCACGAAAGAGCCGAGCTTCGACTTCGGCGGCAGCATCGAAGCGACTTACGGCAACTACGATGCGATGGTCGCCAAGGGCTACCTCACCGGTCCGATCGGCGACGCGCTCGCCTTCTCGGTCGCCGCGGGCATCAACAAGCGCGATGGTTACGTGACGAACCTGTTCAATGGCGACGACGTCAACAACCGCGATCGCTGGTTCACGCGCGGACAGCTGATGTTCGAGCCGTCAGACACCTTCAAGTTCCGCCTGATTGGCGACTACGACAAGATCACCGAAAAGTGCTGCGCGGCATTCAACCTCCAGCGTTCGCCCGCCACTGCGGCGATCAACGCGATCGGTGGCCTGGTGAACCCGACGCCCTTCGATCCCGATGCCGATGTCGTCTATTCGGACGTCGTTCCGTTCAGCAACGTGCGCAATTGGGGCGTTTCGGGCCAGGCCGACATCGAACTGGGTGCGCTTACGGTGACGTCGATCACCGCGTACCGCGACACAAAGCTCAACGCGAACCAGGACGTCGATTTCACCAGTGCCCGACTGGCGACCGGTGCGAACATCGGCCAGGCGCGGATCAAGACCTTTACTGAGGAACTGCGCGTCGCCTCCGACTTCGACGGTCCGCTGAACTTCCTGCTCGGCGCATATTACTTCAAGGAAAAGGCCCGCACCGCCGACCAGATCGTCTACGGCGCCGACTTCCGCAACTATGCCAACATCCTTGTCGGCGGCCCGATCACCAGCCCGCCGAACGACGCCGCCGTCGACAGCCTCGAGGCGACGATCACTGCCCTGACCGGGACCAACTACATCAACCGGTTCTTCCAAGCTGGGCAGGGCTTCTTCAATGAGATGCGCCAGGACAACGAGTCCTACTCTCTGTTCGGCAACGTCGATTTCGAGATCACCGACGGCGTCACGTTCACGGTAGGTGCGAACTACACCAACGACTCGAAGGATATCGTCACCAATTCGAACAGCACCGACGTCTTCTCAGGCCTGAACCTGACCGCGATCGGCCAGACGGCGATCACCCAGCAGGGCATCGCTTTGGGTGCCGGTCAGGCATTGGGCCTGGCTCCCGGAACGCTGGCGACCGCGGCGCAAGTCCAGACGCTCATCGGCATCATTGGCCTCAACTCGTTCAACACCTTGATCGCCGGTCCGGCCGCTGCTTTCGCCGCCGCCAACGCCTCGAACCCGGCAGTGAACCCGTTGCTGGCACTGCGCCCGCTTCAGTTCCTCCCGCCGTTCCAGAATTGCCCGAACGCGGTGGAAGCCTGCAGTACGCGGGACGGCGACTGGAGCTGGACCGCACGTCTGGCCGCCGAACTGACCCCGACGCTCAACGCGTACGTAAGCTGGTCGACCGGCTACAAGGCGCCGAGCTTCAACCTGTCGCGTGACAGCCGTCCGACGGCGATCGATCGCACGGCCCTGATCACGCAGGGCATTGCGGTGACCAACCTGTCGGCGGGTTCGCGTTTTGCGGCAGCCGAGAACTCGGAAGTCTACGAGCTCGGCCTCAAGGGCAACTGGGGCCTTGCCGCTGCGAACCTCACGGTCTTCCAGCAGTCGATCAAGAACTTCCAGACGAACGTGTTCACCGGAACCGGCTTCGCCCTCGGAAATGCCGAAAAGCAGTCGACTTTCGGCGTCGAGTTCGACGGCTACGTCCGCCCGACCGACGAACTGACCTTCAACCTCGCGATGACCTATCTCGACCCGAAGTACGACGTGTACACCGGTTCGGTGTTCGGCGACGTCTCGGGGACCGAGATCGTCACCATCCCGAAGCTGTCGGCGGTCTTCGGCGCACAGTGGGACCAGGAACTCGGCAATGGCGACAACATCATCGCCCGCGCCGACTTCAGCTATGTGGCGCCCGTCCAGGCCGCCGAGGGCCTGGTGGCGTTCGGCAGCGTGGCGGCGAACCTTGCCGCAGCGCGCCCGTTCCGCAACGAAGTGCACGACCTCAACGCCTCGCTCACCTACGCGATGGACATGGGTCTGGAACTGTCGATCTGGGGCCGTAACCTGCTCAACGACCGGAACATCACCGGAATCTTCGATTCGACGGCGCAGACCGGTTCGGTATCCGGCTACACCAATACGCCGCGCACTTATGGCGTGACGGGACGTTTCAAGTTCTGATCCGACTGCTCAAGAGCAACGAAGAAGGGCCCCGTTCGCGGGGCCCTTTTTTTGTGCGCTATGCGGTTGGGACCGTTCGCAACCTGACCGTGACTGTCAGAGCGACCTCAGCGCCTGCGCGGGCTTGGCACGCAGCAGCGGGAGGGCCCCCGCCGTCGCGAATGCGAGGACCAGGCCGATACCAGCCGCCAGCACGCCGAGAACGGCACCCCAGGCCGGCAGCCACTCGAACTCGAACAGCTGGGTGACCACGAACCACGCCGCGCCGAGCCCAAGCGCGAGCGCCACGCCGGCCAACACCGCGGCGAGCGCCCCGTACTCTGCCAGCGCCAGCAACAGGACCTGCCGCCGGCTCGCGCCGAGCACGCGCAGGATGACGGTATCGTAGGTCCGCTGCGCGCGCGCGGCGGCGATCGCGCCAAGAAGCACGGCAAGACCGGCAAGCACCGCGACCGAAGCTGCCGCGAGTGTCGCCAGGCCGACCTGCGCCAGCAGGTCGCGTGCCTGGCGCAGGACCGGCCCGGTCTCGATCACGCTCGACGATGGAAATGCGCGTACCAGCGATTGGAGCAAGGCCCCCTTGCCCGCCTCGTCGGGCAGTTCCACTGTCGCGGCGAGGTTGTGGGGCGCATCGCTCAGCGTATTGGCGCTGAACACGAGCACGTAGTTGAAGCCCATCGTCTGCCAGTCGATCCGGCGCAGCGCGGCGATGCGTGCAGTCCGCTCCACGCCGAGCACGCCGATGGTGAGGTAATCGCCCACGCCCAGGCCGATCGCTTCGGCGAGTTCCTCATCGATCGAGACGAGCGGCTCGCCGGTGTATCCTTCTGACCACCACTCGCCGTCGGTCACCGTGTTTCCTTCTGGCACGGTGTCCGAATAGGTCAGCCCGCGCTCGCCGCGCAGTGCCCAAGCGCCTTCGGGAAGGTTTTCGCCAAGCTCGGAAACGCGTGTCATCGCGTCCTTTGGTCCGTAGGCGAGGATCGCGCCACGCAGCGCGGGCACCGTGCGGACCTGCGATCCGGCGGCATCCTCGCCCACCAGTCGGCGGAACTCCGCCTCGCGGTCCTTGGGCAGGTCGAGCACGAAGTAATCCGGGGCCTCGGCAGGCACGCGCTTGGCGACCGTGCCGTCGATGCTGGTCTGCACCGCTGCGAGCAGGACGAACGCGGCAAGGCCGAAGCCGAGCGCCGTGACAAGCGTGCCGGTCGCCGCGCCGGGCCGGTGAAGATTGGCAAGCGCCGCCCGCCAGAGCGGGTCGCGGGGGCGAGGCAGGGAGGCGGCGCCCTTGCGGATTGCCCAACCGAGCAGGGCCAGAAGCGCCAGTGCTCCGGCCGCTCCCGCGAGGAAACCGGCGGTCAGCAGTGGCTGCCGCGCCGTGCCGAGCGCCAGCGCGACGATCGCGGCCAGTCCCAGCAGCACGGGAATGAGGGCGGCCTTGTCCCGCGCCAGCGGGCTCACGCGCTCGCGCATCAGCGCCATCGCCGGGAAGTGGCGCGCGCGAACCAGCGGCGGAGCGGCAAACACCAGTGCGACCAGCAACCCGTAGGCAAGCGAGGTCGCCAGCGCGCCTGGCGCAAATGCAATACCGCTGCCCACCGGGAGCAGGCCCTCCAGCGCGCTGGCGAGAAGCGGCGTCACCGCCACGCCCACCGCGATCCCCGCCAGGCTGCCGACGAGCGCCGCTGCCCCGATCTCGAGCGCGTAGATCTTGGCGATGTCGCCGCTCGTGGCGCCGAGCACCTTGAGCGTCGCGATGCCCTGTCGCCGCGCGTCGAGATACGACGACACGCCGCCGCCGATCCCGATCCCGGCGATCACCAGCGCCGCGAGTCCGACGAGCGTGAGGAACTCGCCCATGCGGCCGACGAAGCGGTCGGCCCCCGGCGCGCCGCGGTCGCGGGTGCGGATCTCGAACCCGGCGTTGGGGAACTGCGCCTTGAGCGCGTCCTCCGCCTCCTGTGCGTCGCGCTCGACATCGAACTTCACGTTGGTCCGCGCGCGATACATGGCCCCCGGCGCGGTGAGGCCGGCGGATGCCGGCACGTCGCTGCGGACGATCACGGTCGGGCCGAGTTGGAACCCTTCGCCCAGCCGGTCGGGTTCGACAACGAGAATGCCGCCGACGGTCAGGCGCGTGGTGCCCACCGAGAACGCATCGCCCGGCGCCACGCCCAGCCGGTCCGCCGCGCCCTGGGCGACCCACGCCTGCCCTTCGGCAGGAGCGCCGATCGCCTTGCTGCCGACCAGCGTCGCGGTGCCGTATAGCGGCCAGTTGTCGTCGACGGCCTTGAGCTCGACCGGCGCGGCGGCGGTTCCGGTCGTCGCCATCGCCTGCATCCGCGAGCCTTGGGAGACGGTTCCGAGCGCATCGAGCGCGGCGCGTTCCTCCGGGTTCAAGGCGCGCTGCCAGAGCGATACCTGGAGGTCCCCGCCCAGGAACTCGCGCCCGCGTTCTTCCAGCTGCTGCTCAATCGTGCCGGTCAGGGTGCCGATCGCGGCGAGCGCGCCGGTGCCCAGGAACAGGCACACCAGCAGCAATCGCAGGCCGCGAAAGCGGGCCGAAAGGTCGCGGCGCGCGATGCGCCAGGCGGCTGCCCAGGTCATGCGGGGCAGCTCACTTCGACACGTCGCTCGCGATGCGGCCGTCGCCGATGGTGATCACCCGTCCGCAGCGCGCGGCGAGTTCGGCGTCGTGGGTGATGACCAACAACGTGGCGCCGGTCTCGGTCCCTTGCGCGAACAGCAGGTCGATGATCGCGTGGCCGGTCGCGGCGTCGAGGTTGCCGGTCGGCTCGTCGGCGAAGATCAGTGGCGGTCGCGGGGCGGTGGCTCGCGCTATGGCGACGCGCTGCTGCTCCCCGCCCGAAAGCTGCGAGGGATAGTGATCGAGCCGGTGGCCGAGGCCGACCGCCGCCAGCTCCGCTGCGGCCCGCTCGCGCGCGTCGTCCATCCCGGCCAGTTCCATAGGTGTGGCGACGTTCTCGACTGCGGTCATCGTGGGCAGCAGATGGAACGCCTGCAGCACGATGCCGATGCGTCCCCGTCGCGCTAACGCAAGGCCGTCCTCGTCCATGCCCGAGAAATCGGCGCCCGCGACGGTGAGCGACCCCGATGTCGCCCGCTCGAGTCCGGTCAGCACCGCCATCAGGCTGGACTTGCCGGACCCCGAGGGGCCGAGCAGCGCGACGACCTCTCCGGGCATCACGTCAAGGTCGATACCCTTGAGGATTTCGACCGGGGCCGTTTGGGTCCCGAGGGTCAGGGTCAGGTTTCGGGCGGAAATCGCCGGGGAGGGGCTTGTCACATCGGTGCGATGGCATAGCTGGGGAGAGGCGGCAACATCTGGCATGGGAGTAGGTACGATGGGCAAGCGCTGGTGGATGCTTCTGGGCGCGACGGCGCTGCTTGCCGGTTGCCAGGGCGAAGCGCCCGCACCCGATGCCGCCGCCGCTCCCGGCGCGGCCGCAACCGCATCTCCCCCAGTGACCAACCAGGTGACCGGTCCCGAAGTGCGCGTGCTGGCGTTCGGCGATTCGCTGTTCGCCGGCTATGGCCTGTCCAGCGCCGACCAGTCCTATCCCGCCAGGCTCGAGGCCGCCTTGCGCGCGGACGGGCGCAACGTGCGCGTCGCCAACGCAGGCGTCTCGGGCGATACGACCGCGGCAGGCCGCCAAAGGTTCGTCTTCACCCTCGACAGCCAGCCGCAGGCGCCGGACCTCGTTATCATCGAGCTGGGCGGCAACGACCTGTTGCGCGGTCTGCCGCCGGAACAGACCCGCGCCAACCTTGCGGCGATGCTCGACGAGCTGAAGACACGCGGCATCCCGGCGGTGCTCTACGGGCTGCAGGCTCCGCCCAACTACGGGGCGGAGTGGCAGGCCCAATTCGACGCGATCTTCCCCGATCTCGCCCGGGAGTACGGCGCTACGCTGGTTCCGTTCGTGACCGAGGAGGTCTTCACGGATCCCGCGATGCTGCAATCGGACCGCATCCACCCGACGGCGCAGGGCGTCGAAGTCCTGGTATCCGCCACGGCGGACGCGGTTGCGAAGGCATTGCCGGCGCCGACTAGCTAAACAACGATCAGTCTCGGAACGGGCACAGCCCGCAACCGTCTCTCTCCTGAGTTTCCCTCGCACAATTCAGGAGCGCCGCGCATGGCCCAGAAAAAGAACGATCGCAGTCCTGCAGGCTCCAACGCTGATTACGCCGGGGGCGAAGCCTTCGCATCGTCGCGGGGCGAGGGCGGCGAAACGCACCACCAGGTGGACGCCAAGGGCGGCCATGACGACGGCAACGCCCACCTGACGACGAACCAGGGCATCCGCGTATCGGACAACCAGAACAGCCTGAAATCGGGCGCGCGCGGCCCGGTGCTGCTCGAAGACTTCGTCCTGCGCGAAAAGATTTTTCACTTCGATCACGAGCGGATTCCCGAACGCATCGTCCACGCGCGCGGGAGCGCGGCACACGGCACTTTCACCTGCACAAAGGCGATCCCCAACCTGACCCGTGCGGCGCCCTTCCAGAAGAAAGGCAAGAAGACGCCGGTCTTCACGCGCTTCTCGACGGTGGCAGGCGGTGCAGGCAGCGTCGATACCCCGCGCGACGTACGCGGCTTCGCGGTCAAGTTCTACACCGACGAAGGCAACTGGGACCTGGTCGGCAACAACATTCCGGTGTTCTTCATTCAGGACGCGATCAAGTTTCCCGACCTGATCCACAGCGTGAAGATGGAAGCGGATCGCGGCTATCCCCAAGCCGCGTCGGCCCACGATACTTTCTGGGACTTCGTCAGCCTGATGCCCGAGACCATGCACATGGTCATGTGGGCGATGAGCGACCGGACCCTCCCGCGTTCGCTGCGCATGATGGAAGGCTTCGGCATCCACACGTTCCGGCTGGTCAATGCGCAGGGAAAGAGCACGTTCTGCAAGTTCCACTGGAAGCCGGTACTCGGCATGCAGTCCACCTGCTGGGACGAGGCGGTCAAGATCGCGGGCGCTGACCCGGACTATCATCGCCGCGATCTTTTCGAAGCGATCGACGGCGGAGATTTCCCGGCTTGGGAACTTGGTATCCAGACCTTCGACGAGGAATTCGCCCGCGCGCAACCCTACGACGTGCTCGACTCGACCAAGCTGATCCCGGAAGAACTCTGCCCGGTCGAGATCATCGGGCGGATGGAACTCAATCGCAATCCCGCGAACTTCTTCGCCGAGACCGAGCAGGTCGCCTTTTGCCCGGGCAACGTCGTGCCCGGGATCGATTTCACCGCCGATCCGCTACTCCAGGGACGGCTGTTCAGTTATCTCGACACCCAATTGAAGCGCCTGGGATCGACCAACTTCCACCAGCTGCCGATCAACGCGCCCAAATGCCCGATGCAAAATTTCCAGCGCGACGGGCACATGCAGATGGCGGTCCCAGAAGGCCGGGCCAATTACGAACCCAACAGCCTCGCCCAGGCAGGGGAGGACGGCGGCCCGCGCGAATGTCCCGAGACAGGTTTCACCAGCTTCGCCGCGCAGGACGTGGTGAGCGAAAGCGGTGACAAGCTTCGCGTCCGGCCGGAACTGTTCGCCGATCACTACAGCCAGGCTCGTCTGTTCTACCGGTCGCAGACCGAGAACGAACAGGCGCACATCGCCAGTGCGATCGTGTTCGAGCTGAGCAAGGTCATGCTCGAGCACGTTCGTGTGCGGGTGGTCGCCCGCCTGCGCAATATCGATGAGGACCTGGCAACCCGCGTTGCCGAAGGCCTCGCGATGGACCTGCCGGCAAAGACGCCCGCGGCCCGGGAGCCGATCGACATGACCGCAAGCGCTGCCTTGTCGATCCAGAAGAATGCCAAGCCCGTCCTCGACGGTCGCAAGGTTGCGGTCCTGTTTGGCGAGCACAGCGACCAGAAGGACCTCGACGACCTCGAGGGCGCGATCGAAAAGGCCGGGGGCACCGCCTTCTTCATCGCTCCCAAGATCGGCCTTGGCGCTGATGGACAGCTCGCGGGCAGTCCCTCGGTCCTGTTCGATGCGGTCGCACTCGTTCTAACCAAGGACGATGCGGCTGAGATGGCCAAGGACGGTGCCGCGGTGCAGTTTGTCATGGATGCATTCGGCCACCTCAAGGCGATCGGAGCTACGAAGGCGGCCCAGCCATTGCTCGACAAGGTCGGCGTCGCTGCCGACGACGGGGTGACCGACCTCGGTGCAGCATTTGTGAAGGCGGCCGCGCAGCGATTCTACGATCGCGAACCCAAGGTGCGCGTGATCGCCTGATGCGCTAGGGAAGGCCGGGCAATGCACCTGACCTTCCCTGCCATCCTCGTCGCCGCGCGCCCGCATGGTGAGACGGCGGTGATTACCCGGGTCCTTAGCGAGGAATACGGGTTGGTCGCCGGCTACGTGGCCGGAGGTCGCGGGCGGGTGCTGCGGCCGGTGGTGATCCCCGGGAACCGGGTCGCGGTGGAGCTTGCGGCGAAAAGCGACAGTCAACTTCCGTTCCTGCGCCTAGAACTCGTCGAGAGCCGGGGTCCGTGGCTGGGCGAGCCGCTTGCTGCCAGTGCGATCGCGTGGGTGACCACGCTCACCGCGCTGGTCCTGCCGGAACGCAATGCCTATGCTTCGCTCTACAGCGCGCTGGGGGCGACCCTCGACGCCATCTGCCACGCCCCTTCCGCGCGGGGATGGTTGCGGGGGCTGGTCGGATACGAATCGCTGCTGCTCCGCGAGCTCGGGTACGGCGGCGCGCCCCCACCCGCCGAAGCTGACCTTGACGCGCTCCTGCAAATGTTTGCCCGAACCGCCGCTCCGCTCGAGCGCTACCTGCTTGTCGACCGGAAGGGCGATGGTATGGCCCTGCGCGCCATGCTGGGCGAGCGTCTGGAGAAGTTGAGGGCATGAAAGTCGCGATACTGCCCGGCGACGGGATCGGCCCGGAAGTGACCCGCCAGGCCGTGCGGGTGCTCGAAGCGCTCGACCTGCCAGGCCTGACCCTGTTCGAAGGCGACGTGGGCGGTATCGCCTATCGCCGCCACGGCCACCCGCTGCCCGCCGAAACGCTGGCAATGGCGCGCGCCGCCGACGCGGTGCTGTTCGGTGCGGTCGGAGATCCGTCGTGCGACGCGCTCGAACGCGCGTTGCGCCCCGAACAGGCGATCCTTGGCCTGCGCGCGGAACTGGGCCTGTTTGCCAATCTGCGCCCCGCGAAGACCTTCGCGGGCCTCGAAGGTATGAGTGCTCTGCGGCCCGAAATCGCCCGCGCGATAGACCTGCTGATTGTTCGCGAACTCAACGGCGACGTCTATTTTGGGGAGAAGGGTACGGACACCCTGGCGGACGGGCGCCGGCGCGGGTGGGACATGATGTCCTATGCAGAGGACGAAGTTCGCCGGATCGCCCACGTCGCGTTTCGCGCGGCGCAGGGGCGCGGCAAACGCCTGTGCAGTGTGGACAAGGCCAACGTACTCGAGACCAGCCAACTCTGGCGCGACGTGGTGAGCGAAGTGGCTGGCGAATACGCCGAAGTAACTCTGGAACACATGTACGTCGACAACGCGGCGATGCAGCTGGTGCGCGATCCCGGCCGCTTCGATGTCGTCGTGACCGGCAACTTGTTCGGAGACATCCTGTCCGACCAGGCGAGCATGTGCGTCGGTTCGATCGGCCTCCTCGCGAGTGCCGCAACGGGCGATCGGACGACTGCGTTCGGCACGTTCGGTCTCTACGAGCCGATCCATGGCAGCGCACCCGACATTGCCGGACAGTCAGTTGCCAACCCGGTCGCCACGATCCTGTCGGCGGCGATGATGTTGCGCCATTCGCTCGGGCGCGAGAGCGAGGCCGCGCGGATCGAGGCCGCCGTGGCAAGGACTCTGGGCGAAGGTGTCTTAGCGCGGGACCTTGGCGGTTCGGCGACTACCGGTGAAGTGGGTGATGCGGTAATCGCCCGGCTGTGACGGCTACGCTTGCGATAATTCTCCCCACCCTCAACGAGCGCGACAACATCGCGCCCCTCGTCGCGCGCATCGATCGGGCGCTGGGGCCCGACGGGTGGGAAGTGATCGTGGTGGACGACAACAGCACGGACGGCACCGCCGACGCGGTTCGCGCCATCGCCGCCGCCGATTCCCGGGTCCGCGTATTGCAGCGCTTTGGAAGGCGGGGCCTGGCGAGCGCGGCCATCGAAGGCATGTGCGCGACCGCGGCGCCGTTCGTTGCGGTCATGGATGCCGATCACCAGCACGATCCGGCGCTTCTTCCCACCATGCGCGCCGCTGTGGAGGCGGGCGAATGCGACGTGGCGGTCGCCAGCCGCTTCGCCCCGGGTGCCAGCGCAGCGGGTCTTTCCAGCGAAACCCGTGAGAAGGGGAGCAGGCTCGCCAACCGATTGGCCCGCAAGGTCACCGGAGTGGAGCTGAGCGATCCGATGAGCGGCTACTTTATGCTGAGGGCCGATCGCCTGCGGGCCGCCGCACCGCGCTTGTCGGGCATCGGTTTCAAGATCCTGCTGGACCTGCTGGCAACGGCCGACCCGCCGCTGAGGGTGAAGGAATTCCCGCTCGCATTCGCCGAACGCCGCAGCGGGACCAGCAAGCTCGACAGCGCGGTCGCGTTCGAATTTCTCGTGGGCCTCTACGATCGCAGTTTCGGCCGCGTGATTCCGAGCCGCTTCGCTCTGTTCGGCACCGTCGGAGCGATGGGCGTTGCGGTCCACATGGCGGTGCTGTGGGCGCTCTATCGTCTTGCAGGCGAGGGGTTCGCGCTCGCGACGATCTTCGCCACCTTCGCCGCGATGAGTTTCAACTTCTGGCTCAACAACCAGCTCACCTATCGCGACCAGCGCCTGAAAGGCGTTGCCGGTTTGCTCAAGGGCTGGGCCGGCTTCTGCGCGACTTGTGCCGTGGGCGCGCTCGCCAATGTCGCCACTGCCACGTTGATCGAGGCACGGGGAGTGCATTGGGTTCTTGCGGCGCTTGCGGGGATTTTGATCGGATCGGTGTGGAACTATGCGCTTTCGAGCCGCTTCGTATGGGGACGGTTCTAGCTGGCCGCTATCGCCAGCTGTCCACCCACATCCATTTCTCGAAACCGCGCTCGTCCGGCAGCGGTGCGGCGCTGAGGATCGGATAGAACCACGCGAATACCGCCAAGGAGCCCCCTAGTACCCCCCACGACAGCCAAGCCCATCCACGAGCGCGCAACTCGTGGAGGGCAAGCGCCAGAGCCGCGAGCAGGGCCATGCTCGGCACGAAGTAGTGATAATAGAACTGCACCGGCTTGGCCGCGACGATCCAGAAGCCCAGCGACAGCGCATAGATCGTTGCAACTGACAGCGCATCCATCCGACGCTTCCTTATGCCGGCCCAGATGCACCACACCACCGCGGGTAGCCCGGCGAGCATCGACAGCGGGTTGCCGATCAGCAGCACGCCGCGCTGGGCGCCGTCGACCTGCTCGTAGAGGTACCAGATCGCGCGCCGGTCGATGATCCAGTCGAACCAAGAACTTTGGTAGGGGTGCGGCTTGACCACGCTTTCCTGCATTTGGAGCATCATCTGGTGCAGACCTATTAGGCCGCGCTGCCCCAACTCGGCCGGTTCGATCAGCCACGCGGGAAGATAGGTAATCGCGTAAACCGCGATCGGCACCAGCCCCAGCCACAGAGCAGCCTCCACCAGCCGGATTCCCGGAACCGGAGCGCCGCGACGTCCGAACAGGCCTTTCCAGCCGCAGGCGTGAAGGCGAACCGCCAGGAATGCGAGGCCGGGCAGCGGGGCCAGTGCGATGGCATTCCACTTCGAGGCCATTGCCAGGCCCAGGGCGATCCCGGCGATGGCCAGGCTGCGACGCCCTTGCTCAGGCTGGCGAACGGCGGATGCGAGCTGCCAGAAAGTGATCGCCAGGAATGCCACTATGAACGCATCGAGCATCGCGATACGCGCGTGGACGAAAAGCACGAACCCGCTCGCCAGCAGCAGACCGTACGCGATCGTCGCATATCGGCGAAGCGAGGCGAACCAGAGGGCACGCATCGCGGCAAATAGTGCAACCGCTCCGGCGATCGCGCTTGGCAGGCGCCAGGCGAAGGGACGGTCGCCGAGCAGCCCGATTCCGGCCGCGATCAACTCCTTGCCGAACATCGGATGTTCGCGGTTCAACCAGTCGCTTCCCGCAAGCAAGGCCCGGGCGGCGGGGAGATAATGCACTTCGTCGAAATACGGCTTCGACGGGAGGGCAAGCCGGATGAGCAGGAGCGCAAGGAAGCCCGCCGCGATTATGACGCACCAGCCGATCGGGTCGCGAGGTTGATGCGGCGGATCGCTCATGCGGCAATGACGCTAACCCGCCGCCCCCCTTAAGAAAAGGCCTACCGTCGACATACAACGGTTCGCCGCAATTTTCGGACGCGGTGGTTGTTGGCATGCGCACAATCGGCTAGCCGCCAACGTGAAGAACATCGGTCGCAAACCATCATGTCTTTGTCAGGGGAATTTCAATGAGGACTCGTAATATTGCCTCGTCGCTTGTGGCGCTTTCGCTGCTCGCGGCGCCTATTGCTGCTCAGGCGGCTCCGGCAGCCCGCGCGGCTGCTCCCTCAACCGAGGAATCGGATCTGGGTGCCGGCGGCAGCAGCATCCTGTGGATCGTTCTCGCGATCGCTGCGGTTGTCGGTGCCATCCTGATCCTGGACGGCGACGACGATCCGGTCAGCCCGTAAGCCTGACCGATATCGACGAATTCGAAGCGGGGCCATTCGTGGCCCCGCTTTTCGTTTGGGCTCACTTTAGGCTTCAAGAGGCCTTTTTGTTTGCGCGGCCCGACCCGCCGCCCCTAGACGCGCGGTCGGCATGAAGAAAACCACCGGAATGGATCGCGCCGCCACGGCGCAATGGCGCCCAGCCACCCGCGCAGTCCGCGGTGGCACCTGGCGCTCGGAACACGGCGAGACGAGCGAGGCGCTGTTCCTCACCTCGGGCTACACCTACGACGACGCGCAAACGGTGGCCGATCGCTTCGCCGGAGAGGCCGAGGGGATGACCTACTCCCGCCTCCAGAATCCGACCGTCGCGATGCTCGAAGAGCGCATAGCGCTGATCGAAGGCGCCGAGGCCTGTCGCGTGCAGGCAAGCGGGATGGCCGCCATGACCGCAGCCCTTCTGTGCCAGTTGTCTATGGGCGATCATGTCGTCGCCGCACGTGCCGCGTTCGGATCGTGCCGCTGGCTGGTCGACCACCTGCTGCCGCGCTTTGGGATCGAGACCACGGTGATCGACAGCGCGGTGGACGGCGAATGGGACGCTGCGAGCCGGCCGAACACCAAGGTATTCTTCTTCGAAACGCCTGCAAACCCTACCCTCGACGTCGTAAACCTCCGCCATGTCTGCGATCTCGCACGGGCGCATGGGATCGTTACCGTGGTCGACAACGCGTTCGCCAGTCCCGCGCTCCAACGCCCGCTCGAATTCGGTGCGGACGTGATCGCCTACAGCGCCACCAAGCTGATGGACGGGCAGGGACGGGTGCTTGCCGGCGCAGTGTGCGGTAGCCGTGAATTCATCGACGAGAAGCTCCTGCCGTTCCAGCGGAATACCGGGCCGAATCTGTCTCCATTCAACGCGTGGGTCGTGCTCAAGGGTCTGGAGACGCTCGATCTTCGAGCGCGGGCGCAGAGCGCAGCCGCTTTGGAATTGGGCAAGTTCATCGAACCGCGCATCTCGCGGATGCTGCATCCCGGCCTGCCCAGCCACCCGCGACATGAACTGGCCGTGCAACAGATGCCCAACGGCACCGGCCCGATTTTCGCATTCGAAGTGCCGGGAGGGCGCGCGCAGGCCTTCGCCCTGCTCGATGCGCTGGAACTGATCGACATTTCTAACAACATCGGCGACTGCCGCAGTCTCCTTTGCCATCCGGCCAGCACGACCCATGCGAACATGGGTGCCGAGGCGCGCGCCGAGATGGGCGTGACCGAGGGGCTCCTGCGGATCAACGTCGGGCTTGAGGACATCGAGGATCTCAAGGAAGACATGGACCGAGCGTTGAGCGCCGCCGGGTTGTAACTGCCCCACATTGGCGACTTCGAACCCGTGCTCGGAAATTTCTGTGCCGGGGCGGGAGCGCATTCTCGGTTTGCGCGTTTCGGCTTGACCGTCGGTGCACCTTGCGTGCGGGCGCCGGCAGTGGTGGGGCATTCCGGACGCATCGCGGCCGGCAATAGGGATAGCTGAAAGCAAAATGAGGGCGCAGGAACACTACGCGGCCATTTTCGAATCGTCCGACGACGGAATCGTCGCCAAGAACCTCGAAGGCATCGTACTGAGCTGGAACCCGGCAGCCGAACGGCTTTTCGGCTGGACTGCCGGCGAGATGATCGGACAGTCCATCCGGTGCCTGCTTCCGCCAGACCGTCAGGACGAGGAGGACTTGATCCTGGCCCGCATTCGGCGCGGCGACAAGATCGAGCAGTTTCTCACCGAGCGACTGCACAAGGATGGCAGAACGCTCGACGTTTCGGTGAGCATTTCGCCGATCCGGAGCGCGCAAGGCGACATCATCGGCGCGAGCAAGATCGTCCGAGACGCGAGCGAGCGGGTCGCGATCGAGCGTCGTTTGCGCGAGAGCGAATCGCGCTTCCGCATGCTGGCCGACAACATTGCCCAGCTGGCTTGGATCGCAGAATCCGACGGCGACATCCTGTGGTACAACCAGCGATGGTACGATTACACCGGGACCGACCTTGAAGAGATGCGCGGATGGGGCTGGCGCAAGGTCCATCATCCCGATCATCTCGAGCGGGTTGAGGTGCGATTCCGCGAGCACATATCAAGCGGCGAGGAGTGGGAGGACCTGTTCCCGCTGCGCAGCGCCGACGGCGAATGGCGCTGGTTCCTGAGCCGCGCGAAGCCGATCCGGGACGAGGATGATTCCATCGTCTGCTGGTTCGGTACAAACACCGACATCACCGAGCAGCGCGAGCAGACCGAGCAGATCAACACGCTCCTGCGGGAAGTGAACCACCGGTCCAAGAACATGCTGGCCAAGGTGCAGGCGCTTGCACGTAGCAGCATCGAAGGCGACCCGGAGCTTGTGAAGCGCTTCGAGGAGCGCGTCAGCGGGCTTTCGGTAAACCAGGACATTCTCGTCAGTCGCGATTGGCGCGAAGTTCCTGTCGATGAACTGGTGCGCATGCAATTGCATTTCATCGACCAGTACGGCGATCGGGTCGTGCGCTCCGGGCCGGATGTCGCATTGATTCCCCGAGCTGCCGAAATCCTGGGCATGGCGCTGCACGAACTGGCGACCAATTCGCTCAAGTACGGCTCGCTTTCGGTTGCGGAAGGTACGGTCGAGATCGCTTGGGAATGCCTGGCGACGCATCTCAGGATCACGTGGCGCGAAAGCGGCGGCCCCAGAGTGATGAAACCGAGCCGTCGTGGCTTCGGCAGTCAGCTGATCGAGGATATCCCGCGCCGCGCACTGGGCGGTGACGTCAGGCACACGTTCGAGGAAGCGGGTATCGTGTGGGAGTTGACGATGGACAATTCCAACCTTGCCGACAGTGCACGACTGGTACCCTGACCCTTGCGCGCACGGCGCGTCTTGCTACCTTCAGGAGTGATGAAGCAGCTTTTCCAGCACGCCGCGATAACCGAAGGCATCACCGTGCGGGTGGCGGTGAACTTTCTGCCCGAACAGTCGCGTCCGCAGGACGGCAAGTGGTTCTGGGTCTATCACATCCGGATCGAAAACGGCTCGCATGAACGGGTACAGCTCGTCAGCCGGCACTGGCGCATCACCGACGGACGCGGGACGGTCAGCGTCATCGACGGTGAGGGCGTTGTCGGCGAGAAGCCCGTGCTCGAGCCGGGGCAGAGCCACGATTACGTCTCGGGCTGCCCGCTGGCGACCCCGCACGGCACGATGGAGGGGTTCTACACCTTCCACCGGAGCGGCGGTCCGCTGGAGGTGCGTATCCCGTTCTTCCCCTTGGCCGCTCCGGCCGAAGCCTGACCTAACGAACCTCGATCGCGCTTTCGAGGCCGAGCCAAGCAGCGAGCGCTGTCAGGTCCTTCGTCACGCTTTCCCCCGCGATCGGTGCCCGCTCGCGCGTGGTCACGAGGATCAGGCGGTCATCTTCTACCTGCAATGCGCTCGCCAACGAGGCGGGCAGCGCTGCGGCCCCGGCGCGGCGAGCCAGGCGGGTCGCCAGTCCCCAGCCGGTCGCTTCGCGCAAGTCTCCGACGCTCGCCAGGCGCGCAAGCGATGCAGGACCCTCGGTCTTCCCGCAGGCGCCGAGCAGCGCTGCCGCCAGCATCGCGCGGCCCCGTGCGTCGATGCCGATCCAGCGCTTGTCGAGCGACCATTCAACGGCCTGCCGGGTTCGCAGGTTGGGTTCGACCCTCGCCAGCGCGAGCGCAAGGATCGTCGCGGCGAGCCGCAGTCGCTCGGCCTCGGGCCCCTCGCCGTGTGCCGCGCCCGAGCACCAGGCCGCCAGCCGAGTGGCTTCGGTGACCGCGCCTTGCCGCGGCGCCGCGAAGGCGATCACCGCGGCCAGAAGCGGATCGTTGGCGCGTTCCTCCAGCCCTAGCTGCTGGTAGAGCAAGCCTTCGCGCAGGCCCCAGGATGAAAAGACCAGACCGTCTGGCTTCAGTTCGGCGAGCATGATCGCCAGCATCTGCGCCGCATCCGGCAGCGCGGCTGCGCGCAACGAAGAAATGCCCGATATCGCCGCAAGCGCAGTCACTTCGGTCCGGGCGATCTTCCGGACGAACTTGAGCGCGTCCTCGACCGACAAAGCGAATGCGTGCGGATCGCTGAGCGGCCAATCCATCTCGTGCATCGCGTAAGCGGCAAACGCGCGCCAGGTGCCGCCGACGAGATAGAGCGGTCCGTCATGGGCGGTCGCCCAGCCTGCACCTTCGAATGCCTTGTGCACCGTGCGACGAAACTTTTCGTCGCCTTTTTCCCGTAGTGTCGGAAGGCGCAGCGTGCCGAGGGGAAGGCTGATTCCGTGGTGGCTTGCTCCGCCATCGACCGCGACGAGTTCAAGGCTGCCTCCGCCGAGATCCGCCACGACACCCGGTGCACCGGGGAATGCGGCGATGACTCCGGCGGCCGAAGCGCGGGCTTCCTCCTCGCCGGTCAACAGGCGCGGTTCGAGGCCGAGTGCTGCCACTTCGCGCAGGAATGCGGGTCCGTTCGCGGCTTCGCGCACCGCTGCGGTGGCGACCGTCTGCACGTCGCGCACGCCGTAATCGGCTATGACCAGGACGAATCGCGCAAGCGCTGCCAGCGCCTGCTCGATCGCCCTGTCGGGCATCTGCCCGCCGTCCGGGCCGAGATCGCGACCGAGGCGGGCGGATACCTTTTCGTTCAGCAGGATAATCGGTGCCCGCGGCGGCCCGCCGTAGATCACCAGGCGCACCGTGTTCGATCCGATATCGATTACCGCCTTGGCGGGTTTGGCGTGCCGTGCAGGGCGGTTCATGCCGCGCCCCTTCGCAGGCGGAGCTTCGGCACCGCCTCGACGCCGGCGCCCCCGCGCCCCGACAGCGAGGGATTGCGGATGAAATAATGGTGCACGTTGAACCTGTCTCCCGTGGGCACGACCCGCGCATACTCGCCATCCGGCGAAAGGTGCCAGCTTTGGTCGGTATCCAGCAGGTTGGCCAGCATGACCTGTTCCAGCACTTGGCGGTGTACGGTCCGGTTCTTGAGCGGAACGAACGCCTCGACACGGCGATCGAGATTGCGGCTCATGGCATCGGCGCTCGAAATGAAGACGGTGGCCCTAGCGCTGGGCAGCGCGCTGCCGTTCGCGAAGGCCCAGATGCGGCTGTGCTCAAGGAACCGCCCGACGATGGATTTGACCCGAATGTTCTCGGACAGGCCGGGTACGCCCGGCCGAAGGCAGCAGATGCCGCGAACCATCAGTTCGATTGTGACCCCGGCCTTGCTGGCGGCATAAAGATGGTCGATCACGCCGCGATCGGTGATCGAGTTCAGCTTGACCCAGACGCCCGCGGGCTTCCCGTTCATGGCATTGGCGATCTCGCCGTCGATCAGGCGATAGATCGTCTGACGCAGCGTCAGCGGGGAAATGGCGATACACTCGGTCTTTCGCGGCTCTACATAGCCGGTGACGAAGTTGAACAGTTTTCCCGCGTCGCGTCCCAGAGCAGGGCTGGCGGTGAAGAACGACAGGTCGGTGTAGATGTTCGCCGTCACCGGGTGGTAGTTTCCGGTGCCGAAATGACAGTAGGTTCGCGCGCCGTCTTCCTCGCGCCGGACGACCATCGAAACCTTGGCGTGCGTTTTCCAGTCGGTGAAGCCGTAGACGACCTGCACGCCGGCTCGCTCGAGCTGGCCCGCCCATTTGAGGTTTTGCTCCTCGTCGAAGCGGGCCTTCAGCTCGACCACTGCGGTCACCGATTTGCCGTTCTCCGCCGCCTCGATGAGAGCGGCGATCACGGGCGACTGGTTGCCCGCGCGGTAAAGCGTCTGCTTGATGGACACGACCTGCGGATCGTTGGCCGCCTGGCGCAGGAAATCGACGACCACCTCGAAGCTTTCGTAGGGGTGCTGGATGACGATGTCCTTTTCGCGGATCGCCGCGAAGCAATCGCCGTCGTGTTCCAGGATGCGTTCCGGGTAGCGCGGCGCAAAGGGCGCGAACTTGAGGTCGGGGCGATCTTCTTCGCCGACGATCTGGTCCAGATTGCGCAGGCCCAGCATCCACTGGGCCTTGCTGACCATCGTCGCCTCCACACCCAATTGATCGCGCAGCAGGGCCTCGGCCTCGGGGTCGCAGGCCTCGTCCAGTTCGAGCAGGACGATGCGCCCGCGTCGGCGTCGCTGGATCGCGGTGCGGAAGGTGCGTACGAGGTCTTCGGCTTCTTCCTCGATCTCTATGTCGCTGTCACGCAGGACGCGGAACACTCCGTCGCCCAGCACGTGGAAGCCGGGAAATATCTCCCCCGCGAAACGGATGATGAGGCTTTCGACCGGGACCCAGGTCGAGCCTTCATCCCCCGGCAGTCGCACGAATCGGGGAATACCCGCAGGGATGAGCACCATCTCGACCAGCCGCTCGCGGTCGCTCTCTCGTTCGAGCGAAAAAATCACGCCCATGCCGAGGTTGGCGACAAATGGAAACGGATGGGCGGGATCGATCGCCTGCGGCGTGAGGACCGGCTGCAGGTGATCTTCGAACCAGTCCTTCAGCCATTTGTGCAGTCGCGGCGCGATGCGCGTCTCGTCGGCGATGTGGACGCCGTTGGTGGCCAGCGCGTCGACCAGCGTGCGCAGCGTGCGCTGTTGCTCGTCTTCCAGCGAAGCGACCTCGCGACGGATTTCGATCAGCTGCTGCGGCGGAGTCTTCCCATCGATCGAGAGGCTGCCAATACCGCGCCGCGCCTGCCCCTCGATCCCGGCCACCCGGATCATCGTAAACTCATCGAGATTGGAACCCGAAATCGCGAGGAACCGCAGGCGCTCGAGCAGCGGATATTCCGGCCGCGAAGCTTCGGCCAGTACGCGGCGGTTGAATGCCAGCCAGCTCAGTTCGCGGTTGAAATAGCGCATTGCGCGCGGTTGGTCGTCCGGCTCATCGTCGCCGGCCTCTCTGGGTGGAGGATGGGGAGAGTCCATCGATATCCTGATAGTGCGCGACTATGGCCATGTGCGGGCGCTTTGTTGCAGATCGGTGACATTTCGGCGACCGATGCTTGCAAGGTCATTCGCCTGCCTCCCCCGACCCGGATAGTTGGCCACCGGCGGGACATACCGTCAATCCAACGCTGGCCTGCGCGCGCGGGTCTTTCTATTGCGCCGCCGCTTCGCTACTTGAGCGCGCGATGAAGCGTACGCACCTTCCCCTCAACGCCTTGCGCGTGTTCGACGCCGCGGCGCGGCACTTGTCGTTCACCCGAGCGGCCGACGAGCTGGCGGTAACCCCCGCCGCCGTGGGCCAGCAGATTCGAGCGCTCGAGGACCACCTCGGCACCGTCCTGTTCCGCCGGACGAGCAAGGGGCTGGAATTGACCGACGAGGCGATCGCGGGGCTCGATCCCTTGCGCGAAGGGTTCCTGAAGTTCGAGGAATCGGTCCAGGCGATGCAGGCGGGGCAGGCGAGCGATCGCTACACCATCGCCGCGCCGCGCGAATTCTATGCCCAGTGGCTCAGCCACAGGCTCGCGGCATTCATAACCGAGAACCCGGGCGTGCGCTTCCAGCTCATCGCCGACGAGAACGCCGACTTCACCGAAACCAACCTCGACGTGGCTATCCGCCTGGTTGACGGGCCGGGCGATCTGGAGGGCGTGGAACTTGCGCCAGCCCGCCGCGTGGTCGTGGCCGCGCCCGGCGCGCCGGACCAGTGGATCGCGTGGCCGGGTGCGCCGCTACCCGACGGGGCGGAGGGCATGGTCCAGGTCGCCAATCCCGGCCAAGCGCTGTCGAGCGCCATCGCCGGGCTGGGCAAGGCTATGCTGCCGATGCTGCTCGTGGAAGAAGCGATCGAGGGCGGTCGGCTCGAAGTGCTGGAAGGCCCGGACGAAGGGCGCCGCGCCTACTGGCTGGTCGCACCACTGCCGCAATGGCGGCAGAAAAAGGTCAAGGCGCTGGTGGCGTTCCTGACAACCTAACGGCCGCAACCGGTTTCGCCGAACGCCGCGAACACGTCGGCAAGTCCCGGCGGATCGCAACTACCCCGTAAGACCTCGATCGCCCGTTCGATCCGCAGGTGATATTCGAGGACTTCCGAATCCCGTCCGGCGAGTTCCGCGCCGAGCCCGCGGATAAATGCGATCGCGCCGGCATTTTCCGCCAGAGTCCATGCCTGGAATTCCTCGTACCCGGCACGCATGGAATCCAGCAGAATCGTGGCAGTGAGGAGTCGGCCGAGCCCGCGACCGTGAAATTCGTCGATCACCGCGACGGAGAACTCCGCGCAGTCGTCGTCGCCCGGACCTGGCCCCGCCTCGTCCGCGGCATAGGCGTGTACCGCGCCTACTGCGGGTTCACCCGTCAGGTCGCTGGCGATCGCGCCCCAGGCGATATGGCGATGCCCATCCGCATCGAGCAGCCGCGTGATCACGTGGGGCGGGGGCACGCTAATGCCGGTGAAGAACCGCAGGTAGCGCGAACGATCGGTCATCTGCGCGATCCCGTCGCGCATCCGGGGTTCGTCGTCGGGGCGGATCGTACGGATGCAAACGCGCGTGCCGTCCTCGAGCCGGGTGTGGATCACCCGCTCGTCAGGACGCGTGGACGCAGCGCTGCGCTCGTTCATCGAAGCCTTCCGCCGGATGCGACCCGACCTGTGCGAAGCCCGAGGCTAGCACGGTCGCGGCGGCATGCGGAAGACGGGTCGTCAGTATTGAGCCGCGGTGGCCTCGTTCGCGAGTGCCTTGGCCTGGGCCGCCTCGGCCTCGTCGGCGCGGCGCTCGGCGCGGATCTTTTCGGCCTTCACCCTGTCGACCATGACCTTGCGGGCCTGGTCGGCAAGTGCGCGCCAGGTCTTGGCGGCACGCAGGTTGCGGTCTCGGACGTTGTCGAGCGTGGCATTTTCGGCCTCGGCAACGGCCTCGTTGGCACGGGCGTCGTAGAATTCGAAGGTCTGGCTCATCGACGGGTCTCCGGCGCTGGTGTGATGCGTGTGGCGGGCGCTCGTGCTCCGGTCAGCGAAACGCCGACCGCAAGAACAAACGCCCGCCCGCAATTGCCGCCACGCGCATCAGCGCGAAGGGCAATGGAAAGCCGCATGCGCGAATGCGCATGCGAACGGTTCAAATCAGTCGGCAGGCGACAGGTTGACTGCGCTCGCCTTGCCGTTGCGGCCGGTTTCGACTTCGAAGTTCAGACGCTGATCCTTGTCGAGCGACTGCATGCCAGCAGCCTGGACGGCAGTGATGTGGACGAAGCTGTCGTCCGAACCGTCGTCGGGCTGGATGAAGCCATAGCCCTTGTCGGCGTTGAAGAACTTTACGGTTCCGGTCTTGCTCATGATGTTTCCTTTCAAGAAACGTTTTGTTCGTGCGCGAGGCGACGTGCCCCGCGGTCGTGCGTCAAATCGTCAGATGAAAGGAAGTCGTCGTCTGGGTTGGGCCGGGGCAGGTTCCGCGTGAGCGGAAGGAGCCGTAGCGCCTCGTCAAAAGTCGAAGTCCGTCGCACATTTCGACGTCAGCGGAACGTGTGTAGCACGCAAAGCCGGATTTACCTAATCTGTCGCTTTTCCGGGGCGATGATCGCCGCAGGTGGCAATCAGAGGCAGGCCTCGAGGTAGGCTTGGTCGAAGCCGAACTGCCGGGCCTTTTCGAGGGTGTAGGGGCGAAGGCCCGACGAACGGAATTCGCCCAGGATCTTACCGTCCTCGCTTTCGTCGAGATACTCGAACTTGAACAGTTCCTGCGTCACGATCACGTCGCCTTCCATGCCGATGACTTCGGTCACGTTGGTCGTCCGGCGCGAACCGTCGCGCAGGCGCTTGACCTGCACGATCAGGTCGACCGATTCGGCGATCTGGCGGCTGATAGCTTCCTTGGGGATTTTGATGTCGCCCATCAGGATCATGTTCTCCATACGGCCCAGGCATTCGCGCGGGCTATTGGCGTGGAGCGTACACATCGAGCCGTCATGACCGGTGTTCATGGCGGCTAGGAGGTCGAAGCACTCCGCGCCGCGGATTTCGCCAAGGATGATGCGATCCGGACGCATACGCAGGGCGTTCTTCACGAGGTCGCCGATAGTGATTGCGCCCTGGCCTTCGAGGTTCGGCGGACGCGTTTCGAGTGGCAGCCAGTGGGGCTGCTGCAAGCGAAGCTCGGCCGCGTCCTCGATGGTCAGCACGCGCTCGCCCGGGTCGATCATCTTCGACAGGGCGTTGAGCATGGTCGTCTTACCCGAACCCGTACCGCCGGAAATCACGACGTTCATCCGGCACGCGCCGGCGATCTTCAGCGCGGTCGCCATCTTGTCGCTCATGCTGCCGAAGTCGCGCAACATGTCGATGGTGATCGGCTTTTCGGAGAACTTGCGAATCGAGATCGCCGTGCCGCGCAAGGACAGCGGCGGAACGATCACGTTGACGCGGCTGCCGTCCTTGAGGCGGGCGTCGGCCAGCGGCGTCGTCTGGTCGACGCGGCGGCCGACCTGGTTCACGATGCGCTGGGCGATCTGGAACAGGTGCTGCTCGTCGCGGAACTGGATGGGCGCGATGACCAGCTTGCCCTTCTTTTCGATGTAGGTCTGGTCCGGGCCGTTGACCATGATGTCGGAAATGTCGGGGTCGTTGAGAAGCTCTTCCAGCGGACCGAAGCCGAGCAGCTCGTCGATCAGGACCTTTTCCAGCGCGAACTGCTCACGCCGGTTCAGCGTGACCTTGAGCTCTGCGAGCACTTCCAGGATGATGGGACGGAATTCTTCCGACAGCTCGTCCTTGGTCAGGGTGGCAGCCGCTTCGGGATCGACGCGTTCCAGAAGGCGCGGAAGAACCTGCTCCTTGATCTTGTGGACCGATGCCTCGAACCCGCCGACCTGTTGCTGTTCGTGGACCGCGTTGGCGCGATCCGCGAGACGGGTCAGGGCATCGTCCTTGTTACCGGGAGCGCCAGCCGGTTCGGCGAACGCGTCGCCGGCCGGAAGCGGAGGGAATTGGTCCCCGCCGCCAGACGGCTGGACGGGAGCGCCGGGGCCGCCCTTCATCGGGCGGGCGACACCGAACGACGGGCGAGCCCCCGGATTCATCGCTCCGGGGCCGTTTTTCCGTCCGAATGCGCTCATCTTCGTTTCATCCCTTGGGTCGTCGGTCGGCCACTCTAAAGGGCGGCGTGATGCAACCTGTTAAGGTTAAAGGTTTGATATTTGCCTAATGGCTGGCGGTTGCCGCCGGACGAACCGCGCGAACAACGAGCGCGGCGCCGGCGCGGCAAGGGCCGGCTGCTCGTCGATCGTTGCGACGGATCCGGGCGCGCTCAGGCGGTGCGCCGCCCAGTAGCTGAATAGCGCCAACGCCATGCCCACCGGAATGTCTATTGCATAATGCCAGCGCGTCGCGACCGCGGCCATGCAGATGTACGCGAAAACGAGCGCGGCAGGGTAGGCGAGCGGCTTCGCGTACCGGAATGCGAACATCAGGAACAGGAAGCTACCGCCCGCATGGAGCGATGGCATAGCGGCAAGGCCGACGGTGATGTGCGTGCCCCCGTAGGTGTCGAGCCATCCCGCCCCGCCGGCCACGTTGGCCTGCCACGCGGCATACATCGATTGCTGGGCTGCGGTGGCCAGAGTGTACGGTCCCTGCTCGTACAGGAATGGACCGATGGCTGGCATCGCCAGATAGGCAAGACCGCCCAGACCCTGCAAGATCAGCGCCGCCAGAAACAACGTGTGGAACCGCTCGGGCGTCTTCACCGCGTGGTAGCAGAAGCCTGCGTAGAACAGCAGGATGAACGCGGTCATGTAGAAGTTGCCGTCGAGCGAGATGACCGGCGCTATCGCATGCGAGAGCGCAATGCAGAAATCGATGAGCGGACGGATCGCTTCGTCGGTCGCCCAGAAGAAATCGTCCCACAGGGCAGGATTGATGTGGGGGATCCAGAGCTTGAGATTAAAGTGGCAAACCAGCACGATCGCGTAGCAGGGAAGCCCGATGAAGAGCGTGGAGCCGAGCTTCTCCCGCTGTCCGACCGCCGCCACCGCGATCCAGATACACAACCCGATCAGCGGATAGAGATAGTGGATGCCGACGAATGCGGCTCGCTCGCCCGACGGGAGGCTGAACGGCAGGCCCTGGCTTAACGCGAAGGCCAGTGTGATCGCCACGATCGACGCTGTGATCCAGACCTCGGGGAAGCGTGCAAGCCATCTGGTCATCGGCATGCCCTATTCGCCTCTTGGATAAGATTCGCCTAATGTCGGGCCGCCGCCGATTGGTGCCAACGGGCCGTCGCGCCTTTGCTAGACGAGCGCACCTAAGGAAGGGTTAACCATCTTTATCCGCTCGCGGGCTTGCCAAGCCCGCGTTTGTTGGGCTGTGCCGCATGCGGGCAATTCGCCCGGGACCGGGGACGACATGCGGCAAGACGATCGAAGCGGCCTCATGTTCGCCCTGTGCGGTTTCGCGCTGCTTTCGCTGGGCGATGCGGTCGTGAAGACGATGGCGGGCGAATGGCCGCCAACGGCGATCGCCGCATTGCGCTACGTGCTCGGCGCTGCCGGGCTGTCGGCAATCCTCCTGGCCACGGAAGGCCCTGCCGGATTTCATTTTGCGCGGCCTGGCCTTCAGGTCGTGCGGGGCGTGGCGGTGGCAATATCGACGGTCGCCTTCTTCGCGTCGCTGTTCGTCATGCCGCTGGCCGAAGCGACGACGATTGTCTTCGTCAGTCCTCTCATCACCGGATTGCTCGCGCCGCTCTTTCTGGGCGAGCGCGCCATCCGAGCAACTTGGATCGCGAGCGGTGCCGCGTTCGTGGGCGTCCTGATCGTGTTGCGACCCAATCTGGCCGCACTGGGTCCGGCAGCATTGCTTCCGCTGGCTTCGGCCTTTGGGATGAGCGCGCTGTTCATGGCCAATCGCGCGGTAGCGGGCTCCGCGAGCGCACTGGCCATGCAGGCCAAGCTCGCGCTCGTCGCCGCGCCGGTGCTTGTTGCGGCCGCAGGGCTCGGCCACATGTCCGGGATCGAGCGGCTGGCAATCGGTGCGCCCAGCATCCTTGTGATCGCGAAATGCGCCTTCGTCGCCCTCAGTGCGAGCACCGCACATTGGCTGATATACATGGGTACGGTCCGCGCCGGCGCGGCCACGATCGCGCCGATGACCTACGTGCAGCTCGTGGTTGCGATCGGACTGGGCTGGCTGTGGTTCGGGGACCGCCCGTGCGCATGGTCCCTTCTTGGCGGCGTCATCATAATCGGGTCTGGCCTCTACCTATGGCGGGCCACACGCAGGAAAGCGGTCATTGACGTCGATATATAGATATCATATCACGATATCATGACGCGAATTCTGGTCGACCTCGCTGAAGAAGACATCAAGTGGCTCGATGCACGTGCCTCGGAACTGGGCATGTCGCGCGCAGCCGTTCTGCGTGACGCGGTTGCGGTCTATAAGGCGCGGGTGTCGCTCGCCAGCGGAAGCGATTGGATCAAGCGGGGCGCGGGATATTGGTCTGGCCGGGCGGGTCTGGCCGATGGCGTGATCTACCAACGAGCTATGCGCGAAGACCGCACATCGCATGAAGACGGTTGAGCTGTGTCCGACCCGTTCTTCGACACCAATATCCTGATCGACTGGCTAAGCGGCAAGGCACCGGCCATCGCGGAGCTTTCGCGATACCGGCGCCATCGCATCAGTCGAATCGTGTGGATGGAAGTCCTGGCCGGCGAGAGCCTGGAAGGGCGCGATATCCTGCGGGAACTGATCGCCCCGTTCGAGGTCGTCGAAATCGACGCACGCATCGCATCGGCAGCGGCGGGTATACGGCATCGATCGCGCATGAATTTGATGGATGCCTGTATTCTGGCGACCGCTCAGGTAAACGGCTCCATCCTTATCACCCGGAACGTTCAGGATTTCCCGGCAAACCTGCCGGGCATTCGCGTCCCATACCTACTCTAACGAAAGCGGATAACCCCGGATCATGTGCGGAATCATCGGTATCGCCGGCAAACAAGACGTCGCGGATCGCCTGGTCGACGGCCTCAAGCGCATGGAATATCGCGGATACGATAGTGCGGGCATCTGTACCATGGCCGATGGGCAGCTCGTCCGTCGCCGTGCCGAGGGGAAGCTCGCCAACCTCGTTCGCGAACTCGAGCGCAATCCAGCACCCGGCACGATCGGCATCGCGCACACGCGGTGGGCGACTCACGGGGCACCGACCGCGAACAACGCGCACCCGCACGCGACGCCCCACGTCGCACTCGTCCACAACGGCATCATCGAGAATTTCAAGCAGTTGCGCGACGAACTTACCGCGAAGGGTCGCACTCTCGAAAGCGAAACCGACAGCGAGGTCGTGGCGCATCTCGTTTCCGAGCAAGTCGAAAATGGCGCAACGCCGCAAGAGGCAGTCCAGACGGTGCTGCCTCGCCTTCGCGGCGCTTTCGCACTGGCGATCGCATTCCGCGATCAGCCCGACATGCTGATCGGCGCGCGGCTCGGCTCTCCGCTGGTCGTCGGATACGGGGAGGGCGAAACGTACCTCGGTTCGGACGCGCTCGCGCTGGCGCCGCTCACCCAGCAGATATCCTATCTCGAAGAAGGCGACTGGGTCGTGATCACTCGTGACGGCGCGCAGGTCTACGATGTCGAGAACGTGCCGGTCACGCGCGAGATCACCACGTCGGGCGCCTCGGCCGCCGCGGTCGAGAAGGGTAACTACCGGCACTACATGCAGAAGGAGATCTTCGAGCAGCCGACGGTGGTCGCCCAGACGCTCCAGTCGTACATCCACCAAGCCGACAACCGTGTGGCGCTGCCCCAGATCGACTTCGATCTTTCTGCCATTCGCCGCATCACTATCGTGGCCTGCGGCACGTCGTACTATGCCGGGATGGTGGCCAAGTACTGGATCGAGGCTTTCGCCCGGGTGCCGGTCGATATCGATGTAGCGAGCGAGTTCCGGTATCGCGAACCGCCGCTCGAAGCAGGTGGCCTCGCGCTCTTCATCAGCCAGAGCGGCGAAACCGCCGATACGCTAGCGGCGCTCAGGCACTGCAAGGCGAACGGGCAGACGATCGCGGTAGTCGTGAACGTGCCGACCAGTTCGATGGCGCGCGAGGCCGACCTGCTTCTGCCGACTCACGCCGGGCCGGAGATCGGGGTCGCCAGCACCAAGGCCTTCACCTGCCAGCTAGCCGTGCTCGCGGCGCTGTCGGCACACCTTGCGGTCAAGAAGGGACGCATGGACCGGGCCGAGGAGCAGGAGGTAGTCCGCCATCTGCTCGAGGCGCCGGCCGCGCTCAATGCCGCGCTCGACCACGACGACGATATCGCCGGCATGGCGCATCTCATCGCGCCGGCCCGCGACGTGCTCTACTTGGGCCGCGGAGCGGATTATCCGCTGGCCCTGGAAGGGGCGCTGAAACTTAAGGAAATCAGCTATATCCACGCCGAAGGTTACGCGAGCGGCGAGATGAAGCACGGCCCCATCGCGCTGATCGACGAAGCCGTGCCGGTAATCGTTCTCGCCCCGTCCGGACCGTTGTTCGAGAAGACCGTTTCGAACATGCAGGAGGTCCGCGCCCGCGGCGGAAAGATCGTCCTGATCAGCGACGAGGAAGGTCTGGCCGAGGCGGGCGAGGGGTGCCTCGCCACGATCCAGATGCCGCGCGTCCACCCCTTGATCGCGCCGCTCGTCTATGCGGTGCCGGTGCAGTTGCTGGCCTATCACGTCGCATGTGCGAAAGGCACCGACGTCGATCAACCGCGAAATCTGGCCAAATCGGTCACGGTGGAGTGAACAGATGCGCTCGTCGATACGAGCCCACGGACATGGTTAATATGGAATTGCCGCCCAAGGGCATTTTATCGCGTTAGATGAAGTATTTACTGGCGGATAACCTTTGCCGGTTAAGCCGCGGGTGTGACTGACCGCAGCAATCCGCCTTCCCAATTGCCCGCCGACATGCCGATCCTCGCCCTGCTGGGTCTGCGGGATCCGGAAAACGGTGACTGGAATCGGCTGCGCGCTCTTCAGTTTTCGCAGATCAACGAGACCGCGCGCCTTCGCGTTCTGGTCCACGCAGTCTGCGCCATAATCGCCATCACGACCTATATCGGCAAGGCACCCGTGGCTTTGCTCGCGGTGTTCGCGATCTGCCTGGCGACAGCACTGCAGTTCACCTTGCGAACCGACCGGGCCCTGACGGTCGGCGAGCGCGCGCGAATCTCCCGCGACGAGATCAATCGCAAGGCGATCTCTACCGGCACCGTGGCCCTCGCATGGTGCATCCCCGCGCTGGGCTTCGCATTCTACGGCGGCGATGCGGATCGCGCGGTCGTTGGCTTCCTGATTGCCATACTCGTCTTGGGCTCGACCCTGGCGCTGGGTGTCGCACCGCTCGTCACCGTCGTCTTCGGGGCCGTAACGGGCATCGCGTCGTTGGCAACCTATCTCTGGTTCGGGCAGTTCGGCATGGCGGCTGCGGTCGGCATCCTGGCCGTGGTCGTTATCGTCGGCGTAACAAGTGTCGCCCGCACCCATATGGCGGCCTGCCTTGCCGAAGCGAACAACGCGGAAAAGAGCGAAGTCGTATCCCTGCTCCTGCGCGAGTTCGAGGAAAACCAGGCCGACTGGCTGTGGCAGATCGACACAAACCGGCTCGTCCGGTCGGCGTCGCCGCGGTTCGCCTTCGCGCTCGGAAAATCGGTGGAGGAGGTCGAGGGGCGCCCGTTCCTCGAACTCGTCAGCGGCGAGGCTTGGGAAACCGGTCAGTTCTCGTCCAGCCTTCACGACCTTGCCGAGCGGCTCAAGCGGCGCGAGAGCTTTTCGAACCTTCTGGTCAAGGTGTCGATCGGACGGGAACATCGTTGGTGGGAGTTGTCGGGGACGCCGATCCTCGACGATAACGGCGCCTATCTCGGCATTCGCGGGGTGGGCTCGGACGTGACCGAGCAGCGCGAATCGAGCGAGAAGATCGCTTACCTTGCGCGCTACGACACCCTGACCGGGCTACCCAACCGCTTGATGCTTACCGAAGCGCTGGGCGATGCGCTGCGCTATGCCGATCAATGGCGCACGCGCTGCGCGTTCCTGATGATCGATCTCGACCGGTTCAAGGCGGTCAACGATTCGCTCGGCCATCAGGTCGGCGACAAGTTGCTGGCGGAAGTGTCGGCGCGCCTGCGCGGTGTGCTCACCGAAAACGAGTTCTGCGGCCGCCTTGGCGGTGACGAGTTCGCGATCGTGATCCGCGATGCGAGCGAACGCGGTTGCATCGAGAGCGTGGCGAAGCGCGTAATCTCTCGCCTTTCGCAGCCCTACGAAGTCGAGCATCACACGCTCTATGTTGGCGCGAGCGTCGGTGCGGCGGTCGGACCCCGCGACGGGAAGTCGGTGGAGGAACTGATGCGCAATGCCGACCTTGCGCTTTACCGCGCCAAGGATGACGGCGGCGGCGAGCATCGCAACTACGAGCCGGCGCTTCACGCCAACGCCGAAGAACGCCGCCAGCTCGAATTCGCCCTTCGCCGCGCACTCGAGAATCGCGAGTTGGAGCTGAACTACCAACCGGTCGTGAATGCCAAGACCGGGGAAGTCGTCAGCTTCGAGGCGCTGGTCCGCTGGAACAGCAAGGTTCACGGACTCGTCAGCCCGGGCAAGTTCGTGCCGATCGCAGAAGATACGCGCCTCATCGTGCCAATCGGTACTTGGGTGATGGAGCAGGCCTGTCGCGAGGCGACTCGCTGGCCGGAGAACGTGCGGGTCGCGGTCAACGTATCGCCCGAACAGCTATTCGAGCCCGATTTCGCTTCGACGGTAGTCCAGGCGCTTTCCGCAAGTGGCCTCGAAGCGCGGCGGCTCGAGCTGGAAGTGACCGAATCGATCTTCCTGCGCGATGCCAGTATCGCGCGCAGTTCGCTGGAACAGGTCATGGCGCTCGGCTGCACCGTGGCGCTCGACGATTTCGGAACCGGCTATTCGTCGCTCGGCTACCTGCGCAAGCTGTCGTTCTCGACCATCAAGGTCGATCGCAGCTTCGTTCAGGGTGCCGCTCAGCACAGCAAGGAAAGCCTCGCGATCATTCGCGCAGTGGTCGCGATGGCCGATGCGCTGGAAATGACCACTACAGCCGAGGGCGTCGAGAACATCGAGGAGGCCGAACTCGTCCGGCGGCTCGGCTGCACGAAGATCCAGGGCTATCACTTCGGGCGCCCGATGACGGCGGAAGACGCGCTGAAGCTATTCCGGCGACGCGTCTCGGATGTGCCCGACCGCATGCGGGCGTGAGCGAACTGGCGCTCGTCAGGCTCCGACGAGCGCTCCGATAGCGCTTTCGAACAATACGCGGCCATCGGTGCCGCCCAGTTCCGGTTCGATCGCACGCTCGGGGTGGGGCATCATGCCCAGCACGTTGCCGCCGGCGTTCAGCACCCCGGCAATTCGCCGCTGGGAGCCGTTAACCTCGTCGAGATAGCGAAACGCAACCCGCCCGTCGCCCTCGATCTGGTCGAGCGTCTCGGCGTCTGCGAAATAGTTGCCGTCGTGGTGGGCGATGGGAAAGCTGACCACCGAACCGGACTCGAAGCCGGCGGTGAACAGCGACTGGCCGTTCTCGACCGTCAGGCGCGCTTCGCGGCAAGTGAAGTTGAGCTGAGCGTTGCGCATCAGTGCGCCGGGCAGCAGGCCGCTTTCGGTCAGCACTTGGAAACCATTGCACACGCCGAGGACCGGCACACCGCGCTCCGCCGCACGCACCACGGCCCGCATCACGGGGCTGCGGCTGGCGATGGCCCCGCAGCGCAGATAGTCGCCGTAGGAAAAGCCGCCGGGTATCGCGATCATGTCCAGCCGGTCGGGCAGGTCGGCGTCGGCATGCCACACGCGCAAGGCCGGCTCGCCCGAAACCTTCTCTAGCGCGACCGCCATGTCCCGGTCGCAGTTGGAGCCAGGAAACGTGATTACCGCACCCCGAAACGCCATCACACGGCGCCCTGCGCTTCGGCCGGAAATTCGATCCGGTAGTTCTCGATCACCATGTTGGCGAGCAGCTTGCGGCACATGTCGTCGAGGGTCGCCTGGCTCGTACCGTCTGCCACATCGAGTTCGATCAGGCGGCCGACGCGCACATCTTCGACGCCGTCGAAACCCAGCCCTTCGAGCGCGTGGTGCACAGCGCGACCCTGCGGATCGAGCACTCCCGGCTTCAGGCTGACGTGCACGCGAACTTTCATGGGCGGCGCTCCTTCGTGGCCGGCGGGAACGCGGGCAGCCTATGGCGAAGCCCGGCCCGGACCACAAGCGTCAGCCTGCGCTGTCCACCGCAGGCAGCACCAGTACCTCCACCGCATCGGCCGGGGCAAGAAAACGCGCCGCGACCGCCTGCAGTTCGGCCGGGGTCACCTGAGACAGCATGTCCTTGGCAGCGAGGAAGCGGTCGATCCGATCCGATTCGCCTTGCGAAACCGCCACGAGGGGCAGCCAACCGCCGTTTGTCTTGAGCCGGTTGTCGTACGCTTCCAACATCGGCCGACGTGCCCGATCGATCAGGTCGGCGGACACAGGTTCTCTTGCCAGCTTTTCGACGACCGCGCGGATGGCGGCTCGCGTCGGCTCGACGTCGCCGACATCCACCGACGATGCCAGTGCGAAGGTGCCGTAACCGCGCCAGACGTTCGACGGGCTGCTCGACGATCCGGGAGAATAGGCCTTGCCTAGCCGCTCGCGGATTTCTTCGGTCAGTTCGAGCCGGACCACGCGTTCGAGCAACTCGAGGCGCAGGGCAAGCGCTGGATCGCTGTCGTCGACCGTGGGCCAGGTGATCCGGATCGTCGCCTGGTCGGGTTCGCCGGTGTGGCGGATCGTGCGGAGCGACCGGTCCGTGGTGAACGGGCGGACGCGCGCGTCCTCGCGCGGCTGGAAATCGGGCTCGCGCGGCGGAAGTGCGCCCAGCGTCTTGCCGACCAGCGCGATGGCGGCGTCCTCGTCGATATCGCCGACGAGGCCGAGTTCGATCGCACCTTTGGCAAGCCGATCTCCGATGACGTCGCGCAGGGCCGCGAACGAAAGCTTCTGGTAATCAGCTTCCGGCTGCAGGGTGAAGCGGGGATCGTCGTCGGACAGGATGCCACCGATCGCCGACGAATAGGCACCCCCCGGCGTGGCGTTGCGCTGCTTGAAGAAGTTCGCGATCCCGCGCTTGTACGCGGTCTCCCCGTCGCGCCGGTAGCCGGGGTCTGTCAGCGAGGCCGCGATGAGTTGAAGCTGCAGTTCCAGATCGCCGGGCGTGGTGGAACGCCCGCTGACGAAGCGGTCACCCCGTGCGCCGATGTTGAAGCCGACCGTCCGTCCCGCCAGAAGCGAGGCCAGTTCGTCGGCGGAGTGCTTGCCCAGACCGCCGGCCGGGAGAGACCCGATCATTGCCAGCGCCAGTGGATCGTCTCTGGTCGTCAGTAGGTCGCCGCCATCGAGAGAGAGTTGGAAAAGGACCCGATCGGCCTGCAGCGCGGTCTTCTTCAGGTTGAGCCGCACCCCATTTGCGAACACGACCTCGCGGATGTCGAGCCGCGGATCGACCGTATCACTGACGACCGCGCCAGCCGGCCCGAAATCGGTGTAGCCGAATTCGGTCGCAGCAACCTGCTCCGCCGGAGTTATCGTTTCCGCGACGAGGGCATTCCAGGCGGTTCGAAGCTCCGCTTCTCCGCCCTCGGGCGCCTTGCGACCCTGGAAGCGAATGAGCGGATCGTCGAGCGGCGCCGCGTCCTCGCGCAGAGCGGCCAGGACGGCGGCGGGCGTAATCGAAGGGGCGAATGCCTCGAAGCGGGTAAGATTGTCTTCGGGCGTGGAGATGACGACCTCGTCGTCCAGCATTCGCTCGGCGACCGCGACGAGCGCGGCATTGCTGCGGGTTGCCGATCCGGCCGCGGCGTTGCGGGCCGACTGCCGGTAACGCGCGACCTGTTCGGCGATTTCCGCGTCGGAAAAGCCAAACTCCATCGCGCGGCGCCACTCGCGGGTGGCGGCTTCCAGGCCCCTCTTCCATCCACCGTCGACCGCATCGATGATCAGATTTGTCGCACGGCCCGATTCGAAGATGTCGCCCGTGCCGAACCCTGCTCCGCGGAAGGGTGCATCCTCAGTTCGCGCAAGGGTCTGGAATCGGCGATTGACCGCGGCGTATCCGATCGAGCGCAGCAGGTCGCGCTGGCGCTTGGCCACGCTATCCTTCTCGTCCACCCAGGGCGAAAGGCGGGTCATCGTGACGCGTTCCGATAGCGCTGGATCGAGGTATATATCTGTCTCGCCATTGCGCGACAGGTCGACAGGTCCGGTCTCCGGCTCGGCGGGCGCGGGGGCCGACTTCCAGTCGCCGAAGCGTGTCCGGATATCGCGTTCGACCGCGTCGACGTCGATCGCCCCGACCACGATCAGAACGGCATTGGCCGGAACGTAGGCACGTTCGTAGAACCCGCGCAGCCGAGCGGCATCGGCTGCCTTCAAGGTTTCGTCCGCCCCGATCGGAAAGCGCTCGGGGTATCGGGCGCCGGGCGTCGTAAAGGCCCACTCATCGAGCGTTTCCTTGACCGAATAGTTCATCCGGTCGCGCTTCTCCGCCAGGATGATCCCGCGCTCGCGCTCGACGGCTTCCTCGGAAATCGTCAGTTCGCTGGCGGTCTCGCGCATCAGCATGAGCGCGGTGTCGATCAATTTCGGATCGTTGCGCGGCAGGTCGAGCTTGTAGGAGGTGACTTCGAAACCGGTCGAGGCATTGGTATCGGCACCGAACGCCAGCCCTTCGCGTTCGAGCAGCTTGATCATCTCGCCCTCGGGCACCTTTTTCGACCCGTTGAAGGCCATGTGCTCGAGGTAATGGGCGAGCCCGCGTTCCTCTTCGCGTTCTTCCAGCGAGCCCGATCCGATCCGCAGGCGCACCAGTACGGTGCCAGCCGGCTGATGGTTCTCGCGCAGAATATAGCGCATCCCATTCGGCAGCACGCCGTAAGTGTAGCCGGGATCGACCGGGACGTCGCTTCCTTCAAATCCCCACACCGGAGGCGCGAAGGCGGGCGAGGCCTGCGCCTGTGCGCCGGCTGGCGTCGGCTCATCGACTTGGGACTGGGCGAGGACGGGCGCTGCTGTTGCCAGCAGAAACGGCAGGAGAATCATCGGCTTCATGCCCTCCTTCTTGCCCGCGCGACATGAACGGGGCAACAGCGGCCGGCATGAAGCTCGATCTCGTCTACAACCCGGTGGCGGGGAGCTTCCGCAAATCGCGGCTGGACGCGCTCGTGCGTGCTTTCGCGCGACGGGGATGGACGGTGCGCCAGGTTCCTTCGGCGCGGAAATGGCGCCCCACTGAAATGGTGCCCGACCTGGTCTGCGTTCACGGCGGTGACGGGACATTGCGCGATGCCGTACAGGCGCTGGGCACACTGGCAGACAGCATACCGCTGTGCATCGCCCCGTCGGGCACCATCAACCTGGTGGCCCGCGAAATCGGCTATCCGCGCGATCCGGAAAAGCTGGCCGAGCGGGTAACCGCGGCATGGAAGCAGGGCGATGAACGGTGGCTGCGCGCGCCGCTCCATCGTCTGGGCGAACTGCCGGTCGTGTCCTGCCTTTCGATCGGCCCCGACAGCCACGCGGTCGCGCATGTATCGTCCACGCTCAAGAAGCGGATCGGACGTTTCGCCTACGTCGTCGCAATGCTCCGGCTGCTTCGCCGATGGCCAAGTCAGGAGATGGACCTGGCGGGTGAAATGGCGGACGGCACGCCCTTCGCCTGCACCGCGGGAGCGGTCATCGTCAGCCACGGTGCGCTGTTCGCGGGTTCGTTTCGCCTGTCGCCCGGCGCCGCGCTGGCGGCGGATTCGGTCGAGCTCATCGTTCTCGAGAGGACATCGCGTGCGGGGATCGTGGCGTTTACCGCGGCTGCACTCGCACGGTTGCCGCTCGATCGACTGGGTCTTGCGACGATCCGCACGGTTCGCCGGGTCAGCTTCGATCGCTGCGCCAGCCCCATACAGGTCGACGGCGACCATATCCCGGACTTCGAACCGGGCCGCGCCTTCGCGGTCGAACCGACCGGGATGACCCTGCGCTACGTGGTCTGAAAACCACGCCAGGGCGATTCGCCGTGTCTCACGGGTGTAACAGGCCGGTTGAATGGCGCGCTGGACGAAGACCCTCCATCGACAGGAGCGCCCATGTGGCTCGATTGGGGACCCTTGCCGCCGTTGCGCCGGGGTTTGCTGACTTCACCCTTGCGCGAGTGGCAGGCTCGCCGGGCCCTGTCTGCCGGGTGGGAAGCGCGGTTTGGCGATGGCGCGGGAGGCCTTCCCGACGCACGCCATGGGCTGTTCGTATCGTTAACGTCCTACCGGCCGCGTTTCGAGTTCCTCGCGCTGACCCTGCGCAGCTTGCTGCTGCAGAAGCTTCGACCCGAGGCAGTCCTGCTGTGGATCGGCCATGACGATATCGATGCAGTACCGAGTGAAGTGTGGGAGCTGGAACCGTTCGGCCTGCACATCATCGCGTGCGACGATCACGGTTCCCACACCAAGTACGTCCACGCGCTGCGAGAATTCCCCCATGCCGACATTGCGATCTGCGATGACGACACCTGGTATCCGCCCGATTGGCTGGGCCGGCTGGTGGCCGCAAAGCGGCCGGGAGAGGTTCCCTGCCACCGCGTCCACCGGATCGCGCTGGATGATGTCGGTGTGCCGCTCGGCTACCGGTCATGGACGCACGACATCGAAGGGCCCGGCGCTTCACCCTGCCACTTCCCGACAGGCGTGGGCGGGGTCCTGCTGCAAGCGGACCGGATTCATCCGCAAGTTCTGGACATGGACGAGGCTCGGCGCCTGTGCCCCACCGCCGACGACATCTGGCTCTATTTCATGGGCCGCCTGGCCGGCACGCGTTTCAGCCACACCGGATGGACCGACCCCCTGGTGACCTGGGGCGGATCGCAAGCCACCGCCTTGTGGAAGCGGAACGTGGCCGAGCGCGGAAACGACCGGTGCCTGGCCGCGATGCTGCACCGCTTCGGTCCGGGTGTCGTACTCGACGGGGCCGCGGAGCTGGTCCGGGCCGCCTGAAGCGCTACTTCTTCGGCTTGGCCGGAGTGCGCAGGCGGCCGCGGTGGGCGCTCAGGTCGAACACCTCGCCCGGTCCGTTGTCGTCCTGCAGCAGGCCGAGGCGGCGCGCGACTTCCTGATAGGCTTCCTGTTCCCCGCCAAGGTCGCGACGGAAGCGATCCTTGTCGAGCTTCTCGCCGGTGACCATGTCCCACAAGCGGCAGCCGTCGGGGCTGATCTCGTCGGCCAGGATCGTGCGGCTGAAGTCCTGGTCCCAGATGCGACCGAATTCCAGCTTGAAGTCCACCAGGCGGATGCCGATTGCGGCGAACATGCCGCTCATGAAATCGTTGATTCGGATCGCCATACTGGAAATGTCCTGCATTTCCTCGTGGCTGGCCCAGTTGAAGCAGGCGATCTCTTCCTCGCTCACGAACGGATCGCCTAGGGCGTCGTCCTTGTAGCAGTACTCGATCAGCGTGTGCGGCAGCGGCTCGCCCTCCTCGATCCCGAGGCGCTTGGTCAGCGAACCGGCGGCGACGTTGCGGACGATCACCTCGATCGGGATGATCTCGACCTGCCGGACGAGCTGTTCGCGCATGTTGAGGCGGCGGATGAAGTGCGTGGGAATGCCGATATGGGCGAGGCGCGTGAACACGTACTCGCTGATGCGGTTGTTGATCACGCCCTTGCCGTTGATCGTGCCCTTCTTCTGGGCATTGAAGGCGGTCGCATCGTCCTTGAAGTACTGGATCAGCGTGCCCGGCTCGGGACCCTCGTAAAGGATCTTGGCCTTGCCTTCGTAAACCTGGCGGCGACGGGACATCGCGGTTTCCCTTTCATAGGGCTGGAAACAATCGACCCCGGCGGGCGCGTGACTCGCGCGGCCGGGGCGTTCGGCGCGCCTTAGGCAAAAGCGCCGCGCAACGCAAACGGGACTCACGTGGCGGGGAGTGGTGCCTCGGGGCGGATTCGAACCACCGACACTGCGATTTTCAGTCGCATGCTCTACCAACTGAGCTACCGAGGCAGGCACTGCGCGGTGCCCTTCGATGGGCGGGCCGCGGTTGGCGAGGCGGCGCTATGGCGGCGCGCAGGCCGCTTGGCAAGGGGTCAATCGGACTCTTCGCGCAGCACGTCTTCAGGATCGACCGGGGGCCCGGGCACCGCATAGCTGTCGGAGAACCAGCGCAGGAGATCGCGGTCCTTGCACGCCTTCGAGCAGAACGGCGCGTGCGGATTTTCGACCACGCTGTCGCTGCGCTGCCTGAGCGCATGGTCGCGCGGCTTGCGGCAGACTGGGCAGGGGCGGCTGGAGGATGTGGACGGTGCGCTCATCGCGGCACGATCTGGGCATGGCCCCCGTCGAGCGCAAGCGCGTCGTCCCCGGCGAGACGAATTTCGCGCCCCGTCCTGCGGGCAAGCTCCGCCACCCATTCCGGTGCAAGCGCGCGAATGACCGTCGGATGCGCCGCCAGCAAGATCGCACCCGCGCCTTCGACCGCCTCCGCCTGTCGTAGCAGGAACCGCGCGGCGGCGGCGGCACGATGATGCGTGAGGCGATTGAGCAGCGAGGGGCCGGTGCTGCGCGCCACGAGCTGGACGAATCCGAAGCCGTTCATCGCGGTTCGCTCGTGCGGCCAATCGCTAAGCTCCCTCTCGAGTGCGGCATCGACGGCCTTCCGTTCGGCTTTCACTGCCAGAGTGGGGAAGTCGATGCCGATCGATCCGCCCAAGTCCATCTGTCGCAATGCCAGCGCGATCGGTGGGACCGACGCCACTGCCAGTTCGCGCGGCGACAGGTCGCCGTCCACGTCGATCACCGTCATCCCCGGTGTCACCGCGAACAGCAGCGAGCCACCGGGAAACGCGACTTCGCCGTCCCGCGCGGCGCTCCATACGTCTTCCCACAGGCCTGCGGGAAAGCGGCGGACCGGCGCGGCGACATCGAAAGCGCCGGGTTCAATCGACTCGTCGCTGCCGTCGCTCCAGCGACCCTGCGCGCGTTTGAAGCGGCCCCGCTCAGCCGTTGCCGCGCGGGTCACGGTGACCTCGATCCGGGCGCCCTCGCTTGCCACGCGGGGCAGGCGGTCGACGAAAATCGCGTGGCCATCGGCCGTCGTCGCAAGTCCACGCGGGGAACCTGAAGTGCGCTGGGTTAGCGTGGCCTGCAGGCGTGTGCCGGCTTCAATCTCCCCCGGCCAGCGAACCTTGGCGGCCAGGACCCGACCCCGTTCAACGAGCAGGGCGCGATCCTCGCCGATCCCCCGCTCGATAAGCCAGTCAGCCAATGGGAAACCCTGCCGCCCTGAGCAGCGCCCTGGTCTCGAAGAGCGGCAATCCGACCACGCCGGAATGGCTTCCGCCGATCCACGCGATCAGGCCCTCGGCGCTGCCCTGGATCGCATATCCGCCGGCCTTGCCGTGCCATTCGCCGCCCGCGATATATGCGTCGATCTCTTCGGCGGAGAGGCGCTTGAAGCGCACCTGCGTTTCGCTCAATCGTTCGCGAAGTTGTCCGTCCGGCGCGCGCAACGCGATCGCCGACAGCACGCGGTGGCGCCGACCGGAGAGGAGTTCGAGGCACTGGCGAGCGGTCGCCTCGTCCTCGGCCTTGGGCAGTATGCGCCGTCCGGCCGCGACCACTGTGTCGCCTGCCAGTACAAAGGCCTCCTGGTCGAAGGCGGCCGCCGCTGTTTTTTCGCGCGCCATGCGCACCGCATAGTCGCGCGGCAGTTCGGCCTTGCGCGGAGTTTCGTCGATGTCGGCGGGCGCTACGCGCAGCGGCTCGACACCGAGGCGAGACAGAAGCTCGCGGCGGCGCGGACTGCCGGAAGCGAGGACGAGATCGGGCATCGGCGCCCGGCCGCGTTACTGCGGCCCCGGGCCGCCGCGTCCCGGCATGAAGCGGTAGGTGATGCGCCCCTTCGTCAGGTCGTAGGGCGTCAGTTCGACGAGCACTTCGTCGCCGGTCAGCACGCGGATGCGGTTCTTGCGCATCTTGCCGGCGGTGTGGCCGAGAATCTCGTGACCGTTCTCAAGCTCCACCCGGAACATCGCGTTCGGCAGCAACTCGACCACCTTGCCGCGCATTTCGAGGAGTTCTTCTTTGGCCATGTAGTTCTTCGGTTCCTGATGTTAGTTCGTCGAATTGGTCGCCGCCCTTAGACGCGGTGCGCACAAAAGGGAAGCGTGCGCGTCATCTGTGGGAAAGGATTGCGCGACAAAAAGTTACCCGACTGCGGGTTGCCGTCATCCGCACCTATCCCCCATGCGTATCTCGCGGGGGCGGGGAAGTTTCCAAAAAGGGTTCTACACCATCTTGCGCATTTCATCGAAAGTTTCGCTGCTGGCGCTTGCGCTGGCGTCCGCTGCATCCGCACAGGATGCGGCGCCGACCGCGCAGGCGCAGGAGGCCGCACCGGCCGAGGACCAGGATTACGGGGACGAGATCGTCGTTACTGCGGCCCGCATTCCCGGGCAGGTGGAAACCGACAGTCCGCCGGTCCTCGAACTGAACGAGGAGGAAGTCGCGGCTTACGGCGCGACTTCGATTGCCGACCTCGTCGCGCAACTCGCTCCGCAGACCGGTTCCGGTCGGGGTCGCGGCGGACGACCCGTGTTCCTCGTCAACGGACAGCGTGTCTCAAACTTCCGCGAGTTGGGACGCTTCCCGCCCGAGGCTATCCGCAAGGTGGAGGTCCTGCCCGAGGAAGTCGCGCTTCAGTTCGGCTTCCCGCCCGATGCGCGCGTGGTCAACTTCATCCTCAAGCCCAGCTTTGCCAGCCGCGAAGTCGAAGTCGAGTTCGGCATGCCCAGTCGCGGTGGCTACACCGCCGGCGAAGCGGAAGCCGGCATCCTCACCATCAGCGGCCCGCGCCGGGTCAACGCCAACATCGGCGTAACCCGCCGCAGCGCGCTGACCGAGGCCGAGCGCGGTATCGTCCAGACGGTCGACACCGATCCGGCGATCACCGCTGCCGGTCTCGACCCGGCCGACTTCCGCACGCTCGTCTCTCGCCAGCAGACGGTCGAGGCCAACGCGACCGTGACCCAGGGCCTGGGCGAAATGGGGTCGGGCGGACAATTGACGCTCAACGGACAAGTCAGCCGTTCCGTCACCGATTCGCTGTCCGGTATCGACCCGATCACGCTCGATCCGATCGACCGGCGTACCGACACCGATACCTATGCGCTGGGCACGGCCTACAATCTGGGCATCGGTGCCTGGCAGCTATCGACCACATTGGATGCGAGCCGAACCGATTCCGACAGCCGGATCGATCGGCGTGGCGGGGGCGGGACCGACCGGTCGCTGAGCCGCACCTGGTCTGCAAACCCCAAGACAACGATCTCGGGGTCGCCCTTCATGCTGCCGGCGGGCGAGGCCAGCCTGACGCTGGATGCCGGATACGACTGGGGCCGCATCGAAAGCACCGACACGCGCGGAGCCGCGACCCAAACCAGCCTGACGCGCGGCAATCTCAATGGCGGAGCCAGCCTCAGCCTGCCTGTAACGAGCACCCGTGAAGGCTTTCTCGACGCCATCGGCGACCTGTCGGTCAATATCGGCGGAGGGGTCGACTACCTGTCCGACTTCGGCACGCTGACCGACTGGAATGCAGGACTGAACTGGAGGCCGACCGAGCGGTTGTCGTTCCAGGCCAGCACGATCGTGCGCGAGGTCGCCCCCGGCCTCAGCCAGTTGGGCGGCCCGATCATCGAGGACGTCAACGTTCCGGTCTATGATTTTACCACCGGGCAGACCGTGCTCGCCAGCGTGATCTCCGGCGGCAATCCCGATCTCCTGGCCGAGACGCAGCGCGACCTCAAGGTATCGGCGAGCTACGATTTCGACCTGTTCGATCGGGCCAGCATCCGCGCGGAGTATTTCCGCAATAACTCCGAGAACACGACCGAAGGCTTCCCGTTGCTGACCCCGGCGATCGAAGCGGCATTCCCGGATCGCGTTACCCGCGCAGCCGACGGCACATTGCTGGCGGTGGACCGCCGATCGGTGACCTTTGCCGAGCGACGCTCCTCGCGCATCCGTTATGGCATCAATCTGTTCGGCCGGGTCGGCAAGCCGTCGCCGCAGTCCGAGGGCGGGGGCGGTGGCCGCGGAGGATTTCGGGCCATGATGGGGGCAGCCCAGCCCGCTCAGTCGCAGCCTGCACCGGCTCCTCAGGCCACTACGCAGGCTGGCGCGGGCGGGCCGCCTGCCGGCGGCCAAGGCGGGAGGCAAGGCGGCTTCGACCCGGCGCGCTTCGCCGAAATGCGCACGAAATTCTGTGCGACGCCGCAGGGCGAGGTGCCGGACCTGACCGGTATCCCCGAAGCGATGCTCGCACGGCTCAGGGGGCCGGACGGCCAGATCGATCCGGCGCGCGTCGCCGAATTGCGGTCACGCTTCTGCAACGCGGACGGCACACCCAGCACGCAAGGCGGACCTGCCAGGTTCGACCCCGCCCAGTTCGCCGCGCTCCGCACCGCGCTGGCTTGCGGCAGTGACGGACAGGTGGATGTGGCCGCGCTTCCGGCCCAGATCGCCGACCGGCTCAAGGGGCCGGACGGGACGATCGACCAGGCGCGGCTTGCCGAACTGCGGACCCGGATCTGCGCGATTCCCGAGGGCGGACCACAGGGTCGGCGCGGTGAAGGCGGACCGGCGGCGGGCGCACCGCCTGCCGATGGCGCGCCTGCGGGTGGAGGCGGTCGACGCGGTGGCGGCGGGCCGGGCGGCATGATGGGCGGCGGTGACGGGCAGGGTCGCTGGAACCTGTCGGTCTATCACAGCATCGAACTGAACAACCGTGCGCTGGTGGCGCCCGGCGGTCCGGCGCTCGATCTCCTGTCGGGCGATGCGCTGGGCGAGGGCGGCGTGTCGCGCCACCGGATCGAGTTCGAAGGCGGCCTGTTCAAGGACGGTCTCGGAGCGCGCATCTCGGGCCGCTATTCCAGCCCGACCACGGTGAACGGGAGCGGCCTGCCGGGTTCCAGCGACTTGCGCTTCGGCGCGCTCGCCACCTTCGATCTGCGGGTATTCGCCAACCTCGAGCAGCAGGAATGGCTGACTGGCAGCAACGGTCCGGGCTTCTGGAAGGGCACCCGGCTCGGCCTGCGCGTCAACAACGTGTTCGATGCACAGCAGCGAGTGACCGATTCCTCCGGCGTTGTTCCGCTGCGCTACCAGCCGGGACTGGTCGATCCGACCGGTCGGTTCTTCGAGATCGAGCTGCGCAAGCTGTTCTGATTGCGCACGCCTCCGGAGCCGCGATGGCTCCGGAGGCGCCGGCTTTTCATCGAAGTCCTATTTCGCGGCGGCCTGTTCCGCCGCCCAGGCCTTCTGACCTTCGATCCAGGCGTCGCGAGCGGCGAACCATTCGGCCCGCCGCCTGGCCCAGTCGGATGCGGTCATCGGTGTCTTCTCCGTCAGCCACTGGTCGCGCTGATCCTGAAACGTCGCCTTGTCGAAGCCGAACGCGTCGCGCCACGCGGCGAGGTCCTTATCCAGGGCGGAGCGGATCGCCTTGGCGTCGTCGGGTAACGTGCTTCCCACCTTGACTGCTTCGGCTGCGCCCAGCGCTTCGAGCCGACGCGGGTTCGATTTACCCACATAGCGATCGATTGCCTCGCGATAGGCAAGCGCCTGTGCGGCTTCCCTTGAGCGGCCATTGGCGGTGAGATCGGCGCGCACGTCGCCGCGCCGGGCGAGAGCGTTCTCCGCCGCCGTGCGCGGATCGCGGCTCTGCTGGGGAATGTCGTCGATCGACCCCATGCCGCGATTGTCGACCCGCACCTCGGTTGGTGGGGCGCCGCCGCCGGGCGGTGGTCCGCCAGGCTGCTGCTGCGCGAAAGCTGGACATGCGGCTGAGGCGGCACCCGCGATGAGAGCGAAGGCAAGGCAGCGCATGATTTTCCTCTCTCGTGACTTATCGAGAGAACGTTATCATCGCCTTCCGCTCAGGCAAACCCCATGCGTTTCAAGCTGCGGTCAGTGCACCCGAACCGTGGGAAATGCGAGCGAGGCGATGCCGCGCGCGCTGAACGGCTTCCACGCGCCTTCGGCCTGCGCCAGCCGGTCGGCGATGGCGAGCATTACCGCCGGATTGACGCCCAGACCGATGTGGCTGGCGTAGACCTCGATATTCTCGGTAAGCGGATTGCGATCGGGGTGCTGGACCGATCCGCGCCAGTGAACCACGCCGTCGCCTTTCGTCAGGATCGAGGTCGTCGGCACCGGCGGTGCATCGGCGAGCTTGCGGAAGCGGCCGGTTTTCATCGGTTCGGGCCGCCGACCGTTGATCGCCTCGAACAGCGGTCGTGCATTGGTGAAGCGGCGGTTGTCGCTGATCGGGCTACCAAGGGTGATGACCTGCCGGACCATGTCGGGCATCTGCTTGGCCAGTTCGCGCGCGAACACGCCGCCCAGGCTCCAGCCGATGATCGAAATCTTCCCACCGGTGCGCTCGTGCAGGGACGATACGCAGCGTCCCATCGCCTCGATCCGGCCGTTGTCGACCCGCAGGTTGCGCCCGAGGTTCCATCCGGTCACGTCGTAGCCGAGCTGGGCGAGGAGCCGGCGCATCGGGCCGGTCGATCCGTCACCCGCCATGAAGCCGGGCAGGACCAGCACTCCATGCCCGTCTCCGCGTGGCAGGAACGACAGGGCGGGTCGTAGCGCCATGAAAGCCGCCAGTTCGCCCAGCGCGCGGTGCGGTTCGGTCAGCGCCAGCAGGCGGCTGGGCGGATGCGCTCGCTGGCGCGCTGCGGTGGCTGTCGTCATGATGCGGATGCTTTCGTGCGGGCCGGACGCTTGCCGGCGGATTTGGGAGAAGAACGGGCGGCGCGCGGCTTGGTGCCCGCGGACGCTTTGCTGGCGGCCTTCTTAGGCGGCCTGGCGGGGGCTTTGGGTTTGGCTTTAGGGGCTGATTCAATCGCCCCGGCGGCGTCGCGCAGTTCGGTGAAGCTGTTCTCGATGCACTGCGCGTAGAATTCCGGATCGGGCATCAGTTCGCGGCAGGCGGTGAAGGTGATCGTCGCCTCGTCGCAATAGCTCTGCACCGTGTGTCCCAGGCCCGTGCCATCGGTCAGGCAGAGGAGGCCGTACATGCTCTCGAGCCGGGCGCCGGTCGAATAGATCGGCACCGGCGGGCCGGGCACGTTGGTAACCACGGTGGTGAACATCGGTCCCATACCGCGATTGGCGAGGCCGAGCCGGGTATAGAGCTGGGCCCCCAGGCTCATCCACAATGCGGGGCTGACCTTGCTCATCTCGGTCATGTTGCGGGCGCCAACCGCTTCCGTCATCGCCTTCGAGTTGGTCGTCTGCGCGTGGACGAAGCGCAGCCGCTCGGCCGGATCGTCGATATGCGTGCCGAGCGGGGCGACCATCGCGGCGACCTGGTTGCCCATGTCGCCCTTTTCCTGGCCGGACCGGACGGAGATCGGCGCCATCGCGGTCAGCGTCTTCTTGGGCAGGTCGTCCTTGGCGAGGAGATACTTGCGCAAGGCGCCGCCGACGATCGCCAGGAACACGTCGTTGACCTTGGCCCCCGGCGCCAGCGCGCGGATCGCCTTGATGTCAGCCAGCGGGACGCTGCGCCCCTCGACCACGCGGTGCGGCGAAATGACCTTGTTGAAGCGGGATTTGGGCGCGACCATCTCGCCCGAAACCTTGAAGTCCTTGGCAACCAGGCCCTTGATCGCCTTTGCCAGCCCCGGCGCGGCTTTAGCTGCCACTTCGAGCTGCTTGAGCGGGTTGGTCACCGCGTTGAAGTAGCTCTTGCCGAGCAGCTCGGCGGGATTGGGCACCTTCTCGGGCTTCCAGGTATCGGGCGTGTCCGGCGGTCCATCGTCGGCGCGCAGCGTGTGCATCGCCTCCATCAGGTCGATCCCGCTCATCCCGTCGATCGCGGCGTGGTGGACTTTGGTCACCATCGCGTAGGAGCCCTTGGGCACGCCCGCGATCCCGTCGATCCCCTCGACGACGGTGAACTCCCACGGCGGTCGCGTCAGGTCGAGTGGGCGGGCGAAGATGCGCGCCGCCTGGATGCACAGTTGCCGCCAATCGCCCGGCTGCGGCAGCGCGACGTGCCGGACGTGATACTCCAGGTCGAAGTCCGGATCCTCGATCCAGTAGGGATAGTCGAGGTCGAAGGGCACGCGCACCATGCGCTGGCGGATCGTCTTCGACAGCTGCATGCGGCTTTCGAAAAAGGCGAGGATGTCCTTGAACCGCACGAAGCCGCCGGGCGCGGTTTCCGGGTTGTAGATCAGGATCGAGCCGATGTGCATCGGCGAATTCTTCGTCTCGAGCGCGACGAAGCTGGCATCCATGCCCTGCAACTGGCGCATCCGGTTCTCCCCCCGCGCCCACGTTGCGTGGGTCTGCGGCAGGGAGACTAACACAAGAGGGGCGGTTGGCAATCTCTGGCTAGATCGCGTCCCCTGCGGCCACACCGCTCGCCCAGGCCCACTGGAAGTTGTATCCGCCCAGCCAGCCGGTCACGTCGACCGCCTCGCCGATCGCGTAGAGACCGGGAACGGCCTTCGCCTCCATCGTTTTCGACGAAAGCCCGTCGGTGGCGATCCCGCCCACGGTTACCTCGGCCTTGGCGAAGCCCTCGCTGCCGTTGGGCCGGAAGGTCCAGCGCGCCAGCTTCGCCTCGGCATCGCGCAGTGCCTTGTCCGACAGGCGCGCCAGTTCGCCTTCGTGCCCGAGCCGGTCCGCCAGCGTATCGGCCAGCCGGGCGGGCAGCGCCTCGCGCAGCAGCGCCCGAACCGATCCGCCCGGCACGGCTTGCTTGGCATCGAGCAGCCAGCCCGGCGCGCGATCGGGCAGGAAGTTCACCGCCACCTCCTCGCCCGGCCGCCAATAGCTCGAGGCCTGCAGGATCGCGGGGCCCGACAGGCCGCGATGAGTGAACAGCGCCGCCTCGCGGAAGGCGGCCTTTCCCGCATGGGCGACGACTTCGGCCGACACGCCCGACAGGTCGCGGAACAATACGTCCTCGCCGCCCAGCGTCAGCGGCACGAGCGCGGGGCGCGGTTCGACCACCTTCAGACCGAATCGTCGCGCCAGATCGTAGGCGTAGCCGGTGGCGCCCATCTTGGGGATCGACGGGCCGCCGGTAGCGATCACCAGCGACGGAGCGCTGTCGCCGCCCACGCGAAAGCGGCCGTCGGCGTGGCCCACCTCGCCTACGTCCGCGTCGCAGCGCACCTCCACCCCGCCGTCCGCGCATTCGGCCAGCAGCATGGCGACGATCTGCTTCGCCGACCCGTCGCAGAAGAGCTGCCCCAGCGTCTTTTCGTGCCAGGCAATGCCGTGGTTTTCGACGAGGTCGAGGAAGTCGCGGGGCGTGTACCGGGCGAGCGCGGACTTGGCGAAATGCGGATTGGCCGACAGATAGTTCGCCGGTCCTGCGCCAAGGTTGGTGAAGTTGCACCGGCCCCCGCCCGAGATAAGGATCTTCTTTCCGACCGCCTCTGCCCTCTCCAGCACCAGCACGCGGCGATCGCGCCCGCCGGCACGCGCGGCGCACATCAGGCCCGCCGCCCCGCCGCCCAGGATGATCGCATCGTATTCCATCGCCAGGCGCCTAGGCGATCGCAGACCGACTCGGAACCGTAATCCAGCCGCCAACCCGTCACATGGATGATTCATGCGGCGTGAAACCGGCAGGAGTACCACCGCATGCTGACTGAAATTCCGGCCCAGGCGGCGTTCAAGCAGTTGTCGAAGACCGAGCGCGGCATCGGTCCGTCGGGCGCGCCGCGACGGCATTACCGCGCCATCTGGATCTCCGACGTCCACCTCGGCACCCGCGGTTGCAACTGTGCGCTGCTGCTCGACTTCCTCGACCACTGTGACAGCGACACGCTCTACCTCGTCGGCGACATCATCGACGGCTGGCGGATGAAGAAGCGCTTCTACTGGCCCGAGCGCCACAACGCGATCGTGCGCCGGATCATGAAGAAGGCCAAGGTGGGCACGCGGGTGGTCTATATCCCCGGCAATCACGACGAGATGTTCCGCCAGTTCACCGGTTCCAACTTCGGCGGGGTGGAAATCCGGCGGTCGGCCGTGCACGAGACCGCCGATGGACGCCGCCTGTTGGTGCTGCACGGCGACGAGTTCGATGCGGTCGTGATGGGCCAGCGCTGGCTCGCGTTCGCGGGCGACACGGCCTACAATCTGCTGCTCCGCCTCAACGTCGTGATCAACGCCGTCCGGCGCCGGTTCGACCTGCCGTACTGGTCGCTGTCCGCGCACGCCAAGCACAAGGTCAAGGACGCGGTCGCGTTCATCTCTCGCTTCGAGGAGACGGTCGCCCATGCCGCGGGCAAGCGCCGGGTCGACGGCGTCGTCTGCGGGCACATCCACACCGCCGAGATCCGCGATTTCGACGGCATCGCCTATTACAACGACGGCGATTGGGTGGAGAGCTGCACCGCGCTGGTCGAGCGCGCGGACGGGACGATGGAGATCCTGCGCTGGGCCGAAGAGGTTGCGGCGCGCACGGCGCCCACGCTGGTGCCCGTTACCCGGAAGGAGGCCGCGTGATGCGCATCTGCATCGTAACCGACGCCTGGACGCCGCAGATCAACGGCGTGGTGCGCACACTTGAGGCGACGCGCGAAGGCCTGGAGCGGCTCGGCCACACGGTTGGAGTGGTTTCGCCCGCCGATTATCGATCTGTACCGTGCCCCACTTATCCCGAAATCCGCCTCGCGCTCGCATCGCGTGCGAAGGTCGGCGCGCGGATCGAGGCATTCGCCCCCGATGCCCTGCACCTCGCCACCGAAGGTCCGCTGGGCATCGCCGCGCGCAGCTGGGCGCAGCGGCACGGCCTGTCGTTCACGACCGCGTATCATACGCATTTCCCGCAGTACCTCTCGCGCCGCACGCACATGCCCGCTGCACCGTTCTGGCGGTTCATCCGCTGGTTCCACGCCCCGGCGACCGCCACCCTTGCGGCGACCGAGGGCCTGCGCAGCGAGCTCGCGAGCCACGGCGTCGGGCCGACGTTGCCGTGGAGCCGCGGGGTCGACCTGCGGCAGTTTTCGCCGGTGGGGGACTTCCATCCCGCGTTCCGCCGGCTGCCCGGCCCGATCATGCTCTATGTCGGCCGGATCGCGGTGGAGAAGAGCGTCGAGCGGTTCCTGGCGCTCGACGTACCCGGGACCAAGGTCGTGGTCGGCGATGGACCGGCGCGGGCATCGCTGGCCGTGCGCTTTCCCGATGCGGTGTTCCTGGGTCCGATGCGCGGGGCGGAGCTGGCCGCGGCATACCGCAGCGCCGACGTGTTCGTGTTTCCCAGCAGCACCGACACCTTCGGCTTGGTGATGGTGGAGGCGCTCGCCTGCGGCACGCCGGTCGCCGCGTTGCCCGAAGACGGCCCGCGCGCGATCGTGACGCCCGAATGCGGCGCTCTGTCGCCCGACCTCGGCGTCGCCGTGCGCGAGGCCCTGGGCAAGCACCGGGCGGACTGCGCGGCGCGCGCGCGAGACTTCGGATGGGACGCCGCGACCCGCCATTTTCTTGCCGCGCTGACCCCGCTCGCCGCCGAGGCGCGGCCCCATGCCGATGCCATGCCTTTCGCCGCATAAGGGCCACGCCGCCTATTTGACGCGCGCGCGCGAAGCCCTATCTGCCGGGTCATGTCGCGCACCGAAGCAGGCTCTCCGCACGATCCGCGCGGCCAGGAACGCTTTCTCGAGGAGCGGGCGACCTACACGGTCAAGGGCGCGGGCGCGCAGCCCGATATCGAGGCGGGGGTCGCCGCGATCCGCGAGACCGTCCGTACGCTGAAGCCGCTCCCGGGCGTGTACCGGATGCTCGATGCGCGCGGCGATGTGCTCTACGTCGGCAAGGCGCGCAGCCTGAAAGCGCGGGTGGCGAACTACACGCAGGTCAAGGCGCTCTCCAACCGGTTGAAGCGGATGGTCAGCCAGACGCGCGGCATGGAAATCGTCGTCACCAATTCGGAGGCCGAGGCGCTGCTGCTCGAAGCGCAGCTGATCAAGCGCTTCCGCCCGCCGTACAACGTGCTGCTGCGCGACGACAAGAGCTTCCCGTTCATCCTGCTGCGGGGCGAGCATGCCTTTCCGCGGATCAGCAAGCATCGCGGCGCGCGGCGGGCCAAGGGCAATTACTACGGCCCTTTCGCCAGCGCCGGCGCGGTCAACGTGACGATCAATGCGCTGCAGAAACTGTTCCTGCTAAGATCCTGCACCGACAGCTTTTTCGCCCGCCGCGACCGGCCGTGCCTGCTCTACCAGATCAAGCGCTGCAGCGCCCCGTGCGTCGGCCGGATCGACGAGGCCGGCTATGCCGAACTGGTCGCCGAGACCAAGGAGTTCCTGTCCGGCAAGTCGGGCGCGGTGCAGAAGAAGATCGAGGTGCAGATGGCCCAGGCGGCCGAGGCGCTCGACTTCGAACGCGCGGCGATGCTGCGCGACCGGCTGCGCGCGGCAACCGCGATCCAGGGCAGCCAGGCGATCAACGCGCAGGGCGTGGGCGATGCCGACGTCTTCGCGCTGGCGGAGAAGGGCGGGCAGATGGGCGTGCAGGCGTTCTTCATCCGCGGCGGGCAGAACTGGGGCCATCGCACCTTCTACCCCAGCCACACCGCCGAGATCGACCCCGACCAGGTGCTCGCCGACGTGCTGCTGCAGTTCTACGAGGAAGTGCCCCCGCCGCGCACGATCCTGGTCGACCGGACCCTGCCCGAGCAGGAGCTGATCGCCGAGGCCCTGTGCGAAAAGGCGGGTCACGGCGTCGACATCTCGATCCCGCAGCGCGGCCTGCGCCGCAAGCTGATGAGCCAGGCGCAGCGCAACGCGGTCGAGGCGCTGGAGCGTCGCCTGGCGGAAAGCGGCACCAAGGCCCGGCTCCTGCGCGAGCTGGCCGAATTCCTCGAGCTCGACGCCCCGCCGCGGCGGATCGAGGTCTACGACAACAGCCACATCCAGGGCGACAAGGCGCTGGGCGCGATGGTCGTAGCCGGGCCGGAAGGCTTCGTGAAGGGCCAGTATCGCAAGTTCAACATCAAGACCGCCCAGACCAACGACGACTTCGCGATGATGCGCGAGGTGATGACGCGGCGGTTCGCCCGCGCGCTCGAACAGGATCCCGACCGCGAGCAGGGCGGGGAGAACGGGGTCTGGCCCGATCTCGTCCTGATCGACGGCGGCAAGGGCCAGATGTCGAGCGTGAAGGACGCGCTCGAGGAACTGGGGATCGAGGACGTGCCGCTGATAGCGATCGCCAAGGGCCCGCACCACGGCAGGGAAGGCCGCGAGGTGTTCCACTTCCCCGACGGGCGCGAAAAGACCTTGCCGACCAATTCGCCGCTCTTGTTCTACCTCCAGACCCTGCGCGACGAGGTTCACCGCTTCGCCATCGGCGCGCACCGCGCCAAGCGCAGCCGCGCGATCACCGCCTCGCCGCTCGACGAGATCCCCGGCATCGGCCCGGGCCGCAAACGCGCGCTGCTGCTGGCCTTCGGCACCGCGAGCAAGGTCCGCGCCGCCTCCCTCGACGACCTCAAGCGCACCCCCGGCATCAGCGCCGGCGTGGCGCAGATGATATGGGATTTCTATCACCCGGGGGAGTGAGCGGGCGCGGGATCAGATTCTCAGCTGACTGCCCAGTTCCACGACGCGGTTCGTCGGCAACTTGAAGAAATCCATCGCGGATTCCGACGTTTTCAGCATCCAGGCGAACAGGCGTTCGCGCCACAATGCCATTCCGGCGACGTCCCGCGAAGCGATCAGCTTCTGGCGTCCGAGGAAAAAGCTGGTCCGCATCAGGTCGAGCGAGGCGCCGCATGGCTGCTCGATGGCGGCAAGATCGCGCGGCACGTCGACGTCGTCCATGAAGCCGTAGTGCAGCGTGACGCGGTGGAAGCCGTGGCTCAGGCTCGTCACCTGCAACCGCTCTTCCGGAGCGATCGATGGAACCTCTTCCACCTTCACCGTCAGGATCAGGATGCGCTCGTGCAGAACCTGGTTGTGCTTGAGGTTGTGCAACAGAGCCGCCGGAACGCCTTCGCTGGCGGCGGTCAAGAATACCGCCGTACCCCCGATCCTGTGCACAGAGGGTCCCGCCGAATCGATGAAGACATCGAGAGGCACGGTATCGGCGGCCAGCTTGTCCCGCATCAGTTGCCGGCCCTTGGCCCACGTCGTCAGCAGGACGAAGATCACGCCCGCGACCACCAGCGGAAACCACCCGCCGTCGGCGACCTTGGTGATGTTCGAAGCGAAGAACGTGCCGTCCACGATAGCGAAAAGCGCAATCGTGGTGCCCGCCACGACGCGGTTCCACCGCCACACGTGGAAGACCAGGAACGCGAGCATCGCGGTGGTGATGATCATCGTACCCACGACCGATATGCCATAGGCCGAGGCGAGCCGCGTGGATTCGCCGAAGCTGGCGATCAGCACGAGCACCATGATGAGCAGACCCCAGTTGACCGAAGGAATGTAGATCTGCCCGACAGCGCGCTCGCTCGTGTGCAGAGTCTTGAGGCGGGGGATGAAGCCGAGCTGTATCGCCTGGTGCGTGACCGAGAATGCCCCCGATATGACCGCCTGGCTCGCGATGATCGTAGCCGCCGTAGCGATCAGCACGAGCGGAAGGCGGGCCCATTCCGGTGCCATGAGGTAGAACGGGTTCTCTACCGCCGCGGGATTGCCCAGCAGCAATGCGCCCTGACCCATGTAGTTGAGCATCAGGCACGGATAGACCAACGTCAGCCAGCTCAATCCGATCGCCTTGCGGCCGAAGTGGCCCATGTCCGCATAGAGTGTCTCGGCACCGGTCACCGCAAGGAACACCGAACCCATCGCCAGGAATGCGAGCTTGGGGTCGTAAGCGAAAAACTGGATCGCCCATATCGGGTTGGCGATTCCCAGGACCTCCGGGCGTGCGACGATGTTCGCCACGCCCAGAACGGCCAGCGCAGCGAAGTAGATCAGCACGATTGGCCCGAAAAGCTTTCCGATCCGCGCGGTACCACGCGACTGGATCAGGAAGAGGGCGATCAGGATCAGCGACGCGAGCGGCACGACTAGCGGTTCGAGCCGCTCCTCGACGATGGTCAGGCCTTCGACCGCGGACAGCACGGATATTGCCGGGGTGAGCATGGCATCGCCATAGAACAGCGCCGCTGCCAGTACGCCGAGGGCAACCAAAGTCGCCTGTTGCCGGACGCCGCTAATATGGCGCGAAATCAGCGCCAGCAGCGCGAACGATCCACCTTCGCCCTTGTTGTCGGCACGCATAGCCACAAAGACGTACTTGAGCGTGACGATCAGCATCAGCGACCAGAACACCAGGCTCAGGACCCCGAAGATATGCATCCGGTCCACGGCCAGCGGGTGGGGGCCGATGAAACTTTCCTTCATGGCGTATAACGGAGACGTACCGATATCGCCGAACACGACGCCTATCGCGCCCAGCATCAGGGCGGGAAGGGCCGGGGGCGCGGGTTTCGCGAGCGGGGCGGGCGGGGCAATCTGTTCCTCGCCGGGTTGGATGGTTGTCAGGTCCTTCAAGTGGGCGAGACCCGCATAAAGATTCCATGTGGATTTGAGCGGATCGCCGATTTCGTACTCGACTGACGCCTTTCGCGCGCCGATCACTATTTCATGGATACGCACTTTCCAGGCATTCGCGAGGGACAGTCCCTGACGAGCAAGTGGGCAGGCTTTTTCCTCGCCCTGCTGGGTATCGTGGCGGCGACCATCGCAGGTCTGCTCATTGCTGAGCGGTGGGGGACTGCACCCGCGGTACTGCTCTACCTTCTCCCTGTGCTGGGGGCGGCAATATACGGCGGAGTGTGGCTGTCACTCGCGGCTGCCCTGATCGCCACGCTGGCCTACAACTACTTCTTCACCGCCCCCTTCCAGACGCTGATGATCAGTCGGCCGTCGGACATCGTCACGGTCTTCGTGCTGTTCATCGTCGCCTTGGTGACGAGCAGCCTCGCCGGATCGCTGCGTGAGCAAAAGCAGATTGCCGCAGCGCACGCGGGGAGGAACGCAACGATAGCGGGCTTCGCCCGTCGCCTGCTCTCGTGCGCGGACGAGGAAGCCATCTTCGGCGTCACGGTCCGCGAGCTTGCCCGGCTGTTTCGCTGCGATGCCGTTCTGGTGAGTGACGAGCAGGACCCGCACGCCGTCGCCAGCTCACCCCGCGAGCCCAGTTTGTCGCCAGCCGACCTCGCCGCCGCGGCGCATGTCATTGCAGCGGGCGAGCCGGCTGGTCGCGGCGTGCGCCGGGCCGCGACGATCGCCGACTGGCAGTTCCATCCCGTTCGCGTTCCAGTGGGCGTGCGCGTAGCCGTCGGCCTGTCACGTGATGACGGTATGCCCCCCGTCGCGACCGATCAGATGGTTCTGCTCGAGAACCTCTTGGACCAGACCGCGCTCGCCCTGGCGCGCGCGCGGGCCGAACGCGATGCGCGCGACCTTGTCGCCCTGCGCGAGCGTGACAGCATGCGCGACGCGCTGTTGTCCACCATCGGGCAGGACGTGAAGCCCAGCCTCAATGCGATCAGTGCGGGCGTCCGCTCGCTCCGCCGTTCGGGCACGGCAGACAAGGTGGCCGTTTCGGCGGTGGCGGCCGAGACGACCAAACTGGATCGTTACATCGACAACCTGCTAGACCTCGCTCCTGGAGCGGATCGTGAGCCCATCGTGATCGGAGACGTCGCGATCGACCTGTACCGCCGCACTGTGACCAAGGGCGCCGAAAGCGTTCACCTGACACCGAAGGAGTACGCGGTCCTTGCCGAACTGGCGAAACACGCCGGCCGGGTGCTGACGCACAGACAACTGCTTCGCGCCATATGGGGGCCTGCACGGCAAGATCAGATCGATTACCTGCGGGTTGCCATCCGGGCGCTGCGGCAGAAGCTGGAAGATGACCCGGCAGACCCCCTGCTGATCCTCAACGAACCGGCGGTGGGTTACCGGTTGGCTGGCTCGCGATGATTTGGAGGCGACTGCACGGAACCTATGAGCGCAACGAATTCCTCGGCGGTCGTCGGAGGCCTTCTCCTTTCCTGGCACAGGGCCAGAAGAGCGCCTCAAGCAAACAGTTTTCCTACTCGTCGGCGGGCGGGTAACCTCTGCGACGGCTCTTTCATACCGTCGATCCTGCTTGCCGCGCGAAGATGCCGTCGTTCTTCGTCATGAACGTGAACTTCGCGAATTTTCACCGTGCGGCCGTCGCGTCTCGCATGAGTGAACTTGGCGATGTTCGCGTTCGTCCGCCGCCCAAACGAAAAGGGGCGCCGGATCGCTCCGACGCCCCTCTTGGTGATTTCTTGAAGTAATCCCGTCCGCGAAGGCTCAGGCCTGGCGGGTGCCCGACATCGGCATCGAACCGAATGCGCCGGCGTTGACCGAACCGGTCAGGCTGTCGCCGTCGACCGTGGCGCTGCCTTCCAGCTTCATCGGCATCGGCACGGTCATGTTCATCGTCCACGTCAGCGTATTGCCGTCGATCTTGCCGTTCTCGATGTCCATCGAACCCATCGCGCCGGCATTCTTGCCGCTGAAGGTGCCGTCGCCGTTGTCGGTGACGGTAAACACGCTCTTCTGGTCGCCCATCGGGGTCTTGGTGACGCAATCGTAGCTTCCGGCAACGCCCATCGTAGTCTCTCCTTGTTCGCGGCGGTGTAGCTGCCTCAATCGGCCCTGCTTACACCGCTGTCAATTCCTCGAACGCTCCACTCATTGGGGTTCGCGATATTCGATCGGCAGGCCGAGGCCGGTGAGCTGGCTCTCGATCACCTTGCGGTCGCCCACCACGATCACGACCATTCCGTCGGGTTGCAGGTATTGCGCTGCGGCGGCATCGATCTCGGCCGCATCGATCCCGCGGTAAATCTCGCCCAGCCGCGCCTGGTAGTCGTCGGGGCGTCCGAAGCGGCGGTTGGTCAGCAGGGCGCCCAGCACCTGGCTGTTGGTCTGGAACCGGGTCGGCAGGTTGGCGATGTTGCCTTCGGTCACCCGCTGCAGCTCGACCGCGTCGACCCCCTTACCGGCCGGGAAGGCCTTCATCTGCTCGAAGATGGCCTTGATCGAATCGCCGGTGCGGTCCGCCTGGACCAGCGTCTGCGCGATCGCCGCGCGCGGGCCGACGACGCCAGTCAGGCCGGTGCCGACGCCGTAGGTCCAGCCCTTGGTCTCGCGCAGGTCCATGTTGAGCCGCGACAGGAAGCCGCTGCCGATCACCTCGTTGGCGAGGTCGAGCGCCTCGGTGTCCTTCGCGGTGCCGGTAAGCGGCAGGATGCGGCCCAGCAGCAGCATCGAGCTGGGCGAATTCGGGCGGTCGATCAGCACGATGCGCGGCGACGGCGGCGGAGTGGGCGCGGACAGGTCCTTGGTCGGGGCAGGAACCGCTGGCTTCGTCCAGTTGCCGAACGCCGCCTCGAGCCGGGGGAGCAGGTCGCCCATCGCCACGTCGCCGACGACGGTGATGGCGGCCTTGTCGGGCCGCACCCAGCTAGCATGGGTGGTCCGCAGCGCGGCGGGGTCGAGCGTCTGGACCACCTCGGCAGTGCCGAGCGCACCGACCGAGCCGTACGGGTGGGCCGAGCCGTAGAGGATCGGGTCCAGCGCCCGCGCCGCGATCGACTGCGGGGTCGCCAGCGCCTGCTGGATCGACGCCAGCCGCTGGTTGCGGACGCGGACCACGTCGGCATCGGCAAAGGCGGGATTGCGGACGATGTCGGCCATCAGCGCCAGTGACGGGGCGAGGTTGGCGGTGAGCGCGGTCATCTGGACCGAGCTGACGTCGCGGCCGGTGGCGGCGGAAATGTTCGCGCCCAGCCGCTCTTCTTCCTCCGCGATCTGCTGCGCGGTGCGGCTGGTGGTCGCTTCCTTGAGCAGGTCCATCATCAGCGCCTGAGTGCCGGCACGAGCCGAACCGTCGGCGGCCGAGCCGGCGTCGAACTCGATCGCCATGCTCACCTTGGGGATCGCGCTGCGCCGTGCGAGCGAGACCGGGATGCCGTTCGACAGCGTGGCACGCTCCACCGCGGGGAAGACCAGCGGCTTGACCGGGCCCACTTCGGGCATCGCGCGCGGCGGGCCTTGGGTGATCGGAGGAGCGGGCAGCTTTGCGTCGGGCTTGGGCGGAGGCACGGTGCCTTCGTCGCCCCAGCCGCCCAACGTCGCACCCTTCTCGGTGCGCGTTCCGGGCACCACGGCCAGCTTGTAGACGGGGCGCGTCATCCAGCGCTGCATCGCGTCGCGCACGCCGTCAGGGCGGACCGCGGCAAGCGCCGCGAGCTGGCGTTTGTAGAAGCCGGGATCGCCGGTGTAGAGTTCGCCCTCGGCCAGAGTCGAACCCTTGCCGCCGAAGTCGCCCACCTGCTCAAGCCCGTCGATCTGGCCGCTGACGAGTACTGTCGCGGCGCGCTGCAGTTCGTCCTCGGTCGGTCCGCTGGCGAGGTATTCGGCGATCAGCGCATCGAGCCGTGCCTCGGCGGCGGCGCGGTCCACTCCGGGGCGAATGTCCATCGAGATCGTGGCAGTGCCGAGCTGTTCGTCCTGATCGTAGTAGGATGATACGCGCACAGCCAACTGCTCCTCGCGAACGAGGATCCGGTCGAGCCGCGAGGACGCGAGCCCGCCGAGGACGCCGAGCCCGACGGTCAGCGGCGCGCTGTCGGCACTGGTCATGCCCGGTCCGCTCCACAGGCGATAGACGCGCACCAGCGGCACTTGGTCGACATGGTCGCGGCTGACCGGGGCGGATAGGGTAACTGGGCCAGCCTCGGGCTGGGCTACTTCGGGCCCGCGCGGAATGTCGCCGAACCAGCGCTGCACTTTCTCCCGCGCCGTAGGTACGTCGATATCGCCGGTCAGGGAGAGGACGACGTTGTTGGGCCCGTAATTGTCGATGAACCACTTGCGTACGTCCGCGATCGACGCGGCATCGAGGTCCGCCATCGAACCGATGGTCGAGTGGCGATAGGGGTGACCGACCGGGTAAAGCCCCTCGCTGAACAGATAGCGCACGAGGCCGTAGGGCTGGCTGTCGCCCTGGTTCTTCTCGTTCTTGACCACGCCCCGTTGCTTGTCGAGCTTGTCCTGGTTCACCGCGCCGAGCAGGTGACCCATTCGGTCACTTTCCATCATCAGCGCCAGGTCGAGCGCACCGGTCGGAACCGTTTCGACATAGTTGGTGCGATCCGGGCTGGTCGAACCATTTGTGCCCGTCGATCCCGCCGCTTCGAGGGGTATGTCGAAATTCTCGACGTTCTCGCTGCCGGTGAACATGATGTGTTCGAAAAGGTGGGCGAAACCCGTCTTGCCACGCGGTTCATGCTTGGAGCCGACGCGATAGTACGTCGTGACCCCGATGACCGGCGCCTTGCGGTCCGAGTGCACGATCACCTTCAGCCCGTTATCGAGCTCGAACGTCTCGAACGGGATCGATACGGCCTCGACCAATTGCGATACCGGGACCGGATCAGCGCTCGCGATTCCGGCGGGTGCGGTCGTCTCGGAGGGCATCGTGGCGCAGGCAGTCAGCGAGAGCGCCAGCAGCCCGGCGGCGGGAAAGCGAAAGTTCATTATAAAGTCCCCGGAATCGCGAATTTTCTTCTGGAACATGTCCTAATCGGCTCGCGGCCTGTGCGTCACCACTTTTCGACTGACGGCATTTTTCAGGGCATCGGCGCGAGTGAAATGCACCGGCTTGAGCTTGTGCTGGACGAATAGCGCTGCCTGGTCGGAGTAGTGCCGGCTACCCGTTCGAGTCGTTGCAGAACCGAACGGCTGGATCGACTGGCTTACTACCGCCTTGCCTGGCGCCCACTCGACGAACTGGACGAAGCTGTCGCCGTGTTTGACCTTTAGCCGGCCATCGGGTTCGACATCCCACAGTGTCGAGGCCCGCAAGGTGTCGCTACCGCCATCCAGCGGAAGGTCGATTGCATGGGGGCCAGGACCCTGGCGCAGTCTCAGAAGCGTCTGGAGCGGCGGGTCGAGCCGACCGAAGTGCGTCTCGAGATGGGTCGCTGCGTCGGTCAGCAGCTTTTTGGCCGGCGTCAGCGGCTTGCCACTGTAATCCTCTCCCATCGCCGGTCGCAGGACCAGCAACGCCAGCGCATCCGCGCGACCTACGCCATCGCTGGTCAAGTCCCATTTGGCCATGATCCGCTTCGCTTCGCTGAGCAGTGGATCGCCGCTCGTGTCTAGCCTGGCTATCCCGTCGAGGACGCGCTTGACGTAGCCCCGTCGCTCCCACCCGGTGTCGTACTTGATCGCCTCGAGCCGTGCGCGACCGATCGGCCCCGGCTCGTCGAGCAATTTCGCCGCGCGGTATGCGCGGTTGGTCATTTTCAGTTCCACCCCCATTTCCGGCGGGACGCTGCCGGGCGAAAGGTCGCTGGCCTTGCCCGCGGCAACGAACGGCGTGTTGTTGGCGTTGAACACGAAGCCCGACGACGGGTTCACATAGTGCGGCAGGCTGTCGAACGGAACGAGTGCGTTCCAGATCAGATCCCCGCGATCACCGGGCAAGATGCCGCGCCAATCTGGGCCCGACTGCCGCTGTGGTATGGCGGCGTTATACCAGTATGCGATCGTCCCGGTCTTGTCGGCGTAGATGAAGTTGGTGCTGGGGATTGCCTGCCGTGCAAGGATTGCCTGCCATTCATCGTACGTGGTGGCCTTGTTGATGTCGTAGTATGCGTCGAGCGTGGCTAGCGAGCCCATGCCGCCATAGCGGAAGGCGAACAGACCCTGCTCGTTTCGGACGACCGGACCGTGAACGCTGCGAAGAACTTCGCGCGTGACGGGCAGCACCACCGGACCGAAGCGAACCGGCAGTCGGACCTCACTGCGTTCGAGCGGCAGCCACTTGCCGTCGAGGCGGTAGTTCTCGCCCTTGTCGTCGAGGACCAGCTTGTAGACGTCGATCATGTCGGGCTGGTTGACCGTGTTGGTCCACCCGAGATCGCGGTTGTGGCCCAGGAAGGGGAACGGGCTTCCAGGGAAAGTCGCACCGGCGAAATGCCAGCCTTCCTCGCTCTCGACGACGAGTTCGTACCACGCGACCCCGCCCCAGAACGGCTGATGGCTGTTGGAGACGAGGCGGGTCACCCCGTCGCCGGATCGCTCGGGGGCGATGGCGAAAGCGTTCGAGCCAGCGTTCTCGGCCGCCTCGCGGTCCGGCAAGGGCCCGTTCAGCGTAGGACCCGGATCGGGCAGCAAAGTCTCCCCATTGGCAAGCGGGCCGACGACCCCATTCAAGCCGAAGAAGAACGGCTGTCGCAATGCAAAGCCGGTCGCGATATCCTCACCGTCGACCGGGAACAGGTTGCCCAGTTTCACCTCGCCCGGATGCGCGGCGGCATAATCGTTGAGGCCGGCGGCATAGGCTTCGAGCACCGGGCGCGTGCGCGGCGCGAGCGTGTCGTATTCGCGCTTCGCCGTGCCGCGCGCGTCGAGCAGCGCCAGGACGTAGTCGAACATCGCCCCCTCCTCGCCCTTGATCGCGCCGTATCGTCCGCGGGTCATCGCGACCACGTCCTGAAGGGTGAAGAAGTCGTCTTCGGCATGGGCGCGGGCAACGCCATAGGCGACGTCTGCGTCGGTCTTGCCGTAGATGTGCGGCACACCCCATTCGTCGCGTATGATCTCTGCCTTGTACGCCCGCCCAGTGATCGGTGCAGCGGGCCGGGCTACGAACGGCTCCCACACCATCAGGCCGATCATGGCCGCGAGTGCGACAATGCCCAGCGCGGCAAGCGAGCGGTACACCCAGCGTCGCCACGTTCCTCGATCTGCGTCCATCCGGCCCCGTTCCCCTTTCGTCGAGCCGAGACTTGCGTTGTGTGTCGTGCCGGGTCAAGCGGCGCGCGCTTGCGCCCGGGGACCATGGGACGAGGCTAAAGGAGATTTCCATGCGCTTGACTTCGTTCGCTTTCCTGCTCGCCACTGCCGCAGTCTTGCCGATGCCGCTCGCCGCGCAAGAAACGATCGGACAGCAGGTCGTCGCGACTGACGCAGCCAACAGCGCCGAGCGGCCGATCGCTTTTGCAGCCCAGGCTCCCGCCGATGCCGCGCTTGTGGTGATGCTGGGTTCGAGCGAACTTCCTGCTGGACTGCCGTTGACTGCGGCAGAGCGTGACGCGGTGATCGCCGCGATCGCCTCAGGCGGCTTTGCCGGGAAATCAGGTGAAGTGCTCTCGCTGCGCGGTGTAGGAAGTCGACCGCGCATCCTCCTTGCCGGAACGGGTGAAGCGCCCAATGCCCTGGCCATCCGCGATGCGGCGGGCAAGGCGGCACAGGATCTGCGGTCCGAGAAGTCGCCCGTCGCAATCCTGGGCGCTGGAAGCGGAGCAGCGATGGCAGAGGCCGCACTCGGTTACGCCCTGGGCCAGTACCGGTTCGATCGGTACAAGACCGGCGCGAAGACGCCCCCACCGGGCGCGGCGGTGACCATCGTGGGCGATGGGCCGGATGTCGCGAAGGCCGCGTGGGATGCGCGCCATCGGGGTATCGCCGAAGGTACGCGTTTCGCGCGTGACCTGGTCACCGAACCGGCAGGCGTGGTCTGGCCGCAGACCTTTGCCGATCGCACGCGCGCCGCGTTCGCTGGAGTGCCGGGCGTCACCGTCGAGGTACTCGACGAGGCGGCGATGAAGCGCGAGAAAATGGGCGCTATCCTTGGCGTGGGCCAGGGATCGCGCCGTCCGCCGCGAATGGTGCTGGTGCACTATCGCGGTGCCGAAGGGGCGCCCGTGGCGCTTGCGGGCAAAGGCATCACCTTCGATTCCGGTGGCCTGTCGCTGAAGGACGGGAGCGGCATGTCGCGCATGAAGGGCGACATGGCCGGCGCAGCCGCGGTTGTCGGTACCGTCATGGCACTCGCCAAGTCGCGCGCACCGGTCAATGTCGTCGCGGTCGCCGCGCTCGCCGAGAACATGCCGGGCGGCAACGCGCAGCGTCCGGGCGACGTCGTCCGCACCATGGGTGGCAAGACGATCGAGGTGCTCAACACCGACGCGGAGGGCCGCCTGGTGCTGGCCGATGCGGTGCAATACGTTGCGGCCCGGCACAGACCGTCGGCGATCGTCGACATCGCGACCCTTACCGGCGCGGTCGTGGGCGCGCTGGGCGACGAGTACGCCGGCCTCTTCGCGCGCGACGAGGCGCTCGGCACGGCTCTGGTGACGGCGGGCGAAGCGAGCGGCGAGGCCGTCTGGCGTCTGCCTTTGCATGCCAACCATTACGACGATCTCAAGTCCGATATCGCCGACCTGAAGAACGTCGTCGAAGGCGGCGGACCGGGTGCGAGCCTGGGTGCTGCGTTCATCGGCAGCTTCGTGGACGAGGAATTGCCGTGGGCGCACGTGGACATGGCGGGCACGATGTGGTCGTCGGGCGGGTCCCCTACCGTGCCGAAGGGCGCGACCGGATACGGCGTGCGCCTGCTCGAGGAATTCGTCCGGAACTGGTCCGCCAATCGCTGACACCCCTTGCGTTGCGCGGTCGCAACAATATCTCTGGGTGTAACAGGAGGCTGATACACCCATGAACCTCGAGAAGTTCACCGACCGCGCCAAGGGTTTCATCCAGAGCGCGCAGACCGTCGCGATCCGCATGAACCATCAGCGGATCACGCCGGAGCACCTCGCCAAGGCGCTGCTCGAGGATAGCGAGGGCATGGCGGCCGGCCTGATCACGCGCGCGGGCGGGAACCCGGCCGTCGCGGTCCAAGGGATCGACGCCGCGCTCGGCAAGATCGCGCAGGTTTCGGGCGGCGGCGCGCAGGCGACCCCCGGCCTCGACAACGATGCGGTTCGCATCCTCGACCAGGCGGAGCAGCTCGCGGCGAAGAGCGGCGACAGCTACGTCACGGTCGAGCGGATGCTGCTCGCGCTGGTGCTCGCCACGACGACCGCCACCGGGCAGGCCATGAAGGCGGCGGGCCTCACCGCGCAGTCGCTGGAGACGGCGATCACCGATCTTCGAGGAGGGCGCCAAGCGCATTCGTCGAGCGCGGAAGAGAGCTACGACGCCCTCAGCAAGTATGCTCGCAACCTCACCGAGGTTGCCAAGTCGGGCAAGCTCGATCCCGTGATCGGCCGCGACGAGGAAATCCGTCGCACGGTGCAGATCCTCGCCCGGCGGACGAAGAACAATCCCGTCCTCATCGGCGAACCTGGCGTGGGCAAGACCGCGATCGCCGAAGGTCTCGCGCTGCGCATCGCCAACGGCGACGTGCCCGACAGCCTCAAGGACCGCAAGCTCATGGCGCTCGACATGGGCAGCCTGATCGCCGGCGCGAAATACCGCGGCGAGTTCGAGGAGCGGCTGAAGGCCGTGCTCGACGAGGTGAAGGGTGCCGAAGGCGACATCATCCTGTTCATCGACGAGATGCACACGCTGATCGGCGCCGGGGCCTCCGAGGGGTCGATGGATGCCGGCAACCTTTTGAAGCCTGCCCTTGCGCGCGGTGAACTCCACTGCATCGGCGCGACCACTCTAGACGAGTACCAGAAGTACGTCGAGAAGGACGCCGCACTCCAGCGCCGCTTCCAGCCAGTCTTCGTCGGCGAGCCGACCGTCGAGGATACGATTTCGATCCTCCGCGGGCTCAAGGATCGCTACGAGCTTCATCACGGAGTCCGGATTACCGACGGGGCGATCGTGGCGGCCGCGACGCTGAGCAATCGTTACATTTCGGACCGCTTTCTGCCCGACAAGGCAATCGACCTGATGGACGAGGCCGCGAGCCGCATCCGGATGGAAGTGGAGAGCAAGCCCGAGGAAATCGAGAACCTCGACCGCCGGATCATCCAGCTCAAGATCGAGGAAATGGCGCTCGCCAAGGAAACCGATCAGGCGTCAAAGGACCGCCTCGCCGCGTTGCGCGACGAACTCGGCAACCTCGAGCAGCAATCGAGCGAGCTGACCACCCGCTGGCAGAACGAGCGCGACAAGATCGCTGCCGAAGGCAAGATCAAGGAGGCGCTCGACGCAGCGCGGATCGAACTGGAGCAGGCCCAGCGCGAAGGCGACCTCGCGAAGGCGGGCGAGCTGTCATATGGGCGCATCCCCGAGCTGGAGAAGCAGCTCGCCGCCGCCGAAGGCTCCGCAGACAACGCCTTGCTGCGTGAGGAGGTGACCGCCGACGACATCGCTGGCGTCGTCAGCCGCTGGACCGGGGTTCCGGTCGACAAGATGCTCGAAGGCGAGCGCGAGAAGCTGCTCAACATGGAAGCGACGATCGGCAAGCGGGTCATCGGGCAAGAAGCGGCCGTGCAGGCCGTGTCGAAGGCCGTCCGCCGTGCCCGTGCCGGACTGCAGGATCCCGGCCGCCCGCTCGGCAGCTTCCTGTTTCTAGGCCCCACCGGGGTCGGGAAGACCGAGTTGACCAAGGCGCTCGCCGGGTTCCTATTCGACGACGACAGCGCGATGGTGCGCATCGACATGAGCGAATTCATGGAGAAGCACGCGGTCAGCCGACTCATCGGCGCGCCTCCGGGCTATGTCGGGTACGACGAAGGCGGCGTGCTGACCGAAGCGGTGCGAAGGCGCCCTTACCAGGTCGTGCTTTTCGACGAGGTCGAGAAGGCCCACGCTGACGTGTTCAACGTGTTGCTCCAGGTGCTCGACGATGGCCGCCTGACCGATGGTCAGGGCCGGGTGGTCGATTTCTCGAACACGCTGATCATCCTGACTTCGAACCTTGGCAGTCAGTACCTGACCCAGATCGAGGAAGGACAGGGCGTCGAGAGCGTCGAGCCGCAGGTGATGGACGTCGTGCGCGCCCATTTCCGGCCCGAATTCCTCAACCGGCTCGACGAGATCATCCTGTTCCATCGTCTCGCGCAGGAGCACATGGCCCCGATCGTCGATATCCAGGTCGGCCGGGTCCAGAAGCTGCTGAAGGACCGCAAGATCGAACTCGACCTGACCGACGCCGCACGCCGCTGGCTCGGCCGGGTCGGCTACGACCCGGTATACGGTGCGCGGCCGTTGAAGCGCGCGGTGCAACGCTACCTGCAGGACCCACTCGCAGAGAAAATCCTCGCCGGGGAAATCCCGGACGGGAGCAAGGTCCATATCGACGAGGGCGACGGCGCGCTGACGATGGCGGTGTCCTAAGCTAATCCGACCGAAACTGTAACACGGATGCAACACCTGACATAAAACGCGCAAATTCGCTCTTGGAGCTTTTGGATTCGTCCAGCTTTTGGTTATCCCACGTTCATCCAGAGATTGGGGGCTGCAATCGATGGGGGCGGAAGCCGTGTGCGCGGAAGAGGCGTGGCGGCAGTTTCTATATCCGACTCGAGTAGTCCCCGTCCGTTCAACGTGACGAGGGAGTCGCTTGTATGAAGTTTCGGTCCACTGCTCTTAGGGGCCTTGCCGGTTCGGTCTCGGTCGCTGCGCTAATGATTGCGGGTCCTCTGGCCGCGCAGGAACAGGACGCAACCGGCGCGCCCGAGGCGTCCGGTCCGATCGACGAAACCAGCACCGCGACTCAAGTCGACGCAGAGGGCGAGCCGGCAACCGAGGGCGCGATCGTCGTCACCGGTTCGCGCATCCAGCGCACCAGCACATTCACGAGCATCTCTCCGCTGCAGGTTCTCGACACCGAAACTCTCCAAGATACCGGCCAGTTCGATGCCGCTTCGATCCTTCAGCAGACCGAATCGGCTGCCGGCACGCAGATCGACGCGACCTTCCAGGGTTTCGTCCTCAATAACGGTCCCGGTTCGCAGACGCTCGACCTGCGCGGTCTCGGTGCTGACCGCACGCTTCTTCTCGTCAACGGCCGCCGCTTGGCGCCTGCTGGTGTCGAAGGCGCGCCGACCAATCCCTCGATCAACCTCATTCCGTCCTCGCTCGTAGCGCGCTACGACCTGCTGCTCGACGGTGCATCGTCGGTGTACGGTTCGGACGCGGTTGCGGGCGTGGGCAACATCGTGCTCCGCAAGGACCTCGACGGGTTCGAAATCTTCGCGTCGGGCAACCTGAACGAGCAGAGCAATGGTGGTAACGATTACCAGATCAGCGGCTCGTGGGGTAAGCGCGGTAGCAACTGGCAGTTTGGTATCGGCGCGGAATATTCGAAGCGCGACGAAGTCCGGCTCGGCGACCGCGACTTCCTGTCGGGCTGTAATACCAACCTGGAAATCGATCAGGACGGCAACATCCTGACGAATGGGATAAGCGCCGATGCGGTTACCCGTAACCTGAGCAATGGCCGAATCCGCGAGGTTACTACCCCCTGTAAGATCGACGCAGCAGTTCGTCGTATCATTCCCTCGTCCAGTCCCGCAGGCGGTGGCTTGCCGGCTGTGGGCCTGTTCTTCAGCTCGATCTATTACGATCCGACCGTCTATGCCTCGACCGGCCGCGCCGGGAACACAGGCATTCCCTTCTTTACCGATTCGCTCGACGCCTTCGGCCGTCCGGTCGACCGCAACAACGACGGTTTGCTCGACGTCGATTTCTCGCAGGTCACGCGCAACGGAAACGACCTCGACGTGTCGTTCATTTCCCCGCAGGACCTGTACAACGTCATGGCCTATGGCGAGTACGAGTTCGGCGGCGACTGGAACATCACTCCGTTCTTCGAAGTCAACTACAGCCGGGCCGACGTCGAAGCGCGCGGCAACGTGCCGCAGCTCTTCCCGGTGGTTGGCAATCGCAACCCGTTCAATCCGTGTAACCTGAACCAGCCGAACGGCGTGGACTGCGGCCTTGCCCAGAACATCTTCGACGGTCTGACAGGTACCGTGAATGCGCGTCCGCTCGGTCGGTCCTACACGGTGCAGCCGGTGGTCAGCGTCTTCGGAGACCGCAACTTCGTCGTGAGCCGCCAGGAGCAGTACCGCGGCGTATTCGGCATCAAGGGCGACCTGCCCTTCATCAACTTCGGCCCGGGCAACGACTGGACCTTCGAAGTGACTGGGGTGCACTCCTACTCGAAGGGCACGTCTTCGCGGGCGGGCATCCGTAACGACCGCCTCGCACTCGCACTTGGTCTCGATCCGACGGTATCGAACCCGACGGGCCGCGCCACCCCGGTGCAACTCGCTGGCGGCCCTTGCGCCACTACTGGTTATGCCGATCCGACCAACGTTCAGCCCGACCTTCAGGCCGGCTGCGTTCCCGTGAACCTGTTCGCACCGAGCCTTTATGAAAACGTGATCGGCGATTTCGCGACTCAGGCCGAGCGGGACTATCTGTTCGACACCCGCGATTTCGACACGCGCTACAAGCAGACGCTGATCTCGGCATTTCTCCAGGGTAGCGTTTTCAAGCTCCCCGGGGGCGATGCCAAGGCGGTCGTCGGTGTCGAATGGCGCAAGGACTCGCTCCGGTCGCTGCCGGATGAGGTCGCGGCTCAGGGCCTGTTCTTCGGCTTCTTCGCCGACCAGGGCGCGATCGGCAGCAAGGTGATCAAGGAAGCCTTCGGCGAACTCGATCTTCCGCTGGTGTCGGGTGAAACGATGGCAGAGGATCTTCGCCTCAACCTGTCGGGCCGTATCACGAACGACGAGTTCTATGGCACCAACGAAACGTACTCGGCCAAGCTAGGCTGGCGCCCGGTTGAGCCGCTGCTCCTCAAGATCGCGTATGGTACGTCGTTCCGCGCACCGAACCTGCGCGAGAACTTCCTGGCTGGTCAGTCCGGTTTCGGCGGCATCACCGATCCGTGCGCCGTCCCGACGGCAGCATTCAGCGCGCTGGGAGGCGGTTACAATGCCTCGCTCGACACGCGTGAGGCGTTCATCCTCGAGAACTGCCGCCGCGAAGGCCGTGATCCGACCAGAGTGGGCATCGACGGTACGGGTGCGAACACGGTGCAAGTCCCGAGTGTGGAAATCACCTCGGGCGGCAGCTTCGCGCTCGATCCTGAAACGTCGACGTCTTTGACCACGGGATTTGCGTTCCAGCAGCCGCTCGGCCCGGTCGATTTCGCCTTTAACTTCAACTACTACCGCATCAAGGTGAAGGGTGCGATCGCCGAACCGACGGGTCAGTTCATCGTGAACCAGTGCTTCACGCGGGAAGACGACCAGCGCAGCAGCTTCTGCGATTTCATCGATTACGAGTCCGACCCTGCCTCGCGTCTGCTTATCTCTGACGTGTTCGCCGGGTTCGTGAATATCAACTCGGAAATCGTTCGCGGTATCGACCTCAACGCCGACTTTGGCACGACTGTTCCGGTCGGTTCGAAGGACCTGCGCCTCGGGCTGAACCTGCGTGCCAACCACTTGATCCAGCGCGACACGATCTTCCTCGACTCTAACGGAAATCCGACGCTCGACGAGGACGCTGGTGAGTTCGGCTACCCCTCGTGGACTGGCCGCGCGACCTTCACCGCGCGTCTCAATCCGATCACCTTCACCTGGTCGACCCGGATGATTGGGCGGACCGAGCAGCAGGCTGACGGGATCGATCCGTTCAGTGATGCTTTCGGGTTCGGTCCGGACGGTACGCGAACCGGCTTCACGAGCCAGACCTGCCTTGGTGGCGGCTCGCGGACGACGGCCGGCGTGGTGAACGGAATCGTTCCGGGCGACGGCGTGTATTGCCGCGACGTTGGCTTTGCGAAGCGGTACTTCGTTAGCTCGGCATCGCTGCGCTACGACGGTGACTGGTTCGACATCCGCGTCGGCGTTTCCAACGTGTTCGACCGCGATCCGCCGAGGATCGATACCGCACAGGTCTTCGGCGTCGCCAATACGCCGATCGGTAACGGCTACGATCTGAACGGGCGCGAATTCTTCGCTTCCACCTCGATTAAGTTCTGATTTTCAGACCGTTTCGACGAAATGAAGGGGCTCCGGCAGAAATGTCGGAGCCCTTTTTTTATAGAATGCCGCTAAGGGACGATGCTGATCGGGCCGCAAGCACGCCCAATGCGTGTTCAGAGGCGCCTTATGTCCAGGTCAGAAATGACGGAGGGCGCAGCCGGGGCAGCAAGCGCATTCAGTCTGTCGAAGCGAGGGAGCCGAGCGTCTTTCGCAAGGGGGCCAGCCATTGCGAGTAAGGTTTCCACACCTGCATTCCGTCCCTGTTGAGCGGACGCCGCACCTGCTCACTGCTTGGCGTCTGTACGACACGGTCGAGCTTGTGGAACTCCAATACCGCGTCATCCCACCGCAACCCGAGGTATTCTAGCAACGGCACCAGCTGGCTGTGCGGGTCGTCGATGAGGCGCTCATAGCTGACATGCTTGACCAAGCCGCGCGCTACCGCGTCGAAATGACCCATCAGCCGCACGTAATCGACGTAACACTGTCCGATATGCTCGAGCGTAAAGGACGACGCGTGGGCACTAGTGAAGGATTGCGTGAAGTTGGAAAAGCAGCAGTCCATCGCCGGTCGCCGAATGTCGATAAAGTGCGCCTGCGGCAGGATTTTGCGGATGAACAAGACGTTCGACCAGTTCTGCGGAAGCTTATCGATGAAATACGGGGAATCGGTTTTGCGGTGCAGCGAGGTGCGTTAGGCGCACAACTCGGTGATGTTCGCTTTCCCGTGGAATATCGTCTAGATCTCCCTGGGGACGGTTGGCACGTTACTGCGAGCCCAGCTTCCCGCGCTCGAACCCCGTCTCGAGCTTGTAAACCACTACCCCATTGTGGCAACAACAGCCTCGATGAGCGGCGAAATTCGAATGTTCGATCTCAACCCGCTGCTGGATCGCAAAGCCCTGACGGCTGCCTTTAGCAAAACCGGACGGCTCCAGATTCGCGACATCCTCACCGAGGAGTCGGCGGGCAATCTCCACCAGATTGTCAGTCGCGCAACTCCGTGGGGACTGGCATGGCACGCGGGTTCGGATGGACCGCATAATGTCCCCGAGCCTCAATTGCGTGCGTTGTCGCCTGCGGCGCAAGCATCGATCCAGCACAAGCTTGGATCCGCGATGCGTGGGCGCGACTACGCGTTCCTTTACGCACAGTACCCGATGGTCCACGCCTATCTGCAGAAATGGGCCCCAGGCGGACCGCACGACCTGATAGTGGAATTGATCAACGACTTGCCATTGATGGACCTTGTGCGTGAGGTCACGCAAATGGACCAGCTGACCAAGGCCGATGCGCAAGCGACGCTGTATGCTCCTGGCAATTTCCTCGCGATGCACGATGATAGCCACGTCGCCGAGGGCTGGCGCGTCGCCTATGTACTCAACTTGTGCGCGGTGGACTGGCGGCCCGAATGGGGCGGCTACCTCAACTTCTATAACAGCGATGGAGACGTGGTCGAGGGTTTCAAACCGCGGTTCAACGCCCTCAATCTGTTCCGCGTGCCGCAACCGCATGCTGTGAGCTATGTACCGCCGTTCGCCCCGCAGGCGCGCTTTGCGATCACGGGCTGGTTCAGAGATCGATGATCTCCGGGGATGTCGGCCTTGCGGCGGCACAACGCGCGTTGGCGAATGGCGACGCCGACGGCGCCTTCGCGCTGCTCGCGAGCCGCCGCGATCCGCCCGCATTGCATCTACGGGCTCTGGCGCTTCGCCGCGCTGGTCGTCTGGAAGAGGCCGGTCGTGACTTCGAGGCGGCATCCGCCGCTGCGCCGCATGATCCCCAGGTCGCTAATAATTTCGCTAACTTGCTGCGTCAGGTCGGCGAACCGGACAAGGCGCTGCGATATTACGACCGCGCATTGGCGCTATTGCCCGATTACCGCGACGCCGCTTTCAACAAGGCGCTGTTGTTGTCGGAGATGGGCCTGGACGATGCGGCGCTGGTGCTGCTCGAGCGGCTTAGCGCCGCGCAACCTGCCGACAGTCGCGCACATTCGGCCCGCGGCGCGGTCCTTCGCAAGCTAAGTCGCCATCGCGCGGCCGCGTCGGCATTCGATGCGGCACTGGACGCGCAGCCGAGCCTGCGGACAGCGCTGAAGGGCCGGGCCCAGATCGCGCTGGAATGCGGCGAGGAGGATGCGGCCGACCGCTTCAGGCGTGCCCTTTCGGCGGACGCGAACGATCTTGATGTCTTGCATGGCTATGTCGAAGCGCTCGAAGCGGCCGGCCGCGCCGACGGCATCACGTTGCTGGAAAACGCTCTGAAGGACCGTCCGGGGTGGATTGCGGGCCATGTTCTGCTTGCCCGGAGCAAGGCGGAACAAGGAGATCCCGACTGGGCAGGGCTGATGCGCAAGGAAACGGAGCGCAACCCCGCAAACCGGGCGTTGGCCGTGGCGCTCGCGGCAATGCTGGCGGCGGCGGAGCAGTGGGAGGCAGCGCTTGCCGCACTGCCTGTCGGCGACGATCCGGGACTTACCGAACTCCGCGCACATTATCTTTCCGAGGCTGGTGATCCGGCCGCTGCGCTCGCGTTGATCGGCCCGACTTATGACGGGGCGATGACCGCGATCGTGGCGGCACGCGCATACCTTCGATTGAAAGACCCGCTGCTGGCCGCCAGGATACTGGAAGGCGCCGTTGCGCGTGACAGGGGCGCGACCGGAGCATGGGGTCTACTCGAGATCGCTTGGCGACTGACGGGCGACCGGCGCTCGGTTTGGCTTTCGGGACGTGAGGGTCTGGTCGCCGTGCGCGATCTCGGCCTGGACGAAGCGGAGCTGATCGAACTCGGTGCTTTATTGAGAGACCTGCATCGCACCCGTGCGCATCCGATCGGCCAGTCTTTGCGCGGTGGCACCCAGACACGCGGCGCGCTGTTTCTTCGAAGCGAACCCGCGGTGGCGCGGCTGCATCAAGCACTTTCGACGTGTATCGCCGAATACCAGACCGGCCTTCCCGGCGCCGAAGAGGCGCATCCGCTGCTCAGGTATCGGGACACGGCACTCAAGATCGGTGGATCCTGGTCGGTTCGGCTGACGGGCTCGGGTTTCCACGTCAATCACATCCACCCCGAAGGTGTGCTGAGTTCCGCATGCTACATTGCATTGCCGGACTTGAGTGCGACCGATGGTTCGCGCCCCGGCTGGCTCGAATTGGGGCGCCCGCCAGCGGAGCTTGGGCTTGATGTCGAGCCGCTAGCGATGATCGAACCTCGGGTCGGCCATCTGGCACTTTTCCCAAGCTACCTTTTCCATGGCACCCGCCCGTTCGGAAATGGTGAGCGTCTCACGGTGGCATTCGACGTGATTCCGGCATGACCGACGCGCAGGCCGGCTGGAGCGGATTTTGGCAGGGCGAGCCTGCCGCGAGTGCTGGGGCAACGCTGGCGAATCTCTCTCCGGACCTTCGCGATCGCCTAAACGCGCCGTGGGCGTTGTTGGCGGCTGCTTTACCGGCAAAGGCGCGGGTGCTCGATTTGGCGACCGGTGGCGGGATTGTGCTCGATCTTTTGCGTCGCATGCGCACGGATCTGGCGCTGACCGGCGTCGACGCCACACCCAAGCTGCCGTCCCGGCCGGGGATGACTCTTCGGGGCGGTATTTGGCTCGATCGCTTGCCGTTCGACGACGCCTGTTTCGAAGCCGTCACGAGCCGGTTCGGCATCGAATACGGCCCGCTGGGCGGCAGTGCGAGCGAGGCTGCACGAGTGCTGCGGCCCGGTGGAGCGTTGTGCCTGCTTTTGCATCATGCCGGCAGCAAGGTGTTGCTCCACAATCGGGCGCGTCGCGATGCACTCCATTGGGCCGCGAAGGAAAGTGGCTGGGTCACCAAGGCGGTCAATCTGGCGAAGACCCGCAAGGTCGTCGCAATGCCCACACCCCCGACATTCCGCGCGGCGGCTGCTAGTTCAGTGGCGCGGTTCCCCACCCAGCCGGCCGCGTGGGAATTTCTGACCGGTCTGGCCCAGGTGCTCGAGCTGGTCCCCCGCGCGGACGGCGAGGCGGCGGTGCTTCAACTGGTGGCCCGTGCCGAAGGCGAACTGGCGCGACTCGACGCACTGGTTGCGGCTGCGTGCGACACAGACAGGATCGCCGAACTGACCGACGCGCTCACGCGGGGCGGGATTGAACTGGCGCCGGTGCGAACGGTCGACGAAGCAGATGGAACGCCGCTCGCCTGGCTTATAGAAGGGCGCAAGTCGGCATGAGCGTAATTGACGAGGCGGCCCGTCTCAATGCGGTGGGGCGGCGGCGAGAAGCTGTCGCATTGGTCGAGCAGGCTGCCGCGTCAGGTGATGCCGAAGCGCTCTTCGCAATGGCCAACTGGCGTTTGTTCGGACTTTTCGGTTCGCGTGATCTGGCCGCGGCTCACCGCCTGCTCGACCGGGCGGTGGAGCGCGGTTTCGTCGAGGCGGTGCGAACGAAGGCCATGTTGATCGGCAATGGCACCGGTTGCGTCGCCGATCCCGCAAAGGCTGCGCAACTGTTGCAGGCGATCAAGGCCGTCGACCCTTACGCGTCACTGCAATTGAACTTTATGGACGGCATGGCGCCCGATTGCGACTTCGGGGCCGATGGGGCCGAGACGCTATGCGATGCGCCCCTCGTGAAGCGACTCCGGGCGTTCCTGACGTCGGGTGAATGTGCTTACCTCACTGGCCTGGCCGAGCCGCATTTACGGCCGAGCTTCGTGACCAATCCGCAGACGGGCGCGCAAATGCCCCATCCGATCCGGACATCGTCGGGAATGAGCTTTGGACCCACGCAAGAGGACCTCGTGATCCGGCGAATCAACGAGCGGATCGCGCAAGTAAGCGCGACCCTGGTCGACTGCGGCGAGCCGCTGCATATCCTGCGCTACACGCCGGGCCAGGAGTACAAACCGCATACCGACAGCATGCCCGGCGAAGCCAATCAACGGGTATGGACCGTGCTGATCTATCTGAACGACGACTACGAAGGCGGGGAAACATGCTTCCCTAAGGCCGGTGTCGAGGTCTGGGGTGCGGCTGGCGATGCGTTGATCTTCCAGAATGTCACGGCCGACGGGCGACCAGACCCTGCCAGCCTTCACGCTGGCTTGCCGGTCACTGCCGGCGTCAAGTGGCTGGCGACCCGATGGATCCGGGCCAGACCTTATCACCCCTGGATGAACTGAGGCTTGGTAGATCGGCCCGCCCACCTTGGCGCCGCCGCCAGCACAAAAGAAAAGGGCGGCGGACCGAAGTCCGCCGCCCATTCTTTAGCGTCATTCCGAACCGCTTAGAAGCGGAGCTGCACCGAGACGAAGAAGTCGCGGCCGAGCACGTCGTAAACGCCCGGATAAGTGTTGGCCTGTTCCTGGTTGCTGCCGATGATCGGCGGCTGCTTGTCGAAGATATTGTTCACGCCCAGGTTGAGCGTGAAGTTGTCGGCAGCATTGAACCCGACAGTCAGGTCAAAGTAGTCAACCGCTTCGATACGATCCACGATGAAGTCCGTGGCTTCATCATCGTCGGTAACGGCGCCGATGTGCCTCCAGCGGACGCTGGTGGTCACCGGACCGTCAAGCCACGACAAACGGCTCGACCACTTCCACTTCGGGGTGGGGTTGCCGCAGTTCAGGCCAAACCGGCCTGCGCACTCAACCGTGTCGTCCACACCGACCACGGGGACGAAGTCGTTCTCGTCCGAGTAGTTGAGCAGGAAGAAGAAGTTGAGACGCGATTCGTCCTGACCCCACGCGCTGAAGCCCAGCGGCATGTCGTAATCGACCTGGAAGTCGTAACCGCTGGTCGCCAACGACGCCAGGTTGGCGTTGCCCGCCGAGACCACGAACGGAGGACCGGAGATGATGCCCTGCGTATCGCGCGAGACCAGGTTGCAGACCGGGCCTGTGGCGTCTTGGATGACGTTGTAGCACAGGTTGAGGATGCCGTTCACGCCGCCACCGGCAGTCGCGATCGCGTTCTTGATCTCGATATCGTAGTAGTCGAGCGTGATGTTCAAGCGCGGGATGAAGCTCGGACGGAGCACCACACCGGCGGTGAACGTGTCGGCAACTTCTTCCTGCAGGTTCGGATTGCCGCCGAACGCACCCTGAATCTGCGTATTGGGCTGAAGGAACGCCTGGCCGACGCTTCCGCTAGGCACACCGGTCGCTTCGTAGACCGCACGGATTGCGGAATTGGTCGCTGCAGAGGCAAGGGCGCAGGGGTCGGTCGCCGGCGGGAAGCCGATCGACTGGCCACCGAACAGTTCGCTTACGTTCGGTGCGCGCACCGCACGCTGATACTGGCCGCGGAATTCGATATCCCGGATCGGAGCGAAGCGGGCACCGCCGGCGTAGGAATATACGCCGCCAACCGCATCGAGCGAGTAGTCGGAATAGCGCCCGGCGCCGTTCAGTTCCAACCGATGGATGAAGCCATCCTCGATCAGCGGAACGAGGATTTCGCCGAACACTTCCTTCGCGTCGTACCGGCCTTCGGTAGACTGGCCGGCGTTGAAGCCGACGACATCGCCCGACTGCAGTGCGGTGTCAGGAATGAACTGACCGCCCATGCTGCGCCATTCCACGCCCGCCGCGAATGCGACCGGCGAACTTGCGCTGCCGAACTGGAACAGCGGACCCGAGATCGACGCCTGCGCGACCTGAAGTTCCGAGATGTCGGTGTTCTGCGCGAGGATCGAGACGCCGCTGATGCAGGCCTCGCTGTACTGGTTCTCGCCGAAGGGGTTACAGGTCCCGTTGGCCGCAAGGCGCGTAAAGGCAGAACGCGAGACGTTGCCTTCCTGAATCTGCGAATTCCGGGTGCGCGAGTACATGTAGTACGCTTCGTAGGTCAGACTATCGGTAATGTCGCCCTTGAGCCCTGCGAGCACGCGGAACGCATTGCGGTCGTCGCTCGCGTTGCGATTGGCAATCTGAACGAAGCGCGAATTGACCTGCAGGCGGACATTGCCCGGCGCCAGTGCACCGAACTGCCCCGTCCCCGCGGTGAACGCCGGGAACGCGCTGTTGCCACCGGTGCTGGCGGCCTGCGCCGCCTGCTGGCGGCCCGCGATCGTTGTGATCTGCGTACAGTCGGAAGCCGAAAGCCGACCGCAAAGCTGCGCCACGTTGAAGTCGACGTTCTGGGTGAGCGGGGTCGCCGCCAGCTCGTTCTCGACGCGGTTGTTGATGAAGTTGACTTCGGCAAACGCCGTCACGCTGTCGGCGATTTCGTATTCACCAAAGCCACCGAGGGTCCAGCGTTCCTGCGGAACCATCAGGAAGTTGGCCGGCGCGTAGTTATACGAATCGGTCGCACCAGAGTAGGGACGGCTGGTGCCGGGCGTGAAGAAGAACGCGCCGCCACCGACATAATTGGTGCCCGCAGCAACCGTCGCTGTCGGGGCTGCGGCCGAACCGACTGCCACGATACGACCTTGCGGCACGCCGGCTGATCCACCGGGTACCAGGCCAGTCGCGCCATCGGACAGCGCGAAGCGCGAGAAGTCGCGGTCGCCTTGGCCGATCGAGCCGCGCTTGGCATACTCGGCGAAAACCGAGATGTTACCGCGGTTGTCGGCGAAATCGCTGCCCATCGCAACATATGCGTTGTAGCGACGTCCGTCGCCATCTCCGGTGATGTTGTACTGAGCGCCGGCAATGATCCCGTCGAGATCATCGCGCATGCGGAAGTTGATTACGCCCGCGAGTGCGTCCGAACCGTATACGGCCGAGGCACCGCCGGTGACCACGTCCACGCTTCCGATCAGGAAGGCGGGGATCGTGTTGATGTCGACGACCTGGCTGGTATCGAAGAAGATGTAACGGCGGCCGTTGACCAGAACCAGGTTACGCTGCGAGCCGAGGCCGCGCAGGTTGAGCGTGGCGACGCCGCCGCCCGGGTTGTTCGAGAACGAGGTAGCGCCCGGCACGACCTGCGGCAGGGTGTTGATCACCTGTTCGACGTTGACCGAACCCGAGAGCGTGAACTCTTCGTCGCCGACGACGGCGACGGGGCTGCTCGAGGTGAGGTCACGGCGCGTAATGCGCGAACCGGTGACGACGATCGCGCCATCAGCTTCGACGTCCTGCGTCTCGGCGCTGACAGGCGGGTTGGAATCGGTGTCTTGGGCGTAGGCGGGCGCGGCAATGCCGGCGCAGCCCAAAAGCAGCGTCGATGTGAGCAGACGCTGACGCAGTGTGGTCTTCATTATGTAAGCCCCTTTATTTGAGACGGCGAACCGTCTGAACTTGTTTCGAGCAACCAGTCTTCAAGGCCTATGATGACCCGACCGCGCATCTTTCGATGACGGATGACCGACGGTCGCACGCTTATGTCAGACATTTCGGCAACGCAATTCCGCTCGCCGGGCGCGTAGCGAGTCTTGGCCGATTGTGGCAGAATTGACACATTAGCCCGGGGCAGTGATTGCCGCGGCCACAGGTATGCAACCGGGTAGTTGGCGGTCGCAAATCCGGCGGGCTTGCCAAGCCTAGAGCGCCGCCGTTATAGCTGCCGTTCATCATCCCGGAACCCAGAAATGCGCCCGATCGCACTCGCCGCCTTCTGCTTTTTTGTTGCCGCCAGTGCCTCGGCGCAGCAACCCGAGAACGATCCATCGCCGCGTCCGGAGACTTTGACCCGCATGCTGGGTTGCCGCACCGTGCAACCTCAGGCTGAGCGGTTGGCCTGCTACGACCGGGAGGTCGCCGCTTTCGAGGCGGCGGAAGCGGCGCGAGATGTCGTCGTTTACGATCGCGAGCAACTGCGCCGTACCCGTCGCTCCTTGTTCGGCATACCCCTGCCAAGCCTCAACATCTTTGGAGGCGGGGATGACAAAAGCGAAAGCGAGGACGTCAGTCAGATCGAGACGACCATCAGCAGCTTAAGGCAGGATTCCGAGGGCCGTTATACCTTCACGCTCGAAGACGGCGCGCGATGGCAGCAAATCGACACCCGCATGTTCAGCGCGAGGCCGCGTGCCGGGCAGACCATCCGCATCCGTCGCGCCGCGATGGGATCGTACCTGGCAAATGTCGGCACTCAAGTCGCCGTTCGCGTACGCCGCGTGCTACCCGCAGACTAGGCTCTAACCGATAGCACGGACGATGGCCCGCTCGGCTTCGGTCAGCAGCGGATTCCAGGCATCGATGATCAGGATCGCACGCGGCCGGTCGCTTTCGTTCCACGCCTCGTGCTCAATCGTATCGTCGAAGGCCCAAGCCTCGCCAATCCGCCATTCGCGGGTTTCCGAGCCGACGCGGAATCCGCAGCCTTCAGGCACGATCAACGGTAAATGGACCGTCGTGCGCACGTTGCTTGTTCCAGTATGCGGCGGAATGCGTGTGTGGGGGTGGAGTATTGAAAACATGCTCGTCGGAGCCTTGCCCGGGATGTCGAGCAGGGGCAATTTGTCGAGCACCGCTGCGGTAATCGGGCAGCGCGCGCAGTTCCGTTCCTGTCGCTTGCCATCCTTGTGGAAGAACCACGCGTTCCAGCGCTGCGAATGGTTCAACTCCGCCCATTGATTGACCGGCTGGGTGGGATCGAAGGCAACATAGGGCGCAAAGCCCTGGTCGCCATCATTCCATAGCGAAAGCAGTTCGCGTGCGATTTCCGCGGTCGCGGCTTCCAGATCGCCGAACCATGAAAACAACTCGCGGTCGAAAAATTCAAACGCGGGCAGATAGGGAAAGTGGCCGCCCGTCGGTTGCGGCTGGTAGACCTGGCGCACGCCCGCCCGATGGTCCGCATAACCTTGTGCACGCGAGAAATCCGCGTCCGCATAAAGTGCCCGAACTTCAGCGAGCGGTCCCGCCATAGCCGCCGCTCGCTGAAGACTCTCGGTGCGGACAAGCTCGCGTCCGTGATCTAGAGCGGCACGGATCGCCTCGGGCAGATCGTCTGTGCCGGGCCTGGCGCTCAGGATCGCCCGATAGATCTGGGCGCTTTCACCAATCCGTCCCAACCGCTCAAGTGCTTGCGCTTTGCGTAGAAGAGCCGGCAGCAGATATGCATCGATGGCGAGCGCGCGATCGAGGCTGGCAAGTTCGGCATCTGCGAGGCCCACCTGACGCTGGGATTCGGCGAGATTCAGCCAGATCGATGGGGCTGTCGGATCTGCCGCTGCCGCTCGCTCGAATAGTCCCATGGCTTCGGACGCGTCGCCGCAACCAAGCGCGATCAGACCCAGAGAATTCAACGCAACAGGGTGATTAGGCTGAGCGCCGATCACCTCGTTGAGAAGCGTTCTCGCTTCGTCGGTGCGACCTGCCCGCCGCGCGCACGCTGCGCGTTCTATCAGCTCAGCCGCCTTCATCGAGTGTACGCACGTAACGCAAGGCACCGCAGCGCGGCGCCTTCGTCGAAAGGTTCAAAATTCTGATGCCACACAAATGCCCCCATCGATCCCCATCAACGGATACTTACCCTTCAAGCAGCATGCCATGAAGTCCCGTGCCGACCATCAGGAATTAAATCGGCTCATCCCGGCTCACAAGTTGCCGTCTCGTTTAGCTTGACCTGCACGAAAGTTCTCATAGGCCGGTAGCAAATCGATACGGAGTCCACCATGCCTACTGCCTATATCGTCGATGCCGTCCGCACAGCAGGGGGGCGCCGTGGCGGACGCCTGGCCGGGGTTCATCCGGTCGATCTTGCGGCGCTGACACTCGACGCGCTCGTCGCGCGCACGGGGATCGATCCGGCGCGGGTCGACGACGTGGTGATGGGCTGTGTGACCCAGGCGGGCGAGCAGTCGATGCAGGTCGGGCGCATGGCCGTGCTCGCGTCCAAGCTGCTGCCCCAGTCCTGTCCGGCGGTGACGATCGATCGCCAGTGCGGATCGAGCCAGCAGGCGATCCAGTTCGCCGCGCAGGCCGTGATGAGCGGTACCCAGGATGCGGTCATCGCTGCCGGTGTCGAGAGCATGACCCGCGTGCCGATGGGGACCAACCTGACGTTCCACATGAAAGAGGGGATGGGCCACTACAAGTCACCGGGACTGGAGGAGAAGTTCCCCGGGGTCATGTGGTCGCAGTTTTCCGGGGCCGAGATGATCGCCGACAAGTGGGGCATGACCAAGGACGAGATCGACCGGTTCGCGTTTGAAAGTCATCGCAAAGCGATCGCGGCGACCCAGGCCGGCGCTTTTGCGCGCGAAATCGTGCCGGTCACCGTCGAAACCCCCGACGGGCCTGTCGAGCACGCTGTGGACGAAGGCATTCGTTTCGACGCGACGCTGGAAGGGATTGCCGGGGTCAGGCTGCTCAAGGAGGGCGGCAAGATCACCGCGGCCAGTTCCAGTCAGATCTGCGACGGCGCCAGCGCGGCGCTGATCGTATCGGAGACGGCGCTGAAGGAACTCGGCCTCATCCCGCGTGCCCGCATCCACACGCTGACGGTCACCGCGGGCGACCCAGTGATCATGCTCGAGGAACCGCTGTTCGCTACCGACAAGGCGCTCGCCCGGGCTGGCCTCTCGATCGGGGACATCGACCTCTATGAGGTCAACGAGGCGTTCGCGCCGGTGCCGATGGCGTGGCTGAAGCACACCGGCGCCGATCCCGAACGGCTCAACGTCAACGGCGGCGCGATCGCACTCGGCCATCCGCTCGGAGCAAGCGGCACGAAGCTGATGGCGACCTTGCTCAACGCACTTCACGCGCGCGGAGGGAAATACGGCTTGCAGACGATGTGCGAGGGCGGGGGCGTCGCCAACGTCACCATCATTGAAGCCGTCTGAGATATTCGATTAGTCAAAGAAAGGGGCGCCCGAACGGGCGCCCCTTCCTTTTTGTCCTAAGACCGGATTCAGAAGCCCGGAATGCGGTCGAAGTTGATCCGCGCACCGGCGTAAATGTAACGTCCACGGAAGCTTGACGGATAGCCGAGCTGGCCAAGGTCCGGCAGGCGATCGAAGATGTTGTTCACGCCCGTGTAGAAACGGAAGCGCTCGTCATCGGTCGTCCAGCCGAGCTGGACGTCATGCTCCCACTTCTCGCGGAAGAAGATGAACTTCGGATCCACCAGGTCGGGGTTCGCCTCGATCTGCTCGGTGGTGTAGCGGCGCGTCTTGCTGAAGTAATTCACGCCATAATTCACCGAGAAGTTGTCCTTCTGCCATGTCAGGTCGAGCGTGCCGTTCCACTTTGGCGCGTTGGCCTCGGTCCGGTCGTTGTCGAGCTCCGCACCCGGCGTCGGGATGAATTCCAGCCGGTCGAGGTAGCCGCCTGCAAGGCGCAGGTTGAAGTTCCCGAGCGTCTGGCTGGGCGCGAAGGTGTAATTGACCGTGAAGTCCGCACCAGCCGTACGGAACTGCGCCACGTTCGCGGGACCGACAAGGAAGTCGTTGACGAACCCGGTCGTGCTGTCGCGACCGATGTTGGCACAGAACTGGTTGTCGAGCGTCGGCTGATCGACGCAAAGGTCGACCAGGTCCTGTGCCGCAGCGGTGCTGATCGCGTTCTCCAGCTTGATGTCGTACCAGTCGGCAGTGATCGTCAGGCGAGGGATGAAGCGCGGACGCAGCACAACGCCGGCTGTCCAGGTGGTGGCCGTTTCCTCTTCGAGATTGGGATTGCCACCCGAACGACCCGGAAGGCTGACGGTCGCCCGCGGATCGCTTGTCGGGCTGAACGTCGCCGGATTCACGCCGAGGGCGGTCAGCAATGCCGTGCAGTTGGCCTGGCGGAACTGCGTACCTTCAGGAATGTTCGTGGGATCGCACGGATCGTCGATGAAGGCGAAGGTCCCGTTCTGCGGGCTGAAAAGCTCGGTGATATTCGGCGCGCGGACCGCTTCCGAATAGGTTGCGCGGAAACGGATGTCCGGGATCGGGCCCCAGGTGCCGTCGGCCTTCCAAGTCGTTGTCTTGCCGACGGTCGAATAATCCGAAAGCCGGATTGCTGCGCCGAACTGGAGGATGTCGGCGAACGGAGCGTTGCGGAAGAGCGGTACGTTGAGTTCCGCAAAGCCTTCCTTGACGTCGAATTCGCCCTGCTCGTCCTGGATCTGCGCGAGGTCGGCCAGAGCCCCGATCCGCTGCAGCGGATCGGAGACGTAGGTCGACTTTTCCTTGCGGTATTCGGCGCCGAGAGCAAACCCGATCGGGCCACCCGGCAGTTCGAACAGCGCGCCGAAGTCACCCGAGATCGAGCCGCTGACGACGTGCTGCTGGAGCTTGACCGAGTTCTGAAGATCGGCGTTGATCCAGTCGAGAGCGGCCTGGCTGGCGACGCCTTCACCTAGGATATTCAGCGGAACGCAGCCGCTGTTCGCACCGGGCGTAAAGGTCAGCGGCGAAGTCGCTGCGCCGATCAGGAACGCATTCGGATCGTTGTCCGGAGCATTGGGGTCCAAGTTCGAACGGCAAACGATGTTGCCGTTGGCGATACCGGTCCGGTAAAGCCCCTCGTCCACGGCATCGAGGGCGGCGAAGTAGCGGTCCGCAATGCGGTAGTTGGTCGCAAGGAAATCGGTCTTCGTCTGTCCATAGACGTACGAAACCTCGTAACGGGCGTTCGGGCTGATTTCGCCGTCGAACCCGGCCACGCCACGATAGGTGTCACGTTCGGCGTATTCGCCGCGCGTTCCCAGGTCGAAGTTGTCGCGGCTGACGAGTACACCGGCAGGCAAGCCGAAATCGTCGAGACCACCCGGGCCGAAGACGATCGAGTTGCGGATCGGGGCGGGAATGAAGGGATTGTCCGCCTGGATCGTGGTAAAGAAGTCGAACGAGGGCTGGGCGAACGAGAAGTTCTTCGTCTTGACGTACTTGCCTTCGACGAAGAAGCGAAACGCAGGCGAGAATTCGAAGCTGCCCAGAACGTTGACGTTGTGCTTCTCGGTCCGCGGCGAAAGATCACCCTGGTAACCGGCGAGCGGGGTGCTGTCCCCGCCGATCGCGAGCCCGCCCGATTGCGGCAGAACCTGGCCGCGATCGTACGGCAGGCCATTGCCCTGGAAGTCCGGAACGAAGTCGATGTTCGCATCGACTGCGCCGTTGGTGGAGCTGTCCGCGTAGCGAAGGTTGCAGGTCTCGACGCGATCGAAGACAGTGGGGCTGTCCGGAAAGTCGAGCGGATTGCGGATAAGCGAGCAGAATTCGTTCACCCGGCCCGTCGAACGCGCAAATCCGGGGACGCGCGCTTCGCGGTTGTATTCGTAATTAACCGCAAGGTTGCCGCGATCATCCGCGAAGTTGGTGCCCGCTGTCGCCGAGGCATAGATGTTGCCCGCGTCGCCGCGGCTCGAGATGCCTGACTGGAAGCGCGCATCGAATCCTTCGAAGTCGCGCTTGAGAACGAAGTTCACCACGCCGGATACACCATCGGCACCGTAGACGGCCGAAACGCCGCCGGTGAGCACGTCGATGCGCTCGACCAATGCGTTCGGAATGGTGTTGATGTCGACAGCGGCCGAGCCCGAAATGCCTGCGATATGACGACGACCGTTAACGAGAACGAGCGTGCGGTCGGTGCCGAGATTACGCAGGTTCAGAAGGTTGATGCCGACGCCGCCGAACAATGCCGTCGACCCGCCGGCGTCCGATGTCGTGCTCGAGGCGATAAGCGCCGGGTTCTGAACGAGCAGGTCCGTGAGGTTGGTGAGGCCTGACTGCTGGATTGTCTGGGCATCGATCGATGTGACCGGGTTGGGCGAGTCGGCTTCCGGGCGCGCAATGCGCGAGCCGGTGACGACAATGGCCGACCCTTCGGCGACTTCCTCGCCCGTGGCATCGACCGCGGTGCCGTCCTGGTCGGAAATGATTTCCTGAGCGTTGGCTTGCACCGACGACCCGATCAGGGCCAGCGAGACCGCGCTCGAGGAAACTAAGAATTTGACGACTTTTTGCGTGTTCACGGGCGGTCCCTTTTGCGATGGTCGGGCATTGGGCGCACACAGCGCGGTACCCGGACTGGATTTGAACCGTCAGCACTTCGCTGTGTACCCCAGAGCCGCAATCGCACACTCGAATTAGCGGGACTTTTTCCCACTATATGTTGCGAAAACAACACGCTGATTCGATGAAGTGCTCGATTTCATCGACGAATGGCGGAACCAATCTACCCTAGGTGCCAGTGGACCGCTTGTGATCGCGTTGTAAAAAGCAACTTTGCCTGCTTAAGCCGCGCACGCGCGTCAGGCGCCCATCCGAATCAACGAGAGGATCGAAGAACATGAAGATCGACAGCAGCATCGCCGCAGTGGTTACCGGCGGTGCCTCCGGCCTCGGCGCGGCAACCGCGCGGGCTCTTGCCGCGAAGGGCGCCAAGGTCGCGATCTTCGACCTGCAGGAAGAAAAGGGCAAAGCGGTTGCCGAGGAGATCGGCGGCGTGTTCTGCGAGGTCAACGTGACCAGCGACGAGAGCGTCGACGCAGGCTTCGCCAAGGCGCGCGAGGCGCACGGGCAGGAGCGGATCCTGATCAACTGCGCCGGTACCGGCAACGCGATCAAAACCGCCAGCCGTTCCAAGGAAGACGGTAGCATCAAGCACTTCCCGCTGGAAGCGTTCAACTGGATCATCCAGATCAACCTCGTCGGTACCTTCCGCTGCATCGCCAAGTCGGCGGCAGGGATGCTGACGCTCGATCCGCTGGAGGACGGCGAGCGCGGCGCGATCGTCAACACCGCTTCGGTCGCGGCCGAAGACGGTCAGATCGGCCAGGCTGCTTATTCGGCGTCGAAGGGCGGGGTGGTCGGCATGACGCTCCCCATCGCGCGCGACCTCATGAGCGAGGGAATCCGGGTGAACACGATCCTGCCGGGTATCTTCAACACTCCGCTGATGAACGCCGCCCCGCCGGCGGTGAAGGACGCCCTGGCCGCCAGCGTGCCGTTTCCCAAGCGCCTCGGCTATGCCGAGGAATACGCGATGCTCGCCATGTGCATGGTCGAGAACGGGTATTTCAACGGCGAGGACGTTCGTCTCGACGGTGCGATCCGGATGGCGCCACGTTGATGGACTTTCCTCCCGGGTGCGGGCCGCGCTAGGCTCGTGCCGATGACGATCCATGGCGCCCTCCAGTCCGCTTTTCGAAGCGGATCGGAGGGCGCCTTTTCTTTTCGCCCAGGACACTGTGACAGTGTGACACGCGTGGGAACTTTGCGGACATGAGCTACACCCAGATCAGGTACGACGTTGAAGGCTCGGTTGCATTGCTGACGCTGCACCGGCCTGAGAAGATGAACGCCTTCACCCACACGATGATGGCCGAGATCATCGACGCGATGGACAAAGCGGACGGCGACGACCGGGTGCGGGCCGTGATCTTCACCGGCAGCGGCGAGCGGGCATTCTGTGCGGGGGCCGACCTGACGCCCGAGGGCGGGGGTCAGGTCTTCTCCGATCCCAACCTGGTCGAGGACCTCTCGGACGAACGCGTGCGCGATGGCGGCGGACGGCTGACGCTCCGACTGTTCCAGTCGAAGAAGCCATTGATCTCCGCCTGCAACGGCGTGGCGGTCGGCGTCGGCGCGACAATGCAGTTGCCGATGGACATGCGCTTGGCCGCCGAAGACGCGCGGTTCGGCTTTGTCTTCGCGCGCCGCGGGATCGTACCCGAGGCGGCATCGAGCTGGTTCCTTCCCCGTCTCGTAGGAATGCCCACCGCGCTGGAATGGTGCATGACCGGTCGCCTGGTCGATGCGCAGGAGGCCCTTGCAAGGGGACTTGTCCGCTCGCTCCATCCGCAGGGCGAGTTGCTCGAGGCGGCATTCGCGCTCGCACGCGAGATTGCGGAAAACACATCGGCCGTTTCGGTCGCTATGACCCGCGCGATGTTGTGGCGCCTGTCGGCCCTCGAGCATCCCATGCTGGCGCATCGGATCGATAGCCGCGCGATCTACCGCCTCAGCCGCAGCGCCGACGCGCGAGAGGGGATTTCTAGCTTCCTGGAGAAGCGCCCGCCCCTCTACCCCGACACCGTGACCGGCCAGATGCCGGATTTCTATCCGTGGTGGGATGAGCCCGCTTATCGGTGAGAGCCGGAATTGCCATTCAGTCCGGTCGCCGTTGCGCCTTGCCAAGCCAAGAGGTTTCTCTAGAAACTTGTCGGCGATGACCGATCCCGCGACCAGCACCCGCCTCGCCGATTTCCTGCCCTACCTGCTGTCGGTAACCTCGAATGCGGTGTCGAGCAGGGTGGCCGAAGTCTATCGCGCGCGGTTCGGCCTGCGGATCGCCGAGTGGCGAGTGATGGCGGTGCTGGGCGATGCCGGTGCGCTGACACAGCGGGATCTTACCGCTGCGACCCTGATGGACAAGGTTGCGGTCAACCGCGCGTGCAAGGAACTGGAGGACCGCGGCCTCGCCGCGCGCACCGCCAACGAACGCGACGGACGCTCGCATCACCTGGAACTTACAGCCGACGGCCGCGCGATGTACGGCCGGATCATGCCGCTGGCGGTCGAAATGGAGCGCCAACTCTTCGATGCGTTCTCGCCGGAAGAGCGGCAGACCTTTCGCCGGCTGCTGGAGCGTTTGCGCGCAGCAGCCGGCGATCTCGATCCCGATCAAACCTAGTTCTTGTTGCCCGGCGTCCCGCCGGCGAAGGCGTCGGCGATCGAGCAGGCTGCCGGGCCCAGAATGACGATGAAGAGCACCGGGAGGATGAACAGGATCAACGGCACGGTCATGATCGCGGGAAGCCGTGCGGCCTTTTCCTCGGCGCGCATCATGCGCTCGTTGCGGAACTCAGCCGACAGCACGCGAAGTGCGCTCGCCAGCGGGGTGCCGTAGCGTTCAGTCTGGACCATCGTGGTGACGACGCCCTTCACGCTGTCGAGATTGACGCGGTACGCGAGGTTGTCGAACGCCATCTTGCGCTCGGTTAGGAACGACAGCTCGATCGCGGTCAATGCGAACTCGTCGCCCAGTTCGGGGTAGGCACGCCCAAGCTCCTTGGCGACGCGGTTGAACGCCGCGTCGACTGTCAAGCCAGCTTCGGCACAGATGACGAGCAGATCGAGCGCGTCGGGAAGGCCCTTGCGAACGAGATCGGTGCGCTTGGTCGCCTTGTTCTTGAGGAAGATTTCGGGCGCCTTGTATCCGAGCCCGACCGCTGCAGTCAGGCCGAACATCTTCTTCATGCTGCCCCATTCAGGCATGACATTGAGCACGTACAGCATGACGAACACGATCACGCCGAACACGATCGGCAAGATCATGCGCGCGCCGATCACGTAGACGGCCAGCTCCTTGTTGCGGTAGCCGGCCCAGGCCAGCTTCTGCTGAACAGCCTCGATCTGGCTCTGCTGGAGCACTTTCATGCTCGCTAGGGTTTCCTTGACCCGGTCGGTCTGGTCGGAGCGCCTGACCAGGCTCGTGCGCTTACGGGCGTTGGCCTTGACGATGCCGGCCTTGAGTTCGTCACGCCGCGCACTGAGCGCCTTGACGCGCTTAGCCATAGGATCCTTGACGGTGACCGCGGCGTAGACTGCGAGCATGACTGCGAACGCGGCGACGGCGGCAAGCATTGTGCCGACGACGATGACGTCGAAGCCGAGGAGCGTGGGTCCGGGGGCGTTGCTGATCATGGCTGTCGTGCTGTCCCGTTAGATTTCGAAGCTGACCATCTTGGCCATGATGAACACGCCGATCCCCATCCACACCATGCCGCCGAGGCCGGCGACAATCAGGCGATCGTCCGAGAAAAATCCCGCCAGATAGTCCGGGTTGATCCACCAGATCAGGAAGAACACGATGAACGGCAGCGAACCCACGATGTAGGCCGAAGCCTTCGATTCCGAGCTCATCGCCTTGATCTTGAGCTTCATCTGGCTGCGCTTGCGCAACACGTCGGCAAGGTTCGACAGCGTCTCCGCGAGGTTGCCGCCCGTTTCGCGCTGGATCGCGAGGGTGATGCAGAAGAAGCTGAATTCGGCGATCCCCAGCCGGTCTGCGGTTACCTGGAGCGAATCCTCCATGGTCCGGCCGACACGGATGCGATCGACGATAGCCTTGAACTCGATTCCGACAGGCCCCTCGACTTCGGTCGCGACGACCGAAAGGGTCTCGGTGACCGGAAGGCCCGAACGCAGGCCGCGGACGAGCAACTCGATCGCGTCGGGGAACTTGGCGTTGAACTGGTTGGTCCGCCGCTTGATGAAGAAGTTCACCACCATGTGCGGGATGCCGGCGCCGGCGAACAAGCCGACTGCCAGGCTCAGCATCGGGGCTCCCGTGCGGAGGAACAGGAGGACCATCACGAATACCGCTATGCCGACCGAGGCGTAGAGATACTGGCTTAGCGTCCAGCCCTTGCCGGTTCGGTCGAGCCGACCGGCGAGGGCATTGAGGCGCGATCCGGAACCCGCGACCTTGAATGTCTTCGGCTTGCGGGCGGCGATCGCCTTCTTGAGCTGCGATTCGACCTTTGTGTCGGTGCTTTCCGAGTGCCGATAGCGCACCGCCTGAAGACGACGGTTGGCTTCCTTCACGGTCGACGGACCGGACAGAGCCGAATAGCCAAGAGCCATCACGGCAAGCAGCCCGCCGGCAAATAGCAGTAGCTGAAGAATGCTCATTGGACCGGTCCGTCCTCTCTAAGTGTCGGTCGCTGTCCGGCGGCGGGACTTATCCCGCCACCGGTTCAGTGCCTCAGGCGTCCACTTTGGCGGACGGCTTATCCTTCTTGGCAAGCAGCGACTTGAAATCGAAACCGCCGAGCAGCGACTTCTTCGCCGGTTCGTCACCCGCGGATTCTTCGTCGGAGGTGCCGATGACGCGATCTGCAAGCTGACGGATCGCTCCGCTCGCCTTGGTGCCACGGTTGGCTTCGGCAAACGTCTGACCAAGCTTTGCGGCGTTGGCCGCAGCCTTCACATCGTACGGTATCGTGAAGTCGATCTTGCGTTCGATCGACGCCTCGAAATCGGCCTTGCTGATCTCGGCGACCCCGGGCTGGACCTTGTTGGCGACGATCAGCGGCTGCGCATGGCCGGCATTGGTCTTGAGCCAGCTCAGGATGCGGATCGTGTCGCGTGCACTCGCCAGCGTCATCTCGGTGGCAAGGATCACGACGTTGACGTCCGCGAGCAGGTGCGGGAAATTGATCAGCATGTTCCGCGGGAGGTCGATCACCGTCATCTCGAAAGCGTGACGGAATTCCTCCTCGAGCTGAACGAAGGCGCTGCCGTCGGTCATCAGGGGAGAATTGATCGGTGCCTCGGCCGACAGGATCGCCAGGTTGTCGTTCGCCCGGATCATCGCGCGTTCGATGAACAGTCCGTCGATACGGCTCGGATTGTCGATCGCGTCGGTCAGGCCGCGGCCTGGTTCGAGATCAAGCGCAAGCGCTCCGGTGCCGAAATGCACGTCGAGATCGAGCAGCGCTGTCGGCAGCTTGTGGTCGGACGAGAACATCCAAGCCAGCGAAGTCGCCAGCGTCGAAGCGCCGACGCCGCCGCGTGTCCCGACCACTGCGGTCGAGATATGGCGCTTGACCGCGTCGGGATCGTTCGATTTCGGCGCGGAGAACACCGCCTGGGCCTGAGTCAGAGCGTCGCGCAACTGGCTGGCAGACAAAGGCTTCAGCAGGTAGTCGTGGATGCCGCTCGCGATGAGGTCGCGATAGAGACGCACATCGTTCACCTGGCCGATCGCGACCACTACCGTGCCGGGTTCGCAAACCTCGGCCAGGGCGTTGATGTCGTTGAGCGGATCGCCGCTTTCCGACAGGTCGACCATCAGGATGTTCGGACTCGCGGCGACCGAGAGTGACTGCACTGCGTTGCGCAGTCCGCCCTTTGCGCACTTTTCAGGCTGCCAGCCCATTTCGATGACGACCGGGCGCAACGTGTCGAGCGCGGCCTCGTCGCAGATGAAGGCGGCGAAAGGATCGCGGCCACCGGGGCCTGGTTTCCAGGGAGCATTCATGGTCTTAGTTCCCTCCGCTTCCGCCAGACGTACCCGCGGCCTTTAGTGCGCCGGAGCCGGTCGGTTCCTTCTCGCGATACGTCGTGATCGCCTTGGTCGAGCTCATGATGACGGTTTCGCCGGTACCGGCCTGGCCCTTCAGGAGATCTTCCGGGTTGGCGACCATGGCCGCCATGTTGCTGTTGATCGCGCAGCCGTATCCCGGCGCGGTGGCGTTTGCGTAATTCGTATCCGTCTTGCGGTCCCAGTTGGGGCAGTTCGGGACCGAGGCCGTCGAACGCGTGATCACCACGCGGGCGGTGCCGGGCTGAACCTGACCTTCAGTAACCGGAGCGCCGTCGGCCAGAAGGATACCGTGGCGGGCCGCGATGGCGGCGACTGCCGCCTTCGTAGCGCCGCTGGCGACTGGGTCGTCGATCGAGACCCGATCACCGTAGCGCAGGCTCATCGCATCGAACCAGCCGGCAACCCGCTGTTGCTCGGGGATCGACAGGCCATCGTAGTTGCTGGCCACGTCGAGCGTATAGGTCGTCCGCGCGACCACCGGCTGGCGGACGCTGTTGAGGCTGGCGTTATCCCAGGCCGGACCTGTACACGCGGCAGCCGAGAGGCCGAGGGTGAGGGCGAGTGCGCCCGCAATATGGCGTTTGATGGTCATCACTCTCACCTTCTCACTGGAGGCTGAAACCGGGCGCGGCGGCGCCCTTGTCGGTTTTCGCGGTGCGCCGCTTCTTGCGTTTGCCCTCTCCGCTGACGGACGAAGGAAGCGCGGCATCGGGCAATGCTTGCGAGATGCCCGGACCGGCCGGAACCTGATCCTGGGCCGCGGTCGGACCCGGACGCTGCATTCCAGTCACACCGGCGTTATCGCGCATTCCGAACAGGCGGGCGGCTTCGTCGGCGGCCCTGAAGCCGTCGGTCGGAAGCTTGATGTCGCGCTCGTTGACCGGGTTGACCAGGTACGGCGTCACCACGATCACCAGTTCGGTCTCGCCCTTGCGGAACGAGGTCGAGCGGAACAGGTTACCCAGGATAGGAACGTCTCCGAGACCGGGGGTCTTGTCGATCGAGTTCTGGGCGTTATTGCTCATCAGTCCGGCGATCATGAAGCTCTGGCCCGAGCCGAGTTCGATCGTTGTTTCGGCGCGGCGAATGGTGAGTGCCGGAATCTGGAAGCCGTTGAGCGTGACCGCCCCCTGGCTCGAGAGTTCCGAAACCTCGGGGCGAACCCGAAGGCTGATGCGCCCATTCGCCAGCACCGTCGGCGTATAGGCAAGGCTGACGCCGTACTTGCGGTATTCGATCGAAGTCGAGCCGAGGCCTTGGCTGATCGGGATCGGAAACTCGCCGCCGGCAAGGAAGTCGGCCGTTTCACCAGACAACGCGGTCAGGTTGGGCTGCGACAGCGTGCTGATAAGACCCACCCGCTCGGCGAGATCGAAGGCGCTTGCGATGTCGAGTCCGAACAGCTTGCCGAAGCCCGCGAGGGTCGATCCGCTCCCCGAACCTGTGACGAGACTACCGCCGTCCGGTGCCGAGGTGAAGCCAACACCGAGACCGGAAGGGCTGCCGGGAGTGTAAGTCGTAGTGGGTCCGCGGCCAGTCGTGACGCCGAACTTGAAACCGCCGGTCGTGTCGACCGTCTGTAGGTTGGCGCCGATTTCGCGAACCAGCGAGCGGCTGACCTCGGCGAACTTGACCTGCAGGTTCACCTGAAGCGGCGTAGCGGTCTTCAGGCGAGTGATGACGTTCGCGTCCTCGCCGACGAAAGCCTGGACGAGGCGCTCTGCCTCGGCAGCATCCTCGGGCGCAGCAACCGTGCCGGTGAGCAGGAAGGTGTTGGTGCCCATTGTGGCGACGTTCACCTTGGCTTCCGGCATCGCCAGCGCCAGCATCTGGTCGACGCTGTCGATGTTCGATCCGACGCGGACATTGGCCGACCAGATGATCGCACCAGCCTTGTTGCTGGCATAGACCGTGGTCACCCCGCCGGACTTGCCGAACAGGTAGAGCTGGCTCTCCGACTTGACCTGCACGTCGGCGATGTTGTCGTTGGCGATGAAGACATCGGCCATGTTACCCGGGATGTTGATCAGTTCGCCGCGACCGATCGACAGATTGATATCGCGGGTTGGCGAGATCACGTTCTGTGCGGCGGCGGGCAGGGCAGGCAGACCGACGAGCGGACCGGCGGCCATACTGGCGAGCAACAAAGTGGTGGTAAGGCGGCGTTTCATTGTCGTGCCCCTCGAATGGCTCGGTTTCGTGCCGATTGTGCGGATTGTGCGCGTTGCGGTGCTCATCACGGCACCATCAGCATGGCAGGCGTAGCGGCTCCGATGGTCCGCCCGGCGGCATCGATTCCGGCCGCGGTGGCGTCCACGATCTTGCCGTCGCGTCCGATGGCGACAGTCGACGACGACTTGCCGCGGGTGACCGTAACGGTCGAGCGCGGGGCCGCCGGGACATAGGCCCGCGGCGGTGCACCAGGACCGCCTGCAGCAGGCGCGGGAGCCACGGTCGTGGTTCCGACGGTCCGGCGCTGGAAGCGCGAGACGTCGCCGCCGGTCTGGTAGGTCGTGGCACCTTCGCTCGGGCGGTTCATCGCCTCGCGCAACAGCTTCTCTTCCTCCTGCGGCGACACGCCGTCGGGGATCTTGACGTCACCCTGAGCGATGGCCCGCTCGAGCTCGCTCTGGCTGTCCGCGATCGAGCGCAGCGACAGGCTGAGCGTGCCGATGGTCTGCGCAACGGCAACCTTCTCGGCGATCTTGGGAGTCACTTCGAGCGTCACGGTCTTGAAGCTCTTGACGACGGTCTTGCCTTCCACGGTTTCGTGCGTGGTCGACTGGTCGGTCGCCAGTACGCGAAGGTTACGCAGGATGGTTTCCGACGCCTTCAGGCCATCGCCCTGTTCTGCCTTGACGGTCTGGGTGAGGACTAGGTCGACCCGGTCGCCCGGGAAGACGAAGCCGCCGACGCCGGTCTTGGCCGACACCGGCACGGTAACGGCGCGCATGCCGGGGCCGAGTGCGGCGGCCAGGAAGCCACGGTCGCCGGGCTTCACCAGCGAACCCTGCGTGACGGGCTCCCCGGCGGTAACCGGAAAGCGCACCACGGTTCCGAGCAGCTTCGAGACGTCGGATTCGCCTTCGATGAAGTAGGCGTCCTTGACGAGTTCCTTCGGCCACTGCTGGAAGCCGATGGCATCGGCAGTGATGATCGTCCCGGTCGGCAGCACGCGCTGTGCGACGAGGACCTTCGGTCCCTGCGGCACGGCTGCGGCCTCGGCCTCGGGGGCGGATGCCCCGGCGAACATGCTCCGCGCCATCATGGCGGTCACGACGGCGATCACCAGAGCGCCCACCAGCAGCAGTAGCTTCTTCCTGTCCATGGCTATCAAAGCCCCCTTGCGTCACTCGCCCGATCCCACGGGCGGGAATGGTTTCCGTGGTTAAGCGGCGAACGGTTAAAATCAGGTATCATCCGGCGATCGCCCCTTGCGCGGCCGGCAGATAGTGCGTCCCCAGAACCCATAGTCCGGCGGCTGCGATGGCGACGCCGTAGGGGATCGCCACCCGGTCGCGCTGGCGCCGGGCAATGTGCCAGGCCCCCATAACGATCGTCAGCACACCGCCGACAAGCGCCATCACGATCAGCAGCTTGAGGAACCAGGTCGGCTCGATCCACAGCGCCAGCGCAGTGAGCAACTTCACGTCACCGCCACCCATCCACTTGAGCGCGAACAGAGCAGCGAAGACAACGAAGGCGCCGAAGCCGACGGCCAGTTGCAGGGCCACTCCTGGCCACAGATCGAGACCGCTCGCCCACCAGTATAGCGGGGCGGTCAGGGCAATTCCGGCATTCAGCCAATTGTCGATCTGACGCCGCCTCCAGTCTGTCGCAGCGGCGACGACCAGTGCGATTGCAAGGGCCACGAGCAGCCCGTAGTGCAGGTAATTGCCCAGCATTGGAAAGCCCCCAACAGTCCCCTTGACCGTGGTGCTAGCGACCAGTGCTTACCAAACGGTAACCAAACCCGGAGCCGAGTTATTAGTCACCCCAGGAAAGTTGCAGGAAACCCTGATCGGCGCCGAGCAATTCCTGCCGGCGCCATCGAAAGCCTATGGACGGCGCCTGGCGGACACAGGATCCGCCGGATCGATCTTAAGCCGCTTTCGGGCGGGGCGCGCGGCGGAATACTGTTTCTCCCTGGGCGCGGTGACTTCTACGAAAAATACCTCGAAACCCTCGCCGACTGGCGGGACCGCGGCTGGCTCGCCACCGGGATCGATTGGCGCGGTCAAGGCGGTTCGGGGCGGCTTGGGGCCGACGCAGTTACCGGTCACGTCGGAGACTTTCACGACTGGGTGGGCGATCTTGCCGCCTTCTGGGCAGACTGGACGAGGGAAGCGCCGGGCCCGCACGTGATAGTCGGTCATTCGATGGGAGGACACCTGGCTCTGCGCGCCGCAACGGAAGGCAAGGTGAGTCCGGACGCGATGATTCTCGTGGCGCCCATGCTCGGCTTTCGCGGAAAGATGCCCCCTGCCTTGATGCACACTGTGGCTCGCGCGATGACACGGGTCGGCGATCCGCGCCGTCCGGCCTGGAAGTGGAGCGAAAAGCCGGGTGAACCGCCTGCCTCCCGCAAGCACATGCTGACGCATGATGACGATCGATACGAAGATGAACTCTGGTGGCGTTCGCAGCGACCCGAACTCGTCATGGGACCGGGCAGTTGGGGCTGGGTTGAACGGGGCTTCGCCTCGATGCGCGCGCTCGCCGCACCGGGCGTACTCGAAGCGATGACGGTGTCTACTCTCATCCTCGCAGCCACGAACGATCAGCTGGTGAGCTGGCCTGCAATAGCCGCAGCGGCCGCGCGTTTGCCGAACGTGGAGCTTGTTCGGTTCGGCCCTGAATCGCATCATGAGATCCTGCGCGAGACGGATGCGGTCCGTGATCGGGCGATGGATGCGATCGACGCTTTTCTTGCGCAGGTGCTCGACGGGGCATGACCGAGGTGTTCGACATCGCGGTCGTCGGCGCTGGCATTGCCGGCGCCAGCCTGGCGACGGAACTCGCTGTGCAAGGAGCGGGCCGGGTCGTGCTGCTCGAGGCAGAGGATGCGCCGGGATATCACACGACAGGGCGCTCGGCGGCCTTCTGGGAGGAATGCTACGGCGGGCCCGACGTCGTTCCGCTGACGCTGGCATCGGGTCCCTGGCTCCGAGAACACGGCTTTCTGGCGCCACGTGGCGCTCTTTACGTCGGGCAGGCTTCCGACGAGGACTCGCTCGACGGCTTCATGGAAACATTCGCAGGCAGCGGGGTGAGCATCGAGCGTCTTGGCCCCTCAGCTCTGGCCGAACGCCTGCCGGGAGTGCGCGGTGAGTTTTCCGGCGCAGTGTGGGAACCGGCCTGTGCCGACATCGACGTGGCGGCGCTTCATCAGCACTATCTCGGGCAAGCGAAACGCGCTGGCGTAGAGCTGAAGACGCGCTGGCGCGCGACTGTAGCCGAGCGTGAAGGCGAAGGCTGGCGCCTCGAGAACGACCGAGGCGATGCGCTGCGCGTCGCGGTGGTAGCCAATGCCGCGGGCGCCTGGGCGGACAGCTTCGCCGAACTTGCAGGATCGCGGGCGCTAGGCATCCAGCCATTACGACGCACGGTCGCGCAGTTGCGCACTTTCCCCGCGCCGCCCGTCGATCTTCCGCTGGTGCTCGACATTGCCGGGCGGTTCTACTTCAAGCCGGAAAGCGGACGCTTGTGGCTGTCTCCTCACGACGAGGTCCCGTCGCCGCCCTGCGATGCTGCGCCCGAGGAACTGGCTGTCGCGGAGGCGATCGACCGTTTCGAACGCGTCGTCGACTGGCAGGTGCGGGCCGTCGAGCGTAAGTGGGCCGGGCTCAGGAGCTTCGCGCCGGATCGACTGCCCGTCTACGGCTTCGATCCGCTAGTAAAGGGGCTGTTCTGGTTCGCCGGGCAAGGTGGGTTCGGTATTCAGACGGCGCCAGCTGCCGCGCGGCTTGCCGCTCAGCTATTGCTGGGCCGCGAGCCGGACGCGATGACCGAACGGCTCGATCCGGCACTCTACGCCCCATCGCGCTTTAACCCGGCTGGACTTGGGACTGATAAAAGTTAGGCTATCCACCTCATCTTCATGAGAGGAATTCACCGATGGCGCACACGTTCGAAATCTACCGGGACAAGGCCGGCGAGTATCGCGTCCGGTTCAAGTACAACTCGGAGACGATGTTCTCCACCGAGGGATACTCGAGCAAGTCCAGCGCCCAGAATGCGATCGATTCGATCAAGAAGAACGGACCAGCCGCGCCGATCCAAGATAACAGCTAACGCCTGAAGATCGACTCGGCAGCTGCCACCGCCAAGGCGTCTGCGCGCTCGTTCTCAGGGTGGCCGTTGTGCCCGCGGACCCAGATCCATTCGATCTTGTGCGGTTTCGCCGCCGCAATCAGCTCGTGCCACAAGTCGGCGTTGCGGACGGGCTGTTTGCTGGCGTTCTTCCAACCGTTCCGCTGCCACCCGTGGACCCACTTGGTGATGCCGTCGAGAACGTACTTGCTGTCCGAATGCAGCGCGATATCGCAGGGCTCGATCAAGGCTTCGAGTGCCTTGATCGCGGCGGTCATCTCCATTCGGTTGTTGGTCGTTTCCGGCGCGGTGCCCGACAGCTCCTTTTCGTGGCGACCCATGCGCAGGATTGCGCCCCAGCCTCCGGGACCGGGGTTGCCCTTGCAGGCCCCGTCGGTGAAAATCTCTACTTTCTTCATGATTGGAAGGGTCTGTGCCCCGCGTCGGCATAGAAATGCAAGCGCCGTAGGAACGCCATCGGGTCCTTGCGCGTCACGAGTGCGCCGGGTGGCGTATTGATCCAGTCTTCCGCGCGGCTGGCGACGAAGCGCAGGCAAGCCCCCTGGGCAAGGATCGGCAGGCTTTCGCGTTCTTGTGGAGAAAGTGCGCGCCGCGATTCGTAGCCTTCGACCAGCGCCGCGCCGACCTGCGCGTCGAAGCGTTCCCCGGACAGGCCGAAGCTCCACGCCGCGTGAGTGACCGCCAGATCGTACGCCATCGCCTCGTTGCAGGCGAAATAGAAGTCGATCATTCCTGAGACGCGGTCTCCCAGCATGAGCACGTTGTCCGGGAAAAGATCCGTATGGCAGATGGCCGGTGGTAAATCGGCAGGCCAATCGGCGCGCAACCGTTCTCCGATTTCGAGGGCTGGCGGCAAGGCGGTATCGATCTTGGCCAGCGCGGAATCGCCACATTCCCGCAGTGCGCCGACTGTGTGCGCGATGTCGAGCGCATTCGCGCGCGTGGCCGGAAAGTCCTGGCTGGCGATATGCATTTCCGCCAGTGCCGCGCCGACAGCGTGCGCCTGAAGCGGGCGGGGGCGGTCGATCGATACTCCGGGCAGGAATTCGATCAGCGCGACGGCCTTGCCGTCGACCTCGCGATAGGTTGCACCCTCACGATCGTGGATCGTCCGCGGCACGGCGCAACCATGCGCTGATAGATGGTCGAGCAATCCCAGGAAAAAGGGCAGGTCGGATGGGTCGATCCGCCGCTCGTACATCGTCAGGATAAAGCGGCCGGGAGAATCCCCTCCGCTTGTCTCGATCAGCCAGTTTGAGTTGGACACGCCCTCGGCGATACCCTTGGCCGAGACGAGTTCGCCCACATCGTAGGCCGCGATCAGTGCGGCGAGGTCCTCGGCGGCGAGGTGGGTGTAAACCGCCACTAGTCGACGAGCTGGCGGGGCAGCTTGAAGACCATCTTCTCTTCGGCGGATACCAGGGTGTGCTCTTCCAGCTCGCGCCATTCTGCAAGCTGCTCGACCACCTCGCGTACCAGGCTCTCGGGAGCCGAGGCGCCGGCCGTCAGGCCCAGGGTGCCAACGCCTTCCAGCCAGGCGGGATCGATCTCGCTTGCCCGCTGGATCAGCCGTGCGGTGGTGCCCATCCGCTGGGCAACCTCGACCAGACGCAGCGAATTCGACGAATTCGGCGCGCCGATCACCAGCACGAGGTCGCTGCCCGGTGCGATTGCCTTGACCGCCGCCTGGCGGTTGGAGGTCGCGTAGCAGATGTCCTCGGCTTTGGGGCCGACGATGCGGGGGAACCTTGCCTGCAAAGCCGCGACAATTTCGCGCGTGTCGTCGACCGAAAGCGTGGTCTGGGTAAGAAACGCGAGGGGAACCCCGTCCGAGAAAACCAGCGCGTCGACGTCCTCGACCGTCTCGACGAGCGTGATGGCGCCTTCAGGTACCTGCCCCATGGTGCCGATCACTTCGGGATGCCCTTCGTGCCCGACGAATACGATGTGCCGGCCCGCCTCGATCTGACGCTCGGCCTGACGGTGGACCTTGCTGACGAGGGGGCAGGTCGCATCGACCCACACCATCTCGCGCCGGGTGGCTTCGACCGGGACCGACTTTGGCACGCCGTGAGCGGAAAACACGACGGGTGCGCCATCGGGCACTTCGTCGAGCTCTTCGACAAAGATTGCACCCTGCGCCTTCAGCGAATCGACGACGTAGCGGTTGTGGACGATCTCGTGCCGGACATAGACCGGGGCGCCATAGCGTTCGATGGCGCGCTCGACGATTTCGATCGCGCGGTCGACCCCGGCGCAAAAGCCGCGCGGGGCGGCGATCAGGAGGGTCAGCGGTGGTTTGCCGGACATCGGCTGTTGCAATGGCGCGTTCATCGCCCGCCCCCTAGCGCTTCGCCACGCGCGCGGCTAGGGCGGCGCTGCAACAGACAAACGGGACTTTAGCTGCCATGATCACCCGCCTTCGCCTTGCCGCAGTACTCATGATGGGGGCCGCGATCGCAGGCTGCAAGTCCGATGGGGAACTGGTGGTCGATCAGGGCGTGGGTATCACGGCGATCCGCACCGCCTGTCCCGCGGTCGGCGTGCCCGACTACACCGGCGACATCACGACCTTCCGCGTTCCGGGTGACGTTTCGGCTTCGAACATCGACGTCACCGCGTCGATCACCAACGTGCGCTCGACTTGCGACGAAGGGTCTCCGCGCATTTACTCCAATGCCACGTTCGATGTCCTGGCGCGCCGGACCGATACCCGCGGCGCTCGCCAGGTTACCTTGCCGTTCTATTCGGTAGTGCTGCGCGGCGGTTCGACTGTGGTGACCAAGCGCGTCGGTCAGGTAACGCTCGATTTCGCAGATGGGCAGGAACGCGCGCATGCCCGCGCGCAGGCCGGTGCCTATGTCGACCGTGCCGAAGCGACTCTTCCCGCCGACATCCGGGACCAGATCACGCGCCGCCGCCGTGCCGGTGACGAGGACGCTGCGATCGATCCGCTGACCGATCCCGGAGTAAAGGCCGCCATCGCCCGCGCGACGTTCGAACTTCTCGTCGGCTTTCAGCTGACCGAGGCGCAACTGGCCTACAACGCCACTCGCTAGGGACCGCTGGCAAGGGAGAGGACCGCGCGCCGCCCTTGCGCTTTGGCCCGGATGGATTAACCGCGCCGCCATGTCTCGGACCATGACCCTTCACGCTGCCTTTGCGGCGCGCATCGACGCAGTGCTCAAGGCTCTCGAACTGGAGGGCGCGCTGCCCGCCGGATCGTCGACCGAAGCGCCTGTCACCGTAGAGCCTCCTCGCGATCCCGCTCACGGAGACCTTGCGACCAATGCCGCAATGGTTCTGGCCAAGAAGGCGGCGACCAACCCCCGCGCGCTCGCCGAGAAGATCGTCGACCATTTGCGGCGCGATCCGGTTATCACCGAAGCAGAGATCGCCGGCCCCGGGTTCATCAACTTGCGCCTGGCCGATTCGGAATGGCTTGCCGAATTGAACACCATCGCAGCGCTGGGTAGCGATTACGGACGGTCCGCAGTGGGCGAGGGACGCCGCGTCAATGTCGAGTATGTCTCGGCCAACCCGACCGGCCCCATGCACATGGGCCATTGTCGCGGTGCCGTGGTGGGCGATGCGCTCGCGAACCTGCTGGCATTCGTAGGCCACACCGTCACGCGCGAATACTATGTCAACGACGCAGGCAGCCAGGTCGATACGCTCGCCCGGTCGGCGCACCTGCGATATCGTGAGGCCCTGGGCCACGACATCGGCGCAATCCCCGAGGGGTTGTACCCGGGCGATTACCTCGTCCCGGTCGGACAGAAGCTTGCGTCCGAATACGGCGACAGGTTCGCCGACGCGCCTGAATCCGAATGGCTGCTTGAATTCAAGGCGAAAACCGTCGCCGCGATGATGGACATGATCCGCGACGATCTCGCGCTTCTCGGCATCCGCCACGACGTGTTCGCTTCCGAAGCCGCGCTTCAGGCCGCCGGCAAGCCGGCCGAGGCCGAGGCGTGGATGCGCGCGCACGATCTCGTCTACGACGGCGTGCTCGAAGCGCCCAAGGGCAAGACCCCCGAGGATTGGGAGCCGGTCGAACTGCCGCTGTTCCGGGCGACAAGGTTCGGCGACGACCAGGATCGGCCCATCCGCAAGTCGGACGGCAACTGGACCTACTTCGGCGCCGACCTTGCCTACCACATGCAAAAGGCCGCCGAGGCGGATGAGCTGATCGATATCTGGGGTGCAGACCACGCGGGTACGGTCAAGCGGATCAAGGCAGCCGTCGCCGCGCTGGGCGAGGGCGAGGGGCGGACAATCCCCTTCGACGTGAAGCTCGTCCAGATGGTCCAGTTGCTGCGCGGCGGCGAGCCGGTGAAGATGAGCAAGCGCAGCGGCACGTTCGTGACGCTCGCCGACGTTGTCGAGGAGGTGGGCAAGGACGTCGTCCGCTTCACCATGCTGACCCGCAAGCCCGACGCGCAGATGGAATTCGATTTCGCAAAGGTGGTCGAGGCGTCGAAGGACAACCCGGTCTTTTACGTCCAATACGCCAGCGCTCGCATCCACTCTACGCTGCGCAAGGCGGCGGCGGAGGGGCTTTACCCCGATCCCGCCGCGATCGATCGTCTGGGTCAGGAAGAGCTTGCGCTAGTGAAACTCGCCGCGCAGTTTCCGCGTGCTGTCGAGGCGGCAGCGGCAGCGCGCGAACCTCACCGGATCGCTTTTTATCTCTACGACTTGGCTGCGGCGTTCCATGCCTACTGGAACCTGGGCAACGACGCGCCAGACAAGCGGTTCATCGTGACACAGGACCCTGCTCTGACCGGGGCAAGGCTTTTCCTGGCGATTCAGATCGGGCAAGTAATTCGCAACGGCCTCGCACTATTGGGGGTTGAGGCCGTCGAGGAGATGTAAGCATGAGCGGGCGCGAGGACGACGACTACGTCGCAGACGAGCAACTGATCCTGGCCGATAGCGACGAGCGCTTGCCGTGGCTTGAATCGGGCGAGGAAGACGATGACGCCGAGGGTGCCGACAGCGGGCGCATACTGGGCTTCGCGATGCTTGCATTGCTCGCGCTCCTCGCATTCGTGGGCGGCATCTGGTGGTTCGGGAACCGCGATTCCGATGCCGCCGTCGTCGCCGACGGCAGCACGATCGAAGCGCCGCCGGGACCGTACAAGGAACGACCCGAGAGCCCGGGCGGCAAGCAATTCGAAGGCACCGGCAATGTGGCACCTGCCGTCGGCGAAGGTCGCGATACAGAGGGGCGGATCGCAGAAGGTGCTCCCCGGCCGGCCGTCGCTGCGCCCAAGCAGACACCTTCGGACGCCGACGGCGAAGCCCCCGCAGCCGTGCCAAGCGGAGTGGGCGTGCAGGTCGGCGCCTATTCGAGCAAGGCCGATGCCGAAGCCGGGTGGCGCGCTCTGCAAAGCCAGACGGACAAGCTCAACGGCGTTTCGCATCGCGTAGTCCAGGGCCAGGCCGATATCGGCACGGTCTATCGCCTGCAGGCGGTCGCGGGCGACGTGGCTACGGCCAGCAGGCTATGCGCCGCGCTCAAGGGCGACGGGGTGGCCTGCCAGGTGAAGCGCTGACCGTACGCTGACCAGGCGCCAAACCGAACCGTTTTGCACATGACTGGAAGCCGGTGCGCTTGCGGGCGCGTTCACTTCCTGCGAGTCCAGGCGGCATGACTCCTGCAATATTCGGCCTGTCCGGACTGACGCTGACCGACGATGAGCGGGCGTTCTTCCGCGAGAGCGATCCTGCGGGCTATATCCTGTTCGGCCGCAACATCGAGACGATGGCGCAGGTCCGCGCGCTGATCGACGATTTGCGAACGATCCACGGACGCGAAAAACTGCTGGTCAGCATCGATCAGGAGGGTGGTCGGGTCGCGCGGATGCGACCGCCGCATTTCAGCCCGTTCCCGGCGGGTGCCGCCTTCGACGCGCTTTACGAGATCGCGCCAAGTTCCGCGATCGTCGCGGCGCGTGCCAATGCCCAGGCGATGGGCATCGAATTGGCCGAAGCGGGTATCACCGTCGACTATCATCCGCCGCTCGATGTCCGCCAACCCGGCGCGCACGACGTGATCGGCGACCGCGCATTCGGAAGCGAGCCGCTGCGGGTTGCGGCGCTCGGACGCGCGACGATCGAAGGACTGGCACTCGCGGGCGTGGCGGGCTGCATCAAGCACATGCCGGGTCACGGTCGCTCCATGTGCGACACGCACAAGGAAATGCCCGTCGTCACCGCGAGCGAGGCGGAACTGGAGACCGACCTGGCGCCCTTCCGCGCGCTGAAGGACACCCCGATCGGCATGACCGGGCACCTCGTCTTCACCGCATGGGACCCCGATTGCCCGGCCACTCAGTCGGCAACGGTGATCCGCGATATCATTCGCGGCAAGATCGGCTTCGACGGCCTGCTGCTGACAGACGACCTCGACATGGAAGCGTTGTCGGGAAGCGTGCCCGAACGCGCCGAGATCGCTGCGAAGGCTGGCTGCGACATCGCACTGAATTGCTGGGCGAAGATGGACGACATGATCGGAATCGCGAACCGGCTGCCCAAGATGTCGGAAAAGACAGTCAAGCGTTTGGATCGTGCGCTTGCCGCGACCGGCATCGCACCGCAGGGCGACAAGGCCGAATTGCTGGCCAGGCGGGACACTCTGCTGGCGATCGCAGGTGCCAACGCGTGACCGCGGAGGCGCTGGTACTCGATCTGGGTGACCAGCCGGCGGGGGACTGGAACGGTCCCGCAGCCGCTCCGATCGACGATGACGCGCTCTATCTGGAACTCGACAGCTGGGAAGGGCCGCTCGACCTCCTGCTCGACCTTGCGCGGCGGCAGAAGGTCGATCTCAAGGCGATCTCGATCCTGTCGCTGGTCGATCAGTACATCGCATACATCGAGCGGGCCGAGGCGCTCAGGCTGGAACTTGCGGCCGATTACTTGGTGATGGCCGCATGGCTCGCCTATCTCAAGTCGGCGCTGCTGCTGCCGCGTGACGAACAGGAAGACCCGAGCCCCGAAGACCTCGCGCTGCGGCTGCAATTGCGGCTCGCCCGGCTGGCGGCGATGCGCGAGGCTGCGGCGCGGCTCATGGGCCGCGACAGGCTGGGGCGCGACGTGTTCGCACGCGGTGCGCCCGAAGGTCTCAGGACCGACCGCAAGACGCTGTGGCAGTGCGACTGGTACGCGCTGGTCCAGGCGTATGGGCAGGTCAACGCGCGCACCGCCCCGGTGGTCCACATGGTCCGCGACCGGCCCGTAATGACGCTCGATTCGGCGCTCGACAGGGTTTCGGCCATGCTTGGCGTCACGCTCGACTGGATGGAAATCCGCCAGTTCCTACCCCCGCACGCCGAGCCCCGCCTCAGGAGGTCCGCTCTCGCGTCCAGCTTCGTCGCCGCGCTCGAACTGGCGCGCCTAGGCAAGGCAGAACTGGCGCAGGACGAGCCGTTCGGCCCGCTACGGCTACGGCGGGCAACGGCGTGACCGACGAACTCGACCGGGCGGTGGAAGCGACGCTGTTCGCGGCCGAGGAGCCGATGTCGATCGCCGCACTGGCGGCGCATCTCGGCGAGGCAGCGGCTGGCGACGTGCGCGAGGCATTGCGGCGGCTTGCCGAGCACTACGGGGATCGCGGAATACGCCTCGTCGAGCGTGCCGACCGCTGGCACTTCCAGACCGCCCCCGATCTGGCCCACATTCTCCGCCGCGAGCGCGAGGCCGTACGCCGGCTGAGCCGCGCGGCGACCGAGGTGCTGGCGATCGTCGCCTATCACGAGCCGGTCAGCCGCGCCGAGATCGAGGCGATCCGCGGCGTACAGACTTCCGGCGGAACGCTCGACGTGCTGATGGAAGCGGGCTGGGTGCGGGTGGCCGGTCGGCGCGAGGTGCCGGGGCGGCCGGTGATCTATGCTACGACGCCTGAATTCCTGCAGCACTTCGGCCTGGAATCGCGCAAGGACCTGCCCGGTATCGACGAACTGAAGGCCGCCGGCCTGCTCGATCCGGTGGACGACGCGTTCGAGGCGCTGTCGATGTTGCCCGACCGGGCCGACGAATCCGACGTCGAGGCTGGCAATGAAGCCGCCGATCCCCTAGATTAGCCCCAAGGAGATTTCCCATGGGTTCGTTTTCCATCTGGCACTGGCTGATCGTGCTGCTGGTCGTCCTCGTCCTGTTCGGCAAGGGCCGGGTGGGCGATATCATGGGCGAATTCGGCAAGGGCATCAAAAGCTTCAAGAAGGGCATCGCCGACGAAGAGTCCGATGCCAACGCAAAGGCGGCTGCCGCGAAGCCGGTCCATACCCTCGAAGGGCCGCACCACGAGGCCAAGCCCGCGGGCGAGGCGGCGAAGGACATCCACCTCGGCGCCGAACACCGCGACTGACGTTCGCGCGAAAGGCTGATCCATGTTCGGAATAGACTGGCAGGAACTGCTGGTCATCGTGTTCGTCGCGGTGCTGGTAATCGGTCCGAAGGACCTGCCCCGCGCGATGCGTACGGCGGGCAAGTGGATCGGCAAGGTCCGGCGCACCTCGAACCATTTCCGCGCCGGGGTCGAAGCGATGATCCGCGAAGCCGAGCTCGAGGAAATGGAAAAGAAGTGGGCCGAGCAGAACGCGCAGATCATGGCGCAGGTGCCGCAGGTCGACCTGTCGGATCACGAAATGCGGCCCTTGCCCGGGTCGAACGCCGAAGCGAGAGTGGAAGAGGTCGCGCCGCCGAAGCCTGACGCCGAGACTTCGCCGCCCGACGAACCCCAGCTTCCGCTGCGCTGAGCACTCGCCGATGGCCTTCAAGCTTTCCGACATCGACGATACGCAAGCGCCGCTGCTCGATCACCTGATTGAGCTGCGGACCCGGCTGCTCCGCGCGTTCGCCGCGCTGCTGGTGACGTTCTTCGTCTGCCTCTATTTCGCCAAGCCGATCCTGGGTTTCCTGCTCCAGCCGCTGCTCGATGCCGGGCAGTCGAAGCTGATCTTCACGAAGCTCTACGGGCAGTTCTTCGTCGAGCTGAAGGTCGCGATGTGGGCGGCGTTCTTCGTCAGTTTCCCGGTGATCGCCAACCAACTATGGGCGTTCGTTGCGCCGGGACTGTATGCCAAGGAAAAGAAGGCGTTCCTGCCGTTCCTGCTGGCGACCCCGGTCCTGTTTCTAGGCGGCGGTGCGCTTGCCTATTACGTCGTCATGCCGACCGCGTTTCACTGGTTCCTCGGCTTCGAAGGGACGCAGGGCGGGGTGGAGATCGAGGCACTGCCCAACAGCGAGGATTACCTCAGCCTCGTTATGCAGTTCATCCTGGCGTTCGGATTGTCGTTCCTGATGCCGGTCCTGTTGCTGCTGCTCAATACGGCGGGCATCGTCAGCCGCGCGCAACTGGTCGGCGCGCGGCGCTACATGATCGTCGCCGCGTTCGTGATCGCGGCAGTCGCCACGCCGCCCGACGTGATCAGCCAGATGATGCTGGCCGTTCCGCTGATCCTTCTGTTCGAAGGCGCGCTGATCGTGATGCACTTCACCGAGAAACGGGCAGCGAGCAAGGCGACGGACGAGGAATCCGAAGCGCCCGTATCGGCGGAATAAAGCTTCGGCCTTGGGCTCTAGTGGCCGTTCAAGCTGTGATTGGCTTGGCGTTGGCGCCAAGCAGAACCCCTGCCGTATCACCGTCATGCTTCCATGAGAGGTAGGTCAGGTATGGCAACAGGAAACCAGCCCCACCGACGAAGGCCACCAGCGCCAGCCCCAGGCCAGCCACCGAAAAGCGATTGCGCCACGCGGTCCAAGCGGCCGCGAGGAACAGCATCATCGTGAAGTCGAGATTGAATTGGCCCGGCCACTCCCAGCGCGCGATGTCGCCCAAGAAAATCGGGAAAAGGTTCGAGCCGTGATCGAGGATCACCTTGCCGGTGTAGAACGCCAGCGCGCCCCACAGGACCATGAGGAACAGGTAGAACGGCCGCATTCTATCGTCCTTTCCATTTGCCGTCGCGCTTTTCGATGAACGCCGCCATGCCCTCGGCCTTGTCTTCGCTGGCGGCGAGGATCTGAAAGATGCGGCGTTCGACTATCAGGCCCTGATCGAGCGTGGTCTCGAACGCGGCATTGACCATTTCCTTGTTCGCGATCGCGGCCATCGGCGGCATTCCGGCGATCGTTGCAGCAGTCTTGAGCGCTTCGTCGAGCAGTTCGGCATGCGGAACCACCCGCGCGACGAGGCCGCTGGCCTCCGCTTCGGCGGCGTCCATCATCCGGCCGGTCAGGCACATTTCCATCGCCTTGGCCTTGCCCACGGCACGCGTAAGTCTTTGACTTCCGCCCATTCCTGGAGCGACGCCGAGCTTGATTTCGGGCTGGCCGAACTTGGCCTTGTCCGACGCGATGATGAAATCGGCCATCATGGCCAGCTCGCAACCGCCGCCCAGCGCAAAGCCGTTCACCGCCGCGATCCAAGGCTTGCGGGTCGCCTTGACGAGGTGGCTGGTCCAGCGGGCGAAGAAGTCGTCGAGGTAGAAATCGGCTGCCGGTTTGTCGGCCATTTCCTTGATGTCCGCGCCCGCAGCAAAGGCCTTGTCGCCGCTGCCGGTAAGGACCGCGCAGCGTTGGTCGGGGTCGGCTTCGTAGGCGGAAAAGACGAAAATCAGCTCGTCCAGCACCGTAGAATTCAGCGCATTCAGCGCCTGCGGGCGATTGAGCGTGATGAGGGTGACTGGTCCCCGCAATTCGACGGTAACGGTCTCGTAGGTCAAAGCGGCTTCCATTCTTCTTCGGCTGGCAGGGGAGCGAAAATCGAGTCGATCAGGTCCTCGCTCACGCCCTCGGGCGTCGCCGGGTTCCACTTGGGATCGTTCGTCTTGTCGACGATCACCGCGCGGACGCCTTCGGCAAAGTCCGGGCGGGTAAGGACGCGGCTGGCGATGCGGTATTCCATCCGCATCTCGTCGGCGAAATCGGTTAGCTGCGCGGCTTCGGCGAGCTGGCGCAGCGCGACCTTGCAGGTCTGCGGGCTCTTGGTGTGGAGCGTCGCCAGCTCCTTCATCGCCCACTCGCTGTCGTCGCCTTCCAGGCTGGCGAGGATGTCTTCCAGCCGGTCGGAGCGGAAATGGTGCGCGATCCGCTCGGCATTGGCCTCGATCCGGGCGAGCGGCGGGGTGATCGAAAGTTCCGAGAGGATGCCGGCGATACGATCCGGGTGATCGGCGATGCGCGCCTTGGCCTCGGCCAGCTTGTCGGCCGGAAGGTAATGCGTGGCGAGGCCCGCCCAGAGGCATTCCGCCCCGTCGAGCCGCGCGCCGGTCAACGCCAGGAACTGCCCGAGCCGTCCCGACAGGCGCGAAAGGTACCATCCGCCGCCAACGTCGGGGAACAGGCCGATGCCGGTCTCGGGCATGGCGAAGCGGGTATGTTCGGTGGCGACGCGGAACCGGGCGGGCTGCGAGATGCCGACACCGCCGCCCATCGTCACCCCGTCCATGAAGGCGACGATCGGCTTGGCATAGCCGAACATCCAGTGGTTGAGCTGGTACTCGTCGTGAAAGAACCTGCGCCCCGACACGCCGTTATCGGTGAGCGCGCTGTGCCGCAGCAGGTTGATGTCTCCCCCGGCGCAGAAACCACGCCCTTCGGCATGGTCAAGGATCACGACCTCGACCGCATCGTCGTTCGACCATCCAGCCAGCGCCGCGCTCATCGCGTGACACATGTCGAGGGTGAGCGCGTGCAGCGCCTTGGGCCGGTTCAGCGAGATATGCCCCGCGCGGCCGTGAGTGTGGATGTTGACCACTTCCGTCATTGGCGCAGCATGTCCCGGCCCACGATCATACGCATGACCTGGTTGGTTCCTTCGAGGATCGAGTGGACGCGCAGGTCTCGCCAGAAGCGTTCGATCGGATAGTCCTTGAGATAGCCGTAACCGCCGAACAGCTGCAGCGCGTCGTTGACGATCTTGCTGCCGCTGTCGGTCGCCAGCCGCTTGGCCATCGCGGAAAAGCGCGTCTTGTCAGGCGCATTGTCGGTCACCTTGGCGGCGGCGAGGTAAAGCAGCGCGCGCGCCGCTTCGAGGTCGGTCGCCATGTCGGCGAGCATGAACTGGGTGTTCTGGAAGTCGGCGATCGGCTGGCCGAACTGCTGGCGCTCCTTGGTGTACTTCACCGCCTCGTCGAGGCAGCGCTGCGCTCCGCCCAGGCTGCACGCGCCGATGTTGAGCCGCCCGCCGTCCAGCCCGGCCATCGCGAAGCGAAAGCCTTCGCCTTCGCCGCCGACGCGGTTGGCGACCGGAACGCGGCAATCCTCGAAGATGAGCTGCGCGGTGGGCGATGCGTTCCAGCCGAGCTTCTTCTCCGGCGCGCCGTGGCTGAGGCCGGGCGTGTCCTTTTCGACGACGAGGCAGGTGATGCCCCTGGATTTGTCGTCGCCGGTGCGGACCATCACGACGTAGATGTCGTTGAACCCGCTGCCGCTGATAAACTGCTTGGTGCCGTTTATGACGTAATGATCGCCATCGAGGCGGGCGGTGGTCTTGAGCGCCGCCGCGTCCGACCCGCTGCCGGGTTCGGTGAGCGCGTAGCTCGCGATCTTTTCCATGCTGACGAGGCTCGGCAGGAACCGCGCCTTGACGTCCTCGCCGCCGAACCGGTCGATCATCCACGCGGCCATGTTGTGAATCGAGATATAGGCGCTGGTCGCGGGACAGCCATAGGCCATCGCCTCCATGATCAGCGCCGCCTCGAGCCGGCCTAGTGCGATCCCGCCGCTTTCCTCGGACACATAGATCGACCCGAAGCCGAGCTCGCCCGCGGCCTGCACCACGTCGCGCGGGAAGTGATGATCCTCGTCCCATTGCGCGGCGAACGGCGTGATCCGGTCGGCGGTGAACTTGCGCGCCATGTCCTGGATGGCGAGCTGGTCGTCGGTAAGCTGGAATTGCCCTGTCATGGCTTTGCCCCTAGCCAACTGCGCGGGGTGTTGGAAGTGGGGCGTAGCCGCTTCGCCTCGTCGCACGAATCGAGAGCCGGATGACAGCCGAACAACCCCGCCTGCTGATGATCTACAACGCCGACGGCGGCCTGTTCGCGATGGTCAGCGATGCGGTGCACAAGGTGCTGTCGCCCTCGACCTATCCATGCTCGCTGTGCGCGATCACCTATGGCGCGACGCGGATGAAGGGCGAATGGCGCGCGTACATCGAACGGTTGCCCTTTGCCGTGACGTTCCACCACCGCGACGACTTTGCCGCCGCCTGGCCGGATGCCCGGGTCGAGCTGCCCGCGATCCTGATCGAGCGCAGCGGCCGGCTTCAGGAGCTCGTCACCGCCGCCGAACTCGACGTGGTGCCCGACGTGACGGCCCTCATGGCCCTGCTGGATGAGCGACTGGCTCAGCTACAGCGGGTGTAGGTAAACGGCCCGCCCGGCTCGTCCCCGCCGCGGTCGGTGCGGGTCATCGTGTCGCCGGACACGGACAGTTCAACGTCACGCGTCCAGTTCATGCCTTCGCCAGTAAAGGCATAGTCTGCCCGGATGGCCATATCGCTGCTGGACCGCACGGTGCCCAGGCGCCCGACCGATTCGTAGAAGGTGAGCGTGGTGGGCGCGATCGTCAGTAGGCCCTTGGCGTCGCCGCGCGTGCTCGTGCAGTCGGCCGGCACCATGCCCCATCGACCGTGCAGCGCTGCGGGAATGGCGGTCGCGACATCGCCCGTCGGAGCCGCGGTCGGGGCGGGGGAGGCGGTGTCGGCGGCAGGAACGGTCGAAGGCGCGACGGTTCCTTCCGTATCGGCGGTCGTCATTTCGCTATCGGCTTGCTGGCACCCGGCGAGGGCCAAGGTCAGGACGACGGAAAGCAGGATAGGACGCACGGGCAATCTCCCAGTTCGGTATGCAATGCCGGAACAACTTCCAACCTTGCGACTGGGTCCGGTCTTCGCAAGCCGAAAATTTCGCTGATCGACACATGCTCCGATCCGGTCGACGTCTCGGCGCGATGTCGATTGACCCTTGCTGCTTGCCCACGCTAAGGCCCGCGCCGCGTCGGCGGGTCTCCGCTGGAGATCCGATGCGCGGGTATGATGTAATGGTAGCCTGTCAGCTTCCCATGCTGAACGCGCGGGTTCGATTCCCGCTACCCGCTCCAGCCCTTTTCATCGCGTCGGCTTGCCAAGCGCATTGGCGCCCGCAATGGTGGCTCTTTGCAACCTGATCGGGGCAGGACTTGAACGACGTCGCATCGCTGGACCCGAATTACGACGGAACGCTGCTTGGCCGCTTCGACGGCGAGGTGCCGCCGCGCGCCGCGTGGTTTGCCGAAGCGATCGCCCATGAACCCGAGCGTTCCACCTTCGAGGTGGAAGGCGCGGCTATCGAGCTGCTGACCTGGGGCGAGCGGGGGAAGCCGGGCTTGCTTTTCCTGCACGGCAATGCCGCCCACGCGGACTGGTGGAGCTTCATTGCGCCGCAATTCGCCGACACCCATCGCTGCGCGGCGATATCGTGGTCCGGCATGGGGCGTTCGGGCTGGCGGGCGGCCTACAACATCCCGATCTTTGCCAGGGAAGCGATCGCGGCGATCGAGGTCGCGGGGCTGGCCGCTTCGGGCATGCTGCCGGTCGTGGTCGCGCACTCGTTCGGCGGCTTTCCCACACTGCGCCTCGCCAGCCACCATCCCGAGGCCATTTCGGGGGCGATCCTCGTCGATTCCGCGCCACCGCGCGCCGAAGGCGGGCCGCCGCCGCGCCTGGCGCAGGGGCGTGCGCACAATCCGCGCTATCCCTCGATCGAATCGGCGCTGCGGCGGTTCCGGTTCCTGCCCGAACAGGACGAGGGCCTGCCCGAAATCATCGACTGGATGGCGCGATGCGCCCTGCACGAGGTGCCTGAAACCGACGATGCCCCCGGCGGGTGGACTTGGCGCTTCGACCCGCAATTCTGGGCCAAGTTCGAACGCGGGGATTTCTCCGCAGTCACGAAGGTGCCGACGGGGATCGTGATCGGCGAAAAGTCCGCGCTGTTCCCGCCCGGCCGGCTGGAAGACCTTCAGGCGTTGATCCCCGATCTGCGCTTCACCACCGTGATCGAGGACGCGTATCACCACGTCCTGGTCGATCATCCGCTCGAACTGGTGGCGGCGATCCGCGAAGGGCTGCCGAAGCTCGCCTGAGCTTTACCGGGGCGGCATCCGGATGCCGCCGTCGAGCCGGAACTGGTGCGCGTTGAGATAGCCGTTGCGCGCGATCTCGAGCACCAGCGACGCGAATTCCTCGGGCTCGCCGAGCCGCTTGGGGAAGGGCACGCTGGCGTTGAGTTGGTCCCACATTGCCGGGTTGCGGTCCTTCATCCCCAGCATCAGCGGCGTCGCGAAGATGCCCGGCATGATCGAGTTGACCCGGATGCCAAGGTCCATGAGGTCGCGCGCCATCGGCAGGACGAGGCCGTTCACGCCTGCCTTGCAACTGCCATAGATGACCTGGCCGATCTGGCCGTCCTGTGCGGCGACCGATGCGGTCAGGACGATGCAGCCGCGCTCGCCATCTTCATTGAGGGGATCGGCGTTCGCCATGCCGAGCGCCGACAGCGACGCGACGCGGTAGCTGGACACGAGCACGCCCTCGGCCCCGAAGGCATAGTCCTCGGTCGACAGGCGCTTGTAGCCGCCGGTTTCCTTGTCCCAGCCCACGGTCTTGCCGCGCCGGCTGGTCATCGCGCAGTGGACCGTCACTCGCTCCTGCCCGTGCGCGGCGCGCGCCTTGTCGAAGCCGGCGACGACCGATTCCTCGCTGGTGATGTCCACCCGGCAGAACACGCCGCCGATCGCCGCGGCATGGGCTTCGCCCGCCTCTTCGTTGACGTCGAAAATCGCGACCCTGAAGCCGGCATCGGCCAGTGCCTCGGCGCTAGCCTTGCCCAGACCCGATGCGCCCCCGGTCACCACCGCTGCCATCCCCGCTTCGAACTTCATCGCACTCTCCCGCCAAGTAACCGGCCCTGTCGTGGGTCTCTTACCCGTTGCTATCGCAGGACGAGCAGCGGCGCGCAAAGGGACAAAAGGGCGAGTTCAATGACAGCTCGCCATGACCTGCGCATAAAACCGACACGAAAGCGACCCGATCCCGCAACAAAAGCGTCGTCGCACAGTCACCGATGCGCACTAGCGGCTACTCCAGACGGACTGGAGACCCACAATGACGAATCGCCGCATCCCGATCAAACCGTGCCTCTTCGCGCTCGCCGCCGGCCTCGCCACTCCGGCGATGGCGCAGGTGGAGGGCACCGTCGCCGGCGAAGAGCCGGACGACATCCAGACCAGCCAGGAAATCGTGGTGCAGGCCGATATCGGCTATCGCAACCGTAGCGAGGCTTCGGAACCGGTGCTGGTGTACGACGAGGAATACTTCCAGCGCTTCGAGCCGCTGACCGCAGGCGATGCGCTCAAGCGCGTGCCCTCGGTCACGTTCCTGTCGGACGTGATCGAAAGCGACGGCGCCCGCCTGCGCGGCCTCGATCCCGGCTACACCCAGATCCTCATCAACGGCGAGAAGGTCCCCGGCAGCCAGGCCGACCGGTCGTTCTTCCTCGACCGGGTCCCGGCCGAACTCATCAAGCAGGTGGAGATCGTCCGCTCCTCGTCCGCCCGCCGGACCGGCGATGCGGTCGCCGGCACGCTCAACATCGTGCTGCGCGACGGCTACAGCCTCGACGGGGGCTATGTCCGCGCCGGTGCGATCCACTTCGACGACGGCGAGATCAAGCCGAACGGCGGCGTCTATCTCGGCGCGCCGCTCGCCGGGGGGCGCGTGTTGTTCGGGGCCAACGTGCAGGGCCGCTACAACCCCAAGCTCAAGTCCAGTCTGCGCTATGGCGATTCGCCCGAGAACGATCCCGATTTCGCCGCCAACAGCTTCGACAACCGCGAAGACCAGACAGATACCCGCGACGGGACCGACTATGCCGGCAACTTCGCGTGGGGCATCGAGGGGGCCAGCACCGACTTCGAGATCGCCGCGAACTTCGTTCGGACCGAGCGGACCGAAACCGAGCGCTCGTTCGAGTACGACGATCCCACGGCGATCACCGGCCCCGTGCGCAACACCCCACCCGGCAACCTGCTGACCGACAACGCCAACGTGAACGCGATCGAGCAGGAGAGCTGGTCGCTCGGCACTAAGCTCGATCATCGCTGGGGCCTGGGCGAAACGAAGCTGCGGGTCGGCTTCTCGCGCTTCGACGACCGACAGGACGAGTTCGAATACGAAGTCGATTTCGACCGGACCCGCCCGCGGTTCACCGGCGATCTGACCGCGCGCAGCATCCGCGACGAGGAACTGTTCGCCAACCTCGAGCACGTGTTTTCGCTGGGCACCGACTTCAACCTTGCCATCGGCGGCTTCGCGCAGAACAAGGATCGGGACACCGACATCGCGGAAATCCGCAGTCGGTTCGACCTGACGGCCGCGGACCGGACCAGGTACGACCAGTTCGCCCGCGATCCCGGCGAATTCGCCCCGGCGACCTTCGACCCGCTCGAACCATCGGTAGGCGGGCTCAGCACCATCGAGGAGGACCGCCGCGATCTCTACGCACTCGTCGAAGGCAAGAGCGGACCGCTGTCTTTCGAAGTGGGCGTCCGCTGGGAGAACACTTCGGTCGACATTACCGACCTGACGGCAGCGGCGGGCAGCGGCCTGACGCAGGTCGATTACGACGCCTTCCTGCCGTCGGCTTCGGTGAAGCTGGCCGTGGGCGGCGGCGGCCGCATCACGGCCTCGGTCGCACGCACGCTGCGCCGGCCACAGTTCGACTACATTTCGCCCGCGCTGCTCGAGGCGGAGCTGGGCGACAACGACCTGCTCGGCAATCCGCTGCTCGCCCCTGAGACCGCCTGGGGCGCCGATCTGGGCTTCGAACAGCGGCTCGGCCGGACCGGGATTGTCGGCGTGAACTTGTTCTACCGCGACGTGAGCGACCTGGTGGAACTGGCCAATACCGGCGTCGAGGGTTCCGAAGGCGCGGGTACGTTCGTTTTCCAGCCGCGCAACACGGGCGACGGCAAGGTTTACGGCATCGAGTTCGACCTATCGACGAGCCTCGATTTCGTCGGCTTGCCCGACACCGGGATTTTCGGCAACTTCTCGTTCTTGGACAGCGATATCGAGGATGCCTTCGGCCAACGCCGCTTCAACGGGCAGTCGAAATACGTCTACAACTTCGGGGCGATCCAGAACCTGCGGGGGATCGGGGCCTCGTTCGGCGCGACCTACCGCAAGCAGGGTCGGGCATTCGACCGCGTGATCGGGGAGGAAGTGGTGACGTCGTACGGGGCAGACCTGGAAGTGTTCGTCGAAAAGCGCTTCGGCAAGTCGTTCACGATCCGCGCGGTCGGATCCAACCTGCTCGACGGGACGAAGGACGAGACGTTCAACAAGTTCACGACCGTCGCCGACCAGGTCGCACGCGATTTCGACGAGTACGAGGTCGAGAGCGAGCGCGCCGGACCCGTGTTCCAGCTCGTCGCGCGGTACGCGTTCTGATGCGCCGGGCATCGCCTCTTGCCGCGACCGCCGTCCTCGCCCTGCTGGGCGGTTGTGCGACCACGCCCATCGTCGGTGGACCGGCGGTTACCGTCGTCGCGCTCGTCGAGACGCCGCCGGTGGGAACCGCGGCGGCCGACGCGGCCGACGACATCGCCATCTGGCGCAACCCCGACGACCCGTCCAAAAGCCTGATCGTGGGGACCGACAAGAAGGCCGGCCTGCACGTTTACGGCATCGACGGACGCGAACGCAGCTTTGCCGGGGGCGGCCTGCTCAACAACGTCGACCTGGTCGACCTAGGCCCGTCCGGAGTCGTCGTCGTCGCGAGCGACCGCAACGATCCGCTCCAGGCCAAGCTGCAGGCGCATCGCCTGAACAAGGACGCGGGCACCCTTTCGCCGATGGGTACGCTTCCGGTCGGACCCGGCGAATCGTACGGCGTGTGCCTCAGCTACATCGACTTCAATCTCGACCTTTACGCAGTCCTGAAGGATGGGCGCATCGAGCAGCTCAGGAGCAACGAGCGCACCGGAGCCGTCGATCCCGTGCTGTCGCGGCGCGTGGCGACCCAGGCCGAAGGCTGCGTCGTCGACCCGCGTGACGGGACGCTCTACGTCGGAGAAGAGAACGCCGGCATCTGGCGCTTCGCGGCCGGGTCCGCGACCGGAGAACTGGTTGCCCGGGTCGACAACGTCCAATTGGTGGCCGACGTCGAAGGCCTCGCCATCGCGCCGGAGGGCGAAGCGGGCGGATACCTTGTCGCATCGAGCCAAGGTGACAATGCCTATGCCGTTTTCCGCCTGCCCGACATGACGCCGGTCGGCCGGTTCCGGATCGGGCAGGGGGCGCTCGGCGCGGTCGAGGAGACCGACGGCATTGCCCTCGATACCGGTGACTTCGGCCCGCAGTTCCCCGGCGGTCTCTTCATAGCGCAGGACGGTAGGAACGAGCCCCGCGCCCAGAATTTCAAGTTCGTCTCGTGGGCCGCCATCAAGGAGGCTCTGGGGCTGGAATGACGCCCACAGATTAGGGCTGTCATCGGCGCGTTCTCGGGCTATCGAAATGCGCAAGGCCACACGCCAAGAGGGATCGCCTGCAATGACCGTCCAGATGCACCGCCGCAGCTTCCTGTCCGCGACCGCCAGCGCGTTCGCCGCGCTCGCCGCAAGCGGCTGTTCCACGATCGGCGTCGGTAGCCCGAGCCGGGACGGCAAGATCGGTTACGGCGGGCTGGTTTCGGACCCGAACGGCCTGCTCGACCTGCCCGAAGGCTTTTCGTACCGCGTGCTGTCGCAACTGGGCGAAACGATGAGCGACGGGTTCACCGTGCCCGACGCGGCGGACGGCATGGGCTGCTTCGCGCTTCCCGGCGGCAAGATCGCGTTGGTCCGCAATCACGAATGCATGCCCGGCCGCCACGACGGCGGCGGCGTGGTGGGTAAGGCCTACGACTACGTGGCGCGCAGCCTGGTGCCGCTGCCCGGCGGGACGACCACGATCGTCCTCGACGCCCGGACGCTCGCGGTCGAGAAGCAGTATCGTTCGCTCGCCGGGACCATCCGCAACTGCGCGGGCGGCGAAACGCCGTGGGGTAGCTGGCTGACCTGCGAGGAAGCGGTGGTCTCCGCCGACGGCCGTATCAACAAGGATCACGGCTGGACCTTCGAAGTCCCTGCGGATGCGACGGGGCTGATCGACCCCGTTCCGCTGAAGGCGATGGGCCGCTTCAACCACGAAGCAGCCTGCGTCGATCCGCGCACCGGCATCGTCTACCAGACCGAGGATCGCGACGACTCGCTGCTCTATCGTTTCATCCCGAACGTGAAGGGCAAACTGGCCGAAGGCGGCCGGTTGCAGGCTCTCGCGCTGACCGACGGGGTTCGCGACACGCGCAACTGGGGCGGGGTGGCATTCGCGCCCTACAGCAAGCGCAAGGTCAGCTGGATCGACCTCGACGACGTGGAATCGCCCAAGGACGACCTGCGCACCCGCGGCGCGGCCAAGGGCGCGGCGCTGTTCGCGCGGGGCGAGGGTATCTGGATGGGCGAGGGCGAGATGTATTTCTGCTGCACCAGCGGCGGCACCGCCAAGCTGGGCCAGATCTACCGCCTCGACGTTTCGGGCCCGGACGACCAGCTCGACCTGTTCTTCGAATCGACCAGCCCCGACCAGTTCAACTACGGCGACAACCTGACTATCGCGCCGTGGGGCGACCTGATCGTGTGCGAGGACCAGTACGGCAAAACGGTCGACAACTACCTGCGCGGCATCGCGCCTTCGGGAGTGGCTTATCCGCTCGGACGCTCGCGCGTGCAGAGCGAGTGGGCGGGCGCGTGCTTCTCGCCCGATGGGCGCACATTGTTCGTGAACCTGTACAGCCCGACCAAGACGCTCGCGATCACGGGGCCGTGGATCTGACACGGCGGGCCTGAATGGCCGCCGCGTTCCTACTGGCGCTTACCGCTGTCTTCGTGGTCTCGCTCGGCGGGCGCGACCAGTTGCTCGTCGCGCGGCTGTCCGAGCGACTGGGCAGGGGCGGCGGGCTCCTTGCGGTCAGCGCGCTGGCCTCTACCGCGTCGGCGATGCTGATGGCCGCGGCGGGCCTCGCGATGACCCTGGTTCTTCCCGGGCCCGCGGCGGACATGCTGGTGGCGATGGCGCTGTTGATTGCAGCGGTGGAACTGGCCTGGCCGCGTGCCGGACGCCTGCCGAAGGAGCCGACCGCCTCGCTGTTCGCCACGTTCGTGGTCCTGCTCGCACGCCAGGTGGGCGATGCGGCGCGCTTCTGCGTGTTCGCATTCGCCGCGGGCGGTTCGGCGTGGATCGCCGGGGCCGGCGGCGCGATCGGCGGGATCGCCGCGCTGGCACTCGGCATCGCGATGGGCGGGGAATTGGCCGGGTGGCCCCTGCGCGCGATCCGGCTGGTGATCGCCGCTTTCCTGGCGGTCACCGCGATATGGGTCGCGTTGTCGGTTCGCGGAGTGATCGGGTAAGGCGATTATCGCAAGCGCAATTGATCACGAAACTCTATCACTGTTGTATCGTTGAGCTGATGAGACCCGAACCAAGGAGGCAGACATGGCCGACAAGGGCGACAATTCCAGAAAGGCGCTGATCGAGCATCTCAACCGGACGCTGGCCGATCACTTCGCGCTCTATTTCAAGACCAAGAGCTATCACTGGCATGTGAAAGGGCCGCAGTTTCGCGATCTTCACCTGCTGTTCGACGAACAGGCGACCGCTATTTTCGGTGTCACCGACGTGATTGCCGAACGCGTGCGCAAGCTCGATGCAGGCACCCTGACCTCCGTCGGGGCGATTGCCGAACATTCGACGATCAAGGACGACGACCGCACCGACATCGATGCGAAGTCGATGATAAAAGCGCTTGGAGACGACAACGCCGCTCTCGTCGACGGCTTGAAGGCGCTCAAGGAAGTGGCCGACGAGGCCGGCGACAACGCGACCAGCGCACTGGTGGACGAATGGCAGGACGCCGCCGAAGAGCGCGTCTGGTTCCTGCGGCAGTCCCTCCGCTAGAATACGAATTCCCCGGCCAAGGCCCGCTGCGCGATGCCCGCGCCGCGGGCTTTGTGCTACCGGCGCCGGATGGACAACCTCACGATCATCGAAGGGGCGGACGATTCCGCGATCGCCGAATGGATCGGCGATGCGCTTGGCGCGGCGCTTTCGGCGACCGGCGGGCCGGTGGCCATCACCGTGCCGGGCGGCTCGACCCCCTTTCCGATACTGGAACGCCTCGCCGCCATGCAGCTCGACTGGAGCCGGGTCACCGTATGGCCCGGCGACGATCGCGTGGTGCCCGAGGATCACCCGGCGTCCAACACCGGTCGTATCCGGACACTCCTCGAACCCGCCGGCGCGGAAGTCGTCACGCTGACGGAAATGGAGGCCGTTCCCCGCTTCGCGATCGCCTGGCTCGGCATGGGGGAAGACGGGCACGTGGCCTCGCTGTTTCCCAACACCGATCCCCGGACCGACGATCCTTCGTCCATCCGCCGCCTGACGCCCGATCCGCTGCCGCCCGAAGCGCCATTCGATCGGATCAGCCTCACCTTGCCTGCGCTGCTGGCGTCCGACCGGCTGATGTTCGTGATCCGTGGCGAGGCGAAGCGCGCCGTGTTCGAAGCGGCGGTGCGCGGCGAGCACGACCTGCCCGTCGCGCGCCTTCTGGGCGCAGCAAGCCAGCCGGTCACATGCTTTACCTGATCCCTCGATCGTTCCATCGAACCGCGCTGCGCTTTGCGCACCGGATGCGCCATCGCTGGCGGACGCTCGCGAAGACGCCGCTGGCCGGTGTTTCGGTTTTCGTGACCGACATGGAGGGGCGACTGCTGCTAGTACGCCACAGCTACGGCCCGGGTGGCTGGGCGCTGCCCGGGGGCGGCGTGGGGCGCGACGAGGACGCGCTTCTGGCAGCGCGGCGCGAAGTCGCCGAGGAAGTCGGCTGCGCGCTGGAGAGCGCGCACGTGTTCGATAGCATCGAAGAGACCATCTCCGGCTCCCCGCACACCGCTTATCTGGTGACCGGTCGCACGCAGGATCATCCTCGGCCCGATCGTCGCGAGGTGGTCGATGCACGGTTCTTCCCGCTGCATTCGCTTCCCGAACCCCTGACCAGGTTGACCCGCCAGCGGATCGACGACTGGCGCGCGTCGCGAAGCTAGAGCAGCGAAAGCTGCGGATCGTTGCGGGGCTTTTCCTGCGCGACGTCGCCCCGGTCGAGATTCGACAGGGTCAGGCCCATCAGCCGGATCGGCAGGGGCAACGGCAATGATTCGTCGAGCAGGGTGCGCGCGATCCCGGCGAACGTGGCCTTGTCCGGCACCGGTGCGGCCAGGGACTTCGCACGCGTGGTGATCTGGAAATCGGTGTACTTCATTTTCAGCGTGACCGTGCGGCCCCTGGCCTGCGTCCGCTCGATCGACTCCCAGACGATGTCGATGATGGTCTCCAGCGTGTCTCGGAGCGCGGGGCCGCTGGAGATGTCTTCGGAGAACGTGCGTTCGCCGCCGACCGACTTGCGGATGCGGTTGGCGCGCACCGGCCTGAGGTCGATGCCCCGCGCGGCGCGGAAAAGGTAGTCCGCCATGCTGCCGAAGTGCGCGCGGAGCCACGGAAGGTCCTTCGCGGCGAGATCGGCGCCGGTCTCGATCCCCAGCCGTGCCATCTTCTCCGCGCCCTTGGGACCGACCCCGTGGAACCGGCGGATCGGCAGGCCCTGCACGAACGCCGCCCCTTCTCCCGGCCGGATCACGCAGATGCCGTCGGGCTTGTTCTGGTCGCTCGCCAGCTTGGCGAGGAACTTGTTGTAGCTCACCCCCGCGCTCGCGGTCAGGCGAGTCTCCTCGCGGATGCGGCGGCGGATTTCCTCGGCGATGAGGGTGGCGCTGCCGATCCCTTTCAGGTCGTCGGTCACGTCGAGATAGGCCTCGTCGAGGCTCAGCGGCTCCACGTGGGGGGTGTAGTCGCGGAATATCGCGCGGATCTGCTGGCTGACTTCCTTGTACACCTCGAACCGGTGGCGCACGAAGATGAGGTCGGGGCACAGCCGGCGCGCGGTGACGCCCGGCATCGCGCTGCGGACGCCGAACTTGCGCGCTTCATAGCTTGCTGCGGCCACGACTCCGCGTCCGCCCGATCCGCCGACCGCGACCGGCTTGCCGCGCAACTCGGGATTGTCGCGCTGTTCGCAACTGGCGAAAAAGGCATCCATGTCGACGTGGATGATCTTGCGCAGGCCCTGCGATTCGTCTCCGTCGTCATCGTCATCGGCCATCGGCGGACGCTAGGCCGATGCGGGCGATTCCTCCAGCCGCGGCGCTAAGGGCTTCCCATGCTGCGCCGCAACAGGCATGGCCCGCGTGATGACCGGACCCATCTCCGCCAGCGACGGCACGCAGCGCGTAGTGGGCCGGTTCGAATTCGTCGCGCTTATGGCGGCAGTGATGAGCCTCGGCGCTTTGGCGATCGACGGCATGCTCCCCGCGCTCGACGAAATCGCGAAGTCGTTCGGTGTCGACGATCCCAACCGGCGACAGCTGGTTGTGGGCGTCTATTTGCTCGCTGCAGGTGCTGGCGCGCTGGTTCCGGGCAGCCTGGCCGACCGGTACGGGCGGCGGCGCGTCCTGTTCGTCAGCTTCGCGTTCTATGTCGTTGTCTCGCTGCTGTGCGCGGTCGCGCCGACGTACGAGGCGTTGCTCATCCTGCGCGGGATCCAGGGCGTGGGCGTGGCGGGGCTTGGCGTGGTGCCCGCAGCCGTGATTCGCGACCGCTTCGAAGGCGACGCGATGGCGCGGCTTATGAGCACGATCTTCATCGTGTTCATGGTCGTGCCCGTTCTCGCGCCGACGTTTGGGCAGGCGATCCTCGAATTCGCCGATTGGCCGTGGGTTTTCGTCGGTATGGCGGCGCTCGCGGGGATCGTCTGGGCGTGGACCTGGGCGCGGCTCCCCGAAACGCTTGCCGAGGAGGATCGGCAGCCGCTCGATTTCGCCAGCGTCGCGCATAATCTGCTCGCCACATTCCGCACGCGCGAGGCGGTGGGCTACGTGCTCGGCAGCGGCCTCGTGTTCGGGGCGATGTTCGGATACATCAACAGCGCGCAGCAGCTTGTCGGAGAGCACTTCGGCGCGGGCGACGACTTCCCGTTCATCTTCGGCGCGACCGCGAGCACGCTGGCGGTGTCGAGCTTCGCGAACAGCCGCATCGTCGAACGCTTCGGCGCGCGCCGGGTCAGCCATACCGCGCTCGTTACCTTCATCGCCATTGCCACGCTGCAGGTCTGGGCCGCGCTGTTCAAGGGAGACAGCCTGCAACTGTTCGTGCCCCTGATGGCGGGCAACCTGTGCCTCCTCGGCTTCATGGGCGCGAACTTCGGGTCGATCGCGATGCAGCCGTTCGAAAAGTCGGCCGGCGCGGCATCGAGCGCGCAGAGCTTCGTGCGGATGTCTCTGGGCGCGGTGATGGGTATCGCGATCGGCCAGCTTTACGACGACAGCGCGCGTCCGCTGGCCTTTGCGCTGCTTGGCTGCAGCCTGCTGTGCCTGGCACTCGTGCTGTTCAGCGAGCGGGGCAAGCTGTTCCGCCGCGTGCTTCCGCCCGGCTCGCGCCGCGAGACGGTCATCCCGCGCTGAGCTTCCTCCATGCCAGCTCCGCGAACTCGCACAGCAGCGGGCGGGTGTCGCGCGGGTCGATGATGTCCTCGACGTTGAAGCGCTCAGCGCTGCGGAAGGGCGAGGTCACCTTGGCGAGGCGGGCCCGGATCGCATCGAGCTCGGCCGCGGGGTCCTCTGCCGACTCGATCTCGGACTTGTAGGCGACTTCCAGCCCGCCCGCGATCGGCAGCGATCCCCAGTCGCCCGAGGGCCAGCAATAGCGGTACTGGTAGAGGTCCGCGTTCGACATCGCGCTTCCCGCGATGCCATAGGCGCGGCGCATCACGACCGAGGCGAGCGGCACGGTGGCCTTGTAGACCGCGTTCATCGCCTGAACGCCGTAGCGGATCGTGCCCGCCACCTCCGCCTCGCGCCCGATCATGAAGCCGGGATTGTCGACCAGGTGGACGATGGGGAGGCGGAACAGGTCGGCGAGCTTTACCCAGCGTTCGACCTTCTCGCTGGTCTTTGCGTCCCACGATCCGCCCAGGAAGCTGGGGTCGCTGGCGAGCACCATCACCGGCCACCCGTCCAGCCGGGCCAGCGCGGTGATGCACGCGCGGCCCCAGTTGCGACCGATCTCGAAAACGGTGCCCTTGTCGCAGACCATTTCGAGCGCGCGGCGCATCGAATAGACGTCTTTCTCGCCGCGCGGGACAAGGCTGAGCAGCGCCTCCTCGCGGCGATCAGCCGGGTCACCGGTCTCGATGCGTCGCGCCGCCTGCCCGGCGTATTCGGGCATGAAAGACAGGAAATGCCGCGCGCGGGCAAAGGCTTCGGCCTCGCTGGCGACCTCGTCGTCCACCACGCCGTTGCGGGTATGGATCGCGCTGCCGCCGAGCGCTTCCTTGGCGTCCTCGTGATTGGCCGTGCCGTCTTTCCACGCATCGCCCATCGCGTCGACCACAGCGGGACCGGCGGCGAATATCTGGCTGAGCCCGCGCACCATCACCGAATAGTGGCTGGCGACGATCCGGGCCGCGCCCAGACCCGCGGTCGGACCCAGAGCCAGCGCCACGACGGGCACGGTCTCGAGGTTCTTCACCACCGCGCCCCAAGGCGTCACCGCCGGGATGTAGGTCGCGCCGATCTGTTCGAGCGTCTTGACCGAGCCGCCGCCGCCGGTGCCGTCGATCATGCGGACCAGGGGCAGTCGTAGCTCGTTGGCCATCTTTTCGGCCTGCACCATCTTGCGCCCGATCCCGGCGTCCGCCGCGCCGCCGCGAATGGTGAAATCGTCCGCCGTGGCGACGACCGAGCGGCCGTTGATGGTCGCTTTGCCGAACAGGAACGGGGCGGGGAGGACACCGGTGAGGTCGCCGTTCTCGTCGTACGAGGCCTTGCCCGCGATCTTGCCGATCTCGCGGAAGGAGCCCGGATCGACCAGCGCCGCGAGCCGCGCACGGGCATCCATCTTGCCGCGCCCGTGCTGGCGGGCGACCTTGTCAGCGCCGCCCATTTCCTCGGCCAGCGCCTCGCGGCGGCGCAGTTCCTCGAGTTCCTTCGCCCAGGTCATGAATCCTCCCCGGCACGGGGAGGGGGACCACCCGCAGGGTGGTGGAGGGGCACCCACGGGTTGGCGAGCCCGGGCAATGTCACGCCATCGGCCCGTGCCCCTCCACCAGCTTCGCTGGTCCCCCTCCCCCGATGGGGGAGGATCAAGCTGCGTTCTCTTGGGCAGCCTCGACCCGCACCAGCAGCGCCTCGACCTGCACCTGGCTCCCGGCGCTGACCGACAGCCCAGTCACCGTCCCGTCGAACGGCGCGGTGAGCGCGTGCTCCATCTTCATCGCCTCGAGCACCATCAGCCGCTGTCCGGCGGTGACGGTCTGCCCTTCTGTCACATCGACCGCGATAACCTTGCCCGGCATGGGGGCGATGATGTCGCCGTCGTGGGCGGAGTGGTGGCCGGTGCCTCGCGATGTTCGATTGAACGCAAACACCTGTCCGTGCTCGAAAACGAGAATGTGCTCCTCATCGGTATATCCGGTGGCGTGCGGAAGTAGGCGTTCCCCTACAAGCGTTCTTGTCTCACCGGCGCGCGACAGGGTGATGGACCTAGCGGGAGGGGCGTTCAACCTAAAGCCGATTGGCAGCGTATCATCGGGAGTAGGATAGTCACTGGCGAAGCAGGCGGCGGCCTGCCAGATTTCCTCGTCCGGCATCTCGTCGGGAACCAAATTGGCGAGCCTGTCGCCTATGAAACCCGTGTCGAGTTTCGCTTCCCTGAAGTCGTCTTCTCCAAGCGTGTTCCATAGGAAGCCTGCATTGGTTCGCACCGGCCAGACTTCCAAGCCACCTAGCAGATTAGCAAGCGCATCGATGGCCTCGGCTCGGCTGGTTCGGTGCACTATGACCTTCGCCACCATCGGGTCGTAGAAGGGCGAGATGGAATCGCCTTCCTCAACTCCTGCATCCATTCGACCCAACGTCTTGTCGAACGTCAGCGGCGACATGAAGTGCTCCAACCGCCCAGTGCTCGGCAAAAAACCCTTCGCCGGGTCCTCTGCATAAAGTCGCGCTTCCATCGCCCAGCCGTTAATGCTGAGCTCCTCCTGACGCTTCGGCAGCGGCTCGCCGCTCGCCACGCGCAGCTGCCACTCGACGAGGTCGACCCCGGTAATCTCCTCGGTCACCGGGTGCTCGACCTGCAGGCGGGTGTTCATCTCCATGAAGAAGATGCGGTCGGCGCGCAGGCCTTCGCTGGCGTCGGCGATGAATTCGATCGTGCCCGCGCCTTCGTAATTCACAGCCTTGGCGGCGCGGACGGCGGCGGCGCAGATCGCCTCGCGGGTCGCCTCGTCCATTCCGGGGGCGGGGGCTTCCTCGATCACTTTCTGGTGGCGGCGCTGCAATGAGCAGTCGCGTTCGAACAGGTGGACGACGTTGCCGTGGCTGTCGCCGAACACCTGCACCTCGATGTGGCGGGGGGAGGTGATCCACTTTTCCAGCAAGACCTGGTCGTTGCCGAAGCTGGCGGTCGCCTCGCGCCGGCAGGATTGCAGCGCGGCCTCGAATTCGGCGGCATCGTCGACCTTGCGCATCCCCTTGCCGCCGCCGCCCGCGACCGCCTTGATGAGGACGGGAAAGCCGATCTTGTCGGCTTCAGCGGCGAGCCGCTCGACCGACTGGTCTTCGCCCAGATAGCCCGGCGTCACCGGCACCCCGGCGGCGATCATCCGCTCCTTGGCCGCGTCCTTGAGGCCCATCGCCTCGATGCTTTCGGGCTTCGGACCGACCCAGATCAGGCCCGCCGCGATCACGCTGCGCGCGAAGTCGGCGTTCTCGGAGAGAAACCCGTATCCCGGATGGATCGCGTCCGCCCCGGTCTCTTTCGCCGCGGCGATGATCTTCGCCCCGACGAGGTAGCTTTCCGCCGCGGGCGAGGGGCCGATATGGACCGCCTCGTCGGCGGAACGCACGTGCAGCGCCTTGGCATCGGCATCCGAATAGACCGCGACCGTCGCGATCCCCATCCGGCGCGCGGTGCGCATGATGCGGCAGGCGATCTCGCCGCGATTGGCGATGAGGAGCTTGGTGATCATGCGCCGGGGTTAGTGTGCCCCGCAGCGGCCTGCAAGCGACGTCACTCGTCGGGCAGCGGGTCCATCGGGGGCGGGGGGATCGGCTGGCTCATGCGGATGTCGATCAGCACTTCGCCCCGGCTCCACAGCGGCGGCTCCGCGGGCTCTTCCGGCTTGTTGCGGACCGCTTCGAAGAAGGCGGCGGAGACATGGCGCAGCTTTTCCGCGCGGCCGATCACGACCCGGCGGTTCCACGCATCCTTGCCCAATTCGGCGACGCGTCTGCCGATCGCGCCATAGATGCGTGCGGCGGACAGCACCGCCCAGCGGCTGCGGAACGGCAGCCGTGCGGCGCCCATTCGTGCCCATGCCTCGTGCCGCTCCATCCTCCGGATTAACCGCGCGACGATATCGGCCAGTTCCTGCCGGTGATGCGGATGCATCATCATGCCCGGCTCGATATCCTCCTCGACCATCCACTCGATGGGCAGGTAGCGGCGGTCGGCGCGGTCGTCCTCGTCCACGTCGCGCGCGATGTTGGCGAGCTGGAACGCGAACCCTAGGTCCGCCGCCCGGTCGAGCATCCAGCCGTCGTTGCGGTCCACGCCCATGACGACCGCCATCATCACGCCCACGGCACCGGCGACGTGATAGCAATAGCGCGCGAGGTCCGCCTCGCTGCGTGGACGCCAGTCGCGCGCGTCGAGCTCGAACCCCATGATAACGTCCTCGGCCATCTCGCGCGTCAGGCCGCACTGCCGTGCGACGAGACCGAAGGCGTCGAATGCCGGATCGGCGGTGGGCAGGCCCTCCAGCGCGCGTTCGGTCAGCAGGCGGATCGCGACGAGGCGCTTCTCCGCACCCTCCTGATCGCCGAGCGAGCCGCCATGGTCCTGGTTGTCGGCCAGGTCGTCGCACCGGCGACACCAAGCGTAGAGCAGCCAGACCTTCTCGCGCGTGTCTCGGTCGAACAGCTTGCTCGCGAGCGCGAAGCTCTTCGATCCCTTGGCGATCGCCTGTTCGGCGTAGTCGACCAGGTCGTCCCACTCGCGCCCGCCGCCCGCCTGCGTGGGCGTGGCGCGCAGGATGCGGCTGGGTGCGAGCATGCGCGGAACAATTCGACGGGGGCGTGCCATCATGCCCTCACAAATCGCTGGCCTTCATCTGGAAGATAGGCGTGTGCGGCTGATAGGCGGCCATTTTGTCGAGCAGTTCGGGGAGTGTCTTGTCGGCGATGATGATGCCCTGGTGCGCGGGGCGGACGAAGCCGACCTCGGCCATGTGGCGGTTGAACGCGATCAGGTGATCGTAGAACCCGAACGCGTTGAGCAACCCGACCGGCTTGGTGTGATAGCCGAGCTGCGACCAGCTAACGGCTTCCCAAAGTTCGTCCATCGTGCCGACGCCGCCCGGAATCGTGACGAACCCGTCGCTGAGGTCGGTGAAGCGCTGCTTGCGCTCGTGCATTCCGCCCACGGTGAACAGCTCGGTGCAATCGCGGTTGGCGACCTCGCTGCCCGCAAGCGCTTCGGGAATGACCCCGATCACTTCGCCGCCAGCCTCCAGAGCGCCCGCGGCGACGGCACCCATCAGCCCAAGCCGTCCGCCGCCATAGACCACGCCGATCCCGCGCTCCGCCAACCCGCGCCCCACGTCGCGCGCCAGTTCGATATAGCGCGGGTCGCTCGGGCTGGCCGAGCCGCAATAGACGGCCAGCCGATTCAGGCTCGAACTCACTTCGCCAGGTCCTCCAGCATCAACCCCGCTGTCGCCTTGGCGCTGCCCACCACGCCGGGAATGCCCGCGCCCGGGTGCGTGCCCGCGCCGACGAGGTAGAAGTTCCGGATCACGTCGTCGCGGTTGTGGCCGCGGAACCAGGCGCTTTGCGTCAGGATCGGCTCGAGCGAAAACGCGCTGCCCATGTGGGCGTTGAGGTCCATCGCGAAGTCGCGCGGGGCGTAGTGGAACTTGGTCACGATCCGTTCGTGGATGTCGGGGATCAGGCGGCGGCCGACTTCGTCGAGGATGCGCTTTTCCAGCATCGGGCCGATCTGCTCCCAGTCCACCGCCAGCTTGCCCATGTGGGCGACCGGTACCAGCGCGTAGAACGTGCTCTTGCCCGGCGGAGCCATGCTCGGGTCGGTGACCGTCGGGTGGTGGAGATAGATCGAGAAGTCCTGCGGCAGCACGCCATGCTCGTAGATATCGTCGAGCAGTCCCTTGTACCGCGGCCCAAACAGGATCGCGTGGTGCGGGATGCCCGGCCATGTCCCCTCGAGCCCGAAGTGCACGACGAACAGCGACGGGCTGAAGCGCTTGCGGCCGAGGCTTTTCGCCTGGTCGGCGCCGCGCTTGGTCCGGCCCAGCAGGTCGCGGTACGAGTGCATGATGTCGGCATTGCTGGCGACGGCGTGGAACCGCTCGCGCCAGCCGCTCTGGGTCTCGACCTCGGTTGCGAAGGTGCCGATCGTGTGCACCTGCACTACCGGATCGTGCATCCGTACCGTGCCGCCGAGCCGTTCGAAATGGCGGACCATCGCGGCGACCAGCCGGTTGGTTCCGCCGCGCGCCCACCAGACGCCGCCGTCCTTTTCCAGCTTGTGGATCAGGGCATAGATCGCGCTGGTGGTCATCGGGTTGCCGCCGACGAGCAGCGTGTGGAAGCTCAGCGCCTCGCGCAGCTTCTCGCTCTTCACGTAGCTCGAGACCATCGAATAGACGCTGCGCCACGCCTGGTACTTGGCGAGCGCGGGGGCCGCCCTGATCATGCTGGCAAAGTCGAGGAACGGCTTGTTGCCGAGCTTGACGTAGCCTTCTTCGAACACCCCGGCCGAATAGCGCAGGAAATCCTCGTATCCGGCCAGGTCGCCCGGTGCGACGCGCTCAATCTCAGCGCGCAGCGAGGCGTCGTCGTTCGAATAGTCGAAGTTCGTGCCGTCGGGCCAGTTGAGCCGGTAGAACGGCATGACCGGCATCAGTTCGACGTCCTCGGCGATGTCATGGCCGGACAGGGCCCACAGTTCCTTCAGGCAGTCGGGATCGGTGATCACGGTCGGACCCGCGTCGAACGTGAAGCCGTCGCGCTCCCAGTAGTATCCGCGCCCGCCGGGCTTGTCGCGCGCTTCGACGAGGGTCGTCTGGACGCCCGCCGACTGGAGCCTGATGGCGAGCGCGAGCCCGCCGAAGCCTGCGCCGATGACGCAGGCGGTGCGGCCTTCTATGCGTGGAGTTGAGGCGGCGGTGTCGGTCGCTGCGTAAGCTGAGGTCGCCATCAGGTGCCTTTCGGGGACAGTCGGTTGCCCTTGCCGGCCAGGGCCAGCAAGGCGCGCGGTATAGATACGGGGGGCTTGCCGCAAAGGATGCGAGCCTTGTCCGCAAAGGTCGTCCTGGCGGAATAGAACCGCTCGATCAGCCCTTCGGGCAGGCGGTAGAAGCGCTGGAAGATGCGGTACCGTGCATCCGGCTCGGCGGCGTCGAACAGCATCCGGCCAAGGTCGCGATAGAAGCGCGTCGCCTGCCAGTGCCGTTCGCCGCGCGCCGCGAGCATGGCGGCAAGGTGCCCGCCGGACAGGTCGGGCGAGGCGGCGATGGCCAGCGCGTTCTCGACCGCGAAGGGCAGCGTGTAACTGGTCAGCGGATGCACGAACCCGCCACCCGCCCCGGCGCGTGCGACGCCGGAAATGGCATGCGCGTCCTGCCAGGCGCGGAAGTCGCCGCCGGTGATGACCGGCAAAACGCCGGTCTCTCCGCCGATGACTTTCCCCGACCAGCCGTGTTGATCGCAATAGCGTTCGATCCGTCCGGCAAGCGCGGGCCCGTCGAGATCGGGATCGTCGGCGTAGTAGGTGTCCTCGACGAATAGCTCGTCCGGGCCCAGCGGCAGGACATAGACGAAGCGATACGCACCGTGCTGGGTGACGTCGGCATCCATCACCATCGGTCGTTTCAGCCCGTGTGGGCCATCGGTGCGCAGGTGCGAGCCCATGAAGACCTGCCAGCCGCCGCGCAGGTTCGCGTCGGGCGCCGCGTCGCGGCAGTCGATCACCGCGCCGGCTTCGATGCGCGTGCCGTCGGCGATGACGATCGCATCCCGCTCGAGCGACGCGACCGGCGTGCCGGTGCGAATGGTGTCCTGTCCCAGCGTGCGTCGCAGGGCGTCATCGAAATCGCGACTGGCCAGCGAATTGTATCGCGCCGCAAGCGTCCGGCGGTGCGCAGGAAAGCGGACCTCGTAGCCATCCCACCCGATCGGTTTGAACGGGGCGAGCAGGGCATGACCGGCTTCGTCGAGGTCGCTGTCGAACCAGCTCCAGCGGTGATTGCCGCCAAGCGTTTCGCCCGCCTCGAACAGGCCGACCAACACATCGGGTCGGGCGCGGCGCAGCGCGAGCGCGGTCAGCCCGCCAGCAAGGCCGCCGCCGACAATCGCCACATCGATGCTGCGCCCGCTCATTGCCGCGATGCCCTAAGCACCAAACGCCTCCTCGGCAATCGTCTTGCCCGGAACGTGCCCGGCGATCGGCGGTTGTGCGGGGGAACTCGGGGAAAATCTTCATGAAATTCGCATCAGTCGCCTTGCCCGCCATAGTGCTTGCCGCTTCGCTCGCGCCATTGCCCGCCTTCGCTCAGGAGGGACCGCCGGCCGATACGGTCTATGACGACACCTGGGTAAGCCTGGGCGTCGGGGTCGGCCTTGGCCCCAGCTACGACGGGTCGGACGAATATGCGGTGTTCCCCGCGCCCATCATCCAGGGGAAGGTGGCCGGGATCAGCATTCAGCCGCGTCCCGCCGGCCTCGCGCTCGATTTCACTCCCGATGCAGACGGCGGCATGGGCTTCGCGCTCGGCCCCACGATGCGGGTGCGCAGCAACCGGGCGCGCCAGATCAAGGATCCGGTGGTGGAAGCTGCGGGCAAGCTCGATACCGCGATCGAGGTGGGCGCCGCTGCCGGCCTTTCGTTTCCCAAGGTCCTCAATCCCTATGATTCGCTGTCGGTAGGCGTGGACGCGCTGTGGGACGTGGCCGGCGCGCATAGCGGACGCACGCTGACGCCCAGCGTGACCTATTTCACCCCGCTCAGCCGGGGTATGGCCGCGTCGCTGTCGCTATCGGCGGAGCATGCCGACGACGATTTCGCCGACTACTATTACTCGGTGTCTCCCACCCAGAGTGCAGCCAGCGGGTTGCCGCAGTTCGCCGCCGATAGCGGCTGGACCAAGGCCGGGGCCACCATGCTGCTGGCGTTCGACTTCGACGGCGATCTCACCAACGGCGGCCTGTCGGCGGTCCTGATCGGCGGGCATTCGCGGATGCTCGGCGATGCGAAGCAGACGCCTTACACGTCGATCAGGGGCAGCACCGGTCAGTGGTTCGGCGCGTTGGGAGTGGGCTACACGTTCTGACGCGGACACTTGCGCCGACCTTCCGATTGCCTCATTTTCGGCATACCGCCCATTCAGGGCGGCTGAAGGAACGCCATGAGCCAGCACGTCGCCACTACGTCCGTCGTCCCTGAAATCGACAGGGACGCGCTGCGCAGGAAGTATGCGGAGGAGCGGGATAAACGCCTTCGTGCAGACGGTTCGGCGCAATACCGCAGGCTCGAAAGCGAATTTGCCGACCTGGCGGTCGATCCTTACTTGCCGGTCGAGGAACGCGCGCCGGTAACCGATCACGTGACGTTCGCGTTCATCGGCGGAGGCTTTGCGGGGCTGGTGGTCGGCGCGCGGCTCAAGGCTGCGGGGATCGAGGATTATCGCATCGTCGAGAAGGGCGGCGATTTCGGCGGCACCTGGTACTGGAACCGCTATCCGGGCGCGCAATGCGACACCGCGAGCATGATCTACATGCCCCTGCTCGAAGAAACCGGGCACATGCCGACCGAGAAATACGCGCACGCGCCCGAAATCCGCGAACATTGCGCGCGCATCGGGCGGCAGTTCGGCCTGTACGAGAAGGCATTGTTCCACACCCAGGTGACCGACGTCGTCTGGGACGAGGGTGCAGCGGTCTGGCGCATCGCCACCGATCGCGGGGATGCCTTCACGGCCAAGTATCTGGGCATGGGCACCGGGCCGCTGCACGTCGCCAAGCTGCCCGGCTTGCCCGGGATCGAAAGCTTTCAGGGCAAGACCTTCCACACCTCGCGCTGGGATTACGCCTACACCGGCGGAAGCCCCGAGGGCGCGCCGATGTCCGGCCTTGCGGACAAGCGCGTAGCGATCATCGGGACGGGCGCCACCGCGGTCCAGTGCGTTCCGCATCTTGCGCGCGCGGCGCATGAACTGCTCGTCTTTCAGCGCACGCCTTCGTCGGTCGACGTGCGTGACAACGCGCCGATCGATCCGGACTGGTTCGCCGATGTTGCCCGGCCCGGATGGCAGAAGGCCTGGCTGGAAAACTTCGTCGGCAATCTGGCAGGCGGCTTTGCGGGCGAGGACTGGGTGCAGGATGGCTGGACCGATCTCGGCAAGCGCATCCGCAACGAGATCCTTGCACTTCCCGCGACCAGCGCACGCCGGAAAACATCCTCGCCGCATTCGAGGATGCCGACCACCAGAAGATGGAGGAAATCCGCCAGCGGGCCGAGCGTGTCGTCAACGACCCGGAGGCGAGGCATAACCTCAAGGCGTGGTATCGCCAGTTGTGCAAGCGGCCCTGCTTTCACGACGAATATCTGCAGGCCTTCAACGAGCCGGGCGTCCGCCTGATCGACACCGACGGAAAGGGCGTGGAGCGGATCACGTCTGACGGGGTCGTTGCCGGGAGCATCGAATACCCGGTCGATTGCATCGTCTATGCATCGGGCTTCGAAGTGGGCAGCGAGTACACGGCCCGCGCCGGGTTCGAGGTGACCGGGCGCGACGGCCGCGAGCTGTCCGAATACTGGGAGGACGGCATGCGCACGCTGCACGGCCTGCACATCCACGGCTTCCCCAATGCCTTCATGGTTCAGCCCACCCAGGCGGCCAACCTGATCGCCAACGTGCCGCACAACATCGTCGATCATGCCGACACGATCGCCGCGGTCGTGGCCGAGGCGGAACGGCGCTCTGCCGCCACCGTAGAACCGACGGCGGAGGCCGAGCAGGCGTGGGTCGATCTCATCGCCACCGCGCCGGGCCGCGCGATCGGCGGAATCGAATGTACGCCGGGCTATTACAACAACGAAGGCCAGGGCTACGGCGACCAGACGCGCTTCGCAGCAGGGCATCCGGCCGGCGCTATGGGGTATTTCCGGCACATCGAAGCCTGGCGCGCATCGGGCGAGTTCGCGGGGCTGGCGTTCGGCTAGACAGTCCGCCCCGGCGCGCCTATCCTGAGCGCATCCCCGGGGAGCGCGCGTGCGCTGAGAGGCAGGTTTCGCACCCTGCGACCCGTCGAACCTGAACCCGTTAGCACGGGCGGAGGGAGGGTCGCGAAGCCAGCGCTCTCCGTCCGTCCTGTCAGAAGGACCTCGCGCATCATGGCCGACATCAATTCCACCTTTGACATCGGTGTGACCACCGGCCCGATCCGCGGCAGCCGCAAGGTCCACGTCGGGCCCTTCAAGGTGGCGATGCGCGAGATCCATCTGGAGCCGTCGAGCGGCGAGGTTCCGGTGCGCGTCTACGACACTAGCGGTCCCTACACCGACCCTGCAGCGCAGATCGACATTCGCACAGGCCTGCCCCAGCTACGCCGCGAGTGGCAGCTCGCCCGCGGAGACGTCGAGGAATACGCCGCGCGCGAAGTGAAGCCGGAAGACAACGGCCAGCTCGGCCCCGACCGTTCGGGCGGCGTTCCGGCGTTTCCGAACGTCCGCAAGACGGTGCTGCGCGCGAAACCCGGCGCGAACCTCAGCCAGATGCACTACGCCCGCCGGGGCATCATCACGCCCGAGATGGAGTACGTCGCCGAGCGCGAGAACCTCGGCCGTGCGCAGATCGCCCACACCCGCGACGGGCAGGACTGGGGCGCATCGATCCCCGACTACGTTACCCCCGAATTCGTCCGCGACGAGGTTGCGCGGGGCAGGGCAATCATCCCCTCCAACGTCAACCATCCCGAATGCGAGCCGATGGCGATCGGCCGCAACTTCCTGGTCAAGATCAACGCCAACATCGGCAATTCGGCAGTCGCATCCGACGTGGCGAACGAAGTCGACAAGATGGTCTGGTCGATCCGTTGGGGCGCGGACACGGTCATGGACCTCAGCACCGGGCGCAACATCCACGACACCCGCGAATGGATCATCCGCAACAGCCCGGTCCCCATCGGCACCGTGCCGATCTACCAGGCGCTGGAAAAGGTCGGCGGCATTGCCGAGGACCTGACGTGGGAGATCTTCCGCGACACGCTGATCGAACAGGCCGAGCAGGGCGTCGACTATTTCACCATCCACGCCGGCGTGCGCCTGCCTTACGTGCCGATGACCGCCAAGCGCGTCACCGGCATCGTCAGCCGCGGCGGCTCGATTATGGCGAAATGGTGCCTCGCGCACCACAAGGAGAGCTTCCTCTACGAGCGCTTCGACGAGATCACCGAGATCATGAAGGCCTACGACATCGCCTATTCGCTCGGCGACGGCCTGCGCCCCGGCTCCATCGCCGACGCCAACGACGAGGCGCAGTTCGCCGAGCTCTACACGCTGGGCGAGTTGACGAAGCGCGCCTGGGCGCAGGACGTGCAGGTGATGATCGAGGGCCCCGGCCACGTGCCGATGCACAAGATCAAGGAGAACATGGACAAGCAGCTCGCGGCCTGCGGCGAGGCGCCGTTCTACACCCTCGGGCCGCTCGTGACGGACATCGCGCCGGGATACGACCACATCACCAGCGGCATCGGCGCCGCGATGATCGGCTGGTTCGGCACCGCGATGCTGTGCTACGTCACGCCCAAGGAGCACCTCGGCCTGCCCGACCGCGACGATGTCAAGGTGGGCGTGGTGACCTACAAGCTCGCCGCCCACGCCGCCGACCTCGCCAAGGGCCACCCGGCCGCCAAGATCCGCGACGACGCGCTGAGCCGCGCCCGCTTCGAATTCCGCTGGCGCGACCAGTTCAACCTGTCGCTCGACCCCGACACCGCCGAGCAATACCACGACCAGACCCTCCCGGCCGAAGGCGCCAAGACCGCGCACTTCTGCTCGATGTGCGGACCCAAGTTCTGCTCAATGAAGATCACGCAGGAAGTGCGGGATTTCGCGGCGAAGCAGAACTCGGAAAGCTACCTCGCGGCGACCGCGCCGGTGGCGGATGCGGAGGCAGGGATGGACGAGATGAGCCGCGTCTACAACGAAGGCGGACGCGAGCTGTACATCGGGCAAGGCGACAGGGAACACGACTGATGGCCGACCTCTACCGAAAGAAGCTCGAATCCGAACGCAAGTCCCTCTGGGCCGCCTGCCGGCTCAAGGGACTGGCGATCCACACCCCCGAACGCCAGCGCATCGCCGAGATCGACCGGCTGCTGGTTGAGCACAAGGCGAAGCAGGGGGGCGGCTGAGGAGCACAACGGATACCTCCGCGCCTGCGAGAGCCAAGCGAAGATGCCGCCCGCCAACGGTATCGCTAGTAGCCCCAAACCACACACGTGGCCCTCGCAGAGTTGACCCGACTCTGCATTGTGCGGAGAATGCGCGAATGGCCGAGTCCAGGCTCCTGTCCGGCGACAACCCGCAAATCCCGAAGGGATACGGCGACGAGCATGTCGCCGCTTTCCTCGATGCGGTGCCTGATGCCGGGTCAGGCGGGTGGAAGAATGCCGCCTGCCGCAAAATCGACGAGGTGATCGCGCGCGAGGTTCCCGGTGTCCTGAAAGCGGTGAAGTGGAATACGCCTATGTACTCCGCTCCCGATGCGGAAAGTCGCGATCATTTCTTCTGCAGCTTTCACTGCTTTACCAACTACGTGAAGGTCGGCTTCAACCGCGGCGACGTTCTCTCACCCCCGCCGCCCGAGCCATCAAAGCACGGCGGGATGCGCTACTACCACGTCACCGAGGCCGATCTCCAAAGGGACATTGCGCAAGGCACGTTCGCGCAATGGGTGCGTCAAGCAGCCAAGTTGCCGGGCGAGAAGATGTAAGACCGCGTCGCCTCAGGCGGCCCTGTCCTCCGCCGACTACAGTTCTTTCTTTAATCGTTCGGTGCAAGGTGACGAGGTCGCTCCACAAGGTGACGTTTCGACGCGCAAGGAGACACGAACCCCTCTGGACAGTGTGACAACTGTGACATGCTCTCGGGCAGCACACCCTCATGCAGCGGCCGGGAATGCAGCGGCCGGGAACGCCCCGGTCCGGCGGACGCTGTATCGGTCATGATCCGAAATTTCGCGATGATCGCTACGGCGCTATCTCTGATCGCCTGCTCTCCGGAGCCTGTCGAAGCTCCCTTGCAGGACGTTTCCCCGTCGCCTGTCGCAGGCCCCGAGAACTCCGGTCGGCCTCCGTCGATGCCCCGAACCGATGCCGGCACGGCTGTCCCCTCGGGTAGCTGGGAAATGGTGTCCAGCGGAGAGGGCGACGGGCTGTTCTTCGGAGTGACCGAGGGCGAACCGGCTCGCGTCCACCTGTTCTGCCCATCCGGCGGGGGGCTTCTGGTCAACGTGAACGCTTTCCGCCCGATCGGCAGCGAGGAGCGGATGACGTTCGGCTCCGGCGCTACGGTCGTCACACTGGTCGCCGATCCGTCCGGCGACACGTTGCGCGGCGGCGTGAGCGGTGAGGGGCCGGTACCGTCCGAACTGGCCGCGATCCTGACCGGCGATACGGGACTGTCGGTCAACTACGGCTCGCAGAACGTTGGCCCGCTTCCGCCCGTTTCCACCGAGATGACGCGCGATTTTGTGGCAGGCTGCAGCGATTGACCTTGCTAGGTATCTATTTTTTTCGAGCTTCGCGCATCCCTTTGGTCGGCTCGTGCGTATCTGTCGCCGACACGCGGGATTTCGTCCCGCACGGTCGCTCGATGAACACTTCAAGGGAAGATGGATATGAACAAGCTCGCAATCGCGCTCGCCTCGGCCGGCGCCCTCGCGCTCGCCGCCTGCAGTCAGGCGCCTGAGGAAGCCGCCGAAACCGATGCCATGGCCGAAACCACCGCCATGGACGAGGCGAACGCCGCTGCCACCGCCGGTACCGTGGTCGAAGTTGCCCAGGGCAACCCCGATTTCTCGACGCTCGTATCGGCCGTGACCGCCGCCGACCTCGGCACGACGCTCTCGGGCGCCGGCCCCTACACCGTGTTCGCGCCGACCAACGCCGCGTTCGAGAAGGTCCCCCAGGCCACCCGCGACACGCTGATGAGCCCGGCCGGCAAGGAAGACCTGACCGGTATCCTGACCTACCACGTTGTCGAAGGTGAAACGCTCGCCGCCGCGCTGACCGAGGCGATCACCGCCGCCGGTGCAGAGGGCGCCAAGCTCACGACCGTCAACGGTGCGGTCCTCACCGCGAAGTCGGAAGGCGGACGGGTCACGCTCACCGACGCCGCAGGCAACGTCGCCACCGTCACGCAGACGGACATCGACGCCTCGAACGGCGTGATCCACGTCATCGACACGGTACTGATGCCCTCGTAACTTGGGTTGAAATGGCAGGGCGGGTCCGGCTTTCCGGGTCCGCCCTGTCGCTCATTTGCGGGCGAGCGCACCCAGTATCCGGTCGAGCGACTGGAGAAAGCGCGAACGGTCGGCGGCGGAAAACGGCGCTGGACCGCCTCCCGGTCCGTCCATTCCTGCGCGCAGATCGGCCATGATCGCCCGCGTGGCGATCGCACTTCCGATGCTCGCCAGGTCGAACGGTCGCCCGTTGTGCGCGACCACTTGCGCTCCGGCCTTGAGACAGCGATCCGCCAGCAGGATGTCGCCGGTGATTAGCACGCTGCCGGGTGCGGCCCGCTCCGCGATCCAGTCGTCCGCAGCGTCGAACGCGTCGCCCACCAGGACCCGCTTGATCGACGGGCGATCCGGCACCCGAAACGGCGCGTTGCTGACGACAAAGACCTGCGCTCCGTATCGGCCCGCGACACGGTAGATTTCCTCCTTCACCGGGCACGCGTCGGCATCGACGAACACGACGGGTACGGAGCTCGGAGTCGGGGGCGGCGGGGCGGATTCCATCGGGGGCCAATAGACCCGGGCCGGCGCGTCTGGCTAGTTTGCGTTCTTCATGTTCTCCAGCCCCTTGATGCCACCCGGCTTGAGGCTGGGCTGACTGGCGTTCTGCTTGGGCGCTTTTTCCGCCTTGGGTTTGCGGACTTCCTTGTTCGACTTGCGTTGGCCCTTGGCCATGATCGGTTCCAATCGGGGGCGAAAGGCCCCGCCGCGATCCTACCCCCAATCGCCGCGAACGGCGCATACTATCTGGCGTTATGGACTCGGGCCCCGAGCGGGCGTAATCCTTTCGGTGCGGGTCGCCCTCTGGGGGAGGGACGCCGTCATGGTCACGATCGTATCACGCAGGACTTTTGCCGTCGGCACGCTGGCCGGCGCGGCGCTCGGAGGGCGGGCGTTGGCGCAGAGCCTGACCGCCACGTCCGACATGGGACCGTTCTTTCCGGTCTCGCATCGCGGCGAAACCGATGCCGACCTGACCCGCGTCGCTGGCGGTGCTGGGCGGGCGAAGGGTCAGGTGATCGAGGTCATGGGGCGGGTGCTCGACAAGTCCGGCAAACCGGTGTCCGGCGCGAAGCTGGACTTGTGGCAAGCGAACGCCGCAGGACGCTATGCCCATCCGCAGGACCCGGCGGTCATGCCGCTCGATCCCAATTTCCAGGGTTTCGCTTCGATCCGGAGCGGCGCGGATGGCAGCTGGAAGATCCTGACGGTGAAACCCGGCAGTTATGCAAGTCCGATCGGCGAACGCCCCCCGCACATCCACCTCGACGTGCAGGGAAGGGATTTTCGCGGAATCTACCAGATGTATTTTCCGGAGGACGCCGAAGCGAACGGCCGGGACAGCTTGTTCAAGTCGTTGGGTGATGGCGCACCTACGTCGGTCGCTAGCGCGCAAGGCGACCATCGCTACAGTTGGGACATCGTCCTACTCGAAGGCTGAGCCGGTCAGCCCGCCGCCGCAAGTTCCGCGGCAACGTCGATTATGCGCGGTCCGCTTGCTCCCGCCGGTTCGGTGAGGTCGAGAGGTTGGACCTGATCGGCAACTGGATGCGCGGTGATTGCCGGCGCCGGCTGCTGAATTTCTTCCACTGGTTCGTCGAAATATTCCGGTGCGGCTTCGGACACATACTCGGGCTCATCCCAACCGAAACGCCGCTGGGCATAAAGCCCCCGCGTCGACAGTTCTGCCACTTCTATTCGTCCGGCCGGCGTCACCATCGCATAGTGATCCGGAGCAGCGACGTTGGGTAAGCCGCTGTCGCTCGGATCGAACGCAATCGAGCGCTCGGGGAGTAAATCGCTGCCGATGCCGCCGTTCAATATGGGTGTCGTGTTGGTAGTTGCGCCGCCGACCGCTCCGGCGATGGACGCAATCACGCACGCGCCCAGAAACAAGGGCGTTGCCTTCATGGCTGTCGCTCCGAAATTGAAGAATGCTTTCGCCTCGGATAATGCGCGAACCATGAAAACTGTTCCAAAGTTCGCCCAGGCCCGTTTCTCGTCCGACTCCAGTCGGATCAACAAGTTGCATCCTGCGATCGTGGGATTGCTGATGCTGGCTGCTTGCAGCGGGAACTCGGTCTCCGGAAATCTGCCGGGCGACAGCGACGATTCGATGCCGTTTGCGGAGATTGGGGCGGAAGAGGTCGTACGGTTCACGGGAACCGAACCGTTCTGGGGTGGGCAGGTCAGCGGCAGCGAGTTGACCTTCAGCACGCCGGAAATTCCTGACGGTACCCCGATCTCCGTTGAGCGGTTCGCCGGGCGAGGAGGCCTCTCGTGGACGGGCACTTATGAAGGCAAGCGGTTCGCGCTCGCGATAACCCCGGGCGAATGCTCCGACGGCATGAGCGACCGGACCTATCCACTTGTAGCCACTCTAGAGGTCAACGGCGGTCAGCAGAGCGGATGCGCGTGGACTGATCGCCAGCCCTTTTCCGGCCCAACGAACCCCTAAATTTGCGTTCCGTTCATCGCAGGACGGCCGCATTTCATCCGGTTCCGCGAATTGCCAAGACGCGGTTTTTCAAGCGGTTAGCCTCTGTCTGAACCGCCGATAAACGGAACCCGCTGTTGGGCCGCAACGTTTTGTGGAGTGAACTAGCCGGTTCGTTCGAGCCGGTCGTTCACATCTCGCGAGGTCGCAAGCGAGAGGGGCGGCCCTTCTATCGAGCGGGGTCGCCCCAATCTTTTTCAGGCACTCGTTTCAAGCCATGCGGGGGCAATTGCCGGATCGATAGCGTCGATCCGCAAGTGATCGACGGCCACCCCAAGTTCCGGATATGCTGCGCGCTGCCTCTGCGGGTCCGATCTAGCAATCGGCACGACCACGAGGCGGCGGTTGACCTTCGATCGCCAGTTCATGCGCGCAGTGTTTTCCTGCCCGACATAGCATCCCTTGGTGAAGCTGACGCCGTTCAGCTCGACCGCGTTGGTTTCGAGCCACAGGATTTCGCCAAGCTCGCCATGACCTTCGGGTACTCCATGGGATAGGCGGTAGGCGCGCCACACGTCGTCGGCAGGAAGGTCTCCCGCGTCGAAGGGTGCAAGCCAGCGGTAGCCCAGACCGGGTAGCCTCGGGTCCGGCGAGGCGCCCTCATTGGCATCCTGCGACCAGTGCACCGCGACCGCATCGTCGCGCGCAATCGCCAGCTTGCGACGCAGGCGATAGAGCGACAACCGCTTGACGAGATCGTCGGCAAGGGCTGTTTCGCAATCGAGGAGCAATTCGCGTGGACCGCCGGGCCAGACGATCAAGTCGAACATCGTCTTGCCCTGCGCGCTCAGCAGCGCGGCGTATGCGGGAAGCGGGCCGGCGACGTCGTTCGTCAGGAGACCTTGCAGGAAGGCAGACGCGCTTTCGTCGTCGGCCTGGGGGGTCACGCGAACGATCGCGCGTTCGGTCAGGTGAGTGGCGGGCATGGCTGGCAGATAGGGACCGCCGCGCCTAAGGGGAAGCGATGACCGAATCCCTGACGATCCGCCGACCCGACGACTGGCACGTTCACCTGCGCGACGACGAGATGATGCGCGGCGTGGTTCCTTATACCGCTCGGCAGTTTGCGCGCGCGATCGTGATGCCGAACCTGTCGCCTCCGGTGACCACGACCGAAGCGGCTCGCGTCTATCGCGAGCGCATTCGGGCGGCGGTTCCGGCAGGGGTCGCTTTCGAACCGCTGATGACGGCGTACCTCACCGATGCGACAGACGGCGCAGACCTGGCCCGCGGGAAGGCCGAGGGGGTGTTGACGGCGGCCAAGCTCTACCCGGCGAACGCGACCACCAATTCCGCACATGGGGTGACCGACATCGACAAGCTGTCCGGGGTCTTCGCCGCGATGGAAAATTCCGGTCTCGTGCTGTGCGTCCACGGCGAGGTCACCGCGAGCGACGTCGACGTGTTCGACCGCGAGGCGGTGTTCATCGACCGCCACCTGACACGCATCGTCCAGGAGTTTCCCGGCCTCAAGGTCGTGCTGGAACACATAACCACCAGCGAGGGCGTCGCGTTTGTCGAAGGTGCGGGCCGGAACGTGGCCGGAACGATCACCCCGCAGCATCTCCATATCAACCGCAACGCGATGTTTGCGGGCGGGATGCGTCCCCACGCCTACTGCCTGCCCGTCGCCAAGCGCGAGCAGCACCGCCTCGCGCTGCGCAAGGCCGCCACCTCGGGCTCGGGGCGGTTCTTCCTGGGCACCGACAGCGCGCCCCATGCCAAGGAGGCGAAGGAGAGCGCGTGCGGGTGCGCGGGCATCTTCAACGCGCCATTCGCGCTCGAAAGCTACGTGCAGGCTTTCGAGGAGGAGGGCGCGTTGGGCAGCTTCGAACAGTTCGCCTCGCTAGCCGGTCCTGCGTTCTACGGACTGCCGGTGAACGAAGATACCGTGACGCTGGAGCGCGTGTCGGTCGACGTTTCCGAAACGCTCGACATCGGGGGCACGTCCGTTGTCCCGTTCCACGCGGGCGAGAAGCTCAGCTGGCGGCTGAGCGCCTAGACCACAGATCCCAAACGAAAACGGCGATCGCGGCCCAGATCATCACGAATGAGGCCAGCTCGGCGGGGAGAAGCGGTTCTCCGAAGACGGTCAGACCCAGCACGAAGACGATCGTCGGGGCGAGGAACTGGATGAAGCCCAGTACCGAATAGTCCATTCGCCGCGCAGCTTCCGCAAAGAGCCACAACGGTATGGCAGTCACCACGCCGCCCAGCACGATCGCGGCGCTGAGGCCGAGGTCCTGCCCAAATGCCGGTCCGGCAGGCGTGGCGGCATACCAGCCCACGATGCCCAGGGCAGGCACCAGAAGAATGATCGATTCGATCGTCAGCCCCGGCAACGCGCCCACCGGTACGCGCTTGCGCACCAACCCGTAGGTGCCGAACGACAGGGCCAGCGTCAGGCTGATCCAAAGCGTCGTCAGCGCTCCGCCCAGGAGTATCGCGATCCCGATTCCCGCAAGGCCCACGGCGATCCACTGGCGGCGGGTCAGGCGTTCCCCCAGCAGCATCGTGCCGAGGAGAACGTTGACCAACGGGTTGATGTAGTATCCCAGGCTCGCGGCAAAGACCTCACCAGCCTGGATTGCCCAGATATAGACCAGCCAGTTGATTGCGATCAGCGCGGCGCTGACGGCCAGCCATCCGAGAACGCGGGGATTGCGCAGGGCGGTCACGATCTCGCCGATCTGGCGGCGGTAGGCGGCGATCGCCAGGCACAAAGGGAGCGTCCAGACGATGCGCCAGGCGACGAACTCCACCGGCGGGACCGCGGCAACGAGAATCAGGTAGAGCGGAAGAAAGCCCCAGATGAAGTACGCGCCGAGCGCCTGGGGCAGGCCATCGGCCTTCGGGCGGGGCGCTTCGTTCATCTTGTCGCCCGCCTAGGCCCGCTCGCAGAGCACCGCAAGGCAGGGAAATGCGGTCCTTTTCGCCTTTTCGAAAAAAGTTCGTTCCTGAAAGCGCCGTTGCCATTCGTTCAGCTACGGACCTCTATTTATGAACGTGACAGATGGGGTGGCCCACTCAGCCTCTCGGTCGCTGGACATGCAAAGGAACTGAACGATGAACAAGAGCCCCCTGAAGATCGCTGCGCTGGCCCTTGCCGTGCCGGGTCTGGCGCTCGCCGCTCCGGCTGCGGCCGCACCCGCCGCGCACAGCGCCGCCTATCAGAACAGCGCCGTGTGGGGCGACCAGTCGGTCAACCACAATCACAAGCGCAAGCACCGCGGATACGACAGCCGCTATTACGGCTCGCAGCAGAGCTATTACGGCGATCCGATCAACTCGAACACCCGCGTCTGGCGCGGTGACGACAACCGCTATTACTGCCGCAAGTCCAACGGCACGACTGGTCTGGTGATCGGCGCTGCGGGCGGAGCCCTGCTAGGCCGCGAGATCGCCGGCTCCGGCGACCGAACCCTCGGCGCGATCCTGGGTGCGGCGGGCGGTGCCCTCCTCGGCCGCGAGGTTCAGAAGGGAATCAGCGGCAGCCGCTGCCGCTGATTCAACAGACTTGGCGATCGTGCCCACCCACGATCGCAAGCGCGAACCCTATGGGGGTCGCGGAAGGCGCTCTTCACTTCGGTGGGGGGCGCCTTCTTCCGTTGCAGGTCGCGTCCCGCTAGTGCTTGGCGCATGATCCGCTCGGTTCCGATTGCGCTGGCAGCCATTCTTCTTTCGGCCTGTGGTGGCGGCGGCGAGCCGGAGGATTCCGTGCCGCAACGCGATCCGCAGGTGGCGCAGGCGCTCGACGATCCACTTCTGACCGACCCGGATCTGTCCACCCTCAACGAGGCGGGAGCGGCGCTCACCGTGATCACCGACAGGTCGCTACCGCTTCTTCCTCCTACGCGCGAGGCGATCGAGGCCGCACGCGAGGAGGCAGCTTCGCTCGTCGGCGGGTCGGACAAACTCGTTCCCCTGGGCGAGCCGAGCGCCACCGCGAACGCGCTTCCCCTCACGGCGGCGCCGGACGAACAACTGGCTGTTGCAGGTGGCAGCGACGCGTGTGGTGCCAGCTTGCAGCGCGGGGCAATCTGGGCAGCGCGGATGCCAGTCGAAATGCCGATCTATCCGCGCGCGGGTTTGACCGCTGCTTCGGGTTCGCAATCCGCCGGCTGCGACGTTCGGGTTCTGACGTTCGTCACACCGGTCGATCTGCCGGACGTGCTGGCGTTCTATTCCGATCGCGCTCGCCGCGCCGGGCCGAAGCCGATCTATGCAAGGGCCGGCGTCGATCTGCTTCTGCGCGGCGCCTCGGCCGCCCTGGCCTACGAAGTCCGCGCGCGCCGGGTTGGGGACCAGACCGTCGTGCGCATGGTCACCATCGGGCGCTAGGTGTCGCCCACGCGCGGGGTCTTGCGGCGTTCGTCCCGAAATCCCGCTCCGATTGTTGCTCGCGGCTGGTCCATCTCGGTGCTCGCCACGGGATAGGCGCAATAGTCCGCTGCGTAAAAAGCGGATGGCCGGTGGTTTCCCGAAAGGCCGATCCCGCCGAACGGCGCCTTACTGCTCGCGCCGCTCGTCGGCCGGTTCCAGTTGACGATCCCGGCGCGGACGTTCGCCCAGAACCGGTTGTAGTCCTGCGGCGCGCCTCCGATCAGCGAGGCCGACAGCCCGAATCGTGTATCGTTCGCCTCTGCGATCGCCTGATCCAGGTCGTCCACCTTGATGACCTGCAACAGCGGTCCGAACAGTTCGACGTCCGGCCGATCCTTCATCCCGGTCACGTCGATGATGCCGGGGCTCAGGAACGGCAGCGCGCCGTCGGGCCGCATCATGTGCTTGATCGCCTTGCCGCCATTGGACAGCAGATAGAGGAAGCTCTCCGAAAGCTGGTCGGCGGACTGGTTGTCGATCACCGGTCCCATGAAGGGCGCGGGATCGGCGAACGGTTCGGCAAAGATGATGCGGTCGGCGAGTGCCTTTACCTCGGAAACGAGCGCATCGTACATGCTCGCCTTGACGATCAGCCGCCGGGCCGCCGTGCAGCGCTGGCCGGCGGACGTGAATGCGCTCTGGATCACGAGCGTCGCGGCGTCGGTGATCTTGGGCGTATCGACCACCACGATCGGATTATTGCCGCCCATCTCGAGCGCAACGATCTTGCCTGGATTGGTCGCCAGCCGCTTGTTGATCGCGATGCCCGCCTGCGCGCTGCCGGTGAAGAGCACGCCATCGATATCGCGGTGGCCGACGAGAGCCTGTCCCTCCGCAATGCCGCCTTGCAAGCACTGGGCGACGTCCGGCGGGACGCCCGCATCGTGCAGGCACTTCACCAGAAACTCGCCCACCGCGGGTGTCTTTTCGCTGGGTTTGAACACCACCGTGTTGCCCGCGATCAGCGCCGGAACGATGTGACCGTTGGGCAGGTGGGCCGGGAAGTTGTAGGGTCCCAGCACCACCAGCACGCCATGCGGCTTGTGCCGCACGGCTGCGGTGCCCTGGAGTGCGCTGTCGAATTTCTTCTGACCGGTCCGCTCGGCGTAGGCGCTGACCGAGATATCGACCTTGGCGACCACGGATTCGACCTCGGTGCGGGCCTCCCACAGCGGCTTGCCGGTCTCGCGAGCGATCAACTCGGCGAGCGCATCGTGATACTTGCGAACCTCGTTGGCAAATCTGCGAACGAGCTCGACCCGAGTGGCGAGCGGCTTGGCCGCCCATTCCGGCCACGCACGCCGCGCGCGCTCGATCGCGGCATCGACGTCGCCCGCCGTACCGCGCCAGAGTTCCGCGCCGGTCGCGGGCTCGAATGAGATGAGGTCCAAGGTCGTCAAGCGATGGCTTGGTAACCGTTAGTCGCGTGGGAGCAAAGAGCCTTTCCGCCCATTCACCAGACGATCGATCGTTCGATCGGAGAGCACGACTCCAACATTAAGTTTCTTTCTGAAATCAAAAAATGGTTAAAAATATTCTCTGCTTGAGTTGTGAGGTTGTAAGGGTTCATTAACGGCACCGAAGACGGGAGTCGTCCCGCCGAAAACTACAAGAAATTCCGAAGTGGTTGCTCAAGTTTTTTGTGGCGAAGGCAAGCTATTTTTTTCGAGAAGCTCGCTAACCGCAGACGCAATAGGGTATGTTCGTCATGAGTCCAGTTTTTCACGCCTGGCCGCTCACGGCCTTACTGCCTCGGCAAGTGTTATGGCATTTGTCGCGCTGACCGCGACGCCGGTCGCAGCGGCCGAGTGTCTCCTCGACACCAAGAATGACGGCGTGGCGGTCGCCCTCGATACGGATGGTGGCGCTGCCTCGTCGGATCCGACCGCGCTGGCCTGCGGCTTCGCTGCGAATGCCAACTGGGCGCAGACGACCGCTGTCGGCACCGATTCCCTTGCGGTAAATGCTGGCGCAAGTTCGGTTGGCGCAAATGCCCAGGCGCTCCAAACCGACGATATCGCAATCGGTCGCTACAGTGTCGCCTCTGGAGGCGTGAGCATTGCCATCGGTTCGTCGAGCAATCCCCTGATTGCGGCGACTGCTACCGGCAACACCGCAATCGCGATCGGTTTCGGTTGCGACGCCCTGCAATTCGGTTCGCTCGCTATCGGTACCAACAGTCAGAGCGCACAGCTGGTCGCGACAGCGCTAGGCAGCAACGCCCGTGCTTTGGCCCAGTCGTCAGGCGCTATCAATGACTTCACACTTGCTACTGGGGTCTTTTCAACCGCCGTCGGCGTGAATGCCATGCTCTCGCACTTGGCACTGTCGCGGTAGGTGTTAATGCCTTGGCGAGCGGCGAACAGGCGATTGTCACCGGGTCAAACTCGGTTGCTACTGGTGTGTTCTCGACGGCAAGCGGATACATTTCACAGGCTTCGGACCGTGGATCTTCGGCTTTTGGTGCCAACGCAGTGGCTACGGGTGATCAGGCTTCCGCATTTGGTAATGGCGCTCACGCAACGGCTCAGGGCTCTGTCGCTATCGGCCACGCAGCACTCGCCACCGGTGAAGGATCGATTGCAACCGGCGATGCGGCCTTGGCCAGCGGTGCTCAGGCAATCGCCATCGTGAAGGCGCACTAGCAAGCGACGACCTCGCGACCGCAACTGGTTACATCGCTGCCGCTACTGGCCCGGGGTGGTACCGCTTATGGTGCTGCCACCCAAGCGACCGGCTTCGAGTCGACCGCAATCGGCAACAACGCAGTGGCATCGGCTGAGCAGTCGACTGCCAACGGCACACTGGCGACAGCACACTGGCGACGGCAAGCGGAGTGTTATCGACCACCAGCGGTAACATTTCCAATGCCGCCGGTCGCGGTTCGGCAGTAAATGGTGCGAATGCCAATACAGTCGGCGATCAATCGGTCGCGGTGGGTAACCCGTCGGTTGCTGGCCTTGAGTCGGTTGCCGTTGGCCGGATCGCTTCGGCGAATGCGGCCACAGCCGTTGCCATCGGTAACGATGCGCAGGCCAACGAAGAAGATGCAGTCGCGATTGGCGATATGACCCGCGCTGGTTTCCACTCGACCGCCATCGCGACGTCCGCTCCACGCCGCCGTTAAGCAGGCGCCAACTTCAGATGACCCGAGGGCAGGGGCGGTTGGCCCAGGAATTCGCCCAGTGCGCGGATGCGGTCAACCGCGTTTGTCATCGCACTCCAGTCATCGCGTTTGGCGATCGCCGCCCATATTTCCTCGACCTCGTCGATCACCATAGTCGGTCCCGGGTTGAAGTCGTCTCCGCCTGAAGCAATGCCTGCCGGGACATAACCCCGCAGCGCTTCGGCCAGTTCGCCGGTAGCCCGTTCTCCATGCCTGTGGCGGACGAAAAACCGCGCTGGGCTCTCTCCGCTTTCGGTCATCGCCGCCTCGCACGCAGCTATCAGCGCGGCGTCTCGCTCGTCGCCTTGCGAGAGCAGTCCGAGACGCCACAGCCAGTGGCGCCTTACGTTCGCCATGTAGAGCGGTCCGAACCGCTCCAGAGCTTCCATCAGCGGCGCGGATTCGACCAGCGAGCGAAGCGCGACGGCCAACTGTCCGCAGTTCCAGTACAACGCCTCGGGCTGGCGGCCGAACGCATAGAGGCCCGCGTGGTCGAAGTAGGCCGCTGTGAATCCGGGCTGCCACGCAGGCAGGAAACGCCATGGTCCGTAGTCGAAGCTTTCGCCGGTCACGTTCATGTTGTCGGTGTTGAGTACGCCGTGCACGAACCCGGCGACCATCCAGCTTGCGGCCAGGTCCGAGAGCCGTTCGACCACCTGATGCATCAGGATCACGCCAGGTTCCTCGCGCGCCGCCGCCTCGTCCGGCGGCAGGGGGCCGGGAAATTGCGTAAGGCAATAGTCTATGAGCTCGGCCATGTGTTCCGTTTCGCCAAGCGCTGCCAGCCGCTGAAACGTACCGATGCGGATATGGCCGTGCGACAGGCGAACGAGGACGGCCGAGCGCGTGGGCGAAGGTTCGTCGCCCCTCGAAAGCTCCTCGCCGGTTTCGACGATCGAGAAGGTCTTGCTGGTATTAACGCCCAGCGCCCCGAGCATTTCGGTTGCCAGCAGTTCGCGCACCGCGCCTTTCAGGGTGAGGCGGCCGTCGGCCGTCCGGCTCCACGGGGTCGTCCCCGACCCCTTCGTGCCCAGTTCCAGCAGGCGTCCGTCGGTCGCCCGCATCTGGGCGAAGGTGAATCCGCGACCGTCGCCCAGGTCGGGGTTGTACACCCGGAACTGATGCCCGTGATAGCGCAGGGCGAGCGGCCCGGGCAGGGTTCCATGCAGGGGTTCGAACCGGGCGAAATGGCGGATCCAATCCTCATCGGAAAGCCCGGCCAGGCCCACCGTCGCCGCCGCGCGATCGTTGCGCCAGCGCAGTATCGTCCGTGGAAAATCGGCTGGCTCTACCGGATCGCCCAGCCAATCGGCGAGGGCAAGAAGCGGACGTTCTGGCCGGAATGCGGCAGGTTGCTCTCCGGCGATCATCCGGCGATAGTGGAGATCAGGGTGCGGCCATGCAAGCCGCTTGCGAGCAGGGGCTGCATGACGCCGACCAACGCGATTTTGCAATCGTGAGCGTGACATCGGACGCGCCCGTGCGCCTGCTTCATCTGCATTCGACGTTTGCGCCCGGCGGCAAGGAACGGCGCGCGGTCCGCCTGATGAACGCGTTCGGGCCAAAGGTGCACCACGCGATCGTCTCTGCAATCCCGGAGGAAACGGGGGCCGCGGCGGAGATCGACCGATCGATTCCCGTTACGTGGCCTCGCAAGTTTCCGGCCCTGAAAGGCTCGCCGACACCCGGTCGCCTGAAGCTGATCGCCGAGGCCATGCGCGGATACGATCTGGTGCTCAGCTATAATTGGGGCGCGATGGATGCGGTGATGGCGCACACCCTGTTCGGCCAGATGCTCGACCTTCCGCCGCTGATTCATCACGAGGACGGCTTCAGTGATGACGAGCGCGTGCGCCTCAGCCGGCGCCGCAACTGGTATCGCCGGATCGGGCTGGGACGGGCGCGAGCGCTGGTGGTCCCGTCCGAAACGCTCGAGGAAATCGCCCTGACCGCGTGGGCCCAACCGATCGGTCGCGTAAGGCGCATTCCAAACGGAATCGATACGGCGGCCTTCGCAGGCGAACCGCGCCCCGATGCCTTGCCCGGACTGGTGAAGCGCCCAGGCGAATTCTGGATCGGCACGATGGCGGGTCTCCGATCGGTCAAGAACCTGACGGCCTTGGTCAGGGCATCCGCTCCCCTGCCGGAATTCTGCCATCTCGTGATCGTCGGCGAAGGACCCGATCGTGACGCCATCCGGGCGGAAGCCGAACGGCTTGGGGTCGAACACCGCATTCATTTGCCCGGGTTTGCCGCCCAGCCGGAACGCTATGTCGGTCTGTTCGACGTATTCTCCCTGTCTTCCCACTCGGAGCAGTTTCCCATATCCCTGGTCGAGGCGATGGCGGCGGGCCGGCCGGTGGTCGCGTATGGCGTGGGCGATGTCGCGGACATCGTGTCCCCCGAAAATCGCGAGCTCATCGTGCCGCCGGGCGACGAAGCTGCGCTGAGCGCGGCCATCGGGTCGCTGGTATACGACCTCGATCGCCGGGCTCTATTACGGAAGGCCAATCGCGCGAAAGCTCGCGCCCAGTTCGATGAAGCCGCCATGATCGCGGCCTACCGGCGACTCTACGCAAGCGCCCTAGGCCGCGCGACCCTGCCATGATGCGCTTCACTCGTGGTTCACCCGCCGGGGGACATCCGGTTTTGCACGTTGAATTGAACCACTCATAGGCTAAAGACCGCGCGCACCCGAGCCTATCCGTAAGAAGAGACTTCAGACACCCGTGGCCCTTCGACCTGACAACGCGCTGACCCCCGACGACAAGCGCGCCCGCGCGCAGGCCGCACAGGAAGACGTCCTGCTGCGCGAAGTGGACGAGGCGGTCCGCCAGGATCAGTACGCCGATGCCGCGCAACGATACGGCAAGCCGATCATCGCTGCGGTCGTCCTGCTGCTGGTCGCATTCGGTGGATATCTGTTCTGGGACAGCCGCCAGGATGCCGCGCGCGAGGCGGACAGCGAAAAGTTCATCGCCGCGCTCGACTCAGTCGAGCAGGGCAACCTGTCCAGCGGCGACCAGGCGCTCGCGCCCGTGATCGCAGAGGGTGGTCCGGGATCGAAGGCGGCCGCGCAGTTGCTCAAGGGCGGCATCGCGATGGAGCAGGGCAAGGCTGCCGAAGCCGCGGCCATCTTCGATAGCGTCGCGGCGGACACTAGTGCGCCGCAGGCGATGCGCGATCTGGCCACGATCCGCGCCGTGACCGCGCGGTACGACACGTTGAAGCCGGCGGACGTCGTCGCCCGGCTCAAACCGCTCGCAACGCCGGGCAACGCGTGGTTCGGTCCCGCCGGAGAGCTGGTCGCGATGGCCTATCTCGACCAGGGTAACCAGGCCGAGGCCGGAGCATTGTTCGCAGCCATTGCCAGATCTGACGACACCCCCGACTCGCTGAAGGTACGGGCACGCCAGATGGCCGGTCTGCTCGGCGTGGATGCGATCGACGACGTCGATACCGTGATCAATCAACCTGCGCCGGGCGCTGAATGACAACCTCGAGGACTGAATCGCGTATGACCCCTGCCAAGGTTTTCCGTTCCACGGCGCGTGCCGGGGCCCTGCTCGCGATCACGCTGGGCCTGTCCGCGTGTGGCGGCGGCCTGTTCGGCGGCGGCGACAAGAAGGTGACGCCGACCGTCGGCAATCGCATGCCGATCCTGTCGCGGATCGAAGCGGCGAAGGTCGATCCGGCGCTGGCCAGCGTTTCGGTCGTGCTCCCCCCTGCGCAGACCAACGCCGAGTGGGCGCAGGCCGGCGGAACCGCAGGCAAGAGCTACGGCCACTTGGCGCTACCCGACAATCTGGGCACTGCATGGACTGCCAGCGTCGCTGGATCCAGCGACCGGCGCCGGCTCGCTGCCGCACCGGTAATCGGCGACGGCAAGCTGTTCGTGGCCGATACTTCGGGCGTGATCCACGCCTTCGATGCGCAGAGCGGCGGCAAGCTGTGGAACCAGGTGGCCGAAGTCGATGCCAACCTGCGCGCGGCCAACTTCGGCGGCGGCGTGAGCTATGCCGAGGGCCGGGTCTATGCCACCAACGGCGTCGGCGAGGTTCTCGCGCTCGATGCGCAGACCGGCTCTCAGGTCTGGAAGGTCAAGCCCGCCGGGCCGCTGCGCGGCGCTCCCACCGTGGCGTTCGGCTCCGTCTATGTGATGACGCAGGACAACCAGCTCATCGCGCTGTCGGCAGCCGATGGCAGGCAGCTGTGGAACGAGTCCGGCTCGACGACGCAGACGGGTCTGTTCGGCGTCGCATCTCCTGCGGCAGGACAGGGAACCGTGATTTCCGGCTACGCCAGCGGCGAACTGATCGCCTATCGTTACGAGAACGGCCGCGTGCTGTGGGCCGACGCCCTGGCCCGCACATCGATCTCGACCGAAGTTGGCGCCCTCTCCGATATCGATGCCGATCCGATCATCGATGCGGGCCGGGTCTATGCGCTTGGTCAGGGCGGCCGCATGGCCGCTTATGAACTGGTGACGGGCCAGCGCATCTGGGAACTCAACCTCGCGGGCGTCTCGACCCCGGCGATCGCGGGCGAATGGATATTCACCCTGACCGACGATGCGCGCCTGCTGGCGATCGCGCGCGGCAGTGGCCGGGTGCGGTGGATCTCGGATCTTGGCCAATGGCGCAATGCCGAGAAGAAGAAGGACCCGATCTTCTGGACGGGTCCGATCCTTGCCGGGAACAAGCTGTGGGTCGCCAATTCCGAAGGGCAGATTCACCGCGTGAGCGTTGAGGACGGCACCGCAACCCTGTTCCAGACCCTCAAGGATCCGATCAGCCAGCCGCCGATAGTGGCGAACAACACGCTCTATGTTCTCGACGAAGGCGGCACGATCCACGCGTTCCGCTGATCGCTCGCTTACCGGCTGCTTAACCCTTTTTCGCTAGCGCGGGCGCGTGACCGACGCGCGCTCGCCCGACCTGCCTCCCGCGCCGCCGACGAGCGACGTTTCGCCGTGGGTCGGCCTCGCGGGCCTTGCCGGACTTTTCGCCTGGATCGTCCTTTGCCGGGAGTGGCCAAGCCTCGTCGACGCGTTCGGCCTGCCCGGACCGCGTGCGCGGCTCGACGGACCCCATGCGGCCGTGGCGGCGCTGCTGTTTTCCACGCTGCCGATGGTCGCGATCTCGTTGCTGGTCGACAAGGTCCACTTGCGCCCTTCGACCGGAATCGACTGGTCGCAGGGCCGTCCGGTTCACGAAACGATCCGGATATCGCTTACCAAGCTCGTCGGCCTCTGGGTCACCTGGGCGCTGCTTGCCGGAGCCTATGCCTTCGGGCGTTGGTATTGGGACGGGCAATACCTGTTTGCGATGGAGGTGTTGCGCGCGTCGGCGATCCCGCTCGTCGTTCTGTCGATCCCCTACGTGGTCTGGCTCGACCGTTACATGATCCAACCGCGCGACCACTCCTGGCACTTCGGGGCGATGCTGCTCGGGCGTGAGGTGCACGATTTCGAGGAAGTGAAGCGGCACTGGCGGGCCTGGATCATAAAGGGCTTCTTCGGCGCCTTCATGATCTCGATTCTGCCGCCCGGCTTCGCGGCGGTGGTCAATGCCGACTTCACCGGACTGCTCGCTAACCCTGCCGCGCTCGGGATGGCGCTAATCGGCTTGCTGTTCGTAATCGACGTGCAGATCGGCACGGTCGGTTACCTCGTCACGTTCCGCCCGCTCGACGCGCATATCCGCAGCGGCAATCCGTACCTCGCCGGGTGGATCGCCGCGCTCATATGCTATCCACCGTTCGTGTTCGCGTTCATGGGCTCGGGATTGCTCGGATACGATTACGGCACGCCGGGTCGGGGAGATGCGAACTGGACGATCTGGCTGGGCGGCCATTTCCTGCTGACCTGGCTCTGGGCGGCGCTGCTGGTAGGGCTGACCGGCATCTATGCTTGGGCGACATTCGCGTTCGGACTGCGGTTTTCGAACCTGACCTATCGCGGCGTGCTGACCAATGGACCTTACCGCTTCACTCGGCACCCGGCCTATCTGAGCAAGAACCTGTTCTGGTGGCTGTCGACGATGCCGTTCCTGGTGGTGAACGCTTCGCCCAACGATGCCGTTCGCAACGTGCTGGGCCTGCTGGCGGTCAACTTCATCTATTACTGGCGCGCTCGGACCGAAGAAGAGCATCTCTGGCACGAGGATGCGAAGTACCGCGCCTATCATGCCTGGATGAGCGAGCACGGCACGATCACCGCACCGCTCGTGCGGATCAAGAAGCGGCTGGGCGTGCGCGTGCGGGGCTTCGAAGCAGCGTCCGCGCCGGCGGAGTGATCAGAAGCTGTACTTGTAGACCCGTTTGATATCGCCGTTCCACTCGCCGTGGTACATGTCGAGCAGTCGCTGGGCGGGCACCTTGCCGCTGGTCACGATCTCGTCGAGCGTCTCGAGGAAGCCGCCCTCATTGTCGCCGCTGCTGTTGAGTTGACCGCGCGCATTGAGCCCGGATCGGGCGATCTTCAGCACCTCGGGCGCGATGTCGCGCAGCGTACGCCCACCCGGCACCGGCGCATCGAGCGCGAGCTTCGGAACGCTGGAGCGCAGCACCTCGCGCTCGTCCATCGTCCAGTCCTTGACGAGGTCCCAGGCGGCATCGAGCGCGCCCTGATCGTAGAGCAGGCCGACCCACAGTGCGGGCAGGGCGCAGATCCGGCTCCACGGACCGCCATCCGCGCCGCGCATCTCCAGGAAAGACTTGAGGCGCACTTCGGGAAATGCCGTCGACAAGTGATCCCACCAATCGCTCATCGTCGGCTTCTCACCGGGCAGGACCGAAAGTTTTCCGTCGATAAAGTCGCGGAAGCTGAGGCCCGCGGCATCGATGTATTTCCCGTCGCGGAACACGAAATACATCGGCACGTCGAGCATATAGTCGGCGTATCGCTCGTACCCGAACCCGTCCTCGAACACGAACGGGATCATGCCCGTTCGCTGAGGATCGGTATCCGACCAGATGTGGCTGCGATAGCTGAGGAAGCCGTTGGGCTTGCCCTCGGTGAACGGTGAATTGGCGAACAGCGCGGTCGCCAGCGGCTGCAGGGCCAGGCTGACGCGAAACTTCTGCACCATGTCCGCCTCGCTCGAATAGTCGAGGTTGGTCTGGATCGTGCAGGTGCGCAGCATCATGTCGAGGCCAAGGCTGCCGACGCGCGGCATGTGCCGCATCATGATCTCGTAGCGGCCTTTGGGCATGATCGGCAGTTCTTCGCGGGTCTTGTCGGGCCACATGCCGAGCCCGAGGAAACCCACGCCGCATTTCTCGCCGATGGCCTTCACCTGCGTCAGGTGCCGTCCGGTCTCGGCGCAGGTCTGGTGCAGCGTTTCCACCGGAGCGCCGGACAATTCCAGCTGGCCCGCCGGTTCGAGGCTGACGGTTCCGTCGTCCCCGCGCATCGCGATGACCTTGCCGCCCTCCTCGACCGGCTCCCACCCGAACTGGGTAAGCGCCATCAGCAGGTCGCGGATGCCTCCGGCCTCGTCATACGAGGGGGCATGATGATCGGGCAGCTTGTAGACGAGCTTTTCGTGCTCGGTACCGATGCGCCACGCCAGCTTGGGCTTCTCGCCCGCCGCCATGGGCGCCACGAGCTGGTCGCGGCTTTCGATGATGGGATCGTCCGCCTCGGAGGCCTGCCGCGTGCTCATGCCGGTTGCACTAGAAAACGCAAAAGCACTGCGCCAGCGAATTAATCTTGCCAGTCGCCTTTGATGCCCATCCACAGCGCCAGCCCGGCGATCGCCGCGGTTTCGCCGCGCAGGATCCGCGGGCCGAGCGAGATGGCGACCGCGCGGGGATGGGCGCGGATCGCGGCGCGTTCGGTGTCGTCGAAGCCGCCCTCCGGGCCGGTGAGCAGGGCGGAGGGACCGCTGCTGTCGGCGAATGCGCTGGCGGCGGGAGTGCCTCCGTTCTCGTCGGCGAAGAACAGCGTGCGGCCGTCCGGCCAGCCGCGCAGCAGCGCGTCGAGCGACACGGGCTCGGCAATCGTCGGCAGCGCGGTGCGTGCGCACTGTTCGGCCGCTTCGACGACCGCGTTCCGCGCGCGATCGAGGTTGAGTTTGTCCGCCACGCAGCGGCGGGTGACGAGCGGGCGGATGGCCGCCACGCCCAGCTCGGTCGCTTTTTCCAGCAGCAGGTCGAAGCGGTCCTTCTTGAGCAGCGCCGAACAGAGCCAGAAATCTGGCACCGATTCGCGCGGCTTGAGGTTGCGTTCGACCATCAGGTCGACACGGCGCTTGTCGACCTGCGTGACGCGCGAGAGCCACTCTCCGGTCACGTCGTCGCACAGGATGACCGCGTCCCCTTCGCCGACCCGCATGACCCGCGCGAGGTAGTTCGCCTGATTGCCCTCGATACCAAAGGTGCGGCCCAAACCGATCTCCCCGGGCAGGAACAGGCGCGGCGCGCTTTTCGGGGGCCAGGCGGGGGTGGCGGGCATATTTTGGCGATTAGACGAGAAGTTGACCACGCGCTAGGGCGACCGGAATGAGCGCGCGCATGACGCAACGCCTGATTGGCATCGTATTCCTGGTACTGGGAGGTTGGGCTCTGCTGGCGCCACGCAGCGTGATCGCGCTTGCCATCCGCCCCGATTACCAGTCGCAGGATTTCCTTGCCGTGTTTGCCGTGGCTTGTTTCGGCGCGCAGGCGTGCTTGTTCGCGCTGGTCGCGTTCACCGCGCGATTCACGAAACGCACCTTCCTCGCATACGGCATCGCCCTGTTGCCGTTCTTCGTTTTCAACTGGTGGTTCTATTTCCGTGTGCCGCTGCTCAGCGAAGTCGGACTCCTCGATTTCGCGGGAAATGCGGTCATGTTGGCACTGTGCTGGCACGGTTGGCGCGTGGCACCCGAATGAGCGACACGATCGTCCCCGATAGCGAACATCGCGGCCTCGTCGCCCGCCTCCCGCAGTTGCCGCGCGACCTCGCCATGCTCGCCCGGTTCGACCGGCCGATCGGCTGGTGGCTGCTGTTCTGGCCGTGCGTCTGGGGCCTGTGGCTGGCGGGCGCGGGGTGGCAGTGGGCGCTGCTCGGCTGGTTTCTCGTGGGTAGCATCGCGATGCGCGGGGCGGGGTGCGTCTATAACGATATCGTCGACGCCAATCTCGACCGGCAGGTGGCCCGCACGGCGAGTCGTCCTGTCGCCAGCGGTCGAATCTCGCCGAAGGTCGCGTGGATCTGGCTCGTCGTCCTGTGCCTCGTCGGGCTGGTCGTGCTGCTGCAACTTCGCTGGCAGGCGCAGTTCGTCGCGCTAGGCAGTCTCGCGCTGGTCGCTGCCTATCCCTTCATGAAGCGGATCACGTGGTGGCCGCAGGCATGGCTGGGCCTTGTGTTCACCTGGGGCGCGCTCGTCGGGTGGACGGCGCTGCGGGCCGATCACCTCGACGTCATGGCGGCGCTCTACGCCGGCGCGTTCTTCTGGTGCATGGGATACGACACGATCTACGCGTTGCAGGACCGCGAGGACGACGCGCTCGTAGGCATCCGGTCGAGCGCGCTGCGCTTGGGCGACGGGGTGCAGGCGGGCGTGCTCGCGTTCTATTGCCTCGCCCTGACGCTGTGGGGGTTGGCGTTCTGGCTGCTGCGCGCGGATTGGATCGCCTTGCTTGCCCTGGGCCCGGCGGCGGTTCACCTGCTGTGGCAGGGGCTGACTCTCGACCCCCGCGATCCGGCCAATCCGCTCGACCGTTTCCGCTCCAACCGCTGGGCCGGGGCGCTGGTCGCGGCGGCCTGCTTCGTGGTCGGAAACGCCTGATGTGCAACCTCTACCGGATGACGAAGAACGCCGACGAGGTCGCCAAATGGTTCGAGGCGATCAACGATGCGGTCGGCGCGAACTTCGGTGAGGAACTCTACCCCGGCTATCCGGGCCTCGTCGTTGCCGAGGGCCGTGTGCGGCAGATGAACTGGGGCTTCCCGGTCGTGCTGAAGGGCAAGAAGGGTCAGCCGCTGAAGCCCAAGCCCGTGACCAACGCGCGCGACGACAAGCTGACCACGGCATTCTGGCGCGACAGCTTCGCCCGGCGCCGCTGCCTCATCCCGGTCACCCAGTGGGCCGAACCCGAAGGCACTCCGGGCAAGATGACGCGGACTTGGTATGCCCTCGCCGGGCACGACCTGTTCGCCGTCGCCGGGCTCTGGCGCCGGACCGCCGAGTGGGGCAATGCCTACACGATGGTCATGGCCGATGCCTGCGCACAGATGGTGGACGTGCATGACCGGATGCCGGTGATCCTGCCGCGCGAGCAATGGACCGGCTGGCTCGAGGGAAGCGAGGACGAAGCGCTCGCGCTCGCGCGGACGTGCGATCTGGAACTCGCCGTGGAGCGGACCGAAGCGCTGTGGGCCAGTGGCGCGATGCCGGCGCAGCGGCCGCTGATCTGACCGCGCCCACCGACATGAACGAACCGCGTCACCTGACCTCGGGGCAGGAATACATGCTCGCCGTCGCCGCGGCGGTGGTGACGGCGAATGCCTACTACATCCACCCGATCATCGGAGACGTCGCGCGCACGTTCGGCGTCAGCATCGCGCGCATCGGCATCGTGCCGGCGCTGAACCAGCTTGCCCTGGCGATCGGCATCGTCCTTCTGCTGCCGCTGGGCGATCGCTTCTCGAACCGCCGGCTGACGATAGTGTTCTGCATCGGACAGTGCGCGGGCTTGATCCTGATGACGCTGTCCCGCGGATTCGAGGGGTTCGTCGCCGGGTCGACCGTGCTCGGGTTCTTCACGCTCGCGCCGTACCTCTTGCCGGCATACGCTTCGAAGCGGGTGGCACCGGAACGGCTGGGCCATGTCACCGCCATCCTCACCTCGGGCGTGATCTTCGGCATCCTTGTCGCGCGGGTGGGTTCCGGCGTCGTTGCGCATCACTTCGGCTGGCGCACGGTGTACTGGATCGCGAGCGGGTTGATGATCGCGATCACATTGTTGTTGCCGAAGATCATGACGCGCGAGGGCGGGACGCGGAGCGAAGCGCACGGCAGCTACCTTGCGCTGCTCGCATCGCTGGGCCCAATCGTTTCGCGAAACCGCGAGATCGTCGTCTCGGGCCTCATCCAGGGACTGGGCTTCGGCCAGTTCATCGCCCTGTGGCTGGGTCTGGCATTGCACCTGACTTCGCCGGCGATGGGATATGGCACCGACGTCGTCGGCTATCTCGCAGGCTTCGCCGCCGTCAGCGTGCTGACGACGCCTTACTGGGGCCGCCTGGCCGATCGCGTCGGTCCGCGCCGGGCGCGGGTGTGGTTCGCGATCGGGCAAACGGCGGGCACGGCGCTGCTGCTGCCCTTCGGCCACAACCTGTGGCTGCTGATGATCCCGCTGCTGGCCGCCAACATCGTCGGCCCGGCGATCGACGTGACCACCCGGATGACGTTCCTGTCGCTCGCGCCGGACCTGCGGACTCGGCTGACGACGGTCTATATCGCGATGATGTTCGCCGGCGGAGCGATCGGCAGCGTGGCCGGGACGGTGGTGTTCGAAGCATTCGGCTGGAACGGCACCGCTCTCTACGCCCTCGCTTCGTGCGCCGGCATCGCGATCCTCTCGATCCTGGCGTACCGGCGCTATGGCGACCGGGCCGGTCAGCCGTAGCTGACGATTTCCCACTCGATCCCGTCCCAGTCGTAGAAGTAGAAGCTGCGCGGGCCGGGTTCGTATTGCCCGTGATTGAACGGCGTAAGGCCCGCTTCGGCGACGATTGCCTCCGCTTGATCGATGTCGTCGACCGAGATGCCGATATGATTCATCGGCACGCTCTTCGCGAAGCCGCCCTTTATCCGGTCGCTGGTGTGAATCGCCACATAGGCCGTCTCGTCGCCGAGATGGATCGAGCGGCCGTTGTCGAGCGACGGACCTTCCCACCGTCGGTGCCAGCCGGTGAGCCGGGCGATGAGATCGGCAGTGCGCGGCCCGTCGGTGACCGAGATATTGACGTGTTCGAGGCGAGCGGTGGGCATTGCGGTCTATCCTTCGTGACGCGGATCGAATCGTCCGCTTGGCACTTGTGCAACCTCAAGCTAACTTGAGGTCAAGGAGAAATGCGTGACCCTGCGATCGAGCGACCTGCTGACCATCGGCGAACTGGCCCGGCGCACCGGCCTGTCGGCTTCGGCCATCCGCTATTACGAGGCGCGTGGCCTGGTCGAGCCGATAAGGACCGGTGGCAACCAGCGGCGTTTCCTGCGCGGCGACATCCGGCGGTTGAGCTTCGTGCTGATCGCCCAGAACCTTGGTCTTTCGCTGGGCGAGATCGAGGCGGAACTCGCCCGGCTGCCCAGAGGCCGCAACCCCGACGCGGCGGACTGGAAACGGATCAGCGGGCGCGTGCGCGATGCGATCGACGCAAAGATCGCGACGCTGGAAAAGACCCGCGCCGACCTCGACGGGTGCATCGGCTGCGGCTGTCTGAGCCTCAAGACCTGCCGCCTCTACAATCCGCAGGACCGTTGGGGCGATACGGGCGTGGGTCCCCGCGTCCTGCGCTGATCAGTGATCGGGGCCGAGCGACGGGTCGAGGTCGCGGGGGCGCTGGAAATGGACGAGGTCGCCGCAATCGCGCGTCAGGCTGGCCCAGTCGTCGATCGCAAGCTCGAGCACGGCAAACGCGGCGGTCGGGAATTTCACCGCCGCTTCGTCGAACAGGTCGTTCTCGCGGGCCGGGGGGACGAGTGCGAACAGCACGTCCTGCATCCCGGGATTGTGCCCGGCAAGCAGCACCGATTCCGCGTCGCCCGCCGAGCGCAGCACGTCGAGCAGCGTTTCGACGTCGGCGAGGTAGATGCGCGGGTCGTAGCGCACCGGCTTGTCCGGCATCGCCTCGACCAGGGTCGCCTTCACGCGTTCAGCGGGGCTGGCGAGAACGAGGTCGAACGGGACGCCGTGAGCCGCGATGTGCTCACCGATCAGACGCGCGCCCCTGCGACCGCGATCGTTCAGTCCGCGATCGAAATCGCGCTGCCCGATGTCGTCCCAGTCGGACTTGGCATGACGCAGCAGGCCGAGGCGCTTCACGTGGTTTCCGTCGTCCCTTTTGCCGCTTGTCCATCGCCGTCGATGCGCGGCGGATCGCCTTCGCATCGCCGTTCGGCGAGCCGTTGTAAAGCCTCGTCGAGCGTCACCCGCAACACCGGCGTGCCCGCGGGGAAGGCGCCGAGCAACCGGCTGGGAAAGGCCGGTGAAAGCACCAGGAAGTGCCCGGAATCGTCCTTCGAGCGGATCAGTCGCCCGAACGCCTGCGCCAGCCGGGCACGGATGATCCGGTCGTCGTAGGCCGACCCGCCGCCTGCTGCCCGCCGCGCGCGATGGAGGATCGTCGGGCGCGGCCAAGGGACCTGCTCCATCACCACGCAGCGCAAGGAGTGGCCGGGCACGTCGACCCCGTCGCGCAGCGCGTCGGTGCCCAGCAGGCTGGCGGCGGGATCGTCGCGGAAGATGTCGACCAGCGTGCCGGTGTCGATCGGATCTACGTGCTGCGAATAGAGCGGCAGCCCGCTGCGGGCGAGCCGATCGGCGATGCGCCCGTGGACCGCGCGCAACCGCCGGATCGCGGTGAACAGGCCGAGCACCCCGCCGCCGCATGCCTCGACTATGCGGCCATAGGCACCCGCCAGCGCCGGGATGTCGCCGCGCTGGATATCGGTCACGATCAGCACTTCGGCCTTGCTGGCATAGTCGAACGGGCTTTCCGCCTCGGCCAGCCTGGGGGCGACCTCGATATGCGCCGCGCCGCTGCGGGCGATGGCCGCATCCCAGTCGGGGCCGTCCTTTAGCGTGGCGCTGGTGACCATCACCCCGTGCGCAGGTTCCAGCACGACGCGCGCGAACGGTTTCATCGGGTCGAGCCAGTGCCGGTGAAGCCCGACGTCGAACTCGCGCGTATCGCTGCGTTCGACCGCCAGCCAGTCGACGAACTCCGGATCGCCCGGACCGCCGAGCCGATCGAGCAGCGCTTCCCACGCGGCGAGCAGGTCGCAGCGCCAGGTTAGCGAATGGCGCGCACCCTCGATCCGGGCGCGGCCCTGGGCGTCGAGCCAGTCGGGCGGATCGGCCAGGATCGCCTCGAGCCGCCCGCCGAGCCGCTGGAGCGGCGCGCGGATCGCGGCGAGTGCGCTGGCGGCTTGCGCGGCCAGTTCGACCACCGGTCCGTCGAGGCCCGCCGCCTCGGTTTCGATGCCGTATCCCGCTTCCTGTCCGCCGCTTTCGTCGCGCGCATAGGTCGTCGCCCGAACGCCGCCCAGCAATGCTTCGACGGGTCCGTACGGGGTTCCTTCGACCAGCCGCTGGAGCCAGCCGTCGGACGGCAGAGCCTGCGCGGCGGCAAGCGCCGCCTCGATCGCCTTGCCACCGGCTTCATCGTAACTGGCGACGTCGGCCAGCCGCGCCGCCAGTCCCCTGCGGCGGCCGCGCGACTGTTTCTCGGGGCCCACGATCCAGCGGCGCAGCTCGATCGCCTCGGCCCCGGTCAGGGCGGCGGCGAAGGTGCTGTCGGCCGCCTCGAACACGTGGTGCCCTTCGTCGAATACGATGCGCGTCGGGCGCTGTGCGTGATCGCGACCGCGGGCTGCGTTCACCATCACGAGCGCGTGGTTGGCGATGACGAGGTCCGCCTGCGCCGAGGCGCGCGCTGCATGCTCGATGAAGCACTTCCGGTAATGCGGGCACCCGGCATAGACGCACTCGCCGCGCTGGTCGGTCAGGGCGGCGATGCCGCGCTTGCGGAACAGCGTGCCGAGCCAGCCGGGCAGGTCGCCGCCGACCATGTCGCCGTCCTGGCTGAATGCGGTCCACCGCGCGACGAGCTGGGCCAGGATCGCCGCACGGCCTCCGAACCCGCCCTGAAGCGCATCCTCCAGGTTGAGCAGGCATAGATAGTTCTCGCGCCCCTTGCGGACTACGACAGGCCGCGAACCGTCACCCCGAGCTGGCGGCCACGCCCTGCCGCTCTCGCGCCGCAACTGGCGCTGCAGGTTCTTGGTGAAAGTGGAGACCCAGACCGTCCCGCCGGACCGCTCGGACCACAAGTGCGCGGGCGCCAGGTAGCCCAGCGTCTTGCCGATTCCCGTGCCGGCCTGCGCCAGCAGCACGTGAGGCACACCGCGCTTCGCCCGCGGCGCAAACACGCTGCCGGCCTCGCGCGCATATCGGCGCTGCCCCTCGCGGCGCTCGGCTCCTTCGCCGGTCAGCCGGGCCAGGCGCGCCTCGACCTCTTCCTCCTCGATCAGCACGTGCGAGGGCTGGGCGCGCTCGGGCGCTTCCTCCCATTCGGGCAGGCGCGCGAACAGCCAGCGCTCGGCCCGCTCGGGCTTGCGGACGTGCGGCAGCAGGACCTGTGCCCACGGCCAGCGCAGACGCACCAGCGATTGCAGCGACGACCACGCGCCCTCGCGCTCGGGCCAGTCGTCGCTTTCGCACATCTCGATCAGGCGGCCCGCCGCCGCTTGCAGGAATAGGGGGACGTCGTCGTCGCTCGTCGGCTCCGCGATCCCCAGCGCGTGCGCCAGGCCCTTGGGCGTGGGCACCGCGAACCGCGCCGGATGCACGAAAGCGAACAGTTCCAGCAGGTCGAGGCCGGACAGGTCGGGGTACCCCAGCCGCGTAGCCACCAGCGGTGCGTTTAGCAGAAGCAGGGGGGTATCCGCGGCGGCGGTCACCGCCTCGCCCTTGCTGCAACCGCGGGTGGACCCGCCGTCGCGCAGCCAGGTGCCCGCGTGACTGGCGTGAAGCGCGGGGAGTGCAAGCGTGCCGACCATCGCCGATCCCGATAGAACGAATGCCGAACACAGGGCAAGCTGTCCGGGTGCTTTCGCTGTCCTACATGCCGTTCGCTCCCTACCCTTTGCGTGCAAGTTCGGGAGGGAGCGGCAACGTTGGATTCGCGAAAGTCACACTTGGTAGTTTCAGATCGGAGTTTTCGCGTTGAAAGAAAACGGGAATGTCGGATTGGCGGCGTTTCGGAAAATCACCCGAATCCGTGACACGCCCTGCGTATCGGCGGTTGGGCACTTGCGCTGCGCCGCACCATCGGCGACTGCGCGCAGACTATGACCGACGATGCCCTGATCGAAGCCGCTCGCACCTCCAAGGCCTGGCCGTTCGAGGAGGCGCGCAAGCTGCTCAAGCGCTACCCTGACGGCCGCCGGCCAGATGGGAAGCCGGTGCTGTTCGAAACCGGATACGGTCCCAGCGGCCTGCCGCACATCGGCACTTTTCAGGAAGTCCTGCGCACCACGTTCGTGCGCCGCGCGTTCGAGGCGCTGACGGGCGGCGCCCCGACCCGGCTGGTCGCATTCAGCGACGACATGGACGGCCTGCGCAAGGTGCCCGACAACGTGCCGAACAAGGAGATGCTGACGCGCAATCTCGGCATGCCGCTCAGCCGCATTCCCGACCCGTTCGGGTCGAACGCCAGCTTCGCGTTCCACAACAACGGCAAGCTCCGCGAATTTCTCGATCGGTTTGGGTTCGATTACGAATTCGTCTCGTCGAGCGAATTGTACAACGCCGGCAAGTTTGACGACGCGTTGCGCGGCGTTCTACGCAACTACCAGGCGATCCTCGACATCATGCTGCCGACGCTGCGCGCCGAACGCGCGGCGACCTATTCACCGGTTCTGCCGGTCAGCCCTTCGAGCGGGCGCGTGCTCCAGGTTCCGGTCGAGGTGGTCGACGCGGACGCGGGCACGATCCGCTTCACCGACGAAGACGGGCGGCAGGTCGAGCAATCCGCGCTGGGCGGCCGGTCCAAGCTGCAGTGGAAAGTCGACTGGGCGATGCGCTGGGTCGCGCTGGGCGTCGATTACGAGATGTATGGCAAGGACCTGACCGACAGCGGCATCCAGTCGGGCAAGATCGCCCAGGTGCTTGGCGGGCGGAAGCCCGAGGGGCTCGTCTACGAACTGTTTCTCGATGCCAACGGAGAGAAGATTTCGAAGTCCAAGGGCAACGGCCTGACGATCGAGGAATGGCTGACCTACGGCAGCGAGGAGAGCCTCGGCTTCTACATCTTCCCCAATCCCAAGAGCGCCAAAAGCCTTCACGCCGGGGTCATCCCGCGCGCGGTGGACGATTACTGGCAGTTCCGCGGCGCGCTTGCCGAACAGGCGATCGACAAGCAGCTCGGCAACCCAGTCTGGCACCTGCTCGGCGTGACGGATCCGCAGCGTACGGGAGCGGGCGATACACTGCCGGTAACATTTGCGCTGCTGCTCAATCTGGTGGGCGTTCTCGGGGCAGGGGCGACCGCCGATCAGGTGTGGTCGTACCTCGGCAATTACGTACCCGACGCGAGCCCGGCGGCGCACCCGGAGCTCGACATCCTCGTCGGTAGGGCGCTCGCCTACAATCGCGATTTCGTCGCGCCGGGCCTCGTTCACGCCAAGCCATCGCCAAGCGAGGCGGCGGCGCTGCGCGCTCTGGACGAACAGCTTGCCGTGCTTGCGCCCGATACTTCGGCGGAAGACCTGCAGACGATGGTCTATGAGATCGGCAAGCGCGAGGAGTTCGGCTTCGCGTCGCTGCGCGACTGGTTCCAGGCGCTCTACCGCACCCTCCTCGGCAGCGAGCAGGGACCGCGCATGGGTAGCTTCATCGCGCTCTACGGCATCACCAACACCCGCCGGCTGATAGCGGAGGCGCTGGAGCGATGAGCCGCCCGGCCGATCCGGAACGGATGGCGCGCGAGCTTCTGGGGCGCGAACTCGACGAGCTGGACGAGGAAGAGCAGGACGTTATCCGTCGCGTGGCGGCGGGGTCCTTCATCGGAGTGGACGCGGCCGAAGCGGCGCAGCTTGCCGCAACGTTTGGCGACCGGATGGCCGACCGGGTGGCGGCGGTCGGGGGAAGCTGGCCCTTCATCGGCGCGTTCCTGGCCATGATGGTAGTCTGGATGACGCTCAACGTCTCGCACGCCTTCGGCGTCAGCTTCGATCCGTTTCCCTTCATCCTTCTCAACCTGTCGCTCTCGACGCTGGCCGCGCTCCAGGCGCCGATCATCCTGATGAGCCAGAACCGGCAAGCCAAGAAGGACCGCATCGCGGCCCGCCACGATTACGAGGTGAACCTGCGCGCCCAGCTCGAAATCGTGCGCCTGTCGCGCAAGCTCGACCGGATGATGCACCTCGCGATCCGCGAGACGAAGCGCGCGGAAGAAACGCTCGAAGAGGTGGTCGAGTCGGTGCGCGACGGAAAGTAGCCGCCTATTTCCAGCGGCGGGTGCGGTACCACTTCGTCAGCACGTACTTCACGCCCTCGATTACCGGCGTACCGGCATGGAGGGTGTTCTCGTTGGGCGAACCGTCGGGCATGGCGTTATTCCAGACGAGGAGGACGCCGGGCTTGGGCTCGATCTTGGCGCCGACTTCGACGAAGTGCGTTTCGCCGCCCTTGTCGACCTTGTTGAGGAACGCCATCGCGGTCCACGACCGCTGCCCGCCGCGCTTGCGCTCGCCCTTCCAGTAATCCTGATCGGTGTAGAACCAGTCGTTGTGCGGCTTGAACTGCTGGCCGGGAAAATAGCGCTGCGCCTGGATCGCCTCGCCGCAGATCGCACTCATCCCGAGCAGGTCGTCGATCCGGCGGCTGACCGCCATGACCAGCGGCTCGTGCGGAGACAGGTCGCCGGAATACGACGTGCGAAACCCGGTCGCGTAGTCCTGGTCGTAGAGCGAACTGGGCCGCGCGACCGTGTCGGTCATCCGGATGAGCCGCTCGCACTCCGACGGACTGAGGAAATCCCCGATCGCGAAGATTTCGGCCTTGTCGGTCGGCACCTTGTACACACGCGGGTCGCTCGAAAGGCGGCTGCGCACGGTTTCGCCCACGCGGCGGAGGGCATCCTTGTCCGGAATCATGTCGGTCGTTGCCATGCGCGTTTCCTAGCAACGCGCTTGCCGCGCGCAAACCCGTCGTTACAAATGCTTGCAGCGAAACAGGCTGGAGACCGGACCATGCGGGGTGAGCGGGGCGTGCGCTATTCGGGAGTGGCGATGCTGCTCCACTGGGTGATCGCCATTCTGGTGATCATGAACTGGCAGATCGTCGAGGCGGCAGAAGGCCTCGACGGACCTTTGCGGGGCGAGGTCATGGGTTATCACAAGGCGTGGGGGATGCTGATCCTTGGGCTGACGCTGGCCCGGCTAGGCTGGCGATTGTCGCACAAGCCGCCGGCATTGGCCGATACGCTAAGGCCCTGGGAAAAGACGCTTGCGCGGGTCACGCACACGATCTTCTACGTGCTGTTGATCGGGCTCCCGCTCGGCGGTTGGCTGGCAAGTTCGCTGGTGGGCAGGCCGGTCGACTTCTTCGGCCTGTTCACGATCCCCAACCTGCCGACGGGAAGCAACGACGCGCTCGGCGGCGCGATCTTCGATGCGCACGCGCTCGGGGCCAATTTCCTGCTGATCCTGATCGCGCTCCATGTTGCCGGAGCGCTGAAGCACACGTTCTTCGACAAGGATGGCAACCTGTGGCGTATCCTGCCTTTCGGCACGCCGAAGGCCTGAGCCAACGAAACAGGACCCCCGTCGGCACAGGGCCGGCGGGGGTCCATTTCTCCGGTCGGATCGTTCGGGCAGGCCACTCAATCCCGCCCGGACAACCTCACCAGAAGAAGTCGTAGATCACGTCGACCACTTCGCCGCTGTAGATATCTACCAGCAACGCATCGTCGTAGTACCGCACCCAGCGATAGGGGCCGTAAGCTTCCGGCAGGCGATACTGCCACGCGTCGTTGATCCAGTAGCGGCTACCGAAGAACACGCTGCCAAGGCGGAAGCCGATGCTCAGCCGGCTATAGCGATAATTGCTGTAGGGCGCGTAGTAGCGACCCAGCCGGTAGAGGTTCCGGTTGGAACTGCGATACTGGTACCAGTTGTAGCGATTGTCCCGGCGCCAGTCGTTGCTCCACCGACGATAGTCGCCCGAATAGCGGCGCTGGCCGTCGCGATAGTTGTCGGTGCGCACCCCGTCGCGATATCCGCTGCGATAGGCGTTCTGGGTCTGGCGCCGATCCTGCCTGTTATCGACCGTCCGACCGTCGCGATAACCGTCGCGGTAGGTGCGGTTGCGCGAGGTATCGCCATAGCTGCGATTGCGCTCCCACGTGTTGGTGCCGGACGAACGGTCGCGATCGCGGCTCCAGTCTCGCGAAGAAGTCTGACGAGCGGCGGCCTGCGCACGCGCTTGTGCCTGCGCCTGCTGCGCTTCGGCCTGGGCACGGGCGGCGCGCGCCTGGCCCCAGTCGTTGCTGGTATTGCCGCGCTGGTTCCATTCGCGGCCCTGGCGTTCGGCCCCGGTCGCGCTGCGGTTGTCGCCGCGATTCCACTCCCGACCGCTGCGGGTCGGCGCCTGGGCACGGGCTTGGGCCTGAACCGGCGGCGCCTGATAGGTACGCTGCTGGCGTTGCTGTGGCGCGGCTTGTTGACGCTGTTGCGGCGCGGCCTGCTGGCGCTGGGCCCGCATGGTCTGCCGCGCCTCGCGCGCCTGCTGGCGAGCTTCGCTGCGGTCGGTACCGTCGCGGCGCTCCTGCGCAGCAACCGGCGCGGATATTGCGCCAAGCGTGGCTGCGGCGACCAGTGCCGACGCCCCGCATGCGCGCAGGATGGACTTCAAATTCATTGGGCGCACTCCGTCCAAGAACCGCCCCACCACCTGCGGATCGTGTTTAACGACTCGCCAACTAGTTCAGGTTGGCTGTCGCAAGTCTGAATGGGCTGAGGGCATGTCACACTTGTCACACTGTCCAGAGGACTTTGTGTCGCCTTGGGCCTGGTGCCGTCACCTTGTGAGGACGCGACGTCACTTTGCGATGCATTGGTGTCGCCTTGTGAGCGGGGGGTGTCGCCTTGCGAGGCCGTGCGGCCGGAAACGACGAATGGGGTGCGGTGGTTGGCCATGAATGCACAATGCCACCGCCGCACCCTTGTAGGAAAGACTAGCGAGGTCAGGCGACCGGGCAGGCGGCGCCAATCTCGCGCACGGCGCGGTGTGCCGCTTCGAGCGCCGCGGCGCGCGGTTCGTCGCCCAGCGCCAGCCCTTCCGCGATCACGAACTGCGGGACGGTGATGCCGATGAAGGCAAGGGCGTCGGTCAGGTAGCGTTCGGCGTGCTCGATCCCGCGCTGGGCGGTGCCGTGTCCATATAGGCCACCTCGCGCCAGCGCGACGATCACCTTCTTGCCGCCCGCAAGCCCCTCGGACCCGGTGTCGGTATAGCGGAACGTTTCGCCCGCGATCAGCACGCGGTCGATCCACGCCTTGAGCTGCGAGGGAATCGTAAAGTTGTACATCGGCGCGCCGATCACGACGACGTCCGCCGCCTTGAACTCCGCCAGAACCTCGGCGGACTGGGGCGTGCCGAAGCCGGGAAGGGTCAGGTGGTCGAGCGGATCGGCAACGAGATCGCGGTAGGTCACGGCCGCAGCCGGGTCCGCATCGGTCAACTCGCGCACGATCGCGGCGCTGAGCGCGCGGCTCGCGGAGTTGTCGCCGGTGATGCTGGAATCGAGGTGAAGGATGTTCATGGTGGCTCCTGGTGAGTGGTCACAAATCTTGACCAGCACCAGATAAGTGACCACTTACTACCTGCAAGAACGCAAATTTTCCTGACCAGGTCACACGGATATGACTGATACCCCTCACCCCCACGCCGACCCGGACTGCCGCGCGGTGAGCGAACTGCTCAGCCGCGTCGGCGACAAGTGGACTGTGCTGATCGTCAAGGCGCTTGAGGCGAAGCCCCGGGGCCGTGGGTGCCGCTTCAACGAACTGAAGCGCGAAGTGGGCGGCATCAGCCAACAGATGCTGACCCGCACGCTGCGCACGCTGGAGCGCGACGGCATGGTCGCCCGCACCGTGCACCATACCGTCCCCCCGTCGGTCGAATACGCGCTGACGGACCTCGGCCACTCGCTCGCCGTACCGGTGATGGCGCTGGCCGACTGGACCTTTGCTCACCTGCCGCAGATCCATGCGAACAGGGCGGCGTATGATGGCGCGTTGGGAGAAGCCGCTTAGCGCTGGCGCGCACGAAACCCAGGCTTTGGAGCGTTCTTTACGCTTGAGCGAATCTGTGCAAACTTCGCTGAACCAGAATAATCGCGGGTCGTTTCGGTGTTCACCTTGAGGGGGGAAGGGCATGAAACTTGCGATCCTCGCGAGCGCGGTCGCGCTTGCGGTAACGAGCATACCGGCGAAGGCCGATGTCGTCAGCGACTGGGCCGAATTGCAAACGATGGCCGACAGGGCGCAGGACAATCCTTCGGCTCCGTACGACCCGGCAAGCATGGCGGCATTCGGCCGCCTTTCGCTCGCTATGTTCGAGGCTGCGAATGCGGCCGACCCCAGATACGCGTCGTATCTCGGAATCAAACCGGTTCGCGCGGGAACCTCGGTCGACGCGGCAGTGGCGTCCGCCGCCCACGCGGTCCTTAGTTCGCTCTATCCCGGCAAGACCAAGGACTTCGATGATGCCCTGACGCTCGCGCTCGACCGGGTTCCGGAAGGTCGGGCGAGAGAAGACGGGATCGCACTCGGAAAGGCGACCGCCAAGGCAGCGCTCGAACGAGGCGGCTGGGACGACAAGGCAAAGATGTCGTACTACCGACCGACGGGTCCCGCCGGGCGCTGGGCACCCAGCAACGTGCCGTTTCCGCCCGAGATGTCCGCCGGCAAACCCTGGTTCCTGAAGAGCATCGACCAGTTCCGCATCGCCGACCCGGTTGCGCTCGACAGCGCGGCATGGGCCGCTTCGTTCGACGAGGTGAAGCGCAAGGGCGCGCGTGAGAGCAAGGAGCGCACGCCGGCCGAGACGCTCAAGGCGCGGTTCTGGGCGTTCTACGAATTCGATCCCGTGCTGCGCCAGATAGCCAGCCAGCCAGGGCGCAGCATCGTCCAGAACGCGCGCATGTATGCCCTGTTCTCGATGGCGGCCGATGACCTCACCCTCGTCATGGCTGAAGGCAAAATGCACCACATGTTTTGGCGACCGATCAACGCGATACGGACGGCCGATCAGGACGGGAACGACGCGACCGAGATGGACGCGTCATGGGTTCCGCTGTTGAGCACGCCCAATCAACCGGAATATCCCTGCGGACACTGCATGTTCGCCAGCCTCAGCTCGACAATACTATCCGCTGAAGGCGTTCCACCTGCCGGCTACGCCTTCACCACGGAACGCATGCCCGCAGTCCGGATAACCGTCCCCGACCTGGCAACTTATGCGCGCGAGGTATCTTATTCGCGGATACTTGCGGGCGTCCACTTCCGGGCGACCAACGACATAAGCGACGAACTCGGCCGCAATGTCGCCCGCTACGCGATGGAGCGCTTCGCTCTACCGCTGTAGCTGCGACAGGTTATCGGGTTAGCTTTTTGTAGCTCACCCGCGTCGGCCGATCCGCCGCGTCGCCCAGGCGGCGGCGCTTGTCTTCCTCGTAGGCTTCGAAGTTGCCTTCGAACCATTCGACGTGGCTATCGCCCTCGAAGGCGAGGATGTGGGTGGCGAGACGGTCGAGGAAGAAGCGGTCGTGGCTGATGACCACGGCGCAGCCGGCGAAGTTCTCGATCGCTTCTTCCAGCGCGCCGAGCGTTTCGACGTCGAGGTCGTTGGTCGGTTCGTCGAGCAGCAGCACGTTGCCACCCTGCTTCAGCATCTTGGCCATGTGGACGCGGTTGCGCTCACCGCCCGACAGCTTGCCGACGTTCTTCTGCTGGTCCGCGCCCTTGAAGTTGAACGCGCCCACATATGCGCGCGTGCTCATGTCCTGGCCGTTGACCTTCATGTAATCGAGGCCGTCCGAAATCTCGGCCCAGACGTTGTTCTTCGGATCGAGGTGATCGCGGCTCTGGTCGACGTAACCGAGGTGGACTGTCGATCCGATCTCGACCGTGCCGCTGTCCGGCTGTTCCTTGCCGGTGATGATCTTGAACAGCGTGGACTTGCCCGCGCCGTTGGGGCCGATCACGCCGACGATGCCGCCTGGGGGCAGGGTGAACGACAGGTCCTCGAACAGCAACTTGTCGCCGTAGGCCTTCGAAATGTTCTTTACCTCGATCACCTTGCCGCCGAGGCGCTCGGGCACCTGGATGACGATCTGGGCCTTGCCGACCTGGCGCTTGTCCTGCGCGTTCTGCAGTTCCTCGAACTTGCGGATACGCGCCTTGGACTTGGTCTGGCGCGCGGCAGGGGTCTGCCGGATCCATTCGAGCTCGCGCTGCAGAGCCTTGGACTTGCCGCTTTCCTCGCGGCTTTCCTGCTCCATCCGCTTGGCCTTCTTTTCGAGGTAGGTCGAATAGTTGCCCTCGTACGGATAGTACGAGCCGCGATCGAGTTCGAGGATCCAGCCCACCACGTTGTCGAGGAAATAGCGGTCGTGGGTGATCATCAGCACCGCGCCGGCATATTCCTTGAGGTGGTTTTCGAGCCACTGGACGCTTTCGGCGTCGAGGTGGTTGGTCGGTTCGTCGAGCAGCAGGATGCCGGGCTTCTGGATCAGCAGCCGGGTCAGCGCGACGCGGCGCTTCTCGCCGCCCGACAGGCTCTGCACGCCCATGTCGCCCGGCGGGCAGCGCAGGGCTTCCATCGCGACTTCGAGCTGGTTGTCGAGCGTCCAGCCGTCCACCGCGTCGATCTTGTCCTGCAGTTCGGCCATCTCGGCGCCCAGTGCGTCGAAGTCGGCGCCGTCCTCGCCCATCTCCATGCCGATCTGGTTGAACCGCTCTACCATGTTGGCGGTCTCGCGCGCGCCATCCTTGACGTTTTCGAGCACGGTCTTGGTCGGATCGAGCTCGGGTTCCTGCTCGAGATAGCCAACGGTGATGTTCTCGCCCGGCCACGCTTCGCCCGTGAAATCCTTGTCGATCCCGGCCATGATCTTGATCAGCGTCGACTTGCCCGCGCCGTTCGGACCCACGATGCCGATCTTGGCGCCCTGGTAGAACTGCAGGTTGATGTTGCTGAGCACCGGCTTGTTCGCGCCGGGGAAGGTCTTCGTCATGTCCTTCATGACGTATGCGTACTGGGCGGCCATCGGTCGGTCCTTCGGGTGTCCGGGAAGTGTCTGGAATTGGCGCGCAGATAGGGGCTGGAGCGGCGCGGGGCAAGCCGGATGCGGGGCCGCACGCGGCCACCCCCTTCATTGCGCGTGCAAGTCGGCTCGAATGCGACTAGGGGGCGCGCCATGCCCTATTCCAGCCTCCCTCCCGTCCTCGCCGGCGCCCTGACCGCGCGCGGCTATCTCGAACCCACTCCGGTGCAGGCCGCCGTCATCGCGCCCGAGGCCGAGGGACGCGACATGGTCGTCTCCGCGCAGACCGGATCGGGCAAGACCGTCGCCTTCGGCCTCGCCATGGCGAGCGAGCTGCTCACCTCCGAAGGCACCGCGGTCCCCGGCGGCCAGCCGCTGGCGCTGGTGATCGCGCCGACCCGCGAGCTGGCGCTGCAGGTCAGCCGGGAATTGGTCTGGCTCTACGGCGCGGCGGGCGTGCGCGTGGCGACGTGCGTGGGCGGGATGGACCCGTCCAAGGAACGCCGCGCCCTGCGCGATGGTCCGCAGGTCGTCGTCGGCACCCCCGGGCGCCTGCGCGACCACCTCGAACGCGGCGCCCTCGACCTCACCGCCCTGCGCGCCGTCGTGCTCGACGAGGCGGACGAGATGCTCGACATGGGCTTTCGCGAGGACCTCGAGGAAATCCTCGACGGCACGCCCGATACGCGCCGCACGTTGCTGTTCTCGGCCACGATGCCGCCCGCCATCGCCCAACTCGCCAAGCGCTACCAGCGCGATGCGCTGCGCATCTCGACCGTGGGCGACGATCGCGGACACGGCGACATCACCTACCAGGCGGTCACTGTCGGCCCGGCCGAGATCGGCCACGCGGTGGTCAACCTGCTGCGCTTCCACGAAGCCGAAACCGCGATGCTGTTCTGCGCCACGCGCGAGAACGTGCGCCGGTTGCACGCCATCCTGCAGGAACGCGGCTTCGCGGTTGTCTCGTTGTCGGGCGAGCATTCGCAATCGGAACGCAACCAGGCGCTCCAGGCCCTGCGCGACCGGCGCGTCCGGGTTTGCGTTGCGACCGACGTCGCGGCGCGCGGGATCGATCTTCCGACGCTGAGCCTCGTCGTCCACGTCGAGCTGCCGCGCGATGCGGAAACGCTGCAGCACCGTTCGGGTCGCACGGGCCGCGCGGGCAAGAAGGGCACCGCCGTGCTCATCGTGCCCTACAACCGCCGCCGCCGGGTCGAATCGATGCTGCGCGGCGCGCGGATCGAGGCCGAGTGGATTTCCGCCCCGACCGCCGAGGCGATCCGCATCAACGATCGCCAGCGGCTGCTCGATGCGCTGCTCGCCCCCGCCGAATTCGACGACGAGGACCGCGCGCTCGCCGCCGAATTGCTCGGCCAGCGCAGCCCGGAGGATATCGCCGCAGCGCTCGTCCGCTCGCACCGCGCCGCGATGCCGGCGGTGGAAGAGCTGACCGAGAACACCCCCGAAGCGCGTCAGGCCGACCAGCAGCAGCGGCACCGCGCCGGGTTCGACGACGTGGTGTGGTTCCGGATGGACGTGGGCCGACGCCAGAATGCAGACCCGCGCTGGATCCTGCCGCTGCTCTGCCGCCGCGGGCACATCACCCGCAACGAAGTCGGTGCGATCCGCATCGCCGCCAACGAAACCCACTTCCAGATACCGCGTGCGATCGCCGATCGGTTCGTTTCGGCTGTCCAGCGCACGGCGGGCAGCGAGGATGGCGGCGACGTCGCCATCGAAGTCTCACCCGAGACGCCGCGCGATACCGCCCGCCAGAACCGCCAGAGCCGCACCGGCAACGATACGCGCCCGCGTCCCGTCCAGTCCGCCGGCGGTGAAGGCAAGAAGCCCTGGCACAAGAAGCCGCATCGCAAGGGCCCCAAGCCGCGGTAGCTCGTGGCTTCGTCGGTCTTTTCGTTCGGAACGAGGGTCTCGCGCCCGCCCGGGCGGGGGACCGATTGGTCGGGGAGACAGGATTCGAACCTGCGACATCCTGCTCCCAAAGCAGGCGCGCTACCGGGCTGCGCTACTCCCCGACCCTGATCGGCCGGCCGGTGGTGGGCCCGGCAGGATTCGAACCCGCGACCTAGCCGTTATGAGCGGCCAGCTCTAACCGCTGAGCTACAGGCCCTTCCGAAACCGAAAGGCCCCGGCCGGTGCCGCGCTCGGTAGCTATGGTATTGCAGGCTGGCAAGCGGCTCATCGCCCGGTGGCTGCAATGATGTCCTTCACCGAGGTGGGTTCGATCCCGCGCATCTCGAGATAATCGTACACGCGGTCGAACCAGCCGTAGAGCCGATCCAGGCCCGCCTCGTCGCGGACGTACGGCGTGTGGCCTACCGCCAGCGAGGGGCTGTGGAAGCTGAGCACCAGCACGGGCAGCCCGTCGTCGATGGCCATATCGATGCCCTTGATCGCCTCCCTGGCCGACACGCCTTCGGGCGTCAGGGCAATCCGTTCGAGCAGCCCGAGCCGCGATAACAGACCCGTCAGCCGCGGAATTCCGGCGGCCAGGCGCTGGATCGCGCGGCCCTGTTTTCGCAGCAGGCCGTGATGCACGGTGGTGAGCGGAAGTTCGAGCAAGGACCGCTCTTCGTCCACCCAGTAGGGTTGGAGCGGGTGGCGGGTGTAATCGGGCCCGTGCCCCGCGGTATAATCGTAGTTGGCACGCACCGAACTGTCGATCGCCACCCCGGCATCACGCAGCAAGCGTGCGGTTTCGGACCCCAGTCCATAGCGTCCCGCGCGGTAGATCATGGGCGCCACACCGAACGCTTCGGCGATCCTGTCGCGAAGGAGCAGGAACTTGGCGCGCTCGAGAAGCGGGGGGAGGTTACCGGCGAAGCTGTTGCGGACCGATACTTCTTCCTCGAACGGCGGGTTGACCCACGGGTGGAGCTGGATTCCCACTTCGGCCCGGCCATCGCGCACGGCAGCCCCGATGATCTCGACCGCTCCGGGATCGTTAACGATCGGCCAGTCCACCAGATAGACCGGCGAGACGCCGCGATCGTCGCAGAACTCCTGGAAGCGCGCGATCGCGGGCAGGTGCGCAAGGCCGTGCCCATCACGGGAGAACGGACCCGACCAGTCGAACTCTTCTTCGGTGTCGACCGTCAGCAGAACGCGCTGACCGAAATCCGGAGCGAAACGAGCGGTGCGCCCGGGCGGCGGCGGTTCGGTGATCGGCCGGTCCATCTCGAAACCCTTGCTGCTGCGGCACCCATTTCGAACAGGACTAACCGTGTGCGACGTCGGCCTCGCGCGGGCTAGGATCGCGGTTGCTTGCGGTCAAGCGGGGCAGAGTGAGGACCAGGCTGCCCGCATCGCGCACCAGGTCGCCGCCGAGCGCCTTGGCTTCCGCACGCGCGAGGCGCAGGGCGAAGCCTGCCCCGAACATTCCCGCACTCACCGCTCCGCCCCCGGCGCGGGTGTCTACGGCAAAGATGTCGTCGGCCTGCGCCAGCGACGCGGGCAGGGCGGCGACGAGCCGCACCGGGCCGCTCGCGTGATCGAGCGTCAGGGCAATCTCTTCGCCGGCGGCGGTCGCTCCGGTCAGAGTCGCCAGCAGGCGCCAGCCGAGAATCTCGGCGTCATGCGTGGAAAGCGGCACCTGCGTCGGTTCGGTGGAACCGAGCACGACGAGGCGCGCGCCGCGCGGACGCAGCACCTCGCCGAGCTGGTCGGCGAGCTGACACACGACGCCTGCCCAGTCCGCGTCGCCCGTTTCGGGCACCAGCGCGCCGCTTTCCAGCCGAGCGAGCCGATCGAGTTCGTCGAACCCTGCCAGAATGCGCGCGGCATCCCCGGCGATCGTGGCGGCTAGCGCGCGATATTCGTGCGGTGTCGGCCCGAAGAGCTGCTGCTGGATGACTTCGGCAAACCCCTGGATCGCGTTTACCGGCGTCTTCAGTTCGTGCAGCAACTGCCGCATCCGGTCGCTCGCACGATCGGGCGCGCCAAGGTTTTCGCTCGCCAGCGGTGGGCGGCGAAACCGACCGGCGTAGCCGATGAACTGTCCGCCCAGTTCGCCGAAGCGCGGAGCCGCATCGATCACCCAGTCGCCCGCGATTGCTGGAGCACCGTCCAATTGCGTACGGTGGGATGCGATGGGCTGCTGTCGGTACGCGTCGCCTGCAGCCGGCTGCAGCAATGCTCCGACAACCATCGGCGCGACGCGCGGTTCGGCCCATTCGATCCGGCCCTGCGCATCCGTGCTGAAGGCGAACCCTTCGATCCGGACGACGCCGCCTTCGCCGCGCTCGCCAAGAGGGAGCATGGGATCGTCGTCGCGCTGTCCGGGGTGAGCGGCGCGGTGCTTGCGGAAGGCCTCGATCCGCTTGACGAGAGCGCCGATGGCGCTGTCGTCCGCCGCCTGGAGCGGCGCCGCCACTTCGTCATCCGCAAGATCGTTTGCCGGAACGGGGCGGGCGGGAGGACCGACAGGCGGCGTGGCTGTCTCCCGATCCACAGCCGGCGCTGCTGCATCGCCATCGGGTCGGGGAAGGCCGCGATCGCGGATGCCCAGTCGTTCGAGCAGGTCCTGCGTCTGCATGGGAAGGTCGCGCCGCAAGCGCAAGAAGCCCCTGGCGCGGATCGGTAGGCGCGGGATCACCGCTTCCCAGTCCTCGACCGTTAGCTGGGCCACGCTCAGCGCGGCAGAGGCCACTTCCGGCTCGTCTTCGGCGAGGTGAAGCGCGAGTTCCGGGTTGCGAAAGCGCTGGCCCGGCTCGCGAAGCATCGCGGCGCGCTCGGCTGCCGGCAGCGCTTCGCCTAGCGCGGCCAGCCGAATCCATGCTGCCGCCATCAAGTTCTCGTCGCGGCCCTGCCGACGGTGGCCGAGCAGGTCGAGCAACTGGCGAAACTGGGTGCGCGCAGACCGTTCGCCGGAAGCGCGATGGCGCAGTACCGTGGCGAGGCGATCGTCGAAGTGCATGCTGCTCCAGTTGTGGCGATCCGGCGCCGAACGAACAACCACCGGGATGGTGTGCTACCACGCGCGAAAGCATCGCACACGGGGTAACGGGGCCGCGTTGCAAAGCGGGACAATTGCTGGCAGGAACAATAAAATTATCCGGCGGCGCGACTCGGCGTCGCCTTAATTGCCCGGACAGAGGCCGGGTGTGGCACGGTCCGGGGGCGCGGTAATGGCCAATTTAGACGATATCGACCGGAAATTGCTGGCTGAATTGCAGGCCGAGGGGCGTGTAACCAACGTCGAACTCGCCAGCCGGGTCGGATTGACCGCGCCGCCCTGCCTTCGCCGCGTTCGCTCACTCGAGGAAGAAGGCGTTATCCGCGGTTATCATGCGGACCTCGACCCGTCGAAGCTGGGTTTCGCGATCACCGTGTTCGCAATGGTGAGCCTGAAGAGCCAGGCCGAATCGGCGCTGCGCGAGTTCGAGGATCACATGAAGGCGCTTCCCGAAGTGCGCGAGTGCCACATGCTCAACGGCGAGATCGACTTCATCCTCAAGATCGTCAGCCAGGACCTGCAGAGCTTCCAGGAATTCCTGACCAGCAAGCTGACCCCGGCACCCAACGTCGACAGCGTGAAGACTTCGCTGACGATCCGCACCGCCAAGCACGAGCCTGGCGTCCCGCTGGAGTGACTGCAATGCCCGATTGGGCAGCGTCGATGGCGGTGATGATCGGTGCGCTCGCAATCCAGGCGGCGCATACTTGGTGGACAGACCAAGTCCTGCCCAAACGATTGACGAAGCTGCCTTTCTGGCGTCAATCATGGCCCCGCCCGATCGAGCTGACCTCGCGTCGCGAGAGCCTTTGGTTCTTCGTGTGGCTTTTCGCGGGCCTGGTGGCAGTGACCGCGTGGGTCGTGACCTATCCGGGCCGACCGCTTCTGCCGGCAGCGATCATCGGCGCGACGGTCTTCACGACAGTGCATACCGTGTGGATGGTCCGCCTTCGCCTGTGGGCGCGCGGCGAGACAAGGCGCCGGGCCGCCAGGGCGAAAATCAAATCCGGGTGAGAGACTGGTGGCAAAGGCTCCGGGAACGAGCCCGAAAGGAGACGGTCGGAACGCGAAATCTCCGCATTCGGCTCAGCCGCGCTCCTTCAGCCACTCCTCAAGCCACTTGATCGAATAGTCGCCGCTCAGCACGTCCGGCTGGTGGAGCAGTTCGCGATGGAGCGGGATGCCGGTCTTGACCCCTTCGATCACCATTTCTTCGAGCGCGCGGCGCAGACGCATGATGCATCCTTCGCGTGTGCGGCCATAGACGATCAGCTTCGCGATCATAGAATCGTAGTACGGCGGGATCCTGTATCCGGCATAGAGGCCTGAATCGACGCGCACGTGCATTCCGCCCGCCGCGTGGTAGGCCGTCACGAGACCCGGTGAGGGGGCGAAGGTCCACGGATCTTCCGCGTTGATGCGGCATTCGATCGCATGGCCGGTGAAGCGGATCTCGTCCTGCGTGACCGACAGCGGCTTGCCATCGGCGATGCGGATCTGCTCGCGCACCAGGTCGACCCCGGTGATCGCCTCGGTCACCGGATGCTCGACCTGCAGGCGGGTGTTCATCTCGATGAAGTAGAACTCGCCGTTCTCCCACAGGAACTCGATCGTCCCCGCGCCGCGATAGCCCATATCGGCCATCGCGCGAGCGCAGATGCCGCCCATCCGCATGCGGTCTTCGTGGGTTATGACGGGCGAGGGCGCTTCTTCCAGCACCTTCTGGTGGCGCCGCTGCAGCGAGCAGTCGCGTTCGCCCAGGTGCACCGCGTTGCCGTTGCCGTCGCCGAAGATCTGGAATTCGATGTGCCGCGGGTTGCCGAGGTATTTCTCGATATAGACCGTCGCGTCCCCGAACGCCGCCTTCGCCTCGCTGCCGGCCTGGCTCATCAGGGTTTCGAGCGTGTCCTCGCTCTCGCACACCTTCATGCCGCGGCCACCGCCGCCGCTGGCCGCCTTGATGATGACGGGATAGCCGATTTCAGCGGCGATCTTCTTCGCCTCGCCGATCTCGCTCACCGCTCCGTCGCTGCCGGGCACCAGCGGCAGGCCGAGCTTGCCGGCGGTGCGCTTGGCCTCGACCTTGTCGCCCATCGTCACGATGTGCTCGGGCTTGGGGCCGATCCAGACGATGTCGTGCGCCTCGACGATCTCGGCGAACTTGGCGTTCTCGGACAGGAAGCCGTAACCCGGATGGATCGCGTCGGCGTGCGAGATTTCCGCCGCTGAGATGATCGCGGCGACATTGAGATAGCTGTCGGTGGCGCTGGGCGGGCCGATGCACACCGCGTGGTCGGCCAGCCGCACGTGCATTGCGTCGGCATCGGCGGTCGAGTGCACCGCGACCGTCTCGATACCCATTTCGTGCGCGGCGCGATGGATGCGCAGCGCGATCTCGCCGCGGTTGGCGATCAGTATTCGCTGGATGGCCATGCGCGGATCAGCCGATCACGACGAGCGGCTGGTCGAACTCGACCGGCTGGGCGGTCTCGACGAGGATCGCCCTGATCGTACCCGCCTTGTCGGCGGCGATCGGGTTCATGACCTTCATCGCTTCAATAATCAAAAGGGTATCGCCCTGGCTCACCGTGTCGCCGACTTTCACGAACGGCGCGGCGCCGGGTTCGGGGGTTAGATAGACGGTGCCGACCATCGGCGACTTCAGCGCGCCGGCGACGTCGGCGGAAGGCTCGGCAGCAACCGGGGCCGCAGCGGACGGCGCCGCGGCGGCAGGAGCCGCCGGCGCCATCGCCATCGGCGCAGACATCGTTACGCCGCCGCGCGCCACGCGAACCTTGCGGTCGCCGTCTTCAACCTCGATTTCGGTCAGCCCGGTTTCGGCAAGCAGTTCGGCGAGTTCGCGTACCAGCTTGGTATCGACGTTCATGCCCGAGCTGCGCCCGGCAGCGCCCTTGGTATCGGCCATTGTGTGCCCTTTGTAATGTCAGGCGGGTGCCTATGCGCGGCTCGTCCGGCGCTGGCAAGTATGTGACGCTAGAGCAGCGCGGCCTTTTCCAGCGCGACGACGTAGCTTTGCGGGCCGAGGCCCTTGACCTCGTCCGCTGCCGCCATGCCGACATAAGATATATGTCGGAACGGTTCGCGGTTGGTGGGATCCGACAGGTGGACCTCGATCACGGGAACGGCGATCGCCTTGATCGCGTCGAGGAGCGCGATCGACGTATGGGTATAGGCGCCCGCGTTGAGCAGCACGGCCCGCGCCCCATCGGCGTTCGCCTCGTGCAGCCAGTCGATCAGGTGCCCCTCGTGGTTGGACTGGCGCACGTCGACTTCCAGACCGAGCTCGCGCGCCCTGTCCTCCAGCATTCCGGCTATATCGTCGAGCGTGGCCGACCCGTAGATTTCCGGTTCGCGTGTGCCGAGCAGGTTCAGGTTGGGGCCGTTGAGGACCATGACGACGTTCGATGGTTTGGGGTTCGATGCCATGCGTTCCGCTTAGCGGGTGCTCGCACGCCGGGGAAGCGTGCGAAAGCGCACCATCCCGTGGTCGGACCCCGGAACACGACTGTCGCTCACCGATTGATGATATAACCGAAACAGCCGGAGACTTGCCGTGAAGCGCACCCATTTCGTCATCCTGCCCCTCGCCGTCGCGGCGCTGGCGGCCTGCCAGTCCGAGGCCGAGAAACAGGCCGACGCAACCGAGGACCGGATCGAGCAGCAGGCAGATCAGAGCGCGGCGGCGGCAGGCGATGCGGTCGCGGCGCTGGGCCTGACCGAACGGCAATTGCTCGACGGAGAACTGGTGACCGCGGACGGAACCGAACTCGGCGATATCGAACAGGTTCGTCGCGACGCGGGCGGGGCGGTGACCTCGCTGGTGGTCGAGATCGAGGACAGCAGCCCCGATCGCTACGTCGACGTTCCGCTTGCCGGGCTTACGGTCCGCCAGGGTTCGATGGACGATCCCGACATCCAGACCACCATGACCGCCCAGGCGCTGGCCGCTTTGCCCGACTTCACACCGGGAGCGCCATGATCGAAGGCGATGCGCGGGGCGTTCAGCGTCAGGTCTCGACGCCCTTTACCTTCCCCCACTGGCGGGCGGCGGTGTAGCCGAGATAGCCCGTGCCGAAGAGCGCGTAGAGTTCTTCGGGCAGTCCGCGCAGGTATGCGGTCATTGCGCCCGCGATCTTTCCCGCCGCGTCGGGCGCGAATCGCGATAGCACCCCGACGGGGAGCGCCCAGAGCAGCATAACGTACATGACGTAGAGGAAGCTCGGCCGCGCGCGGCTGGTCCAGGGGTCGCTCGATCGCGCCTCGCTGATGATGGCGGACAGCCGCCCCTCGATCTGGCGGAGCTCGTGCGTGCCCTCCATCTCGATCAGCGCGAGCTTCGCCTTCGCGCGGGCTTCTTTGTCGGGAATGATCTTGTCGATGATGGATGCGATTGGGCCGACGAGGATTTCGAGAACGGGCATGAGGCGATCTCCTGATTCGCAGAATGACTAACCAAATGGGTTTGTGTAGGAAAATAGTATCTCCAAATTCGCAAACATTGATTGCGTTTGACTTGCAGGGTTCAGATTCGCAAAACGCCGCAGGTGAAACCCATGTTGAAACATTTGTGCGGCTTTGCGGCCGCCTTCGCCCTGATTGCGACGGTGCCTTGCGCCGCGCAGGCGACACCCGCCGCGGGCGATGCCCGATTGCAGTCGCTCTATCAGGAGTACTGGGACTGGCAGGTCGCGGAGTCGGGCTCGATCGAAACGACAGACGGCGAACTCGATCCGGGACCGACGATCCCCTCCGCCTCGCCGGAAGCCCATCGCGCACGGGCGGAAAAGGCTGCCGACTTCCGCCGCCGTCTCGACACGATCGATCCCGATTCCCTCTCGCCGGCCGAGCGCACCAATGCCGCGGTGCTTCGCGCCGTGCTGACCGAAACGATCGAGGACGCCCGCTTCTCCGAATGGGAAATGCCGTTCGACAGCGATTCGAATTTTTGGTCGTACTGGGACGCCAGCCGCGGCTTCGAAACGGTTGAGGAATACGATCGCTACATTGCCCGGATGCGCGCGCTGCCCCGATATTTCGACGAGCAGATCGCAAACGCGCGCGCAGGCCTAGCCCGCGGGTTCAGCGTCCCGAAGGTGACGTTGACGGGGCGCGACGCCTCGCTCGCGGCCTATACCGTCGCCGCTCCCGAGCAGTCTCCTTTCTGGAAGGCCTTCGCTGAAATGCCCGCGCGGTTTTCGTCCGAGGAGCGGAACCGCTTGCTGGCGGAAGGCCGGACCGCGATCGCGCAAAGCGTGACGCCCGCCTACGGCAAGTTGCTGAACTTCATTCGCGACGAATACACGCCTCGGGCGCGGACCACTCTCGCGGCCGAGGCGATGCCGGACGGCAAGGCCTATTATCGCCAGCAGATCCGCCAATACACCACGCTCGACCTCGGGCCGGACGAGGTTCACCGGATCGGCCTCGACGAAGTCGCCCGGATCGAAGGCGAAATGCGCAAGATCATGGCCGAGGTCGGATTTACGGGATCGATCGCCGACTTCAGCGACAAGCTGCGCACCGATCCCCGCTTCATCGCGGCCACTCCCGACGAGTTGATGGGCGTATCGTCCTACGTCGCGAAGCGGGTGGACGGGCGATTGGCCGACTATTTCGGTTTCCTGCCCCGGCGGCGCTTCGCCATCCGTCCGGTGGCCGACGCGATCGCGCCCTTCTATACCGCCGGGAGGGGAGGGCTCGAAGCGTGCCAGATGAACACGCACGACCTGCCGTCGCGCCCGCTCTACAACATTCCCGCGCTGACGCTGCACGAGTGCGCGCCGGGGCACAGCTTCCAGATGGCGTTCCAGCTGGAGCAGGGCGGACAGCCCAGGTTCCGCCGCAACATCTATTTTTCCGGGATGGGCGAGGGCTGGGGACTCTACACCGAATTCCTCGGCGAAGAGATGGGCATCTATCGCACGCCGGAGGAGCGCTTCGGACGGCTGAGTTACGAAATGTGGCGCGCCGCCCGTCTGGTGATCGATACCGGCATTCACCATTACGGCTGGGACCGGGACAGGGCCATCGCCTACCTGGCGGATCGCACGGCCCTTTCGCGGCACGAAGTGGGCACCGAGATTGACCGATACATTTCTTGGCCCGGACAGGCGCTTGCCTACAAGCTGGGTGAAATGAGCATTCGTCGGATGCGCACCAAGGCCGAGGTGGCGCTCGGCAACCGGTTCGACATTCGCAAGTTCCACGACGTGGTCCTCGCCCTGGGCTCGGTCCCGTTGACCGAACTGGAGGCGCGAGTAGAAGCGTTCATCGCCGATGGCGGTCAGGGATTGTCCGGCGTAACGTACGACTGACGGGGGGTATTGGCGGGGTGCGGCGCAGCCGGGTGACATCGTTCGACGTGGCCGAGGCGGCGGGCGTGAGTCAGTCGACCGTCAGCCGCGCACTGGCGGGATCGCCCTCGATCACCGAGGAGACCCGCAGCCGTGTCGAAGCTGCCGCGGCCGCACTCGGCTACCACGTCGACGCGCGTGCGGCCCGCCTGCGCAGCGGACGGACGGGCACGATGGCGATCGTCGTCGTGGGGCGAGCGGGCTCCGATCCGACGCGGGTAAGCGGCTTCCACTATGCATTGCTCGGTAGCACGTGCGCGGCAGCCGCCGAGTGCGGTTACCAGTCGCTGGTCGCGTTCCAGTCCGATCCGGGCGAATTCGCCTGGAACTACGTCGCTCAGGGGCAGGCCGACGGGTTGGTGGTGATGGGCACCAGCGTGAACCGCGCCGCTTGGAACGACCTGCTCGCTACCGCGCCCCAGGGACCCGTCGCGGTATGGGGTGCGCCATTCGACGACGAGCGCTGGGTGCGCGCGGAGAATCGCGAAGGGGCGGTTCTGGCGGTGGAGCGGCTGATCGCCGCAGGACACAAACGGATCGGCTTTCTCGGCACGGTGGACGCGGAGCATCCGCAGTTCGCGGAGCGATACGAAGGTTATCGCGAAGCACTCGTCCGTCACGGACTCCCCGTCGGAGAACCATTGGCCGTCGTCGGCGATGACCGCGTAGCCGCGGGGCGCGAGGCGGTCGCAGCCATGCTTGGCGCACCCGATCCGCCGGACGCGATCTTCGCCGCGAACGATGCCATCGCGCTGGGCGCTTTAGAAGCGCTAGGCAGAACAGGCGCTCGAGTCCCCGAAGAGTTCGGGGTCGTCGGCTTTGACGGGCTTGCCGCCGGGGTCCACTCGCACCCTCCGCTGACAACGATCGAACCCGATTTCGCCGAGGCCGGGCGGGCACTCGTGTCGCGCATCTGCTATCCCGATGTAGAACCGACGCGCCGGGTACCCGTGCGGCTGATCGAGCGAGGAAGCGTCCGCCCGGTGCGGTGATCAACTGGGCCGGGGCACAGCGGTGCTTACCTTCATCGCTTCCATCGAGAACGTGGAACTCACGTCGTTCAATCCAGGCACTTCGCTGATTAGCCGCTGATAGATTCGGTCGTAATGCGCGATGTCGCGAACGCTGAGCTTCAGGAGATAATCGACCTCGCCCGCCATCCGGTGGCATTCGGTGATCTCGGGAATTGCCGCTACCCCGGCGGCAAAAGTGGCCAGCCATTCCGGATCGTGGCGTGCCGTGCGAATGGCGACGAAGACCGTCGTCGGCAGTCCGACCTTCGTCGGGTCGAGCACGGCGACCCGCCGCGCGATGACGCCCGCTTCTTCGAGCCGCTTGATCCGTCGCCAGCACGGGTTTGTCGAAAGGCCCACCCGCTCTCCGACAGCCTGGATCGGAAGCGCGGCGTTTTCTTGCAGGACAGCGAGAATCGCCCAGTCGATAGAATCCAATTCCACGGTATTGGCCTTTCATGGGATAGAACGTTGATCTTGATATTGATGACAGCAAGGTTTGGGAACAAATTTCATCGAAGCTGTGATATCTGTCCTTTGAAGCAAGGGAGGTTATCGATGCGCTTGTCCGGCTATTTCCGCGATCACCCGGCCTCGGTGGGAGAGACCTATGGCGAGCACCTCGCCCACGCGAGCGGGTTCGGTTTGCGCATGATCGTCGGTGGCTTCGCCTGCATCCTGCACGGGCTGTTGCCGTTCCTGTTCGTGAAAACCGGTAGCAAGCAGGTGTCGGTCCTGCATGATCGGATGGTAACCAACCGCAGCAAGCCGATGCCGGGAATTCTCGATTTCGTGATCTGACCTGCCCCACTAGACGTAACGGGAACGAAGTCCGGTTTCAGTCGGTCTCGGTCAGGCTTGGCCGGCCACGCCGAAACGGCCAGATGTGTTGACTGACATATCCGTCCGGCGCCTTCACCCCGGAAACACCGTACCCGGACGGCCAGCGTTCTGGCGGAAGGTGGTGCGTGCCGAACCAGCGATCGATCATCGGCAGATGAACGGCAAAGTTCCGGTCGCGCGCCTCGTCTTCGATGCCGTGGTGCCAGTGATGGAACCGCGGCATGGCGATCCAGCGCTCGAGCCAAGCCGACGTCGGTTCGAAATTCGCGTGAATGAAAACCGCGTGGAGCGACACGAACCCGAGGTATGCAAAGATAGCCGACTGCTCGAACCCGAGAACGACCAACGGCAGCAGGACCAGTCCGCGGGTGACGATCACGTCCACCAAATGAAGTCTCGATCCCGCGATCCAGTCCATCGCCTCGACCGAGTGATGCACCTGGTGGAATCGCCATAGCAACGGCACCGCGTGGAAGGCGCGATGCACACCGTACTGCGCCAGATCTGCGACTAGCACGCAAGCCGCGAACTGGACGATGAGCGGAAGGCTCCGCACCAACGTCTGGAGGGACGGAATGGCCAGAGCCTCGCCGACCGATACCGCTGGCACCAGCACCAGCACGCTCATCAGCTGAACAAGCGCATGGCTCATGAAGAAATACTGGAAATCGGTCAGCCATCCCGGTCGAAACGGCCCCTGATCTCGTCGCAACGCGAACGCTCTTTCGAGCGGCACGAACAGTGCGACCGAGCTAATTACCCCCAGGATGAACCAGTCCAACCCGATGTAGAACGAAGTTTTGGAGCCTCGCGGTATTTCCACGCCGCCCGCGCCGAGCAGCAAAGACAGCGCGGCAAGCGCAAGACCCGCAAGCCCCAAGGCCTTCTTGCGCCTCAGCAGAAGGGACAGCGCGGATAATGCCAGGACCGCAAATATCGCGATGTCGATCGCGGCGCGCACCAGCTCGAGCGGGTAGACCCCGCGCAGATCGGGAAGCGTCAGCCATTGGGGAAAGTGGAGGCACAGCACCGCTGCCACGCACAAAAGCCCGAGGCCGACGGCCAGTATGCCGCTGATCCAGCCGCTACCGAACCTGCGAGGCGATTGATCGGAAAAGATCCGGGCGAGGACACGTTCGGCCTGCAGTGCCATTGCGGCTTGTCCCCAACATCTCCGAGCCTTGCGGACACGTACCCGAATCCAGCACGGCGGCCAATTCCGCGTGCGTGGAAATCGATTCGAGATAGGAAATTCGGGCGGTCACGGTCGGTAGCGAAGCTACGAAACCGTTGAAGCCACTGGTCGGGACGAGAGGATTCGAACCTCCGACCCCCACACCCCCAGTGTGATGCGCTACCAGGCTGCGCTACGTCCCGAGCCAGTGGAGGCGCGCCTATAGGTTGCGACTTTGCGCAAGGCAAGCGGGCCGATGCGGGACCGTAATTTGCCCTTGCGAGACGATGCTGCTAGGCGCGCGCCCATTGCCGCCGGCGGGTTCGTACCCATCTTGCCGGCGCTTCTCATTGTTCGAACGGACCGACAAGACGATGCTCGATATTCTCGCCGCCGCGGCTGGCGCCGAAGCGCCCCCGGTTTGGATCAGCTGGCTGCCCATCGTCGGCATGATCGCGATCTTCTGGTTTCTCCTGATCCGGCCCCAGATGCGCCAGGCCAAGGCACACCGTGAGAAAGTGGCCGGTTTGAAGAAGGGCGATCAGGTGGTCACTGCCGGCGGACTCGTCGGCAAGGTTCTCAAAGTCGACGACCATTACGTCGATCTCGAACTGGGCCAGGGCGTCAAGGTCAAGGCGGTCAAGCACACGATCGGCGACGTGATCCCGCCGGGCGGCACCGCCGCCGCTAACGACTGATCAGGACGCTCGTCGCTCATGCTCGATTTCCCGCGCTGGAAGAGAATTTGGCTGTGGAGCCTGCTCCTCGTCGTCGCGCTCGCCTCGCTCCCCTCGCTCGCTTCGCTCTCGGGAGTGAAGTGGCCCGAGGAGTTGCCCGATCCGGCCATCAACCTTGGTTTGGACCTTGCCGGTGGCAGCCACATCCTGCTTGAGGCCGATACCAGCCAGATCGGCGCTCAGCGCCTTGAATCGATGGAAGAATCGGTCCGCACCGCGATGCGCACCGCCGAGCCTTCGATCCGCGTCGGCGACGTTTCCACGAACGACGGCCGTCTCAGCTTCATGGTCGAGAGCGCGGCCGATGTGGACCGGGCGCGCGAGCTCTTGCTACCGCTCGTCAACGGCACCGGGATGGTGCGCGAATGGTCGCTGTCGGTTGTCGACGAGACGCGCTTCGTCCTCACGCCGACCCAGCAGGGCCTCGACGCCGCGCTCGACCAGGCGATGGACAGTGCCAAGGACGTCATCGACCGCCGCATCAACGCGATCGGTACCCTCGAACCGACGATCATCCGCCAAGGCGAAAACCGCATCGTCGTTCAGGCGCCGGGCCAGCAGGATCCCGAAGCGCTCAAGGCGCTGATCGGCCAGACCGCGAAGCTGGAATTCAAGCTGGTCGACATGAACGCGCTGCCCAGCGACGTTATGGCCGGCAACGCGCCTCCGGGAAGCCAGATCTATCCCTACGCGGCCGATTCTCCGAATGCCGGCCAATTCATCGCGGTGCGCCGCCTGGGCGGTATCCAGGGCGACAATCTCGTCGGCGCCCAGCAGGGCTTCGATTCGCGTGACAACACGCCCGTGGTCAACATCCAGTTCGACCAGCAGGGCGCTGCCAAGTTCGCCCGCCTGACGACCGAGAATGTGAACAAGCCGTTCGCGATCATCCTCGATGGCAAGGTCCTGTCGGCACCCAACATCAACGAACCCATTCGCGGCGGCACCGCGCAGATCAGCGGCGGCTTCACGGTCGAGAGCGCCAACCAGCTCGCGATTTCGCTTCGATCCGGCGCTTTGCCGGTCGATCTTACCGTGATCGAGGAGCGCACCGTCGGTCCTGATCTTGGTGCGGACTCGATCCGTGCCGGCCTGATCGCGATGGGCATCGGCACCGGGTTGGTGCTCGTCCTGATGTTCTTCACGTACGGTCGCTTCGGTCTTTATGCGGACATCGCGCTCGTCCTGAACGTTCTGATGATCATGGGCATCATGGCCGTGATGAACGCTACGCTGACGCTGCCCGGCATCGCGGGCTTCGTCCTGACCATCGGCGCCGCCGTCGATGCCAACGTGCTGATCAACGAACGCATTCGCGAAGAGCGACGAAAGGGGCGACCGGTCCATTCCGCGATCGAGAACGGCTACAGGGAAGCGAGCCGGGCGATTTTCGACGCGAACATCACCAACGTGATCGCCGCGATGCTGTTGTTCCTCTTCGGCCAGGGGCCGGTGAAGGGCTTCGCGGTCGTGCTCGTCATCGGCATCATCACTTCGGTGTTCACCGCGGTGACCCTTACCCGCATGTGGGTTGCAGGCTGGCTTCGCCGGACCCGCCCCGCCGACATCAACATCTGACCGGAGGCCAGGCGCATGAAACTCATCAAGCTTGTCCCCGACGATACCAACATCGGCTTTCTGAAGTGGCGCGTGCCGTTCTTCGTGGTCAGCGGGATACTGATCGCGGCAAGCTGGGCGCTGGTTCTTTTCCAGGGGCTCAATTTGGGCGTCGATTTCGTCGGCGGGCAGATGATCCGCACGACGTTCGTCGGGCAGGCGGAAGCCCCCGTACCGCAGATGCGCGAGACGATCGCTCGGCTCGGGTATGGCGACCCCATCATCCAGCGGTTCGGTGCGGAGAACGAAGCCTCGATCCGGATGAAGTTGCCCGAGGGTTCGGAATCGCAGCCCGATCTCGCCAACACCATGGCCGACCGGATTACCGGTGCCTTGCGCGCCGATTTTCCCGGCGTACGGATCGACGGCGTGGACTCGGTCTCGGGCAAGGTTTCGAGCGAGCTGTTCCGAACCGGTCTCCTCTCGCTTCTGCTGTCGATGATCGCGATCTCGATCTACATCTGGGTGCGGTTCGAGTGGCAGTTCGGTGTCGGCGCGCTGTTCGCGCTGTTCCACGACGTGTCGCTGACATTGGGCTTTTTCGCGCTGACCCAGCTCGAATTCGACCTCAACATCGTCGCGGCGATTCTCACCATCATCGGCTACTCGCTCAACGATACGATCGTCGTGTACGACCGGATTCGCGAGAACCTGAAGAAATTCCGCAAGATGCCGGTGCCCGAACTGCTCGATCTGTCGGTCAACGAAACTTTGTCGCGTACGGTGATGACCAACCTGTCGCTGCTGATCGCGCTGGTTCCGCTGCTGTTCTTCGGCCCGGCCAGCCTGTTCGGCATGACCGCCGCGATCACGCTGGGTATCTTCGTCGGCACCTACAGCTCGATCTACATGGCCGCGCCGCTGCTGATCTGGCTGGGAGTCAAGTCGGACAGCTTCGTTCACACGACCGACGGACCGGACAAGGCCGAGCGCATCGCGCGAGGCGAAGTTCAGACCTGAGGTTCTTCGTCGAGCAATCGGGCGTAATGGTCGGCCAGCGCTGCGGCGTTGGCCTGCCAGCTGAAACGTTCGGCAGTCGCAGCGACCGCCTCTCGCATCGGAGGGTCGGCGAGTAGTGCGCGCACTCCCGCTGCGATTGCCGCAGTAGTGCGGTCGACTATGCGGCCCGCCTCAGGCTCGGTCACCACCTCGCGCGCGCCGCCGGCGTCGGTAATGACCAGCGGCGTGCCGCAGGCGAGCGCCTCGATCCAGGCGTTTGCCAAACCCTCGCTGGCAGACGGCAGAACCATCGCATCCGCTGCCGAGAGCACCAGCGGGAGCATGTCGTGATCGAGGCTGCCGAGAAAGTGTACCCGTCCGGCGGCTCCGATGTCCGCGGTGCGCTTTCTCAGAGCGTTTTCCTCATCGCCGCTTCCGAGGAGCACGAGCACGGTATCGTCCGGCAGATCGGCGAGCGCGTCGATCACCAGCGCCTGTCCCTTGCGCGGGATCAGCGCGCCGACGGTCGCGAGGACCGGCGCCCTGTCGGGAATTTCGATGCCCAGCTCGCGGGAAAGTCGGCGGCGCAGAAGCGTATGCTGCAGCGGCCGGAAGCGGTCGCGGTCGAGACCGGTGTAGTGAATCGTGATCTTCTCACGCGGTAGGCCGAGCGCAGCCATGTCGTGAGCGAGGGCATCGCAGACCGCGAGCATTCCGCTCGCTTTAGCACCCGCAACAAGAATCTGCGCCCGAGTGTCCGTGCGCGCCCCCCAGTAATGAATGTCTGCCCCGCGAGCCTTGATCGACAGCGGCAAGCCCAGATCGGCGGCAATCGCGGCCGCCGCGGGACCGTCGGGGTAGAAGAACTGCGCATCGACCAAGTCGAACGGCGCATCGGTGTGCAGCTTGCGGGCGAGGGGCAGGACGGTGGTGGCGATGCGACGCGGGTTTGAGCGGGCGCCGAGCCGCGGGATCGAACGCACGATCGGTCGATGCACCGATACACCGCCCTCGACGGCGTCCATCGCCGCATCGCGAAGCGCGCGATAGCGGCCTAGGGCGACGGGGGGGAGGACGATCGGATTGACCACGGTGACGTCCCAATCGCCGCGCGCTGCCAAGGCCTCGAGGCTTCGCGCGACGAACGTGCCGAAGCGCGGGTTCGCGGCGTTCGGATAGAGCGTCGCGATCGACAGGACGCGGCGCTTGCTCACGTCAGAGCTTCCGCACCAGCATTTCGGCCACCGCTATCCAAGCCGGGTCTTCGACGACCTGTTGCTTCTGACCGGCTCCGACGGGAAGGACCCCGACCCGGTTCCCCTGCCGGTCGATCAGGCGTCCGAAGGCGAACCGGCCGCCCTTGCGCGGGACGAGAACGTCGCGGTTGATCGCGGTGGCGGCCTTTTCCGGGGCGATCTGTCGAAGCCAAAGCTGGTCGCCAGCCCGGTATTCGCCTGCACTGCTCTCGATCGACAGGACCACACGAATGTCATCCCCACCTAGTTCCGTGGGCAAAAGCGCGTCGCGTTGGTTCGGCAAAGCCTCGGGCCCCTGATTGCCGAGCAGCGCCACCACTTGCGCGCGAACCGCGCCCTCGGACCGCACGAGCATCTCCGGATCGACGCCCAGCGCACTGGCGATGCGGTCCATCCATTTGATCGACAGGTTGCGCATCCCGGTTTCGAGCCGCCCGATCGTCTGCGCGGTCGTGGGCGGGGTGCAGGCTTCGGCCAGTTCGGCCAGCGTCATGCCTTTTTCATGGCGGATATCGCGAATGCGATTGATCATCATGACCCCTAACCAAATCGGTTTTTCATTTTCCTACAGGCAACCTGTTTTGGCAAGCTGCGATTCGGCCTCAGGGAGATTGTCATGCGCCAACTCGTCGAACGCGAACTGACCAGCGAAGGGCCCAGGCGCCACGTCGGGGCGCGAGAAAAAAAACGAACCGTCACCATCAACCTCGCCGAATCGCCGCTCTCCTGGCTCCATGCGCGTGGGCACCTCGACGACCGGCTGTTCGATGCAGGAGAGCGTCTGCGCGCCGATTACGAACGCGCACAGTTGGCACCCAGCGTCACGATGCGCTGGGATCCCGTTAGGGTAAGGACGACCGGCGATACCGGACTGACGCCGGGCGAGAGGCAGATCGCCGCGAAAGCCCGTTTCGACGGGGCGTTGGCGGCGGCGGGAAAGGGTCTGCAGGACGTGTTGTGGCGCGTCGTCTGCGCCGGAGAGACGCTGCCCGATGCAGAGCGCGCGCTGGCCTGGCCCGCGCGCAGCGGCAAGCTCGTGCTGCGGCTGGCTCTCGATCGCGTGGCGGATTTCTACCGGATCGCCTGAGCGATCCGATGTGCCATACTTATCGCTCGCGCGCGTCGATCGATGCAAGCGATCGGCCGGCACGCATGGTCTGGACGAGGAATATCGTGACCAGCACCGCTGCAAGACCAATGAACAGGATGTCGAACGCGCCGAGGTTCGCAACTCGGCCGACATCGGGCCCGAGCACGCCCATGGTGATCGTCAGCGCCACGAGGATGATCCTTAGCTCGGTCGGGCCGGCACCCATGTGCGACAGGGGAAACTCACCCGCGACCTTCGCGAGCAGGAACGTGTGCACCGCCAGCAGCAGATAGGCTACCACCGCGAACATCGCCACGTCCACCCTCAGATAAGGGCTCATTCCCAGTCCGCCCAGGATGAGCAGTGAAGCCAGTCCGTCGCAGCTATGATCGATGAAATAGCCGAACCGCGGCCGCTCGATCTTGCGGTAGCGGGCAATCGATCCGTCGAGAGAATCGCCGAACCAGTGGACGAAGTAGCCGATTACGCTGAGCGCCAGCCACGCCGGATCGAAGTTGCTGAGAGCATAGCCCGCACCGATGGCGGCCGCGGCCACTAGGGCGAGCACAGTCAGCTTGTCGGGCGTGACCCATGCGGGAAGACGCGGGCATATCCATGCAAGCAGCCGCTTCTCGCTCTCGGCCAGCACGTTGCGCTGGATGCGCCGCGGACTCTGTAACGGAACTGTCATGGGTTCGCATCGCGCGCGAAGCCGTGAACGGCAAGTGAATTATCTATCCCTCGACGGCCTCTGCCAGTTCCAGCCAGCGTTCCTCGGCGGCATCCTTTTCCGCCCTGGCGTTGGCAATGCCTTGCGAGATTGTCGCGAAGCGCTGCGGATCGCGGGCGTAAAGGTCTGGATCGGCGAGGATATCCTCGCCCTTGGCAATGGCGGCTTCCAGCTCCTCGATCCGGGCCGGGAGCAATTCATAGTCGCGCTGGTCCTTGTAGGTGAGCTTTTTGCTCCCCCGCCCGCTTGCGGGAGGGGGTTGGGGGGTGGGACCACCGCGCTCTCCCCTCCCGCTTACGGGAGGGGTCGGGGGTGGGCCTGCTCTGGCCGCCCTCCGCTGCGCTACCCAGTCCTCGTATCCGCCTGCGACCACGTCGATCCTGCCGCTGCCGTCGAGGCCCAGCGTCATCGTCACCGTGCGGTCGAGGAAGTCTCGGTCGTGGCTCACGATCAGCACAGTGCCGTCATAATCGGCGATCACTTCCTGAAGCAGGTCGAGCGTCTCGAGGTCGAGGTCGTTGGTCGGCTCGTCCAATACGAGCAGGTTGGACTTGCGGGCGAATTCGCGCGCCAGCAGCAATCGGCTGCGCTCGCCCCCGGACAGCGTACCCACCTTCGCATCGACGATCGAGGGATCGAACAGGAACTCCTTGAGGTACCCCTGCACGTGCTTGCGGCTGTCGCCCACGTCGATCCAGTCGCCGCCTTCGGCCAGGACCTGGCGGACCGTCTTGTCGGGCGACATCAGGCTGCGCTGCTGGTCGATCATGACGCCGGTCAGCGTCTTGGCGATGGTCACGCTGCCGCTGTCGGGCTGAATCTCGCCGGTCAGCAACTTCAGCAGCGTGGTCTTGCCGGTTCCGTTCGCTCCCACCACGCCGATCCGGTCGCCGCGCTGGATGCGCATTGAGAAGTCGCGGATGATGCGCCGCTCGCCATAGGACTTGTTGACATTCTCAGCGACGATCACCGACTTCGACTTGAAGTCGTCCTGGACCGCAAGCTGCAGCTTGGCGGCACCCTGCGGCCCGATCATCGCCGCCCGCACCGCGCGCATCTGCCACAGCTTTTCCAGCCTGCCCTGGTTCCGCTTGCGCCGCGCGGTCACGCCGCGTTCGAGCCAGTGCGCCTCAATCTTCAGCTTGGCGTCGAGCCGTTCGGCGTTGCGCGCCTCCTCGGCAAAGACCTGCTCTTCCCAAGCCTCGTATCCGCCGAAACCGACTTCCTTGCGCCGCATCGATCCGCGGTCGAGCCATAGCGTGGTCGTGGTCAGTCGCTTCAGGAACGTCCGGTCGTGGCTGATCACCACGAACGCGCCCTTGAACCGGCTCAGCCAGTCCTCCAGCCAGTCGATCGCCGCGAGATCGAGGTGGTTGGTCGGCTCGTCCATCAGCAACAGGTCTGGGTCTTGCGCCAGCGCGCGCGCGATGGCCGCCCGTCGCCGCTCGCCGCCGCTGGCGCCAGCGCACGGCGTGGCCATGTCGATGCCCAGCTGCCCGGCGATCGCCTCGACCTCGTGCAGGGCGGGGGGGAGCTCGCCCTCCATCGCCCAGTCCATCAGGGTTGCATGGCCGGTGAAGTCGGGCTCCTGCTCGAGCAGCACGATCCGCGTGCCCGGCTTGACCTTTCTTAGGCCCTTGTCCGGTTCAACCTGGGTATCGATCAGCTTGAACAATGTGGTCTTGCCGGCACCGTTGCGGCCGATCAACGCGATCCGGTCGCGCGGGCCGATGTGCAGGTCGAGATCGGAGAGCAGCCAGCGGCCGCCCTGTTGCAGGCCGAGGCCTTCCCAGCTGAGGATTGGAGGCTGTGCCATAGCGCGGCGCCCATATCGGTGGCAGAGAGCCGGAACAAGCCGGTTCACCGATGCGTAATGGCGCGAAGGCCACTGAGCCTTCGAAAAGGAGTGCCCACCATATGTTCCGAATTCTCGCCCCGCTTACCATCGCAGTCGCAGCTTCGCCCGCTATCGCGGCGGACGTTCAGGTCACTTCGCAAGGGCCGATAGTAGAACTCGCGATCACCGAAACGGTGAAAGCAAAGCCTGATATCGCGGATGTCGGTGCGGGCGTTACGACCGACGCGCCCACCGCGGTCGCCGCAATGGAAGCCAACGCTCGGGCGATGGATGCGGTGATCGCGCGGATCAAGGCTCTCGGCATCGACGAGGACGATATCCAGACGACCGGCATCAACCTTGGTGCGCGATACGATTACGACCAGGCGCGCCAGACGCAGGTCTTCCGTGCCTACCAGGCTTCGAACCGCGTCAAGGTGACGCTCCGCGACGTGAAGCGCACCGGGCCTGTGCTCGATGCGCTGGTGGCCGCAGGAGCGACCGATATCAGCGGACCCAACTTCTCGATCGACGACGACACCAGCCCGCGGGCGCAGGCGCGTAAGGCTGCGTTCGACAAGGCGCAGGCGCAGGCGACCGAGTACGCGCGCTGGGCGGGCTATTCTGGTGTGCGCGTCCTTTCGGTCAGCGAGGCGGTCAACCCCGGCCGCCCGATGCCCATGATGGAGCGCGCCATGGCGGTGCAAAGTGCGGATGCGAAGTCCACGCCGGTCGAACCGGGCCTCGTCGGTACGTCGGTTACAGTGAACGTCACGTTCGAGATGACGCGCTGATCCCTGAACGGGGCGCGGCGACCGCATTCACTGAATGTTCAATGCGCCCCGGATAGGTATCGTGTCGTCATGAAGAAGATCGTTGCCTCTCTTGCTGCACTGGCGCTTCTGGCCCCTGCCGCGCCGGCGCTTGCCCAGCGCAACGACCAGGGCGAGGCGCGCAAAGAAATGCGCGCAGGCAACGTTTTGTCTCTCCGCCAGATCGAAGGGCGCGTCCTCCCGCAGATGCGGGGCAGCGAGTACCTCGGCCCTGCCTACGATTCGGTCGCGATGGCTTACCGCCTCAAGTTCATCAAGGACGGGCGAGTGACTTATGTCGACGTCGACGCGCGTACCGGGCGGGTGCTTGGGATATCCCGTTAACATTCGCGGAAACCCCGCGCTCGGTTGACGCGTTCATCCCGAACGCCCACATCCGGGCCGCACGATAGAACGGGGATCACTCGGCAATGCGCATCCTTATCGTCGAGGACGAACCAACCCTCGGCAAGCAGCTCAAATCGACGCTGGAACAGAACGGCTATGCGATCGACCTGTCGACCGACGGGGAAGACGGCCATTTCCTTGGCGCGACCGAGGAATATGACGCGGTAATCCTAGACCTCGGCCTGCCCGAGATCGACGGGCTGACCGTACTCGGTATGTGGCGCAAGGAGGGGCGAAAGTTCCCGGTGCTCGTACTTACCGCGCGCGATTCCTGGTCGGACAAGGTCGCCGGGCTCGATGCCGGGGCCGACGACTACCTCGCCAAGCCGTTCCAGACCGAAGAGCTCATCGCTCGGCTGCGCGCGCTCATCCGCCGTGCCTCGGGCAATTCGTCCAGCGAACTCACCGCCGGGCCCGTGCGGCTGGACACCCGCTCGGGCCGCGTCACGCTGGCTGGTGAGCCGGTCAAGCTGACAGCGCAGGAATACAAGCTGCTGAGCTACCTAATGCACCACAAGGGCAAGGTGGTCAGCCGTACCGAACTGATCGAACATATCTACGATCAGGATTTCGACCGCGATTCGAACACGATCGAGGTCTTCGTAACGCGCATCCGCAAGAAGTTGGGTGCCGACGTCATCACGACCATCCGTGGCCTCGGTTACAGCCTCGACGATCCCGACGAACAGCCCCGCGCCAACTGATCGCGCGGCTTCGGACGCTTCGGCGACCGAGGGACCGGTGACGGTTGCGGCGGCTGTTCCGGCGCATACCGGCAGCCTGTCGAAGCGGATGATGCTGATCGCGTTCGGCTGGATAGCGATCCTGCTGCTCGGCGGCGGGTTCGCGCTCGACCGGACGATGACGAACCTCGTCCAGAAGAACTACGACGATCAGCTCAGCTACATGCTGACGGCGATGATCACCTCGGTCGAGATCGGCGCCGACGGCGAAGTCCTGTTCATCCGCCCGATGGGCGACCAGCGCTTCATGGAGCCGGACAGCGGCCTCTATTGGCAGATCACGGGTGCGGGTCACGAGGATTACCCGAGCCGCAGTCTGTGGGACCGCAGCCTTGCTGTGCAGGGCGACGGCGATCCCGATATGCGTATCTACGAATCGGACCAGTTTCCGGGCGAACCTCTGCGCGTCGCGCAGCGCTCGACCACGCTTCCCGGAAGCGACACGGTGTGGACGTTCGCCGTGGCCGCGAGCCAGGAAGAGATGGATTCGCAGCTCACGCGCATTCGATCGATCCTATACTGGAGCTTCGCGGTGCTTGGCCTGGGCCTCTTCGGCATGGCCATGTTGCAGACATGGTATGGCCTTGGGCCGTTGAGGGGCGTGCGCCGCGCGCTTCAGCGGATGCGCGCCAGCGGCCATAACCGGGTAACCGATCCGCTCCCGCTCGAAGTCCAGCCGCTTGTCGAGGAGCTCAATGGGCTCCTCGCGCACTCCGAGCGGCAGGCGGAGGAGGCGCGGACTCATGCCGGCAATCTCGCGCACGCGCTGAAAACGCCGCTCACGGTGCTGACGAACGCTGCTACCGCGCACGATCCGCAACTCTCCGATCTCGTCTGCCGCGAGACCAAGACGATGCAGCGCCACGTCGAACATCATCTCGCCCGCGCCCGCGCGGTGGGGCGGCGGGCGACCGGCCATTCGCGCGCCGAAGTCTGGCCCAGTGTGGAGGCGGTGCTGCGCGCAGTGACCCGCATCTACGAGGACACCCGTTTCGATCTGGATGGCAACAGCGCCGCCATCGTCTCGATCGAGCGCCAGGACCTCGACGAGATCCTCGGCAACCTGATCGAGAACGCGGCCAAGTACGGCGGCGGCAGCGTGTTCGTGACCGTCGATGCCGAACCGGGCAGCGACCGCTGCGTTATCTGGGTGGAAGACGACGGGATGGGCATTCCCGAAGCAGACCGCATTCGGATATTCGATCGCGGCGCGCGGCTCGATACCGGCAAGCCCGGCACCGGGCTGGGCCTGGCCATCGTGCGCGACGTTGCCGAGATCTACGGCGGAGACGTGTCGCTGGGCGAGAGCGAGGACCTGGGCGGTCTGCTCGTGCGGCTCAGCCTGCCGAGGGCAGGCCAACCCGCATTGTGATCAGGTCGATGTTCAGGTCGATCGGGCGCTTTCGTGGTGCCGGATCACCTCGTCGATCACAAAGCGGATGAATTTCTCGCTGAACTCGGGGTCCAGATTCGCTTCTTCGGCGAGTGCACGCAGGCGGGCGATCTGCTCCGCTTCGCGCGACGGGTCTGCCGGGGGGAGGGCGGCCTTTGCCTTGTATTCCCCTACCGCCTGCGTGATCCGGAACCGCTCGGCCAGGATATGGATCAGTGCGGCATCGAAGTTATCGATGCTCTTGCGATAGCTGGCGAGAACGGGGTCGGGGGGCGCGGTCATGGTCTTGCCGCCACGATAGCCGCGATTCCGCGCTTGCCAAGCTGCCTGCGCTTTCGCATGGCCAAGCCATGAGCGCCGACATCATCCCGCTGAAGCGATCGCGCCCTGACGGCGAGCCTTCGCTCGATCCCATGCTGGGGCTCACCGCGCCGGGCATGAACGCGGTGAATGCCGTGATCCTGGACCGGATGCAGTCGAAAATCCCGCTGATCCCGGCGCTTGCCGGCCACCTGATCTCGGGCGGCGGGAAACGGCTGCGGCCCATGCTGACGCTCGCAGGGGCCGAACTCGTCGGGTACAATGGTGCTCGTCATCACAAGCTCGCCGCGGCGGTGGAGTTCATCCACACCGCCACCTTGCTCCACGACGACGTCGTCGACGGGAGCGACCTGCGCCGCGGAAAGGCTGCGGCCAATATCGTGTTCGGCAACCCGGCAACGGTGCTGGTCGGCGATTTCCTGTTCAGCCGCGCGTTCGAGCTGATGGTCGAGGACGGCAGCCTCAAAGTCCTCAAGATCCTGTCGAACGCCAGCGCCGTAATCGCCGAGGGCGAGGTCGATCAGCTCACCGCACAGCGGCAGATCGAGACGAGCGAGGAGCGCTACCTCTCGATCATCGGCTCCAAGACTGCCGCACTGTTCGCGGCCGCGAGCCGGATTGCCGCCGTCGTCGCCGAATGCGACGAGCGGCGCGAGCAGGCGCTCGACGACTATGGCCGCAACCTGGGCATCGCATTTCAGCTCGTCGACGATGCGATCGATTACGATTCGGACGCGAGCACGATGGGCAAGGCGCGCGGCGACGATTTCCGTGAGGGCAAGATGACGCTGCCGGTGATCTTGGCCTACGCGCGCGGAGACGAGGACGAACGCAAGTTCTGGCAGGCCGCGATTGCCGGGCATCGCGACGGGGACGAAGCCCTCGTCGAGGCTACCCGCCTGATCGCGAAACACGGCGCGCTGCAGGCAACGCGTGAGCGCGCCCGGCATTTCGCCAGCCGGGCGATCGATGCGCTGTCGATCTTCCCGGACAGCGCCGCGCGCAGGGCGATGGCCGAGGCCGCGGACTTCGCGGTGGCGCGCGGGTACTGACAGCTCGCGCTTTCCTACCCGCCGGTCGATGTGGCAGGCCCGCAACGATGGTCCGACCGTTCGCCCTTCCGAGTTTCTTGCGTATCGTTTGCGCGGTCATGGCTAATTGGCCAAAGGTGACAACCGCGACACTGCGAAATGCCGATTTACGGATTAGCGGCCTGACATCGCGGTTTCGGAATCCATGCCCGATCGGTGTGACAGGCCGATGAGCGATCTGCCGATTCATGCGGTATTGCCCGACCTGCTCAAAGCTCTGCGCGGAGCGACCGGCGCGGTGCTGATCGCGCCGCCGGGAGCGGGCAAGACGACGGCGGTCGCGCCCGCGTTACTTCCCGAACCGTGGTGCGCCGGCCAGGTCATCGTCACCAGTCCGCGCCGCGTCGCAGCCCGTGCTGCGGCGGAGCGCATGGCGGAATTGCTTGGCGAAAAGGCGGGCGAGACGGTCGGCTACGCGACCCGAATGGACAGCCGCCAGTCGTCGCGGACCCGCGTGCTGGTCGTAACCGAGGCGATCCTGGTCAATCGCCTTCTTGCCGATCCGGACCTTTCGGGCGTGTCGGCAATCCTGTTCGACGAAGCGCACGAACGGCATCTCGAGGGCGACCTCGGCCTGGCGCTCGCGCTTGAAGGCCAGAGCGTGCTGCGCGACGATCTGCGCATCGTGGTCATGTCGGCGACCATCGACGGCGCGCGCTTCGCCCGGCTGCTCGGTCCCGGATCGCCTGTCATCGAGAGCGCCGGCAAGGCGTATCCGCTCGAAATCAAATGGTTGGGCGCAACTCCTGAAAAACGGATCGAAGATGCAATGGCCGCTGCGGTAGCCACGGCGTGGCGCGAGACGCAGGGAGACGTTCTCGCGTTTCTTCCGGGTGTCGGAGAAATCGAACGGGTGCGCGAGCGGATCGAGCCTCGCTTGCCCGACGCGGTGATCCTGCCGCTCCACGGGCAAATAGAACCCGCCGGTCAGCGCGCAGCGATCCGCCGCGACCCGCAAGGCCGGCGGAGGATCGTGTTGGCGACCAGCATCGCGGAAACCTCGCTTACCCTCGATGGTGTTTCGGTCGTCGTGGATAGCGGGCTGTCGCGGCGGGCCGAATTCGACAAGGCGGCAGGAACCACCCACCTCGTCACCGGACGGTCGAGCCAGGCGGCCGCGGCCCAGCGCGCAGGGCGCGCCGCGCGGCAGGGACCGGGCGTTGCCTATCGCCTGTGGGAGGCCGCGGCGCATCCGGGTCGGCCGCCGTTCGACCTCCCCGAGATGCTCACCGCCGATCTTGCTCCGCTGGTGCTGGCGCTCGCGCAGTGGGGCGCCGGCGATCCCTCGGCACTTGCCTGGCTCGATGCGCCCCCGGCAGCCGCGCTCGAGGCTGCAAGGGCACGGCTTGTGGCGCTCGGCGCACTTGATGGCGCAGACCGCATTACGGAGCGAGGGCGGCAGCTTGCCGCGCTTCCGCTTGATCCGTCGCACGCAGCGATGATCCTTGCCGGTGCCGAAGCGGGATCGGCGGGCGTGGCGGCGAAGGTGGCCATGCTGCTGCAGGAGCGCGGGTTGGGCGGGCGGGGCGAAGATCTTGCCGCGCGGATGCACCGCTGGAACGCGGACCGCTCACCGCGCGCCGAGGCCAGTCGCAAGCTGGCAGCGGGCTGGGCCCGAAAGGCCGAGGGGCTCGGGGGGAGCAAGCAGGATGGCTATGTTCCGCCATCAGTGTCCGTTCTCGCCGGACTTCCCGATAACCTTGCACGGCGACGCGATGCTTCCGGGGAGCATTGGCTATCCGCGGGCGGGCGGGGTTACATGCTCGACCCTGCAAGTCCGCTGGCGCGGTCGGATTGGCTTGCAATCGGCGATGCCCAAGGGGCAGCCAAGGGCGCGCGGATCACAGCCGCGCTGCCACTGGAAACGTCAGATGTGGAGCGCTGGCTGAGTGATCGGATCGAGCGGCGCAGCGTCCTGAACTGGACCGGAGAGCGCGTAGAGGCGCGGCTCGAGCGACGGATAGGTGCAATCATCCTCGCGACTGGCCCGGACCCTTCACCCGATGCGGAGGCGATAGCCGATCTACTTGCGGAAAAAGCGCTGGAGAACCTGTCGACAATCGTCCCGCCCGAGTTTCTGGCGCGCGGGCGATATGCCGGGATCGATGCTCTGACCGAGGCTAACCTGGGGGGCACCGTCGATCAGTGGCTACGACCATTGCTCAGGGGACGGCGCGATCTGGGTATGGCGCGCGGCAAGGTAATCGATTCGCTGCTCGGCCTGCTCGACTGGGACGCCCGCCAGCGTCTCGATCGGCTGGCGCCGCGCGAGTTTGCGAGTCCTGCGGGAACCTCGCACCCGGTCGACTATGCCGGCGACGATGCGCCCAGCGTCGAAGTGCGCGTGCAGGCGGTGTTCGGTTTGGACGCACACCCGATGATCGGACCGAAGGACGATGCGCGGCCGCTCCTGCTGAAGCTGACCAGTCCCGCCGGACGGCCGATCCAGTCGACGCGCGACCTGCCAGGCTTCTGGCGCGGGAGCTGGAAGGACGTTCAGCGCGAGATGAAGGGCCGCTACCCCCGACATCGCTGGCCGGACGAACCATGGGCGGAAAAGCCCAGCCTCAAGACCAAGAACGCCTTCCAACGATCCGAAACCTGAATTAAGGGCACGCCATGGCAGCTCGTATCTATCAACGCCCGAAAAACGCGATGCAGTCCGGCAAGGCGCTGACCGACCAGTGGATCCTCGAATTCGAGCAGTCCGAGGCTCGTGTGGCGGACCCGTTGATGGGCTGGACCGGCAGCGGCGATACGCAGGCGCAGGTCGTGCTTCACTTCGCGACGCGGGAAGAGGCGCAGGCCTATGCCGCGAAATACGGCATTCCCGCACGCGTCCATGCGACCCCGCCAAAGGCGCTCAAGCTGCAGGCATACGCCGATAACTTTCGCTGAGTTGATTTTCCCGTTTCATGCCGCCATATGCGCCGCCGGGAGTCGGTCGGACGCTTGCGTCCGCCAACCTGGTCAGGTCCGGAAGGAAGCAGCCACAACGGGTTGCGGCGGGTCGGCCGGCTCCTCACTCTTCGCCAAGACGGGCATGACATTGCCCGCGCCATTCCCTAGCTTCGGACCATGACCGATTCCGGGGACATGTTCGGCGATCCCCCAGCCGACGACGAAGAGGACACCGCACCCAGCGCTGCCGAACTGGAGGCGGCAGGGCAGAGCGCGATGTTCGGCGATCCCGCCCCGGCTCCGGCATCTGTGCCTTCGCCACCTGCGACCAAGCCCGCCGAACCTTCGTCCCAGCCCTACCGCGTCCTCGCGCGTAAGTATCGCCCCCAGACCTTCAGCGAGCTTATCGGCCAGGAACCGATGGTCCGCACGCTCGCCAACGCCATCAAGCGCGACCGGCTGGCGCACGCCTTCCTGATGACCGGGGTGCGCGGGGTCGGCAAGACGTCGACCGCGCGGCTGATCGCCAAGGCATTGAACTGCATCGGACCGGACGGGCAGGGCGGACCCACGATCGACCCGTGCGGCGAATGCGAACCCTGCCGCGCGATCGCGGAAGGCCGCCACATCGACGTGATCGAGATGGACGCCGCGTCGAATACCGGCGTCGACGATGTGCGCGAGATCATTGAGGCGGTGCGCTACGCGGCCGTCTCGGCACGCTACAAGATCTACATCATCGACGAAGTTCACATGCTGTCGCGCAATGCTTTCAATGCGTTGCTCAAGACGCTTGAGGAACCGCCGGGCCATGTGAAGTTCCTCTTCGCGACCACCGAGGTGGAAAAGCTGCCGGTCACGGTGCTCAGCCGGACGCAGCGGTTCGACCTGCGGCGCATTCCCGCCGACATGCTGGAGCAGCATTTCGCCAGCGTCTGCCGCCAGGAGGGAGTCGAGGCCGAGACCGAGGCGCTGCACTTGATCGCCGCCGCCGCCGAAGGTTCGGTTCGCGACGGGCTGTCGATCCTCGACCAGGCGATCGCCCATGCCGATCTGGACACCGAGGGGCGGGTCACCGCCGAACGCGTCCGCGACATGCTGGGCCTTGCCGATCGGGGCGCACAACGGCGGCTGTTCGCGTGCCTGCTCGAGGGCGATCCGCAAGGCCTCCTTGCAGCGCTCGCCGACCAGTATGCCTTGGGCGTGGAGCCGCTCGCGCTGATGCGCTCGCTCATGGACCTGACCAACAGGATCACCGTGGCGCAGATCGGGGGCAGCGGGGCCGATGCCCCTACGGCGGAGGAACGCGCGACGATCGAAGATTGGGCCGCGCGGCTGGCACCCGGGCAACTGCATCGCCTGTGGCAGCTGCTCATCAAGGGCTACGACGAAGTGAAGGGCGCGCCCGATCCGCTGGTCTCGGCGCAGATGGCACTGTTGCGGACGCTGCACGCCGCCGATCTGCCCGACCCCGGTACGCTCGCCAGAAAGCTGGAGGATATCGCCGCGCGCGCTTCGGCCGCCCCGGCGGCTGTCGACGGCACTGCGGGGCCGGGCCAGCCGGCGGCCGCATCCCCGATCGAGTGGCGGACGCTCGTCGACCGGATCGAGCGCGAGGGCGGATCGCTGCATCTGGCCTCGCGGCTTCGGATGCAGGTCCGTCCGATAGAGGTCGTCGAGGGCCGGATCGTTTTTTCGCAGGCACCGGGTTTCGGCGAAGATCTCGCGCCCGAAATGCGCCAGACCCTGCTCGAACTGACAGGTAGCCGTTGGCAGGTCGATCAGGTGCCCGAAGGCGGCGAGCCCACGCTGGTCGAGCGCGAGCAGGCGCTCAAGGCCGACGCCGATGCGCGGATGCGCGCGCACCCCCTTGTCGAGGCGACTTTCGCCGCATTCCCCGACGCCGAGTTCGTCCCCGATGAGGACAGCTCCGGCGCACCCCCTTGGAGACGAAACGCATGAAATCGATGGAAGAAATGCTCGCCGCGGCACAAAAGGCCGCCGAAACGATCCAGCAGCAGATGGGCGACGCGCAGGCCAAGCTCGACAGCCTCGAGGTAGAGGGCGCGGCCGGTGGCGGTCTGGTAAAAATCCGCGCCACGGCCAAGGGTCGAATCCTGTCGGTTTCGATCGACGACAGCCTGATTGTGCCTGAAGAGAAGCAGATGCTCGAAGATCTGGTCACTGCAGCGTTCAACGATGCGCGCGGCAAGGCGGACCGCGTGGCCGGAGAGGAAATGGCCCGTATCCAGTCGGGCATGGGACTTCCGCCGGGCCTCAATATCCCCGGCTTCAGTTGACGGTTAACGCGGTCTTGATCGCACCGTTCGTGGTTAACCGGATTTAACCCGCCGCGATCTTCGGGCATCCTGCCTCGAATGGATGTCCGGATGGCTCTCGGAACGCTGACCCTGGCGGCTGCAATCGCGCCGGCAACGGCTGCCGCCCAGCAGGCCTCTTCGGCAACGATGCGCGTATCGCTGGTCGTTCGCCCGGCTTGTTCGGTCGAAGCCTCGCCGCTCTCGTTTGCCGGAGATACGGGTAGCACGATCGATGCCGAGTCCCGGATCGATGTAACATGCAACACCGACGTACCCGTGGCGGTCGGCCTCGATCGGGGAATCAACGAATCCTCTGGTCGTGCGCGCCTCGCGGGCGCAGAGGGCTTCGTGCCCTATGCGATCTACAGCGACGCGGCACGGCGCGTCCCTTGGGACACCGATGCGCCGGTTGCGGCGACCGTGCAGGGTGGCTCGCTCAAACTGGTGGCCTATGGGCGGGTCGATCCTGTCGCAACTTCGGGCACAGCAGGATACTATGCCGACACGGTGACGGTGACGGTCGAGCTCTGAGGGCGGCCCGGTCCGTCCACAGCGCTGCTGGCCTCGCGGGATTGCACCCCCGCAGCCTGCACCCCATATCCCCCGCAAGGACGGATATCACCCATGAACCAGCTTTTTCCCCTTCTCCCCCTTCGCGACATCGTGGTCTTCCCAGGCCAAGTAGTTTCCTTATTCGTCGGCCGCCAGAAATCGGTCGCCGCGCTCGAGGCCGCGATGGAGGGCGACAAGGACATCTTCCTTCTCGCGCAGCTCGATCCGGGCACCGACGATCCGACCGACGACGAGCTTTACGACGTTGGCGTGGTCGCGCAGGTTCTCCAGCTTCTCAAGATGCCGGACGGCACGGTCCGCGTTCTGGTCGAGGGCGGATCGCGGGCAGGGCTCGTTGCCATGCGGCCGGAAAACGGCTTCGTCGTTGCCGAGGTCGAAGTGCGTCAGCCCGAAACGACTTCGGGCAGCGAAGTAGTCGCAACGATGCGTCAGGTCGTCGAGCAGTTCGGCGAATATGCCAAGCTCAACAAGAAGCTGGGCGAGAACGCCGGGCAGGACTTGTCCGAGATCGACGATGCCGGCGATCTGGCCGACACGATCGCTGCCGCGCTGCAGGGCAAGGTCAGCGACAAGCAGGCGCTACTCACCGAAGCGAGCCCGCTCAAGCGGCTCGAAATGGTCATGGCGATCATGGAGGGCGAGCTTTCGGTCCTGCAGGTAGAGCGCAAGATCCGTGGCCGCGTGAAGCGGCAGATGGAAAAGACCCAGCGCGAATATTACCTTAACGAGCAGTTGAAGGCGATCCAGAACGAGCTCGGCGGCGGCGACGGCGAGGACGGCGACGAGATCGCCGAATTGACCGAAAAGATCGCCAAGCTCAAGTTGAGCAAGGAAGCGCGCGCCAAGGCCGAGAGCGAACTCAAGAAGCTCAAGACCATGCAACCGATGAGCGCCGAAGCGACCGTCATCCGCAACTACCTGGACGTGCTCCTCGGCTTGCCTTGGGGCAAGAAGTCGAAGCTGAAGCGCGACATCGCGACGGCGCAGGCGGTGCTCGACGAGGACCACTACGCGCTTGAAAAGGTCAAGGACCGTATCGTCGAGTACCTCGCGGTTCAGGCGCGGACCAACAAGCTGAAGGGGCCGATCCTGTGCCTTGTCGGCCCTCCGGGCGTCGGCAAGACCAGTCTCGGCAAATCGATCGCCAAGGCGACGGGGCGCGAGTTCGTGCGCCAGTCGCTGGGCGGCGTGCGTGACGAGGCCGAGATTCGTGGCCACCGCCGCACTTACATCGGCTCGCTGCCGGGCAAGATCGTCTCGAACCTCAAGAAGGCCGGGACCAGCAATCCCCTGTTCCTGCTCGACGAGATCGACAAGCTCGGCCAGGATTTCCGGGGCGATCCGGCGTCGGCTCTGCTCGAGGTTCTCGACCCCGAACAGAACTCGAAGTTTCAGGATCACTACCTGGAGCTCGACCTCGACCTGTCGGACATCATGTTCGTCACCACAGCGAACAGCCTAAACCTGCCGCAGCCGTTGCTCGACCGCATGGAGATCATCCGGCTTGAGGGCTACACCGAGGACGAGAAGGTAGAGATCGCCGAGCGGCACCTGATCCCCAAGCAGATCGAAGCGCATGGTTTGAAGGCGGGCGAGTTCTCGCTGACGACCGAGGGCCTGCGCGACCTGATCAGATATTACACGCGCGAAGCCGGCGTCCGAACTCTCGAGCGCGAGATCGCGCGCCTTGCTCGAAAGAGCCTGCGCAAGATTCTCGAGAAGCAGGCGACCAGCATCACGGTTACCGCCGAAAACCTCGGCGAGTTTGCGGGCGTTCGCAAGTTCAAGCACGGCATGGGCGAGGCCGAAGCGCAGGTGGGCGCGGTAACGGGTCTCGCATGGACCGAGGTCGGTGGCGAACTGCTAACGATCGAAAGCGTGACCACCCCGGGCAAGGGCGAGATCAAGACCACCGGCAAGCTTGGCGACGTGATGACCGAAAGCATCGCCGCGGCGTTCAGCTTTGTGAAGGCGCGCGCGCCGGCCTACGGGATCCGGCCCAGTCTGTTCCACCGCAAGAACATCCACATCCACCTGCCCGAAGGCGCGGTGCCGAAGGACGGGCCCAGCGCGGGTATCGGGATGGTCACCTCGATCATCTCCACGCTGAGCGGCGTGGCCGTGAGGCCCGACGTTGCCATGACCGGCGAGGTCACGCTGCGTGGACGGGTGCTGGCGATCGGAGGGCTGAAGGAAAAGCTCCTCGCTGCGCTGCGCGGCGGGATCAAGACGGTCCTCATCCCGCAGGACAACGTCAAGGACCTCTCGGAGATACCGCAGAACATCAAGGATGGACTCGAGATCGTGCCGGTCAGTCACGTCGACGAAGTGCTCGAGCGTGCCTTGGTCGCGCCGCTCGAATCGATCGACTGGACCGAAGCAGACGACCTCGCCAGCCAACCCGGGGCGGGCGGCCGTGGTGAGGGTACGACGGCACACTAGGACTGTATTTCCCCTGCGGATTTGTGGCACTCGGCGCGCCGTGTCTCTCAAAGGGACACGGCGCGCCTCTTCTGTCTGCCATCTGTCCGATTAGCCTTTGACTCACGCGTGAAAAGGCATTCAAGTCCGCGCTTTCATCATTTGGCGATTCTGCGGATACGCCTGCGGTCGCGCGCACCAGCGAGGGGGAAGGAATGAACAAGAACGATCTCATCGGATCAGTTGCGGAGGCTGCAGGGCTTTCGAAGAGCGACGCCGCAAGCGCTGTCGAAGGTGTGTTCGACGCAATTACCTCGGCGCTGAAGAAGGGCGACGAGGTTCGTTTGGTGGGGTTCGGAACGTTCACGGTTGCCCGTCGCAAGGCATCGACCGGGCGCAACCCGCGCACGGGGGAGCCGATGAAGATCAAGGCGTCGAACCAACCCAAGTTCAAGGCTGGTAAAGTCCTCAAGGACTCCGTGAACTGAGACGAATTTTCGACTGACCGGGCAGTTGTCCGGTCAGTCCAGCCTGATCAATGCGGTCGGTGCGATCTTCGTGCGCGAGTTGATCGTCCACGATAACGTGCGCCCGTCGGTCCGCGCTACCGGACCCTCGTCGGTGTTGTTGGCCAGTATCTCGCCTTCGGTCGTAACTGAGAAGGTTCCCTCGATCTTCGGCAGGATGGGACCCTTTTCGCCGTCCTTGCCTTTCGGCAGGGACATGCCGCCCATTCCCGCCATCATGCCCTGAAACGGATTTCCGCCACCCGATGGAGCAAACCCGGGCGCATCGACGCGCACCGTCCCGTCGGCTCGCCGCGTGACTGCCACGAAGGCATTGACCATCGGGAAGCCCTCCATCGTTGGAAACAGGAAATCGTGGTCGATCCGCCCAGTGACCGCGAAGCTGACGTCGAACAGTCCGTCGCCTTTGTGCTCCACACGCTTCCACCCCACTTGGCGGCGAAGCTTGGCGGCAAGTTCTTCGGCAGCCGCCGGATCGGCGGGGTCGATGCCGCCGAGCATGGCGCGCGCCGCCTCTGCCTCTTCGGCCTTGCTCGCCGCGCGCACGGCTGCCGCTTCATCCCAAGCCTTTCGCTGCTCGGCGAGTTCTTCCACCGAGCATTCGCGGGTTTCCATATCGTCGTCGTAACAGGCTTCGGCGACGAACTCTTCCGCGCTGGCGAGGTCTCCCATCCGCGCAAGTTTGCTCAGCGCCATCAGGTGTATCTCGCCATCGTAGGCGAAGGTGAACATGCCGCTGCGCCGCACGTCGAGCGAGGACGAAAAGGCGCCAGGCCAGAGGAGACATCCGGAGAGAACCAAGGCGAATGCTGCGACAACCGCGGCCGCAGCGGCTCTGTGCATCAACGGTTTGCGGTCCATCCAGACAACCCCCACCTAGCTGAATTCAGTCGTTCCTCGTCGCGATAGCATATAGCGCGATGGCCGCCGCGTTCGAAACGTTCAGGCTTTCGATCGCGTCGCTAATCGGCAGCTTGGCCAGTGCGTCGCAGTGCCCGGCGATGTTGTGACGCATGCCTTCGCCCTCGGCACCTAGGACGAGGGCGACCGGACCGGTTGGCAGTGCCTCGGCGAGCGTTGCGTCGGCTTCCCCCGCAAGACCGATGCGCCAGTAGCCGCTTTCCGCCAGTTCATCGAGCGCGCGGGCAAGGTTCACGACCCGCACCCAGGGCACGACCTCGAGCGCGCCGCTCGCGGACTTGGCGACGACGCCCGATTCTGGCGGTGCATGACGATCCTGCGTGACGATTGCGGCGGCACCGAACGCGGCGGCCGACCGCAGGATGGCACCCACGTTGTGGGGGTCGGTCACCTGGTCGAGGACGAGGATGGGCGCATCGCCGATCACATCCTCCAGGAACACGTCATCGAGCGCGCCGCATTCGAGCACGAGACCTTGGTGCGGAGCGTCGCGGGCGACAAGGCGTGCGAGATCGGAAGCATCCGCCCACTCGACCGGAAAGTCGGCCGGCAGCTCTCCATCGAGTGCGGCAACCCCTTCGCGAGTCGCCCAGAGCTTTCGATGGACGCGCGCCGGGTTCTTGAGCGCGGCCTCGACCGCGTGGCGGCCCCACAAGCGAACCTGTCCCGTGCTTGCGCGGCCCGAACCGCGACCGCCTTGCATCCGTCCCGCTCTGCCGCGCATCGCGCGCTTTTTCTCGCCTTTGGCCATCAACCGCCCCTGCCAGCAGGGCCATTGACAGGCAAGCGCCGCTTCGCCATTGCGCGCCTTCCTCGGCCGGCCGGCCCCTTTTACGGGGTCATCAAACTCGATCCGGCAGGCCCTGTGTGGACAGGTGGCCGAGTGGTTAAAGGCAGCAGACTGTAAATCTGCCCGTGCAAGCGTACGCTGGTTCGAATCCAGCCCTGTCCACCATTTCCAACGAGGCGTGCAAAGCGCCCGTTTCAGGTCGCGCTGTGGTTGGGGGCAGTGGGTTGCAGGGATGGTGAAGAAAATTCCGATGTCGCAAGAGGGGCGGGCGAACCTCGCGCGTCGCAGACGGCGTATGGCGCGGGTCACGGCGGTGACGATTTCCGGAGCATTGGCAGTGGCCGTCGGACTCTGGGCCTGGCTGCTTACCGCGGCCTGATCAAAGCGACTGGGCGCTTGCGAGCGAACGGACGGGGGCCTAACTCGCCGCGATGCCTCATCCAGTCATATCGGCCACCGGCCTGTTCACACCGTCGCATAGTATCAGCAACGCGGAACTGGTCGCCAGTTTCAACGAGTATGTAGAGCGGCACAACGCCGCCAATGCGGACGCCATCAGTACTGGCGAGATCGCGGCGCTGGAGCCTAGTTCGGTCGAGTTCATCGAGAAGGCCAGCGGGATCCAGGCGCGGCACGTGGTGGACAAGGCGAACGTGCTCGATCCCGATACGATGTGCCCTCGCATTTCCGAGCGCGGTAACGACGAGCTTTCGATCATGGCGGAGATCGGCGTAGCGGCGGCCCGGCAGGCGCTCGACCGGGCTGGGCGCGATGCGTCGGACGTCGACGCGGTGCTCTGCGCAGCGTCGAACATGCAGCGCGCCTATCCCGCGATGGCGATCGAGATCCAGCACGCGCTGGGCATCGACGGCTTCGGCTTCGACATGAACGTCGCGTGCTCGTCGGCCACGTTCGGTATCCAGACCGCCGCCGACTACATCCGCGCGGGCAACGCAAAGAGCGTGCTCGTGGTCAGTCCCGAGATAACCAGCGGCCATCTCAACTGGCGCGACCGCGACAGCCATTTCATTTTCGGCGACGTTGCGACCGCGGTCCTGGTCGAGGACGTGAGCCTGGCCCCGGCCTCGCATTGGGACATCCTCGGCACAAAGCTAAAGACTGTCTTCTCCAACAACATCCGCAACAACTTCGGTTTTCTCAACCGGACTGCCCCCGAAACGCGCGACGCGGCCGACAAGCTGTTCGTCCAGGAAGGGCGCAAGGTGTTCAAGGAAGTGGTACCCATGGTGGCGTCGATGATCTGCGAGGAGGCCGACCGGCTGGGGATCGAGCCATCATCGCTGCGCCGACTCTGGCTTCACCAGGCCAATGCCGGGATGAACCGGTTGATTGCGCAGAAAGTGCTGGGTCACGAGGCGAGTGCCGACGAAAGCCCTACCGTCCTGGACACTTATGCGAATACCTCCAGCGCGGGATCGATCATCGCCTTCCACAAGCACTCCGATGATCTTGAGGTGGGTGATGTGGGGCTGATCTGTTCGTTCGGTGCCGGATATTCGGCCGGGACGGTCTTCGTGCGGCGGGCGGGAGTCTGATCCGGTTTCGCTTGTGACGAACGGCCACAGCACCTAAGCCAATCGGCATGGCCGGAGAAATTCTCGACAACCGGGGGCGGGGCGACGCGCACTGGCATTGGCCGACGATCCATCCCGAAGGACGCAAGTTCGGATTGATCGCAGCGGCAGCGGCATTGGTGACCGCGCTTCTCGCATGGGAAACTGTGGCCTGGCCGCTCGCATTTCTCAGCGTCGGCATCCTCGCGTTCTTCCGCGATCCCGAGCGCGTCGTGCCGCAGGGCGAAAACCTCATCGTCTCTCCGGCGGACGGGCTGGTATCACTGATCGCGCAGGTCGAACCGCCGAAGGAAATGATGGTCGACGATGGCAGCGGCACGCGCGGCCTGACGGCAGGGCCGGTAACCCGCATCTCCATTTTCATGTCGGTGTTCGACGTTCACATCAACCGCGCGCCGATCGGCGGCACGGTCCGGCGCGTCGTCTATATTCCCGGCAAGTTCATGAATGCGGACCTCGACAAGGCGAGCGAGGACAACGAGCGCCAGCACATCCTGATCGAGCGTCCCGATGGCCTCGCCATCGGATTCACCCAGATCGCCGGACTTGTGGCGCGGCGCATAGTGCCCTTCGTCAAGCCGGGCGATCTTGTCGCGGCAGGTCAGCGTGTGGGCCTGATCCGGTTCGGCAGCCGGGTCGATGTCTATCTGCCTGCCGGCACCGACGCCAAGGTCGTGCTCGGTCAGACGGTGGTGGCGGGGGAGACGGTACTCGCCGAAACCGGCACGCAGAAATTGATCGAAGGTATCAGCCAGTAATGCGATTTCATGTCTGAAGAACGACCGCGTATCGGGCCCAAGGCGGCCGAGGACGAGGTTCCCCTGACACCCCGCGGCTCCGGCCCGCGAGGGCTGGCGATGCGCGCTGTCGTGCCCAACGCGATCACCGCCGCGGCAATGTGTTCGGGACTCACCGGCATTCGCTTTGCCATGTCCGAACGCTGGGAGGAGGCCGTATTCGCCGTCATCCTGGCCGGCGTGCTCGATGCGATGGACGGGCGCGTTGCCCGGCTGCTCAAGGCCCAATCCCGCTTCGGCGCCGAACTCGACAGCCTTGCCGATTCGTTGAGCTTCGGCACCGCACCGGCGCTGATCCTTTTCCTGTGGTCGCTCGACGACGTGACGCGGTTCGGCTGGTTCGCTGCACTGGCGTTCGCCATTTGCGGTGCGCTGCGGCTCGCGCGCTTCAACGCCCAGATCGACGTCAGCGAGCAGCCACACAAATCCGCAGGGTTTCTGACCGGCGTTCCGGCGCCGGTGGGAGCGGGTCTTGCCTTCCTGCCGATCTATATCTGGCTGGCGACCGGAGACGAAACGTTTCGAGATCCGCGCCTGGTGGCACCGTGGACGGGCCTCGTCGCATTCCTAATGATCTCAAATCTTGCCACACTCAGCTGGGGCAAGATGCGTCCGCGACCGGATGTGCGGCTTGGCCTGATTGCGTTGGTCGGGATGGTCTTTGCAGCGCTCCTGTTGGAGCCGTGGTGGACGCTGACGGGTATTTGCCTGGTCTATCTGGCGACCGTCCCCTGGTCCATCGCGCGGTATGCGCGGATCAGGCGGCAGCGCGCATCGGTGCCGGCGACCTGACAGCGCAGCGACGCGCGGAACGGGCCGAAACAGCCGGAACAGGCCGAAGTGCCGGCATCCGGGTGCCTTCGATACCTTCCATCGTTACGGTGATCATGCGCAAAGCGTCACCGCGGGCGTTCTCGACACGCAAAGACCGGAGCGCGCTCCGGCTGCGCACGGCCGCATCGGCGATGGTCAGCGCGCTGGCGACTGCGACGGTGGCGAACAGCGCGACAAGCAGGAAGGCGGTCATCGATCGTTATCCTTATGGCACAGGCTTGTTGACACCCTGTGGACGACTGGTGGAAAACTCACGCACGAGGTGTGTTCCCGCGACTCGGCCTTTGTTCTCTTTTTGTTCTATCTCGTCAAGGTAATTCGCGACGGATCACGCAATTCCAGCGACGAATTGAGGCTGGCTTTTCACGCTCTATCCCGTTAAGGGCCGCGCCGTTCGCTCCGAATCCCGTTCTCACGACCGGGCAGAGTGGCGGGCAAATCCACATGGAGAGCGCCTCATACCGGTGCCGATCGCGGGATCTCCGCGACGGTTCCAGCTCTCCAGAGGCTCAACCGGAAAGGAATTACCTATGGCGGCCCCGACCGTCACCATGCAGCAATTGATCGAGGCCGGCGCACACTTCGGCCACCAGACCCACCGCTGGAACCCGCGGATGAAGCCGTACATCTTCGGCGCCCGCAATGGGGTTCACATCATCGATCTGTCGCAGACCGTGCCCCTGATGGCGCGCGCGCTCGACTTTATCCAGGACACCGTCCGCTCGGGCGGCAAGGTTCTGTTCGTCGGCACCAAGCGCCAGGCGCAGGAGCCGATCGCGCAGGCCGCTCGCGCATCGGGCCAGCACTTCGTCAACCACCGCTGGCTCGGCGGAATGCTGACCAACTGGAAGACCATTTCCGGTTCGATCCGCCGCCTCAAGACGCTCGACGAGCAGCTCTCGGGCGAAATCTCGGGCCTGACCAAGAAGGAAGTGCTGCAGCTCACCCGCGAGCGTGACAAGCTCGAGCTTTCGCTGGGCGGCATCCGCGACATGGGCGGCATTCCCGACGTGATGTTCGTAATCGACGCGAACAAGGAAGATCTCGCGATCAAGGAAGCCGGCGTTCTCGGCATTCCCGTCGTCGCGGTTCTCGATTCGAACGTCGATCCGACCGGCATCGCGTTCCCGATCCCGGGCAACGACGACGCGGCCCGCGCCGTGCGCCTCTACTGTGACGCAGTCGCCGAAGCGGCTTCGAGCGGCAAAGGCCGTGCGACGATCGATTCGGGTGCCGACATCGGCGCGATGGCCGAACCGCCGGCCGAGGCCGACGTGGCGGACGCCGCTACCGAGGCGTAACATCCGCTTCGCATTTCCCGAATATCGGCGCCGGGACGCATTGCTCCCGGCGCCGCACTGCTATTAGACAAAGGAATTGAACATGGCTGCTTTCAACGCCGCCGACGTGAAGAACCTGCGCGAGAAGACCGGCGCCGGCATGATGGACGCCAAGAAGGCTCTCGAAGCCGCGAATGGCGACATCGAAGCCGCGGTCGACGCGTTGCGCGCCAAGGGCCTCGCCACCGCCGCCAAGAAGTCGAGCCGCACCGCGGCCGAAGGCCTCGTCGGCGTTGCCGTGTCGGGCACCAAGGGCGTCGCGGTCGAAGTGAACTCCGAGACCGACTTCGTCGCCAAGAACGACAAGTTCCAGGACTTCGTCCGCAAGGTCACCGAAGTCGCGCTGGCCGAAGGCTCGTCCGACGTCGAAGCGCTCAAGGGCGTTTCGTACCCCGACGGCGGGACCGTCAGCGACAAGCTGACCGACAACGTCGCGACTATCGGTGAGAACCAGCAGATCCGCCGCCTCAAGCACGTGTCGGTGAATGAAGGCGTCGTCGTGCCCTACATGCACAACGCGCAGGCTCCGAACCTCGGCAAGATCGGCGTGCTCGTCGCGCTCGAATCTACCGCCGACAAGGCGGCGCTCGAAGCGCTCGGCAAGCAGCTTGCGATGCACATCGCCGCCGCTTTCCCGCAGGCCCTCGACGCCGACGGCCTCGACGCCGAAGTGATCGAGCGCGAGCGCAAGATCGCTGCCGAAAAGGCTGCCGAATCGGGCAAGCCCGCCGAAGTGCAGGCCAAGATGGTCGAAGGTGCCATCGGCAAGTTCGCCAAGGAAAACGCGCTTCTCAGCCAGGTCTTCGTGATGGACAACAAGACGCCCATCTCGGAAGTCGTCGCCAAGGCCGGCAAGGATGCGGGCGCGGCGATCGTGCTGAAAGACTACGTCCGCTTCCAGCTCGGCGAAGGCATCGAGAAGGAAGAAACCGACTTCGCAGCCGAGGTGGCCGCAGCCGTAAAGGGCTGAAGTCCTCACCGATTGCTGAATCGGCCTATCGAAACGAAAGCCCCGCGTAGGTATTTCCGACGCGGGGCTTTTTATTTGTCATAGCTTGGCAGTTTAGGATGCGTTCACTAGCATCGCGTCGTGATCGTCGCTGAAACCATCGAAAGCAAAGGTCTCTTGTCGGCCAAGGTGCGCGCCTACTGTGCAAGTACCTGCACGATCACTGTGGGCCTTCACGGCTTTGATTTGTTAGGTGCCGATTCGTGGACGGTCACTCATCACAGTTTCTTGGCCGGCGATAAGGTTCGCCTGAAGGTTCGCCGACCTTTTCCCCGTCATGGCGAAGTCGTCGATACGACGACGATACTGCAGGTCGAATCAATTCGTCGTTGAGACGCTCGATCGGAATTGGGGCTTGGGCTTTTGATGCCCGCTGCCCTTGGCAGTGTGCCCCGTTGCCGGTAAGGCCCCGCCAACCCGAATTCAGCAGCTTATCGAGACCGCGATCTATGCCCTTGCCACCGCTCAAGCGTGTGCTCCTCAAGCTTTCGGGCGAGGTGCTGATGGGCGGCCAGCAGTTCGGTATCGATCCCGCGTTCGTCACTGAACTCGCGAAGGAAGTGAAGGCGGCGAAGGATACGGGGCTCGAGATCTGCCTCGTCATCGGCGGGGGCAATATCTTCCGCGGGATGGCGGGCGCGGCGCAGGGCATGGACCGCGCGCAAGCCGATTACATGGGTATGCTGGCCACGGTGATGAACGCGCTGGCGATGCAGAATGCTCTGGAGCAACTGGGGGTCCAGACCCGCGTTCAATCGGCGATCGAGATGGACAAGGTCTGCGAGCCGGTGATCCGCCGCCGGGCCGAGCGACATCTCGAAAAGGGCCGGGTGGTGATTTTTGCAGCCGGTGTCGGCGCGCCCTATTTCACCACCGACAGCGGCGCGGCATTGCGTGCGGCGGAGATGAAGTGCGACGCGCTGCTCAAGGGCACGAGCGTCGACGGGGTCTATGACAGCGACCCGAAGAAGAATGCGCAGGCAAAGCGTTTCGAATCCGTCACTTACGACAAGGTATTGGCGGACAATCTCAAGGTAATGGACGCCTCTGCGGTTGCGCTGTGCCGCGACAACGGCATCCCGATCGTGGTTTTCTCGATCAGGGAGCAGGGCAACCTCGCGCAGGTCCTGCGCGGCGAAGGCGTCCAGACGATAGTGCAGGGAAGCTGACAATGGCGAAGTACGACAAAGCCGATATCGAGCGGCGGATGAAGGGTGCGATCGAAAGCCTGAAGGGCGATCTTTCGGGGCTGCGCACCGGCCGTGCCAACACCAGCCTGCTCGATCCCGTGATGGTCGAGGTGTACGGCGCGATGATGCCGCTCAACCAAGTGGCCACGGTCTCGGCACCCGAGCCGCGGATGCTCAGCGTGCAGGTGTGGGACAAGTCGAACCTGACCCCGGTCGAAAAGGGCATCGCGAAGGCGAACCTGGGCCTCAACCCGATGATCGATGGGCAGACCCTGCGCCTGCCGCTCCCCGATCTGACCCAGGAGCGCCGCAAGGAACTGGCCAAGCTTGCCGGCGAGTACGGCGAGAAGGCGAAGATCGCGATCCGCAACGTGCGCCGCGACGGGATGGAAGCGCTCAAAGACGACGAGAAGAAGAAGGATATCTCCGAAGACGAGCGCAAGCGTTCGGAAGACGACGTCCAGAAGCTGACCGACAGCCACGTTGCCGAGATCGACACCGTCGTGGCGGCGAAGGTGAAAGAAATCCTCTCGCAGTGACGCGTCGGAGCGCCGGAGCGGAGTGATGGCGGGCGAGGGCGGTGTCGCACGCCACGTCGCGATCATCATGGATGGAAACGGACGCTGGGCGAAAGCCCGGCACCTGCCGCGCGCGATCGGCCATCAGCGCGGCGTCGAAGCCGTGCGCCGGCTTGTAAGAGCGCTCGGCGAAACATCGATCGAATGCCTGACACTCTACGCTTTCAGCACCGAAAACTGGCGTCGGCCCGATGAAGAAGTGGGAGATCTGATGAATCTGATGCGCAGGTTCGTCAAATCCGACCTGCCGGAATTCATCGCCAACGACGTGAAGTTGCATATTCTCGGTGACTGGCGTGGCCTTGCCCCCGACATCGTGGAGATGCTGGAGGATGCCCTTTCGCGGACGGCGGGTGGAGCGCGCACACTCGCGGTAGCGCTCAATTACGGTTCGCAGCAGGAAATCGCCCGGGCGGCAACAGCGGCCGCAGCGGAAGGCGAGATCACGGTCGAATCGATCGAAAGGCATCTCGACAGCGCCGGACTCCCGCCGCTCGACTTGCTTATCCGCACGAGCGGGGAACTGCGGCTCTCGAATTTCCTGTTGTGGCAAAGCGCATATGCGGAAATGATCTTCACCGATGTGCTGTGGCCCGATTTCACCCCCGAGCACCTGACCGATGCGCTTGCGGAATTTACGCGGAGGGAGAGGCGCTATGGCGGACGTTGAGACTGCGCCGCGCAAGAACGCCGACCTTCCCGTTCGCCTCGCCTCGGCGGTCGTCATGCTGGCCCTCGCGGTCAGTGCGATCGTAATCGGCGGCACGGTATTCGATACGTTCGTCGTCATCGTCGCGCTGGTCGCATTCGTGGAATTCGTTCTGCTGGTGGTCGGGGCGACCGCGAACATTCCCTATCGTCTTGCGGCCATCATTGCCGGCGCGGTGTACTTCGGCCTTGCCGGGGGCGTTCTGGTCGGGGCGGGCGACTTTCTCATAATCCTGATAATCGGAGCGACGGTCTTCACCGATACTTTCGCCTATTTCACCGGGCGCGCCATCGGCGGTCCCAAGATCGCGCCGTCGATCAGCCCTTCCAAGACCTGGGCGGGCCTCGTGGGCGGAATGGCCGGCGCGGCGCTCTGGGTGGTTCTGTGGGTCGTCGCGATCGATGGCGGGATTGTGGGGCCGCGGTTCGACCTTGGGCTATCGCTCGGCGTGGGCAATCTCGGTGCCGCCGCTTTGCTGGGCGCCGGCCTCGCGGTCCTCGCCCAGGCGGGAGATTTTTTCCAGTCGTGGCTCAAGCGCCGGGCAGGGGTGAAGGATTCGTCGAAACTCATTCCAGGTCATGGCGGCGTGTTCGACCGGATCGACGGGATGCTGCCGGTCGCGATCGCGGTGGGCGCGCTCGCATCGGGAATCGCCAACTGATGCGGTCGATCTCGATCCTCGGCGCGACCGGATCGGTCGGCGCGTCGACGCTGGACCTTATCCGACGCAACCGCGATTCCTGGCGCGTCATGGCGCTGACGGCCAACTGCAACGTCGACGAGCTTGCCGCCCTGGCACGCGAGTTCGCCGCCGAGATCGCTGTCGTTGCCGACGAAACATGCCTGCCGGCCTTGCGCGATGCGTTGTCAGGCACGGACATTGAATGTGCGGGTGGCGCGCAGGCCCTGTGCGACGCGGCTTCGCTGGGGGCCGACATGACGGTTGCGGCGATCGTGGGCTGCGCAGGGCTCGCGCCGGTCATGACGGCGATCGAACAGGGCGGCACGATAGCGCTCGCGAACAAGGAAGCCTTGGTCTCGGCAGGCGACGTGATGACCGCTGCCGTAAGCCGCACCGGCGCGAAGTTGTTGCCGGTGGACAGCGAGCACAACGCGATCTTCCAGTGTCTTCAGGGCAGTCGCATTTCGGACGTGCGGCGGATCACTCTGACCGCGAGCGGTGGACCTTTCCGCACGTGGACCCAGTCCCAGCTCGAAGCGGCGACCCCCTCACAGGCCGTCGCGCATCCCAATTGGGACATGGGCGCCAAGATCAGCGTCGATTCGGCGACGATGATGAACAAGGGTCTCGAATTCATCGAGGCGCACCATCTGTTTCCCGTCGGCCTCGATCGGATCGGGATCGTCGTTCATCCGCAGAGCGTCATCCATTCGATGGTGGAATATCGCGACGGATCGACGCTGGCGCAGCTCGGTCCTTCGGACATGCGCGTGCCGATCGCCTCGTGCCTGGCCTACCCGCAGCGGATGTACACCCCCATGGAGCCGCTCGATCTGGTTGCGATCGGATCGTTGACGTTCGAGGCTCCCGACGAGGTAAGGTTCCCCGCCACGAGGCTCGCGCGCGAGGCGGCACAAATGGGTGGCGCAGCGCCCGCCGTCTTGAACGCAGCTAACGAAGCGGCCGTCGCGGCATTCCTGTCCGGAAAGATAGCGTTCACACGAATTGCGCTAACGGTCGAACGTACGCTTGAACGCGACCTGCCGCCGGCACCTGCTTCGCTCGACGAAGTACTGGCGATCGACAGGGAAGCGCGTGTGCGAGCCTCTGAATTGCTGGAGCTTGCCTGATTTGATCGAAACGCCGCCATTCTGGTTTTACCTCGTCGGTTTCGTGCTTCTGCTCGGGCCGCTGGTGACGGTGCACGAATTCGGCCACTACCTTATGGGTCGATTGTTCGGCGTCGGGGTCGAGGCGTTCTCGGTCGGCTTCGGCAAGGAAGTGGTCGGCTACACCGATCGCCGTGGGACGCGGTGGCGCCTGTCGGCATTGCCACTGGGCGGCTACTGCCAGTTCAAGGGCGATATGAACCCCGCCTCGATACCCGATGCGGACGCAATCGCGGCGATGACCCCAGCGGAACGCGACGGCAGTTTCCACCACGCGCCGTTGTGGCAGAGAGCCCTGATTGTACTGGCGGGGCCGCTGACCAACCTTGTGGTCGCCGTGGCGATTTTCGCGGCGTTCTTCATGATGATCGGCAAACCGGTTCAGGTCGATCCAGCCGAGACCAACGTCATCCAGAGTTTCGCCGAAGGGTCGGTGGCGGAAGCGGCGGGTGTGCGCGTCGGCGATCGGATCGTATCCATCGACGGTGAGCCGGTGGCGGAATTCCGAGACATAACCGAGCGCGTGTTGATGCACCCCGGAGAGGCGATCGTACTCGGTGTCGAACGCGAAGGCGAACGCCTGCGCGTTCCCCTGACGATCGGCAGTGCTGTCGAAAGGGATCGTTTCGGCAACGAATCCCGCGTGGGCCGTCTGGGTGTGTGGTCCAGTCCGATCAGCTACGAGCAGGTCAGCTTTGTCGAGGCCACCCGGCTTGGGTTCGTCGAATGCGCGAACCTGGTCCGCATGATGGTGACCGGCATAGGCCAAATTCTGACCGGCCAGCGTTCTGTCGACGAACTTGGCGGACCGATCAAGATCGCCAAGTTTTCCGGGGAGCAGCTGAGCCTTGGCCCGGTTGCGTTCGTCGGCTTCGCAGCGCTGATCTCGCTTAACTTGGCGTTCATCAACTTGTTGCCAATTCCCGCCCTCGACGGCGGGCACCTGGCTTTCTACGCGGCAGAGGCGGTCCGCCGGAAGCCGGTGGGGGCGCGCGGTCAGGAATTTGCGTTCCGCGCCGGCGTGGCGGTTATCCTTGCGCTGATGCTGTTCGTTACGGTCAACGACCTGCTGTCGCTGCCAATTTTCGGGCGGTAGCAAGTAAGCCGAGGAATCGTTCGCGCGCTGAGCGCATGGGCACAACAGGCCTTCCACCGCTTGATCGGGGACCGGGTATGGGGCAAGGGCGGCCCACCCGCCGCCCGGGTCTCACCTGCGGCAGGCGACACGGAGCATACCTGAGCGCATGGATAGGTTTATGGACGGAAGTCCCACGTCGATGATGGCACGCGAATTGGCAGGCAACGCTAACCGGCCGGGTCTCGCCCGGCTGGGGCTGTCGCTGCTTTGCGGGACGATCCTGGCGGGAATGCCCGCGACAGCATTTGCCCAGGAAACGCCCGCAGCGACCCCGGCACCGGCACCGACGCCCTCATCCGCGATCGCCGAGGCACCGGCGCCGCAGTCCGACGTGATCCGCACGGTCTCTGTCAGTGGTGCGGAGCGTCTAGAACCGACGACGATCGTATCTTACATCCGTCTGCGGCCCGGCCAGGTCTACACGCAGGCCGCGGGGGACCAGGCGCTCAAGGACCTCTATGCGACTGAGCTTTTCGCCAGCGCGAGCATAGTGAACAACGGGGGCGACGTGGTCGTGACTGTGGTCGAGAACCCGGTCATCAACCGGATCGTCCTCGAGGGTAACCGACGGTTGAAGGAGGACAAGATCCTCCCGGAGATCAAGCTGGCCCCCCGCCAGATTTTCACCCGTTCCAAGGTCCGCGCCGACGTTGCGCGCATTGTCGAACTGTACAAGCGGCAGGGCCGCTTTGCCGCCACGGTCGAACCCAAAATGGTCGAGCTGGCGCAGAACCGCGTCGACGTGGTGTTCGAGATCAACGAAGGGCCCAAGTCCAAGGTTCGCCAGATCAACATCCTCGGCAACGAAGCATTCTCCGACGGCGAACTGCGCAGCGAGATGCTGACCAAGCAGGCGCGCCCGACGCGGTTCTTCTCGTCCAGCACGAGCTACGACCCCGACCGGCTTGCGTTCGACCAGCAGAAACTGCGTCAGTTCTATCTCACCCAAGGGTACGCCGATTTTCGCGTGATCTCGGCCGTGGCGGAGCTGACTCCCGACAAGCGCGATTTCATCATCACCTACGTCGTCGAGGAAGGCGAACGCTACAAGTTCGGCGACGTCGCGGTACAGAGCGAATTGCGCGACTTCTCGAGCGAGGGCCTGACCGGCAATCTTCCGATGAAGGAAGGCGACTGGTACGACGCCAAGCAGATTCAGGATACGGTGGAGCAGCTTACCGAGCTTGCTGGCACCTTTGGCTATGCCTTTGCGCAGGTCGACGATCAGTATCGGCGTAACAAGGAAGACCTGACCATGTCGGTCACCTTCGTTCTGCGCGAGGCGCCCCGCGTTTATGTCGAGCGGATCGACGTCAACGGCAACACGTTGACGCAGGACAAGGTCATCCGGCGCGAATTCCGCCTCGTCGAAGGCGATGCGTTCAACTCGCTGCAGGTCAAGCGTTCGGAGAACCGGATCAAGTCTCTCGGCTTTTTCCAGGAAAACTTCGAGGTCTCGCAGAAGGAAGGCACCACGCCCGATCGCATCGCGCTCGAGGCGAATGTGCAGGAGCAGGCCACCGGACAGTTGCAGCTGTCGGCGGGCTTTTCCTCGATCGAGAGCTTCATCCTTGCCGCATCGATCCAGCAGCGCAACTTCCGCGGTCGTGGTCAGACGGTCGGCGCCGGCGTCAACTACTCGCGCTATTCGAAGAGCGCGAACCTCAGCTTTTCCGAGCCTTACGTGTTCGACCGCAACATTTCGGCGGGTGTCGACATCTATCGGCGCGATCTGAACAGCTTCAATTACCTGAACAACGATCGCAACACGACTTTCCAGCAGACGACCACTGGCGGTCAGCTGCGGCTTGGCGTGCCGTTGTCGGAATATACCTCGCTGATCGGCAGCTACACACTGAACTTCGACGAGGTTTCGCTCGACGAGAACCAGTTCTTCTCCGACCGACTCAGCCCGCCGAACCTGACCTGCGATCCGCTGCTGGCGGGACGCTACCTTTGCGAAGCGGTCGGCAAGCGGACGAGTTCGATTCTCGGCGTTACGCTGGCCTACGATTCGCTCGACAGTCGTCTGCGCCCCACGCGCGGCCGGTCGGCGTCGATCACGGGCGAATTTGCCGGCCTCGGCGGCTCGGTCAAGTATGCCCGGGTCCGCGCCCGCGCGGCGCAATACTGGCCGCTGGGCAGCGGGTTCATATTCTCGGTGCAGGGCGAAGGCGGTGCGATCAAGGCGCTCGGCAACGACCGCGTCCAGCTGACCGACAGATTCTTCCTGGGTGAACCGCAGTTCCGCGGGTTCGACATCCGCGGCGTGGGTCCGCGGGTTCTTCGCCAGCCGATCATCGCGGACCCCGACAGCCCCGATCCCGCCAATCCCCTGCCCTTGGTGGTGACCGAGCGGGAGCGGGTGTCGGACGACGCGCTCGGCGGCAATTTCTATTACCTCGGTCGCGCCGAAATCGAGATTCCGCTGGGCAGCGGTGTTCAGGAGCTTGGCTTGCGTCCCTCGGTTTTCGTCGACGTGGGAGCGCTTTGGGGTAGCCAGTTCCGCGATCCGCAGGACCTGGTGCAGGATTGCACTTTCCCTGCCGGATGCAATTTCCCGCAGCGCGATGCCAACGGCAATGCACTCTTCACCCAAACCGTCACCAACGCAGACGGCACCACCACGACAACGCTGGTAACCAGCCCCACCTCGCCCAGTGGCGCGGCCAACACGCCGCTGCTGAACAACATACCGCCGTTCACCGAACAGTTCCTCGGCGATACGCCGAAGCCGCGCGTTTCGGTGGGTATCGGCGTCAACTGGAACTCGCCCTTCGGTCCGTTCAGGATCGATTTCGCTCACGTGCTCTTGAAGCAGCCAGGTGATGACACCAAGCGCTTCACCTTCAACGTAGGAACACAATTCTGATGAAGATTTTCTCGAAGAGCCTGCTCGCAGCGGGCATCGCCTTCGCCGCGCTTTCGCCGATCGCGGCCGCGCCTGCCGCCGCCCAGGTGGTTAAGGGCATCGGCGTGGTCAGCCTGCCGGCGGTCGTTGCCAACTCGAACGCCTACAAGACGGCAGAACAGCAGCGCCCGGTCACGTACAAGCCGCAGCTCGATCAGGCCGAAGCACGCCGTGCTGCGATCGCCGCCCAGCTCCAGCCTCTGGTCGACAAGTTCAATGCAGACCGTCAGGCCAATCCGAACAACCCGGCTCTCAACCAGCAGGCCCAGACGATCCAGCAGATCCAGCAGTCCGGCCAGCAGGAGCTTCAGCAGCTCGTCGCTCCCGTCGCGCTTAGCCGTGCCTATGTGACCGAGCAGATCGAGGACCGCCTCGACACAGCCGTCCAGAATGCGGCGCGCAAGAAGAACATCCAGCTGATCCTCGATCCGACGCAGGGCGCGGTGATCTATGCCGATGCGGCCTACAACATCACGCAGGACGTGCTGAACGAGCTCAACACCTTGCTGCCCAACGCACAGCTCGTGCCCCCGCAGGGCTGGGTGCCGCGCGAAGTACGTCAGCAGCAGGAGGCCGCCGCCGCTGCTGCGGGTCAGGCGCCGGCAGCCCCTGCTGCCACGCCGCCGGCTGCGACAAGCCGCTGATCGAACGAAGGGGCAGGATCGATGAGCGAGGACAACGGACAAGTGCCGCAGGCGCACGCGTACGATATCCTCAAGGTGCTCAAGGCCCTGCCGCATCGCTATCCGCTGCTGCTCGTCGATCGCGTTCGGTCGATCGAGATTGGCGAGCGGATACACGCGGTCAAGGCAGTCTCGTTCAACGAGCAGTTCTTCCAGGGTCATTTTCCGGGGCGGCCGATCATGCCGGGCGTCCTGCAGATCGAAGCGCTTGCACAGGCCGCCGGCGTTCTGGGGATCGAGACCTTCGAACTGGCCGGTACGGGCAAGCTCGTCATCTTCATGGCGATCGAGAATGCGAAGTTCCGCGCGTCGGTCGAGCCGGGATGTCTGCTCGATCTCGAAGTCGAGTTTACCCGAAAATCCTCGCGCGTGTGCAAGTTCAAGGGCCGTGCGAGCGTTGACGGCAACACCACTTGCGAAGTCGAGTTCACGGCGATGATCGCCGACGCACCGGCCGATTAAGCGAAACCTTGCATTTCGGCCGAAGCACCGCTAGGCGCGCGCCTTTCCCACCACAGCTGGACCGGTCGGAACCGTTCCGAGGCTACGGAGACACGTGATGAAGACCGAAGGTCACCCCGACTACCACACGATCACCGTCAAGATGACCGACGGTACTGAATTCCAGACCCGCTCGACCTGGGGCGCCGAGGGCGACACGATGACGCTCGACATCGATCCCACCAGCCACCCGGCATGGACCGGCGGCAAGCAGCAGCTTCAGGAAGGCGGCCGCGTTGCCAAGTTCAACCAGCGCTTCGGTGGGCTGACGCTCAAGAAGTAAGTCGATTTCGACATCGAATTTCAAAGGGCGGTCCTTGCGGGCCGCCCTTTTTCGTTCGTCATACCGGCTCGAGCGGCTGATGCGGGCCGGGCGGTAACTCGCACCGGATCGTATCGCCTGTCGCTATGCTCCCGCTCCGTTCGACAACGGACATGATGCCGCACTTGCGGGCGATCGAACCATCCGCGCGCTTCTCGATCATGTGCTGCAGCAAGCCGGATCGGAATTTTTCGATCTGGTTGCAAGGATTGCGTAGTCCCGTGACGCGCAGGACTGCCTCCCCGATAAACAGCCGGGTTTCCCGCGGCAGATCGAGCAGATCGATACCGCGGGTCTGAATGTTCTCGCCCAGGTCGCCTTCCCCCAGCACGAAACCTTTCGTCGCCAGCTCGTCGAGCAGCTCGGCGTGGATCAGGTGAACCTGGCGCAGGTTGGGCTGGGTCGGATCGCGCCGGATGCGCGACAGGTGCTGGACTGTCTGGCCGCCGTGCGCATCACCTTCGACGCCGATGCCCGCGATCAGCCGCAGTGTTTCGCTCGATGCCTTCGAGAAGCTGTGCGTTCTATTGCGGGCGAGGCCCACCACTCGCGCATTGCTCAACCCCACGGCCTTTCCCGGTACCACTTGGTGATTACGTATTTGACCCCGCGACGGACCTTCATGCCGTGATGAAGGGTATTGGGATTGGGCCGGCCGTCGGGGCGCCGGTTGTTCCACGCCAGCAACTTGCCCGGCTCGGGCTGGATGATCTTCTTCGGAACGCCGAACCGCGTCCCGCCGCCGGCCTCCACCGCGTTCAGATAGACCATGAAAGTCCAGGTTCGCTGTCCCGCAACCGAGCAGTACCGATTGAAATCGATGCCGCCGGGTTCGAAGTAGTCGGTGTGCGCCTTGAATTCCTGCCCGACGTCGTACCGTTGGCCCTGAACCGGCTCGCCGTGTGCAGGATCGATGCGATTGAGCGCATGCAGGCGCGCTTCGAGGTCGCGAACCACAGGCTCGTCCGGATCGAGGTCACAGGTTTCGCTGGTGCGGAAATAGGTGTCGCCATTTGGATCGGCGATCGTTGAAGGTCGGCGGTTCGTCTCGATGAGGGAAATCAGCTCATTGCACATCGCGGCAGGAAGAAAATCCCGTAGCTGAAACAGTTCTATCTTGGGGAACGGTGACCGTTGCATTCCCGCTCGTTCGAGCAGGACATCTGCCGAAGATTCGCCGGGGGCGTTCATCGCTCGTCCCTAGGTGAAATCAGGCCGCGAAACAATATTACGCCAGCGTCGCGCGTACGCAGTTTTCACTTCCAAATCGGGGCCTCGTATGCAACAGGCGCTCGCCCGCGAGGGAACCGCCTTGACGGCCTGCCGCGTGGCTATCATGGCCCCGCATCACGGCATGCCGGGGGCATGTGGCGATCGTAGCTCAGTTGGTTAGAGCGCCGGTTTGTGGTACCGGAGGTCGGGGGTTCGAGACCCCTCGATCGCCCCATTTCCCCCTTCTTCGATGTCGTGCGAATCCGACGATTTCGACGCGATGCGGGGCATTTCCATGACGGCTTTCTGGACTCAGGCAGACTTCGACGATCATGAGCTCGTCCAGCTCGTGCGCGATCGCAAATCGGGTCTGACCGCGATCATTGCCCTGCATTCCACCCACCTCGGCCCCGGTGCCGGTGGTACGCGTTTCTGGCACTATGCCGACCCGGCGGACGGCCTGCGGGACGCCCTGCGCCTCAGCCGAGGCATGAGCTACAAGAACGCGATGGCCGGCCTGCCCATGGGCGGCGGCAAGGCCGTGATCCTGGCAGACAAGGCGCGGACCAAGACGCCGGAATTGCTTGCCGCATTCGCCGATGCGGTCGAAGCCCTGGGCGGCAAGTACGTTACCGCCGAGGACGTGGGGATCAGCGAAAGCGACATGGTCGCGGTCTCGCAGCGCACACGCTTTGTGTCCGGCCTGCCGGTCGGAGAGGGCGAGGCGGGCGGCGATCCCGGGCCGTTCACCGCGATGGGTATCTATCATGGCATCAAGGCAGCGGTGGCGCACAAGCTGGGCAAGGACAGCCTGCAGGGCGTTCGCGTGGCATTGCAGGGAACCGGCAGCGTGGGTGGCGGCGTCGCCCGCCTCCTGAGCAAGGACGGCGCACTGCTTGTCGTGGCCGATGTGGACGAGGGGCGCGCCAAGGCGCTTGCCCGCGAAGTGGACGGCGAGGCGGTAAGTCCGGCGCAGATCATGTCGGTTTCGTGCGATGTATTCAGCCCCAACGCATTGGGTGCGATCTTGGACGAGGCGGGCATCGCCGCTCTTGATTGCGCGATCGTGGCGGGTGGCGCGAACAACCAGTTGGCGCGGAGCGAGCACGGTCAGTTGCTGGCGGAGCGCGGTATTCTTTACGCGCCCGACTACGTCATCAACGCCGGCGGAATCATCTCGGTGACGCTCGAATACCTTGCCCGGACCAACGGTGAATCCTGCGACATCAACGAAGTTCGCAAGCGCATCGCGCAAATCCCCGATCGACTGCGGACGATCTGGGAAGAGAGCGACCATACCGGCGTATCGTCGGATCGGGTTGCCGACCGCATGGCGCAGAAGCTCATCGGGCGGTGATTTCCGGGAACTGACCCTTGCCGCATGCGGCAGGGAATGCCAAAGCGGTGTCAACGGTTATCCGATGCACGGCTTCGCCAATCCCACGCGTTTTCTCCGCATCGCTCGCCCGCTGACCCCTTGGCTACTGGGCCTCGGACTGGCGCTTGCGGGTAGTGCATTGGCGTGGGGTTTGTTCGTGGCCCCTGCCGAACGGCTGCAGGGCGATACCGTCCGCATCCTCTTCATTCACGTGCCGTCCGCATGGCTCGGCATGGCGGGCTGGACCGCGATCGCCGGGGCAAGTCTCGCCGAGATCGTCTGGCGCCATCCGCTTGCCGCGATCGCCGGACGGGCCGCGGCCTTGCCGGGGGCGGTGTTCACCGCGCTGTGCCTTGCGACCGGGTCGCTCTGGGGCCGCCCCGCCTGGGGCACGTGGTGGGAATGGGATGGCCGACTGACGAGCATGCTCGTGCTGCTGTTTCTTTACCTCGGCTACATGGCGTTGTCGGGTGCGACGGCCCGCGAGGGTGGCTCTTCCAGGATTCCGGCGATATTCGGCCTGGTCGGTGTCATCAACGTGCCGATCATCCATTTCTCGGTCCTGTGGTGGTCGTCGATCCACCAGCCGCCAAGCATCAGCACCGGCGGGTCTGCCATGGCGCCCGCATTTCTCTGGCCGCTGATGGTCGCGACGCTCGGCTTTACCTTGCTGTTCGTAGCGGTCGTCCTGATGCGCATGCGAGCCCTGCTTGCCGAGGCGCAGGCCGAGGCGCGCATGCGCCGCCGGGCGCGAGAAGCGGCCTGATGCGCGAGTCGCTCGATCACTGGCCTTTCGTTATCGCCGCCTATGCCCTCGGCATCGGCGCGACGTTGATACTCTTGGGGTGGAGTTGGCTGGCCATGCGCCGCGCCGAACGCAATCGTGACGAGGGACGCAAGTGAGCGCAGTGAAGGCGAAGCATCAGCGATTGATCCTGGTAGTCATAGCGCTGGTTGCGCTGGTTGCCGCTGGGGTGATTGCATCGTGGGCGCTGCGGAATCAGGCAAGCTACTTCTACGTGCCCTCCCAGTTCGTCGAGGACCCGCCGGCACCGGGGCAGGCCATACGTCTCGGCGGGATGGTCGAGGCCAACTCGATCAAGACCCAATCCGACGGCGTGACGATCGACTTCGTGGTGGGTGATGGCGATGCGCGCGTGCCGGTGCGCTATTCGGGAATCGTGCCGGACCTGTTCGTCGAGGGTTCGGGCGTGGTGGCCGAAGGCAAGATGCAATCCGACGGCACATTCGTCGCAGACAACCTGCTGGCGAAGCACGACGAGAACTACGTGCCGCGCGAACTTCAGGACATGAACGACCAGCACAAAAAGGCCGCGGTGGCAGAGACCACCATATGATCGCCGAGCTCGGACTCGCGGCCCTTTGGCTCGCGGCCGCTCTTGCCGCCCTGCAACTAGTCGCAGGCGCACTGGCCGTATGGCGTGGCGGCGAGGAGAGCGGCGGAGAGCTTGCCGGTCTCATTCGTCCCGCTGCCATCGTGCAGGGCGTCCTATGCGTATTCTCGTTCGCGATGCTGGTCTGGCTGTTCGTGCGAACGGACCTGTCGGTGAAGCTCGTCGCGATGAACTCGCATTCGGACAAGCCGCTGATTTTCAAGATCGCGGGCTCCTGGGGCAACCATGAAGGCTCGATGCTGCTGTGGATCACCGTGATGAGTGCTGCCGGCGCCCTGATCGCCTTTGTGGAGCGAAGGCTCCCCGAGCGCACGATGCAGGCGACGCTCGCAGCACAGAGCTTCGTCGCTCTGGGATTCTACGCGTTCCTGCTGTTGAGTTCGAACCCGTTCGAGCGACTGCCTACCCCCGCGGTCGAAGGCAACGGACTCAACCCGCTGCTTCAGGATATCGGCCTCGCGTTCCACCCACCCACGCTCTATCTCGGCTACGTCGGCCTTTCGGTGGCATTCAGTTTTGCGGTCGGCGCCCTGATCACCCGTCAGGTCACCCCCGAATTCGCCCGCGCCATGCGGCCCTGGGTTCTCGGTGCATGGATATTCCTGACGGTGGGCATCACAGCGGGCAGCTATTGGGCGTATTACGAACTCGGCTGGGGGGGCTGGTGGTTCTGGGACCCCGTCGAAAATGCCTCGCTGATGCCATGGCTGGCGGCGACTGCGCTGCTCCATTCGGCGAGCGTGCTCGCGGCGCGCGATGCCCTGCGTGCGTGGACGATCATGCTGGGTGTCGTGGCCTTTTCCATGAGCATGATCGGCACGTTCCTCGTGCGATCGGGCATTCTGACGAGCGTACACGCATTCGCGGTCGATCCGGAACGAGGCAGCTTCATCCTGGGGCTTCTGGTGATCTATATCGGCGGAGCGCTGGCAGTGTTCGGGCTGCGAGCGGGCTCGGTGGCGGAAGGCGAGAAGTTCTCGGCCGTCAGCCGCGAGGGCGCGCTGGTGGTCAACAACGTGCTGCTGTCGGCGATCCTGGGCGTGGTGCTGCTCGGCACGCTCTATCCGCTGCTGACCGAAGCGATGGGCGTTCGTGTGTCCGTTGGTCCTCCATACTTCGATCCGGTCGGTACGGTGTTCGTCGTGCCGATGCTGCTTGCGATGATGGTCGGTCCCCTTCTGCGCTGGCGGGGGGACAGGCTCGAACGCGTCCGCAAGCCGGCCCTGATCGCCCTCGTCTGTCTGGCCGGTGGGCTTGCCGTTGCAATCGCTCTGAGGGCCGGAGTGCTCTCGACGATCGGACTCGCACTGAGCGCCGGACTTGCCGTCGCCAGCGTGATGCCGTTGCGGGGCCGCAGCTTGCGCCGTCTGCCAATCGCGACCTGGGGCATGGTGATTGCTCACCTCGGCATCGCGGTGGCACTTTTCGGCATGGCGAGCGAGCGTGCTTTCAACAAGGAAGAGCTGGCCGCGATTAAAGTCGGCGAGACTGCCACTGTCGGACCGTGGAGTGTCAAACTGGCAGCCGTAGATCCGGTTGCCGGCGCCAACTGGACCGCGATCGAGGCCGTCATGCAGGCCAGCTACGCCGGCGGCAAGCCCGTGGAGCTTCACCCCCAAGCGCGCAGCTTCTGGTCGCCGCCGCAGGAAACCACGGAGAGTGCGCTGGCCACTCGCTGGAACGGGCAGTTGTACGCCGTCCTCGGCAAGGCTGCGGATAGCGAACGATGGCAGGTGCGACTGTGGTGGAAGCCGTTCGTGACCCTGATCTGGTATGGGGGCCTGATGATCGCGCTGGGCGGCCTGCTCGCGCTCATCGGACGGGTTCGCGAGGACCTGCGGCGCCGGATCGTCCAGCGCAAGGCCGGCGAGCGCAGGGCGGAGGCAGTGCCGTGAAGGGCTGGCGCTTCTTCCTGCCGCTTGGCCTGTTCGCGGCTTTCGTCGGCATAGCGGGCTATCAACTCAGCCAGCCAAAGAGCGAATTCGTCGAGTCTGCCATGATCGGCAAGCCTATGCCGCCATTCGACATGCGTCCGGCGACCTCCGATGTGCCGGGACTGTCGCTCGCCAACCTGAAGGACGGCAAACCAAAGCTGCTCAACATCTGGGCGAGCTGGTGCGTGCCGTGTGCGGCAGAGGCCCCTCATCTGGCCGAGCTCGAGCGCCAAGGGGCGCCGATTGTCGGGGTCGCGATCCGCGACCGCCCCGAGGATGTCGCCGCCTTTCTGGCTCGCTACGGAAATCCCTTCCAGCGGATCGGCGCGGACGACTTGAGCGAGCTTCAACTGGCGATCGGCAGCTCCGGGGTCCCTGAAACCTTTGTGATCGATGGCGAGGGTGTCATTCGTTACCAGCATATCGGAGACGTCCGCGCCGAGCATGTGCCCTTGCTGATGGAAAAGCTTCGCGAGGCCGGAGCGTGAGCCGTCTTCTCGCCATGTTGGTCGCAATCTCGGTGCTGCCGTTTGCGATTGCGCCCCTTGCTGCACAGGACTCGATGCCACCTGCGCCATACGCCTACCGCCAGCTCGATGACTCGGGTCTCGAAGCGCGCGCGCGCGGTCTGATGGAAGAACTGCGGTGCCTGAAGTGCCAGAGCCAATCGATCGCCGATAGCGACGCTCCGATGGCGGGCGATATGCGTCACCAGGTCCGGCTCAGGATCGCTGCGGGAGAAGACCCCGAAGCGATCCGCGAGTGGATGATGGAGCGGTACGGCGATTACGTCAGCTACGCCCCGGTCGTCAGCCGAACTACGTGGCCGCTCTATGTCGGACCGGTTGTTCTCCTGCTAATCGCTGGGCTCCTGCTTTGGCGCCGTTTCCGGAAGGTCGCATGAGCTTCGCACCGATCATATTGCTGGCGGCGATCGCGTTCGCATTCGGCGTGGTGGCATCGAGGCTCCCAAAGTCCGGATGGACCCTTTTCGCCGCGGCCTTGATGTTCGGACTTGCCGGTTACGCTCTTCAAGGTTCGCCGGGACAAGCCGGCTCGCCCAAGAGCGCTGCCGCTGACCAGAGCATGGAAGGTCCCGAACTCGTCGAAGCGCGTCGCTCGCTGTACGGACCGACGCCGCCAAGTCGCTTCGTGACGGTGGCCGACGGGTTTGCGCGTCGGGGACAATACGCCGATGCGGCTGGGATCCTGCGCAGTTCTCTGGCGGACAATCCCGACGATCCGGAAGCGCGCCTCGCCCTCGCCAACGCGATATTGGAACACGCCGACGGCCAACTCACTCCCGCGGCGATGTACGCATATGAGCAGGCTGCGCAGGCCGATCCTGGCGAGCCGGGTCCGGGCTTTTTCCTCGGTGTTGCCATGATCCGCAATGGCCGACTGCCGCAGGCGCGCGAATTGTGGGCCGACATGTTGACGAAGGCTCCGGCGGATGCCCCGTGGCGCGAAGGTCTGGAGGATCGGCTCAGCCGGCTCGACAGCCTGATCGCCCAGACCGCAAATCAATGACGCTCCAGTCGCCCGCAATTGCGGGCACCGGGTCTCGGTGCTAAGCGCCGCCGCTTTCATGGCATGGATCAAACCTCGATGAGCCAGACGGCCGGTCACGGAGCCGACGGTGACAAGACCGTCAGCGCCAAGGTCAAGCTTGCGGTGGGTGCCGTCGGTATCGTTTTCGGCGATATCGGCACCAGCCCGATCTATGCCTTTCGCGAGACTTTCGCCGGCCACCATCCGCTCGCGCTCGACACGCTTCACCTGATGGGTGTCGTAAGCCTGATCTTCTGGGCGATGACGATCATCGTCTCGCTCCAGTACGTCACGATTCTCATGAATGCCGACAACCGCGGGCAGGGCGGCACCCTCGCCTTGGTGGCGCTGATTTCGCAAAAGATCGGCGGGACCAATCGCGGGTGGATCGCGATCATGCTGGGCGTGTTCGCGACCGCGCTGTTCTATGGCGACAGCATGATCACGCCGGCGGTCTCGGTGCTATCGGCGGTCGAAGGGCTGACGACGGTAGAGGCGCGCATGGCGCCGTTCGTCATCCCGATCGCGCTAACCCTGCTCATCGCGCTGTTTCTGCTGCAGAAACGCGGTACCGGCACGATCGGCAAGCTGTTCGCGCCGATCATGCTGACCTATTTCACGACGCTGGCGGTGCTTGGCCTGATCCACATCGTGGACAATCCGGGAGTGCTGGCAGCGCTCAATCCCTGGTACGCGGTTCAGTTTTTCATCACCGACAAGTGGCTGGCCTTCCTGGCACTGGGCTCTGTCGTCCTCGCGGTGACGGGTGCCGAGGCGCTCTACTCGGATATGGGGCATTTCGGACGCGGGCCACTGCGGATCGGCTGGTTCGGGTTCGTAATGCCATGCCTGCTGCTCAATTACTTCGGGCAGGCGGCGATGATCATGAATCTCGAAGCGGCTGCCGCTGCCGAGGCGATCAAGAACCCGTTCTTCGTGATGGCGAGCGAATCGTTCCGGCTACCTCTCGTGCTGCTGGCCACCTGCGCTACCTTTATCGCGAGCCAAGCGGTCATCACGGGAGCGTTCTCGGTCACGCAGCAGGCGATCCAGCTCGGCTTCGTTCCGCGCCTCTCGATCCTGCACACCAGCGAGACGCAGCACGGACAGATCTACATCCCGTTCGTGAACTGGACGCTGATGATCGCGGTGATCCTCCTGGTTCTGACGTTCCGCAATTCGTCCAATCTTGCGAGCGCATACGGCATCGCCGTGACCGGAGCGATGTTGATCGACACCTGCCTCATGGCCGTGCTGTTCCTGGCCGTCTGGCGCTGGAAGCTCTGGATGGCCCTGCCGCTTGTGGGCCTGTTCTTCCTGGTCGATGGATCGTTTTTCGCCGCCAACCTGCCCAAGGTGCCCGATGGGGGCTGGTTCCCGCTGTTCGTCGGCGCGATCGCGTTCACGCTCCTCACGACCTGGGCGCGCGGGCGCAAGCTGATGCGCGACCGAATGAGCGAGGTGGCGCTCCCGATCGCGATCTTTGCCAAGAGCGCACGCAACTCGGCAACGCGCGTGCCGGGAACCGCGATCTTCATGGCGTCGGCCAGCGGCGGCGTGCCGAGCGCGCTCCTCCACAACATCAAGCACAACAAGGTGCTGCACGAACGGGTCGTGATCCTGACCGTGCAGATCGCCGGAGTGCCCTACGTCGATCCGTCCGAGCGATTCGAAATCCACGCTGTGGGCGACGGCATTTTCCGCGTGATTCTGCACTATGGCTTCATGCAGGAGACCGATGTGCCCGCCGCCCTTGCCGAAACGGGAGAATGCGGCGGTATGTTCGACATGATGCAGACCAGCTTCTTCCTCAGTCGGCAGACGCTGATCGCCAGCAAGAAGCCAGGAATGGCCGTATGGCGCGAAAAGCTGTTCGCGTGGATGCTCCGCAATTCGGCAACCGCCATGGAATTTTTTCGCCTGCCGACCAATCGCGTGGTCGAGCTTGGCAGCCAGGTAGAGATCTAAGGAGTACGCATGCCTGATACGATTGCCCTCAAGCTTACCGAAGAAGAGATCGAGATGCTGATCGACGCCCTCGAGGCCGATCAGGAGGGATACGTCGAGGCCGCCAAGGAAGCGCGCGGCAATAACAACCGCGACGACGTGGTGACCTTCACCGAAGCGGCAGAGCGGATCGGCGCATTGATGGGCAAGCTGCGTAAGCTGGTCGGAGACGACTGACCCGGTGCGCGCCGCGGCCTTTGTCGCGCCGTTCAACCCGATTGCAATCCCCGATCAGGGAGGAGGAGGGTTCGCCTCTTCTTCCTTGAGCCCTTCGGTGTTCAGCCCGTGGCGGAGCAGCATCGGAATCTGGGTAAAGGTGAACAGGAACGACAGGGGCATGAAAACCCACAGCTTTGCCCAGAGCCAGTCGCCGAAAGTCAGCCAATAGCGCAGCGCCTCGTTGAGGCCGGCCAATACCAGGAAAAAGACGCCCCAGTTGCGGCTGAGCTTCAGCCAACCCTCGCGGTCCAGCCCCTCGAACGCGGCTTCCAGCAGCGTCTGCAACAGCGCCTTGCCCCGCAGCCAGCCCCCGATGAGGGCGATGGCGAAGAACACATAGATTATGGTCGGCTTAAGTTGGATGAAGCGTTCGTCGCGCAGCCAGATCGTCAGCGCGCCGAACCCGACGATCAGCGCCGTCGACAGCATCAGCATCGGCGACACCTTGCCGAGTTTCCACTTCGAAAAGATCAGTGCCGCGATCGCCGCGACGATGAACGCGCCGGTGCTCTGGATCACGGCGAAGATCTCGCCCGAGGGCGAATCCCCGTCCGGCTTGGACCAGCGATAGACGAGGAAAAAGACCAGGATCGGCCCGTAATCGATGGCGACATTCAGCCACCCCGACGGCTTATGCTGTGTCTCTGACATCAGGCTACTCCTGCGATCACACGGGCGACGAGATCGGGGTCGAAAGGGCGGAGGTCGTCGATCTTCTCGCCCACGCCGATCGCATGAATCGGCAGCCCGAACTGTTCGGCTGCGGCTACGAGAACGCCGCCCCGCGCGGTTCCGTCAAGCTTGGTCATGACAAGCCCGGTCACCCCGGCAACCTCCTTGAAAATTTCGATTTGCGACAGGGCGTTCTGGCCATTCGTCGCGTCGAGCACGAGGATCACGTCGTGCGGAGCCTCCGGATTGAGCCGACCGAGGACCCGGCGGATCTTCGCCAGTTCCTCCATCAGTTCGCGCTTGTTCTGGAGGCGGCCCGCGGTGTCGACGATCAGGGCATCGATCCCGGTCGCGGTCGCCTCCTTCACCGCGTCGAAGACGATCGATGCGGGGTCGCCGCCTTCAGGTCCTCTGATGATCGGAGCGCCGATGCGCTCGGCCCAAGTGGCAAGCTGGCCGATCGCGGCGGCGCGAAAGGTATCACCCGCCGCTAGCATCACCGAATAGTCGTCTTCCTGCAGCCAGTGGGCCAGCTTGGCGATCGTCGTCGTCTTGCCGCTGCCGTTGACTCCGATGACGAGAATGACCTGAGGTCGCGGAAATGCGGTGATCTCGAGGGGGCGGGCTACAGGCCGCAGGATCGCGGCGATTTCCTCGGCGACCGCCTCCTTCAGCTCGCGCTCCGTGATGCCGAGGCCGAAGCGCTTTTCGGCCAGCTTGTCGCGGATGCGCCGCGCCGCGGCAGGTCCGAGATCGGAAACGATCAGCGCGTCCTCGACGTCGTCAAGCGTTGCGTCGTCGAGCTTCGCCGTTCCGACCACGCCGGTCAGGTTCTCGCTGAGCTTCTCGGATGTCTTGCGGAAGCCGCCGAACAGGCGATCGGTCCACGTTGGTTCGCTCATGCGAGCAGGCCCTTGTCGATGTGCGTCGGTGATATGGTGACGATCTGCCCGGGGTGCACCCCATCGGGAAGCCGGACGCGGGCGAAATTGGACGCGTGTCCCGTACCGTCGCGCTCGGCAAGGACGGCCAGCGGTCGTCCGACGAGGGATCGAAGCCAGGCGTCCCGCACCGACGCGACGGCCGCACGCAACTCGGCAGCGCGCTCGCGGACAGCCGGTTGTGCGACCTGCGGCATCCGCGAAGCAGCAGTGTCTGGTCGCGGTGAATAGGGAAACACGTGCCCGTGAACGATCTGCAGTTCTTCGACGATCGAAAGGTTGGCCGCGTGGTGCGCCTCGGTCTCGGTCGGGAAGCCGGCTATAAGGTCCGCTCCGATGGCAATAGCGGGGCGGCGGCTTCGAAGGCGTCGGACCAGCGAAATCGCGTCGGCGCGCAGGTGCCGTCGCTTCATCCGTTTCAGGATCAAGTCGTGCCCGTGTTGCAGCGAGAGATGCAGGTGCGGCATGACCCGCTCATCGCTGGCGATCAGATCCTCGAGAAGGGGATCGATTTCGATCCCGTCGACTGACGACAGCCGGAGGCGGTGCAGAGTGGGAAATGCGCCGAGTATCGCCTCCACCAGAGATCCGAGGGGAGGGGTGTTGGGCAAGTCGGCGCCCCAACTCGTGAGATCGACTCCGGTGAGCACGATCTCGCCTGCTCCGCGCGTCAGGTCTTCTTCGACCGCGCGAAGGACATCGCCGACAGCAAGCGATCGACTGGCTCCGCGGCCCTGGGGAATGATACAGAACGTGCAGGCATGGTCGCACCCGTTCTGCACGGCAATGAAGCCGCGCGAATGGGTGCTTGAGGCGGGCGCTGCCGGTTCGCCTGCGTTCCAGGCGCGAGGGTCCAGTTTCGCGGCATTGGCTACAAGGCCATCAACCTCGGGCATGGCGGCGATCGCATCGCGCTCGATCTCGACCGCGCAGCCTGTAACGAGCAACCGTACACCGGGTCGCTCGCGCCGTGCCCGGCGGATCGCCTGACGTGTTTGGCGCATGGCCTCTGCGGTCACCGCGCAGGAATTGACGACGACCGTATCGTCTTCCGAAGCGAGGATCGCGCGAATGCGCTCGCTTTCGGACAGGTTCAGCCGGCAGCCCAGAGAAACGACGTGAACGCTCACGCGAAGTCGCCCCAGTCGAAGGTGCCGCGGAACGATTCAGCAGCGGGTCCGGTCATGAGGACGCGGTTGTCGTCGTTCCATTCGATTTCGAGCGGTCCTCCAGGCAAATGGACCGTGGCCGACCGCCCGGCGATCAGTCCGCGACGTATGGCGGCAACCGTCGTCGCGCAGGCGCCCGTACCGCAAGCTCGGGTCAGGCCCGCGCCGCGCTCCCAAACCCGTAATTGGATCGACGCCGGGCCAGTGACCTGGGCGACGTTGACGTTGACCCTCTCCGGGAAAAGAGGATCGGTTTCTATCTCGGGACCGATCCGGTCGAGCGGAACGGCTTCGGCATCGGGGACGAAAAACACCACATGCGGATTGCCGACGTTCACGGCAGTAGGACCTTCCAGTCCGTCCCAGCCGACCGGCATGGCAAGCGTGTCCATTGCATAGGCCAGCGGCTGTTCGTTCCATTCGAACCGCGGGGTGCCCATGTCGATCCTCGCGCCGCGGCCCGTCGGCTCGACGGCGATCAGGCCACCAGCGGTTTCAACCCTCGCAGGCGCACCATGTAGCAGTGCCACGGCGCGGCTTGCATTGCCGCAGGCCTCCACCTCTCCCCCGTCGGCATTGAAAATCCGCATACGGAAATCCGCATTCTCGGCCGGCTCGAGGAGAATGAGCTGATCGCAGCCGATTCCGGTCCGCCGATCGGCGAGCGCGGCGACGGTCGCCGGGCCGATCGGAGGCAACGCCTCGCTTCGGGCATCGAGCACGACGAAGTCGTTGCCGAGACCGTGCATCTTGATGAAGGGGACCCGCATCTATGTCGCGGCTCTATGCGGGGGCAGACCTCGCGTCCAGTGTCGCAGAGCCTACCCGGTCTTGCGGTGCTCCGTACTCTCCGGTTCAGGAGTCGACCGGTCGGGTGTGCCGGACACGAGCAGGCCCGCAGCTTCCAGTCGCTGGCGCACGGCTTCGGTGGTTTCAGGTCGCCCGTAGTGATAGCCCTGGCCCTTCAAAGGCCCCATGGTCCGAAGCTTGGCGAGGATGTCCATATCCTCGATCCCTTCGGCCGTGATGGGCAGGTCGAGACCGTCCCCGAGCGAGACGATGGCGCGCACCAGCTTGTCGCTGTCCTCTGTCGCGCCGATTTCCGACACGAAGCTGCGGTCGATCTTGAGCCGATCGAAAGGCAGTGTTCGCAGTTGCGTAAGGCTGGAAAAGCCGGTGCCGAAGTCGTCGAGACTGATCGTCACGCCCTGGTTCTTGAGGCTGGTGATGATCGAGCGCACCACACCGATGTTCTCGTGCAGGCAGCTTTCGGTAATTTCGATATCGAGACGGTGCGGCGGAAAATTGTGCTTTACCAGCAGTTTGAGTATCTTCTGCGAGAACCAGGGATCCCGCAATTGGATCGGCGAGATGTTGACCGAGAGCGACAGGCGAGGGTCCCATTCGCGGGCGTCCTGCAGCGCCTGCTCAATCAATCGTTCGCTGAGATCCCCGATCAGGCCGATTTCCTCCGCGACCGGGATGAACACGTCCGGCCCGACCAGCCCGAGGGACGGGGAATTCCAACGCGCCAGCATCTCGAAACCGGCAAGCTCGCCGGTCGCGAGGTCAATCTGCTGTTCGTAATACGGGACGAACTCGCCGCGCGAGATGCCGCGCCGTATCCCCGTTTCGAGTTCGCTGCGGAAGCGTAGTTCCGCCTCCATCGGCTCTTCGAACCAGAAGAAGCGGTTCTTGCCCTGCTTCTTCGCGTGGTACATCGCGATATCCGCGCGATGGATAAGGACCTGCGCTTCGCTCTCGCCAGTTTGAAGACATTCGATGTCGGCGTTGGCCGTGACCCCCACGGAGACAGTGACCTCCAGTGACAGTCCGTTGTAATCGACAGGCTGGGCAATGCGGTCGATCAGCATTCCGACCAGATGGTCTATCCGGTCCGAATATCGCGGATCGTACGGGACTACGCAGGCGAATTCATCTCCGCCGAGCCGAGCGAGCAGCGCGTCGCGGGGGAGCAGCGCGCGGATCCGGTCTGCAGATGCGCAAAGCAGGATATCTCCCGCCTGGTGGCCGTTTACGTCGTTGATCGTCTTGAAATTGTCGAGATCGACCATGACGAATGCCACGCTTCGTCCATCGTCCTTGGCAAGGGTGAGGAGGGCGTCGGTCGCCGGTCCGATGCTGCGCCTGTTGAGGCTTCCGGTCAGCGGATCGGTTTCCGCCAGACGGCGCGCACGTTCCTCTGCTCTTCGTCGTTCGGCAATTTCGGACGTCAACTCGGAATATCGGCGCCATCCGAAGATAACGAGTGCGATGTTGAGCAGGAGTACGCTGACCAGCAGCGGGTCCGGGGCGACACCGGTGCCCATCCACGATCGCACGACTTGCGGCAGAACCATTCCGCCGGTCGCAACGAAAAGCACGATCGCTGCGACGGTAATCCCGAGTGCAACGAGATCGCGCTCTGCGCGGACAAGCGCGCGATCCGGCTCGACGGAACCTGACGAATTGGAAATGTCGTGCGGCAACTTTGCCCCCGCTGTTGCGAACGCCCGCATATCGCCTATCTGGCTGAAAATTGCGTTAAAGCGGCGTTTGCCGGGCCACGACACAGGAGAACCGGACGTGCCGCGTTACTGGCTGATGAAATCAGAACCCGACGCCTATGGCTGGGATGATCTCGTAACGGAAGGTGAAGGCACGTGGGACGGCGTGCGCAACTACCGTGCGCGCAACAACCTTGCCGCGATGGAAGTGGGGGACCTGGCGTTCTTCTACCATTCTAACATTGGCAAGGAGATCGTCGGAATTGTCGAGATCAGCGCGTCCGGGTTGCCCGATCCGACCGATGACACCGGGAAGTGGGCGGCGGTGAAGGTCCGACCGGTCGAGAAGCTCCGTCGGCCCGTTACCCTCAAGGAAATAAAGGCCGATCCCTCGTTCGCGGAAATCGAACTTCTCCGGCAGTCTCGCCTGTCGGTAGCGGAAATCCTACCCGAGGAGTGGAAACGGATCATCGCACTCTCAAAGAGATAGCGGGAACAATATTCCCATCGGGGTCGTTCGATCCTTGAAGCCCGCGGCTTTCTGCTGCGGCCCGCAACAAGGAGAAATCTCATGGGTGAACTCACCGACAAGGCCAAGGGCCTGGGTAACGAGATCGCTGGCAACACCAAGCAGGCTGCCGGCAAGGCGACCGACAACCCTTCGCTTCATGCCGAAGGTAAGGCGCAAGAGCGCAAGGGCGAAGCCCAGAACCTCAAGGGTGAAGTGAAGGGCGCGCTTGGCGACAAGATCTGAACGATCTGCCCGAAGAACGAAAGGCCGCTCGAAAGGGCGGCCTTTTTCGTGTCGGCCACTTGGGATCATTCCCGCGCGTGCTGAACGAACAACCTTAATGTCCCAGTGCGCTACGCCGCGGATTCCCGGGGAGCGCGATGGTTTCCGCTTCGTTAAGCAGCCATCATGCGACGCTCACTTGTCCTTACCGACGAACAGGCCAGACACCCATTTCGGGCCTCGCTTCCCCCCCACGTCTGCCGCTCCCCGAAGGTGACTATCGAGCGAGTGACCTGGGCGATCAGCCGCGACGATCTGTACGGCTTTGCGGGGGCTTACTTCGCCTCGCTCGTCGCGGTTACGGTTTTCATAATCTAGCCAGACGTCGCCGCGCGCTCTGCGCGCACCAGCAGAAGTCCAAGCCATGCAGAGACGAGGCACATCGCTGCGCTTAGCAATAGATGGTGAACAAGTTCGACGCCCAGCGCACTCAAGCCTGTCGCGAGCAAGGAACCCAAAACCATAGCGCCCGAATTGACGATGTTGTTGGCGGCAATGGTTCGCGCGGTTTGTGTCTTGGGCACGAAAGTCGTCAGGAACGCGTACAACGGAACGACGAACATGCCGCCGGCGATGGCGATGCCCAGAAGGCATAGGAGGAGAGGGATCGCCATCGCGTGCCCGATGAACTCACTGACGTTCAGTAGCGTCCCGTCCGTCTCGGGCACCCAGGTCCGGCAAACCAGATAGAATGCGAAGACGAACAGGCCCATGACGATCACCGCAACCGGCGAATACCGGGCGGACACCGTCCCCTTGAGCAGTGCATTGACCGAGACCGACCCGATCGCGACGCCGATCGAGAAAATCACCAGAAACAGGCTGGCCACTTCCTTGCTCGCTGTCAGGACGTTCTTGGCGAGAGGCGGGAACTGGATGAAAAGGACCGCGCCGATGGTCCAGAAGAAGCTGATCGCCATGATGGCGAGGAAAACCCTGCGGTCGTGGCTAGTATTCCGGACCAAGGCGATCGAACTGCGCACGATGTGATAGTCGAGCGGTTCGACTTCACCCTGTGCCGGCGCCGGTGGAACCTGACGGCCGGCCAGGTAGCCGATCACCGCCGTCAGGACGACGCCGATCGCGGCGAATTCGACCGGTATCCAGCCTGCGAGGATCGTCCCGAAGAGGATTGCGATGTAAGTGCCAGCCTCGACCAGCCCGGTGCCGGCCAACACTTCCTCGTCATGCAGATGCTGTGGGAGGATGGCATACTTGATTGGCCCGAAGAACGTCGAATGCACGCCCATGGCGAACAATGCCGCCATCAGTAGCGGTATGGCCACCAGATCGACCGCGATGCCCTTCCACGCCAGGAGAAGGCCGGTCGCACCGACGGTCATGATGACGATCTCGGCCGCTTTGACGATCCGGATGATCTTCGCCTTGTCGCGCATGTCGGCGAGTTGGCCCGCCAAAGCGGAGAGGACGAAGAACGGAAGGATGAAGACGCCGCTCGCCACGGCGCTGAAAATGCCTTCCGCTTCTTCCGACCGGTACACCTCGTACACGACGAAAAGCACCATGGCGGTCTTGTAGAGATTGTCGTTGAAGGCGCCGAGTAGCTGGGTGACGAACAGCGGCAGGAAGCGCCGGCGGCGTAGCATGTGCGTGGAAACGGTCATGCGGGTCCTGTTGCCAGCCTCTCCAATCCCGCGCTCTAGCGGCTGGCGAGCAGGTAACAAGCGATAACGACGCTTTTGCGAACGAACTCGCTGGGCTAGTGCGGGGCGATATGTTGACCCTTCCGAACCTGCTGACGCTCAGCCGCATCTTCGCGGTTCCGCTGCTTGCATTCCTATTGTGGTGGCCGGACTGGCGCTTCGGCTACGGCGTGGGCTTCGTGGTCTACTGCCTGATCGGATTCACCGATTATCTCGACGGATACCTTGCGCGGGCCCAAGGAACGGTCAGCAAGCTTGGGGTCTTCCTCGACCCGATCGCCGACAAGATCATGGTCGCAGCCGTGATCCTAGTGCTGGCAGCGCAGGGATACATGCGCGGCCCTTATGTGGGCGACCTGCACGTGATCGCCGGGCTGATCATCCTGCTTCGCGAGATCGCGGTGTCGGGCTTGCGCGAGTTTCTCGGGCCGTTGCAGATATCGATGCCGGTATCCAAGCTCGCCAAGTGGAAGACCACGTTTCAACTCGTCAGCCTCGGTGCATTGATCCTGGGTGGGGCTGTGCACGGCGCGCCATGCGAGGTGCGCGGCGACTGCGGACCTCTTGCCGACCAGTGGATTCACCTCGTCGGGCTTGGCGCGCTGTGGGCGGCAGCGATCCTTACGCTGGTGACAGGCTGGGATTATCTGCGCGTTGGCCTGAAACACATGGATTGATCACCTAGAGGCGGTCCATGCGCAGCCAGGATCGATCGCCGATCCAGATCCTGTCCAAGGCGCGGTCCGCTGCCTCAGCTTCCAGCCTGTTGCCGAGTTTGCGTTGCGTGCGGGCCAGACCCCAGAGCGCCCACCCGTCGTTCGGCGCCCTGATCAACGCCTTCATGAAGGCATCGCGAGCTTCGTCGTAGCGGCCCGCTTCGAACAGGGCCGCGCCCCGCGACTGGGCAACCGGATAATACCAATACGGAGGTTCGTTGTAGGGAACCGTCGCTTCGATGGCTTCGGCTTGCGCGAACAGCTCCGCGGCCCTTCGGGGCTCTCCTGCAGATTGCGCCTGACGTCCGCGCGCAACCAGCCCGGCTAGCCGTACCAGGTCCGCGGCGGGGAAGCCCGCATCTGCCATCGCTGTCACGCCGGGAGCCGATGCAAGTGCATCGAGAGCTTCTATCTCAGACTTGAATCCGGCTTCATCGCGCTGGAGGGCGTATGCAACCGCGCGTGCGTAGCGGCGCATGGCTTCGACGTAAGCGAGTTCGCTCGGCTGGTCGTTGAGCGCCAGAATCGCCTCGGGACTGCCAAATTGCGCAATCGCGAATGCCGGCGCGGCATGGATCGCCTGGACCCATGGAAGAGCTTTTGCGGTTTCGACGTCGAGTATGCGCTGCAGCCGCGCACTCTCGGACGCGACCGAATACATCGCGCCGACCATCTGGGCCGAAGCCAGAAGAAAGTGGACGTTGTGCGGATAGTATCCGTAGCGGTAGAGCCCGTCGTCCCCGATATCGGCCAGGTATTGTTCGTCCGCGCGTGCGGCCAGGACGTTGGCCTGCATGGAGTCGGCGTAGCGACCGATCCGGTAATAGATATGCGCCGGCATATGGACGAGATGGCCCAGCGCAGATGGGGCGTTCTTCGCCAGCCGGTCCGCTGCCGCCTCGGCCCTGGTCGGGTCGGCGTGGTTCTCCATCAGGTGGATGTAAAGGTGCGATGCCTGCGGATGCGCCGGATTCCGGGCAACGACGCCCTCGATCAAGCGCAACGCGTCGCCGATCCGGGCATTTGGGCTGGTGCGATCTTCCTTCCAGTAGTTCCATGGGGAGGTGTTCATGGCAGCTTCCGCTGCGAGTACGGCGATGTCGTCGTTGCCCGGGTTATCGCGGGCGAGCGCCAGCATGGCGTCGGCGTATTGCCCATCAAGACCAGCGCGGTCGGCACCGGGTCCCGCCGAGTAACGGGCCTTTTGCGCCGTAATCAGAGCCTGCTCGATGGGCGTGGCATCCACTGCGAAGCGCTCGGCTTCGACCAGTGCGGCAAGGGCGGACGCGTTCTGCGCATCGTCCATGCCCGCATTGATGTTGGGGCCATTGGCCAACGCGATGCCCCACGCACACATCGCGCATTCGGGGGCGAGCCGGGCCGCTTGGCGAAACGCCGCTATCGCCGCGCGGTGATTGAAGCCGAAGGTGAGCGCCAGACCCTGGTCGAAATAGCGTCGCGCTTCGCCTTCCAAGCCGGATGCCGGAATTTGCGAGCGGCCAATCCCTTCCACAAGCCGCATGGCTCCGACCGGTGAATTTTCCGCATGGATGGCTGCCAGCCGCAGTTGCCGCTCCCGATCGGTCGACGGTCGCGCTCCCGCTCCGCAGATCGTTCGGGCGATCCGTGTAGGGTCGAACACCGCCAGAGCATCTTCGCTAGGCTGTGGTGGAGGAATGGCTGTCGTGGATAGTGCGCTCGAAGCGAGCGCCAAAGTCGCGAAGCCCAAAATCCGCATCATCGCTAACCCTCCAGTGGGAGTGGTTGAGCGACCCTGACTTGCCTCTGCCAGTGTATCACGGACAGGACCAGACCGGGAGTCCGGCTGGTCAGCCTGCGCGCAGTTCCTCCGCCAGCAATCTGAATTCGTCCGCTCTCGGAGAATTCTTGCGCCAGACCAGTGCAATCTCGCGGCTTGGCGCCTTGCCCTTCAGAGGGCGGGCGACCACGTCGGTTCCGTGTAGGATGCCCGCGTCGATCGCCATTTGGGGCAGCATGGTAACCCCCAGGCCGTTGTCGACCATTTGCACCAGGGTGTGCAGCGAGGTGCCGATCATCGTCGCGCTGGCGCGAAGGTCGGGCCGATTGCACGCGGCCAAGGCGTGATCGCGAAGGCAGTGCCCGTCTTCGAGCAGCAGCAGCCGCCCTTCGTCGATCATCGACGGCGGAATTTCGGCCGGCGGATCGCGCGGATCGTTCTTGGGAAACGCCACGAATAGCCGGTCGTCCGCGATGTGCGCATGCTCGACTTCGCCGGTAGCGAAGGGCAGGGCCAGCAACACGCAATCGGCGCGCCCATGGTGGAGGCTTTCCACGGCGTGATCGCTTGTTTCTTCTCGCAGGAAGAGCTTCAGGGCAGGCCGTTCCCGGCGCAGGCGCGGCAGGATGCGCGGGAGGAGGAACGGCGCGATCGTGGGGATCACGCTCATGCGCAGTTCGCCGGACAGCGGCTTGCCGCTCGCCTGGACGAGGTCGCTGAGTTCTTCCGCTTCGCGCAATAGGCGATGTGCCTTGGCCGTCACCTGCTCGCCTAGCGGCGTGAACCGCACGACGCGGCGGCTGCGCTCCACCAGCGTGACGCCGAGCAGCGATTCCAGTTCGCGGATGCCCGCCGACAGGGTGGATTGGGATACGAAACTTGCGTCCGCAGCGCGGCCGAAGTGGCCGTGCTCGTGCAGCGCCACGAGATACTGGAGTTGCTTTATGGTCGGCAGGTAAGTGCTCACTCCGCCGCCAGCGCCCCCTCGTCATCCTGCTCGGCTTCGGGTTCCGGCGGCACGATGCGCGTCATCTTCAGCCGGCCGTGCTCCACCCCGAACCCAAGCTTGCCCTCGACCAGTTCCAGTGCGTCCTTGCCGAACACTTCGAAGCGCCAGCCTTTCAGGACGGGCAAGTCCCGTGTCCCGGCTGCGAGTGCCTCCATCTCGTCGGCGCGGGTGAGCAGTCGCGGGGCGACGTCGATTTCGCGGCTGCGGATCTTGAGCAACAACTTGAGCAGGTCCGCGACCAGCGCCCCTTCCTTGCCCAGCGGCGCACCGCGCTTGGGTTTGTCGGGCATCTCGTCGGCATGCAACGGTTCGGCCTTTTCCAGGACCCTCATCAGCCGCTTGCCGATGTCGTTATCACGCCAGGCGGCGCTCAATCCACGCACCTTCGCAAGATCGGCCTGCGTTTTCGGCGGATGGCTGGCAAGATCGGCCAGCGTCTCGTCGCGCATGATCCGTCCGCGCGGGATGTTCTTGTGCTGCGCCTCGGTCTCGCGCCAGGCGGCGAGCGCCTTCAGCCGACCGAGCACCACCGCGCTGCGGCTGGGCGGGCGAATTCGCTCCCACGCGGTCTCGAGGTCGTTGGCGTAGTTGGACGGGTCGGCGAGACGTTCCATTTCGGCATCGAGCCAGACGCCGCGACCCGTCTTGAACAGCTTCTTGAGGATGCGGGGAAATATCTGGGCGAGGTGCGTCACGTCACCGATCGCATATTCGATCTGCCGGTCGGTCAGTGGACGGCGGCTCCAGTCGGTGAAGCGGGCGCCCTTGTCGACCGTGAAGCCCAGCCAGCTTTCGACGAGATTGGCATAGCCGATCTGCTCCGACTGACTGATGGCCATCATCGCGATCTGCGTATCGAAGATCGGGTGCGGGGTCTTGCCGGTCAGGTTGTAGACGATCTCGACGTCCTGGCCCCCGGCGTGGAAGACTTTCAGGACGTCCTCGTTCTCGCACAGCAGGTCGAGCAGGGGGGTAAGGTCGATCCCGTCGGCCAGCGGATCGATCGCCGCGGCCTCTTCGCTATTGGCGATCTGCACCAAGCACAGCTCGGGCCAGTAGGTGTTCTCGCGCATGAATTCGGTATCGACCGTGACGAAATCGGATTTCGCGAGGCGCTGGCACAAATCGGCTAGCGCGGCGGTCGTGGTGATCAGGTCGTGTATCTTCATCGGTCTTTTCTATGTCCTGAGCGGAGTACCGCCCTCGGGACCGGCAGCGCCCGTCAAGCCATTGCCTTGACAAAGCACCGTCGTTCCCCTGTTAGCGCGCGTCGTTTCCGCCTAGGGAAGCGCGCGGCCTGCGCCCCTAGCGCCATACTCGCGAAAATGGAAAGATTTTAGATGCACGCCTATCGTACCCACAACTGCGGTGCCCTGACCAAGGGACAGGTTGGCGAAACCGTCCGTTTGTCGGGCTGGGTGCACAACAAGCGCGATCACGGCGGTGTCCTTTTCGTCGATCTGCGCGATCACTACGGGATCACCCAGGTCGTCGCCGACAGCGACAGCCCTGCGTTGCCGGTGCTGGAAAAGCTGAAGCTGGAATCGGTCGTCACCATAGACGGAACGGTCAAGGCGCGTGCCGAAGCCGCGGTGAACCCCAACCTGCCGACCGGAGAGATCGAGGTCTTCGCGCGCGAAGTCACCGTCCAGAGCCGCGCCGAGGATCTGCCGCTGATCGTCAATTCCGCGGAAGATTATCCCGAAGAGACCCGCCTGAAGTACCGCTTCGTCGACCTACGGCGCGAGCGCGTGCACGCGAACATCATGCTGCGCTCGAACGTCATTGCATCGCTGCGCCGCCGGATGATCGCGCAGGGCTTCACCGAGTTTCAGACCCCGATCCTGGGCGCGAGCAGTCCCGAGGGCGCGCGCGACTATCTCGTGCCAAGCCGGCTTCACCCGGGTCGTTTCTACGCGCTTCCGCAGGCGCCGCAGATGTTCAAGCAGTTGTTAATGGTGGCGGGCTTCGACCGCTACTTCCAGATCGCGCCGTGCTTCCGCGACGAGGACCTGCGCGCCGATCGTAGCCCGGAATTCTACCAGCTCGACTTCGAGATGAGCTTCGTGACGCAGGAAGACGTGTTCCAGGCGATCGAACCGGTGCTCGCCGGCGTGTTCGAGGAATTCTCGGGCGGGAAGTCGGTAACTCCGGCTGGCACGTTCCCGCGCATCCCCTACCGCGAGTCGATGCTCAAGTACGGCACCGACAAGCCCGACCTGCGCAACCCGCTGATCATCGCCGACGTATCGAGCCACTTCACCCAGAGCGGCTTCGGCCTGTTCGAAAAGATCGTCGGCACCGGCGGTGTTGTTCGCGCAATTCCCGCGCCCGCGACCCACGAAAAGAGCCGCAAGTTCTTCGACGACATGAACGACTGGGCGCGCCGCGAAGGCTTTGCGGGTCTCGGCTACGTTACCCGCAAGGGCGGCGAGTTCGGCGGTCCGATCGCCAAGAACCACGGCACGGAGGGCATGGAAAGGCTCTATGCCGAGCTGGGCCTGGGCGAAAACGACGGCCTGTTCTTTGCCGCGGGCAAGGAAAAGGACGCGGTCAAGCTGGCCGGCGCCGCGCGCACTCGCGTGGGCGAGGAACTCGGCCTCATCCCCGACGATCGCTTCGATTTCTGCTGGATCGTCGACTTCCCGATGTTCGAGTACGACGAGGACGCCAAGAAGGTCGACTTCAGCCACAACCCCTTCTCGATGCCGCAGGGCGAGATGGACGCGCTGGAGAGCAAGGACCCGCTCGATATCCTTGCCTGGCAGTACGACATCGTCTGCAACGGCTACGAATTGAGCTCCGGCGCGATCCGGAACCACCGGCCGGACATCATGTACAAGGCGTTCGAGATAGCCGGCTACACCCGCGAGGACGTCGAGACCAACTTCGGCGGGATGCTCGAGGCGTTTAAGCTCGGCGCTCCGCCGCACGGGGGCTCGGCCCCGGGTATCGATCGCATCGTGATGCTGCTGGCCGACGAGCCGAACATCCGCGAGGTAATCGCCTTCCCGCTCAACCAGCGGGCGCAGGACCTCATGATGGGTGCGCCCAGCGAAGTGCCCGCCCGTGCGCTGCGCGACGTGCACGTGCGGCTGATGGAGCAACAGAAGCCTGCGGCGGGCTAATCCCGCGCCGGGCACTTGCCAGCCCCATCGCCGTTCATTAGGGCGACAGGCAACTTTAATCCCCCAATCCAAGAGGGCACACTCATGAGCGATACCGCCGACCGCGTGCAGAAGATCGTTGTCGAACACCTTGGCGTCGAAGCCGACAAGGTCACCCAGGAAGCCAGCTTCATCGACGATCTGGGCGCGGACAGCCTCGACATCGTCGAACTGGTGATGGCGTTCGAAGAAGAATTCGGTGTCGAAATTCCCGACGATGCGGCCGAAAAGATCGCCACCGTCGGCGACGCCACCAAGTACATCGAAGAGCACAAGGGCTGATCGCCCATCCCGCCGCGCTCGCTTGACGGCTAGTCGGCGGGGCTACGACAGGCTCGACCCTTTGCGGGGTTCGAGCCTGTTGCATTTACGGAGAGCAGAATGCGCCGAGTGGTCGTAACCGGACTGGGACTTGTCACCCCGCTAGGGGCGGACGTTGAAACCGTGTGGTCCAACCTTATCGCGGGAAAAAGCGGGATCGGTCCGATCACCCGCTTCGACGTCAGCGACCAGAAGGCGAAGATCGCGGGCGAGGTGAAGCCCAAGGACCACGAGTGGGGCTTCGATCCCGACAAGCGCGTAGACTTCAAGGTCCAGCGCCAGGTCGATCCATTTATCGTCTACGCGATCGATGCCGCTGGCCAGGCGATCGAGGATGCCGGCCTCGAACATATGTCCGACGAGATGAAGGAACGCGCGGGCGTTTCGATCGGATCGGGCATCGGCGGTTTGCCGGGCATCGAAAGCGAATCGCTCGTTCTGGCCGAGAAAGGTCCCGGCCGCGTTTCGCCGCACTTCGTGCACGGGCGGCTGATCAACCTGACCAGCGGACAAGTCTCCATCAAGTATGGTCTGATGGGTCCGAACCACTCGGTCGTCACCGCCTGCAGCACCGGCGCGCACTCGATCGGCGACGCGGCGCGCATGATCAAGGACGATGACGCGGACATAATGCTTGCGGGCGGCGCGGAGAGCACGATCAACCCGATCGGGATCGCCGGCTTTGCGCAGGCCAAGGCGCTCAACATGAGCATGAACGACGATCCTACGCGGGCGAGCCGACCCTACGACAAGGGCCGCGACGGCTTCGTGATGGGCGAAGGCGCGGGCGTGATGGTGCTCGAGGAGTACGAGCACGCCAAGGCACGCGGCGCGAAGATCTATGCTGAGGTCGTCGGGTATGGCCTGTCGGGCGATGCCTATCATGTCACCGCGCCGCATCCCGAAGGGAAGGGGGCCGAACTCGCGATGAAGATGGCGCTCCGCAAGGCCCATTTGGGGCCCGGCGACATCGATTACGTCAACGCACATGGCACCAGCACGATGGCCGACACGATCGAGCTGGCCGCGGTGAAGCGCGTGCTGGGCGACGATCTATCGGGCGCTTCGATGAGCAGCACGAAAAGCGCGATCGGCCATCTGCTCGGCGGGGCAGGGGCCGTGGAAGCGATCTTCTGCGTGCTGGCGATCCGTGACCAGGTGGTTCCGCCGACGCTCAATCTCGACGATCCCGACGAAGGCACCGAGGGCGTGGACCTCGTTCCTCACCACGCGAAAAAGCGCAAGGTAAAGGCCGCGCTCTCGAATAGTTTCGGCTTCGGCGGCACCAATGCGAGCGTGATCTTCAAGAAGGTCGATTGACGTGAAGCGTCTGATACTTGCGCTTGCGCTGATCGGCCTGCTGATCGGCGGCTGGTTCGCATGGGGGTGGTACGGCGCCGCGAACATCGACGAGGAAACTGCGTTTACGGTACCTGACGGCGCTACTCTGACGAGCGTCGCGCGGTCGCTCGAAGAACAGGGCCTGATCGCTTCGTCGGACGCGTTTCTCTTGCGCGCCAAGATACTCGGCAGCGGCGACCCCGTGCAGCGGGGCGAGTTCGCGCTGCCCGCCGGGGCAAGTCCCGCCACGATCCTCGACACGCTTCAGCACGGCCAGGTCATCCGGCGCTTCGTGACCATTCCCGAAGGTCTGCCGTCGATCATGGTCTATGAGCGGCTTATGGCGGAGCCACTGCTCACCGGCCCGATCCCGATTCCGGAAGAAGGCTCCGTGCTTCCGGACACTTACGACTTCGAACGCGGCGAAGCGCGCACCGCGGTCCTCGCACGCATGCAGGCTGCGATGCGAAACTACCTCGCAGAGGCTTGGTCGAAGCGCGTGCCCGGCATCGCGGTGTCGAGCCCCGAAGAAGCCATCACGCTCGCCTCGATCGTCGAGAAGGAGACCGGCGTCGCCCGCGAGCGCCGCATGGTCGCGGGTCTCTACTCGAACAGGGTCAAGCAGGGCATGCCGCTGCAGGCCGATCCGACGATCATCTATCCGATCACCAAGGGCAAGCCGCTCGGCCGGCGTATCCGCCAGAGCGAGATCGCCGCGGTCAACGGATACAACACCTACACTATGAGCGGGCTGCCCAATGGCCCGATCACCAATCCAGGCCGCGAAAGCATCGCTGCGGTGCTGAACCCGGCCAAGACCGATGCGCTGTTCATGGTCGCCGACGGGACGGGCGGGCACGAGTTCGCGGTGACCCTTGCAGAGCATAATGAAAACGTCCGTAAGTGGTTCGCCATCCGGCGGGCTCGGGGAGAACTCGACTGAGTTCGGTAGACCCGGCGCCGTTGATCGTAACCGCCGAACTGCCCGAGGCGCTCCAGTCCCGTGCGGACCAGTTGCGGCAGGCGCATTTCCCGCCAGAGCGTAATTTCCTGAAGGCGCACGTAACCCTGTTCCATGCTCTGCCCTCGTTCGCCGAGGGCGAGGTGCGCGATGCCCTGGCGCAGGAGGCCCGGGCACGTCCGGTAGCGGCGCGACTTGTAGATGTGATGAACCTGGGGCGCGGCACCGCGTTGCGGATTACTTCGCCCGAGATGCTTTCAATTCGGGAGCGGCTGGCAGATCGCTTTCACGGGCTTTTGACCCCGCAGGACCAGCAGACGCCCCGGCTCCATGTCACGATCCAGAACAAGGTCTCAGCGTCCGAGGCGCGGGCGCTTCAGCAGACGCTTGCGCCGCGGATCGCGGCAACCGACTTCGCCTTCCGCGGGTTCGAACTGCACAGATATCGCGGCGGTCCCTGGGAGTTCGTTCAGCGATGGCGATTTCGCGGATGAGCGTCCACGATTTGCGGCAACGGCTTGCTGCGAATTGGCAGGTTGACCGGGCCATTTCCCGGCCCTAAATGCGCCGCCTGCCCAGCGCCCGACGCGCCGGGCCTGCCCTTGGGGCGGAGTAGCTCAGCCGGTTAGAGCAGCGGAATCATAATCCGCGTGTCGGGGGTTCGAGTCCCTCCTCCGCTACCAATCTTATCTGCTCACTTGCGGATCTGCGATCGATCCCTCTCTTCGTCTTTTGCGAAGCCATCCTGAGGTCGCCGTCGACGCTATGGGGGGCGACAGTATTCAATCCTACCTCTAGTAGGCTCGCACAACCTGTCCGGCTAATTGGCGGGGCGCGCAGCCGAGGAAGAGCAGACTCGTGGATCCGAACAAGCACGTAGAGGACTATCTTACTTACTACGTGGGTATGCGACAGGAGCCTCGCTACGCTGTGCTTTTGAATGGTGCTTGGGGCACCGGGAAGACTTTCTTCGTTCAGAACTTGATGAGCAGGTTGGCCCGGCCTAACGGCACCGTCTACGTCAGCTTGTATGGGTTGAAGTCGACAGAGGAAATTGATCAGGCTGTCCTCCGGGCGGTCTACCCCATTGTGGGAACCAAGATCGCACAGCTTGGGGGGCATCTCGTCAGGGCAGCTCTGAAGTTCGGCGGCGTCGATACTGACGTTGGGTTGACCGACGTTCTCCCCACTGACGTGGATAAAGTCTTCATTTTCGATGATCTGGAAAGGGCTCAACTCGAACCAAACCAGACTCTCGGCTACATCAACGAATTTGTTGAGCAAATGGGCCGAAAGGTGTTGATCATCGCCAACGAGGCCGAAATCACTGCTGAGAATTACCGATTCATCCGAGAGAAGGTCATCGGCAAGACTTTGCTGGTAAAGCCTGCTCTTAATCTGGCCCTAACATCATTCGTCGGGGAGGTCTCTGACGCGGAGTTAAGAGACCTCGTGCTTGCCAACTCCTCTTTGATCGAAGCGATTTTCATTCAGTCCGGGACCAACAATCTTCGGATCCTTCAGCAGACGCTGTGGGATTTCGAAAGAGCAGGTGCATCGCTGACCGCAGAAATGAGGGAGTGTGAGGAAGGCGTTAGGGCCCTTGTCGGACTTTTCTTCGCCCTGTCGTTCGAGGTGAAGTCCGGCAGACTCGCGGCCGATGTGTTGTCGAAGCGATCAGCAATTGTTGGACCAAGTGGATGGATCCGCTCCGCGCCGGAGGATCACCCCATACGCAGAGCCATCGAACGATATCCTGAAGTGAACCTTGGCGACCAAATACTCTCCGATGAGGTCTTGGAGAACATCTTGGTCAACGGCTCGATCGACGTCGAGCAGATTAGATCCACGATCTCACGGAGCACCTATTACGTCACCAGCTCCGAGGAGCCGGCATGGCGCACGGTTTGGTATGGATGGGAGCGCTCAGAAGCCGAGTTTGAAGGGGCGCTCAAGACCTTTGAGCAGCAGGTCCAGGAACGAGCCATTACTGAGCCCGGTGAAATAGTTCACATGTTCGGTCTGCGGCTGTGGCTGAGCGAGATTGGAGAGCTTTCCGCTGCGCTCGCGGAGGTAACAGCTGAAGGCAAGACCTACGTGGACGATCTTTATAAGGCTCGGAATCTTGAGCCGCTGCCCGCAGGCGCCGATGATGATCTTAGATATGGCGGATGGGGCGGTCTGCAAATTCGCTCGCTCGAGCTCCAAGAGATGAAGGAGTTGTGGGCATACTTTCGAGAGAAGCGCGCCGCGGCCGCTGAGGAGGAACTTCCTTCGTTGGCTCAGAAGCTTCTGGCGGAGCTGGTGAAGGATCCTGATCTCTTCGAAAGACGAATATCACCCGAGGGCGGAGATGACAGCACGCTGGCGAGAGTGCCGGTGATGACTGCAATGCCGGTGAATGAGCTGGTGGCAGCAATGCTTCAGTTGCATCCGGCAAAGCAATGGCGCGTGTTCGCCGGATTGCGTGCCAGATATGAGCACGGCGCTATTGATCGCCGTTTCCCGGAAGAGCGTGCTTGGATGAAACAGTTTGCGGCCCACCTGCGATCGGCTGTGCTTGATCAGAGGCCACTCACTCGCGATCGACTCACCCGCCAATTGAACGCACTCGTTGAGCTGATTGGGTCCGACCCAGGTGCTGATCCATTTGCGATTACTTGAGCTGCTGTCTTGGTTTGTTACTGGCACCTGTCATTGTGTTGCAGCCACGGTCAAAAAATCAACATCATCGGCACTCTGCACAACATGCATTTTCCGGTGGCAGTTGGGACACAGCGCGACAGTGTTTTCGATCGTGTCGGCTCCGCCCTTCGATAGCCACTCAATATGATGAACCTCAAGGTAGGGCTCGCCGGGTCTCTTCATGAACGGAGCGGGTCTCTTGCAAAGATCGCAGCTCCCGCCTGCCCGTCGCAACGCATACTCAGCAACCCATGGGTTACGCTGGTATTGCTGCGTAGTTGCTGTCCTAGTGCCCACCTTGGCGGTGCCGCTTTGAATTGCCCTAGCTCTCAGTGCGCTATCGTTCAGCGCACGAGCTTGCTTCGCCTGAGCCTCCGCTTCAGCTCTAAGAGCTTCGACCGAGATCGGCACCGCGTTCTCTACTTTCGGAGCAACAGGAAAGATCCAGACCTTGCGGCTGACGCCATCCTCACCTTTCTGAGTGTCTTGGTAAGGCGCGGACGCAAGCTTAACCTCACCGAAGTATGAATAGACACTTGGCTTGTGCACTTCGAAGAGGTGAACAGCCACGCCATTCGTGGGGCTCTCGGCAAGCGTCTTGTTTTGCATGAAGGAGAGTGATTGATCTCCTGACTTCCCCATTCCGGTATAATGGAGAACGTCGCCCACCCAGCGATCGATGTAGAGGCCCTTGAATGGATCGCTGACGATCACGAGCGTATTCGTCTCAAGCGAGCGGCGCATTCCGCCCATGTTGCCAACCCTGAAAGTCGCTGCAAGGTCTCCGTTGGTAAGCTCATCACCTGGTATCAGGTCGTCAATTTGCGGCATGACGCTTCATGAGCTCCTTCGCTATCGGGATATCCGCTGGTGCCAAATTGAGGCTCAGGAGCTCTCCTGGCGCAATCCAGGCATGCTCGTCGTGCACAGTCAGCGCGAGGCAATGGCTGTGCAGCGCGACCTCAATCGCGATCAATGAAATCGCACCGCCAGGATAGATGTAGTCGGAGGTCATGAACACCTCACCAGCCGTTGAGCACACGCCGAGTTCCTCTCGCAGCTCACGGACGATGCAACTCTGAACGTCTTCACCTGGTTCGAGCTTACCGCCGGGAAACTCCCACATGCCAGCGAGAGCCTGGTCTCCTGCCCGCTTCGTCACAAGCACCTTACCGCCGCTAATCGCTATGGCCGCTGCCACTTGCTTCATGGTGCGTCGATCACCGTGCGTCGTGGAATGCAGATCGTTCATTTACAACCAATCCCGTCGTTATCCCGGTCGAGGTGTGAGCCATAACCCGGATCACCCCGGCGCACAGGCGCAGCACCAGCCTCGCGCGCCGCGGCACAGTTGGGATAGTAGGTTGGACCCCCAAGGAGCTGCTGGGGTCTTTGCACAGGAACCGACGCTCCCGATCCGCCATGACAGTGTCTTCCGCCATTTTTGCGATCATTATGGCAGCCATCAGCGGCGAGACCACCGGGGTGCGCTCTGACCGCAGTGCTAGACACAAGCTGCCATGCGGAAAGCAATAACCCCTCAACCATCAACAGACAAAGTGCCCACGCTTCGATCCAAAGCCAAGAGTTACGCGCTCTTTTGGCTTGTGGGTTCCGCTTTAGCATTCATGCCCCTCCCAATATTTCGCCCACTTTGCGCCCCAGCCGCCAGCGACCATCGCACAGGACAAATCGCCGCCCCGCGGGGAAAAACACCAAGCCGCCGTGCGGTTGCCACCAGCGGAGGCTTTCGAGAGGCATGTCATGGCTGGACCTCGGACAAGGATGTGACCATGAGGACCGACGCCGGTAGGCTCTCCTACAAGGCGCACAAGCGCGTCACGAGCTTCTACAGCGGTCGTAGAGGGGCAAGGGTGATCTGTCATACAAGAACCGTCCATTTCGCGTGCAGCGACACCGGCGAGTCGAATGCGCGGACCTTCAGCGCACCAAATCGGGCCGTCACCATCCCAAACTGCGATCGGGGTGCAGCTGAACGACACACCAGCAGGCAAGTTAGCCAGCAATAGAATGATGAGCGACAGCATACGGCCTTCTTCTCAGTGCGAACGGAATTGTAACCAAGTATCTTTCATTCCATGCATCTGTGAGCAATTAAAGGACGTAACAGATGAAAATCATCAAGCAGTTTGCCTGCTGGGTGTTTGCCATAGCGTGCGTTGCTACGCCCGCTTCCGCTAACGAACCAATGACATTCTTCATGGAGTCCGACCAGCAGAGTCGACTGGCTGCGGCATTGCTGAGAGGCGGAGTAGAGGACATCTACGCATCCGGTGAAATCACCGAAGGCACAAAGGACAGATTTCTCGCTTTCGTGCGCTCCAGACAAGTCGAGGCAGCTAAAATTCACTTCAACTCTCCGGGTGGTTCCCTCGCAGAAGGCATAGAACTAGGTCGAGCCATCCGCTCGCTCGGCTTTTTCACCTCCGTAGGCGTTTACACACCCAGCTATGATCCCGATGCTGACTCTGCCTCCATTTGTGCAAGTGCTTGCGCCTATGCGTATGCAGGTGGAACAAGCCGCTTCCTTAGCCAGTATACTGGCAAGCTTGGTATCCACCAATTTTACTCGGCACCGGGATCGGCCACGTCAAACGAGGAGGTGCAACAAATCAGTGGTTTGATCGTCGCATACCTCGATCAGATGGGTGTAGATGCGAAGGCGTTCTCAATCTCGACGATCGCGAACCCCGACGGGATGATCTGGCTTTCTCCTGATGACGCCCTCGGGTTGAAGTTCGCGAATAACGGCAGCGATGCGCCAGAGGCCGAGATCAAATTAGCGGGAATGGTTCCGTATCTCCGCATCCAGCAAGACCATCACGACGTTACCACACGCGTTCTCTTCCTTTGTTACGAACGAGAGCTCAGCATGATGTTTGGGATGGTGACCGATCCCACTTCCAGCGCAATGTTTGCCGAAAACCAAAAGCGATCATACCTGGAACTGGACGGGGAAGAGTTTCTCGATATTCCAGGCAATACGGGTGCGAAAGCGTCCGACAGCGTGGTGTGGATAGAGAGGCAAGTTAGCGAGGCAGATCTAATTCGCATCGTCACCTCAACTGAGATGGCTGGCTGGATAGATGGCTTTGGGGCAGTTCGTTACGGAGCGTCGCTTCAACTTCCTACCGTGCGAGCGAAGATCTCTGATTTCGCGGAGCAATGTTCAATTTCATGATCATCACGCCGGCGGTTGCACGGTCCAGCATTCGTCTTCGTCCCAGGTCGCCACACCGATGGGTCCGAACTCAAGGTTGGTGGCCAACAGTTCGCGCTGGCGCTCCGAAAGCCCTACCGAAACATCGTGAATGCGAAACAGGCGGGGCGCGCCGTCGATCGGCATGCTCGACTCTCCCCACACCGCAAAGGGGGCAGAAAGGGGGCAAGCGGGAAACCTTGCCCAAAAACGGTAAGCCGTTTCGAGGCAAGGTGCTTTCCTATTACCGTTTCACTGCAAGTTTCACGGCGTTGCATGATCATCGCGCAGTTAGTCGGGCTCCTTCTCCCGGACCGTGGGGGCCATGAGACCCCAGCCCACGTCAGCCCTGTATCGAGCGCCGATGCGAGGCCCCTTGCAGTGCGCGCGTGCGTGATAAATGTGCTCGCGAGCCACTCCTTCCAGACAATGAGCCCACCCCGGATCGAGGCTGAAACCGACCTGGTTGATTCCGTTTGTGACACGCCATTGGAGAAGAGCGCCTACCGCGCTCCAGATGTCGGCAGCGAACACGATCTTGGTCTCGTGGCCGGGGCTTGTGATACGGTAGGCTTTGTAAGAAGGCTCTTTCCGCGGCGTCCGTGAATTGTGCATGTCCCGGCTCATGGTCATGTAATTGCCGGTTCGAAGATCATGGTTCCGTCGAGTTGACGGATGATCACGCCGGCAAGTTTACCTCGAGCTATCCGCCGCACCAACGTATCGCCCTTGTAGAGCGGCGGGGCGCCGGCGGTTATATAGAACCGGCCGGGCATGGTGCCGGAGCGTGCGCACCAAAAGGTGACCAGCACCTCGGCTGCATGGTCAGCCGATCGCGCTGCGACACACAGATTTTCGCCGGTCTCGCGAATGTGAATGCTGTATAGTTTCATGTGATTACCTCTTGGTTGTTGACCATGAGGTTGTGACACCGCTTGCGGTGGCCTGCGGGTGGCTTCGTGTTGGCTTGTGACTAGTCTGCGAGGGCAGAAACTCGCTCACATACCGGTCAGCGTCCAAACCTGACCCGAACCGCGGCCAGCATGGCTCGTCGGGGCGCCACGGATCTTCCTGTGTGCCAAACTGCCGAACCCCTTCGCAGCCCTCGACCGCATCGGCTGTGGATGGCAGAAGCTCTCTATTGATCGAACCTCGGCTGCATCCTGGTCAGTGCGACCAGTTGTCTCTAGGATTTCACGTCGCTTATCTTCGACCGATTGGGGCCTCTTCAACTCCCTAACTCCGATGTCCCGCACGCTTGATCATTTGCCGCAAACCCAGAATAGAACCGGCATGGATGATGGACGCTACGAGCAAGCAGCAGAGCTATTCGCGAACAAGCGCTGGAACTTAATCTCGGTCGAGCACGCCCTTAGCATGCCGCGAAGTCGTGTCTTGCGCTGCCCTGAGTGTCAGGGGAGGGTTCGCGCTCACCGAGAGGGCTCGACCGGTCAGCGTGCGCACATGGAGCACTATGAGCGTCACGTCGGCTGCTCTCGCGGGGATTGCTTTGACGGCACCAGCCGGCCGCATCCCCGAGCGCTCGTTTAGGAGCATACCGAAATGGATGCGTTTGAGCAGCTAGTGGCGGAGCTCTTCTTCATGGAAGGCTACTGGGTCCAGACTTCGTTGAAGGTAAAGCTCACCAAGGAGGAAAAGCGCCAGGTTAATCGACACTCATCTCCGCGTTGGGAAATAGACGTAGTTGCCTATCACGCTGCCCGAAACGAGATCGTCGCGCTGGAGTGCAAGAGCTTTCTAGACTCGACTGGCGTTCAGTTTGTCGAGTTCGAAGATGGTCATAGAAGCACTAGGTATAAGCTGTTTCGGGAGCAGGGGTTGCGGGAGACCGTCCTAAATAGATTGGCGTTACAATTGGCGGAGGAGGGCCGATGTCAGCCGGGCGCCAACGTGAAACTCGGACTTGTGGCCGGCAAGATCAAGAGAGGAGACGAAACGCGGCTGCGCGAGCTATTCGATGAGAAGGGCTGGCAGTTCTATTCGCCTAACTGGCTTAGGGACCAGATTCGGCAAGTTGCGGCGGACGGATACGCCAATCAAGTGTCCTCCGTGGTCGCTAAACTCCTTCTGAGGGAGCAAAGTCCGGCGGCGGGACGGCAGCGCCCCTTTGCGGCTCAAGAACCAACCAGCGGCAGAATCCCAGACACTGCGAGAATAACGCTTAAGGTGCAGGGTAACCCTAAGCAACCAGGCTCGCAGGCAGCCCAGCGTTTCGAGGGTTACTTCCAACCAGGCGTTACAACCGTCGGTGCTGCAATTTCTGCAGGCCTTCGCCGAGACGATATTCGCTATGATCTCCGCAAAGGTTTCATAGAACTGGTCGACCAATGACAGCCGAAGCTATTGAGGACCGATCCTGAGGTGCGCCTCGCGACCGTGAAGGCAACTGGCAACAACGGTCAAAGCCCGCGACGAAGCTCGCTAAACAGGGGGGGCAACTGATCCAGCGTGCCGCTGCTGTCCGCACGCAAGAGCATTTCCGTCAAGGCCGCAACGAACGCCGTGCGCTCGTTCATGCGCTCAAAAGATGCGGCCTCGGCTGCTTGCTTGGCTCGCCATCTGACCCTCAGTTCCCGCTTCAAATGGATGAGGGCGGGATGCTCTCCAACGCGTCGGCCCTTTATCGCACCTCGCTTCTTCAGCCCCTTTTGAATGGCAGCGGAAGTCACACCGAAGCGTTCCGCAAGCTGTCGCTGGTTCGTATCACCGAACTCGTAAAGGTCGACGATGGTAGACCATTCGGTCGGTGTAAGCCGTCTTGTTCGTGAGGGCGAATGAGGTGCATTGATCATCTCGCAGTATAGCACATTCTGCACCGGTTCGCACCGCTGGTTGTCTAAATCAATCAGGCGGGAGAGCCCATTTTTGCTGCGCACGATGGGATCCGAGCACCGCCAGTGAAGGGCAAAAATATTCCAGATTGGTGCAACTTTTAACAACTGCCGCGTCCACCCTAAGAGGCGTTGCGGCGGCCTTCGTCGGGACAGCCATCGATACCATGCCTGCATCGCGACAAGGTGCGTTACCAGCCGGCATGGCGCTGACAACCTGCTCGGGATACTCGGCCAAGACCCCTACGATCGACCACCGAACGGTGAGCACCAGGAGCGCAACATGTTGCATAAGGGGCTTACCGGGCCGCGCTCGTATTTACCGTCGATGGAGCCTTGGCAGGGTTGAACAATGGTAGCCGCGCCTATCGGCGCCGCCATGGGGTTCACTGAGACACGCCGCTGCCAGCCATGATGCTGCGCCCAAGGAGGTGGGGGATCAGCGGGTAAAGGACTCGCCGGTGGATGGCACTAAGCCGGAAGTAGAGGGATTTCGGCGCCATCCTGGTCATACAGGCGGCTAGTTTCTAGGACTTCCTTGATTGGCTCGGTGCCCGACTTCTAGTATCTTGGGGAATCTAAATGTAGGAGTTACTACTCCTAAGCACTCCGAAGATGTTATTAAATTGATTTCCTAATAAGTCCCTGATCTAGAACATTGCATGAGTTATCAGTTCGAGTTACATCTGGAACATTAGATGTAAATCTTGTTTCTAAGAAGAAACGACGCTCGGTGTGTGAGCGCGAGCGCAGCGAGCGTAAGACACACCGAGTTCGTTTTGCCACTCGCGTAGCGAGGGGCAATGTTTTGAAGGGAAGGATTTTAGTTCTTGTGAATGATGCATGAGAACGTTGAAATAAATAACACCGGGCTGCGCCCGGCGTCGAACCGACGCTGCTTCGCAGCATCGGTTTTGCTTTTCTTAGATCTTCGGACGAGGTTCAAATTTTCACGAACCAATCATGGGAAGACTCTTATCCCCCCGCAGCCGTGAAAAGAGATCATCACAGCTGCGAGGGGGTCATTCCGTGGTGTTATCCATGGGAAGTGGTGAAGAGCATTGAGTTGAGCGACAACTGGGATCGGTGGGACGCTTTACCGATCGACTTGCTCCGAAACCCCGGCCTCTCGGCCCGTCCGGTTATCCAGCACACGCTGGAAGCACCCTGCTGAGCTTTCCTTCAACTCGAGCAGGGCAGGGGGCTCACTGCCCCCATCTTGTTGCAATCTTTCACTCCCTCTGACGGAGCCGGGCTTTCACCTGCCGGTGGTGCCGGCCGATTTTCCCTTAACGCGCACTCGCCTGGCTCCGATCTTCGTCTCGGCTACCATCTTGCCGTGGGGTATCGGCTCCAATCCCCTGTGCGTATGACAACTCGCGGTGGCTAACCCTTTGTCGCGGGCCAGAAATGACTTGCGCTCAGTATATCACCGCCGGCATTCCAAATGGACAGAAAAGAGCGAGCCGACGCCCAATCGTGGGAAAATCGAGACACAGTGCGTTTCCTGTTTCCAAGATCATTGACGCGGTAACGTAGACGCGTCTACAGGCTCATGAATGACCGTGCCGAGCGAACGCAACAACACCTACTGGACCAAGCGCTTGAAGAAGGACGGCCACGACACTCTTCTCGACCGCGTTCAACTCGGCGAAATCACCGTCTATAAGGCGACCCAGCTTGCCGGTTACCGCAAGTCGGGGCCTCGATCACCAGCCGCCAAGCTGTCCTACCACTGGACGCGGGCGAGCGCCGAGGAGCGTAAGCGGTTTGTCCTCGCACACTTGAAAGATGTTAACAGAGCGGTTCGCGAGGTTGCAGACGATCTCAGGGCGTTGAAGGCGCAAAAACCCACCGACTAGGATGGGAAACAGCCCGACAGATCACTCCGCTTCTCCTAGAATAGTGGGACATACTAACCACTTAGGATAAGCAAAATGATTACCCCCGTAGACGTGATTACCATCAGTGACGCCGCCAAAATCTGGATGACGCGGTGCGAGCTCGAGAAGCTGGAGCGCGCGACCCTCCATTCCTACCGCGGCCATGTCGCGAACCATATTGAGCGGAAGATAGGTCATCTGCTGCTCACCGATCTCAGCGCCGTTCACGTTCGCGAGTTCCTTGATGACATGCTGCGCGACAGCACACGCGCTATGGCGAAGAAATGCCTCACGACGCTCCGGTCGATCGTCAGCGCAGCGCAGGAGCGAGGCCTGGTGCTGCACAATGTTGCGAGGGACGTGAAGCTTCGTCGTGCTGAACGTCATGAACCCGACCGCGTGTTCCCCACCAAGGCCGAGATCAAGGCGCTGATCGCAACTGCACCGCCGAGGCACCAGCCGCTCATTCTGACCGCGATCTTCACCGGTATGCGCATGTCGGAGCTTCGTGGGCTCACATGGGCTGCGATCGACTTTCAGCGGAGCATCATCACCGTCAGGAAGCGCGCCGACCGCTACTGCGACATGGGCAATACCAAGAGCCGGTCGGGTCGACGCGAGATCCCGATGGGGCCGCAGCTCGCTAAGGTGCTCAAGGAGTGGAAGCTCTCTTGCCCCGCCGGTGAGCTCGGCCTGGTGTTCCCCAACGGCGTGGGCAAGGTTGAAACCCACTCGAACATCTACAACCGCATCTTCAAGCCACTGATGCTCGAGTGCGGGATCGTTGATGACGAGGGCACGCCGCGGTTCTCACTGCACGCGCTGCGGCATGCCGCTGCTTCGCTTTTCATCGAACAAGGTTGGCCGCCGAAGAAGATCCAGACGATGCTGGGGCATTCGTCGATCACCATGACCTACGATGTCTATGGACACCTGTTTCACGACCCCGCGAAGGACGTTGATCTTATGGGTGAGATGGAGCGGGGACTACTGGCGGCGTAGAAAGAAAATAACAGCGTGCCCACGCAAAGAAGTAGAGCAACATTCGCCGTTCCGCAGGACGGCGATTGTGCCTTTGCAAACGGATAAAAACCTGATTTGCTTTGGTAACAAGCTTCATGGGGGCAAGCATGTCGGACTGGATTGACGATGAAAAGCGACGGCAACGCGAGTGGAAGGAGGAGCAACGTCTGAGGCAACAAGCCGAGGCGGAAGACCGTCGGCACGAGGAAAGGATGAGCCTCGAACGCGAGCGCGATAGGATCGCGAGCATGCGTGCTCGAGGCATGACCGAGGACGAGATCGACAGCGTTAAGCGCAAGGAAGGCTGCCTCGCTTTCGTTGCACTACTCGTTTTAGGTGCGGTCGTGTTGGTCCTGAGCAATCTTGGATCCCATGGGGCCGACAATCGGCAACAGGGCGAGACGATCGAGGAGGCGCAGGCTGGAGAGCCGCCGGCAGAGGATTACCTGGAGGATGCAGAACCTAGTGATCTCCCTCAAGCTATCGATAGCGTGACGACTGGACCAGCCGAGCAGCCAGAAGAGCCGACCCCAGCGACGGAGCCAACGGAGCAGGTCCAGTTCATCTCTGAACCCGTCGTCCAGGCTCTACCAGACGCTCCCCAAACTGCGACAAGCGAGCCGCCGAGACCAGCCGAGTAACGAGTTGCCAGTTCAAATAGCTGGGAGGTTGACGGCGAGGGCGCGGCGGAAAGTCATAGCGTCAAAGGAAGCGCGTCTGGGCTGGACGTATGACGTCTACGGGCACCTGTTTCACGACACTGCGAAAGACGTCGATCTCATGGGCGAGATGGAGAGAGGGTTGCTGGCAGCTTAGTGCAGCTGCTGTCATCGTGTTCCTTGCCTGAAATGTTGACGACGCCAGCGGTGCCACGATTGCAATTCGACTCCGCCATGTGCATTCTCGTCTAGATTTCAGGGGGATAGTGATGGCTTTGATACGATGCGGGGAGTGTGGGCGCGAGGTTTCTGACCAGTCACCGAACTGCCCCAGTTGCGGCGCAATAGTCGATGTCACGTCGGCAATCGCGTCACCTGAGCGCCTAAGATCGATCATCTAGTCGGAAGTGACTAAGATAAATGACTAAGGGCGATTTCCGCAATTTCGGGGATATACGGTGACTGATGGAAAACCAGACGTAGTCAGCATCCTGATGAGCCAGGATGAGAATGCTATTCGAGAAATGGTTGCTGAGCTCGGCGATGTTGATTTTCTGATCAATGACAGCAGCGGTTTAATCATCACTAGTTCGTATCTGGCGGCATACCTAAGGCTCCCAGTGGCTCTAAAGGTGCTGATAAAGGCAGGTTCATCACTCGATTTCAATGCTGGTGGTGTGACAACGCGTATGCTTTGCTTGAACTCACCACGCCTGGTCGGTGCGCTTAAGGCATCAGGGATAGAACTTAGCGCTGCGGAGCTTGGCGCTCACTACATTCAAACGACATCAGATCCGTCGGCGCTATCGGATCTTGGTTCCATCGCTGCATCTGTGCTGAACGATTATGCCGACGACAGCGGTGATTTCACCGAGCGCACCAGTGATATACTTGGTGACGAGCGAGGACTGCACCTTGTTCTCGAAAGCTCATCATTCAGATCCCGCTTCTCTGGGGCTTTCGCAACTATCGAAAGTAGTGGCGGCGCGGGCGGTCCTTTGGGCACGCTTGCGGGGCAATTGGAGGGCCAAATGAGGAACATCGCTGAAGGCGTAAGTAGCGCAATTCAGCTCGGCTGTTCTGTGCAGGTCACTTACACGAAGGATGTAGAGCGCGCGTGCATCAGGCACTTCAGCGGATATCGACGAAATACACAGTGGCTGGCTAAGCGCCTGTCGTTGGCAGCTGACGAGCTATGCGAGCAGATTGCACCAGCTATGGGTTTTTACGAGGATGACGACCTATTTCGCGCGGCCATTGAGCTCGCTATCTCGCGTTACCCGATCGAAGAGTCACTTATCGGTCGGGCGGGTGCTCCACTCTCCGTCAGCGGGGCCCAGTTCGAGGCGGAAACCGCAGTAATCCTAACTAATGCGGGGTTTAGCATCAGGCGCGTTGGTGCGACTGGTGATCAAGGAGCTGATCTAATCGCGGAGAAGGACGGGCTCACCTATGCTGTCCAGTGTAAGGACTACGCAGAGGCGGTAGGTAATGCTGCCGTTCAGCAGGCGCTCGCGGCCAAGTCTTTTTATCGAACAGACTACGCCGTGGTCTGCGCTCCAGCAGGTTTTACTAAAAGTGCGAAAGCGCTTGCCGCAAGCTCAGATGTCATTCTTACGAAGCCGATCGCGCTGGGGAGTCTCGAAGCTCTGCGTTTAGCAGTAGAGTGAAGCAAACTCCATCAACAGAAAAACTGACTTATAAATTTCATGGAAAGCTCGCTCGCCCTATCGTGTTGCTGGACTTGGTCTTCTTCAACGGCATTTGCAAAGTTGAAAATCATTCCACATCTCCAAGCTATTGCTGTTCAAAGGTGAGACCGTCGATAACGAGGGCGCGACGCGGTTCTTAATGCACGCGCTGCGCCAAGCTGCCGCTTCTCTGTTCATCGAGCAGGGATGGGCGCCGAAGAAGATCCAGACCATGCTGGGGCATTCGTCCATTACCATGACCTAATGACGTCTACGGTCATCTGTTTCACGATCCGGCGAAGGGTGTGGACCTCATGGGCGAGATGGAGCGGGAGCTTTTCGCAGCGTAATTGGTGCGCCAGCCTTGGCTGACGATAGGCCGCCACACGTAGCTACCATTCCCGTCGAAGGGGCAATCGTGCAACCTCCTCAGCCAGCTTGCTGATGACTGTCTCACGTTCCCCGGCCAACGCAGAATCCAGTAGCGCAACCAGCTCACGATCGAAGGCTGCGTTGTTGATCGGGGAAGCCTGAGGCGCAATGACGAAGTTATATGGTGTGATGTATCTTACTCTCAGCGCAGCTTGCCCGACAGTGTTAACGTATGAGCCGCCGATGTAAGCGCCTCCGTCGTCATACTCCGCTCTAGTTATGTGGTGCTCGCCGTTGACCAATCCATACTCTTCAGAAACATAGCTGCGGTCTCCCGCGCGTTCCTCGATCGAATACTCACTATAGTCATAAAGTCCCGTAGGAGCCATAGCTTCAGTTTCGATATAAACAAAATTCCATTTGTAACTGGGGCCCGGCACTGCGGCTGCGCGACTGATCTTTAACTCTTCATAGTTCATCAGAGCCATGTCAGCGTCAAGTCGCTCAAATCGCTCGATCTGGAAATTCCCCCCTCGCCACCACCAGATGGGAGAGGCGTCAGCAAACTTGATCGGCTCGTTCAGGAGGCGACATAGGCGCTCAATAATGTCTTCAGGTTTATCGAACCAGCTGATCTCACGCGTGCCGGGGAAGGCTTGCATAAAGCGGTCATGGAAGAAAACGAGTGAGGTCTGGTCTCCGAAAAGGGGGCGCTTTGCTGCTGGCATGTCAACAACTTCACCATCTGTTCTGGTCTCGCCGTCAGGCTTACTGCCTGTGCCGGCAGGCTCAGGCTTACTGCCTGTGCCGGCAGGGGGATGCTGTCGAAAGTGCATCATTGCCATGCCGTCGTCGCGACCCACCGGTTCCGGCAGCCTTGGCGCAGATTTGGTCCCATTCGAGCTTGTATCACCCGGCGGAGAGCCGGCAGACTCCACGGCTGTGGCAGCGAGATCGTAGACAATTTCAGCAAGCAGCAATTGGTCGGCGTCCGATAGTGGTCCGCCATGCCCGCGGCCACCTCTCCGCTCGGAGACGAGCATACTTAGTGTTTTAAGTCGCGCAGAGCTGCTTTCGTGGCTTAAAAGAAATTGGCTTACGTGGTCCAAACCAAGCCGTAGATCATATTCTGCGCCCGGTGGAGCGGTCGGCTCAGTCAGCCTACGAGCCATCGCAGCGGCGCGCATGATGGGCTTTGGGATAGGATCAACACCATCGAAAGGCTCAAGCGACCGCCTCGTGTTGGCTGCAACTCCGAGGAAACTGTGACGTATGCCCTGGGTCATGCTTATGCTGCCCGCGGCGAACCGATGACACGGCTTGGAAGCCGCCCCCGCCAAGCCATCCTCTACCTTCTGCGAGGCGAGATCAAGGAACTGATTGGCTGAGTAGAACTCAGGCAGGTTCTGCTTGTGTAAATCAAGTTCAACCTCGAGCTGAGTCACCGGAATGACACTGGCAAAGGGCTCTTCTATGACTTGCCGTTCAAGAACCTGAAGAAGCTTGAGTTCCAAAGCGGCCTTATGTGAGAAAAAAGTTTCGAGCCATTCTGCACGGCTAACAGCATCGGTGAGAGAGCTCGGGAGCCGGACCGCAATGTCGATGTCACTTGTGGGTGTAAGCTGCTCGCCTCGAAGGTATACTAGGCTGCCGAAGGCATATACACCGTCTGCGCCGAGGGATTTCACCGCCTGTTGGCCCCAATCCGCGAGAGCCTCCAATAACTGCTCGACACTCGGCATCGAAACTCCCCTGGCAATTAAGCGTGTTTGACATGCCGTAGGCAGGGCTCGCCAGCAAGACGGGTGAGCGTAAGCGCCGGTCGATATCAACGTTCTTGTTGACGTATTTAGTAACCCAGCACGCCTAGCTAGGCTGGACGACACCCTATCGCCAAAACTCGGGTTGTTAGGCGCAGTTAGAAGTCAGGAGGGCAGCGTGGACGACGGTCGGTTACTTTCACCCTTGATCCAATCGAAACAATAAGGAACCCGTTCGACGTAGACGCGTCTACTTCGTGCTTCCGTTTGAATCATAATCTGCGGCTCTTCCGCCACAGAGCGAACAATCATCTAGGCAGTGTTATAACCGAATTAGAGGCGACAAACGCGGAGCTAGGCGCTTCGTCCCGAGCAGGCCTCGACCCTCTGTGTGCATCTCACAAGCCGGCACACCACTTTAGAAGCTGAGGAGTAAAATCGAGCGCACCGGGCCCAGCAGCAAAGGTTTCTGCGGTGACCATGCGCAATAAGACAATGTTCTTGGATGGAATCACCGCGAGCAGATTTCCGCGATACCCTCCGTGGAAAAAGACTTCCGTCGACTTGCCCGTCGTCCCCACCACCCGTCGATGCCAAGGATGACACAGTTCCGGAGTATCCAAACCGCTTGGTGTGCACATGTATTGCAACCATTCGCGCGAGATTACAGCCGCGCATTTAGGCTCCGAATGCCCGACGAACAGCGATCCAAGTGTGAGTAGGTCATCGGGTAAGGTTGAAAATGCACCATAAGTTGCCGGCGTGCCCGACCCGTCTGTGAACCACTGATGATGGCCAATGCGAAGCGGCTCACCGATAACTTGATCAAAGAACCGGTCAAAGCGGAGCCCACTCACATTCCGGACTAGGCCCGCGATGAGAGCAAATGCCTTGTTGTTGTAGCGAGCCACCAATCCCGGCGTTTCCGAGAGGGGGCTTCTAAGCGCAAGTGATACAACATCATGCGCAATCTCGAGCTCCACCGCATCGGTGGCAGCTTGAAGCCCACTTCGATGGGACAGAACATGGTCCAAAGTAATCGACGCGTGAGAACTTTCACGCCAAGTAGGAAACCAATTCGCGAGGGGTTCGTGCACCCCCTGGATCCTACCCTGGTCCACGAGCACACCAACCGTTAGGGCCGCTAGAACCTTGCCTACTGAAGCGATATAGATCGGCTGCTCAGCTGCTGGCGAGCGGCGTATCGCTTGTCGCTGGCCGTCTCGCAAAAGCAGGAGCGCGTCGCAGTCTGCTGCCAGCGCTCCCAATCCGTCAGTGAACACTGGCCGACGCGTAGTCTACGGCCGGATTCAAAGGGCCGGGAGACACGAGGGAAGATTTGGTGCGGCAAGACGCTCGAGCGCTGCCGCAGCACCCGCCATTCCAACCATGTAGTCGCATGTCACTATTTCCGGCGTTTCAGAAACAAAGATTAGGTGCCCCCCACGGACTGCGGACCGAAGCAGCATACAATCAGCAACCGCACCGGCTTCAGCCGTCCAACGCTCTCGCTCCCTTGGATCTGAGGTCGTCATGGCCAAGTCCAGCATGAAATCGATGACGCCTGCAAGACCATGACAGAGCGTGCTGTCGAGTGAGCCGCAATGTTCAATCAGTGTCTGACCAGCCGCTTCCGCAGCGGAGCGAAATCGATGTTCACCGGTGGCGTTATGTAGGCCGAGGAATGCCTTTCCAAAGCCGACGGTGCCATGGCACCAACCATGACTCACCGACAGATCGCCTAGAGCAGCTGGCCACACTTTCTGTGCAGGCCTGCCGGGTATCGAGCGACAATGATCAAGCAACTGGTTGCCCAGTTGAAAGGCCAATTCCTGTGCTTGAGACATTCCGGTCCTGGCGGCGTGAAGCGCAAGCGCAGCTGCTATGCCAGCGACTCCGTGGGCATAGCCCAGTCGCCCTTCACAGCGATCGGATGCAAGAGCCTCGACCTCCACGTTCGAGTCCTGCACAGCAGCAATAAGGCGCTTGGCAGTTGCGGTAGACGAAATTTGCAGCGCTGACGTAGCAAACAGGCTTCCGGCCAGCCCATCAAAGAAGTCCAAGCAGTCCGGCATTTTGGAACGCACGAGCGTCCAAGGTTCTCCTGTCACCTCCGCGGCGGCTCGAGCGGCGAGGTTCACGCCATCCGCGCCCATCATCAACCCCGGCCGAAGAGATGTCGGGGCGTTTGCCTGTCCCTTTAGTCCTCGAAGACCGGCGACCAACAAGCGACGTGTGCGAAGATCGCCAATACGAGTCAGGCGTCTTGCCAGATACAAAACGACACCTGCGCTGCCAATGTTGATGTAGGGCGTTGGTTGACCGAATGCATACGGTTGTCCGCTGCGCCAAGTGCATCGATCAGGTGCAGAAAATTCAGCCTGTGCGGCAAGCGTTGCAAACAGTGCCTCGCGGGCGCCGGCAATCTGCTTACGGCCACCGAGGTTTAGCGATGGCCTCAACGCATGCTGCACTGGATTAGTATCACTCCACTGCCCTCCGGCGAGGCATGCATCAATTCGCGCGGATAACCACTTCGGGCAATCGCGCCTGTGAAGCGCCAAGACTAGCCGAGGATCGATATCTTCGTCGGGTAGCTTGGAGAGGTCGAACCCGGTGCAAAGAAAAATGAGCACTCTGCCAAACGCCTGCCAATCCTCAGATCGCGACGCCACAGCGCGGGTATCTATCGTAGATCTATACCCGCGGGTTGAGGCAGATAAACGGTGGGAGCCTTCCCGAGCAGCGGTTTCCCAATCGATCAAAAAGATGCGAGCGGGCTCGTCAGATCCGACAATGATGTTGCCAGGCTTAATGTCACGGTGAACCCAGCCTCGCTTGTGAACTGAATCTATCGCGACAGAGATAGAAGAAGCTATCTGGGAAATGCACTCGAAAGAAAGTCCTCCGAGCCCAGTTTCTGCTGCATTTGCTTTCATTTTGCTCTGAATATCAAGGCCGTTGACCATTTCGAGAACAAGGAACGCCTGATCTCTCGTCTCCCAATAGTCCAGGAGCCGGGGCGCGACTGAAAGATCCGCGATAGCACCAAGCGCGTTTCGCTCCGACCGGGCTAGGCTTACTGCGGTGATCCTATCACCGTAGGGATGTGCGTTCGCGAATGCGCGTTTCACAACGCAACCTTCCCGAGTGCGTAAGTCCAAACCCGCGAAGACGGCACCTTTGTGATTTCGTGCAATCTCTCCGAATAGATAATATCGGCCGCGAGCCACGCTTGCATTACGTTCTTGGCGATCGGCGCGAAGCAGCGGCCGAACTCCGCGTGGTTTTGCTGGCTGCAGCGTGCGAACATCCGCCCTCAATTCACCATCTGGTCCGCGAAGCGCTGGCTGGGGTAGGCCGTCGACGTCCGAAGTCCACCGAGAAGCGAATGCTCCATAGCGCAAGAAGACGCAGCCTACCTTGCAAAACCGGAAATCGCCTGGAACATCAGGGGCCGGTAGGCCGACAGTGACGCGGGTGAGCGCTTGAGCCAGGCGCTGGGCGTGAATCCTGTCGCGAGGATAGACAGTAATCAGCTTTCCAACTTGGCTTAGCCCGCCGCGGCCAGAATTGATGTGCATCGCGCTCGGCAAGTCGGCGGCAACTTTGAACGCGGCGCGCTCAGCTCGAAGCAGGGGGATCGTGCGGCGCAGGAGTTCTGTGTAAGCCGGAACTGTCGCACTCAGATGCAGTTTCCACCCTTGACGCGGGGTGCGACGTGCGATCGGGTCAAACGACAGAAAACGAACGTGGCCGGACAAATAGAGTCGTCTGCGATAGCCAATCGCGGGGCGCCTCAACAGAGTCGCTAGGCAATGTTGATGACGGGAGGCATCTCGCGGCGTCGAGAGTGTCGGGACCTTCAAGAGGAGAAACTTCGACTATCTACTTCGCTGATGCCTCCCGAAAACATCATCTTCCAGAAAGAAGTGCTTTCCAAGCTTTTGAGTCGTTGACATCGGGCAATGACTTCGTCCGAATTGCATGATCGAAAATGCCCTTGTTGCTCACGCAGCAAGAGGTGATGTTCGTGGCGCAACATGTCGTAATGTCAGTAATGCCCATTTTGGACCCTAGCCCGACCTCTTGGGCGATCATGGCTGCGGCCGCCTTCTTGGAGAATCCAAATTGCACCAAGGTGTCAATCGGATTATCTGACACCGTCTCCGCAAAGTCGCGATTTTCTTTCACTTCAGTTCGTAGGTGCCGCAGGACGATTTGCGCCTGAATCGGATTCATTTTGACCGTTGGATTTGGCATGTGCACACTCCTGGCTTGCAGTTAAGCCACCGGCACTACTGTTGCTGGCGGCGTCGACGCGACCTTTTGGAGTTGGAGGTTCTAACACCTCGACTCGGAGAGTTATCACAACATGCAATGCTATAGAAGAGTCTGAAATATACAACAATTCAATACGTGAGATGTGGCTGATTTCGCATTAACTTTATCTGATCGTTAGTCTGGTATTTGGATTTAACTAATGACTAGTGCCATCGTATATCAGTTTATGGACAATTTATATGAGGGAAAGTGCGACAATCTGGGGCAGGGTCGTATCCTCCCCACCTGATGTGCTCATGATTGGTTCTTTGGCCCAAAAGCACTACGACGGCAGTGGCAACCTACTAGCGGCGAAGATCAATGTGCAGCGAAGTGCTAACCGCTCGTGCCCACAGGTTGAGTTGGACTTCGTCACCTGCTTGTGGGGAACAGGCAAAGCATCGTTGGTAAATTAGCTATGTAGACGCGTTTACGTAGACGCGTCTACGGATCAGTTCCGTTGGAATCATAATCCGCGTGTCGGGGGTTCGAGTCCCTCCTCCGCTACCAATCTTCGAAAATCGGTCCCGTCATATCCGGTCATCATCGTGATTGGCAGCGCTCGGGCGCGCGCTATGGTGTCTTCATGCCGATCGCGCCCACTTCCGACCCTGCGGTAGAGAGCCCTGAGCGGTCGAACGGGATGATCGACAGCTTCGGGCGGCGCATCACATACGTAAGAATGTCGGTTACGGATCGGTGCGATCTGCGGTGTCGATACTGCATGCCGCAAAACATGAAGTTCCTGCCCCGGCGTGAAGTCATGACCTTGGAAGAGATCGCCCGGCTCGCGGAGCTCTTCGTTGGTCGCGGGGTTCGCCGGATACGCCTGACGGGGGGCGAACCGCTTGTCAGGCGAGGGATCGTCGAGCTTGCCGAGGCCATCGGGTCGAAGGTTGGATCGGGCTTGGACGAGCTGACTCTCACGACCAATGGCACGCTGCTCGAACGGTTTGCTTCGTCGCTCCATGCTGCGGGCATGCGGCGGATCAATGTCAGTGTGGACAGCTTTTGTCCCGATCGGTTCGCGCACATCACGCGGGGCGGGGACCTTTCGGCCGTGCTGCGTGGTCTGGAGGCAGCGCGCAACGCTGGGTTGGCGATCAAGATCAACATGGTCGCTCTTGCCGGGATCAACGAAGACGAAATCGGCGAAATGGTTCGCTGGTGCGCGGGGCAAGGTCACGATCTCACCTTGATCGAGACAATGCCCCTTGGATCGATCGAAGAGGATCGGACCGACCGTTACCTACCGCTGGACCAGGTGCGCCGCTTGCTGGCGCGCGAATTCGAACTGCTGCCGTCGGTGATCAGAACCGGCGGTCCGGCGCGCTATTTCGATCTGGCCGGAAGCGGGATTCGCATCGGCTTCATCACGCCGCTCACCGACAACTTCTGCGATGGCTGCAATCGGATTCGCGTTTCCGCGACCGGGACCGTGTATGGCTGCCTGGGGCACGAGCAGAACGTGGATCTGCGCGATGCGCTGCGTAGCGGGGGGCGGGAGGAAGTCGATTCCCTGCTCGACAGGTTGCTCGCAGGAAAGCCACGCCGACATGACTTCGTAATCGGCCCGTCCGCCGCGCCGGCGGTCGATCGTCATATGAGTGTGACCGGGGGCTAGTGGGGCTGACTTGCCGGGCGTGTGCAATCAGAACCGCAGCGCCGGGACTTCCGTACCGGGCGAAGCACTCGGACTGTTCGGTGCGCATCGAATGAGCAGGTCCGATGCGATCAAAGCCGATTGCGATCCCGAATCCTGGTTGGTCACGGGGACGGCCCCGCCCTCTGTTTGGCAGGCGCGCACGAACGTCTCGCGATCTCCGGTCGCCGGAAGTGGCCCCGCTAGCGGCACATTCATCCACTCCGCCGCGCCGCTACGACCTGCCATTCCCGCTACGAGCGGGGCAAGCAACAGGCGTCCGGTCACCATGGCAGAGGTCGGATTTCCGGGGAGGCCGATCACCAGGCGTCCGCCGGATCTTGCGAGCCAGACCGGCTTGCCAGGCTTCATGGCGACTTTCGAGAAGATCGTCTCCAATCCGGGCCCGGCGAACATGGCCTGAGCGAAATCCCGATCGCCCACCGAAGCGCCGCCGGTCACCACTACGAGGTCGGCGTGGCCGAGCGCTTCGCGCGCCGCGGCTTTCAGGGTGTCCAATTCGTCCCTGAGGCGGCGAACACCGACGATCTCACCGCCCCAGTCGTCGACGAGAGCGGCGATGCCGAACGACACGCTTTCCGGAACCGCATGTGCGTTCGAATGCGCCTTGCCCGGTTCGGTGAGTTCATCGCCTGTTGCGAGGATGGCTATGCGCGGCCGGCGGACCACTTCCAGACTGGCAACGTCGGCGGCTGCTGCAGCGACCATGGCCCGCGCGCTGAGGTGTTGGCCGGAATTCAGGAGAACTTCGCCCGCACGAATATCGCTACCGACCGGGCGGATATATGCGCCGTCTTCCGGGCGCGTGGCGATAGTGGCGAGATGGCCGTCCCGCTCGACGATTTCCTGAATGACGACCCGGTCCGCTCCGGCGGGCACCGGCGCCCCGGTAAGGATCCGGACACAAGTACCCGGCAATACCGTCCCGGCAAATGCCGCACCTGGCAGCGACTCGCCAATAACGGTCAGCCTGCCCGGCAAGTCAGCGCTACGGACCGCGTAGCCATCCATCACCGACTGATCGAATCGCGGCGCGTCGAGGCGCGCTGTGACGGCGGCCGCGAGGACGCGGCCTGCCGCCTCGGCCAGAGCCACATGCTCGCTTCCCAAGGGGACCGCCAATTGCGAGACATGTCGATACGCTTCGTCGAAGGTGATCATTGCGTCACGCCTGCCAACTCCGCACGAGTGGACAAGGCGATCATTGCGCGGCCCTCGGCACGAGCAGGTCGCGGCATTGTTCGATCATCGCGACGATCCATTCCTTTCCAGCCTGGACCCGGGCAAGCTGGTGTGTGTCCTTGTGGGTCACCATCCAGAAGGTGCGGAAGATGCGTTTGTCGGGAAGGACTGGCGACAGGGTAGCGTCGGCGTTTCCAATGAAGCAAGGGAGCACGCCGATGCCCGCGCCCGCCGCAATCAGCTGGTGCTGGGCGTTGATACTGGAAGAGCGCAGCCGCGGGGTCAGTCCTGGATGGATTTCGTCCAGATAGCGAAGCTCCGGCGCATAGAGCAGGTCGGGAATGTACCCGATCAGGCTGTGTCCGGCGACAAGATCCGCCCCGCGTGCCGGTGCGCCGTGCATTTCGAGATAGTCGAGCGATGCATAAAGGCCGAGGGCGTAGTCCGACAGCTTTCCTGCGATGATAGGGCCGGCTTTGGGTCGCGACAGCATGACTGCGATGTCCGCCTCGCGCTTCGACATGCTGAGAAAGCCGCTGTTGGCGACCAGGTCGATGGTCAGTCGGGGATGCGCCTGTGCGAACTGGGGGAGGCGCCGGGCCAGAACCCAGCTGCCGAAACCCTCGGCCACGCTGATCCGCAGGGTGCCGGACAACCGAGCGCCTTGGCCATCGCCGCCATGATCGATTCCGGCAGCTTCGTGCGACATGCGCTCGACCCTGACGAGCAGGGCTTCGCCCGCCTCGGTTAGAACCTGGCCTTCGCGGGTATGTTCGAACAGGTTGGCGCCAACGGCTGCCTCCAGCCGGCGCAATCTCCGGCTGACCGTCGTGGCGTCAATCCGCAATGCGGCACCGGCGCGGCCCAGCTGGCCCGTCTGCGCGACGGCGAGGAATACCTGAAGATCGCTCCAGTCCATTGCCTGCATAAATGCAGGCCCTATCCGCACGAATATCTGTTGTCTGCAAATTTCTTGGGGCGCAAAAGGAATGGCAAACGAAAATCGGAGAGTAGTCCCATGCGCCAGGTCGACCATTTCATCGTGGGTGGAGCCGGAGGCTCGTCCAGCCGCAATCACAGCATCTGGAACCCCTCGACGGGAGAAATCCAGGCGGAGGTTGCGCTCGGCGATGCCGCGCTGCTCGACCGTGCGGTTGCGGCGGCGAAGAAGGTCCAGCCTGAGTGGGCGGTTACCAATCCCCAGCGGCGGGCGCGTATCATGTTCGCATTCAAGCAACTGGTCGAAGCGAATCGAGACGAACTCGCCCATCTATTGTCGAGCGAACACGGCAAAGTAATCGACGACGCGCAGGGAGACATCCAGCGGGGGCTCGAAGTGATCGAATACGCTTGCGGCATCCCGCAGGTGCTGAAGGGTGAGTACACCCTTGGCGCGGGTCCCGGGATCGACGTGTATTCGGCCCGCCAGCCGCTCGGCATCGGTGCCGGCATCACCCCGTTCAACTTCCCGGCGATGATCCCGATGTGGATGTTCGGCATGGCGATCGCGGCGGGCAACGCCTTCATCCTCAAGCCCAGCGAGCGCGATCCCAGCGTTCCGGTGCGTCTGGCCGAGCTGTTCCTCGAAGCAGGAGCACCCGAAGGGCTGCTGCAGGTCGTCCACGGGGACAAGGAAATGGTCGATGCGATCCTCGACCATCCCGATATCGCAGCGGTCAGCTTCGTCGGCTCATCCGACATCGCCCACTACGTCTACAAGCGCGGCGTCGCGGCGGGCAAGCGCGTGCAGGCGATGGGCGGCGCGAAGAATCACGGCATCGTGATGCCCGACGCCGATCTCGACCAGGTCGTGAACGACCTTGCCGGTGCTGCGTTCGGCTCTGCCGGCGAGCGTTGCATGGCGCTCCCCGTGGTCGTCCCGGTGGGCGAGGACACGGCGGACCGCCTGCGCGAAAAGCTGATCCCCGCGATCAACGCGCTGCGCATCGGCGTCTCGACCGACAAGGACGCGCACTACGGTCCCGTCGTCACGCCCGAGCACAAGGCGCGGGTCGAAGCGTGGATCGACACCGCCGAGAACGAAGGCGCCGAAGTCGTCATCGATGGGCGCGGCTTCACTCTCCAAGGGCATGAAAAGGGCTTCTACGTCGGCCCCACGCTGCTCGACCGCGTGACGCCCGACATGGAAAGCTACAAGGAAGAAATCTTCGGCCCCGTGCTGCAGATCGTCCGGGCGAAGGATTTCGAAGAGGCGGTGCGCCTGCCGAGCGAGCATCAGTACGGCAATGGCGTCGCAATCTTCACCCGCAACGGCCACGCCGCGCGCGAGTTTGCCAGCCGCGTCAACGTAGGCATGGTCGGCATCAACGTGCCGATCCCGGTGCCCGTCGCCTATCACTCGTTCGGTGGATGGAAGCGCAGCGCATTCGGCGACACCAACCAGTACGGCACCGAGGGGCTCAAGTTCTGGACCAAGGTCAAGACCGTCACCCAGCGCTGGCCCGACGGCGGCGTCGGCAACGATGCCAACGCTTTCGTCATTCCGACGATGGGTTGAGGGGGACCGGACCATGAAAATCGCATTCATCGGCCTCGGCAACATGGGCGGCGGGATGGCCGCGAACCTCGTCAAGGCGGGGCACTCCGTTAACGCGTTCGATCTTTCGGAAACGGCGCTTTCGGCGGCAAAGCAGAACGGCTGCGCGGCGTTCACCGACGCGCGCGAGGCGGTTCGCGGCGTGGACGCGGTGGTCACGATGCTGCCGAACGGCGCGATCGTGAAGTCGGTCTATTCCGAGAGCGTCATCGGGCATGCCCCTGCCGGTGCGATCTTGCTCGATTGCTCGACGATCGATGTTGCGACCGCGCGCGAGGTGATCGCGGCGGCGGAAGGCGGCGGCTTCGACATGGTCGACGCACCTGTCAGCGGCGGTATCGCGGCGGCGAACAGTGGTTCGCTGACCTTCATGGTCGGCGGCAGCGAAGCGGCCTTCGAACGAGCAAAGCCGATCCTCGAGGCGATGGGCAAGGCCGTGATTCACGCCGGAGCCGCCGGGAACGGTCAGGCGGCGAAGATCTGCAACAACATGCTGCTCGGCATCCACATGATCGGCACCTGCGAGGCCTTCGCGATGGCCGAGAAGCTCGGACTCGATCCGCAGACGTTCTACGACATATCGAGCGTCAGCAGCGGCCAGTGCTGGTCGATGACCAGCTATTGCCCGGTACCCGGGGTGGGACCCACGACGCCTGCGGACAACGACTACAAGGGGGGCTTTGCAGCAGGACTGATGCTGAAGGATCTGCGCCTGGCGATGGACGCCGCCGACCAGGCCGACGCAGCCGTTCCGCTCGCCCAGCGGGCGCGGGCGCTTTACGAAGACTTCGTGGGCGCCGGTAATGCCGACGTCGATTTCAGTGGGATCATACGCACCTTGTAGGTCCGCTGACTTCAGATGGACGCGAGCCCCGAGTCGCTTCAGAATACGTTTGCGCTAACCGGACAAGATGCCGAAGGCAGTTGCCGAAGCGCAGGCAGTCTGTAGATGTGAACGCTCACATCGAGGGGAGATCGATTCATGGCCATCGCACCGTCTGTCGCCACGAGTACGGATAGCCATCCGGTCGAGGGCGAGGGGACACCGATCCATGCGCCGGGCCTGAATTACTTCGTCTTCGCGCTGTTCTTCATCTTCGGCGGCATCACGTCCTTGAACGATGTGATCCTGCCCAAGCTGAAGGAGCTGTTCACGCTCAACTACACCCAGGCCATGCTGGTCCAGTTCTGCTTCTTCACGGCCTATCTCGTGATCGGCATCCCCGGTGCGCAACTGGTCAAGCGGATCGGCTACATGCGCGGCGCGGTGGTGGGCCTGCTGACGATGATGGCAGGATGCCTGCTGTTCATCCCGGCGAGCCAGACGGCGACGTATGGCCTGTTCCTGTTCGCGCTGTTCATCCTGGCGAGCGGTGTCGTGGTGGTCCAGGTGGTGACCAACCCGCTCATCAGCCTGCTCGGCCCGCAGAAGACCGTGCATAGCCGGCTGACCTTCGCACAGGCGTTCAACAGCCTGGGAACCACGATCTTCCCGATCGTGGGCGCGACCCTGATCCTCGGAAGCCTCGCCGGCGTGACGGCCGCAGAACTGTCCGGCCCCGCGCTCGACGCCTATCGCACCGCCGAAAGCCGCGCGATCGTCAGCACCTACATCGGACTCGCCGCGGCGCTGGCGGTGATTGCCGCCGTCGTGTGGATGTTCCGCAATCGCCTGCAGGGCGAAGTTCACGAGCAGAGCTCGATCTCGGGCGGGTTCCAGCTGCTGAAGCGGACCCGCTTCGGCTACGGCGCGCTGTGCATTTTCCTCTATGTCGGTGCCGAAGTCGCCATCGGTTCGCTGATCGTGAATTACCTGATGCAGGCCAACGTCATGGGCCTGGAAGAGCAGTCTGCCGGGCAAATGATCGGTTACTATTGGGGCGGCGCGCTGGTCGGCCGACTGATCGGCTCGGCGCTGCTGCGCGTGGTGAGCCCCGGCCTAGTTCTGGGGGCGGTCGCGGTCGGAGCGATCACGCTCCTGGCGATCAGCACGAACACGACTGGTCCGATTTCCGGGTACAGCCTGCTCGCCATCGGCCTGATGAACTCGATCATGTTTCCCACGATCTTCAGCCTGGCGTGCGAAAAGCTCGGCGCACGGGCCGCGGACGGATCGGGCATCATCAACATCGCGATCTTCGGCGGCGCGGTGATCCCGCTCCTCACCGGGATGGTCGCCGATGCCAGCGGCAGCTTGGCCACCGCGATGATCCTCCCGGCGATCTGCTATGCCATCATCGCGGGCTTCGGCTGGTATGCGAGACGGCCTGCCTGACGCGATGTCGGCGACGAAGGATTGCATTACCGTCACGGTCGAATTGTGCGGTCGGCTGGCGGACGCCGGCGACCCATTCGTTTCGGTCGCAATCCCCGCTGCGGGGTGCACTGCAGCTGAGCTGCTTGCATGCGTGGCGCATGATTGCCCGGCGCTTAAGGATGATATCGACCTGGGACGAGTGAAGGTCTGCATCACCGATGCGGTGGTTTCCGCGGAGGCGCGGCTCTTGCCGCATGACCGGATCGCCCTGTTTCCTCCGGTGTCGGGTGGATGAGCGTCGACGTCCGACTGTCGCTGGAGCCGATCGACCCCATGCAATTGCTGGGGCAGTTCACCCGCTTGCTTGAAGAGGAGGGCGCGGTGGTCAGCTTTTCCGGCCACGCGCGGCGGACGGCAGCCGATGGCACGGCCCTCGAGTCGTTGGTGCTCGAAAGTCATCGCGGAGCCACTCTGCGATCGATGGAAACGATCGCCGCCAGTGCGACTTCACGATTCGCAATCACCCGCGCGATGGTCGTCCACCGCGCCGGGCATATTGCACCGGGGGAAGCGATCGTTTTCGTCGCCACGGCATCGGCCCACCGCCGCGCAGCATTCGAGGCGGCCGATTACCTGATGGACCGGCTCAAGACCGAGGCGGTCTTCTGGAAGCGCGAAGAAACCGCGCTCGGCAGCCGATGGATCGAACCGGTCGAAGCGGACCATGCCGATGCCGCGCGATGGGCACCGCCCAGGGACTAGGCAGCCCTACTCCTGGCCGAAGTTGCCGAGAGGTATCCTGCGGACCTCGTCCAGAACCCGCGCGCTCCACTCCGGACGGCAGACCAGCAGGTCCGGCATGTAGGTGTCGGCGCGGTTGTAAACGAGCGGACTGCCGTCCACCCGCGAACAGTGCAGGCCGTGCGCGCGGGCGACGGCGACGGGGGCGCAGCTGTCCCATTCGTACTGTCCGCCGGTGTGCAGGTAGATTTCCGCTTCGCCACGAACGACGGCCATCGCCTTTGCGCCCGCGCTGCCCATGGGAACCAGCTCTCCACCGATCGCTTCGCAAACGGCCACAGCTTCGCGGGCGGGGCGGGTTCGACTGACCACCATTCGCGGTCGTTCGGCTCCTTGCGCCAACGGCTGCGGCCGGTCGGTGCGCAGCACCATGCCGAGTCCAGGAAGCGCCACCGCCCCGACTTCGGCCAGACCGCCGACCGCCAACGCGACATGAACCGCCCAGTCCGTGCGGCCCTCGCCGTATTCGCGCGTCCCGTCGACGGGATCGACGATCCACACACGCTCCTTGTTCAGGCGAAGCGGGTTGTCCTTTTCCTCCTCCGACAGAAGTCCGTCGTCCGGTCGCAATTCGCGCAAGGCTGCGACCAGCACCGCATTCGCCTCGGCATCACCCGCACGTCCGAGATCCTTGCCGTGGTGGCGACCACTCTCGCGCACTTCGAGCAGAATGCGCCCCGCGTCGGCGGCCAGGTGCGCGGCGAGTTCGGCGTCGTTCATCGCAGCGGAAGGAGCTTGCGAATGATCGCTTCGGCGGCATCGTCGGCGCTCATTTCGACGGTGTTGACGACGATGTCCGGGTTTTCCGGCGCCTCGTACGGACTGTCGATCCCGGTGAAGTTCTTGAGCTGTCCGGCGCGCGCCTTCTTGTACAATCCCTTCACGTCGCGCGCCTCGGCGACTTCGAGCGGGGTGTCGACGAAAATTTCGACGAACTCGCCTTCGGGCAGCATGTCGCGCACCATCTGGCGCTCGGCGCGAAACGGGCTGATGAAGGCGGTGAGGACGATGAGGCCCGCGTCGGCCATCAGCTTTGCGACTTCGCCGATGCGGCGGATGTTCTCGATGCGGTCCGCTCCGGTGAACCCGAGATCCTTGTTCAGCCCGTGGCGCACGTTGTCGCCGTCGAGCAGGAAGGTGTGACGGTTCATCAGGTTGAGCCGCTTTTCCACCGCGTCCGCGATGGTCGACTTGCCCGATCCGGACAGGCCGGTGAACCACAGCACCAGCGGCTTCTGGTTCTTCAGCGCGGCGTGATCCTCTCGCGTGACGCTCGTCGCCTGCCAGTGCACGTTCTGCGCGCGGCGCAAGCTGAAGTGGAGCATGCCTGCTCCGACCGTGCGGTTGGTGAGCTTGTCGATCAGGATGAACCCGCCGAGCGAGCGATTGTCCGCATAGGCCTCGAACACGATGGGTTTGTCGGTGGTGATCTCGGCCACGCCGATCGCATTGAGATTGAGCGTCTTGGCGGCGAGATGCTCCAGCGTGTTGACGTTGATCTCGTACTTCGGCTCCGCGACGGTGGCGGTGACCGTTTGGCTTGCAAGCTTGAGCCAGTAGCCACGTCCCGGCAACAGAGCTTCGTCGTCGAGCCAGACCAGCGTCGCTTCGAACTGGTCAGAGACTTCGGGCGGCGCGTCGGCAGCCGCGATCACGTTCCCGCGCGAGCAGTCGATCTCGTCGTCCAGCGTCAGCGTGACCGACTGGCCAGCCTGCGCCTGAGCCAGGTCACCTCCGAAGGCTACGACCGACTTGACCGTGCTCGTCCTGCCCGACGGCAGCACGCGCACCGCGTCGCCGGGTTTCACGGTCCCGCTGGCGATCAATCCGGCGAACCCGCGAAAGTCCAGGTTCGGGCGGTTGACCCATTGCACCGGCATTCGAAACGGCTTCTCGGCGTCGTTAGCCGCATTCACCTCGACATTTTCGAGATGCTCGATGAGCGGCGGTCCGTCGTACCACGGCGTATTGTCCGAGCGCGCGGTAATGTTGTCGCCCTTGAAGCCCGAGATCGGAATGGCCGTAAAACGCTCGATCCCGATGCTCTCGGCGAAAGCGGCATAGTCGGCCACTATCGCATCGTATGTGGCCTGGTCGAAGCCGACGAGGTCCATCTTGTTCACCGCCAGCACGAGATTGCGGATGCCGAGCTGGTGGCAGAGGAAACTGTGTCGCCGCGTCTGGACCAGCACGCCCTTGCGCGCGTCGACGAGGATCACCGCCAGGTCGGCCGTGCTTGCGCCGGTGACCATGTTGCGCGTGTACTGTTCGTGGCCCGGGCAATCGGCGACGATGAACTTGCGTTTCTCGGTCGCGAAAAAGCGATAGGCGACGTCGATCGTGATGCCCTGTTCACGCTCCGCGGCGAGGCCGTCGACGAGGAGGGCGAAGTCGATCTCCTGTCCCTGCGTGCCGACCCGCTTGCTGTCGCTTTCTAGCGCGGAGAGCTGGTCCTCGAAGATCATCCTGCTGTCGTAGAGCAGCCGGCCGATCAGCGTCGATTTGCCGTCGTCCACGCTGCCGCAGGTGATGAAGCGCAGCATGGTCTTGGCTTGGTGCGCCGAGAGGTAGGCGTCTATGTCCTCGGCGATCAGCGCGTCGGTGCGGAAAGTCGGATCGGCGGGCATCAGAAATAGCCCTCCTGCTTCTTCTTCTCCATCGAGGCATCGCCGCCGTCACGATCGATGACGCGGCCTTGGCGCTCGGACGTCGTGGTCAGCAGCATTTCCTGCACGACGTCGGCCAAGGTCGCGGCTTCGCTCTCGACCGCACCGGTCAGCGGAAAACACCCGAGGGTGCGGAAGCGGATCGACCGCTCGGTGATTTCGGGGCGGTAACCGAGCACGCTTTCGAGCCGGTCGATATCGTCGGCCATGAACAGCCCGCCGTCGAGTTCGTAGGTTGGGCGCGGGGCCGAAAAGTACAGCGGCACGATCTCGATGCCTTCGGCCATGATGTATTGCCAGATGTCGAGCTCGGTCCAGTTCGACAGCGGAAACACCCGAATGCTCTCGCCCTTCCTGATCCGCGCGTTGTAAAGGTTCCACAATTCGGGCCGCTGGTTCTTCGGGTCCCAGCCATGGCTGGCGGTGCGGAAGCTGAAGATGCGTTCCTTCGCGCGGCTTTTCTCCTCGTCCCGCCGCGCGCCGCCGAACGCCGCATCGAAACCGTAGTGATCGAGCGCCTGCTTGAGACCTTCGGTCTTCCACATGTCGGTATGCAAAGGCCCGTGGTCGAACGGATTGATACCTTTTGCCTCGGCTTCGGGATTGCGATGGACCAGCAGTTCCATGCCCGCGTCGCGCGCGCTCTTCTCGCGCAGCTCGTACATCGCCTTGAATTTCCACGTGGTATCGACGTGAAGGAGCGGGAAAGGCGGGGGCGCGGGATGGAAGGCCTTCTTGGCGAGGTGCAGCATGACTGCGCTGTCCTTGCCGATCGAGTAGAGCATCACCGGCCTGTCAGCCTCGGCCACCACCTCACGCATGATGTGGATGCTTTCGGCCTCGAGCCGCTCGAGATGGGTCAACGTCGAAGGCATGAATAAGGGTCTGGTCTCTCGCAGCAGTTGCGGGCGCCAGTGGCATAGCCCGCGCGTCGGTTCGATGGCAAAAGGGCTTTGCGGCCTTAAAGTTTGCCGTCTCCAGTGGCGTTTGGCTCCGCACGCTCACTCAGCAGTCCGAGCCTTTGGGTCACAACCGGCTGCGCGAGCAAATCCCCAATCGGTGCATTGTGTCGACGTCGCCAGTTCGGGTGCAGTGCCGTGGTGCCGGGAAGGTTAGGCTGTTCGATGTCTCCCAAAAGGTCTTCCATCGGAATAATGGCGAGTGGCGAGGGCGTAGCGGCCACGTGGGCGATCGCGGCATCAATCGCAGCTTCGGGCGTTTCGGGCGCCGGTCGCGGGGCGCCCCGACCGATGGTGGACCACAACAGGCCCCGGTCCCAGTCGCGATCGGCTTCGACTGCGGAGCGCTCGATTCCCGGTGGCAGGCGGCCGCAATCCTCTGCCCAGTCGATGTCGCGTCCGCTCCACCAGCCGGCGACCGTGGCCGTATCATGGGTCCCGGTCATCGCGACGGAGTCCGACGCGTAATCTGGAGAGCCGATGAAGCCATGGTCGTACGCGCGCTGGAACCACAGCACTTCCATGCCGAGCAGGCCGCGCCGTGCGACCGCCTCGGCAAATCCGTGGGGACTGGTGCCCAGGTTCTCGACGATCACGATTGCATCAGCCCGGCCGGCTTCCAACGCCAGCAACCCCAACAGATCCTCGAAGGGATAGCCGAGGTATGCCCCATCGGTGGCTCCGCCACCGTCGGGGATGACCCACAGCCGCTCAAGACCGAAAGCATGGTCGACCCGCAGGCCGCCGCCAGCTGCAAAGCCGGCGCGGAGCATCTCGATGAAGGGCGCATAGCCCGCACGTCGAAGCCCGGCAGGCGAGAAGGTGCTGAGGCACCAGTTCTGCCCCAGCGGGCCGAGCGGGTCCGGGGGAGCGCCCACGGTCAGCCCCTCCAGCATCGTGTCGCTCAGCGACCAGCAGTCGCTACCGTTGGGATCGACGCCCACTGCCAGATCGGCGATCAGGCCCAAGCTCATCCCCCCTTCGCGCGCGGCAGACTGGCTGGCCGCGAGACCCGAGCGGGCGAGCCACTGGACGAACAGATGGAACTCGATCTCGTCCGCGTTCTCGCGTGCAAACTGGGCAACGAGCGGTTTCGCAGGATCGCGGTACCCGCTCGGCCAGTTCCGCCATCCGCGCGCTCCGCGGGGGGCGAAGTGGCAGTAGAGCGCGTCGAATAACGCGTGGCGGCGCAGGTCGGATTCGTCGTTCGCCGGATCTGCCGCAATCCGTGCGCGGGTCTGCTGGTCGAGGCTTGCGAATGCCATGCGCAGCTGCGCGAAATGCGCGGGAAGGGCATCCTGCCAGTCGATAAGTGGTGCACACTTGGCCTGAGGCAGGGGCGGGAGGCCGGCGAGCGCCGGATCGCCCATCGCTCCGTTCAGGAATATCCGGCTCGAAGGCGAATAGGGGCTGAAATCGCGCCCCTCGCCGGGAAAGAGGGCATGGACAGGATTGATCGCCAAGGCTGCTGCACCCCTGCCGGCAAATGCGCGTGCGGCCGCAGCAAGTTCCGCGAAGGTGCCGAAAGCACTCGATCGATCACCCCGTAGCGCAGGTATCTGGATTGCCGCCGCCCACTTGCGGGCCGATGCAGGCAGGCTGGGCGCGCGTTGGGGCGCGACCGCCAGCCGGGTCGCCTGGCCGTCGATCGAGAGGTCGTAATAACCGGGCCGATCGGGGGCCAGGAACCCTGCCCCGTCGACGATCAGCCCCAACGTCGCCCCGTCTTCACCGGTTGCCTCGGCCCGGACCGGCACGAACGGCAACTCGAAACGCTTGCCCGCGTCCGCCACGATGAGCGACGGAAGGCCCTGTTCTACTGTCGCGCGGTCCATCCCCAGCCGAGCGAGAATCGCTTCGAGCGTCTCATCCGGCACAACGCGCTCGCGACCGGTGACATCGCGCCAGTGTCGGGCGAGACCGGCGGCGGCGGCTAACTGGTGAAGCGGGTCGATAGGGTCCTCGTGGGCATGGGGGTCGCGACAAAGCGGATCCTGCATCATCGCTCGATGTCCCGCTGGCAAGTGTTCTTGATGCAGTGCAGCATGCTGCAATCGTATGCGAGTCGACTTTGCTCCCGCGGTCGGCCAACGCTGGGCGGCCGATCGGTCCGGTCGGGACGGATGCGCATTCTCAAACCAGGGTTCGCAACTGCGATCCCGGAAGACAGGGACTTTCGGCACGCAATGGATACCAGGCACGCCCTCGAACAGCGGATCGTCAAGGTCCTGCGTCACCGCGTGGGCAAGAACGAGCGCGCCGCCAAGCCGCACGACTGGTACAACGCCGCCGTCTATGCCCTGCGCGACGATGTGATCGATGCGTGGATCGCGTCGACCACCCGCACCCACGATACCAAGGGCAAGCGCGTCTATTACCTCAGCCTCGAATTCCTGATCGGCAGGCTCTTGCGCGATGCGATGTCCAACCTCGACCTGACGGGCGAGATGGAAGAGGCCCTGGCAAGCCTGGGCCTGGACCTTGCGGCCGTGGAGGAACTCGAGCCCGATGCCGCGCTCGGCAACGGCGGATTGGGACGGCTTGCCGCCTGCTTCATGGAAAGCCTCGCCAGCCTCGACATCCCTGCCTACGGATACGGCATTCGCTACGTGAACGGGATGTTCCGGCAGCGCATCGACGACGGCTGGCAGGTGGAACTGCCCGAGACATGGTTGGCGCACGGCAATCCGTGGGAATTCGAAAGGCCCGAAAGCGCCTATCCGGTCGGTTTCGGGGGAGAGGTCGTGGCGGACGGGGAACGCGCCACCTGGAATCCTGCCGAGGTGATCGAGGCGGTTGCGGTCGATACTCCGGTTGTCGGCTGGCGCGGCAAGCGGGTGAACACACTGCGGCTCTGGACCGCAAATGCGCTCGATCCGATCAAGCTCGATGAATTCAACGCAGGCGACCACCTTGGTGCGCTTGCGGGGCAGCTACGAGCGGATACCCTCGTGCGCGTGCTTTATCCTGCGGACGGTTCGCCCGCGGGGCAGGAACTGCGTTTGCGGCAGGAGTTCTTTTTCTCGTCGGCATCGATCCAGGACATCGTTCGCCGCCACGCGCAGTATCACGGCGACGTACGCACGTTGCCCGACAAGGCGGCCATCCAGCTCAACGACACGCATCCCTCGGTCGCGGTCGCCGAGCTCATGCGATTGCTGATCGACGAGCACGCGATACCCTTTGCAGAAGCGTGGGACATAACCAAGCGGACGATCAGCTACACCAACCACACCCTGTTGCCCGAGGCGCTGGAAAGCTGGCCGCACGCGCTGTTCGAGCGGCTGCTGCCCCGCCACATGCAAATCGTCTATGCCATCAATGCGGTGGTTTTGCGGGAAGCGCGCGAGGCCGGTCTCACCCCGGAGGCGATCTCCTCGATCTCGTTGATCGACGAGCATGGCGAGCGCCGGGTGCGCATGGCGAACCTGGCATTCGCCGGATCGCACAGCATCAACGGGGTGGCGGCGCTTCACACCGAACTAATGAAGCAGACCGTCTTTGCGGACCTGCACTCGCTCTATCCGGACCGCATCAACAACAAGACCAACGGCGTCACCCCGCGGCGCTGGTTGCAGCAGTGCAATCCGCGCCTCACCGGCCTGATCCGCGAGGCCATCGGCGATGGCTTCCTCGACGACGCCGAGCAGCTCGAGGCGCTGGCCGATCATGCCGACGATGCCGCGTTCGGTGAGCGGATCGACGCGGTCAAACGCGCGAACAAGGTGGACCTTGCCCAGCACCTGACCGACCTCACCGGCGTCCAGCTCGATCCCGATGCGATGTTCGACGTACAGGTCAAACGCATCCACGAATACAAACGACAGTTGCTGAATCTTCTCGAAACGGTCGCGCTCTACGATCAGATCCGCAGCCATCCCGAACGCGACTGGGCACCGCGGGTGAAGATCTTCGGCGGCAAGGCGGCGTCGAGCTACCACAACGCCAAGCTGATCATAAAACTCGCTAACGACGTTGCGCGTCGGGTGAACGGCGATCCTGCGGTCGGCGACCTCCTGAAGGTCGTGTTCGTCCCGAACTACAACGTCAGCCTGGCCGAACGGATCATTCCCGCAGCCGACCTCTCCGAACAGATCAGCACCGCGGGCATGGAAGCTTCGGGCACCGGGAACATGAAGTTCGCCCTGAACGGCGCGCTGACCATCGGCACCCTGGACGGTGCGAACATCGAGATCCTCGAACGCGTCGGCGCGGACAACATGTTCATCTTCGGCCTGACGGCCGAGGAAGTGTCCGCCAAGCGAAACGCGGGCTATGACCCGCGCTCGGTGATCGAGGGGTCGAGTGAACTGGCGCAGGCAGTGCACTCCATCGCAAGCGGGGTTTTCAGTCCCGACGATCCCTCGCGGTTCGCGGATTGGATGGGCGGCTTGATGTCGAGCGACTGGTTCATGTTGGCCGCCGATTTCGACGCTTATGCGGCCGCGCAGCGGTCGGTCGACGATCGCTGGCGCGATCGCAGGGCGTGGAGGGAAAGCGCGATCCGAAATATCGCCAACGTCGGCTGGTTCTCATCCGACCGGACGATTTCCGAATACGCCCGCGAAATCTGGAACGTCGCTTGAAGCCGCCGCCCGCCGCGATCGACGCATTGCTGGCGGGAACACATTCCGATCCCTTCTCCCTGCTTGGCTCGCACGACGGGCCGGGCGGCACGTTCGCGCGGGCGATCCTTCCGGCGACCGAGGAAGCGGTCGCGTATTCGCTTCGCGGCGGCATTCTGGGGAAGCTGACACGGGTCGACGAGCGGGGCCTGTTCGAAGGAAAACTGCGCGGAAAGCCCAAACCGGTCAAATATCGCTGTCGGTCGCAGGCAAACGAGTGGTGGGTCACCGATCCCTATAGCTTCGGGCCGGTGCTCGGCCCCGTCGACGACTTGCTGGTTGCGCAGGGCACGCATTACCGCCTGTTCGACAAGTTGGGTGCCCACCCGATCGAACATGAAGGCTGTCACGGGGTCCACTTCGCCGTCTGGGCGCCCAACGCCCGGCTCGTCAGCCTGGTGGGCGACTTCAACGACTGGGACGGCGCGCGCCATCCGATGCGCGCCCGCCAGAGCGTCGGCATCTGGGAGATTTTCATCCCCGATATCGGCGAGGGGCAGGCATACAAGTACCGGATCGTCGGGGCTGACGGAGCCTTGCAGCCGCTCAAGGCCGATCCGTTCGCCTTCGCTTCCGAATTGCGCCCGAAGACGGCGTCGATCGTCGCGCGGGCCGGCAAGGCGGAATGGGGTGACCAGGACCATCGCGCCCATTGGTCTTCGGTCGATCCCCGGCGCGAGGCGATCTCGATCTACGAAGTCCACCCGGGATCTTGGCAGCGCAACCCGCACGACTGGTTCCTGACCTGGGACGAACTGGCCGAGCGGCTAATCCCCTACGTGGTCGAAATGGGTTTCACCCATATCGAATTCATGCCCGTTTCCGAACATCCGTATGACCCGTCGTGGGGATACCAGACGACGGGTCTCTATGCCCCATCGGCCCGATTTGGCGATGTCGAAGGGTTCGCCCGTTTTGTCGATGGGGCGCACCGCGCCGGGGTTGGCGTATTGATAGACTGGGTGCCCGCGCATTTCCCGGTCGACGAACACGGATTGGCCCGGTTCGACGGTACCGCGCTCTACGAACACGAGGATCCCAAGCTCGGCTTCCATCCCGACTGGAACACCGCGATCTACAACTTCGGTCGGCGCGAAGTGCAAAGCTTCCTGGTAAACAACGCGCTGTTCTGGGCTGAGAAGTATCACGTCGACGGCCTGCGGGTCGATGCCGTGGCGTCCATGCTATACCGCGACTACAGCCGCGAGGCCGGCGAATGGATCCCCAACGAGCACGGCGGGCGCGAGAACTGGGAGGCGGCAGAGTTCCTTCGCGCGACCAACCGTGCGCTGTACGGCACGCATTCGGGGGTGATGACGGTCGCGGAGGAATCGACGGCCTGGCCCGGCGTTACCGCCCCGGCGTACGAAGAAGGACCGCGAACCGCGCTGGGCTTCGGCTTCAAGTGGAACATGGGCTTCATGCACGACACCCTCGAATACATGGGGCGGGATCCGGTCCACCGGAAGTTTCACCATGGTGAAATCACCTTCGGCCTCCATTACGCCTTCAGCGAGAACTTCGTGCTGCCGCTGAGTCATGACGAGGTCGTCCACGGCAAGGGCAGCCTGCTCACCAAGATGAGCGGGGCCGACGACTGGCAGAAGTTCGCTTCCCTTCGCGCCTATTACGCGCTGATGTGGGGCCATCCTGGTAAGAAGCTGCTGTTCATGGGCCAGGAATTCGCCCAGCGCCGCGAGTGGAGCGAGGAAAGGAGCCTCGACTGGGAGCTGAACCAGTCGCCGCTTCACGCCGGGGTGCGCAGCCTCGTGGCGGACCTCAACAGGCTTTATCGATCAGAGCCGGCGCTCCATGCGCGCGATTGCGAAGCCGAGGGGTTCGAGTGGCTGATCGGTGACGACGAAGCCAACTCGGTCTTCGCGTGGGTCCGCAAGGCACCGGGCGCGGCGCCGGTGGCGATCATCGCCAACATGACGCCGACGGGGCATGACGATTACCGCGTGCCGCTCCCCCGAGACGGTCGCTGGGCCGAGGTCCTGAACAGCGATGCGCAATCCTATGGCGGCAGCGGCAAGGGAAACCTTGGCGGGGTTTTCGCTGAAAGCGGGGCGGCCAACGTGGCCCTTCCTCCGCTTGGAACGTTGATGCTGCGATACGAAGGATAAGAAAAACAGGAGACTGGGATGCGAGAGGGATGGAGTAGCAGACCGCTGGCGCGCGATGCGATGGCCTATGTCCTGGCCGGCGGTCGCGGAAGCCGCCTGATGGAACTCACCGACCGGAGAGCGAAGCCGGCGGTCTACTTCGGGGGGAAGAGCCGGATCATCGACTTCGCCCTGTCGAACGCAATCAATTCGGGCATTCGCCGGATCGGCGTCGCCACGCAGTACAAGGCGCATTCGCTGATCAGGCATATGCAGCGCGCGTGGAACTTCATGCGCCCGGAACGCAACGAGAGCTTCGACATCCTTCCTGCCAGTCAGCGTGTTTCGGAGAGCCAATGGTACGAAGGTACCGCCGACGCGGTATTCCAGAACATCGACATCATCGAAGCCCACGCGCCGCGTTACATGGTCATCCTGGCGGGCGATCATATCTACAAGATGGACTACGAATTGATGCTGCAGCAGCACGTCAATTCGGGGGCGGACGTGACGGTCGGCTGCCTCGTCGTTCCGCGATCGGAAGCGTCCGGCTTCGGCGTGATGCACGTCGACAATACCGACCGGATCACCGCGTTCGTCGAAAAACCCAAAGACCCGCCCGGCATTCCGGGCAACGAGGAGATGGCGCTCGCCAGCATGGGCATCTACGTGTTCGAGACGCGGTTCCTGTTCGAGCAGTTGCGCCGCGACGCCGAGGACCCGAACTCAAGGCGCGACTTCGGCGGCGACATCATCCCCTACATCGTCAAGCACGGGAAAGCGGTCGCGCACCGTTTTACGGCCAGTTGTATTCGCGCGGCCGAGGAGATCGAGGAATACTGGCGCGACGTCGGCACGCTCGACGCGTATTTCGACGCCAATCTCGACCTCACCGACACGGTACCAAAGCTCAACATGTACGACCGCGACTGGCCCATCTGGACCGATGCGGTGGTCGCCGCACCGGCCAAGTTCGTCCATGACGAAGACGGCCGCCGCGGGCACGCGGTGTCCTCGCTCGTTTCCGGCGACTGCATCGTTTCGGGCTCGCAAGTCAGCCGAAGCCTGCTGTTCACCGGGGTGAAGATGGGCAGCTACTCGCGCGCTCACGAGGCGGTGATCCTGCCCTATTGCAACGTAGGGCGCGGCGCGCGGCTCAATCGCGTGATCGTCGATTCCGGGGTGCGCATTCCCGAAGGCATGGTCATCGGCGAGGATCCCGAATTCGATGCGCGGCGCTTCCGGGTCACCGAGCGGGGGGTCGTGCTGGTCACCCGCGACATGATGGCTCGCCTGGTTTGACACTGAGGGTCCTGTCCGTCGCCTCGGAGGCCGTGCCGCTGGTCAAGACCGGTGGCCTGGCGGACGTTGCCGGTGCCCTGCCGGCTGCACTTGCGCCGCACGGCGTCGAGCTGACGACCCTGATCCCCGGCTATCGCTCGGTGATGTCGAGCCTCGAGAAGGCCAAGGTCGTCCACAAGTGGCCGATGCTGTTGGGCCAGCCGGCCCGGTTACTGGCAGGCGAGTTGGGCGGAAACCCGCTACTCGTGCTTGACGCTCCGGCATACTTCGACCGGGTCGGCGGGCCGTATGGCGACGAGGCGGGCCGCGACTGGGACGACAACTGGCGCCGGTTCGCCGCGCTTGCCAGAGCGGCCGCCGACATAGCGGGCGGAGCGGCAAAGGGTTTGGCCTTCGACATCGTACACGCGCACGATTGGCAGGCCGCACTCACGCCTGCCTACCTTCGGTTCGCTCCCTTGGATGGGGGCAGGTCGGTGCCGAGCGTCGTGACGATCCACAACATGGCGTTCCAGGGATACTTCGACGCAGCGATATTTGCCGAACTGAGACTGACCGATGAGGCATGGTCCGTCGACGGCGTCGAAAGCTATGGCGGGGTCGGGTTCCTGAAGGCCGGGATGCAGCTCGCCGACGGCATCACCACGGTCAGCCCGACTTATGCGCAGGAAATTCGCTCGCCCGAGTTCGGCATGGGGCTCGAGGGCATCGTCCTTGCCCGATCGAACCGCGTGCACGGCATTCTCAACGGCATCGATCCGGCGGAATGGTCGCCGGCCAGCGATCCCTATCTGGCGGCGCAGTACGGCGCGGGGCAGCTTGCCCGGCGCAAGGCGAACAAGCGGGCGCTGGAGCGCGAGTTCGGGCTTGGCACGGACGAGGGCCCGTTGTTCGTGGTCGTCAGCCGGCTCACCTGGCAGAAAGGGATGGATGTCCTGATCGAGGTGCTGGACCACCTCGTCGGGATCGGCGGTCGGCTCGCCCTTCTCGGGTCCGGCGATGCGACGATCGAGCACGGGTTCGCCGACGCCGCTTTGCGTCACCCCGGGCGGATCGGGGTGAGGATCGGCTACGACGAAGCGCTCTCGCACCGGATGCAGGGCGGGGGTGACGCGATCCTCGTGCCCAGCCGGTTCGAGCCGTGTGGGCTGACGCAGCTCTACGGCCTCGCCTATGGCTGCGTACCGGTCGTGGCGCGCACGGGCGGGCTGGCCGATACGGTCATCGATGCCAACCCGGCCGCACTGGCAGCCGGTGTCGCGACGGGAATCCAGATGACCGCAGTCAACCAGGTGTCGCTCGCCGCTGCGGTGAGCAGGGCGGTAGAGCTCTATCGAAGTCCCGGCGAATGGCGCCGGCTCCAGCGCAACGGGATGAAGGCCGACTTTTCGTGGGGAGCCAGCGGCGCCGCTTACGCCGCGCTGTACCGCCAGCTTGCCGGGGACGCGCAATGATCGTGACGCATCCGACGACGCCATTCGATGGTCAAAAGCCGGGGACGTCCGGCCTGCGCAAGAAGGTTCGGGTGTTCAAGCAGCCCAACTACGCCGAGAACTTCGTCCAATCGGTGTTCGACGTGGCCGAACGGCCCGCAGCCAGCACGTTGGTGATCGGCGGTGACGGACGGTATCACAATCGCACGGTCATCCAGCAGACGATCCGGATCGCAGCCGCCAACGGCTACGCGCGGGTGCTCGTGGGTCAAGGGGGCATTCTCTCGACCCCGGCGGCCAGCCATGTGATCCGGAAATACGGTGCAAGCGGCGGGTTGATCCTCTCGGCCAGCCACAACCCGGGCGGGCCGGGCGAGGATTTCGGCATCAAGTACAATATCGCGAACGGCGGCCCGGCGCCCGAGGCCGTGACCGAGGCGATCTACGCGCGGACCCAGACGATTGATCGGTGGCTTGCGGTGAGCGCGCCCGATATCGATCTCGACGCGCCGGGAGTTACCTCGGTCGGGACCATGCAGGTCGAAGTCATCGATCCCGTCGCCGATTACGCCGACCTGATGGAGACGCTTTTCGATTTCGCCCTGATCCGCGCGGCGGCTGCGGAAGGGCGCCTTTCGATGGCTTTCGATGCCATGCACGCCGTGACAGGGCCCTATGCCGCCGAGATACTTGAGCGGCGCCTGGGTTTCCCTGCGGGCACGGTTCGCAACGGTATTCCGCTGGAGGATTTCGGCGGCCACCATCCCGATCCCAATCTCGTCCACGCCCGGGATCTGTACGAGACCATGATGCGCGACGACGCGCCCGACCTAGGCGCGGCGAGCGATGGCGACGGCGACCGCAACCTGATCATCGGCCGACAGATGTTCGTCACGCCGTCGGATTCGCTGGCGATGCTGGCGGCCAACGCCCACCTCGCGCCGGGCTACGCGGCTGGCCTCAAGGGTATTGCCCGTTCGATGCCGACCAGCGCGGCTGCGGATCGCGTTGCGGAAGCGCTCGGCATTCCGGCTTGGGAAACGCCGACTGGCTGGAAATTCTTCGGTACGCTGCTCGATGCGCGCCTCGCGACCATCTGCGGCGAGGAAAGTGCAGGCACGGGCAGCGATCATGTCCGCGAAAAGGACGGTCTGTGGGCAGTCCTGCTCTGGCTCAACATTCTTGCCGCAACGGGCAAGAGCGTTCTGCAGATCGCACATGAGCATTGGGGCAGGTTCGGTCGGAATTATTACGCCCGTCATGATTACGAGGGCGTCGAAAGCGCGCTTGCGGAAGCGGTCGTGGCACGGGTGAGCCAGCGACTTGCGACACTGCCGGGCACGCGGTTCGGTGGCTTGAGTGTCGCTACTGCGGACAGTTTTTCCTACACCGACCCGGTCGACGGGTCGATCAGCCGGAACCAGGGGCTGCGCGTGGTGTTCGACGGTGGATCGCGGTTCGTGATCCGGCTTTCGGGTACGGGTACCGAAGGCGCGACGATCCGCCTCTACCTCGAACGGTTCGAGCCGGCGGATGGAACGACCGACGGAGAAACCGGCGCCATGCTTGCAGACCTGGTTACGATTGCAGAGGAAATCGCCGGCATCGCTGCGATCACGGGGCGCAACGCACCGGACGTCGTCACTTGAGCGCCGAAATGGGCGCCATCGTGAGCGATGGCACGACTCGTTTCCGGGTTCGCTCTCCTCGGGCCGAGGCGTTGATCCTTTGCCTGTTCGATGATGAGGGTGGCGAACGTCGAATAGCGATGGAGCGCGATCCCAACGGCGAACACTGGTTTGTCGAGGTGGCCGAGGACCTCACCGGCAAAACCTACGGCTATCGCGCGCGTGGCGAATGGAATCCTGATGAAGGAATGTGGTTCGACGAGGCCAAGCTGCTCGTCGATCCGCACGCAACCCAGCTCGACCGCCGGTTCACGGCCGACATTGCCCTGACCGAGCGCGGGAAGGATACCGCGCACCTCGTCCCCCGCGCGATCGTCATGCGCGAATACGAAGCATTCCCCCGCAAGGCACCGCTCTTTCGGCGCGGCGGCCTGGTGTACGAACTCAACGTCCGCGGTTTCACCATGCGGCATCCGGACATTCCCGAGAACCAGCGGGGCACGGTTGCCGCGCTGGGCCACCCCGTGGTCGTGGCACATCTCAAAAGCCTGGGCGTGACGGCCGTCGAACTGATGCCGGTGATCGCCTGGATGAACGAACCCCACCTCGGTCCGCTGGGCCTCGTCAACGCATGGGGTTACAATCCGATCGCGCCGATGGCGCTGGATCCCGGAATTTGTCCGGGCGGAGTGCGCGAACTGCGCCGAACGGTGGAGACGCTGCACGGAGCCGGGATCGGCGTGCTGCTCGACCTCGTCTTCAATCACACGGGAGAGGGCGATGCGGGCGGCAACGTGGTGTGCCTGCGGGGCCTGGACGACAGCGCCTATGCCCGCACCGAGGACGGCATACTCGTCAACGACAGCGGCTGCGGCAACACGGTCGACTTCGGGCAGGAATGGGTGCGCGAACTGGCGCTCGACACCATGCGGCACTTCGTGGCGCGATGCGGGATCGACGGCTTCCGCTTCGACCTTGCGCCGATCATGGCGCGGTCCCCCGGGTTCGATCCCAACGCGCCGATCTTTGCCGCCATGGCCGATGACGAGTGGCTGCACGACCGGGTTCTCATCGCCGAGCCGTGGGACATCGGACCGGGCGGCTACCAGCTCGGTCAGTTTCCGTCCAACTGGCTGGAGTGGAACGACAAATTCCGCGACGACGTGCGGGAATACTGGAATTGCGGCGGCGGACATGGGGCGATGGCGCATCGCCTCGCCGGATCGGACGACCTGTTCGGTACCGACTGCCGGAGCGTGAACTTCGTAGCCGCACATGACGGGTTTACGCTGGCCGACAGCGTGATGTTCAACGATCGCCACAACGAGGCGAACGGCGAGGACAACCGCGACGGCCACGGGGCCAATTACAGCAACAATCACGGCGCCGAAGGTCCCACCAACGACCCCGCCATCATCGAAGCGCGCGGCGCCACCATGCGAGCAATGCTGGGCTCGCTCTTCGCTTCGACCGGTACGATCATGCTCACCGCCGGGGACGAATTCGGCCGCACGCAACGCGGCAACAACAACGCCTATTGCCAGGACAACGAGATCGGCTGGGTCGACTGGGAGAGCCGGGACCGCGACCTTCAGGCGCACGTTGCCGAGCTGTCGCGCCTGAGGGGCGAACGGTTCGCATCGTTGCCCGAGGGCGGAACCTGGCTGAGGCTGGACGGCGAGCCGATGGACGAGGGCGCCTGGGACTGGCCCGATACACCGGGCTTCGCCTACCGTCCGCCCGAAGGTTCCGACCACCCGGGGTTCACGGTCGATCGTGCCGGACGCAAGGTCACGATCGGCTGAGCGGAGACGTATTGCGGCGGATTTGTCCTTCGCATCCTTCAAAGTGGACGCTACCGGTTCCGATGCAATTTTAAGGATCGAAACCATCACCATGAACGGCGCGCAGAGCCTTGTTACCACGCTGGTCGACCACGGGGTCGACGTGTGTTTCGCAAACCCCGGCACGTCGGAAATGCATTTTCTCGCCGCGCTCGGCGATCCGCGCATGCGCGGGGTGCTGTGCCTGTTCGAAGGTGTCTGCACCGGCGCGGCGGACGGGTACTACCGCATGGCGGACAAGCCGGCGGCAACGCTGCTTCACCTCGGACCCGGCCTCGCCAACGGCCTTGCCAACATTCACAATGCACGGCGGGCATCGAGCGGAATGGTCAATGTCGTGGGCGAGCATGCGACCAAGCATCTGAAGTTCGATGCCCCGCTGACGAGCGATATCGAAGGACTGGCGCGTCCGCTGTCGCACTGGGTGCGCCGGGGCGGGTCGGCCGAGACGATCGCGTGGGACACCGCCATGGCGGTTGCCAAGGCAAGCGAGCATCCCGGCCAGATCGCGACCCTGATCCTGCCGGGTGATACCGCATGGCAGGATGCCGGCGGGGCGATCGCGCCGTCTCCGGTTGCGCAGGGGCGCAAGGCTCCCGATCCCGAACGGATCGCGCAGGTTGCCAAGGTGCTGCGTTCTGGCGAGCCGACGATGCTGATCCTCGCCAACAAGGCGTGCCGGATCGAGCCTTTGGAGCTTGCCGGTAAGGTTGCCGCCGGCACCGGCTGCCGCCTCGCCAGCCAGTTCTTCACAAACCGCATAGAACGCGGGGCAGGGCGGGTGCCGCTCGAGCGCATTCCCTATTCGGTCGCGCCTGCGCTCAAGTTCCTCCAAGGTACGCGGCACATCGTAACGCTCGAGACGAAGGAGCCGGTGGCTTTCTTCAGCTACCCCGGGCTGCCCAGCTTGCTCAAGGAACCCGGCACGCAGGTGCATTCGCTCAGCGAGCCGGACGAGGATAGCACCCTCGCGCTGCAGATGCTGATCGACGAGCTCGGGCTGGGCAACGCACAAGCACAGTACCAGCCCTCTGCGGAAGTGGTCGTGCCCAGCGGCAAGCTCGATCCGATCAGCATCGCCCATGCCCTGTGTGCAGGCATTCCCGAGAACGGGATCGTCGTGGACGAAAGCCTGACGAGCGGACGCGAATCCATGAGCTACACGCTCGGTGCGCGGCCTCACGACATGATCAACAACCTGGGTGGCTCGATCGGCTACAGTCCCCCGGTGGCGACCGGCGCGGCGCTCGCGTGTCCCGACCGGCGGACGATCTGCCTCGTCGGAGACGGCAGCGCGATGTACACGATCCAGGCGCTGTGGACGCAGGCGCGCGAGCAGCTTCCGGTCACGACAGTCGTGTTCGCCAACAACACCTACAACATCCTCAAGGCCGAATATTCGAACATGGGCGCGGGCGACCGGCCGAGCGAGGCGGCGCTGACCATGATCGACATCGACAGGCCGACGATCGACTGGCTTTCGATGGGCAAGGCGATGGGCGTGCCAGGCGTACAGGTCGATACCGCCGAAGGGCTCGCCAAGGCGCTGCTGGATGCGAATGGCGAGGCAGGGCCGCGGCTGATCGAGGTGAAGCTCTACTGATGGAGGGCGCGGTTTCCCCTGCGGCGATGGATGCCGCCGACCCGCTGCGGCATTTTCGCGATCGGTTCGCGTTGCCGGACGGCGTGATCTACCTCGACGGCAATTCGCTGGGGTGCCTGCCGAAAGCCACGCCGGACCGCGTGGCGGAAGTCGTGCAAACCGAGTGGGGCAAGGGTCTGATCGGCTCGTGGAACAGCGCAGGTTGGGTCGACGCATCACAGCGCGTCGGCGACAAGATCGCACGGGTGATCGGGGCCGGCGCGGGGGAAGTGGTTGCCTGCGATTCGACGTCGGTGAACGTCTTCAAGGCACTCTGCGCCGCGATCTCGCTCAACCCGGATCGCTCGACGATCCTTTCGGAGCGGGGCAACTTCCCGACCGATATCTACATGATGCAGGGGCTGGAGGCGCTGACCGGTCGCAGGATCACCGCGCGGTTCGTCGACGGGGCCGACGTGGTGTCCGCGATCGACGACGATACCGCCGCGGTCCTGCTGACCCAGGTGCATTATCGCAGCGGCGCCGTCCGCGACATGGCGTCGACGACGGCGGCGGCGCATGCCAGGGGCGCACTGGCGATCTGGGACCTCAGTCACAGCGCGGGCGCCATTCCGGTGGCGCTGAACGACGCCAGGGCCGACTTCGCGGTCGGCTGCGGCTACAAGTTCCTCAACGGCGGGCCCGGTGCGCCGGGCTACATCTTCGTCGCCCGCCGCCACCAGGAGGCGGCGATGCCGGCGCTGTCCGGATGGTTCGGCCATGCCCGCCCGTTCGATTTCGAGGATCGCTACGAACCGGCCCCCGGCATCGCGCGCTTCCTGGTCGGCACGCCGCCCATCCTCGGCCTCGCCGCGCTGGAAGTCGGGGTGGACCTGATGCTGGAAGCCGACATGGCCGCGCTCCGCGTCAAGTCGATGGCGCTGGGCCAACTGTTCGTGGAAACCATGGAACCTGTCGCTGCGCGGCATCGGTTCACGCTCGTCAGCCCCGGCGACCCGGCCGAGCGCGGGAGCCAGATTTCCTACGCACACCCGCAGGCCTATCCGATCGTCCAGGCGCTGATCGCGCGGGGCGTGGTGGGCGACTTTCGCGCCCCCGATGTCCTGCGCTTCGGCCTGACGCCGCTCTACACCTCTTTTGCAGACGTCGAAGCTGCCGTGCGCGCGATAGCCGCGGTGATGGACGAGGGTGCATGGGATGCGCCAGAGTATAGGGAACGCGCTGCGGTGACTTGATCGGGGGAAATTGAATGCGGCACATCGAATGGAGCCTGACCGGACACGGCGGCATTGCCCTCCACGCGCAGGGGTGGCTTCCCGAGAATGAGCCGCGCGACGTGATCGCCATTTCGCACGGCTATGCCGAGCATGGCGGGCGCTACGGCAACCTGGTCGACCGGCTCGTTCCGCTCGGCTTTGCGGTTTATGCGATGGATCACCGGGGGCACGGAAAATCGGGCGGCCCACGGGCCTTCGTCGACCGCATGAGCCATGTCATCGAAGACTTCCACGGGTTCGTGGGCGCCGTTCGCGCGCGGCATGGCGGTCGGCCGATCAAGCTCGTCGGCCATTCGATGGGTGGCAACGTCGCGTTCGGTTACGCCCTTCGCTGGCCGGAGGATCTGACGGGCCTTGCCCTTTCCGGTCCGCTGATCGGCGGCAGCGTGCCGACGGCGCAGCGCCTGGTGCTGTCGATCGTCTCTGCGATCGCCCCCCGGACCGGCATGATCGAACTGCCGGCCGAGGCGGTCAGCCGCGATCCGGCGGTGGTGAAGGCCTATGTCGACGATCCGCTCGTCACGAACGCCAAGGTTTCCGCGCGCACCGCGCACGAGATGTTCACGTCCGTCTCCGGCTATCGCGACAAGGCACCCACGATGATGGTGCCGGTCCTGATCCAGCACGGCGAGGCGGACAGCCTCGTTCCGCTCGCCGGGATGCGCCCGGTCGCCGAGAGCATCGGCGCGGCGGACAAGACGGTGATCACCTATCCCGGCCTCTACCACGAAATTTTCAACGAGCCGGAAAAGGACGCGGTGATCGGCGACCTCATCGCCTGGCTCGAGGCGCATCCGCCTAGCGGTTGAGCCGCCCCTCGATCAGGGCGTCGACGACCGAGGGGTCGGCGAGGGTCGAGGTATCGCCCAGCGTGCTCGTCTCGTTCTCGGCGATCTTGCGCAGGATGCGGCGCATGATCTTGCCCGATCGCGTTTTCGGCAACGCGGGGGTGAAATGCAGGTGGTCGGGCGAGGCGATTGGGCCGATCTCCTTGCGCACCTGCTGGCGCAGTTCCGCGGTCAGATCGTCGGAGGGATCCTCGCCAGCGTTGAGGGTGACATAGCAATAGATGCCCTGGCCCTTGATGTCGTGCGGGAACCCGACGACCGCGGCTTCGGCCACCTTGTCGTGCAATACCAGGGCGCTTTCGACTTCGGCGGTGCCCATCCGGTGGCCCGATACATTGATCACGTCGTCCACCCGGCCGGTGATCCAGTAATATTCGTCGGCATCGCGGCGGCAGCCGTCGCCGGTGAAGTACTTGCCGCGATAGGTGCTGAAATAGGTCTGCACGAACCGCTCGTGATCGCCATAGACGGTGCGCGCCTGTCCCGGCCAGGATCGCGTGATGCACAGGTTCCCGCTGGCCGCGCCCTCCAGCACCACGCCATCGCCATCGACGAGCTGCGGGCACACGCCGAAGAACGGCTTGCCCGCGCTGCCGGGTTTCATGTCGTGCGCGCCGGGCAGGGTCGTGATCATCACGCCGCCGGTTTCGGTCTGCCACCAGGTGTCGACCACCGGCAGCGCGCCCTTGCCGACGGTGTCGGAATACCAGCGCCAGGCTTCGGGATTGATCGGCTCTCCGACCGTGCCGAGCAGGCGGAGCGAGGACAGGTCATGGCGCTGCACCGGCTCCTTGCCCTCGCGCATCAGCGCGCGGATCGCGGTGGGGGCGGTGTAGAAGATGTTGACCTTGTGCTTGGCGACCGTGGTCCAGAAGCGGTCGTGGTCGGGGAAGTTGGGGACGCCTTCGAACATCAGCGCGGTCGCGCCGTTCTGCAGCGGGCCATAGACGACATAGCTGTGTCCGGTGACCCAGCCGATATCGGCGGTGCACCAGAACACCTCGCCGGGCCGGTAATCGAAGACGTGGCGGAATGTCGTTTCGGTCCACACGGCATAGCCGCCGGTGGTGTGCAGCACGCCCTTGGGCTTGCCGGTCGATCCGCTGGTGTAGAGGATGAACAGCGGGTCCTCTGCAGCCATCGGCTCGCACGGACAGTCTGCCGCCACACCCGCCGAAAGGTCGTGATACCAGTGATCGCGGCCTTCGGTCATGGCGACCGACCCGCCGGTGTGCCGGATCACCAACACCGCCTTCACCCCGACCTTTTCGAGCGCCGCATCGACGTTGGCCTTGAGCGGCACGGTCTTTCCGCCGCGCAGGCCTTCGTCGGCGCAGATCACCCAGTCGCTCGCGCAATCCTCGATCCGGCCCGCAATCGCTTCGGGGCTGAAGCCGCCGAAAATGACCGAATGGATCGCACCGATGCGTGCGCAGGCGAGCATGGCGAAAGCGCCTTCGGGCACCATCGGCATGTAGATCGTGACCCGGTCGCCCCTGACCACGCCTATCTTCTTGAGCGTGCCTGCCATGCGGATCACCTCGGCCTGGAGTTCCGCATAGGTGATCCGGCGAACCGCGCCTTGCGGATCGTCGGGCTCGAAGATCAGGGCCAGCCTGTTGCCGTGACCTGCCGCGACATGGCGATCGACCGCATTGTGGCAGATGTTGAGCTTGCCGTCGGCGAACCATTCGATGGCCACGGGATCGAAGCTCCAGTCGCCGGCCTTGGTCGGCTTCTCGATCCAGTCGAGGCGGTCCGCCTGCTCCAGCCAGAACGCGTCGCTGTCGTCGATGCTGCGGGCATACATCGCCGCGTACTGATCGGCGGTGCAGTTCGTGCCCTCGGCTGCGTTGCGAGGGCGGCACACCCATTCGTCATCGTGCTGCGCGGCGGCCTCGGTCATGGTTCTCTCCTTCGGGGTCGGAGACTAGCGGTTCATCCGGCCAAGGTGAACGCGTTGCGTTCTCCGTCGTTCGATAGCGCGACTTGCGCGCCGAGCGGGTCGCGCGCCTGCATCGCCGCAAGCGAGGCGGGATCGTCACTGCGGGCGATGAAGCGCTTGCCGTCCGGTAGCCGCCCGATCGCGATGGCATAGGTTGGACCCTCGCGGCCATGGACGACGGTGTAAGTCTCGATCCTGCCGGCTCCCTCGACCAGGTCGGCGACGACATGCGCGCCGTCGTCGGGTCGCCGTGCCTCGCTCCAGCCGGGGAACGGCGCGGGCTGCGTCGACAGGATGAGCGCCGCATACTTGCTCTGGAACCCGCCGTTCGCACCGACGAGGCCGAACGATCCCGGCTTGGCGCGCAGCCCATCGACCATTTCGGCAATTGCATGGCTCGAATAGCCGTTCCCTGCGCCGCCGAAATACGGAAGCCCGCCGGTCACCGTCAGCCCGCGGGGATCGTCGGCGGACAGGCCGAGATGATCGATCGCGGTCGAGAATACGGCGACCGGGAAGCACGAATAGAAATCGAACGCATCCATCTGGGTCGCAGTCTTGCCGGCCGCCGCCAGGGCGGCATCGAGCGCGGCGGCAGCGGCGGGATAGGCGCCCATGTCGGCGCGGTCGAGGATATCGGGCTCCGCGGCGCTCGCCGCGCCGTGAACGAACACCCACCTGTCTTCGGGGATACCGGCATAGCGCGCTGCGCCTGCCGACATGACCAGGATGGCAGCGCCCATGTTCACCTGGTCGCGCGAGACGACCTTCAGCGGGAAGGGATCGGCGATCATCCGGTTGCGGGGCGTGATCGTCGCGATGTCTTCGGCCGAGAGGGGTTCGCTTGCCGCGCACGAATTCGGGTTCCTAGCGGCGACCGCGCTGAACGGGGCGAACAGGCGCCCCATCGCCATGCGATAGTCCTCGCGGTTCATGCCAAGGCGCGCCCGGCGGGCATTTTCCTGCAAGGCATAGGCGATCGGCGCGCTGACGATGCCGTGGACGATGCCCTGCTTCGTCAGCATGCGGGCTGAGCCGCGATCTTCGATCTCTCCGTCGCTGGTTTCGGACCAATCGCGCGTCTCGCCCGCGCCGGACAGGTGCCGCGTGGACGAAATCGCCTCCGCGCCGAACACCAATCCGGCGGCCACCTCGCCGCGCGCCACCCGCTCGGCCACCTCGATCAGCGCGGTGACCGGGGATTGCCCGCCGACCGCTTCCAGGATCGCGTGCTTCGGCCTGAGGCCGACGCGGCGTGCGACCGCCAGGGGGAACTTGTCGGGTTTCCCGAACGGAAAGGGCGCCGCGCCCGAATCCTCGAACGTGCGGATGGCATGGACCACCCCGACGAGCGGCTTGAGGTCGCGATCCGCTCCTGCATCGGAGAGTGCGCGCTCGCTCGCCCAGGCGGCGAGATCGGCGGCGCTGCGACCGACGTAATCCGGTTCGCCGATCCGCTCGACGACCTGGCCGACGCCGACGATTACCGGGGTGTTGTCCGAGGACATGTCAGCGGTCAGGCGTTGAACCTCTCGCCTGCATCGGCCTTGCGGCGCAGGTAGTCGCTCACCGGAAGGCCATGCTTTTCAAGCCCTTCGACGACGGTCTTCAGACCGATCGTATCGGCCCAGAACATCGGGCCCCCGGTGTAGAGCGGCCAGCCGTAGCCGTTGATCCAGACTACATCGATGTCGCTCGCGCGCTGGGCCATCTTTTCGTCTAGGATCTTCGCGCCTTCGTCCACCATCGGATAGAGGAGCCGCTCGCGGATTTCGTCCTTCGAGATTTCCCGCTGCGGCTTGCCTTCCTTCGCGGCGAAATCGGCGATGATCTGGCGCGTCTCGTCGGACGGGGTGCGGTTGCGGGCCTCGTCGTAGTCGTAGAAGCCCTTGCCGACCTTCTGCCCCCAGCGACCCGCCGCGCACAGCGCATCGCGCAGGGTTTCGATGCGGTTGGGATCGCGGTGCCAGCCGATGTCGACCCCGGCGAGGTCGCCCATCTGGAACGGCCCCATCGGGAAACCGAATTCGAGCAGGACGTCGTCGATGTCCCAATAGTTCGCGCCTTCCATGATCAGCGCGTTGGCCTGTTGCTGGCGCGGGCTGAGCATCCGGTTGCCGATGAACCCGGGGCACACCCCCGACACCGCGGCGACCTTGCCGATGGTCTTGGCGAGCTTCATCACCGTCGCCAGCACGTCGTGCCGGGTTTCACGCCCACGCACGATCTCCAGCAGCTTCATCACGTTGGCGGGTGAGAAGAAGTGCATGCCCACGACATAGCCGGGCCGCTTGGTGGCGGTCGCAATCTCGTCGATGTCAAGGTAGCTGGTGTTGGAGGCTAGGATCGCGCCCTGTTTCACCACTTCGTCAAGCTTGGCGAAGACCTGTTTCTTGACGTCCATGTTCTCATACACGGCCTCGATCACCAGGTCGCAGTCGGCCAGTTCGGAATAGTCGAGCGTCGGCTTGAGCAGACCCATCGCCTTTTCGACCGCATCCTCGGTCATGCGGCCGCGCTTGGCGGTATTCTCGTAATTCTTGCGGATGGTCTTCGCGCCGCGGTCGAGTGCTTCCTGCTGCATCTCCAGGATCGTCACCGGGATGCCGGCGGTCAGGAAGTTCATCCCGATCCCGCCGCCCATGGTGCCTGCACCGATGATGCCGACCCGCTTGATCGGGATCAGCGGGGTGTCGGCGGGCACATCGTCGATCTTGTTCGCGGCGCGCTCGGCGAAAAAGTAATGGCGCATGGCGGCGGACTGGGTGCCGGACATCAGCTTGCCGAACAGCTCGCGCTCCTTCTTCACGCCTTCGGCGTAGGGGAGCTCGCCCGCCGCCTTGACCGCTTCGATCGCGGCGTTGGGCGCGTCGAAGCCGCGGATCTTGCGCGCCTGGCTAGCGCGGAATTTATCGAAGATGTCGGGATCGCGCACCCCGTCCTGGTTCCTGGTGCCCTCCGAGGCGCGCGGGACCGACTGGCCGATCTTGCTGCGGGCGAAGGCGACGGCGTCAGCCTCCAGGCTGTCCTCGCCGACGATCGCATCGAGCAGGCCGATGCTTTGCGCCTTCTTGGCGCTGATCGGATCGCCGCCGACGACCAGCGGCAGCGCGGCTTCGGCACCGACCAGGCGCGGCATGCGCTGGGTGCCGGCAGCGCCCGGGATCAGGCCGAGCTTGACCTCGGGCAGGCCGAGCTTGGCGCTCGGCACTGCGACGCGGTAGTGGCAGGCGAGCGCCACCTCGCACCCGCCGCCCAGCGCCGTCCCGTGGATCGCGGCGACCACCGGCTTGTCGCTCGCCTCCATCGCATCGAGCGTTTCGGGCAGGCTGGGGCCCTGCGGCGCCTTGCCGAATTCGGTGATGTCGGCCCCGGCGAAGAACGTGCGCCCGTCGCAGCGGATCACGATCGCCTTGACGCTGTCGTCGGCAAGGCCGGCTTCGACCTCGCGCTTGAGGCCGGCGCGCACCGCCTGGCCGAGCGCGTTGACCGGGGGGTTGTTGGACACGACGACCAGCACTTCGCCGTCACGGTGGGAGGAAATCGGATCGGTCATTTTCTCAGGCTCCTCAAGCGCGGCTGTCGGACAGCGCGGAATAGATCAGGGTTTTGAGCTGGCGGCGCACCGGATAGGCGCTGGACGGGTAGACCTGGGTCATGAACACCATCGAGATGCCCTCCACCGGATCGACGAAGAACGCGGTCGAATAAGCGCCGCCCCAGTAGAATTCGCCCTTGCTCGACGGCATCAGGGTCTTGGCGGGATCGATCACGCAGGCGAAGCCCAGGCCGAAGCCGACACCGGCGTTCTGGCTTTCGGAGAACAGGCTCTGGGACAGCTGCGTCAGGTCCTGGCCGCCGGGCAAGTGGTTGGCGGTCATCAGGTCGAGCGTCTTGGGCGCGATGATCTGCGCGCCGTTCAGCTCTCCGCGGCCGATCAGCATGGCGCAGAACTTCTCGTAATCGCCGATGGTGCCGACCAGGCCGCCGCCGCCACTGTCGAACTTGCCCGCCTGGCCCAGCCGGCTGGTGCGGCCCGCGTCGATCAGCTTGGCCGGCTGGCCGGGCACGTATTGATACGCGTCCACCAGCCGCTCAAGCTGGCCTTCCGCGCCGAAGCGGGTGTCGGTCATGCCCAGGGGGCCGAAGATGTGCTGCTGGAAATAATCCCCCAGCCGCATGCCGCTGAGCCGTTCCACCGCCACGCCCAGCACGTCGGTCGACACCGAGTAATTCCACCGGTCGCCGGGCGAAAACTCGAGCGGGATCTTCGCCAGCTTGGCGATATATTCATCGCTGTCGAGCTGCGCGCGGGCGAAGTCGAAATTGCTCTCACGATAGGCGGCATCGACGTTGCTGCGCTGCTGGAAGCCATAGGTGAGGCCGCTCATGTGGGTGAGCAGGTCGACGAAGCGCATGGGCCCCGCCGCCGCGCCCGGCACGAACGGCGCCCCGCTGCCGCCTCCGCCGGCGTAGACCGACAGGTTCTTGAATTCCGGAAACACCTTGGTCACGGGGTCCTCCAGCGCGACCTTGCACTGTTCGACCAGCTGCATGAACGCGATCGAGGTGACTGGCTTGGTCATGCTGGCGATGCGGAACAACGCGTCGTCGCGCAGGTCCTCGCGCCCTTCGCCCATCACGCCCATCTGCGCGCGATAGGCGATCTCGCCGTCGCGGGCGACCGACACCTGCATCATCGGCAGGCGGCCGCTGTCGAGATAGGCGGTGCGCAGAAATGGCTCGATCCGATTCAGCCGATCCTGATCGAACCCCAGCGCGGTGGCAGTGGTGGTGTCCAGCATGACGCGATTCTCTCCCGCATGGCGCCCATCGGCGCTCTTGCGGTCAAGCCATACCCAGCTTTCCGATCAGGGCAAATACTCTCCGCCGCTTGCCGCCATACCTGCATCTGGAAAGCCCGCTTGCGAAGGCGGCGCGATTGCTCATACAGTCGGGCCAAAGACATAAGCATAAGGGAAAGCGATGCCTGACACCAACCTGGCCGAGGTTCTCGGCTGGACGCCGCCCGCGGGCTGGCCCGCGATGAGCCGCGGACAGATCCAGGACAAGCTCACCGCGCCTGGCGAGCGATTCGAAATGGAGACGATCACCATCCGCGGCGTGCCCACGCGGGTGTGGAAGAACGCGCCGGAAAACCTGCGCGCGCTGATGATGGTCGCGCGCACGCACGGCGACCGCGAGTTCACCATCTACGAAGACGAGCGGGTGACCTATGCCGCGTTCCACCGCGCGGTGGCAAAGCTGGCGCAGGTGCTGCAGGCGCACGGCGTGAAGAAGGGCGACCGGGTCGCGCTGGCGATGCGCAACCTGCCCGAATGGCCGGTGGCGTTCTTCGCAAGCGTGACGATCGGTGCGGTGTGCGTCCCGCTCAATGCCTGGTGGACTGGCGGCGAGCTTGCCTATGGGCTGGCGGATTCGGGCACCACGGTGCTGATCTGCGATGCGGAGCGGTGGGACCGAATCTCCCCGCACACGGGCGACATCCCCTCGCTGCGCCACGTATTCGTCAGCCGGTGCCTGGGCGACCTCGCCCCACCAGCAGCGCGGCTTGAGGAACTCATCGGCACCACTGACGAGTGGAAGAACCTGCCCGATGCTGAGCTGCCTCCGGTCGATATTGCGGCCGATGATGACGCGACGATCTTCTACACCAGCGGCACCACCGGCAAGCCCAAGGGCGCGCTCGGCACGCACCGCAATCTCGTGACCAACATCTTCTCTGGCGCCTACAACGCCACGGTGTCGGTTCTGCGGCGCGGAGAGGTGCCGCCCGACCCGGTGCCCAAGACGGCGCTGACGGTGATCCCGCTGTTCCATGTCACCGCCTGCTCGGCCACCCTGATGGGCACGCTGGCGGCGGGCAACACGCTGGTGTTCATGCACCGGTGGGATCCGGTGAAGGCGTTCCAGATCATCGAGCGCGAGAAGGTCAACGTGACCGGCGGGGTGCCGACGATCGCGTGGCAGTTGATCGAGCATCCCGACCGCGAGAACTACGACCTCTCCAGCCTGGAGGCGATCGCGTACGGCGGCGCGCCCTCCGCCCCGGAACTGGTGCGCAAGATCCGCGACATCTTCGGCGCGCTGCCCGGCAACGGCTGGGGCATGACCGAAACGATGGCGACCGTCACCGGCCACTCGAGCGAGGACTACCTCAACCGCCCCACCAGTTGCGGCCCGCCGGTCGCGGTCGCCGATCTCAAGATCATGAACGAGGACGGCACCGAGGAGCTTCCGGTAGGCGAGGTGGGCGAGCTATATGCGCGCGGGCCGATGGTGGTGAAGGGGTACTGGAACAACCCGGAAGCCACTGCCGAGACCTTCATCGACGGCTGGGTGCGCACCGGTGACCTCGCCAGGCTCGACGAGGAGGGCTTCTGCTACATCGTCGACCGGGCCAAGGACATGATCCTGCGCGGGGGCGAGAACATCTATTCGTCCGAAGTCGAGAACGTCCTCTACGATCACCCCGCGGTGACCGACGCGGCGCTGGTCGGCATCCCGCATCAGCAGTTGGGCGAAGAACCGGCAGCGGTGGTCCACCTCGCACCCGGCACGACCGCCACCGAGGCTGAACTGCAGGCCTGGGTTGCCGAGCGGCTGGCCAAGTTCAAGGTGCCGGTCCGGATCCTGTTCAGCGCGGACACGCTGCCGCGCAACGCCAACGGCAAGATCCTCAAGAAGGACCTGAAGGCGCTCTTCGAACAGCCGCCCGGGCAGCGCTGACCTGGCGATGGGAGAGGGGACCCACGCCAAGCCGAACGAGACCGACCGCTTCGAACGGCGGCGGCAGGATGTCATTCATGCAGCGTCCGCGCTGATCAACGAACTGGGGGTCAAGGGCACCACGTTCGCCGAGCTCGCGCGCTCGGTCGGGCTCAACGCCACCAGCATCACCTATTACTTCGACCGCAAGGACAAGCTGGTGGTCGCGGTCTACGAAGCGACGCTGGAATGGCTCGAAGCAGCGGCGGCGGAGGCTGCCGCGCAGCCGACGCCGCAGGAACGGGTGCGCTCGTTCGTGCGCGCGCACGTCGCGCTCCGCCGCCGGATTCGCGGCGGCGAGAGCGGGCTGATCACCGCGCTCAGCGAAATCCGCACGCTGGGCGAAGCCGCGCAGGCGCCGCTGCTGGCGCAATACGCGCGGGTGCTCGATCACGTGCGCGCGTTCTTCGGCGACGGGCGCGGCGGCCTCAAGCGGTCGCTCGACACGGCGCGCGCGCACATCCTGCTGGAAGCGATGTTCTGGTGGCCGGTATGGTCGCTGCGCTATTCGACGCATGACTTCGATCGCCTTGAAGCACGGATGTTCGATATCTTCGCCCGCGGCCTGGCGGGGGAGGGGCGGGGCTGGTCGCCGCAGACGCTGGCGAACGAATCCTGGCGCGGCGGGGACGATGATGACGCGACCGGCGCATTCCTCCGGTCGGCGACCGTGATGATCAACCAGCGCGGTTACCGGGGCGCATCGGTCAACCGCATCGCGGCGGCGCTGAATGTCACCAAAGGCAGTTTCTATCATCATCACAACGCCAAGGACGATCTGGTCTTCGCGTGTTTCCAGCGCAGTTACGATCGCCTGTCAGCGGTGCAGCTGGCTGCGCGAGAGCTGGCGGGGGACGGGTGGACGCGCACCGCGAGTGCGCTGGCAGAGCTGATCGACCTGCAGTTCCACGATCCGATGCCGCTGCTGCGGACCACGGCGCTGCAGGCGCTGCCAATGGGGGATCGGGGCAGCGTGGTCGTGCGGTCAAATCGGCTGGCCAATCGCTTTGCCGGGATGTTGTCTGACGGGATCGCCGACGGGTCGGTGCGCGCGGTCGATCCGCTGGTGGCGAGCCAGCTGATCATGCCGGCCCTGAACGCCGCGTACGAGGCGCGCGGCTGGGCGGCCCGGCAGCCGGACCCTGCGCTGGCGGTCAAACTGTATGCCTGGACGCCGTGCGCGGGCGTGTTCACCGATCCGCCCGAAGTCGGCTGAATAACTAGATTTGTGGCAACGAAAAGGGGCCGGATACCTCGCGGTACCCGGCCCCCTCCCGATCAATTAGCCTGCGATCAGAACTGGCTGCGCAGGGTCACACCGTAAGTCCGCGGCTCCGCGAGGAACTGCGAATAGATCTGCCGGCCGCCCGGGTACTGCGGATCGGCGAACGCAGTCGTCGTCGAGACCGCGCCTTCCTGGAACGGCGAGTTGAAGGCGACCTGAGCGTAGTCCTTGTTGAAGATGTTCTGTCCCCACAGCTCCACCGACCAACGCTGGTCGGGGCCGCGGAGGCCGATGCGGGCGTTGAACAACGCGTAACCGTCCTGCTCCTTCTGCGGGAACAGGTCCGACCCCGTGTTGTAGTCGCCGGTCATCCGGCCATCGACATAGAACAGGGCCGACAGGCCACTGTTGCCGATTTCCGGGGTATAGGCGAACGAGGCGGTGGTGGTGATCTGCGGCGCGTTGGACAGGTTGTCCCCCGGCAGCTTGCGCAGCGACTCGTTAAGCGGCGCGCCATCCTCGGTCCCAACCAGGTTCCGGCGATACTTGGTGTCGGCATAGGTCATGCCGAGCGCCACCCGGATGTTGTCGGCCGGAACCAGTTGCGCTTCCAACTCGACGCCCTGCGAGCGCACGCCATACGTCACATCGTCCGCGGCGCAGGCGCCGCTGGCGCTGGCGCCGGCGTTGAAGTTGGGAGCGCCTGTGAACTTGCTTTGGTCACGGTCGGCACCGTTCAGATCAGCCGAACAGCCGTTGATATTCTGGACGATGTAGACGGTGCCGTCGAACGTGTTCAGCTGGAAGTTGCTGAACTGCTGAAGGAACAGCGCGCCAGACAGCGAAAAAGGTCCGGTCGCGTACTTCGCGCCAATCTCGAATGCGTTCACCGTTTCCGCGTCGAACTGGAGATTGCCGACGAGCGCCTGCGCACCGGCCTGCGCATTGCCGCCGCCGAAGCTGGCGAATGACCGGATCGGTGCCTTGAGCGCCGAGCGGTCGAAGTTGAACCCGCCCGCCTTGTACCCGCGCGAATAGCTGCCGTAGACCAGCAGATCGTCGACCGGCTTCCACGACAGGATGGCGGTGCCGGTGAATTCGTCTTCCTTGCGCTGGTCGTTGATGCTGACCCCGTTCAGCTCGCTCGTCGAATTGCCCTGGCACGTCAGCGAGATGAGCCCGCCCGCCGTGGCCGCCAGACCGGTGGCGAGGAAGGGCCCAAGCGCCGCCTGCTGGGCGACACACGCCGTGTTGTCGTTGCCGAAGGTGGCGCTGAACTTCTTGCGTTCATTGGTATAACGCAGGCCCAGCGTCAGATCGACCGTGTCGGTGACGTGCAGGATGTTGTGCGTGAAGGCCGCGAAGCTGCGGCTGTCCTGCCGGTAGAAATCCACGGTGCTTCCGCGATCGCTGATGGAATCCAGCCGGTCGAACGCGGCGGTGAGGGTCTGTCCCACCCCGGCCGAGATGCCGGGGACAAATCCGGCGTTAAGCGCACCGCGAATGGCCGGCGCGAGGCAGCCCGCGCTGGTCGGGGAATAGCCCGCGGCCAGCGTGCCGCCGGACACAGCGCGGCAAGCGGCAAAGCGGCCATACTGGCTGCCGAAGCGCAGATTGCTTTTCCCGCGGAATTTCTCGTCCGCGTAGAAGCCGCCAATCAGCCAGTCGAGCTTACCGTCGAATGCTTCGCCGTTCAGGCGCAGTTCCTGCGTGAAAGTCCTGAACGCGCGCCGGTTGTTGCCATCAGCCCCGTTGTAAAGGATGTCGATGGTGCTGTAATCGAGGTCGGCAGCCTGTTCGTTATAGTAATCGCGGTATGCGGTAATCGAGGTCAGCGATGCCTCGCCGAGGTTCCAATCCACTTGGCCTGAAACGCCCCAATCCTCGGTCTTGCCGTCGTAGCTGCGGCCGGGAGTGACCGACAGCGTACGATCGTAGCCCCGGTTGAACGCGGCCGGGTCTTGCCCCAGATCGCGCAGCACGTTGATGATGTTGTTGCCGTTGCCGAACGTCCCGGCGCCCGCATTGACCGATGCCACCGGCTCGTTGAGATTGCCGATGAACGGATTGACCGAGCGATCGACATAGACCGCACCGCAGCACGATTCCTCGCGGTTCGTGTAATCGCCGATCAGACGGACGCTGATGTCGCTGGTCGGCTCGAAGCGGAGCTGCCCGCGCAGGAAATAGCGATCGCGGTCGTTGACCCGGGTGTCGTTCGCGGGATCCCGGTAGAACCCGTCACGCTGCACGAACACGCCGTCGACCCGGGCGGCCACGGTATCGCCGAGCGGCACGTTCACGTTCCCTGCCAGACGCAGGTAATCGTAGTTGCCGTAAGTGGCTTCGCCACCGGCGGAGAAACCGCTGAAGGACGGCTGCTTAGAGATAATGGAGATCAGGCCGGCGGAGGAGTTACGGCCGCCCAGGGTTCCTTGCGGGCCGCGCAGCACCTCGACGCGGTCGATCTCACCGAGTTCGTTCAGGCCGATGCCCGAACGCGAGCGATACACGCCGTCGATGAACACAACCACCGAGCTTTCAAGGCCGGGATTGTCGCCGACGGTGCCGATACCGCGAATACGCGGAGAGGCATTCGCTTCGTTGCCGGTCGAGGACACCAGGAGCGACGGGGCGACCTGGTTGAGCTGCCGAATGTCATTGGCACCCGAATTCTGGAGCGTCTCTGCATTAACGGCAGAGATCGCGACCGGAACGTCAGCCAGCGCCTGGGCGCGGCCCTGCGCGGTCACCACGATGCCCACATCATCGACGCTCTCTTCCAGCACCTCGGCCGACTCTTCGGTTACAGCAGCGGCCGAGGTGTCTTGCGCTTGAGCGGAGCTCACCCCGAAAATGCCCGCCGCGATTGCGAAGCAGGCACAGGTATGGCGCAGATTAGCCTTGATCATCGGTCTTCTCTCTCCCTTGGGGACGGGTCCTCGCCATTACGCGATGGGTACCCGTTCCTCGAATCTGAAAGGTGAACACAAGCTTCCTGTCAAGCAGGAAGCAGCGCTTGGCCGCTGAATCCCGGTTCTTTCCGTGGAGGTGAGGCAGGCGGGCAACGCCTTGGCCTCGAAAGTCAAACTTGCGTGCGCCGGCGCGGTTCACGTACTGCAAATATCATCAGCACCAGCGCCAGGGCGATGCCCGCGAGCACCAGCGCGAATAGCGGGCCAAACCCGGCGACGGCGACCAGCAGTCCCGCGAGGATCGGACCGATCGCTGCCACCGCGCCTTCCGCGGTGGTGACAAAGGCCAGGCGCATGGGAATATCTTCGTGCGCGCCGAATTCGAGCACCATCGTCGTCGAGGCCAGCATCCAGCCCGATCCGCCGATGCCCAGCAGGATGAACGCCGTGTAGATCGCCGCCGAGGTGCCCAGCGTCATCAGCAAGATGACGCCCGCCGCCGCGCTGGCGAGCGAGAGGATGTAGACGATGCGGAAGCCCAGCCGGTCGCCCATCGGCCCCCACAGCAGGTTCGACAGCGTGTCGGCGCCAAGGAACGCGAAGCTGAGGCCGCCGATCAGCGCGCCGGTCATCCCCAAGCGCTGCGCCGCGTAGATCGTCCAGAACGGCCCGCCGATGCGGATGGCTGTGGCGCACGCCTGCGCCGCAATGAAGCGGGCGAAATCCTTGTCCTCCAGCAACTGCGGGAACTGCCGAATGCGCTCGCGGAAGGGTATGACCGGACGCGAGGCTGGCGCGGCGGGCTCGCGGATCATGGTCTGCAGCACCAGCAGCCCAGCGCTGGTCAGCGCGAACGCGAACAGGAAGGTCGTGGAGTAACCGTTGCCCAGCCACTCGTCAGCGATGAAGTACTTGCCCGCGACCCACGCCAGCACCGCCGCGATCAGCCCGCCGGCAAGGTTCCGGTACCCCTGCAACCGGCCCCGCCGGTCGATCGGGATAACCTTGGCCATGATCATCTGGAAGGCGACCCGCTGGGCGCCGTTGAAGAAGCCCAGGAACGCGAACAGCGCCAGCGTCACTATGACCAGCACCTCGCCGGTCAGGAACCAGCCGGCAAGGGCAAGGCCGAGGATGGCCAGCCGCATCATCGATCCGACGCGGATCGAATAGGGCAGGATGTGGCTGCGACGCTCGATCCGGGCGCCCGAGAGAATCGGGGAGACGGTAGATCCTAGCTGGAGCAACGCGGTGCCCAGCCCCACCGCTGCCGGGCTGCCGGTAATGGCTAGCAAGTAGGCCGGAATGATCGTGGGCGCGTAGATCAGCCGGAAGCCGGTCATCCCCAGCACCCCGTGGATGAAGCTCGCGCTGTAGTTGCGCCGAAGGTTCGCGTCGACGAACCGCGCGTGCTGCGCAAACGGGTCTACGGCCTCGTCCGCGAGGGCGAGGCCGTATTCCTCGATTTCGTCGCTGGGGGCGCTCAGTAGCCCGCCAGATTGGCGAAGCGGTCCTTCAGGTAGGTGCTCGAACCCCAGCTCGCCTCGAGCACGCGGGCGCGCTTGAGGTAGAAACCGACGTCGTATTCGTCGGTCATGCCGATACCGCCGTGAAGCTGGATGCCCTCGCGGCTCATGGCGTGAAGCGCGCGATTGGCTTCCGCCTTCGCGACGCAGGCCGCGCGCGGGATGCCATAACCGCCGTCGAGTGCCTCGAGCCCGCTTTCGACTGCGGATCGCATCATGGCGAGGTCGGCGAACAGGTCAGCCATGCGGTGCTGGAGCGCCTGGAAGCTCGCCAGCACCTGATTGAACTGAACGCGCTGCTTCAGGTAGTCGAGCGTCACGTCGAACACCTGGTTCGCCATGCCGAGCATCTCGGCAGACGTAAGGATCCGGGCTCGGTCCAGCACCTTGTCGAGCAGGTCGTCCCCGCCGTCGGCGAGCCGTTCGGCGGCCGCGCCGTCGAAGGTTACCTCGGCATGGCTGCGCTGGTCGGTCAGCTTGCGATCCGACATGGTAACGCCCTCGCCCTTTTCGACCAGATATAGGCCGTCTGCCGCGGCGACCACGAACAGCGTGGCGCCGTGCGCTTCATGCACGAAAGCCTTTGTCCCGGTGAGCTTGCCGCTTGAGACCGTCGCGGTAACCTTGCCGCCGTGGCGCGGGCCTTCGTCGATCGCCAGCGTGCCGACCACTTCACCGCTGGCGAGTTTCGGCAGCCACATCGACTTCTGCTCATCGCTTCCGCCCAGCACGATCACACTGGCAGCCAGGGTCGTGGCGACCAGGGGACTTGCGGTGAGCGTCTTGCCGAGCTCCTCGACCACCAGCCCCGCGCTCATCCAGCCGAAATCGCTGCCGCCGAATTCCTCGGGAATGACGATGCCGGTCCAGCCCATCTGGGCCATGGTGGCGAAGGCATCGGTCGAATATCCTTCGGCGGGCTTTTCGTTGCGGACCTTGCGGAATGCGGCGACGGGGCTTTCGTTGGTCGCCCATTCGCGCGCCATGTCGCGCAGCATTTCCTGTTCTTCGTTCAGAATGGCCATGTCGCGTGCCCCTTACTGATGGTCGAGCATGCCAAGCACGCGCTTGGCGATGATGTTGTTCTGGATTTCGGTCGAGCCGCCATAGATCGTTGTCGCCTTGCCGAAGAGCCAGGCGCGCACGCCGCCGAGTTCGGATTCGGAGAAGCCGTCGCCCTCCCAGCCGAGGCCCTGCAGGCCCATGATCTCGATCGTCAGTTCGCTGCGTTCCTGGGTCAGCTTGGTGCCCAGCTTCTTGAGCACCGAGCTGATCTCGCTCACGCCGCCGGCGGCCTTGCTTTCCTCGACCGCGCGCTTGGCGGTGAGCAGGAAAGCCTGCCAGCGGATTTCGAAATCGGCGATCCGGTCGCGCATCACGGCGTCAGCGATCCGGCCGTCATCGCCGAGTTCGAGGTATTTCTTGGCGAGGTCGGACAGGTTGGCGCCCATCATCCGCGCTGCGGCGCCGCCGCCCGAGATATTCGTCCGCTCGTGCTGGAGCAGGCGCTTGCCAATCGTCCAGCCTTGGCCTTCCTGCCCGACGAGGTTCTTCTTGGGCACCTTCACATCGGTGAAGAATGTTTCGCAGAACGGGCTCATGCCGCTGATCATCTGGATGGGGCGGACTTCCACGCCGGGCGCATCCATGTCGATCAGCATGAAGCTGATGCCGTGGTGCTTGTCGCTGCGGTCGGTCCGGACGATGGCGAAGCACTTGTCGGCCCACTGGCCGCCGCTGGTCCAGGTCTTCTGGCCGTTGACGACGTAGTGGTCGCCCTTGTCCTCGGCAAAGGTCTGCAGGTTGGCGAGGTCGGATCCCGCGTTGGGTTCCGAATAGCCCTGGCACCAGCGGATCTCGCCGCGGCAGATCGGCGGGATGTGTTCGTGCTTCTGTTCCTCGCTGCCGTATTCGAGGAGGGTGGGCCCAAACATCATCACGCCCATGCCGCCGATCGGGTTCCACGCGCCGGCCTTGGCCATTTCTTCTTGCAGGATGCGGGTCTGTGCCTTGCTCAGCCCGCCGCCCCCATATTCCTTGGGCCACGTGGGCGTGCCCCAGCCGCGGCTGCCCATCGCCTCGCGCCAGGCCTTTTCGGCGGGGCCTTCTTTGGTGGGGCCTTCCACGCTTGCTAGCGCATTGCCCTTGCCCTTCAGCTCGGGCGGGAAATGGTCGGCCAGGAACGCGCGTACTTCCTCGCGGAAAGCCTCGTCGCTCGTCGCCTCTCTCGGTTCGGCCAGGGTCGCCATGATCGTTCTCCTCGTTAACGTGTCGGCGCGCCGATCGGCGCGTCCTGAATCATGCGGCTGTTCGCCTCTGCCTCGCGTGCGCGCAATCGCTCAAGGTTGGCAAGGTGCTTCGCTTCGGTGATCGGGTAAAGCGCGATGATCGCGCAACCGACGGCCCACAGGCCCACAACTATTGGCACGTAGTGGATGATCAGGCTGTCGGTCATCGCCTCGGTCACCTGCGCCGGATCGACGCCCGCAGGAAAGCGCGAGGTTTCCAGCACGATACCGGCGGCCAGGATGCCCAGTCCGGTGGCGCATTGCGACGAGAAGCTGGCCGCCGAGAAATAGATTCCGGCATTGTGCCCGCCTGATCGTACCGCGTCGTCCTCGACTACGTCGGCCAGCATGGACGATGCCGTCATCAGCGAAATCGCGACCATCGCGCCGTATAATGCGCCGATGATCAGCAGGGTCGGCAACAGCAGCGGATGGCCGGGCTCGAAGAACAGGTCGAGCCAGACCAGCATCAGCGGACTTGTGCCCAGCAGCACCCCGAAGAAAGCGAGGTAAAGCGCGGCGTTGCGTTTGCCCCACCACTTGGTGAACTTGGGCGCAAGCGGCAGAGCCAGGGTCACGGCCACGAACCCGTCGAGCGTCAACAGAGCAAGCTCGCCCGAACTGAGTTTGTACACGTAGGTCCCGAAATAGAGCGAGGTCGCGCCATAAAGGCCGATGGCGGTCCACTTGAAGATCGCGAAGCCGAAGATCGTCAGGAACGCGCGGTTGCGGAACGCTGACACCATCTCGCGCAGGTGGGTCATCAACCCGGGTACGACCGGCCGGTCGTCGGCTTGGCGGATGTATGGAATGCGCGAGCGGGTGCCCCAGCCGCAGACCAGGATGCTGATCACGATCAGCGCCGCGCCGGTCAGCGCGAACGGCACGTAGCCCGCCGGATTGAGCTGGCCCTTCGGATAGTCGGGAGTCGCCACAAAGAAGAAGGTGAGCGCGAACGCCCCGAACGCGAACGTGCCGGCATAGGCAAACCAGTAACGCAGTCCGTAGAGCCGTGTCCGCTCCGCGTAATCCTGCGTCAGTTCGCTGCCGAGCGCGTTGGCCGGCACTTGGTACGCGCTCATCGCGGCGCGCGCGAGCGAGGCCATGCCGAAAATCCACGCGCCCATCGCGAAGTCGCTCAAACCGTCCGGCGGAAACCAGACGAGCGCGAAGAACAGGCCAGCCGGGATGGCGGCGCCCATGATGTAGGGGTGGCGTCGGCCCCAGCGCGACCGCGTCCGGTCCGAAATGCGGCCGATCAGCGGATCGGCGATCGCGTCGACCGCAAGGGTCAGCGCGATTGCTGTCGAAACGATCGCGGCGGGCACCCCGAGGACCTGGTTGAAATAGAGCAGCAGATAGGTCGAGAACGCGGCACTCTTGATCCCGTCGGCGATGGAGCCGAAACCGTATGCGACCCGCGTCGCGCGGCGCAGCGGCGGAACGGATGTGTCGTCCGCCTGCGCGACCTTGACCTCGGCGTTCAAGCGACCGCCTCCGCGGCATCGGCGATTTCGCCTACGGGATCGGGGTAAAGCTCCATGGCCAGCGCCTTGCGGTTCAGCAGCGAATAATCGGGAAAGATGGGGTCCTTGACGTCGCGATACGCCTTGAGATGCTGCTTGGCGACGGTCGCCTTGTGCACTTCGGTCGGACCGTCGGCGATGCCCATGACCATCGCCGCGATCAGTCCGCCGACAAAGGGCATTTCGTTCGATACGCCGAGCGAACCGTGGATGTGGATGCACCGCTTGGCGATGTCGGCATAGACCTTCGGCATCAGCGCCTTGATCGCGGCGATATCCTTGCGGACGCGGCGATAATCGTTGTGCTTGTCGATCATCCACGCGGTCTTGAGGACGAACAGCTTGAACTGTTCCAGCTCGATGTAGCTGTCGGCGATGTCGAACTGGACCGCCTGGTAGTCGGCCAGCGTACCCGTGCACGTGGTCCGGCTCACGGCGCGGCGACTCATCTTGTCGAGCAGCTTCCGGCAGTTGCCGACGGTGCGCATCGCGTGGTGGACCCGGCCGCCGCCAAGGCGGGTCTGCGAAATCGCGAAGGCGCTGCCGCGGGTGCCGAGCAGGTGATCGGCGGGCACGCGCACGTCGGTGTAGCGGACATAGCTTTCGCTGCCGTCCTGCTGGCCATAAACGCCGACGTTGCGGACGATCTCCACTCCGGGGGCGTCGATCGGCACGATGAACATGCTCATCCGCTCGTGCCGCGGCGCGTCGGGATCGGTGACCGCCATCACGATCAGGAAATCGGCCCATTTGCCGTTGGTGGAGAACCACTTCTCCCCGTTGATCTTCCAGTGATTGCCGTCGATCTCGGCACGGGTCACGAAGTTCGTGGGGTCCGATCCGCCTTGCGGCTCGGTCATCGAGAAGGCGCTGACGATCTCGTTGTCGAGCAGGGGGCGGAGGTATCGTTCTTTCTGCTCGGGCGTGCCGTAGTGGGCGATGATCTCGGCATTTCCGGTATCTGGAGCCTGGCATCCGAACACGATCGGAGCGAAAGTCGCGCCGCCGATGATCTCGTTCATCAGGCCCAGCTTGACCTGGCCGTATCCCTGACCGCCGAGTTCGGGGCCGAGATGGCAGGCCCACAGCCCCTGGTCCCTGACTTCCCGCTGCAGCGGGCGGACGAGCGCGTTCCGACGCGGGTTCTTCACGTCGTACGGATGGATACCGAGATACCCCAGCGGCTCCACCTTTTCGGCGACGAAGCTTTCCATCCAGTCGAGCTTCGCCTGGAAATCGGGCTCCGTTTCGAAATCCCATGCCATGTCCGCGTCTCTCCCGCGCGGCCGTCTTCGGACGGCTCAGGCAATCACCATACCGCTTTTCCGAAACGCGGCAAGACTCAGACCGTGGTTCCGCCGTCCACGACGATCGTCTGGCCGGTCAGCCAGCTTGCCGCGGGCGATGACAGGAACACCGCGAGGCCGGCGATGTCGTCGGGTAGGCCGAGCCGGCCCATCGGCGTGCGCGCGATTGCGGCCTTTTCCGCTTCGGGATTCTCGTAGAGCGCCTTGGCGAAGTCGGTCCTGACCAGGCCCGGCGCAATGCCGTTCACCCGGATCCCGTGCTTGCCCTTCTCGACCGCGTAGTTGCGAACAAGCTGGATATCGGCCGCCTTGGTGATCGCATAGGCCCCGATGGTCGGCGTGCCGCGTAGTCCCGCGATCGAGGAGATGACCACGATCGCCCCGTCGCCTCGCGCCTGCATATCGGGCAGGACCTGCTGGATCAGCCAGTGGTTCGACAGGATGTTGTTGTCGAGGGTCTTGCGGAACTTGGCATCGTCGATCGTGTCGAGCGAGCCGTAGTGCGGGTTCGATGCCGCGTTGCAGACAAGGATGTCGACGGGCCCGAGCCTCTCCCGGGTCGTGCGGATCAGGTCTTCGATTGCTTCCTTGGACGAAATGCTCGCCGCGACGGCGATCGCGCTTCCCTCGCCGAAGGCCGCATTGATGGAGCCTGCAACCTCGTCGCAGATATCCTGGTTTCGGCTCGATACCACGACGCGGGCGCCGCGCTGCGCGAGCCGCTCGGCGATGGCACGGCCGATGCCGCGCGATGAGCCGGTGATAACGGCAACCTTGCCGGTCAGGTCGAACGGATCGTTCATGGTGTCACTCTCCCAAAGCGGGAGATACCATGTGTTCGAAAACCGGGCCGTACAAGCCCCGGATGAAGCGTCAGGCGGCGATCACGTCCTGTTCGATCTTGCCGAAGATCGAATGCCCTGCCGCGTCGCGCATCTCGACCGATACCTTGTCCCCCGGCGACATGAAGGGGGTCGACGGCTTGCCGTCGGCGATCGTTTCAATCATGCGGATTTCGGCGATGCACGAGTATCCGGCGCCGCCTTCGCTGACTGGCTTGCCGGCGCCGCCGTCGGCACCCTTGTTGCTCACAGTGCCCGAACCGATGATCGATCCCGCGCAAAGGCTGCGGGTCTTGGCCGCGTGGGCGACGAGGTCGGCCAGGCTAAACGTCGCGTCCTGGGCGGCGTCGGCTCGCCCGAACGGAGCGTCGTTGTAGTCGACGATGAGTGGCAGGTGGATCAGGCTGCCCTTCCAGGCATCGCCGAGCTCGTCAGGCGTGACCGCGACCGGCGAAAAGGCGCTCGCCGGCTTCGACTGGAAAAAGCCGAAGCCCTTTTCCAGCTCGCCGGGGATAAGGCCGCGCAGCGACACGTCGTTGACGAGCATCAGCAGCTTGATGTGACCGGCGGCCTCGTCACTGGAAACGCCCATCGGCACGTCGTCGACGATGCAAGCGATCTCGCCCTCCATGTCGCAGCCCCAGGCCACGTCCTTCAGCGGGATCGGATCGCGCGGAGCCAGGAACCCGTCGCTGCCGCCCTGATACATCAACGGGTCGTGGTAGAAGCTCTCGGGCACTTTCGCGCCGCGAGCCTGCCGGACCAGTTCGACGTGGTTGATATAGGCGCTGCCGTCCGCCCACTGGTAGGCGCGGGGGAGTGGGCTCATCGCATCGTGTTCGTGGAATCGGCCGCAAGGCACGGTCCAGTGTTCGACATCGCGGTAAAGCGCCTCGAGCGCAGGGGCGACCGCTTCCCAGTTGTCGATCGCATACTGCATCGTGGGCGCGATATGCTCGGCAGAGCTGTAACGCGTGATGTCTTTCGAGACGACGACGAGCTGGCCGTCGCGGCCGTGCTTGAGCGAAGCGAGTTTCATTGGGCCACGGCCTCCTTGGGGGTGTCCGGCTGGTGATCGGGATGCGCGCGCTGGAACGCGGGCAGGGCGAGGCAGGCTGCCTCTATGCGAGTGATGTGGCGGTGCGCCGTGAGGTCGAAGCCGAGCTTTCTCGCGTTGTAGACTTGCGGCAGCAGGACCACTTCGAACAGGCCCGGAGACCCGTCCATCAGGAAATCTCCGGTGCCAATCTGCGCGAGTCGCGCCTCGACCGGATCGAGCGTCCGCGCCAGCCAGTGGCGATACCAGTCGTCGGTTTCGGCCTCGCTGTGCCCCATCGCGCCGCGCAGGTGTTTAAGAACTTGCAGGTTGTTGAGGGCATGGATCTCCGTCGCTATCGCATAGGCGAGTTCGCGCACGGTGTAGCGATCCTCAATGCTCTTGGGCAGCAGGGGAAAATCCGGATAGGCTTCGTCGAGCCACTCGATCACCGCCATTGATTGCGCCCGGTCGCGGCCATCGGCTTCGAGCATGGGAACCCCGCCGAACGGGTTGCGCGCGACGAACTCCGCCGCCTGTTGCTCGCCGGTGCGCAGGTTCACCGGCACGACCTCGTAGGAAAGGCCCTTCAGCTCCAGCGCGATACGGACACGATAACTGGTCGAACTGCGGAAATAGGCGAACAGTCTCATCGGGTCGCGGTCGGTCAAAACGCGGCGAGCCCGGTGATCGCGCGGCCCAGGATCAGCGCATGGACGTCGTGCGTGCCTTCGTAAGTGTTCACCGTCTCGAGGTTCACCATGTGGCGGATCACCTGGTATTCGCCCGAAATGCCGTTTCCGCCGTGCATGTCACGCGATTTGCGGGCGATATCGAGCGCCTTGCCCACGTTGTTGCGTTTGACGATGGAGATCATCTCGGGCGCGAAATTGTGCTCGTCCATCAGCCGCCCGACCCGCAGTGACGCCTGCAGGCCCAGCGCGATCTCGCTCATCATGTCGGCCAGCTTGAGCTGGTAGAGCTGCTTGCCGGCCAGCGAGCCGAACTGATTGCGATCGAGGCCGTACTGGCGCGCGGCGTGGAAGCAGAACTCCGCCGCGCCCATCGCGCCCCAGGAAATACCGTAGCGCGCGCGGTTGAGACAGCCGAACGGACCCTTGAGACCCTGAACATCTGGCAGTAGCGCGTCGGCGGGCAGCTTCACATCGTCCATCACGATCATGCCGGTTGTGCTTGCGCGAAGCGACAACTTGTTCTCGATCTTCGGAGCGGAAAGGCCCGGCATGCCCTTTTCCAGCACGAACCCGCGAATGCCGCCGCCGTGCGCTTCGCTCTTGGCCCAGACCACGAACACGTCGGCGAAGGGCGAGTTGGAGATCCAGGTCTTCGAGCCGGAAATCGAATAGCCGTCACCGTCCTTTTTCGCATAGGTCCGCATGGAGCCAGGGTCGGAGCCCGCGTCAGGCTCGGTCAGTCCGAAGCAGCCGATCAGGTCGCCGCTGGCGAGGCCAGGGAGGTACTTGCGCCGCTGTCCTTCCGATCCGTAGGCATGGATGGGATACATCACGAGGCTGGACTGCACGCTTGCCATCGAGCGGTAGCCGGAATCGACCCGCTCGATTTCGCGCGCAATCAGTCCGTATGCGACGTAGTTGGCGCCCGCGCCGCCGTATTCTTCCGGCACTGTCGCGCCGAGAAGGCCCGCGCGACCCATCAGAGGGAACAGCTCCGGTGCGTCGACCTCGTTGGCGAATGCCTCGATCACGCGGGGCTGAAGTTCGCTCTGCGCAAAGGCCTGCGCGGCGTCGCGGATCATCCGCTCGTCTTCGGACAATTGCGCGTCCAGACCGAACGGGTCTTCCCAGTCGAATGGTGTCATGCGCCTGCCTTCGCAGGGCCGCGCGCTTCGTGCAAGAGGCGCCGCTCAGGCGGCGGCCAGCGCCTCGTGCATGGTGGCGATGATCCGGTTGGGCGGGCACGGCTTGGAAAGGGCATGGGCGTCCGGGTAGCGACCCGAAACCTCCTGCGGATCGACGCGGCCGGAGTGAAATATCACTGGCACGTTGGCCGCCATTAGCTGTTCGGCCAGCGGGTACACCTCGCCGTCGTCGAGATTGATGTCGAGAATCGCGAGATCGGGTCGGCGCTGGGCGATCGCGTCAAACGCGGACTGCGCGGTGTCGTACGGCCCGGAAACGTCGAAGCCCGCTTCCTTCACTGTATCGCACAGGTCGAAGCCGACGATCATCTCGTCCTCGGCGACAAGAACGCAGGGCTGATGAGACATGGTTGAACTCCGGGTTGCGATCGGGAACCCGGAATTAACATTCGTCAGAGTTATTCGTTCCGCTCAGTGCGCGCCGAACTTCTGCTCGAATGCGTCGACGTCTCCCGCAGCCAGCAACGCAGCCTGCTCGACCCACGAATCGCGGCGGATGCGCCCTTGGAAGCGACCGAGTTGCGCGTCGAGCCGGTCGATATCCGCCTCGCTCCACGCCGCGATCTGATCGAAGCGCACTATCCCTAGATCGGACAGCGTCGCGGCAAGCTTGGGCCCAAGCCCCTTGATGCGGGTGAGGTCGTCGCCATAAGCGGCGGCTCGCTCGATCTGCGCGTCCTCGACCGCGGCGGCGACGGCAATGCCGACCCCGCCGATGGCTTCTGGGACAGGCGGCGGTGTGGGGATCGTCGATCCCGCCACAACCGGGGGCGCGTCGATTAGAGCCTGGTTGCGGGAGGCGGGGGCGGCGCCTTCGTCGAGCGTATCGCGCCGGTCGACAGTCACCCGCGTGCGGCGCGTAGCCATGAAGGCCCACCACAGCACGACAAGCGCAATAATTGCGCCGACGATGACGAGAGGCAGGTTCGCGGCGATGAAATCGTTCACGGTCGGGACTCCTGGGCAGTTGGGCCGGTCTCGGCGGCCGGTTGTTCAAGATTGCGGCGGAACAGGACGCGGTCTTCCGGACCGAATCCGTACCGCCAGATCATCGCTCCATAGGCAAGCAGGATAGCGGGAATACCGAAGGCGAGTTCGGCCCATTCCGGCAGGTATGTTGCCAGAACGCCGACGATGATCGCCGGGGCTGCGGCCCAGACTAGCGCCCAGCGCCAGTTGTTGATGCTCTGCCCCAGGATCCTCGACAGAAGCCGCGACTTCACGAACGAGGCGGTCCCGAGGGCGATCATCAGCGCGGCTGCGGCACCGGCTGCCTTATAGGTTTCGGGTAGGCCCATCCGGTCGACGACCACCATCGCGGTCACTGTCAGCACCGCTTGCAGCGCTATCGTCGCGACCGAGATGGCGAGGTTGCGGACACGGGCCATATAGACCAACGCGGCCTCCGGAACGACCGCCGTCGCGGCGACCACTTCGGCGGCCAGGAGGAATGCGAGCGCTCCGGTGCCGCCGACGAAATTAGGCCCCACAAGGCCCATGACCCCCTCTCCCGGAATGCCGAGGGCCAGGGCGATCCCAGCTTGGGCGGCCACGATCCAGAAGCCCACCTGGCACACCTGCCGGGCGATTGCTGGATAGTTGTTTTCCTTGAGGTTGCGGGTGATCACCGGACCGAGGATCGGCTCGAAACTGGTCTTCAGCTTCTGAGGCAGCGAGGCGACCTGCTGGGCAACGTAGTAGACACCTACCGCGGCGGGCGCCGCGAACAGGCCCAGCACGAATATGTCGAGGCGGCGCGTCCCCCACTCGATCGCGTCTGCCACGGCTAGGGGAAAGGCGCGCACCGTGAGCCGGGTCATCGCGACGGGATGGGGACGCCAGCCGCGCGGCAGGCCGTAGGTCCTGAAGAACGGCCACAGCGCTGTCAGCAGACCCGCGTAGATCGACGCAAGGTAGGCCATCGCCAGGCCCGAATCGGGAATGACGAAATAGAATGCGCCGGCCAGGATCGAGATCGTCCACGGTTCGACCACGGCACGGGCGCGGACCGTGGTCCCGATATCGAAGCGATAAGCCTGTGCCGCCAGCACGATTTCGGTCAGGGCGTAACCGGGTATGGCCAGCACGATGAGTCGATCGAGGTCGGTATAATTGCCGCTCGGGAACAGCGGGGCGGGCACGAACCAGAAGAACAGTCCCGCCACCAGCGAGGCGAGCAAGGCGATCAGGATCCCGTCGAAGACGACGTTCGCCGGTCGGCTGTCGGGCGCTTCGGCCAGTCGCTGGGCAAGCCCGCGCTTCTCTCCCATCGAGCAGATCATCGCGGCGAGTTCGACCACCACGAGAGCGGAGGCGAATCGTCCCAGCGCCTCGGCACCGTAAAGGCGGCCCGCGATGAACAGGAACGGCAGTCGCGCCGCCAGCCTTAGCAGGAAACCGAGGAAATTGGTCCGTCCGCCCTTGGCCAGTGCGGCGATGTCGCCCCCGTCCGTGCGCGGGGCCTCGGCCATTGGGCTCACGAGTCGCTTTCCGCCGCCAGCGGTCGGGCGAGCAGTTCGGCCACGATCGCGCTCGCCGGGGCACCCTGAAGCAGGCGATAGACGGCCGTGACGATGGGCATCGACACACCGTGGCGCGCTGCCAGTTCGGTCAGGACGGGCGCGGTGTGCGCTCCTTCCGCGACGGTGCGCCGATCAGCCATCAAGGTAGCCGCATCGCCGCCTTCGCCCAGTGCTTTGCCAAGGCTGAAGTTGCGGCTCGCGGTCGACGAGCATGTGAGCACGAGGTCGCCGAGGCCGCACAGTCCGGCCAGCGTGTCGCGCTCTGCGCCCAGCGCTTCGCCGAACCGCAGCATCTCCGCGTATCCACGCGCGATCAGTGCGGCGCGGGCGTTCTGACCGAGGCCGAGGCCATCGACCACTCCGCACGCTATCGCGAGTACGTTCTTCACCGCGCCGCCGATCTCCGCCCCGACGACGTCGTCGGAGTAGTAGGGGCGGAATTTCGGTCGCGCGATCGCAGGTGCGATCCGGTTCCACTGCGCGGTTCCGCCGGCGCAGGCCAAGGTCACCGCAGTCGGCAGTCCGGCGGCCACTTCGTGCGCGAAGGTCGGCCCGGAAAGCACGGTGATCTCGGAATGCGGGGCGGCATCGCGCGCGACATGGTTCATCAAACGCCCCGTCCCGGCCTCGATTCCCTTGGAACAGAGCACGAGATCGCGCGGATGGGACGGCATGGCCCCGAGCACGCTGGCCGTGTGCTGCGCGGGGGTGACGATGAGCAACACATCGAGCTTTGCCAGGTCGCCGAGTTCTCCGGTCGCGCGGATAGACGGCGCGACGACCACGGAGGGGAGGAACAGCGAATTGCGCCGCTCCGCGTTGATTTCCGTAACCAGTTCGCTTTCGCGCGCCCACAAAATCACTTCGCGCCCGTCGGACGCGAGCATCTGCGCGAGCGCGGTTCCCCAGGCACCGGCGCCCAGAACGCCCACGGTTGCGGCATCGGTCATCCCTTGACCCCCGCGCCGCGCACCGGCTCGGCGGCCGGATCGAGCGGCCAGCGCGGGCGTGCCGCCACATCGAGCGGATCGGCCGGAAGTCCGACAGCTAGGCGTTCGTGCCCGGCCCAGGCGATCATCGCCGCGTTGTCGGTGCACAGCGACGGTGGCGGCGCGGAAAACGTAAGGCCGCGATTCTCTGCTAGGTCCTCGAGCGCGGTTCGCACCGAGGCGTTTGCGGCCACCCCCCCGGCGACAACCAGCGAACGGACGGGGTCGATCGCATCCAGCGCATGGCGCAGCCGGTCGATTACGCAGTCGATCGCGGCCAGCTGGAAACTGGCGGCGATATCTTCCGGCGCGTGCTGCCCGTTCTCGCGCGCACGGAGGACAGCACTCTTGAGACCGGCGAAGCTGAAATGCGGCTCTCCGCTGCCCACGAGCGGGCGGGGCAGGGGGACCGCCTTCGGATCGCCCTGCAGCGCGAGCCGCTCGACCGCAGGACCACCGGGAAATCCCAGGCCGAGAATCTTGGCGGTCTTGTCGAACGCTTCTCCCAAGGCGTCGTCAATCGTGGTCGCGATCCGACGATACTGGCCGACCCCTTCGACCCGCAGAATCTGGCAATGCCCGCCAGATACCAGCAGCAGTGCGTAAGGAAACTCCAGCGAGGGATCGGCCAGGCGAGGCGACAGCGCGTGCCCTTCGAGGTGATTGATCGCCACCAAGGGCACCTCGCCGGCCATCGCTAGTGCCTTCGCGCTGACGAGGCCGACCATCACGCCGCCGATCAGACCGGGTCCGGCAGTCGCCGCGACCGCATCGAGATCGGCCAGCGCCACTCTGCCTTCTTTGAGGACGGCGGCGATCATGGGCGCGAGGCGTTCGGCATGAGCACGCGCGGCGATTTCGGGAACGACGCCCCCATAGGCTGCGTGCTCCTCGTCCTGGCTCGCGATCTTCTGCGCCACGATGGTGCGGTCGCTCGCGACGAGCGCCACCGCTGTTTCGTCGCAGCTCGATTCAATGCCCAGGACTAGCCCCATGCCGCTTCCCATTAGGCATTTGCTTGGCTACGGCAAGCGCCGCCAGATGACCGCCACCGTGAAGCTTCGCCTGGGAACCCGACGCTCGCCGCTCGCCATGGCGCAGGCGGTGGAAACCCGCGCGCGCTTATGCGTCGCTCACGGCTGGGACGAAGACGCGGTCGAGCTGGTGCCCGTCACCGCCAGCGGCGACCGGATACAGGATCGTCCGCTCGCAGAGATCGGCGGCAAGGCGCTGTGGACCAAGGAACTCGACGAGTGGCTCCATGAGCGAAAGATCGACGCCGCCGTCCATTCGCTCAAGGATGTGGAGACGATCCGCCCGGACTTTCTGTGCATAGCGGCGGTTCTGCCGCGCGCTGATGTGCGTGACGTGCTCGTGGGCGCAGCCAGCATCCGGGCAATCCTCGAAGGCGCACGGATCGGGACCAGCGCACCGCGCCGGGCCGCGCAAATGCTGCACCAGCGCCCCGACGTGACCATTGTGCAGTTCCGCGGCAACGTCGCCACCCGGATCGCCAAGCTGGCGGCGGGGGAGGCGGACGTGACCCTGCTCGCCGCCGCGGGGCTCGAACGCTTGGGCGAAAGCGGAGTGGGAACCCCGCTCGAGACCGACGATTGGCTCCCGGCGCCGTCACAGGGGGCAATCGCCATCGAATGCCGCGCCGACGATCCCGCCACGCGCAGCCTGCTGGCCGCGATAGAGGACGCTCCCAGCCGGGCAGCAGTCGACGCCGAGCGAAGCCTGCTCGCCGCGCTTGGCGGCACCTGCCACTCGCCGATCGCCGCGCTCACTCGCAGCGTAGGCGATCAGATCGCGCTGACGGCCGCCATCTACAGCGCCGACGGCGCGGAGAGGGTGGACGGCACCGTCACCCTTTCGCCCGGCGATCGGGACGCACCCGCCCGGCTCGCCGCCGACCTTCTCGCCCGCGCATCCCCGGCCATCACGGCGCTGTTCACAGGGCCCGAGTGATCCCTAAGTTACTCGTCCTGCGACCCGAACCTGGCTGCAGCGAAACTCTGGCGGCAGCACGCAAGCGGGGACTGGAAGCGATCTCCGCGCCGATCTTCGCGATCGAATCTGTGCCGTGGGACGCGCCCGATCCAGTACAGTTCGATCGGCTGATCGCGGGCAGTGCGAACGCCTTCAGATTTGGCGGAACACAATTGGACGAGCTGACCGACCTGCCGGTCGTGGCTGTCGGTGAGCGAACGGCTGCAGCCGCACGCGAAGCCGGTTTCACCGTCGCCGCCACGGGGCAGGGCGGGCTGCAGGCGCTACTGGACACCATCAAGCCCCCAGCACAGCTACTGCGCCTTTCGGGTGAGGAACGGATCGACCTCGCGCCGCCGAACGGCGTTTCGATGGTCGAGCGGACCGTTTATCGCGCAGCGCCATTGCCGCTGGCCGACAAGGTGATCGAAGTTCTGGCTTCCGGCGCCGTGGCCCTGCTGCATTCGGGCGAAGCAGCCCGCCGGTTCGCCGCCGAGTGCGATCGGCTCTCCATCGCGCGCGATAGAATTTCACTGGCGGCGCTCGGTCCGCGGATCGCGACTGCGGTGGGAAGCGGCTGGGCACGGATCCAAGTGGCTCCAGAGGTGACCGATGCCGCTCTTCTGGCCATGGCCGCAGACATGTGCCATTGAAACTGAACGGGATCGCACCGGATAGAGCCGGACCGTACGCAGGATTCGAATGATCGACAGCACGTCACCGGGGCGGTCGCGCCCGTCTTTGAAGCCCGTCATAATCGCGGTGCTCGCTTCGTTTCTGCTTGGCGCTTCGGTTGCCGGCTTCCTTGCCTGGCGTGGTTACTTCACCACCACGGACACATCAGCGGAAATCGATTTCGAGAGTGGCTCGGACGTTCCCGCGACCGCCACTCCATCGCCCAGCCCGACACCTATCGCGAGTGAGACGGCGCAAGCTGCTGCCGCGGTCGAACGGGTGGAACAAACGCAGGGCGGCATCGATCAGCGGCTTGCCGCAGCCGAGCAGCGCATCGCGCGGCTCGACCTGCAGGCACAGGCCGCGGTGGGCAACGCCGCTCGTGCCGAAGGGCTGTTGATCGCTTTCGCCACCCGGCGAGCGATCGAACGCGGCGCCGAACTGGGCTACCTCGGCGACCAGCTTCGCCTGCGGTTTGGCGATGCGCAGCCGAATTCGGTGCAGACGGTGATCGATTTCGCGCGAGATCCGGTAACGCTCGACGTCTTGCTGGCGCGTCTCGACGGCTTGGGTGACCAGCTTGTCACGTCCAACGATCAGCCCAGCATCGAGCGGTTGAGAAGGGAACTGTCCAGCCTGTTCGTGATTCGCCGCGAAACGACACCGTCGCCCCAGCCAACGCGCCGGCTGGACCGGGCGCGCATGTTCCTCGAAACGGGTCGCGTGGACCGGGCAATTGCGGAAGTGGAACAGATGCCGGGTGCACAGAACGCGGCATCCTGGCTCGTCGATGCGCGTCGTTACGAGCGCGCGCAGCGGGCGCTCGACCTGATCGAGACGACTGCGGTGCGCGAACCGCGCAGGTTGCGCGATGGGGACGGCCAGCCGATCCAGCAGCCGGGTCCCGCGGAAACCGCCGACCCGTCTTGATTCTCCCAAGGGGTTCCATCGGCGCCTTTCGTCGCCATGTCCCGGGCATGGTCGCGCAGCCAGGACTTTTCGCATTGCCCGCCGTGGTGCCCGGGCTCGTTCTCGTAGAAGACGCGATAGACCGGGCGGACGAGCGATCGATCACAGCCGAAATCGATTGCGCGGCGCTGGCGCCGTTCCAGTTCGGTCCCTGGACTGGCAAGCGCCTCACGACGAATTACGGCTCGGCTTACGATTATCAGCGGAGCCGGCCCACGCCTGCGCCAGAACTTCCGGACTGGCTCGCGACGTTGAGGGAAAGGGTCGTTCCGCTGTTCGCCCGCAACCCGTCAGCGTTCGAGCAGGCGTTGCTGATCCGCTACGAACCTGGCGCGGGGATCGGGTGGCATCGGGATAGACCGCAGTATGGTGAGATTGTCGGCCTGTCGCTTTCGGCTCCGGCGGTCCTGCGGCTCCGGCGACGGCTGCCGAGCGGCGCCTTCGAACGACGCAAAGTCGAATTGCCGCCGCGTTCGACTTATCTGCTCGGCGGCGAGGTGCGCGACGAATGGGAACACTCGATCGCGCCGATGAACATCACTCGGCGCAGCGTGACCTTCCGTACCCTGCGAGCCTAAGGGGCGACCACTCCATACAGGTCGTGCGCGTCGGCATCCTCGACCAGCACGTTGGCGAAATCGCCGGCCTTCAGCGTTGCCGGCACGTTGCGCAGGAATACCTGTCCATCGATCTCGGGCGCGTCGGCCTGACTGCGAGCGGTTGCACCAATATCGCCGTCCTCGTCCGGCTCGCCGACCTCGTCGACGATCACCTGCAATGTGCGGCCCACCTTGGCTGCGAGCTTCTCGGCGCTGATCCGCTCGGTCACTTCCATCAGGCGGGCGTAGCGCTCTTCCTTGACGGCTTCGGGCACCGGATCGGGCAAGTCGTTCGCCGCAGCTCCCGCCACCGGTTCGAAGCGGAACGCTCCCACGCGGTCGAGTTGCGCCTCTTGGAGCCAGTCGAGCAGATAGGCGAAATCGTCGTCCGTCTCGCCGGGGAACCCAACCACGAAGCTGGACCGGATTGTCAGGTCCGGGGCGATCGTCCGCCACGAACGAATTCGTTCGAGAACACGCGCCTCGTTCGCCGGACGCTTCATGGCGCGCAGCACCTTGGGGCTGGCGTGCTGGAACGGGATGTCGAGGTATGGCGTCAGCAACCCCTCCGCCATCAGCGGAATGACTGCGTCGACGTGTGGGTAGGGATAGACGTAATGCAGGCGCACCCAAGGCGTATCGCCTTCCGGCGTGCGGAGCTGGCCGAGTTCGCGCGCCATGTCGGTCATGTGGGCGCGGACTTCGCGGCCGTGCCACATCCGCGGCTCGTGCCGGATGTCGACGCCATAGGCGCTGGTGTCCTGACTGATCACCAGCAGTTCCTTGGTGCCTGCAGCAACTAGCTTTTCGGCCTCGCGCAGGACCGCGTCGATGCGCCGGCTGGCAAGCTTCCCGCGCAGTTGAGGGATGATGCAGAAGGCGCAGGAGTGGTTGCAGCCTTCGGAAATTTTCAGATAGCTGTAATGGCGCGGCGTCAGCTTCACGTCGGGTTGCGGGATCAGGTCGACGAACGGCCCCTGCGATGGAGGCGCGGCCTCGCGCACCGCTTCGACCACGGCCTCGTACTGATGCGCTCCTGTGACGGCGAGCACCTGCGGGAAACGGGCACGAATGAGCTCCGCTTCTTCGCCCAGGCAGCCGGTCACGATCACGCGACCGTTCTCGGCGATGGCCTCGCCGATCGCCTCGAGGCTTTCCTCCTTGGCGCTGTCGAGGAAGCCGCAGGTGTTGACGAGGACGACGTCGGCACCGGCATAGTCCGCGCTCATGGCGTAGCCGTCGGCCCGCAGGCTGGTGAGGATCCGCTCGGAGTCGACGAGTGCCTTGGGACAGCCGAGGCTGACCATGCCGACCTTCTTCTGGTCCGGGATTGTGGTGGCGATTGGGGAGTTCATTTCGGCCGCGCCCCTACACCGCAAACGTCAATTGCGCTACTCCGGACGAAAATGTCGCAGGAAAGGTCGCCAATTGGGTCCCGTCAACTGGATCGCCGTCGTCGTCGCAGCCATCGCAGCCGGAGGGCTCGCGCTGGTCTGGTTCGGACCGCTGTTCGGCAGAGCGAAGCTGCGAAAAGTGGCGCCGGGACGCGTCATGGCGCGGGTCCGGCCCGAGAAGATCGCGGCGCTCTCCGCGATCCTCCTGCTGCTTACGTCGACGATGCTGGGCCACCTGTTCGCACGGGTCGGTGAAGCGACGCTGGCGGCCAAGCCGTGGCTCTACTTCATGATGAGCGGCGGCCTTGCGATTGCTTTCGTCATTCCCGCGCTGTGGGTCAGTTTCAGCCACATCCGTGTGCCGACGCGGGTCGCATTCATCGATGCCGGTTTCTGGCTGGCGGCCTATCTGGCGATGGGGCTGGTCTTTTTCCTGCTGGGCTAGGCTTCGGTGAGCGCCGTGGGCTGGATTTCGACGATAATGTCGCCCTCCTGCAACAACCCGCACTCCCAGTATCCGCGCGCCTCACCGTCGCGATAGACCCGCAGACCCTTGCCGCCGCTGACAAGCTCGTTGATCGACTTGCCGATCTCCTCGGGGCGCACCGGTCGCTCGACCAGCTTCACCCGCCCGCTGTGCGATGCCAGGTCCGCCATGTAGTCGGCGATGTGCGAACCCTGCGCGCTGCCGGCCAACAACAGCCCGGTGAAGCGAACGGGATTGATGACATTGTCCGCGCCTGCCTGCCGCGCCAGCAATTCGTTGTCGTCGGCGCGCACGACCACGCTGATCGGGACCTTGGGTGCGAGGTGGCGGACGGTGAGCACGATCAGGATCGAGCTGTCGTCTCGCCCGGCCGAAATCAGCACGGTCGAAGCCTCGGCGATCCGCACAGCCTGCAGGTTCTCGTCGCGCGATGCATCGGCTTCCATCACGTTGCAGCCCATGGCCTCGGCATCGGCCAGCCGAGCGGTGCTGGTGTCCATCACCACGATGCATTCGGGATCCGTGCCGCGCTCGATCAGTTCCTTCACGGCTTCCGAGCCCGATACCCCGAAGCCGAGAACCACGATGTGATCCGTGAGACGTTCCTGAATGCGCGCCATGCGCCACTTCTCCCAGCTTCTGCGGATGACGAAATCGTAGGCGGCGCCCACGAAGATGAATAGGACGGCGATCCGTATAGGCGTGACGATCACCGCCTCCACCAGACGCGCCCGGTCCGAAATAGGTGCGATATCGCCGAATCCGGTGGTGGTGATCGAAATCATCGTGAAATAGACGACGTCGAGAAAGCTGATCTCCCCGTCGAAATTGTCGACCAGACCCTCGCGATCCCACCAGTGGATCATGATGACCATGAAAACGAGCCCGAGCGCCAAGCCCATGCGGATCCCGAGATCGGCCCAAACTGGAACGCGCACCGCGCGGCGGATCGGCTGGAACTTGGTGCGCTGATGGGGCTTGGGTGGCTTCACTGGCATCTCGCGACCTGGAGAGCGCTTTGTGCCGGCTCTCGAAGCCCTTGAGCGCTCGTCTGCCGGCCCATCAGGAATACCGCTCCGCCAGCGCGCCCAGTGATGAATGATGCGTCAGGTCCAATTGCAGCGGTGTCACCGAGACATACCCCTCGTCGATCGCCTCGAGATCAGTTCCGTGGTCGAGCGTGTGCTCGATCGCCTCCAGTCCGAACCAGTAATAGGGGTAGCCTCGAGGGTCGCGACCTTCGACCACGCTGCCCCTCGAATAGTCGTGAAATCCTTGGCGTACGACGCGGATTCCGTTGACTTTTTCCGCAGCAAGCGCAGGAAAATTGACGTTGACCAACGTCCGCTTCGGCAACGGCGCATCGAGAAGTGGGGCGATCACCTTCGCCCCCCACGCGCGCGCCGCGTCGAACGGAACGGCATCGCCCATGCCTTCGCTGGCGTAGACTTGGCTGAGAGCGATCGAACGAATGCCTGCCAGCGCACCCTCGATCGCCGCAGATACCGTGCCCGAATAGGTGACATCGTCGCCCAGGTTCGCGCCGCGGTTTACGCCCGACAGGATCACGTCCGGCGGGCCGTCCATGACCTTGCGCAGGCCCAGCGTGACGGCATCGGTGGGCGTCCCGCTTACCGAATACCGCCGCTCGCCGTGCTTTCGCATCCGTACCGGACGCGAAAGCGTAAGCGAGTGACCCGCACCGGATTGCTCCTCGGCAGGCGCACAGATCCAGATGTCGTCGGTAAAGGCACGCGCGATCTCTTCCAGCACGATGAGGCCCGGGGCGTGGACACCATCGTCATTGGTAAGAAGGATGCGCATTAGACGGCCGGCACCAGTCGCTCGAGGCCGCCCGCCCAGGGGCAGAGCGCTTCCGGTACCACCACCGAGCCGTCTTCCTGCTGGTAGTTCTCCAGCACGGCCACCAGCGTGCGGCCCACGGCGAGACCCGATCCGTTGAGGGTATGGGCGAAAGCCGGTTTGCCGCCTTCGGCCCGGTATCGGGCGTTCATCCGCCGAGCCTGGAAATCTCCGCACCAGCTGATCGAACTGATCTCACGGTAAGCACCCTGTCCGGGCAGCCACACCTCCAGATCGTAGGTTTTCTTCGCGCCGAAGCCCATGTCGCCCGCGCACAGCAGCATCGTGCGGTATGGCAGTTCCAGCCGTTCGAGGATCGTCTGCGCGCTCCGTAGCATGTGGTCGTGTTCGGCGGCTGCGTGTTCGGCGCGGCAGATCGAAACGAGCTCGACCTTGTCGAACTGGTGCTGGCGAATGTAACCGCGCGTGTCGCGTCCGGCCGAGCCCGCTTCCGAACGAAAACAAGGTGTTAGGGCCGTCAATCGCAACGGTACATCAAGATCGACAATCTGTTCGCGGACCGAGTTGGTCAGGCTGACTTCGCTCGTCGGGATCAGCCAGCGCCCGTCGGTCGTAACGAAACTATCGTCGGCAAACTTGGGCAATTGCCCGGTGCCGAACATCGACTCCTCGCGAACAAGAAGTGGGGTGGCGCATTCGGTGTAACCATGCTCGCCGGTCTGAACGTCGAGCATGAATTGCGCGATCGCCCGCTGGAGCCGCGCCATCGGTCCGCGCAGGAACGTGAAGCGCGCACCGGCGATGGCCGCGCCTGTCTCGAAATCGAGGCCCAGCGCGGGTCCGATGTCCGCGTGCTCCTTCGCAACGAACGGAAATCGGCGAGGCTCGCCCCAGGTAGAAACCTCGACGTTAGCCGTCTCGTCATCGCCCTCGGGCACATCGTCGGCGGGCAGGTTGGGGAGGCTCGCCAGGAGATCATCCTGTGCGCGCGCCGCCTCCCGCTCGGCGTCCTCGATCGAGGGAAGTTCAAGCTTGATGCTGGCCACCTCCGCCTTGAGCGCTTCAGCGGCGTCGGGATCCCCACGCCCCATCGCCGCGCCAATCGCCTTCGACGCTTCGTTACGGCGCGCGAGCATTTCCTGAGCCCTTGTCGCGGCAGCCCGGCGCGCTTCGTCGTGGGCAAGGATCTGGGCAGCCGAAGCGGCAAATCCGCGGCGGGCGAGGGCGGCATCGAACGCCGCGGGGTCGTCACGGATAAGGCGTATGTCGTGCATGCGCGCGGCCTATGCCCGACGCTCAAGACAAGGGCAATGCGGGAACCGCTCCCAAATCCGAGGGTAGTGGGACAATGCGCCAACCGGCGGAATAATGGGGGCGACTCTGGTCCAGCAAGTCATAAATCCGCCAAAGCGCACCCCCTTCATCGGGGTGCTCGATCGGGTGCTCCGTCATGGGCGGCATATCGGTGCGATCGCGCCGGCCAGATTGACGAAAACCGAACTGTTGGAGCAGGCCGTCGCAGCTACGGGCCTGGACGATTTCGGCGATCCTTGGTTCGAACGCCCGATGGACGTCTTGCTCGACGCAGTCCGCGGCGAAGCTCGGCTCAACGACGCCGGCACGTTCGCCGCCGAAAAGCAGTTTCACCACGTCTTGCGCGACCGCCTCTACACGCAGATATGGTTCGATCGGCACCCTGAGATCCTGGCCCGACCGATCAAGAATCCGGTTGTCATCGTCGGACCGATGCGCAGCGGTACGACACGTATGCACCGGTTGCTTGCCGCAGACCGCCGGTTCGCGCACCTGCGCAGCTTTGAAACGATCAGCCCGGTGCCGCGGCCCGGATTCGAAGAAGTGATGGTCGGCAAGGCCGCCGACTTCCGTCCAAAGCTGGCGAGCCGCATAATGAAGGTCGCGCGGCTCGCCAATCCGCGCACTCTCTCGATCCACCCTACCGGACCATACGAGCCTGAGGAGGAACTGGGTCTTCTGGTCGCGTCGATGTGGGGGATGAAGCATGAAGCCCAGTGGACCGTACCCACTTACGCTCGCTGGTGCGAGGGCGAAGATGCAACTCCGGCGTACCGGCACATGGCGAACCTGCTGCGGCTCATAGGCTGGTCTCAGCAAGAGAGTTCGTTGCGGCCATGGATTCTCAAGACGCCGCAGCATATGCTTGATTTACCGGCGCTATTGAATGTGTTTCCAGACGCGCGGGTCATCTTCACGCACCGCGACCCCCGCCAGGTCGTCGGCAGCGCCGCCTCGCTCGCCTGGAACCAGACCATAATCTACTCGGACCATGCCGATCCCGATCGCGTGGGGCGCGAGTGGCTTCGCAAGACTGAGTTGATGATATCCCGGATGATGAGGGCTCGCCGCGACATGGCCCCCGACCGCGTCATCGATGTCCGGTACGAGGACATGGACCGGGACTGGCGCGGGACGATGACGAGGGTTTACCGCTTCCTGGGTCTCGATATGGCTCCCGCGGTGGGCGGCATGGAAAACTACATCGAGCGCAGTCGCGCGCTCAAGCGTACGCCCCATCGATATAGTTTGGACGAGTTCGGCCTTCGCGAGGAAGAAGTCCTCGATCGCCTTGGCGCATACATCCGCAGCTACGATGTGCCGATGGAAGGGGCGGGCGATGTTCCTTCTTCGGCATTTGGGAACATGCGCTGAGGACCGTCGTCAGGACCGCGGTTCGATGATCAGGGCATCCGCAAGTGGATCATAACGTACGGCGACCTCGCGGCTTCGGATTTCCTCCAGCGTGACGCGGTCGCCCTCCAGCCGCGTAAGGGTCGACGCAAGCGCTGGAGACCGGTCTCCCACGAGGTCTGCCAACGATTGACGATCGATCGAGACCGATGCACCCTGTCCCACCGCCAACTCGATCGTGCCCAGGCGATTGCCTGCCAACATGACCGGCTTGCTCGTCCGTATCTTCCCGCTAACGTCGACCGAAGCTGCCATGCCGAAGTCGGTGACGCTGAACTTCAGCGGCGCAACCATGCGTCCGGTCGAATTGCCGACGGTGGCCATTTCCGGCCTTTCGCCAACGTCGACCGCCTGTTCCATCGTCGCCAATTCCGGTTCGATCGGATCGTCAGCGGGCACTTCGCCCGAATCTTGCTTCGAACTCGTCTCAGGGGAAGACAGCTCAGGCAGTTCCATCCAGACGGGATAGTCGCCTCGAACGATGCTGATCGAATAAAGATCTCGATCGGCCAGAAAGCGTGTGACGGAACTTGGCGGCTCGGCGTTGACCGCGAGCGCGGTCGCCAGGCCAGCCGCTAGCGCGAGGCCACCAACGGACAGGGAAATGGCACGTCGGGTCATCATATTCGTCGACTTCCCCCCTACATCAGCGCGCTTGGTCAACGCACATGCAACCCACTACCTCGGCTTCACGCAGCCCAGCGCACAGGATCATGCAAAATCGTTCCCCTCACAAGAGGAGCAGGGAGCAAGAGCGCGCGGAATTTTTCGTGAGCAAGCGCCCCGGACTGTCCTATTCCGGGAATTGAAGCGAACGTTCACCGTGTAAGTCGATGTAAACTCCAGATTGACGGGGACCGAGCAACAAAGGTTAATTTCCTTGAAACCCTGTTAGAATCCTGTTCTGACTCTGCCTCACAAACGACTCGTCGCGATCAGAGGGCATGTGAACGTGCCGATCACGACGAAAACCAGGGCCGCAAGAATTGGAGAGTCGTCGGGAGCGTTAGGCGCTCACCCGTCCATTCTGGCGGTCCCCAATCTTGCTTCGTCGAAAAGACGCACCCGTAACGCGAGGTTGGTACGAGATGGATCTGCACAATCAGGAACCGAACCAGTTCGGCGATCAGGACTCGGCTGAACTGCAAGACAGCAGCGCTTCCGCACCCGCAGTGGGGCGGGGAGCGGCGCAAGTTCTCGTCGCAGACCAATCGGGCGTCGTCGTACTTCCGGCCGGCACCGAACTCGGTGACATCCGTATTGAGGGCCGCGACCTGGTCGTCATCGGTGCGGACGGCGTTCGTTATGTGATCCCCGACGGCGCGATAATCGTTCCGCAACTCGTCATTGACGACGTCGTCATCCCGCCGCTCAACCTGGCAGCGCTCCTGATCGGCAACGAACCGCAGCCTGCTGCCGGCAATCCGCAAAGCTCGGGCGGCAACTTCGCCAGCGCTGTCGGTCCGCTCCAGGCCGCTTACGGTCTTGGCGACCTGCTGCCGTACACTGAGCTGGCGTTTCCCCAGCCCGAAGAGCGCGAGATCATTCCCAACTTCGTCGACCGCGAGCCGACTGTCGGGATCATAACGCCCGATAATCCGACGGGCGCATCCTCTGCGGGTGCGTCGGTCAGCGAGGCGGGCTTACCGGGTACGCGTCTGAACGGATCGGTCGAGTCTCCGGGTTCGAACGCGTCGACCAATAGCGAAACGACTGCGGGATCGATCGTTTTCCTGGCCGAAGACGGCCTTGCCTCCATCACGCTGAATGGCACCGCGATCACTGCTGTTGGGCAACAGTTCACTACCCCGAACGGCGTGCTGACGATCACCAGTATCGCGCCGGGCAATTACGGTTACAGCTACACGCTGACCGACAACACCAACGCGAACACGAACCCCGCCGACATTTTCGTCGTGGTCGTGACCGACACGGACGGCGACACGGCCACCGCAAACCTGACCATATCCATTCTGGACGATGCGCCCGATGCGCGCGCCGATACCGATGCGGTCGCGGCGGGTACGTATGGCCCCGAAACCGGCAACGTCATTAGCGGCAGCGGCACCACGAGCGGCGCAGCCGGTGCGGACGTGCAGGGCGCCGACGGCGCGCGGGTCACTTCAATTAGTGGCGCAGGTGGTAGCGATTCGACGTTCGATGCCGCCGGAAACCTCGTGATTGCAGGTCAGTACGGCAACCTGACGATCAAGGCCGACGGTTCATATAGCTACGTGCGCACGCCGAACACCGCTGGCGGTGTTACCGATGTGTTCACCTACACTCTCACCGACGGTGACGGAGACAGCGATACCGCGACCCTGACAATCTCCATCGGAGACAGTCCGGCAAGCGTCGTGTCGCTGCCGACTTCGGGCGCGGGAACCATCGTCGACGAAGCCGGCTTGCCGGCACGGACCGATGGTGCGCCCGGCACCGCGGAGGCGACCCCGGTGGAAACCACCAACGGAGCGATCACTGTGGTCGCGCCGGACGGCATCGCCTCGGTGAAGATCGGTGAAACGATCGTCACCGGCGCCGGCCAGATCATCACCGTTCCGCAAGGCACGCTGACGATTACGTCTTACGATCCGGCGACCGGAGCGATCACCTATTCCTTCACCCTGACGGACAATACCACGGGTGACACCACCTCCGTCTCGTTCCCGGTCACCGTCACCGACGTCGACGGCGATTCCGACACCAAGACGCTGACGATCACGATCCTCGACGACGCGCCGATCGCGAATGACGATACGGCAACCCAGTCGGCCGAAAACGTGCCCGTAACCGTTGATGTGCTCGGCAACGATATCGAAGGTGCCGACAGCGTTCAGCCTGGCACCGTGGCTTTGGTTGCTGGTTCGCTCAGCGGAACGGGCACCCTTGTCAACAACGGCGACGGCACGTTCACCTACATGCCCGGCAACGGCGAGACCGGCTCGGTCACGTTCGACTACACCATCACCGATGGCGACGGCGACACCGACCAGGCGACGGTCAGGATCACACTGGCGGCCGACTCGACCCCCACCATCGCGGTGGCTGGAGATGATACCGTCGACGAGGCCGCGCTTCCGGCGCGGCCAGGCGAGCCGGAAGGCTCCAATAGTGCAAGCACTGACGAAACGGCAGCGGGCACGATCGCACTGACCACCGGCGGTGATACCGTCGGGTCCCTGGTCGTAAATGGGGTCGACGTCACGGCAGGCGGCACGGTGACCACTGCCAAGGGCACTTTGACGATCTCGGTCTCGGCTGGAGCTTACACCTACAGCTATACCTTGGCCGACAACACGTTGACCGATCCGGACAGCGACACGTTCACTCTCGTGGTGACCGACAGCGACGGCGATACCGCGTCCACTTCGCTCGTGATCGCCATTGCGGACGACCAGTCGACTGCCGCAGACGACGCTGCGGCGCTTGCCGCGGGGACTTACGGTCCGATCGGCGGAAACGTAGTCACCAACGATACCCAGGGCGCAGATGCCGCAGAGGTCGTATCCTATAGCGGTGTCGACAGCGGAACAGTCGGGTCGACGGTCAACGGGCAGTACGGCACCCTGACGATCGATGCCGATGGCGAGTTCTCGTACACCCGCAACGCCGGCACTCCGGGCAACGTCACCGATACCTTCACCTACACGATCGAGGACGGGGACGGCGACCAGTCGACCGCGCAGCTCGTCATCACGATCGGCAATGCGGGCACGACGCTAGACCTGCCGATCGCCGGAACTCCCGGCGTGACTCAAGTGCTCGAAGCTGGCCTCGATCCGGACGGATCCGATGCGGCGGGCAATGGCGAATTCGCTACTGGCAGCTTCACGTTTACCGCGCCTGATGGACCGGCGATCGTCACGATCGACGGCGCAGTGGCAGCGGTCGGACAAACCTACGCCGGGGCGTTCGGAACGTTGACGATCACCGGTATTTCCGCCGGTTCGGTCGACTACACCTACGAACTCACCACAAACACAGTCGGCGATTCCACGTTCGACGATTTCGCGATCGTCGTTTCCGATCAGGACGGCGACAACACCGCCGGTACGCTGCAGATCAACATCGTCGACGACCTTCCGACGGCCTTGAACGACGGTCCATTCGGTGTGGTCGAGGACGGCGTGAGCAACGTTGCGGGCAACGTGCTGACCAACGATGCCTCGGGCGCCGATACGCCCAAGAGCTTCACGGCATGGTCTGCGGGCAATGCGGCGGAGATCGCGGATCTCAACGTTTACGGCACGCTGACCCTCAACCCTGACGGCAGCTACAGCTACGTGCTCGACAACAGCCGTGCGGCGACGCAGGCGCTGACCGCGGCTGACCTGAAGACGTACACGCTCGACTACACGATGCAGGATGCCGACGGCGACGTGTCGCCGGCGACGCTGACGATCACGATCACGGGTGCCAACGACGGCGCGACCGTGGTGACCGCGGCGGCGAACGGCCCGGACAACACGGTGTTCGAGTCGGGTCTGAACCCCAACGGGTCGCAGGCAGCGGGCAACGGCGAGACGAGCACGGGGACGTTCACGGTCTCGGCGACCGACGGCATCGCGACGGTGACGATCGGGGGCACGGTGTTCACGCTGGCGCAGGTCCAGGCGTTCGGCACCACGAACGGCGTGGTCGACACGGGCGAGGGCACGCTGACGCTGACCGGCTACACCGGGAGCGCGACGAGCGGGACGGTGAGCTACAGCTACACGCTGAAGGCGACGATCGACAACGACAGCAAGGTCGGTGCGACCGGGACCGAGTTCGACGACGCGATCGCGCTGTCGGTGGCGGGCCTGGGCGGCACGGCTGCGGGCGACACCCTGGTGGTGCGCATCGTCGACGACCTTCCGACGGC
>NZ_LMAU01000004.1 GCF_001441535.1 Tsuneonella troitsensis
GCGGACATTAGCCAGACTCCGCCAGCGACGGGCGGGATGCTGTTCTTATCGAGGCGGTGCCAGCTGGTGAAACTCCACTAAAAAGCCGAAGTCCGCGGTCGTCGGAGCCGCAAAGGAATCGCCTAGCAGTCCCTGATAACGTTTCATCTCTCGGCCATAGCCCCATTCGGAAATTCGGCGAGCTTGGCCGACGTCGGTTACGGCAATGCTGATTCCGTAAATGTGAGGCCCTCTTTCCTTGAGGGCGTCAGCGGCAGGACCTGGGCCTAATGGTTCGAGAGCGAGAATTGTCTCGCCGCCTGAATCGAAACGTAAGCCGCGCAGGCCCTGCTCTGGCAGGCTGACCTCTCCGGTCCGCTTGAAGCCCATGCGAGAAAGCCGGTCGCTTGTGACCTTGGCATTGGCGTCGAGAAGCCAAACTGCCGAGATTCGTTGCGCCGTGTTCGGGTGTCGTCTGAAAACAATCTGGTCAGCTTGATCGACTGGTGCCGATGCTCCCGGCGCATATTTTATGAAAAACAGATCAGCTCCGGCCAACGGCGGTGATTTGAACCCTACCGTCCTCCACATGCTCTCGCGTGGCGGCTGCGGTCCATCGCCATCAGGATCGTAAGTCATCGGCGAGCTTGGGGCGAGGTCCCAGCCCTCTCTCTCAAGTTGGCGCTCCACTCCGTCGACATCGTTCGCTTCCAACGCAAACATGTTTGACATCGCGCCGCGCTCGGTCGCTGCATAATGCTTCCGCACCTCGTCGGTCAGTTGGACTTCGGGACGCGTGAAATACAGCAACTCTAAGTAGGACCTATCGGCAAACGGGATAATCCGGTTGGCGACACCGTCGCCGAAATCACCGCCCGGCCGCACCTGAAAGCCCAGCTTCACTGCCATGACCGACGTGATCTGGTCGATGTTGCGAGACCAGATGAGAACATGGTCGAGTCCGCCCACGGAACCATGGTGTGCGGAGGATGCAGCACTCGTGACCGGAAGGTATAGCATGGCTGTGGCAATCGCCAAGCTAAGTGACTGGATTCTCATGCCGCGATCTCCCCAACTGACTCCGGAGCTTGTTGCACCGGTAATTCCCCGTGGTGCAACCGCAGCTCTTTCCTAGAGCAGGAAGCGCCCGATCAGATGCTACGCGCTCTTTCTGTGCCGCTCAATGTCAGCTTTCCACCCTCATTGCAGACATTTTGACCTAACACTCAACCGCTTTAGACTCGCCCCAACCAATCCAGCAGCAGCGCGTTGACTTCGTTGGGTCGTTCCTGCTGCGTCCAGTGGCCGACGCCGGGCAGGATGTGGCCCTCCACCTTCGGCGCGAACATCCGCATGACCGCGACGGGGTCGGTCACGGCCCCGAACAGGAATGTCGCGGGATCGCGGTCGCCGCCGATGAACAGGCACGGCTGTTCGATGCGCTTGCCCTTCCAGCCCTGCAGCCATTCGTAATCGCGCTCGTGGTTGCGGTAGCGGTTGAGCGGGCCGCGGAAGCCGCTTGCGCTGAACTCGTTGCCGTAGAACGCGATGTCCTCGTCGGTCAGCCACGGCACGGGCTGCGGGTCCGGCAGGCCTTCGAGGAAGGTCGCGCCGAGCGGCTTGTCCCAATAGGCGCCGGGCGGAACGTCGCCGCAGATCGAATACATCATCCGGTGGACGAAGCCCTGCGGGTCGGCCTCCGCCTCCGCCTCGGCGACGCCGGGCTGCTGGAAGTACTCCTGGTAGAAGAACTTGCCCTGGCTCGTGAAGTGCTCGCGGAACACGTCGGTAAACGGGCGGCTGGGCACGCCCGCGAACGGAACCGAGAGGCCCGCCACGGCATGGAACCGGTCGGGATGGGTGAGCGAGGTATTCCACACGATCGGCGCGCCCCAATCGTGGCCCACCAGGATCGCGGGCGCACCGGGCTGCAGCGCGTCGGCCAGCCCGACGAGGTCGCCGGCGATCTTTTCCAGGGTGTAATCGGCCACCTCGGGCGGCTTGTCCGACCCGCCGTAGCCGCGCACGTCGATCGCGCAGGCGGTGAACCCTGCACCGGCCACCGGTCCGATCTGGTGGCGCCACGAATACCAGCTTTCGGGAAACCCGTGGACGAAGACGACCAGCGGGCCGGTACCTTCGATGGCGCAGCGCAGCGTTACCTCGCCAGTGTCGATCAGGCGCATTTCGGGCATGGTCTAACTCCCCAAAGCAAACGGCCGGCCCCTTCGGGACCGGCCGTCTGTGGATTGCTTCACATGCGAAGGGATCAGGCCGTGGCCGGCGAACCCTTCGGCATGTGGTTGTGGTAATCGTGGTCGTCCTCGATCACCGGCAGCGTTTCGAACTGGTGGAACGGCGGCGGGCTCGACAGGCTCCACTCGAGAGTTGTCGCACCCTCGCCCCAGTAGTTCGCCGGAGCTTTCTTGCCCGCGACGAACGCGTAGACGATGTTCGCGAAGAAGAAGATCATCGAACCGGCCATGATGAGGTAGCCGAGCGAGCTGATCTCGTTCCAGTACGCGTAAGCCTCGGCGTAGTCGGGGTAGCGGCGCGGCATGCCCTGCAGACCCAGGAAGTGCTGCGGGAAGAAGATCACGTTCACGCCGATGAAGAAGCCCCAGAAGTGGAGGTGGCTCAGCAGTTCGGAGTGCATCCGCCCGCTCATCTTCGGGAACCAGTAATAGAAGCCCGCGAACATCGAGAACACGGCGCCCATCGACAGCACGTAGTGGAAGTGAGCGACCACGAAGTAGGTGTCGTGCACGACGTCGTCGATGCCGCCGTTGGCCAGATAGACGCCGGTCACGCCGCCCACGGTGAACAGGAAGATCATGCCGAGCGCCCAGACCATCGGGCTCTTGTACTCGATCGATCCGCCCCACATCGTGGCGATCCAGCTGAAGATCTTCACGCCGGTCGGCACCGCGATGACCATCGTGGCCGCGGTGAAATACATCTTCGTATTTACGTCGAGGCCCACGGTGTACATGTGGTGCGCCCAGACGATGAAGCCGACGACGCCGATCGCGACCATCGCATAGGCCATGCCGAGATAACCGAACACCGGCTTGCGGCTGAACGTCGCGATGATCTGGCTGATCATGCCGAAGCCCGGCAGGATCATGATGTACACTTCCGGGTGACCGAAGAACCAGAACAGGTGCTGGTACAGCACGGGGTCGCCGCCGCCGTCGGCGGAGAAGAACGTCGTGCCGAAGTTGCGATCGGTGATCAGCATGGTGATCGCCGCGGCCAGTACGGGCAAAGCCAGCAGCAGCAGGAACGCGGTGACGAGGATCGACCACACGAACAGCGGCATCTTGTGCAGGGTCATGCCCGGCGCGCGCATGTTGAAGATCGTGGTGATGAAGTTCGTGGCGCCAAGGATCGAGCCCGCACCGGCAAGGTGCAGCGCGAAGATCGCGAAGTCGGTGGCCGGGCCCGGCGAACCGCTCGTCGAGAGCGGCGCATAGACGGTCCAGCCCGTGCCCGCGCCCATGCCCGTGGCATCGCCCGGCAGGAACAGCGAGATACACAGCGAGACGAAGCCGGCGACCGTGAGCCAGAACGAGATGTTGTTCATGCGCGGGAACGCCATGTCGGGCGCGCCGATCATCAGCGGCACGAACCAGTTGCCGAAGCCGCCGATCATCGCGGGCATGACCATGAAGAACACCATGATCAGACCGTGCGCGGTGATGAGCACGTTCCACGCGTGGAGGTTGGCCTCGAAGCTTTCGGCGCCGCCCATCATGCTCACCCAGGAACCGAGGACCTGGATGCCCGGCTGCGCCAGCTCGGCGCGCATCACGCCCGAGATCGCACCGCCCACGATACCCGCGATGATCGCGAAGATCAGGTAGAGCGTGCCGATGTCCTTGTGGTTCGTCGACATGAACCAGCGGGCGAAGAACGCCGGCTTGTGATCCGCGTCGTGGTGCGCGTGATCGTCGTGGTGAGCCTGGAAGGTGTTGGCGGTGGTGGCCATGATAAGGTCTCTACGCTTCGAATGTCAGTGATCAGGCGGCGGGAGCGGCGGTGGGAGCAGCACCTTCGGCAGCGGGCTGCTGCGCGGCGCTTTCGGGCTGTTGGACCGGCGCGGCGGCGGGAGCGGCGGCCTCTTCAGGTTCGCCGACGGTACCGCCCTGGGCGCGGACCCACGCCTCGAACTGCGGACGGGGCAGAGCCTCGACCGCGATCGGCATGTAACCGTGTTTCGCGCCGCACAGCTCGGAGCACTGGCCGTAATAGATACCCGGCTCCTTGATCATCAGCCGCTTCTCGTTGAGGCGGCCGGGCACGGCGTCGAGCTTGAACCAGAGGCTCGGCACGGCGAAGGCATGGATCACGTCGGCGGCGGTGGTCTGGAGGCGGATCCATTCGCCCGCGGGAACGACCATGCGGTTGTCGACTTCGAGCTGCGCGGGGAAGCCCTTCGAGCGCGCCTCGTCCTCGGGCATCATGTTCGAGATCACCTCGAACCCGCCGTTGTCGGGATAGGTGTACCCCCAGTACCACTGATAGCCGGTCACCTTGACCGTGACGGCATCCTCGGGCGCGGACTTGTACTGCGCCGACAGCAGGCTGATCGATGGGATAGCGATGCCGACCAGGATAAGCACCGGTAGCAGAGTCCACACCACTTCAATCAGCGTGTTGTGCGTCGTGCGCGAAGGCACCGGATTGGCGCTGCGGCGGAAGCGCCACATGGTGAAGAGCATCAGACCGAGCACGAAGATGCAGATGATCGCCATGATCCAGACCAGCGCGGTGTGGAACGGCTTGGCCTGCTCGCCGATCGGCGAATACTGCTTCTGCACGTCGATGCCGCCGGGCGTCGGCTGGCCCTTGATCCACTCGGGCCCGAGCGGCGTGTAGGCCGAGGAGCCTTCCGCCACGTCGGTCGTCGAGGCATCGGCCTTGTCGTCGACGGCACCGATGGCGGCTGCGCCGGTCTCGGCAGCGGCCGGGGCCGCTTCGGTCGCCGCAGCGCGTTCGACGGCCGGTGCGGCTTCTTGCGCCAGTGCACCTTGCGGCGCGAGGGCGAGGAGCAGCGCGGCCCCGATCGGAGCGAAAATGCGGGCGGTCGATTTGCCGAGGTTCATCGGTGCGAAGCTTTCCGTCTTAGCCTGTTTTCATGTGCCCGGTTTTCCGCCCTCAAGGCAGGCCGGATAGTCCCCCGGACGGGGCTTTGGGCGGGCCTATACGCGCGCTTGCCCCATGCCTCAAGCGCTTCTAGGGAGATTTTTGCCCGCATTTCCCCACCCCAGACAGAGCCTGCGCGAACCGCCGATGACCGACGAAGAAGTCCTGCACGAATTCCGTAGCTGCGAAGCCCTGCTCGAAGGGCATTTCAAGCTGTCGAGCGGTCGGCACAGCGCGCACTATCTTCAATGCGCCCGCGTGCTGATGAACCCCGACCGTGCCGGTCGGCTGGCCCGCGCCCTCGCCCAGAAACTGCCGCGCGACCTGCGCGCCGCGATCGACGTGGTCGTCAGCCCGGCAATGGGCGGCCTGATCATCGGGCACGAGATGGGCCGCGCGCTGGGCAAGGATGCGCTGTTCCTCGAACGCCCGAACGGCACCTTCGAACTCCGCCGCGGTTTTCGTCTGGAGCCGGGCGCCAAAGTGCTGATGGTCGAGGATGTCGTCACCACGGGCCTGTCCAGCCGCGAGGCGATCGCGGCGGTGGCCCGCGAAGGGGGCGAGGTGATCGCAGAAGCCGCGCTGGTCGATCGCTCGCATGGATCGGCCGATCTCGGCGTGCCGTTCTATCCGCTGATCGACATCAACTTTCCCAGCTATGCCGAAGACGAAGTTCCGCCCGAACTCGCCGCTATCCCCGTGACCAAGCCGGGGAGCCGCAAGTAGGATGAACGCCAGCCTGCGCCCCAATCCGCTGCGGTTGGGCGTCAATATCGATCACGTCGCCACCATTCGCAACGCGCGCGGCGGGGATCATCCCGATCCGGTTCGCGCGGCCGAGATCGTGGCGCGCTGCGGCGGCGACGGGATCACCGCGCACCTGCGCGAGGATCGCCGGCATATCCGCGACGACGATCTCGCGCGCATCCAGGCTGCGACCGACCTGCCGCTGAATCTGGAAATGGCGGCGACGGACGAGATGCTCGCGATCGCGCTGCGCCACAAACCGCACGCCGCGTGCATCGTGCCCGAGCGGCGAGAGGAGCGCACGACAGAGGGTGGCCTCGACGCAGCGGGCCAGCACAACCGCCTCACCCCGATCGTCAACCGACTGGCGGATGCCGGCATTCGCGTGAGCCTGTTCATCGCTCCCGAAGAGCGCCAGATCGAAGCCGCGCTACTGCTCGGCGCGCCGGTGGTCGAACTGCACACCGGCGAATATGCCCACGCGACGGGCGAACAAGTGGCGATCGAACTGCGGCGGCTGGCCGACATGGCCGCTCTCGCCGCCAAGAACGGCATCGAGCCGCACGCCGGCCACGGCCTGACTTACGACAACGTTCAGCCGATCGCCGCCATCCCCCACCTCGCCGAGCTGAACATCGGCCATTATCTGGTGGGTGAGGCGGTGTTCGTCGGGCTGGAAGCGGCCGTGCGGCAGATGCGCGACCTGATGGACGAAGCACGGTGATCATCGGTCTTGGCTCCGACCTCACCAACATGGATCGCATCGCAGCCTCGCTCGAGCGGTGGGGCGAGAAGTTCGAGGCGCGATGCTTTACCGATGTCGAGCGCGCCAAGGCCGCCAAGCGCCCTTTCACCCGTGTGGGCACGTTCGCCAAGCGCTGGGCGGCGAAGGAGGCCTATGCGAAGGCCGTCGGCACCGGCTTTCGTCGCGGGGTGTTCCACAAGGACATCGGCGTTGTGAACGCGCCATCGGGCGCGCCGACCCTTGCGCTGTCCGGAGGGGCCGCCAACCGGCTTGCCGAATTGACACCGGACGGCCATGAGGTCCGCATTCATCTGACCCTAACCGACGACCATCCATGGGCGCAGGCCTTCGTCGTGATCGAGGCCGTTCCCCGATGACCAGCTTGAGCAAATCCTTGAACACATCCGAAAAGAAGCGCGAGAAGATCGACTGGCTGGCCGAGATGCGCGGCCTTGCGCTGATGCTGCTTGCGGTGCTGGCGTTCCACAGCCTCGTCGCCAAGCCGTTCTATATCCCGTCGACCTCGATGGTCCCCAACCTGCTCGTCGGCGACCGGCTGGTCGTGTCCAAGTATCCTTATGGCTGGAGCTGGGTCTCCGCCTCCTTCCACGTCCTGCCGCGCAGCGACACGCGCATCTGGGCTTCGACGCCCGAATACGGCGACGTCGTGATCGCCGTGCCGCCCACCCGGGACGAGGATTACATCAAGCGGGTGGTCGCCCTGCCCGGAGACACGATCGCAGTGGTCAACGGCCAGATCGTGCTCAACGGCAAGCCGGTCCCGCAGAAGGTGGAGCCCGACATCCGCCTGCCGGTCGATTCGCAGGTGTGCAACGGCACGCCATGCCTCGATTATTTCGAAGGGTTCCGGGTGCGTTCGCCTGACGGCAAGGACTATTACGAGGTACCTACCCGGCGCGAAACCCTGCCGAACGGCGCGACCTACCGGATCGTCGATCACCGCCAACAGCCACTCGACGACATGGCCGAGGTGCGCGTGCCCGAAGGCCACGTGTTCCTGATGGGCGACAACCGCGATCATTCCGCCGACAGCCGCGCTCAGACCTGGGAAAGCGGCCTGGGCGGCCCGGTTCCGCTGGCGAATGTCGGCGGACGCGCGGAATTCATCACGTTCTCGCTCGACGGAACGACCACGCTCAACCCGGTATCGTGGTGGACTTCGCTCCGCGACGGTCGCGCCTGGTCGACACTGCGTCCGGCGATCGTACAGGGGGCCGCATCCAATGACTGACCACCGCGAAGATACGGACGGAGTCGACAAGGAGGTCGGCGCGAGTCCCACGCGCATCTCCAATCCCGCGCTGCGGCATGAGGCGAACCGTGCGGTCATCTGGGCGGCGGTCATCGGCCTTGCCGTACTCGCGGTCTATCTGGCGCACACTCTACTGGTCATCTTCGGCGCGCTCGTGTTCGCGGCGATGCTCGACGGCGGGGCGCGCCTGCTCGGCCGCGCCGTGCCGATCGGACGGGGCTGGCGTGTCGCGATCGTCCTGTTGCTCGCAACGGCGTTCGCGGTGTGGATGTTCTATTTCGCCGGATCCCAGATCGCGAGCGAGGCCGCCGAATTCCCGGCCCTGATCACCGAACAGCTGGGCCGCCTGACCGCATATTTACGCGACATGGGTTTCGCCATCAGCCAGGATGACATCCAGGGCATGGCGGGCAGCCTTATGAGCGGCGTGGGAACGGTGACCCGCGCGATCGGCGGCGCGGTCGGCGCGCTGACGACGCTGCTGCTGATCGTCATCATCGGCATCTACCTCGCCGTCGACCCGCGTCCGTACGAGCGCGGCCTGTCGTGGATGGTACCGGAGAACAAGCGCGCCGAACTCAATGAGACGCTCGACCATATGGCCTACAGCATGCGGCGCCTGCTCGCCGGGCGCCTGGTCGGCATGGTGGCCGAGGGGCTGTTCACCTATATCGCGCTGACCCTCGTTGGAGTGCCAATGGCGGCGCTTCTCGCGCTGATCACCGGCATTCTGGCGTTCATCCCCAACATCGGGGCGATCGTCTCGGGCATCCTGATGGTGCTGGTCGGTTTTTCGGGCGGCACCGAGATGGGCCTGTGGACCATCGCGATCTATCTCGCGGTGCAGAATTTCGACGGGTACATCCTGGTGCCCATGATCGCCAAAAAGACGGTCGATCTCGCACCCGCCCTCGTGCTCGGTTTCCAGCTCGTCATGGGCGTGCTGTTCGGCGTCCTCGGCCTGACCTTCGCCGACCCGATGCTCGCAATGATCAAGGTGGCACTCGAACGGCGGTCGCATCGTCTTGACGAAGGCGAAGACCAGTCGGTGGCGGACGGCGACGCATCCGCGCCTTCGACAATGCCTGCGTAATGGCCCGCAAGTTTCTCTATTTCATCGCGTTTCTGATCGTCCTGGTAATCGCGGGGGCGTTCGTCCTTAACATCTGGTCGAAGGAGCTGACGCGGCTCGCCTTCGTGCCTTCGGGCCGGTTCGTCGAGCAGTCGCCGCTGGCGAGCAACGCCTACCAGGATCCGGCCATGTGGCTTTCGCGCCCGGGCATGGGCGTTTCGGACCCAGCGCGCTGGCAGCCGGCATTCGAGGAAGCGGAGACCGATCAGTCCACCGCCACGCCCGCACCGGCGGACGAGGCCAAACCGCGCGATTTTGCAGTCTTCTTCGTCCACCCGACCAGCTTTCTGGACCGCGACCGCTGGAACGCCTCGCTCGACGATGCCGAAGCGAACCGCGTCGCCAACGTCTACGTCAAGGGCATGGCGAGCCCGTTCAACCAGGCGAGCGAGATCTGGGCTCCGCGCTATCGCCAGGCGACATTCGGCGCTTTCCTGACCGACAGCGCCGAGGCGACGAAGGCGATCGATGCCGCCTACCGGGACGTGCGCGACGCGTTCCGCGTATTCCTCGCCAGCGTCGATCCCGACGATCCGATCGTGCTGGCCGGCCATAGCCAGGGCTCGCTCCATCTCCTGCGCCTCATTCGCGAGGAGGTGAACGGCAAGCCGCTCGCGGGCCGGGTGGCGGCGGTGTACGCGGTCGGCTGGCCGATCTCGCTCGAGAACGACTTGCCCTCCCTCGGCCTTCCGCCCTGCGCGAGTGCGGACCAGGCGGGCTGCATGATGAGCTGGTCGAGCTATGCCGAACCCGCCGATCCCGAACCGCTACTCGAGACCTATCGCGAATCGATCGGCTTCGACGGGCAGCCACGCGGCGACAGTGCCATCCTGTGCACCAATCCCCTGACCGGCGCGGTCCGGGACGAGGGCACCGCGGACCTCAACCTTGGCACACTGGTGCCGCACGAGGGGCTGGAGAACGGCACGCTGGTGCGCGGCCTTGTCCCTGCGCGGTGCGACGAGCGCGGGCTGCTGCTGATCGGGGACCCGCCCGAGATGGGCAACGCGGTGCTGCCGGGCAACAACTATCACGTCTACGACATCCCGCTGTTCTGGTCGAACCTGCGGGCTGATGTGGGACGCCGGGTGTCCGCGTGGACGATGCCTCGCTGAATGCCGGCCCGCTAAATGCTGGCCCGCCCATCACCGACAGCGCACGGGATTTCGCTGCCGCTCTGCCCGAGGGTGGCGCGCTGCTCGCCCTCGATCTCGGTACGAAAACCATCGGCATCGCGCTGTGCGACGCCGGTTGGCGCTTTGCGACGGCGGGCAAGACTTTGGAGCGCGGGAAGTTCGGGCGAGACCGGGACACGCTTGCCGCGATCTGCCGCGAACGATCGGTCAGGGGTGTGGTCATCGGCCTGCCGCGCAACATGGACGGCAGCGAGGGTTCGCGCGCGCAGGCGAGCCGCGCCTATGCCCGCAACCTCTCGGCCGCGCTCGACCTGCCGATCCTGCTGTGGGACGAACGCTGGTCGACCGTGAGCGCGGAACGATCGCTGATCGAACAGGACATGAGCCGCGGCAAACGCAAGGAGCGGATCGACTCCCATGCGGCCGCGGTGATCCTGCAGGCAGCGATCGACGCCCTGGCGGGAGCCTCGATCTAGTCGAGCGAGCGCTGGCCCACGATGCTGAGGCCGTATCCTTCGAGCGCGACGAGCGAATGCTCGGTATTGGTCAGCAGGACCATGTCGTGCACGCCCAGTTCTGCGAGGATCTGTGCACCACCGCCGTAGTCGCGCTGCTCACTCGACGGTTGCACGGCTTCCGACCGCTCACCCAACTCGCCGAGCCGGATCGAGGAACTGACATAGTCCTGCATCGGGCGGTTGATGAGCACGATCACCCCCGCCCCTTCTTCGCCGATGATCTCCATCGCCCGCTCGACCATGCGCGAACGCTTGTTTTCTTCGCCGAAAACGTCGGGGAACAGCGACAGGCTGTGCATCCGCACCAGCGTCGGGCGGTCGGGGCGCACCGCGCCCTTCACCAGCGCCAGCGTTTCCTCGCCGGTCGCCTTGTTGAAGAACGCCACCGCCTGCCACTCGCCGCCCCAGCGACTGGTGAACCGCCGCTCCGCGCGCCGCTCGATCAGATGGTCGTGCTTGCGGCGATAGGCGATGAGATCGCGGATGGTCCCGATCTTGAGATCGTGCAGCCTCGCGAACCGAACGAGGTCGTCGAGGCGGGCCATCGTGCCATCCTCGTTCATGATCTCGCAGATCACCCCCGATGGGTTGAGCCCCGCCAGTCGCGATATGTCGACCGCAGCCTCGGTATGCCCGGCCCGCACCAGCACCCCGCCATCACGCGCGACCAGCGGGAAGACGTGCCCGGGCGTCACGATATCGTCGCGCGTCTTGGTCCCATCGATCGCGACCGACACGGTACGCGCCCGGTCGGCGGCAGAGATGCCGGTCGAAACCCCCTCGCGCGCCTCGATCGAGGTGGTGAAAGCCGTTTCGTGCCGCGTGCGGTTGTTCCGGCTCATCAGGTCGAGGCCGAGCTGCTCGACCCGCTGCCGGGTCAGCGTCAGGCAGATGAGGCCCCGGCCGTGCATCGCCATGAAGTTGATCGCGTTGGGCGTGGCCATCTGCGCGGGAATAATCAGATCGCCCTCGTTCTCACGGTCCTCGTCGTCCACCAGGATGAACATGCGCCCGTTGCGCGCTTCGTCGATGATTTCTTCCGCCGAGACGATGACCGGACGCTCGTCGTTGGCAGAGAGGAATCCGTCAAGCTTGCCCAAGGTGTCCGCTGTCGGGTTCCAGCCCGGCTCCAGGCAATCGCGCAGCGAATTGGCGTGTAGGCCGGCGGCGCGGGCCAAAGCGGTGCGGCTCATGCGGTTGTCGGCAACCAGGTTGCGGACCCGCTCGATGATCTGATTCGTCATGCGACTCGCCCTATCACATCGCAATGTGATGGCCACAGTGAAATGTGATCAGTCGGTGTGGCGGACGGGAAGGCCTGCCGCTGCTCGCACGATGCCGTCGTTATCGTGGACGAAGCGGCCCGCCGCCTTGCGCATCGCGAGCGCCAAAGCGGCTTTGGCGACCACGTCCGCCCGGATCGAGCGGAATGCCCCGTATTTGCCTTGCATCGCAAGGTCGGCAAGCGGGCTGAGCAGGATACCGATGCGTTCGGCCACCCGCAGTTCCCCGCGGCGCTGCCCCTTGAGCAATCCCGGTCGCAAAACGTCCAGCCGTTTGAACCGCATCTTGCCCAGTTCCCGCTCGACCTCACCCTTGGTCCGCAGATAGCGGTTCTTCGAAAGCGCATCCGATCCGGCCGAACCGATCGCGACGAAGCGCTCCACCCCTTGCGCCTTCGCGGCGCGCGCCGTGTCGAGAACGAGATCGTGATCCACGGCCCGAAATGCTTCCTCGTCGCGACCCGACTTCTTCCACGTCGTGCCCAGCGCGCAGATCACGGCCGTGGGTCTGATGGCTTCGAACACCTCGCCCCACTTTGCAGGGTCGGCCACGAACATCTCCATGCGCGCGCCTGCGGGCAATGGCGCTTCGCGGCGGGCGATCGCTACCAGACGAATATCTTCGCGCCCGACCGAAAGATGCATCACTTCGCCGCCGATCAGCCCGGTCGAACCGACCAGCGCGACACGCAGGGGTTCAGACATTGCGAAGTCCTTCGGGCGCGCGGCCGAATATCCGGGCGCATTCGCGGATCGCGAAGCGATCGGTCATGCCGGCGATGAAATCGGCCAGATGCCGGCTGCGCTCGGGCTCCTCTTCGGGAAGTGCCGCACGCCATTCGTCCGGCAGCGCACCCGGATCCTGGTCGTATGCCGCGAACAGGCGCGAAACGACGTCGCGCGCGTGCGAAGCCGCGGTGAGCTGTTCGGGATGATAATACAGCCGCTCGTACATGAACCCCTTCAGCGCCCGTTCTTCCTCGGCCATCGCAGGAGAGAATCCGGCGAGGGGCGCAGGATGGGCGCGAATGTCCGCGACGCTGCGCAGGCCTTGCGCGTTCGCGCGGGTCGTCTCGATCACGTCGTTGACCATCAGTCCGATCCGGCTGCGGACGAGTTCGCGCAAGCGCTGGTCGTTCGAGGCGCCAGGGTAGCGTGCCTCGATCGCACGATACTGCGCTGCGATCGGCGGCAGTTCGAGCAGGTCCTCCAGAACCAGGAAGCCCGCCCGCAGCCCATCGTCGATGTCGTGATTGTCGTAGGCGATGTCGTCGGCGATTGCCGCGACCTGCGCCTCGAGACTGGGCCAGGCGCCCAGATCGAGCGGAAACGCCTCGTCCAGTTCGCCAAGCGCCCAGTTCGGCGTCGCGACCGGTCCGTTGTGCTTCGCAAGCCCCTCGAGCAGTTCCCACGAAAGGTTCAGACCCGGGTGATCGCAGTAGGGGCTTTCGAGCCGCATTAGCACCCGCAGGGTGTGCGCATTGTGGTCGAAGCCGCCGCGAATCGCCATCGCTTCGCGCAGCGCCTCTTCGCCGGCGTGCCCGAACGGCGGATGACCGATATCATGTGCCAGGCAAAGCGCCTCGGTCAGATCCTCGTCCAGGCCGAGCGCGCGCGCGATCACCCGGCCGATCTGCGCCACCTCGATGCTGTGGGTCAGGCGGGTGCGATAGTGATCGCCGTCGGGGGCGATGAAGACCTGGGTCTTCGCCTTCAGCCGGCGAAAGGCGATCGAATGGACGATGCGGTCCCGATCCCGCTGAAACTCGCTACGCGGACCGCGCGCGCCCTCGCGGTCTTCCGCGAATTCGCGGCCCCGACTGGCGGCAGGATCGGCGGCGTAGGGAGCAAGCGTCATCGGTCAGCCGCGGTTAGGCGGCGCGGTGCACGCGGGCAACGGGAACAGGAGCGGAACACCGCGCTTCCGCCCGATAAAACGGTCCGCGCATCGTTTCGACGCGCGGCCCGCTCTGAGTGCCTTAGCTAATATGGGAGCGTTCAGCGAACCCCGATCGGATCAGGGCTGGAGTCCCTATCTCCGCTGATCGTCCCGCCGATCTTGGGCGCTCCGAGCAACAGGATGCCCGCTAGGTGCGGCGCCGCCATCGAAGTCCCGCTGAGCGAGGCGTAGCCACCGTCCTTGTACGTCGACGGGATGCCGACGCCCGGCTCCGCCCATTCGACGCCGAGGCCGTAATTGGAGAAGCTGGCAAGGGCGTTGGTCTGCGTGCTGGCCGACACAGCATAAACCCTGTCGGTCTTGCTGACCCCGCCGGCACGAGCCGGCGAATGGTTGGCGGCGTTATCGCTTTCGTTGCCGGCCGCGAGGACCATCGCCAGCTTGGCGCCGGCGGCGATTACCGCATCGTCGAGCGCTTGCGAGACCGGTCCGCCGAGGCTCATGTTGGCAACATCGCCCGCACCCGCATTGGATGCGACATATTCGACGCCCGCAATCACGCCTGAGTACGAGCCCGAACCGCGGCGATCGAGCACACGCACCGCGACGACCGAGGCACCTGCGGCCACGCCCACGACCCCGACCGAATTGTTCTTTGCAGCAACGGTTCCGGCAACGTGCGTGCCATGACCGCTTTCGTCCTTCCAGCCGCTGCGCGATCCGGTGAAGTCCTTGCTGCGCGCCGTATCGACGTTCAGATCAGGATGGCTACCGTCGATCCCGCTATCGATGATCCATGCCCTCTTGCCTGTGCCGTCTGCAAACCCGCCGACGCGCGTGATGCCCCAAGGTGTCGTCTGGGCGGGCTGGGTTCCCCCGCCGCCCGGACGCGCTTCGGCCCGGATCGGTCCGAGCGTGACCACCTGGTCTTGCTCGCAATAGGCAATCGACGGGTTTGCACGGCGCATGGCGGTGACTGCCTGCTCGCTCATATTGGCGGAAAAGCCGCGGATCGTGTTGCGGTAGATATGCTTCACCGCCCCGCCCTGCGCCTTGGCGGCGGCATTGGCTCGGCCCGGAACATCGTTCTTTGCGACTCGGTCGTTCTTGAAGACGCAGATATAGGAATTCGCGATTTTCTCGGCATGGGCCGGCGTGGCGGCAATCCCCATCGCCAGTGCGGCAATACCCACGGCCGCAAGGCGGCCGGCAACCCGGTTGTGCATTGTAGTCCCTCCCTCAAAAGGAAACGGGAGAATGCCTCAATTGCGACCGATTGGACTAGGAAAAGTACGTTACCCGGCAGGTAACTCCACAGTTCGGCGCAGCGCCGTAACTATTGGTCCGAAATGAGCCATTCGACCGCTGCCCGGCAATGGGCGCGGGTCGAATCGAAGATCGGCAAGACGTTGGCATCTACATCGACGATCATCGACAACTCGGTGCAGGCAAGCACGATCGCCTCGGCCCCGGCGCGCTCCTTCAGCGTGATCCAGGTCTTCATGGTGCGCTCCGCCTCACGGGTCGCCTTTCCACGCATCAATTCGTCGTAGATGATCCGGTCGATGACCTCGACCTGCTCCATGTCGGGCGGAACGAGATCGACCCCATAGCTCACCAGCCTGCGGCGGTAGAAGCTCTCGGTCATGACGTTGCGGGTTCCGACCAGTGCGGCGCTCTTGATGCCCGCCGCCTGCATCTCGCGCCCTACGCAATCGGCGATGTGCAGCACCGGAACCCCCGCGGCATCGGCCACCCGGTCATAGACCTTGTGCATCGAGTTGGCGCAGATGACCAATGCGCCCGCGCCGGCATCGACGAGCCGCCGGGCGCTTTCGGACAGGACGTCGGCGGCGTGATCCCAACCGGAATCGTCTTCGATCGCGCGTAGGGCCGAGAAGTCGAGGCTTTCGATCAGGAGCGGCGCGCTGGCTTCAGGCGCAACCTTGCGCTGCACCGCGCGGTTGATCAGCTCGTAGTAATCGCGGGTCGAGGCCCAGCTCATTCCCCCGATCATCCCCAACTTGCGCAACTGGTAGTCTCCCTCCGACGAACCTAAGCTGGAGGGCTAGCGTGTCAGGTGGCGTCGCGTCCAGCGACTGGGAGTGCGGGATCGGGGGAAAGACCCGATAGCCATGCGCGCAAGTCCGCCAGGCTACGCTCGGGCGATTCCTCCATGGGTAGGTGACCGATGCCCGGATAGCTCACCAGCTTCGCGGCAGGCAGGTGGTCCATATACCAGCCTGCGGCCGAGAACGGGATGAGCGAGTCCTCCTCTCCCCACATCACCAGCGTCAGCACGTCTATCGCCGCGACCTGTTGCGGCGAGAACATCTGTCCCACGCCGAAGCGGTCGAGCGTCGCCGTGCGGTTCCCGGGATAGCGCGCCAGTTCCCAGTACCGATCGACGACCGCGGGGGTGACCACCTCCTCGCGCGCAACGCTCTGAGTCAGACTTTTTTCAATGATCGAGCGGGGCATGATCTCGAAGGCGAGCCGATTGACGCCCGGAATTCGCGCGAGCGTGAAGGCGAGGTTGCCGCCGCCCTCGCGCTTGACCGGCGCGCCGCCGGCATCGACGAGCGCAAGGCCGATCAACCGCTCCGGGTGATCCATCGCATAGCGGGCGGCGATCGCCCCGCCCATCGAGTTGCCCGCGAGGACAAAGCGGTCGAGGCCAAGCACATCGGCGACCGCGCCGATATCCTCGGCGAAACGCTCGGTCCGGTAGTCACGGTCGGGCGCCGCCCCCGTCAGGCCATGTCCGCGCTGGTCGTAGCGGATCACACGGTAATCCGCCTTCAGTCCATCGACCCAGGCCTGCCAGGTGTGCAGGTCCGCGTTCGATCCGTGCAGCAGTATAATGGCCGGTGCATCGCGCGGTCCTTCGTCTCGGAGGTGAATCGTGCGACCGTCCGGCAATTTCACGAATTGCGATGGCGGCGCGCCGTACTTGGCGCGCATTTCCGCCGCGTCGGTATCCGGCGTGCGCGCCACGAGAAACGCAACCACGAGTAGCGCCACAAGGATGCCGACGATCCTAAGCAGACGCTTCACAGACCGGCGATCCAGCGTTCGACCGCTTCGACGCCCTCCCGGTCGACGGTGGACTTGCCAAGCTCCGGCATCGCGACCCCGCCCTCGAGGCTTTTCATACGATAGGTCATGATAGATTCCCCGGGTTTGCCGGGCACGACGTCGAAGAGGTGCGCTCCCGCCCCGCGACCCGCGGCGACGGGTCGCTTCATCACACCCAGCGCCTTGGGATCGCCCTGCTCCCACCGCAGATCCAGTCCGGAGTTCGAAGCGGTCGCGCCGGGCCGGTGGCAGTGGGCGCAATTCACATCGAGGTAGGCGCGGGCGACTGCCTCCACAGGAGCCGCATTGCGCGCCTCCCACACAGGTAGGCTCATGGACACGTCGGGCACCTTGTCGAGATGGCCTGCGTCGGCGAAATCCGCGAGCCATGAGCGCGACAGATTGCGCGCCTTCGGCCCGATCGGCACCACCGCGCCATTGAGGCCGTGACATTCCTTGCACTGGTTCTTGTTGGGCACACGGTAATCGATCGCTTCGCCCGCAGGCGTAATCGCGGCCACGCGTGCCCCTGCCAGCGCCAGCGTTGCCTCGGTCTGCTCGGCGTTCCATAGGTAGGGCAGTGCGACCCAGCCCTCGGCGCGGTGAAGCAGCAACCGGGTTTCGATCAGGCGGCGCTTGCCACCCTCGGTGAACGCAAACGTCTTGATCAGGGCGGACCCCACCGGCAGGTCGAGCAGACCCTCTCCGCCTGCCTTGGCTTGCTGGCCGGGAGGCACATAGACGAAGCGCAGTTTCTCAGCCCCGTCGGAATAGAGCGGAGTGTTCAACCGATAAGGCACGACCCCCCGCACCGGCACTTGCCCCGACCCATCGGCGAAGAAGCCGAAAGCCGATAGATTGCGCGGCATCCCGTCAGCCACGACGGTCGCCGCGTCGACGGTCGCGGTCGGTTGCGCACGCACCGCAAGCGCACCGGCGAATGCCAGCGCACCCGCAAGCAGGATGGCGACCGGGCGGATCATTTCAGACGCGCGTCAAGCTCCGGCGAGGATCCGACTGCGCCGCGATCGACCGCGTCGACGTAGGCGGCGAACGTGGCCGGCGCAGGCGTCGCGTCGTCGGGACCCTGCCCCTGCGCGGTTAATGCGAGGGTCCACCCGGTCATCGAAGGATGGACCGTGATCGCACCTTCGCCCAGCCCGTCCCACATGACCGGCGGCAGAGCGCCGCCGAATGCCGCGACGAGCTGGTCCCCGCCGCCGATCTGCGGCTCGGTTCCGTTGCCGCTCACCCGGTTGGGACCGATGGCCACCTTGCGCGGATAGGGGTTGTAGCGCGCGTCTTCGAACGCGAGCGGATAGGCGACCACCATCACGCCCGAGGTGGGATTACCCATGATCGTGTTCTGCTCGACGGTCACCGCGTCGTTGGCCATGACCATGATGCCGGTGCCGCGGCGTACACCCGCCACGATATTGCCCGGGGGCGCGAAGTTGGGCGTATCGTTGTCCACGACCAGGTTGTCGCGGACGAGCACGTTGCCCCCGCCCATCACCGGCAGGCTCGGCAGGTCGAACACAAGGATTCCGCCGGTGTTGCGGGTCACCAGGTTCGCCTCGACCAGCGCATCGCGGCTGTTCTCGATCTCGATCCCGGCGACGTTCGCCTGGGCGACCGAATTGCGGACGGTGATCTTGCGGCTCTGCCCCACATAGATGCCCGCGTCGGAGGCTCCCGACACCTGCACCCCGTCGATCAGCACGTTGGTGCTTTCGACCGGGTAGATCCCGTATGCGCCGTTGGTGGCGAGCGGCCCGCCCGTCCACGTCACACGCACGCGGTGATAGACGATATCGTCCGCGCCCTTGGACTTGATCCCGTCGCCCTTGGGATTCTCGATCGCGAAGTCGCGCAGCGTCACGCCGTCGCTGGTCACGAGGAGGCCCTCGCCCGAGCCTGCCTGGCCGGTGAAGTCCAGGATCGTGGCATCCATCCCCGCCCCGCGCACTGTGACCCGGTCCACATCGAGGCTGAGACCGTCACCTATCGCGAAACGACCGGCACCCAGCACGACCTCGTCACCCGGTTGGGCGAGGATCAGGGCCTCCTGCAGCCGGGTCTGGGCACCGTCGCCGGCGGCGACCTCGTGCGTGGCGGCGGCAAGGGGTGAAGCGGCGCCGGCGAGAGCCAGCGCTGCAAGACAGGTCATCCTCATGCGAGAAACCTGCTGCTGACAGGACTGTAAGTCAATCCGCGCCATGATACTTGCGCGACTCGATTTCACGGCGCATCCTCAGCGGGTTACAGCACCGGGAGCAAATGCCATGCGCATCAAGTTGCTTGCGGGGGGGATGCTGATGGCGATCGCAACCCCCGCTCTGGCCGAGGATTGGGATTTCGTGCTCGTCAACAAGACCGGCAAGACGATCAAACTTGTCGAGGTCTCCCAGGCCGGCGCCGCCGACTGGAAAAAGGACAAGCGCGACGAGGACTTCGGCGCGAAGACCATCAAGCCGGGCGACGATTACACCGTCCATTTCGACAAAGACCCCAAGGTCTGCCGTTACGACGTGCGGCTGACCTTCGAGGGCGATGAGACGCCGATCGTCTGGACCGGGTTCGACGCGTGCAAATTCGCGTTCGGCGACTTCGCTCTCAACGGAGGTACCCCCACGCTGAAGGGGACCTGAGCCCGCGCCTAGCCCCCGCGCCGATTTTCCGCTTGCGGCCGTCCCTGACTAGGCGGATGCTGACCCGGGCGCAGGGTTCGCACCCCGCTCCATGGCATCGCGCCATCGAGCAAGTAGATGGTGCACGCGATGTCCGACTTCAGCGGCAAAGTATTCCTGATAACCGGCGCAACCTCCGGGCTCGGAGCGACGGCGGCCGTGCAACTTGCCGCCAAGGGCGCCAAGGTGGCCATTACCGGACGGCGCCTCGAGCAAGGGCAAGCCGTGGTCGATCGGATCGAAGCTGCCGGGGGCGAAGGGCTGTTCGTGAAGGCCGACGTCACCGTTCAGGCCGACGTGGATGCGATGGTCGCACAAACCCTCGGTCGCTGGAGGCGCCTCGACGGGGCGGTCAACAACGCCGGCGTGACCGGAGGTGTCTTCATTCCGGTCGCCGAGTTCAGCGACGACGACTGGCAAAGCGTGATCGATACCAACCTCACCGGGGTATTCATGAGCATGCGCGCGCAGATTCCCGCCATGCTCGCCAGCGGAGGCGGGTCGATCGTGAACATCTCGTCCGCCTACGGATAGAACGGCGGCGACATCGGCAACTGCGGCTATGTCGCCAGCAAATGGGGCGTGATCGGCCTGACCAAGACCGCCGCAATCGATTACGCCCGCCAGAACATCCGGGTGAACGCGATCTGCCCGGGCTACTGCCATTCGGAAATGGTCGATCCCTATGCCGAAGCCGAGCCTGCGCTCTTCGAGAAGCTGCTCGAGCGCTATACCGCGACGGGCAAGATCGCCGAAAGCCACGTTGTCGCCGACGCGATCGAGTTCCTGCTGTCGGACAAGGCGAGCTTCGTCAGCGGGGCCGCCATCCCGGTCCAGGGCGGCGATCACTCGCGGCTGTACTGAGAAGCGGCGGGGCTAGTCGAACGCCTTGACGATATCCTCGACCATCTTCTTCGCGTCGGCGAGCAGCATCATCGTCTGGTCCATGTAGAATACGTCGTTGTCGACGCCCGCATAACCGACGCCGCCCATGCTGCGCTTGATGAAGAAGACCTGTTTTGCCTTGTCGACGTCGAACACCGGCATCCCGTAGATGGGTGAGGTCTTGTCTGTCTTGGCCGCCGGGTTCACCACGTCATTCGCGCCGATGATGAACGCGACGTCGGCCTGCGCGAATTCCGAGTTGATGTCCTCCAGCTCGAACACCTTGTCATAGGGCACCTGCGCTTCGGCCAGCAGCACGTTCATATGCCCCGGCATCCGCCCGGCGACCGGGTGGATGGCGAACTTCACCTCGACACCCTTTTCCTCGAGCACGTCGGTCATTTCGCGCAGCGCGTGCTGCGCCTGCGCGACCGCCATGCCGTAGCCCGGGATGATGATGACCTTTTCCGCCTGTTCGAGCATGAACGCCGCGTCGGCCGCGCTGCCGGTTTTGTAGGGGCGCTGCTCCCGCGCCTCGCCCGCGACGGCCGCATCGGCGCCGAAGCCGCCCGCGATCACGCTGATGAAGCTGCGGTTCATCGCGCGACACATGATGTAGCTGAGGATCGCGCCCGAACTGCCGACCAGCGCGCCGGTGACGATCATCGCGGTGTTGTGCAGCGTGAAGCCCATCGCCGCCGCGGCCCAGCCGGAATAGCTGTTCAGCATCGACACCACGACCGGCATGTCCGCCCCGCCGATCGGGATGATCAGGAGGAAACCGATCACGAAGGCCGCGGCGAGCAGTGCCCAGAACAGCCACCCCTCGCCCGCACCGGCGTCGTTCGACAGGGCATAGAGCGCGGTGGCACCGAGGATCGCCACCAGCGTGCCAAGGTTGATCACGTGCCGCCCCGGCAGCAGTATCGGTGCGCCGCTCATGTTGCCGTTCAATTTGGCGAAGGCGATCACCGAGCCAGAGAAGGTGATTGCCCCGATCGCTGCGCCCAGCGCCATCTCGACCCGGCTGACGGCGAGGATATTGCCGTCCAAGCCGAGTATGCCGAACGCACCGGGATTGAGGAACGCGGCTACTGCGACGAGCACTGCGGCGAGGCCGACGAGCGAGTGGAACGCGGCGACGAGCTGCGGCATCGCGGTCATCGCGATGCGCCGCGCAATGATCCAGCCGACCGCGCCGCCGATGGCGATTGCGGCGAGGATTTCTAGGCCAGTCGCCCAGTCAGGCCCGTATACCGTGCCGCAGGGATCGAATGTGAAGGTCGCCCCATCTGTGGTTACAGGCTGAGGACAGTTGTTTGGGTCTATCCATGGGAAATTCGTGACCAGCGTCGTCACCACCGCGATCAGCATGCCCGCCATGCCGAAGCGGTTGCCCCGCTGGCTCGTCGCCGGCGACGACAGGCCGCGCAACGCCAGGATGAACAGCACGCCCGCCGCGAGATAGGCCAGCGCCACCCACGGGTTCACGGCATGGGCCGCATCGGCGGCGATCGACAAGTCGGTCACCCGGTCGGCGGGGAGAACGCTCACGCCTTCTTCTCCGGCACGGGCGCGGGCTTGTCCTTCTTCTTGTACATCGCGAGCATCCGCGCCGTCACGGCGAAGCCGCCGAAGATGTTCACGCTCGCCAGCGCGACCGCCAGCAGGCCGAGCCACTTGGCACTCGGACTACCTGCCGCCGCCGCCGCGATAAGGGCGCCCACAACGATCACCGAGGAGATCGCATTGGTCACCGCCATCAGCGGTGTGTGCAGCGCCGGGGTGACCGACCAGACCACGTAATAGCCCACGAAGCAGGCCAGCACGAAGATCGACAGGATCGAGATGAAGTCCACTATCGGGCCCCTCCATAGCTGGGCAGCGCGGTGACGAGTGCGGCCATGACTTGCGACAGGTCATCGCCGCCAAGCGCAATTTCACCCATCGAGCGGCCGGGAACGGCGATCTGCAACAGGATCACCTTGCCGTCGTTGAGATGGGTCGAAAGGCCGGTGATCGCGGCCAGCGGTATCGATTCCGATCGTTCGCCCAGCCACTTGCCGACCTTCGTGATCACGAGCCTCCGGTCGGTCACCGCGATGTGCTCCTTGCCGTCATCCTGCTGGTGCAGGATCACCTCGCCTGGGGCGATCTGGCGGTCGACGGCTTCTTGCAGCGCCAGCGCCTTATCCGCTTCGCGCTTGCCGGCCGAGATCAATTCGCCCTTCAAGTCGGGTCTGGCCGCAGACGGTCGTTGACGATCTGTCCGCCCCGCGTCAGCCGCACCGCGTCGCCGATTTCCTCGTCGAGAATGGGCTTGCCGGCCTCTTTGTCCCAGAAAGCGGAGAGGAAATTGAACAGGTTGCGGGCGTAGAGGGCCGAGGCGTCGGCGGGGAGCGTCGCGGGCGTGTTCGAGTAGCCGATGATCTTGACGCCGTGTTTTTCGGTGACCTGGTCGGCGACCGAACCCTCGACGTTGCCCCCCTGCGCCACGGCAAGATCGTAGATGACGCTGCCGGGCTTCATCGTCGCGATCTGCGCGTCGGACACCAGGCGCGGTGCGGCGCGGCCGGGAATGAGCGCGGTCGTGATGACGATATCCTGCTTGGCGATATGACCGGAGACCAGTTCGGCCTGCGCTTTCTGGTATTCTTCGGACATCTCGGTGGCATAGCCGCCAGCGCCCTCGCCCTCGATCCCGGCGACGGATTCGACGAATATCGGCTTCGCTCCGAGTGATGAAATCTGCTCTTTCGTCGCCGAACGCACGTCGGTTGCCGAAACCTGCGCGCCGAGCCGCCGCGCGGTCGCGATCGCCTGCAGGCCCGCTACGCCGACGCCCATGACGAAGACCTTTGCGGCCTGCACCGTGCCGGCCGCCGTCATCATCATCGGGAATGCGCGGCCATAGGCGTCGGCAGCGGCCAGTACCGCCTTGTAGCCTGCAAGGTTCGACTGGCTCGACAGCACGTCCATCGACTGTGCGCGGGTGATGCGCGGCATGAATTCCATAGCCAGCGCCTCGAGTCCGGCCCTGGCGTAGCAATCTACGCGATCCTTGCGGCCGAACGGATCGAACGTCGCCGCGACCCACGCGCCGGGACTAGCTGCAGCAAGCGTCGCCGGGTCCGGCGCCTGCACGGCCATGACGATATCGGCGCCCGTGACCACCTGCGCGGCGGGTCCGACCTCGGCGCCCGCTTCGGCATATGCCGCGTCGGGGATGCTCGCCGCAATCCCGGCCCCGCTTTCGATCGCGACGTTCGCACCCAGGGCGATGAACTTCTTCGCCGTTTCGGGTGTCAGGGCCACGCGGGTCTCGCCCGGCGCGGTTTCCTTGAGAACTGCGATCCGCAGGGGGATGGCGGTCACTCGGCGATGGCTACGACGACCAGCAGGGTGATTATCGCCAGGATCGGGACGGACCACTTCAGCAGGCTGATGAAACCGCCGTAAGTGCCTTCGTGCGCTTTCAAGTCGTTGCCGGTTGCCATGATAATTCTCACACCTCAGGATTGGTATTTCGTGAGTGTCCTATCGTGACCCGCTCGCACGCTCAAGCCTGCATCCTGTCTTAAGCGGACCTTTACACCTGTCCCCTATTGGGTCGGTCTGTTTCGGGATGGGACTCGTGGGACGATGAACGACGGCGACAACCGCTTGCTGATGCTGATCGACGACGAACCGGCGCAGAGCCGGTTGATCTCCGCGCTTGCCGCGCGCGAGGGTTGGCGCACCATCGTGGTAAGCGATTCCGAGACCGCGATCGCTACGCTGGGCACCCGCCAGGGGATGCAGCTGTCCGCGATCATCCTCGACCAATGGGTGCCGGGCGACGAAGCTTGCCGGCTGATAGAGGAACTCAAGGCGCGCCGACCGGCGCTGCCGATCCTGATGCTCACGGCGAGCGCGTCCCCGCTTCTGGCGGTCGAGGCGATGCGGGCCGGCGCCACCGATTACATGATCAAGCCCGTCGCGCCCGACCGGCTGATGCAGGCGCTGCGCACCGCGTCCAAGCGCGAGGCCCCGCGCGACGAACTCCAGCCGCTCACCGAAAAGCTCGGCCAGGTCCTCGATTTCGACGCGATGATCGGCACCGCACCGAATTTCCGCGCCGCGCTCGCCAAGGCGGCCAAGTCCGCGCGCGGCCACGGCAATGTCCTGATCGAGGGCGAGACCGGCACCGGCAAGGAAATGCTGGTGCGCGCGATGCACGCGGCCAGTCCGCGCGCGAAGGCCCCGTTCCGGCTGATCAATGCGCGTGCGGTGCCTGCCAATTCGATCGAATCGGTGCTGTTCGGGCACGAGCAGAACGCCTTTCCCGGCGCCTTCGAACGGCAGGTCGGCGCGATCCAGCAATGCGACGGAGGCACGCTCGTGCTGGACGAGGTCGACCGCCTGTCGATGGACGTGCAGGAACGGCTTGCCGAGGTTCTCGCGACCGGTGTCGTCCGGCCGATCGGCGCCCGCCACGGGTTCAAGATCGACCTGCGGGTCATTTCGGCCAGCAACCTGCCGCTCAATTCGCTGGGCCATGCCGGGTACTTCCACCCCGAACTGCACGCCCAGCTTGCCGCGACCACGATCGCCCTGCCGCCATTGCGCGAGCGGACCGGCGACATCCAGGCCCTCGCCCGCCACTTCCTAACCCGGATCGGCGAGCAGCCCGGCCTGCGGAGCCTGACGATCACCGACGGGGCGCTGGCGCTGCTTGCCGCGTTCGACTGGCCGGGCAACGTGCGCCAGCTCCAGGCGGTCCTGTTCCGCGCCGCGGTGTTCTGCGACGGCGACGCGCTTACGTCGGACAGCTTTCCGCAGCTCTCCGAAATGCTGGGCGAAACGGTCGAGAGCCGCGACCCCAAGCAGGATGGCGTCGGCGTGATGCTCTATACCGAGGACGGGAACCTGCGCAGCCTGGAAGACATCGAGGCCGACGTGATCCGCCTTGCGATCGGGCACTATCGCGGACGGATGACCGAAGTGGCACGACGCCTCGGGATCGGGCGCTCCACGCTCTATCGCAAGCTCGGCGATCTCGGGATCGACAACGCCGCCTGACCGCCCTAGCGGGCGGGCATGACCGAACCCAAACTCGATTTCGGCGGGCGCTCCGCCCTCGTCACCGGCGCAGGCTCCGGCATCGGCGCCGCCGTTGCCCGCTGGCTCGACGCGCACGGCATCGCAACGCTCCACCTGGTCGACATAAAGGCCGACGGGATCGAGGCGCTCGACCTCGCCTGCACGGTCCACGCCCATATTCACGACGTGTCCGATCCCCAGTTCTGGGGCGGGTTCGAGCGGCTTGCGGACAAGCTCGACCATGCCGTCGTGAACGCCGGGATCGGCAGCGGCGGGCAGATTGCCGAACAATCGTTCGAGGACTGGCGCCGGGTCATGGCGGTCAACCTCGACGGCGCATTCCTGACCCTGGCTGCTTCCCTTCGATTGATGCGCGCCAACGGCAAAGGGTCTGCGGTCGTGACGAGCTCGATCACCGCGATCAAGCCGGTGGCGGGCATCGGCGCCTATGGCGTCGCCAAGGCAGGCGTCGCGCACATGGCGCGGATCGCCGCGGCGGAAAACGCCGCGCTCGGCATCCGCGTCAATGCGGTCGCTCCCGGCGGCGTCGATACGGCGATCTGGGAATCGGGTGAGGCATTTCGCGAGGCGGTCGCCGCCCACGGGCGGGAGGCCGCCATCGCCGCGATGGGCGGAACGACCCCGCGCGGGCGATTTGCCACGGCCGACGAAATCGCCTGCGATATCGGATACTTGCTGAGCGACATGTCAGCCAATGTCACCGGCGTGGTGCTGAACACCGACGGCGGGTACTCGCTCTAGCGGAACCGCTAGGCCCCCACGCCGTTCACGAGCAGAGCAAACGGAACAGGGGTTTCACGGTGGATATCGTCGACTGCATCTACGCCGACCACGCGCGCCAGCGCATGATGTTTTCCGCGCTGGACGAGGCGAAGGACGATCCCGACGCGCTCGGCAAGATCTTCACCAAGCTGAAGAACTATCTGGAAGCCCATGCCGAGGCGGAGGAGCGGTTCTTCTACCCCACCCTGCTCAAGAAGGGCAAAGGCGCGCTCGATTCAGACAGCGCGGAAGAGACCACCGAAGACGCGATCGACGATCACAACAAGATCGCCATCGCCGCGGAAGAAGCCATGCGCCACAAGCCGGGCTCGGAAATGTGGTGGCACTGGGTCGACCAGTGCAACTGCAACAACTCGTCGCACATGAGCGAGGAGGAGCGGCAGGGCCTCACCGATTTCCGCCGCACCGTTCCGCTCAAGACCCGCGTCGAACTCGCGATCCAGTACCTCGCCTTCCAGTCCGCGCACGAGGACGACTACGAGCGCAAGGTGAAGGACCCCGAAACCTACATCGAGAAGAACGACTAGGCAGGACCGGCCGGGGGTTACTCCGCCAGCATCGAGAAATCGGTCAGGGCCGCATCGCGAAGGCCGCGCCACACATTGCGCGCCTGAACCGTCTCGGCGACATCGTGGACGCGGATGAGCTGGAACCCGGCGTCCATGGCCTTCACGGCGAGCGCGATGCTTCCGCCCAACCGTTCGTGCGCGGCGACCTCGCCCGACAATGCGCCGATCATCCGTTTGCGGCTGGCGCCGAACATCAGCGGCTGCCCGAGTGCGTGGAACAGCGCAAGCGCGTTCACGATCGCCAGGTTGTCGCCAAGGGTCTTGCCGAACCCGATACCCGGATCGAGGACGATCCTGTCCCGCGGGATGCCGGCCGCGATCGCCTCGTCCCGCCGGCCCGCGAGCCAGTCGAACACATCGAAAACGACATTGTCGTAATCGCCGTCCGAGTGCAGGTCGTCGCCGTTTCCGGGCGCGTGCATCAGCACGACCGGGCACGCACGTGCCGCCACCAGCTCCGTCATCGTCGGATCGTGCCGCAAGGCGGATACGTCGTTCGCCATGTGCGCCCCGGCGTCGAGCGCGGCGTTCAGTACGGCCGCGCGCCGCGTATCGACGCTGATTGCGGCCCCCATAGCCGCGCAGTATTCGACGGCCGGAATCACACGCGCGATCTCGTCGCCTTCCCAGACCGCTGCCGCGCCCGGCCGGGTGCTTTCGCCGCCGATATCGACCAGGGCCGCCCCTGCTTCGAGCATCCGCGCCGCATGGGCAGCGCCTTCCTCCGGTCGGTCGAAAAACGCGCCGCCGTCCGAGAAGCTGTCGGGCGTGACGTTGAGGATCCCCGCCACTTGCGGCTGATCGAGCCGGATCGTCCGCTCGCCGAGCTGGAGCGGCGGATGCGCCATGCGCAGGTTCGCCCACTGCGCTTCCGCCTCGGCGCCGAGGCTTTCAGGCAGGCCGGCGAAGGTCTCGGCAGCATCCCTGGGCGTGAAGCGCTGGCTCGACACCACCCTGCCCCCGCGCCTGACGATCGCGGCGAAGCGATGCGCGTAAACGAGTCCGCCAGCAAGCCGCACGGCGTCGCCGTCCTCGCCTTGCGGATTGGCCGCAAGTCCGATCGGGAAAAGATACAGTCGTTCGGTCATGCGCGGGCCATCGCCCATGCCGCGAACGACATCAATCCTCCACGCTCAGCAGGTAGAGCTGGCGCGCGGCATCGATCGGCTTGATCTCGCCCGCATCGTCGTAGTGCCAGAACGCCCAGCCGTTGCAGCTTGGTGCGCCCTGCAGTTCCTTGCCGAGGCCGTGGATCGATCCGGTCGCCTTCTCGTGGACCAGCGATCCATCGGCCCGCACGGTCGCGGTCCACCGACGGCGCTTGTCGAACACCTGCGTGCCCGGCGGCAGCAGGCCGGCCTCCACCACGGCGCCGAATGCCACCTTGGGCGCGGTGCGCGCCGACTGCATCGTGGCGAGCGCGCTTTCGTCGAGCGGGAGTTCCTTCTCGATGCGCTTGGTCGCGACTTCGCGATAGGCAGGCTCGCGTTCGCAGCCGATCCATTCGCGGCCGAGCCGTTTGGCGACCGCGCCGGTGGTGCCGGTGCCGAAGAACGGGTCGAGCACGACGTCGCCCTTCTCGGTCGTCGCCAGCAGGACCCGATAGAGCAGCGCCTCCGGCTTCTGCGTCGGGTGCGCCTTGTGGCCGTTTTCCTTGAGCCGTTCCTGCCCGCCGCAGATCGGGATCACCCAGTCGCTGCGCATCTGCAGCTCATCATTGAGCGTTTTCATCGCACGGTAATTGAAATGGTAGCGGCTCTTTTCGCCCTGGCTCGCCCAGATCAGCGTTTCGTGCGCGTTGGTGAAGCGGGTGCCCTTGAAATTGGGCATCGGGTTGGTCTTGCGCCAGACCACGTCGTTGAGGATCCAGAACCCAAGGTCCTGCAGGATCGCGCCGACGCGGAAGATGTTGTGGTAGCTGCCGATGACCCACAACGCGCCATCGGGCTTCAGCACCCGGCGCGCCTCGGTCAGCCAGGCGCGAGTGAAATCGTCGTAGGCCTTGAAGCTGGCGAACTGGTCCCAGTGATCGGTCACCGCATCGACATGGCTGCCGTCGGGCCGCGCCAGGTCGCCGCCGAGCTGAAGGTTGTACGGCGGATCGGCGAAGACGAGATCGATCGAGGCGTCGGGCAGCCGCCGCATCGCCTCCACGCAGTCGCCCGCCAGGATGCGTCCGACGGGCAGCTCGACCGGAACCCGCTGCGCTTCCGGCGCGCGGCGCGCGCGGACCTTCGTGGTCTCCAAGACCCCCATCCCGTCATTCCCCCTGATTCAACTTATCCACAGGGTGAGTCCTTGGAGAGTCCGCGTCAAGCGGGGAGTTCTTCGCCGACGCACGCAGGCATCAGTGGTTTAGAGAGAACAGAAGGTGTCCGGCACAAGATGTTGAGTCTGCTGCGAATCCGGCGACTCGATATCCTGCGGTGTTGCCGCGAAGACTCGCCTGACGGATTTTCCCTTGCCTCCCACCCCCGCGGGGTCCAGCTTCTCCACGGGTCGCTTGGGGAACGACCATGGCTATCGAAGTGATCGGCGCCGGCCTGGGCCGAAATGCGACATTCTCTACCAAATTTGCGCTCGAACATCTCGGGTTCGGTCCGTGCCACCATATGTCCGAAGTCTTCGCCGACGCGCGGCGACAGCTGCCGCTGTGGCTCGATGTGGTGGCCGGGCGGCCGGATTGGGAGGAAGTTTTTCGCGGCTTTCGGTCCACCACCGATTACCCGGCCTGCAGCTATTGGCGCGAGCTTGCGGATCATTATCCGCAAGCGAAAGTCGTGCTCACGGTTCGCGATCCCGATAGCTGGTTCGAGTCCGTCAGCGAGACGATCTTCTCCGAAGCGATGCAGGACGGGCTGAAGGGAACTCCCGCAGGTGCCATGATGCAGGGGGTCATATTCGCGCATTTCGGCGGCGGCGACATCACCGATCGCGCTTTCATGACAGACTGGTACGTCCGTCGGAACCAGAGCGTTATCGACGGCTTGCCGGAAGAGCGGTTGCTGGTGTTCCACCCGCGCGACGGCTGGGAGCCTCTGTGCGGCTTTCTGGGAGTGCCGGTCCCCGCGCAATCCTTCCCGCGGGTGAACAGCCGCGACGAACTGCAGCACGCGAACGCGGAAGCGGGCGGGATACCTTCCGATCCGATCAGCGCCGAGGAATTCGGCAGGCGCTATATCGAGGAATTGCGCGCTAAGGCCTTCGCCTAGGCGGCGAACAGGTCTGCCTGCGCCACGGGTGCGAAGCTGCGGCGATGGAGCGGGCACGGGCCGTGCTCGCGCAGGGCCGCGAGGTGCTCGGGCGAGCCGTACCCCTTGTTGCGCTCCCAGCCATAATGCGGATGCGCCTGCGCATAGTCGCGCATCAGGCGGTCGCGCCATTCCTTCGCGACGATGCTCGCCGCGCCGATCGCCGGATCCTTGCCGTCTCCGCCGACGATGGGGCGCGCCGGCCAGCGCCATTCTGGGCGTCTGCCCTGGGGCGTGAGATTGCCGTCGATCCGCACGTCGTCGGGATCGCGGCCCAGCACCTCCGCCAAGCGGCTTACCGCGAGCGTCATCGCCAGCATCGTGGCGCCGAAGATGTTGAGCCGGTCGATATCCTCGACCTCCACCACGCCGACCGCCCAAGCGCAGCGGCGGCGGACCCGCTGGTCGAGCACGGCGCGGGTGGCTGCGCACAGCTTCTTGGAATCGTCGAGGCCCGCAGGACGGGGCTTGCATAGCACGACCGCCGCGGCGACAACCGGCCCTGCGAGCGGACCGCGCCCGGCCTCGTCGACCCCGACTACGATCGGGCCGGACCCAAACTCCAATTGAGGTGTTCCTGCCAACATGACCTACAGACCCAGCGTTCTCGCCCTCATATCCATCAGCGCATTCGCTGCAACAAGCTGCGGCGCCCAGGCAACGGGGGAAACCTCTGCCGAGGCGCGCTCAACGCAGGCGCCGTCGACGGCTGCTGCGGTCAGCACCGCACGCGATTTTTCGACGAAAGAACACGGCACTTTCGACGAGGCTTGGGCCGCGGCGTTCGTTCCGGGTACCGAATACCTTGCGATCACCGAACGGGGCGGGAAGATCAAGCTGCGCTGGCCCGATGGTACGATCCGGGAAGTTTCGGGTGCGCCGGCCGTCGACTACGGCGGCCAGGGCGGCCTTGGCGATATCGCGTTCCTCCCGGCGAGCGGCGGCGGTTCCAGCTATCCGGTCTATCTGAGCTGGGCGGAAGCGGGTGACGGCGAAACGCGCGGGGCAGCGGTGGGGCGCGGCGTCCTCACCATCAATGAAGGCAGCGCGTCGATCAGTGGCCTTCAGGTCATCTGGCGCCAGCCGAAAGTAACCGGACGCGGGCACTATTCGCACCGCATTGCCATTTCGCCGGACGGCCGCCACCTGTTCGTCGCCAGCGGCGACCGGCAGAAGATGGACCCGGCACAGGACACGTCGAACAACATTGGCTCGATCGTCCGCCTCAACCTCGATGGCACCCCCGCCGCGGACAACGCTTTCGCGGGCCAGGCCGGCAAGGCGCAGGACATCTGGAGCTATGGCCACCGCAACACGCTGGGCATCGCGTTCGACGGCCAGGGGCGCCTGTGGAACATCGAACACGGACCGGCCGGCGGCGACGAGATCAACCTGATCCGCAAGGGCGCGAATTACGGCTGGCCCGTGGTCTCCGAAGGCGATCACTATGATGGGCGCGAGATTCCGCCGCATTCGACCCGGCCCGAATTCGCCGCGCCCGCGATCAGCTGGAACCCCGTCATCGCGCCGGGAGACTTCGTCATCTATTCGGGCAAGCTGTGGCCCGAGTGGAAGGGCCAGGCCATCATCGGCGCGATGAAGCCGAGCGCGCTGGTCCGCGTGGCGTTCGACGGCACGACGGGCCGCGAAGTCGCTCGCGTGCCGATGGATCGGCGCATTCGCGAAGTGGTCGAAGGCCCCGACGGCGCGCTGTGGCTGCTGGAAGACAAGGCCGGCGGACGCTTGCTGGAAATTCGACCCACGCGTTAACGCTCGACAGTCGGCAAGCGCGGCCCTATCGGCCCGCGCCCAATGCCGACGATCGTGCCCCTGTCCGCGGTAGAACCGCAACTGGTCGAGCAACTGCTCGATGCCGCGTTCGAGCCCGAGCGCCGGCAGCGTATGTCGTATCGCATCCGCGAGGGCGTGGAGTGGTTGCCCGCGCTCAGTTTCGCTGCCCTCGACGACGATGACTGGCTGGTGGGCTCTATCCAGGTCTGGCCGGTCGCCTTGCGCGCACCGGAAGGCAAGGCGCATCCGTTGCTGATGGTGGGACCGGTCGCGGTGATGCCGGGCCACCAGGGCGAAGGATACGGCAAGGCGCTGATGGCCGCCTCGCTCGGCGCGATCGATCCGGCGGCCGCCCTGCCCCAGGTCCTGATCGGCGATGCACCGTATTATGGCCGGTTCGGGTTCGCCGAGGCGCCGCGCGGATGGACCTGTCCCGGGCCGTGGGACCCTGCGCGCCTGCTGGTGCGGTGCGCCAATTCTGCCGTGCTGCCCAAGCACGGTTCGCTCGGCCCGTGGTTCCCGAGCGACAGGCACGACTTGGCGAACTGACGCGCTTCTGGCATCGCCCAGACCGATGCCATACGAGCCGCCCCCCGAGATTGCCGGACTGTCGCTCGCCCAACTGGCCGAGGCGGTGGCAAGCCGCAAGCTGCCCCCGGTCGAGCAGTGGTCTCCCGCCGCGACCGGCGATAGCCACATGGCGATCCGGGCCGACGGGAGCTGGACCCACGAAGGCAGTCCGATCTCCCGACCCGCGATGGTCCGTTCGTTCGCCTCGCTTCTGGTGCGAGACGGCGACGGCCACTGGCTGGTGACCCCGGTGCAGAAGCTGTCGATCGATGTCGAGGATGCGGCTTTCGTCGCGACCGACCTGGTCGAACGCGACGGCGCGCTCGCCTTTCGGCTCAACACCGACGAGATCGTGATCGCCGGGCCCGATCACCCGCTGATCGCTCGCGGCGACGCCGAAACGCCCGCGCTCTACCTCGGTGTTCGGCGGGGGTGTGAGGCGCGGCTCAACCGGTCGACGTACGAACAGCTCGCCCGGCTCGCGATCGACCGGGGCGACGGCTGGTGGGTGTCGAGCGAGGGCTCGACCTTTTCGCTGGTGCCAGAATGAGCGCGCTGTTCGACCGGCTGACGCGCGTGTTCGAGGCCGGTCATGCGCGCGACGTCGAGCTGCTGACCGACGTGATGGCGCCGCCCGACCTGCTGCGTCCGGCGGCCGTGCTGATCGCGGTCACCGAACGAGGCGAGCCGGGCGTGCTTGTGACCCACCGCCCCGAAACGATGCGCAGCCACGCGGGCCAGGCCGCATTTCCCGGCGGCAAGATCGATCCTGGCGAGGACGCGATTGAGGCCGCACTGCGCGAGGCGCACGAGGAGCTGGGCATCCACCCGCGCGACGTCCGCGTGATTGGCGCCTCCGACCCTTTCCGGACTCGCACCGGCTACGACGTGACACCGGTTTTAGCGGTCGTCCCGCCCGACTTGCCGATCGTCCCGAACCCCGACGAGGTGGCCGACTGGTTCGAGCCGCCGCTGGCGTATGTGCTCGACCCCGCCAATCGCACGCCCCGAACGGTCGAATGGGAAGGTGCGCCGCGCACCTATTTCGAGATCGTCTGGCAGCAGCACCGCATCTGGGGCGTGACCGCCGCGATCATCGGCAACCTGTCGCGGCGCCTCGAATTGGCCGAGCTGTTCGATGGCTGAATCGACTCCCACAAGCCTGCCAGCAGCCGAGTGGACATCGCGGCCGCAGCTCGCGAAACTCGTCGAGGCGCTGGGACCGGGCAACGCCCGGTGGGTCGGTGGGGCGGTGCGCGACACGCTGCTTGGTGCGCCCGTCCACGATATCGACGCGGCGACGCCGCTCAAGCCAGTGGAGGTGATCGACCGGCTGGACGCAGTCGGGATCCGCACGATCCCCACGGGCATCGATCACGGCACGGTGACCGCGATCGTCGAGGGCGGCAATGTCGAGATCACGACCCTGCGACACGACGTCTCGACCGACGGGCGGCGCGCCACCGTCGCCTTCGCGAGCGACTGGAAGGACGATGCGGCGCGGCGCGATTTCACGATCAACGCGCTCTACGCCGATCCGCACACGCTTGAGGTCCACGACTACTTCGGCGGCGTGGCGGATCTTGCCGCCCGCCGCGTGCGCTTCATCGGCGATGCGCGCCAGCGCATTCGCGAGGATTACCTGCGGATCCTGCGCTACTTTCGCTTCCAGTCCCGGTTCGGATCGCAGCTCGATGCCGAGGCGGAAGAGGCCTGCGCCGAGCTCGCATCGAGCCTGAAGGGCCTGAGCCGCGAGCGAGTTGGTTGGGAGTTGCAGAACCTCTTGGCCCTGCCCGATCCTTCGGCAACCGTCGCCCGGATGCGCGAACTGGGCGTGTTGCAGGTGATCCTGCCCGAAGCGGGCAAGCATGAGGTCGAGCGGCTGGGCCAGCTCGTGGCGGCCGAAACCGCCCACGGCGTCGCGCCCGACGCGATGAGGCGGCTTGCGGCACTGCTACCGGCGGTGCCCCCCGTGGGTGAAAGCGTCGCGGCCCGGTTGCGGCTGTCGCGCAGCCAGCGCGAGCGGCTGGCCTGCGTTGCCGCGCGCGACATGCGCGACGGCGACAATCCCCGCGCGCTCGCTTACGCCGTGGGCGTGCCCTGCGCGATCGACCGCCTGCTGATGACGGGAGCCGACCCCGCACCGCTGACTGGTTGGGAGCCGCCGATGCTGCCGCTCAAGGGTGGCGAGATCGTGGCCAGTGGTGTTGCGGCGGGGCCGGAAGTCGCCCGCATCCTGCGCTCCGTCGAGCGCCAGTGGGTCGACGAGGGCTTTCCCGATCGCGCACGGGTCGAGGCGATCCTGGCGGAATATCTGTCGGCCCGTCCCGTTTAACCGTCAGCCTGCCCCCTCGAAGGTTGCCTGCGGGCGGCCCCAACGCTTTCTTGATCTTGGCCCATCGCGGCCATCTTGTGCGAGCGACCGTCCGGTCGTGGCCCTGCCTCGCAGGGCGCCATGCCTGCCAGAAACGCAAGGCTTTTCAACGCACACCCCTTTCCTGCCCCGCAAGGTCTTACGACCGGGGGCGTCGAATACGGAGACAAAGATCATGAAGCTTGCAAGACTGGCCGTTTCGGCCGCCCTCGCCACCGTTATCCTGCCTGCTGCAGCGTTCGCGCAGGTTGCCGCCGGTGCGAAAGTCTATGGATCGGACGGTGCGGAAGTGGGTACGGTCGTCAGCGTCGCAGGCGGCGTGGTGACCGTCGACACCGGGACTCACAAGGCACCCCTGCCTGAAAACGCGTTCGCAACCAGCGACAAGGGTCCGACGATCACCGTCACCAAGGCTCAGGTCGATTCGATGATGGCCGAACAGCTTGCAGCCGCAGCGGCCAAGCGCGATGCCGCGCTCGTCGCGGGCACCGCTGTCGCCACCGCGAACGGTACCCCGACCGGCACCATCAAGTCCGTCGAAGGCGATGCCGTCGTGCTCGAAAGTCCGAGCGGCGCCGTGGCGCTGAAGCGCGAGCACTTCGCGGTAAATGCGCAGGGCGCGTTGGTGGCACTGTTCACCGCAGACCAGATTGCCGCCGCCGCTTCGACCGGCCAAGCGAGCGAATAACCGGACGGCTCAAAACCCCTCGAGCCCTTCGGGTCGCGAACGGGTCGGCAGCGGAAAAATCCGCGGCCGGCCCGTTCTTTTTGTCAGAAGCGATTGCTCTTGGGGAAGCCCTGTGGCGGCAACCGACCCGCAGCGCCGCGCGCGACTTTCCATTGCCAGATGTCGCCCTCGGTGCGCGTGCGCCCGGTTTCGCCACCCATCGCCCAGCTCAGGCCGTCTTCCAGCCTGAACGTGGTCGCGTCCGAAAGGCCGCCGTCGCGATAGCGCTGCAGGGTAACGCCCTGCCCGCGCCCGAGGATCGGCAATTCCTCGAGATGGAACACCACCAGCTTGCGGTTGTCGCCGACGACCGCGACGTGATCGTGTTCGGGCGCGATCTCGCGCACGGCCACCACCTTCTGCCCCGGCTTCAGGTTCACGACCTGGCGGCCCTTGCGCGTCTCAGCGAGGAGTTCGTCGGTCTCGGCGGCGAACCCCTTCCCGCTCGATGCGGCAAGCAGCAACTGGCCCTTGGGTTTGTGCACCAGTGCCGCGACCACCGTCGCCTCGGAATCGATGTCGATCATCGTGCGTACCGGCTCGCCGAACCCGCGTGCGCCGGGCAACTTGTCGGCGCCCAGCGTGAAGAAGCGACCGTCGTCGCCGGCCAGCAGGATCTTGTCGGTCGTCTGCGCGTGGAGCGCATAGGCCGGCCCGTCTCCCTCCTTGAACTTCCAGTCCTGATCGAGCGGCAGATGTCCGCGCGCCGCGCGAATCCAGCCGCGCTGCGACAGGATGACCGTGACCGGCTCCTTCTCGATCATCGCATCGGGATTGAATTCAACCGTCGGAGCAGCCTCGGCGATGGTCGTGCGCCGCGCGCCGAGCAGGGTATCGGGTCCGTACTCCTTGCGCAGCGCCTCCAGGTCGCGGCGCAGGCGCGTGCGCTGGCGCGCGGGCGAGCCGAGCAGCTTTTCGAGTTCCTCCTGCTCCTTCATCAGCGCGTCGCGCTCGCCACGAAGCTCCATCTCCTCGAGCTTGCGCAAGCTGCGCAGCCGCATGTTGAGGATCGCCTCGACCTGCCGGTCGGTCAGGTTGAACTCGGCCATCATCAGCGGCTTGGGCTCGTCCTCGGTACGGATGATCTCGATCACCCGATCGAGATTCAGGTAGGCGACGATGTAGCCTTCGACGAGCTCGAGACGCCTGGCGATCTGCTCGAGCCGGTGACGGCTGCGGCGCTGCAGGATGTCGATCTGGCTCGCGATCCAGTGGAGCAGGACCTCCTTCAGCCCCATGACCATCGGTACCCGCCCCACGCCCGCCTGGGCGTCGAGCACGTTGAGGTTGAGGCCGAAGCGCGTTTCCAGATCGGTCAGCTTGTAGAGCGATTCCTTGAGCAGTTCCGGGTCGACGTTGCGGCTGCGCGGCACGAAGACGATACGGATCGCCTCGTCGCTTTCGTCGCGCACGTCTTCGAGGATCGGCAGCTTCTTGTCGGCGATCAGCTGCGCGACCTGCTCGATCAGTTTGCCCTTGGCGACCTGGTAGGGAATTTCACTGATGACGAGTTGCCATTGCCCGCTGCCCAGCCGCTCGATCCCGGCCAGCCGGTCCGCCTCATCCTTCGCCTCGGCGGCGTGAAATCGCGCCCGCATCCGGAAGCTGCCGCGGCCCGTCTCGTAAGCGGCTGAGATCGTCGCCGCGCTGTCCACCACAAGCCCGCCGGTGGCGAAGTCTGGTCCGCGAAACAGCTCCATCAGCCGCCCGTGTTCGGCGTGCGGATTGTCGAGCAGTTCGAGCGATGCGTCGATCACCTCGGCCACGTTGTGGCTCGGGATGTTGGTCGCCATGCCCACCGCGATCCCGCTCGATCCGTTGGCGAGCAGGTTGGGGAACAGCCCGGGGAAGATTTCCGGCTCTTCCTCCTCCCCGTTATAGGTCGGGATGAAATCGACCGTGCCTTCGTCGAGTCCCTGCATCAGCAGCATCGCGGTGCGCGTGAGGCGTGCCTCGGTGTAGCGGTAGGCCGCGGCGTTATCGCCGTCGATGTTGCCGAAGTTGCCCTGCCCCTCGACCAGCGGATAACGCAGCGCGAAACTCTGTGCGAGGCGGACCATCGCGTCATAGACCGATGCGTCGCCGTGCGGGTGATACTTGCCGATCACGTCGCCGACCACGCGGGCGCTTTTCTTGAACGCGTCGGTGGGGTTGAGCTTTAATTGCCGCATCGCCCACAACAGGCGGCGGTGGACCGGCTTCAGTCCGTCGCGCAGGTCGGGCAACGAGCGGGCGGTGATCGTCGACAGGGCATAGACGAGATACCGCTCAGACAGCGCGCTATCGAACGGGGCGTCGACGATCGCGTCGAACGGGTCTTTCTCGGCTTCGATGATATCTGCCATGCCGGCGGCCCTAGCAGCGCCACGGCCCGGCGCTCAACGGCGGAACGTCTCGCTATCCCCACGCGTATGGTGGGCAAAGGAGATCCCCAATGACCAAGCGCGTACTCATTATCGCCACCGACGGCTTCGAGCAGTCGGAACTCGAAAAGCCGAAGGCCAACCTGGAAGCCGCGGGTTTCGAGACGATCGTCGCCAGCCTCGAGGACGGCGAGATCAAGGGCTGGGACCAGAAGGACTGGGGCCGTTCGGTGAAGGTCGACATGACGGTCGATGAAGTCAGCGAAGGCGATTACGATGCCCTGCTGCTTCCCGGCGGCCAGATGAACCCCGACATCCTGCGGATGAACGATACGGTCATCGACCTGATCGAGGACTTCAACGATGCCGGAAAGCCGATCGCCGCGATCTGCCACGCCCCGTGGCTGCTGATCGAGGCCGATATCGTCGACGGGCGCACCGTCACGGCCTGGCCTTCGGTTCGGACCGACCTGGAAAATGCGGGCGGCAAGGTCGTGGATCAGGAAGTCGCGATCGACGGCAACCTGATCACGAGCCGCAATCCGGACGACATCCCTGCCTTCAGCAAGGCGCTGATCGCAATGCTTCAGGACGCGAAGGTCGCCGAAGACGCCTGAGGCTTCGGTTTCGCGACAATGGCCCCGCTGCAAACATGCGGCGGGGCCGTTTCTGCGTCACGCCGCTTTGCGCTCCGCGATCCAGCCGCGGACCCGGCGTTCGAGCAGCGACAGGGGCAGCGACCCGCCGCCGAGCACCGCGTCGTGGAAACCGCGAATGTCGAATTTCGCGCCCAGTTCGCGCTCGGCCTCGGCCCGCAGGTCGAGGATTTTGTTCATCCCGATCTTGTAGCTCGTCGCCTGGCCCGGCCAGACGATGTAGCGCCGTACTTCGTTGCGCACCGTTTCCGCGTTCTGCGGAGAGTTGGCGGTGAAATAGGCGATCGCCTGGTCTTCGGTCCATCCCTTGGAATGCACGCCGGTGTCGACCACGAGCCTGATAGCGCGCCAGAGTTCCGAGCTCAGGCGACCGAAGTCGGAAATGGGATCGGTGTACGTCCCCGGCATCTCCTTCGCCAGGCGCTCCGAATAAAGGCCCCAGCCTTCCGAGAACGCGCCGTATCCCACCTGGGTCTGGAACGTCGGCACGCCTTCGAGCTCCTGCGCGATCGAAATCTGCATGTGGTGGCCCGGCAGGCCTTCGTGATAGGCGATCACCTCGAGCATGTTCTTGGGCATCGCGCTCATGTCGGACAGGTGCGCGTAATAGACGCCGGGACGCGAACCATCGGGCGTCGCCGCACGGTAATGCTGCGCCCCTCCGGCCTGCTCGCGGAACGGTTCGACCCGCTTCACCTCCAGCGCGGCCTTCGGCAGCAGGCCGAAGTATTGCGGCAGCTTGCTTTCGATGTTGTCGATCGCCGCGGTTGCCGCGTCGATATAGGCCTTCGCCCCCTCCTCGCCCTGCGGATAATAGTTCGCCGGATCGGTCTTCACGTGCTCGAAGAAGGCCTTCAGATCGCCTTCGAAGCCCACCTTGTCCTTGATCGCCTCCATCTCGGCATGAATGCGCTTCACGTCGTCGAGGCCGATCTGGTGGACCTGTTCGGGGGTGAGGTCGGTTGTCGTCGAGGCGGCGAGGCGGTGGGCGTAATAGGCCTGGCCGTTCGGCAACGCGCCGACCCCGGTCGCCACCTTGGCGGCATTGGGCTTGTCGGCGGTCATGAAGTTCACCAGCCGGTCGTAACCCGCCTTGTAGCCGCCCTTGAGCGCGGCCTCGAGTTGGCCGCGCATCGCATCGCCTTCGGCCGCTGTGATCGTCCCGGCTTCGACCAGCTTGGCGATCTTGGCCTTGCCGTCCTGCCAGATGGCATTGTCCGCGCCGCCGTCGAACGGAGCGCCGGACTTCAGCTTCGTCGCCTCGGCGATCACGAAGTCATAGGCGAAATAGGGCGGGCGCACCCCATTCGCCGCGCGCGGCTCGGCGATGTCGACCAGTTGCCCGATGGCCCGGCCGATACCGCCGACGCGCGAGATGTAATCGCGCATGTCCTGCGCCGTATCGACCCGATGCTGCGAGATCAGCGACGTGGGCAGGAACACGTGGATGCCCTGCATCTGCGTGAACACGTAGCCGCTGTCGCGCCACTCGGCGGCCTTCGCGGCCTGCTCGTACTCGTACTTCCACAAGTCGTACGAGAGTTTGTCGGCTGCGTTGAGGCTGGCGTAATCGAACGTCCGCTCCATCTCTTCCACGCTCGCCTTCGCCCAGGCGAGATCCTTGTCCTGCGCCGCGAGCGAGAGATCGTCGATCTCGCCGTAGCGTTCCTTGCGGCCAAGGCTCGTAAGACGGAGCGGGCTGTCGAGTATCTGCTCCTCGTACTTCGCTTCGAACCATGCGCGCAGCGCGGCATTGTTCGGTACAGAAGCCGCTTGCGCCGCAGTGTCCTGCGCAAAGGCGGGAATTGCGGGTGCCATGACCGCGACCGGCGCGGCGGCAAGCAAAAGGGCATAGGCAAAACGCATCAATTCTCTCCCGGTATTCTGAACTCCGTGTCGGCTCGCTACCGCAGCAAGCCCGGCGGACCAATTCCAATCGACCGACTACCCACCGAGCCGGACCAACATCAGCGGCGCATGTCGTAGCTTTCGGACGGGACCGTGACCGCAAGGCCATCAAGCGACACGTTCAGGTCGATCTGACAGGCAAGACGGCTGGTGCGGCAGGCTCCGGCAGCGAGGTCGAGCATGTCCTCTTCCTCCTCGCTGGCGCGCGGCAGACGATCGAACCATTCGGGCGCCACGATCACGTGGCAGGTGGAACAGGCCATCTGTCCCTCGCAGGTGCCCTCAAGCGGCAAGCCTTTAGCTTGACCCAGACGCAGCAGGTTGTCGCCAGGCTCTGCCTCGGCCTCGACGACGGTTCCGCGCGGATCGGTGAAGGAAACCCTGATCATGCCGGGATACCTTGTGCCGCGGCGGCGGCGTTAATCAAGGCCGCAGCCTCCTTGATCTCGCCGACCGTGGTATAGCGGCCGAAGCCGAGACGGATCGAACTCTTGGCTTGGGCGTCGGACAGACCGATGGCCCTGAGAACGTGGCTCGGCCGCCCCGATCCGCTCGCGCAGGCGGACCCGGCGGAGAACATGATCGACCGGCAATCGCTCATCAGGCGAGCGACGTCGAGGCCGTCGAGCCGCACGTTGAGATTGCCGAACCACCGCCTCGATGCGCTACCGTTGAGGTCCCAGTGCGCAAACAGTTCCGCCGCCCTGTCCCACAAGCCGTTGATGTGTTCGGCATCGGCGGCCATCTGATCCTTGGCCAAGGCTGCTGCCGCACCCATACCGGCGACGAGCGCGGGGCTGACGGTGCCCGATCGCAGCCCGAACTCCTGCCCGCCGCCCGTCTGGACCTCGGCGATGTCCACACCGTCGCGCACCCAAAGCGCGCCCACGCCCTTGGGTCCGTAGAGCTTGTGCGCGCTGATCGCGATGAGGTCGGCTCCCGTCACGTCTATCTTGCCGTATGCCTGCACGGCGTCGCAGAGGAACAGGGCCCCTGCGGCTTTCGCCCTGCGCTGCCATGCGAGGGTGGGCTGAATCGTGCCGATCTCGTTGTTGACCTGCATCACTGCAACAAGCCGCGTGCCGGCGGGCAACGGCTGTTCCGGATCGCAGATCCCCTCGCCATCGACCGCCAGGCGATGGGCGCCGGGCGCGGTATCCAGCACCGCCGCGTGCTCGATCGCGGACACAGCGACATTGCCCGGACCGCCGGTCCCCCGGATCGCGAGGTTGATCGCCTCGGTCGCGCCCGAGGTGAACACGACCCGGCCACCCGGCGGCATCAGCGCCGCGACCTGATCGCGCGCAAGTTCGACAGCGGCCTTTGCCATGCGGCCCATGCGGTGGGCCGAGTGCGGGTTGCCGAACCCGTCGCCGCCGGGGCCATCGAGCCAGCGCAGCATGGCCTCGCGCGCTTCGGGCGCAAGCGGCGTCGTCGCCTGGTAGTCGAGGTAGATCATCCCGCCTGCCGTGCCATATCCAGCCAGACCTCGCAAAACCGCTCGACCTCCTGGCGCGTGGTGGTCCAGCCGAAACTGACGCGGATCGTGCGGTCGGCAAGCTCGTCGGGTAGGCCCATCGCGGTCAGGACATGGCTGCGCTTCATCGTGCCCGACGAGCACGCCGATCCCTGGCTGACGGCGATACCCGCCATGTCGAACCGCATGAGCTGGGCCTGCGCCGAGATACCCGGCATCGCGATCGCGCGGATATAGGGCGTGGGGTCGGACAGGCGATCCGACAGCCACTCGCCGCCAAGCGCCCTCACCTCGCTCGCGAAGCTATCGAGCGGTTCGATCACGCCGGGGTCGACATAGGGATCGCCGCACGCTTCGAGCGCGGCCGCCATCGCGAGCACGCCCGGAAGGTTCTCGGTCCCCCGACGGTATCCGCGTTCCTGCCCGCCCGACGGGTGCAGCATCGCATAATCCTTCACCAGCAAGGCCCCCACGCCCACCGGCCCGCCGAACTTGTGCGCGGACACGATCGCGAGGTCGGCCATTTGCGGGATCGCGAACTTGCCCGCGCTCTGCGCGCAGTCGATCAGCAGCAGGCCGCCGTTGTCGTGGACGACCTCGGCCGCAAAGCCGATGTGCTGGCGGTTGCCCGTTTCCGAATTGACGTGCTGGACCGCGACCAGCGAGCGGTTTTCCGGATCGTCGACCAGCAGGTCCGACGGGCGGCTTTCGGCCGACAGTGCCCGAAGGTCGGCGGCCCCGTCCGGACGCACCGGCAATGTCCATTCCGGACGATCGCCGCGCAGGACGGCATCGTGCTCCACCGCGCTGGCGATGTCGTGGACGGCGTTTGCGGCATCGAGCGCCAGTTCGGCCGCCTCGCTCGCGCCCGATGTGAAGATGACTTCCCCCGACCATCCGAGCGACGCCTTGATCCGCTCGCGCGCATCCTCGAGCGCGGCGCGCGCCCTGCGTCCTTCGCCATGCGGGCTCGACGGATTGGCCCACAGCGCAAAGCCTTCCTCCATCGCCGCGCGCGCCTGCGGTCGCAGCGGAGTGGTGGCTGCGTGGTCGAGATAGATGCGGGGGATGTTCGTCACGATTGCGGTTTTCGCCTTCACGCCTATATAGCCGCCCACCCGTGGGGCACCAGCGTGCCCGACGCAAACCGTTCCGATAAGGCGATTTCATGCCCTCAGTGATCTTCCCCGGCCCCGAAGGCCGCCTCGAAGGCCGTTTCAGCCCCGGACCGCGTCCGCGCGCGCCGGTCGCGATGATCCTCCACCCGCACCCGCACGGCGGGGGCACGATGAACGACCGGATCGTCCAGCGGCTCTACAAGACCTTCGTCGATCGCGGCTTTGCCGTCCTGCGGTTCAACTTCCGCGGGGTCGGCCGCAGCCAGGGCAGCTTCGACAACGGAGTGGGCGAATTGTCCGATGCGGCATCGGCGCTCGACTGGGTGCAGTCGGTCCACCCCGAAGCGCAGACGACCTGGGTCGCGGGCGTCAGCTTCGGCGCGCTGATCGGGATGCAGCTGCTGATGCGGCGCCCCGAGGTTCGCGGGTTCATTTCGGTATCGGCTCCGGCGAACATGTACGACTTCACGTTCCTCGCCCCGTGCCCGGCGAGCGGCATCTTCGTGCACGGCGCGCAGGATACCGTCGTGCAGCCGAGTTCGGTCGGCAAGCTGGTCGAGAAGCTGCGCACGCAGAAGCACATCACGATTCACCACGACGAGATTCCGCGGGCGAACCATTTCTTCGAGCACGAGCTGGAAGACATGATGCTTTCGGTCGACAAATACCTCGACTTCCGCCTTTCGCCGGACTGCCCGATCCGCTGATACCGTTCATTCGGTAGCCGGAAGCAACGCGAAAGCGCTTGCTGCGGATATGTGATGTTGTAACATTGCGGCCGAGAGGAGAGCCGCAATGGCCTATTTGCAACATCGGAGTTGGAAGGATCGCCCCGGAGCCGTGGTCGGCGTCGTCGCGATCCATGCCGTCATTGGATACGCGCTCGTCACCGGGCTGAACTTTACCCAGATCGTGGAGCGGGTGAAGAATCCGCAGGCCATCGACGTAGTCGTCCCGCTTCCGCCCCCTCCCCCGACGCCGCCACAACCGGACGCTCGCGCCGACGAAGCGGTCGTCGACAAACCCGTTGTCGCGCCGAAGCCGATCATCGACGTCAATCCGATCGAGCCCAACATCGATACCACTCCGGTCATCATTCCGACGCCGGACACCACGCCTTACGTTGCCCCACGACCGACGCCCAGCACAACACCGGCCGGGCCGTCGTTCAATCCGGTCGCCGCCAAGCCTCGCGGCAATCCGGGCACCTGGGTCACGGTAGACGACTACCGAACCAGCTGGATCAACCGCGAAATGGTAGGCACAGCGCGCTTTCGCCTCGAAGTCGCCTCCAGCGGGCGCGTTCAGAACTGCACGATCACCGCCTCCAGCGGCCACGCCGAGCTGGACCGGGCGACCTGCAGCCTCGTCACCCAGCGGGCACGGTTCGAACCCGCGAAGGACGGGACCGGGGCAAGCGTTACAGGCAGTTACGTGAGTTCGGTTCGCTGGGAATTGCCCGAATAGATCCTTGCCGGACGAACCGACCTATCGATCCGCGACCTGCCCGATCGGCGAGCGCCCCTCGCTGTCGGGCAAGGTCCAGATCGCCACGTTCACGACCGCGATTCCCGCCAGAACGAGCATCAGCATCGCCTGCCGCCGCATGCCGGGACGGTTCCACAACCAGATTGCGCCCCCGACAAGGGCAAAGGTGGCAAGCACGAGCACCGAAAGGACCGTCGAAAGCATTGCATCGCCATAAACGTGATCGCGATTGCGGAACAGCCTGCACTGGTGGCAGTTTCCTCATCACGCGGGCGGACGAGTCGCCCGCTGACTAGCGACGGGAGCCATGCATGAGCATTTTCGGCAAGATCAAGGACGCTATTTTCGGCAAGGCGCACGCAGAGCCTGCTCCTCCTCCCACCATCGACACGACGCAGGTTCCGGGAACACCCGCACCGACCCCTGCTCCATCGACGACTGCAGCAGTGACCGAAATCGACGTGACGAACAGTCTCGATTCGATGCCCGGCGCGGATCGCCTCAACTGGCGCACCTCGATCGTCGACCTGATGAAGCTGATCGGGGTCGATTCCGATTACGACAGCCGCAAGGCCCTAGCGCAGGAACTGGGCCGCACCGACTATTCCGGCACCGCGGAAGACAACGTCTGGCTCCATCGCAAGGTAATGGGCGAACTCTCCCGCAACGGCGGAAAGGTTCCGGCCGAATTCCTCGACTGATCGTTCGGATCGCCAGATCGAGGGAGGCCCCTCGTCGTGGCGACCGAATCGCAACCGCCGCCAAGTCGGGAATGACTTGGCGGCGTTTTCGTGGGCGGCAGCGCGGGTATTCTAGCGCCGCATCATTCCGGTCACGACCTGACCAAGAATGCCGCCCAGCGCACCGCCGAGCGGGCTACCGCCAGCATCGCCGTCGCCTTTGCCCTTCATCATGTAACCGACCACCGCCATGGCGAGAATCGGCAGCATTTTCTTGAGCAGTTCAGGCGGCAGTCCAGTCGATCCGGCAACCTCTTCCGCCACGCCGCGGCTGACATCCTTGCTGCCGAAAATCTGGCCGAGAATGTCGTTACCCGGTTGGGTCGGCGTGGGCTCCTGCCGCAGCACCTGGTCGAGCAGGATGCCGCCGAGACCGCCCAAGCCGCCCGCTGCGGCTCCGCCCCCCGCTCCGCCCAGAACGCTTCCGAGAACATCGCCCAGGCCGCCGCTGTTCGCGCGCGAAGAGCCCGCGCCCACCTGATTGCGCCCAAGCCCCGCGACGATCGCCGGGAGCAGCGCGCCCGCCGCGGTCTTCGCGACATCGGGGCTTACGTTGAGTTCGCGCGCCATCGAATCGATTGCGCCGGTTTGCTGCAACATCTGGCCAAGGTTCATGTCAGTTCTTTCCGAATAGCTTGCCCGCGAACCCGGCGATGTCATCCAGCGGATTGCCGTCGTGGTCCGCGTCGAGCATCGAGGCGAACTTGCTCAGCGATCCCTCGCCGCCAATCTGCTCGACGATCTGGCTCAAGGTGCCTTGCGACATACCGGTCTTGGCCGCCGCGAGTTCGACCGTGTCGCCCGGAGCGCGATGCGCCTCGCCGAGTGCCGCGACCGCTTTCTCCGCGTCGGCTGGGTCGATGCCCAGCTTGTCGGCCATGTTCTTGAGGGTCGGATGGTTGTGGGCTGCGCCCAGTATGGTGTCGAACAAGCTCATGATGCTCTCCTCCGGTGATGCGACCCGATCTCTTTGCGCCTTTCGACGGCAAAGAAAAGGCCCCGGTCCGGTTTCCCGGCCGGGGCTCTCCTCTCCAACCGTAAAAGTCGGTTCAGGCGGTTTCGGCCTGCAATGTCGGTGCGGCATCGCGCACGCCCTGATCGACGTGCGCTTCGAACTGCGCGAAGTTGTCGACGAACAATTGGACGAGCTTTTCCGCGGTCCGGTCGTATTCGTCGCGATCGGCCCAGGCGGCGCGCGGGTCGAGCAGGTTGGCATCGACACCCGGCACGCTCACCGGCACCTCGAAACCGAAGTTGGGATCCTTGCGGAACTCGACGTCGTTCAGGCTGCCGTCGAGTGCGGCATTCAGGAGCGCACGGGTCGCCTTGATCGGCATCCGCTTGATGCCCGGCTCGCTCGCCTTGCCGCCTGACCAGCCGGTGTTGACCAGCCAGCAGGTCGCCCCGCCGTCGGCGATGCGCTTCTTGAGCAGGTTGCCATAGACGCTGGGATGGCGCGGCATGAACGCGGCGCCGAAGCACGTGCTGAAGGTTGCGGTCGGCTCGGTCACGCCGATCTCGGTCCCGGCGACCTTGGCGGTGTAACCCGACAGGAAGTGGTACATCGCCTGTTCGGGCGTGAGCCGCGCGATAGGGGGTAGCACGCCGAACGCATCGGCGGTCAGCAGGATGATGTTCGAGGGCGGCGGGCCGAGGTTCTTCTCGCTCGTGTTCGGGATGAACTCGATCGGATAGGCCCCGCGGGTGTTCTCGGTCTTGCTGTCGTCGGTGAAGTCCAGTTCGCGCGTCTCCGGATCCATCGTCACGTTTTCGAGGATCGTGCCGAACATCTTGGTGGTCGCGTAGATCTCCGGCTCGCCTTCGGCCGAAAGATTGATCATCTTGGCGTAGCAACCGCCTTCGAAGTTGAAGACGGCAGTGTCCGACCAGCCATGCTCGTCGTCGCCGATCAGCGTGCGGCTGGCATCCGCCGAAAGCGTCGTCTTGCCAGTGCCCGACAGACCGAAGAAGATCGCGCTCTTGCCGTCGGCGCCGATGTTCGCCGAACAGTGCATCGGCATGACGCCCTGCGCGGGCAGCAGGTAGTTCAGCAGGCCGAACACGCCCTTCTTCATCTCGCCCGAGTATTCGGTGTTGCCGATCAGGATCATCTTCTCGGTCAGGTTCACTGCGATCACGGTATCGCTGCGGCAGCCGTGGCGTTCCGGGTTGGCCTTGAAGCTGGGCAGATTGATGATCGTGTATTCGGGGGTGAAGGTCGCCAGTTCTTCGGCAGTCGGGCGCACGAGCAGGGTGCGGATGAACAGGTTGTGCCAGGCAAGCTGGTTCACGACACGAACGTTGACCCGATATTCCGGCTGGCTACCGCCGAACAGGTCCGCGACGAACAACTCGTCCTGACCCTTCAGCTCGGCAAGGAAGTCCTCCTTGAGAACAGCCCAGTGGGCAGGCGTCATGGGCTGGTTGATTGCGCCCCAGTTGATGCTGTCCTCGGTCGTGGCATCACGGACGATATACTTGTCCTTGACGCTGCGGCCGGTGAACTTGCCAGTATCGACGAGTAGCGCGCCGTCCTTGGTCAGGCGGCCCTCGCCCCGCTTGAGCGCCTCTTCGACGAGCGCGGCAGTGCCCAGGTTGGCGTGGATGTCGGCGGTAGTCTCGAAGCCCTGTGCGGACAGGGGGTGAGCAAGCGCGGCAGTCACTCGGTTTCTCCAGGCAATGATCGAATTCGGTGCGACCGGCGGAGCATTGCCATGCATCGTGCATACGAATGCGCGCGCCCGTTGCGGGGCGCATAGTCGCCAATCCGATTCTCGTCAAACCGACCTCGACAATGGAATGTTCGAGCAAGCGAAGGATGCAGCATTGCCGCGTTGCGACGGGCGCTCGCAGCGGCTAGGCAACCGTCATGCAGGCAGACGCGACAGAGCCCCTTCCCGCTGGCGCACCCCGTGTATCGGACCGGACGACGATCGCCCTGGTCGATGACGACCGCAACATCCTGACCACCGTTTCGATCGCGCTCCAGGCCGAAGGCTTTGCCACCCGGGTCTATTCCGATGGGGAGGCCGCGCTCAAGGCGATCTGCGAAAACCCGCCGGACTTCGGGGTGTTCGACATCAAGATGCCGCGGATGGACGGGATGGAGCTTCTCCGCCGCGTGCGCGCGCAGCATCCCGCCCTCCCGGTCATCTTCCTCACCAGCAAGGACGACGAGGAGGACGAGCAGGCCGGTTTCGAGATGGGCGCGGACGATTACATCGCCAAGCCGTTCAGCCTGCGCCTGCTGATCGCCCGCATCCGCGCCATCCTCAAGCGCAGCGGCGCGACCGACCTGCCCGAACCGGGCGGCGGACCCGCGGCGGAGCCCGGCCCGGTGATCGAACGCGGTCGTTTGCGGATGGACCCCGCGCGGCATCAGGTCACCTGGGAAGGTCGCCCGGTTTCGCTCACGGTGACCGAGTTCCTCATTCTCGAAGCGCTCGCCCAGCGTCCAGGCGTCATCAAGAGCCGCAACCAGTTGATGGACGCCGCCTATCCCGACGACGTGTTCGTCGACGATCGCACCGTCGACAGCCACATCAAGCGGATGCGACGCAAGTTCCGCAGCGTGGACGACGAATTCGCCGCCATCGAAACCCTCTATGGCGCAGGCTACAGCTTCGCCGATGGCTGACGCCCGCCGTGGCTGAGGCACCGGCGGGAATCCTGCGGTTTTCGCCCGGCCGAAGGCTGTCGCTGACCCCGCGGCTGCTGATCATCAACCTCCTGCCGCTGCTGTTGCTGGGCGGCGGCGTGTTCTACCTCGACAGCTATCGCAAGCAACTGCTCAACGAACGTTACAAGCTCGCGCGGGTGGAGGCGCAGATCACCGCCGAGGCGCTGGCGGGCGCCAGCCGCGAACGGCAGGAAGCCCTGCTGATCCAGATCGGCAAGGAACAGAAGATGCGCCTGCGCATGTTCGATGCCGAGGGAAACCTGTGGGCCGACAGTTTCGAACTGGCCGAGCCGAGCTTCGCCTTCGACACCCCGGGCGACGAGACATGGCAGGAGAACCTGGCCCGCTGGCTGGACCGTGCGGTCGACACGATCGCCGGCGCTCCGTCCGTGCCCGACTACGTCGAGCCCGAAGAGAAGATCGCCGACGCCTGGCCCGAACTGCGCCGCGCGCGAGAAGAGAACCTGACGCGGATCCAGCTTCGCGATGCGAGCGACGGCACGCCGGTCATCAACACGGCCGCCCCCGTCGGACTGCGCGGCGCCACGCTCCTTACGACTCGCAACGCGGTCGATATCACGCAGGAAGTCCGCGAAGCGCGCACGACCCTGATCTCCGCGGTCCTCCTCGCGCTGGTGATGTCCACAATGCTGTCGCTCTACATGGCGCGCACGATCGTCACCCCGCTCCGCATGCTTGCCAGCGCGACGAACCGGGTCCGGCAGGGGCGCGAGCGCGAAGTGGACGTGCCCCGATTGCCCGGTCGGCGCGACGAGATCGGCCAGCTCGCGCGGGCGATCGCCGACATGACCGACACGCTGCGCCAGCGGATCGACGCGGTCGAGCATTTCGCCGCCGACGTGGCGCACGAAATCAAGAACCCGCTCGCATCCCTACGCAGCGCGCTCGAATCGCTCGGCACGGTCGAAGACAAGGATCTCCGCCAGCAACTCAACGCCATCGCCGCGCATGACGTGCGCCGGATCGACCGGCTGGTGAGCGAGATATCCGAAGCGAGCCGGATCGATGCCGAACTTTCGCGAGCCACGTTCGAGCCGATCGATCTTGCCGCACTGGCTTCCAACATCGTCGGTCGGCGCGAAACCCGGGACGAGAACGACGGACGACCGGTCGCGATGAGCCTGCCGAACGGCGGTGTGCACGTCCTGGGGGTTCCGGTGCGGCTCGAGCGCGTCATCGATAACCTGCTCGACAATGCGGTCTCGTTCTCTCCGAAGGCCGCGCCGATCGAGCTATCGATCGAACAAGCCGACGGCCTCGTCACCTTGGCAGTCAGCGACCACGGACCCGGCATTCCGCCCGAAGCGCGCGAAAAGGTGTTCCGGCGCTTTCACTCGGACCGGCCCGAGGATGAAGGCTTCGGGCAGCACAGCGGTCTGGGCCTGGCGATCGCACGCACCATAGCGGAAGGGCATGGCGGCACCTTGATAGCGGAATCCCGGGCGGACGGAGACGAAGGCGCATGCCTCGTCATGACGCTGCCGGAAGCCAGGGTCCGCAGGTAAGGCCGATGAGGTGACGCTTCATCAGGCCACAGCAGTCGCGGTGGACGGTCGCGCCATCCTGATCGAGGGACCACCGGGAAGCGGCAAGTCTTCGCTCGCGCTCGCATTGATCGACCGGGGCGCCACGCTGATCGGGGACGATGGGGTGCGCCTCGAAATCCGTGCCGGGACCCTCTGGGCGAGCCCTCCCGACGCGACGCTCGGCCTGCTGGAATTGCGCGGCGTAGGGTTGATCGAGTTGCCCGCCACCGCTGCTCCGGTCGCGTTGCTGCTGGAATCCAGCGATGCACCGCCGCGTTTCGTGGAGCAGGCGGCATTGCGCGACTGGCAGGGCACCAGCGTCCCCGTTCTGCCGTTCGACCTGCGCGCGTCGACCGCGGCCGTCAGGGCGGAGTATGCGCTGGCAATGCATGGCCTGACCCACCCCGGGGCAAGCGGACCAGGCACCCTTCCCTAAATCCGTCGGTTGCTCCATTGACCGCCGAATGACCGACCAGCCCTCCGTCGAGGCGCATCGCCAGCGCGTCGTGCTCGTGACCGGACTGTCGGGTGCCGGCAAGACGACTGCACTGCGCGTGCTGGAGGATCTGGGCTGGGAAGCGATCGACAATTTTCCCATTCGCCTGCTCGATCGTTTCGTCGGCGCGGAAGGTCATGTGGAAGATTCCCGGCCACCCATGGCCGTGGGCTTCGATTCGCGCACGCGCGGCTTCATTCCCCACGCGATCATCAGTCGCGCGAAGAAGCTCTCCGATCGCAACGACCTCGTGGTCACCACCCTGTTTCTCGATTGCACCAGCGCCGAGCTGGAACGACGCTACAACGAAACCCGGCGCCGTCATCCGATGGCGCAGGGGCGCCCGGTGATCGAGGGCATTCAAGCCGAACGCGAGTTGATGGAACCGTTACGGCGCTGGGCGGAAGCCGTGATCGACACGAGCGGGATGACCTCGCACGACCTGCAGCAGGCGATCCGCACCCGTTTTTCCGATTCCCCGGACGATGCCATGACGGTCACCGTCTCCAGCTTCGGTTTCGCACGGGGAATGCCGCCGCTCGCCGATCTGGTGTTCGACATGCGCTTTCTCGACAATCCGCACTGGGTTGCGGAATTGCGTCCGCAAACCGGGCTCGACGCCGACGTCTCCGCGCACATCGAGCGCGATGAAGCATGGCCCGAGGCCTTCGATCGTATCCGCGATCTGCTGCTGCTGCTGCTGCCGCGCTATGCCGCCCAGGGAAAAACATACGTCAACATCGCGTTCGGCTGCACCGGGGGCAGGCATCGATCGGTCCACACCGCAGAGGCCATTGCCGAGGCCTTGCGCGCGGCAGGATTTTCCCCCACTGTGATCCATCGTAACCTGGGGTCACGCGCTGCAGATCAGTTCGAAGGGCAGCCGCAGGTATGACGATCCCGCTTTTCATGGGCGACCGACAATCAGCCGGCGCCGCGCAAACTTGTCGCAGGCAGAGCACCCCTAGCAAATGATCGGACTCATCCTGGTCACCCACGGCCGTCTGGCCGAGGAATTCATCAGCGCGATGGAGCACGTAGTCGGTCCGCAGTCGGACATCGCGACGATCTGCATCGGCCCGCAGGACGATATGGAAAAGCGGCGCGAGGAGATCGCGAGCGCGATCGCGCGCGTCGATACGGGCGCGGGCGTCATCGTCCTCACCGACCTGTTCGGCGGAACGCCCTCGAATCTTGCGATCTCGCTGCTGGAAGCGGGCCAGGTAGAGGTGATCGCCGGGATCAACCTGCCCATGCTCATCCGGCTGGCCGGCGCGCGCAAGGCGATGGACGTGACCGCGGCGGTCCGCGCCGCACGCGACGCGGGCAAGAGCTACATCACGATCGCATCCGAATTCCTGTCCGCCGACGCGTGCGCGCAGAAGAAGGCCGCTTCGTGAGCGAGGTCCGGCGGACCTGCACCATCGTCAATCAACGCGGCCTGCATGCGCGGGCGAGCGCGAAGTTCGTCAATGCTGTGGCAGCATTGCCCGACGGTTGCACGGTGCGCGTCGCCAAGGACGGCAACGAGGCGGTCGGCGGCTCGATCCTCGGCCTCATGATGCTGGGCGCGGCGCGCGGAGACAAGGTGGACGTGATCGTGTCCGGCGAGGGTGCGGAAAGCGTGCTCGACCAGTTGTGCGCCATGATCGACGACGGCTTCGGCGAAGACTGATGAAAGCCGTCCGGTGACGTCCGATTCGGGCCGGCGATCGATCACCGGCTTTTCCAATCCCACGGTCAAGGCGCTGCGCGCGCTGCGCGAAAAGAAGCACCGCAAGCGCGAGGGCAGGTTCCTCGCCGAGGGTCTGCGCCTTTTGACCGATGCGCGCGAAAGCGGCCGCCTGCCCGAAACGCTGGTGATGGCACTGGGGCGCGAGCCGCATCCGCTTTTGGCCGCGCTCGAAGCGGATGTCATCGCGGCCGGCGGCGAGGTGATCGAAACCAGCGCCGACATCCTCGGCAAGATCACCGGAAAGGAAAATCCGCAGGCGGTGGCGGGAGTCTTCGCGGAGTTCGACACATCGCTTGCCGCCATCGACCGAGACCGTTCGCCGATCTGGCTCGTCGCGCAGGCGCTGCGCGATCCCGGCAATCTCGGCACGATGCTGCGAACCGGCGACGCGGTCGGAGCGGGCGGCCTGATCCTGATCGACGATTGCGCCGATCCCTTCTCGGTGGAGGCGGTCCGCGCGAGCATGGGCGCGGTCTTCACCCAGCAGATCGCACAGGCCACGTGGGACGAGTTTCTGCCGTGGCTGCGCGCAGGACAAGGCCAGTTGGTCGCCGCCAGTTTGCGCGACGCGGTACCGTATCGGGGTGCGCCCTATGCCGCACCGTGCTTCGTGCTGGTCGGCAACGAATCGCGCGGCCTGCCCGAGGAGTACGAGGCGGCGTGCGATCTGCGCGTGACGATGCCGATGAAGGGCCGCGCGGACAGCCTCAACGCGGCTGTTGCCGCTGCCGTGCTCGCCTACGAAGTGCTCGCGAGCCTGGAAGGCTAGTCGCCTGCGATCAGGCTGGTCACGCTCCACTTGCCGTCGCGGCTCGACGCGAGGACGCGGTATCCGGCGATGGGCCGCAGCTTGTCGGCGGCGATGAAGCCGATCTTGCCGTCGCGGGTCTTCACCTGATAAAATTCGGCATCGGGCTTGAACCGGCCGACGACCGTCACCGCATCCCACGACACTGGCGCCACAACCGGGCTGGACCCGTCAGCCGCCTCGCGCAGCGGCACGTCTTCACCCATGACGATGATCGAATTCAGAACGTCGAGCTGGCCGAAGTCCTGCGCGAAATACCACGGCAGGGTGATCCCGCCGCCCTCGGCACTTTTCGCGCATCCGAGGGTCACGAGCGTATCGAGTTCGTCCCACAGCGCGTAGGCCGGATCGCTCAGACGCTTGCGCAGTTCGGCCTTGCCCGAACCTCCGCCGTAATCGAGCTTGATATCGGGGGCCGCCAACGCAAGCAGCGCATCGGCGTCGCGGGCCTTTACGGCATCGGTCAGTTGCGCCCGGAATGCGGTCGCGCCCGCGACATCGCCGCATTCGTCGCGCGGGGCGTAGGGACCTTCGGCCAGTTTGGGCGGTTCGGCCCCTTCGACCTTTTCGGCCACCTTCTTCGCGGCCTTGCTGATCGCCTCCGACGGGGCGTTTTCCTGGCTGCAGGCAGCCAGCGCGAGCGTCAGGGCGGCGATGGAGGCGATTGATCTCATGCGCTTTCAGTAACCGCCGCAATGCACGAAACGCAACTCAATCGTCGGTATTTCCATCCGCAAGCTCGACGTACCGAGGGGCTGCCTCGACCAGCGGAACCTCTTCGATCTCGCGTTTGCCGATTTCGATGCCCTTGTCCTTGAGCCGGCGCCCGGCCGACAGCACGTTGCGTTCGAAGCTGCCGACGAACTTGTTGTAGTTGTTCACCGCGGTCTCGAGCCCGCCGCCGACCCGCTTCATATGCTCGGCGGCGACCGCCAGCCGATCGTAAAGCTCGGCGCCCGCGCGGCCGATTTCGACCGCTTCGCGGGCGATGGTGTCCTGCCGCCAGACCTGCGCCACCGTTCGCGCGATCGCTACCAGGTTGGTAGGTGTCGCCAGCAAGACCTTGTTGCGAAACGCGAAGTCCCACAATTCGGGATCGTGTTCGAGCGCAGCGGCGACGAAATGTTCGCCGGGCACGAACATCACGACATAGTCCGGCGCTTCCTCGAACTGGCTCTGGTAGCTTTTGGCGCCGAGCGTCTGCACGTGCCCGCGCATCGACTTGGCATGCAGGTCGAGGTGGCGGCGCCGCTCGTCCTCGTCCTCGCATTCGAAGGCGGCCTGGTAGGCGTTGAGCGAAACCTTGGCGTCGATGACCAGCTTCTTCTGCCCGGGCACGTTGACGATCGCATCGGGGCGAAGGCGACCGTCCTCGGTCTCCATCGAATGCTCGAGCGTGAAGTCGGTGTGCTCGGCAAGGCCGCACTGCTCCAGCACGTTTTGCAGCGCGCGCTCGCCCCAACGGCCCCGCGCCTTGGGTGCGTTGGTCAGCGAATTGCCGAGGCGCGCGGCCTCGCGCCGGACCTCCTCCTGGCCCGCTTTCATCGATTCGATCAGCCCCGTGAGCTGCCCGAATGAATCGACCCGCTTGGCCTCAAGCGCGGCAACCTGCTCTTCGTAGGCCTTGAGCTTCGCGCCCACCGGGTCGAGCAAGGCCCTGATCTTTTCTTCGGACGCCTTTTCCGAGTGGCCCATTCGCGCAGCCGCTGCCTCGAGCAGTTTTTCCTGAGCTGCACCAAGCACTTTCGCCCCGGTGTTCTCGAATTCTTTGAGCAAGTTGGTGCGGCTTTCCTCGAGCAGTCGCTTCTGTTCGGCAAACCCTGCGGCCTGCGCCTTGAGGCCCGACAATTCCTCGCGCGCGGCATCGAGCGATGCGGCAAGCGCGTCCGCACGCGCCGCGCGCTCGCTCATCGTCGCAAGCTCGGGAGCCATACGCGACAGCTTCTCGGACAGGTCCCTCGCCTCTACCTCACGCTCGGCATGACGCGCCTTCCAGTCGGCGACGGGGCGCGAGCCGAAGAACCATCCGGCCAGCGCTCCGAGTGCGAGCGCGACGAAGATCAGAACGATTGCAGTAGTTTCCATCCCGGGAACATAGGCGGAACGACCGCGACGCGAAAGAGGGCTGTGGAACTATCCACCGCGCTCAACCGTCAGGTCTTCGGAAGGAGACATTCCATGTCGATCAAGGAAATGATCCGCGAGCATCCAAGCGTGGGTGCCGACTACAACGAAACCCTGGCTGAGGCGGTGAAGCACGCGATGTACTGCGCGGCGATCTGCAACTCGTGCGCCGACGCCTGCAGCGCAGAGGACATGGACATGCGGCGCTGCATCCGCCTGTGCAGCGACTGCGCGGACGTGTGCACGATGGCCTATCGCGTCGCCAGCCGCCGCACCGACGAGAATCGCCAGCTCATCCGCTCGGTTCTGGCGGTCTGCGTCGAAGCTTGCGAGACGTGCGCGGCCGAATGCGCCAGGCACGATCACGCGCACTGCCAGCGCTGCGCGCAGATGTGCCGCGAATGTGCCGAAGACTGTCGCCGGGCGCTGGTAGCCCTCAACGACGAGGTTCACGCATAAGTCGATTGCGGCACCACGATGAGCGCGGTGCCGCTATTCGTCTCAGGCAGCGCGGAGCTTCTGCAGCTTCTTGAGCGCCATCTGCCGCTTCAGGCGGCTGAGGTGGTCGATGAACAGGATGCCCTCGAGGTGGTCCATCTCGTGCTGGATGCAGGTGGCGGCCAGCCCCTCTATCACTTCCTCGTGCGCCTTGCCTTCGAGGTCCTGCCAGCGCACCCGGCACGTCGCGGGACGATCGACATCGGCGTAGATGTCGGGGACCGAGAGGCAGCCCTCCTGGTAAGTCGCCAGGTCGTCAGCCGGATCGAGAATCTCGGGGTTCACGAACACCCGCGGTTCCTTTTTGGTCGGCTGGTGATGGTGATGATGGCCGTCGTGGTTGCACGGTTCGGGCTCGGCATCCGGGTCTTCGGGCTGGAGGTCGATCACCAGCAGGCGCTTGGGAACGCCGACCTGAATGGCGGCGAGGCCGATGCCGTTCGCGGCGTACATGGTTTCGAACATGTCTTCGACGAGCGTCTTCAGTTCGTCGTCGAACTCGGTGACCGGTTCGGACACGACCTTGAGCCGGGGATCCGGCACTTCCAGGATTTCACGGATAGCCATGACGGCCAAATAGGCACACTGCCGCTGAACGGCAAGTGAGCGCTGCTAACCCACCGGGCGGCGCGCACGCAGGGCCTGCGCCAGCGTGCCTTCGTCGAGGTAATCCAGCTCCCCGCCGACCGGCAGGCCGTGCGCGAGTTGGGTGAGACGCACCGACAGTCCCTCGAGCCGTTCGGCGATGTAGTGCGCGGTCGTCTGCCCTTCGAGCGTGGCGTTCATGGCGAGGACGACCTCGTCGATCCCGCCCTTGGTCACCCGGTCGATCAGGCTGCCGATGGTCAGGTCTTCCGGCCGGACGCCGTCCAGCGCGCTCAGCCGCCCGCCAAGCACATGGTAGCGGCCGGTGAACAGCCTGGCGCGGTCGAGCGCCCAGAGATCGGCGACTTCCTCGACCACGCAAAGCGATCGCTGATCGCGGCGCGGATCGGTGCACACGCCGCACGGATCGGTGGTGTCCACGTTGCCGCAGGTGGCGCATTCGACAAGTTTGTCCTGCACCTCGGCAAGCGCGGCGACGAGCTGGCGGAGCGAGGTTTCGCGCCGCTTGACCAGCCACAGCACCGCGCGCCGCGCGCTGCGCGGCCCAAGCCCCGGCAGGCGCGCGAGCGCGGATGCCAGGTTCTCGATCTCTTGCGATGCCATGGGGGCGGAGATAGGGGCTGCCCTCCCTCCGCGAAAGGTCAGGCCCACCGCTTATGCGCATCGTCTTCATGGGAACGCCGGCCTTCGCCGTCCCGACGCTCGCCGCGCTGCACGAGGCGGGGCACGAGATCGTCGCAGTCTATACCCAGCCCCCGCGCCCGGCGGGCCGCGGCAAGCAGTTGCAGCCCAGCGCCGTCCAGGTGGAAGCGGACATCCGCCACCTGCCGGTTCGATGCCCGCCATCCTTGCGGTCGCCTGAAGCGCAGGCCGAACTCGCCGCGTTCGAGCCCGATATCGCGATCGTCGCCGCCTACGGCCTGATCCTGCCGCAAGCCGTACTGGATATCCCGAAGCAGGGCTGCCTCAACGTGCATGCCAGCCTGCTCCCCAAATGGCGCGGCGCGGCACCGATCCAGCGCGCGATCATGGCGGGCGACCCAGTCACCGGGATCACGATCATGCGGATGGAGGCCGGGCTCGACACCGGTCCCATGCTCGCCACCGCACGCACGCCGATCGACGACAAGACCGCCGGCGAACTGACCGAGGAACTCGCCGAAATCGGCGCGCAGTTGATGGTCGGCACGCTGATCGACCTGCCGATGCTCCACGCGATCGAGCAGGACGATGCCGAGGCAAGCTACGCCCCGAAGATCGACAAGGCGGAAGCACGCATCGACTGGTCGGGCGATGCCGAGGCGATCGAGCGCAAGATGCGCGGCCTCGCCCCCTTCCCGGGCGCGTGGTTCGATCTCGACGGCGAGCGGATCAAGGTGCTGAAGGCGCAGGTCGTCGCGCGCGAGGGGAAGCCGGGTACGACCCTGGACGATGATCTCACCATCGCCTGCGGTTACGCCGCGCTGCGGCCGTTTCGGATCCAGCGCGCGGGCAAGCCGGCGATGGACGTCGACGCGTTCCTGCGCGGCAAGCCGATCCCGGCAGGCACCATGATCGCACAGACGGACGCATGACTCGCTTTGCCCTTACTCTGGAATTCGACGGGACGCCGTTCTTCGGCCTCCAGCGCCAGGCGACGGGCCCCAGCGTGCAGCAGGCGGTGGAGGAGGCGGCACAGGCTGTCACCGGCGAGCAGGCCACGCTTCACGCAGCGGGACGGACCGACACAGGGGTCCACGCCTTGGCGATGCGCGCGCATATCGACATCGAAAAGCCGATCGAGCCGTTCCGCCTGATGGAGGCGCTCAACGCGCACCTGCGGCCCGATCCGATCGCAGTGATCGCGTGCGAGTCGGTGGCCGACGACTGGCACGCGCGCTTTTCGTGCATCGGCCGGGCGTACGAATACCGCATCTGCAACCGCCGCGCGCCGCTGACGCTGGAACGGGGCCGGGCCTGGCAACTCGCGCCGCCGCTCGATGCCGAGGCGATGCACCGGGCGGCACAGTCGCTCGTGGGCCTGCACGATTTCACGACCTTTCGTTCGGTCCAGTGCCAGTCGCCCAGCCCGGTGAAGACGCTCGACCGTCTGGACGTCCGGCGCGAAGGCGATCACGTGATCGTCGAAGCGGCCGCGCGCAGCTTCCTCCATCACCAGGTCCGCAGCATGGTCGGCTGCCTCGCGCTCGTCGGCATGGGCCGCTGGCATGAGGAGCAGGTGGCCGAAGCGCTCGCCGCGCGCGACCGACAGGCGCTGGGCCTCAATGCGCCGCCGCAGGGCCTCTATTTCGTCCGTGCGACGTATCCGGACGCTGACTAGCCGGCCTCGGCCCTAGCCATTCGCCGCGCGCGCCGCTAGCGACAGTTGCAATACGAAACTGGGAGACACGATCATGGCCACCACCGGCAAGCAGCTTTTCACCACACTTACCGCCGACGGAACCCTGACTCTGGAAGTGGTCGAGACCACGTTTCGCGAGCCCACGGGCAACCAGGTGCTGGTCAAGATGGAAGCCGCGCCGATCAACCCGAGCGACCTGGCGATCCTGACGAGCGCGGCCGATTTCGAGAATGCCGAATACTCCGCGGGCAAGGTCGTGGCCAAGATGCCCGAACCGTTCAACACCGGGCAAAAGGCACGCCACGGCCAGCGCCTGCCCGCGGGTAACGAAGGCGCGGGCACCGTCGTCGCCACCGGCGACTCGGACATGGCGAAGGCGCTGATGGGACAGCGGGTCGCCTGCGTTCCGGGCATGGCGTTTTCGCAATACGCCATCGCCGACGCCGCGATGTGCCTGCCGCTGGGCGATCACACCGCCGAAGCGGGCGCATCGAGCTTCGTCAATCCGATGACCGCGCTCGGCTTTGTCGAGAACGCCAAGATCGACGGCCAGAAGGCGATTCTCCACACCGTTGGCGCGTCGAACCTCGGCCTGATGCTCGATCGCATCTGCCGCGAGGACGGGATGCCGCTGGTCAACATCGTGCGCAAGGACGAGCAGGTCGCCCAGCTCAAGGCCCAGGGCGCCGAATGGGTGGTCAATTCGTCGGACGGCGATTTCATGGCGAACCTGCGGCACGCGATCGACGCGACCGACGCCTTCTACGGCTTCGACCCGGTCGGCGGCGGAACCATGGTGGACACCTGCTTCAAGGCGATGGAACAGGTCGCCGTGTCGAAGATGAAAGAATACTCGCGCTACGGTTCGACGCAGCCGAAGCGGATGTTCATCTACGGCCGCCTCGACATGAGTCCGACCACGCTGACGCCCTCGTACGGCTTCGGCTGGACGCTGTCGGGCTGGCTGCTGACGCCGTTCCTGCAGATGGCGGGGATGGAAACGACCATGCGGATGCGCAAGCGCGTGCTTGACAACCTGACGACCACCTTCGCAAGCCACTACAAGAGCAAGGTCGATCTCGACGGCATGCTGATGAAGGACGCGATCCTCGATTACCGTCGGATGAAGACCGGCGAAAAGTACCTCGTTACGCCCTGGGGTTGAGGAGGGGCGCGGTTAGCGCCGGTCGAATTCGGCCTGCATGCGGACGGGGTCGGCGATCCCGTTCGCGAGCAGCACCTGCAACAGGATGCGCGCCTTGGCCGGCCCCAACCCGCGGGCGGCGACGAAGCCCAGCGCGTCGTCGTCGACCTCCAGGTTGCGATCGACCGAACCCTGATCGACCCTGCTCGACCGGACGACCGGCACGCCTGCCTTCGCCAGCGCGTCCAGCACCGGCGTAGGCGCGTTGCCCTGACCCAGGCCGGCAAGCACCAAGCCCTGCGCTCCGCCCGATAGCGCGCACTGGACCGCGTCGGGTTCCATCCCGGCATAGGCCGTCAGGATCGACACTCTGGGCAGTCCATCCGGCCAGGCGAAGCGGGCACCCCTCCCCGTCCGGTCCGGTGGACCGAACCAGTCGAGCGATGTCGGGGTGACGTTCGCGATCGGACCGCGCGGAAACCCGCGAAACGCCTCGGCCCCGCCAGTCGCTGCCTTGCGAACGTCGATCGCGGCGAAAACCTGATCGCTCATTACCACCAGGACGCCGCGTCCGGCGGCCAGTTCGTCGCCCGCTACACGCACCGCATTGGACAGGTTGCGCATCCCGTCGCTGCCGACCGCGTCTGCCGGACGCATCGCGCCGACCAGAACCACCGGCTTTCCTGCCTGTAGCGTCAAATCGAGCAGAAAAGCGGTTTCCTCTGCAGTATCGGTACCGTGAGTAACGATGATTCCGTCGGTATCATCATCCAAAAGAGCGTCGAATATCGACATATGCAGCGCGTTCCAGTGGGCCCAGCCGATGTCCTGCGAACCGATCGCGGCGATGTCCCGCCCGTCGAATCGCGCGTCGAGACCAAGCGCCTGTGCCGCCGAGAGCAGTTCGGCCACGCCGATCTGGCCGGGCCGGTATCCCCGTTCGATCGCCGAACCCGCGCTGCCCGCAATGGTACCGCCGGTGGCGAGGATGCGAATACGGGGGGAAGTCATCGACGGCGCCCTAGCCCCGATTGACCCGGCGCGAAACCCGGCTAGAAGCGCGCGCTGCGTGGTCCCGCAATGCGGGCGCTTAGCTCAGTTGGTAGAGCATCTCGTTTACACCGAGAGGGTCGGCGGTTCGAGCCCGTCAGCGCCCACCACACAATTCTCCGGCGATCCGCATACGTAATCGTTGCGACAGCGGGCTAGCCCTGCTCGCCGGGAAGCGGCAGAGTTCGCGCATGGCCGTTTCCACCGTAGCCATTCTCACCGCCGGCGGTCTCGCGCCGTGTCTTTCGTCTGCGGTCGGCGGGCTGATCGAGCGATATACCGCCGTTGCTCCCGACGTAAGGATCATCGCCTATCGCAACGGCTATGCCGGGCTGCTGCTGGGTGATTGGGTCGAGGCGACCGACAAGGTGCGCGCTGCGGCTTCGCGCCTCCATGCGTTCGGGGGAAGCCCGATCGGGAACAGCCGGGTCAAGCTGACCAATGTCGCCGATTGCGTCGCGCGCGGGCTGGTCGCGCCGGGACAGGATCCGCTGAACGTGGCTGCCGAACAGCTCAGCCGCGACAATGTCGACGTGCTGCACACGATCGGCGGGGACGATACCAACGGCGCCGCGGCCGAACTGGCTGCATACTTGGCCCGCAATGGCTACGACCTCACCGTTGTCGGACTTCCCAAAACCATCGACAACGACGTGATCCCGATCCGCCAGTCGCTCGGTGCGTGGACCGCCGCCGAACAGGGCGCCATCTATGCCCGAAACGTGATCGCCGAACACACCTCGAACCCGCGGATGCTGACCGTGCACGAAGTAATGGGACGCAACTGCGGCTGGCTGACCGCCGCCACGGCGCATGCCCACCACGAATGGGTCAAGAGCGCGCCCTTCGCCGAATGGATGGAAAACGCCGCGGCCCGCTGGGACGTCCACGGCGTGTTCGTGCCCGAGCGACCTTTCGACATCGCCGCCGAGGCAAGCCGCCTGCGCGCCGTCATGAACGAGCATGGCAGCGTCAACCTGTTCGTTTCCGAGGGAGCCGGGGTGGCGGAAATCGTCGCGGCACTCGAAGCGACGCGCGAGGCGGTTCCGCGCGACCCCTTCGGCCACGTACAGCTCGACAAGATCAATCCGGGCCAGTGGTTCGGTGGCCGCTTCGCCGAAGCGCTGGGCGCGGAAAAGGTGCTGGTACAGAAGAGCGGCTATTTCTCGCGCTCGGCGCCCGCGAACGGTGCCGATCTCGCGTTGATCAAGTCATGCGTCGAGCGCGCCGTGGACGCCGCGCTGACCGGCGAATCGGGCGTCGTCGGCCAGGATGAGGATCGCGGCGACGAATTGCGGGTGATCGAGTTCGAGCGGATCAGGGGCGGCAAGACTTTCGATGTCGATACGCCGTGGTTCGCGCAATTGCTGCGCGAGATCGGTCAGGCCTGAGACTTCCTCGGCTTGGACTAGCCGCCGATAGCTTCGTCGACGAGCGCCTTGGCTTCTGCACTCTGCCAGTCGTATCCGCCCACCACGCGCGCCACTTCGACCCCGCTGGCATCGTAGAGTACGGTCGTCGGCAGGACGCCGTCGCCGCCGAGCGCGGTGCTCAGCGCGTTTTCCCGATCGAGCCACGGTTCGAGGCGGGCGAAATTCGCCTTTTCGAAGAACGGAACGACCTTTTCGGCGCCAGAAAGGTCCTGGCTCGCAACGACCACGCGCAACTTGTCGCCATAGTCGGCCGCCAGCCCGTCGAGCAGCGGCATTTCCTCCACGCACGGCGCGCACCAGGTCGCCCAGAGGTTCAGCAGCACCGGCTTGCCCGAAAGCGCCGCGGTGTTGAGCTGCTTGTCGTCGGGATCGACGAGCGCCACCGCGGGCATCAGTTCCCCGGCGCGGCTGCGGTCGATTTCGCCGGTCAGGGTGCCTTGGGCCGTCTGTTCTCCCGCCTGTTCTTGCGGGTCGGCAGGCTCTTCCCTACTGCACCCGGCAACCAGGCAAGCCGAAAGAACCAGCGTGAACGACAGTCGCAAGGACAGTGACGGCAAGGGGGCAAACTCCATGTGGGGCGGACGCTTCGCAGAGGGGCCTAGCGCCATCATGCGCGAAATCAACGCCTCGATCCCGTTCGACAAGGCACTGTGGCGGCAGGACATTGCCGCGAGCAAGGCGCACGTGGCAATGCTGGGCGCACAAGGGATCGTCTCAGCGGACGATGCCCGCGCCATTTCCCAAGGGCTCGACAACATCGCCGCCGAGTACGAAGCGAACGGCGTGCCCGAGGACTGGGACCTGGAAGACATCCACATGGTCACCGAGAGCCGATTGGCCGAGCTGATCGGCGCCCCAGCGGGCCGACTGCACACCGGCCGCAGCCGCAACGACCAGGTGGCGACCGACTTCCGCCTCTGGGTGCGCGACGCGATCGACCAGGTCGACGCCGGGCTGGCCGACCTTCAGCGCGTGCTGGTTTCTCGCGCCGGGGAGCACGCAGATTCAATCATGCCCGGCTTCACCCATCTGCAGACCGCGCAGCCGGTTACGCTGGGCCACCACCTGCTCGCCTACTACGAGATGCTGCGCCGCGATCGCTCGCGCTTCGCCGACGCCCGCGTCCGGGGCAACGAAAGTCCGCTGGGCAGCGCGGCCCTGGCCGGAACCGGCTTCCCGCTGGACCGCGACGCGACCGCCGCCGCGCTCGGGTTCGACCGGCCGACCGCAAACAGCCTCGACGCGGTGAGCGACCGCGATTTCGCGCTCGATTACCTGCAGGCGGCCGCCCAGTGCGCGCTGCATCTCTCGCGCTTCGCCGAAGAGCTGATTCTGTGGGCCAGCCAGCCCTTCGGCTTCGTCCGCCTGCCCGATGCACTAAGCACCGGCAGCAGCATCATGCCGCAAAAGAAGAACCCCGACGCCGCAGAACTCGTGCGCGGCCATTCTGGGCGGATCGTCGGCTGCCTCACCAGCCTGATGGTGACGATGAAGGGCCTGCCGCTCGCGTATTCGAAGGACATGCAGGACGACAAGCCGCCGGTGTTCGAGGCGCACGGGCTCCTCGCCCTGTCGATCGCGGCGATGACCGGGATGATCGCCGGTAGCAGGTTCCGCCCCGACCGGATGCGCGCCGCCGCGGAGCTCGGCTATGCCACCGCGACCGATCTGGCCGACTGGCTCGTGCGGCAGGCCGACGTGCCGTTCCGCGAGGCGCATCACATCACCGGCGCGGCAGTGAAGCTCGCCGAAAGCCGCAACATGGCACTCGATGCGCTTTCGCTTGCGGACCTGCAGGCGATCGACCCGCGCATCGACGAGCGCGTGTTCGCGGCGCTCTCGGTCGACGCATCGGTCGCTGCGCGCGCCAGCTATGGCGGGACCGCGCCGGTGCGGGTAAGGGAACAGGTGGCCGCGGCGCGCAAGGCGCTGGGCATGGAGACCCCATGAAGCGCATTGCCGTTCTTTCCGCCGTCGTCCTTCTTGCCGCCTGTGGGCAGAAGGCCGTGCTGGCGCCGCCGCCGGGCCAAGCCTTGCCCCCCGCGCCTTATGGTTCGCAATCCCAGCCTGACGCGGAAGACCTGCTCAAGCCGGACCCGCTCGCCGCGCCGGAGCGCTCGGTCGAGCTGCGCAGACGGTCCGAGGAACGCGCCGACGACCCATTCGACCTGCCGCCGGAATAGCTTCGGCCGATAACCTGCGGCCATGACCGGCCAAGCAAGGCTTGCTTGGCCGACCTCCCCTACAAGGCTAATCGCCCCGCCGATGGACCACTTCCAGCTCCGCAACGGCATCCTCCACGTCGAGGACGTACCCCTTCCCGCGATCGCCGAAGCCGTCGGCACCCCGGTATACGTCTATTCGCGAGCTACGCTGGTGCGTCACGCCCAGGTCTTTCGCGACGGGCTGTCAGGCCTCTCGGACCCGCACATCGCCTTTGCGGTGAAGTCTAACCCCAACCTCGCGGTACTTCGGGTCTTGGCGAAGGAAGGCTTCGGCGCCGACGTGGTCAGCGGCGGCGAACTGACCCGCGCGCTCGCCGCCGGGATGAAGCCGGCGGACATCGTGTTCTCCGGTGTCGGCAAGACCCACGCGGAACTCGTCCAGGGGATCGAGGCCGGAATCGGCCAGTTCAACATCGAGAGCGAGGAGGAAGGCTACGAGCTTTCCGCCATCGCCCAGGATCGAGGGGTCCGCGTCGCCTGCGCGTTGCGTGTTAATCCCGACGTGGATGCCCGGACTCACGAGAAAATCTCTACCGGCAAGCGCGAGAACAAGTTCGGCGTGCCGCTCGACCGGGCCGCATCTATCTATGCAGCACTGGCCGACAAGCCGGGCCTTGATATGCGCGGCGTGGCGGTACACATCGGCAGTCAACTCGGCGATCTCGAGCCGCTGGAAACCGCGTTCGGCAAACTGGGTGCCCTGATCGCGGAGCTGCGCGGCAAGGGTCAGTCGGTCACCCATGCCGACCTCGGAGGCGGTCTCGGCGTTCCCTATCGCAAGGACGAGGTGTTTCCAACTCCAGCCGAATACGGCGCGATGGTCGCGCGCGTTACCGCCGATTGGAGCGTTCGGCTGTCCTTCGAGCCCGGGCGCGTGATCGCGGGCAACGCGGGCGTGCTGCTCACCCGGGTCATCCGGTCCAAGCGGAGTGGGAACGGCCCGCCCTTCGTGATCGTCGATGCAGCGATGAACGACCTCGCCCGCCCGGCGATGTACGGCGCCTGGCACGATTTCGACGCGGTGCAGCCGACCGGCGAGCGGATGACGGCGCACATAGTCGGCCCCATCTGCGAGACGGGGGACACCTTCGCCATGGACCGCGAGATCGATGCCATCGGCGCAGGCGACCTCGCGGTGTTCCGCACCGCGGGCGCATATGGCGCGACGATGGCATCGAGCTACAACAGCCGGGGCTACGTCGCCGAAGTGCTGGTGGACGGCGATCGGTTCGCGGTCGTGGCGGACCGGATCATGCCGCATTCGATCATGGATGCCGAGCGGGTCCCCGAATGGCTCTGAACTCGCTGCCGCTGTTTCACCGCGTCAGCGGACAGCGGGTGGTGGTGCTTGGCGACGGCGACGCGGCAGACGCCAAGCGCAGGCTGGTGGAGCGCGCCGGCGGGATATGCTGCGGCGAGCCCGAAGCGCACCATGCGCGGCTCGCCTTCGTGGCGATCGACGACGCCAAGACCGGGGAAGCGGCGGCGATCCGGCTGCGTTGCAGGGGCCTGCTGGTCAACGTGACCGACCGGCCCGAACTGTGCGATTTTACCGTGCCCAGCATCTTGGACCGCGATCCGGTTATCGTGGCGGTGGGCACCGGAGGAGCCTCTGCCGGTCTTGCCAAGCAGCTGCGCCTGCGGCTCGAGGGATTGCTGCCTCCATCGCTCGGGGCGCTGGCATCGGCGCTATCGGATGCGCGTGACGCCTTGCGCACGCGCTGGCCCGACGGCGGCGCAAGACGCCGCGCTCTAGACAGCGCGCTGACGTCCGGTGGTCCGCTCGACCCCTTGCGCGCCCAATCCGCCGATCATGTCCAGGCATGGCTGAATGGCGATGAAGCGGCGTCCGCCTCAGGCATAATCGACGTTTACTTGGCCAGCGACGATCCCGATGACCTGACGCTCCGTCAGGCGAGGGCTCTGGGAGAGGCCGACGCGGTCGTCGCCGGACCGGGAGTGCACGACGCGATACTGTCCCGCGCACGCGCCGACGCGATCCGCTTGGGAGCGGGTGAGAAGATACCGACGCAAGCCGCGCTGACAGTGCGCTTGCACGCACCCGGCGATCAGGGCGAAACGATCTCCAGGTTTTCGAACCGGAATTGACCTGAGCCGCAGAACACGGTCGCCTTGCCAAGCCCCAGGTTACCGAGGCGAAGCGGCGCCACCTGCGTGCCGAAGCGCACCTGACCCTGCCCCGCCGCATCGACCTGCATCTCGAAATCGATCACGTTCGCGATCGGCACCTCGGCAATCGCCTGGCGGATGGGTTTCCCGTCTGCGCGGCCGACCAGCAGAAGCTGGAAAGCCTGCGCGCCGGCCGCGGGCAAACTGATCTGGAACCCGAGCGAATTCGCGTTGTCGGCAGAGCTAAGCACGATCCCCGCATTGGGCACGATCCGACCCGACTGCAACGATACGGCCCGCAGGATGGATTTCATCCTAACCGACGGTCCCGCCGGACTCGTGATCGACGAACTACGGTTCGCGGCCGCGTCACAATCGAAAGTGAGCGGCGCCGCGGTGGCGAGGTTTGCCGACACACCGACACAAAGTGCACACCCCAGAGCGGCCAAAGCTTGGAATTTTCGCATGATAGATCCGCCTATGAAGCCCCGCTGCGAACTTGTCACGCCTCGGGCGTGCGCAGAGGTCGCTGCCTTCAGGCGGCGCCGATCGCCTGCAGCCTGCTTACCAGCGATGCATCGTCGAACGGCTTGATGACGTACTCGTCCGCGCCGGCCTCTATGCCCTTGTGAATGTCGCGAGCGCCGGAATTGGTGGTGCAGAATACGACACGGGGACGGCGCTCCGTCGGGATCGCACGCAGGGCGGTCACGAAGTCGATGCCGCTCATGACCGGCATGTTCCAATCCGTGATCACGAGATGGGGCATGGCCGCACGGCAGCGGGCGAGGCCTTCCTCGCCGTTCTCGGCCTCGACCACCGCATAGCCCACGCTCTCCACGATCCGGCGGGCGACTTTGCGGATCATGCGCGAATCGTCGACGATCAGGCAGATGCGCTGCGACGGTTGCGGTGGCGATGCGGGGCGGTCGGCTTCGGCCGACGCGACATGCGGCGCAGTTGCGGCATCACCAGTGTTCAGGCGCTTGATCAACCCGTGAATGACACGAACTCCTCTTCGCCATAGACCGGGCGCTCGTCGCCAGCGATCTCGGTATCCCCGATCGGCCGCTGCGCGGCACTCGCCGGAGCCTTCGATGCCGATTCGGAAGGCGTCATGCAGACATGGAGATAGGGCACCCAGACATCGCCGAAATCGGCCTTCTGGTACCACAGGTCGAGCACGTCGTAGCTGGCCCAGCAGCCATCCGGTTCAAGCAATCGAACGCCTTCGCCGATTCGCGGAACCGCGGCAAATCGGATTCTGTGCTGGGTTTGATGCGTTTCGTTCTGGATTTCGATTTCGATCACCGGCGCGCACCCCTTGCTTGAAGGCGACCCTAAATCGAAATGGTTGCCGAAGTTTCAACTCCGGCGCGCGAGCCGTGCCTTATGGTCAGATCGCCGATTTCGCTGCCTTGCCCAGCTCGTGGAAATAGCGCGCCATAGCGTCGGCGGCCTTGTCGCTGAGCTCGATGAAGGCGCGGCGCCGATCGCTCTCGTCCTCGACCCTCACGAGGAGGCCCGCCTCGACCATCTGGCTTATCCAGCGCAGCGCGGTGGTCGGGGGAACGCCGCTGGCGATGCAGAGGGACGTAACCGACACTCGCGTGTGTTCGGCGCGTGCGGCAGTAAGGTCGAGCAGGATGTCCCAGGCCGGGTCGGCAAAAAGCTCCCCGCCGAGGAACTCGCTACGGAGCTGGCGCTGCCTGATTATCTTCCGCACCAGCCGGGGATCGGGCAGAGGCGGACGCGACGGCCGGATAAGCTTGCGCTCCGCATCGCCATCGCCCGAGAAGTCATCGGTTGGCGACTGAAGCCGGAACGCGCTGCCCTCGTCGGTCGAGAGCCGGTCGATCTGCGCCGCGATCTGGGCAACCTGCTCGGTCAACCGATGCAAGGTTTCGCGGTCCTGCTCGTCGAGTTCGCGCAGTCTCATGCGGGCAACCTTGGGCAAGGTGCGCGCAAGGGCAATTACGCGCTCTCCCCTAGTCGGCTCGATAACTATGTCGGCGCCCGAACGGTCGAGACAGGCGAACACGGCCTCAAGGGCGGACATGGTGGTGGCGACGACCAACGGCACGCCTCGTTCTGCGGCCCGCTGGTCGAGATGCATCAGCGCGGCCAAAGTGGCTCCGTCGGCCACCGGACTATCGACCAGAATGACGTCGGCAGGCAGCGGAGGGGCGTTGTCGTCCAGTTCGGCGAGCAGGTCGTAGCTGACCCATCCGAACCCGGCAGTCACCGCGTCGTCGCGGAAATCGGCTGCGGTCGCGAGGCGTGCGGAATAGACCCCCACCATCAGCGAGATCGCGTCGCTGAGGCTAGTTGCATACGCGAAATCGGCCTGGCTCATGCCCGCGGCTCCGTGGTTCTACCTAGCAACAGGCGTAGAACGGGCCGAACCGAAGTCAATATTTCTCAAGGCCTTATCTCGATCGGCGTGCCATCTTCGATCGCATCCCACAACAACGTGATCTCCGCGTTGGAGACTGCGATGCACCCGTCGGTCCAGTCCCCCTCCATCCTGTCATCCACCGGCATTCGGTTGGGCTGACCGTGGATAAAAATGTCGCCGCCGGGAGACAGCCCGTATGACTCCGCGAACGCGCGATCGGTCGCGTTCGGATAGTCGATCTGCAGACTGAGGCGATAGGCGCTGCGCGGATTGCGCGTGTGGATCGTGTACCGGCCTTCTGGAGTGCGTTCGTCCCCCTCGAATTGCTTGTGGCCGACCGGCGCATCACCAAGCTGAATGCCGGTTATCGTCCGGATCGGCTGACCGACTGCATAAAGGGTCAGAGTCCGGTCGGACTTGTCGACCAGCACGAAATCGGCGACCGGTTCGTTCGCCAGGCCGGGGGCGCTGGATGCCAGCGCCGTCCCCAGCATGACGACGAACCGCCGCATCGTCAGTCGATGAAGGGATCGCGGACGAGGATGGTATCCTCGCGTTCCGGGCTGGTCGAAACGAGCGCGACCGGGGTCTCGATCAGTTCCTGCACGCGCTGGATGTACTTGATCGCCTGTGCCGGAAGGTCAGCCCACGAACGGGCCCCAGCCGTCGTCTCGTGCCACCCGTCCATTTCCTCGTAGATCGGCTCGACCGCCGCTTGATCGGCCGAGTGACTCGGGAAATAGTCGAGGATTTTGCCGTGCAGGCGGTAGCCGGTGCAGATCTTCACCGTGTCGAACCCGTCGAGCACGTCGAGCTTGGTCAGCGCGATGCCGGTAACGCCGGAGATCGCGCACGACTGACGCACGAGCACGGCGTCGAACCAGCCGCAGCGGCGCTTGCGCCCGGTGACGGTGCCGAATTCATGCCCTCGCTCGCCCAGCTTCTGGCCCGTCGCATCGTCGAGCTCGGTCGGAAACGGCCCGCTACCGACGCGCGTCGTGTAGGCCTTGACGATCCCGAGCACGAACCCGGTCGATGCCGGGCCCAGGCCCGATCCCGATGCAGCGGTGCCGCTGACGGTGTTGGAGCTGGTGACGAACGGGTAGGTTCCGTGATCGACATCGAGCAGAACGCCCTGCGCGCCCTCGAACAGGATACGCGCGCCCGCCTTGCGAACCTTCTTGAGGCGCTTCCACACCGGCTGCGCGTACTGCAGGACATAGGGGGCGATCTCGGCGAGGTCCGCCAGCAAGCGGGCGCGATCGACGGGAGGCTCGCCGAACCCGGCGCGAAGCGCATCGTGATGCGCGCAGAGCCGGTCGAGCTGCGGTTCGAGCTGGTCGAGGTGCGCCAGATCGCACACGCGAATCGCGCGGCGGCCGACCTTGTCCTCGTAGGCCGGGCCGATGCCCCGCCCGGTCGTGCCGATCTTGCCCGATCCGGCAGCGGTTTCGCGCAAGCCGTCGAGGTCGCGGTGGATCGGCAGGATCAGCGGGCAATTGTCCGCGATCGCGAAATTCTCGGCATTGATGACGACGCCCTGCCCTTCGAGCTTCTCGATCTCGGACTTCAGATGCCAGGGATCGAGCACCACACCGTTACCGATGATCGACAAGGTGCCGGTCACGATACCGCTGGGAAGCAGGCTGAGCTTGTAGACCTTCTCGCCAACGACGAGTGTGTGGCCGGCGTTGTGCCCGCCCTGAAAGCGTACGACGGCATCGGCGCGACTGGCCAGCCAGTCGACGATCTTGCCTTTGCCTTCGTCGCCCCACTGGGCGCCGATCACGGTTACATTGGCCACTTGGGAAACGGTCCTTCCATCGGGGGGCGAAAACCGTGCCGCGCCCTAGGGCAAGCGAGCGGCAGGGGCAAGGCGACTCCGTGTGCAATGCGCCACAATGGATCGGACCGAGGTGCGCGAGGCTCGGCAAGCTGCTATCGGCCGCTTCAATCCACCCATCCGCAGCAGGTTTCACGTGCCCCTATCCGCCCCCGCCCGGCATGACCCCGTTCAGGTCGCCGCGCTCTATCATTTCACCCGGTTCGACGATCCTGCCTCGCTCAGGCAGCCGCTTGTCGACGCGTGCGAAGCCGCCGCCATTCGCGGAACGCTGCTCCTCGCACGCGAAGGCATCAACGGGACGATCGCGGGCAGCGAAGACGGTATCGCCGCCGTTCTCGATCACATTCGCAGCCTTTCGGGATGTGCGGAAATCGAGGTCAAGTTTTCGCGAGCCGATTCAATGCCCTTCCACCGCATGAAGGTGCGGCTGAAGCGCGAGATCGTGACGATGGGCCAGCCCGATCTCGATCCGTTGTCAGGCACCGGCACCTATGTCGCTCCGGAAGACTGGAACGCCCTGATCGACGATCCCGACACGATCGTCATCGACACCCGCAATGCCTACGAGGTGGCCATCGGCAGCTTCGCAGGCGCGATCGATCCGGGAACTGACAGCTTCAGCGAATTTCCCGCCTGGTTCAGAGGCCGGCGGGCCGAACTGGAAAATGACGGCAGGACGCCGCGCATCGCCATGTTTTGCACGGGCGGAATTCGCTGCGAGAAGTCGACGGCATTCCTCAAGAGCGAGGGGGTGGAGGAGGTTTTCCACCTCAAGGGCGGGATCCTCAATTACCTCGAACACATTCCTGCCAGCGACAGCCGGTGGCACGGCGAGTGCTTCGTGTTCGACGAACGGGTGAGCGTGGGTCACGGACTCACCCCCGGACCCCATACGCTGTGCCGTGCCTGCCGGATGCCGCTGGGAGAGGATGATCGTTCCTCACCGCTGTTCGAGGACGGCGTAAGCTGCCCGCACTGCGCGGCGGAGCGAACGGAAGAACAGCGGGCGCGCTATGCCGAGCGCCAGCGGCAGGAAGCATTAGCTGCCCGACGGGGCTACGAACATGTCGGCGCGCGGCTACCGTCTTCGGACAGCTAGACCGGCTGCGGTTCCCTGCCCACCAGGCGGTGGGTGCATCCCAGCCCTGCGGCGTCCTCGGTCCCGTCCAGTGCGGCAAGCGTACGCCAGCCGATCGCCCGGAGCCGTGCGGCAGCATCCCGATCGTGATCTTCAGGAAGAAACAGTAGGTCGCCCGCCGGGGCATCGCCGAGCGCATCGACCAGTGGATCGATATACAGCGAGAACCCGGTCGCCGGCTCCCCGCCTCCAACGCGGTAGGTTCCGCCGCGCCCCAACGTCCCGCGTGCACCTTCGGCATAGAGGGTAAAGCCGAACCAGCTCTGGTACTGGAAGCCGTGGCGTTCTGCCGGATCGAGAGTAACGCGCGCCTTGCCTTCGACGCGCGCGGCGATCTGCCGCAATCCCTCCAGCCGCGTCGCGAGCGCGCCGCCTGCATCGATCGCGGCCAGCCGCCGAGATGCCTCGTCGAACGGACCGGCCGCATAGAGCAGCGGAAGATAGGCCTCGCCCCCCGCAGCCTTGAGTGCGCCGGCATCCTTGGCATCCAGTTCCCGGCGCACATCCTCCACTTTCTCGGGCGAAAGAGGCAAGGCGCTTTCGGCAAGCGTGTCGACGAGGTCGGGCAGCGTGAAATCGACCGAGATTCCCTGCGCGCCAGCCGCGCTCAGCGCCTCGATCGCCACATCGACGATTTCCGCCGCGGCCGCCGCGCTGTCGCTGCCGATGAGTTCGGCGCCGATCTGCAGCCGCTGCCTTGCCGGATCGAGCTGGTCGCTGGCGATCACCGTGACTTCGCCGGCATAGCACAGCCTCAGCGGCCTGGGCGCCGTGGCCATGCTCGTCGCCGCGATGCGCCCCACCTGCACGGTGATGTCGCTCCGCAACGCCAGAGTGCGCAGGCTGGCCGGATCGACGAACCGGAACATCCGCCGTGTGGCGACCCCGCTCATCCGCGTGGCCATCGACTTTTCGAATTCGATCAACGGCGGGATGACCCGGTCGTATCCGTGCGCGTCCATCGCATCGAGCGCCGCGCGGCGCGCGCGGGTGAGTGCGCGCGCAGAGGCTGGAAGGCGGTCTTCCAGCCCGACAGGCAGCAGGTCGGCGGTCGGATCGGTCATCTCAGTCCCGTTCGATCAGTTTCGCGAGCGCGGGTGTCCGGCGGCGAACCGGACGCCCGCTTTCGCGGCGCAGAGGCGGTTATGCAATAGGCGCGCGGTTCAGAACGACAGCGCCCTGACGGTCTTCACGCCCTGCAACTGGCAGGCCTTGTCGATCACGTCCTTGGTGATCGGCTGGTCGACGCTGAGCAGCAGGACCGCTTCGCCCCCGGCATCGCGGCGCCCGAGATGGAAGGTGCCGATGTTGATGCCGCTTTCGCCCAGCAGCGTACCGATGCGGCCGATGAAGCCGGGAGCGTCCTCGTTCACGATGTAGAGCATGTGTCCGGCAAGCTCGGCCTCAATGCCGATGCCGAAGATCTCGACCAGGCGCGCGGTATCCTGCCCGAAGAGAGTGCCGGCCACCGACCGATCGCCTTGGCTGGTGCCCACGGTGACCCGCAGCAGGGTGCTGTACGCGCCTTCGCGCTCGTGCCGGATCGATCGCACGTCCAGCCCGCGTTCCTTCGCCAGGAACGGCGCGTTGACCATGTTCACGCTGTCAGAATACTGCTTCATGAAGCCAGCCAGCACGGCCGCTTCGAGCGGCTTTCCGGCCAGTTCCGCCGCCGCGCCTTCGCGCTCGATCGAGATTTGCGTGAGGTTGCCGTGGGCAAGCTGTCCCACGAGGCTTCCGAGGTTTTCGGCGAGCTTCATGTAGGGGCGCAGCTTGGGCGCTTCCTCCGCGCTGAGCGACGGCATATTGAGCGCGTTGGTGACCCCGCCGTTGACGAGGTAGTCGGCCATCTGCTCGGCAACCTGAAGGGCCACATTGACCTGCGCTTCGGTCGTGCTCGCGCCGAGATGCGGCGTGCAGATGAAATTCTTCGTCCCGAACAGCGATGAATTCGTCGCTGGCTCGGTGGCGAATACATCCAAAGCAGCACCCGCGATGTGCCCGCTGTCGAGTCCATCCTTCAATGCCGCTTCGTCGATCAAACCGCCGCGCGCGCAGTTAACAATGCGGACACCCTGCTTGGTCTTTTCGAGCCGCTCGCGGCTGAGGATATTGCGGGTCTGGTCGGTCAGCGGCGTATGCAGCGTGATGAAGTCGGCCCGCGAAAGCAGCGTTTCGAGATCGACCTTTTCGATGCCCAGTTCGACCGCCCGTTCCTTGGTCAGGAAGGGGTCGTAGGCGACGACCTTCATCCTGAGGCCCAGCGCGCGGCTGGCGACGATCGAGCCGATGTTGCCCGCGCCGATCAGGCCCAGCGTCTTGCCGGTAACCTCGACGCCCATGAACCCGTTCTTGGGCCACTCGCCCGCCTGGGTGCGCTCGTTGGCTTCGGGGATCTGCCGCGCGAGCGCGAACATCAGCGCGATGGCATGTTCGGCGGTGGTGATCGAGTTGCCGAACGGGGTGTTCATCACCACCACGCCCTTGCCGCTGGCATAGGGGATATCGACGTTGTCGACACCGATGCCGGCGCGGCCGATGACCTTGAGGTTGGTCGCGGCGTCGAGGATTTCACGCGTGACCTTGGTCGAGCTGCGGATCGCCAGACCGTCGTATTCGCCGATCCGGGCGATGAGCTGTTCGGGCGTTTCGCCAGTGATCACGTCGACGTCGCAGCCGCGCTCTTCGAAGATCTTCGCGGCGTTGGGATCCATCTTGTCGGAAATGAGGACTTTGGGCTTGGTATTGCTCTGGGCCATCTTCGGCCTCCTTGAATGAAAGGGGAAACGCGGCGGGCAACGGGGCCCGCTCACGCTGAAATCAGGCTGCTGTCGCCGCGTAGGCCCAGTCGAGCCACGGACCGAGCGCCTCGATGTCGGCGGTCTCGACCGTGGCGCCGCACCAGATGCGCAGGCCCGCCGGCGCGTCGCGATAACCCGCGACGTCGTAGGCGGCATCGTGCTCTTCAAGCAGCTTGGCCATTGCCTTGATCCGCGCTTCGTCGGCACCGTCCACCGTAAGGCAGACGCTGGTGTTCGACCGGCTTGCGGGATCGGCGGCGAGATGGTGCAGCCAGTCGCGCGCGCCGACGATGGCGTCGAGCGCCGCCGCGTTGGCATCGGCCCGCGCCTTCAGCGCCGACAGGCCGCCGAGCGACCTGCCCCACTCGAGCGCGAAGATCGCGTCCTCGACCGCCAGCATCGACGGGGTGTTGATCGTCTCGCCCTTGAACACGCCTTCGGCCAGCTTGCCCTTGGAAACGAGGCGGAAGACCTTGGGCAGCGGCCATTCGGGGGTATAAGTTTCGAGCCGTTCGACCGCGCGCGGGCCGAGGATCAGCACGCCGTGCGCGCCCTCTCCGCCCAGCACCTTCTGCCAGGAGAACGTCAGCACATCGACCTTGTCCCAAGCGATATCCTGCGCGAACACCGCGCTGGTGGCGTCGGCGATCGACAGGCCTTCGCGGTCGGCGGCGATCCAGTCGGCATTCGGGACGCGAACGCCCGAGGTGGTGCCGTTCCATGTGAAGATTACATCGGTCGACCAGTCGACCTGCCCGAGATCGGGCAGCTCGCCATAATCTGCGCGGATCACGGTCGGATCGATCCTGAGCTGCTTGACCGCGTCGGTCACCCAGCCCTCGCCGAAGCTTTCCCACGCCAGCGTGGTCACGCCGCGCGCGCCGAGCATCGTCCACATCGCCATTTCGACCGCGCCGGTGTCCGAACCGGGGACGATCCCGATCCGGTGCGTGTCCGGCACCTCGAGCACTTCGCGGATGAGGTCGATGCATTGCTGCAGGCGCGCCTTGCCGATCTTCGAGCGATGCGAACGCCCGAGCGATTCGGTGGCCAGTTTTTCGGGGGACCAGCCCGGCGGCTTCGCGCAGGGACCGGAAGAAAAGTACGGGCGCGCCGGCTTCATTGCCGGCAGCGGCGGGGTATCAGTCATGTAGTCTCTCCTTGCAGAGAGCACGCGCGGCGTTGGGACCGCGTGGCCCGTCGGCCGCACTAATGTTGCGGCGCAGCGAGTCAAGCGCGCAATCAGGTTATGCGCTCAAGCGGTTTCGCGCACGGACGGTTCCCCCCTCGCCAATCGCCTTTGATATCAATATGGCCACCCGATGCAGGTGTCCGATCTTCGCGTCGCATTGTTCAGCGGCAACTACGCCATGACGGTGGACGGGGCGAACAAGGCGCTGAACCGGCTGGTCGACTACCTTCTGCGCCAGGGCACTACGGTGCGGGTCTATTCGCCAACCATCGCCAATCCTCCGTTCGAGCCGAAGGGCGAACTGGTCAGCCTGCCGTCGGTCGCGATCCCCGGTCGCAGCGAATACCGGGTGCCGACCTGGCTCGGTTCCCGCGTGCGCGCCGACCTCGAGGCTTTCGCCCCCGACATCGTCCACATCTCCTCGCCCGACTTCGCCGCGCGCGAAGCGGCGCGGTGGGCGCGCGACCGGAGCATTCCCGTAGTCGCCAGCGTACACACCAGGTTCGAGACGTATCCGCGCTACTACGGCCTCGGGTTTCTCGAACCCGCGCTGGAGAGCTGGCTTCGCCGCCTGTATCGGCGTTGCGATGCACTGATCACGCCTTCGCCAAGCATGATCGAGACACTGCGCGAGCAGCGGATGAACGACGACATCGGCCTGTGGTCGCGCGGGGTCGAACACACGATCTTCAATCCCGGTCGCCGCGATTCGGCCTGGCGGCGCGAACTGGGCTTCGCCGACGACGACATCGTGGTCGGCTTCCTTGGCCGTCTCGTGCTCGAAAAAGGTCTCGACGTCTTTTCCGAAGTGGTCGCGGAACTCGGCCGGCGCCGCGTGCCGCACAAGGTGCTGGTGATCGGCGACGGGCCGGCACGGGCGACTTTCGCCGACAAGATGAAGGGCGCTTGTTTCGTAGGATTTCAGGGCGGGATGAACCTCGGCCGCGCGGTCGCCTCGATGGACGTCCTGCTCAACCCGAGCGTGACCGAGACGTTCGGCAACGTCACGCTCGAGGCGATGGCCTGCGGCGTGCCGGTGGTCGCCGCCGACGCGACGGGAGCGGCCAGCCTGGTCGAGGACGGGGTGAACGGCTACCTCGTGCCGCCGCGAGCGATCGGCGACTATGCGGACCGGATCGAGGCTTACGTGGCCGATCCGGACCTGCGATCGGCGCACGGGCAGGTCGGCGCTGACCGCGCCCAAGCGTTCGAATGGGACACGATCAACCGGGCGGTCGCCGATACCTACGTTTGGGTGCTGGGCGCCAGGAAGCGCTGACCTAGCGCAGCACTCCGGTCGCGGTCATGCGGTTCGCGTACCATACCAGTGCGATGATGATCGCGAAGATCACCAGCGTGAACACCATCGGGATCGTCGAATCCGTCAGGCCCGGCATCGGGTTAGTGAACTGGTATGCCATGCCGCCGATCAGGCCGATCAGCGAAATCACGAAACTGTGCATCGCGAAGCGGCTCCGCAGAAGCAGCAGTACCGATCCGGCGACCGATCCCCAGACGCCCAGCGCCCAGAAGAAATCGGCCCAGATCGGGAAGCCGTCCCAATAGGCGATCGCGGTTTCGACGTCGAAACCCAGCGGTTCGACCGCGCTGGCGATGTAATCCCGGTCGCGCAACTGGGTCATCGTGTAGTCGTAGGCGCCGAACGAGTTCCACAACAACGACAGCCCACCGACGACCCAGAGATGCCAAGGCGATGCGGCAACGGCATCAGTCGTCCCGATTGACTCGTCCATGCTTGCACTCCCCCCTCGAATGCGGCCCGCGGCGGCGAGGATATCACGCCGCCGCGGTTGCACCAAACGGTCAGAGCCTTTCGATACGCTTGGCCATCTCGTCGATCATGTCGACGATCTGGTCGATCGCCTCTTCGCCCAGTTCGCCGGCGCGCGCCTTGTGCTTGAGCACTTGCGCCAGATTGCCCATCGCCCGCGCCACGTGGGGCGAGCGGCCGCGATGCTGGCGTTCGCCGTGATCCGAAAGCCGTTCGAACAGCGCGTCGACTTCATCGGCCCTCTCTTCGAGTTCCTTGCGTCCTGCGTCGGTGGCCGCAAACGGCTTGCGCGCGCTGGTGTCGTCCAGTTGCTCGCCGATCATGCCCTCGTCGGCCAGGAGTTGCAGCGTCGGATAGACCGCGCCGGGGCTGGGGGCATAGCCGCCGCCGGTCAGTTCCTCGATCGCCTTGATCAGCTCGTACCCGTGCCGCGGTTGGTCGGCGATCAGCTTGAGCATCGCGAGACGCAGCTCTCCCTGTCCGAACATCCTGCCGCGGCGACCGCGACCACCGGGTCCGCCCGGCCCGAAGGGGCCCGAGGGTCCGAAAGGTCCGGAAGGCCCGAACGGTCCACCGGGTCCGAACGGCCCGTCGGGACCGAACACGTCCCCGTTCCACCCGCGCCCTGCCATCCGGGAGGCCATCTTCGCGGCCATTGCGGCCTTCATCGCGCGCCTGATGTCGCGCTGGTATCCGTGTCTCATATCTTCAACTTCCTTCACTACGATAACTCACGATATATCTTAGATACGTCGAATTGCAAGACCCCTCGCCGCCGGACGGACTAGTTCCTACATCTCCGCCAATGGCCGATCTGTTTCCCGATAGTCTTCCCGCCGCGCCCAGCGACGAGCCCCGCGCCGACGCGCCGCTCGCCGATCGGCTTCGCCCGCGCTCGCTGGCAGACGTGGTCGGCCAGGAGCACCTGTCCGGTCCCGAAGGCGCGATCGGCCGGATGGTGGCCGCTGGGCGGCTGTCGAGCATGATCCTGTGGGGTCCTCCCGGCACCGGCAAGACCAGCATCGCCCGGCTGCTCGCGGACGCGGTGGGAATGCGCTTTGCCGCGATCAGCGCGGTATTCAGTGGCGTCGCGGACCTGAAGAAAGCTTTTGCCGAAGCCGACAAGGCGGCGCAGGCCGGCCAGCGCACCCTGCTGTTCGTGGACGAGATCCATCGCTTCAACCGCGCGCAGCAGGACGGATTCCTGCCGTTCGTCGAGCGCGGCACGGTCACCCTCGTCGGGGCGACGACCGAGAACCCCAGCTTCGAACTCAATGCGGCGTTGTTGTCGCGGGCGCAGGTGCTGATCCTGCGGCGTCTCGATGCGGATGCGCTCGGCCAGTTGCTCGACAAGGCGGAAGCGCTGGAAGGCCCGCTACCGCTTACCGACGAGGCGCGCGAGGCGCTGATCGCGAGCGCGGACGGCGACGGGCGCTTCCTGCTCAACCAGGCCGAAACGCTCTATGCGGCGAACATACTCCAGCCGCTCGATCCGGCCGGACTGGGTTCGTTCCTCCAGCGCCGCGTGGCGGTGTACGACAAGGATCGCGAAGGGCACTACAACCTCATTTCCGCGTGGCACAAGGCGCTGCGCGGATCGGACCCCGACGCTGCGCTCTACTACATGGCGCGGATGCTCGTCGCGGGAGAGGAGCCGCTGTTCGTGCTGCGACGCTTGGTCCGGGCGGCCGTCGAGGATATCGGCCTCGCCGATCCCCAGGCCCTCGTCCAGTGTCTCGCAGCCAAGGACGCCTACGACTTCCTCGGCAGTCCGGAGGGCGAACTCGCGATCGTGCAGGCGTGCCTCTATTGCGCGACCGCCCCCAAATCGAACGCTGCTTACAAGGCGCACAAGGCCGCCTGGAGGACCGCGCGCGAGACCGGGAGCCTGATGCCTCCCGCGCACATCCTCAACGCTCCGACCAAGCTCATGAAGGACGTAGGCTACGGCAAGGGGTATGCCTACGATCACGATGCCGAGGACGGGTTCTCGGGCGCCGATTACTGGCCCGAGGAGATCGGTCGCCAGACGTTCTACGACCCGCCCGAGCGCGGGTTTGAGCGCGAGGTGCGCAAGCGGCTCGATTACTGGGCCAAGCTGCGCAGCGAGCGCGGCGGGGCGTGAGGCCGGACCGCTTCGCGCACTTCGCCGCGATCGACTGGTCGGGCGCCGCGGGCGAGCGCCACGCGGGCATCGCGCTCGCGATCTGCGAGCCGGGCGACGCCCCGCCCCGCGTGGTCCGCCCCGGCCACCGCTGGTCGCGCGCCGAGGTCGCCGACTGGATCGTCCGCAAGATGCCCGCCGAAACGCTCGTCGGCCTCGACATCTCGGGATCGCTCGCGTTCGCCGATCGCGGCGCCTTCTTTCCCGGCTGGCCTGAGAGCCCGCCCGATGCGCGCAGCCTGTGGGCCGCCGTCGAGGCGCAGTGCGAAACCGAACCCCACCTCGCCGCCGGCGCGTTCGTCGACCACCCCGAGATCGCCCGCCACTTTCGCCGGCACGGCGGGCGCGAGGGCGACCGGTTCGGCGGGGGCATCGGCCGCCTTCGCGTGACCGAGCACATCGGCCAGACTGCGCTCGGCTGCCGCCCGACCAGCAATTTCAACCTCGTCGGCGCGAGCCAGGTCGGCAAGGCGAGCCTGACCGGGATGCGCGTGCTGCACCGCATCGCCGGCCACGTCGCGCTGTGGCCGTTCGACCCCCTGCCCCCGCACGGATCGGTCGCGGTCGAGATTTACACCACCATCGCCGCCGTCGCCGCGGGACGACCGGCGGGGCGAAGCAAGTTGCGCTCCTACGCCGAACTGAACGAGGCGCTCGTGGCGGTCGGCAGCAAGCCCGTACGCGGTCGCGGGCCGATCGACGATCACCGGTCCGACGCGCTGCTGGCCGCGGCGTGGCTGCGCCAGGTCGCGCACCGGCCCGCATACTGGAGCCCTCCCCAGATGACCCCCGACATTGCCCGCACCGAAGGCTGGACTTTCGGCGCGCTTTAATTCGCCCTATCGCTTCGCTACTTGAGGGTCTTTAGTTCGCCCAATCGCTTCGCTACTTGAGGGCGGAGACAGGTTGTCCTAGTGGCCCACCTCCACGTTACGCCGGCTTAGCTCAGTTGGTAGAGCACCTGATTTGTAATCAGGGGGCCGCGGGTTCGAATCCTGCAGCCGGCACCAGTTTCGACTGCACAAAATCATCCGGGGGATGGTTTTGGGTCGAAACTCCCGAGCGATAGCGAAGGGTATCGCGCCTTAATTCCCGCGCCCCACCATGTCCTCCGGCCGCACCAGTCGGTCGAAGTCCGCCGCGCTGACGCCTGCCGCCAGCGCCGCTTCGCGCAGGGTGCTGCCGGACGTGTGCGCCGCCTTGGCGATCGCGGCGGCCCTGTCGTAGCCGATCTCGGGCGCGAGCGCGGTGACCAGCATGAGGCTGTTCTCCACCCCGCGGGCGATGGTGTCGCGCCGCGGCTCGAGGCCGTTCAGCAGGTTGTCGGTGAAACTCGTCGCGGCATCGGCCAGCAGTCGGACCGAGCGCAGGAAGTTCCACGCCATGACCGGGCGATAGACGTTGAGCTCGAATTGCCCTTGGCTACCCGCGAAGGTGATCGCGGCATGGTTGCCGAACACCTCGATGCAGACCTGGGTCAGCGCCTCGACCTGGGTGGGATTGACCTTGCCCGGCATGATCGAGCTGCCCGGCTCGTTCTCCGGCAACGCCAGTTCGCCTAGTCCCGCTCGCGGACCGGAGCCCAGCAGCCGAATGTCGCTGCCGATCTTGTAGAGGCCGGCCGCAAGCGCGTTGAGCGCGCCGTGGGCGAACACCAGCGCGTCCTGCGCGGCCAGTGCGGCGAACTTGTTGGGCGCGGTGACGAACGGCAGTCCGGTGATCGCGGCGACCTTAGCGGCCACCAGCTCCGCAAACCCGGCGGGCGCGTTGAGGCCGGTGCCCACCGCAGTCCCGCCCTGCGCCAGCTCGTACAGACCGGGCAGCGCCAGCTCGATCCGCGCGATCCCCGCCTCGACCTGCGCCGCGTAGCCCGAGAATTCCTGTCCCAGCGTCAGAGGTGTGGCATCCTGAGTATGCGTGCGCCCGATCTTGACGATATCGTCCCAGCGCGCCGCCTTGTCGGCCAGGTCGGCGTGCATCGCCTTCAGCGCGGGCAGAAGGTGCCGGACGACCTCGCCCGCCGCCGCGACGGTGATCGCGCTGGGGAACGTGTCGTTGGAGCTCTGGCTCATGTTCACGTGGTCGTTCGGGTGGACCGGCGCCTTCGAGCCGATCTGGCCGCCGAGCAGTTGAATCGCCCGGTTGGCGATAACTTCGTTGGCGTTCATGTTCGACTGGGTGCCCGATCCGGTCTGCCAGACGACCAGCGGAAACTCGCCACCCAGCTTTCCATCGATGACTTCCTGCGCCGCCTCGACGATGGCATCGGCGATCGCGGGGTCGAGCAACCCGAGCTCGCGATTGGCCTCGGCCGCCGCGCGCTTGATGACGCCCAGCGCACGGACCAGCGGCACCGGCATCGTCTCTCCGCCGATGCGGAAATTCTGCAGGCTGCGCTGGGTCTGCGCGCCCCACAGGTGATCGGCGGGGACCTCGATTGGTCCGAAGGTATCGGTTTCGGTGCGGGTGATCATGTGGGGGTTCTGGCCCTCGCGGGGCGGCGGTGCAAGGCGGCGAACGCCGAGGGCATGTCACACATGTCACAGTGTCCAGGAGTGAAACTGGTGTTCCCCTCGATCCGCCGTTCTGTATGCGCGATTGGGGGTCGTAGCGGGTCGGCCATGAGCACCTGTTGTCACAGGCGCGGGTGTGTAGGAAAATGTCCAGCCGCACCGATTTCGCGCGCAAGGCTGCCTGTCGGCAAACGACCCCATATCGGACACCCGAGTAGATATGGTCATCTCGGATCTACAGAAAAAAGACCCCACACGGAGCGGGGTCTAAAAGTTGAGAATTCGATTTTCACCAAATTCTTCGGGTCGCCCGGTCTCTTCTCGCTCATTCGACTGTTTAGCAACGATTTCGCCGCGCGAAAATAAATGGCCACTGCCCGATGTTCCGCGACTTACAAATCTTGTACTCGCATCCTATTTTAGCAGAATAACAGGTATAATTCCTTACTGACCGCAGTGAGACAATAATGGTGCCTCCATTACACGGGAGCGACGAGGTGCGTCTCATTCAGCTTTATCATGACCATGGCGTTGCTCAGATCAAAGCGCGTCACGCTGATTCGGCGGAGCTGCGGAGCGAGCATGCAGCCCAAGCGCTTTTCCTCGGTGAACTTATCCGCGTAAGACGGGCCGATCAGACCGGTCCCATTGTCGGTCCTGCGCGTGCGCCTCTCCAGGACGGGCGCTGCACGACGATCCACATTTATGGAGTTCCTGACAGCGCCACCGTCAGAAAGGCACGCAAATGGCTCGACGATAATGGCCTTGTGCATACCTTCCATGACTTCGAGAAGGAAGGCGCCACCCAAGGCCTTGTTCGAGGCTGGGTGGTTGCTGTGGGCTGGGAGCGGGCGCTTAACCGCCAGTGCATGGCCTTCCGCGAGCTCGAAGCCAGCCAGAAAGAACATTTGGATGCTGAAAAGGCGATCAGGCTAATGATCGCCCGGCCTTCGTGCATCAGGAGCCCAGTGACCCGTCATCCCGGCGGGGTTCTTGTCGGATTCCACCCTGCCGAGTGGGTAGCCATGTTGGCGTGAGCCTGCTGGAGATCGTGAGAAGGATTGTCGGCCTCGACTACAGGTGAATATGAGACTCGCAGGCGTCAGGCCGGGCATGGATTGCGAGGGTCGGACCGGGTTGAGTAAGCATCAAACGGCGCCTAGCCAGCCAGAAGGGTCGCAGCAGTCTCCTCGATGCTTCCAGCAACGAGAATTGCATCGCTTCCCACCATACCAACCTTGGTTTGATCATTCTCGTGCGAACGCAGCCACGCTACGTTTTCGGCGATTACCATATAATCACCACCACGCGACTTGAGCAGGACGAATTTCATGATTTGGTCTCCCTTACGGGAGGTGTCTAAGCCAACGATCTCTGCGTCAGACTAATGCCGTCAGCTTTCCACTCACGTTGCGGCAATTCCGCATCTTCCCTGAATTGCCGAAATCTGCCGCTCAGGCCGCCTCACCCCCGCCCGCGATACCCTGCCACGCCTTGCTCCGGCACCCATAGTCCCTCTGGCGGCGCGCCGGTCTGCCAGAACACGTCGATCGGGATGCCGCCGCGCGGGTACCAGTAGCCGCCGATGCGCAGCCACGTGGGCTGCATCTCGTCCGCCAGGCGCTGGCCGATTCCGACCGTCACGTCCTCGTGGAAGCCCGCATGGTTGCGGAAGCTGCCGAGGAACAGCTTGAGGCTTTTCGATTCGACGATCCGGTCGCCGGGTGCGTAGTCGATCACGAGATGCGCGAAATCTGGCTGGCCGGTGACCGGGCAGAGCGAGGTGAATTCCGGTGCCGCGAAACGCACGAGGTACAGCGCGCCGGTGCGCGGATTGGGCACGTAGTCGAGCGTCGCCGCCTCGGGCGAAGCGGGTAGCGCGCTCGACTGGCCGAGGTGCAATGTGGCAGGTGTGTCGCTCATGCCGCGCATCTGGCGCGAATCGCGTTTCATCGCAAGGCGGCGGTGGACTTGCGCAATTCAGTGCCTATTCAGCCCTTCGGACGCTTCGGAAGCGCCACCGGGAATCATGAGACACTTCGCAACCGCCAGCCTGTTCGCACTCGCCGTGGGCACGTCCGCCGTGCCGTCGCTTGCGCAGGACACCCAGTCGCCGGGCGGATTCCGCTTGCCGACCCCCACGGCCACGCCGACGCCGACCGACATTCAGGGGCCGGTCGATCCCGATGCCCCGATCCTGACCCGGCCGCGCGCGCCCACGCCGACACCCACCCCGCGCGCAACCGCCACGCCCACGCCGACCCCCGCGCCCCAGCCGACCGCGGCCCCGTCGCCGCGCACGGTCCCGCCGCCGCGCAACAGTTCGCTGCCGCCGCGCTTCACCCCGCCATCGGCCATCACGCAGGAAGAAAGGGAGGCCATCACATCGGCCCCCAGCCCACTCCCGCCGATCACCACCGCGGCGCCATCGACCGATCTTCCGGCGGCTCCGGTCGACATCGCTCCTGCGACACCGGACAGTGCGCCGTCGCCGGCTCCTGCCGACGAAGGACTGCCCGGCTGGCTGCTGGCCCTGGGAGGCCTGATCGCAGCAGGGGGCATAGGTGCGGCGTTGTGGTTCCGCCGCCGCCGCTCGAGCGAGCATGCACCGGCACCCGCGATCGAGCCGCCGCGCCCTGTCGGCCAGCCGGCTCCGACACCCGCCGCTCCACCCGCCGCGGCGCTGACGGGACCGCCGCTGCTGATCGAGGCGCAGGTGAAGCAGCTTGCCCGCTCCATGCGCTTCGCCACGCTGTCTTACCAGTTGCGCGTGACCAATCGCGGGGCGCATCCGCTGGAGAGCGTCACGTTCGGCGGCGACCTCGTCACCGCGCATGCGCGCGTTCCCACGCAGGCGCAGCTCGCCGATCCGGCGGTGCCGCTTGCGCCGGTGCGCTCGATCGAACGGCTCGATCCGGGTGAGAGCGCCGAGTTCACCGGCGAATTCCGCCTCCCGGTCGAGGAAATCCGGCCGATCCCGCACGGCAAGGCGGTGGTCTATGTGCCCCTGCTCCGCGTTCGGGCGGAAGCGACCGGCATGGCACCCGTCGCGCGCACGTTCGTGGTGGGGCTCAAGCAGCCCGGCGCCCAGCGCCTCCAGCCGTTCCGGCTCGACGAGATGCCGCAGACCTACCACGCCGTGGGCCAGACCGCGCTCGACTAACCGCAGACTAGGGCTGGATTGCGCGTTGCGTGGCCGCTAGCCTTGCGCGGATGGACACCCTCGTTTCGACAGACTGGCTCGCGCACGCGATCGAAAGCGGCGACGTCGTCGTGCTCGACGCGACCGCGCATGCGACCGATCCGACCCGCGACGCCCGTGCCGAATTTGCCGCCGGTCACATTCCGGGTGCCCGTTTCCTCGACCTCGCGACGCTGAAGGATAGCGGCTCGCCCGTACCCAACGCCCTGCCCACCTCCGAACAGGTCGCGGCGCGCCTCTCCGCGCTCGGCATCGCCCGGCCCGATGCGGTCGTGCTCTACGACGACAGTGCGGTGAAGACCTCCGCCCGCGCGTGGTTCATGCTGCGGATGAACGGCCTGGCCCAGGTCGCGATCCTGGACGGCGGAATCGCCAAGTGGAAAGCCGAAGGGCGGCCCATCGAAAATGGCGAAGCCAATGCCGCGCCAACCGAGGCCCCCACCCTGACCGCAGACTGGCGCCGCGTACGCACCAAGGACCAGATGCTCGCCAACATCTCCGACGCGGGCGAGCAGGTGATCGACGCGCGCGACGCCGGGCGCTTCACCGGCGAGACGGTCGATACCGTCCACGGTCTGCCGGGCGGACACATCCCCGGCGCGCGCAACCTGTTCTTCCGCGATCTCTACAATGCCGACGGCACCTTCCGCTCCGACGACGAACTGCGAGCGGCATTCGAACGCGCAGGGGTGGACCTGTCGCGCCCGATCGCCGCTTCGTGCGGCAGCGGAGTGACGGCATCGGTCCTGCTGTTCGCGCTGCACCGCCTGGGGATCGAGGACGCGGCGCTCTACGACGGAAGCTGGAGCGAATGGGGCGCCGACCCCGCGACGCCGAAGGAAACCGGGGCGGCTGCCTGAGCATGGCCAAGGGCAGCGGCAGGCAAAGGCCGGGAACGAGGCTCGTCACCGCGGGGCGCCGCGCCGAATGGACCGGCGCCGCGGTCAACCCGCCCGTCTGGCGCACGAGCACGCATCTGTACGAAGACAGCGCCGACCTCGCCGCAGGCAGGCCGAACGCAGACGGTCATTTCTATTACGGTCGCCGCGGCACGCCGACCCAGTGGGCGCTCGCCGAAGCGCTGACCGAGATCGAGCCGGGCGCGGCAGGGACGGTCCTCTATCCCAGCGGGGTGGCGGCCATCGCGGGGGCGTTGCTGACGGTCCTGAAGCCCGGCGATGTCCTGCTCGTCACCGACAACGCGTACGAGCCGACGCGGACGCTCGCCAACGGATTGCTCAAGCGGATGGGTATCGAGACTCGATACTTCGACCCGCTCGACATCGAGGGTTACGCGGCGCTGTTCTGCGAACGGACTGCGGCGGTCATGCTCGAAAGTCCCGGCAGCCTGACGATGGAGGTATGCGACATCCCCGCCCTCGCCCGCACCGCCCGCGAAAAGGGCGCGGTGAGCGTGATCGACAATACCTGGGCGAGCGCGCTGGGCTTTCCCGCGCTGGAGCGCGGGTGCGATATCTCGGTCATGAGCCTGACCAAGCACGTCGGCGGGCATTCGGACCTGATGATGGGTTCGGCGAGTGCGGGCGAGGCCTGGCATTCTCGGTTACGCCCCACGGCTCAGTCGCTCGGCAACGTGGTATCGCCCGACGATGCCTCGCTCGCCTTGCGGGGCTTGCGGACGATGGGCGTTCGCCTGGCCCAGTCGACCGCCTCCGCGCTGGAGATCGCCCGCTGGCTCGAAACCCGGCCGGAAGTGGCCCGCGTGCTGTGTCCCATGCTGCCGGGCGCGGCAGGGAACGACCTGTGGGCGCGCGACTTCACCGGCGGATGCGGGCTGTTCAGCGTCATCCTTGCTGGCGGCGGACCGGACGGGCGCGCCGCCTTCATCGATGCGCTCGAACTGTTCGGCATCGGTTATAGCTGGGGCGGATACGAAAGCCTCGTCGTCCCGGCCGACCCGAAGCGCACCGCGAGCGAGTTTCCACCCTCCGATCTGCCAGATGGCGCGGGCGCGGCGATACGGTTCTCCATCGGCCTTGAGGATCCGCGAGACCTGATCGCGGATATCGAGCAGGCATTCGCCGCGATGGAGAAACAATGAATTCCGCGCTGATCCCCAAGTCCACACCCGCTCCGCAACCCGAACCCACGCCCTCCGAGCAGGGGGTCGAAGTGGCTGAAGGGCTCAAGGACGCCGTTTCCGAACGGAGCGGCACCGCAGCCGGCGTGGTCGATACGCTCGACCGCTGGGCGATCGACCTGGGCTCGTTCCGCATTTCCGTCTGGGACACGATCGTGTTCGTCGCGGTCCTCGTCGCCATCCTCGTCGCGGCGTGGTTCCTCAGCCGGCTGGCACGGCGGCTGCTGCGCCGCCTGACGAAGTTCGACGAAACCCAGCGCCTGCTGGCCGAAAAGCTCGTCACCATAGCGGTCTGGGCGATCGCGATCATGCTCGGCATCGACATCCTCGGGATCGACCTCACCGCGCTCGCTGTGTTCTCGGGCGCCTTCGGCCTTGCGATCGGCTTCGGCCTGCAAAAGACGTTCGGCAACCTGATCGCGGGCATCATCCTCCTGATGGACCGCTCGATCAAGCCGGGCGACGTGATCGCCATTGCCGACCAGGCGGGGGTTTCGACCTTCGGCCAGATCCGCAAGATCGGCATCCGCGCGGTTTCGCTGACCACCCGCGACCAGCGCGAATACCTGATCCCAAACGAGAACCTGATGATCAATCAGGTGGAGAACTGGTCCTATTCCAGCCGCAACGTCCGCATCCAGGTGCCGGTCGGCGTCGGCTACAACTGCGATCTCGAACTTGCCGAGAAGCTGATGCTCGAAGCCGCGAAGGGCGCAAAGCGGGTCCTCGCCACGCCGCCGCCGGTCGTCTGGCTGGAGGGGTTCGGACAAAGCTCCGTAGACTTCAAGATCCACTGCTGGATCAACGACCCCGAGGAAGGCGTGGGCAACGTGCGGTCCGACGTGCTCAAGCGACTGTGGAAGCTGTTCAAGGAAAGCGGGATCGAAATCCCCTTCCCGCAACGCGACATCAACCTGCGCGACAATGCCCAGTTTCAGCAGCTCGTCGCGGCCATTGCCCAGCGGATGGACCAGCCCGACGAGGATGCGAAGGCGGAAGGCTAGCTTCGCGCCCGCCAACCGCAGATTTCAAAATCCTCCCTTCCCGTCCTGACAGGCAATCTGGCTGGCGAACAACCAGCGCCACGCGCATTTCGCAGGAATGGCAAAGGTTGGAACCGTATTTCTGGTCGGCGCGGGTCCGGGTGATCCCGACCTGCTGACCCTGCGCGCTGCCCGTCTGATCGAGGGCGCGCAGATCGTCGTTCACGACGGCCTCGTGGATCCGCTGATCCTCGCGATGGCAAACCCGGGCGCCGAGCTCGTCTCGGTCGCGAAGAGCCGCGCACGGCATACCTTGCCGCAGGCCGCGATCAACGCACTGCTGGTTCGCGAGGCTTTGGCCGGACGCGACGTGGTGCGGTTGAAGGGCGGCGATCCGCTGGTCTTCGGACGCGGCGGCGAGGAAGCCGAAGCGTGCCGCGCCGCCGGTGTTCCGGTCCAGATCGTCCCCGGCATCAGTGCGGCCAACGGGGCGGCGGCTGCGGCGCAGATCGCGCTTACCCATCGCGATGCGTCCAGCGTGGTCAGCTTCGTCGCCGGCCAGTGCAAGGGGCTGAGCGAGCAGGACTGGGCTGGCCTCGCCGGAAAAGGCCGGACGCTGGTGATCTACATGGGTGTGAAGACCGCCCCGCAAATCGCTGAAAAGCTTATGGCCGACGGGCTCGCGCCCGACATGCCGCTCGCGGTGATCGAGAAAGCCGCTCGCCCGCAGATGCGCGTGCTGCGCGGTCCTCTGGCGGCGTTACCGGACCTCGTCGCGCGCGAGCGGGTCAAGAGCCCGGCGCTCATCGTCATCGGCGAAGTCACCGCACGCGAAGATGCGGCCGTGGCCGCCCTGGTAGAGGCACACGCATGAGAATCCTGACCGGAAACGATCTGAAGACCGGCGCGGTCACCTGGTGGACCGGCTACGACTGGTCGATTCACGTCGAGGACGCGGTGGACGCAGGCGACCAGGCCGATGCTATCCTCGCGCGCGAGGCGGCCGCCTGCCGGGTCAACAATCCCTATGCCATCGACGGCGAGAAAGCCCCCGACGGCAGCGTGCGCCCCGCGCACATCAAGGACCGCATCCGCGCGCTCGGCCCGACCGTCCGCCCCGACCTGACCCTGAAGCCCGCCGACCCCGATGCACGAAACTGGGTGATCTGATGTACCGCTACGACAAATACGACCAGGCCATGGTCGACACCCGGGTCGAGGAATTCCGCGACCAGGTCCGCCGCCGGCTCGAGGGCAAGCTCGACGACGACCAGTTCAAGCCGCTGCGGCTGAAGAACGGGCTGTACTTGCAACTCCACGCATACATGCTGCGCGTCGCGATTCCGTACGGCACTCTCAATTCGGCGCAGATGCGCGCGCTGGGCGCCATCGCGCGCAAATACGACCGGGGTTACGGGCATTTCACGACCCGGCAGAACATCCAGTACAACTGGATCAAGCTGGCCGAGGCGCCCGACCTTTTCGCCGATCTCGCCAAGGTCGAGATGCACGCCATCCAGACGAGCGGCGAATCGATCCGCAACATCAGCTCGGACCAGTATGCCGGCGCCGCCGCCGACGAACTGATCGACCCGCGCCCGTGGTGCGAGATGCTGCGGCAGATGACCACGTTCATGCCCGAATTCAGCTACCTGCCGCGTAAGTTCAAGATCGCGGTGATTGCCAGTGCGGAGGACCGCGCGGCGCTGCGGTGGCACGACTTCGCGCTGCGGATCGTGCAGAACGCATCCGGCGAAATCGGCTTCGAGGTCTATGCCGGCGGCGGAATGGGGCGCACCCCGTTCATCGCCTATCGCATCCGCGAATTCCTGCCGACCTCGCAGCTTTTCAGCTACTTGCAGGCCGTACTTCGTGTGTGGAATCGCCACGCGCGCCGCGACAACATCCACAAGCAGCGGATGAAGATCCTGGTCCACGACCTGGGCCAGGAGGAATTCACCCGCCAGGTCGAAGAAGCATTCGAGCACTTCCTGTCGCTGGCCGAGGATTTCCCGCAGGCCGAATACGACCGGATCGCTGCCTACTTCGCGCCGCCGCCTTTCGAGCAGGGCCTGAGCGACGAGATCGACCTGTCCGACCCCGCATTCGCCGCGTGGGTGGACCGGCAGGTGATCGCCCACAAGGCGCCCGGCTATGCGATCGCCAACATCAGCCTGAAGCCCGTCGGCGGCATTCCCGGCGACATCTCGGCCGACCAGATGGACGTGGTCGCCGATTTGGCCGAGCGGTACAGCTTCGACGAACTGCGGGCGACACACGCGCAGAACCTCGTCCTGCCGCACGTTCGCAAGGCCGACCTCCACGCGGTTTGGCAGGCGCTGGTCGAGGCCGGACTGGCCGACGCCAACCTGGACCTCGTCAGCGACATCATCGCCTGCCCCGGCCTCGATTACTGCAGCCTCGCCAACGCGCGCTCGATCCCCGTCGCGCAGAAGATCGCCGAGCGGTTCGCCGATCCGGCGCGGCAGGCCGACGTGGGCGAACTCAAGATCAAGATATCGGGCTGCATCAATGCCTGCGGGCATCACCATGCAGGCAACATCGGCATCCTGGGCGTCGATCGGAAGGGCAGCGAAAGCTACCAGCTCCTGCTCGGCGGATCGGGCGACGAGGTGACCACGCAGGCCAAGATCGCCGGGCCCGGCTTCGACGAGGACGGCATCGTCGATGCGGTGGAACGGGCGGTCGAACAATATCGGACCATCCGCGAACCGGGCGAGCGGTTCATCGACACCTACCGCCGCGTCGGCATGGATGGGTTCAAGGAGGCGATCTATGGCTGAGCCCGGCAACCAGGCCTTTCCCACCTCGCTGCGCTTTCGCGACGATGCAGCGGCGGACGAACCCTCCGTCTCGCTCGACGCGTTCCTCGACCAGGGCGAGGCGGACTCGGTGCGGATCGAGGCGGGCGAGGACGTAACCGTGCTGTTCCCGCACCTCGACCGCGTGCGCCTGATCGAGGTCGACTTCCCGCGGTTCCGCGACGGACGCGGGTTCTCGACCGCGCGGATGCTGCGCGAGGCGGGTTATACGGGCGAGCTGAAGGCGACCGGAGACGTGCTGGTCGACCTCATCTTCTTCATGCGGCGCTGCGGTTTCGACAGCTTCGCGCCCGACAAGCCATTCGACCCTGCGGATGCCGAGGCCGCGCTGTCGCGCTGGGACCACGTCTATGTTCCCGCCGCCGACGATCGGGTGCCGATCTGGAAGCTGCGCCATGGCTGATCTGGGCGTGGCCCGGTTCGTCGACAGGATCGACACCGCGCCGCGCTTTTCGGCAGACGATGCCGCGCGCCTCAATACCCGCTATGCCGTTGCGGACACCGCGGGCCTGCTCGACGCGGTCCTCAACGAAGGCGTTGCCGGGCAGGTGGCCCTGGTGTCCAGCTTCGGAGCGGAGAGCGCGGTTCTGCTCCATCTGGTGGCCCAGGTCGCACCGGCCACTCCGGTGCTTTTCCTCGACACCGGGAAGCATTTTCCCGAGACGCTGGCCTACCGTGACGAGCTTGTCGCGCACCTCGGCCTGACGAACCTGGTCGTGCTGCAACCCGCCGAAACCGACCTGCGGAGCCGCGACGAAAGCGGGCTGCGCTGGTCCTACGATCCAGACGGCTGCTGCGAGATCCGCAAGGTTCGCCCGCTCGCGGCGGCGCTGGCCGGGTTCGATGCCTCGCTGACGGGCCGCAAGGCGTTCCAGTCGCAGACCCGGGCGAACCTGCCGCGTTTCGAAATAGACCTGTCGGACAGCGCAGGCAGGCTCAAGATCAACCCGCTGATCGACTGGCAGGCTGCCGACCTGGCGGATTACATCGCCAGGCACGACCTGCCGCCGCACCCGCTGGTGGCAGCGGGTTTCCCCTCGATCGGCTGCTCTCCCTGCACCACCAAGGTCGCACCGGGCGAAGACCCGCGCGCAGGCCGCTGGAAGGGCTGGGACAAGACCGAATGCGGCATCCATACGCCGGTCCCGTTGGGGCCGGACGGCGAACTGCCGCCGGGCTACGAACCTTTCCTCTAGGACAAGAAAAGGCCCCGGAGGCGCACCCCCGGAGCCCGTTTCCCATCCGTATCGATCAGCTTTCGACGCGCTCGACCGTGGCAACCTGGCCCTCGGCATTCTTCGACGTCCATACGCCGGCGGCATCGATGCCTTCCACATTGCACTTCTCCACCGCACCTTCGGTATCGGCGGTGGTGCAGTACTCGGTCGGCGATTCCTGGACCCACTTTCCGGTTTCGACGACCTTGCCGTCCTTGTCGGTCTGCGAATAGGTGCCGTCGGCCTTCACGTCTTCCATGAACTCGACGCCTTCCGCCGTCGTCACCTTGTACATGCCGACCGAGGATTTGCCGTCGGCGGCCAAGGGCCCGGCGGCTTCGGCCGCGGCAGGCGCGGCGGCTTCGGTTGCAGCGGTTTCCGGCTCCGGCGCAGGCTGACTGCACGCGGCGAGCGAGGCCAGCGCGGCCATCGCGATCAGTCTTTTCATGGTTTTCCCCTTTACGTGACGCGGTGAAGTGGTCGTTGCCACCGATGCGACTCGCGATCCCGTGGCGCGACTATGCACCCTCGCGCGCGCAAGTCGAATCACGCGTCAAAGCCAGCCTTTCTCGCGGTACCAGCGCGCGGTGGCGCGAAGTCCCTCGCGCGTGGGAATCTTCGGTCGCCAGAGCGCTTCAGGCACCGCGAACTCGGGCCGCGCCACCCAGTCGGGATGGGTCATGTAGCCGACCCTGTCCTTCGTCAGCCGCGCACGCGAGCGGCGCACGAGGCTGTCGGCGCGCGACGCCTGCTCGAGGAGCGGCCGGGGCAGGTGGATGACCCACGGACGCCGCCCGACAGCCCATCCGATTACCCGCGCTAGTTCGCGGTGGGACCAACCGCCCGCGTGCCCGTCGTCCGGCTCGAACGTCCGGTGGGTTACGGCTTCGCCGCCCGGCAGCAGCGCCACCAGCAATTCGGCGAGGTCCTGCACGTGGATCAGCGAACTGCGTCCCGGCGGCGGCACCGGCACGACCCCTCTGCGCGCAAGCTTGAACATCTCGAGGTAATCGCGGTCCCACGGTCCATAGACGCCCGGCGGGCGCACGATCGTCCAATCGAGTCCGCTCGCGGCCACCAGCCGCTCGGCGCGTTCCTTGGAAGCGCCATAGGCCGAAAGCGAAGGCTCACGCGCAGCCAGCGACGAGACGCACACGAGGCGCGGAACGCCGGCCTCGGTCGCCGCCTTCACGACCTTCAGGGTGCCCGCCACGTTTGCCGCTTCGAAGGATGCGGCATCGGGCGCGGTCGTGAGGCCGGCGACGTGGATCACCGCTTCGGAGCCCCGGACCAGCCGGGCAAGAGCCGCCGTGTCCGATAGATCGCCCCGCACCCACTCGGCGCCGCCCCGATCGGCCGGAACGGTCCGCGCCAGCGCACGCACCTCGACCCCGGCCCGCGTCAGCGCGGCGAGCGTCGCGCGCCCGACGAAGCCTGTCGCGCCGGTCAGCGCGACCAGCGGCCTTGCCTCGGTCCCGTTGCTCATAGCAGGACCATGTGATCGCGGTGCACCACCGCCGCACGCGGCGAGTAGCCGAGCAGTGCGGACTGCTCAGCCGCCTTGCGCCCGGCGATCGCGCGGCATTCGGCGGACGTATATTCCACCAGCCCCTGCGCCAGCCGGTCGCCCTTGGACGAATGGATCGTCACCAGATCGCCGCGCGCGAACTCTCCGTCGACTGCGACGAGTCCGGCAGCCAGCAGGCTCGATCCCCCAGTCAGCGCGTCGGCGCACCCTGCATCGACCGTCAGGACGCCCGCCGGCGCGATACGGCCACCCAGCCAGGCCTTGCGCCCGCCGTCGCGGCGTTGCGGCAGGAACACCGTCCCCCGGTCCACCGCGATCGCGGTGGCGAGCGGGCGGTCGTGCGTGCCGTTGACGATGGCGAGCGCGATCCCGGCGCGTCCAGCGATCTCGGCCGCCTGCAGCTTCGACACCATCCCGCCCGAGCCCATACCCGATCCCGAGCTGGCCCCGGCCATCGCCCGGACGCTCTCGTCGATCCCGCCGACTTCGCGAACGAGCTCGGCCGCCGGGTCCTTGGGATCGCGATCGAACAGGCCGTCGACATCGCTCAGCAGCACCACGGCATCGGCCCCCGCCGCTTGCGCGGCGCGCGCGGCCAAGCGGTCGTTATCGCCGAAGCGGATTTCCGCAGTCGCGACGCTGTCGTTCTCGTTCACCACCGGCACCGCGCCCTGGTCGAGCAGTCGAGCCAGCGTCGATGATGCGTTGAGGTAGCGGCGCCGATCCTCGAGGTCGTCGAGCGTCAGGAGAAGCTGCGCCGCGACGAGGCCCTGCTGGCCGAGAAGCTCTGCCCACGCACCCGCGAGCTCGATCTGGCCGACCGCCGCCGCCGCCTGCGCGTCCGCCAGGTTGGCGCGCCCTCCGGCGGTCAGCCCAAGGCGGGCCGCGCCCAACGCGATCGCGCCCGAACTGACGACGACGACCTGCTGCCCGCGTACCCGTGCCTCGGCGATCTCTCCCGCCAGTGCCTTCAGCCAGTCGCGCCGCAAGGTCCCGCCGCGCTCGACGAGCAGCGCCGAGCCGACCTTGAGGACAAGGCGCGGACAGGCGGCCGGATCGGCGATCTGCGATAGTGCGGCGATAGTCATGCGCGGGCCGCTTAGCGAAGCCGCGGCGAAACGTCACCTAGATCGGCGACCAATCGCCTCCGCCTTCGGGAACGTCCTCGACCTGGCTGCCCTTCGTTTCGGTCGCAGTGCGATCGGGAAGGTAGGCGAGCGCTGCATCGAGCAGGGCATCGATCCCCTCGCCCGTCGCGCCCGAGATCGGGAACACCGCCTCCGCGCCCGCGGCGAGCAGTTCCTTCTCGAACGCCGCCACCAGTTCGGCATCGGCGAGATCGACCTTGTTCAGCGCAATCAGCCGCGGCTTTTCGTCGAGCGCCACGCCTTCCTTGGCGACGTAGGCCGACAGCTCTTCCTCGACGATGGCAAGCGCCTCGGCCGGATCGACCCCGGAAATGTCGATCAGGTGGATAAGCACCCGGCAGCGTTCGATATGGCCCAGGAAACGGTCGCCGATCCCGGCACCGTCGGCAGCCCCCGCGATCAGGCCCGGAATGTCGGCTAGCACGAACTCGCGCCCCCGGTGGCGCACGACGCCGAGCTTCGGCACGAGCGTGGTGAACGCATAGGTGCCGACCTTGGCCTGGGCGTTCGACACCTGGTTGATGAAGGTGCTCTTGCCCGCGTTCGGCAGGCCCAGCAGACCGACATCGGCGAGCAGCTTGAGCCGCAGCCAGACCCACAGTTCTTCCGACGGGATGCCCGGCTGATGCTGGCGCGGGGCGCGGTTGGTGCTGGTCTTGTAGCTCGCGTTGCCGCGACCGCCCATGCCGCCTTCGAGCAGGGTCACCCGCTGGCCGACCTCGGTGAAGTCGGCGAGCACTTCCTCCTTGTCCTCGGACAGGACCTGGGTGCCGACCGGCACTTCGATCACGAGATTGGGCGCCGACGCACCCGTGCGGTCCTTGCCCATGCCATGCCCGCCACGGGCGGCCTTGAAGTGCTGGGTGTAGCGGAAGTCGATCAGGGTATTGAGGCCCTGGACGGCCACGAAGACGATATCGCCGCCCTTGCCGCCATTGCCGCCGTCCGGTCCGCCGTATTCGACGTACTTCTCGCGCCGGAACGACACGGCCCCAGGGCCGCCTGCGCCGGAGCGGATGTAGATCTTGGCCTGGTCGAGAAAGTGCATATTAGTCTTGCCTCAAGCGCCGGCGCTGCATCCGCAGCCTTGGCTATCCTTCGCGGCTATTCCGTGCCCGAACAAGTCGGGCTCGGGCCGCTACGGGCGCGGGTTCGCGCTAGCGGTCCGCTGGTCGCGGACCGATTTCAATTCACCGTCGCCAGTATACACATTCCGGACTTGCGACCAGCAAGTCCGCAAGGCCGAACGGCCGCCCGCAGGTGCTCCGAAGCGAAGCGGAGGAATTGCACCGAGGACGCGCTCGCGGAGGCGAGTGCGAAAAAACTGGAAATCACCAATCCCCGATCGAAGATCGGGAATTGGTGGAGCCGAGGGGGATCGAACCCCTGACCTCGTCATTGCGAACGACGCGCTCTCCCATCTGAGCTACGGCCCCGTTCCAGTCCCTCGCTGCCGGGCACCCGCCAGCGAGCGCGCCGCTTAGCGAACCGTACCCGGGAATTAAAGCCCTTTGTGAGCCGCGCCTAGAGCTTCGAAGGATCCTTGGGCACCGGCTGCACCACGGGCACCGCCTCATCCCTTTCGGGGACGCTCAGTACCGGGATCGAGGCGCCGGTCTCCGCGTCCGTCACGACCCCCGACGTCACGACAGGCTGCGTCGTCGTCGTGGTCGGATCACTGACGCCGACTTGCGGAACGCCCGCAAGTCGCGCTGCCTGCACGGCCACGAAGCCCGGTTGCGAAGCCCCGTAACGCGCGCCGTATTGCGCATCCCACGCCGCGGATTCGCGCTGGTACTGCTCGTAGGCCGTGAAGAAGTTCTCGAACGGCATCTCGAACTGGACGAAGTTTGCTGCGGCCAGCGCCGCGCCATCCGCCTTGGGCATTGCCGCCTGCGCGGCGGCCACGCGGAGGGCTGCCTGGCAGAATTCGGTGCGAGCGGGCGGCAGGGCAAAGTAATTGTAGATCGTCGTCATCAGACGCTCGCGCCCTGCGACCGCCTGGTTGCGTCCCGGAAATTCCCTTTGCGCAGCGCGATCGAGCCGCTGGTTGGTTTCGCGCAGCAGTTTGGCATTCCCGGTCAGGAACGAGCGATACCCTTCCAGGATCGGCTCATCGCCCGGTGCCGTACAGTTGAGCGCGGCGACGTTCCATGCCGAACGGAAATACCACAGGCGCTGGTCGTCGTTCAGGTTCTTGAGCGGGGTGAGCCGCTGCCCGTCTGGTCCGCGACCGGGAATATTCATGATGTAAGCCGCGCTGCCAGGCGGAAGCGGGCGATACGGAATGACTTCCACCGGCGGCGGCGGCGGCGGGGGAGGCGGAGGAGGAGGAGGTGGCGTCGCGCAAGCGCCCAGCATGGCCACCCCTGCGGCCAGAGCGATCATTCGGATGCGTACGGGTGAACTGGAAATCATGCGGCGCGGCCCTCCTCTGCCCGCATAGGGAATGACAGCGCGCGCCTTTCGCGCGGCTGAAGCAAACCGGCCCTAACGTGGGGTCGGGACAAAGAAAATGCCCGGGGAACACGTCGTCCCCCGGGCACGATGAAACGAGTCCTGCGTGCGACTATTCGCGGTTGCCCAGGAAGCTCAGCAGGAACTGGAACATGTTGATGAAGTCCAGGTAGAGCGTCAGGGCGCCAAGCACGATCGCCTTGCCGGCGAATTCGGTGCCGCGGAGAACCGCATACTCGTTCTTCAGGCGCTGCGTATCGTAGGCGGTGAGGCCCGCGAAGATGAGCACACCAATGAAGCTGATCGCATACATCAGCGCCGGGCTCTGCAGGAACATGTTGGCGATCGTCGCGACGATGAGGCCGACAACGCCCATGATCAGGAAGCTGCCCCAGCTGCTCAGGCTCTTCTGGGTGGTGTAGCCGAACAGGCTAAGCCCCGCGAACGCCGCTGCAGTCGCGAAGAACGTCACCGCGATCGACCCGCCGGTGAACCGGAGGAAGATCGTCGACATCGACAGGCCCATCAGAGCCGCGAAGGTCCAGAACATCATCTGCAGGGTCGTCTTGCTGAACCGGTTCGCACCGAAGCTCATCGCAAAGACGATCGCGAGCGGCGACAGCGCCACGATCCACATCATCGGGCCCGAGGCGAAATTGATCGCCAGGCCCGAATTGAACGTGAGCAGCGCGACGATACCCGTCAGCAGCACGCCACTGGTCATGTAGTTGTAGATCGAGAGCATGTGCTTGCGCAGGCCCGCGTCGAACACGACCTGCCCACCAGCGCGCGGCACCGACCCGAAGGCGGTGCTCGTCGGGCGGGGATCGTTCAAATTTGCCATACAATCTCCATTCCGGCGCCGAGCGACGACAAGCCGGTAGGTGCAATATCGGGATATTACGCCCCGGATTCAAGGAAAACCGGACGCCGTCGCATTAACCCTGCTCGCGGGCCTCCGCCGCCATTTCCCGGCCCCGGTCCCGCGCGGACCGCAGGGTATCGGTCACCAGCCGCGTGAGAGCCTCTCCCTCGTCGAGGACGTCGAGGCCCTTCTGCGTCATTCCGCCGGGACTGGCTACCTTTCGGGCCAGTTCCGCCGGCGAAAGGTCAGCTGCGGACGCCAGCGTGGCGGCGCCTTCGACCATCTGGACCGCGAGCCGTTCGGCCTGATCCGCCTCCAGCCCCAGCCGCGTCGCCGCCGCCGCGAGCGCGTCGATGAAGCGATAGACGAAGCCCGGGCCCGATCCGGCAAGCGCGGTCACCAGTTCGAACTGCCCCTCGTCGGCAAGCCATTCGGCGCTGCCCAGCCGTTCGGCCAGATCGGTCACGGCGATGCGCCGCTCATCGTCGAGGCCGGTGGCGACAAGCGCATTGGGCGACTTGCCGATGGCGGCAGCGAGGTTGGGCATCAGGCGTACGACGCCGCCAGCCTGCGGAAAATGGCGCGCCAGGCTGGCCAGTTCCACTCCCGCCAGAACCGAGATCACGGTCGTCTCCGAACCTGCGAGCAGCTTTAGCTGAGGAGCGGCATCCGCCAGCATCTGCGGCTTGAAGCCAAGAACGATCGCATCGAACGGTCCGTCCGGTACCTGCGCCGTGAAGCGAACACCGTCCGGCACCGTCTTGGCGCGGGGGCCGTAAGCGGTGAACGTGCCCGGCGTAATGCCGGAAACCAGCCAGCCCTCCAGCATCGCCCCGGTCATCGCACCGTATCCGGCTATCAGGATGGATCGGAAGGCAGCCATTCGGGTCTCGCGGTCGGGAAACGAGTGTCCGCTCTACGCTTCGCCCGCGGCATCGACCATAGCGCTGGCTAGCGCGTCCTGCGGGCTCTTGTCGCCCCACAGCACGAACTGGAACGCGGGATAGAACCGGTCGCATTCGTCGACCGCGGTTTCGATCAGACCCTGCGCCTGTCCGAGCCCGAGCAGCCCTTCGTCTCCCAGCAGCAGGCCGTGGCGATAGACCAGCATCCCGCCCTGCGACCACACGTCGAAGTGGCCGAGCCAGAGTTGTTCGTTGACTAGCGCCAGCAATTCGTGCGCCGCGCGGCGCTTGTCGTCGGACACGCGGATATCCGGCAAGCAAAGCAATTGCAGGACGTTGTCGTCGGCTCGCCAGATCGCGCGGACCTGGTAGCTGGTCCAACTGCCCTGGATCTCGGCCGAGATCTCGTCCGCCGACACGATCTCGTGCGCCCACCCGCGCGCCTCGAACAGCGCCGCCAGCATGTCGACGGGTGCCGCGTCCTCGACCGAAGTCTCGTAATCGTCCTGCCCGGTTCTCATCGTGGCGATCTCTTTTGCGTCATCGAACGGGTGGATGCAGCGTGGCCCGCCGACCCGCAATCGCGGTGCGGCTAACGGCTGGGGACAACGCGATAACCCTGTTCACAGCCTGTGCAAAAGCGGTGGAAGCGCTGTGCACTCTACTTGAGAGGGGCGACTTCCTCGCCGACCTCGCTGGTGAACGTGAAGGCATCGATACCCTCCGCCTTCAAATCGGCGACCAACTTATTAGCCGCGCGCGCCGAATCGATCGGACCGGTCAGCAGGCGCTGCGAGACGCCCCACTTGGCGGTGAAAGCGTCGCGCTTCCCCAGGAGTTCGGGCGCCTTCTTCTCGAAACGACGCCAATCGAACGCCAGCGCCTTCAAGTCCTTACCCGTGGCGACCTGCACCCAGATCCGGCTGGGCGCCTTGGGCTTGGGCGGAGGGGGTGGCGGTGGCGGGGGCGGAGGAGGTTGGGCAACTTCGCGCTTCGGCTTGATGGCCGTGATGTCGACCGCACCGGCCGCAGGCGCACGCGCGGTGCTTGCCGCGGTGAACTCGGCGAACGCATCCGCGAGATCCTCGGGCTCCGGCGCGGCCTGAACCGTCTGCACGGCCTGCACCGAGGCCGGCACGGGAGCGGGGACGATGACGACCGGCGGCGCAGGGTTCGTCTGTGCGGCGCTGACCCGGCTCAGTTCGAAACCGGGCCCCTGCTGCTGCGGCAAGGTTGCGACGACGACCGGCGCGGACGCTTCCCGCACAGGCGGAAGCTCGCTCGTCTGTGACACGGCAACTGGTGTCGGCGTGGTTACGGTCGGCAGCGGTGACGCTGGCGGCGGAGGTGGTGGCGGCGGGGGCGGCGGAGGAGGCGTCGGCGCTGGACGCGGCACATCCGCCTGTGCGATCCGCACCGGCGTGGTCTCTCGCGCCCCGGCGGCGACTTGCGCAGGCGTAGGCGCGCGAGTGGGCGCCGTGGCAGTCTGGCGCCGCTCGTTCCGCCGGGCGACCCGCGTGCGCGGGCCCAGCGGCTCGCCCTGGGGCGCAAGTCGGGAGTCGGCAGTCCCCGCAGGCACGGCGACAGGTTGAGCCGTGGTCGTCCCGGCGTACTGGGCAAGGCGCGGATCGTCGCGGCCGATCTGCGCCGCGCGCGGGAAATTGCCGAGGTTCGCTGCGGCCGCCTGCTGGGCGCGGGTCAACTTGGGCATATAGCGCAGGTATGGCGACATCCGGTCGGCCATGTCGCGCGGCATCACAGCCTCGACGATCGCGACCGCTTCGTCCTCCCGCCCGAGGATCGCCAGGCCGAACGCCCGCGCGCGATAGGCGGCGAGGTCACGGCGCTGCAGCAGGGGCAGCAACGTGGCCTCGAACGCACGTGTATCGCCTGCAATCGCCTGGCTAATGGCCATGCGCCGCACGATTTCGTCGTCGCGGTTCCGGCTGAGTGCCAGCTTATACTGGCCCTGAGCCAAGGCATTGTCGCCCACCAGGTCGTAAGCGAGACCGCGGTCCGCCGCGATCGCCTCGACCTGTGCGCCGGACGCCTGCGCCTGCGCGAACAAGTCGATCGCCTCGATCGGGCGCCCCGACTTGAGATTGGCCGAAGCCAGCCCCGCCTTTACCCGGGGATCGCCGGCACGCACGGTCTCCGCACGCCCGAAGAACCCAATCGCGGCGTCGACATCGTCGAGTGCGAGCGAGGCTCGGCCGGCCGCCACGAGCGCTTCGAAATCGGCCGGATTGCGCGCCAGCCGCTGCAAGGCGGAACTCAGTTCGCCCGATGCCGGTCCCGGCACCGCCTGCACGACGGCATAGCTTTGTGCTGCCAGTGGCGCCGAAACGAGCGCGAAGGGCAGCACCGCCAGCATCGCCGCCGCATGGCGGTTGCGCGAAGTCAACGTTCGTTCACCCATGACCCGGCCTCATGCCCGCGCGCGGCTGAACCCGCGTGTAACGGACGCCCGACGCGTGGGACCAGACCGATTACTGATTGTTCTGGCGATTGAGGAAGCGCGGAATGCTGAGCGAGGCCGAACCGGCATCGTCGTCATCGTCTTCGTCCTCGTCCGGCTTGGCACCGCCACGCGACAGGTTTGCCATCCGTTCGAACAGCGTGCTTCCGGCGCTGGGCGCAGCCCCGCCGCCTTCGCTTGCCCCATCGCCCGACACCAGGCCCCGGCGGCGACCGCCGCCAAGCTTGGCCTGGACCGGTTCGTCACGCTCTGCCAGTCGGTCGGCATCGCCCAGGAGATCATCCTGAACACCCGACGAAGGCGGTGTGAGGTCGAGCGGGGCATCGTCGGTGCGTGCGTCGCCGCCCGTCCACTCGTCATCGCCAAAGCCGTCCTCTTCCGCAGCGTCGTCGTCGGCATTCCGCAGGCCGGCCAGCGGATCGACGATCCCGTCGACATCGTCGAAGTCCTCGGCCTCGTCCCCAGTGTCCCCGCCGTCGGAACCCGCACCGAATCCGCCCAGGTCGAGCGGCGCGCCGTCGGCCGTTTCCTCGTCCGAGGAGAGCACCAGTTCGTCCGTATCTGAGTCCGCAGCGGCGGAAGCCACGTAGGACTCAGGCGTCGATCCACCCTGGCCGAGGGTGTCTTCCTCCTGGTATTCCTCTTCGGCCGGCAATTCGAGAACCGGGCGCTTGGGCGCGCGGCTGGCGCCGAGCGAGAACGAGCGAGGCTCGGCCGCGCGGGTCTCGCCGGTTCCGTCGATCCCGGTGGCGACCACCGACACGCGGATCTTGCCCTGGAGGTCGGGATTGAACGCAGAACCCCAGATGATGTTCGCGTCTTCGTCGACCAGTTCGCGAATGTGGTTCGCGGCCTCGTCGACCTCGAGGAGCTTCATGTCCTCGCCGCCGATGATCGAGATGATCACGCCCTTGGCGCCGGCCATGCTCACGCCGTCGAGCAGCGGGTTGGCGATCGCGCGTTCGGCGGCCTCGAGTGCGCGGTTCTCGCCCTCGCCCTCGCCGGTGCCCATCATCGCCTTGCCCATTTCCTGCATCACCGAACGGACGTCGGCGAAGTCGAGGTTGATGAGGCCCGGCATGACCATAAGGTCGGTGATCGAACGGACGCCCTGCTGCAGGACTTCGTCCGCCAGCATGAAGGCTTCCTTGAAAGTCGTTTCCGCCTTGGCGACCAGGAACAGATTCTGGTTCGGAATGACGATCAGCGTATCGACGTGTTTCTGCAGCTCGTCGATGCCGGCCTCGGCCGCGCGCATCCGGCGCGTGCCTTCGAACAGGAACGGCTTGGTTACCACGCCGACCGTCAGCACGCCCTTGCGGCGGGCCGCTTCGGCGATCACGGGCGCCGCGCCGGTGCCGGTGCCGCCGCCCATGCCCGCGGCGATGAAGCACATGTTCACGCCTTCCAGCGCGTCTTCGATATCGCCGACGGTTTCTTCCGCCGCCGCCTTGCCCACTTCGGGGCGAGCGCCCGCGCCGAGTCCGCCGGTAATGTCGGGACCGAGTTGGATGCGCTTGTCGGCGCTCGCGTTGCTCAACGCCTGCGCGTCGGTGTTGGCGACGATGAAGTCGACGCCTTCGATCTCGGCGGCGATCATGTTGGCGATGGCGTTACCGCCTGCGCCGCCGACGCCGATCACCATGATCTTGGGACGAAGGTCGTCGGTAGCGGGTGGACCGATGTTGATGCTCATGGGGTGCCCCTCCGGGGAAAAAGTTGCTTGTGGCCAGTCTTACACGAACCGATTCGTCTCGGCATAGGACGAAATCCCTTATCCACAGGGGTTAACGCCCATCAGAAATACTCGCGCATGGCGCGAACCACGCGGTTCACTAGTCCGACGCCGGTGTAGCGGGTCGTCGCGGTGTGCTTGGGACCGATCGAGCGGATGTCGACCGGGTCGTCCGCGGCATAGAGGCACAGGCCCGCCAGCGTAACGAAACTGGGGGTGGCGTTGGCTTCGCCAAGTCCGCGCAGCGCGGGCGGCTTGCCCACGCGCACCGGCCGGCCGAGCGCGCTCTGCAGGAATTCCGCAATACCCGCGAGCTCCGAGCCGCCGCCGGTAACGACCACCTGTCCGCCCTTGGCGCCGGTGAAACCCATCGCCTTCAGCGCGCGGCCGACCTCGTCGGTCAGCTTCGAAAGTTGCTCGGTGATCACCGATACGAGTTCGGCCCGGGGGACGCGGTTTTGGTCGTCGGCGCCGCGCGCTGCGGGACCTGCGCCCTCGTCGCCGGGTCCGTTGACCGGCACCATATCCTTGTAATCGCTGGGAGACGCGATGGCCGATCCGTATCGGCTCTTGAGCCGCTGGGCCTGCAACCGCTTGACCCCGAACGCGCCGGCCACCGCATCGGTGATGTCCGACGATCCGAAGGGGATCGCCGTCAGGCCGAGCAGCATCCCACCCGCATAGACCGCAACGTTGGTGACCTCGCCGCCGATCTCGACCAACGCGGTACCCAGTTCGCGCTCTTCAGGAGTGAGACAGGCGTGGCCCGCCGCGATCGGTGCCGCGACGACCGCTTCGACATCGAGGTGCGCGTTCTGCACCGCTTCGATCAGGTTGCGGACCGGGGCACCGTCGGCCAGCATGACGTGGATATCGACGCCCAGCCGCTCGGCATGCAGGCCGCGCGGGTTGGCCACGCCGTGCGCCCCGTCGAGGGTGTAGTGCGCAGGCTGCGCGTGGAGCACCATCCGGCCGTCGGGCTGGATGCTGTCGCGTGCGGCGACGAGCAGGTGCTCGATATCGTCTTCTTCGATCCGCCGCCCGCCGATATCGATCTCGACCTTGGCGACGCGGCTTGCGAGGCCCGCGCCCGAGCAACCGACCCAGACGCTCGAAACGCTGGTCCCGGCGTTCTTCTCCGCGCGCTCCACCGCATCGCGGATCGCATAAGTCGCGGCCGCCATGTCGGTGACATAGCCGCGCTTGATCCCCTGGCTCGCCCTATTGCCCGATCCGAGCACGATCAGCTCGCCGGTTTCGGACAGCCCCATGATCATCGCCGAAATGCGGAACGATCCGACGTTCACGGCGCCGAAGACCCTAGCGATGCGCGGGAGTGCCATTATTCGGCCCCTGCCGTCTTCGCAGCCTGGGCGTCGAGCGCCTGCTGCGCCCGGCCGGGAATGCGCATGTAGATGCGGTCCGGTGCGCGCATGTCGAACGCCGCGACCTTTCCGCCGAGCAGTCGGTTGGACCCGTCGAGCCGCGCGAACTGGACCAGCGCACCGGCCGATGCGTCGGGCCCGTGCGGCAGGGCGAGCACCTGTCCGGTCTTGAACGTCAGGTTCCAGCGACGATTGCCGATCCATTCGGCTTCGGCCACCTGCGATTTCAGCGCCGGAGCGGCATCGAGCAGTTCGTCGAGCGCCGCGACCTGTCGTGCGGCACCCGGGCCGGCGACCTTTAGCATGCCCTTGGCGTTGGCCTCGGACACCGGCTCGAGTTCGTGACCCTGCCCGTCGATCAGGACCAGACGGTCAGGCTTCCTCAGAGCCGCGCGCGGGGTGCGTTCGACGACATCGACCACAAGCGTGTCGGGAAGCTGGCGGCTGACCCGCGCATCCGCCACCCACGACAGCGCCAGCAGGTCGGCCCGGATGGCGGCGACATCGACCAGCGGCATCGGCCTGTCGCGCTCTGTCAGAACGCGCTCATAGACCTTGAGTTCGTTCATTCGCTCGACGCCGGTCACGTTGACCCGGCGAACCTCGAACCCTGCATCGCTCGCGACCGCGGCGACTTGCGCCTGTGCCAGCGCCGGAACGCCGGCCAGGCTCGCGACGAACCACGCGAGCGCGACCGCAGCGCCCAGGATCATCGCGAGGAACACCTTGTGCAGCTGTTCCTCGGTGAACGGCAGAAGCGCCAGCGCGCCACCGACCGCGCCCGATGTGCGCGCCTTCGCCTTGCGCGCGGTCGCCGCTCGGCTCTGCGCCGCGGCGGAACGGCGCACGCCCTTGCCCTTGCGATTGATCGTTTCAGCCATTGCGCCCCCCGGTGCTCGCTCGGCTCAGCGCTTCCTCGACCAGCGCCTCGACCAGGTCTTCGTAGCTCATCCCGCAATACTTCGCCTGCTCGGGCACGAGACTGAGCGGCGTCATCCCCGGCTGGGTGTTTGTTTCGAGCACGAACAGCCCGTCCTCGCCCAACTCGTCGTCCCAACGGAAATCGGTCCGGCTGCACCCCTTGCAGCCCAGCAGCGTGTGCGCCTGGACGGCATAGCCCTTGCACAGGTCCGCGATCCGGTCCGGAATCTGCGCGGGGCAAATGTGGTCGGTCATACCATCGGTGTACTTGGCGTCGAAATCGTAGAAACCCGACTTGGGCACCAGTTCGGTCACCGTCAGAGCGCGCGGACCTTCGGCTCCGTCGAGGACGGCCACCGTCATCTCGCGGCCCTTGATGTAGGGCTCGGCGAGCAACCGGTCGAATTCCTGCCACGGCCCCTTCGCGTCCCGGCGGATCGGGTTGCCGTAGTTGCTGGAGTCGGTGACGATAGCGACCCCGACCGAGCTGCCTTCGTTGACCGGCTTCAGCACGTAGGGCCGCGCAAGCGGGTCCTTTTCGTATAGGCTCTCGCAGTCGACGATGCGGCCACCGGGCATCGGCACGCCGTGCGGGACGAGCGCCTGCTTGGTCAGTTCCTTGTCGATTGCGATGACAGACGTGGCGAGGCCGGAATGGGTATAGGGCACGCCCATCAGGTCGAGCATCCCCTGCACCGTGCCGTCTTCGCCCGGAACGCCGTGCAGCGCGTTGAACACGACGTCGGGCCCGGCCTCGGCGATGCGCGCTGCGACCTTCCGGTCCATGTCGATGCGGGTAACACGGTGACCGCGGGCTTCGAGCGCTTTCGCCACGCCCTCACCGCTCATCAGCGAGACCGGGCGCTCGTTGGCCCAGCCGCCCATCAGCACGGCGACATGATGCTTTTCCGTCATGGCCGACCCACCCGCTGGATTTCCCATTCTAGGCTGATGCCGGTGCTGGAATAGACTTTCTCGCGCACGAGTTCTCCGAGACCCTCGATGTCGGCGCTCGTCGCGTCGCCGGTGTTGATGAGGAAGTTGGTGTGCTTCTCGCTCACCTGCGCACCGCCTAGCGTCAGGCCGCGGCAACCCGCCCGGTCGACGAGCTCCCACGCCTTTTCGCCCGGCGGATTCTTGAAGGTGGAACCGCCGGTCTTCGTCCGCAGCGGTTGGCTCGCCTCGCGCGCGGCGGCGATCTTGTCCATTTCCTCGCCGATTTCGGCGGGGATGCCCTCGCGTCCCTGGAAACGCGCGGCGACGACCACCGCGCCTTCTGGGAGGTTCGAGTGGCGATAGCTGTATTCGAGGTCGCGCGCGGGCAGTGTCACGAACTCGCCGGTGGGCAGCACGACGTCGCAATCGATCAGCACGTCGCTGACCTCGCGGCCGTAGGCTCCGCCGTTCATCCGCACGAAACCGCCGACGGTGCCGGGAATGCCGCGCAGGAACTCGACCCCGGCTATCCCGGCGTCGCGGGCCTTCGAAGACACGAGTATGCCGCTGGCCCCGCCGCCGCATTCCAGCACCTTGTCGCGCCGCGCCTCGACCGTCGCGAACGCCTTGCCGAGGCGAATGACCACGCCCGGAACTCCGCCGTCGCGCACGATCAGGTTCGATCCAAGGCCCAGCGCCATGACTGGCATGCGCCCGCCGATGCGCGACAGGAATTCACGTAGGTCTTCGAGGTCTGCGGGCTCGAACAGCCAGTCTGCGGTGCCGCCGGTCTTGAACCATACCAGCGGCGCGAGCGGGGCGTTCTGCGTGATCCTTCCCCGAATTCCGTCGGTGGCGAACGGCACCGTCATGTTCTCCTCGATCGCCGAGGATGGTGCCGAGCCATGGCGCCAGCCGCGCCGATCGCCGATCTGGGGGCTCATGTCGCGAAATCCGAGATACGTGCGGGCAGCGCGGCCGCCCAGCGCGTGATGTCGCCCGCCCCGAGGCAGACCACGAAGTCGCCCGGCTCGATATCGGTCGCCAGCGCCTGCGCCAGGGCGTCCTGATCGGGAATGGTCGCCGCCGAGCGGTGCCCGCGCGACTTCAGCCCCGCGACCAGCGCTTCGGCGTCGATGCCGGGGATCGGCTCCTCGCCTGCGGTGTAGACCGGGGTCACGAAAACCTGGTCGGCGTCGTTGAAGGCGTTCTGGAAGTCGTCCATCAAATCGCGCAGCCGCGTGAAGCGGTGCGGCTGGACCACGGCGATCACCCGGCCACCGCTGGCCCCGGCGCTTTCGCGCGCGGCGGCGAGCACCGCGCGGATTTCGACCGGGTGGTGCGCGTAATCGTCGATCACCGTCGCCCCGCGGACCTCGCCGGTCTTGGTGAAGCGGCGCCGCACGCCGGTGAACTGTCCGAAACCGGTGCGGATCGTCTCGTCGCCGCATTCCATCTCGAGCGCGACGGCGATGGCGGCCAGCGCGTTCTGAACGTTGTGACGTCCCGGCATCGGCAGATGGACACCGGCGATCCGCCGATCCTCCTCGCCGCGCCGGCGGACGATCACGTCGAACCGACTGCCGCCCGCCTCGGGCGTGACGTTGACCGCGCAGACGTCTGCCTGAAGCGAGAAACCGTAGGTCACCACCCGGCGGTCTCGGACCTGCGCCATCACCGCCTGGACTTCGGGGTGATCAATGCACAGCACCGCAGCGCCATAGAACGGGACATTGTGGATGAATTCCACGAACGCCCGGCGCACGGCGTCGAAATCGCCGTAGTGGTCCAGGTGCTCGGGATCGATGTTGGTGACGACCGCGATCGTCCCGTCGAGGCGCAGGAAGCTGCCGTCGCTCTCGTCCGCCTCGACCACCATCCAGTCGGAATCGCCGAGCCGTGCGTTCGAGCCGTACTGCTCGATCACGCCGCCGTTGATTACCGTGGGGTCGACCCCGCCCGCATCGAGCAATGCCGCGATCATGCTGGTCGTGGTCGTCTTGCCGTGCGTTCCGGCCACGGCGACGGTATTCTTGAGCCGCATCAGTTCGGCGAGCATTTCGGCCCGGCGCACTACCGGAATGCGATTTTCCAGCGCGGCGACGACTTCCGGATTGGTCCGCTTTACCGCGGTCGATGTGACGACGACGCCGGCCCCTTCGACGTTGTCTGCCTGGTGTCCGATATGCACCGTGATCCCGCGCTTGCGCAGCCGTTCGACGCTGGGCCCTTCGGCAAGGTCGGAGCCCTGCACGTCGTAGCCCAGGTTCTTCATCACCTCGGCAATGCCGGACATGCCGATGCCGCCGATGCCGACGAAATGCACGGTGCCGATGTCGGTAGGAACGCCCTTCACGACAGGTCCCCCACCGCGCCGGTCATGGCGGCACCCTGCCCGGCGATCACGCCTTGGCTCGCGCCGCGATCGTTGCTGCCGCCCACGCGGATGACGTCCATCAACTCGTTGCCGCCGAAGCTTTCGACAAGGTCGGCCAGGTCCTGCGCGGCCTTGGGCCGTCCGCAGTTCCACGCGGCGTGGGCCGCCGTCGCCAGTGTGTCGGGACGCTGGGCAAGCGCCTGGATCTGCTTGGCCAGTTCCTTCGCGGTGAATTTCTCCTGCCGGATCATCCGCGCCCCGCCGGACTTGACGATCTCGCGCGTATTCGCGGCCTGGTGATCGTCGGTCGCGATCGGCAAGGGAACGAGGATCGCCGGACGGCCGACCGCCGTCAGTTCGGCTATGGTCGAAGCGCCCGCGCGGCCTATGAACAGGTGCGCATCGGCAAGGCGCGACGCCATGTCCTCGAAATACGTGCCAAGTTCGGCGGGAATGTCGTGGCCGCGATAGCGCGCGCGCACCGCTTCTAGATCCTCAGCCCGGCACTGCTGCGTGACCTGCAGCCGCTGGCGCAGCGCGGGCGGCAGCATGGCGAGCCCGTCGGGCACGACCTCTGACAATACGCGCGCGCCCTGGCTGCCGCCGGTCACCAGCACGCGCAGCAGGCCGTCGGCGGTGAACGGCGGGAACGGTTCGTCGCGCAGCGACAGGACTTCGGCCCGCACCGGATTGCCGACGAGGTGGACCTTGTCCGCGTTCTTCGGCGAGAGGCGCGCCACCTCGGGATAGGCGGTCGCGATTGCATCGACCTTGCGGGCGAAGAACCGGTTGACCCTGCCCAGCACCGCGTTCTGTTCGTGGACCAGGGTGGGAATTTCGCAGGCCATCGCGCCGAGCAGCGCCGGGAACACCGGATAGCCCCCGAAGCCGATCACCGCCGAAGGCTCGAAGCTTTCGTACAATCGCATCGCCATACGGCGACCTTCGAGAATAGCGGAGATGCCGCGCGGCCAGCGCAGCGGGTTCTTGCCCAGCTTGCTGGCGGGGATGACGTGTGCGGGAAGGAAATCGGGCTTGCCGGGAAGCGATGCGCCCCGGCTATCGGTTACCAGCGCGACATGATGCCCGCGGCGGTCGAGTTCCGTCGCGAGAGCGAACGCGGGGATCAGGTGCCCCCCGGTTCCGCCCGCGGCCAGGACGTAGTGGCGGCTGGCGCGGGTCATGCGTTGAGTTCCTTGGCGATCAGCGCCTTGAGGCCGGGTGTCTCGCGGTAGAGAAACGGATTGCGCCGGGTGAGCGCGATGAGCAGGCCGACCGCAAGGCACACCGCGATGGTCGACGATCCGCCATAGCTGACCAGCGGCAGGGTCATCCCCTTCGACGGGAACAGCTGCAGGTTCACGAGGATGTTGATGAACGCCTGCCCGCCGATCTGCGTGGTCAGTCCCGCGGCGGCGAGGAGCGTGAACAGGTCTTCCTCGTCCACCAGGCGAGTCAGCACGCGCACCACGATCGCGAGGTAGAGGACGACCACCAGCGCGCAGACGATCAGGCCGAATTCCTCGCCGATGACCGAGAAGATGTAGTCGGTGTGCGCCTCGGGCAGGTTCATCTTGCGAACGCCAAGCCACAGACCGCTTCCCGTCCACCCGCCCGCGAGGAGTGTGCGGCTGGCAAGGTCCACCTGATCGAACGCGGTGCCGCCGCCGAAGAACGCATCGATGCGGTGGCGGGCGTTGTCGTAGAGGAAATAGGTCGCGGTCAGCAGGGCTACCCCGGCCCCCGCCAACATCCCGAGGCGTTTGAGCGGCACGCCCGCCAGCAGGACGATCACGAACCACACGCCCGCGAACAGGATCGTGCCCCCGAAATCGGGCTGCATCATCATGAGCGCGGCCACCAGCCCCATCGCCGCCGTCGCCAGCACGAGCACGGGCAGGTTGGGATCGCGCAGGCGCCAGCTCACGATCCACGCAAGCAGGATCGCGAAACCGGGCTTGAGAAACTCCGAGGGCTGGAAACCGGCAATGCCGAGGTTGATCCAGCGCCGCGCGCCATTGACCTCGCTACCGACGATCGGAACCAGCAAGAGGAACACGAGCATCGTCCCCGCCAGCACGATCCCGACGCGGCGCGCATTCTCGCGGCTCAGCGCCGATGCCCCGAACAGGAATACCAGCCCGACCGCCTGCCACCGCAGGTGCGCCCAGTAGAAGTAGAGTTCGGGCAGCTTGATGCTCGCCGTGGAGAGGCGGTGCGCGCTCGCGGGCGATGCCGCGAAGACCGCCGCCGTCCCGACCGCCATCAGCAACAGGATCAGTGCGACCAGCACCCGGTCGACCTCGCGCCACCACACCTTGAATTGCGCGCCGGTCGAAACCGGATAGCGCGGTTGCGAAGCGACCGCTGCTCCGGCGCGGGGAATGTAGGGCCGCTCGGTCATGCCGCGCCCACCTGCACGCAGGGATCGACGCTGGCATCCTCGATCAGCGCGTCGACGAACTGCCGGAAGCGCTCGCCGCGCTGCTCGTAGTCCTTGAACTGGTCGAAGCTGGCACAGGCCGGGCTGAGCAGTATCACGTCGCCCGGCACCGCCGCCGCCATCGCCTCGCGCAAGGCGGCGCACATCATTTCCGCATTGGTCACCGGCACGCGGCCCGCCAGCAGCTCGGCAAACCTCGGCCCCGCCTCGCCGATGGTGTAGGCGGCCTTGACGTTGGCTAGGTGCGCCTCGGTCGCGCCGAGACCGTCTTCCTTGGGCAGTCCGCCGACGATCCAATGGATGCGCGGGCCATTGCCTTCGGGCGGATAGGCCGCGAGCGCGGGGGCGGTGCTGTCGGTATTGGTCGCCTTGCTGTCGTTGACGAACAGCACGCCGTTGTGGGTGGCGACGCGCTCCATGCGGTGCGGGAGGCCGGTGAAGGTGCGGAATCCCTCAGCAATCTGCTGGTCCTCCAGCCCTAGAGCGCGGCATACTTCCCATGCGGCTGCCCCGTTCTGTGCATTGTGCGGCCCTTGGAGCGAAGGCGCGTCGGCTATTAGCGGCGCATTTTCCCGCCCATATATGCGAGCGCCGGTCGACATCTCGAACAGCCGCGCCTTGCTCCCCGCATACGCTTCGAAGCTGTCGTACCGGTCGAGATGATCCGGCGTAACATTCAAAAGCACCGCCACATCGCAATCGAGCGAATAGGTGAGGTCGATCTGGTAGCTCGACAGCTCGAGCACATAGACCCCGCCTTCGGGCAGCGGGTCCTGCGCGAGGATCGGCAGGCCGATGTTTCCGCCCATCGTCGTCGGCACGCCCGCCGTCTTCAGGATGTGGTGGACCAGCGCGGTCGTCGTGCTCTTGCCGTTGGTGCCGGTTATCCCGACGACCTTGTGCGGCGGCAGGCTTGCGCGGGCCTGCGCGAACAGTTCGATGTCGCCTATCACCGGTACCCCGAACTGCGCGGCACGCACGGCGATGGGGTGGGTGTTGAGCGGGACACCGGGGGACACGACCACGCCGTCGTATCCGGTGAGGTCTATCTCGAGCGGATCGCCCAGAAGCACGTTCGCCGGATCGACCTTGGCCCGCGCCACGTCCTGACGGTCCCATGCGGTCACCCGCGCCCCACTCGCCACGAGCGATTCCACCACCGCCAGCCCGCTGCGCGCGAGACCGAGGACGGCGTATCGCTTTCCGGCGAAGGCGGGGCTCGTGATCACCGCAGCTTCAACGTCGACAGACCGATCAGCGCGAGCACGATGGCGACGATCCAGAAGCGGATCACGACCTTGCTCTCGGACCAGCCGAGCTGTTCGAAATGATGGTGTATCGGGGCCATGCGGAACACGCGTTTCCCGGTGCGTTTGAACCAGACAACCTGAATGATCACCGAAAGCGCCTCGAACACGAAGAGCCCGCCGACCACCGCAAGCACGATCTCGTGATGGCTGGCGACCGCGATTGCGCCGAGCGCGCCGCCCAGCGCAAGACTGCCCGTGTCGCCCATGAACACGGCCGCCGGGGGCGCGTTGAACCACAGGAAGGCCAGGCCCGCCCCCATGATCGCCGCGCAGAATATCGCCAGCTCGCCCGCGCCCGGCACGTGCGGGATGCCCAGATACTCCGAGTAGTCCGCCCGGCCCGCGAGGTAGGAAATGATCGCGAAGGTGCCCGCCGCGATGATGACCGGCATCGTGGCGAGACCGTCAAGACCGTCGGTCAGGTTCACCGCGTTGCCCGCGCCGACCATCACCAATGCGGCGAAGATGTAGTAGGCATAGCCGAGCTCGATCCCGCGCCCGCTGAAGAACGGGATGTAGAGGAACGTGTTGATCTGCCCGACGATGATCCAGGCCGCGATGCCCGCGACCACGAATTCCATCAGTAGCCGGACCCTGCCGGAAACCCCCTTGTGGCTCGCCTTGGACACCTTGTCGTAATCGTCGAGGAACCCGATGAACCCGAAGCCCAGCGTCACCGCGACGCAGGCCCAGACGAACGGATTGGACAGGTCCATCCAGATCAGCAAGGAAAGGGACAGGCTGACGAGAATCATCAGTCCGCCCATCGTCGGCGTGCCGCGCTTGGCGAGGTGGGTTTGCGGGCCGTCCTCGCGGATCGGCTGGCCCTTGCCCTGGCGCACGCGGAGCAGGTCGATGAAGCGCGGGCCGATGATCAGGCCGATGAGCAGCGCGGTCATCAGCGTCGCGCCGGCGCGGAAGGTCTGGTAGCGGACGAGGTTGAACAGTCCCTCGAAACTCATCCACTCGGCGAGCAAGTACAGCATTCAGCCTTCCCGGCCCCTAACGTCCACGGTCGACGAGATGGGTGACCAGCCTCCCGAGACCGATCGAATTCGATCCCTTGACCAGCACTGCGTCCCCGCCCGCGAGCCCGTATTCCTCCAGCGCAGCGATCGCTTCGCCAGGCCCATCGCAATGCGCGAACGACAGGGGGGCGGCAAGCGTGACGACGTTGCCTTTCCCCAGTTCGCGCGCAAGGGCGCGCATCTCGTCGCCCACGAGGACCAGGTGATCGACGTGTGCCTCGCGGATCGGCTCGACGAGCTGGGCGTGCATGGCTGGGGCGAAGTCGCCCAGTTCCTTCATGCTGCCGAGCACGGCGATACGCCGGGTCGCCGGGGTCTGGCCGAGTTGGCGCAGCGTCGCCCGCATCGAGGCGGGATTGGCGTTGTAGCTTTCGTCGATCACCAGCGCGTGCCCGCCGGGCACCGCGATCCGGTGACGCGCGCCGCGCCCCTTCAGGCCGCCCATTTCGGCGAGCGCGAGGCCGGCGGCGGCAAGATCGCCGCCCGCCACCTTTACCGCGGCCATCACGGCGAGTGAGTTCAGGATCCAGTGCTCACCCGGCTCCGCCACCGAATAGCACAGGCGCGTCCCGTCGATGTCGGCGGTGACCACCGAGCCCCCGTTGGCCGAAGGGATCGCGTCTAGCAGTCGGGCGTCCGATCCGGGAGCCCGGCCGAACGTCATGACCCGCGCCCCGGCCTCGCGCGCGTTGACCAGCAGACGCTCGTAATGCGGCGTATCGGTCGGGATGATTGCCGTACCGCCCTCGACCAGCCCGGTGAAAATCTCCGACTTCGCGTCGGCAATCGCTTCCATCGACCCCAGGTTCTCGATGTGCGCGGGGGCGATGGTGGTGACTACGGCCACGTGCGGACGGACGTGCGCCGTCAGCGCGTCGATCTCTCCGGCGTGGTTCATGCCCATCTCGAACACGCCGAACTTCGTGCGCGAAGGCATCCGGGCGAGGCTCAGCGGCACGCCCACGTGGTTGTTGTAACTCCGCACGGAACGGTGCGCCGCGCCCCTGCTCGACCGGTCGAGCGCGGCGAAGATCGCCTCCTTGACCCCGGTCTTGCCGACCGAGCCGGTCACGCCAACCCTTACCGCATCTGCGCGTCCGCGCGCGGCTGCGGCAAGCATCGCCAAGGCCACGCTGGTGTCTTCGACCAGGACGTGCGGCCATTCGACCGGCTCGCTGACCAACGCCGCGGAAGCGCCGTTGGCGAACGCCTTGTCGATGAAGCGGTGACCGTCGGTCGCCTCGCCCTTGAGCGCGACGAACAGGTCGCCGGACCGCACGTCGCGGCTATCGATCTCGACCCCCGCGCACTGGAACGCGCCGCTGGCGGTACCGCCACACGCGGCCGCGATCTCGTCGGCGGTCCACAGCGCAAGCCGCAGGCCGTCGCGCTTCTGGCGGGGCCAGGCCTTGAGGGCGGGATGCCGGCTCATGCCGATACTCCCGCCGCAGCCGCTTCGCGCGCAACCGACACATCGTCGAACGGCAGTATCTTCATCGTATCTCCCGAGCCGATGATCTGGCCCTGTTCGTGTCCCTTGCCGGCGACGAGGACGATGTCGCCCGCCTGCGCCAGCGCGATCGCGGCGGCGATCGCCGCGCGCCGATCGCCGATTTCCCGTGCGCCCACCGCACCGTCGAGCACCTGCCGCCGGATCGCCGCAGGGTCTTCGCCGCGCGGGTTGTCGTCGGTGACGATAGTGATGTCCGCTCGCTCTGCCGCCACGCGGCCCATCTCGGCCCGCTTGCCCTGGTCGCGGTCGCCGCCGGCCCCGAACACCACGATCAGACGGCCCCGGGGGCTGTCCGACACGTGCGGGCGCAGCGCGGCGATTGCCGCCTCCAGCGCATCAGGGGTGTGGGCGTAATCGACGTAGACCGGCGCGCCTGCCCGGTTGAGCGCGGCCCTTTCGAGCCGTCCGCGCACCGGCTGCAGGCGGGTGAGACCGTCGATAGTCGCCGCCGGATCGCCGCCCGTGGCGATGACCAGTCCTGCGGCCACCAGCGCGTTCGCGGCCTGGTAGGCTCCGATCAGCGGCAGGTTGATGCGCCGCGACGTGCCGCCGTATTCGATCTCGAGCTCCTGCCCGAGCGATCCGGGAGTGCGGGCGACGAGGCGAATCCCCTCCCCCTCGCCGTCCACACTCCCGTTCAGGGTTCCCGCCAAAGTACTGCTTTGAGGGATGCCCCCGACCAGGAACACGCGGAGACCCCTTTTGCTCGCGTGTTCCACGGCGCGCTCGGCCCATCCATTACCGTCGCGCCAGATGACTGCGGCCCCGCCGGGGGCCACGACTTCGTCGAACAGCCGCATCTTGGCGGCGAAATACTCGTCCATGTCCGCGTGATAATCGAGGTGATCGCGGCTCAGGTTGGTGAACGCACCGGCAGCGACGTTCAGCCCCTCGTTGCGGAACTGGGTGAGACCGTGGCTCGATGCCTCGTAAGCCACGTGGGTCACGCCTTCGCGGGCGAGACCGGCCATGTTGGCGAGGAACGTGACGATGTCCGGCGTGGTGAGACCGGTCGAGACGCTTTCGTCCGGCGTGGTCACGCCCAATGTGCCGATCGAGGCGGCGGACAGGCCGGCCATCCGCCATAGCTGCCGGGTCATCTCGACCGTGGACGTCTTCCCGTTGGTTCCGGTGACGGCGACGATCGTTTCGGGGACCGGCGCGAAGAATTCGGCTGCCGCCTGTGCGAAGGCGCGGCGCGGCTCTGCATCGGAAATGTGGAGCGCGCCCTGCACATGGGCCTCAGGCCGCGCGACCACCGCCACGGCGCCTGCTGCAACGGCTGCGGGAATGAAGTCTTCCCCGTTCACCCGCGCGCCCTTGAACGCACCGAAGACGGTGCCGGGCGCGACCTTGCGATGGTCGATTGCGAAGCCCGTCACCTGCGTGTCCGCCGCTTCGCCCGCGTCCGCGCCCGCTGCGGCGGCGATCCGTCCGAGCTTCATGGCTTTTTCGACTGCGGCACGAGCGGGGCGAGGTCGGACAGATCGACGTCGCGCGAAGAGTCCGGCGCCACACCGAGGATTGGGCCGATGCGCGGAACCAGGCGCCCGACGACCGGCGCGGCGTTCCAGGCAGCCGTGCGCTGGAAGCTCGAAGCGACGGTGCCCTTGGGCTCGTCGAGCATGGCAATCACGACATAGCGCGGCCGATCCATCGGAAACGCTGCCGCAAAGGTCGCGACGACCGAAGTGCGGTTGTAGCCGCCGCCTGCGGGCTTGTCGGCCGAGCCGGTCTTTCCGCCCACGCGAAAGCCGGGTGCATTCGCCTTGCGACCCGTGCCGTAGGTCACGATCATGCGCAGCATCTGGTTCATTTTCGCCGACGTGCTGGCCTTGAATACTCGACGTCCTTTCGGGGCCTTGCCGGGCTCGACCTTGTGCATGGTCGCGGGACGCCAGACGCCGCCGTTCACCATCGCGGCATATGCGCTGGCCAGGTGGAGGGGCGTTACCGCGATGCCGTGGCCGTAGCCGACGGTCACGCCGCGCAGCAGCGGCCAGTCGCCGCCCACCCAAAGCGGAAAACCCTTTGCCGGAAGCTCGATATGGGGCCGCTCGTTCATGCCGAGATCGACCAAGACCTTCTTGAGCCGCTTGGTGCCCAGATCCGCGACGATGTGCCCGGTGACGACGTTGGACGAATGCATCAGCATTTCGGGCGTGTTGAGCGACGCGCCGAGATCGTGGCTGTCCTTGATGGTGTATCCGCTCAGAGGGTACGGCCGTGCCGAATAGCGGCGACCCAGATCGGTGATCGTCCCGGCATCGATCGCCGCAGCGACCGTCAGCGGCTTGAATGTCGAACCCAGTTCGTAGACCTGATTGGTCACCCGGTTAAACATGTTGGCGACGCCGGCCTTGTCGATGTGGTTCGGATCGAACTCGGGAAGCGAGGCGAGCGCGAGGACTTCGCCGGTATCCACGTCGAGCACGATACCCGCCGAACCGAGCGCATTCGTCGCCCGCATCCCGCGGGTCAGCTCGTCTTCGAGCGCACCCTGGACACGCACGTCGATCGACAACGGGATGGGCTGGCCGCGGGTCGCGGGGTCGAGCAGCTGCTTGTCAAGAACCGCTTCCATGCCCACCCGGCCGTGCCCGTCCGCTCCCACATAGCCGAGCACGTGAGCGCCCAGTGACCCTTGCGGGTAATGACGGTCGGTTTCCTTCGGCAGTTCGAGAGCAAGCTCACCGATCGCCTGCACCTTGTTGGCTTCCTCGGGCAGCACGCGCCGGCGCAGGTAACCAGCCTTGCCCTTGGCCAACCGGTCGGCGAGTTCGGTCTCGTCGATATCGGGGAAGATCGCGGCGAGTTCTTTGGCCACCGCCTGCGGAGAGCGGACGAGCGGGTTGTCTTCGCCAAGCGCTTCGGGATTGTACCACAGCGCGAACGCGGGAAATGCGCGGGCCAGCGGCTCGCCGTTGCGATCGGTGATCTCGCCCCGCGAAGGTAGCAGCGCGTCTTCGAAAGACGTGACCGCACGGCCACTTCCCGTAACCCCCAGAAAGCCGATCCGCACGATCGCGGCCATCGCCATCGCAACGAATACCGCTGCGACCAGCAGCACCCGCAGGCGCGCCACCGTCAGCGATTTCTGGCGGAGGGAAACGAGCTGGACGCGGCCCGAATGAATGGCCGCGGTATATGTGAGCGCGTTCACTGCCCCGCCTCTGCGAGGAAGGCGCCGCCGTTGGCCAGCTTGTCGGCCAGCGAAGCGGTATCGTCGGCCACCTGCACCGGCTTGCCGGTCAACGGCGAGACCAGCGCGGGGAAGTGCGCCTTGCTTTCGGCGCCGGGGGCGTGGGCGACGCGGATCGGCGACGGGGCAGCCGGCAGGCGCGGCTCGCCCAGGCTCGCAAGCTGACGCTCGCCCTCGAGATACTGACCGGGACCGGGCGCCTGATAGCCGAAATCGACCGCGTTCCACTGGGCGAGCTGTTGCTGGCTCGCCCGCGTTTCGAACTCGGTTTCGAGCAGGAGCTTCTCGCGCTGGAGCGCGAGGATCTGCCGCTCGGCCAGGCGCACCTGGCTGCGAACCGAGTTCACCTTGAACGTGAGCGCGGCGAAGATCGCGCAGCACAATGCCAGCGACACGGCCCAGCCCAGCTGGCGAAGACGGCTACCGCCGATGGTGGGACGGCTGGCCATCAAGCGGCCTCCCGCGCAGGTGCAGCGGTGCGAACGGCATGGCGCAAGGTCGCCGAGCGCGCGCGCGGATTGCGGGCAATCTCTGCCTCGGAAGCGCGGATGCCCTTCGAGACATGCGCGAATGTGGCGGGTGCAGATTGCGCCATCGGCATGTGACGCGATCCAGCCGCAACTGCCGAAGCATCGCGCAGGAAGCGCTTGACGATCCGGTCCTCGAGACTGTGGAAACTGACCACCGCCAGCCGGCCACCCTCGTCGAGCAGGGTCTCCGAAGCGACCAGCGCCGATTCCAGTTCGGCCAGTTCGGCGTTCACGTGGATGCGGATCGCCTGGAAGCTGCGCGTGGCGGGGTCCTTGGGCGCGCCAGGACGATAGCCGAGCGCCTTGCGCACCACGCGGGCAAGGTCGCCGGTGGTCGTCAGCGGCCGCGCGGCGACGATCGCCCGGGCCACGCGGCGGCTCTGGCGCTCCTCACCATAAGTATAGAGAACGTCGGCGATCTCGGCCTCGTCGGCCTCGTTCAGGAAGTCGGCCGCGCTGGCGCCTTCCTGGCTCATCCGCATGTCGAGCGGACCGTCGGCCGAGAACGCGAAGCCGCGCTCTGCCTGGTCGAGCTGCATCGAAGACACGCCAATATCCAACACGATCCCGTCGACGCGCGCCAAACCCGAATCGGCGAGCGCGTTAACCATTTCGGAGAAACGACGGGGATGGAGAACCAGCCGCGGCGGGTTTTCCGCAGTTTCCGGCCACTTTTCGCCCGCCGCGATCGCATCGGGATCGCGGTCGAAGGCATGAACGGTCGCGCCGGCCGCCAGAAGCGCGCGGGTATAGCCGCCCGCACCGAAGGTCGCATCGACGATCACGTCGCCCGGTTGCGGGGCCAGCGCCGCGACGACTTCGTCGAGCAGGACGGGAATGTGAGGTTGGGTCACTTGCCCTTCCCCTCTGCCTGAAACTGCGCGCAGGCCGCCTTGGCCGCGGCCCAGGCGTCGTCCATCTTCATCAGTTCGGCGGGATTCCAGATCGTAAAGCTGCGCCCGCCGCCCTGGAAGAACAGCGCATCGTCGATGTTCGCGAGCATCCGCAGGTGATCGGGCAGCACGAACCGGCCCGAATCGTCGAACGGCACGCGGGCGTAACCGAACAATTGGGCCGCGCGGGTATCGCGGTCGAAGTCGGGCCCGGCGCGGTCCTCTTCGCGATCGAGCTGCGTCTCGAGCTCAAGCTGGCGGGACAGGCCGAAGCCGACCAGGCACGTGAAGCGCGGGTGCTTGTCCAGGCACAGGACGCGACCGTCGCTCGATTCCTTGACCGCGCTGCGGAACAGCGGCGGCAGCACGAACCGACCCTTCTCGCCGAGGGGCGAAAAGGCCTGTCCACTGAAACCGCCGAATAGCAAAGCCGCCACCTGTCCCCGTTCCGGGCCGCTCGGCCCACCCCCTCACGGACAAGACTTCCCCGCTGCCGCCAGCGCGAACGCGAGGGGCACGTGACGCCCCGATTCGGTGCGCCGTGGAAACAAATGTCCGATGGAGCAGGGTATTAACTTTCTCCGGTCCGGGATGGAAGGGAAAAGTGCGGGAATTCGCGGGATCACACGGTTAATGCCGGTTTTACGTGTGGATAAAGTACTTCCACATGGCAGGCGCGATCGCCTCGAACCGATGTCGAAAGGGCAGAATCCCGGCGATTTTCGATGGCGTCCCGCGGTTTCCCGCGTCTCGCGTAGGGTTTATCCGATGGACCGGGAGATCAATGTGCGGATTGCCCGGAGATCCCCCTCGCCGCCGCCTTCACGGTCCAGCACTTCGGCATCGGCCACGACCGTGACCGAGCCCTTCCCGACTCTGCAGGTGGCGGTGACGCCGGAGTCGCCGACCGAACACCTCGACGGCGCCCCGGGAGTTACCGCGACGAGAGTGCCGGAAAGATCGACCGGAATCTCGATGCTACCGTCCGCGACCATCCGCCGACCTTCACGCTGGTCCTCGTCGAAGCGCAGCTCCAGGCCCCAGCGCTTCAGGATCGGCGACAGCACCGCGATGTCCTGCGGGCGGCGGCGATCCCCCAGCGCGAAACGGGAATGTTCGGTCAGCATCGGGTCGGCGAAGAGCAGCGCCCTGCCCCCAGCCCGCACCCAATCGTCCAGTGCGACGTTTTCTGCGGGCGCCAATGGCCGAGGTTGGGCCAGTAAAAGGCGCTTCAAGGACTTCAGATCGCCTCCGTCCAGCGTGTCGAGCGGGACAAGGCGATTGCCGCTTTCGAGTTCGGTTCGCACCCAGTGCGTGCTGTCGCCTCCGCCGTCGATCGTGCCGCCGATATCGTCGCTTTCGCTCCAATAGATCGGCAACGAGGAGAACAGCCCAAGCGGTTGTTTGTCGCCGGCGTCGGGCGGGCCGGGTAGTATCTGTCCTGCGATACCGGCGGCGAGCAGCAAAGCACCGAGACCCGCGGCGATCAACTGCGTCTTACCTCGCATCGCCCGGGCCAGGCTCCGCAGCGGGAATGTCGAGCACTTTTACTTCCGCCTCGGCCGGCAGGTCCGGGACCACGCCAGCGTCGGCCAGCGGGTCGTTCGCGCTGGATGTAGGTGTGGGCGCCACGGTCGCGGCCGCTTCCGGCACCGCCGCGCTGTCCGATTGCTTGGCGCGCTCCTCGATCACGTTGGCGAGGCCCACGATCAGGACGATGCCGAGGAGCAGCGAGACCCCCACTTGCAGGCGTTGCAGCGACTGCGCGCGGGTGCCGGCCAGCGGTGCGAGCGACGCATCGACTGATGTATCCTGCACGGGCGATCGTCCGGCCATAGGCAACCAAGCTAGCCGCTGGCCCGGCCCAGTCAACTTCGCGGCCATCAGTCGGGCTTGAGCCAGTCGAACACCGGTAGCTTCTTTGCCGCCAGCCATTCGGCGGAATAGAGGGTCGAAAGGTATCGGAAGCCGGTGTCGCACAGGATCGTGACCACGCGCGCCTGCGGGCCGAGCTGCTTGCCCAAGAGGACCGCACCGGCCACGTTGATGCCCGACGACAAGCCCAGGCACAGTCCTTCCTCGCGCAGCAGGCGGGCGACCCATTCCAGCCCTTCCTCGTCCGATACGCGGAACTGGGTGTCGATCGGCGCGCCTTCCAGGTTGCCGGTGATCCGCCCCTGCCCGATCCCTTCGGCGACCGAGTTGCCCTCTGCCTTCAGTTCTCCGGTGGCGTAGTAGCTGTAGAGCGCCGCGCCATGCGGATCGGTCAGGGCGATGGTCACCTTCTCGTCGCGTTCCTTGAGGCCCATCGCGACGCCCGCGATCGTGCCACCGGTCCCGGCCGCACAGGTGAACCCGTCGATCCGGCCTTCCATCTGGTCCCAGATCTCGGCCGCGGTCGTCTCGATGTGCGCCTTGCGGTTGGCGGTATTGTCGAACTGGTTGGCCCAGACCGCGCCGGGTGTTTCCTCCGCCAGGCGGCGGCTCGTGTGGACGAAGTGATTGCAGTCCGAATACTTGGTCGGCGGCACCAGCACCAGTTCGGCGCCCAGTGCGCGCAGCGTCGCCATCTTCTCGCTGCTCTGGTTGTCGGGCATCACGATGATCGTGCGATAGCCGAGCGCGTTCCCCACCAGCGCAAGGCCGATGCCGGTGTTGCCCGCCGTCCCTTCGACGATGGTGCCGCCCGGCTTCAATTCGCCCGCATTTTCCGCATCGCGCACGATGCCCAGCGCTGCGCGATCCTTCACGCTGCCGCCGGGATTGAGGAACTCGCACTTGCCGTAGATGTCGCAACCCGCTTCGGCGCTGGGGCCGGCGAGACGGACGAGCGGGGTGTTGCCGATGAGGTCGAGCGCCTTGGCGCGCACTGCTGCAGTCATGTCGGACGAGCTAGGATCGCACCGCGCCGCGGGCAACGCAGTTCCGGTTTGCGACCTGCTACTCCGCCTTGCGGATACGGGTCGCGGACCGGCGCTTCGCTCAATCTTCCTGGGCGATCGTCACGCGCATCCCGTCGAGGTCGGGCGTGAAGGGGACCTGGCAGCCGAGGCGCGAATTCTCGTCGCGGTGATCGGTGGATTCGAGCAAGTCGTCCTCGTCCTCGCTCATCGCCGGGAGCCGGTCCTTGAACGCCGGATCGACGTGGACGTGGCACGTGGCGCACGAACAGCACCCGCCGCACAGCGCGAGCAGTTCGTCGAAGCCGTTGTCGCGGATCGCTTCCATCACGGTCAGGCCATCGGCCACGTCGACGGACTTCTCTTCTCCCGCGCGGTTGACGACGATCAGCTTGGGCATGGTGTGCGGATCCTTCAGACGTGCCCCCTGTCGGGCATTCGGCGCGGCTGCTAGGGGCTGGCCGCAGGTTTGGCAAGATTGGGAAAGCGCACGTGGGTTTGACCGCAAGCCAGATCAGGGACGGCCTCGACGCGGTCGCGGCGCAGGAGCCGGCGATGGCCCGCGCGCTGGCCGCCGCCGGCTATCCCGAACCGCGCATCCGCGAGCGCGGGCACGTGACGCTGCTGCGCGCGATCGTCGGCCAGCAGGTCAGCGTCGCCGCCGCCGCGAGCATGTGGAACAAGCTGGCCGCAGAAGTGGGCGAAGATGTCGATCCCGCCGAACTGCTCGCCCGCGATTTCGACACCCTGCGCGCCTGCGGCCTGTCGCGCCAGAAACAGGGCTATGCCCGTTCGCTGTGCGAACTCGTGGCGGCGGGCGCGATCGATTTCGACGCCCTCCCCGCCGACGACGAGGAGGCCATTGCCCAGCTCACCCAGATCAAAGGCATCGGCCGCTGGACCGCCGAAATCTACCTCCTGTTCGCCGAGGGCCGCCCGGACATCTGGCCCGCCGGCGACCTCGCCGTGCAAGCGGGCTTGGGCAAGATCCTTTCGCTCGAGGAGCGACCCAGCGAAAAAGAGACCCGCGCCCTCGCCGAACCCTGGCGCCCTCACCGCGGAGCGACGGCGATCTTCACGTGGCATTGCTACAACAATCCCGCGCTTTGAGATTGTCGGGGATCGGTTGCCATCGAGCGGGTCGAAAGCTGCCTGTCGGCTAACGACCCGATGGCTGCCATCAGCTGTTTGCGTTATTCTCCTCCGATGAAAGCGACCTTCTTGGCCTTCGCGCTGTTAATCGGTGGAGCCAGCTCGGAGCGGCCCTCCGTTCGAGAAGTAATCATGCGCGTGATCGAGTCCGCCGTGGAACTACCCGTCGGGGCTGAGGCACTTGAAGAATACTCGCGCAACTACGCCCTGCGGCCCGACGGAAAGGTGATGGCGGTTTATGTCACTCCCCTGCCAACAGAAGCGCGCGGGAGCGAGGACGGCTGCGAAGTGATGCTCGAAGACATGGATTCGCGACCATGCACCGAGGCCGAGGAGGCAGAGATTGCATCCAATGACGAAGTGATGGCAGCTTCTTTCGGACAAGCCGACCAGTCGCGTTGGTTCGACGACTACCGCGATTTGCCAATGATTATGGATGGCGGCTGCAGTCTGATTGAGATCATATACGATCCCCAGTCACAGCTGATTGAAAGCACGCAATGTAACGGGGAGGCCTGACGGCCGCTTCCCACCCCAATTTCGGACATTCGGCCCTGTTGCCAGATTTCCTCAAAGCGAACATCGGCATTACGGAATGGCACCGGATTGTTTCAGCGTTCATCGAGAGTCGCCTTGGGGGGAAACCCGCTCGGAAAGCGTATTTTCACAGATTTTGTGGGGGATTTTCCGCCCTCCATTGCTACAACAATCCCGCGCTTTGAGATTGTCGGATAGTTATGAATAGCTCCTCTTTCCGCATCAACCCGGCGCTCGATCCGGAAGATCTGTCACGGGCGTTCGCTATGCGACGCCGCCTGCACATTCCGTCCTTTCTCGAACCCGAATGCGCCGGGAACCTGCTCGAATATCTCAAGGGCGACCCGGGCTGGAAGCTCGTCGTCAATGCGGAGGACAAGCTGTTCGAACTGGATCGGCCGACGCAGGCGAGCCTGACCGCCGAGCAGCAGCGACAGCTCGACGAGGCGGTCCATGCGAAGGCGCGCTACGGCTTTCAGTATCGGTACGAAACGCTACGTGTGCCCGATGCCGAGAGAGAGCGAATAGCCCGCGGGACGATCCTTGATGATTTCGCGTTGTTCCTTTCGTCCGATGCGACGCTGGCGTTCCTCCAGACGGTAATCGGAGGATCGGGCCTCGCGTTCGCCGATGCGCAGGCAACGGCGTATGGTCCCGGCCATTTCCTTACAGCGCACGACGATGCGGTCGCGGGCAAGAACCGCCAGGCCGCCTTCGTCATGAATCTCAGCGCGGACTGGTCTGCCGACTGGGGCGGTATGCTGGCGTTCCACGAGCCTGGGAATGCGATAGCCGAGGCGTTCATCCCCACATTCAATTCGCTTAATCTCTTCGGCGTCCCGCAGCGGCATAGCGTGACGATGGTGACCCCGTTCACGCCGCGCAGACGCTATTCGGTGACCGGTTGGCTTCGCACCGGTCCCAAGCCGTGATCTCACCGGGGTGCACCCGGTAGCAATCCGCAACCCGTCACGCTAACGCACATATCGCACGCGATTTGGGGGAGAGGATTTGACGTGAGCACGCGCAAGGCGATTTTCATCACCGGTGGCGGATCGGGCATCGGCCGCGCGATTGCGGAGTATTTCGGCGGGCGTGGATGGTTCGTCGGACTCGGCGACATCGACGCGGCTGGGATGCAGGAAACGCAGGCGCGGATCGGAAACGGCTTCACGTTCGCCCACCGCTTCGACGTGCGCGACCGGGTGGCGTGGGACACCGCGCTCGACGCTTTCGCGATGGCATCGGGCGGGCGGATCGACGTGCTGGCGAACAACGCCGGCATACCGCTCGGCGGGACGCTCGACACGAACACGACCGAGGAAATCGAGCGGTGCCTCGACATCAACCTGAAGGGCGTGCTGTTCGGCGCGCAGGCTGCGCTGCCGCACCTGAAGAAAACCGCGCCCGGATCGTGTCTGCTCAACACCGCGAGTGCGGCGGGCATCTACGGTACCGGCGGTGCGAGCGTCTATTCGGCAACGAAATTCGGCGTGCGCGCGGTGACCGAAGCACTCGATGCCGAATGGGCGGAGTACGGCATCAACGTGCGCGACCTGATGCCTGGCTTCATCGACACGCCGCTGATCGACAAGACTCCCAATCAGGGCAGCAACGAATCCATTCGCAGCCGGGTGCTGGAAGGCGGGCTCGAGATTACCCCGCCGCTGGCAGTGGCCCAGGCAGCGTGGGATGCCGTGCACGGGGACAAGCTGCATACCCTGGTGGGGAAGACCGCGCACCGGGCGGCATTCGCCAGCCGGTGGATGCCGGGCCGGATGCGGAAGATGGCGCGGGCTTCGAAGCGGCCGCTAGGAAACTAGCGCGTCCATCGCCTTGGCCATCGCCACGTCGCGCTGGCTCAAGCCGTCCGCATCGTGGGTAGTGAGCGTCACCTCGACCCGGTTGTAGACGTTGAACCATTCGGGATGGTGGTCGGCCTTTTCGGCCAGCAACGCCGCTCGGGTCATGAAGGCGAACGCCTCGCTGAAATCGGCAAACGCGAACGTCCGCGCGATCGCCTTGCCCTGCCGGGCGAGGGTCCACTCGGGCAACTCGCCAAGTGCGGCGCTGCGTTCGTTATCGGTCAGTTCGGCAATGGCCACTCGAGCGGTTCCGTCGTTGCAGGCTTGCGCCCCATTCCTGCGAAGAGGAAATAGCCGCCCGCGAGCGCGGCGACCAGCGCGAAACCGAGCAGCGCGTAATAGGGATCCTGCATCACGAATACGATCAGCAGGGCGGCATTGATCGTGATCGCCACGGCCACGACCAGGCCGAACGCGGGCGCCCGCCAGGGCCGCAGCAGATCCGGCTCGCGAAACCGTAGCGCCACCGCCGACGCCATGACCGAAAGATACACGGCCTGCCCAAGCGAAACCGTAGTCGACGACAGGGCCATGTAGGTGCCCGACAGCAGGAACAGCGCCGCGAAAGCCGACGCCGCCCACACCGCGGCCAACGGCGTCCCCCGCCGGTCGACTCCCGACAGCCCGCGCGGCAGAATGCCATCGCGCGCGGCGGCGAATACCAGTCGCCCGGTCGTCATCACTCCCAGGCTCGTCAATGCGCCGACCGAAAGGACTCCGAAGGCCGTGAAAACGGTGTCCGCATCGGCGCCGAACAGCTTGCCCGCGGCATCGGCGGCGGCAAATTCGGACCCGGCGAGTTCGGCCGGGGGCAGCACATGAAGGATTGCCAGGTTCACCAGCAGGTACAGCACGGCGACCCCGGCGATACCGCCGAACAGCGCCCGCGGGACCATCCTGCCAGGATCGGTCATTTCTTCGCTGTAGATCACCAGGTCGCCCCACCCGTTGTAGGTGCCGACGATGACCAGCATTGCGACACCGAGCGCTACCCAGCCGGCTGAAACATCCGGGGCCGAGGCGGCAGGGGACGCTCCAGGCTGGGCGAACAGGACCACGACGAGGCCGATCAGCACGACCCCCTTGGCGCTCGACAGCACGACCTGCAACGCGCCGGTGGTGCGGGCTCCGGCGGAATTGGCGACCGTCAGCACGATCAGCGTCAGCAACCCGAGAAGGCCGGGTCCCATCGAGCCTTCGCCCACCCCCAGCCGCACGAGGAATTCGCCGACCACGAAGCAGAGCATGGCGGTGGTCGAACAATACATGACGATGATCAGCAGGGCCATGACGATGCCCCACCGCCGCCCGAACGCGCGCTCGATATAGGCGATGGGCCCTCCCGCATTGGGGATGGCGGCGGCCAGTTCGGCGTAGGGCACGGCGCTGATCAGCGCGACGACTGCGCCCAGTAGCCAAAGCCCCAGGATCACCGCCGGGCTCTCGCTCGCTTCGGCCACGATGCCCGGCGAACGCAGGATGCCTTGCCCAACGATCGATCCGACCACGGCGGCCAGACCGAATGCGAGGCCGAACACCCTCAGCAGGCCGTTGTTTTTCGGTATCATACGCCTTCCCCCAAAGGCGACCGGGTGGGGTTGTGACCGGCGCGCACAGTCGTGGCAAGCGCTCGCTTGGAAGATTCCGCCACCCCGCCTATTGCGGCAACGATGGAAGGGGCCCGTCTTGCCGCGCACGATATCGCTTGCCGCCGCGGCGACCGGCTGCTGTTCGCTGGCCTGTCGTTCGATCTTGCGGCGGGCGACGCGCTCCAGGTGACGGGCGCGAACGGGACCGGGAAGTCCAGTCTGATCCGGATACTTGCCGGTCTCTTGCGGCCGTTCTCCGGATCGGTAGAGCGCGGTGGCGATATCGCCCTGCTCGACGGCAACCTGCCGCTCGATGCGCACCTTCCGCTCGGCACGGCGCTCGGTTTCTGGGAGAAAATCGACCGTCCGAGGGTCAGTGCGGTCGACGATGGCCTTGCCGCTCTGGCCGACGTCCCGGTGCGGTTCCTCTCCACCGGCCAGCGCAAGCGCGCCGCGGTGCTGCAATCCAATCCCGCCGCAAACGCGATCTGGCTGCTCGACGAGCCGCTGAACGGCCTCGACATCGACGCGGTCGGCGCATTGCAGGCGCGGATCGCCCGCCACTGCGCCGGCGGCGGGATCGCGGTGGTGGCCTCGCACCAGCCCCTTACGATCGCGAACCTACGGCAGATCGCCCTTGCGGACTATGCCGCATGAGGGTGCTCTCCGCCCTGCTGGCGAGGGACCTGGGCCTCCTTCTGGGAAGCGGCCGGGGTGGCCCGTGGCTGCCGGTGCTGTTCTTCGTCGCGGTGGCGGTGCTGTTCCCGTTCGCGGTAGGGCCCGACGCGCCCTTGCTGGCGCGGACCGGCGGCGGAGTGCTGTGGATCGCCGCGCTGCTTGCCGCGATCCTGCCGATCGATCGGCTGATCGCGCCCGACCTCGAGGCCGGGTTCTTCGACCAGTTCGCGTTGCGGGGTATCTCGGAGGAACTGGTGCTCGCCGTCCGCCTGATGGCGCACTGGCTCACCTTCGGACCGCTGCTGCTGATCGCGGCCCTGCCCGCCGCCGCGCTGTTCAACCTGCCGGGCGACACGGCCCGCATGCTCCTGCTGGGGCTGCTGGCCGGAACGCCGGGCCTCGCCGCGATCGGCATCATCATCTCGAGCATGACCGCATCGCTGCGCGGCGGTGCGGCACTGGGGGGGCTGCTGCTCATCCCGCTCGCCGTGCCGATCCTGATCTTCGGCGCGGGAGCCTTGGCGAATCCCGACGGCGAGGGACTGGCGCTGTGCGCGGCGATCAGCCTGGCGATGTGTGCGGTGGCGCCCTTTGCGAGTGGCGCGGCAGTGCGGGCGGCGCGGGAAGGCTAGCGCGCCGGTTCACCGCCGAACGGCGCGTTGAGCTGCACGATCTTCCAGTTCAGGATCGCCGCGAAGGTGACCCACGCCAGATACGGCACGATCAGCCAGCTTGCGAGCACGGAAAAGTCCCGCAGCACGACGCACAGGGCCAGCACTGACGCCCACAGGAAGGGAACCTCCCATAACGCCCAGTCGGGTCGCCGAAGCGTGAAGAACAGCGGCGACCACAGGAAATGGAACACGCCGTTGATCGCATAGAGCCCGATCAGCAGCGCGTGGTCCGACTGATTGTCCGAGCCGCGCCAGGCCAGTACGAAGGCCCAGCCCGCCAGCCCCAGGATCACGGTCCATGCCGGACCGAAAAGCCAGTTCGGCGGCTGCCAAGCCGGCTTCCGCAAGTCGAAATACCACTGACCGATCTTGGTCAGCAGCCCGCCGCCGAGGCCCAGCCCAACCGCCCACGCGATCGCGAAGATCGTCTCGAAGCTCATGTGTCCGGAGGGCCGCTTGCCGGGGTCAGTACGGCGGCTTGTCGAGGCCCGTGGGGCTCTTGGTGAAGATCTCGACGCCGTCCTCGGTGATCCCGATCGAATGCTCGAACTGCGCCGACAGGCTCTTGTCGCGGGTGACCGCGGTCCAGCCGTCGTTGAGCAGCTTCACCCACGGCCGGCCGAGGTTGATCATCGGCTCGATCGTCATGAACATGCCGGGGCGCAGTTCGGGTCCGGTCCCGGCCTTGGCCGCGTGAACCACCTCGGGCGCGTCGTGGAACAGGCGGCCGAGGCCATGACCGCAGAATTCGCGCACGACGCCGTAGCGGTGCTTTTCCGCGTGCGCCTGGATCGCCGCGCCGATGTCGCCCAGCCGTGCGCCGGGCTTCACCTGCTCGATCCCGATCATCAGGCATTCGTGCGTGACGTCGACCAGCTTTCTCGCCTTCAACGGCACTTCGCCCACCAGATACATCCGGCTGGTGTCGCCGTGCCAGCCGTCCAAGAGCGGGGTCACGTCGATGTTGACGATGTCGCCATCCTTGAGCGCCTTGTCGCTCGGGATGCCGTGGCAAACGACGTGGTTGATCGAGATGCAGCACGAGTGCGCGTAGCCGCGATAGCCGAGCGTCGCGGGCACCGCTCCGCCGTCGAGCGTCATCTGCCGCACGACGTCGTCTAGTTCGGCGGTGGTCACACCGGGCTGGACCATCGGCACCAGCGCATCGAGGATTTCGGCGGCCAACCGCCCTGCCTTGCGCATGCCTTCGAACCCTTCGGGTCCGTGGAGCTTGATGGTGCCGTCGCGGATGACGGTCTCGGTGCCGGTAACGGTCTGGTATTCGGTCATGGGCCGCACATAGCGAGTGCGAAGCGAAAATGCGACCCGCGCCGCTATTTCGCTGCGCTGAAGGCCGTCCGATAGGCCGGTTTGACCGCGTCGAGCATCGCGGCGGTCATCGGAAAGTCGAGCTCGTAAGCGCCCTCGGCATAGGGACCGGCTACGTAAGGCCCGAAATAGACTCCGATCCGATCGAACGTCCGGCGGTTCGATGATCCGACCAGGATCGTCGCTTCGTCGAGGCCCGGACAGTCGTCGAACGTTCCGCCGCCGCCGCTCTCGCCTCCGCGCCTTTCGAGCCGCTCCTTGTCGAGCGACTGACACAGCACATCCCCCAGGGCCTGACCCAGGATCGCCGGGGAGAGGAACATCTCCTCCGACGCGAAGCCACGCCCCTTCGCCTTGTCCCAGACGTAGCCTTCGACCCCGTACATGCCGTGCGCACCGCCCGTGTAGGTCGCGAAATCGTTCGACATGCTCAGATAGCCGGGAAGGTCCGCGACCACCTGCCACTTGGCCGAATAGCTGTATGGATTGAACGGGAATCCGTTCGCAGCCGCATCCGCCTGGTACTCCTTCGCATCGGCGGTCATCTCGTCGCGTACCTTCTTCGCGTCGCCGTCGAGTTTGGCGGCCAGCGCCGGTATCGCGGCAGCCTGCGCCGGATAGGCCAGCGCGAACTGGAACAGCTCGGTATCTTCGGAAACGGAGACGCCCTTCGCACTCGAGGCGGTGGCTGAGGCGCTCGTAGCAGTTGCCTTCTCCGCCTCGACACCGGTCCGTTCGGCGACCTCGGAAGGGGAGGAACAGGCGGCCGTCAGGACCAGGGCGACGAGAGTGAAATGGCGAAGCGGCATTGGAATCCTCGAACCAGTCGTTACGTGAGGTGCGGTATGAGCAAATCCATCGACCTGATCCAGCCCGATCGCGGCCAGTCCGCCATCGCCATTCACCTCGTCAACAAGGACGGCTTCGCCGAATGGGCGAAGAAGCTGACCAAAGGACAGCGCGCCTCGCTCGACGCGCAGAAATTCGACGGCGGCGGATATCAGGTCGGCATCGTGCCCGATGGAGACGGATGGTTCGCGGTCGGCGGAGTGGCCGATCCCGCCAGCCTTTCGAGCTGGTGCATGGCCAAGCTGGCCGAATCTCTGCCTGAAGGCACCTATCGCCGTGAAGGAGGCGAACCGGGCCCGGCGCTGTTCGGCTGGCAGACCGCGCAATACCGGTTCACGCGCTACAGGGACGACGAGAAAGCGCCGGGGCCGCGCGTGCTGCTGACGAAGGACGCCAAGGCGATCGAGCCGGCGCTCGCGGAGGCCCGCGCATCGATGCACGTCGCCACGCTCGTGAATACTCCAGCCGAGGACATGGGGCCTGCCGCGCTCGAGGCCGAAATGGAAGCGCTGGCGAAGGCGCACAAGGCCAAGCTGTCGGTCGTGAAGGGAGAAGCGCTGGAGCGCGAATATCCGATGGTCCACGCGGTCGGGCGCGCGGCCGCTCGCGAGCACGCGCCGCGACTGATGCACCTCGTTTGGGGCCAGGAAAAAGACCCGGTGCTCGCGATCGTCGGCAAGGGGGTGTGCTTCGATTCGGGCGGGCTCGACGTGAAGCCGTCCGCCGGAATGCTGCTCATGAAGAAGGATATGGGCGGGGCGGCGCACGCGCTCGCGCTGGCCGGCCTGATCATGGGCGCGGGGCTGAAGGTGCGGCTGCACCTGCTGGTCCCGGCGGTCGAGAACGCGATTTCGTCCAACGCCTTCCGCCCCGGCGACGTCCTGAAGAGCCGCAAGGGCCTGACGGTCGAGATCGGCAACACCGATGCCGAAGGGCGCCTAATCCTCGGCGACGCGCTGACCCGCGCGAGCGAGGAAAATCCCGACCTGATTATCGACTTCGCGACGCTGACCGGCGCGGCACGGGTCGCGCTGGGACCCGACCTCCCCGCCCTGATGGCGCGGCGCGACGAGACGGCCGACGCGCTGCTTGCCGCGGGCAAATCCAGCGACGACGCCTGCTGGCGGCTGCCCTTGCCCGAGGCCTACGCCGAATGGCTCAAATCCGACATCGCCGACACCAACAATGCGCACGGCAATGCCTTTGCCGGGGCGAGCGTGGCGGGCCTGTTCCTCGACAAGTTCGTCGGCAAGGACATCGACTGGGCGCATTTCGACACCTTCGCCTGGCGTCCGGCGGCCAAGCCCGGACGACCCAAGGGCGGCGCGGCGCTCGGCCTGCGGGCGGCATGGCACATGCTGCAGGCGCGCTACGGCTAAACTTGCCGATAACCGCTTCGCGCTATAAGCGCGCGCAACACCTCGCAGGGGCCAGACGAACACAGTGACCGAAGCCGGCGCGTATCCGATACCCGAGGGGCAGCTTTCGCTGGCCGGCCCCGTCGCGCGCCCGGCGGTCGGAACCGTCCCCATCCGCGGCGACCTGGCGCACATCGCCCTCGCCAACCGCTACCTGTGCGCGCACTACGTCGTGCCGCAACTGCGGACCGTCGGGGCGAACGCTTCGGCATTCCTTTGTCACCCGCGCGACGGATCGGACGTGGTGATCGACCTGGCTCCCGGCACGGCCATCGAAGCGCTCGATTATGCCGGACCTTGGTGCTGGGGCTGCCTGGGACCAGAAGGCCCGAGCGGATACCTGAAGATCGCCGACCTCGTTCCCGCGGACTAGCGCGGTGACGGCAACCGTATTCATCGACGGGGCGGTCGGCACCACCGGCCTCGAGATCGCCGACCGGCTTGCCGGACGCGCCGAGTTCGACCTGATCGTCCTCGACGACGAACGCCGCAAGGACGCGGACGCGCGGCGCGAGGCTCTCAACGAGGCCGATTTCGCGATCCTCTGCCTGCCGGACGATGCCGCGCGCGAGGCAGTGGCGCTGATCGATCCGGCCAGCGGAACGCGCGTAATCGACGCCTCGACCGCGCACCGGGTGGCCACCGGCTGGACTTACGGTTTCCCCGAACTCGTCGGTCGCGCTGTAGTTGCAAAAGCAGATCGCGTGTCCAACCCGGGCTGCTATTCGACCGGCTTCATCGCTCTCTTGGCGCCGCTGGTCCGCGCGGGACTGCTGCCCGCCGACTGGCCCTACACCTGCAACGCCGTCTCGGGATACTCGGGCGGCGGAAAGAGCCTGATCGCCCGGTTCGAGCAAGATCTCGACATCGCCTGGCGCGGTTACGCGCTCGGCCTCGGCCACAAACACGTGCCCGAAATGCAGGCGCAGTGCGGCCTGTCGGTCGCGCCGCTGTTCGCCCCGGCCGTCGTCCCCGCGCACCGCGGAATGGTCGTCGAGATTCCGCTGCCGATTTCCGCGATCGCGGGCGCATCGAGTCCGGACGCCCTTCGCGACGCGCTTGCAGCGTTCTACGACGGCAGCAAGATCGTGCGAATGGGCCGCGATCCCGAAGACGGCGAGATGCTACTGCGCGGATCGCGCGAACCGTCGGACGCGATGGACCTGTTCGTCTTCGCATCGACCGACGGCTCACAAGCGCGCCTCGTCGCGGTGCTCGACAACCTCGGCAAGGGCGCCAGCGGCGCGGCGGTGCAATCGCTCAACCTGATGGCCGGTCTCGACGAGGCCGCGGGGCTGCGACTGCCCAATTTATAGGCACCTGCTGCGTGCGCTTCGGGCACCGAACCTACGGCCAGTTCGGATTGTTACCCACTGACGGCCCGAACGACACGAATCTTGCCCTTTGCGCCCTTTAAACCGATGGTCCGATGGCCTACTCGCTGCACATCGGCCTTGGCACGATTCTTGATACTCTTCGGAGGTGAGATGAATCGGAACCGGTCGCTGCCACGTTCGCGCGTGGAAGGGCGAGCCGGCTCAAGGTGCAACAGTCCAGGGCGCACCCACGGACGAGAAGCGGGGGTCATGTGAAAAAGATCGAAGCGATCATCAAGCCGTTCAAGCTGGACGAGGTGAAGGAAGCGCTGCACGAAGTGGGCGTGTCCGGCATCACCGTGACCGAGGCCAAGGGCTTCGGCCGGCAGAAGGGCCACACCGAACTCTACCGCGGGGCCGAGTATGTCGTCGACTTCCTGCCCAAGGTGAAGCTCGAGGTCGTCGTGCCCGACGACCAGGCCGAGCGCGTGGTCGAGGCGATCGCTTCCGCCGCGCAGACCGGCCGGATCGGCGACGGCAAGATATTCGTCTCCACGATCGATTCCGCCCTGCGCATCCGCACGGGCGAAAAGGACGACGCGGCGATCTGATCAAACTGCCCCTCCCGCCAGCGGACGGGGACCAACAAGGAAAAATGGAATGTCGAACGCGAAGAACGTGCTCAAGCAGATCGAGGAAAACGAGGTCGAGTGGGTCGACCTGCGCTTCACCGATCCCCGCGGCAAGTGGCAGCACCTGACGATGGTCGCATCGATCCTCGGCGAGGACGAGCTCGAGGACGGCCTGATGTTCGACGGTTCGTCGATCGGCGGCTGGAAGGCGATCAACGAGAGCGACATGATTTTGAAGCCCGACCTCGAGCGGGTCTACATGGATCCCTTCAGCGCCACGCCGATGATGATCGTGTTCTGCGACATCGTCGAGCCGTCGACCGGTGAATGGTACGCCCGCGACCCGCGCACGACCGCCAAGCGCGCCGAGAACTTCCTCAAGTCCACCGGCCTCGGCGACACCGTCTATGTCGGCCCGGAAGCCGAGTTCTTCATGTTCGACGACGTAAAGTTCTACGACGGCTATGACGGTTCGGGCTACAAGATCGACGACATCGAGTTGCCGACCAATACCGGCCGCGACTACGAGGCGGGCAACCTCGGCCACCGCCCCCGCGCCAAGGGCGGCTATTTCCCGGTGGCCCCGGTCGACAGCGCGGTCGACATCCGTGCCGAGATGGTCACGACGATGCTCGAAATGGGCCTACCGTGCGACAAGCACCACCACGAGGTCGCCGCCGCGCAGCACGAGCTCGGCCTCACCTTCGGCACGCTGGTCGAAACCGCCGACCGGATGCAGATCTACAAGTACGTCGTGCACCAGGTCGCCCACGCCTATGGCAAGACCGCGACCTTCATGCCCAAGCCGATCAAGGAAGATAACGGTTCGGGCATGCACACCCACATGTCGATCTGGGAGGGCAAGAGGCCGCTGTTCGCGGGTAACGGCTATGCCGGCCTGTCGGACATGTGCCTTTACTTCATCGGCGGCGTGATCAAGCACGCCAAGGCGCTGAACGCCTTCACCAACCCGACGACCAACAGCTACAAGCGGCTGGTTCCGGGCTTCGAGGCGCCGGTGCTGCTGGCCTATTCGGCGCGCAACCGTTCGGCATCGTGCCGCATCCCTTACGGCGCGGGCGAAAAGGCCAAGCGGGTCGAGTTCCGCTTCCCCGACGCGATGGCCAACCCCTATCTCGCCTACGCGGCGATGCTGATGGCCGGCCTCGACGGGATCCAGAACAAGATCCACCCTGGCGAAGCGATGGACAAGAACCTCTACGACCTGCCGCCGGCAGAGCTGGCCGAAGTTCCGACCGTTTGCGGATCGTTGCGCGAAGCGCTCGAAAGCCTCGAGGCGGATCACGAATTCCTGCTCAAGGGCGACGTGTTCACCAAGGACCAGATCGACGCCTACGCCGAGCTTTTGTGGGCCGACGTCAGCCGCTGGGAGACCACCCCCAGCTCGGTCGAATACGACATGTACTTCAGCGCCTGACGTTCAGGCCTGCAGCCACGCAATTGGGGGCGTCCGGAGCGATCCGGGCGCCCCTTTGCTTCGTCACGATCGGGGCGCCATCATCCCCCGCCGCCCGATCGTCCAGAAGGTCGCGAGCAGCGGCGCTGCCCAGAACGCGGTGAGCACATCGATCGCGCGCGGCGCAGGGGCCATCCCGAGATAGGCGATTGCCGACCAGATTCCGAGAACCGCGAAGAGCAGGTAGTACGACGCCGAAGCGGTCTCCTGCATCACCGCGCGCATCAGCTCCTCGGACTTGCGGATGATCGAAACGCTCAGCAGGGTCGCCAGAAAGAGCGACACGCCGCCGATCAGCAGCGCCATCGTGGGAGCGAGAAGCCCTCCCGCACCGCCCAGTGCGATGCTGGCGAGGCTGATGCCGATCAGGATGCACCCCGCCGCGCTGAGCCTCAGCGTGGGTCCTTCCTCGCGCACCTCGTCCGCATCCTCGACGTTGAGCAGGGCCGCACCGACGCGCGGCGACAGCGAGCCGAGGCCGACGAACAGCCCCATCATGATGTAGAGCAGCGACACGAGCAGGGCGACCTCGACGCCGACGAGATTTGCCAGCGGACCGCCGTCGTTGACGCTTTCGGCAGCGAACTTGCCGAGGAAATACCCGCCTATCCCGCCTATGATCGACAGACCGGCGACTTTCCTCCAGCCCGACCAGAGCGGCTTCGATTGACCTTCGACCATCGTCATTCCTCCGGCTCCCATTCGTCGATGAACAGATCGGGCACCGTCACGGCGAACAGCTTCGCCATGCGCAGCGCCAGGGGCAGCGAGGGATCGTACTTGTCGGTTTCGACCGCGTTGATCGTCTGGCGCGAGACGCCGAGGCGCCGGGCCAGTTCGCCCTGGCTCCAGCCTTTCGCCTCCCGATGATCGCGCAACCGGTTGAGCACCGTTCACTCCCACTGCCTGTAAAGAGCTCTTTACTGTAAAGAGCTCTTGTCAGTCAAGAGCTCTTTACAGCTGCCATGAACGGGTTGGTAACCGGAATGCGCGGCAGGCGGGTTCGCTTACTCGCAAAGACCCGCCGCGCGCTGTGCCATGCCCGCAAGCCCCTTCTTGCACTTGGGCTTGCCCGATGCGGGCGCCTCCCGAGTTTGACCTGCCGAGGTGTCGTCGCCTGCGCCCATCGCGCCCATGTCCATTCCCAGCATCGCCATGGTCATCGAGCGGAACCGCGCGCGTGCGATCCACTCCGGGTTCCACGGCGTCTTCGCGTTGGCCGGGCGCGGCGGATAGGCGAAATGGCGTTCGGGGCCGTAGGCATAGAGGCTCGCCATGGTGACCTCTCCCCCCGCCTGCTTGACCTCCGCAGGGACGGTGCACTGGGTCTGCGATGGCGCCATGACCGTCCGCGCGGTGATGAGCCGGGCGACCGCGGCGGGCGAGAGCCAGTCCCACATCGGACCGCCGAACGCCTGGCTGGCCGAAGAAGCCCACCAGACCATTTCGGCAACCTCGCCGCCCCGCGTGGTCTTGGCGGAAAACGCCCACGCGTAGTACCCGGTCGCGTCGGGCACCGGGTTCCAGTTCATGGCATAGGCCCCGCTCGCCAGCGCTTCGCTCCTTAGCGCGATCGGCGCCATGAAATCGGTGTCCAGCGTGAAGCCGATGTCCGGCGTATAGTTGCCGCTGACCTTGTGCGCTCCCAGAAGCGAAGCGTTGGCGGGTACCGGCCTGGCTTCGGTCCCGTTGGGCCAGTCGCCATAAGTGCGGCTGTTCGCTTGCTGGACGCGCCATTCCTCCGCGACGGCGAGCGGCTGCGCATAGAGGCCCGGCGGCACCTGGCCGCTGGCGACCTTGGCGAAGTCGATCACCACCGGCTGTCCGGGCCCGGCACGTTCGCCGCAGCCCCAGTAAAGGAGCAGCCGGCCCTTCGGCGTCTGCGGCGAATATTCGCCCGAGCGCCCTTCCTGCTGCGGGGTGACGAGCGGCAGGGTTGGCCCGAACCGGGCACCCGAGGGAAGCGTATGCGTCGCTGCGGGCGATCCGGTGGGCGAACGGGTCGAGCCCAATCGCAGGACGAGTTCGTGCGCCCTTCCTCCCCCTTGCCCGCGCATCATGGCCATGGCCGCGGACACGCCGCCGCCCTGCCCCATCGCGCCCATTCCGGAGATCGTCCCCGCGTCGAGCGTGTAGCGCGCTACCGGTGTGTTGCTGCCTTGGGTGAAAGCGGGCGCCGATACGAGTGCGGCCCCGATCGCGATCGCCGCAGTGGCGGCTATGCGAGCTTTTAGATGCGAGTCCATGCTTGTCTCCGTCCCGTGGGAGCGGCCCGACTCTTATCGCTATATGGGGCACGATACTGCGATGGACACGGCGGGGATAGGGCATTTTGGATCATCGGATTGGGCCTGTCCTACAAGCCAGAATTGTGCCTAATACGCCCGCCTCAAATCATCATGCCGAGGCCGCTTCCATGAATCGCAAAGCCATATTCGATGCCGTGCGCACCATGCTGCGACGGGGATTCACCAGGCGCGAAGTGGCCGCGCTCGATGCGGCGATCGATGCCGCCGCCGCCGGGACTGGAGTTTCTCCCCAGGACACTGTGACAGGTGTGACATACCCACGGCAGATCGCGAAAGTCGGCCCGGCCGGGTTGGCGCTCATCAAGGACTTCGAAGGGCTGGCCAAGGTGCGCCCGGACGGCTTGGTCGAGGCCTATCCCGATCCTGGCACCGGCGGCGCGCCCTGGACGATCGGCTGGGGCGCAACCGGGCCCGACATCGGCCCGGGCACGGTGTGGACGCGATCCGAATGCGACGCGCGGCTCGCTATCGATGTCGCGCGTCATGCAGCCGACGTCGTCCGGGCGCTCGGCGATGCACCCACGACGCAGGCTCAGTTCGATGCGCTGGTCAGCTTTCACTACAACACCGGGGCGATTGCGCGTGCGACACTGACCCGGCGCCATCGGCAAGGCGATTTCGCGGGCGCGGCGGCCGAATTCGCCCGCTGGAACCGCGCTGGCGGGCGCGTGATGGCGGGCCTAACCCGGCGCCGAGAAGCCGAAGCGCGGCTATACCGAAAAGAATTCTGACCCCGGTTTACGCCTGATATTGCCAATTATCAGGTTTCGTTGCCGAATGTTCATGGAACCGTCGCACCTTTCGCACCGTTCACCCGGGCAAAAGGAGACACACCATGCGTAAGCTTCTGATAGGTGCGGCGGCGATTGCCCTGGCCGCCAGCGGAGCGGTCGCCCAGCCCGGCCCCGGAAATGGCGGCGGCAACGGCGGCGGAAACAAAGGGGGCGGCCCGGCCGCCGCTTCGATGAAGGACCAGGGCGGCAAGCCCGACCGCGGTCCGCAGGCGCAGCAACAGCGCGCGGCGCAGCCCGATCGCGGGCCGCCCGCGAAGGCTGCCAATGTCGATCGGGGACCTGCCGCACGCGCGGACAATGGTCCGCAGCGCGGCAACGGCCCGCAGCGCGCCAACGACGACCGGCCCGGACAGGGCAACGCTCGTTCGGCGGACAATCGCAACGATCGCGTGGAACGCCGCGTCGTCCGCGACGTAATCGATCGCGGGTCGCCTGCGCGCAACGTGCGGACGATCTCGTACGCCCGAACGAATTACGGCATCATCGACGGCTGCCCTCCGGGTCTCGCAAAGAAGAACAACGGCTGCACGCCGCCGGGCCTCGCCAAGCAGCGCGCAGGCTGGGGCGACGAGTATTACCGCCCGTCCTGGTACGGTTATCGCTCGATCGGAGACGGCCGCTACTACTATGACGACGGCTATCTCTACCGCGTGAACGACGGCGGATCGATCCTCGGCTACCTGCCGCTTCTCGGTGGCGCGCTGTCGGTCGGCAACCCGTGGCCGAGCTATTACGAGCCGGTCTCGGTCCCCGACTACTACGTCGATTACTACAACCTCGGGCCGAGTGGCGGCTACCGCTACGCCGATGACGTGCTCTACCGCGTCGATCCGCAGACTTCGGCGATCACTTCGATCGCCGCGCTGCTGACCGGGGACCAGTTCTCGGTCGGCCAGCAAATCCCCAGCGGATACGACATCTACAACGTCCCGTATCCCTACCAGGATCGCTATTACGATTCGCCCGATGCGAACTACCGCTACTCGGACGGCTACGTGTACGAAGTCGACCCGACCACCCAGTTGATCACCGCCGCCATCGAGCTGCTGACCTGAGGGAGCGAAAGATGATCCAGATGAAATCGATCGCCGCCGCGGCGGCGTTGGCACTGTTTGCTCCTCTGACTGCCTGCTCGCAGGGTGAAACGACGAACGAAGCCACCGCGGCGGAAGTGGACGGCACGCTGGCCAGCGCTATCGGCGATGCGCCGGGCCTGACGACCGTCTCCGACTCCCTGTCGGAAGCCGGTCTTGGCGAGGTGTTCGACGGTCCGGGTAGCTACACCCTGCTCGCCCCTGTCGACGACGCGTTCGCGCCGGCGGGCGAGGCGTTGACCGGAGAGGAAAACCGGGCCGCGCTCGTGGCGGTGCTGCGCGGGCATATCCTGCCCGGCCATCTCACGCCCGAAGCGATCCGCAAGGCCATCGCGGACAAGAACGGCCCCGTCACGATGACGACGCTGGACGATGGCGAGGTCACCTTCGCGGCGGAAGGCGATGCGATCACCGTATCGGGTGCCGACGGGTCAAAGGCGACGATCGATGGCGAGGCGCTGATCGCCAGCAACGGTGTGGTCCTGCCGCTCGACGGGCTGGTGAAGAAGGCTCCGCCGACTCCTTCGACCTGACGGTCTGCGAAATGCATACGGCGCCCGGGTCCTGGTGGCCCGGGCGTCTTGCCGTCAGTAGTCCCGGCTGGCTTCCGCGACTATCGACTCGCGGCCGATCGTCGAAATGCTGCCGAGGATCGACAGCCACGACGTCACCCGGAATTCTGCCTGGGTCGCGCTGTATCCGCGCCCGTCGGTGATGATTTCTACGTAGAATCTCCTGCCGAAATTCTTCCCCAACGCGATGGATGTCGCGCGTCCGAGCGCCGGGTCCGCGCTGACGATCCGCAGCCGGTCGAGCCCGACCGCCGTCCGCAACCGGTTGATCGGATCGAGCCCGCCACCGCCGCGCAGCGACGCCAGCGCCGAACCCAGCTGGAGCACGTCGGTGGCCGAAAGCTCCGTGATCGACCCGCCGAACAGCAGCCGCGCGAGGATTTCCTCCTCGGGCAACGCCGGCGTCGAGGCAAAAGTGATCTCGGGCTCGAGCGCGCTGCCCTGGACCTGCACGGTGACGTCGATGTCCAGCGATTCGCTCTCGGCAACGATGTCGAGCCGGGGATCGATCGCCGTTCCCTCGTCGAAGCGGATGATGCCGCGCTTCAGCTCGAATGTCGTTCCCGCGAACGTATAGTCTCCGCGCACCATCCGCGCCTCGCCGCCAATGCGGGGGTCGTCGGTCGTGCCGCGAACCCGGACGTTGGCCGACCACTCGCTGTCCAAGCCCATCCCGTCGACGTCGACCCGTGCAGGAGCGCGCGCATCGATCAGGTATCGCCAAGGCGCATACGAAGCGCGGCGCGGCCCGATGTCGTACGGCATGTTGATTTCGCGCGTCCGGATCACAGGCAAGCGCACATCGTCCGCCGCAGTACCGAGCTCCCAGCTCGCCCGGTCGACGGTCACCCGGCCGGCGATCGTGCCGCCCACCCCGTCCGATACCAGGCGCAGCGGACCGGTGACCGTCGCGCTCAGCCCCCGCGCGTCGACCAGGCGCGCATTGCGAGCCGCGACCCGGATATCGAGCTGCGGCCCGCGTGCGCCCAAGTCCTCCAGAACGATCGTGCCGCTGCCGCTGACCGTGCCACCATTGGGCGTGGAGCCACGGAAGCTGGTCAGGCGCAGGCGCGAGCCGGCGAAGGTCCCGCGCGCAGTGACACCGGTCAGGTCCGTGCCGGACAGGCTCGAACGCAGGCGCAAGGCGTTGCTGGCCAGCGAACCGCGCACCCGCGGCGTGGCCAGCGAGCCAGAAACATCGGCGGCGATCGACAAGGGGCCGGTAAGATCGAAGGCATCGACCGCGGCAAGCCGCCAGAGCGCCGAGGCGGGACCGTTGTAGCGAAGCTGCGCGAACAGATCTCCAGCGCGCAGGCGATCATATAACGCGCCGCCAGCCGGAAGGCCGACGATCCGACCCTGCAGGCGCCCGCGGCGCTGGCCGCCCTCGTCGATTACGGCGCGGGTCTCCAACCGGTCCGGCGTGAGCCGCAATACCATCGCCAGGTCCATCGGTCGCGACGTGAGAACCAGCCCGGAGCGGGTGAGGCCGTCGACCTTGATCCGCGCTTCTCCAGTGAGAGGAGTATTCCCGCCCGAAGCGAAATCGACGACGCCGGAAATCTTGCCGCCCAGACCAAGGTCGGTGAAGATGTCGACAACCGAAAGCGGCATGTCCGCCATCTGCACCGACATCGCGGTGCGGGCGCCTCCCACCTCGCCCGATCCGATCAACGACCCTCCCGCAAAATCGACCTGCGTCGGCGCCAGTTGCCAGCCGCCGTCCTGCTGGCGGGTAAGGACCGCGCGGCGGGGCATCGTGATCGCACGCCCGGCATAGTTGCCCCGCGCTGCCACCGCCACGCGATCCGGGGCGACATCCGCGACGAGTTGGAGCGCGAACCGGCTGCCCCTGCGGCCGGCAAGCGAAGCGGTGACGGTGCCCTGTCCGTCGACCAGGTCGGCCCGGGCGGCGAGCTGTCCGATGAACAGGTTGCCGTAAGTGATGCCCTGAGCGAGCACATTACCGCCGATCGTGGTCCGTCCGTCAGCGAGCAGTCCGCTTACCTCGATATCAGCGCTACCGATAGCGATCGGCGTCTCGCCGCCGAAAGTCGCATCGCGAACGGCGATATCCGCGTCGAATGCCTGCCCGCCATTTCGCGGAGTGAGATCGACAGTGCCGTCGATGCCCCCGCCTGCAAACGCCAGAGTGCCCGCTGCGCCGCCCTGCGCCAGTGTCAGTTCGCCGGTCACCGATGTCCGCCATACGTCCAGCCGGCGGATCGCCAGTCGTGTAGGCCCGTTGGCGGGAGCGAAGAGATCGATCGTGCCGTCGAACGGTCCGAGGAGCGACTGACCGCGCGTTTCGATGCCGAACCCGCCGTCGATGGGCGCGATCGCCACCCGCACGTCTTTCAGTCCGGCAGAGGGCAGCGGGTCGGCGAAAACCAGCACCGCCTCGGGTCCGCGGCTCGTATAGGCGCCCTCGACCGTGAATGGTCCGTAATCGACATGACGCCCCCGCCCGGCAACGCTGGTCCGGTCGGGCCTGAACATGCCGTCGAGTGTGACGTTGAGTTTGGCGGCGTCGATTCTCACTCCGCGGAAATCGAGCGGGCGAGCGCCTCCGGTCGTGATCCCGCCGGTAAAGCTGATCGACGGCCCGGCAAGGTTGGCAAGCGTGGCATTTGTCACGCGCGCAATGCGCCCGCGCACGTCCGCCGAAAGCGTCCAAGGCGCGCTGCCGAATGTCGCGACAATGGTTCCGCCACCACTGACAGCGCCGACATTCTCGATCACGAGCCCGTTGGCCACAACGGGACCGCTGACGCGATAGGCATTGGCCGCGGTGTCGCCTTGCAGTGCCAGTTCGCCACTAGCCGTGGGAAACGCGATCGCCAGTCGATCCGACGCGAGCCGGTTACCCTGCCACGTGATGGTACCGCGAACGGTCCCGCCCACCAGTCGCGGGTCCACCTGCGCCGAGCCGGTCACTATCCGCGCGACATTTGCATCCAACGGGACCGTCCAGCGCGCACCGTCGTATCGTGCGCGACCCGACTGCGCGACATCGATAATCTGGGTTGTTCCCGTGACGAAACGGTCTGCGGTCAGACGATGGTCGATCGTCAGATCGCGCAGCGGTCCGCGTAGCGTTGCGCCCAGTCGCGCACCCTCGATCCTCGTGCCGGGGCCGAAGATGTCGGGATCGCGAAGGCGCGCCTGCACCGCCAATCCGTCGACGGTGTTTTCGCCGAGATCGAGCGACCCCGTTGCCGTTCCCGCGATACCACGGGTTACAAGCCGGACGGTTCCCTGCAGCACGCTGTCGCCCAACGTGCCGACCGCCTTGTAGGACACGGTGTCGCCGACGACATCGCGGAGGATCCCGGGAGCGATGGCCGCTTGCGGTCTCGCTTGGCCGACGATCGTGTACCGTCCCGCCTCGTTGGTAAGGCGGAACGCAGCGAAATTTGCTCCATCCCGCGTGACATAGCCGCCGCCGTTCCAGCGGCTCCAGCTACCGTCGCCCGAAATCCGCGCCCGGTATCCTGCATCCGCTCCTGCCATACCGGCGATCACGCCGCCCTTGGGTGCGATGTAATCGAGCTTCAGCTCGAACTTGTCGGCATCGGGCATCGCGTCGACAAGTGCGGAGAAACGGTCGAACCTGCCGAGCCGACCGTCGGCAGATACCATTACCCGTCCATCGCGAATATCGGCGCGCGCAAGCAGGTTCACCTTCTGCGATTCCTCGCCAGCGAGCCCGGGAGCAATCGTCAGGTCGCGGATCGCCAACTTGTCGATCCGGATATCGAAATTGGGCAGGATCGGCGCGTCCGGGTCGCCGGGATTGAGTTCCGGCAACCGCATCAGCGTGCCGCGGTGCGTGGTCAGCTCACGCACGTCGAGGCCGCGGGCAAACCAGCTCATCGGCCGCCAGTCGAGATCGACCAGCGGTACGGTCAGGAACGGTCCCTTGGGATCGGCCAGGGTCACGTCATGCAGGCGCGCCTTGCCGTACAAGTTGCCGTCGATCCGGCCGATGGTGACCTTCAATCCCGAGGCAGGCGCCAGCTGGGCAATGCGATCGACGACCCAGCGCTGACCTATGGGACTGTTGAGGATCGCGAGCGCCGCGATTACCAGCAGGACGAGCGCCGCGATCGAGCCGACCAGCCACTTGCTTACGCGACGGGTCTTTGAAAAGCGGCGCCGTGCTGGGGCTGGCGCTTCGTCCCGAGTTGCCTGCGGGTCGTCTTCGGAGGACATCAGAAGGCCTGACCGAGCGAAACGTAGACGGCGATACGGCTGTCGCCCGGGCCCGGATTGATCGGGGTGGCCACATCGACGCGCAACGGACCGAACCCGGTCTCGTAGCGCGCACCCACGCCCACGCCGAAGCGCACAACATCGAAATCGGGCAGCACCGACTGCCCCACCGAACCTGCATCCAGGAACGGCACGACCGACAGCGCACCGTCGAAATACCTGGTCCCGATCCGCGCTTCCACCGCACCTTCGAGAAGCGATCGTCCACCGGTCGGACTGCCGAGAGCATCGCGCGGTCCGATGGCCTGATATCCATACCCGCGAACCGAACCGCCGCCACCCGAATAGAGCCGCCGGGACGGCGCGATGTTCTCGATCTCGGTGCCGGGAATGGCGCCGAAGCGAACGCGGGCCGCAACGACGAAACGGTCCCTTATCTGGCGGTAATAGGACGCATCGACCTGGCTGCGCAGGTAGAAGCTTTCCGTGCCGTTCGTGCGGGACACCTCGGGCGATAGCCTCGCACCGACGCGGAAGCCGCGGGTCGGATCGAGCAGGTCATCGGTGGTGTCGAGCTGCGCATAACCCGGCAATGCGCTGACGAAGAATGTCTGCCGGGGCAGGATGACGTCGCGCGTCCTGGCCCGCTCCTGAGTCGCGACCGCCTCGAGGCCGATGCTCCAGCTCAGCGGCTTCTGGAACAGGAGCGTGGACAGTCGTTCGTATGTGCCGACGGCCGAAACGGTGCGCGCCTCGAACGCCTGGCTGGAGATCGTCGAGGCAAAGGCATCCAGTGTCAGAACCTTGTCGCGTCCGCGGAAATTGTTCTTCCGGAACGTCACCCCGGCCAACTGCTGCTGGGTCCCCGCAATTCCGCGTACACGCAACATTCCTTCGGGCGGGAACAGGTTACGGTGTTCCCAGCTCGCCTCGGCGCGGAAGCCCTCGCCCGTGCCGTAACCGATCGCGCCCGCGATTGTGCGCAATCGTGCCTTCGTCAGCTCGACATCGAGCGCGACCTCACCGGGCCGATCGCCCGACGGCTCGCTGACCTTGCGCTGGGTGATGGCGACCGATGACACCAACCCCGTCGCCACGATCGCCCGTCGAAGATCGAACTCCAGGCTTCGCTGATAAACGTCTCCAGCGTCGAATCGCGCGATGCGCGTCAGATGTTCGGATGACAGGAAGTCGAGAAGGTTCGAAGACACTTCGCCGAACACGAACTTGCCGCCGGGTTCGACCTTCATCGTCAGGTCACCCTCGTCACGGGCATGGTCCACCAGCAGTTCCGGTTCGTTGATCGCCGCGAACGGATACCCCAGCTCTCCGAGCGCGCGATCGAGGTCGAACTGCTCCGCGACGATCATATCGCTGGACAGCGGGTCGCCAGACTGGATTTCGAACGCCTGGCGAAGCGCCGGGCCATCTGCCGCCGCCGTCAGATTGCCCAGATCGAGGGCGCCGAAGCGGAACCGCGTGCCCGGAATGATGTCGAAGCGCACAGTGGCCCGCTCGCTTGCGGTGTCCTCGCCCGGCAGGATTGCTCCGATCGTTCGGAGGACCTGCGCGTCGTAATATCCATAGACGCGCAGCATCGTGGCCAGCAGTTCCTCGTCGGCCTTCGCACGGGCCGCGATCTGCGCGATGTTATCCTCGTCGCCGTCGAGCTCCGCGATGGTCGAAAGGTCGCGGTAACGTTGTGCAAAGGCCTCCCGCTCGGGGAACGCCGTATCGTCCGGAGGAAACGCCAGAACCAGTTCGGACGTGATTTCCACCACATCGGCGTCGGCAAAGGCGGTCACCGGCCTCTCATCATCCTCCACATCCGCGAACTGGATCGAATCGTCCGGCTCCAGCGGCGCGAACTGCGGAAGCTCGAGGCTGTCCGGCCACGGAAGATCGATCGGCGGCTGTTCCGCCAGCGGCGAATCGGGGTCGACCTCGCTCGCGTCGGCAATGGTGTCGTCCAGCACATCGTCGTCAGCTTCAGGTGGCGCACCCTGTTCCGCCCAGGCTTCGGGGTTCTCGACAGCCGCATCGGGGATCAAGTCCTCGAGAGATTGAGGCGCCTGCCGGCTCTGGGCGTGGACCATCGCCGGCGCCAGGGCGCCTACAGCCACCGCTATGGCGAGAAGGGCGCGCCTATTCGTCGAGCGCAAACTGGGGAAGCGACGCATCCTTGGCCGGACTGGCCGCATCTCGCGGACCGCGCTGAGCAAGGGTAGCTGCAGCAATGAGAGAATCGTGGCGCTCTGACGACAGTCGTTGCCAGCCCTCGCGACCGAGCAGTTCGATGGGCCGGTACCGGATCTTGTACTGCATCCGGTCGGACCCCTCGACCCAGTAGCCCAGATAGACATAGCCAAGCCCATCGGCGGCCGCGCGCCGGATGTGGTCGAGGATGATATAATTACCAAGACCCGTCCGCGCCTCATGCTCAGGGTCGTAGAACGAATAGATCATCGACAACCCGTCGCCCTGTCGGTCGGTAAGGCACGCACCGACAAGCCGGCCCGGTCTCAGCCCGTCCGAGGGCTCCCTGTATTCAACCACATAGCTGCTTACAGGCGTGTGTTCCACCATGTCCGCGTAATCGATTTCATCCATCGCAGCCATGCCGCCGCCGGGGTGACGCCGGCAGAGATAAGCGCGCAGCAGATCGAACTGTTCGCCGGTCGCCCACGGGCGGCATTCGGTCGCCACGAGGTCGCTGTTGCGCTTGAGGTTGCGCCGTTGGGTCGACGAGGGCGCGAATTCCTGCACCGGCACCCGAACCGAGATACACGCCTGGCAATCGAAACAGCTAGGCCGGTAAGCCACGGTCTGGCTGCGGCGAAAACCGATTCGCCCGAGTGCTTCGTTGAGCTGGTCCGCGTGCGGGCCCTTCAGCTCCGTGAACACCTTGCGCTCGCTACGCCCCGGCAGATAGGGGCACGGCGCGGGGCTCGTCACGAAGAAACGGGGAAAGCGAACGGGAGCCGTCACGGAAGTGCTCTGGTCCTCTCATGCGCCGCACGATTTGCGGCCTTGGGGCGTACCCACCGTATGCCTCGGCAAGCGCGGCGGTAAAACACCTTTAACCATCTATCGCGGTTAACGGAAACTTAGTTTGCACAGTTGCGAAATAGTTTCCGGGGTCACTTAGCCTAGCCTCGACGAGCTCGGAGGTCAGTTGAGCTCCACCTGGCTGACCGAATAGCCCTTGGCCCGCAACGCGGCGACCAGAGCATCGATCTGTTCACGGTCGCGTGCCTCGCATTCGATATCGGTGATCAGTCCCTTGGCCGGCAGCGTCGTGAATATCCTCTGGTGATAGATCTCGATGATGTTCACCGAATGCGCGTCGAACTCCTTCATCACCTTGTAGAGCGCACCGGGCCTGTCCTGCAGGGTGACGCGAAGCCGCGCCAGGCGGCCCGACCGCGCAAGATCGCGGAGCAGCACGTTGGCGAGCAGCCGCGTGTCGATGTTGCCGCCACACAGAACCAGCCCGAGCGTGCGACCCTTGAAGCGTTCGGGATGCGCCAGCACCGCGGCAAGCCCGGCGGCACCCGCGCCTTCGACCACGGTCTTCTCGATCTGGAGCAACAGGCTGACCGCACGCTCCAGCGCGTCTTCTTCCACCAACAGGATATCGTCCACGCGCTGGGCGATGACGCGCGAGGTAAATTCGCCCGGTTCCTTCACCGCGATACCTTCAGCCAGCGTGTCGCCGCCGCATTTGACCGGCACGCCGTTTATCCTGCCGTACATCGAGGGATAGAGCGCAGCCTCTACTCCGACGACCTCGATCGTAGGATGATGGTCTTTGGCGACGGTAGCCATGCCGGAAATCAGGCCGCCTCCGCCGATGGGAACGACGAGGCAGTCGATCTCCGGCGCATCCTCCAGCATTTCCAGAGCGACCGTGCCCGCTCCGGCTGCGACGTGCGGATCGTCGAACGGGTGGACGAAAGTAAGGCCCAGTTCGGTTTCCAGCTTTCGGGCGTGGGCATAGGCTTCGTCGAACGTCTCGCCCTCCAGCACGACTTTTCCGCCCACGCTTTCGGTCTGCATGATCTTCACGCTGGGCGTGGTACGCGGCATGACGATCGTGACGGGCACGCCGAGCCGGGTCCCGTGATAACTGAGCCCTTGAGAATGATTGCCCGCCGATGCCGCGATAACGCCGCGCGCGCGCTGTTCGTCGGTAAGTTGAAGCAGGGCGTTGAGCGCTCCGCGCTCCTTGTAGGCGGCGGTGAACTGCAGGTTTTCGAACTTGAGCCAGATCTCGGCGCCGGCGATCTTCGACAGAGTGATCGAATGCATCGTCGGAGTGCGCACGACGGCGCCCTCGATCCGCGCAGCGGCCGCGCGAACGTCGTCGATAGTCAGCGGAAGTGTGGCCGCCAGAGTTTCGGGCGAAGTGGTGGTGTGGTTCATCGTGCAGCCGCCCTAGGGGAAATGAGGCGGTGGGGAAACACGGCGCGTGTTCATTTGCATCACAGGGAAATTTGCCTAACCGATAGCGCCATGAAACCGCTTCACATCCTTCCGCTGCTTCTTCTCGCTGGTGCGAGTCCCGCCGTCGCCGACACGCTGGTCGACAATATCCAGGGGGTATCGGTCGACCGGGACGGCAAGGTGACCCGCTTTACCGGTATCTGGATCGATGACGATGGGCGGGTGAAGGAACTGCTCGATCGCCGGGACAAGCGTCCCCAAGGCACGGATTTCGCTGTCGACGGCAAGGGAGCGTACGTCATCCCCGGCCTCGTCGATTCGCATCTTCACGTCATGGGCATCGGCTTCGGCGCGCTGACGCTCGACCTTTCGGGGACCAGGTCGCTGGCCGAAGCACAGGCAGCCATCCGGGACTACGCGGCGAAGAACCCCGATCGCAAATGGATCGTCGGACGCGGCTGGAACCAGGAAACGTGGGGCCTCGGGCGGTTTCCGACCGCAGCCGAACTCGATGCCGTAGTCGCCGACCGTCCCGTGTTGATGGAACGGGTGGACGGCCACGCCCACTGGGCGAACAGCGCGGCACTGGCGGCGGCGGGAATTAACGCAACAACCGCCGACCCGGCGGGCGGGCGTATAGAACGGATCGCTGGCTCGCGCGCGCCGGCCGGGGTGCTGGTGGACAATGCGATGGGACTCATCGCATCGGCCGTCCCCGCACCTCGCCCTGACGACCGCGATCTTGCTCTCGCTAAGGCGCAGGAAATCCTCCTCGCCAACGGCATCACCGCAGCCGCCGACATGGGCACGACGATCGAGGACTGGCAGTCGATGCGCCGCGCAGGTGACGCTGGCTGGCTGCGCATGCGGATCATGGCCTATGCCGGCGGACCCGAAGCGATGGAACTTATAGGGGGCCCCGGCCCCTCCCCATGGCTTTACGAAGACAAGCTTCGGCTGAACGGGGTGAAGCTCTACATGGACGGCGCGCTCGGTTCGCGCGGAGCCTGGCTCAAGGCGCCCTACGCGGACGATCCGCGAAACACGGGGCTGCCCATCGTCAGCGGCACGCAGTTGCGGAACATCATGAGCCGAGCCGCGCTCGACAAGTTCCAGGTCGCGGTCCACGCCATCGGCGACCGCGGCAATGCCGAAGTGCTCAGCGCGATCGAGGAACTCGGCGAAACATACAAGGGCGATCGCCGCTGGCGGATCGAACACGCGCAGGTCGTTGACCCCGCGGACATCGCGCGATTCGGCAAGAGCGGGACGATCGCATCGATGCAGCCGGTGCACCAGACCTCGGATCGGCTGATGGCCGAAGCGCGCCTGGGCCCGTCGCGCCTGGCGGGAGCATATGCCTGGCGCAGCATCGACAATGGCGGCTCGATGCTGGTCTTCGGAACCGACGCCCCGGTCGAATCGTCCGATCCGTTCGCGGGTCTGGCTGCGGCGATCAGCCGTACCGGCCCCGACGGCCAGCCCTTCGGCGGTTGGTTCCCCGGCGAAACGGTTAGCCGCGAAGCCGCCTTGGCCGCCTATACGGCTGCGGGCGCGTATGCGGGCTTCGGCGAATCGCGCTTCGGTGAGATCAAACCCGGCCTCCCGGCCGATTTTGTCGTGCTGGACCGTGATCCCTTGCTCGCAACGCCCGAAGATCTGCGTCGCAGCAAGGTCCTGCAAACTTGGGTAGGGGGTGAACGGGTGTACATGGCCGGCACCACGGCGGCATCGGCGCCTGTGGGCCGGTAAGGCGATATTAACCTATCGCATGGCATTGCCGGTCGAAGGAAATCGGTCGCGACAATAATATCAATCGCTTGTGCTCAGGAACTCAATTCTAGTTACGTTGTTCGGGTGTAGCGGCTAAGGCTTTGACGCCCCAACCGTTGCCGAAAGGCATCTGTATGGTTTCAAAGGGCTCAATTGGCTGAAATTTTCGCATAATCCCGCCACAATCCGGGTTGCCTCTACGAAGGGGTTGCCTTAGGGGGGCGGGGACGAGATTGAAGAGATCCAGTCTTCGAGGAGAATGAATATGAAGATCCGCAACCTTGCTGCCGCCGCCGCAGCTCTTACGCTTGTAGCGGCCCCGGCGGTCGCTCAGGCTGCTCCGCAGCGCACTGCCGGTCCTGCCGAAGAAGGCAGCGAGATGGGTGGTTCGTCGTGGATCCTCGCGATCCTGGCGTTCGCTGCCATCATCGGCGCGATCGTTATCGCGGTCGACGGCGACGACGATCCGGTCAGCCCGTAAGGCTCTGACTTCCAGAATTAGAGAAACGGGGCCTGCGGGCCCCGTTTTTTTATGTGCGGTCCACGTGACTTCGTCCGTCCGCGCGATCTCTTGTTGGCAAGTCGGGAACGCGCGGTAAGGACAACGCCATGAATTCGTTCGGCGGCCAGTTCGACGCGACGCAACTTTCCAGGTGGATCCTGACCCGGGCCCACCCCGGTTGGCTGGGTCTTGCCTACCGGGATCACGGGCCCGACTGGTGCGAACTGGAATTGCCATGGCGGCCCGATCTCATCGGCGACGAGGCCCAGCCCGTCCTGGCCTCCGGGCCGATCATCAGCCTGCTGGACATGGCTGCGGGGATGGCGATCTGGGTTGCCAACGGCGAGTTCAAGCCGGTTGCGACCCTCGACCTTCGCGTCGACTACCTTCGGCCCTCGCGAGCGCATTCCTCTGTGATCGGACGCGTCACCTGCTACCGCCGCACCCGTTCCGCCGCCTTCGTTCGCGGCAGCGCGCACGATGGCGATCCTTCCGATCCGGTGGCGGAAATGACGGGCGTGTTCATGACGCTCGATCCTGCCCGCATGGTTGCGGCGTGACCGATTATCTCACCGCTTACGCCCGTTCGCTGGGAATAGTCGTGGCCGGGCAAGAGGGCGGTATGCCGCCGCTTCTGGCGCTGGAGTTTCGGCATGATCTCGAGGGCCGTCCGGGAGCCTGGCATGGCGGCGCCATTGCCGGTCTGCTCGAAACAGCGGGATATGCGGCGCTACGAAGCGCGCTGGTCGAAGCGGGGCGCGCGCCGCTGCTGAAGCCGATCAACGTGACGGTCCAGTATCTTTCCACTGGGCGCACGCGAACCAGCTTCGCGCGCGGCAGGATCGTTCGCCTGGGTCGGCGCAACGCCAATCTGTCGGTCGAGGCGTGGCAGGACGATCCAAACCGCCCCATCGCCAGCGCGGTGATGAACGTGCTGATGATCGACGACTGACCCGCTAACGCGGCGCCGAATTCGGCGGTTGGTCAGGCGGCGGCTGAGATGCCTGCCCCGGCTCGATCCGCACACCATCGCGATCGACCCGCAGATCGAGCGGCACGCCTTCTATATCCGTCGACACGGTCACGCCCTCTCCGCCGATCCGCACGCGCGAGCCGCGCCCGTCGATCGGAAACTCGGCGTCGGGGATCGAGCCGGGATCGGGCACGTCCATAGGTTCGACCGGGGTTCCGGGATCGTCCTGAACATCGGGAGCCGGCGCAGGGCGATTCGCAGCTCCGCCCAGCGCCTGAACCATGAAGTTTCGCCAAATGCGTGCGGGAACGCTGCCCCCGGTGATTCCGCCGAGCGGCGTGTTGTCGTCGTTGCCCACCCAGACGCCGACGACAAGATCGCCCGCGTAGCCGACGAACAACGCGTCGCGGTAGTCCTGACTGGTGCCGGTCTTCCCGTAGTTCGGGACCGAAAGCGATGCCGCCCGCCCAGTTCCGCGGTTGATGGCCGAACGCAGCATCTGCTCGATCTCGCCATGCGTCCGGCCGGACAGGCGATCGCGATTGCTCCAGTCCCACGCTTGGGCCAGCCAGCCGCGGTCCGGCTGCGCGAAGGCACGGGGAATCACCGGAAAGTCGTTCGCCGCGACCCCGGCATAGGCCGAGGTCAGTTCCAGCAGGGTCATCGTCGACGTGCCCAGCGCGAGGCTCGGGTCGCCCTCGGCCATCGGCGAGGTGACCCCAAGATCGCGCGCCGTTGCAATGACTTTTTCGCTGCCGACCGTCTGGAGCAGGCGCACGGCGGCTACGTTGCTCGACCGGGCAAAGGCATCTTCCAGCGTGATGCTCTCGGAATAGTTGCCTTGTGCGTTCTTGGGCCGATAGCCACCCGTGGTGATCGGGCGATTGTCGATCCGGTCCCCCGGCTCCATTCCCTCCCGAAGCGCGGCCAGCCAGACGAACAGCTTGAACGTGGAACCCGGCTGGCGGCGCGCCTGGGTCGCGCGGTTGAACGGCGACTTGGCGTAATCCTTGCCGCCGATCATCGCGACGACCTCGCCGTTGGGACGCATCGCGACGAGCGCGACCTGCGCGCCGCCCGGAACGCGCGAGGTCGCCCGCCGGGCGATAGCCTGCAGTCGCGAATCGAGCGTGGTGGTCAAAGTCTGCCCGCCATAGCCAGCCTCGGCCAACCGTCTGCCCTGCGGTAGCGCCCAGTCGGCGAAATAGGTGCCCGTCGGCAGGCTCGGCGCGGGGCGAACGTCGAGCCGCGGTGGGCGCATGGCAGCAGCTTCCGCAGGTGTCAGGTATCCGGCATCGACCATCGCCGCCTTGACCATCGCCATCCTGCGCGCCGCGCGGTCATAGTGCTTGGTGGGCGCGAATCGAGATGGCGCTTGGACAAGTCCTGCGAGCATCGCGGCCTGCTCGGGTCGCAGGCGTTCGGGCTGGCGGTAGAAGTAGTGCAGGCTTGCGGCCCGCAGGCCGTAGACGTTGTCTCCGAAATAGGCGTTCGACAGGTACCGTTCGAGTACCTCGTCCTTCGTCAGCCATGCTTCCAGCCAGAACGCGATCAGCATCTCGCGCGCCTTGCGGGTCAGTGTCTGTTCGGGCGTCAGGAACGTGAACTTGGCGAGTTGCTGGGTAATTGTCGATCCGCCGCCCACGCCCGTGAAAGCCGCTCGCGCAATGCCCCGCGGGTCGATGCCCCAGTGGGTATAGAAACGCCGGTCCTCGATGGCGAGGAAGGCCTCCACGACATGCGGCGGCAGCTTGGAAACCACCACCGGTTCGTCGATCACCGCGCCGTTTCGGGCAATCGGTGTTCCGTCGCTTGCCAGCAGCGTGAGCTGGGGTGGCGCGATCGGCTCGAGTGATTTGGATAGGGGAGCCGTGACGGCGAGCCATGCAACCACCAGCATGAAAATGCCCAGCAGCGCAGCGACACCACGAACGATCCACCAGCGCTTGCGGCGACCGAACCATGTTCGCTTGCCCGGGGTCTCGTCGCCGAGACGTCGGTCCCAGTCCTCGAACCGGTCGGCAACCGACGGTTCATCGCCATAAGCCTCGTGCAGCGCGAAGTAGCCCCCGTGAGGGCCTGGCTGCTCGATCGGTTTACGGCGAGACCAGAGATCGCGCGGCGACATCGCTAGTGTATTAGCAGGTCAATACAGCCTTGGCTAGTTCTTGCCGATGACGCTTTCGGGAAGGTCGACCCCGAAAACGCGCTGATAGTACTCGGCAACCAGTACCCTCTCGGCCTCGTCGCACTTGTTGAGGAAGGTCAGCCTGAAGGCGAAGCCCACGTCGCCGAAGATCGCCGCGTTCTGTGCCCAGGTGATGACGGTGCGCGGGCTCATGACGGTAGAGATGTCGCCGCCGATGAAGCCTTGCCGGGTCAGATCGGCGACCTTGACCATGTCGGCCACGACCTTGGGGTCGGTCTCAGGGCTCTTGGCCGACACGATCGATTGCTCGGTGTCGGCGGGCAGGTAATTGAGCGCCACGACCAAGTTCCAGCGGTCCATCTGGCCTTGGTTGATGGCCTGTGTGCCGTGATAAAGCCCGCTGGTATCTCCGAGGCCCACGGTGTTGGCGGTGGCGAACAGGCGGAAGTGCGGATCGGGCCGGATCACCCGGTTCTGATCTAGCAAGGTCAGCTTGCCCTGCTGTTCGAGCACGCGCTGGATCACAAACATCACGTCAGGGCGGCCCGCGTCGTATTCGTCGAACACCAGCGCCACGGGGTGCTGAAGCGCCCACGGCAACAGGCCTTCGCGAAACTCGGTCACCTGCAGCCCGTCGCGCAGCACGATCGCGTCGCGCCCGACCAGGTCGATACGGCTAATGTGGGCATCGAGGTTGATGCGGATGCACGGCCAGTTGAGTCGCGCCGCCACCTGCTCGATGTGGGTCGACTTGCCAGTGCCGTGATAGCCCTGGACCATCACGCGCCGGTCGAACGCGAAACCGGCGAGAATGGCGAGGGTCGTGTCCGGGTCGAAGACGTAACCTTCGTCGATATCGGGAACGCGCGAGTCCGCTTTCGAGAAAGCGGGTACCTGCCAATCGACGTTCACGCCGAACACCTCGCGCGCGTTGACGGTGGTGTCTGGCGCAGCAAGCACTGTGCGCTGGTTGGTCTCGAGTGCGTCGGTCATGTCGTTCATCGCGCGCGGCGTAGACGCGTGCGCGAGGGGCCGCAACGCTAATTAGACTTGGCGTCGCAGTAGCGCGGCGACGGTCAGGTTAGCTGGGCCAAGCCTACCCATAGGTAGGCGAGTCGATTGACTACTCTTGACAAAACCTACTAGTAGGTAGGTTCATGAAAACATCCCGCCATCGCCTGCTCGAGATCGGCAGGGAAATCGTTTGCAAGCAAGGGTTTGGCGGCCTGAGTTTTGGCGCACTGGCGCTACGCGCGGGAATTCGCAAGGCCAGCGTCCACCACCATTTTCCTGCCAAGGCCGATTTCGGCGCAGCCTTGATTGCACTCGAAACCGAAGCACTGACAAGCGCTCTTGCCGCGGCGGAAGGGGACACGCGCCGTGGTTATCTGGCGATGAGGGAGTTCCTGCGGGAAAGGCGCGAGCAGTCGGGGGGAGGCACGGCACTCGATCTTCTCACTTCCCTGTCCGCCGATGCGCCGACGCTCGAAAAGGAATCCCGGACCGCTTTGGCCAGTGCCCGCGAACTGGTCGTGCGGCGGATCGCGGCGATCCTCCAGACGGGAAGACGCGACCGGACGATCGCCGTGGCCGGGGACATCGAGGAAGAAGCCCGCGCGGTCTTGTCGCAGGTGGAAGGCGCGCAGATCGCCGCGCGCGCGGCTGGCGACATCGCCGTGTTCGACCGTACGTTGGCCACGCTGGAGAAGCGCACGGCCGCCCACTGACGCATCGGGCACAATGCGCTATGCCCTTCGCGATGCTGCCACCCTCGCCCGCCGAACTCGTCCGCCGCCGCATCGTCGGCAAGGTGCGCGCGACGTTCAACGACGTGGCGGCAGGCCAGCAGCCGGTGGCGATCAGCGACGATGCATTGTTCGAACGCGATTCTCCCATTCGCATGGTCCATTCGGGCGTCGTGTCGATGATGGTAGGCGGCATCCGCTCGCTGCTGTTGCAGATGCTCCATCCGCATGCGCTCCAGGGCGTGCTCGACCACTCCGATTTCCGTGCGGACATGCATGGCCGGCTTCGCCGCACGGCCCGCTTCATCGCCCTGACAACCTTTGCCCATCGCGACGCAGCGATGACGGCAATCGACCGCGTCAATCGCATCCATACACGCGTGACCGGCACACTGCCCGATGGAACGACGTATTCCGCGACAAATCCGCGCACCCTGGCGTGGGTGCACGTGACCGAGGCGTCGAGCTTCCTCGAAGCCTATCTCGCGTACGTCCGCCCGGCGATGCCGCTGGCCGAGCAAGACGCGTATTTCCGGCAGTTTGCGACGATCGCCCGCGCGCTCGGAGCCGACCCCGTGCCCGAGACCCGCGCCGAGGCCGAGGCGCTCATGCTCGATCTGCGCGGCGACCTGGTCCCTAGCGAGGCGGCCCGCGAGGTCGCCCGCCTGGTGCTCTCGCAACGACCGGATGGCACGCCGGTCGCGATCCAGCGCGCGCTGGGCACTTCGGCAGTCGATCTACTACCGGCTTACGCCCGCACCATGCTGGACCTCCAGCGTCCGGGAGCGACAGCCCTGCCCGCGCGGTTGGCAACACGGACCATGTCCGAAGGACTGCGCTGGGCGTTCCGCCAGCGATAGAGGTGGACGTCAGGTCAGCGGCGGAGGAAGGCTGAACATCGCGACGTAGCGCATGGCGAGATCGCGGTCCCCTTCGATCACAAGGCCCGCCTCCCGTTCGAGATCAGCCCAGGGCACACCGGCGTAGATTCCGCCCGCGATAATCGCCGCGTCGTTCGCAAGAAAGACCGCATCCGCGCCCTGCACGTCGCCCCGCCGGATTGGCAGTCCGCCGGGCCCCGGTTCAGCAACGAATCTCTCTTCACCGATGACGAAGCCGACTCGCCCGCGCAGCCCCGGTAACATCGCTCTATCCACCATGGCCCGCATCGACAGCATCAGCGAGGCGGCAGACAGCGGCAACGTGGGATCGTGCGCGCTCGACTGCGCTGCCCACCGCCCAGCTTCCTGGATCAGCGGTTCTGCCGCGTATCCGAACGCGGTGAGTTCATAGACCTGCGCGCTGGCTGGCGGCGGAAGACGGCGGCGAACGAGCACACCCGATTGCTCGAGCGATTCCAGACGCTCGGTCAACACCTTGGCCGAAATTCCGGGCAGGTTGGCGCGGATGTCGGAAAAGCGCCTTCCTCCAAACATAAGCTCGCGCACGATTAGCAGCGACCAACGTTCGCCGATCAGTTCCATCGCGAACGCCGTGCCGCACGCGTCGCCATACCAGCGACCATGTTGCTGGGAGCTTGAAGTTTCTTTTGGTAACTTCATAGTTGCTTTTGGTAACCTTGCGTGAGAACAATGGCAAGTTCGATTCGCGGCCTTTGGAGAGGAGTGCCCGCCATGGCGCAGATGATCTTCGTAAATCTCCCGGTCGCCGACCTGCCCAGATCCAAGGCTTTCTACGAGGCGATCGGGTTCGCGAATGAACCGAAGTTCACCGACGATACCGCCGCGGCAATGCAGCTTAGCGAAACCATCGTGGTGATGTTGCTGACGCACGCTCGGTGGAAGGATTTTACGGCAAAGGAAATTCCAGACGCGAAGCGAAGCGCCCAAGTCATGAACGCGCTCAGCCGCGAAAGTCGGCAGGACGTCGACGCACAGGTCGATGCCGCAGTTCGCGCGGGCGGGGTCGCCGACTGCAATCCGGTCCAGGACCACGGTTTCATGTACGGGCGCAGCTTCGAGGATCCCGACGGCCATATCTGGGAAACGTTCTGGATGGACCCGGCAGCGGCCGAACATGGACCCGGCGACCAATCTGCCGAAGCGGACGCATAGTCGCGTGTCGATGCTCGATCCGGCAGCCCAGATCGAAATCGTCGCCTTCGAATGGGTACCCGATTTCGCGCAGGGCCATGTCCGCGATCTGCGCCCGCGCTGGGCCTGCGAGGAAGCCGGCCTTCCCTATCGTGAGCGCCTGATCTCCGTGATGGACAAGCCCGCGTGGTATTTCGACGAGCAACCGTGGGGCCAGGTCCCCGCGCTGCGCCACGGCGACCTGCACGTTTTCGAAAGCGGTGCGACGCTGCTTCACCTCGGCGAGAAAAGCGAAACCCTGCTCCCACGCGACGCGGCGAGGCGCAGCGAGGCGATTTCCTGGCTGTTCGCGGCGTTCAACACCGTCGAACCGCCGCTGATGGAATACGGCAATGTCACGCTCTTCGCTGCCGGGGAGGAATGGGCGAAGCTGCGATTGCCGAGCCTTGAGGCTTTTATCCGCACTAGGCTCGCCCCGCTCGAAAGGCGGCTCGCGACCAGCGAATGGTTGGGCGAGGCTCTCACCATTGCCGACATCGCGATGGTCTCGGCATTGCGCGCGCTCGAAGACAGCGACCTTCTGGCCGAGCATTCGGCCACCTTCGCCTATGTCGAACGGGGAAAAGCCAGACCCGCGTTTCAGCGGGCGATCGCCGACCAACTCGCCGCCTTCGCGCGGCATCCGCAACCACAGATGGAAGGAGCCTGACCCATGTACATCAACGGATTTCTCGTCCCCGTGCCCGAAGGCGCGAAGGAACAGTACCGCGAGATCTCGGAGAAATTCTGGGAGATCGCCAAGGACTACGGCGCACTCAGCCACGTCGAGGCATGGGAAGCGGACATCAAGGACGGTCAATGGACCGACTTCCGCAAGGCGGTCGATCTCAAGGAGGGCGAGAAAGTCGTGTTCTCGTGGATGACTTGGCCGGACAAGGAAACCGCCGATGCCAGCGAGGCCAAGATCATGGCCGACGAGCGGATGAAGGAGTGGGGTGACGGATCCGACATGCCGTTCGACGGCAAGCGGATGGTGTTCGGCGGCTTCGAACCGCTGATGTGGAAGGAAGCCTGACCGATGGCCGCCCCGACCGATCGCGGCGCGTTCATCTGGTACGAACTGATGACCCCGGACCCGGACGCGGCGAAGGCATTCTACGATCCGGTCGTGGGTTGGTCGGTGCAGTCGGAGGGCATGGCGCTGCCCACCGGATCGACCTACCGGATGATCGGCCGTAGCGATGGAAAGCATGCGGGCGGCGTGCTCGGGATGTCGCAGGACATGATAGATCACGGCGGCAAGCCGGGATGGATCGGCTACATCCACGCGCCCGATGTCGATGCAACGGCTGAGCGGGTAACCGCATCGGGCGGCGCGGTCCACCTGCCTCCGATGGACATGCCCGGCGTGGGACGGATGGCGATGGTCGCCGATCCGTGGGGCGCGACGTTCTACCTGATGGCGCCCACCCCGCCCGCCGACGAGCCCGATGCGACCAGCGATGTCTGGTCAGCCGACAAACCTCAACACATGCGCTGGAACGAGCTGCGGACAGCCGATCCTGCAGGTGCAGTCGCGCTCTATTCCGACCTTTTCGGCTGGCGACAGGAAGGCTCGATGCCGATGGGCGACCTTGGCGAGTACCTGTTCGTCCAGCATGGAGAGCAGATGATCGGCGCGATCATGCCGGAGATGCCGCAGGCTCCGGGATCGGTATGGTCGTTCTACATCGGGGCGGACGACATCGACCGCGCCGCCCGGGCGGCGACCGATGGCGGCGGCACTCTCGCGAGCGATATCATCCAGATACCCGGCGGCGAGTATTCGGTGGAATGCATCGACCCCCAAGGCGCGGCCTTCGGCCTCGTCGGGCCGCGGAAGGAGTGAAACCATGCCGGCGAAGAACACGATCTGCCTATGGTACGAGGGAGGCGCGCGCGAGGCGGCGGAATTCTATGCCTCGGTCTTTCCCGACAGCACGGTTTCCGCGGTCCACACCGCACCGGGCGACTTTCCCAGCGGACAAGCGGGAGACGAACTGACGGTCGACTTCACGGTGTGTGGGATTCCGTGCCTCGGCCTCAACGGCGGACCCAACTTTCCCCAGACCGAAGCCTTCAGCTTTCAGATCATGACCGAAGACCAGGCGGAAACGGATCGCTACTGGAACGCCATCGTCGGCAACGGCGGCAGCGAAAGCGCCTGCGGCTGGTGCAAGGACAGGTGGGGCGTCAACTGGCAGATCACGCCGCGCACCCTGACCGAAGCGATGGCGGCAGGCGGGGACGAAGCCAAGCGCGCGTTCGACGCCATGATGACAATGCACAAAATCGACGTGGCAGCGATCGATGTCGCCCGCAAAGGAGACTGACTCCATGCTACGCAAGATAACCGGTGCCGCCTTCATATCGGTCGACGGCGTCGTGCAGGCTCCAGGCGGTCCGACCGAAGATCCAACCGGCGGATTCGACCAGGGCGGCTGGGTCTTCAAGCTCTGGGATCCGGGTATCGAGGAAACGCTGGGCGCGCTGTTCTCGGGCGAGTACGACCTGCTGCTCGGCCGGCGCACTTACGATATATTTGCAGCCTACTGGCCCTATGCCGAGGAGCCCGAGAACCAGCCGATGCGCGAGGCGTTCGACCGCGCCAACAAATATGTGCTCACCCGCGGCGCCCAGCGGCTCGAGTGGCAGAACAGCCACAGGATGACGGGCGTCGAAGATGTCGCCCGGATCAAGGCGCAGGACGGTGCGAAAATCATCATCCAGGGATCGAGCACGATCTACCCCGCGTTGCTCGAGGCGGGGCTGATCGACGAATTGATCCTGATGACCTTCCCTGTGGTGCTGGGTCACGGCAAGCGTCTGTTCGGGGAAGGTACCTCTACCGGCAAGCTTGAACTGGCCGAAAGCCGGGTAACCGAGGCAGGCACGGTCATCGCCACCTATCGCCCCGGCGGATCGCTGCCACCTTATCCGCAGCAGCCACCGATCGGTGCGATGAGCGACCGCGAAGTCGAGCGTCAGCGCAAGATGGCCGAAGGAATCTGGTGATGCTCGCGCTCTACGGCCACCCGTTCTCGAGCTACACATGGAAGGCGCTGATCCCGCTCTATGCGAACGAAACCGCGTTCGAATTTCGCGATCTCGGTAGCGGCAATCCAGACTTCGGGGCGTTCGTCGCCGCAGAGCACCCGGCAGGCAAGTTTCCCATTCTCGTCGACGGCGAGACCACGATCGTCGAGGCGACGGCCATCATCGAGTACCTCGCCGTGCATCAACCGGGTCCGGCTCCGCTGATTCCCGAAAATCCGGCGGATGCCGTGACCGCGCGGATGCTCGACCGGGTGTTCGACAATTACGTGATGGCGTCGATGAACCGCGTGGTCGCGGCGCATTTCGTCGAGCGCGACAACGGCATGTCCGGCCTGCGCGACCCAGACCCCGACGAAGTGTCCAAGGGCAAGGCCGGTCTGCTGCGCGCCTATCGCTGGCTGGAGGACTGGCTGTCGGCCAACCCGCCTGTCCCGCACGTAAGCCTGGTCACCTGCGCGGCGGCGCCGAGCCTGTTCTACGCCGACTGGGTCGAGCCCATCCCGACCGATTGCCCGCGCCTCGTTTCGCTGCGTGCCGAACTGCTTGCCTTGCCGGCCGTGGCGCGTTGCGTCGAGGATGCGCGCCCCTATCGATCGTACTTTCCTCCCGGCGCCCCCGATCGCGATTGACGCCTGTCGATGTTCCGGCAATGTTCCCTCTCACGATTCGTTCGGGGAGAGCCACCATGGGATCACGCGAAGGCGGCTGCGCCTGCGGAACCGTCCGCTTCCGGCTGACCGACGATCCCATCGTCGTCCACTGCTGCCATTGCCGATCATGCCAGCGCGAGAGCGGGTCGGCCTTCGCACTCAACGCCGTGATCGAAGCCGATAGCGTCGAACTGGTGTCCGGGGCTCCCGAGCGGATCGATACGCCTTCCGACAGCGGCAAGGGTCAGGCGGTGTTCCGCTGCCCCGTATGCAAGGTTGCGCTTTGGAGCCACTACGCCGGGGTGGGCGCAAAGGCCGATTTCATCCGTGTCGGCGCGCTCGACGATCCGGACGCATTCCCGCCGAATGTCCACATCTTTACCGCCAGCAAGCAACCGTGGGTCGCACTGCCAATGGATGCCGAGGCGTTTGCAGCGTACTATTCCGGCAAGGATGTGGTGCGGCTCTACGGCGAGAACAACGCCGCGCGTTGGCGCGCATTGCGGAAGGGCTGATATGGCCGAATACACGTTTTACACCAACCCGATGAGCCGCGGGCAGATCGCCCGCTGGGCGCTGCACGAAGCCGGTGCGGATTACGAACAGGTGCTGCTGGAATACGGCGCCTCGATGGCGGGGCCGGAGTTCCGCGCGATCAACCCGATGGGCAAGGTGCCGACTCTGGTCCACCACCACGGCGATCACGACCACGTCGTGACCGAAGGCGCCGCGATCTGCCATTACCTGGCCGAAGCGGCCGCCCCTGCTCTGCTGCCGGACGCACACGAAAGGGCGAGCTACTTCCGCTGGCTGTTCTTCGGCGCGGGCCCACTCGAACAAGCGGTCGTTGCCCGCACGATGGGCTGGGAAGTCGGCGAAGAACGGGAGATGATGGCGGGATTCGGCAATTACGACCGGACCATCGATGCGCTCGCCGGGTGGTTCGACAACCGCGACTTCGTATGCGACGATCGTTTCACCATGGCCGATATCTATGTCGGGAGCCAGGTGGATTGGGGCCTGCAGTTCGGCACGATCCCGACCAGGCCGTCGTTCGAAGCCTACGCCGCCCGCCTCCGCACCCGCGATGCGTACCGTGCTGCGCGATCCATTGATGCCAAGCTAATCGCCGAAGCGCAGGCCTGAACCTCGTCAGGCCAGCGCCGTGCTTTTCCTGAGTAGCTGATAGGCTTCCACCACCCGCGTCAGGCGGTCTTCGTGACGGCGGTCGCCGCCATTCCGGTCTGGATGATAGCGCCGGACGAGTTCCGAATAGCGGCGGCGCAGCCCGGCGCGGTCGATGTCCGCAGACAGGTCCATGGTCGCGAGCGCAGCCTGCTCGTCGCGGGTGAAGCGTGCCGCGTGGACGTTGCCCTGCGCCCGCTGGCGGATGTCGGCCGCGCGCGCTCCGATCGCGTCGAGCGGATCGGCAAAGTCGGCCCAGCGCGGCGCGCCACCCACCCCCGCATCGGCGCGAAAGGCGCGCGTCGTGCTCGAATTGGCCCACCCGGCGGCGGGGTGCTGTGCGGCGACGATTTCTTCGGCGCTCATCCCAGTGAAGAAGTTGTAGCGCGCGTTGAATTCGCGCACGTGATCGAGGCAGAACCACAACCATTCGCCCGGTCCGTCGAACCCGGGCGCGCGCGGTCCGGGCGCGCGGAATTGGCCGGGCTCGTCGCACCCGGGGGCCTGGCATTGCTGGATGCGGTCGTCGTGCCGCCCGTGGAATCTCATCGACCGCATTGGGCCGGAGGTGGGCATGGACAAGCGGTGTCGCAACCCCCAAGAAACGCCGATGTCGACTCCATTGCAAACCGAAATGGAAACGCTGCTCACCGCCGCGTTCGCCCCCATTCGCCTCGAAGTCATCAACGACAGTGCCAAACATCATGGACACACCGGAGACGACGGCAGCGGCGAATCGCACTTCACCGTCGTGATCGAGAGCGAGGCGTTCGCGGGCCAGTCCCGGCTTGCCCGCCAGCGCATGGTCAATGCCGCACTCGGCGACATTCCGGGCCAGCGGGTCCACGCCCTCGCCGTCCGCGCAATCGCACCGGGAGATGCCGCATGATCGAGACCACCATCGAACCCGTCACGCACGACCTCGGCCAGTTCGAGGTCCGCCGCGTTCTGCCCAACCGCGGCCGCACGATGGTGGGGCCGTTCATCTTCGTCGACGAGTTCGGTCCGGGCCAGCTCGACATCGGCACGGGCATGGACGTGCGCCCACATCCGCACATCAACCTCGCCACGGTGACCTGGCTGTTCGAGGGTGCGATCGACCACCGCGACAGCCTGGGCACTTTCGCGACGATCCGGCCCGGACAGGTCAACCTGATGACCGCGGGACGCGGCATCGTCCATTCCGAACGCTCACCCGCCGAGGAACGCGCGTCCGGCCCCCGCCTTTATGGGATGCAGACCTGGCTCGCCCTGCCCGACGATCAGGAAGAGATCGATCCCGCGTTCGAAGCGCAGATCGGCCTGCCGGTCGTGGAAGATACCTGTGCGAAAGCCACCGTCATCATGGGTTCCTTGTGGGGTCAGCGCGCACCGACGACGACGCACGCCGAGACCATCTACGCCGAGATCGTCCTCGCCCCCGGCGGCGCGTTGCCGATCGACGCTGAGGCAGACGAGCGCGCAGTGATGCTGGTGGGCGGAGAAGCCTCGCTCGATGGCCAGGCCCTTGCCCCCTACACCCTAAACGTCCTTGCCCCCGGCGCGCCCATGCGGCTGGTGTCCGAGCGAGGCGGCCGCGTGATGTTGCTGGGCGGCGAGGCGTTCGCGACCAAGCGGCACGTCTGGTGGAATTTCGTCAGCTCGAGCCGCGATCGCATCAACCAGGCCAAGGAAGACTGGCGCTCGGGGCAATTCCCCAAGGTGCCGGGCGACGAGGCCGAATTCATTCCCATTCCCGACCAACCCAAGACAGTGAGCTACCCATGACATTCGCAGGCAAGGTCGCATGGATTACCGGCGCATCGAGCGGGATCGGTGCCGCGCTCGCCCGGCAGTGGACGGCACGCGGAGGTCTGACGATCCTGTCGGGTCGTGACATCGGCAGGCTCGACGACGTAGCGCAACGTCTCAAGACCGAAACGTTGATGCTGCCGTTCGATGTCCGCGACGAAGCCACCTTGGCCGAGGCGACGTCAGCCGCACTTTCCTGGAAGGGCGGGATCGACTTGGCGGTCGCCAACGCCGGCATTTCGCAACGCTCGGCAGCGGTAGAGACGGACATGAAGGTCTATCGCGAGATCATCGAGGTCGACCTGATCGCCCAGATCGCCTTCGCACAGGGTCTGATCGGCCCGATGAGCGAACGCGGTAGCGGGGCTTTGGCGTTCATCTCTTCGGTCGCGGGCAAGGTCGGCGTCCCGATGCGGACCGCCTACAGCGCCGCGAAGTTCGGGCTGGCGGGTTATGCCGACGCGCTACGCGGCGAACTGTCGCAGAGCGGCGTCGCGGTCCACACGATCTTCCCCGGGTCGATCCGCACCGACGTCAGTCGCAATGCGCTCACCGCCGATGGAACGGCGCGCGGCAAGAGCGATCAGGCGATCGACGAAGGACTCGACCCGGACGTCGCCGCAACCCAGATGCTCGATGCGATCGCCGCCGGGCAGCGCGAGATCATCGTCGCCCAGGGGTCCGAACTGGCGATGGGGGAATCGCGCCGCACGCCCGACGCGCTGTTCGATCAGGTCGCGGCTATGGTTGCGCGCGGATACATGGACAAACTCAAGGAGGGGTGACGATGGAGCGAGCGACGCTGGCGAACGGGATCGAACTGGATTTCGTCGACGAAGGCCCGCGCGATGCGCCGGCGCTGATCTTTCTCCATGGTTTTCCCGAAAGCCATCGCACTTGGCATCATCAGGTCACGCACCTGAAGGACCGGTTCCGCTGCATCGCGCCCGACCAGCGCGGCTATCGTGGGTCTTCGAAGCCGCAAGAAGTAGATGCCTACACGCCCGACAAGCTGATCGGTGACGTGTTCCTGCTGGCCGACGCGCTGGGGATCGAAAAGTTCACGGTGCTCGGCCACGATTGGGGCGGCGCGATCGCCTGGGGCGTCGCGCTGGCAGGCCAGATGAACGGCCGCGTCACCCGCGCGGTCGTGGCCAATGCGCCGCATCCCGCGATCTTCCAGAAGCTGCTCTACACCAATCGGCACCAGCGCCTGTCGAGCCAGTACATGCGCGGCTTTCGCGACACCGCCAACGACGCCTTGGTGCGCGAGCACGGGCTGGCCGGCATCCTGCTTCAGGAGATCAAGTGGGATCGCCCCGACGCGATGGAGCCCGAAGAGCGCGCACAGTTGCTGCAGGACTGGCAGGACCGCGATGCCGCCTTCGGAATGCTGAACTGGTATCGCGCCTCGCCCATCGACGTGCCGCCGCCCGATGCGCCCGACGAATTGCCCGAGGGGTGGATGCCCCCTGCCCTGCCGACCCTGACGATCCCGACATTGGTGGTCTGGGGCATGGAGGATACCGCCCTTCCGCCCGAGAATATCGACGGAATGGCGGACATCATCGACGACCTGACGCTCGTCGAGGTCGCGGGCTCCGGGCACTTCGTGACCTGGGAGGCCCCGGACGCGGTGAACGAGGCGCTCGACGCCTTTTTGGCGCGCGGAGCCTAATCCGCCACCCAGTCGATATCCGCCCCATGGGGATGCGACCAGGCCAGGAGCTGCTCTTCCGAGCCGCCCGGCCAGTACCGCACCTTGAGCGCGTGGCGGTGGATGGTTCGGTCCGCTTCGACCGAAATCCACGCGAGCGCGCGCTCGGGCGTCGCTGCTCTGCCCGCCGCTTCCATCGCGGCGGTGACCCGCTCCTGCTGGTCCTTCGGCACGTACTGCCAGACGATCGAGTGCATCAGCACCCGCGTCGTCCCCTCAGCTTGCGGTGACGCCAGTGCGCTCTCAGCGAAGCTGGCCGCATCCATTTGCGCGATGTCCGGCGCGCGCTCCATCGCGGCGGCGACCGCCGCCTCCATCCGCTCGAACCGCACGGAGTGCTCGGGCCAGATATAGGCCTTTAGTCGTAGGGCCTGGACCGGGTCGGTGAGATCGACCGGTGAGACGTCGCAGCCGCGCGCCGATACGATCTCGACCGGACGATCCGGCGGCGGATCGCCGTGCCACTCCGGAGCGAACCGCATCACCGGGTCGGCGGGTGCAACGGCAACGCCGCCGAGATCGTACGCGTAGCGGTCCATCATCAGGTTGATACCCGCCGAGGACCCGATCTCCAGGCACTCGAACCGGGCGGGAAGCCCCCGGTCGGCCAGCCACAGCATCGCGGCCATGAAATTGCTGGAGCGCCCCGCTTCGTTGGTCTGTGGCGGACCGTCGAGCCACGGCAGCAGGCCGGCCTCGTGCGCGGCGATGGCCTCACGGATCAGGTCCGCATCACGGTGCGCTGCCTCTCCGCGATAGATTGTGCCCAGCTTGGGTTCCGCACCCGACAGGTATAGCGAGTGGATCCCGCCCGCGATCCGCAGCGGCAAGGCGTCTGCAAGCGGCGCGCCCTGCCACGCGCGAATCCGGTCGAGCAGCGCGCCGCGCTCGCCGCTTTCGACAAGTTCGGCAATCGCGGCGACCACCCGCGCGGTGATCGGCGCGGAGGCGGCGGTGCAATAGGCAACCTGGTTCTCGAACGCGCGGGCGACCGCGCCCTCTCCGCTCATGTCGATATCGACCAGTTCGTACTTCGGCCTGCTTTCGCCCATCTTGCGTTGCCCTTTCGTGCCCCGCACCCTAAGTGCGCCGCGCCATGACCGGGCCCATCACCTTCGCCGTTCCCAAGGGACGCATCCTCGACGAGGCGCTGCCGCTGATGGCGCGCGCCGGCGTCGTGCCCGAAGCGGGCTTCCACGACAAGGGCGACCGGCGGTTGGCATTCGAGTGCGAGGGCGGCGATTTTCGGGTCATTCGCGTGCGCGCGTTCGACGTCGCCACGTTCGTAGCGCACGGTGCCGCGCAGGCGGGCATAGTGGGTGCCGACGTCATCGACGAATTCGATTATTCGGACCTCTATGCGCCAGTCGATCTCGGCATCGGTTACTGCCGACTGTCGGTAGCCGAACCGGTCGCGGGCGGCGCCTCGATCGACGGCAGCACGCACGTGCGCGTCGCGACCAAGTATCCCAACCTCACCCGCCGTCACTTCGAGGCGCGCGGCGTGCAGGCGGAGTGCGTGAAGCTCAACGGGGCGATGGAGATCGCCCCCGCGCTGGGCCTCGCAGGCCGGATCGTGGACCTTGTGTCGAGTGGACAGACGCTCAAGGACAACGGCCTGGTCGAAACCGGCACGATCATGGAGATTACCGCCCGGCTCGTCGTCAACCGCGCCGCTTTGAAGACCGACCCGCGCGTTTCCGCGCTGGTCGAGCGTTTCCGCGAGATCACGTCATGAAGCGCCTCATCTTCACCGATCCCGGGTTCGAGAAGGCATTCCGCCGGATCGTCGACGACCGCCGCGAGAGCGACGAGAACGTGGCCGGAGACGTCGCCGACATCCTGGCGCGGGTCAAAGCCCGGGGCGACGAGGCGCTCAGCGAATACACCCATCGCTTCGACGACCATCAACTGACCGAAGATGGCGACTGGCAGATCGACCTTGCGGATTGCCGCGCCGCGTTCGAGGGTCTCGAACCGTCACTGCGCGACGCGCTGACGCTCGCGGCGGACCGCATCCGCATCTATCACGAAAAGCAGCTTCCGCTCGACCGCGACGAGACCGACGCGAGCGGCGTGCGCCTCGGTGCGCGCTGGCGCCCGGTCGATGCGGCGGGGCTCTATGTCCCCGGCGGACGCGCGGCCTATCCCTCGTCGCTGCTCATGAACGCGATCCCCGCCAAGGTGGCCGGGGTCGAGCGGCTGGCCGTGGTCACCCCGACGCCGGGCGGCAAGACCAACCCGCTCGTCCTTGCCGCCGCGCACGTCGCCGGGGTGGACGAAGTATGGCGCATCGGCGGCGCGCAGGCGATCGCCGCGCTTGCCTATGGCACGCAGCGAATCCGGCGCGTCGACGTCATCACCGGACCCGGCAACGCGTGGGTGGCGGAGGCCAAGCGCCAGCTCTTCGGCGTGGTGGGCATCGACATGGTGGCCGGGCCCAGCGAAATTCTTGTGATCGCGGACGGCGCGAACGATCCCGACTGGATCGCCGCCGACCTGCTCAGCCAGGCCGAACATGATCCCGACGCCCAGTCGATCCTGATCACCGACGACGCCGCTTTTGCCGAGCAGGTCGAGGACCGGATCGACGTGCAGTGCGCCATGCTCAAGACCCGCACGGTCGCGCGGGCAAGCTGGGATGATCACGGCGTCATCATCGTCGTCGAACGCCTGGATCAGGCGATCCCGCTCGCCAATGCCCTGGCTGCCGAACACGTCGAGCTGGCCGTCGACGACCCGGCCCCGTTCCTCGACGGCATCCGGCACGCCGGCAGCGTATTCATGGGCCGGATGGCGCCCGAAGCGGTTGGGGACTATGTAGCCGGTCCCAATCACGTGCTCCCCACCGGACGCCGCGCGCGGTTTTCCAGCGGACTTTCGGTCCTCGACTTCATGAAGCGCACCAGTTTCATCGAACTCGGCGCCGAAGCGCTGGCCGCCATCGGCCCCGCAGCCGCGGCGCTCGCCCATGCCGAAGGGCTCGAGGCGCACGCCCGGTCTATCGAAGTGAGATTGAAATGAACGGCAACCCCCGCAGCCAGGCCCGCTCCGCCGCCCGCCTCGCCGCCGTCCAGGCGCTCTACCAGCAGCAGATGGAAGGCACCGGCACCGCGCGGCTGATCGACGAATTCCACCAGCATCGGCTCGGCGTGAGCGTCGACGAGGAAGAGCTGGCCGACGCCGAAGTCGATTTCTTCGACGACCTCGTCAGCGGCACGATCGCCCGCAAAAGCGAGATCGACGATCTGCTGACCGCGCGGCTCGCAGAAGGCTGGACCCTCGCGCGGCTCGACAAGACGATGCTGCAGATCCTGCGCGGCGGCGCTTACGAGTTGCTTGCACGCGCCGACGTGCCGGTGGCCGCCGCGATCAGCGAATGGGTCGACGTGGCCAAGGCCTTTTTCGACGATCGCGAAGCCAAGTTCGTCAACGGCGTCCTCGACGCAGTAGCGAAGGACGTGCGCTGAGCGGCGAGACTGCCTTCATCGCCTCGCTGCGCCATCTGGCGACGCACCCCGCCGCCCGCGGCCTGAACGACGATGCAGCCGTGATCGAGATCGGCGGCGATGAAATCGTCGTCACCCACGATACGATGGTCGAAGGCGTCCACTGGTTGCCCGGACAGGACATGGCCGACGTGGCGTGGAAGCTGGTCGCGGTGAACCTGTCGGATCTCGCCGCCAAGGGCGCGCAGCCGATCGGGGTTTTACTGGGCCACATGCTGGGTAGCGACGATGCCCGCTTCGTCGAGGGTCTGGGCGAAGTGCTGACCGCCTACGGAGTCCCCTTGCTTGGCGGCGACACCGTTTCGGGCGGCCCGCCGCGAACGCTCGGCCTGACCGCGCTTGGCCGCGCGACCTCGCTGCCCGTTCCTTCGCGCAACGGTGCGCGCGCGGGCGAGGCGGTGTGGATGTGCGGCACCGTGGGCGCAGCGATGATGGGGTTCGAGGCCCTGCGGGACGGAACCGGCGAGGATAGCCAGGCCTACCGCCGGCCTTGCCCGCTTCTGGCGGAAGGCCAGCGGCTCGCGCCGATGATAAGCGCCATGATGGACGTGTCCGACGGCCTGCTGCTCGATTGCGCGCGGATGTGCAATGCGAGCGGCGTAACCATCGACCTTGCCCCTGCCAGTGTGGCCATTGCCGCGCCCGAGCACCGCAGGGCTGACGCGCTGCGTTGGGGCGACGATTACGCGCTGCTGTTCACTATATCCCCCGGATTGCAGCCACCGGTTCCCGCAGTCCGCATCGGCGAAGTGCTGCCGCGCGGCGATGCGGCACTTTTGCTGGACGGCACCCCGCCCGCAGATGACACGCCGCTCGGCTATCTCCACCGCGCCTGAGCGCGCGCCGATTTAACCCCGGGAAAACGAGCGGTTTCAGGCTTGCACGCCCGATTCGCGGCCCTATACCTCGCCGCCTCTATGCCGCGGGGGAGACGCGGCGTTTTCCAGGTTAAGCAGGAGGGGACTTACCCGTGGACTTGGTTCTTTTATCGATCGGATTCGGCGCGTTGGCCGTGCTCTATGGCTGGTTCACCAGCATGCAGGTGCTGCGCGCATCGCCGGGCAACGCCAAGATGCAGGAGATCGCAGCGGCGATCCAAGAAGGCGCACAGGCCTATCTCAAGCGGCAATACACCACGATCGCCATCGTCGGTGTCGTCGTCGCGATCATCGTGGCGGTATTCCTTGGTCCCATTTCGGCCACCGGCTTCGTGCTTGGTGCCGTCCTGTCGGGCGTCGCGGGCTTCATCGGAATGAACATCTCGGTTCGTTCGAACGTTCGCACCGCTCAGGCCGCATCGGAAGGATTGCAGCAGGGCCTTACCCTCGCGTTCCGCGCAGGTGCGATCACCGGAATGCTCGTGGCCGGCCTCGCGTTGCTCGCCATCGCCGGGTTCTTCTACGTCCTCACGACTTCGATGGGGCTGGCACCCAACAGTCGCGGCGTGATCGACGCGCTGGTCGCGCTGGCGTTCGGCGCATCGCTGATCTCGATCTTCGCGCGTCTGGGCGGCGGCATCTTTACCAAGGCCGCAGACGTCGGTGCCGACCTCGTCGGCAAGGTGGAAGCTGGTATTCCTGAAGACGATCCACGCAACCCTGCGGTGATCGCCGACAACGTCGGTGACAACGTCGGCGACTGCGCAGGCATGGCCGCCGACCTTTTCGAAACTTACGTCGTGACGGTGGGCGCCACGATGGTCCTCACCGCTCTGCTGATGAAGGGCCTCGGCGATCTGCTGATGCCGCTTATGAGCCTGCCACTGCTTATCGGCGGCGTCTGCATCGTGACCTCGATCATCGGCACGTACTTCGTCCGCCTGGGCGGCGGCAAAAACGTGATGGGCGCGATGTACAAGGGTTTCCTTGTCACCGCGGTCCTCTCGATCCCGCTCATCTACTGGGCGATCAACTACGCGCTCGGCGACATGAATGTACAAATCGGAGCGCAGGCCGTAGCCGACGCCGCATTCACCATCGAGGAAGGCAACATCGCCGAGGAAGGGCTGACCGAACAGGTGCGGACCTTCACCGGCATGGACCTTTTCTGGTGTTCGCTGCTCGGCCTAGTCATCACCGGACTGATCATCTGGATCACCGAGTATTACACGGGCACCAACTATCGCCCCGTGCGCTCGATCGCCAAGGCTAGCGAGACCGGCCACGGCACCAACGTGATCCAGGGCCTCGCCATCAGCATGGAAGCCACCGCGCTGCCGACGCTGGTGATCGTGGCGGGCATCATCATCGCCTTCCAGCTCGCAGGCCTCATCGGGATCGCCTACGCGGCGACCGCGATGCTGGCTCTGGCAGGCATGGTCGTGGCACTCGACGCCTACGGTCCTGTCACCGACAACGCCGGCGGCATCGCCGAAATGGCGGGCCTCGACGACAGCGTCCGCGAGAAGACCGACCTTCTCGACGCTGTCGGCAACACTACCAAGGCGGTGACCAAGGGCTATGCGATCGGATCGGCCGGCCTTGCCGCGCTGGTGCTGTTCGCCGCCTACACCGCCGACCTGGCCGAGTACTTCCCGGGCACCGACGTCGATTTCAGCCTGGAAAATCCGTACGTGATCGTCGGGCTGCTGCTCGGCGCGCTGCTGCCATACCTGTTCGGTTCAATGGGCATGACCGCCGTCGGCCGCGCGGCAGGCGACGTGGTGAAGGACGTGCGCGAGCAGTTCCGCACCAACCCCGGCATCATGACGTATGAAACCAAGCCGGACTACGCCCGCACGGTCGACCTCGTGACCAAGGCCGCCATCAAGGAGATGATCATCCCTTCGATGCTGCCCGTTCTGGCACCGATCGTGGTCTATTTCATCATCGCTGCGATCGCCGGGCAGGCCAACGGCTTCGCGGCGCTCGGCGCCCTGCTTCTGGGCGTGATCGTCGGCGGGCTGTTCGTCGCGCTGTCGATGACCGCAGGCGGCGGCGCTTGGGATAACGCCAAGAAATACATCGAGGACGGCAACCACGGTGGCAAGGGCAGCGAAGCCCATAAGGCCGCGGTCACCGGCGACACGGTCGGCGATCCCTACAAGGACACGGCCGGTCCGGCGGTGAACCCGATGATCAAGATCACCAACATCGTCGCGCTGCTGCTGCTCGCGGCGCTGGCGGGGGGAGCGGCCTAGCCCTCCTCAGACCTTCAACGGGACTGCAAGGCCCCGCCCCGTTTTGGAACGGGGCGGGGTTTTTGCTGTCGGCGTTAAATGTTCTTCCAAAGGAATGGGTTAGAGGGCGCAAATGGACCAACCCATCGGCCTTCCCGCGCAGGGGCGCGCGAACGACGGCGAATTCGCCGTGGTGCCGTGGCGAGACTTTGCCGACTCATCAGGATGGGACGAGCTTGCCCGCAAGGCTGCCGAACCCAATCCCTTCGCCGAACGGTGGTGCGTGGAGGCCGGACTGCGCGCGTTCGATCGCGCCGGCAAGGCGATGATTGCGACCCTCCGGATGGATGGAAAGCTGCGCGGCGTCGCCGCTGTCGCGCGCAGATCCCGGTACGAGCAATATTTGTTGCCGCACTTGGCCGGATGGTCCCACCCCAACGCATTCTGCGGATCCCCGCTGGTTGCTTCGGGACACGAACACGCATTCTGGCGCGCCTTGCTGGCTTGGGCCGACAAGCACGCGGGAAGCGCGATGTTCCTGCACCTCCAGAACCTGCCGCAGGACGGGCCACTCTATGCCGCATTGCGCGACGTCTGCGTGCTCGATCGACGTAGGGCCGCCATCGTGCACCGGCACGAACGGGCGATGCTGCGATCGGACCTGGCGCCCACCGACTACCTCGATCATTCTATGACCGCCAAGAAGCGGAATGAACTGAGGCGGCAGTACAATCGCCTGGCCGAAGAAGGCACGCTCGCATTCGAACGGCATGAGGACGCGCATCGCCTCGACAAATGGATCGAGGACTTTCTCGGGCTCGAAGCCAAGGGATGGAAGGGCGCAGGGAACTCCGCACTCGCCAACTCGCCCGACACCTCGGCCTTCTTTCGCTCCGCAATCGAGGGCGCTGCCACCGCGGGCAAGCTCGAACGGCTTTCGATTACCCTCGGCGGTCGCCCTATCGCCATGCTAGCGAACTTCATCTGTCCTCCCGGCGCGTACAGTTTCAAGACGACTTACGACGAATCGCTGGCCCGATATTCGCCCGGCGTCCTGTTGCAGCGCGAGAACCTTGCCCTGCTCGCCCGCGACGGAATCGAGTGGGCCGATAGCTGCGCTGCCGCCGACCATCCGATGATCGACCGGATCTGGCGGGAAAAGCGCCCCATCGCCCGGGTCAGCATCGCGATCGGCGGACGCGCCCGCCGTGCTGCCGCCGCACTCATCTTCCGCGCCGAAGCCGGCACCAAGCTTCAGGGGCTCTGACGGACATGGACGCTCGCACCGGATTTACCGCTCTCGATTCGGCGGTCTTCGGACCCGCCGCGCGATGTGCCTTTGCAGCCGCCTATCCCGAAACGCCGCGCGTGATCGAACATCGGCTGCGCGACAATCCTCTGCTGTCGCTCGATGCTCTCGCCGTGCTGGCTGGCAAACTGCCCGAGCGGTCGATCGAATATAACAGGGGCGATCTGCCGATCGGCGTCGACGGAAAACCCGGCGGAACCGGCGTTTCCATCGAGGACACGATTCATCACATAGCAACCGCCAATTCCTGGGCCGTCCTCAAGAATATCGAGCAGGTCCCGGAATACCAAGGGCTGCTGCTCGCCCTGCTCGACGAACTGAAACCGGTGATCGAGGCAAAGACCGGCGCAATGCTGCGGCCGCAAGGCTATGTGTTCATCTCCAGTCCCGACGCGGTGACGCCTTACCACTTCGATCCGGAGCACAACATTCTTCTGCAACTGGTCGGCACCAAGACGATGACCCAGTTCCCGGCTGGCGACGATCGCTTCGCACCCGACACGACGCACGAAAGCTACCACACAGGCGGTCCGCGCGAACTGACCTGGCGGGATGAGCTCGCTGACGGCGGAACGGAACTTGCGATCGGGCCCGGCCAGGCCCTGATGGTCCCGGTCATGGCGCCGCATTTCGTAAGGAACGGACCCGGAAGTTCGATCTCGCTGTCGATCACCTGGCGTAGCGACTGGTCCTTCGAAGAGGCCGACGCCCGCTGCTGGAACGCGAAGCTGCGGAGGTGGGGTTGGTCGCCCCGCCCTCCCGGAAGGTTTCCGGCCCGCAATCGCGGCAAGGCGCTGGCATGGCGCGCGTGGCGACGATTGTTCTCCACTCGAAATTCGGCGAGTTGACTCCCGCGTAAAGCTGCCGCAGTGCGCTCGGCCATGACCGAAACGCCCAATTCCCAGCAGCTGATCGCCGACCTCGTCGCCCTTCTCGATCCCGCCCCGCTTGGCGATGACCGCTTCGAGGGGCCGCGCAAGAGAGGCGGCGTTGGCCGGGTATTCGGCGGGCAGGTCATCGCCCAGGCGCTCATAGCCGCCGAGCGAACCGTCGACGACGATCGCGCGGCGCACTCGCTTCATGCCTATTTCCTGCGCGGCGGAAATGAAGATCACCCCATCGAACTGGCGGTCGATCGGCAGCTCGACGGCGGCAGTTTTTCGAACCGCCGGGTAGTGGCCAGCCAGCCGGGCGCCGATGGATCGATGCAGCCGATCCTGAACCTCGCCGCCAGCTTTCAGAAGCATCAGCCGGGACTGGAGCACGAGCGGGCCGTGCCGCCCAAGGTGCCGGCACCCGAAGAACTCCGCTCCGACGAGGAATTGCGCGCCGAGATCGCCCCGACCCTGCCCGAGCGGGTGCGCGCCTTTTTCAACGAACCCCGTCCGATAGAGGTGCGCGCAGCTACCGGTCGGCACTGGCTGGCCGAAGGCGCGCAGGAACCCGTTCAGCATTCTTGGTTCCGCGCCCGCAGCCGGTTGCCCGACGATCCGCGGGTCCACCGCGCGGTCCTCGCCTATCTCAGCGACATGCAACTTCTCGGCACTTCGGTGATGCCGCACGGACTTTCGTGGATGCGGGGCGAGGTGAAGAGCGCCAGCCTCGATCACGCGATCTGGTTCCATGCACCGTTCCGGGCCGACGAATGGCTGCTCTACACGTGCGACAGCCCGTGGTCTGGCGGCAGTCGCGGATTCAACCGCGGGCAGATCTTCCAGGACGGAAGACTGGTGGCCAGCGTGGCACAAGAAGGCATGATCCGGCGGACCGAGCCGCGCGCACGATAGAATCGCCCAGAAGCTAACCGGGTCTTAACCCCGATGAACGAACGTCGCTCCGAACAAAACGGGAGCGCATCCACTTGTCTATCGAAGCACGTTTCGACACCGACGAAGAACAGGGCGACGACCGCGGGGCGCCGCGCCGTACGTTGCGACTGGGGGTCAGCGGGAAATTCGCCGGAGGACAGTCGGGCACGGCGACCGTGCACAATATATCGGCCACCGGGATGCTCGTCGAATGCGACGATCCATTGGCCGAGGGCGAAGCGATTTCGGTCGATATCCCCGAGGCGGGTGAACGCGGCGCAACCGTCATATGGGTCGACGGACCCATGCATGGCTGCCGGTTCAACGATCCCCTGCCGCCCGCCGCGCTGAGCGCAGCCCAGCTACGGGGCGCCGTTCGCACGCCGGAAGGCGAGGCCTTGCCGCTGAGTGAAGGCTTCGGCGCCCGTCTTCATCGCCTCCGCACCGAGCGGGGCCTGTCGCTCGCCGAAGTGGCCGACCGCCTGGGCGTCAGCAAGCCGACCGTCTGGGCATGGGAACACGGCAAGGCGCGCCCGGTAGAACGCCGCCTGTCTGCACTGGCGGAGGCGCTGGGCGTCACCCCCGGCGGGCTCGAACCCGCGAAATCGGGTCCGGTCGAAGCGGTCGAACACGGACGCCGCCAGATCGCAGCGGCCTATGGCGTTGAGCCGTCACGCGTGCGGATCATGATCGAACTGTAGGACTGATCGTTCTGCAATTTTGACTTGCAAGTTATCCACAATTGGCAAAGTTGAACGTGGTTAATAGATCACGTTCGTTGAATCGCTTGAAGTCGTTATCTCAAGCTAACGATTAAACTAACGTGATCTACTGGCCAATCCGGAGTTAACATACTCCGATCGATTGAATGCGTTAGTCTATACTGATGCATTCGGGGCAACGTTAGTTTTTCGCATTGGGCAATGACCGATTCGAAATGCGCCGGACAGGGGCGTCGGGCAGTATGTGGGGCACAATTTCGCCGGGGGAAGCCTCGGCACTATATCGGCTTGTGGCGGATAGCCCGACCGATCTTGTACTCAAGACCGACAGGGCGGGTCGCATCGTTCACGCGACGCCCGCGACAGAGGAACTTGGCCTTTCCTTTCCGCAAGATCCGATCGGATGCCATTTGCTGGACTTCCTTCATCCTTCCTGCGGGGAGGCGGTGCTGGCGGAGCACGCCGCCGCAGTCGCCGGAAGGGACGGGTGCAACTGGCTGGAGGTCCGCGCGCTCTTGCGGGATGGCGGGCATCGCTGGATGGAACTGAAACTAGGGGCCCTGCCGCAACGGTCGGGCGCGCTCGGCCTTCTCCGCTCGATCGAGGATAGGCGTGCGCTTGAAGATCGGCTGTTTGTTGCGGCGATGACAGACCCCCTCACCCGCCTGACCAATCGCGAAGCGTTCGTTCGAATGCTCGGTCACCTCGTCGACAGCGGCGCTCGCGGACACATCGCCCTATTCGATCTCGATCACTTCAGGACGATCAACCTGCAGCACGGACATAGTGGAGGCGACCGCGTCCTCGTCGCCTTTGCGCGGCTCCTGCAGGGGCTGCTGCGCGCCGACGACATCCTCAGCCGGATCGGAGGCGGCACGTTCGGCGTCCTGCTGCCCGATGTGGACGCGGCTGATGCCGACGCCGCCTGCTCGCGGGTCGTCGCGGCGATGGCCGAACTGAATGATGGCGCCGGCACGCAGCGCCTGACCGCGAGCGCGGGCGTCGCCCGGTTTGCAATCTCGGCCGATGCCACTCTGCGCGAGGCTGAGCTGGCGCTGATTTCCGCCAAGTCGCGCGGACGGAACCGTGTGGAGCGGTCGCGTCGCTGGCACTGATACCAGAGGCGCGGCCGATGCCCGTCAGCCGTCCAGCTTTGCCTTGAGGAGTTGATTGACCACGGCCGGGTTGCCCTTGCCCTGCATGGCCTTCATCGTCTGGCCGACGAAAAAGCCGAACAATTTATCCTTCCCGCCGCGATATTCGGCCACCTTGTCCGCATTCGCGGCGAGCACGTCGTCGATCACCGCCTCGATCGCACCGGTATCCGACTGCTGCTTGAGGCCTTCGGTTTCGGCGATTTCCTGCGGATCGCGGCCCGTTTTCAGGACGATCTCGAAGATTTCCTTCGCCTGTCCGCCCGAAATGTCGCCTGCGGCCTGCATTCCAAGAATCGCGGCCTGGGCGCTCGCCGTGGCATGAGCCGGGTTTGCCTCGTTGCCGAGAGCGTTCATCACGCCCGGCGCCACCGACAGCGACCAGTTGGCGACCTGGGTCGCGACCTCCGTTTCGCTCTTTTCCAGCTTGGTGGCAGTCTCGGCCAGAAGCTGTTCGAACCGGGCAAACGTCTCGACTTCGGCAGTCAGCTCGCGCGCGTTGTAGTCCGACAGGCAGAGCCCCTCGACATAGCGGCGGCGCTTCGCGTCCGGCAGTTCGGGCAGCGACGCGCGGCATTCGTCCAGGAATGCCTCGTCCAGTTCGAGCGGCAGCAGGTCCGGATCGGGGAAGTAGCGATAGTCGTGCGCGTCTTCCTTCGACCGCATCGAGCGCGTCGTGCCAGTGCCGGGATCGAACAGCCGGGTCTCCTGCACGACGGTGCCGCCGTCTTCGATCAGGTCGACCTGGCGGCGCGCCTCGTGCTCGATCGTCTGCATGACGAAACGCACGGAATTGACGTTTTTCGTCTCCGTTCGGGTGCCGAATTCATCGCCAACTCGGCGAACCGACACGTTCACGTCGGCGCGCATCGAGCCTTCCTCCATGTTCCCGTCGCACGATCCGACATAGCGCAGGATCGCGCGCAGCTTGCGCATGTAGGCCCCGGCCTCTGCGGGCGAACGCATGTCGGGCTTGCTGACGATTTCCATCAGCGCCACGCCGCTGCGGTTGAGATCGACGTAGGACATCGACGGATGCTGGTCGTGCATCAGCTTGCCCGCGTCCTGCTCGACGTGGATTCGCTCGATGCCGATGACCTTGTCTTCCGGGATTCCGGCCTTCTCGTCCGCCTCGATGGTCAAGGAACCTTCGCCCACGAGGGGGTGGTAGAGCTGGCTGATCTGGTAGCCTTGCGGCAGGTCGGCGTAGAAGTAGTTCTTCCGGTCGAACCGGCTCCACGCGTTGATCTGCGCCTCGATCGCCATGCCCGTGCGCACGGCCTGCCGGATGCACTCGCGATTGGGCACCGGCAGCATCCCCGGCATCGCCGCATCGACGAGGGAGACCTGGCTGTTCGGCTCCGCACCGAACGCGGTCGCCGCGCCGGAAAACAGCTTGGCGTTGGAGGTGACCTGCGCGTGGACTTCGAGGCCGATCACGACCTCCCATTCGCCGGTTGCGCCCTGGATGCGGTACGAAGTCACCACCACTTCTCCGGCTTGGCGTTGAACATGGCGCGGCTCTCGATCGCCAGGCCTGCATTCAGCACGCCCTGTTCGTCGAAAGCGCGGCCGATGATCTGCAAGCCCAGCGGCAGCCCATCGCTATTCAGGCCCCACGGTACGCTCATCGCCGGCAGGCCGGCGAGGCTCGCGGGTACGGCGAACACGTCGTTCAGGTACATCGCCAGCGGATCGTCCACCTTGTCGCCCAGCGGGAAGCTGGCGGTCGGCGTCGTCGGCGCGAGGATCACGTCGCACAGCTCGAATGCCGCCTTGAAATCGTTCGCGATCAGCGTGCGGACGCGCTGGGCCTGGTTGTAGTAGGCGTCGTAGAAGCCCGCGCTCAGCACGTAGGTGCCGATCATAATGCGGCGCTTGACCTCGTCGCCGAAACCGGCGGCGCGGGTGGCGGCATACATGTCCTGCAGACCCGCGCCCTCGGGCAGGTCGCGCAGGCCGTATCGCACACCGTCGTAGCGCGCGAGGTTGCTCGACGCTTCCGCCGGCGCGACGATGTAGTACGCGGGCAGCGCATACTTGGTGTGCGGCAGGCTCACGTCGACGATCTCGGCGCCGGCATCCTTCAGCCATTCGATCCCGCGATCCCAACTGGCGAGGATTTCGGGATCGGTCCCGTCCATCCGGTATTCGCGCGGGATGCCGACCTTCTTGCCCCGCAGATCGGCGTTCAGCCCGGCTTCCCACTGCGGCACCGGCAGGTTCAGGCTGGTCGAATCCTTGGGGTCGAACCCGGCCATCGCTTCGAGCATGATCGCGCAGTCGGTCACATCGCGGGCCATCGGTCCGGCCTGGTCGAGGCTGCTGGCGAAAGCCACCACGCCCCACCGGCTGCACCGGCCATAGGTCGGCTTGATGCCGCTGATGCCCACGAACGCAGCCGGCTGGCGGATCGAGCCGCCGGTGTCCGTCCCGGTCGCTGCCGGACACAGCCGCGCCGCGATCGCCGCGGAACTGCCGCCCGAGGAGCCGCCGGGTGCGAGCGCGGCATTGCTACCGGCCTTTCGCCACGGCGAGATGACGTTGCCGAAATAGCTCGTCTCGTTCGACGAACCCATCGCGAACTGGTCGAGGTTCAGCTTGCCCAGCATCCCCGCGCCCGCTTTCCACAGGTTGGCGGACACGGTGCTTTCGTATTCGGGCACGAAGCCTTCGAGGATGTGGCTTGCCGCGGTGGTCTGCACGCCCTTGGTGGCGAACAGGTCCTTCATGCCGATCGGCACGCCGGCCATCTTGCCGAGCGCTTCGCCCTTGGCGCGGGCGGCATCGACCGCGCTCGCCGCCTCAATCGCCTTTTCGGGCGTGGCGACGATGAACGCGTTGAGAGCCTGCTGCGCTGCTTCGACATTCGCGTTGAACGCCTCGGCCACTTCACGAGCGGAGAAATCGCCCGCGGCGACGCCGTCGCGGATCGCCTTGACGCCCAGTTCGGTGAGGTCTGTCATGCTATTCGATCACCTTCGGGACGCCGAAAAAGCCGTGCTCGGCCGCGGGAGCATTCGCCAGCACCGCGTCGCGCACGCCGCCGCCGGTCAGCGGATCGGCGTCGATCACGTCGTCGCGCAGGCGCAGGTGGTTTTCGATCACCGCGGTCATCGGTTCGACGCCGCTGGTGTCGACCTCGCCGAGCTGTTCGACCCAGGCAAGGATGTTGTTGAATTCGGGCACGAGCTTCGCAATCTCGGCGTCATCCATGCGGATGCGCGCGAGGTTGGCGATCTTGGCCACTGTTTCGTGGGTGACGGACATGCCCGCGCCCTAGCGAGGCGGGCGCGGCGCTACAACCCGGCTGTCGTCGATCGGCTGTCCGATCGGCACGCTGTCCACGGTGATGTAGCGTCGCTCAAATGTGCGGAGCTCCACCTTGCTGTCGGGTCGAAGGGTGACCGCAGGTTGGGCCGGGGCCATTTCGATTGCGCGACCTTCGCTCGGCAGGAGAATTTCCTGATATCCGGGGCCGTTGATCACGGCCACTCGCCGCTTGCCAGCCGGCGCGTCGCCGAGTTCGAGCACGACGCAAGTCTCCGAACACGCCCAGGGGTTCTGCCGAAGCCAGTCGCGTGCCATTCGCTCGAGCGCCGGGTCGGCGGGTTGGACCCGCAAGTCCATTTCGGCGGGCGACGGGCTACCCGGCCAGACCCGCGAGGTCTGTCGCATTGCTTCACCCGCGAGCTTTGCCACTTCCCGGTCGTCGCTTCGTTCCAGTCGCGCCAAGGCGCGCCGACCTGCGTCGCCGAAGTCCCACCGCAGGGCCGAATAGTCGAAATCCTTCGCGTCGACTTTTCCCCGCTCGAGCCGGGCCAGTTGGTCGCGGGTACTGATCGCGCCGAAATCGAGGATCGGCAACGCGAGCAGCAAGGCCACGCCGCTGATCACCACTGCCAGGTGCAGGTTCGCGCGGCGCACGTTCTCGCGCCAGCCGCCGCTCCGCCAGCCACGCAAAACCCCGACGAACCAGGCGAGTCCGTATGCGGTGGCCACGGCAATCGCGACCAGGCCCCAGAGCCGTTCGGGGCTGAGCCCGTGCTGCGAGACGCGGGTGCCGAGCGAAATCGCGGCGAACACCGTCAGCGGCAGTACGACCAGGGTCAGCACCAGCGCGGCGGCGCGCAACAGGCGGTTTGCGCTGATTTCCGCATCGTCGTCGCGGACGATGGCGTTGGCCAGCACCCAGGCACCGGCAGCGCAGAGCAGCAGGATCGGGGTCGCGTTCCGCGTCGCCGCCCACAAGACCTCCGGACCCGAAAGGACCATGGCGACGAGGAAGAGCAGAAGCCCGACCGCAAGTGGCACCGCAAGAATCGACAGCACGACCATCACCACCCGCTTCAACGTCGACAGGATGCCGATCTCGTTCCGCAGAACCCCCAGGGCCGCGCCGAACGCGGCCCCCGACCAGGTCCAGCCGAACCACGCGTTGTCGATCAGGTCGCGCAGCAGGTCGATCTTGAGCAGCCGGAACAGCTCGCTGAGGAGCAGCAGTAAAAGCCAGGACGCCCCAACGAACGCCAGGCTTCCCGCCGCGCAGATCGCATCGGTCCAGACGTGGTGATGGATAGCGCGGTACGGTGTCGCCCACCGGGTGCGATGGAAGCCTGCCTGAAACAGCGGCAATGCAAGGCCGGTGGCGATGACGCCCGCCATGAAGCCGTATTCCGGATCGGGAAGCGAATCGCCCGCGCCAACCGCGCGCCAGGCAAGACCCGCCATGACCAGACCGGCAAGTCCGGCGAAGATGGCCGGGCCGCGCCACCGATCGCGGTCGAGCGTGAAGGCCAGCGCGATCCCGCCGAAGAAGAAGAAAGCCGCCGCGGCGGCCCTCCAGCCGACCCGCGTGTCCGGCCCGGCCTCGCCCGCGAACAGGTAGATCATCAGGCCGGCGAATCCGAGCAGACCCGCCAGGACCCATGGCCGCAGCGGCCACTCGCCATGTTCGCCGTGCTGTTCGCTCATGCTCACCCCCTCGCTTTCGCGACGAGGGCTAGCCTAACCCCGCGGGGAAGCCATGAGCAATCGATGAGAACTCGATGAAAAGCGCCTATTGCGGCGCGGCAGGCGCAGCTTGCGGATCACCGGGAGCACCGCCGCCGGGTCCTTGCGGCGCCCCGCCCTGCCCCTGCTGGCCCTGCATCATCTGCTGGAGAACCTGGAAACGGCGCTGGGCGTCTTCCTCGCTCATGAAATCGATCATCTCGACCTCGAAGACGAGGTCGGCGTTCGGCGGGATCGGCGCACCGGGAGGCGGCGTGGCGCCGTATCCCTTGTCGGCGGGGATACGCAGGGTGTACTTTCCGCCCTTCTGCATCTGCTGAAGGCCCTCGGCAAATCCGGGGACCACGCCCGATACCTGCATCGGCATCCCGTCGGGGATGATGCCGTTCGTCGGGAACGGCAGTTGCTGCGACCGGTCGAACTCGGTCCCATCCGCCAGCTTGCCCACATACTTGATGAAGACCACGTCGCTCGGCCCCGGGGTCGGCCCGGCACCTTCGGTGATCGTGTCCACTTCCACGCCTGCTGGCACGCTGGCCCAGGCGATCCCGGCGCCCAGCAGGACCGCGGCGATCACGCCGAGCCAGAGCTTGATCAGCGATCCCTTGGCGATCGGCTGAAGGGGTACGCGGGTGATCTCGGTCATGCGGGGATCCTGAAACGGCGGCCCGAACTCGGGCCAAAAACGACAAGAGGCGCGGATTGCTCCGCGCCCCGATGCCTTAGTGCTGTGGCTGGTGCAAGTAGGGCTTACTTGCCCCCGTCGCGCTCCACCCGCTTGCGCTCGAGCTTGCGGGCGCGGCGCACGGCGGCAGCCTTTTCGCGGGCGCGCTTCTCGCTCGGCTTCTCGTAGTGGCGGCGCAGCTTCATCTCGCGATAGACGCCTTCGCGCTGCAGCTTCTTCTTGAGCGCGCGGAGGGCCTGGTCGACATTGTTATCGCGAACGATGATCTGCATAAAAAGTCCAACACCTCACAGCAAAAAGCCCAGAGCCCGCTACATTCGGCGGGATATCGCCCTTTGAAATCATACGAAAAAAGCGGCGCTTCCGTTCCCGGCAGGCACCGAACCGGGGCGCCCTTAACGCGGGTGATGCGATTCTGCAAGTGCGGGCGACACTTTGCATAGGCACGTCCAGCGGCTAGGGCGCGCGGCATGAGCCAACCCTCTCCCCTTGCCGCGAGCGCACTCGTCTTTGCCGGAGGCGGAGCCGGCGCGGTCTTGCGCTATCAGGTCGGACGCGGGATGTCGCATGCCTTCGGCCCTGCCGCCATGTCCGGATTTCCCTGGGCGACCCTGGCCGTCAACGTGACCGGCAGCCTCGCGATGGGGGTGCTGGCGGGACGGCTGGCGAAGTTCGGCAGCGGCGGCGAGACCGCGCGCCTGCTGCTAGGCGTGGGGTTGCTGGGCGGCTTCACGACGTTTTCCGCGTTCAGCCTCGAACTGATGCTGCTGATCGAGCGAGGCCAGGCGGGCACAGCCCTGTCCTATGCCGCGATTTCGGTGCTCGCGGGCCTCACCGGCCTCTATATCGGCCTTATCGCGATGAGGCTGGCATGACCGCGCCCGAGACCACTCCTGCAACCGCAAACGTCCGCCAGTTCACTGTCGGAGAAGACGACGACGGTGTGCGGCTGGATCGCTGGTTCAAGCGGCATCTCCCGCAAGTCGGCTTCGCGACGGTCAGCCGCTGGGCCCGCACCGGGCAGATCCGCGTGGACGGCAAGCGCGCCAAACCCGAAGACCGCCTGGCCACCGGGCAGGTCCTGCGCGTACCGCCGGGCGGAGAACTGCCCAAGTCCAAGGCGGCGCCCAAGACCCGCGAACTGTCCGAAGAGGAAATGGCCACCGCCGAATCGATGGTCATCGTCCAGACCCCCGCGGCGATCGTGCTCAACAAGCCGCCGGGCCTCGCGACCCAGGGCGGCACCAAGACGACCAGCCACGTCGACGGCCTGCTCGACGCCTACATGAAGGAAGGCGATCCGCGCCCGCGGCTCGTCCATCGTCTCGACAAGGACACCTCGGGCGTCCTGCTCGTCGCCCGGACACCCGGCAGCGCGGCATTCTTTTCCCGGCGGTTCTCGGGCCGCAGCGCGAAGAAGGTCTACTGGGCGCTCGTCGCGGGGGTCCCCGACGTCAATCACGGCATGATCGAGGCGGCGCTTGCCAAGCAGCCCGGCACCGGCGGCGAGAAGATGCACGTCGACGAGGAGAACGGCCAGCCCGCGAAGACCCGCTACCGCGTGGTCGATCGCGCGGGCAACCGCGCCGCCTGGGTGGAACTCGAGCCGCTGACCGGCCGCACGCACCAGCTTCGCGCCCACATGGCCGCGATCGGCCACCCCATCGTCGGCGACGGCAAGTACGGCGGGCAGGAGGCGTTCCTGACCGGTAGCGTCAGCCGCAAGATGCACCTCCACGCGCGCCGCCTGATCATCGACCACCCGAACGGCCAGAAGCTCGACGTGACCGCCGACCTGCCCGATCATTTCGCGGCCACGATGATCCAGCTCGGCTTCGACGTGAACCTCAGCGACGCCTCCCCCACCGAGGGCCCGCCGCCCCCGACGCGCGAGGCTAAGAAGCAGGCCGCCCGCCAGCACGCCAAGCAGGTCCGCAAGAGCAAACCGACCCGTCGCGGGCGCGCCGACGCCAACACCCCGCCGAAGAAGAAGCCGTCCGGCAAGCGCGGCGCCAAACCCGGCACCCCTCCCCCGGGCGGGGCCAAGCGCTGATGCATCCCAACCCGCTGTTCCGCAGCGAGGACCGCGCCCTGCTGGAGGCGCTGATCGACGAGATCGGCTTCGGCATGGTTTTTCTGACCACGCCCGACGGTCCGCGCGTGGCGCACACACCGCTGCTCTCGACCGGAGACGGCGCGATCCAGTTCCACCTCGCGCGCGGTAACGGCATCACCAAGCGGCTCGAAGGCGAGACTGCGCTGATAGTGGTCAACGGACCCGATGCCTACGTTTCGCCCAAGTGGTACGCCGACCGGGCGACGGTCCCGACATGGGACTACGTCGCGCTCGAACTCGAAGGTCGGGTGCGCAAGATGGACGGCGAGGGCCTCGACGCCCTGCTCTACGCGCTGATCGACAAGCAGGAAGATCGGCTGGCCGAGGCGACCGGCGGCGACCGCTGGCGCTCGGAAGAAACCCCGCCCGACCTGTGGCGAAAGCTACATGGCGGCATCGTGGGTTTCGAGATGGAAGTGCTCGCCTGGCGGCCGACCATCAAGCTGTCGCAAAAGAAGTCGCCGACCGAACGCGAGACGATCGCGACCGGGCACGAAGCGGCAGGTGCCCCTGCGCTGGCCCACCTCATGCGGACGCTGGTGTCGTGAAGCTGGCGGTGTTCGATTGCGACGGAACGCTGGTCGACGGACAGGCGGCGGTGTGCGAGGCGATGGAACTGGCGTTCGCCAGTGCCGGGCTCCCCGCCCCCGCACGACACGATGTGCGCCGGATCGTCGGCCTCAGCCTGCCGCAGGCGGTGCGCCATCTCGCGCCCGACGCCCCGCCCGAGCGGCAGGTCGCCGCCGTCGAAGGATACAAGGCCGCCTTCCGCGCCTCGCGCGAGGAAGGCCGGCTCGAAGAACCGCTGTTCGAAGGGATGGACGCCCTCCTCCGCACCCTTGCCGCCGACGGGTGGACGCTGGCGGTCGCGACGGGCAAGTCCGACCGAGGCCTTGCCGCATGCCTTGCCGGACACGGTATCGCAGACCTGTTCGTATCCCTGCAGACCGCCGACCGGCATCCCTCCAAGCCGCATCCCGCCATGCTCGAGGCGGCGCTTGCCGAGGCCGGCGCCGCCACGCACCAGGCCGTGATGATCGGCGACACGACGTTCGACATCGCCATGGCGCGCGCCGCCGGGGTTCGCGCGATCGGCGTCGAATGGGGCTATCACACCGCCGCCGAACTGCTCGCCGAAGGGGCCGAGGCGGTTGCGGGCGACACGATCCGGCTGAAGGAACTTCTCGATGGCTAGCCGCCCACCCGAACACGTCCCGCCGACCGCGCAGGAGCGCAACCGCTTTGTGGTGATCAACGTCATCCGGCTGAGCGGCGCGGCGCTGATCCTGATCGGCATCCTGATCGTCAACGGCGCGATCGATTTGCCCAGGGTCGTCGGCTACGTGTTCATTCCGTTGGGGCTGGTAGAGGTCTTCCTGATGCCGCTGGTCCTCGCGCGCAAATGGCGGACCCCGCCCGCATGAAGCGGTTCTGGAAGGACGTCGCGGTAGAGGATCTGGGCAGCGGGTGGCGCGTGCTGCTCGACGGCCGACCGATCCGCACGCAAGTCGGCGGCGCGCCGCAAGTCGTGCCCACACGTGCGCTGGCGGAACTGCTCGCGGAAGAATGGGCGGCGCAGGGCGAAGAGATCGAAGCGGGCGCGTTCCAGTGCCGCGACATGGCGGACTACGCGATCGACAAGGTCGCCGATGCTCCCAATGACACGGTCGACAAGCTGCTGCGCTTCGCCGAGACCGACACGCTGTGCTATCGCGCCGACCCGGACGAGCCGCTTTGGAAACGCCAGCAATCGGTGTGGGAGCCGATCGTGACCGCGTTCGAGGCGCGCGAAGGCGTGCGGCTGGAGCGGGTCAGCGGCATCGTCCACCGGCAGCAACCCGAAGCGACGCTGGCCGCGCTGCGCACCCGGCTCGAAGCGCTCGATCCCTTCACCCTCGCCGCCCTGGAAGCGATGACCTCGCTCAGCACTTCGCTGTGCGTCGGCCTCTCTGCTCTCGATCCGGCCTCCGATGCCGAAGCGTTGTGGGCCGCCGCCGAACTTGAAGAAGCATGGCAGGTCGAGCTCTGGGGAAGCGATGCGCTTGCGGAAGCAAGGCGTCAGAAGCGCCGGGCCGATTTCATGCTGGCGGTGCAATTCGCGAGGTCGATCGCAGACACTTAGTCACTCTGCATGCCGCCGGTTTCGCGTCCCAGCACGACGCGAACACATGGCGGCGCTAGTTCATTTCCATCGTTATCGAAATGTGATTGACCGACCCGCAACCGGGCGTCATTTCTAGACTCATCGAAGTGAGGTGAGTCGAAATGGAACCGGCATCCGTGATCGAAGCGCTCGGCGCGTTGGCTCAGGAGCATCGGCTGGCCGTTTTCCGGCAACTGGTGCAAGCAGGCGATCGCGGCATGCCGGCGGGTGCCATTGCAACTGCTCTGGATATCCCGAACAGCTCGCTTTCCTTTCACCTCACCCAGTTGCGCAACGCCGGCCTGATCGAGCAGGAGCGGCAGCACCGTTCGCTGATCTATCGCGCCAACTATCCGGCGATGAATGCGCTGCTGGGTTACCTCACAGAGAACTGTTGCGCGGGAAGCGGCTGCGAAGCCGAAAGCGCGTGCGAAATCACCGTTATCGAAGGGAAGTCGGCATGAAGCGTCTGCATGTGCATGTGGGAGTGAGTGATCTCCACCAGTCGATCGGATTCTACTCCACGCTGTTCGCGGCAGAGCCGTCTGTCGTGAAAGACGATTACGCCAAGTGGATGCTGGACGATCCGCGGGTCAACTTCGCAATTTCCTCGGGCAACCACGCCCGCAAGGGGATCGAGCATCTCGGCATTCAGGCGGAAAGCCCGGACGAACTGTCGGAGGTCTATGGCCGGCTCAAGGCTGCCGACCGCCCGGTACTCGATGAAGGGACCACCACCTGCTGCTACGCCAAGTCGGAAAAAAGCTGGATCGCCGATCCGGACGGCGTGGTCTGGGAAGCATTCCACACGAATGGCGAAGCGACCGTTTACGGCGATAGCCCCGCGCTCGATACGCTGGCGGGCGCACCGGAAGCCGCGAAGTGCTGTGCCCCGTCGGGTGTCGCTTGAGCGAGCCGCCTAACGTCCTGGTCCTGTGCACCGGCAATTCGGCACGCAGCATACTGGGCGAAGTGTTGTTCAACCGACTGGGTAAAGGCCGGGTGCGCGCGTTCAGCGCTGGCAGCAAACCGGCGGGCGCGGTCAATCCCGGCGCTCTTCGGCTTCTGAGGCGCGAGGGGATAGATGCATCCGGCCTCCGCTCCAAAAGCTGGAATGAGTTTGCCGCGCCCCACGCACCGCGCATTGACATCGTCGTCACCGTCTGTGGCAGCGCAGCAGGTGAGGCATGCCCCGCATTCCCCGGCAAAGCCGTTCGAACGCACTGGGGGTTAGCCGACCCGGCCGGGGTAGCGGGTGGCGAAGCGGCAGAGGACGCGGCGTTTCAGCGCACCTGGACCCTGTTGCGCCAGCGCGTCGAGGCGTTCCTCGCGCTCCCCTTCGAAACCATGGCGGACGATGAATTGGAGCGGGAGTTGCACGAGATCGGCCAGATGGAAGGCGCGGCATGACCACCTCTCCGCCCCTGGCGCGACGCCTGGTGGCAGAAGGCCTCGGCTCGTTCCTTCTCTTCGCCTGCGTCATCGGTTCGGGCATCATGGCGACGAACCTGTCGCAAGGTAACGATGCGATCGCGCTGCTCGGCAATACGCTGGCAACCGGAGCGATATTGTTCGTGCTGATCACCGTGCTCGGGCCGATTTCCGGCGCGCACATGAACCCGGCGGTGACCATCGTGGTCGCTTCGCGCGGCGAGCTGAACTGGCGGGACGCATCCGGTTATATCGGTGCGCAATTCGCTTTCGGAATTTTGGGAGCCTGGGCCGCGCACCTGATGTTCGATCTCCCCACGCTACAACTCTCGGTCAAGGCGCGAACGGGCCTCGGCCAATGGGTGGGAGAGGGAATCGCGACTTTCGGCTTGATCCTGACCATTCTGGGCACCGTTCGCGATCGAACAGGATCGGTGGCCGCCGCCGTCGCGCTCTACATCACTGCAGCATACTGGTTCACGAGTTCCACAAGCTTCGCAAACCCCGCGATCACGGTGGCAAGAAGCCTTACCAACAGCTTTGCCGGCATCGCCCCTCACAACGCTCCGGCTTTCATTGCCGCTCAGTTGATGGGAGCAGCCGTCGCGGCGATCCTGGCTTCCTGGCTATTTCAAAAAGCTGAGACTGCGAGCTAGATCGGCTCGCCCGCCCTTGAACCGCGGTCGCTAGTCGTCCGGCGCCGAACGTAGGTCCTCGATGGCGCGCGCGGTGCGTTCCGCCGGGTCGGTGGCGATCGTCTCGAGAGTGGCCACGCGCTCCTGCAGCCTCGTGACCAGATTGCGCAGGCGCTCGTTCTCGTCGTCGATCGCCTTCAGCGTCTTGACCGGCTTGGCATCGGTATCGACGTAGAATTCCACGAAGCCGCAGGATCCGCACCTCTTGCACGTAAGCTCGGCGGACTTCGCGCCGATTCCCATCATGCTTTTCCAGAAGCCGGGCGCGCCATCCATCCATTTAATCCGTCCGCCGGTATCGGGCAGGAACAGGTACCCTTGCGTCATTCGTCCACGACACTTGGGGCAGTCGGTCATCGGGACCTAGCGCACCCAGTCGGCGACTTGCCCCGCCACATCGTTCGCCGCCTGGTTCAGCGCGGCGCCGACCGGCCCGGCTTCGGGCGTGACCACCGGAACGGTCGCCGAAAAGCGACGGGTCATGACCTGGGTGCCGTTGGTATCGCGCACCGCGTCGAACGTCACCACCACGCTGGCGGTGCGCGCGTCGTAGCCGAAATCGATCAGGTTGCCGCGAAGCTGGTTCGTGGGCGTCAACGCCGGATCGTCATGGTCGATCACAAGTCGCCCGGTCCGGGCCCGGATCGTTTCGCCCAGCAGCTTGCGGAACAGGCGCGTGGGCTTGTCGACCCAGACCGCATCCTCGACATAGGCGACCTGCGTATCGTCGATCTGCACCGGCACGCGGTTGACCGCGAGCTTGGCCGGCGCCTCTGGCTCGACCACCTGGATCGCCTGCGCAACGTCGCCATTGATCGCAGTGCCGGCCGCGACCGAGGAGGTCGGGGTGAGGCTGAGCAGGCTTTCGGGCGGCTTGGCGCCGAAACTGATGCAGCCGGCCAGCAGCAGGCTGGCGGCGGAGGCAAGGGCGATCCGGGTCGTGGTCATCATATGCCTCATTTCGGCCAAATCACTTGGGCTTGTAGTCGGGCAGCTTCTGGCCGCCGATCAGGCCGCCCGCGCCCTGCGTTTCTATCTTTTCGGTGACCGAGCGCAGCGAACGGCTGGTCTCGCGCAGGTCGCGCAGGGTCGCTTCGGCGGCGGGCAGCGTGCTTTCGCTGAGCTGGCGGGCGGCGGGACGCGCGTCGTCGAGCGTGGCCGAGAGCGACTTGGCCGCCGACTCCGCCGAATTGAGCGTCTCGCGCATCTGCGCGGCGAGGTTCTGGCCTTCCTGATTGAGTAGGCGGTCGGTCGATGCGGTCACTTTTTCGAACTGGTCGAGCGCCTCGCTCGCCTCGCGCAGGGTCACCTGAAGCTCGGCCATCGTGCGTTCCACCTGCGGGGTCGCCTGCGCCAGATCGCCGGTCATCCGCTCCGAATTGGCGAGGATGCCGCGCAGCGAGGCCTGGTTCTCGTCCGACAGCGTTAGCGTCAGCCGCTCGGTCAGCGTGGCCAGCCGTTCGAGCAGCAGCGGCGCATTGGCGAGCAGTTCGCCGAGGCCGCCGGGCTTGGTCGGGATCACCGGCACGCCTTCGGGACAAGCGGTCTTGCCGATGCCCTCGCCGTTGCAGGTGATCGGCGGCGCACCGCGACGCGCGCCTTCGAGCAGGATAGTCGAGACCCCGGTGAACGAGCCCTGGATGGTGGCGGTGGTGCCGACGAGGATCGGCGTGCCCTCGTCCACCTTGACCCGCACGCGCACGAACTCGGGATCCTTGGCCCAGAGCTGGATTTCGCTCACTTGGCCCGACGGGACGCCCGCGAAGCTGACTTCGGACCCCTTGGCAAGACCCGAGACGGACTGCTTGAAGAATATGTCGTATTCGTTCTGCGCGCCCTTGTTCAGGCCCACGAGCCACACGATCGCGAGCGCGATCGCAACGAGCAGGGCCAACGTGACGGCACCCACCCAGACATGATTGGCTCTGGTTTCCATGTGCCCGCCCTATGCCTTCTTCTCGTCCGATTTGTCCAACGCTTTGACGGCGTTGAGCGCGATCGGCTTGTCCATGTGCTTGCGCAGTTCGTCGAGTGCCTGTGCGGTAAGTGCAGCGCGCCCGCGCGGCCCGTTGAAGTATTCCTGGATCCACGGGTGATCGAGCTTCATCAGGTTGGGCACGGTATCGACCGCGATCACCTTGCGATCGGCGATCACCGCCACGCGGTCGCAGATCTCGTGCAGCGTATCGAGGTCGTGGGTGATGAGGAAAACGGTCAGCCCCAGCGTCGCCTGCAGTTCCTTGGTCAAGCGGTCGAACGCCGCCGCGCCGATCGGGTCGAGGCCCGCGGTCGGCTCGTCGAGGAACAGAAGCTCGGGATCGAGCGCGAGCGCGCGGGCCAGGCCGGCGCGCTTCTTCATGCCGCCCGAAAGCTCGCTCGGATACTTCGCGACCGCCTCTTCGGGAAGGCCTGACAGCATGATCTTGTACCGGGCGATCTCGCGCGTCAGCGCCGGGTGGATATCGGGGTAGAACTGCTTGAGGGGCACTTCGACGTTCTCGCCCACCGTCAGGGTCGAGAATAGCGCGCCGCCCTGGAACAGCACGCCCCAGCGATTGCGGACGCCGACGACGTCTTCCGGATTGCCGCGGGTAATCGAACGGCCGAAAACCTCGATCTCGCCCTCGTCGGGTGTCTGCAACCCGATGATCGATCGCATCAGGACCGACTTGCCGGTTCCCGATCCGCCGACGACGCCGATGATCTCGCCGCGATTGACCTCGAGCGAAAGCCCTTCGTGGACGACCTGCTCGCCGAAGCAGTTCTTGAGGTCCTTCACGACGATCGGATACTTGCCGCGATAGCGTTCGAACGCGCGATTGACGTCGGGGTCGCCGAATGCCTCGACCGCGACCGGATCGACGACGGGATCATCCGCCCGGTCGATGTCCTGCCCCGCCATCACGCCCACCCTATGTTGGTGAAGAACACCGCAAAGAAGGCGTCGAGCACGATCACCGCGAAGATCGCCACGACGACCGCCTTCGTGGTCCGCTTGCCGACTTCTTCGGAATTGCCTTCGACCTGCATGCCCTGGAAACAGCCGGTCATTCCGACGATGAGGCCGAACACCGGGGCCTTCACCAGCCCGACGTAAAGGTCGTAGGCCGGCACGACGTCCTGGACCCGGGCCAGGAACGTGAGAAACGGGATGCCCAGCGTAAGGTCGCTGACGAACGCGCCGCCGATGATCGCCATGACGGACGAGTAGAAACCCAGCAGGATCATCATGAACGTGACGGCCAGCACGCGCGGGATCACCAGCGCTTCCATCGGCGAGATGCCGATCGTGCGCATCGCGTCGATCTCTTCGGTCAGCTTCATCGTGCCGATCTGCGCGGCGAATGCGCTGCCGGACCGGCCCGCGACCATGATCGCGGTCATCAACACGCCGAGTTCGCGCAGGGTTATGCGACCGACGAGGTTCACCGTCAGCGTCTCGGCGCCGAACTGGGCGAGCTGGACCGCGCCCTGCTGCGCGATGACGATGCCGATCAGGAAGCTCATCAAGCCGATGATCCCGAGCGCCGACACGCCGACCAGTTCGAGCTGGCGGACGAAGGCGGTGGTCCGGAAGCGCCGCGGATGGCGGATGACCGATCCCGTGGCGACGATGAACTGTCCGATGAAGGCCACCGCCTTGGTCGTTCCGCGCTGAGCGATGCCCACCTGCTGGCCGGTCGATTCGAGCACGCGGGCGACCGCGCCGGGCCGATCGGGATGCAGGTTGCCCTCGCTCGCCTCGATCCCGTCGAGCGCGCCGATCAGCCGGGCAGCGCGGTTGCTCGCCCCCACGATCTTGCCGCCGGTGGTGCGCGACAGGCCCAGCGCGACCCACGCGCCGACGGTGTCGATCTCGCGCACGCCCGAGAGGTCGATCTCGCTGATCGGCTCTTCGATCGCGCGCAGTTCGTCGTCTGCGACACCGATCGTGGAAACGAGGTAATTGCCGGACAGCACCAGGCGGCGCCCGTCCTTTGCGTCCTCGATCGCGAATTCTGCCCCATCGCTCATGCTGGGGCGCGTATGGGGCGAAAAGCGCGTCGCGACAAGCGGATGCGTGAAGCCCTGTTGCACCTGCGAAAAGGCGCTGGCATGGCCCGTTCCCACGATGACCCAGGAAATATCCAAGACCTTCGACCCCGCCGCCATCGAGGCGCGCTGGTACCTGCATTGGGAAGCGAACGGACTGTTCCGCCCGGACCGGCCCGAGGCGCAGCCGTACACGATCGTGAACCCGCCGCCGAACGTGACCGGCAGCCTGCACATCGGGCACGCGCTCGACAACACGCTGCAGGACGTCGTCATCCGGTACGAGCGGCTGCGCGGCAAGGACGCGCTGTGGGTGGTCGGCATGGATCACGCCGGCATCGCCACGCAGATGGTGGTCGAGCGCCAGATGGCCGAACGCCAGGACAAGCGAACCAACTATTCTCGCGACGAATTCGTCGAGAAGGTCTGGCAGTGGAAGGCGGAAAGCGGCGGCGCGATCACCGGCCAGCTTCGCCGCCTGGGATGCTCGATGGACTGGTCGCGCGAACAGTTCACGATGGACCCGCACTTCAGCGCGGCCGTCACCAAGGTGTTCGTCGACCTCTACAACCAGGGCCTGCTTTACCGCGACAAGCGGCTGGTTAACTGGGACCCGGCGCTCAAGACCGCGATCTCCGACCTCGAGGTGGAAAACCGCGAGGTGCCGGGGCACATGTGGCACTTCAAGTACCCGCTCGCGGGCGGCGAGACCTATACCTACGTCGAGCGCGATGCGGACGGCAACGTGACGCTCGAGGAAGAGCGCGACTACATCGCGATCGCCACCACCCGGCCCGAGACGATGCTGGGCGACGGCGCGGTGGCGGTGCACCCTTCGGACGCGCGCTACGGCCCCATCGTGGGCAAGCTGTGCGAAATCCCCGTGGGCCCGAAGGAGCACCGCCGCCAAATCCCGATCATCACCGACGAATACCCCGATCCCGACTTCGGATCGGGCGCGGTGAAGATCACCGGCGCGCACGACGAGAACGACTATGGCGTCGCGAGCCGCAACGGCATCCCGATGTACCGGCTGATGGACGAAGTCGCCGCGATGCGGACCGACGGTGTGCCGTACGCCGAGGCGGCCGCACGGGCGCGTGAGATCGCCCAGGGCGCCTCGTTCGACGCCAAGGAGATCGACGCGCTCAACCTCGTCCCCGACGAATATCGCGGGCTCGACCGGTACGAGGCGCGCAAACGCGTGGTCGCCGACATCGACGCCGATGGCCTGATGCTGATGGTCGAGGACAAACCGATCATGCAGCCGTTCGGCGACCGTGGCGGCGTGGTGATCGAGCCGATGCTGACCGACCAGTGGTACGTCGACGCCAAGACGCTCGCGAAAGCGCCAATCGAGGCGGTGCGCGATGGGCGGATCGAGATCGTCCCCAAGACCTGGGAAAAGACCTTTTTCAACTGGATGGAGAACATCCAGCCGTGGTGCGTCAGCCGCCAGCTCTGGTGGGGCCACCGGATTCCCGCATGGTACGATGCGGAGGGCAAGTGCTACGTCGCCGAGACCGAAGCCAAGGCGCTGGCGCTGGCCGGTCCTGGCGCGGTACTCACGCGCGACGACGACGTTCTCGACACGTGGTTCTCCAGCGCGCTGTGGCCCTTCGCCACGCTCGGCTGGCCCGAGCAGACCGAGTTGCTTGCCCGCCACTACCCCAACGACCTGCTGATTTCCGGCTTCGACATCCTGTTCTTCTGGGACGCGCGCATGGCGATGCAGGGGATGCATTTCATGCAAGAAGTGCCGTGGAAGCGCTTGTATCTTCACGGTCTCGTCCGCGCGGCGGACGGCGCGAAGATGTCCAAGTCCAAGGGCAACGTCGTCGATCCGCTGGGCCTGATCGACCAGTACGGCGCCGATGCGCTGCGCTTCTTCATGTGCGCCATGGAGAGCCAGGGCCGCGACGTGAAAATGGACGAGAGCCGGGTCGAGGGATACCGGAATTTCACCACCAAGCTGTGGAACGCGACCCGCTTCTGCCAGGCCAACGGCATCGGCGCATCGCAGACGCTCCACGCACCCCAAGCCACGCTGGCGGTGAACAAGTGGATCGTCGGCGAAGTCGTCGACACGCTCGCCGCGATCGACAAGGCGATGGCAGACCTGCGCTTCGACGCGGCGGCAAACACGATCTATCGCTTCACGTGGGACACCTTCTGCGACTGGTATCTGGAACTGATCAAGGGTCAGGTCGACGAAGAGACCAAGGCTGTCGCCGGTTGGGTGCTCGACCAGATCCTGGTCATGCTGCACCCGTTCATGCCGTTCATCACCGAGGAGCTATGGCACGCCCAAGGGACGCGGCCGTACGAGCTGATCGTCGCCAAGTGGCCCAAACCTGCCGCAAGCGCCGATGCGGCGGCGAAAGCCGAAGTCGAGTGGTTGATCGACCTCACCCGGTCGCTCCGCACTGCGAAGAACGAGCTCGGACTCGCCCCCGGCGCGAAGCTCGAGGCTTGGCTGGCGACCCCGTCCGACACCGCGAGCAAGGTGCTGGCGGGCAACACGGCAGGCCTCGAACGCGTGGCGCGGCTCACCGCGGTCCATGTCGCCCCGGCCCCCGATGGCGCGGCGATGCAGGTTGGCGCGGGGTCCGACGCGCTGGTCATCCCGCTCGAAGGCCTGATCGACATCGCGGCTGAAAAGGCCCGGCTGACCAAGGCGCTTGCGGTTTCCGAGAAGGAAGCCTCGGCGCTGGCTGGACGCCTGTCGAACGCCGCCTTCGTCGAGCGGGCCAAGCCCGAGGCGGTCGAAAAGGCCCGCGCCGATCACGCGCATCACGCTGCCGAGGCGGAACGGCTCAAGGCGGCGCTGGCGCGGCTGGGATGATTCCTCCCCCGATGGGGCAGAAATTTCCTACACCGCGCGAATGTGCCAAAGCCGCGGCATGATCGCCCTCGCCGCATTCCTCGCGCCTCTCGCGCTCATGGTGACGCTTTCCGGCGCAAGGCCAAATCCTTCCTCTGGACAGTGTGACAAGTGTGACATGCCCTCGGTGAACCGATGAACCTGACCCTTGCCACCGACGACCGGGGTGAGCCGGAAATCTTCGCCTCGCTGCAGGGCGAAGGTCCCTCGGCGGGCAAGCCGTGCAGCTTCATCCGGCTGTCGCGCTGCAACCTGGCGTGCGTGTGGTGCGACACCGCCTACACCTGGCGCTTTGCGGGCGATGAGCGTCCGCACCGCGACGGGATCGCTTATGACCGCAAGGCGAACCAGGTCTCGCTGTCCCCGCTCGAAGCGGCGCGCGCGATCGACCGGCTGCCGCCGCGCCGCCTCGTGGTGACCGGGGGCGAGCCGCTGCTGCAAGCGGCCGCTCTGGCAGAGATGGCCGCACTGCTGCCCGATCACGCGATCGAGGTGGAAACGAACGGCACGGTGGAGCCGTCGGCAAGGATCGATGCGTTCGTCGAACAGTACACAGTCAGCCCCAAGCTGGCGCACAGCGGCAACGCCGCGAGCCTTGCCTTACCGCCTCAGCGCCTTGTCGACTGGGCCGCCGAGCCGCGTGCGTTCTTCAAGTTCGTGATCGCCCAGCCCGCCGACGTGACGCAGGTGCTGGCGCTTCAGGCGGGTTTCGGTATCGCGAGCGAGCGGATTTTCCTCATGCCCGAGGGCATCGCCAGCCCGGTCCTGCGGGAGCGTGAACAATGGCTGGCGCCTTTGTGCGTCGAACACGGGTTCCGCCTGTCGGACCGCCTGCACATCCACCTCTACGGGGACACCCGGGGCACCTGACGCGGCTTCTGCCATGTGCTATGGCGCTGAACGGGTCGCTTGCTGGAGACCGCCGCCATGAAGGATCGTGTGATCGCGGAGTTCCCCGTCAAGGCGGGCAAGCGCGACGAGTTCGAAACGGCACTCAGGGCGGCGCTGCCCGATACCCGCGCCTTCAAGGGTTGCCGCGGCATCAAGGTCTTTCACGACGCGCAGCGCGATACCTTCGTGCTGATCGAGAAATGGAAGAGCTTCGAGCATTACGACGCCTACCTCGCCTGGCGCATGGAAACGGGCCTCGCCGAAATGCTGGAGCCGCTGCTCAAGGGCGGCGCGAAGGCGCTGAAGATCACCAAGCTGAAAGCGACCGACATCTAGCCGGCCGCTTCGCACGGTTCGTCGCTACCGGCCCTGGCTGCGCCAGCGCTGGACGATGCGGTGGACCCGCTCTTCCTCGCCGCCGTGCTGGCGCCAGAGTTCGACGAAGCTCGGATCTTCGGATGCTGGACGCTTCTGTTCTTCGAGGTTGTCGAACGCTACGCGGATCGGGATGGCGACACCCTCGCCGCAGATGATGCACTCGCGATTGCGGAGCGCGGGAATGGAATCGAGAAAACCGCGCGCGCCTTCGGGCATGGCGGCCTTCACGAACGCCTGGTCGCGGTCGTTGTTGAGGCGCATCGAGATGATCGTGCCGCACTGCGACAGCACGCCTTCGGCAAGGTCGGACGGACGCTGGGTGATGAGGCCGAGCGAGATGCCGTACTTGCGCCCTTCCTTGGCGATGCGGCTGAGGATCTTGCCCACCGACGATCCGTCGGCGTTCTTCTCGTTCGGCACGTACCGGTGCGCTTCTTCGCAGACGAGCAGGATCGGGCGGGTCTTTTCCTCGCGGCCCCAGATCGCGAAGTCGAACACCAGGCGCGCCAGCACCGCCACCACGGTCGAGGTGATGTCCGACGGCACGCCCGACACGTCGATGATCGCGATCGGTTTGCCGTTGGACGGCATCCGGAAGATCTTGCCGAGGAAGTCGGCCATCGTATCGCCGACGAGCATTCCGGAAAACATGAACTGGTAGCGCGGATCGGCCTTGAGCTCATCGAGCTTGGACTTGATCCGCTGGTACGGCGCAGTGTTCGTCGCCTTGTCGAGTTTGCCCATCTCGTTCTGGATCTCGTTGGCGAGATCGGAAAGGAGGTACGGCACCGGGGAATCGACCGTCAGCTTGCCCATCGTTTCGGACAGCCGGTTCTTCATGCGCGCCTTCAGCAGGCACTTGGCAAGGATGTCGCCGTCGATCTGGCGATCGTTCCCGTTGGTGGTGAGCAGCACTTCGCAGTGCTCCTCGAAGTTCATCAGCCAGTACGGCATCTGCAGGTTACTGACGTCGAGGATCAGGCCGGTGTTGCGGAACGCTGCCGAATACTCGCCGTGCGGATCGATCATCACGATGTGCCCATCGGGCGCGGCATCGCAGATGCGGTGCAGGATCAGCGCGGCACTGGTGGACTTGCCGGTACCGGTAGAGCCGAGGAGCGCGAAGTGCTTTCCGAGCATGGCATCGACATAGAGGCCCGCGCGAATGTCCTTGGTAGGATAGACGGTGCCGATCTGAATGTTCGCGCGTCCGTCGCTGGCATAGATTTGCCGGAGGTCGGCGGTCGTCGCGGGATAGATCATCGCGCCGGGGATCGGGTACCGCGTCACACCGCGGCGGAAGCCGTTAATCCGGCCGGTGAGCTTCTCCTCGTTCCCCTCGCCCAGGAAGTCGATGTTGGCGAGCACGCCGCCGCCCCGGCGGTCCTGCTTCTGGTTACGCACGCTGGCGAGCAGCCAAGAATTGCCGACGCGGATCTTGACCTGGCTGCCGACCTGTCCGGCCAGCGCAACCGAGGGGTCCTCGTCCTCCATGCACTCGTTCAGGCGCTCCAGATCGAGCGCGATCTGCGAACCCGAACCCGCGATTTCCAGGACGACGCCGATCGGTTGCATGGCGTTGTCGCCTGCGACGCGCGCAGGCGCAGCCTCTCCCGAACCGTCAGCCGGCGTGAAATCCTGGAAACTCTGCTTGTCCATGTCGCCCATCGCGATTTGACCCCGATAATTGCCCGCGCGGACATTGCCCGCACGCGGTTAAGATCGGGTCAACGATAGTTGGCAGGGTCTTCGCTAGACGAGTGCGAACAGGCGGCCTGCCATCCACCCCATCGAAACCGACAGAGCGACCGCAAGCAGTCCGTAGAAGAAGGAATTCTCCTGCGAAAAAATCTCGACCAGCCGCTCGAACCCTACTTTGCGCACTTCCACTTCGGCGACTGCCGAGGAGACGACCCGCCCGTCGGCCACCGCGAAGGTTTCGGCGGTATAGGTACCGGTCGTCACGTTCGAAGGCAGCGATATGCGCGCCTGATAGAGCACCTGCTCGCTGATCGAGACGCCGTTCATGTCTTCCTTGTAGAGGCCTTGGCGCTGTTTGAAATCGACAAGGCCCGACGAGAACCGCGCCTGTTCTTCGGGGTCGATCTCTCCGGTCGGGGACAACTGGATGAAGCGAGTACCGAATTCGTAAATCGCGGCGGTCTTCTCGTCGACGATCTGGTCGACCGGGCGCGATGCTGCGACCGCGAAATAGGACGGTGCCGAACGGAAGTCCGTGCTCGCTGCGTTGATCCAGATTCCGCCGATCTTGGACTTCTCGCGCAGTCGGATCGCCTGGGCCGGTCCCTTGAGGACCACGACCACGTCGTATCCCCGCGCAGATCGCGTGCCCGCCGGATCGAGAATCGCGCCGAACAGAAGCAGCTCGGTGCCGGTAAAGCCCTGGCGCACGCGAACTTCGTGCTGGCTGACTTCGGGCACGAGGATGGGATCGCGCTGCGCGGACGCGGGAGTCGCCGATGCCAGCAGGATTATCACAAAAAGGGCCAGCAAGCGCCTCACAGCGGGCTCACCGTATATATCTCGTCGGGGCGCACGCCGAGACCGAACAGCATCCGTAGCGCGACGAGAAGCACGATTCCCGCAAGGACGAGGCGTAGCGACTCGGGACGGGCCTTCTGCGCAAGCTGAGTGCCGATCTGCGCGCCGGAAACCGATCCCAGGAGCAGCAATCCAGCCAGCACGATGTCCACCGCCTTGGTCGTGAGCGCGTGCATCATCGTGGTGACCATCGTCACGAACAGGATGTTGAACAGGCTGGTGCCCACCACCACTCCCGCGCTCATGCCGAGGATATACAGCATCGCCGGAACGAGGATGAAGCCGCCGCCGACGCCCATCAACATCGTGAGAATGCCCACCGCCACGCCTAGGATCAGCGGCGCCAGCGGCGAGATGTAGAGCCCCGAGCGGTAGAACCGCCAGCGCATGGGCAGCGCGGCGATCAGAGGATGATGGCGCCGCTTGGCGACCGGCGGCTGCGCGCCACCCTTGGTGGCACGGATCGCGGTCCAGGCTTCGCGCGCCATCAGAATGCCGATGGTCCCGAGCATCACGACATAGAGGATCGAGATCACCGTATCGATCTGGCCGAGCGACTGGAAAAAGCGGAATAGAAGCGCTCCGATGGCGCTGCCTATGCCGCCACCGACCACCGTGACCATGCCCATCCGGTAATCGACCCCGCCACGCCGGTTGTGCGCCAGAACCCCCGAAACGCTGGCCCCGGTCACCTGGGTAGAAGCCGAAGCCGCCGCGACCGTTGGAGGAATGCCGTAGAAGATCAGCAGCGGCGTGGTGAGGAATCCGCCGCCGACCCCGAAAAGGCCCGACAGCACGCCGGTCAGAGCGCCGAGCGCGACGATGAACAGTCCGTTGACCGAAAGGTTCGCAATCGGAAGGTAGACGTCCATCGCGGTCCGCTTACGCGACTGGCGCAGCGAGCGAAAGGCGCGGCGCCCTAGAATCCGGTCGAAAGTGTGACCGCGATTCCATCGCCCGGACTGGCGTCTCCGGCGACCTTGAAACGGTAGTCCACCGACACTCTCGCCGGCACCCCTCCATCGCGCAAGTCGAGCGTCAGTCCCGGCCCGGCGTCGAGCCTTTCGGCGGACTTCTGCGCGCCGCCCCAAACGCCCCCGCCAAGCCGCAGTTCGACAGGACCCGCATGCAATACGCGCCGGTCCAGGCGGAGCTGTCCGTCGACGAACGGCGTAGCGAAATCGCCCCCGACCCAGCCTGCCTGACCGTAGGCCTCGCCGCTGAACCCGAGCGGAAGGTCGAAAGCGGGCAATTCGCTGATCGCCAATACAGCCGGGGCGACCGAAGTGCGTCCCTGGGTATGAAGCGCTCGCGCCTCGGCTTGCATCCTGATCGGGAGGCTGGGGACCGGTCGGAACCCAATCCCGGTGGCGACATCGCTTTGCGCGGGCCGATCCGGGGCATGAGTGAAGCGGACATAGGCCTGCGGACGGCGGCGACCGCTGCCGAGATCGTAACGCGCGACCAGGCCTGCCTGAGTAGCGCCGTAACGCCCTCCGAACTGAGTGTTCGTCCCGCTCGGCAACCCGGACCCGCTTCGCCAGAAGAACCAGGAGTCGACCGACCAGCGTTTGGTGCCGGTCGTGAATACCGGACGTGCCGGCTCGACAGGAGTTGCCACAGCGACCCGGAGGGAGGCTGGACGGTCTGGTGGCCGGGAAACGAAGGGCGGGGCTACAAAGGGCGCGTCGGCAACTTCCCGCGCCTTAGTCGGCGATCCAAGGATCGTCGGGACGGTCGCTTGGGAAACCGCAACGCTGCATCGATCCGCCTCGCACACCTCTGTCGGCATATATTCGTCGATCGCGAGTTCGCGCTGGCCTTTGGATGGTTCTGTCGTCGGCGATAGAGCCAGTGTCGGGGACAGAGTACTGGATGGCTGATTGTCTCGGATTGCGTCAGGATCGAAAGGCGGATTCCAAAGCAATGCCCGCGCCGAAACCCAGCCGACACACACCGCGGCCAGAACGATGATCGGCTGCCCTTTTCGGCGAACGGGGGCAACAGCGGACGACACGAGCCTTACCCGGACGCCCGCGCAAGCGCCGGGTGGACCATGTGGATCGTCTTGTTCCAGCGCGGTGAAGCCCCGCGCAAGGTCCCAAGATAGTCGACGAACGCGCGCTTCCCGGCGAGAATCGCGATCATGTTGGTGATCGGGATTCGCAGGATTGCGCGCACGCCCTCGGCCCAACCATACTCGCGTGCGGTGAACGCGAAGCGCCAAGCCGCACGCCAAACGAAGCTGGCCAAGTTCACCAGAACCAATGAAGACAAAGCGGCCGAAAGAACGAGCGGCGGGGCAAGATCGGCACGCCGAGCGAGCCATGCGACCGCGAATATCAGGAGAAGAAGGTAGGCAGACGCCATTATCAACGCGGCGAGCGGCCCTGTCCGGTCACGCATGCGCATCCACATATCCATCGGACGCGCGCGCCAGCCCAGGCGATCCCACGACTGGAAAGCGATGCCATGCACCCATCGGGTCTTTTGCCGCAGCGCGCCTTCCAGCGTATCGGGAAAGCAGGCCCGCGTCGCCACCAGACGTCCGTTGGCGCCCCGGCATCGAACGAAGCGAGAGCGACCGCCGAGCGCGGCTATGCCAAGACCCAGTTCGTAATCCTCGGTGAGGCATTCGGGCGCGAACGGACCGTCGCCGCCTCGCTTGGTCGAGAGTTCGGTCAGGATAGGTCTGCGTATTGCGCAGCCCACACCGGCAGTCGGAATGCCCGCGCCCAGCAGATCGCGGACGACCATGGCCTTGCCATGCGCTTCGGCAAATTCCTCGCAGTAGTGCGAGGCGATCCAGCGCGAATGCGGCAGCGGCTCGGGGAGAACGGGAAGCTGCGCCAGATCGTGCGAGCCGATGGCATCGTCGAGGAGGCCCAGGGCTGCCGGATCCACCATGTCTTCGGCATCGTGCATGATCACCATGCGAACCGCCTGGCCGCTCCGCCGCTCGTCGAGCTCGAGCGCTCGGTAGAGGCGGTTGAGACAATCCGCCTTCGTGCTGGGTCCGTCGCAATCGTGAATGACCAGCCTGAGCCGAGTGTCGCCGCCGGCAGCCTCGATTACCGCCTCGGCCGTCGAAGGGTCGTTGCGATATGTGCCGACATACAGACGCAGTTCGGCCTGTGGCCACGCCGCCAGGGCGTGGCGGACGGTCGCCCCGATCACCCCCGCTTCACGCCAGGCGGCAATGAACACCGCTGCTTCGCCGGCTAACGGAACGGGTGCAGCGCCAGTTGCGGGCAGTCGCCGGGTTTTCGCGCGACCCGACACGCGCATGGCAAGCCAAATCACATCGACGGCAAACTCGTCGATGGCGCCAATGAGGAAAAAGAAGCCGGCGAACAACAGAAGTTCGTGCTCGACAAGCACAAGCCATTCACCGGGCGTGACTAGCCCATTCGGCAATTGCGACCCCTGTATTGCCCTTACAGGGGAGCTAACGACCTAAAATAGCACTTGCAACGAAGAATGCAGCTAGGCTTTTGTCTATATTAAGCAATTTTGCCGCCACCGGACGCAATCGAAAAATCGATCACTCAGGAACCGAACGGTCTTCTTACGCCGGACAGCGGCTATCGCGCATCGGCGGCGCGCTGGTGCGCGTCTGCCAGCTGCCATCGGGCGCCTGATACTTTTCGCCCCGAGCGGTCCGCGCGATGGCGAGGCAGCCTGCAGTCAACGCATATTCCTCGAGCGTCGCGTTGGCCGCGCGCGCCTTTTCGGCATAGACCGCCCGGCGCTTGATGTTGATGTCATCGACGATGCGCTGGAGCGACGCGTTGCTCGCGCCCACGATCCCCAAGTAGCCGTCCATCTTCTCGCCAACCTGGCCGGCCGAGCGCGCGGCATCGTAAGCCGGGTCGCGCTGCGCGAGCGCTGGTGTGGCGACCAAAAGGGTCGCGGCAATCCCGGCAATCGCACCGGTCAACAACTTACGCATCAGAAGATGTCCTCATTCTCGTCGATCGTATTGCCCGCGTCAGCCGCGAGCCGGTAGATCACTTCCTGCCGAATATTGACGTTGAGCTCGATCACGATGGGCTTGTCGGGAGCGGTTACCTGCACACATCCGCCCACGAACGCCACGCCCAGCATGGCCGCAGCCCGGCTCAACACCGGCACCTTGCGCCATGCGGTCCTCTGCCCTCCCCCGATCATGCCGGGGGTTGTCGCAAGCCCGCAAGGCTTGGTCAATTCGCAGTGCATCATGGATCGGTCTCGCTTTCCGAGGTCTGAACGGGCGGTTGGTCGGGAATAAGGTCATCTGGCGTGACAGCTGGCGGCGGCGGCCTTACGGCGCGCTGCAGGACCTTACCGTCGTCGGTCAGCAATCCCAGTTCACGCGGGTCGCGCACGGAGGCCGGGTCGTACATCGACTTGATCGACGTGATCAGCTGATAAAACGGCGCGGTCACGTTGACGTTGAAGCGGATCGGAAGATTTTCGAACCGCCGGGTGATGAAGTTGCGCTGCGCCCCGGCGCCTTGCCTGACGCCGTCGAAGCGCACCTTGGTTACGATCTCACCCGTCAAATTGCCGTCCATCGCGATCGACATCTGGCGGTAATCGAGCGATTTGAGTGCATCAAACGCGAAGTTCGCCATCGTGCCCAGGTTTTCGCGTGTCAGTTCCCCAACGTACGACACGTTGCCGCCCGGCTCCCTGGCGATCAGGAGGCCGCCTTCGATGCGTCCGTTGCCGTTGCTGTCGAACACGATCGGCATGGTGCCGTCGAAGGTCCCCGTCGCAGCGAGGTTCGACAATTCCATCCGCTGCACGAACTGGGCGGCCTCCAAGCCCTCGATCTCGAATATGTAGCGTCGCTCCTCGCTCGCGCCGAGCGTAAGGTTCGTGCTGCGCAATGTCAGCGTTCCTCCCATGAACGGCCAGGTCGCGCCCTCGACACCCAGTATCTGGCCATTCTGCAAGGCGAATACGAGTTCGCCGTCCGTGACTTCGATGCCAGGATTGACCGCGCCGATGCGAATCCGCTGACCGGGCGCGGTGGTCAGGTTGATCAGGTCGGTGAATTCGACCGTCCCGCTGGCCCCTTTGACCGGCCCGAATGCGGCTGCAAAATCGATGCTGTCGCTGCTGAAGCTGCCGGTGCTTGTCACACCTGCAGCGCTCCAGTCGATCCGTCCCGTGCCGCGAACCGATCCGCGTGCATTCGCCACGACGCCAAGCGCAAGCGGTGTAAGAGTTACGGGTTGCAGGCGCCTATCGAACAGCAGGTCGCGTCCAGCTAGGTCCGCATGGCCCACTCCGCTGGCAAGGTTGTGGACGATATCGACCTCGGTCACAGCCCGCCGGGATGCGGGTTCGAGCAGGGTCGCTTCCGCAACGATAACGTTGTCGCGCAGTGCCAGGGTGGCCGCTTCCGACACCAGCGGATTGAAACGCGGTGACGCCTGCCGGTCGACAAGGCGGAAACTCGCGCCGTCGAGGCTCAACGCGCCGTCGGCATAACGCCAGTCTCCGGAAGCGTTCTCGAGGTTCATCGGGACCTGGAACAACCGTATGTCCGAGTCCTCGAAGCGGCCCGATATGTCGCGGCCCAGCGTGGCGGTGAGATCCGAAATGCGGAACGTACTCGCGGTCGCGACCGGCCCCAGGCTCACATCCACCGCCTTCGCGCTCATCGCGCCGGGATAGGCGAAGCCCACAGCCCCGGTCTTCAGCCGTATCGGCGTTTCGGCCAGAGTGCCCGCGAGGTCGAGCGAGGGAGCACCGGCGGCAATCCGCAATCCCCGCGCATCCTGGCGCAAGATAGCCTGACCGGTCGCGGGACACAGGGTCAACCCGCGGCGCTCGAGGTCGAGGGACGCGACCGATAACCTGTCGAATGACACGTCGATACAACGGTTCCAGAGTGCGAGGCCGCTCTGCGTTGACCAATTGCCGCTGATCGGCAGCGCCAGGTTGCGCGTCTCACCGCCCGGCAGCGGACCGCTGGCAATCACCCTGCCCGAGAAGCCGAGCGCACCGCCAGCAGACTGAGCCAGGACCAGCTCGGGAACCGTCAGAGAGCTGGCCCCTGCCGCATACTCTGCCATTCGCAGCCGCAGCACCGCGCTGCCGCCGGTGGCACGCTCCATCCGGCCGACAATCCGCGGTAGACCTTCGCCGCCGGTCGCCAGATTGCCGGAGAGTCGCGGCAGGCCAGCACCCGAGGAAGTGACCTCGACACGGTTGAGCGACAGCAGCGTCGCCCCGCTCCCGCCGCGCAAAGCGGCCTGGGGCACCTGCAGACTCAGCACGTCACCCGTCTTGCGGGCCGAAATCGTGGCGACGAAACTGCTCGCTCGTGCTTCGCGGGAAAGCGCCGCGCGGGTCTGGCTTACAAGTGGCGCGACAAAGGTGTCCTGCGCCGAACGCGCGGTGCCGGCCAGCAAAGCGTCTAGGCCGTCGCCCAGCCGCACGCCGTTGCCTTCGACATCGGCCTGCGCATCTATGGCGCCGAAACCGTCCCGTCCGCGCATCGTACCCTTTGCAGTAACCAGCGCCGCCCGGGCCTGCGGATGGGCCACCCCGCGCGCGGCGAGCGAGTATCGCGTGGTCAACGATCCGTCGCGCCATGCCCCAGTCAGCGTGCCGTTGATGCCACTCGCCCGGGTTCCTGCCCCAGACACCGCGCCGGTCTGAAGGCGGCCCTCGCCCTCCATACCGGCAAGGTCCTTGTCGGCCGTGGCGTCGACCACGAAACTCGCGTCCGCGAGACTCAGTCCCTGGGTGGGGCAGGACAGCGACCCAACCCTAAGCGGACCGTCGATCGTCGGCTTGCCACCCGCCGTGGTCAGTTTGCCATAGAGCGTCGCACCACGTGCAGAGCAACCGCCAGCTTCGATCGCCGGAGCCGTCATCGCCAGAATACCGGAAAACCCGCTGTCGAGTGGACCCGCTCCGTCGGCCTTGATCCCGATCGGACCCCAGTCGCTTTCCACCACGCCGCGGCCATCGACCAGCCTGAGGTCCAGTGCCGGCAGTCCGGGCGGTTTTCCTGTCTCCCGGAACAGCGCCTTGTCGAGGCTACCGAAGCTCAGTGTACCGCCGCGCAGCGAGCCGTAGAGCCGCGGGCGCACGAGCGTGACGCGGCCGAGCGTCGGCGTGCCGAGGCGATAGTGGATCGCCACTTCGGCTCGCTCGATCGTCATGTCGGGGCCTGCGGGATCGCCTACGACTATATCGGTCAGGACTTGGCTATAGGGGCCGATCCGCTCGATCTCGTAAGTCGCGGGAATATCGTAGGCGCTCAGCTGGTCCTCGATGAAATTGCCTGCGATGCGCTCACGCGAAAGCCACAGTGCGCCGAGCGCGACGATCAGCGCAATCGCCACGAACGCGAGCACGCGCGGCCAGCGCCGACGCAGTCGGGCTGACACGGCCTGTTCCACTTCGCTTTCGGCCTCGGCCATCGACCCCCACTTGCGTGCGCGCCCGCCCGAAGGCAATGCGCTGGCAGATCAACGCGATGACGGGGGAAAGGTTGCCGCAGGCTGAAGGCGAGGCGTCCGATAACGGTCATGCGGGTCATCGATCCCGGCTGCGCCAGCGCCTGCTGATGGGCGGCGCGGAAGCGCTCGCCGATTACGAAGTACTCGAATACCTATTGTTCGCCGCCAATCCACGAGGCGACACGAAACCGCTCGCCAAGGCTCTGCTCGCGCGGTTCGGGACGCTGGCGGCCGTGCTCAACGCGGAAGCGGGCGCGCTTACCCAGGTCAATGGGATGGGCGAAGGCGGTGCAGCCGCGCTCAAGGCGGTGGCGCTGGCCGTGCGGCGCATGGCGCGCGGCGAAGTGCAGGACAAGCCGGTGCTGGGCAGCTGGCAAGCCCTGCTGGATTACCTGACGATCGACATGGCCCACCTGACGGTCGAACGGGTTCGCGTTCTCTACCTCGACACGTGCAATAGGGTTCTGCGCAAACGCGCACAGGTGATAAACCTAGAAGGGCCAGTGTTCATTGGCGCGCAGACATTACGGTGATAGTTCGTAAATCACATTGAGTGTGGGGGAACCATGAACAAGCTTAGTGTTGCTCTGGTCTGCATTGCATGCGCGGTTATGCCCCAAAGTGTTCAAGCTGCGCCCGCTAAGGTCGAGTGCGTTTTCAAGACCGGGATGGGCAAGGATTGGCCCATGACTTTTGTGTTTGATGAGCAAACGAAGAGCGTCACTGTGCGGGATGCTCTTATGCCAAAATACGATTCTACAGTTCGTGCGACCTACAATCCAGAGACCGTTGTATTTTCCAAGAACTCGATACAGGTCTTCGAGGTTAATCGTGTGACGCTCGTGGCTCGCCGCACGATTCTAGATGAGAAAATGCAGGAGCAAGTCGTCACCTGCAAACTAGGAGACAGCCCAGCAAGGGCATTTTGATTTCGCTTCTTTGCTGTCTCTGAGCGTTATCACCTAAGTAGCGCAACTAATCCTAGCACCCCGAAAATAACCCAGCGGATGATGCTGTGCCAAACCCAAGTGTGCTGGTGATGCACAGTGGTTTGTCTCTCTGGGGGAGGCTTGTGGGGCGGCAGGACATACCAGGACACTGCAGGGCGCTGCGCTTCCTGTGGCTGCTGGGGCAAGTTGTCCTTGGACTTCGGGTTGCGCACTTCCATTTCCTCGCTCGGTCAGAAGGCGCAGTGCGCCCTTTAATTTCTGTCCAGTGCGAGGGGATTAAGGAAGTCCTCCCCTCACCCCAAGAAACGCACAGAATCAGCCCGCTTTGCAAGGTAAAGTTTTCCCCACGCGGCCTCTATCCACAGGCTCCCGCCGGCACTTTGACCTACCGATTAGGAAAAGATGATTTCGTAACAATGCCTTGGTTGTCGTCGAAGGCCAAACGCCACGTGGGGGCAATTGCCACCCATTTGTGTCTAACGGCGGTATCACCAATCAAAGACACTGGCGTTCACCCCACTGGTAAATCCCAACGGGTTGCGGCCCTTTGTGAGGTTCAGATAGGGTGGGTTCTTCAAAGCCAAAGGAAATGCGCGATAATGAGCGGGATTCTCAAATTGGGAATTGCTTTAGCGGCGACAATCCTTGTCTGGCCAACAGCCAGTCAGGGAGCAGGTGAGCCGTGGAAGCGCTTTTGGCTGCTCGGTGGTCTTCACCAAGGCATGACGGAAGATGAGTTCAACGCTGCGGTCGTGAGCAACAAGGCAGTTGTGACAAATCCCATCCCCAACAGCATCACCAAGGGGGTCAAGATTGGCGGCACCGACTATTGGGTTATGTTTTGCAACGGGGAGCTGACCTACGCATCCTGGATTCTCAATAATAACGATGAGCTTCTCAAATCGATGAGCGAGCGGGTTAACCAACAAGGGTTCAAGCTCTCGAACTACAAGGTGGCCTCTGGCTACAACGACGCAGCTAAGACCGATAATAATGGGCTGGAAATGAGATTTGAAAACCCAGAGCGCGAATTTTCTGTCACCTATAACCTGTTCCCCGGCAATGGGCAGATTACACTTCAGGACTCACGTTACGACGATTCTTTTAATTGTGCGAAGGACGCAAAGTAACGCATCGCTGAATTTCGCTATAGCACTTTAAAATGAGGCGAATGCGTGTATTCTACCGACTCTTGCGGAATACACGCACCACTCTCAAGCCGTTGAAAAACAACGAAAATGGCTTGATTTTTTCAGTCGTAGCCATGTGGACACCCGCAACCGCTTGATAGTGGATCATCACGTCGGCGACGGCTCGATCGACGAGGCGGCGATCCACCCGCGCGAGGTCGTCCGCAAGGCGCTCGACGTGGGTGCGGCCGCGATGATCCTCGTGCACAACCACCCCAGCGGGAATCCCGAGCCCAGCCGGGCCGACATCGAGATCACACGCCGCATCGCCGAGGCCGGCCGCCTGCTCGGCATCGTGGTGCACGACCATGTCATCGTCGGTCGAGAGGGCCACTCGAGCCTGAAGGCGAAAGGCCTTATTTAGCGCTCAGCAGACCGTACTGCGCATATTCGGCGCGGAGCCCCGGACGCCGACGGAACGCTTCGGCAAGGTCAACCGCACCGCCCTCGTCGCCCAGCTTCTCACGCACCAGCCCTCGCAGCAGCAACGTTTCTTCCTGTCCGGGATTACGGGCGAGGACAGCCTCTGCATCTGCCAGTGCGGCATCGAGCTTGCCCAGGCGCAGATTGGCAAGCGCACGGCTGTCCAGCACGGCAGGGGAATAGTTCGCAGCGATCACTGCCGCGTCGCAATGCTCTGCGATGGTGTCCAGTCCGATTTCCCAGATGCCTGACAACCAGCAGCGCTGATTCAGAATGGCGGCATCGCCAGGACGCTCGGCTGCGAGTTCGGCAAGCGTCGCCAACGCCTCGTCGCCCCGGCCCAGCCGACTCAAAAGGTCTGCGCGGGCGTTGAGGAGCCGGGGCCGATCGTCTCCGGCGGTTTCCAGCGCACGCTCGACCAAAGCGAGTGCCTCGGCGGCCTGTCCGCCCAGTCCCATCGAATACGCGAGGTCCACGACCCTTGCGCCGCCAGGCTCCAGTTCGGCGGCCTTGGCATTATCGGCAATTGCTCCGGCAAAGTCGCCCAGCGCTTCCTTCGCGCTGCTACGCCTAGCGAAATAATCGGCATTCGCGTCGATAGCGATCGCCGCATCCAGGTCCCCAATTGCCCGCTTGAAATCGCGCAGACCCGACCAGAAGCTGGCCCTGCCGAAAAGGTACCCGGCTTCGTCCGGATTGTCGGAGATCAGCTTTTCGTAAGCCCTTTGTATCGGCGCAAGGCGCTCGCGATCCTTCAGCCCCATGTCCCAAGAGCGTTTCGCATTGACCGGCGCACGCAGTCGCAGTCGGTTGGATGACAGCTCGGCAAATCGCGATTTCTCGCCCGCGATCTGGTCCGGTGCGATCTCGCCGCCGGTCGTAGCGACTTCCTCGACAAGGCGGAGGGTGGAGCCGGAAAGACTGGCGGTGCGGTCGATGGTCGCGCCGGCAGCATTGCCGCGGAGCGTTGCGCCATCGAGGGTATAGCCTTCGACTGCGGGCAACTTGACCATCAATTCGGTACGGCGGCGATCGGCTTCTCCCAGCACGACCGGGATGTCCCGCCAGATCGCGCGACTGCGGTTTCCTTCGAACGAAAGCGACGTCGAGGGAAGGTTCGGAACATATTCGGCCCGCCGCTCCTGGCGGTTGAAGTATGAATCGGCCATTCCCTTCGCGCGCAGGGTGACGGTTCCGCTGGCAGGATCTGTAGTCAGGCTACGCTCGTAGATCGCAGATTGGCCCATGATCGACATGGCCAATTGGTCGAGTATCTCGTCGCGCTCCTTGCTGTCGGGCAATTTCTCGAGCTGCTGGAGCATCGCAGCTCTCTGTCCCGAATAGCTTGCCGAAAGCTCGAACAAAGCCGGAAAATCGATTCCTGCGGACAGGTCGATGGTGTTGGCGACGATGGACGTCGGCGTTGCCGGCGCAACGTCGGCCAATCGCATCAATTCGGCGCCTTCCGAGCGAACGGGAAGCGCCCACTTGAAGGGCGGCACGTCTTCAAGCTGTTCCACCGACGAACCCAGCCCGGTTCCGTCGAGCCACAGGTCGCGCCCATCGATCCGAGCGCGCACGAGGACATGGTCGAAAGCTCCTGGCATCGGTAGCCGTTCGAACACCGAATCGCCGAAGCTGGTGCTGACCATGACCGGTTCAGATTCGATGCCCAGTTCGCGCAGCATTGCGATCAGGAGCAGCGTCTTGGCCTTGCAATCGCCGTATCTCATCTCCCAGGTATCGACCGCAGTCTGAGGGACATAATTTCCCCCGTCGAGGCCGTTTGCAAAGTAGGCGATGCGGTCCTGCACCAGATTGAGCGCGGCGGCCGCGCGCGTCTTGGGATCCGAACTGGCAGCCGCGATGCGCGCGACTTCGGCGGCGATTGGCCCCTCCGGGGCGATTGCCGTGGACGTGTCATAGAGCGGCGCCATCGTCTGCGATACTTGCGCCCATTCGGCGAACGAAGTCATCTGCAGCAGGGTGGGACCGTGATAGCGGGGTGGTGCATCGCCGGGCATCTCTTCCGGCTTGGAACGCGGAACCACCACTTCGACCTGCCGATAGCCCGATCGCGTTGTGGGCTCCGGTAATGCGAAGCGTGGACCCGCGGACACCTTGACCTGCTGACCTTCGGGCCAACTCATCCGCAGTCTGCCGATCCCCGGAGTGATCGGCATGTATGGGACCGCGTTGACCTCCTGAACGAACCCGGCCAGCGCCTTGTCGGACTGCGAAACGGAGTAGCTTAGACGCAGGATATCGCCGACACGCGCCCCGGCCACGGGCATCGTTGCGGTGAGCAGGCCGGTAAGGGTTCGCTCCTCGAGTTGCTGCTCGCGGCGCAAAACCGTGAAACGGGCCGTCTCGAGCAGGTCGATTTCTGCCCCGTCACGCACCAGCGCGGCGCGGTGGACGATAAGGTCGCCCTTGTCCGGAAGCCATTGCGCGTTGAGCGTGCCAAGCCGTGTAAGCTGCTGGGGCGTCTCGATCTTTATCGCAAGGTCCATGTATTTGGTGACGGTATCGCCGTCCACTCGGACCTGCATATCCTGAATGATCACCGGACCCCTAGCACGGGGCGCAGCGGCGGTCAGATCGGCAATCTCCACCCAGTCGTGTGCAGCGGCGTACTGCGGAACATCCGATGCGTGGCTGGCAGACGCCAACAGGATTGCCGTTACGGCAGCGAAGCGATGAAGCATTTGAACGACCCCCTTTTACGGCAACGTGCCGCAAGCATATGGTATGTCGCACCAATCCGGCTCGCACAAGTTGGCGCACGCGGTCAGCGGGCTGAGGTCGGACCGTCTCTGGCGGCCCGCTGGGCGGTTGCCTTGCCCGCCGTGCGCCCCTAGCGGGTCCTCGCACATTCCCAACCGGAGTCGATGATGGTCCCCCGCTACGCCCGCCCCGCCATGACCGCGATCTGGGAGCCGGAGGCGCGCTATCGCATCTGGTTCGAGATCGAGGCGCACGCGACGGAGAAGCTGGGCGAGCTCGGCGTCGTTCCCGAAAGCGCGGCGAAGGCCCTGTGGGACTGGTGGGAGACCGATCCGGAGATCGACGTCGCGGCGATCGACGCGATCGAGGCCGTGACCAAACACGACGTTATCGCGTTCCTGACCTGGGTGGCCGAGCAGGTGGGCGACGAGGCGCGGTTCATGCACCAGGGCATGACCAGTTCGGACGTGCTCGACACGACGCTTGCGATGCAGCTCGCCAAGGCGAGCGATCTGCTGCTCGAAGACCTCGACCAGCTGCTCGCCGCGATCCGGCGTCGTGCGGAAGAACACAAGTACACGCCCACCATCGGCCGCAGCCACGGGATTCACGCAGAGCCGGTGACATTCGGGCTTAAGCTGGCGCAGGCCTATGCCGAATTCGCGCGGTGCCGCACCCGGCTCGTCAACGCGCGGGCCGAGATCGCGACCTGCGCGATCAGCGGCGCGGTAGGCACCTTCGCCAACGTCTCGCCCGAAGTTGAGGCTCACGTCGCCGAGAAGCTCGGCCTTGCTGTCGAACCGGTCAGCACGCAGGTCATCCCACGCGATCGGCACGCGATGTTTTTCGCCACGCTCGCGGTGATCGCGGGGTCGATCGAGCGTCTTGCGGTCGAAATCCGCCACCTCCAGCGTACCGAGGTGCTCGAGGCAGAGGAATACTTCTCGCCCGGGCAAAAGGGCTCCTCAGCCATGCCGCACAAGCGCAACCCGATTCTGACCGAGAATTTGACGGGGCAGGCCCGCATGATCCGAGCTTATGCCCTGCCCGCGCTCGAGAACGTCGCGCTGTGGCACGAGCGGGACATCAGCCATTCCTCGGTGGAACGGTTCATCGGCCCGGATGCCACGATCACGTTGGATTTCGCGCTCGCGCGGCTAACCGGGGTCGTCGACAAACTGCTCGTCTATCCCGAACGCATGCAGAAGAACCTCGACCGGATGGGCGGCCTGGTTCACTCGCAGCGGGTGCTGCTTGCGCTCACCCAGGCGGGTGTCAGCCGCGAGGACGCTTATTCTATCGTCCAGCGCAACGCGATGAAGGTATGGGAGTCGGACGGTGCGCTCAGCCTCCTCGAACTGTTGAAGGCCGATCCCGATGTGACCGCGGCGCTTTCGGCGGCGGAGCTCGAAGAGAAGTTCGACCTCGAGTACCACTTCCGCCAGGTCGACACGATCTTCGCCCGCGTGTTCGGCTGAACCAGCCCACCCTTCCCAACTTCCGCCATCGCGGTTAAGCCAGCCAACAGGCACCACCGGGGAGCAATGCCGAAATGCAGATCGTGCGCACAATATTCTGGGTTCTGTTGCTCGTTCTTCTGCTCGCCTTCAGCTTCTTCAACTGGAAGCCGGTCGAGGTGCAGATCTGGGATAACCTGGTCCTGGAAACCAAAGTTCCGGCGCTCGTCATCGTGTCGTTCCTGATCGGACTGGTGCCGATGTGGCTGATCCACCGCGGCATGAAGTGGCGGCTGCACAGGCGCATAACCGCACTGGAGACGGCCGCCCGCAACAACGCCGTCGCGGCACCGACCACGACCGTGCCTGCAGACGAGCCGACGCCGGTCTCGCCGTCGCCCGCGCCGCTGCGCACACCGCCAGAGCCGCCTCGCCCGGACCCGCTCGACATCGACGAACCGCACCGGTGAGCAACCCGGTCTACCTTGCGCTCGACCTGCCTCGGCTCGACGACGCCAAGGCCCTTGCGACGCGGGTCAAGGCGCATGTCGGCGGGATCAAGCTCGGTCTCGAATTCTTCTGTGCCCACGGGCACCACGGCGTGCACGAGATCGCGCACATCGGCCTGCCGATCTTCCTCGACCTGAAACTGCACGATATTCCCAACACCGTGGCCGGTGCCATGCAGGCGATTCACGTGCTCGAACCCGCCATCGTGACCGTCCACGCCGCCGGCGGACGCGCGATGATGGAGGATGCCAAGGCAGCGGCAGGCAACGGGACCAAGGTGGTCGCCGTGACGATGCTCACCAGCCTGGACGAGCGCGATCTCATGCGGACAGGCGTCAACGGCAGCGCCCACGACCAGGTGATGCGCCTCGCCGAACTGTCCGAGGCGGCCGGCCTCGACGGGATCGTCTGCTCGGGGCACGAGGTCGGCGCGGTTCACAAGGAGTGGAAGCAGGGGTTCTTCGTGGTACCCGGCCTGCGCCTTCCCGAGGCCAGTGTCGGCGACCAGAAGCGCGTCGTTACCCCGCGCAAGGCGCGCGACGACGGAGCGAGCGTCCTCGTCGTCGGCCGTCCGATCAGCCGGGCCGACGATCCGGTGATGGCTGCCCGCGCGATCGAGGCGACACTCTGACGTCATGACGAAGAGACTAGCGAAAGTGTGCGGGCTCAATACGCCCGAAGCCGTCGATGCGGCAGTCGACGCCGGCGCCGACTATATCGGCCTGGTGCATTACGAGCCGTCGCCGCGGCACGTGACGCTCGATCAGGCGCGGGCGCTCAAGGCGCGGGTCCCGACCTCGACCAAGGTGGTGCTGCTGCTGGTCAACATGCAGCCCGCGCCCACCGCTCAGGCGGTCGACGCGGTGAAGCCCGACGTTGTGCAGTTCCACGGAGGCGAATCGGCCCAGTGGCTCGGCCTGCTCAAGCCGCAGGTCCGGCAGGAGCTGTGGAAGGCGATCGGCGTGAAGAGCGCGGATTCGCTGCAGAACGCACTACGGTTTCGCGGCGCGGTCGATCGGCTGCTCTACGATGCCGCACCGGGCGTGCTCCCGGGCGGCAACGGGGTCGCGATCGACTGGACCCTGCTCGCCGGGTTCCGGCATGAACTGCCGTGGGGCCTTGCAGGGGGCCTCAATCCCGACAACGTCGCCGAGGCGATCCGCATTTCCGGCGCCGAACTGCTCGATGCATCGAGCGGGCTGGAAAGCGCACCGGGCGTAAAGGACGCGGGTAGAATCCGGGCCTTCATTCAGGCGGTCCACGCCGTCTGACAGGAAAGGTCTCTCGACTTCCAGTTCCGCCGACGGCAAGGGACCGTTCGATGGAATCGACACCCAACTCCTTCCGCAACATGCCTGACGAGCGCGGGCATTTCGGCGACTACGGCGGGCGCTACGTCGCCGAAACGCTGATGCCGCTCATCCTCGAACTGGAGACCGCCTACCGCGCGGCGCAGGCCGATCCGGCGTTCGACGCGCAGTTTCAGGACCTTCTGGAACATTATGTCGGGCGTCCCAGCCCTCTCTATTTTGCGGAGCGGCTCACCGAAGCGCTCGGCGGCGCGCAGGTGTGGTTCAAGCGCGACGAGCTAAACCACACCGGCGCGCACAAGATCAACAACTGCATCGGCCAGATCCTTCTCGCGATCCGGATGGGCAAGAAGAAGATCATCGCCGAAACCGGCGCGGGCCAGCACGGGGTCGCCACCGCCACTGTCTGCGCGCGGTTCGGGCTGCCCTGCACGATCTTCATGGGCGCGACCGACGTCAGCCGCCAACAACCCAACGTGTTCCGCATGAAGCTGCTTGGCGCGGAGGTGATCCCGGTCACCAGCGGCGCGGCGACGCTGAAGGACGCGATGAACGAGGCGCTGCGTCACTGGGTCGCAAACGTCGAGGACACGTTTTACATCATCGGCACCGCTGCCGGTCCGCACCCGTATCCGGAGATGGTGCGCAACTTCCAGAGCGTGATCGGCAAGGAAGCGCGCGAACAGATGGTGAGCCGCACCGGCCGCCTGCCCGACCTGTTGGTCGCGGCGATCGGGGGCGGCAGCAACGCCATTGGGCTGTTCCACCCGTTCCTCGACGATGCGGACGTGAAGATGCTCGGCGTCGAGGCGGCAGGGCACGGACTCGACAAGGAACACGCCGCGTCGCTCGCGGGCGGATCGCCCGGCGTGCTCCACGGCAACAAAACCTACCTGCTGCAGGACGCCGACGGCCAGATAACCGAGGCGCACTCGATCAGCGCGGGCCTAGACTACCCCGGTATCGGACCGGAGCACGCGTGGCTCAAGGAAACGGGCCGCGTCGAATACACCTCGATCACCGACGACGAAGCGCTGGACGCCTTCCAACTCCTCTGCCGCACCGAGGGCATCATTCCCGCACTCGAACCCAGCCACGCTATCGCCGCGGTCGCCAAGCGCGCCAAGGAGATGGACCGGGACGCGATCATCCTCGCCAACCTATGCGGTCGGGGGGACAAGGACATCTTCACCGTGGCCGAGGCGCTGGGAGTGGAGATGTGAGGCAGCCCACCTTGGCCGAAGTGGGCCGCTTCATCTCGATCGTTTTCGGCGTGCTGCTGATAGTCAAGTTGGCCCGGGTCGCGCTTTTCGACGGTGCTGGCGAAGATATCGGCGGTGGCGATATCGCTGTCGCGATCGGCGTGGCGGTCGCGATCATGGGCGGATGGCTGAAAAGGCGAAAGATCTCCGAATGACCCGCCTCGCCTCCGCTTTCGCCAAAGGCCGCCCGGCGCTCGTCTGCTTCATCACCGCAGGCGACGGTGACACCGCCTCGAACCTCGACGCGCTGGTCGATGGCGGCGCGGACGTGATCGAGCTTGGCATGCCGTTCACCGACCCGATGGCCGATGGCCCCGCGATCCAGGCGGCGAATCTGCGCAGCCTGGGCGTGGGCTCGACCACGCGCGACGTGCTGCTGATCGCCAACGAGTTCCGCGAGCGCCACCCCGACGTGCCGCTGGTGCTGATGGGCTATGCCAACCCGATGATCCGTCGCGGGCCCGAGTGGTTCGCCGCCGAGGCCGCCGCGTGCGGCGTCGACGGAGTGATCTGCGTCGACATCCCGCCCGAAGAGGACGATGCGCTCGGTCCCGCGCTTCGCGCGAAGGGGATCGATCTGATCCGCCTCGCCACGCCCACCACCGATACCGCCCGCCTGCCCACCGTGCTCGATGGCTCGTCGGGCTTCGTCTATTACGTCTCGGTCGCCGGAATCACCGGGCTGCAACAGGCCGCCACCGCCTCGATCGAGGATGCCGTCGCCCGCCTGAAGGCGGCGACCGACCTGCCGATCGCGGTCGGTTTCGGCGTCCGCACGCCCGAACAGGCCGGCGCCATCGCGCGGGTTGCCGACGGCGTGGTCGTCGGTTCCGCGCTGGTCGAACTGTGCGAAAAGCACGGCACCGCCGCCCCCGAACATATCCGCGCATTGACCGCTTCGCTCGCCGAAGCCGTTCACACCGCTCGCAAGGAGATCGCCGCATGAGCTGGCTGAGCCGCGTCCGCAACTCGCTTCCCTTCGTCGCCAAGCGCGACACGCCCGACAATCTCTGGATCAAGTGCCCGAGCTGCCAGGAGATGCTGTTCGTCAAGGAGTACGAGGACAACCTTAACGTCTGCCCGCGGTGCAACCATCACGGCCGCATCAATGCCGACAAGCGGATTGCGCTGCTGCTCGACCCGGGTTTCGAACTGCTGCCGCAGCCCACGGTCAAGGAAGACCCGCTCAAGTTCAAGGACACGTCGAAATACACCGACCGCCTCAAAAAGGCGCGCGCCGCGAACGCCCACCACGATGCTTTCAGCGTCGGCTCGGGCGCGATCGACGGCCGTCCGGCAGTCGTGGGCGTGCAGGACTTCACCTTCATGGGCGGCAGCATGGGCATGGCGGTCGGCACCGCGTTCTGCTCGGGAGCGGAGCGGGCGCTGACCCGCAAGTGCCCCTACATCGTGGTGACCGCAGCGGGCGGCGCGCGGATGCAGGAGGGCATTCTGTCCCTGATGCAGATGCCCAAGGCGACCGTGATGACCCGCCGCCTCAAGGCTGCCGGCCTGCCCTACATCGTGCTGCTGACCGACCCGACGACCGGCGGCGTCACCGCGAGCTATGCCATGCTGGGCGACATCCACATCGCCGAGCCGGGGGCACTGATCGGTTTTGCCGGCCAGCGGGTGATCCAGGACACGATCCGCGAGCAGCTTCCCGAAGGCTTCCAGCGCGCCGAATATCTCCACAAGCACGGCATGGTCGACATGGTGGTCGAACGGAAGGACCTGAAGACGACGCTGGCGACGCTGATCGACTATCTGGCTCCCAGCAAGGCCGCCTGATTTATCCAAGCGGGGGCATGAGCGGCGCATGAAGGACTTCGCCACTTCTTCCGATGCCGCAGTCCAGGCGCAGCTCGACCGGCTCGCCGCGCTCAGCGTGCCCGACGGGCGGCTGGGGCTGGAGACGATCCGCACGCTGCTGAATCGGCTGGGCAATCCGCATTTGCGCCTGCCGCCGACCTTCCATGTCGCCGGGACGAACGGCAAAGGGTCGACCTGCGCCTTCCTGCGGGCAATGCTGGAGGCGCAAGGATACCGGGTCCACGTCACTACCAGCCCCCACCTCGTGCGCTACAACGAACGGATCAGGCTTGCCGGAAAGCTGATCGAGGATGCCCATCTGGCTGCCCTGCTCGACGAGGTCCTCGGGCAAGTCGAGGGGCTCAATCCTAGCTTCTTCGAAGTCACCATAGCCGCCGCCTTCCTCGCCTTCAGCCGCGCGGAGGCCGATGCCTGTGTCGTCGAGGTCGGCCTCGGCGGACGGTTCGACGCGACCAATGTGCTGGGGCCGGAGGTTCTCGCCGCCTGCGGTATCGCCGCCCTGGGGATCGATCACGAACGGTTCCTGCTCGCGCCGGAGGACGGGGTACCGATCGAGCCGATGGCGCGCATCGCTTTCGAAAAGGCGGGGATCGCGAAAAGGGGCGTGCCGCTGGTGACACTCGCTCCCGGATACGACTATCCGCCCGAGGCGGCGGAGGCCATCCGTATCGTCGCGATGCAGGCAGGATCGCCGCTGTTCCAGCGCGGCGAACACTGGGACGCCCAGCCTGTCGATCCGCTCGCGCGCTCCCCTGCGAGCGTCAGCTATGTCGACGAGCAAGGCCGTTTCATCGTTCACGGCTCGGCGCTGCACGGGCGACACCAGGCGGCGAATCTCGGCCTGGCCATTGCGATGCTGCGCCACCAGCGGCGCCTTTCCATCGGACAGGCGGCGCTCGCTTCGGGTCCTTCGAAGGCCGATTGGCCCGCGCGGTTGCAGCGGCTTGCGGCCGGGCCGCTTACGGGCAACCGCGAGGTCTGGCTTGACGGCGGCCACAATCCGCAGGCGGGTGCAATGCTGGGAGAGCAGTTTGCGAGCCAGCGCCTGCATCTTGTAATCGGGATGATCGAGGGAAAGGATCCGGGCTCGATCATCGGACCGCTCGCCGGCTCGCTTGCCAGTATCACTGCCGTGCCGGTGCCGGGGCACGACTGGCACCGTGCGTCGGCTTTTGGGCCCGAGGCGCGCCCGGCATCCGACGTTGCCAGCGCCATTTTCGCCCTGCCCGACGACGGGCTACCGATCCTGATCGCCGGTTCGCTTTACCTTGCGGGTGAAGTACTTCGACTGAACGCCGAAGTGCCGAACTGACCCGTCGAACCCGGTCGGCGCCGCGGCGGCGACCGTCGACTTGTTCCCAACGAGGGGTCGACCTTCCTACGCCGTCGATGCGGCAATCGCAGGGTCGAGCGCAATCACGCCGCTCTCGCGCCCGGCCCGCGCTTCGCGGATCCACTCCAACACGCATAGGACCACCGCCACCACGCCGATCAGAGCGGTGAAAATGAACACGTAGTAGTATCCGCGCGTTTCGATCATCTGGCCGAGCGCGCCGCGGCCCAGTGTGCCGATCAGAAGCGTAAGGGATGCGAGAAGCGCGAACTGCACCGCCGCGTATTTCTTGGCCACGATGCTCGAAAGCCATGCGATGTAGGCCGCCCCGGCGATGCCGATCGCAAGGTTCTCCCAGAAGATGGTGAACGACAGCCTTGCCAGTCCTTCGGACGGCGGCGCGGCGACGAAGAACAGCGGTGCCAGCCAATTCGCCGTAGTGTTCACCAGCCAGGTGAAGCCGATCGCATCGCTGCCTGCCTGCATCGCGGCCCCGCCCACCGCGAGGTTGGCGTAGAGCAGGTTGGTAGCCGCGGCGATCACCGCACCGAGCGTCAGCATGAACATGCGCCCGAACACGGTGATCAGCCATCCGCCCAGCGCCAGGCCGATCAGGATGGCGAAGATGCCGAGGATCTTGGAAGCGAACGCCACTTCTTCGCCGGTATAGCCCAGTTCGCCGAGATAGAACGGATAGGCGAACACCCCCCAGACCGAGTCTGTGATCCGATAGGTCAACACCAGCGCAAGGATGAGCACCAGCGACCAGCCCATGCGGGAAACGAATTCCACCAGCGGTAACACCAGCGCGCGGTACAGGTGGTCGGTGAACTTGACCGCGTGGCCCGCCCCGACACCGGGAGCGGCGGCAATCACGTTTATTCCGTCCCGCTTCTGCTTGACCACCCACGCGGCGATGAAGGCAGGCAGCACGATGGTCGCAAGAACGATCAACGGGCCGAAGGTGGTGGTGAATTCGGTCACGTCGGGACGGTTCTCTGGGGTAGCCGTCATCGACCAGACCATGAACACGACCACCGTCCCGATCGCCAGCGCCCAAAGGATGCCGACGGCCAGGAGAGCGCGGTTGCGAACCCACTCTACGACTTCGCCCTGGTTGTGGAGTTCGGCCACCTCGTCATGATTGGCGGCAGCGTTGGCAACCCGGTCGCCCGACACGCGGGCATCGGGCGCGAACAGCGCCGCGACGCCGATCGCCAGCATGAAGCCGCCGAACATCACGTACATGAACGGCCAGCCGTATCGTTCTGCGAGGATAAGACCGATCGCCCCGCCGACCAGCGAGGCAAGCCGGAAGCCCATCTGGGTGATGGTGGACAGGATATCGATCGTCGCCACTTCGTCCGCCACGTCGATCCGCCAGGCGTTGATGCCGATGTCCTGGGTAGCGCTGGCGAAGGCTCCGATCGCTGCGAGCAGGCTGAACAACCCAAGCGCACTCTTCGGGTCGAGCGAACTCATGACCACCAGCGCGATGCCGATTATCAACTGCATCGGCGCGATCCACTGCTTGCGTTTGCCCAGCCTTCTCAGGACCGGAATGTCGACCTTGTCGAGCAGCGGAGACCACAGGAACTGGAAGGCGTAGGCCAAGCCGACCAGGCTGAACACGCCCATGGTCTCTAGATCGACCTCGGCCTCGCTCAGCCACGCGTAGAGCGTGCCGAGGAACAGCGCGGGAGGTAGCCCTTGGGCAAAGCCGAACAGCAGCATGAAGCCGCTTTTTCGGTTGTTCATCGCCCGCGCGAGCGTGCGCCAACCCGGCTTCGTCGCTGCTGCTGCTTCGGCCATTCCCCGCGCGTCCTTCCCGTGACCTTCAATTCGTGCGACACTTAGCGTGGGAAGAGGAATAGGGAAGCGTCGCATGAACGAGGCCGTAACCGCGCCGGGGAAAAGGCCGACCGCGGGCCAGCTTGCGCTCGCCGAAGCGCTGGCGTGCGGCGACACGCGGTCGGCAAGCGGCATCACTACGGTGCCCGCCAGCGTCTATACCGACCCCGATCATTTCACGCGCGAGAAGGCCGCCTTGTTCGGCCGCTTGCCGCAAGTCCTCATGCCGAGCGCATTGATCCCCGACCCGGGCATGGCGGTGCCGCACGATCTGTCCGGCAAGCCACTTCTCGTGACCCGCGACAAGGAAGGCGCGGTCCATGTCTTCCTCAACGTCTGCCGCCACCGCGGCACGCGCCTGGTCGAGGGGCAGGAGGCCGAGTGCGTCGCCCGGCTCGTCTGTCCCTATCACGCGTGGACCTATCGCCTCGACGGTGCTCTGCTCGCCCTGCCCCGCCCGGACAGCTTCCCGGGCCTCGACAAGGGCGACTACCACCTCGTCGAACTCCCGAGCTGCGAGGCAGGGGGCCTGATCTGGTACTCGCCGATCGAAGACGCGGACTTCACGTTCGCCCGGACATTGGGCGAGGACATGGATGCGTTTGGAGCGCGCGACCACTTCCTGTTCCGCCGCAAGACCCACACGGTCGCGGGAAACTGGAAGCTCATCATGGATGCCTTCCTCGAAAGCTATCACGTCACGCGGCTCCACGCGAAGACGATCGGGCCGTTCTTCAAGGACGGCGTGACCAGCGGCGACATGATCGGGCCCCACGCCCGCAGCGCAGTGGGGCGGGTAGACGAACTCGACGGGATCGACCTGTCCGACATGGCGGCGCTGCGCCGGCGGGTCACGTTCGCCTACCAGCTTTTGCCCGCGACGATCATCATTCCCAGCCCGGATTACATCAACGTGATGGCGCTGTGGCCGCAGGCGGTGGACCACACGCTGGTCGAGGACTTCATGCTGATCCCCGAACCGCCCGCGACCGACAAGGCCCGCGACCACTGGGAACGAAGCTGGGCGCTGCTCGACGGCGGGGTCTTCGCAAGCGAGGATTTCCGCGCCGCCGAGCTCGGCCAGCAGGGCCTTTCGACCGGGGCCGTACCGCACCTGACGCTCGGGTCGCTGGAAGGCGGTATCCGCCGCTTCCACGACACGGTGAGCGAGGCGTTGCGCGCGGCCAATTGAACGCCTAACCCGCGCGCCATGCCGAAATCCGACAAACCCGCTGGCGTTGCCCCCGCCGGCGACCGCCCTTCCGGTGAGCGCATCGCCAAGCTCCTTGCGCGCGCGGGCGTGGCGAGTCGGCGCGAGGTCGAGCGGATGATCGCCGAGGGGCGCGTCGCGATCGCCGGCAAGGTGCTCGATACCCCGGCGACGATCCTGCCCAATCTCAAGGGCGTTACGGTGGACGGGAAAGCGGTCGCGCAGGCCGAACCGGCGCGGGTGTTCGCGTTCCACAAGCCCTCTGGCCTGATCACGGCGGAGCGCGATCCCAAGGGACGCCCGACGATCTACACCGCGCTGCGCAACGCCCTTCCCAAGGGTGCGCCGCGAGTGATGCCGGTGGGGAGGCTCGACCTCAATACCGAGGGGCTGCTGCTCCTCACCAACGACGGCGAACTGAAGCGCGCGCTGGAGCTGCCCGCCTCGGGCGTGCCTCGCACCTATCGCGCCCGCACTTTCGGCACCGTCAGCCAAGCCCAGCTCGACGAACTGATCGAGGGCGTGGAGATCGACGGCGTGCGCTACGGCAAGATCGAGGCCGATCTGGAACGCGGCGCGCGGGAATCGGGCGGCGGACGCAACCAGTGGATCCTGCTGACGCTGACCGAAGGCAAGAACCGCGAAGTGCGCCGAGTGCTCGACTATCTCGGTCTGCAGGTCAGCCGCCTGCTGCGCGTGGGCTACGGCCCGTTCAACTTGGGCGACCTGCCCCGCGGCGCCGCGGCGGAAATCCCCCAGGTGCAGGTCGAAAGGCTGCGCAAGAGTCTGCGGACGTGAGGGTCATTGCCGGCGACTGGCGCGGCCGCAAGCTGGTCGCCCCCAAGGGCGTGGCCACCCGCCCTACCGCCGACCGCACGCGCGAAACACTGTTCAGCATGCTGACGAGCCGCCTAGGCAGCTTCGACGGATTGAACGTGGTCGACCTGTTTGCAGGGTCGGGCGCGCTCGGGTTCGAGGCGCTGTCGCGCGGTGCCGCATCGTGCCTCTTCGTCGAACACGACCGTGCCGCGCTCGATGCGATCCGGGCCAATGTCACCGCGCTCGACGCACGCACCCGCGCGAACGTGATCGCAGGATCGGTGATGACGCTGGGACCGGCAAAAGCGACTTACAACCTGATCATGCTCGATCCGCCCTACGGCACGGGTGCCGCTGGCGTCGCTCTGGACCGGCTGCTGCGATTAGGCTGGATAGCACCCGGCACCTGGGTAGCGTCGGAGACGAGTGCCAAGGAAACACTGGAAGTTCGCGGTCTCGAAATCGATGCCGATCGCAAGGTGGGCAAGGCGCGCCTCTGGCTTCTGCGACTGGCCGAGGATTGACCCTCATACGAAAAGGGCGCCACCCGGCAGGTAGCGCCCTCATCTCGTTATCGAGAAAGCCTCAGTTCTTGGGCTTCATCTCGCTGGCAGGCTGCCCGGGCCAATAGTTGAGCGGGCGGTTGCCGTAGTTCAGCCCGGCCTCGCGCGGGTTGACGCAGCTATCCTGCATCTCTCCGCGGCACGGAGGATATTCGGCGTTAGCGTTGGCTGCAGCAGGCGTCGTCTGGACCACCGAGGTGCTGACGAACTGGGGTTCACCCGCAACCGTATTCGTGGCCGCAGCCGTCGTCGCGACCTGTGCGGTCGTCGAGGCACTGGCCGACGGCATCGTGCTCATCTGCCGTTCGATCGCGGCCCAGGCACTCGTGCGCTGTTCCGGAGCCATGGCGTAGATCTGCGTGCGCTGATCGTCGGTCAGCATCCACCAGCCTTCCTGCTGGGGTTCTGTGAGCGTCCAGTAGTACACCTTGTAGTCGTTCGGCCACGCAGTGTAGGTTGTTTGGCGGTCCGCCGGCCAACCATCGTAAATCACCTGCTGGGGCGAGGTCAGCACATACACGTCGCCCGTGGCGGTCACGGCCATGTCCTGGGCAATGGCGGGAGTGGCAAAAGCCAGTGCCGCGGCACCGGCAAGGATCAGTGTCTTCATTACAATTCTCCGAACTTCCGATTGCCGCATCTACGCGCACGCTTCGCAGGCGGTTCCTGACGCCGCCCTTGCGCGAAGGCGCGATGTTCCCTAGCTGTTCACGCCTCCGATGACCCCCGTCCCAGCGCCCTCCTCCCCCCTAGTCGAATCCGACATTCCGCTTTACGCACAAGGGCTTAACGCGCCTCAGCGCGAGGCTGTGCTAACCACCGAAGGGCCGGTCCTGATGCTGGCCGGAGCCGGAACCGGCAAGACCGCAGCACTCACCGCACGGCTTGCACACCTCGTCGCAACGCGCAGGGCGTGGCCGAGCGAAATCCTCTGCGTCACCTTCACCAACAAGGCCGCGCGCGAGATGCGCGAGCGGGTTGGTCGCCATATCGGCGAGGCGGTCGAGGGTATGCCCTGGCTCGGCACCTTTCACTCGATCGGCGCCAAGATGCTGCGCCGCCATGCCGAACTCGTGGGCCTGCAATCCAACTACACGATCGTCGACACCGACGACCAGTTGCGCCTTCTGAAAGCGCTGATCGTGGCGGAGGGGCTTGACGAGAAGCGCTGGCCCGCCCGCCAACTGGCCGGATTGATCGACCGCTGGAAGAACCGCGGTCTCAATCCGGAAGACCTCGATGCGGTCGAGAACGAGGCGTACGCCAACGGCAAGGGCCAGCAGTTCTATCGCCTTTACCAGGACCGGCTGAAAGCACTCAACGCCTGCGATTTCGGCGATCTGCTGCTCCACATGCTCAACATCTTCCGCCGCGAGCGGGAAGTGCTGGCCATGTACCAGCAGCGCTTCAAGTATATCCTGGTCGACGAATACCAGGACACCAACCAGGTCCAGTACCTGTGGCTTCGCCTGCTCGCGCAGGAGCGCAAGAACATCTGCGTCGTGGGCGACGACGACCAGTCGATCTATTCGTGGCGCGGCGCGGAAGTCGCCAATATCCTGAAGTTCGAGAAGGATTTCCCCGGCGCCGCGGTCATCAAGCTGGAGCAGAACTATCGCTCTACGCCGCATATCCTCGCCGCCGCGTCCGGCCTGATCAACGCCAATTCCGAACGGCTCGGCAAGACGCTGTGGACGGAAATGCCGGCGGGGGAGAAGGTTCGTGTCATCGGGGTTTGGGACGGCCCGGAAGAAGCGCGGCGGATCGGCGAGGAGATCGAGCGGCTCGAACGCGAAGGCGCGGGCCTCGACCAGGTCGCCATCCTCGTGCGCGCGCAATACCAGACGCGCGAGTTCGAGGACCGGTTCATCCAGATCGGGCTCAATTACCGCATCATCGGCGGCTTCCGGTTCTACGAGCGGGCCGAAATCCGCGATGCGCTGGCCTACCTGCGGGTCATTGCGCAACCGGCCGACGACCTGGCGTTCGAGCGGATCTACAACCAGCCCAAGCGCGGCCTTGGTGCCAAGACCCTCGAGCAAATGCATCGCCATGCGCGCGCGACCGGCATGCCGCTGGCCGCTGCATCGCTGCAACTGGCGGACAGCGACGAACTGTCGCCACGCGCTCGCGGGACCATCGCCGGGCTGATGGGCCAATTCCTGCGCTGGCGCGAGCTGGCGGAGACGACATCGCCTGCCGAACTGATCCGCACGGTTCTCGCCGAAAGCGGATACGAGGCGATGCTAAAGGCGGAGAAAAGCGCCGAGGCGGCGGGACGCCTCGAGAACCTGTCCGAACTTGCCCGTGCGATGGAAGAGTACGACACACTCGGCGACTTCCTCGAACACGTAGCGCTCGTGATGGACAACGAGCGCGCCGACGAGGGCGAGAAGGTCACCATCATGACCATCCACGCCGCGAAGGGCCTGGAATTCGACCACCTGTTCCTGCCCGGCTGGGAGGAAGGGGTGTTCCCCTCGCAGCGCGCGCTGGACGAGGGCGGCCTCGCCTCGCTCGAGGAGGAACGCCGCCTCGCCTACGTCGCGATCACCCGCGCTCGGCGGCGGTGCACCATCGTCCATGCCGCGAACCGGCGCATCTACGGGCAATGGACCAGCAGCATCCCCAGCCGTTTCGTCGGCGAACTGCCGGCGGATCACGTGACCGAGGAAACGACCCTCACGGGCGGCGCCTCGCTCTGGCGCGCGCAGATGAGCGAGCACGACGACCCGTTCGCGCACCTCGCCCGTGCCCAGCCTGCCCGTACCCTCACGCGCGGCCCAGGATGGCAACGCGCGCTGACGACGGGGTATGATTCGACGCCATCACGGGTGAAGGAGAACACGCGCAGCGCAGCCAGTTTCGCAGCGAAGCCGCGCGGCGACATAGAGGTCGGCCAGCGGGTGTTTCACGACAAGTTCGGGTATGGGGAAGTAGTCGGACAGGAAGGCAACAAGCTGGAAATAGAGTTCGAGGCCGCGGGCCGAAAGCGGGTCATCGACAGCTTCATCAGCCCCGCCTGACAGTCTCCATCTCCGCTTTTGATAGACGCAATCGAACACAGTTACGCATCAAACGTGCGGAACCCCCGCCTGATTGGGTCGTTAGTCCGGTATGACCCAGAGTATCCTCATCGTCGAAGACGAGTTTCTCGTCGCGCTCGAGATGCAATGCATCCTCGAAGATGCAGGGTATGAAGTCGTCGGCGTTGCAGCCGACCTTGAAGGTGCCATGAGCTTCGCCGAGCGCGAGATAGATCTCGCTCTTGTCGACCTTAACCTGCGTGATGGACTGACCGGCCCGCAGATCGGACAGCGGCTCGCCAACGAGCACAATGCCGCGGTATTGTTCGTAACTGCCAACCCTCGCCTTCTGGGCGATGGGGTCGCGGGAACGATCGGCGTGCTGACAAAGCCGACCGACGAGGACAGCCTGCTCACCGCCGTCGCCTATGCGTCGCGTCGTCGGAGCGGTGACGAACAGGTAGAAGCTCCTCCGTTCATCCGCTGCTTCGGATAGTCAGTCGCGGCTGAGCCGCTTTTCGGCAACTTCTACCTTCACCCACAGCCCTTCCGGCCGCCATTCTCGCTCGATCTTTCCGCCGAGTTGCTCGGTGATGCTGAGATCGGTCAGGCGGGTTCCGAAGCCTGCTGCTGCGGGATGTTCCGTCAGGCGCGGGCCGCCAGCTTCCTCCCAGGTGATCGTTACTTGGCCATTGCGAGCGACGGTCGCGATGCGCACTCTTCCGTCCGGCACGGACAAGGCACCGTATTTGGACGCATTGGTCGCGAGTTCGTGAAATACCAGTCCGATGGGTGTCGCGCCGCGATCGTCCACTTGCACGTCGTCGCCGTCGATCGTCAGACGACCCTCGTCCAACGCAGGATAGGGCGACAACAGCCGGTTCAGCAGTTCGGAAAGCGTGCGCGGGCCGTCGTGCGGCGCGCTTTCCTCGCTGTGCGGTCGAACGTAATCGTGTGCCCTGCCAAGCGAAGCGACGCGCGCCTGCAGTTGCCGGGCGAAAGCCTTGGCATCGGGAAATTGACGCGCCGACAGCCCGACCAGTCCGTTGATCACCGCGAAGATGTTCTTGATGCGATGGCTCAGTTCCCGGCTCAGGATTTCGTTCTGGTCAGCCGTCTGCTTGTGCTCGTGGATGTCGGTGCACGTTCCAACCCAGCGGATGATCGCACCATCTTCGCCCCGAACCGGCAAGGCTCTGCCGAGTGTCCACCGATACTCGCCCGACCGGTGCCGCAAGCGGTATTCGATCTCGTATGGCTCGCCAGTTTCCAGGCTGTGACGCCAGACGCCCCAAGCGCGGTCCTGGTCGTCAGGGTGGAACATGTCGTTCCAGCCCTCGCCGTCTGTCGATCCTTCGGGGACGCCGGTGAACGCATACCACTGCGCGTTGTAGTAGTCGTGCGATCCATCGGGCAGCGTCGACCAGATCATCTGCGGCATGGCATCCGCAAGTTGGCGGAAGGAAATCTGGCCAGCGACCTGATCCAGTCGATCGGCAATCGAAGCGCTCACACGCGACCTTTCACATCGAGGCGAGGGACACGCGCTCGGCCCGCCAGATTAAGCCACCGAAATTACGACGAGATGAAGTGATTGCCAAGCACGGCGTCTGCGCAGGAGATCGCGGTGTCCCGCAGTCGCCTTTCACCCGAAGCCGACGTCCAGGAAACCGGGCACGGGTCCGTTCCACTCGCCGGGCTTGCCCGGAGGGCCATCGTCGCGGTCGTCGCGGCGCGGACGATCTTCGCGCGCCGCTCGTTCCGGACGCGGAGACCGTTCGGCACGCGGTTCGCGCTCGGTCCGCGGACGCTCGGGTCGGTCGTCGCGGGTCCGGCGCGGGCGGCTTTCGCGCTTCGGGGCCGGCTCGTCGACCGAATCGTCAGCGCGCTCGACCACCTTTTCGGCAACCGGCTCTGGCGCCTTGAGTTCGACGCGCACGTCGTTCTTGCCGAAAACCGGCACCGGCGATCCGGTCAGCTTCTCGACGTTCTCGATCGCTTCGGCATCGTCTTCCGAAACGAGTGTGAAAGCCCGTCCCTTGTTGCCTGCACGGCCGGTCCGGCCCACGCGGTGGACGTAATCGTCGGGATGCCACGGCGTGTCGAAGTTGAACACGTGGCTGACGCCCTTGATGTCTAGCCCGCGGGCCGCGACGTCGCTGGCGACGAGGATGTTCACCTCGCCGTTCTTGAAGCGGTCGAGTTCCTTGATCCGGCTGGACTGGTCCATGTCTCCGTGGATCTCGCTCGAAGCGAAGCCATGGCTCTGCAGGCTCTTGTTGATCTCGCGCACAGTGGTCTTGCGGTTGGCGAAGATGATCGCGGTTTCGACCATGTCGTTGCGCAGCAGCCAGCGCAGCGTGTCGCGCTTGTCGCGCGCCTTCACCGGCACCTTGAACGCGGTAATGTTCTCGTTGTTCGAAGCGCGGCGGCCGACCTCGATCCGCTTGGGATTGGTCAGGAACTTCTTCGCCAGCTTCTCGATCGGCGGGGGCATCGTGGCCGAAAACAGCATCGTCTGCCGCCCTTCGGGCAGCTTGGAGCAGATGAATTCGATATCGGGGATGAACCCCATGTCGAGCATCCGGTCGGCTTCGTCGATGACCAGCAGGTCGCAACCGTTGAGCATGATCTTGCCGCGCTCGAACAAGTCCATCAGGCGGCCGGGGGTCGCGATCAGCACGTCGACGCCTTCGTTCAGCGCCTTAAGCTGATCGCCCATCTGCACGCCGCCGATGAGCAGCGCCATCTTGAGATCGTGATTGGTGCCGTACTTCTCGAAGTTCTCGGCGACCTGTGCGGCCAGTTCGCGCGTGGGTTCGAGAATCAGTGAGCGCGGCATGAGCGCACGGCGACGGCCGTGGCTGAGGATGTCGATCATCGGCAGAACGAAGCTGGCGGTCTTGCCGGTGCCGGTCTGGGCGATACCGACGATGTCCTTCATCATGAGCACCGGCGGGATCGCCTGCGCCTGGATCGGCGTGGGCTCGGTATAGCCGGCCGCTTCGACCGCCTTGAGCAATTCGGGAGAGAGGCCGAGATCGGCAAATGTCATGCGGTTGGGATTTCCGGAAATAATGAGGACCGTTGGGTCCGGTTATAGGGCGTCTGGCGCCCGGCGCGCATCCTGAAGGAATAACCAGTCAACGCGCCGCGGGCGCCCTTGCCCTTCAGGGCGCGAAAAGTCAAGGTTGAGCGGGGTCAGTCGGCTTTCGCAACGACCTGCCGCATCCGGCTTATCTTGCAACTCGCGCCGGCGCGCGAATGAAGCCTGTCCCGATCCACGCACAGCAGCCCGTCGCCGTTCCGCTCGAGGTAGAACCCTGCGTAGAATTCGCGGGCCCTGCAGGATTTTTCCAGACCCGCCGAAACCAGTCGCTGATCGCGCATGAACAGGAGGAGACGGCCCGATTCCGGTTGAACCGCCGCGATCCCGGAAATGGGCACGCACTTGCCCATCTTCCGCTCGGTCGTCTGTGCGGGACCGCCCGACCGAGGGGCCATTTCGGCGAGCATGGACGGGCGGACTGCGGGATCGCGGGGCGCGATGCGGATGGTTACCCGCTGTTCGATCCGAACCTGCTGCACATTGGCACCATCGACAAAGTCGAACACCTCGATCGTCTCTCCGACTGCAGGGTTCGCCGCAGTGGAATCTGGTGCCGGAAGCAGGCCCTGCTCCGCCGACGGGTCCGTATCCCCCCCGACGACGGGGAGAAAGAGGGCTAGCGGGCCGAGAAGAGCGAGCAACGGGTGCATGGTTGATTTGGTGAACGTTAGTCCAGATAGGACGCAGGGTTGAATACCGGCTTAATCCCCGCGTGAAAGCCCGCGAACCGCTGGCATCCCCAGCCGCCCTCATGCCATAAAGCTGCCATGCCAAGCGATCACGCCATCTTCCTCGATCGGGTCGAGGACCTTCTGGGGGCACGGGGTGCGACCCGCGATCCTGAATTGATCGAGCCCTGGCTCACCGACTGGCGCGGTCGTTTCACCGGGAAGGCGCTGGCGATGGCCTCGCCCGGGTCGACCGCCGAACTGTCCGCGCTGATGAAATTATGCGCCCGACACGGCGTCTCGGTGGTTCCGCAAGGCGGAAATAGCGGAATGTGCGGGGGCGCCACCCCGGATACCAGCGGCGATGCGCTGTTGTTGTCATTGCGGCGCATGAATGCGGTTCGCTCCTTCGACCGCGATGCGCGTCAGATCGTGTGCGAGGCCGGGATGATCCTGCAGACGTTGCACGAGACTGCCGCGGGCGAGGGATTGCGCTTTCCGCTTACCCTGGGGGGCAAGGGCTCCGCCACGATCGGCGGGCTGATCTCGACGAATGCCGGCGGGACTCAAGTCCTGCGGCACGGATCGATGCGCGCGCAGGTGCTTGGGATCGAAGCCGTGCTAGCAGACGGCAGCGTGTTCTCGGCTCTCACCCCGCTCAAGAAGGACAATCGCGGTTTCGACCTCAAGCAGTTGCTGATCGGATCGGAGGGCACGCTGGGGATCGTCACGGCGGCGACCCTGCGCCTGCTTCCCGCGATAGCCGACCGGCGGGTGCTGTGGGCCGGAGTGCCGTCGCTGGAAGCTGCGCGGCATCTGTTGCTCCATGCTGAGGCGTCGGCGGGAAGTTCGCTGGAAGGGTTCGAAGTCCTGGCGCAGCACACGCTGGACAATGTCATCGCGCATCTGCCGGGCGCTCGTGCACCGCTGTCGGGGCGCCACGAATGGCACGCGCTGATCGAACTCGTGTCGGATGCACGGGGAACGGAACGCCTCAGCGACCTTGCGGAAAACCTGCTCGCCACCGCGTTCGAAAGGGATCTGCTCGAAGACGCGGTGATCGCCGCCAACGAGACTCAGGCCGAAGCGTTCTGGACCTTGCGCGATTCCATCGCCCCCGCCGAACGCGCACAAGGGCCGGCGGTGCAACACGACATCTCCGTCGCAGTGGACCGGATGCCGGCGTTCGTGGCCGCTGCCGTTCCCCAAATCGAGGCGGCGTGGCCAGGCACGCGCGCGGTCGCATTCGGTCACCTGGGCGACGGCAACGTCCATTTTCACGTCATCGCCCCACCCGGCGTGGACCCGATCGGCTGGCAGGAGGGCGACGGCAAAGCGATCAGCGAGCAGGTCTATCGCCTCGTCACCGAGTGGGATGGATCGATCAGCGCGGAACACGGGATAGGACAGCTCAAGCGCGACACGTTGGGCAGGCTCGGGGACCCCGTCGCTCTCGCAATGATGCGCAGCGTCAAGCACGCGCTCGACCCGGCCGGGCTCCTCAATCCCGGGAAACTCGTCCCGCTTGCGCCGGTGCACGCCAGCAACTAAAGCGCCCGCTTCCGTGCGCGGCCGCCCGCTGCTGCGCGACCCGACATTCAGCTCACCGGAGAGTCCCATGGCCAGCGCGCCGCAGCCCACCCTGCCCCTGTTCTACAACGACCTTATGCCGCTTAACAGCCGCGACCACGCCAAGTGGACCAGTAGGCCGCTCGACTCCATCGACTGGCTCAAGGGCCAGCACGCGGTTCCGCTGACCGTCGAGGAATTCATCCAGGCGCAACGCGACTTTCCGATCATCTTCAGCGCCGGCGACCAGCCCGTTCCGCTGGCCTTGATGGGCCTGAACGAAGGCGTGAACACCTTCATCGACGACGAGGGCAAGCCGGTCGGCGAATTCTACCTGCCGGCTTACGCCCGCCGGTATCCGTTCCTGCTCGCCCGCCTCACCCCCGATGCGCAGGACCTGTCGCTGTGCTTCGATCCGACCTGCGATGCCCTTGGCGAGCACAAGGACGGCGAGGCGCTGTTTACCGATGACGGCCAGCCTGCTGCGCCCGTTCAGGCGGCGCTCGAATTCTGCGAGCATTTCGAACAGGCCGGCGCCAGGACTCAGGCCTTCATGGAAGAGCTGGCCAAGCACGAGCTACTGATGGAGGGCGAAGTCGCCATCACGCAAAACGACAAGCCGGACACGCCCTATATCTACCGGGGCTTTCAGATGGTGAACGAGGAGAAATTCCGCGCGCTCGACGCCGCCGTGATCAAGGAATGGAGCGAGAACGGCCTACTCGCGCTGCTCTATGCGCACCTCTTCTCGCTCGACCGCATGCGCGTCGTTTTCAACCGCCAAGTGGCGCAGGGCAAAGTGCCCGAGCAATCGGCCCAGCCGAGCGCCTGAACGCGGCAGAACGCCCCGTCCGGGCGACCGGACGGGGGTTGAAACGCCCATATTTCAAGCCTACTTATGGCGTGCCCGGTTCGCGCTTCCCTCATGGCCGGATCGGGCTTGGTGCACTGCGGTGCACCTCCTCCCTGAACCTTGGCCACCTGGTGCATTGCACCAGGTGGTTTTTTCTTGGCACCTACTCTGCTGCGAGCGGAAAGCGCGATCCACTCATCAGGGAGACGTCGGCCGCGAGCGTTCGCACAAGTGACGCCAGTGTACGCGCGACGCTGCCGAAGCGCGCGCTCGGCTCCGCCAGCCGCGCATCGAGGTAGCTCGTTCGGCAAATCTCCACCTGCAGGGCATGTATCCCGCGCGCCGGCGCTGCGTGACGATCGAGGACATACCCGCCGGCGTAGGGACGGTTGTGGACCGCCACGCGTCCCCCGCGCGCGAACCAGTCGAGTGCGGTGGCCGACAGGCGATGGCTGCAGCTCGCTCCGAAGCGATCCCCTACGACGAATTCGGTCGGGCGATCGCCCGGATGGCGCAATCCGAGCGGCGGCATCGAGTGCAGGTCGATCAGCAGTACCGCGCCCCACCGGTCGCGCACGTCCTCCAGCGTCTCGGCAAGCGCCGCGTGATAGGGACGGTGAACACCCGCGACTCGCGCGTCGAGTTCGGCGGTGGTCAGCCGCGATTTCCAGATTTCGCCCAGACCGGGCAATCGCCTCGGGACTAGGCCCAGCCCGCTGCGTGCGCGGCGGTTGGCGGCCGAATGGCGTGTGCCTGGCGGTGCGCTGTCCGAAACCATCGACCAGTCCATGTCTTCCGGCGCGCGATTGAGGTCGAGCATGGCGCGCGGCGCATGCGCGACGAGCAGCGCGGCGCCGGTCGCGGCGGCGACGGCATCGGCCATGCGATCGACGTGCCTGTCCTCCAGCCGGAGCGACGCGAACGCCGGGTCGCGCATTCGGTCCGTCAGAGCCTCGGGATAGGCGCGCCCGCCGTGAGGTGCGGCGATGACCACCGGGATCGGCGCACCCGCCGGCCGGCGCAGGGTGAAAGCCGGGATCGCAAGACCCGGTATATCGCCCCCTCCGACGCCCTTGATCGCCCAGCTTTCGGTTTCGCCGTTCATTACGCGAAGGGTAACCATGACAGCCCGCCTGTCAAAGCCGATCCGGATGACGACTGCGAAAGATTTCTTAAACTGATGCTGCTAGCGATAGCGGCATGAACGACCAGCCTTCCATCCGCATCCTGCTCGCCGAAGACGAAGAAGCGATGCGCACATACCTTGCCCGCGCACTCGAGAATGCCGGTTATTCGGTGGTCGCCGTCGACCGCGGGACCGAGGCGATACCGCATCTCGAATCGTCGCACTTCGACCTGCTCCTGTCGGATATCGTCATGCCGGAGATGGATGGAATCGAACTCGCCCAGCGCTGCAACGAAATTTCGCCCGCGACGAAGGTGATGTTCATTACCGGATTCGCCGCCGTCACCCTGAAGGCGAGCCGTGAGCAGCCGCGCGCCAAGGTGCTGTCGAAGCCCTTCCATCTCAAGGACCTCGTGCTCGAGGTTGACCGGATGTTCCAATCGGAAACCGCTGCGCGCGTCTGACCCCCCTTGCCTAGCGGCAGGACCCTCGCTAGATGCGCGTCCGCTCGATGGTGTGGGCGTATAGCTCAGTGGTAGAGCACTATGTTGACATCGTAGGGGTCGCAAGTTCAATCCTTGCTACGCCCACCATCGAAGCCTCGGCGAAGGGCCCCGGATTTCCGGGGCCTTTTTCGTATCCGCCAAGTGCTGTCCGGAGGTGCCCTTGCACCCCCTGCGTGCCCTGCTAAAGCGCGCGCAACTCCCCTTCAGGCAGCAGCAGGATGCACATGCAAAAGATCAAGGTAGCGAACCCCGTCGTCGAAATGGACGGCGACGAGATGACCCGCATCATCTGGCAATGGATTCGCGAGCGGCTGATCCTGCCCTACCTCGATATCGACCTGAAGTATTACGACCTCTCGGTCGAAAAGCGCGACGAGACCGACGACCAGATCACCGTCGACGCCGCCAACGCCACCAAGCAGTACGGCGTGGCGGTCAAGTGCGCCACGATCACGCCCGACGAAGCACGCGTCGAGGAATTCAGCCTCAAGAAAATGTGGAAGAGCCCCAACGGCACGATCCGCAACATCCTGGGCGGCGTGGTCTTCCGCGAGCCGATCGTGATTTCCAACGTGCCGCGGCTGGTGCCCGGCTGGACCGATCCGATCGTGGTCGGCCGCCATGCCTTCGGCGACCAGTACCGCGCCACCGACACGCTGATCCCCGGCCCCGGCAAGCTGCGCCTGGTGTTCGACGGCGAGGACGGCACGAAGATCGATCTCGACGTGTTCGACTTCCCCAGCGCTGGCGTCGCGATGGCGATGTACAACCTCGACGATTCGATCCGCGACTTTGCCCGCGCCAGCTTCAACTACGGCCTCAACCTCGGCTGGCCGGTGTATCTGTCGACCAAGAACACCATCCTCAAGGCTTACGACGGCCGCTTCAAGGACCTGTTCCAGGAGGTGTTCGACACCGAGGGCTTCGCCGAGAAGTTCAAGGAAAAGGGCATCGTCTACGAACACCGCCTGATCGACGACATGGTCGCCTCGGCGCTCAAGTGGTCGGGCAAGTTCGTATGGGCGTGCAAGAACTACGACGGTGACGTGCAGTCGGACACCGTCGCCCAGGGCTTCGGCTCGCTCGGCCTGATGACCTCGGTGCTGATGGCGCCCGACGGCAAGACCGTGGAGGCGGAAGCCGCGCACGGCACCGTCACCCGCCACTATCGCCAGCACCAGCAGGGCAAGGCGACCAGCACCAACCCGATCGCCAGCATCTTCGCCTGGACGCAGGGCCTTTCTTATCGTGGCAAGTTCGACGGCACGCCCGACGTGGTCAAGTTCGCCGAAACGCTGGAGCGGATCTGCATCGAGACCGTCGAGAGCGGCAAGATGACCAAGGACCTTGCGCTGCTGATCGGGCCCGAGCAGCCCTGGATGACCACCGAAAAGTTCTTCGAGGCGATCGTCGAGAACCTCGACAAGGAAATGGCCGCCTGGGCGTGAATTGCCTGCGGGGGAAACCAACCCGCCTCTCGGTCATTCCCTTGACCATGTGACGAAACGACCGGGTCGGCGAGGAGCTGCACCCGGTCTTTTCGTATCGAACGAACAGTAAGGACGATCATGGCCAGGACTGCGCAACCCCGGAAAACCGACGCCCCGAAGCGGCGGGCCCCCGCGCGCAAGGCGGACGAACGGCTCGGCACGCGCCGGCTGGAGGTGCGCAATGCGCGGGCCAAGGACATACCCGGCATCGCCGCCCTCGTCCGCCGCGTGTACGACGACATGCCGGCCTATACCCACGGCGAAATCCGCGGGCAGATCAACAACTTCCCGCAAGGCTGCTTCGTGGCCCTGCTGGACGAGAAGGTCGTCGGCTACTGCGCTACGATGCAGGTGGCAGAGGCGCTCGCCTTCCAGGACCACGTGTGGGACGAAATCACCGGGAATGGCTTCGGCAGCCGTCACGATCCGACCGGCGACTGGCTCTACGGTTACGAAATGTGCGTCGATCCCAAGGTGCGCGGGGTCCGCATCGGTCGCCGATTGTACGAGGAACGCCGCGCCCTTGCCGAAGAGCGCGACCTGAGCGGGATCGTCTTCGCAGGCCGGATGCCCAACTATCGCCGCAACAAGCGCAAGGTGTCCGGGCCGCAGGACTACCTCGACCAGGTGGTCGCCGGGAAGCTGCACGATCCGGTCCTGCGCTTCCAGCTCGCCAACGGGTTCGAGCCGAACCGAATTCTCGAAGGCTACCTGCCCGAGGACATGGCCTCGGAGGCGAACGCGGTCATGATGGTGTGGCGCAATCCCTACGTCGAAAGCGACCAGCCGGTGAAAAAGCGCCTGCCCCGCGGCGTCGAGGCGGTCCGCGTCGCCACCTGCCAGCTTCAGGCGCGGGCGGTGCAGGACTACGACGAGTTCCTCTCCACGATGGGGTACTTCGTCGACGTGGCGAGCGACTACGAAGCGGACTTCATCCTCTTCCCCGAACTGTTCACGCTGATGCTGCTCAGCTTCGAGAAGAAGGAACTCTCGCCGGTCGAGGCGATCGAGCGGTTGTCCGAATATACGCCGCGGCTGAAAGCCGACATTTCCGACATGGCGATGCGGCTCAACATCAACATCATCGCAGGAAGCCACCCGACGATGATGGACGACGGCGACATCCACAACGTGTCCTACGTCTGCCTGCGCGACGGATCGGTCCACGAACAGGAAAAGATCCACCCCACGCCGAACGAGCGGTACTGGTGGAACATCAAGGGTGGCGACAAGATCGACGTCATCCAGACCGACTGCGGTCCGATCGGCGTGCAGATCTGTTACGACTGCGAGTTTCCCGAGCTCTCTCGCCGCCTCGCCGACGAGGGCGCGCGGATCATTTTCGTGCCGTTCTGCACCGACAACCGACAGGGCTATCTGCGAGTGCGCTATTGCGGACAGGCGCGGGCGATCGAGAACCAGTGCTTCGTCGTCCTGAGCGGCAACGTCGGCAACCTGCCGAACGTCGGCAACATGGACATCCAGTACGCGCAGAGCTGCATCCTGACGCCGTGCGATTTCCCCTTCGCTCGCGACGGGATCGCGGCGGAGGCGACCGAGAATGTCGAGACGCTGACGATCAGCGACATCAACCTGGCCGACCTGAGCTGGGCCCGCGCCGAAGGCACGGTGCGCAACTTGGCCGACCGCCGTTTCGATCTCTACCGCATCGAATGGGACGAGGACGGCAAGCACCCCGGCAAGCCCCGTCCGCGCCGCGAACCGCTTGGCGGATCGAAGGCGCCGGGCGGCGGCTGATCGCCTCGTCGCGCAGCAGGACGGTCGCCATGAACCTGCTTCAGTCGGTAGAGAATGGCGGACAAGGGCATATTTGCTTTTCCTACCGGGGCCGGAACAGGTTAGCAGGCAAGCCATGTCCGGTTGGCCAACAGCGATGTCGTTTTCGGGTCGGAAGGGCGCAATTCCGGAAGGTCACACCGCAGGGCGCTACGATGGCCGTTTTACGGATGCGGCGGGGGTCGAACAGAGTTTTGAAAATACCCCGAAAAGCGTGACACGAAAGCTTGGTGCGACGTGACGGAGGGCCTCACCGATTCCACCACGCTGTCCGATGCGCTGGTGATCCTCGGCGCTGCCGGGATCGTCATCCCGGTCTTCCACCGATTCCGCATCACCCCGGTGATCGGCTTCATCCTGATCGGCCTGCTGGTCGGGCCGTTCGGCCTCGGGCGGCTCGTGGCGGAGGCACCCTGGCTCTACCATGTCACGATCACCGATACGGAGGCCCTCGAACCCTTTGCCGAGTTCGGCATCATCCTGCTGCTGTTCACCATCGGACTGGAGCTTTCGTTCAACCGTTTGTGGTCGATGCGGAAACTGGTGTTCGGGCTCGGCGCGCTCGAACTGCTGCTGATCGGGGCGCTACTAGCGGGCGTCCTGTCGCTCACCGGGCTCGGCGCCACAGCGGCGCTCGCGCTCGGTTTTGCGCTAGCGCTGTCATCGACCGCGATCGTCCTGCCGATATCCGGAACATCCAGCCCGGTGGGGCGCGCCGCCCTGTCGATGCTGTTGTTCGAGGATATCGCGATCGTGCCGATGATCTTCGTGCTCGGCGCATTGGCTCCCTATGCACAGGCGGACGGGTGGGAGGGCCTTGTCGGCACGCTGTGGCAGGGCCTGCTGGTCATCGTCGCGCTGCTGGTGATCGGGCGCTTCGGCCTGCCCCGCCTTTTCGCGCAGGCCGCGCGCACGAAAAGCCCGGAGCTGTTCCTTGCCGCCAGTCTTCTGGTGGTAATGGGCGCCAGCCTTGCCACCGCAGCAGTCGGGCTTTCACCCATAGTCGGCGCGCTGATCGCGGGCCTGCTGATCGCGGAAACCGAATATCACGGCGAGGTGGAAGGGATCATCGAGCCGTTCAAGGGGCTCGCGCTGGGCATATTCCTCATCACCATCGGGATGAGCATCGACCTGAAGGTCGTGTGGGAGCAGATCGGATCGATCGCGATCGCCGTCGTTGGCGTCCTGACGCTCAAGGCAATCGTCACCGGCTTCCTGCTGCGCCTGATGGGCGCACGGCGCAGCACGGCGGCGGAAACCGGTATGCTGATGGCAAGCCCCAGCGAGACGACGCTAATCGTCCTCGCCGCCGCGTCCGCTGCGCTGATCATCGACCGCGAGACCGCGCAATTCTGGCAGATCGTCACCGCCATCGGCCTCACCGTCACGCCGTTGCTCGCGCGGTTGGGCCGGATCGCTGCCCGCAATGTCGAAACTCCCGCCGAACTGGCCGAGAACCAACCGGGCGATGCGCGCGTCATCATCGTGGGCGCAGGCCGCGTCGGCCGCCTCGTTGCCGACATGCTGACGGTGCACGGCAAGCCCTATGTCGCGATCGACAGCGATTCCGATCTCATCGCCCGTGCACGGCGCAAGGGATACAAGGCCACGTTCGGCGATGCCGCGCGCGGCCGGGCGCTCGACCGGCTTGGCATCAATACGGCGCCGGCCGTCATCCTGACGATGGACGAGCCGGTGCTCGCCCAGCGGCTCACCGCCAAGCTGCGGCGCGAATATCCCGACCTGCCGATCATCGCGCGGGCGCGCGACCTCAACCATGCCACCGCGCTCTATCGCGCCGGTGCCTCGCACGCCGTCCCCGAAACGCTTGAGAGCTCGCTCCAGCTCAGCGAGGCGGTGCTCGTCGATCTCGGTGTGGCGATGGGCCCCGTTATCGCTTCGATCCACGAAAAGCGCGATGAGTTCCGCGAGCAAATTCGCCGCGAGGCAGAGCTGGAACACAAGCCCAAGCTACGCACCGGACCCGCGGAGGCGGGATAGATCGTCCCCCTCGCTCGTTTGTAAAGCGAAGGAGACGATCATGAGCGATGCAAAACAGCGGCCCGAAGCCGACCCGCACAACCAGGCCGGCGAGGAAAAGGGGCAGATCAAGAAGCCGCAACGCACCGACGACAACACGCAAGTCGTCGATACCGCGCGGGGTAGCGAAACGGTGACGCGAATCGCCAGCGGCCACAGGGGCTAAGCTCCGCCGTCAGGCGGGCGCTGCGGCCCCCGCCAGCACGGCGCGCACTGCGGCGATCGCTTCGGTACCCTTGGTGCAATCCGGACCGCCGCCCTGCGCCATGTCGGGGCGGCCTCCGCCGCCCTTGCCGCCTAGTGCCTCGACGCCCGCGCGGACGAGATCGACCGCGCTGATCCTGGAAGTCAGGTCGTCGGTGACCGCAGCCGCGATGGTTGCCTTGCCGTCGTTGACCGCGACGATGGCGGCAACCCCGGAACCCATGCGGGTCTTGGCCTCGTCCAGCAGGCCGCGGAGCGCCTTCGCCTCGAGCCCGTCGATGACCTGGCCCGAAAACGCGATGCCAGCCACATCCTCTCCGAGCGTCGCGGGCTTGCCCGCGCTGCCTCCTCCAAGAGCCAGCGCCTTGCGAGCCTCCGCGAGTTCCCGCTCCAGCCGCTTGCGCTCGTCGAGCAGGGCCGCGATCCGACCCGGCACTTCTTCCGGCGTGGCGCGAATGGCCGCCGCAGCATCCTTGAGCGCATCCTCGCGAGCGACGAGCCACTGCCGCGCAGCCTCTCCCGTCAACGCCTCGATCCGCCGCACGCCCGAGCTGACCGCACTCTCCGAAACAATGCGGAATACCCCGATATCGCCGGTGGCGCGCACGTGCGTCCCGCCGCACAACTCGACGGAGTAATGCCGACCTTCGTCGCCCGCGCGGCCCATGCTGAGCACGCGAACTTCGTCGCCGTACTTCTCGCCGAACAGCGCCATCGCCCCGGCCTCGATGGCATCGTCAGGGCTCATCAGGCGGGTCGTGACGTTTTCGTTGGCACGGATTTCCGCGTTCACCTCGGCCTCGACCGCGGCAATATCGTCCGGGGTCAACGGCTTTGGGTGGGAAAAGTCGAAACGGAACCGTTCGGCAGCGACAAGCGAACCCTTTTGCGTGACATGCTCGCCCAGCCGATGGCGCAGGGCCGCATGGACGAGGTGGGTCGCCGAATGATTCGCGCGAATGCGATCGCGCCTGTCCGCGTCGACCTGCAAGTGAACCACGTCGCCAACCTTGATCGTCCCGGCTTCGACCGTGCCCTGGTGCGAATGCAACCGGCCGAGCGGCTTGCCGGTATCCTCGACCGCGATTCGCAGACCCTCGGGCGTGCTGATCGTTCCGGCATCGCCAGACTGTCCGCCGCTCTCGCCGTAGAACGGCGTCTGGTTGGTGAGCACGGTGACCATGTCCCCCACACCGGCCGCCGACACTTCCGCGCCGTCCCTAACCAGCGCCACAACCCGTCCCTCGCCTTCGGTCGACGAGTAACCGGTGAATTCGGTACCGCCTTCGCGTTCGGCGATGTCGAACCACAGTTCGCCGTCGGCAGCCTGACCGCTGCCCTTCCACGCCGCGCGTGCCGCTGCCTTCTGGCGCGCCATCGCCGCGTCGAAGCCAGCGCGGTCGACGGCGATGCCACGGCTACGCAGTGCGTCCTCGGTCAGATCGTAAGGAAAGCCGTAAGTGTCGTAGAGCTTGAAGGCGGTTTCGCCATCCAGCTCGCCGCCCTCGCCCATCGCTCCCGTCGCATCGTCGAGAAGCCGGAGCCCGTTTGCCAGCGTCCGACGGAACTGAGCTTCCTCGCGCTCGAGCGTCTCCTCGATCAGCGGCTGAGCGCGGCCAAGTTCGGGATATGCCTGTCCCATCTCGGTTACGAGCGCGGGGACGAGCCGATGCATCAGCGGCTCCTTCGCACCGATGAGGTGCGCGTGACGCATCGCGCGGCGCATGATCCGCCGAAGGACATACCCGCGGCCCTCGTTCGAGGGCAGCACGCCGTCGGCTAGAAGGAAGCTCGTGGAGCGCAGGTGGTCGGCGATGACGCGGTGGCTGGCCTTGTAGTCGCCCTGAGCGGGAACCCCGGTCAGGCTTTCGCTCGCCGCGATCAGCGCCTTGAAAGTATCGGTGTCGTAATTGTCGGGTACCCCCTGCATGACAGCGGCAATGCGCTCGAGGCCCATGCCGGTATCGATGCTGGGCTTAGGCAGTTCGCCGACGATCTCGTCGGCGGCCTGCTCGTATTGCATGAACACCAGATTCCAGATCTCTACAAAGCGGTCGCCGTCTTCGTCCGGGCTACCGGGTGGGCCACCGAATATGTGGTCTCCGTGGTCGTAGAAGATTTCGCTGCAGGGGCCGCACGGACCGTCCGACCCCATCGCCCAGAAATTGTCCTTCGTCGGGATGCGGATGATCCGGCTGTCGGGCAGTCCTGCAATCTTTCGCCAAAGGTCGAACGCCTCGTCGTCGGTGTGATAGACGGTGGCGGTCAAGCGGTCGGGATCGAGGCCCCACTCCTTCGTCAGCAGCGTCCACGCGTGGGTGATCGCCTGCTCCTTGAAGTAATCGCCGAAGCTGAAATTGCCCAGCATCTCGAAGAACGTGTGGTGCCGCGCGGTGTAACCCACGTTGTCGAGATCGTTGTGCTTGCCGCCCGCCCGAACGCACTTCTGGCTGGAGGCGGCTGTCGCACTCGGCGGGGTCTCGAGACCGGTGAAAATGTTCTTGAACGGGACCATGCCCGCGTTGACGAACATGAGCGTCGGATCGTTGTAAGGAACGAGCGGTGCACTGCTCACCACGCGGTGGCCGGCGGACGCGAAATAGTCGAGGAAGCCCCGGCGGATGTCGTTGGTAGTGGTCATGGCATCAGCGCAGGTAAATGCTGCGACAGCGAGCGACAAGGTAATTAAGGTCGAAAAATGGCAGGTCCGCCATCACGCCGCCCGGGCCGTCACGATCCACGCGGCTCCTTGGAGGGCAACGATCGATCCGTCCCGGTGTTCGGCGAGGAATCCCTCCAGTCGGTCGATGAACACAGACCGTTGTGCCGGTTCGAGTTCGGCAGCCGCCGCAGCGGCAGGGCCGATGGCCAGGAAATAGGTCAGGGCATCGCTTACCGGATCGCCGCCGGCCCCTGCGACGTAGGCGAAATCGACCTTCTCGAACTGGATATCGCGCCATCCTGCCGAAGACAGGATCCCACCCACGTAAGCCGGATCGGCGAAGGCGAATGGTCCCGGAGCGCCCGGCTCCGGCAGTGATTGGACCCCGGTAGGCAGCAACGCGGCAATCCCGTCCGCCCATTGATTCTCGCGCCGATCGCGAAAGCACGAGAATAGAATACGTCCCTTCTGGTCGGCGACCGAACGAAGGTGGCCGAACGCTGCGACAGGATCATCGAAAAACATGACTCCGTGGCGCGACATCAGCAGGTCGGGTCCCCGACCACCAGATTCCCAGGTCGCAGCGTCAGCCAGGGCGAAGCTGACGTTGGACAGGTTACCGCCGCGCTCGCGGGCTGCGGCGATCAAAGGTTCGCTGATATCGATGCCGACGACCGTGGAATCAGGATGCTCTCTTGCGAGGGCGAGGGATAATTCGCCCGCCCCGCAGCCGATGTCGAGAATTCGGTCGAGGGAACCGCCTCGTGCCTTGCGAAGCAGGTGCTCGGTCAGGCCGGCAAAGCTGCGATCGGTGCGCCGCCATTCGTCGGCCCATTTGCGGCCGATCCGACCCTCCCAGTCGCTGCGATCCGTCATCGAGTCCCCCGCTCACAACTGCATCATCCCGAGCCGGAAGCTTGTGACACACAAGTTTGAGCGAACAAACGGAAAAGCCGGTGCGGACCCCGAGGGACGCTCGCACCGGCTTTCCGGTTTCCGGGCGCTAAACTGGCGCGCGCCCGCGCTTGAGGATCAGGCGTCGTCGTCCGCGTCCGGACCCGTCATCATCTCCTCGGCGACTGCGTCGGTCCGGCCGCGGATCGCGGCTTCCAACTTGTCGCAAACTTCGGGATTTTCCTTGAGGTACGTCTTGGCATTTTCGCGGCCCTGACCGATCCGGATGCTGTCGTAGCTGAACCAGCTGCCCGACTTCTCAACCAGTCCGGCCTTTACGCCCAGGTCGAGGATCTCGCCGATCTTCGAAATGCCCTCGCCGTACATGATGTCGAATTCGACCTGCTTGAACGGAGGGGCGACCTTGTTCTTCACCACTTTGACCCGCGTGGTGTTGCCGACGATGTCGTCACGGTCCTTGATCTGTCCGGTGCGGCGAATGTCGAGACGGACGCTGGCGTAGAACTTGAGCGCGTTGCCGCCCGTCGTGGTCTCCGGATTGCCGTACATCACGCCGATCTTCATGCGCAGCTGGTTGATGAAGATCACCATGCACTTCGACCGGTTGATGGAGCCGGTCAGCTTGCGCAGCGACTGGCTCATCAGGCGGGCCTGAAGCCCGACGTGACTATCGCCCATCTCACCTTCGATTTCTGCGCGCGGAACGAGCGCGGCAACCGAATCGACCACCAGCACGTCGATCGCGTTCGAACGCACCAGCGTGTCGACGATCTCGAGCGCCTGCTCACCGGTGTCGGGCTGCGAGACGATCAACTCGTCGATGTTAACACCCAGCTTCTTCGCGTAGCCCGGATCGAGCGCATGCTCGGCATCGACGAAGGCGACCGTGCCGCCCATCTTCTGGGCTTCGGCGAGAACGTGAAGCGCCAGAGTAGTCTTGCCCGAGCTTTCGGGGCCGTACACCTCGATCACGCGGCCCTTGGGCAGGCCACCCACGCCGAGCGCGATGTCGAGCCCGAGGCTGCCGGTCGAGATCGTCTCGACCTGCATCGTTTCCTTCTGGCCGAGCTTCATCGCCGAGCCCTTGCCGAACGCGCGGTCGATCTGTGCTAGCGCGGCGTCGAGCGCCTTCTGACGATCCGTATCCAAGTTCTTGCCTTCCACCAGCTTTAGATTCGAAGCCGCCATGACACACCCTTTCGCGTTTTGACTAGGCCCGCAGGCCACCTGTCACCCGAAGGACGATGTATCTGGTTTGTTCCAAGAGAACAAGTGGGGAACGTGAATATTTTCAACAACCCTGCGAAAGGCTTATTCGTTGACGATGGTCCAGCGCAGTTCCCGCGTTCCGTTTGCGGGCAGGGATGTTTCGTAGATGCGCGCGCCGTCCTTGATCCGCACGCCGCGCAGGCCGCCGATTTTGGCCGCCGCCCCCCCGAGCGTCAGGCGCAGCTTCGCGGGTGCAGGGTTGGCGTTCGTCACGACCAAGCGCATCGGCACCTTGTCACCGGACTGGCGGCGTTCGAGATCGTCTTCCACCGAGCACGCAACTGTAACCTGAGAGCTGGCCCCAAGTGCGATATCGACGTCCTGGCCCGAAGCGTAGTCGCGCAGCCGCTCTTCTCCTACGAGCAACTCACCATCCGTCGTCGATTCGAAAACCGTTATCCCGCCGGTCGGTAGCGCGACCCCGAGGCCGCTGCGCGCATCGTTGACCGTCGCGAGAACCAGCCGGGCTGGCTGCGGATCTTCCTCCAGCGCCCACGGCGTGCACGTTGTGGTATGCCAGAGCTTGCCCTTCACCTCGTCGCGCTCGAGGAATGCGATCTGCTTCTGGCTCTGCGCCGCAACGGTCACCCGTTCGGGAACGCGGTATAGCTTGAGATCGGCCAGGTCCTCTTCGGTGGTGACCATAGCCGCTCGCGAGACACGCGATCCGGTCAACACGATTGCCTCGGACCGGTCCGAATAGGCGACCGGCGCAGCCATGGGCGGAGGCGGCGGAGGAGGCGGCACAGGACGCGGTCCCATGTAAGGATCGGGCGATCCGCGTGCGGTACTACCGATCGGAAAGCACGTTATCCGCAGCGACTTGCCATTCGGCGGATCCGAGAGCGCCCGATAGTCGCTCGTCACTCGAAGGCGTCCGGCAACCGCCATAAGTTCCGCGTCGGCGAAGCTCTGGTTATTGTCGTTGACCAGCGTCAGCCAGCTTGTCAGTCGCATCCGAACGTCGTCTGCCGAGCCACCCTCGGCGAGGGTCGCGACATAGTGCGCCTGCCAGTCGAAGCCCCACGACAGATAGGTCAGCGTGACGGTGTAGGTCCCACCAACCGGAGCCGCGGTGTCGATGGAATAGACCGGCTGTGCCGACAGCCCTGCCGGTATGCGATCGAAGGTCAGCCGCTCGGGCACTCCGGCGCAGCGCACCGCCTGGAAACCCTCAGCGGTCTGGAGCACCAGTCCGCCATCGGCCCGGCTGCGAACGATCGCCGCTTCGCTGGCTTCGCGTCCGGTCGCCGGATCGGTGCGGGTAATCGTCACCCGGTTGCCCAGCATGCCGTCGACCAGCGCGCCCGGACTCAGCAGGTCGGCATTTCGGTTCTTCTCGATCGTCCCGCCCGGCAAGCCGGTGACGATCGCCGTGACCGCGACCATGCCTTCGGATACGCCCTCGAACCGGATCGTCGATTCTCCGGGTGGCAGGGTCACGGTGCGCGTTTCGCTGATCATCGCAAAGCCGCGCGGCCAGTCGCGGTCCATCGTTTCGTCGGGACCGCGGTTGGGGTCGCGATAGACGGTCACGGCGATCTTTTGAGGGGCCGATGCCTCGACCGCTTCGCGCGCGGCAAGCGGGTGCTCAGCCGCGCTTGCGATCAGCAACAGCAGGAGAGCTCGGCGCACCTGCGCGCCCTCTAGTACCGCGTCTCGTAGGTGACGCGCACCTCGCGCTTGCCGTTGGCGGGCACGGTGACGAGGTACTTGCGGCGATCGGCGTTGATCTGTTCGCCCGGCACGTCCTCGCTGGTGACGCGCAAGTCGCGGCTCCACCAACCGCGGTCGAGTCCTGCCTGGGTCAGCTCAACCTGGACTGGAGTAGGCTTGGCATTGGTGAAGGTATAGCGCATCGTCGTGCGCCAGTATTCGACCGGCTGTTCGGACGTGATTTCGCGTACGATCTCGCCGTCCTCGATCACCCGGTAGCGGCTCGAGGCTTCCCATTCGTTCGCCGTGATCTTTTCGCGGGAAACGACTTCGGCTTGCGTGAACACGTCGAACGCTTCGCCCGTGGTCAACGTCAGCGCGCTGCCCATCGGGGTATGACCGATCTGGCTCTCGCCCACGAACTGCGGCGTGCCTTGGCGGTCGCGCTGATAGAAGCGGACCGTGCCCGCGGGCAGAGCATCGCCAAGACCCTGCTCACGCGAAGTCGAAAAGCCGATCGCGCTCGAGACATTGACCGGCTGCTCGTCGCTCGCCAGCCAACCGACGCTGCGAGCATAGACGCGTTTCGCCGGAACCGCCTGCACGTCAAGGAAGCTCACCTGCTTGGTCTGGGCGTTCGCGATCGTCGTGCCACCCGGCAGCGGGTAGAGGTAGTAGTCGCCCAGCCGCTCGCGGTCGGCGGTCTCTGTTCCAGGCACGAATGAGCCGGGCCTGGGCGGGGCCGGCATCGAGCGGCGGATGTTGCGATTTCCGCCGCCGCTGGCCTGCGGACTTCCCGCCACAAGAACGGTATCGGCGTTGTGGAACGTCGTCCCGGTCTGGTTGGTGAGCGTGATCCACCCCTGCATGTCGGTGGTGCCCTTCGCCTCGTCGTAGAGCGCGACGTAATCGGCCGACCAGCCAAGCCCGCCCGACAGGTAGCGGATCGAGGCCGGACGCGTGCCGCCACGATCGCTCTCGACCGTCACCGACAGTGTCGGCCGTGCCCTAAGGTTCGGCGGGACCCGGTCGAAGATCACGCGAACCGGAAGGCCATCGTCGCGCAGAACTTCGATGCGGTCGCCGATACGGATAACAACGCCGCCGGCGGTGGAGAGCACCGTCGCGCGCTCGCGCAGTTCGGCACCGGTGGCCGGATTGGTGCGGATCAGCGTCACCGTCTGGCCGATCGCCTTTTCCATCAGCTTAGTGGGCGTGAGGATGTCGAAGTCGAAGTTCTGCTCGATGATACCCGCGCCGTCCGCACTAAAGCTCAAGGTTTCGGGCCGGATCTGCGCGGAGACGTCGGGAAATTCGATGCGGCTGCGACCGTTGGCGATCTCGAGCTGGCGGACGTCCTGCACGAGCGCGAGCCCGTTGTTGTAGATCGTCACATCGAGGTCGCCCTGCGCGGTCGGCTCGGCCACGGCGGTCTGCGCCAGCGAGGGACATGCGGTGGCGGCGGCAATGGCGACGATCGCCACGAGGCCAAGGTGCTTCGATCGCATCGGCAATTCCCCTCAATCCCTCGCCCGGCGGACGATCAATGTAACATTGTATCGTCCGACTTGCGCCAAGCTGAACGAGAATCAGGTGCCGCGCGTTGCCCCCAGGACCGACGCGACCTTGTCGGAAATCTGCTGCACGCTGAAGGGTTTGGCAATGAAATGCATATCGGCGATGTCGATATCGTTGCGAAGCTGCTCTTCGGCATAGCCCGACATGAACAGGATCGGGAGGGTCGGCCGGGCCTTGCGAATCGCCCGCGCCATTGCCGGGCCGTCCATTCCCGGCATGACCACGTCGGATACCACTACGTCGAATTCACCGCCGTTTGCGACTGCGACGAGACCTTCCTCGCCATCCGCGCAGGCGGTGACCGTATAGCCGGAGCGGACCAGCGCTCGCTCTGCGACAGCGCGCACCATGTCCTCGTCCTCGACCAGGAGGACACGCCCGCCGCCCGACCACGTGGCTGCGGGCTTGGCTTCGGCCTTTGGCTTGCGCGCCGGCATTTCGCCTTGATGCACCGGGAGGTAAACGCTGAAGCGCGCGCCCGCTCTGGCGTTGGCGGTCGCAGGAACGTTGTCGGCGAAGATGAACCCGCCCGATTGCTTCACGATGCCGTAGACCGTCGAAAGGCCAAGGCCGGTGCCGCCCATCGTCATACTCTGCGGCCCGCTGCGGCCCTGCTGCTTGGTGGTGAAGAACGGTTCGAAAATCTTGCCGAGGTGCTCCGGCGGAATGCCGCCGCCCGAATCCTGCACGACCAACGCGGTGTAGTCGCCTTCGGGAATGATCTCGCTGCCCATCTTGCGCACGTCCCGCGCGGTGACGCGGCGCGTCGCTAGCGAGAGCTTGCCAGAGCCGTCCCCGCGCGACTGGATCGCGTCGCGCGCGTTGACCGCGAGATTGACGATGACCTGCTCGAGCTGCTGCGGATCGGCACGCACCGGGCCGAGCTCCCGGTCATGATAGACCTTCAGTTCGATCTTCTCGCCCAGCAGTCGCTTGAGGAGTAGGCTGACCTCGCTGACGACGTCGGGCAGTTGCAGAACCTCCGGCCGCAGCGTCTGCTGGCGGCTGAAGGCGAGGAGTTGCCGGGTCAACGCGGCCGCGCGGTTCGAATTGGCGCGAATCTGCTGGATGTCGTCGTAATCGCTGTCGCCTGGCGTGTGGCGCAACAGCATGAGGTCGCAGGTGCCGATCACGGCCGTCAGCACGTTGTTGAAATCGTGCGCGACGCCGCCGGCAAGTTGCCCAACGGCCTGCATCTTTGTCGCCTGAGCGACCTGCCGCTTGAGGCGCGTTTCCTCGGTCGAATCGACGAGGCTGAGCAGTACTGCCGCCTCTCCCAGCCCGCGTACGCCCGCGACTCCCAGCGAGACCGGGTCATCGGGCGCGCCGAGCAGCCGTACCGCCATGTCGGTCGAATTGGCCGGCCCCTTGCCGAACCGGCGGACCGCGTCGACCACGGTGGCCTTGTCTTCGCGCACGACTATATCGGACGGGAACTGCGGCAGCGGCTTGTCCTCGATCCCCGCAGCGCGGCGGAACGGGGTGTTCGCGAACAGGAACCGGCCGTCCCTGTCGGTCATCGCAAGGCCGAGCGGCAACGCGCCGAGCAGTGCCTCGAGTTGCGGGGTGGCGGCACTTCCCGTCGATTCGCCTGCGCCGCCGAGGCCGACCCCGGCGTCGATCAGCAGCATCAGGCTGGGGCCTGCGTCCGCATCGGGCGCACGCTCCGCCTCCGGTTCGCCAAGTGGCACATGCACCAACGACTGAGGGCTGCCGCGCCGCCCTTCGCGGGCGAAGAAGATGCGGTCGCGCTCGTCCGCACGCAGCAGGCTCGCGAAATCCTGACCCGCAAGCGTAGCCGCCGAATCCCCTGCCGCGCGCACCGCGAAACCGGGTGCTGCGGCGCGAACGAGGCCATCGTGTGCGACCAGCGCCGCTTCGATTCCGCTGCGTGACAGGAGAGGACCAAGCGGGCCGGTCAAAGCGCGCCCCAGATCCGCGATGAAGTCCTCCTGCGCGTGCCCTTCGAAGCGCCAGACGAGATAGTCCTCGCCGCGCCCAGCCCGCTGCGCACAAGCCGACCAGCGCCGCGAGCCATCGGCGCGGTTGATCGAGCCGGCATCGCCCGTTCCGTCGCGCCAGGCTTCGCGCGCGGCGCGCGCCAGGGCCTCCAGCGCCGAGCGGTCGAGCGGCAGGTTTGGCGGCGCGTTGCTCGCCCCGAACCAGTCGACGTAAGTCGCATTGGCACAGACCAGCCTGTTGGCTCGGTCGACGATAGCGACTGCTTCTCCCGGACGCTCGATCGCCGCGACGGTCACCGACCAGTCGGGAGATGCGAGTTCATCGCGTAGACCTGTGGGCTGGGTACGGGCAAACACTGCACCGGCCGCGATCAGGATGCCGACTCCGCCAAGGAACGATGCTGCGGCGACCAGCTCTCCGCTCGTGGCCCAGACCAGCGCACCGCTCGCCAGAACGGCGGCGGCGATGGCGTAGTAAAGCGGCATCGGATGCTCGGTGGCGGTCCTCATTCGATCCCCGCCGCGGGAAACTTCGCCTGATCGCTCTCACGCTCACGCCGGACGCGCCGCTCTGTCAGGCGCCGTTTGCGCTTGGCGGCCACGATGAAGCGCCAAGTAAAGCTGGTGGCGACATAGCTGATGGCCGCCGCGACGACTGCGACGACGACAAGTCCGAACGCGGTGACGACCGTCGCGCCGGTCAGCCACTGCAGCATGTCGCCGAACTCGGAGTGCTCCATCGCCTTGTTCACCGGGGCGACGACGGTCATCGCATCGACCCGCAGCATCCATGACCCGACGTTGTACGACAAAATCCAGATCAGCGGCGTGGTGACGGGGTTGGTGACGAACGTCGTCAGCGCGGCAACCGGCACATTGGCGCGAACGGGAAGGCAGAGCAGCGCCGAAAACAGCATCTGCGCAAAGGGCACGATGATGCCCACCATCATACCAAGGGCAACCCCGCGCGGCACCGAGCGGCGCGTAAAGCGCCAGAGATCAGAACGTAGCACGCGGTTCGCGAAAGGCCGAATCCATCGGCTGCGCTCCATCTGCTCGCGAGTCGGCAGATTGCGCTGAATCCAGGCGGAAGTCTTGGCGAACATGGTGTCGGGTTCTGTCTTAGGCAAAGCGAGCGGCGGCGGCTAGCCGCGGTCGCGCAGGAGGCGCGCCTTGTCGCGCTTCCAGTCGCGGTCCTTCATCGTCGCGCGCTTGTCCTGCGCCTGCTTGCCCTTGGCCAGCGCCAGTTCGACCTTCGCCCGGCCCCGTCCGTTGAAATAGATCGACAAGGGAACGAGCGTCATGCCCTTCCGCTCCACCGCGCCGGTCATCTTGGCGATCTCGCGCTCGTTGAGCAGGAGCTTGCGCGGGCGCTTGGACTCGTGGTTGTTGCGGTTGCCGTGACTGAACTCGGGAACGTTCGCGTTCACCAGCCAGACTTCGCCACCGCGCACCTCGGCATAGCTTTCCGCGATGGTCGCTTCGCCCGCCCGCAGCGCCTTCACCTCCGTACCGGTGAGCATCAGGCCGGCCTCGAACTTGTCCTCGATGAAATAGTCGAACCGCGCGCGCCGATTTTCGGCGACGGTCTTCTGCTTGTCGAAGGTTTCGGGTTTGGGACGCGCCATGGGAGGTGGCCATGTAGGCGCGCTACGCGCGAAGCGAAAGGCCGCTCAACGCACCTTCAGGTCGCTTGGCAGCGTCGGCTCGCTGAGAAGCTGTTCCATCCGCCGCCAGCGCGTGGCCGGATCGCTGCCCGTACCCTCCACGTCGGCGCGGACCATATCGAGCCCCAGCCCGTAATTGATGATGTAGCTGCGATAGGACTTGATGAAGCGCAGCGACTGCGTGGCTCGTTGGGGAGACGCCAGCGTGTAGCGCTGGAGCAGTTCGGCCGCCTCCGGTTCGCCGATCTCGCCCGCCAGAAACCGGGCGGCAATGGCATACTGGGCGGCGCGCAACTGCGGGGTGAGCTTGCCGAGTTCGACATAGCGATCGAGTCCGTCGGCAGAGATTCCGGCTATCGGCGCGAGTACGTCGCGGTTGAAGGCGAGTGCCTCGTCGCCGGGAAATGCCAGCTCGATCCCGTAGTTCGCCGACCCTTCGGCGATGAACGATTGCGGCGAGTAGAGCGGATAGACCGAATACTCGGTCCAGCCGCGACGGCCGGCGAGCTCGCGCTCCAGCAGGGCGTTGTGCACGTGGTGCCCGGGATAGCCCTCGTGACAACCGAGGTCGATCGCCCGGTCGAGGCGGACGGGCAGGTCGGTGTTGATCTCGATCTTCGAGCGGGCGTCGCCTTGGTAATAATTGTATCCGCCCCACGGCTTGTCGGTAACGAGCGCCAGTTCGAACCGCTCGCCCTCGGGAAGCGCGATATGCGCTGCCGTGCGGCGTCGGCACTCGGCGATCGCGGCGTCCATGACCGGTTTCAATCGGTCCGCCGGGATATCGAAACGCGACTGAAACGTGTCGAGCCGCTGCCAGAGCGGCCCTTCGCCGGGCACCAGGCTGTCGATACGCGCCACTACCGCATCGAGCGTCGCAAGCTCGACCAGTTCGGGCTTCACGCCGAACAGGCCTTGCGCCTCGTCCACGAACGGAAGGTTTTCGCCCTGCATCATCCGCAGCCGCGTGCGTGCAGCGGCGAGCTGGGCGGCAAGGAAGCGCGCTCGCCGCTCGTCCATGCTGGTTTCCGCAGCGCCGTCCTCGATAAAGGGGGCGGTGCGGCTTTCGAGGGCCGCGACACGCTGCGCCAGTTGCGGAAGCGTTTGCGTGGGCGCCTCTGTCTTGGCACGCTCCATGACTGCGGAATCGCCGTAATAGGCGTCGATGTAGCCGGCTTCCTTTTCGCCGATCGTCAATTGAAGGAGGACATAGTCTCCGGCGATCGCATCGAGGCTGTCCTGCCCCGAAGGCAGCGTGGCGCAGGCGCCCAAAGTCATGGCGAGAACTCCGATAGATAGCGTGCGCATCACAGCAACCCCGCGTGGATCAATGCGTCGTCGACCGCCTTTTTCGCCTCGTCGCTGCATTCGACCAACGGTAGGCGAACTGCCGGGCTGATTTCGGGGAAAAGGCGGCTGAGCGCGTACTTCACCGGCGCCGGGCTCGCATCCTCGAACATCGCATAGTGCAGCGGGTAGAGCCGGTCGTTCAGTTCGCGCGCGCGGGCCAAGTCGTTTGCGGCACAGGCGGCCTGAAACTCCGCGCACAGTGCCGGGGCGACGTTGGCGGTGACCGAAATGCACCCCACCGCGCCGGCTGCGTTGGCAGGCAGGGCCAGCTCGTCGTCGCCGGACAGCTGGCAGAAATCCTTGCCGATGCCCATCCGGTGGTCGGTGACCCGCGACAGGTCGCCGCTCGCATCCTTGATCGCGACGATCTGCTTCGGATACTTCTTGGCCAGTTCGCAGACCGTTTCGGGCAAGATGTCGGTAACTGTCCGGCCCGGCACGTTGTATAGCACGATCGGCAGGTTGCAGTGTTCTGCCAAATAGCTGAAGTGCGCGATCAGTCCTTTCTGCTTGGGCCGGTTGTAATAGGGCGCGACGCACAGCGCGGCGGCGGCGCCAGCCTTCTTCGAGAAATTCATGTGCAACAACGCGTTCATCGTGTCGTTGCTGCCGCATCCGGCGATAACCGGGACTCGGCCGGCGGCCTGTTCGATGCAGACCTCGATCACCCGGTGATGCTCGGCATTGGACAGCGTCGATGCCTCACCCGTGGTGCCGCAAGGGACCAGTGCCTTCGAACCCTGCTCGATCTGCCAGTCGACGAGGCGGCGAAACGCACGCTCGTCGAACGACCCATCGCGAAAAGGAGTCACAAGAGCGGGAATCGAGCCCGAGAACATTGCCGCATCGCCTTTGTTTGCCCCATAGTGCGCGCCAAGGGGGTGGCCTTGCGCGCCCGGGGTCCATGCATTCATCGCGTGATAAGGAGCCGGTAGGCAGAATGTCCAGCATGCTCGGTAAATCGTTGAAGATCGCAGGTTTCGTTTCACTCTCGGCTCTGGCTGTCACATCCGCACCGCTTGTCGCGCAATCCCGTAGCGACACGGGCCGGGCGATGATGGTCGCCTCGCAGCCCACGCAAGCTGCCGCAGCGGTCTCGCGCTGGCAGCAGCTCACCACTAACGATCGGCTCGGTTTCACCGACTATGCGGGCTTCGCGCTCGCCTATCCGACCTATCCGCGGATGGAGCTTATCCGCACGTATGCCGAGCGTAGCCTCGACCGCGACGCTCCCAGCCCCGAGCAGATCGCAGCGTTTTTCGATCGCTTCCCGCCGCAGACCAATCCCGCGCGGGCTCGATACGCCCTGGCGCTGTCCACTCTCAACCGGCCAGAGGCGCGCGATGTCGCGCGCGCCGCATGGCAGGGCGGCAAGATGAGTTCGCCTTCCGAAGCCTATCTGACCGGCATGTTCGGCACCGCATTCACGCCCAACGATCACGAAGAGCGGATCAGGGCGCTGATCTGGCAGGGCGAAGGCGAGGCTGCTGCGCGGCAGATGGACAAGATCCCGCTCGACCGCCGGGAACGCTACATGGCGAGCCTGGCCCTACTGCAGGGCAACCTGCCGCAGATGATCGGCCTGTCGGTGCCGGCCGACCTGATGAGCGATCCCGGCTACGTCTATCGCCTGGCCCGCCATTACCGCCGCACCGGGGAAGGCTATCGCGGCCAGCAACTGCTCGCGACCCGGGGCGCTTTCGCTCGTCCGCCGCACGATGCGGAGGAGATGGTGACGGAAATGCTCGTCCAGGCGCGCGGCGCCGGGGCAAGCGTTGCGGCTTCGATCGCGGGCAAGGTCGACGACCTGTTCGCACCGGGCACAGACATTTCGGGCCTCAGCTACAAATTGCGCGACGACTATACCTCGTTGATGTGGCTCGGCGGCACCAAGGCGCTGTGGGACATGGGCGACGGCAACCAAGCCGCTCCGCTGTTCTACCGCTATGGCAACGCCGCGCGCACGCCGCAGACCCGGTCGAAAGGCTTCTACTGGGCCGGAAACGCCTCGGCGCGAGCGGGCAACGCAACCGAAGCGAACCGCTATTTCGAGATGGCTGCTCAATACCCGGAGTATTTCTACGGCCAGCTCGCTCTGGAACGGCTCGGCCGACCGCTACCGCAATTCAAGCAAGTGTCGCTTGCGTCGGTAAATCCGCAGCAGGCGGCCGCGTTCAACGCCAGTCCGCTGGCGGCAGCGATCCGCACCATCGCCCGCACGGGTATCGACTGGCGGACCGAGCGGTATTTTTTCGTAGCCCTCGCGGAGAACGCGAAGGATGCGACCGAGCTGCAGCTTGCTGCCAACCTGGCGCGTGAGCTGGGGCTCGAGGAACTGGCCGTCGTCGTCGGTCGCGTCGCGCCGGAAAAGGGCATCGAGGGGTTCACCCGGGTCGGGTTCCCGGTGATCCCGACGCCTCCGGGCACCGATTTCACGATCATTCACGCCATTGCCCGACAGGAGAGCGAGTTCGACATCAATCGCATCAGCCATGCCGGCGCGCGTGGTGTGATGCAGCTCATGCCGGGAACCGCGCAGGAGCAGGCAGGCAAGATGGGCATGAGCTACATGAGCGCCAGCCTGATGACCGACCCGCAGTACAACATTCGCCTGGGGGACGGCTATTTCGCGCGGATGATGGACTATTACGGCGGCAGCTATCCGCTCGCGGTGGCGGCATACAACGCTGGGCCCGGCAACGTGAACAAGTGGCTGCGCGCCAACGGCGATCCGCGCACGGGAGGTATCGACTGGCTGCGGTGGGTCGAGCAGATTCCGATCTTCGAGACGAAGAATTACGTCCATCGCGTGCTCGAGAATGCGGTCGTCTATGAAGCCTTGAATCCCGAGAGGATACGGGGCGGCGGACGTCCACGCGGGGTCAGCCAGTTCCTCGGCAAACGCACACCGGGTTGAGCGGCGGGCCCCGTTCCCGCTAGAGGCGGCGTCATGACGCCGTCCAACCCAATCACGTCTGCAGGACTTGCCGCGCTCAAGGCGCGATACGACCACCTGCTCGGCACCGAGAGGCCGGCGATCGTCGAGATCGTCAGCTGGGCGGCCGGCAATGGCGACCGGAGCGAAAACGGCGATTACCTTTATGGCCGCAAGCGCATGCGCGAAATCGACCGGGAGCTGGCGCACCTCGCCCGCAGGATGAAGGCCGCTCGCGTGATCCTGCCCGCCGACCAGCCCGACAAGTCGCGGGCGTTCTTCGGCGCAACCGTCACGCTGCTGGACGAAGACGACGCGCAGATGGTCGTCACCTTGGTCGGTGACGACGAACAGGATGTCGGCGCAGGCCGCATCGGATGGTCGTCGCCGGTCGCCAAGGCGCTCAAGGGAGCGTCGGTCGGCGACCTGCGGACGGTGCGCCTGCCCAGCGGCGTTAAAGAGTGGGAAGTGGCAGGTATCGCCTATGAATAGGTATCTCGCCGTGGGCCTCGCCCTCCTCGCGACCGCCGCACCGATCTGCGCGAAGGACAATCTCGGCGTATTCGACGCCTGGGCCGCGTTCCGCGATCCCGCGCCCGGCCGCTGCTATGCAATCGCCAAGGCCGAGCGGCGGAGCGGGACCAGTGATTACGTCGCCTACGCAAGTGTCGGCACCTGGCCGAAGCGCGCGGTCCGGAATCAGCTGCACGTTCGCCTGTCGCGCAAGATTGCCCCGACCGCCGCGATCTCGCTCTCGGTGGGCGGCCAGCGGTTCCGCCTGAGTGGCGGTGGCGGCGATGCCTGGGCGGCGGACAAGGCGATGGATGCTGCAATCATGGCGGCTATGCGGTCGGCGAGCTCGATGTCGGTATCGTCGGTCGATGCGCGCGGTCGGCGATTTACGGACCGCTATCGCCTTGCCGGAGCCGCCACCGCCCTGGACGCAGCTTCGCTGGGGTGTGCGCGTATCCGCCGCTGACGCGAAAAGGGCGGAGCCGAAGCCCCGCCCTTCCCTTGCCTGTCGGCAATACCGCTTAGAAGCGGACGCCGGCAGTCGCCATCACCTGGTGACGGTCGGTGTCGAGGTTGAACCGGCTGGTGTCCGGCGTCGAACCTTCGAAGTCGACTTCACCCTTGCTGTAGTTCGAGTAGCGATACTCGGCGCCGATGTAGGCATTGCGGCCCACCGACTTCTCGATGCCCGCGCCTGCGCGCCAGCCATCGGTGTCGAGCTTCTGGCTCAGGTCGACGGTGCCGTCGCTACCCGTGACGGTGAAGCGCTGGTTGGTGTAACCACCCTTGGCATAGACCATCGTGGTCGGGCTGGTGACGAAACCGACGCGGCCGCCGACGTAGATCTCGCGGTCGGCCTGAACGTTGCCGAGGTTGAACACGGTCGGACGCTCGTTGTCGAAGTCACGGCCCGCGGTGCTGCCCGAGTAGCTGGCCTCGGCGCCGAGGCGCAGGTTCTCACTGGCTGCGACGTCGTAACCGACGACCGCGCCATAGCCGACACCGTCGATCGACTGCTTGAGATCGCGGGTATCGTCGACGTCCTCGGTGCTGCCCGAGCGGATGTGGTCGTAGCCGACTTCGGCACCGACGCGCAGGCCGCTGAACGGTGCTTCTGCCGTCTGGGCAAACGCGGGAGTCGCGAGTGCGGCCAGCGAACCGGCCAGAAGCGTTGCGATCTTGGTATTCATTTCAGTACTCCGTTTATCAACTCATGACCGGCGTTTCGCCAGTGCCATGGACCCGCTCAACGGGGCTGGAAGGGGCCGGTTTCATGAACCTCACACAACGATATTTCTGTGGCTTTTCCGTCACATCAGCGTCGACGAAGCGCTCATTTTGAACGACGAGGGTCGGGAACTAGCCGAGAAAAGCTGTGTTCGCGCGTTGCGCGCAAGCGTAAGATTGTATCGCGTCACCGCTCGAATCTCTCGTGCGGTCGATGGTCTTTGCCAGTTGCGACGGCTCACCCTATATGCGCCACGCCATGGCCGATACCGCCCTCATGCCGATCCCCGGCGCCGTCGATCCCGTTCCCGTCGCTCGGGAAGTAACCCCGCGCGCGGACGGCAAGATCGACGTGCTCGGCCTGTCGCGGGCGCGGATCACAGAACTCTTCGCCGAAGCCGGACTCGACGCCAAGGCAGCCAAGCTGCGCGCGAAGCAGGTATTCCACTGGCTCTACCACCGCGGCGTGACCGAGTTCGAGGCCATGACCGACATCGCCAAGACGATGCGCCCGTGGCTCGCGGAACGGTTCGTGGTCGGACGGCCCGAGGTGATCGAGGCGCAGCATTCGACCGACGGTACCCGCAAATGGCTGCTCCGCACGGCTGACGGTCACGATTTCGAGATGGTGTTCATTCCGGATGCGGACCGGGGAACGCTGTGCGTTTCGAGCCAAGTCGGCTGCACGCTCAATTGCCGGTTCTGCCACACCGGCACGATGAAGCTGGTGCGCAACCTGACCCCGGGTGAAATCGTGGGACAGGTCATGCTGGCCCGCGATGCGCTGGGCGAGTGGCCGAGGGGCTCGATGGCCGGTCTCGACGCCGACGAGGATGCCGGCCACTACTCGTCCGATGGTCGCCTGCTGACCAACATCGTCATGATGGGCATGGGCGAGCCGCTCTACAATTTCGACAACGTCCGCGATGCGCTCAAGCTGGTGATGGACGGCGAAGGGCTTGCCCTCAGCAAACGGCGCATAACCCTGTCGACCAGCGGCGTGGTACCGATGATGGATCGCTGCGGCGAGGAAATCGGCGTTAACCTGGCGGTCTCGCTCCACGCGGTGACCAAAGACGTGCGCGACGAGATCGTGCCGCTCAACAAGAAGTACGGGATCGAAGAACTGCTCAGCGCGTGTGCGGCCTATCCCGGTGCCTCGAACGCGCGGCGGATCACGTTCGAGTACGTAATGCTGAAGGACAAGAACGACAGCGACGATGACGCGCGCGAACTCGTCCGCCTGCTCAAGCAATACCGCCTGCCCGCCAAGGTGAACCTGATACCGTTCAACCCTTGGCCCGGCGCAACCTACGAATGCTCGACGCCCGAGCGGGTGAAGCGCTTTTCCGAGATCGTGTTCGAGCATGGCATCAGCGCGCCCGTTCGCACGCCGCGCGGGCGCGACATCGATGCCGCTTGTGGCCAGCTGAAGACCGCGGCGGAAAAGAAGAGCCGCGCCGAGCGCGATCGCGAGGCCGCGGCAGCGGGCTGATTTCCCCATCGCTTGAGCGCGCTGAAATCATCTCGTTCATCGCAGGTTCGACGCGGTTCGCGGACGAATGTGCGGTAGATTCAATTGCCCAGAAGGATACGACGATGAGAAAGATCATCCTCGCTGTCGCCGCCGGCGGCATGATGGTAACCGCAGCCCCCGCCCTTGCCGATCCGCCGCCGTGGGCGCCGGCACACGGCAAGCGCGCCAAGCAGGGCTACCAGCCGCGCTACTACAATTCGCCGCAGGGCGTACGGTACTGGCAGGGCGACGACGGACGCTATTACTGCCGCCGCTCCAACGGCACGACCGGCCTCATCATCGGTGCAGCCGCCGGTGCATTGGCCGGACGCGCGATCGACACCCGCGGCGAGCGGGCTACCGGCACCATCCTTGGTGCTGCGGCAGGCGCCCTGCTCGGACGACAAATCGACCGCGGTGAGGTGCGCTGCCGCTGATCCGCTGACGAATTGCGATTGAACGAGGCGCGCCACCCCTAACCCGGGGTCGGCGCGCTTCTTTGTTTTCGCGTGCGATCGCCCCGATCACTCGGCCCATCGCCCAAAGTGCGCATTTCGTCGTGGAAATCGCAACACAACAAGCCGTTCATCTGGCGTTGTGGACCCAGAGGCCAGCCAGAGAGTCGTAACAGCAGACCCGCCTTTGAGGGAAAGGAAAGACCCATGAAGAAGATCATTCTTATCGCTGCGGCCGCAGGCCTCGCCGTTCCCGCGGTACCCGCGATGGCGCACGATACCGGTTACCGCCATTCGCACCGCGTCGATAACGGCGTGAACTACTGGCGCGGCGACGATGGTCGCTACTATTGCAAGCGCTCGAACGGTACGGTCGGCTTGCTGGTCGGCGGCGCTGCTGGTGCACTTATCGGCCGCGCGATCGATACCCGCGGCGAGCGGGCAACCGGCACAATCATCGGCGCTGCCGCAGGTGCTCTCCTGGGCCGTGAAGTCCAGCAGAACCGCAGCAAGGCCCGCTGCCGCTAAATCGGCCAACCACTGCCTCCAATCGAAGGCGCGTCGTCCGTAAATGCGGTCGGCGCGCCTTTCGCTTTGTGAAGCCGGCCGCTGTGTGCTTTCATGCCGGCCATGGAGAAAAACTCCCGCCCTGCCGTGCTCGTGACAGGCGGCGCCAAACGGATCGGTGCCGCGATATCGCGCGCGTTCGGCACCGCAGGCTGGCACGTCGTCATCCACTACGGCCGGTCTGCCGACGCGGCGGAGGCGCTCGCCGCCGAATTGCCGAGCGCGATCGCCATCCACTGCAATCTGTCCGACGCCGACGCAGCGAAGGACATGGTCGATCGGCTCGCGGCGCACCTGACCGACTGGCGCGTGCTGGTGAACAACGCCTCGATCTTCGTCCCCGACGACGACGGCGACATCGACATGGAAACGTTCCGGCGCACATTGCGGATCAATGCGGGGAGTCCCGCACGCATGGCCCGGGCATTCCTGACGAGCGCGCGATCCGCCGGCGGCAAGCGCGTCATCAACCTGACCGATCAGAAGATCGCCAATCCCAATCCGGATTTCTTCACCTACACGATGAGCAAGCACGCGCTGGCGGCAACCGTCCCGATGCTTGCGATGGGCGCCGCCGCGCCGGGCGACAGGGTCTATGCGCTTGCCCCCGGAGCGATCCTGCCGAGCCACGACCAGACTCCCGACGAGATCGAAGTCAGTCACAAGCTGAACCTCTTGCGCCGCCGCACGGAAGCATCGGAGATCGCCGACGCCTGTCTGTGGCTGGCCGAAGGCTGGCTGGCCAACGGCGAGACGCTGTTCGTCGATAGCGGCCAGCATCTCCTGTCCCAGCAACGCGACGTGATCTACCTTGGGAGGGAACTCGCCGGATGAAGCGCCACGCGCTCAGCACCCGTCTGTGGCACTGGATCAACCTCGTCTGCGTGGTGATCCTGTTCATGTCGGGGCTTAACATTTCGAATGCCCACCCGCGTCTCTACTGGGGTGACTGGGGCTTTGCGCCAGAGGACGCGTGGCTGATCGTCCCGCGTTTCCCCGACTGGATGACCATTCCGGGCCGCTACAGCCTGGCGGGCGCGCGCGAATGGCACGTGCTCATGGCATGGCCCTTCGCGCTCGGCCTTCTGCTCGTGTGGATTGCCATGCTGGCGAATCGCCACTTCAGCCGCGATCTCACCACGTCACGCGCCGAGTGGCGCTGGTCGGCCATCCGAAGCGACATCGCCAAGCATTTGCGGCTCGATTTCCATCACTCGGGATCGAAGTTCAATTTCCTCCAGAAGCTGGCCTACGGCCTCGTCTTCGGCGTTCTGCTGCCGGGTCTGATCGCGACCGGAATGGGCATCAGCCCGGGAATGGAACCGCTGCTGTCGCCGATGATCGAACTGGTGGGCGGGCGGCAGTCGGTCCGATCGCTGCATTTCATCTTCGCCTGGCTGCTGTTCGGATTTTTCGTCGTCCACGTACTTCTCGTCCTGCTGTCGAACCCGTTTCGTCAGCTGCGCGACATGATCACTGGAGGGCGTGATGGAGCGTAGGGGCTTCATGGTGGGTGCGGCGGCGCTGTTTCTCGGCGGATGCTCGAAGGTCGCCGACACTCCGGCCGCGCAATCGCTGTTTCGGGCTTCGGAGCGATGGAACCGGGCCGCTCACCGGTTTCTGGGCGGGGGCGGCCTGGTCAAGGAATACGACCGCAGCGAGATTTCGCCCTTCTTTCGCGGCAATGGTTCGCAGACGGTCGATACCCCCGCATATGCCGCGTCGCGCGCTGCGGGTTTTGCCGACTGGCGGCTGACCGTGACCGGTCTGGTCGCCAACCCGCTGTCGCTGAGTCTCGATAACCTCAAGCGCCTGCCGCAGCGCAGCCAGATCACCCGGCACGACTGCGTCGAGGGCTGGAGCGCGATCGGCGAGTGGACCGGTCCGCAACTGTCGACGATTCTCGACGGCGCGCAGCTTCTTCCGGACGCACAATTCATCGTCTTCCGGTGCGCCGACACGCTCAACGGATCGCGCTATTACGAGAGCATCGACCTCGACGATGCGTATCATCCGCAGACCATCGTCGCCCACGCGCTGAATGGCGAGCCGCTGCCCGAGCGGAACGGCGCCCCGCTACGGCTGCGGGTCGAGCGGCAACTGGGATACAAGCACGCCAAGTACCTTACCGGGATCGAGGCCGTCGCCAGCCTCGAGGGTATCGAAGGCGGCAACGGCGGCTATTGGGAAGACCGCGGCTACCATTGGTACGCCGGCATCTGACAGGGGGACGCGAACGACAATGTGGCTGCTCGACCAGTTTCTGAAGCGCGGTATCCGCAATGGACGGCTGACGGTGACCGACCATGATGGGAAGGCGTACGAATACGGTTCGGGCCCGGCCGATCCCATTCGTATTCGTCTGACCGACAAGCGCGCCGCCGCGCACATCGCCCGGTATCCCCAGCTCGGCGCGGGCGAGGCGTTCATGTGGGGCTGGCTTGTCGTCGAGGCGCCGCACGATATCCGCGACCTGCTGCTGTTCGTGACGGCCAACACCAGCAGTCAGGGCGACCGGGCGATCCAGGCGCAAGGGCCGCTACGGCGTGCCCGCGACCGCCTTCTCGCGATGGCCGACAGCGTCAACCCGCGCGGCAAGGCGGCGAAGAACGCCGAGCATACCTACAACCTGACGCGCCGGCTGTACGAGCTTTTCCTCGATGAAGACCGGCAATACACGATGGCCTATTACCGGGGCGATCCCGAGCAAACGAGCCTGGAGCAGGCGCAGCTCGACAAGAAGGCGCACCTGGCGGCCAAGATGTACCTGAAGCCCGGGATGAAAGTCCTCGATATCGGCTGCGGCTGGGGCGGATTCGCGCTCTATCTCAACCGGCATTATGGCTGCGAGGTTCTCGGCGTCGCGCTGGCCGAGGACCAGATCGCCTTCTGCCGCGAACGGGCCGAGGCGGCCGGTGTCGCGGACAAGGTGCGCTTCGAGTTGATGGACTATCGTGACGTTACGGGCGAATTCGACCGGATCAGCTCGGTCGGCCTGCTCGAACACGTGGGCACACCCCACTATCCGCAGTTCTACCGGCACACGGCTCGCCTGCTGAAGCCCGACGGCGTGATGATCAGCCATTGTTGCGGCCGTGCGGGACCGCCGGGACGCACCGATGCCTGGACGCGCAAATACATCTTCCCGGGGGGCTACATCCCCGCGCTGAGCGAACTCGTGATCGAAAGCGAAAAGGCCGGCTGGCAGATCATGGACGTGGAAGGAATGCGCTTCCACTACAGCCACACGCTCGAGGAATGGTACAACCGAACCGTTCTCCACCGGGACGAGATCGTCGACCTGTACGACGAGCAGTTCTATCGCATGTGGCTGTTCTACCTAGCGGGAGCGGAGCAGGCGTTCCGGAACGGCAGCCTCGTCAACTGGCAGATGATCTACGTGAAGGACCGCACCGCGATCCCGATGACCCGCGAGTTCATCGAGACCGAGAGCGCGCGCCTGCGGGCCGGCGACGTGGCGCCCGAATGGCATCTCTCCCCCGCCGAGCGCGTGGCGGCCGAGTAGGCCCCACGATGCCCACAGCGCCATAGCGATGAGGCATACCCGACGCGCGGCTTGTGGGTTGAGTGCCGACACCATCCTTTGCGAAACTCCGGCGCATGGTCGCCTCTTTTCCTGGTGCTTACATTGCTGCGGACCTTGCCGATCGTTTTCGGGCGGATGGTTACGCGATAGTCCGGGGATTGTTCGGACCGGACGACATCGCCGAAATGTCCGCCGCGATCGACGAAGTCCACGCCGAAGGATTGGCGCTGGGTGCGAGCTTTCGGTACGGCAATCTCAACTACCGACTGGATGGCGGCGAGTTGCGGATGGTCCAGTGGCCGTCGTACCACAACGTCGTGCTCGACCGCTTTCGAACCGACTACCGGGTGGCGGCGATACTCGCCGATCTCATCGGGACCGAGATCAAGCAGATCATCAACCAGGTTCACTGGAAGAAGCCGGGCGGAAAGGGCGACTTCGCCTTTCACCAGGATTCGCGCTTTCGCCGGCCGGACAGCGCCTATCGCAATCTGGCAACGAGCTACGTCCAGACCGGCATCGCGATCGACCGCCACGACCGGTCGAGCGGAGCGATGCGCGTGCTTCCAGGCAGTCATCTTGGCGGCCCGATCGACCTGCCGACCAGCGGCGAGGTGATGAGCAGCGTGGTCGAAACCGACACCCTCGCGGCGGCCGGCCTCGATCCGGGCGGCCTCGTCGACCTCGAACTGGAACCGGGCGACCTCGCGATGTGGAGTTCCTACCTGGTCCACGGATCGGGTTCGAACATGGCGGACCATTACCGGCGCTTCTACATCAACGGATACGTGCGGGCCGAGGACTGCGACCGGGGCGAATGGGCGTTTCGTCGCGGCCAGCCGCAACCGCTGGGCCCCCGCCCCAACCTCGTGCATTTCGAGGAACTTTACGAGCGTCCGGGACCGCACTTCACTTGAGGTCAGCGAAGGTATAGCCTTCCGCGATGAGCGCCGTTTACCGAACGCCCGACGACCGGTTTACGGGCCTGCCGGATTTTCCGTTCGAACCGCACTACCGCGAGTTGGCCAGCGGTCTGCGCGTCCATTACATCGACGAGGGTCCACGCGATGGTCGGCCGGTCCTGATGATGCACGGCGAACCGAGCTGGTGCTTTCTCTATCGCAAGATGATCCCGCCAGTCGCTGCAGCGGGCTTTCGCGTCCTGGCGCCGGACCTGATCGGCTTCGGCAAGTCGGACAAGCCGACCTCCAAAGGCGACTACACATACGCCCGTCACGTTGCATGGATGCAGGAGTGGTTCGAGGCGCTGGACCTTCGCGACGTGATCCTCGCCTGCCAGGACTGGGGTTCGCTCGTCGGTCTGCGGCTCGTCGCCGCCATTCCCGACCGGTTCGCCGGCGTGGTGCTGTCGAACGGAGGGCTTCCCGAAGGTCAGGATCCTCCTGCCGCGTTCGCCGCATGGCGCCGCTTTTCCAGATGGAGCCCGGTGTTCCCGATCGGGGGTATCCTTCAGCGAGCGACGAAGCGGGACCTGTCGCCTGCAGAGGTTGCCGCCTACGACGCGCCCTTCCCGACCCGCGCCAGCAAGGCAGGCGCGCGCATCTTCCCGTCGCTCGTTCCGCTCGGCCCGAATGAGGCCGTCCCGGACCAGAAGCGTGCCTGGGCGGTGCTCGAGACTTTCGACAAACCCTTCACGTGCGCCTTCTCGAACGGCGATCCGATCACGCGCGGCGGCGATGCGGCATTCCGCGAGCGAGTGCCCGGCGCCGCCAAGGGCAGCCACCGGACCCTGAAGGGCGGTCACTTCATCCAGGAGGACGATCCCGACGGCTTCGTCGCCGCAATCCTCGACACCGCCCGAGCCGCGGAACAATCTCAATCGGGGTAGCGTTCGTTCATCACGTCCCAGCTCAGCTTGACGAGCCCTTCGAGTGCGTCGAGATCCACGTCGGACAGCTTGTTGATGTAAAGGCACGACTTGCCGGTCTTGTGCTTGCCGAGCCGGGCGAACAGCGCGTCGGCTTCAGGCTGCCGGTCGCAGTAATTGCCCATCAGGTAGATCGTCATCGCCGACTTGCGCGGTGAGAAGCCACCACGCATCGAGTCTCCCTCGTGCCCGCTTTCGTAGCGGTAATGATAGCTGCCATATCCGATCATCGACGGACCCCACATCTTCGGGTCGAGCCCTGTCACTCGGCGATGGAGCTTGTCGATTACCTCGGCCTCCTCGCGCCTCCGTTGGTCCGGCACCGCGGCGATGAAGTCCTCGACCGCGACCTCGGTCGCCTTGGTCTTCGCCTCGTACTTGCCCATCATCGCCTCCCTTGCCGCCTGCGCGAGCATGCCATAGGGCGCGCGCCAGACCAATCCGGAGCTTTCCGATGTCCGATATCAAGAAGGTCGTGCTCGCCTATTCCGGCGGGCTCGACACCAGCGTGATCCTCAAGTGGCTGCAGGTGACCTACAATTGCGAGGTCATCACCTTCACCGCCGATCTCGGCCAGGGCGAAGAACTGGAGCCGGCGCGCGCCAAGGCCAAGCTGATGGGCGTGCCGGACGATCACATCTATATCGACGACCTGCGCGAGGAGTTCGTGCGCGACTTCGTGTTCCCGATGATGCGCGCCAACGCCCGTTACGAGGGCGACTATCTGCTCGGCACCAGCATCGCCCGGCCGCTGATCTCCAAGCGACTGATCGAGATCGCCCGCGAGACCGGCGCCGATGCGATCGCGCACGGCGCTACCGGCAAGGGCAACGATCAGGTCCGCTTCGAACTGTCGGCCTATGCCCTTGCCCCCGATATCAAGGTCATCGCCCCGTGGCGCGAATGGGACCTGACCAGCCGCACCGCGCTGATCGCCTGGGCCGAACAGCACCAGATCCCCGTGCCCAAGGACAAACGCGGCGAGAGCCCGTTCTCGACCGACGCCAACCTTCTGCACACCTCGTCCGAAGGCAAGGTGCTGGAAGATCCGTGGGAGGAAGTGCCCGACTACGTCTATTCGCGCACCGACAATCCCGAGGATGCGCCGGATGCGCCCGAATACATCACCATCGACTTCGAAAAGGGCGACGGCGTTGCGCTGAATGGCGAGGCGATGAGCCCCGCGACCCTGCTCGCCGCGCTCAACGACCTTGGCCGCAAGCACGGCATCGGCCGGCTCGACCTGGTCGAGAACCGCTTCGTCGGCATGAAGAGCCGCGGGATGTACGAGACTCCGGGCGGCGAGATCTACGCCCGGGCGCATCGCGGGATCGAACAGATCACGCTCGATCGCGGCGCGGCGCACCTCAAGGACGAGCTGATGCCCAAGTATGCCGAGTTCATCTACAACGGCTTCTGGTTCGCGCCGGAGCGCGAGATGCTGCAAGCGGCGATCGACCTGAGCCAGGAGAAGGTGTCGGGCACCGTGCGGCTCAAGCTCTACAAGGGAATGGCACAGGTCGTCGGGAGGAAGTCGCCCAACTCGCTCTATTCGGAGCGCCACGTCACGTTCGAGGACGATGCCGGGGCCTACGACCAGACCGACGCGCAGGGTTTCATCAAGCTCAACGCATTGCGGCTAAGGTTGCTCGCGCAGCGCGATCGGTGAAATATTCGGTCGTTTGACGGAATCGCGACGAACGGTTGAGTTATCCACTCGTGTCCACAGGCAAAACGCCCGGCGGTGGAAAAATGACCCCTCCCGATGCTTGCGCGACTCGGTTCGGAGGCGCAGCTTCAGGTCATCGGAAGGGAACGGAAGCCACTGAACCGACAAGCCTAACGGCCTGAAAGTTCGAAGTTTTTCCCTACCAACCGAGATGGCGGCAACTGTCCGCGCGGTCTTCGAGATCGCTTTGCGAAAGGCTTCGGCCGGATGCAAGGGGATCGCTTGAGAGGAACGCCGGCGAAACCACCATCGGCCGGTCTACCCGGTCTTTCGCCGAGGAGGCGTCGCGAAGGCTTCGGCCGGAACGATGCAACCGTTCGAAGCGGGAGCCAGGGAAATCGGTCTCGGAACCGCCAGGCGGCACAGGAAAGGATCTTCGGATCCGGACCGACCACCTGAAGGAACCGGATGCCGGTGCGAGCGCCGGTGACAGAGCCCGACGGAACCGGTTTCGACCGGGAAAGAAAGGCAACGACACTGGGTGCCAAGTATCCCTCGGGATCCACGCGCTGGTGAGAGTGGGGTCGACCTTCGGGTCGGCCCCATTTGCATTTCGGTCCCGAAATTTCGCCGCACCGCGCGGTCGCTGAAGCAGACCGAACTCTCCATTCCCCGACATCCTTAACCGCGCCGCGACTCGGAAGCCGGGCACGTGCCGTGGCTCGTAGGGTGTAGGAAAGCGGATCGGCGAGTCGTCAGCGGAATCATGGTTAAGGTTCCGAGTCCCCACGATGAACGGTGGCGCGGTCGGGGTGGAGCGAGCGCAAGGGGGTGCCGGAGTCCGATTCCGGGGTCTAAACCGCCCGCCATGGACGGGAACACGCGTTTCGATGCCGCGAAGGCGCTGCGCACGCTGGCGATCGCCGCCGCGCTGGTGCTGCCCGCGTCGGCGAGTGCGCCCGCGCTGGCCGACGACAAGACGGCCGTTTTCGCCGCCAACTTCGCCGACATCGCCGTGCCGCAGGCCCACACCCCGGCAGCCGGCGCGGTGGACATCAGCACGATCGACCCCGCCGACGAGCTGGCCGAAACGGCAGAGCCCGGCCTGGGCGATCCGATCGGCAGCGGCGTGGCCAGCTACTACGCCGACAAGTTCAACGGTCGCCGCACCGCGAGCGGCGAGACCTTCCACAACGGCGGCTACACCGCCGCGCACCGCAGCCTGCCCTTCGGCAGCAAGGTCCGCGTGACCAATCCCGCCAACGGCAAGTCGGTCGTGGTCCGCATCAACGATCGCGGACCGTTCCACGGCGGCCGGGTGATCGACCTGACGAAGTCCGCCGCATCGACGCTCGGCATCGTCCAGCGCGGCCACGGCCGCGTCGAACTCGCGCTCGTCAACTAAGCCTTAGAACCCCGGCGCCAGCGCGGGACGTCAGTCCTGCTCGCTCGCCCGATCGCGGCGTATCAGCCATTCGCTGATCAGCATGGCCAGCATGAGTGTGCCGACGACGGCAACGATGACGATGATGGTCTGGGACATTTGCGACTCCCGGGGAATACACGGCGGGAGCACATACGAGGCGTCTCTCTGTCGCGGCGAGGCCATAAGGTCGGGCGCCGCGATGCGCACCCCCTACACGATTCCGCCATGAACGCCACCTGACGCTCCGCCCGCCACCGGCGCGCCGACGAGCCACCACTCGTCCTCTCCCGCCTCGAACGCGGCGAGCTGCGCGTCCTCTACCGCCTCGACGTTGTCGGGATCGATCTCTTCCGGCGTCGGCACACCGACCGGGCGCGCAGCCCACATCGCATCGAACCGCTCGTCCGCCATATAACCGCATTCGTCCGGGTCGAGCTCCTCCCGGGGATCGTTGCAGCGCCCGCCGCAGCGATCGCACGGCGTTTCCCACCGAGCCAGCCGCTCCTCCTCGGCGCGCTTCGCCGCCCGCGCCGCCGCCGCCTTGGCAGAGGGCATGTCACACATGTCACACTGTCCAGGGGAGAAAGTAGGAGCCCCAGGAATGGGATCCGCAAGAGCCCGCTCGTCCTGAGCCTGTCGAAGGACGCGTTCACTACGGTCCGGCTCGTCCGGGATCAGCGGCAGCGCGGTGCCGCAATCGTCGCAGACCGGCGCGGGATCGTCGGTCCCGGCCTCGTAGCGCTCCAGCGCGCCTGCCAGGTCGTCGGCATAGGCGCGGGTGCGCGCGTCCTCGGTCAGTTTGTCGAGCCGCGCGAGGTGCGCGAGCAGCAGGCGGCTGTCGAAGCGGACGCGGCGGCCGACCTCCTCGCCGCGGAACCACACGACCTCCTCCACCCCGTCGAGCGCGCGGCAGGCGAGCACATCCTCGCCCAGCGCGCGGGCGGAGAGCAGCGCCGCATCCCACGCGCGGGCAAAGGCGCGGTTGGCGCGCCGCTCGCGATAGACGGTGCGATAGCTGATCCCGATGGCGGCCGAGGCCCGCCGCACCTGCCCGCAATCAGCGAGCGCATGGAGGAACTCGACCTGCCGCGCGCGGGTGAACTGCGTTTCCGGCCAAGAGCCTGCGCCGGACTCCGACGCGGAGGCGGCGGCGTCGGGCAACGCGTCGATGTGCTGCGCGAGCGTGGGTTTGGGGGTCGGGGCTGGCGTGGGAGTGGGTGCCGGCGTGGCGGCAGGCGCGGGAGCGCGAAAGACCTGGTGGGCAGGGATGTAGCTCATGGGGGCAGTCCGTTTGAGGGGAGATGGACCGCGTTATGTATGCGGGATGGGGGGCTGTAGGAAAATGGAACTTGACCCACCCACAAATTTGTCAATCAAAGTCGTCAGCAACTGCACAATTCTCGTACCAGGTCGTCGAGGTTTTGCAGATCAACAGGTTCAAGCGTTGACAATGTCCGATGACTAAATGCTAAAGGAGCACGCGTTGCCAGATTGGTTGCTGTGTGCGTTGTTACTGCGCATGATTCTGGAACTAAACACGTGCTCGCATCCAACGTTATGATGAGCGATCACCCGACGGTGAGATGGTAGGAACATCTGGCAACGCAACCTCCCACACTTTTGCGAGTTAATTCGAAGCAAGACCTCGCTTGTGCAATCGGCATTCCTCTAGAACTGCTTGAAAGGCGGGCATTTGGGATTCCTCAACACATCTTATACTCTCGGCACGAGTATCCGAAGCGCGACGGAAGCACCCGCCTAATATATAGCCCCCACTGGCCACTTCGGCATATTCAGTCGCGCCTTGCAAATCTTCTTGACGAAATATACGAACCATCAAGTCGAGTGAGTGGCTTTGTAAAAGGACGGGGGATTCGCTATAATGCATCTCTACATGTCGGCAAACGCCTTCTTCTTAATTTCGATCTTTCTGATTTTTTCCCTACCATTCATTTTGGCCGAATACGCGGGCGACTTAGGGCTCGTCCCTATCAACTCAATGCCGTTATCGCGACAACCATCGCTCGGCTCTGTACGCTAGACGGAAATTTGCCGATAGGAGCGCCCAGTTCGCCGGTCTTAGCAAATATCATTTGCTCACATCTTGATGGATTACTAACCCGTTTGGCGCGAGAGCATGGTTGCTTTTACTCACGCTATGCTGACGACATCACGTTCTCCACAAATCGACGCTCATTTCCCAACAGCCTCGCGACGGTTGATCACGAAAATGGATTAGCTGCAGTTGGCGCACTTATAAGTGCCGCCGTCACAGAGGCAGGATTTATAGTAAATCCGCGAAAGACACGCATTCTTGATAAGAGCTCAAGACAAGAAGTTAGCGGAGTTGTAATAAATCAATTTCTGAATGTACCTCGCTCATTTATGAGAGAGATACGCGGCGCATTGAATGCGTGGGAAAAGCACGGTCATATTGCATCAGAACAGTATTTTAAGGAAAAATACAACTGGCGATCGTCGCAGAGTTTTGAAAATCATTTGAGAGGCAGAATTCAGCACGTAATTCATATTCGCGGTTCTGATGATTTGGTGGTGTGGCGACTTGTTAATCGTTTTAACAATCTTCCTGATCGGGCCCACTCAAGCATCTCATATGATAGACCTAAAGATGAACGAGATCGGTTATCGCTTGCGGTTTGCAGAGTTGAAAGCGGAAACGATGAACTGATGGAGTACAATCAGGGATCAGGAATCAAATTACCAAATGGTAATGTGTTGACGAATTTTCATAATATCGAAATTTGCGGCACGGTCGCACCGATTATTGAGATTTATCTAACTGACAATGCTCCGGTTCCCGTGCCGATGCGAGTATTAAAGCATGATTTCGCTAAAGACGTTGCAATATTGGAACCAATTGACCCTGAATGGAAAATGCCGATTGCTGCCGCAAGTGCGGAATTGAGCTTCTCCGAATGCAAAGTTGGCGACGACGTCAAGGTTGGAGGGTTCCCAAGCTATCAGCTAGGAGACAGTTGTCAGATAGCTACTGGCGAAGTCCGAGCATTTTCTAAGATTGAAGGTATCACATACTTTCGAGTTTCAGTACCGATCGTAAAAGGTAATAGCGGAGGACCAGTCTTCAACATTGACGGACAGGTGGTCGGTATAGCTAGTCGCGGAATTGACACGCATGAGATAACAAATGCGGCGTTCAACGGCTGCCTAGAGCTTTTTCGCTTCGAAAAATTCTTACAGTCGTAAAGAATTGAGTTTTCCAACATTATTCATATCATGCGTATAGCGTGATGCGGAATGACCACTGTTGTCACAGCTTTGACGGTTGTTAGCCCTTGTCTCACTAGCATCTTCTAGCGATTACCCTTCTTAGACCACCTAATGCGCAGATCGCTTTGGCGCTGCGAGGTTCCGGAAGATCGCCTGCCCTTACTCCGCCGCCACGCTCTGCCGCTCAAGCAACGGCGCAAGGTACTGCCCCGTGAAACTCCGCGGCTCGGCCGCCACCGCCTCCGGCGTCCCCTGCGCCACAACCTCACCCCCGCGCACCCCGCCCTCCGGCCCCAGGTCCAGCACCCAGTCGGCGGTCTTGATCACGTCGAGGTTGTGTTCGATCACCACGACCGAATTGCCCTGGTCCACCAGCCGCTGGAGCACTTCGAGGAGTTTGCGGACGTCCTCGAAATGCAGGCCGGTCGTCGGCTCATCCAGGATGTACAGCGTCTGCCCGGTGCTGCGGCGGCTGAGTTCCTTGGCCAGCTTCACCCGCTGCGCCTCGCCGCCCGATAGCGTCGTCGCCTGCTGGCCGACCTTGACGTAGCCCAGCCCCACCTCGTTCAGCATGTGCATCTTGTCGCGGATCGGGGGGACGGCCTTGAAGAAGCCCTCCGCGTCCTCGATCGTCATGTCGAGCACGTCGGCGATGCTGAGGCCCTTGAACTTCACCTCCAGCGTTTCGCGGTTGTATCGCTTGCCGTGGCATTCCTCGCACGTGACGTAGACGTCGGGCAGGAAGTGCATCTCGATCTTGATCAGGCCGTCGCCCTGGCACGCCTCGCACCGGCCGCCCTTCACGTTGAAGCTGAACCGCCCCGCCTTGTACCCGCGCGCCTGGCTTTCGGGGAGGCCGGCGAACCAGTCGCGGATCTGGGTGAAGGCGCCGGTGTAGGTCGCCGGGTTGGAGCGCGGGGTGCGGCCGATCGGCGACTGGTCGATCTCGATCACCTTGTCGCAGTGTTCGAGGCCGGTGACCTTGTCGTGCGCGCCGGCGATCATCCGCGCGCCGTTCAGCGTGCGGGCGGCGGCGGCATAGAGCGTGTCGATCGTGAAGCTCGACTTGCCCGATCCCGATACGCCCGTGATGCAGCAGAACGTGCCCAAAGGAATGGAGGCCGTGACGTTCTGCAGGTTGTTCGCGCGCGCGCCGTGGACGGTGATCTTGTGCCCGTTGCCCTTGCGGCGCTTGGCCGGGATCTCGATCCGGCGGCGACCGGTGAGGTAATCGGCGGTGAGGCTGTTCTTCGCCCTGAGCACCTGTTTCAGCGTGCCCTGCGCCACGATCTCACCCCCGTGGACGCCCGCGCCCGGCCCCAGGTCGACCACGTGGTCGGCGGTGCGGATCGCGTCCTCGTCGTGCTCCACCACGATGACCGTGTTGCCGAGGTCGCGCAGGCGCTTCAGCGTTTCGAGCAGCCGGTCGTTGTCGCGCTGGTGGAGGCCGATCGATGGCTCGTCGAGTACGTAGAGCACGCCCGACAGCCCGCTGCCGATCTGGCTGGCGAGGCGGATGCGCTGGCTCTCGCCGCCCGACAGCGTGCCGCTGGTGCGGTCGAGGTTGAGGTAGTCGAGCCCGACGTTGTCGAGGAAGCCCAGCCGCTCGTTGATCTCCTTGAGGATCGCGCGGGCGATCTGGTTCTGCGTGTCGGTGAGCTGGTCCGGCAGGGCGAGGAACCAGTCCTTCGCCGCGACGACGCTCATCTGGGTGGGGGTGGCGATGTCGGTGGCATTGGCACCCTGCCCGACCTTCACCGCCAGCGCCTTTTCGTTGAGGCGCTTGCCGTGACACGTCTCGCACGCCTGCGCGGTCTGGTACTTGCCCAGCTCCTCGCGCATCCACGCGCTTTCGGTCTGCAGCATCCGGCGGTTGAGGTTGCCGATCACCCCCTCGAACGCCTTCTTGACGGTGTATTCCTTGCGCCCGTCCTTGAAGGTGAGCGGGACCGCCCTGCCCTTCGTGCCGAACAGGATGGTGTCGCGGTGTTCGGGCGCGAGGTCCTCCCACGGGGTGGTGAGGTCGAAGCCGTATTCCTTGGCGAGCGAGTTCAGCACCTGCATGTAATAGGGCGACGGCGGGTTGGATTTGGCCCACGGCACCACTGCGCCCTGCTTCAGCGTCAGCGCCTCGTTCGGCACGACGAGCTGCGGGTCGAACAGCAGTTTCTCGCCGAGGCCGTCGCACGCCGGGCACGCGCCCTGCGGGGCGTTGAACGAGAACAGCCGCGGCTCGACCTCCTCGATCGTGAAGCCGCTGACGGGGCAGGCGAATTTCTCGGAGAAGACGATGCGGTTGGCGGGCAGGCCGGCGCCCTTCATCGCGCCGCCCGCAGCATCCTCGCTTTCCCGGCCCGGCACCGCGCCGTCGGCGAGGTCGAGATAGACCAGCCCCTCGGCCAGCTTCAGCGCCTGCTCGAAGCTGTCGGCAAGCCGCGTCTGGATCCCGTCGCGCACCGCGATGCGGTCGACCACAACCTCGATGTCGTGCTTGTACTTCTTGTCGAGCGCGGGGGCTTCGCCGATCTCGTACATTTCGCCGTCGATGCGCACGCGGGTGAAGCCCGCCTTCTGCCATTCGGCCAGTTCCTTGCGGTACTCGCCCTTGCGCCCGCGCACCACGGGAGCGAGCAGGTAGGCGCGTGTCCCTTCGGGCAGCGCCATGACGCGGTCGACCATGTTGGACACCGTCTGCGCCTCGATCCGCAGTCCAGTGGCGGGCGAATAGGGCACCCCCACCCGCGCCCAAAGCAGGCGCATGTAGTCGTAGATCTCGGTAACCGTCGCCACGGTCGAGCGCGGGTTGCGGCTGGTGGTCTTCTGCTCGATCGAGATCGCGGGGCTGAGCCCGTCGATATGCTCGACATCGGGCTTCTGCATCATCTCGAGGAACTGCCGCGCATAGGCGCTGAGGCTCTCGACATAGCGCCGCTGCCCCTCGGCGTAGATCGTGTCGAACGCCAGGCTCGACTTGCCGCTGCCCGAAAGCCCGGTGATCACGATCAGGCTGTCGCGGGGAAGATCGATATCGATCCCCTTGAGATTGTGCTCGCGCGCGCCGCGGACGCTAATGTGGGTAAGGGACATAGGTCAGCCGTGTTCCGCAAATGTTCGCGCCGGTCAAGGCGGCAGGGGGAGTCTTGCCCGGAGGAAACGGGCGGCCTTGCGATGTGGGTTCCGGCGGGCGGTTTGCAACCGGCGAAGGTGCGCTCTCAGACGGCGATTTCGAACAAACGACCGACGAGTGCGGTCACCGCCATCGCAAGCCCGCCGAACACCACCACGCGCACGACCGCGCGCCCCGCCGGCGCTCCGCCCAGCCGTGCGCTCGCCACCCCCAGCAGACCGAGCGCAGCCAACGTCACGCCGACCATCCAGTAGATGACTTGCGCGCCGGGCAGCAGCAGCGCGACGAGCAGCGGCGGCAATCCGCCCACCACGAACGCGGCGGCAGAGGCACCCGCTGCCTGAAGGGGCCGCGCGGCGACCGCGGCCGAAATGCCCATCTCGTCGCGCGCATGGGCATCGAGCGGATCGTGCGCCATCAACCCGGTGGCGACCTTCGCGGCAAGGTCGGGGTCGAGCCCCCGCTGTTCGTAGATCGCCGCGAATTCAGCGTGCTCTTCCTCGGGCGTATCGACCAGCGCGGCACTTTCGCGGGCCAGGTCCGCGCGTTCGCTGTCGGCCTGGCTTGATACCGAGACGTATTCTCCCGCGGCCATCGACATCGCGCCTGCGGCGATGCCCGCGAAGCCCGTCAGCACGAGCTGCCCCGCCGATACCGATGCGGCGGCAACGCCCACCATCAGGCTGGCGGTCGAAACCAGCCCGTCGTTCGCTCCCAGCACCGCCGCGCGCAGCCAGCCGGTGCGGGTGACGAAATGGCGCTCGGCGTGCGCGCTCGGCTGTTGCGAGAGATCGGGTGCAGGCACGGTTGCCCTCCGTTGCGCGACCGACATCGGGATAACCACGGGCGAGGCAGACGGCAATGCGCCATCTATCGGGTCGTTCGTCGAGGTCGGACTCCGTTTGATCGACCGGCGCTTCCCCGTTGCACGGAGAAACTATCATACCTAACCGATTGTTTGCGCGGCGATACCAGCCGCCTATTTTCGTCGCAGGGGACCCACCGATGATCACGTTCCGTTTCGCCGCATCCGCGCGGCTTCTTGCCGCTGCGTCCGCGCTCGCTTTCGTCACGAGCGCACCGCTTGCCGCACAGGACAGCGCGGTCGTCACCGACGAGGACGGGCAGCAGATCGTCGTCAACGGAAGGCCCGCGATCGGATCGTTCGGGGTGGACCTTTCGGCGCGCGACCTGACCGCCGATCCGGGCGACGACTTCGAACGTTACGCCAGCGGCTCATGGATCGACGCGACCCAGATCCCCGGCGACCGGGCCAGCGTGGGCAGCTTCTACAACCTGAACGAGGACGTGCAGGCCAACGTCCGCGAACTGATCGAGTCCGGGTCGGGCACGAAATTCGGCGCGCTCTATGCCAGCTACATGGATGAAGCCGCGGTCGAGCGCGCGGGCATCGCTCCGCTGATGCGCGACATCGCAAAGGTCCGCGCGATCGGCGACAAGACCGAATTCGCCCGTTTCATGGGCGATACCACCGACAGCTTCGGGGCCAGCCTGTTCGGCACGTTCGTCTATGCCGATACGGCCAATCCGACGATGAACGCGCTGTTCGTCGGCACGGGCGGGTTGGGGCTGCCGCAGAAGGATTACTATTTCAAACCGGACTATGCGAAGCAGCGCACGGCCTATCAGGCCTATCTGGAACGGACCCTGCGCACGCTCGGTCACAGCGATGCCGCAGCCAAGGCCAGCGACGTCATGGCGTTCGAGACTTACCTTGCATCGCTGAGCTGGGACGCGGCCGACCTGCGCGATATCGGCAAGGTCAACAACCCGATGTCGTCCGCCGAGCTTGCATCCTATGCGCCCGGCATCGACTGGTCCGCTTTGTTCGCCGGCGCCGAAATCCCGCCGCAGGAGCGGATGATCGTGACCGACAACACGGCGGTGAAGGCGTTCGCCGAGCTTTATTCGGCCACCGACCTCGACACGCTGAAACTGTGGCAGGAAGTCAACGTCGCGGCGCAGGCGACGCCGTACCTCAACAAGGCGATGGTCGATAGCCGGTTCGCCTTCACCAGCTCGCTGTCGGGCGTGTCGGAGCAGCGCCCCCGGTGGAAGCGCGCGGTCGACATGGTAAACACCTCGCTGGGTGAGCTGGTTGGACAGGCCTATGTGGGCGAATACTTCCCGGAAATCGCGAAGCAACGGATGGACGATCTCGTCAGGAACCTGAAGCTGGCGATGGCCGACCGCATTCGCGGCAACGAGTGGATGAGCGCGCCGACCAAGACCGCCGCGCTCGAGAAGCTCGACAAGATGGACGTGATGATCGGCCACCCGGACGAATTCCGGAATTACGATCCGCTGACCATCACGCGCACCAGCCTCTACGACAACGCCGTCGCATCGACCGAATTCAACGCCGACTACGCGATGGCCGACCTCGGCAAGCCGGTCGATCGCAAGAAGTGGGTGATGAACCCGCAGACGGTGAACGCCTACAACGGTGGGCTTGAGAACAAGATGGTGTTCCCCGCCGGAATCCTGCAGCCGCCGTTCTTCGACGCCTTTGCCGACCCGGCGGTCAACTATGGCGCGATCGGCGTGGTCATCGGCCACGAGATCAGCCACGGCTTCGACGACCAGGGCCGCAAGATCGACGCGAACGGCGCGGTGCGCGACTGGTGGACACCCGAGGATGCCGCCCGGTTCGAGGCCGAGGCCAAGAAGTTCGGCGAGCAGTATGCGAAGTTCGAAGTCGTCCCGGGCAGCTTCATCAACCCCGACCTGACGATGGGCGAGAACATCGCCGACCTGGCGGGCGTGATGGTGGCCCACGATGCCTACAAGAAATCGCTCGGCGGCAAGGAAGCGCCGGTGATCGACGGGCTGACCGGCGACCAGCGGTTCTTCCTCGCCTATGCACAGGTGTGGAAGGCGAAGGCGCGCGAAGATGCTCTGCGCAGCCAGGTGACGACCGATCCGCACAGCCCCGCGCGCTATCGCACCATCGCGCCGCTACGGAACGTGGACGCGTGGTACCAGGCTTTCGGCGTGACCGCCGACGACACGATGTACATCGCGCCAGAGGATCGCGTGCGGATCTGGTGACCCTTGCGGATGGCGGTGCATTGGCTACCCCTTGGCCATGCACCGCCTGTTCGTTGCCCTGCGCCCCCCGCCCGATGTTCGCGCCGCATTGCTCGCGGCCGAAGGCGAAGTGGAACGGGCGCGCTGGCAGGACGAGGACCAGCTCCACCTGACGCTCCGCTTCGTCGGAGATGTCGATCGGCATCAGGCCGACGACCTCGCCGATGCGCTCGGCTCCGTATCGGCGCCGGCTTTCGACCTGACGGTGCGCGGTGTGGGCCATTTCGAGCGTAAGGGACGCCCGACCGCCTTGTGGGCCGCGCTGGCGCCATGTGCCGGGCTCGACCTGCTCGCAGGCCGGATCGAGCGCGCCTGCCGCGCAGCCGGCCTCGCACCGGAAACACGGAAGTTCGTGCCGCACGTGACGCTCGCGCGGCTTTCGGGCGGTGCGACGGGCGCGGGCGAGTGGTTGTCCCGGCACGGAGACCTGGCGGCGCCCATATGGCCGGTGGTCGCATTCCGGCTTTACGAAAGCAGGATGGGCAGCGGCGGGTCGGTCTATACCTACCTTGCCGAGTGGCCGCTCGATCGGTTCGCGGACTAGCCGGCCAGCAGCGCCCGCGCGCCGGGCTCGCCAAGCCAGCGGGCCTTGACGCCCCAGATCGTCTCGATCGTCGCCACGTCCAGCGCATCGGCGGGCGGTCCGTCGGCGACGAGCCTGCCGGAATCGAGCACCAGCACCCGGTCGGCGTGGTTCATCGCCAGCGCCAGGTCGTGCAGCACCAGCACCACCCCCGCCCCGCCCGCCGCCGCATCGCGCAAGTGGCGCAGCAGGCTGTGCCGGTGGCCCAGGTCGAGCGCGGCGAGCGGCTCGTCGGCGAGGATCCAGCGCGGCGTGCCCGCCAGCACCCGCGCGAGGAGCGCCCGCGCCCGTTCTCCGCCCGACAGCCGCGAAACGGGCCGGTCGGCGAGATGGTCGAGGTCGAGCGCGGTGAGCGCCGCGGCCACCTGCGCCTCGCCCCGGTCACGGTGCGGCAGGCGGCCGAGCGCGACGAGGCTGCGGACCGCAACGTCCCACGCGACCTCGCCGTCCTGCGGCAGGTAGCCGATCGCCTGCGCGCGGGTGCGGGGGTGCATGGTCGCTATCGCCTCGCCGCGGAGGGTGACTGCACCAGCATCGGGGCGCAGGATTCCCGCGAGGCATTGCAGCAGGCTGGACTTGCCCGCGCCGTTCGGCCCGCAGATCGCGGTAATGCGGCCGGGCTCGAGCGCGGCGGAGACTCCGGCCAGCCGCCCTGCCAGCGCAGCGTTGTCGATCGCGAGCATCACAGCAGACCCCTCCGCATCCGCAAGAGCAGCAGCAGGAAGAACGGCGCGCCCACGAGGCTCAGCGCGATGCCCAGGCGCAGCTCGGTGACTAGCGGCAGCACGCGGCACAGGCTGTCCGCGACCAGCACCAGCAGTGCTCCCGCCAGCGCGCTCGGCAACAGGAGTTGAGAGGGGCGGCGATCGGTGAACGGGCGCACGAGATGGGGCACGATCAGTCCGACGAAACCGACGATACCGGCCACCGCGACCCCGCTCCCCACCGTCAGCCCGACGCCCGCGATGAGCCAGAACTGCAGCCGCCGCGGCTCCATCCCCAGGCTGCGCGCCGCGGCATCGCCCAGCACCAGCGCATCGAGCCCGCGCGCGGCCATCGCGAGACAGCCGATTCCGGCGAGCGTCAGCGGCGCGGCGAGCAGGACGTCGTTCCACGACCGGTCGGTCAAGGCGCCCATCAGCCAGGTGACGATCTCGCTCATCGCGAAGGCGTTGGGCGCCAGGCTGATCGCGAGGCTCGTCAGTGCGCCGGCCAGGCTGGCGATCATCATGCCCGCGAGCGTGAACAGCGCGATCCCGCCCGTCCGACCCGCGATCGCCGCGAGCAGCGCCATCGCCCCGCCCGCTCCCAGCAGCGCGAACAACGGCAGCAGGACCGGCGCGGCGGCATAGCCGAACGACAGGCTGGCGACCGCGCCCAGCGCCGCGCCCGGTGCGATGCCGAACAGGCCCGGGTCGGCGAGAGGATTGCGCAGGTATCCCTGCATCGCCGCCCCGCTTGCGCCCAGTCCGGCGCCGATCACCAGCGCGAGTATCGCCCTCGGTAGCCGCAGCTCGGCCAGGATCACCGCCACGTTGGGTGTGGCCTCCGGATCGAGCCAGACGCGCCCGGCGAGCAGCGACAGCGGCACCGCGACCAGCAGCAGGACGATCAGGACGACGACAGGGCGGTTCACGTCACACCCCTCCCGCTTGTGGGAGGCGAGATATCTCGCGCCGCACCTCGGTCAGGCGTTCCATCACCCGCACTATCGTGGGCCCGCCGCAGTAGAGCAGCGACGGATCGAACGGCTCGGTTCGCATCGCGGAGAGAGCGTCCAGCGCAGGGTGCTTCTGTCCGCGCTCCTGGCCTGCGACCAGCAACACCTGTGGCGGATCGGCGAGGAGCCTTTCCAGCGACAGGTAATCCGCCTGCCCCATCCCGCGCGCGGCGCTGTGATTGGCGAACCCGGCGCGGTCCATCAGGTCGCTGACGAGCGCGCCCTCGCCCGGAACGATGCCGTCCGGCTGCCAGAGAATGGCGGCAACCGGCGGACCATCGGGTCGCGCTGCCGCGACCGCGGCCTCGATCCGCCGAACCAAAGCCTCGCCCCGCTCCGGATGACCGGCAATTGCGGCCAGTCGGCGCACCTGGTCCGTGCTGTCTTCGACCGTGGCGGCGATGCCGACCGTCTCGACCCGCAGGCCCAGCCGACCCAGCGCGGAGCGGGTGGCGGGGGCCATGAAGCTGGAGCCGACCACAACGTCCGGATCGAGCGCGAGCACCTCCTCCACCGTCCCGCCGGTCGCGCGGAAGCGGCGGGCGTCGCCCAGCGGCATCGAAGTGGCGGCGGGATCGTGGCTGTAGTGGCTGATCGCCAGCACTTGAGCCGGGTCGGCCACTTCGGCGAGAATGGCATCGGTGCAGGGGTTGAGGCTGACGACGGTCGGCAGACCGTCGCCGCCGCCCGTCCGCTCCGGCGGAGGCGCGGCGCATCCGGCAAGAAGCAGACAGGCGGCAAGCGTTGCCCTCACAGCTTGAGCCGCGCCCCGACGAATGCGGTGCGGCCGCGCGTGCCGTAACCGGCGACCTCGACATAGTCGGTGTCGAACAGGTTCTCGACGCGGCCGTAAAGCTCCAGCCGCTCGCCCAGCGGCACGCTGGCGCGCAAGTCGAACAGGGCATGGCCGTCGATCGGCACGCCGTTGGCGGCATCGTCGAAGCTGTCGCCCACCAGCCGCACGTCACCGCCGATGGTCGCGTCCGCCAGCGGCGTGCGCCAGTCGGCCGATCCGGTCAGCGCATGGCGCGGACGGCGGGCGAGATCGGTCCCTGCGGTCCGGTCGGTCGCCCTGGTGAAGCTGTACGCGACCTGCGTGCGCAGCGCGGGCGCGGGCGACAGGCCCAACTCGACTTCGAAACCCTCGGCCCGCGCGCGGCCTACGTTGTCGTAAGTCCCAAACGGCCGACCGGTGCAGATGCCGCCGGAGATGCCGAAGCAAGAGACGAAATCGATGAGGTTGGTCGCATCGCGCCGGAACAACGTGACCGCCGCGTGGGTCGCATCGCTGCGGGTCCGCCACGCAAGGCCCAAGTCGAAGCTGCGGCTCCGCTCGGGCTGCAGGGCCGGGTTGCCGAAGTCGGACAATAGCTGGAACAGGCTGGGCGCCTTGAACCCCTCTCCATACGATGCGCGCAGACGGAAGCCGTTGCCCAGCCCATAGCTCGCATCGGCACCCAGGCTGGTCTCCCCGCCGAACCGGGCGTGGCGATCGTGCCGCACGCCGGCGTGCGCCGAAATGCCACCGAATTCTATTCCGGCCTGCGCATAGGCGCCCCAGATGTTCGTCTTCTGCGGCGCGTCGAACGCGGTTTCGAACCGGGTCCATTCGCGCTCACCGCCGAAGTGAACCACGACCGGCCCGATCGGTCGCCACTCCCCGCGCAGATCGGCCCGGCGCGACGATCCGTCGGTGGCGTAGGTCGGCGCGCTGCCGCCAGTGGCGGGATCGAAACTCTCGCGCTCGGTATCGGCGAACGAATAGGTCGCGCGCAGATACAGCAGAGGACTGTCGTAGATCGCCCCGGTCGCACCGGTGTACTGCCGCGTGTCCTGTCTCTCGGCGGTGTCGGCAAACGCGAACAGCGGCGGCGGAAACCCGTCGATGTCGAGTTCGCCCTTGGCATAGCGGCCCGACGCGAACAGCTCGACCCGGTCGGACAGATAGGCGCGCACCTGCCCATTGGCGGACCACTGCTCGAAACCGTCGGGTTCGGTGCCCGTCGCGGCTGCAGAGAAGCCGTCCGATCGCTGCCAGCCGCCCGACCCGCCGATGAAGAAACGGTCCGATCCCGCGCCGCCGCTGGCGGTCAGGTACGTGCTGTCGTCGCCGCCGTATTCGGCGCTGGCGTTGAGGCCGCGCGTGGCACGCGTGGTCACCAGCAGGACGCCGCCGATCGCATCGGATCCCCAGATCGTGGAGTTTGAGCCACGCACAAGATCGAGCTTCTCGACCTCGCCCGCAGCCAGGTTGCCGAAATCGAAGCCGCCGCCCGGCGCCGCCGTATCGGCCACGCGCACACCGTCGACCAGGACCAGCAGTTGCTCAGCCGCCGCGCCGCGCACGCGAACGCCGGTGAACGAGCCCGGAGGGCCGTTGCGGGTAATCGTCACGCCCGGCGCGCGGCGCAGCACGCGGGCGATGTCGGCGCCCTGCACCTCGTCGATCTCGTCCTCGCCGATGACGGTCACCGACTGGCCGGTGTCGGTCACGTTGCCGCGCGCGCCGGTGGCGGTGACGGTGATGCCGGTGTCGTCGTCCTGTGCCGCGAGCGGAGACGCGAGGCAGGCCGAACCCAGAAGAAACAGAAATTTACGCATGAATACTCCCACGATGAACGAACACGCCGTTCATGGCGGGAGGAACCCCGGACACGGGGAGCCCTCGCTGCATTCCGGTACACCCCGCCCGGCTGCGGAACGACCGTCACAGGCAGGTCTCCTGGCTCCCGGATCGACGCTTTCCCGCCGCCTTCCCATCCCCGGCATGGCCGGGGACAGTGGCATGTGGCGGGATCGCTCCCCGGTCACAGTTGCGGGGGCAGCGCGGGTATCTCACCCGCTTCCCTCTTCGGCTCCCTTGCGGGAACAACCCATGACGTGGCCGCCGCGATAGGCCGATCCGCGCCGATTGCCAAGGTAACCTGTTCGAAAGCAGTCCGCTTAACCGCCCATTGCGGCCTGTTCCGACAAGGGACACCGGTGGCAATGCGGCTTCAGGTAACCAGCCGCTGCGCCTACGACGACGCTCTTTCATTCCCGCAAGGATCGCCTTGAACCCGACAGCAACTCCCGCACGCCAAATGCCGCGCCGGCTGCACAGGCGCGGCTGGCGCTCGGCGTTCGCCGGCGGGCCGCATCGCGGGCGGCGGATTCTGGCGCTGGCCGCTGCGATCGCGGTCCCGGCGATGGCCGCACCGGGCGACTGGCACGGGTTCGCCTTGCTGGAGCCGACGGATACCGTCAGCGCGCCGATGCCGTTCGAAACTCCCGGCGAAAGCTTTCCCGGCTCGGCGTTCTTCTATCTCGAAGACGTGCCGGTCCTGAAGGATGTGGGCGACACCGGCGTGCCTCCGCCGATCGACACCGGCGCACAGTCCGATGCCGGGCCGATTAGGCAAGCGCAGGCAGGGTCTGCTGCCCGCGCGTTCCTCGCGTCGGGCAGCGGTATCGACAAGGCGCGCGCGCTGCAGTGCATGACGCTGGCGCTCTATTACGAAGCCGCCAACGAGCCGACCGAGGGCCAGCGCGCGGTCGCGCAGGTGATCCTGAATCGCGTGGCCCACCCCAGCTATCCCAACAGCGTGTGCGGGGTCGTATTCCAGGGCAGCGAGCGCAGGACCGGGTGCCAGTTCAGCTTCACCTGCGACGGCAGCCTTGCCCGCAAGCCCGCCCGTGCCACCTGGGACCGGGCGCGCGGGGTCGCCGCCGCCGCTCTCGCGGGGTACGTGTACGAGCCGATCGGTTTCGCCACGCATTACCATGCGACCTACGTCCTGCCTTACTGGGCGTCGAGCCTGACGAACCTGGGCACCATCGGGCTCCACACGTTCTACAAGTGGCGCGGAGCGGCGGGTCGCTCGGATGCGTTCGCCGCGCGCTATGCCGGGCGCGAGCCGGTCGCGGCGCCCCACCCGCGCAGCTATAGCGATCCTGCGGGTTCGGCACCCGACCCGGTGGTGCTGGCGCAGGCCTACGAAGCAGCGCGGATGAAGGCGGCATCGACCGCGGCAGCCTTTGCACCACCGCCGCCGCCGGTCTATTCGGCGCCGGTGGCCGCACGCGGCGGCGAACGGCTTTACGCCGCGGGCAATCTGCCGCAATCGAGCGGGGTCAAGGCCGAATACGCCAATTCCGGGCGCTGGATCGCGAGTCCCGCAATCGCCAAGACGGCAGACGTAAATACGCAATAACCTTGCAGGTTACTGCCCGCGTAACCTTGTCGGCCAACCCCGGCTTAGGTGGTTGGCGCTATCAACCTCATTCCCGGATCGCAGCAGGAACGACAATCCTCCCATGAGCTTACGCTTCGCCCCCGCCCGCACGCCCGCCCGCTCGCCCATCGCCCGGGCGTTGGCCCGCCGAACGGTGGCCCCGGCCGCGAACGACAATGCGGACCCGGGCATCGGCGATGACCCGATACTCGTGGCGGCGCTGCGACATTTCGCGATGCACGGCCTCGGGGCCGCAACTATCGCTGCGCGCAATGCAGGCGAGGCGGGCGATCTCGGCAACACGGTCGATCGCGATCACTGGCAGGCCGTGTCCAGCGCGCTCGGCAATCGGTCACCCTTGTGCGCGCACCGACGGCTGCGGAATTTTTCCAAGGTAAGCAGCACGTTAACCGAACGGTGAGGGTCCGGCGCTACTAGGCTGTCCGGTATGTTCGGGGTCGTCGCTCTCAACCGGTTCAACCGGCGCAAAAAGGTGTCGGGCAAACTGAGTCCGGAGGTGCATCGCAAGCTGCTCCAGACGCTTTACGCACAGCCGGTCAGCCTCGTGTTCGCCATCCTCATGATCACCGTCACATCGGTCGCGGCGGCGATCGCGAGCGGCTCCTCCGCCCTGATGGGTGGGTGCATCGTGCTGGGCTTGATCGGCCTCGCGCGCATCGTGGCCATCGTCACCATGTCGCGCGTCGCCGAAACCAAGAGCGTTCGAACGCTCGAGATTTTCTACACCGTGGGGGCGTTCGGTCACTCCGCCGGATTGGGCATATTCGCCGCATCGACGTTCTACCTCGACCTCGATACCACGGTTCAGGGGATCATGCTGGCGAGCGGGATCGGCCATGCCATCGCGGTTGGCGCCCGCGACGCCGGGCGACCCGCACTGGCGCTTAGCCAACCCGCGCTGGTCGGCATCCCGATCTTCGCGGCGCTGCTGGAAACCGGCTCGCCCACGTACATCGCATTCGCGATCTCGATGATCCTGGCCGGTCCGGCGATGGGCGCGATCATCCATACGCTGTACCGTTCGCTGCACGATTCCATCGAGTCCGCCGAAACGAGCGCCCAGTTGGCGGGGCGCATGCAGGTGCTCGCCCGGACCGACGTGGTCACCGGGCTCGCCAACCGGGCCGGTCTCAACCATGCCCTGAGCCAGACCGTGTCGGAACTACCGGACGGCACCAGCCTGGCGTTGTTCTGGCTCGATCTCGACCGGTTCAAGGAAGTCAACGACGTGCTGGGTCATACCGTGGGCGACCGTGTGCTGGCCGAAGTCGCCAAGCGCCTCTCCGCCGAAGCGCCTTGCGGTGCAACCGTAGCCCGCTTCGGGGGAGACGAGTTTATCGTCATTTGTCCGGTGGAGAGTCGTCGGGCGTGCGAGCGGCTGGCCGGGCGCCTGCTCGACAACGTCACGCGGCCGCTGCGGATCGACGCAGAGCGGCTCGAGGTGCCGGCGTCCATGGGCATCGCTATAATGCCCGAGGACGGCCAGGATGCCGATTCCCTGATGCAGTGCGCCGACCTTGCCCTTTATCACGCAAAGGTCGGCGGCAAGAACCACAGCCGGTTCTACGACCATTCGATGAGCCGCAACCTGCTCCGCCGCAAGGAGATCGAGGCGGAGCTGCGCGCCGCGCTGCAGCGCGAGGAACTGTCGATCTTTTTCCAGCCGATCGTCGATCTCGAGAGCGGAAGGATCCGTGCGTTCGAGGCGTTGGTGCGCTGGTTCCACCCCGAAAAGGGCGAGCTGAAGCCCGACGAATTCATTCCAGTCGCCGAGGAAACCGGCGTAATCGTCACGCTCGGCAACTGGATAACCGCACAGGCGGCGCGCACTGCTGTCCACTGGCCCGACGACGTCAACCTGGCGGTCAACCTGTCGCCGTTGCAGATCAAGGCGCCCGGCGCCGCGCTCGGCATCCTGTCCGCCTTGCGCGAGGCGGGGCTCGATCCCTCACGGCTGGAGCTGGAGGTGACCGAGAGCCTGTTCCTCGAGGACGAGGCGACCACCGGCAACTTCATCCGCGAGCTTTCTGCCGCCGGGGTCAATTTCGCGCTCGACGATTTCGGGACCGGTTACTCCTCGCTCGGCTACATCGATCGCTTTCCTTTCCGCAAGATCAAGGTGGACCGCAGTTTCGTGTCGGGGCCGAGCGTGGGCCGCAAGAGCGATGCGATCATCCGCGCGGTCGCCGAACTCGGCGCTCAGCTCGACATGGAGATCGTCGCCGAAGGGCTCGAAACGCCGGAGCAAGTGGCGGCGGTGCGCGCTGCCGGATGCACACTGGGCCAGGGATATCACTTCAGCCGCGCGGTGCCCGACTACCTGGCCGCCATGCTGCTCGCCCAGGAGCGCCACGGCGGGGAGCTGTTGCGAGCAACCGGCTAAGCAGCCGCGACGCACAGGCTTGCCCGCCCGTAAACCCAATCGCTTCGCCTGTCCTTAACCGTCCATCCCGCACCCTGTGCGTGCAATGGTCTGGAAACTCATCTTCCTCACGGGCGTATTCGTGGTTGGCCTGGTAGCGTTCGGATATCGCCCGGACGACTTCCGCCGCGCCGCCCAATCGGTGTCGCAAGCGAGCGCCGATTCATTTTCTCCTCGCGAGCGGGGTGGCGACTGGGGTTCCTGAAGCGCTTCTTGCTACTGCGAACCACTTGCAAAGATAGTTCTTTCGCCCCGCCTTTCGCGGTTGCATTCGCATCCCCGCGCGCCTAGGTCCGCCCTCGCACCAGAGGCCGCCTCCGCCCGCGGGAGGGAGTCGCGCCCGTTCGAGGCCCGTCCCGCGCGACCGAAGGATACGCTTTCTCCATGGCCCGCAAGAAGATCGCGCTGGTTGGCGCAGGGATGATCGGCGGCACGCTCGCCCATCTCGCCGCCAAGAAGGAAATGGGCGACATCGTCCTGTTCGACATCGCCGAAGGCATTCCTCAGGGCAAGGCGCTCGACCTGTCGCAGTGCGGCCCGATCGAGGGCTTCGACGCGCGCATCAAGGGCACCAATTCCTACGCCGACATCGCCGGGGCCGACGTGGTGATCGTCACCGCCGGCGTGCCGCGCAAGCCGGGCATGAGCCGCGACGACCTGCTCGGCATCAACCTCAAGGTGATGAAGGCGGTCGGCGAAGGCATCCGCGAAAACTGCCCCGATGCCTTCGTGATCTGCATCACCAACCCGCTCGACGCGATGGTCTGGGCGCTGCGCGAGTTCTCGGGCCTGCCGCACAACAAGGTCGTCGGCATGGCCGGCGTGCTCGACAGCGCGCGCTTCGCCACGTTCCTCGCCTGGGAGTTCGGCGTTTCGGTCAAGGACGTGAATGCGTTCGTGCTCGGCGGCCACGGCGATACGATGGTCCCCGTCACCAGCTACACCACGATCAGCGGCATCCCGGTCGACGACCTCGTCGCGATGGGCAAGTCGTCGAAGGACAACCTCGACGCAGTGGTCCAGCGCACCCGCGCGGGCGGCGGCGAGATCGTCGGCCTGCTCAAGACCGGCAGCGCCTATTACGCACCGGCAACCAGCGCGATCGCCATGGCCGAAGCCTACCTCGGCGACCAGAAGCGCATCCTGCCGGTCGCGGCATACGTGAAGGGCAAGTACGGCCTCGACGGACTCTACGTCGGCGTCCCCGCCGTCATCGGCGCGAACGGGATCGAGGAAGTGATCGAGATCAAGCTGTCCGACGAGGAAAAGGCCAACCTCAAGGTCTCGACCGACGCGGTCGAGGAACTGCTGGTGGCGTGCAAGGCGCTGGATAGCAGCCTTGCATAAGATGGCCCTCTTTCTTGCAGCCGCAGTTGGGACAAGCTCGGTCACGGCTTCGGAGCATGCCAACGGTGATCGAGTTTCCGAGACTGCGAAAGCAGGGCTTATGTGCATGGTGAGCGCCAACGAATCTGGCGCCGACCAATCCCCCTTCAGCGACGAGTCAGTTTGGGAGCTGGTTGGAAAGGGTAGCTATTCTCATCGCAAACTACCGCTGACCATCAAATTCAAGGCCGACAGAGACGGCATCAGCCGTAGCTGCGTCGTTCTATCCATCTTAGAATCTGCTAGCGACGCCAAATTACTCCGCGCAGAGCTTGAAGCAGCTCTTAAATCAAAGCCCGAGAAATTCTCCGCACAATCGGGCATGGGGTGGTTCGTAAATACGAAGGAAGGCCAGCGAGGCCTAGTCCTTCGAACTTACAAAAAAGATGGCCAAACGAATGCGGAACTGATGGGTGCGATTTTTCACACGATCCGTCGCAATAATTGAATAGATCAGCGAGAGTTGAAGACTAATATTCGCCAAACTTCAGCTTTTCTCAAGTTCTTGATTAGGAATTTTAAATGTCGATTCTTGTAGACAAGAACACCAAGGTCATCACCCAGGGGATGACCGGTGAAACCGGCACCTTCCACACGGAGCAGGCGCTAGCGTACGGCACGCAGATGGTCGGCGGCGTGACGCCCGGCAAGGGCGGCACCACGCACATCGGCCTGCCGGTGTACGACACCGTCGCCGAGGCCAAGGCCGCCACCGGCGCCACCGCGAGCTGCATCTATGTACCGCCGCCGTTCGCCGCGGATTCGATCCTCGAAGCGATCGATGCCGAGGTCGAGCTGATCGTCTGCATCACGGAGGGCATTCCGGTGCTCGACATGGTGCGCGTCAAGCGCGCGCTGACCGGTTCGAAGAGCCGTCTGATCGGCCCGAACTGCCCCGGCGTCCTGACCCCCGGCGAATGCAAGATCGGCATCATGCCCGGCTCCATTTTCAGCAAGGGCACCGTCGGCGTCGTCAGCCGCTCGGGCACGCTGACCTATGAAGCCGTCCACCAGACCACCATGGTGGGCCTGGGACAGACCACCGCGGTCGGCATCGGCGGCGATCCGGTCAACGGCACCAACTTCATCGACGTGCTCGAACTGTTCCTCAAGGACGACGCTACCAAGTCGATCATCATGATCGGCGAGATCGGCGGCAGCGCCGAGGAAGAGGCCGCCGAGTTCATCGCCCACCAGGCGAAGAAGGGCGTTCGCAAGCCAATGGTCGGCTTCATCGCCGGACGCACCGCCCCGCCCGGACGGCGGATGGGCCACGCGGGCGCCATCGTCTCGGGCGGACAGGGCGGCGCCGAGGACAAGATCGCGGCCATGGAGGCAGCGGGCATCCGCGTGTCGCCGTCGCCGTCCGAACTGGGCACCACGCTCGACGCACTGCTGAAGGAACTCGCCTGACCTGACTTGCGGCGCGTCTCCTCCCCGGGAGCGCCGCGCAGGTTCGGGCGTTCCCCTTTCATGGGTAGGCCAGACGATGGGTAACGAAGCACACGATTTCCTTCCCGACGACCCGCAACCGGGTCCGTCGTGGGCCCATGCCCGCTGGCCGCTGGTCGGCGGGGAGAGCGAGGACGAGCTTACCCAGGCGCTCGACCCCACCGCGATGCAGCTCGCGGTCAAGGCGGCGGCGGCAAAGGCCGGCAAGCCGGTCGACGACAAGTCGGTCGAACAGGCGGCGGCGGATTCGATCCGCGCGATGATGCTGGTGCGCACCTACCGAGTGCGTGGTCATCTGGCCGCCGATCTCGACCCGCTCGGCCTGACCCAGCGCGAACTGCCCGCCGACATGACTCCCGAGTATCACGGCTTCACCGCCGATGCGCTCGACCGTCAGGTATATCTAGGCGGCACGCTGGGCCTCGAATGGGCGAGCGTCGGGGAATTGGTGCGGATCCTGCGCGAGAATTACTGCGGCCACGTCGGCTTCGAATACATGCACATTTCCGACGTGGAGGAGCGCCGCTTCATCCAGGATCGGATCGAGGGGCCGGACAAGGTCATCACCTTCACCCCCGAGGGCAAGCGCGCGATCCTGAACGCGGTCATTCGCGGCGAGCAGTACGAGAAGTACCTCGGCAAGAAGTACGTCGGCACCAAGCGCTTCGGCCTCGACGGCGGCGAGGCGATGATCCCGGCGCTCGAAAGCGTCATCAAGTACGGCGGCGCGCTCGGCGTGCGCGAGATCATCTACGGCATGGCCCACCGGGGCCGGCTCAACGTGCTCGCGAACGTGATGGCCAAGCCCTATCGCGTGATCTTCCACGAATTCTCCGGCGGCAGCGCGAACCCCGACGACGTCGGCGGTTCGGGCGACGTGAAGTACCACCTCGGCACCTCGACCGACCGCGAGTTCGACGGGATCAAGGTGCACATGAGCCTGGTGCCCAATCCATCGCACCTCGAGGCGGTCAACCCGGTCGTATTGGGCAAGGCCCGCGCGCAGCAGGCGATCCGCGACGACCTGAAGAAGCACGAGCAAGTGCTGCCCGTACTGATCCACGGCGATGCGGCCTTCGCGGGCCAGGGCATCGTGTGGGAGTGTCTCGGCTTTTCCGGCGTGCGCGGGTACAACACCGGCGGCTGCCTGCACTTCGTGATCAACAACCAGATCGGCTTCACCACGAGCCCGCAGTTCGCGCGCTCCTCGCCATATCCCTCGGACGTCGCCAAGGGCGTCCAGGCGCCGATCCTGCACGTCAACGGCGACAATCCTGAAGCGGTCACCTTCGCGTGCAAACTGGCGATCGAATACCGCCAGCGCTTCGGCCGCGACATCGTGATCGACATGTGGTGCTATCGCCGCTTCGGCCACAACGAGGGCGACGAGCCGAGCTTTACCCAGCCGCTGATGTATGCCGCAATCAAGCAGCACCCCAAGGTCAGCTCGCTCTATGCCGAACGCCTCCAGGGCGAAGGCGTGATCAAGCCCGGCGATGCCGACGCGATGTGCGACGAGTTCAACGCCCACCTGGACACCGAGTTCGAGGGCGCGAAGAGCTACAAGCCCAACATCGCCGACTGGTTCGGCGGACGCTGGGCGGGCCTGAACAAGCCGGCCGATCCGGAAGAAGCGCGCCGCAACGTCGACACGGCCATCTCGAAGAAGCTGCTCGACAGCCTCGGCCGCACGCTGACGACCGTGCCGGACGACCTGACGGTCCACAAGACGCTCGAACGCGTGCTCGAAGCCAAGCGGACGATGTTCGCGAACGGCGAAGGCTTCGACTGGGCGACTGCCGAGGCCCTCGCCTTCGGCAGCCTCGTCACCGAAGGGCACGGCGTACGCCTGTCGGGGCAGGATTCGGGTCGCGGCACCTTCAGCCAGCGTCACGCGGTCTGGGTCGATCAGACGACCGAGCGCAAGTACATCCCGCTCACCCAGCTGCCGCACGGCAAGTTCGAGGTCTACGACAGCCCGCTGTCCGAATACGGCGTGCTCGGCTTCGAATACGGGTTCGCGATGGCCGATCCCAAGTCGCTTGTACTGTGGGAAGCCCAGTTCGGCGACTTCGCCAACGGCGCGCAGATCATCATCGACCAGTTCATCGCCGCGGGCGAAGCCAAATGGTTGCGCGCCAACGGCCTGGTGATGCTGCTGCCGCACGGGTACGAGGGCCAGGGGCCGGAGCACTCCTCCGCCCGGCTCGAGCGGTTCCTGCAGCTCTGCGCGAACGACAACCTGCAGGTGTGCAACATCACCGTTCCGGCAAACTACTTCCACGTCCTGCGGCGGCAGATGCTGCGTCCGTTCCGCAAGCCGATGGTCATCATGACGCCCAAGAGCCTGCTGCGGCACCCGATGGCGAAGAGCGGCGTCGAGGAATTCACCGGCGACAGCCACTTCCGCCGGATCGTTTCGGACAATGCCGAGATCGCCGATGCCAAGGTCCGTCGGCTCGTGCTGTGCAGCGGCAAGGTGGCCTACGACCTGATGACGCGGCGCGACGAGGAAAAGCTGGACGACGTGTCCGTCGTGCGGATCGAGCAGCTCTATCCGTTCCCGGGAGAGCCGCTCGCGGTCCGCTTGGGCCGCATGACGAACCTGCAGGAAATCGTCTGGTGTCAGGAAGAGCCGCGCAACAACGGCGCATGGTTCTTCGTCGATCGCCTGATCGAGCAGGCCGCCGAGACCGCGGGCAAGTCCGGGATGCGGCCGATATACGCCGGACGCGAAGCGGCCGCATCGCCCGCCACCGGCTTCGCCAAGCGTCACGAGGAGCAGCAGCGCGCGCTCGTCGGGCTGGCGCTCGGCATAGACGATGGCGGCGACGTGCTGCGCAGCAATGCCGGTCGCCCGGCCAAGAAGAAACCCGCCTGAGGAAGCGATAGATGTCCAAGGAAGTCAAAGTCCCCACGCTGGGTGAATCGGTCACCGAAGCGACCATCGGCGAATGGCTGAAGAAGCCCGGTGACCCGGTCGCGGTCGACGAGCCGATCGCCAGCCTCGAAACCGACAAGGTCGCGGTCGAAGTGCCCAGCCCGGTCGCCGGCGTGATGGGCACGCAGCGGGTCGCGGTGGGCGACACGGTCGAGGTCGGCGCGGTCATCGCGACGATCGAGGACGATGTCGCCGCGGGCGAATCCACCAGCGTCGAACCGCGCGAAGCTGCCGCACCCAAGGAAACGCCGGTCCCCGCCGCTGCGCCTGCACCTGCCGCACCGAAGGCCGCAGAAGCGGGCGACGCCCAGACACTCAGCCCCGCGGTCCGCCGCGCGGTTCTTGAGCACGGCGTCGATCCCTCCAGCATCAAGGGCAGCGGCAAGGACGGCCGGCTGACCAAGGAAGACGTGCTCGCCGCGGCGCAAGCGAAAAGTGCCGAACCCGCCCCGGCGCCGGCTCCTGGCGCCACCCCTGCACCATCCCCTGCACCCTCGACCGGCGAACGCCGCGAGGAGCGGGTCAAGATGACCCGGATGCGCCAGACGATCGCCAAGCGGCTCAAGAGCGCGCAGGATACCGCCGCTCTGCTCACGACCTTCAACGACGTCGACATGAGCGCGGTGATCGCCGCGCGCGAGGCCTACAAGGACACGTTCGCCAAGAAGCACGACATCAAGCTGGGTTTCATGTCCTTCTTCGCGAAGGCCGCCTGCCTCGCGCTCAAGGACATTCCCGCGGTCAACGCACAGATCGACGGCGACGAGATCGTCTATCACGATTACGTCGACATTTCGGTGGCGGTCAGCGCGCCGAACGGTCTCGTCGTACCGGTGGTGCGCGATGCGCACGCCAAGTCCTTCGCGCAGATCGAAAAGGACATCGCCGACTTCGGCAAGCGCGCCAAGGATGGCACGCTGACGATGGCCGATATGGCGGGCGGCACCTTCACGATCTCCAACGGCGGCGTGTTCGGCGGGCTCATGTCCACGCCGATCATCAATCCGCCGCAGAGCGCCGTGCTGGGCCTGCACCGCATCGAGGACCGTCCCGTTGTCCGCGACGGCGAGATCGTCATCCGTCCGATGATGTACATCGCGCTGTCCTACGACCACCGCTTGATCGACGGGCGCGAGGCGGTCACCGCATTGAAGACGATCAAGGAAGCGATCGAGGATCCGATGCGGATGCTGATCGACCTGTGATGCGGAGCGGGCAGATGAAAATCGCGATCGGGCGGCTTTTCCTCGTCGGCGCAGGCGCTTTAGCGCTGGTAGGCTGCGATGCAGCAACCCAGATCGCGGGCGAAGCCGTCGAAGGCGAAGCGCGCAATGCGATCGACGCGCAGTGCCGCCAGGTGGCCGAAGGCGCGGGCATCGTCGCGGCGCGGGTCGCCGAAGTGTGTGCCTGCAGCGCCGAAACCCTGCTGGCCACGCGCGACTTCTCGGTGGCGGACATCAGCCGCGCCCGGGTCGAGGAAATCGTCAACGGCTGCGCCCGCAGCATCGGCGCCGCGACCGTCGACAACCAGATTTTGCCCACGGAGGAAGCCGGTGGCTGACCAGACCTATGACTACGACGTCCTGATCATCGGCTCCGGCCCGGGCGGCTACGTCGCCGCGATTCGCGCCGCGCAGCTCGGCCTCAAGACCGCCTGCGTCGAAAGCCGCGAGACGCTGGGCGGCACCTGCCTCAACGTCGGGTGCATCCCGTCGAAGGCCATGCTCCACGCAAGCGAGTTCTTCGACGCGGCCGCGAACGGCACCATGGCCAAGATGGGCGTCGTGGTGGAGCCCAAGCTCGACCTCGACACGATGCACGCGCAGCGGATCGACGCGGTCAAGCAGCTTACCGGCGGGATCGCGTTCCTGTTCAAGAAGAACAAGGTCGACTGGAAAAAGGGCCGCGGGACCTTCGTCGATGCGCACACGGTCGATGTCGGCGGCGAAAAGATCACCGCGAAGAACGTCATCATCGCGACCGGCTCGTCGGTCACGCCGCTTCCCGGCGTCGAAGTCGACAACGACAAGCAGGTCGTGGTCGACAGCACCGGCGCGCTCGAACTGCGCAAGGTGCCGAAAAAGATGGTCGTCATCGGCGGCGGCGTGATCGGGCTGGAACTCGGCTCGGTCTGGCGGCGCCTGGGAGCCGAGGTCACGGTGGTCGAATTCCTCGACCAGCTATTGCCCGGCATGGACATGGACATCCGCAAGGAAGCCGCGAAAATCTTCAAGAAGCAGGGCATGACGCTGATGCTCGGCACGAAGGTGACCGGCTGCACCGTGAAGGGCGACAAGGCGACGTTGTCGATCGAGCCCGCTGCCGGCGGCGATGCGACGGCGCTGGAAGCCGATTGCGTGCTCGTGTCGATCGGGCGGCGACCCAACACCGAAGGCCTTGGCCTCGACAAGATCGGGCTGGAAACCAACAAGCGCGGCCAGATCGAGACAGACCACGATTTCCGCACCAAGGTCGACGGTGTCTGGGCGATCGGCGATGTTATCCCGGGCCCGATGCTGGCCCACAAGGCAGAGGACGAAGGCATCGCCTGCGCGGAGAACGTCGCCGGACAGACCGGCATCGTAAACCACGCGGTGATCCCTGGAGTGGTCTATACCTGGCCCGAATTCGCCGGCGTCGGTTTGACCGAGGACGAAGCCAAGGAAAAAGGCCCGGTCAGGGTCGGCAAGTTCCCCATGCTGGCCAACAGCCGCGCGAAGACCAACCACGAACCGGACGGCTTCGTGAAAGTCATTGCCGATGCCGAGACCGATCGCGTTCTTGGCGTCTGGTGCATCGCCAGCGTGGCCGGCACGATGATCGCGCAGGCAGCCCAGGCGATGGAGTTCGGTGCGACCAGCGAGGATATCGCATATACCTGCCACGCCCACCCGACGCATTCGGAAGCGATCAAGGAAGCGGCGATGGCGGTGACGGGCAAGCCCATCCACATCTGATTGGCGATCTTGCGCTTTCCTCGCCGCGTGTCTCCCGGCACATAGCTCGGATCGCGGGGGGAAAGTGGATGCGGGGCACGGTGCACAAACTGGCGTTGGTGGCTGCTGCCCTGCTGGCGATAGCAGGTTGCCGTCAGCAAGCGCCATTCGCCCCGCCGCCTCGTGCGAACGACAAGATCGAGGTTCCGGTCCAGAATTCGGTCATCGCCGTTCCGGTGACGGCCGATCTCACCGCGCTGACCCGGCAACTCGAACGTGAGGTGCCCCGGACGCTGGCGCGCATCAATCGCAAGGGAGAGACGTGCGTCGCCCCGAAGCGGTTGAAGGTGGCCTTCGTCAAGCTGAAGACCCCGCGCCTCAAGTGCGACATCGTCGGAACGGTCACCCGGGGTCCGATGCGCTTCGACGGGCGCGGGCAGGATTTCGTTATCACCCTGCCCGTTCGGGCTACGGTGGAGGCGCGCGATATCGGCGGGATCCTCAAGCGCGAAACCGCAACCGCGGCGGCCAATGTCCGCATCGTCGCGCGGCTTTCGCTCAATCGCGACTGGAGCCCGACCGGGAAGGTCGACATCCGCTATACCTGGTCGGACGAACCGCATGTCGATTTCCTCGGCCAGCGGATCGAATTCACCGAGGCCGCCGACAAGGAATTGCGCGGCGCGATAAGTTCGTTCGAACGCTCGCTGCCGCGCGAACTCGCCAAGCTCGGCCTGCGCAGGGAGATCGAGCAGCTCTGGAGCAAGGCGTTCACATCGCTCGAACTCAATCGCGCAAACCCGCCCGTGTGGATGCGCATCACGCCCAAGGAACTGCAGTATGGGGGCTACAGCCTGAGCGGACGCACCGCGACGTTCCGGCTGGGGCTGAAGGCGCAGACCGAGACGTTCGTCGGAGACCGCCCGCCCAATCCGCCGACCACGCCTTTGCCGCAGCTATCGCCCCTCGACGCAGCGCCGGGCAAGCTGCTGTTCTATATCCCGGTGATCGCCGACTACGCCCAGTTGGAGCCGGTCGTGCAGCGCGCGCTGGTGCGCCGGTCGGAGCGACCGTTCGAGGTGCCAGGCCTTGGCCCGATCAGGGCCGAGTTCGGCGCGGTGGATGTCTATGGAACCGAAGGCGGTCGGGTAGCGGTCGGCGTCACGTTCAGGGCCACGCAACTGGAGGGTTCTCTGGGCGAGGCGCAGGGACAGGTGTGGCTGACCGGCATACCGGTCAATGCCGAGAATTCGCGCAAGATCGCCTTCGACGGCGTGCAGATCACCGGTGATACCGACCGTCCGGGGGCCGACCTGCTGCTCAGCATGGCCAACTCGCCTGGATTCGCGCAGACGATCGGCGCCGCGCTGGCCCAGAACTTCGAGCGGGATTACGACGAACTGATGATCAAGATCACCCGCGCGATCGCCAGCAAGCGTGAAGGCGACCTGATGATCCGTGCGACGATCGACGATGTCCGCACCGGTCGGTTGAAGGCTGCCGGACAGGGCCTTTACCTGCCCGTCGAGGGAACCGGGAATGCCGCGATCACGCTGTCCCCGCGCTAGATCCCCCCGATCAGAACGCCTTATTCAGGAGCCTTGTCGATGACGATACCTCGCCTGACCGACGAACTCGGCGCAAACGCGCTCGCTGCCCGAATCGCAGCAGGCGAGCTGTCGCCGATCGAGGCTGTCGATGCCGCGATCGCGCGGATCGAGGCGCTCGACGGCCCCCTGAATGCGGTGGTGGTGCGCGATTTTGATCGGGCGCGTGACGCCGCGAAGGCGCTCGACGGAGTGTCGCCGACCGGGCGGCTGCTGTTCGGCGTGCCGATGACGGTCAAGGAAAGCTTCGACGTCGCGGGCCTTCCCACCACGTTCGGGCACCTGCAGTTCAAAGACCACCGACCGAACCGCGATGCGCGCGTCGTCACGCTCCTGAAGGCAGCCGGTGCGGTGATCCTGGGCAAGACGAACGTCCCTCCGGATCTTGCCGACCTGCAGAGCAACAACCCGGTCTATGGCCGGACCAACAACCCACACGACCTCTCGCGCGTGTCGGGGGGCTCGTCGGGCGGTTCGGCGGTCGCCGTGGCGAGCGGGATGGTCCCCGCCGAATACGGCAGCGATATCGGCAGCTCGATCCGCAACCCCGCCCACTTCAACGGGATCTACGGCCACAAGACCACGTTCGGCCTGGTCAGCCGGCGCGGACACACCCATCCGATGGCTGGCGGCCGCGACGTTCACGACGGCCCGCTGTCGGTGGTCGGGCCGCTCGCGAGGAGCGCGGACGATCTCGCCACCCTGCTCGAAGTCACCGCCGACAAGCCGATCCGTCGGACCGGAAAGTCGATCGGACAGATGCGGTTCCTCGCCGTGCTCGATCACCCCTCAAGTGAGGTGGACGCTTCGGTACGCGGCCCGATGGAGGCGGCGCTGGTCGAGATCGAAAAAGCCGGCGCGCGGGTCGACCGCACGAGCGACCTGTTGCCCGATCTCGCCGCGCAGCACGCCGATTACTTGCGACTGCTCAACGTCGCGATGGCGCGAGGACACGCGGGACCGGGAGGCCACGCGATGCCGCTGGCGGACTATTACCTGCTGCTCGATAGCCAGGCGCGCAATCGCTACGCCTGGGCCGATCTGTTCGCGGCCTACGATTTCGTCCTTGCGCCGCCCTTGCCCTTCGTCGCCTACACCCACGACGATACGCCGCTGCGCGACCGGCGCATCGCGATCAACGGCAAGGACAGCGCCTTCGGCGACGCGCTGGCCTGGGCCGGTCTCGCCACATTTCCCAACCTGCCGTCCACGGTCGTCCCTGTCGGAGAGAGCGGCGGATTGCCGTGCGGCATGCAGGTCATGGGCGCGGAATGGGCGGACCTCGACTGCATCGCCGCCGCGGGCGCGATCGGCGCGCTGATGGATCGCTGAGCCTTGGCAAACGGCAAGTGGATGCAGCGCTTTGCCCGCTGGCACATCTGGCTGGGCTGGCTGATCGCGATCCCGCTGGTCCTGTGGACGGCGAGCGGCCTGATCATGGTGGCCAAGCCGATCGAGGAAGTGCGCGGAACCACGCTACGCCTCGAGCCGGACGAGCGCGAACCCCTTCGCGGCAATCCGCGCCCGATCGCTTTTCGGCTCGATGGCTCTCCTCGAGTGGTCGAGCTGCGCAGCTTCGTTCAGCGGGGCCGCGCGATCACGCTCGCCACTGCACCGGACGGCACGATAACCCGCTACGATGCCGAGACGGGCGCGTCCCTCCCGCCGCTCGACGAGGCTGAGGCCCGCGCGGTCGTTGCCGCCTCGATCAGGGGCGGTGACCGCATCGCAGAGATGCGCGCATTCGACGGGGACGATACGCCATTCGATTACCGGCGTCTCGAAGCGGTGTGGCAAGCGACGCTTGCCGACGGGACCCGCGTCTACGTCAACCGCGCCACCGGCGAGGTCGACGCGGTGCGCACCCGCTGGTGGCGGTTCTACGACCTAATGTGGGGGCTGCACATCATGGACCTCGAAACCCGCGAGCAGCCGCACAATCCATTCACGATCACGTTCGGCATCCTAGCGTTGGCGGGAGCGGTGCTGGGCAGTATCCTACTGTTCCGTCGCCGCAAAAGGCGGGTCCGGGCGTGACCGACGATGCGGGCATCGAACGGATCGCATGCGGCCTGATCGACCGCACCCTGCCCAAGCAGGAGTGGACCCACCGCGCGCATTTCGCCGCTGCGCTCTGGTTGCTCTCCCATCCCGACGTGCTGGTGAAAGCGGGCGGGATGGCGCCGGTCATCCGGCGGTACAACGAGGCGACGGGCGTTTGGAACACCGATAGCGGCGGCTATCACGAGACGATCACGCAGGCCTCGCTGCGAGGGGCGGCGGCGATGTTGGCTGCCAACCCCGGCGGGTGCTTAGCAGACGTCCTGGATAAGCTGATGTCCGGTCCCTTGGGCGACAAACGCTGGCCGCTCGCCTACTGGAGCGAAGCCCGGTTGATGAGCGTCGAGGCGCGCAGGTCGTGGCTGGAGCCCGATCTCTCGCCGCTACCTTGGCCGCCTCTCGCTCAGAATGGCGAAGAGGGCTAGAAGCGCAGCGATGAATCCGGCTGCCCTTCCCCCCGTTCTCGACCTTGCCGGAACGGCGGTCTTCGCGCTGACTGGCGCCCTGCTCGCCGCTCGGCTTCACCAGACGTTCGTGACGATGGCATTCTTCGCGCTGGTGACCGGGGTCGGTGGCGGATCGCTGCGCGACATGCTGCTCGGCGCGCCAGCGTTCTGGCTGCACGACCCGTGGGTCGCGCCGGTGATATTTGGCACGGCGCTGGTCGCCTGGTTCACGCCGCGACGCTGGTGGGAGAACGAACTGCTGGAATGGGCCGACGCCGCCGGCCTTGCGGCATTCGCGGTGCTGGGTACGGCCAAGGCGCTCGCCTATGGCGTGGCTCCGGTGCCCGCGGCCGTGCTGGGCGTGGTGACCGGCTGCGCGGGCGGCGTGGCGCGCGACGTGATCGCGGGCGTTCCGTCCATCATCATGCGGCCGGAGATTTACGTCACCGCAGCCGCGCTCGCTGCGGTGGTCACGGTTGCAGGTTCGCTAGCGGAGCTGCCCTCGGCAATCACATGGACGCTGGCGTGGGCCGCCGGGTTCGGCACCCGCGGCGCGGCGATCCGCTGGAAGCTCGCGCTGCCCTCGTACCGCGAGGGACGCTAGCTCTCAGCCCGGAAAGTCGGGCGCCTCTGCGGTCTGGTAACGGCCGTCGTCGCCATCGTCATTCGAAGGCACTGGTTCGTCGCCAGGCAGCGGACCGCCCGGATAGGCTGGAGTGCCCGTCCCATCTTGGGCAGCACGCGCTGCGGCGTATCGATCGTCGTCCCACTGGCGATCTTCGACCTGCGCCCCGCGAGCGCCGAAATCGACACCCTCGATCCGTCCATCGGGACCGATCGAGCAGGTGAACGGTGCCCCGGTGAGAAGCTGGCCGGTGACGGCCCAGCCCTGTCCGGTGCGGCTCACGCTATCGACCGTCTCGACCTGCGCATTGCGCTCAACTTCGCGCGCGCACATGTCAACTGCGCGGTCGATCCCGCGGCTGTCGTCCATGCGCGAATTGTAGGGGCGGCTGCGGTAATCGCGCTGATAGTCGTAGTCGCGATTGGGATAGGGATAACCGCGCGTGCGATAGGCGCGATCGCGGCTGGCCTTGCTTGCCGCGCTTGCGACCGCGGCGATCGTGCCGAGCACCAGGATGCCGCCGATCACGTCTCCCGCGTCGACCCGGTCGCGGCGATGCCAGCGGCGATAACCGTCGGCATTGACCGCATCGGCGTCGAAAACGCCCGGCGCCTCGACCGCGCGATGTCCGGCAAGCTGCGGCAACTCTGCCGCTGACAGTGGCGTCGCGGCCATCGACAGACTGGCGGCCAATGCGGCGGCGGAAGCGAAGCGGAAGAGCATGACCTGTGTTCCCTCAAGACAGATCGTGCGGCGAAAATGCCGCATCGTGCATATGCGACTAGGCGGCCCAGGCTTGCAACAGCCTGAACCGCCCTTTGCCTATTGTCTACGCAGACCCGCGCTTAGCGGTAACCACGCAGGCCGCTGTAATCGAGGCCGACGACCCGGTTACCCTGCACGTCGCAGGTGAAACGACCCTGGTCGTAGTTCCGGCCGCTGTAGCGGTAGTTGTAGTCCCGGCCCCAGCCGCCGCCACGCTCGTTCACGACAACCGTACCCTTGACGCGGTAGCCGTAGTTCTTGCGATCGACGTCGCGGATGTCGGTCACGCGGGCGCCGTAGGCACCGCGCTGGGCGGCACGGACGCACTGCTCGACCGCCTGACGCGGGTTGCCATAGTTGTTGTAACCATAGCGGCTGTTGTAGTTGCCGTTGTAATACGGCTCGCCGTAGGTGCCGCGATAGTTGCGGTCCTTGCCGATCGAACTCGCCACGGCGGCGATGCCGCCAATCACGAGCGCGCCGGCGATGATTTCGCCCGCACTGATGCCGCCGTCACGGTCGCGGTAGCGATCCTGCGCCATGGCGGGGGATGCCGAAGCCAGAGCCATCGCGCCAGCCGCGACGGTGGCAAGAGTGCCTTTGGCGAAGGCGTTGGAAATGGTCTTCATGGCTCACCTCAATTCAGTCTAAGGGAAGCGTTTTCCCTGCTTCGTGGCACCCTTCTGGCCGATTCGGCTTGAGAGAAGGCTGAATTGGCACGTTAGCTGGCGTTCAGGAAAAGTGCCGTTCCGCTGAATGATCGCCACTCAGTGCAAACGAAAAGAGCCGGAAGTCTCCCCCCGGCCCTTCGCTTGTCTGGTATTGTAAGGCGCTATCAGGCGTCTTCGAACTCGTCCTCGTCCTGGTTCATCACCGGACCCGAATCCTGGCCCTTGGCCGAAACGTCGCGGTCGACCAGTTCGATGATCGCGATCGGAGCAGCATCGCTCTCGCGGAAGCCCGCCTTGACGATGCGGGTGTAGCCGCCATCGCGTCCAGCGTAACGCTCGGCCAGGACGTCGAACAGCTTCTTGAGCTGGGTGTCGTCGCCGAGGCGGCTCATCGCCAGGCGGCGATTGCTGAGCCCGCCGCGCTTGGCGAGGGTGATCAGCTTCTCGACGTAGGGACGCAGCTCCTTCGCCTTGGGCGTGGTGGTGAGGATCTGCTCGTGTTTGATGAGCGCGGCGGCGAGGTTGCGCAGCAGCGCGGCGCGGTGGCCGCTCTTGCGCTGCAGCTTGCGGCCCTTGATTCCGTGACGCATTTCTCAGTTCCTTCGTTCGTAGGGGGCCCGTGTCAGGTAGCCCGATGCAGGCGGCGTTAGCGGGCGCCGCCCAATCCCGTTCAGCCCAGAAGCTCTTGTTCGAGCTTCTTCGCCATTTCCTCGATGTTCTCCGGCGGCCAGCCGGGGATATCCATGCCGAGGCGCAGACCCATCGAGCTCAGGACTTCCTTGATCTCGTTGAGCGACTTGCGGCCGAAGTTCGGCGTGCGGAGCATCTCGGCCTCGGTCTTCTGGACCAGGTCACCGATGTAAATGATGTTGTCGTTCTTGAGGCAGTTGGCCGAACGCACCGACAGTTCGAGCTCGTCGACCTTCTTGAGAAGGTAGCGGTTGAGCTGGTTGGCGTCGCTTTCCTCGGTCGGGGCAGCCATGCCGATCATCGGGCTCGAAGAAACCGGCACACCGTCCTCGAAGTGGACAAACAGCGCGAGCTGGTCCTGCAGGATGCGCGCGGCATAGGCCACGGCATCTTCGGGGGTCACGGTGCCGTCGGTCTCGACCGTAAGGCTCAGCTTGTCGAAATCGAGTTCCTGCCCGACGCGGGCGTTTTCGACCTTGTAGCTGACCTGGCGGACCGGCGAGTAGAGCGAGTCGACCGGGACCAGGCCGATCGGTGCATCCACCGGGCGGTTGCCGACGGCCGGGACATAGCCCTTGCCGGTGTCGGCGGTCAGTTCCATGTTGAGGTTCGCACCTTCGTCGAGGTGGCAGATCACGAGATCCTTGTTCATCACCTCGATGTCGCCCGACACGGCGATATCACCGGCGGTAACCTTGCCCGGTCCGGTGGCCGCAAGCTGAAGGCGCTTGGGCCCTTCGCCTTCCATCTTGAGAGCGATCTGCTTGACGTTGAGCACGATGTCCGTGACGTCTTCGCGCACGCCGGCGAGCGAAGAGAATTCGTGCAGCACGTTCTCGATCTTGATCGAGGTGATCGCAGCGCCCTGAAGGCTGGACAGAAGGACCCGGCGCAATGCGTTGCCGAGGGTCAGGCCATATCCGCGCTCGAGCGGCTCGGCAACGAAAGTCGCCTTGCGGCCCTTCGCTGCGTCCTTGACCTCGAGGGTGTTGGGCTTCTTGAGTTCCTGCCAGTTCTTGGTGTTGACGGCCATGGATATCCCCTGGGGTTCAAATGGTCACGGGACCGGCGCCTGGTGGCGTCCGATCCTGCGGAAAAACGGCGGCGGGGAGCGACCCTGCCGCCGGGCAGGTGTCAGACGCGGCGGCGCTTGGAGGGCCGCACGCCATTGTGCGGGATCGGCGTCACGTCGCGGATCGAGGTGATCGTGAAGCCGACCGCCTGCAGTGCCCGCAGCGCGCTTTCGCGGCCGGAGCCGGGGCCCTTGACCTCGACTTCGAGCGTGCGGACGCCGTGTTCGGCGGCCTTCTTGCCGGCATCGTCGGCGGCGACCTGGGCGGCATAGGGAGTCGACTTGCGGCTGCCCTTGAAGCCCATCATGCCGGCCGACGACCACGAAATGGCGTTGCCTTGTGCGTCGGTGATGGTGATCATGGTGTTGTTGAAGCTGGCGTTCACGTGCGCGACGCCGCTCGAGATATTCTTGCGTTCGCGGCGCTTAATGCGCTGGGGTTCGCGTGCCATGTGGGAATTCCTGTCCTAAATCCAAGAAAGCAGCTGCTCGATCGGGTCCGCTCGCGGAGAGCTTGCCGAAAGAGGCTTACTTCTTCTTGCCGGCGATCGGCTTGGCCTTGCCCTTGCGGGTGCGGGCGTTGGTGTGGGTGCGCTGGCCGCGGACCGGAAGGCCCTTGCGGTGACGCAGGCCGCGATAGCTGGCGAGGTCCATCAGACGCTTGATGTTCATCGCGGTTTCGCGGCGAAGGTCGCCCTCGACCTGATGCTCGGCATCGATCGTCTCGCGGATCTGCAGCACTTCGGCGTCGGACAGGTCCTGCACGCGGCGGCTGTGATCGAGGCCGAGCTTGTCGGCGATCTTCACGGCCGTCGTACGGCCGATCCCGTGGATGTAGGTCAGCGCGATGATAACGCGCTTGTTGGTGGGGAGATTTACCCCGGCAATACGAGCCACTTTATTCTCCATGCTCCACAGGGACGAAGGCGCCATCTTCGCGAAGGACGCCGGTCCCCATCTCATCGCTTGCATTCGACGCGGGCGGGTGCCCTTACGGCAAAAGGCCCGGATGGCGCGCACAATGGCTGTCGCCTGCCGGACCGAACCCGCTCTGTCGAATGTGCGCGCGCTTAAGGCGATTCGGCTGCGCCGTCAATGCCCGAGCGCGCGAAAACGAGCGCGAGAGCCCCGTAGGCCCCGCTTCCCGATCGATGGACTTGCGTTACACCCGTTTCAGCGCAGCGTCAAAGCCCGTGGCAACGTCAGTCGTCCGGCCTTTCGGTCGGCTTGTCCATCGCGTCGAGTGCGGCTCCGACATCTTCCTCCTTAAGCGGTTCGACCTTTGCGGGCGCTTTCGCTGCCGGCTTCGGGTCGGCCTTGGATGGAGTTGCGGTGGAAGGCTCCGCGACGCGGCCGAGCTTGTCGGCGAGACGTCCGAGTTGCAGGCTCATCACGCCGTCAACGGCCTTCGAGATCGTCGGCACTTCGTAGCGCATGTGGCCGCCGACGACGTATTCCATGACGATGCGTGTCCCGCCCGAAGCCTTGTCTGCCTGCATCGTTATCGTCAGCACGCCGTCCACCGGTTCCGACTGGAGCGGGCCGAGCCCGCCGCGCATCCGCAGCACTTTCATCGGCTCCGCCATCACGACCGTCATGTGATGCGCGCTGCCAGCAAGACCGACCTCGCTCGCGCTGTCCTTTTCGGGAATCCGCTCGCAGAAGCAGCCGCCGCCCTGGGGCGATAGCATCAGGTTCGCCGCCTTGCCCGACCAGGTGTGATCGTCGGCCCACCAGTCGCCGGGCGTAATGAGGGCGAGCCAGGCGGCCTTTGGTGCCGCTTTGACCGTAACGCTGTCGCGCGTCACGAAGTGGGTGGCAGAACTCTGCACCACCTCGGCACTAGCCGGTGCCGCAACAGCCAGCAGCGCCATCGCGCCTATTGCCGATTTCATCATGTCATCCCTCCCCTGCGCCCCCTATTCCACGGCAGCGCAATGGGGAAAAGGGCTAAGCGGCGAGGATCGCCTCGATCGCGTCGGTCACGGTACCGATGTCGGCCATGCCATCGACCCGGCGAACGATGCCGCGAGCCTCATACACCGGGAGGATCGGCGCGGTCTTGGCGCGGTATTCGCCCATGCGCGTGCGGACCGTATCTTCGTTGTCGTCGAGCCGGCGCTTGAATTCGCGCGATCCGCACTTGTCGCAGGTCGCTTCGACCGCAGGCTGCTTGAAGACGTCGTGATAGCCCTCGCCGCAATTGGCGCAGGTGAAGCGGCCCGTGATCCGTTCGACCAGCGCGTCCTCGTTCACCTCGAGTTCGATCACGTAATCGAGACTGCGGCCGTGCTGGGCGAGTAGCGCGTCGAGCGCGTGCGCCTGCGCTTCGGTGCGGGGATAACCGTCGAAGATCGCGCCGGCGTCTGCACCCATTGCGGTCAGCTCCGCATCGATCAGCTTGCTGACGATCTCGTCCGAGACGAGTTCGCCGCGCTCCATCACCGCCTTGGCTTCGAGACCCACAGGCGTGCCCGCCTTTACTGCGGCGCGCAGCATGTCGCCGGTCGAAAGCTGACGCATGCCGCGATGCTCGACGAGGCGCTGCGCCTGGGTACCCTTGCCCGCCCCCGGCGGACCCAACAAAATGATGTTCACGGCAGAGTCCCCCCGGGGTCTGGTCAGGTTAGCGCAGGCGACCCTTGAGCTTCGCCTTCTTGATCAGGTCGCCATACTGGTGAGCCAGCAAATGCGACTGGATCTGGCTGATCGTGTCCACCGTCACGTTGACGACGATAAGGAGGCTGGTGCCACCCATGACCATCGCGACGCCGGTCTGGCTGAACATGTATTCCGGGATCACGCAGACGAGCGTCAGGTAGATCGCGCCGATGACGGTAATGCGGGTCAGCACGTAATCGAGATAGTCCTGCGTCCGCTTGCCCGGCCGGATGCCGGGAATGAAGCCGCCGTTCTTCTTGAGATTCTCGGCGGTTTCCTCGGGGTTGAAGACGACCGCGGTATAGAAGAAGCAGAAGAAGATGATGCCGATGGCGTAAAGCGCCAGGTAGAGCGGCTGCCCGTGCTGCAGGTAGAAGTTCATCGACGTGATGATCCCGCCTGCGGTGCTTTCGGTATCGATCGACTGACCGGCGAACTGGCTGATCGTCAGCGGCAGCAGCAGCAGCGAGCTGGCAAAGATCGGCGGGATGACGCCCGCGGTGTTCAGCTTCAGCGGAAGGTGGCTGCGGTCGGCCTGCATCATGCCCTTCGCGCTCGCACGCTTGGGGTACTGGATCAGCAGGCGGCGCTGCGCGCGCTCCATGAAGCAGATGAACAGGATCAGGCCGACGATCATCAGGATCAGGCCGACGATCACGAAGCCGCTGATCGATCCCGACCGTGCGCCTTCGAACAGGTTCGCGCCGAAGCTGGGGAACTGGGCCACGATGCCCGCCATGATGATCAGCGATACACCGTTGCCGATGCCGCGGCTGGTGATCTGCTCACCCAGCCACAGCAGGAACATCGTTCCGCCCACGAGGCTGATGACGGCGGTAATGCGGAAGGTCAGGCCAGGTATCACCACGGCCTGCAGGCCGCTCGACGCGCCGTAGGCTTCGAGACCCGAAGCCAGGAACCAGCCCTGGATCGCGCACAGGAACACCGTGCCGTAGCGGGTGTACTGGTTGAGCTTCTGCCGCCCGGTGGCGCCTTCCTTCTTCAGCGCGGCAAGCGCCGGGTGAAGCGATGCGGCCAACTGGATCACGATCGAAGCTGTGATGTACGGCATGACGCCGAGCGCGATGAGGCTCATGCGTTCGAGGCTGCCGCCCGAAAAGGTGTTGAACAGGTCGAGGATACCGCCGCGGGTCTGCTCGTAGAGCGACTCCAGGATCAGCGGGTTCACACCCGGAAGCGGCACGAAGCTCAGGAAGCGGAACACGATAAGTGCGCCGATCGTGAACCAGATGCGGTTCTTGAGCTCGGTTGCCTTGGAGAAGTTCGCGAGGCTGAGGCTGCTCGCAATGTTGTCGGCGCGTGATGCCATGGGATTACCCGAAAATCCTTTATCGCGCCGGTCCCTCCCGGCACAGGGAGGCTACATAGGAAGCGCGGGGTCCGATGTCGAACCCCGCGCCCACACTTTTCGCTTACTTGGTCTTCTTCGCCTTGTTGGCGGCGGCGCGTTCGGCCTTCTTTTCGGCCTCTGGCTTGCCTGCCTCGATGACTTCGACCTTGCCGCCGGCCTTCTCGACCGCTTCGATCGCGCCCTTCGACGCACCTGCGACCCTCAGGCTGATCTTGGCGGTGATCTCGCCCTTGCCGAGCAGGCGCACGCCGTGCTTGCCGCCGCGTGCGAGGCCAGCGGCCTTGAGCGCGTCGTGGTCGAGAGTGCCCTTGGCGTCCAGCTTGCCGGCGTCGATGAACTTCTGGATCATACCCAGATTCACCTCGGCATAGTCCTTGCCGTTGGGGTTGTTGAAGCCGCGCTTCGGCAGGCGCATGTGGAGCGGCATCTGGCCGCCCTCGAAGCCTTTGACGGCCACGCCGGAGCGAGCCTTCTGGCCCTTCTGGCCGCGTCCGGCGGTCTTGCCCTTGCCCGAACCGATGCCCCGGCCGACCCGCATCTTGCGGTGGCGGGCGCCTTCGTTGTCGCGGATGTCGTTCAGTTTCATGTCAATGCACTCGCTTTCGCTTTTGTCGCGCTAATTGGCCCTGGCCGAAGCCCGGAGCCGAGAGGTTGTCAGTCGACGATTTCGACCATGTGGGGTAGCTTGGCGATGGCGCCGCGTACTTCGGCGCTGTCTTCCAGTTCCACCACGCGGTGCATCTTGCCCAGGCCGAGACCGACCAGAATCTTCTTCTGGCTTTCCGGACGACGGATCGGGCTGCCGATCTGCTTGATCTTGATGGTGCTCTTCTTGGCCATCTGGATTACTCCGCAATCGCCGCGGCGTCGGCTTCCGCCTCGGCTGCGCTGGCGCCGCCACGACCCAGAAGGTCGGCGACCTTCTTGCCGCGACGCTGCGCCACCGACTTCGGCGAAGTCTGGTTGGTGAGCGCGTCGAACGTGGCGCGGATCATGTTGTAGGGGTTGCTGGTGCCGACCGACTTGGTCACCACGTCGGCCACGCCCAGGCTTTCGAACACGGCGCGCATCGGGCCGCCGGCGATGATGCCGGTACCCGCAGGCGCGCTGCGGACGTTGACCTTGCCGGCACCGAAGCGGCCCTTGCCGTCATGGTGCAGGGTCCGGCCTTCCTTGAGCGGAACGCGGATCATCTTCTTCTTGGCGGCAGCGGTCGCCTTGGTGATGGCTTCGGGCACTTCGCGCGCCTTGCCATGACCGAAGCCCACGCGGCCCGCGCCGTCGCCCACGACGACCAGCGCCGCGAAGCCGAAGCGCTTGCCGCCCTTCACCGTCTTGGACACCCGGTTGATGTGGACGAGCTTCTCGATGATGCCGTCGTCTTCTTCCTCGCGACGGTTGTCGCGACGGCCGTCACGACCGCGGCCACCGCCGCGTCCGTCACGATTGCCACCGCCCCGGCCACCGCGATCGCCGCCACGGGCACCGCGTCCGCGCGGCTGCGACGGATCGCCGCCTTCCGCGCTCTGGGTGGCACCGGCTTCCGACGGAGTGTCGGCGATTGCCGGCTGCTCGGTGGTGACCGCGTTTTCGGTCGCGGCAGTCGCTTCGTTGTTGTTTTCGTCAGCCATCATCAGAACTCCAGCCCACCTTCGCGGGCGGCGTCGGCCAGCGCTTTGACGCGGCCGTGAAACAGGAACCCGCCGCGATCGAACACGACGGCGGAAACGCCGGCCTTCTTGGCAGCGGCGGCGATATCCTTGCCCACCTTCGCGGCGGCATCGATGTTCGCACCGCTGGCATCGCTGCCAAGAGTGCTGGCCGCGGCAACGGTCTTGCCGGCGGCGTCGTCGATGATCTGCGCGTAGATGTGCTTGCCGGTGCGATGCACCGACAGGCGCGGACGGGTACCGGCGCGCGACTTGATCGCGGTGCGCACGCGGCGGCGGCGGCGCTCGAAGAGGGAAAGCTTGGCCATCTTACTTCTTCTTTCCTTCCTTGCGGAAGATGTACTCGCCGCGATAGGCGATACCCTTGCCCTTGTACGGCTCGGGCTTGCGCCAGCGGCGGATTTCGGCGGCAAACTGGCCGACGGCCTGCTTGTCGATGCCCGAAACCTCGACGGTGGTCTGGTCCGGCGTCTTCACCTCGAGCCCCTCGGGAACGTCGAGATCGACGTCGTGCGAGTAGCCGAGCTGCAGCTTGAGCTTCTTGCCCTGCGCCTGTGCACGGTAACCGACGCCCTTGATGACGAGCGTCTTGGTGAAACCGTCGGTGACGCCTTCGACCAGGTTCGAAACCAACGTGCGCTGCATGCCCCAGAAGGCACGCGCCTGCTTGGAATCGTTGGCCGGCTTGACCGCGATCTGACCGTCCTCGACCTTGTAGTCGATGAGGTCGGACATGCCCATCGAAAGGGTGCCCTTGGGACCCTTCACGCTGAGCGTACCATTGTCGATGTCCGCGGTGACCCCGCTGGGGATCGCCACCGGACGCTTGCCGATGCGGCTCATCAGAATACCTCCGCCAGCACTTCGCCGCCGACGTTCTGGACACGTGCTTCGGCATCCGAGAGCACGCCCTTGGGCGTCGAGACGATGGTGATGCCGAGGCCGTTGCGGATCGTCGGCAGTTCCTTGGAACCCGAGTAGACGCGGCGGCCGGGCTTCGAAACGCGGGCCACGTGCTTGATCGCGGGCTCGCCTTCGAAATACTTCAGTTCGATCCGCAGTGCGGGATGCTTGCCCGAGGCGTCTTCGCTGTAGCCACGGATGTAGCCTTCGCGCTGGAGCACTTCGAGCACGTTCGCGCGCAGCTTGCTGGCGGGAGTCAGGACGGAGTCCTTCTTCGCCTGCTGGCCGTTGCGGATGCGGGTGAGCATGTCACCCAGGGGATCGGTCATAGCCATCGGTCAGATCCTCACCAGCTCGACTTCGTGAGACCCGGGATCATGCCCTTGTTGCCAAGGTCCCGGAGCTCGATGCGGCAAAGGCCGAACTTGCGGTAATAGCCGCGCGGGCGGCCGGTGGTGGAACAACGGTTGCGCACCCGGGTCGGGTTCGCGTTCCGCGGGATTTCGGCCAGCTTCAGGCGCGCGATCAGGCGCTCGCCATCGTCCTTCGACTCGTCGTCGGCAATGGCCTTCAGCCGGGCGTACTTGCCCGCGTACTTCTTCACGAGCTTCTTGCGCCGCTCGTTCTTATTGATGGAACTCAGTTTCGCCATGGACTTAAGCTCTCTTCCTCAAATCTGGATCACGCCGCGGCCTGCTGCTCTTCAGCAGCTTCCTCGCGGGGGAACGGGAAACCGAACAGGCGCAGCAGTTCGCGCGCTTCGTCGTCGGTCTTCGCGGTGGTGGTTACGATGATGTCCATCCCCCGGACCTTCTCGATCTTGTCGTACGAGATTTCCGGAAAGATGATCTGTTCCTTCAGGCCCATCGCATAGTTGCCGCGCCCGTCGAAGCTCTTCGGGTTCAGCCCGCGGAAGTCGCGGATGCGGGGCATGGCGATAGTCACCAGGCGGTCGAGGAATTCGTACATGCGTTCGCGGCGAAGGGTCACCTTCGCACCGATCGGCATGCCCTCACGCAGCTTGAACTGCGCGATCGACTTCTTCGCCTTCGTGATGACCGGCTTCTGGCCGGCGATCAGCGCCATTTCCTCGGCGGCGGTCTGGACCTTCTTCTTGTCCTGGCTCGCCTCGCCCACGCCCATGTTGAGCGTGATCTTCTCGATCCGGGGCACTTCCATCGCGTTCTTGTAGCCGAACTTCTCCGTCATCGCCTTGGCGATATCGGATTCGTACTTGGCTTTCATGCGCGGGGTGTACTTGGTGTCAGCCATCGATGGTCTCCCCGGACTTCACGGCCACGCGGACCTTCTTGCCGTCCTTGGTTTCGAAGCGCACGCGGGTCGGCTTGCCGTCCTTGGGATCGGCCAGCGCAACCTTACTGATGTGCATCGGAGCCGGCTTGCGGTCGATCCCGCCCTGCGGGTTCTGCTGCGTCGGCTTGCGGTGACGGGCGATCACGTTGATCCCGTCAACCAGGACCTTGGCGTCCTTCGGCATCACGGCCTGGACGGTGCCGGTGCGGCCCTTGTCCTTGCCCGAGAGTACGACGACGCTGTCGCCCTTCTTGATCTTCGCACCAGCCATCACAACACCTCCGGAGCGAGGCTGATGATCTTCATGAAGCCGCGGCCGCGCAGTTCGCGCACCACGGGTCCGAAGATACGGGTGCCGATCGGCTCCTCGTTCTTGTTCACCAGCACGGCAGCGTTGCTGTCGAAGCGGATCACGCTGCCATCGGGACGGCGGACGTCCTTCTTGGTGCGTACGATCACCGCACGGTGAACGTCGCCCTTTTTGACGCGGGTGCGCGGCTGCGCCTCCTTGACGGACACGACGATGACGTCGCCGACGCCTGCGGTGCGGCGCTTCGAGCCGCCCAGTACCTTGATGCACTGGACGCGCTTGGCGCCGCTGTTGTCCGCGACGTCGAGATTGGATTGCATCTGGATCATTGATCCGTCTTCCTTCTCGTTCGGCTTGCCGGAACCAGTCCGGCAGTTCCTAAATCAACTGGCTCAGTTGCCGGCTTCGGCCACGTCCAGATCGGCTTCCACCGCCTGCACGCCACCTGCGACGACCCGGTCCTTCACGGCCCAGGTCTTGGTCTTCGAAATCGGGCGGGTCTCCTCGATCCGCACGACGTCGCCCGGCTTGTACTCGTTGCCCTCGTCGTGGGCGTGGTACTTCTTCGAACGACGGATGATCTTGCCGTAGAGCGGGTGCTTAACCTTGCGCTCGACCAGCACGGTCACGGTCTTGTCGGTCTTGTCCGAAACGACAGTCCCGGTGAGGATACGCTTTGGCATCAGGCCTTCCTTACTTCGCTTCGGCAGTGCGAGTGCGCTCGCCCTGCAGCGTCTTGATGCGCGCGATGTCGCGGCGCACCTCGCGGATGCGCGCGGGGCGCTCCAGCTGGTTGGTGGCGGCCTGGAAGCGCAGGTTGAACGCCTCGCGCTTGAGATCGACGAGCGCTTCGGAAAGCTGATCGTCGGTCTTGGTGCGCATGTCGGCAGCCTTCGCGTTGCCGGTATTCGGCTTCGCAGCGGCTTTCTTAGTAGCAGCCTTGGCCATTACTCGCCTCCCAGGTGGCTGGTGTCGCCCAGACGGGCAACGACCTTGGTCTTGATCGGCAGCTTCATCGCTGCCCGGCTGAACGCCTCGGCCGCAAGCGGGCCGGGAACGCCGTCGAGCTCGAACAGGATCCGGCCCGGCTTCACGCGGGCGGCCCAGTATTCGATCGAACCCTTGCCCTTGCCCTGACGGACTTCGGCAGGCTTCTTCGACACCGGCACGTCGGGGAACACGCGGATCCACAGGCGCCCCTGGCGCTTGATGTGACGCGTGATCGCACGACGAGCGGCTTCGATCTGGCGAGCGGTGACCCGCTCCGGCTCGAGCGCCTTGAGGCCGTAGGAGCCGAAGTTCAGGTCGGTGCCACCCTTGGCCTCGCCCTTGATCCGGCCCTTGAAAGCCTTGCGAAACTTGGTCTTTTTCGGTTGCAGCATTGCTCTAGCTCTACCTTAGCGCCGGTCGCCGGCGGGGCGGACGCCGGAGGTCTGGGCCTCCATCATCAAGCGGTCCTGCGCGGTCGGATCGTGGCCGAGAATCTCACCCTTGAAGATCCAAACCTTGATGCCGATGATGCCATAGGCGGTCAGGGCCTCGGCTTCGGCATAGTCGACGTTCGCACGCAGCGTGTGCAGCGGAACCCGACCTTCGCGGTACTGTTCGACACGCGCGATTTCGGCGCCGCCGAGACGTCCGCCGCACATCACCTTGATACCTTCGGCACCCAGGCGCATGGCGGACTGCATCGCACGCTTCATCGCCCGGCGGAACGCCACGCGGCGGATCAGCTGGTCGGCAATGCCCTGCGCGACGAGCTTCGAATCGATTTCCGGCTTGCGGATCTCGACGATGTTCAGCTTCACCTCACTGGCGGTCATCGTCGCAAGCTTCGAACGAAGCTTCTCGATGTCGGCGCCCTTCTTGCCGATGATGACACCCGGACGGGCGGCATAGATCGACACGCGGCACAGCTTGGCCGGACGCTCAATGACCACCTTCGAGATCGCCGCCTGCGGCAGGTTCTCGACGATGTACTTGCGGATCTCGATGTCCTCGCTGAGCAGCTTGGCATAGTCGCGCCCTTCGGCGTACCAGCGGCTGTCCCAGGTGCGGTTGATCTGCAGGCGCAGGCCGATCGGATTGCTCTTGTGACCCATGACTCAGGCCTCCTCGCTTTCACGGACCACGATGCGCAGCCGGCTGAACGGCTTGAGGATGCGGGTGCTCTTGCCGCGTCCGCGCGTGTGGAAGCGCTTCATGGTGACCGACTTGCCGACCGACGCCTCGGCAACGACGAGCGCGTCGACGTCGAGGTTATGGTTGTTCTCGGCGTTGGCAATCGCGCTCGCGAGCACCTTCGATGCGTCGCGGGCCATCGCCTTCTTCGAGAAGGCGAGGATGTTCAGAGCCTCTTCGGCCTTCTTGCCGCGAATGAGACCGGCAACGAGGTTGAGCTTCTGCGCCGAACCACGGATCGTGGTGCCGACGGCCAGCGCCTCGTTGTCGCCTACGCGGCGGGGGGACTTTGCCTTGCCCATCAGCGCTTGCCCTTCTTGTCGGCGGCGTGGCCGGGGAAGCTGCGCGTGGGCGCAAACTCGCCGAGCTTATGGCCGACCATGTCTTCGTTGACGGAGACCGGAATGAACTTCTGGCCGTTGTAGACACTGAAGGTCAGCCCGACGAACTGCGGGAGAATGGTGCTGCGACGCGACCAGGTCTTGATCGCACCGCGTGCGCTCTTCTCCTGAGCGTCTTCGGCCTTCTTCAGCAGGTGGAGGTCGACGAACGGACCTTTCCAGACGGAACGAGCCATCTCGATTACCTCTTCTTCTTCGCGTGACGCGAACGGATGATCATCTTGTCGGTCGCCTTGTTGTGGCGGGTGCGGGCGCCCTTGGTCGGCTTGCCCCACGGGGTGACCGGGTGGCGGCCGCCCGAGGTGCGGCCTTCGCCGCCGCCGTGCGGGTGATCGACCGGGTTCTTCGCGACACCGCGGGTAAGCGGACGACGGCCCTTCCAGCGCGTACGGCCGGCCTTCGCGAAGTTCTGGTTCTGGTTGTCGGGGTTCGACACAGCGCCCACGGTGCCCATGCAGTCGGCGCGCAGGTAACGCTGTTCGCCGCTGTTGAGGCGCACGATCACCATGCCGCGGTCACGACCGACGACTTGGACGTAGGTGCCTGCCGAACGGGCGATCTGACCACCCTTGCCCGGCTTCATCTCCACGTTGTGGCAGATGGTGCCGACCGGCATCTGGCCCAGCAGCATCGCGTTGCCCGGCTTGGTGTCGGTCTTCTCGCCCGCAACGACGCTGTCGCCCACGGCCAAGCGCTGCGGTGCGAGGATGTAGGCGAGCTCGCCGTCCTCGTACTTCACCAGCGCGATGAACGCGGTGCGGTTGGGATCGTATTCCATCCGCTCGACGGTGGCCGGCATGTCCCACTTGCGACGCTTGAAGTCGATGTAGCGGTACTTCTGCTTGTGCCCGCCCGCGATACCGCGGCTGGTCACGTGGCCCTTGTTGTTGCGTCCACCGGTCTTGCGCTTGCCTTCGGTAAGCGCCTTGACCGGCTTGCCCTTGTGGAGGCCGGACTTGTCGACCAGGATCAGGCCGCGGCGGGCCGGGCTGGTCGGCTTGTAGTTCTTGAGTGCCATGGCCTCAGATCCCGCTCGTGACGTCGATCGAGTCCTGGCCCTCGGCCAGCGTCACGATCGCCTTCTTCATGTCGGTGCGCGTGTAGGGCTTGCCCTTCCAGCGCTTCGTCTTGCCCTTGACGACGATGGTGTTCACCTTCGCCACCTTACGATCGTAGATGGCCTCGACGGCCTCCTTGATCTGGCTCTTGGTCGCGTCGTTCGCGACCTTGAAGACGATCGCGTTGTATTCGCTCGCGAGCGTCGACTTTTCGGTGATGTGCGGGGCGACGATCACGTCGTAGTGACGCGCGTCGACCGGCTTTGCTGACTTAGCCATTGAAGCGCGCCTCCAGCTTCTCGACCGCAGCCTTGGTAAGGACCAGCGTGTCGTGCTTCAGGATGTCGTAGACGTTGGCACCCACCGCCGGCATCACGTTGACGCCGGGCAGGTTGCCTGCGGCCTTCGCGAACGAACCTTCGACCGCGTCGCCGTCGATCACCAAGACCTTGCCGCTCCAGCCGTTCTTGTCGAACGCACCCTTGAGCGCCTTGGTCTTGGCGTCCTTCAGCTCCAGCGTATCGACGATGATGAGACCGTCCTTCGCCTTGCTCGACAGCGCCATGCGCAGACCGAGCGAGCGGATCTTCTTGTTCAGCGAGATGTTGAAATCGCGCTTCTTGGCACCGTGGGCCTTGCCGCCGCCGATGAAGATCGGGGCCGCGCGGTCGCCGTGACGAGCCGTACCGCCGCCCTTCTGGCGGCCGAACTTCTTGCCGGTGCGCGAAACGTCGCTGCGCTCGCGGGTCGGCCGCGCGGTCGCACGACGATTCCACAGCTGCCACGTGACGACGCGGTGCAGGATGTCCTGGCGCGGTTCGACGCCGAAGACGTCATCGTTCAGTTCGATGTCGCCCGAGGCCTTGCCGTCGAGTTTCTGGACCTTCACCTTCACGGATCAGCCCTCCTTGTTCGCATCGCCTTCGGGCGCGGTGCCCTCGGCGGTGTCGGTTGCTTCGGCCGGAGTTTCGGCGCCCGCCTGCTGCTCTTCAGCAAGCTGCTCCTGCATCTCGGGGGTGACCTGCTCGACCACTTCGTGCTCGGCGGCAGCTTCGACCATGCCGGCCGGCGCTTCCTCGTGCTCGGGAGCGGTGTTCTTCTTCTCGAGGATCGCGCCGGGGAACGGCAGACCCTCGGGCAGCGAAATCTTCACTGCGTCGCGCACGAGCAGCCAGCCGTTCTTCGAGCCGGGAACCGAGCCCTTCACGAAGATCAGGCCGCGATCCGCGTCGGTGCGGACAACCTCGAGGTTCTGCTGGGTCCGCTGACGGTCGCCCATGTGGCCGGCCATCTTCTTGTTCTTGAACACGCGGCCCGGATCCTGGCGGTTGCCGGTCGAACCGTGGGCACGGTGGCTGATCGAGACGCCGTGCGTCGCGCGCATGCCGCCGAAGCCCCAGCGCTTCATGGCGCCGGCAAAGCCCTTGCCCTGCGTGTGGCCGGTGATGTCGACCTTCTGCCCGGCGACGAAGTGTTCGGCCGAGATGGTCGAGCCGACGGGGATGAGAGCATCCTCGCCGTCGACGCGGAATTCCGCGACGCGCATCTTCAGGCCAACCTGCGCCTTGGCGAACTGCTCGCGCTGCGGCTTGTTGACGTTCTTGTGCTTGGCCTCGCCCGCGCCGAGCTGGACGGCATAGTAGCCGTCGCGGTCATCGGTACGGTGCGATACGACCTGGCAATCTTCCAGCGACAGCACGGTAACCGGCACGTGGCGGCCGTCCTCCTGGAACAGGCGGGTCATCCCGACTTTCTTAGCGATCACGCCGGAGCGCATGATCCGTTCTCCTTACAGAGGCACAAGGGACCATTCCCTCGTGCTTGCTTGGCCCAGATTGTCATGCGTCGCCCCGTCCGGGCCAAAGTGCCTCCGAAGAGGCGAGACGGGGGACGCTGCCCGGCAACTTGCCGGAGGTATCCCTTGTCCGCGGAGCCCTGCGGCCCCGCGCCGAAATCAAGCGAGCTTGATCTCGACGTTTACGCCAGCCGCGAGGTCGAGCTTCATGAGCGCGTCCACGGTCTGGGCGTTGGGCTGCACGATGTCGAGCAACCGCTTGTAGGTGCGCACCTCGAACTGCTCGCGCGACTTCTTGTCGATGTGCGGGCCGCGGTTCACGGTGAACTTCTCGATGCGCGTCGGAAGAGGAATGGGACCCCGGATCAGCGCGCCCGTACGACGGGCGGTGTCCGCGATCTCGCCAGTGGCCTGGTCGAGTACGCGATGGTCAAACGCCTTGAGGCGAATGCGGATATTCTGGGCTTCCATGTCCTACTACCGATGCGAAAGAGCCAAGCGAGCTATCGACGTTTCCGCCTCACGACCCGCAAAAAAGAAAGGCGCGCCCCGCTGCATCCGGTTTCCCGGAAACGGGCGGCCTCCCCGAATTTCGTTGGAAGGAGACGAATCTCCATCCGGTGGCGCGCCTATACGGATAGGACCGGGACCGCGCAACCCCTAGAATCGCTGGGCGATCGGGGATTTTGCCGGGCGGGCCGTCCATGCGGCGAACCGAGGGAGATTAACGCCCTCATTAAAAGGAGAAGGGCCCGGTCCTCGCGAGGAGGACCGGGCCCTGAACCCTTGTCAGATCGCCAGGATTACTTGGTGATCTTCGACACGACGCCCGAACCGACGGTACGACCGCCTTCGCGGATCGCGAAGCGCAGGCCTTCGTCCATGGCGATCGGAGCGATCAGCTTGACGCCGATCGTTACGTTGTCGCCCGGCATGACCATCTCGGTGCCCTCGGGGAGGACAACTTCGCCGGTCACGTCGGTGGTGCGGAAGTAGAACTGCGGCCGGTAGTTGGCGAAGAACGGCGTGTGACGGCCACCTTCGTCCTTCGACAGCACGTAAACCTCGGCCTCGAAGTCGGTGTGCGGCTTGACCGAACCCGGCTTGCAGAGAACCTGGCCACGCTCGACCTCTTCACGCGCCACGCCGCGGATCAGCGCACCGACGTTGTCGCCGGCTTCACCACGATCGAGCAGCTTGCGGAACATCTCGACGCCGGTGACGGTCGTCTTCTTGGTGTCCTTGATGCCGACGATCTCGACTTCGTCACCAACGTTCACGATGCCGGTCTCGATACGACCCGTGACGACCGTGCCGCGACCCGAGATCGAGAACACGTCCTCGATCGGCATCAGGAACGGCTTGTCGACCGGACGGTCGGGCTGCGGGATGTACTCGTCGACGGCCTTGATCAGGGCAACGACCGAATCCTTGCCGATCGCGTCATCACGACCTTCGAGAGCGGCAAGTGCCGAACCCTTGATGATCGGAATGTTGTCGCCGTCGAAGTCGTAGCTCGAGAGGAGCTCGCGGACTTCCAGCTCGACGAGTTCGAGGATTTCCTCGTCATCGACCTGGTCGACCTTGTTCATGTACACGACGAGCGCCGGCACGCCGACCTGACGAGCGAGCAGGATGTGCTCGCGGGTTTGCGGCATCGGGCCGTCGGCAGCGTTCACGACCAGGATCGCGCCGTCCATCTGGGCGGCACCGGTGATCATGTTCTTCACGTAGTCGGCGTGGCCCGGGCAATCGACGTGCGCGTAGTGGCGCGCGTCCGACTCGTACTCGACGTGTGCGGTCGAGATCGTGATGCCGCGCTCGCGCTCTTCCGGCGCCTTGTCGATGTTCGCGAAGTCCACGGCGGTGCCGCCGTACACTTCGGCCATGACCTTGGTGATCGCGGCGGTCAGCGTGGTCTTGCCGTGGTCGACGTGACCGATGGTGCCGATGTTGCAGTGCGGCTTGTTCCGCTGGAATTTTTCCTTAGCCATTTTGACTCTAACCTCTGTCTGGATTTGAATTTCACCAAGTCAGGCTGCGGCACCCGGTGAATCGGGTGCCGCCCCTAGACGCTCACCCCTGCTTAGGCAAGCTTCTCCTTGACCTCGGCCGCGACGTTCGCGGGTACTTCGTCGTAGTGCGAGAACTGCATCGAATAGTTCGCCCGGCCCTGCGTGAACGAGCGCAGTTCGTTGACGTAGCCGAACATGTTCGCAAGCGGCACCATGGCCTCGACCGCCTGCGCGTTACCGCGGGTGTCGGTGCCCTGGATCTGACCACGACGGCTGTTGAGGTCGCCGATCACGTCGCCGAGATAATCCTCGGGAGTGACGACTTCCACCTTCATGATCGGCTCGAGCAGCTTGATGCCGGACTTGCTGGCAACTTCGCGCATCGCGCCGCGACCGGCGATTTCGAACGCGATCGCGCTCGAGTCGACGTCGTGGTACGCACCGTCATAAAGCTCGATCGTGAAGTCGATGATCGGGAAGCCGACGAGGTGGCCGCTGGCAGCCTGCTCGCGGAAGCCCTTTTCGATCGCCGGGATGTATTCCTTCGGAATATTGCCGCCCTTGACGTTGTCTTCGAACAATACGCCCTGGCCGCGCTCACCCGGAGTGACCTTGACCTTCACGCGGCCGAATTGACCCGAGCCACCCGACTGCTTCTTGTGGGTGTAGTCCACGTCCACCGGCTTCGCGAGGTATTCGCGATAGGCCACCTGCGGCGCGCCGACGTTGGCCTCGACCTTGAACTCGCGCTTCATACGATCGACGATGATGTCGAGGTGAAGCTCGCCCATCCCCTTGATGATCGTCTGCCCGCTCTCGTGGTCGGTCGACACACGGAAGGACGGATCCTCCTGCGCCAGGCGGTTGAGGGCGATGCCCATCTTTTCCTGGTCGGCCTTCGTCTTCGGCTCCACCGAGAGCTCGATCACCGGCTCGGGGAATTCCATCCGCTCGAGGATGATCGGCTTCTGCATGTCGCACAGCGTGTCGCCGGTCGTGGTGTCCTTCATGCCGGCCAGCGCGACGATATCGCCCGCGAATGCCTCTTCGATGTCCTCGCGGTTGTTCGAGTGCATCAGCAGCATGCGGCCGATCTTTTCCTTCTTGTCCTTCACCGAGTTCAGGACCTGCCCCTTGGTGAGCTTGCCCGAATAGATGCGGGTGAAGGTGAGGCTGCCGACGAACGGGTCGTTCATGATCTTGAACGCCAGCGCCGCGAATGGCGCGTCGTCGCTCGACGGACGCTCGGCTTCCTCGTCGCTGTCGGGCAGGACGCCCTTGATCGCGGGCACGTCGAGCGGGCTCGGCATGTAGTCCACGACCGCGTCGAGCAGGGGCTGGACGCCCTTGTTCTTGAACGCCGAGCCGCAGGTCACGGGCACGAAGTCGCGCGCCATGGTTCCCTTGCGGATGAGCTTCTTGATGGTCGCGACGTCGGGGATATTGCCTTCGAGATAGGCTTCCATGACATCGTCGTCCTGCTCGACGACGGTCTCGATCAGCTGCTCGCGATACTCGGCGGCCTTGTCCGCAAGGTCGACCGGGATGTCGATGAACTCGTACTTGGCGCCCAGGTCTTCGGCCTGCCACACGATGCCGCGATTGTTCACGAGGTCCACCACGCCCTTGAGCTGGCTTTCCGCGCCGATCGGAATGTAGAGCACGAGCGGCTTGGCACCGAGGCGATCAATGATCGACTGGACGCAGTAATAAAAGTCGGCGCCGGTACGGTCCAACTTATTGATGAAGCACATCCGAGGTACGCCGTACTTGTCGGCCTGGCGCCATACGGTTTCGGACTGGGGTTCGACGCCGGCTACGCCGTCGAAGACTGCGACCGCGCCGTCGAGCACGCGCAGCGAGCGTTCGACTTCGATGGTGAAGTCGACGTGGCCGGGGGTGTCGATGATGTTGACGCGGTACTTGGGCATGTCGGCACGGAGGGCTTCGGGGTCCGAGCGCGGATCCATCGCGGGATCCTCGGGCGTCCAGAAGGTGGTCGTCGCAGCCGAGGTGATGGTGATCCCGCGCTCCTGCTCCTGCTCCATCCAGTCCATGGTCGCGGCGCCGTCGTGGACTTCGCCGATCTTGTAGGACTTGCCGGTGTAGTAGAGAATACGCTCGGTCGTGGTCGTCTTGCCGGCATCGATGTGCGCCATGATGCCGATGTTGCGGTAGCGCTCCAGCGGATATTCGCGGGCCATTTCAAATTCCTCGGGTAGTCAGGGGGCCGCTCCGGCGAAGGAGCGCGCCCCCCATATGGGTGTTACCAGCGGCGTTGCCAGTGCCCCGCTGTTACCAACGGTAGTGCGAGAAGGCGCGGTTCGCGTCCGCCATGCGGTGCGTGTCTTCGCGCTTCTTGACCGCGTTGCCGCGGTTGTTGGCGGCGTCCATCAGTTCGCCCGAGAGGCGGGCGGCCATGGTGGTCTCGGCCCGGCCGCGCGCGGCGGTGATGAGCCAGCGGATGGCCAGCGCCTGGGCACGCTCGGGGCGAACCTCGACCGGCACCTGGTACGTCGCACCGCCGACGCGGCGCGAACGCACCTCGATCTGCGGCTTGATGTTCTCGAGCGCGGTGTGGAACACCTCGATCGGGTTGGCCTTCGCCCGGTTCTCGACCGTGTCGAGCGCACCGTAGACGATGCTCTCGGCGACGGACTTCTTTCCGTCGAGCATCAGGTTGTTCATGAACTTGGACAGCACCTGATCACCGAACTTGGGATCAGGCAGGATTTCCCGCTTCTCGGGACGACGACGACGACTCATGTCGCTAATTCCTTCATCTGGGCCGCGGCGACAGTGCGCGCGCGACCGGAAACCTCGATAAGCGAGTGCTTACTTCGGACGCTTGGCGCCGTACTTCGAGCGGCTCTGCTTGCGGTCCTTGACGCCCTGGGTGTCGAGCACGCCGCGCAGCACGTGGTAGCGCACGCCCGGAAGGTCGCGCACGCGGCCGCCACGGATGAGGACCACGGAGTGCTCCTGCAGGTTGTGCCCTTCGCCCGGGATGTAGCTGATGACTTCGCGCTGGTTGGTCAGGCGGACCTTGGCCACCTTGCGCAGCGCCGAGTTCGGCTTCTTCGGGGTCGTCGTGTAGACGCGGGTGCAGACGCCGCGCTTCTGCGGGTTCTGCTCCATCGCAGGGACCTTGGACTTGGCCTTCTGCGGAACGCGGCCCTTGCGGACCAGCTGGTTGATCGTCGGCATTAAGACTTTCTCTCTTCACCTGTTTATCCGTGCGCGCGCACTGCGCGCCCGGGGCGCCCCTTCCGGGCGGAAAACCGGTGCCCACTTTTCCTGAAGGGGCGCGGCTCTGCCGGTCAGGGCTGGCATCGATGGTGAAGGTGGAGGGAAAGGTTCGCGCCTAACTCCAAACCGTCACCCCGGACTTGATCCGGGGTCCAGCTTGACCAGGACGCCGCCGAAGGCGACCGCCTGGATGAGGTACGAGCCTGAAACACTCCACCCGTGCCACAGGACACCGGGTTACTTTGTCGGCCGCCCCGAAGCGCTTCCACGAGGGACCGCGCTCCAATAGAAAAAGGCCTCTGCGAATCGCGCAAGGCCCCCGGGACGACACCGGCAATGTTCAGCTCTATCTGCCCGAGGAAAGCCGAAGCCGCCCTTGGATGGGGGCGCCCTTAGTTGGATTCGGGTGGGGGGTCAAGGTGGAGTGGCTTCACGATAAGCGGCGAATTAGTTGTGCGTCACCCGGCTGGGAATGCCGCTCACTGGGCCAATTCGGCGTTTCAATGGCGTGGATTTCCTAGCCTCATTGATGATCAAACCTAATCGCGATTTGGTGATCGAAACCTCGTTCAAAATTACCGGCCACAATCGGCCCCAATTTTGGCCATCGGTGCCGCAATTATCCAGAATTTGCAGGAGATGCCTCCGTCCTTCGACCGCCCCGTCTGCCAACGCTCTTGCACTTCGATCAATGTCGGCGTTTCCGGGAAACATATCTGCCATGCCGGAACGCTCTTCCCGCTTTCTATCCCGCAATGATGTCCGCACTTGAGCCTGTACTTCCAGAGCCTTGGCTTCGGAAGACCGAAACACTTCTAGCCCCTTCTCATGTCGTGAAAAGTAAATCAGTTTATAGAGCGTTCGGTCCTGCGAGGGCTTGTCGATTGAGATCACAGGCGAATAAGTAAACCTGCCAATTTTCCTGAGCCCTTCAACAGCCAAACTTTCTATTTCGGCTTCTCGCTCTGCGCCGGAAAGTCCCTTGAGTCGAGCTTCCCAATTGGGACCGCCACCAACAGCCAGCCATCGCTCCAGTCGACTGATTAGGCCTGTCTCGGCAAAACGATTTGCGTGATCGAACATAAAATTTATGAGCAACTCGCAATGCGCAAAACCGAATAACGGCAACAACTTCTCGATATCCGGGAACCCTTTCGGATCGATTAGTGAAAAGACAAATGCATTATGTGGAACAAGTGCCGAAATACCGGTCACTTTTGATTCAAATTCGCCACAAATGGGAAAAGTGTCTACTTTCGGGAATCTTTTTATCGCTTCAGTAAGTTGCGCGAAAGCTCCTGGGTCCTTCTCGACCAATATCGCGCGCATTCGAACGTCTCGCCCTTGCGCTAAATAGCGCAGACGAATTGCGGTCATATGGTTGAGCGCTATCCCGAAAGATGTGTCGTCAAACGTCTCACCCGCGTTCGACTTCCAAGGTCCTGCGAACCCATCGATATAAACGAATTCGTCGTAACGCGAACAAACCTTCCCGATTAACGATGGGAGGTATTTGTCCAGGAAGGTGTGCTTGACATAAGCTTGCTCACGTCCCGCGTAGTGCTCGATCTGTATCGCCATTAAACAGCGATCTTAATGTCCTTTGGATACTCATTCCACTCTTTTCCGTCTAACTCGCGACCTCCAGATTTGGGTCGAAAACCACCCCACTGCTTGAAGAAAAAGGGTACGCCTTGAGAACGACAAGCATCTCGTATTTCGCGCGCCCACTCGATGTTCATAATTCGAGCATTTGGTCCGCTTTCACCGCCAGCGATCACCCAATGGACGCCGTCGAGATCAATTGCGCCCAGCGGCCCTATAAGGGGCTCAACAGACAAAAACCTAACTGCTGATTTGGCCTGTCTCAAATGATTGATCCTCGCTGCTCCTCTCCGATCCTCAACGGATACTCCTGTCCAGATATTTGGCGGAGCCTCAGACCTCGCGTAGCGGCGATTCAGATAATCACGCATCCTTGAGCTTCGTTTGGTGAGCACTTGAAATGTGTGCCAATGCGCTTCCTCCATCGCATCAAAAACTTGATCGATGAATACCGCGGGCACCTCTTTGTGAAACAAGTCGCTCATCGAATTTACGAAGATTATGCGCGGCCTTTTCCACCGGATCGGTTGGCCAAGTCGCTCTGGTCTGAGAGTAAGGTCGAAGCCGCTTTCAAAGGGATGCCCTTTGACGCCGCGCCATCTCTCAGCAAATCGTTCAGCATAGCAGTTGTCACATCCGGCCGTGATTTTGGTGCACCCTGTCACTGGGTTCCAAGTTGCGTCCGTCTATTCAATTGCACTTTGGTCGGCCAAGTTAGTTCCTCCGGTTCATTCAAAGGTATGAATCGAAAAGAGAAATCCTACAACAAGAGATTGATTTCGGGAGTCTTTGCAAAGGGTTGGTAACAGGTGGAGAAATTTGGATCCATTTTCCTACACCCCCCAAATCTGCAACCTACCCGCACGCAATGACCCGCCCCACCCGCGCCGATGCGTTCGATGATCCCGCCGCGGACCGTCTCCCTGAAGCCGCTCCCTCCACTCTGCCTCCCCTCGCTCCCCGTGCACCGCGGCCGGTGAGCACCCGGCGGGTGGCGCGCCAGGCGACGTCCGCCCTCGCCTTCACCCCCGCGCCCGAGCCGCCCGCCGACGATCCCCTCCTCGCCTTCGCGCCGTTCCTGCACCCGCAGCCGCGGCGCAATTCGATCACGCCCGGTCTCCAGCGGCGGTTCGTCGCCACGCTCGCGGCGACGGGGATCGTGAACCAGGCGGCGCGATCGATCGGCAAGTCGCTGGAGGCGCTCTACAAGCTGCGGGCGCGCCCCGGCGCGGAAGGGTTTGCCGCCGCGTGGGACGATGCGCTGGCGTGGGGGGCCGACCGGCTGGAGGATTGCGCGCTCGAACGGGCGATGCGCGAGGAGTGGGACTTCGACGGGTGGAAGGGGCGCGCGGACGGGCTGCTCATCTACCTCATCCGCCTGCGCAGCGCCTTCCGCATCGACGAGCGCGAGATCGTGCCGGGCCATCCGGTCTACGAGCGCATCCGAGCCGAAGTGCTGGCCGCGCAGGGCGCACCGGGCGCGGAGTGACCTAGCGGCCCGCGATCCAGGCGGGCAGGCCGAGGGCGATCAGTCCTCCGGCGACGATCATGCACATCAGGAACAGCCCGGTCCACGGCACCCAGCCCACGCGGTCGATCGCCGCGCGGCGCACGCGGCGCCGCTCCATCAGCAGGCAGCCGATCGCCAGCAGCAGGAAAGCCCCTCCGGTGATCACCGCCATTTCGGCATCGCTGGCGAACATCAGTTCATCGGGCAACTTCATGGCGGGCAATATGGGATGCGTTGCGCCCCCCGCCAGTGGGGGTATGGCGGCGGCGTGAGCCAGTCGCCCTCCGCCAATCCCTCGCAACAGGCCCAGCGTCCGCAGCTCGCCCTGCTCATCCGGCTCGGCGCGGCATTCGTGCTGACGATCATGCTGGTGTTCGTGAAGCTGGTGACCGAATCCGGCGTGACGCTGACCGAGACGCTGTTCTGGCGGCAACTGCCGACGGTGCCGGTGCTGCTGCTGTGGTTCGCGATGCGCCGTGAGTTGGGCACGCTGAAGACGCGGCGGCTGGGCGCGCACTTTCGCCGCGCGGCGCTGGGCCTGCTGGGCATGTTCCTGAACTTCGGCGCGGTGACCCTGCTTCCGCTGGCCGAGGCGACGACGCTGAATTTCACCACCGCGATCTGGGCGGTGATCCTGTCGGCGCTGATCCTGCGCGAGCGGGTGGGGCTGTGGCGCTGGTCGGCGGTGCTGCTGGGCTTTGCCGGGGTGATCGTGATCGCCCAGCCGGGGCAGGGGAACATTCCCCTGTTCGGCGCGGCGGTGGCGCTGGCGGCGGCGTTCACGATCGCGCTGATCTCGATCCAGATCCGCGACCTTTCGCGGACCGAGCCTTCGCTGACCATCGTGTTCTGGTTCTCCGCCTTCAGCCTGCCGCTGCTCGCGCTGGCGATGCCGTTCGTGGCCACCGCTCACACGCCGTACCAGTGGTCGCTGCTCGCCGGGCTCGGCCTGTTCGGGCTGCTCGGCCAGTTCCTGCTGACCGCCGCGCTGCGATACGGCGCGGTGGCGAGCGTGATCGTGATGGATTACTCGTCGCTGATCTGGGCGACCCTGCTGGGCTGGTGGGTCTTCGACCGGCTGCCGCCCGCCGCGACCTGGCTCGGCGCGCCGCTGATCGTCGCGGCCGGCCTCGTCATCGCGTGGCGCGAGCATCGCCTGTCGATCGAGCGTGCGCGATCGCTGGTGGGGGAGTAGGGAACCGGGGGAACGCAGGCGCGTTCAGCAACTCGACATTCAGCTTTACACATTCAGCCGCCCATCCATCCATTCGAAAAGGGAAATCGACCATGGCCAAGAAGCTGCTCATCGCCCTAGGTGCTGCCGCCATCACGCTCACCGCCACCGCCTGCAACACCGTGAAGGGTGTCGGCCGCGACATCGAGTCGGTCGGCGAAGCGGGCGACCGCGCGATCTAATTCACTGCGATAACCAAGCCCGCAAGGGTCGCAAGGAGCGCTCGTCGGCCTAGCCGGCGGGCGTTTTTCGTTTGCTGGTCCAGCCGCCCGCGCGCGCGCGCCGCTCGCGCACGATCAGCCAGGCGAGCAGGCCGAGCGGGCCCGCCATGAACGTGGCGACCAGGAACGGCGCCTGGAACACGCGGGAGAATCCCTTGGCGTCGGCATCGCGGGCGATCCACAGCCCGGCGAACAGGTCCAGCGCCAGGTAGTGCGTCCACCCGATCGCCACCCCCGCGTCGGTCGCGAAGATCGATCGCACGCCCTCTACCGTGGTGAAATCCACGCCCCCACCCCCGCCGCGCGTCAGGACCGTGACCAGGCCGACGGTGTAGAAGAGGCACAGCAGCGCCACCCCGGCATAGAGCACGCTCGCCAGCGCGAGCGGCTTGCGCGGCAGGGCGATCAGCACGACCCAAGCCGCGAGCGCGACGAGGTTCGCCAGGCTGAAGACCGCCTGCCACACGGGCGTTACGCCCCGCCCTGCTCGCTGCGCGTCGGCGGGCCGCCGGGCACCTCTGGCTCGCTCCACGCCAGCACCGGCTTGCGCGCGGCCAGCGTTTCGTCGAGCCGCCGCCGCGGGGCGTGAATCGGCGCGTTCTTCAGCGTTTCGTCACCCGCCCGGGCGCGCTCGGCAAGCGAACGCAGCGCGACGATCAGCTGGTCTAGTCCCGCCTTGCTCTCGGTCTCGGTCGGCTCGACGAGCATCGCGCCGTGGACCACCAGCGGGAAGTACATCGTCATCGGGTGGAAGCCCTCGTCGATCATGCCCTTCGCCAGGTCGAGGGTGGAGAGCCCGCCCGCGAACTCCTTGTCGCTGAACAGCGCCTCGTGCATGCACGGCCCGCTGTGACCGAACGGCGCGTCGAGCACGTCGTCCAGGCTGCGCAGCAGGTAGTTCGCGTTCAGCACCGCGTCGCCCGACACCTGCCGCAACCCGTCCGCTCCGTGGCTGAGGATGTAGGCGAGCGCGCGCGTGAACATGCCCATCTGGCCGTGGAACGCACTCATCCGGCCGAAAGTGTGCGGATGCTCGGCGCCGGCGTTTTCCTCCTCGATCAGGTCCACGGTGCCATCGGCGCGGCGCGCGGTGAACGGCAGCGGACCATACGGGCTCAGCGCCTCGCTCAGCACGACCGGGCCGGACCCGGGTCCGCCGCCGCCGTGCGGGGTGGAGAACGTCTTGTGCAGGTTGATGTGCATCGCATCGACGCCCAGGTCGCCCGGACGCACCCGGCCGACGATCGCGTTGAAGTTCGCCCCGTCGCAATAGACGTATCCGCCCACGGCATGGACGGCGTCGGAGATCGCCTTCATGTCGCGCTCGAACAAGCCGCAGGTGTTGGGGTTGGTAATCATCACCCCTGCAACGTCGGGGCCGAGCCGCGCCTTCAGCGCTTCCAGGTCCACCCTGCCCTCGCTCGTGGCGGGAATGTTCTCGACCCGGTAGCCCGCGAAAGCCGCGGTGGCCGGGTTTGTGCCGTGGGCGCTTTCGGGAACGAGGATGACCTCGCGCGCATCGCCCTTCGCCTCGAGCGCGGCGCGGATGCAGAGGATGCCGCACAGTTCGCCGTGCGCGCCCGCCTTCGGCGTCATCGCGACGCCGTGCATTCCGGTCAGTTCGATCAGCCAGAACGCCAGTTCGTTGATGACTTCCAGCGCGCCGCGAACGGTATCGACCGGCTGCAGCGGGTGCACGTCGAGGAAGCCCGGCATCCGCGCGACCTTTTCGTTCAGGCGCGGATTGTGCTTCATCGTGCAACTGCCGAGCGGGAATAGCCCCAGGTCGATCGCGTAGTTCTGGCGGCTGAGGCGCGTGTAGTGGCGCACGGTCTCGGGTTCGGACAGACCCGGCAGCCCGATCGGGGTGGACCTGGCAAGTCCGCCGAGGCGGTTGGCACCCCCAACGAAATCATCCGGCACGTCGGGCAGGTCGACACCGGTCGTCTCGAAAGTGCCGATCTCGAAAATCAGCGGCTCTTCGAGCATCAGGGCCTTGTTGCCCGTGGCGGTTCCGGCACCGCCGCGACGGTCGAGATTGAGTGCCGGCCGCCAGCCGCTCTTGTTCGGCGCGTTCATGCCAGCACCTCCTTCAGTGCGGAGCAGAGGATTTCGATGTCCTCCTCGGTCGTGGTTTCGGTTACCGCGATCACGAGGCCCTTCGACAGGGCTTCGACGCCGGGGAACAGACGGCCGAGCGACACACCGGCGAGGATTTTTCGATCTGCAAGAGTACGAACCACCGTGCGTGCATCGACCGGCAGCATCACCGTGAATTCGTTGAAGAACGCATCGTTCAGCACCGTGACGCCCGGAACCTGCGCCAGGCAATCGGCGGCCAGACAGGCAAGCCTGTGATTTTCCGCTGCAAGCCGGCGCAATCCGGCCTCCCCCAGCAGGGTGAGGTGAACGGTGAACGCCAGCGCACACAGGCCCGAATTGGTGCAGATGTTGCTGGTCGCCTTTTCGCGGCGAATGTGCTGTTCGCGGGTGGACAGCGTCAGGACGAAGCCGCGCTTGCCCTCTGCGTCGACCGTTTCGCCGCACAGCCGCCCCGGCATCTGCCGCACGTGCTTGGGATCGCGAACGGCGAAAAGCCCAAGATAAGGACCACCGAACTGCAGGCCGACGCCAATGGACTGGCCCTCGCCGACCACGATGTCCGCGCCCATCTCGCCCGGCGATCTGATCGCGCCGAGCGCCACCGGCTCGGTATTGACCGCAATCAGCAGCGCGCCCTTCGCATGCGCCGCCTCAGCGATCGGGGCCAGGTCGAATACGCGCCCCAGGATGTCGGGATACTGGACGACAACGCAGCTGGTCGTGTCGTCGATCCGTGCGATCAGCCCCTCGATGTCGGGTGCCCCCTGGATCGAAGGCAGTGCATCGGCGATCTCGTCGGCGGTGAACTTGGCCATCGTGCGGATCGTTTCGGCATAGTGCGGGTGCAATGCGCCCGACAGCACCACGCGATCGCGCTTCGTGACCCGTCCGGCCATCGCTACCGCTTCCCAGCAAGCCGTGGAGCCGTCGTACATCGAGGCGTTCGCGACCGCGCAGCCATAGAGGCGGGCGACCTGGCTCTGGAATTCGAACAGCATCTGCAGCGTGCCCTGCGCGATCTCGGGCTGGTACGGCGTGTAGGCCGTCAGGAACTCGCCGCGCTGGATCACGTGGTCGACGGTCGCCGGAACGTGGTGGCGATAGGCCCCCGCCCCGCAGAAGAAGGCCGCGTCCGCCGCGGCCAGGTTCTTCTTCGACAGGCGCCGCATGTGCTTTTCGACCGCCATCTCGCTGGCGTGCAGCGGCAGACCCGCGATCGGTCCGTCGAGGTGGAGTCCGTCCGGCACATCGACGAACAGCGCGTCGATCGACGGAGCGCCGATTACGTTGAGCATGGCCGAACGGTCGGCGTCGGTCAGGGGAAGATAGCGCATGGGATTTCCCGTCAGAGGGTGTCGCAGAATGCCTTGTAGGCGGCTTCGTCCATCAGCCCGTCGAGTTCGCCGACATCCGAGATCGTCAGCTTGAAGAACCAGCCGTCGCCCTCGGGCGCGGTGTTCACCAACGCGGGGTCGTCTTCCAGCGAAGGGTTGCCCTCGGTCACGGTGCCGCTGACGGGCGAATAGACGTCGCTCGCGGCCTTGACGCTCTCGACGACGGCCGCTTCCCCGCCCTTCGCCAGTGCGGTGCCCTCGGCGGGCACTTCGACGAACACGATGTCGCCGAGCTGCCCTTGCGCATAATCGGTGATGCCAACGGTGGCGGTATCGCCGTCGACTTCGACCCATTCGTGATCCTGGGTGAAATAGCGGGTCATTGGGTCGTTCCCTTGCGGCGGTATCGGTGTTGGACGAACGGCAGCGGGACCACCCGTGCGGGCAGCGGTTTGCCGCGGACTTCGATTTCGAGCGCGGTGCCTTCGGCGGCGTGGCCGACGTCGACATAGGCGACCGCGACGGGGTGGCCGAGCGTGGGCGAGAAGCCGCCGCTGGTGACGCTGCCGACCGCGTTGCTACCGGCGAACACTTCGGCCCCTTCGCGCGCGGCCTGCCGGCCGTCGAGCGCCAAGCCGACCCACTTGCGCGCGGTCCCTTCGGCGATTTCGCGCAGGATGCGGTCGGCTCCGGGAAAACCGCCCTCGATCCGTCGCCGCTTGTTGATGCCGAAAGTCAGCCCGGCCTCGATCGGCGACGTCTCGGGCGACAGGTCGTGGCCGTAGAGCGGAAGCCCCGCCTCGAGCCGCAGGGAATCGCGCGCGCCCAGTCCGATCGGCTTCACCTGGGGCTCGGCGCAAAGCAGATCGGCGACGGTCTCGGCCGCTTCGGCGGGGATCGAGATTTCGAACCCGTCCTCGCCGGTATAGCCCGATCGGCTGATCGTTGCCGGATGTCCGGCGATGGTGAAGGACCCGAATTGCATGAACGTCAGCGTGTCGAGCGAATGGTCGCCCACTGCATGGCGCGCCAGCGCCGTCGCAGCTTCCGGTCCCTGCAATGCGAGCAAGGCCTGATCGTCGAGGTGATTGAGGCCGATCTCGTCGGGCAGATGCTCGCGCAAGTGGCCGATGTCGTCCCACTTGGTCGCGCCGTTGACGACGAGATAGATCGCATCCGGCCAGCGCTGGACCATCAAGTCGTCGAGCACGCCGCCGTTGTCGTCGAGCAGCAGCGAATAGCGCTGCTGGCCGACCTTGAGGGTGGCGAGGTCGATCGGGAGCAGCGCCTCGATCGCGGCGTCTAGGCCCTCTCCCGTCAGCAGCAACTGGCCCATGTGGCTGACGTCGAACAGGCCCGCGTGGTTACGGGTCCATTCGTGTTCGGCCAGGATGCCCTCATACTGGATGGGCATGTCGTAGCCGGCGAACGGCACCATCCGTGCGCCGCGTGCGCGGTGCCAGCCGTCGAGCGGCAGGACTTCGGGTTCGATCTGCTCTTCGTCTTCGCTCACGCGCATATCCCGACAGCGCGGCCGATGCCCGGCTGGGACACCTCGAAACCGCTGCCCCCTCTGTCGGGAAACCTGAGAGTTTGGCCGGGCATTGCACCCGGCTTACACCGTCGGTGGCTCCGCCACCGCGGCGGAGCGCTTTCCAGAGTGTCGATAGCGGCACACGGTCCCTTGGCCTGAGAGTTTCCGGGGCGGTTGCTCCTTCGGCGCCGCGAGGGTTTCCCCCCGCAGGCTCTCCCATGTGCGCTTGCCGCGGAATCGCTTCTGCGGCCGACGACTGCGCGATGCTGCATCGCGGCGCGGCGGTCAATGGGCGATCGGAGGCAGCGTGTATTTCACTCCCACACGGACATTTCGCCCGGCCCGATTGCGCGGCTTTGGCGGCACGGATAGACGACGCGAATGACAGCAGCCCTCCCGCGCCAGCGCAATTCGATCATCGGCGACAGGGCACCGTATTTCTGGGCCGGATGCGCCGCGATCAGCGCGGGCGTGCTGCTCCACCTCCCCATGCTGGGCCATGCCCATCACATGGCTGGCAATCGGCTCGCCGGCATGCCGATGGATCCGTGGATGTACCTCGGCATGGCTCTCATCGCGCTGGGCGTTCCGCTCGCCTGCTGGGGCGCGTTGCCCGGGCAGCGCACCCCTCACGGCGATGCGGCCGGCACCAATTACGAGGCGCCCGACACGACCCCGCTCGGACGGTGGCACGCCGCCGTCCTTTTGGTGCTGACGATGGGTCTGGTGATCGACGTGATGAAGCCCGCCACGCTGGGCTTCGTATTGCCCGGCCTCACCGCAGAATACGGCATCCCGAAATCGACCGCCGCGTTTCTGCCGTTCGTCGCGCTGGCAGGGACGACCGTGGGCTCCTTCCTGTGGGGCTGGCTGGCCGACGTCTACGGCCGCCGGGTGTCGATCCTGTTGTCCACGATCCTGTTCGCGGCAACCGCGATCTGCGGTGCCATGCCGACATTCGGCTGGAACCTGGTCATGTGCTTCCTGATGGGCGCATCCGCGGGCGGGATGCTGCCGGTCGTCTACACCCTGCTTGCCGAAGTCATGCCGCCCCGGCACCGATCGTGGGTGCTGGTGCTGGTCGGCGGGACGGGCCTTGTGGGCGGATACCTTGCCGCCAGCGCCGCCGCGCATGCGTTCGAGCCCGAATACGGTTGGCGCGTGCTCTGGCTGCAGGGCTTCCCGAGTGCCTTGCTGTTGCTCGCACTGGCGCGCTTCATCCCCGAATCGCCGCGCTTCCTGGCCGAACAGGGTCGCACCGAAGAAATCGACCGGATGCGCGAGCGCTTCGGTATCGTGCCCATCCCCAGGGTCGAGGCGCCCGTCGATGCGCCCGTGGCGCACACGCGGCATTCCCGCCTTACCGCCGCGCTCGTGATCGCTGCGCTATCGTGGAGCTTCGTCAATTTCGGGCTGCTCCTGTGGTTGCCGACCGACTTGCAGGCGCGTGGGTACAGTTCGGAGATCGCCAGCGGAATCCTTGCCAGTTCGGCGCTTCTCGCCTTGCCCACCGTCGCGCTAGCAGCGTGGCTCTACAGTGCCTGGAGCAGCAAATGGACTTTGGTGGGCACCGTCGTGCTGACGTTGCTCGGCCTGGTCGGTGCCCTGCTGCCGGCCGGGATACTCGCATCGCCTCCCGTCCTGGTGACGGTCATCGCCATGCTGATCGTCGGGACCAACGGCATGATCGCGGCCCTCCTGCCGTATACGGCGGAAAACTACGCGCTCGGCGTGCGCGGAAGGGCAACCGGCCTCGTCGCGGGGAGCAGCAAGTTCGGCGGCGTCGCGGTACAGGGCCTAGCCCTGTTCGGGCTGATCCCGACCCTCGGCGGCGCGGCGCTCGCGCTGCTGGTGCCCATGGGCCTGTCGGCAGCGCTGATCGCCTGGGCGGGACGCGAAACCCGCGGCCGGAGCCTGCGCGAACTGGAGGCGTAGCGCGCGCCGCTAGTCGAGGTTCGGCCGCAGCCAGCGTTCGGCCTGCTCGATCGAGACCCCGCGCCGCGCGGCATAATCCTCGACCTGGTCGCTGCCGATCCGCGCCACACCGAAATACTGGCTTTCGGGGTGGCCGAAGTAGAACCCGCTCACCGCCGCGGTCGGCAGCATGGCGAAGCTTTCGGTCAGGGTCAGACCCGCGTTGCGCGGCGCGTCCAGCAAGTCGAAAAGGATCGGCTTCAGGCTGTGGTCGGGGCAGGCCGGATAGCCGGGCGCCGGACGGATGCCGCGGTATTCCTCTTTCACCAGCGCTTCGTTGGTGAGTTGTTCGCCCGGAGCATAGCCCCACAAATCGGTTCGGACGTGCAGGTGCAAACGCTCCGCGAACGCTTCGGCCAGGCGGTCCGCCAGGGCCTTGAGCAGGATGTCCGAATAGTCGTCCCGGTCGGCCTTGAAGCGCGCCGAGTGCGGCTCGATCCCGTGGATGCCGACCGCGAAGCCACCGATCCAGTCGCCTGCCGGATCGATGAAATCCGCCAGGCACATGTTCGCCCGGTCGCGGCTCTTCTTCACCTGCTGGCGGAGGAAGGGGAACAGGACGTGCCGCTCTTCCTCCACGAGGTGGACGGTCACGTCGTCCCCGTCGCGGGCGCAGGGCCACAGTCCGGCGACGCCCTTTGCCACGAGCCAGTTCTCCGCGATCATCTGGTCGAGCATCGCGTCGGCGTCCGCCTTGAGGCTCCGCGCGGTCTCGCCCACCACCTCGTCGTTCAGGATCGAGGGATAGTTGCCGTGCAGTTCCCATGCGCGGAAGAACGGCGTCCAGTCGATGTAGCCGCGCAAGTCCGCGAGCGACCATTCAGGAAAGGCGTGAACACCGGGCGCCACCGGAGGCGCCGGCTTGTCGGCGTAGTTGGGATCGTAGAAGTTCGCCCGCGCCTCCTCGAGCGTGAGCAGCACGCTCTGCGCCTTGCCCTCGCGCGCCTCGCGCACCTTGGCGTATTCGGCGGCGGTGTCGGCGACGAAATCGTCGCGCTGGGTGTCCGACAGCAGCCGGCTCGCCACGCCGACCGCTCGGCTGGCATCGAGCACGTGGACCACCGGCCCATCGTATTTGGGATCGATCCGCAGCGCGGTGTGGACCTTGCTCGTCGTCGCTCCGCCGATCAGCAGCGGCATGGTCATCCCGGCGCGGGCCATTTCCTCGGCCACGGTCACCATCTCGTCGAGCGAGGGCGTGATCAGACCCGACAGACCGATCATGTCGGCCTGCTGCTCCTTCGCCGTCTCGATGATTTTCGACCATGGGACCATGACGCCGAGGTCGATGACCTCGTATCCGTTGCACTGCAGGACCACGCCGACGATGTTCTTGCCGATGTCGTGGACGTCGCCCTTTACGGTCGCCATCACGATCCGGCCCTTCGACGTGTCGGCGAGGCCCGAGGCCTCCTTCTCCGCCTCGATGAACGGAATCAGGTGCGCCACCGCCTTTTTCATCACGCGCGCCGATTTTACCACCTGCGGAAGGAACATCTTGCCCGATCCGAAAAGGTCGCCGACCACGTTCATGCCGTCCATCAACGGCCCCTCGATCACCTCGATCGGCCGCGCGAAGGCTTGGCGCGCCTCCTCGGTATCCTCGACCACGAAGGCGTCCATGCCCTTTACCAAAGCATGTTCGATCCGCCGCGAGACGTCCCAGCCGCGCCATTCCTCGGCGGCCTTTTCGTCTTCCTTGGTCTTGCCCTTGTAGCTTTCGGCAAGGGCGATGAGCCGTTCGGTCGCCGATTCGAACTCGCTGCCCGCGGGGGGACGGCGCATGAGGATCACGTCCTCACACGCCTCGCGCAGCACGGGATCTATCTGGTCGTAGATGTCGAGCTGGCCGGCGTTGACGATGGCCATGTCGAGCCCGGCCGGGATCGCATGGTAGAGAAACACCGAATGCATCGCGCGGCGGACGGTTTCGTTGCCGCGGAAGCTGAAACTGAGGTTCGACAACCCGCCGGAAAAATGCGCGTGCGGGCACAATTGGCGCAAGGTCGCCACCGCCTCGATGAAATCGAGCGCATAACGATCGTGCTCCTCGATTCCGGTCGCGACGGCAAAGACGTTGGGATCGAAGATGATGTCTTCCGGCGGGAAACCGATGCCGGTCAGAAGGTCGTAGGCCCGCTTGCAGATTTCGACCTTGCGCTGCCTGGTATCGGCCTGCCCGGTTTCGTCGAAGGCCATGACGACGGCGGCCGCGCCGTAATCCATGCAAAGCCGCGCCTGTTCCAGGAACGCCGCTTCGCCTTCCTTCATGCTGATCGAGTTGACGATCGGCTTACCCGATACGCACTTGAGGCCGGCCTCGATAACCTCCCACTTGGAACTGTCGATCATCACCGGAACGCGGGCGATGTCGGGTTCCGCCGCGATCAATTTCAGGAACGTGGTCATGGCGTGGACCGCGTCTAGCAGCCCTTCGTCCATGTTGACGTCGATCACCTGCGCGCCGTTCTCGACCTGCTGGCGCGCGACTTCGACGGCGGCGGCGTAGTCTCCGGCCATGACGAGCTTCTTGAACGCCGCCGATCCGGTGACGTTGGTCCGCTCGCCGATATTGACGAAACGCGAGGATGCAGCGGCGTTCAATTGGAATTCCCGGATGTGGCTCAGGCGGCCAGCGTAAAGGGTTCAAGGCCGGCGAGGCGGGTGACGACAGGCGGTGTGGGCAATGCGCGCGGCGTCAGCGCCTTCACCGCGTCGGCGATCGCGCGGATATGCGCGGGGGTCGAACCGCAGCAGCCGCCCAGTACGTTGACCTGGCCGTGATCCGCCCACTCGCGCACGAATGCCGCCGTCTGGTCGGGCCGCTCGTCGTAGGCACCCAGTTCGTTCGGCAGGCCGGCGTTGGGATAGACCATGATCGGCACGTCGGCGATCGCCGCCAAGGCCTTCACGTGCGGCCGCAACTGGGTTGCGCCGAACGAGCAGTTGAGGCCGATCGTCAGCGGCTTTGCGTGGCGGACGGCGTGCCAGAACGCCTCGACCGTGTGACCGGACAGGTTGCGCCCCGACAGGTCGGTCAGCGTCATCGACAGCATGATCGGCACCTCGCGTCCCAGGGCGCGCTCGAGCAGCTTCACCGCCATGATCGCGGCCTTGGCGTTGAGCGTATCGAAGATCGTTTCGACCAGGATGAAGTCTGCCCCGCCCGCGACCAGCGCCTCGGCCTGCTCGCGATAGACGTCGACCAGCGTGTCCCAGTCGATCTCGCGATAGCCCGGGTCTTCGACGTCGGGCGACAGCGACAGCGTCTTGTTGGTCGGCCCGATCGCGCCTGCGACGAAACGGGGGCGCCCATCCTTTGCCGCGAACTCGTCGGCCAGTTTGCGCGCCAGCTTCGCGCTCTCGACATTGATATCGCGCACGAGGTGCTCCGCGCCATAATCGGCCTGGCTGATGCGGTTCGCCGAGAACGTGTTGGTCTCGGCGATATCGGCGCCCGCCTCGAAATAGGCGCGGTGGATCGATTCCGGCACCGACGGCTTGGTCAACGCGAGGATGTCGTTGTTGCCCTTCTGGTCGTGGCCGAGGTCGAGCGTTCCCGCATAATCGGCCTCGGACAGCTTCCAGTTCTGGATTTCGGTGCCGAACGCCCCGTCGGTGATGAGGATGCGCTTGGCGCACTCGGCGAGGAACTGTTCGCGCTTGGTCATGCCGGGTCTCCCGACGGGCGGCGACCGAGCAGGTGGCAGATCGCGTAGCTCAGTTCGGCCCGGTTGAGGGTGTAGAAATGGAAATTGCGTACGTCGCCGGCGTAGAGGCGGCGGCACAGTTCGGCCGCGACGGTCGCGGACACGAGCTGGCGTGCGGCAGGCCGCTCGTCGAGGCCGTCGAACAAACGTTCCATCCATGGGGGTATCGCCGTGCCGCACAGCCCGCTCATCCGCTGCACCGATGCGAAGCTCATCACCGGCATGATCCCGGGTACAATCTCGGCCTCGATCCCTGCGGCTGCAGCCTTGTCGCGGAAACGGAAGAAGCATTCCGGTTCGAAGAAGAACTGGGTGATCGCGCGGCTGGCACCGGCATCGACCTTGCGCTTGAGGTTGTCGAGATCGGCGACTTCGTCGGCGCTGTCGGGGTGCTTTTCAGGGTAGGCGCCGACCGAGATCTCGAACGGGGCGATCCGCTTGAGGCCCGCCACGAGTTCTGCGGCATTGGCATAGCCCTGCGGGTGCGGCGCATAGGCTGCTCCCGGTTCGGCAACGTCGCCGCGCAGCGCCACGATGTGCCGCACGCCGATGTCCCAGTATTCGCGAGCGATTGCATCAATCTCGTCCCGCGTCGCATCGACGCAGGTGAGGTGTGCGGCCGCGGGAATGCCCGTTTCGCGGATGATCCGTTCGACCGCCGCGTGCGTGCGTTCGCGGGTCGAGCCGCCCGCGCCATACGTCACCGACACGAACTCGGGACGCAAGGGGGCGAGCGTCTGGACGCTGTCCCACAAGGTCTCGGCCATCTTCTCGGTCTTGGGCGGGAAGAATTCGAAGCTGACGCCGATGTCGCCAGGAAGCGAGGCATAGAGCGGTTCGGCGTGAGCGATTTCGGCGTTCATCGTGTAGCTGCCCTGGTAGCGGAGGATCGGGTGCCGGCGGACTTTCGTCCGATCTGCGGCACGGCAGGCGCGATCCGCCGCCCGGTCCAGACCTTTACCGCCAGTTCGCCCCCGTCGACGGTTGCGCCCGGCTCGGCGACGAAGCCCTGCCGGCCCAGCATCGCTTCGATCTGGGCATCGTCGAAACCCAGCCGCGCATGGGCATGGGTGCGGCGCAGGTCCTCGCGGTCGTGTGCCGCCAGATCGACGATCGCTATGCGTCCACCCTCGCGGCATACCCGAGCGGCCTCTGCCAAGGCGTAGTCGGGCTGGTGCGCGTAGTGCAGCACCTGGTGAAACACGACGGTGTCGAAGCTTTGCGCAGCGAACGGAAGCGCGGCAAAATCGCCCTGGATAAGCTCCACACGGCCAGTCGGCAGGTTCTGCAGACGCGCCCTTGCAAGGCGAAGCATCTCGGGGCTCTTGTCCAACCCGGTGACATGCGACGAAGCAGGCTCGAGAAGTTCGGCGATCCGGCCGGTACCCGTGCCGATATCGAGCAATTCGCCCAGGCCATCTCCGCCGAGCGTGGCGAGCAAAGCCGCCTCGACCGCCTCGGCCGGGGCGAGCAGTGCGCGCAGCCGGTCCCATTCGCCGGCATGGCGGGCGAAGAATTCGGCCGCGCTCGCCTCGCGTGCCTCACGGATAGCGGCGAGGTGCCGGCGATCGTCGGCGCAGGTGCGCGCGAAGCTTTCGTCCTCTTCTTCCGCGGCGGCGAGCAAACGCGCGACTGCGCGCGAAACCTGTTCCCCCGCAGCGACGGACTGACGCAGGAACACCCAGCTTCCTTCGCGTCGCCGTTCGGCAAGACCCGAATCCGCCAGGATCGCGACGTGCCGCGAAACGCGCGGCTGGCTTTGCCCGAGGACGTGCGCAAGCTCGCCCACGGCAAGCTCCATCGTTCCGATCAACCGCATGATGCGGAGCCGCGTGGAATCGCTTAGCGCGCGCATGATCGCTTCGATTGTCATTCGACATATAAAGGTATCTTTATATCCGAATGTCAACCGTATTCGCTATTCGAAATGCCCTGGATTTCCCAGCCTCATGTCAATCGCACAGAGCACGAAAGCCCGGGTAGGTCGGCTGGTCGACTTGCAGCTTGGCGATAGCGGTGCGGATCAGGTGGTCCGTGACCGCGTCATCGTGAAGATCGAGCGTTCCCTCGCGCAGCGCCGTTGCCAGCGCCCAATTGAGGGTGGGCAGATCGTCCTCCCCGCCCAATAGTTCGCCCAACCGGGCTCGTTCCTCTGCGGCCAGGATCGGACCCAACTCGCGCTCTCGCCGGGCGATGCCGAGGGCGTTTTCCGCGACCTTCTCGGCGAAAGCCGACGTCTGCCCCGCACCGCGAGCCTTGCGCACCTCGTCCTCGATCAGCCGGGCCGGCGGATCATCCAGCATGTACGGTCTCCCAGGCCGGGTGGTCCGCGGCGAGCATTCGCATCAGGTCGAATTCGGTTTCCGAAGCGCGGCGCGCGATCACCGCGCCTTCGACGCTGCGCGCGCCGTCCATGAACGCCTTGGCGGCACCGGCGCACATCACGCCCCAGTTCATCGTCTGGAACACCTCCCACCAGTGGAGAGCGCCCGGATCGACCGGGGTGCCGCCAGCCGCCTCGTAGCCGGCGAGCAGGTCCTCGCGCGCACCGAAACCGCCCACGGGAAGATCGGGCCGCTGGAATCGCCAGCTCGGCACGCACAGCCACGCGAGGTCGTATTCGGGCGGGCCGACGTGCGCCAGTTCCCAATCGAGCACGGCGACAAGACCTTTCGGCCCGACCACCAGGTTGCCGGTGCGAAAGTCGCCGTGCAGCAGAACGCGCGTCGCTTCGTTGGGCATCGCGGAGCGCAGCCAGCGCAGCGCGTATTCGAAGACCGGGCGGTCCTGCCCCGTCTGCCGGTGTCGCGCCTCCAGCGCATCGAGCGCCTCGACCGGTCCCTGCGAGCGGAGGCCGAGCGCTTCGTGTCCCTTCACCCCATGCAGCCGGGCAAGCACCTCGCCGCAGGTCCGGGCGAGCCCGGCGCGGGCAGCGGCCAGTTCGGGCAGGCGCAAAACGCGGCTGCCCACGGTCTCACCCGCAACCTGCTCCATCGCGTAGCCGTCGCCCGCCGGCGAGCTTTCGGGCAGTTCGAACGCCACCTGCGGCACCGGAACCCCGGCGGCGTCGGCCAGCCGCACCAGCGCCGCCTCGGCGGCAACGCTCGGCAGACCCTGCGTCGAACGCGGGCGGCCCGGCGGTTGGCGCCTGAGCACCAGCGCGCGCCGCTCCCCGCGCTCCAGCACAAGGTCGAACCGCCACATGTCCTTGCTGGCACCGCCGCCGAGCCTGGCAAGGTTCTCGACCGCGAGAGCGGCCATCCCGGAATCGCGCGCCGCCTGCAGCAAGGCCAGACCGTCGACCGGCGCGACGCCTGCGCTGCCGAGGGCGGCGGGCGGCGGCGGGGAAGCGGTATCTGCCATGCCGCACACCTTGCGTAATTTCCGCGTCCGGTCCACCCGTCGGGAAGAGGAGACTGGCATGGATTTCACCGTTCCGCGCGAAATCGAGGACTACTACGCCGACCTCGATCGGTTCATCGAAGCCGAGATCGAGCCGCTCGTCGCGGCGGACGACAACGTGCGTTTCTTCGACCACCGGCGCGAACACGCGCGGACCGATTGGGATCGCGGGGGCTTGCCGCGGCACGACTGGGAAGACCTTTTGCGTGCCGCGCGCAAGGCGGCGGACAAGGCCGGCCACTGGCGCTTTTCGGCACCGAAGACATACGGCGGGCAGGACGGGTCGAACCTCGCGATGGCGGTCATCCGCGATCGCTTCGCCCAGCGCGGCCTGGGCCTGCACAACGACCTGCAGAACGAGCATTCGATCGTCGGCAACTTCCCGTTCGTCGCGATGTTCGAGACGTTCGGCACCGAGGAGCAGAAACAGGAATACATTCTCGGCGGGTTCGAAGGCACGCGCCGGGTCGCCTTCGGCCTGACCGAGCCGGACCACGGATCGGACGCGACGTGGATGGAAACCCGCGCGGTGCGCGAGACCCGCGACGGCGTCTCCGGCTGGCGCATCGACGGGCAGAAGATGTGGATCACCGGGATGCACGTCGCCACTCATTGCGCCACGTTCGCACGCACGAGCGGGGCGGACGGCGACGCGCGCGGGATCACCTGTTTCCTCGTCCCCAATCCCACCCCCGGCCTCGAAATCGAGGAATGGATGTGGACGTTCAACATGCCCACCGACCACCCCCGCCTGTCGCTCACCGACGTCTGGGTACCGGACAGCGCAATGCTGGGCGCCGAGGGTCGCGGCCTCGCGCTGGCGCAGAGCTTCGTTCACCAGAACCGCATCCGGCAGGCTGCATCGAGCCTGGGCGCGGCGACGTTCTGCATCGAGGAGAGCGTGCGCTATGCCCGTGCCCGCAAGCCGTTCGGTGAAGAGCTGGCACGGAACCAGGGCATCCAGTTCCCGCTGGTGGAACTGGCCACCCAGTGCGAAATGCTGCGCCTGCTGATCTACAAGACCGCGTGGGAGATGGACAACATGCCCCACGAGGACATCGAGCGGATGATCTCCGACAAGGTATCGATGTGCAATTACTGGGCGAACCGCCTGGTGTGCGAGGCCGCCGACCGCGCCATGCAGGTGCATGGAGGGATCGGGTACTCGCGCCACAAGCCCTTCGAACATATCTATCGCCACCACCGCCGCTACCGGATCACCGAAGGCGCGGAGGAGATCCAGATGCGCAAGGTCGGGGCCTACCTGTTCGGCTATCTCGGCCCGCGAAAAGGGAAATACGGTTGAGCCAACGCCTGCGATATTTTCCCACCCTCGCTGTCCTTTTAGCATCTGCTGCCCCGCTTGCCGCCCAGGAGCCGGCACCGGAAGACGAAGGCGCGGAAGAGGCCGAAATCGTGGTCACCGGCACGGGCCTGCCCGATACGCCGGCCGCGTCGGCTTACGGCACGCAGGTGATCGACCGCGAGCGGTTGACGACGGTGGCATCGGGCCGGATCGAGGATGCGCTGGCATCGGTCGCGGGCTTCCAGCAGTTCCGGCGATCCGACAGCCGGTCGGCCAACCCAAGCGCACAAGGGGCCACCCTGAGGGCGCTGGGCGGCAACGCTTCGAGCAGGGCGCTGGTCCTGCTCGACGGCGTGCCGCTCGCCGATCCGTTCTTCGGGCACCTGCCTTTCAGCGCGATCGCGCCCGAGCGGCTGGCGAGCGCGCGGGTAACGCGGGGTGGGGGATCGGGGCCGTTCGGCGCGGGCGCCCTCGCCGGCACGATCGAGCTTGCCAGCGCGGGAGCGGCCGACTTGGGTTCGGTCAGCGGCAGCGCGCTCGTCAACGACCGGGGCGAAAGCGAAGCGAGCGCCACGCTGGCCGCGCCGCTGGGCGAGGGCTTCGCAAGCGTTTCCGGTCGCTGGGACCGGGGCCAGGGTTTCTGGACCACGCCCGAGGCCCAGCGCGTCCCCGCCAGCGTGCGCGCGGCTTACGACGCGTGGTCGGTCGAGGCGCGCGGCGTGGCACCGATCGGGAGTGCGATCGAACTGCAGGCGCGGATGAGCGCCTGGCACGATGCGCGCACCCTGCGCTTCGCCGGGGCGGACAGCACGACCGAGGGGCAGGACGCGTCGGTTCGGCTCGTCGGTCGCGGCGCATGGCAGTTCGATGCACTGGCCCATGTCCAGTCGCGCAATTTCACGAACGTCGTCGTGAGCTCGACCCGCTTCGTGCCCACGCTCGACCAGCGAAACACCCCGGCGACCGGTATCGGCGGGAAGATCGAAGTGCGCCCGCCGGTCGGCGATGACAGCGTGCTCAGGCTTGGGATGGACTACCGCCGCGCATTGGGGACGCTCTACGAGGACGCGATCTCGACCGCCACCGGCGCGGTGACCGAGCGCCGCACGGCCGGGGGGACGAACGACGACCTCGGCCTGTTCGCCGAACTCGATCGGACGATCGGGCAGCTGGTGTTGACCGGAGGGGTTCGGGCAGACCGGTTCACGATCCGCGACGGGTTCTACCGGGCAGGCACCGCCGCGGGGGCGGCGATCACCGACGAGCGCTATCCGGATCGCGCGGGATGGGAAACCTCGGTGAGAGGCGGCGCAGCCTTCGATGCGGGCGGCGGCCTGCGGCTTCGCGCGGCGGGCTACACCGGCCTGCGCCTGCCGACCCTCAACGAACTCTATCGTCCGTTCGTGGTCTTCCCGGTGACGACGCAGGCCAACGCCGCCCTGCGCAACGAACGGCTCGAAGGGTTTGAAGCCGGGATCGACTACGCGCCCTCGCCCGCCATCGAGGTGTCCCTCACCGCATTCGACGACCGCGTGAGCGATGCGATCGCCAACGTGACGGTGGGCCCGAACCTGCGCCAGCGGCAGAACATCGATGCGATCCGGGCGCGCGGGATCGAGGCGTCGGCCGGGGTCGGCATAGGCCCGGTGCGGCTCGACGGTTCGCTCGCCTGGACCGACGCAGAGGCGCGCGGAACCGGGATGGCGGCGGCACTCGACGGTCTGCGACCCGCGCAGACGCCCCGCATCGCGGCGTCGGCGACCCTTGGCTGGAGACCGGGCGAGCGGTGGCTGCTCTCCGCGACGCTGCGGCACGTCGGCGCACAGTTCGAGGACGATCTGGAAAGCGATGTGCTGCCGGCAGCGACCACGCTGGATGCCTATGCCCAGTTGCCGCTGGGAAGCCGGCTCGCGGTGGTCATGCGCGGCGAAAACCTGACCGACGAGAATGTGGTGACCCGCAACCAGAGCGGCTCGATCGACCTCGGCGCGCCCCGGACACTCTGGATCGGCCTGAAGCTCGGCCGCTAGACCTCGAAAGCGGTATTCGCGATCGACAGAGCGCCGCCGCACGCGCTGCAGCTCGGCGCGAGGTCGAGCGAATGGCCGCAGGTCCGGTGCGTCAGCAGCAGCGGCGGCCCCTTGTCATCGGCGAACCAGGCGTCGCCCCACTGCAAAAGAGCGAGCAGCACGGGATAAAGGTCGCGGCCCTTGCGTGTCAGGCGATATTCGAAGCGATCCTGGTGTGCGGAATAGGGGACGGCCCTGATGATGTCCTGCGCCAGCAGGCGTTCGATCCGTCCCGCGAGGATGTTCGTCGCCATCAGCGTATCGCGCTGGATGTCGTCGAAGCGATGGATGCCGGTGAAGCACGCGCGCACGACCAGCGTCGCCCACCGGTCGCCGAACAGTTCAATCACCGAATCGACCATCGTGCGATTGCCCCGCTTGGCGCTGGCGGCGGCAGTCTGTTGCCGGCGGCGGGTGTAGGCAGGGGTAACCTGCGCCAGGCCCGGGCCCGGGGCCCAGTCCACCTCGCGCGGGTCGATCTCGCGATGGCAGGCGCTGCAGTTCGGAACGGGCTCCATCGCATGGCCGCAATCGCGATGCACCAGCCGGACGCTGAAACCGCGGCCCGCCGGTTCCCACCGGTGCTGCCAGCGCAGGATCATCAGCGCGACCGGGAACAGGGTCCGACCCATTCCGGTCAATGCATAGCCCTTCTGGCGCTGGGCGGCCTTGGCCAGCACGCCCGCTTCGACCAGCTTGGTCAGCCGGTTGCTGACCACCGATCGTGCCAGTCCGGTCCCCTCGACGAACTCGTCGAAACGGTGCTGGCCGAGGAACGCCTGCTCGAGGATCAGCAACACGGGCACGTCGCCCACCACGTCGAGCGCGCGCCAGATCGAGCAGGCCCGGATGGTCTGGTGGATCACGGCTGCTGCATCAGCCTCTCGGCCATCGCCTGATAGGCGGGCAACGAGATCGCATCGAACCGCGCGTTGGACGCCGATGGATTGGACGCGAACCGCACGATGACCATCTCGGCCCTGGGATCGATGTAGATCGCCTGGCCGTGGATGCCGCGTGCCGTGTAGGCCCCGTGCGCGTTGTGGGAGACCCACCACTGGCTCTTGTAGCTCCAGCCAGGCAGCGTGCCGTATCCGGCCTTGGCGAAATCCGCCTTGCTTGCGCCGCCCGCGATCTTCTCGACGACGGCGACGGGGACGATCTGCTGTCCGTTGAACCGTCCGCCCTGCCGCATCATCTCGCCGAAGCGGGCCATGTCGCGCAGCGTCAGGTTGAGGCCCCCTGCGGTGAAGGGCGCGCCGGCCGTGTCGACGACGATATCGGCATCGTGATCGGCGCCGAGTTTCGACCAGATGCGCTCGCTCAGCACGGCGTGCGCGCGTTTGCCGGTGACCCTGGCGATGATCCAGCTGAGGACTTCGGTGTTGACCGAGCGATAGGTGAAACCCTCTCCGTGCCGACCGGACTTCGCGATGGTCGGCAGGTAATCGTACGATGCGCGCGGGCCGTCGTATCCCGGAGGCGCAGGAGATACTCCGGCCGCGACCGCGAACCGCGCGATGCCCGACTGCGGATCGGTGTAGACTTCGGAAAAATCGAGCGCCGTGGTCATGTCGAGCACTTGGCGCACCGTCGCATCGCCGAAACCGCTGGCGGCCAGTTCCGGCACGTAACGGCTGACGGGCGCCTGTTCGTCGACCAGCCCTTCGGCGATGAGCATTTCCATGAGCGTGCCGACATAGGATTTGGTCACGGAAAAGGCGATGTGCGGCTGATCGGGGTCCATCACGCCCGCGTACCGTTCGTAGACGATGCGCCCCTTGTGCAGCACGAGCACTGCATCGCCGTAGACATCCTCGAACGCCTTGGCCCAGGTCATCGTGCCGGTCCCGCCCAGCGGGGTGAATGTCACCGCATCGAGGTCGTCGCGCAATGCGACCGGCAGGTTCGCCACCGGCCCGGTTCCCCGCGATACCCGCGCGGTCGGCGCCAGCTCGCGGATATGCGCGAACGACCACCGGGTCTTGGGGAACTGGCTGCTGCCCCCGTCGCGGAACAGTACGCGCTTGTCCGGTGGCGGCGGGCTGCCTTCCATCCAGCCCATCGCCGCGGGGTCGCTTTCGGCGGGGCTGGCCGGCGCCTGCTGCGCCAGCACCGGGCAGGCGCACAGGGCCATGACAGCCGAAAGCAGTGCCGGATAGATTGCCCTCATCCGCCTAGAACCGGAAATCGAAGGCGAGCGCGACGCTTGCAGGACGGTCGTATACGGCATTGTAGGCGATCCCGGTGTTGCGGGTGATGGTGGTCGCCAGCGGGACCGCGCCGGCGGTCTGCATGATCCGTTCGCTGGTGAGATTGCGACCGATGAACGAGAGCGCCCAGCGGTCGTCGATGTCGCCGATCGATACACGCGCGCCGACCTTCAGGTAAGCGTCTTGCGTGGTGCGCGGATCGAGGTTGGCGGCGGCGATATAGCTCGACGAGTAGTCGAAGTTCAGGTTGGCGCCGAACTTCAGCGACCGGCCGATCTCGTGGCTGAAGTCGGCATTTAGGTTGCCCGACCACTCCGGACTCAGCGTGTTACGCTTACCCGAATAGTTGCAGAAGCCGCCTGGAACATCGGGCACCTGCTGGAAATAGCACTGCCCGTCGGTGAAGTTCGTGAACTTGAAGTCGAGATAGGCGAGCGCCCCGCTCAGGGTGAAGTGGCGGTCGACCGCCCAGCGGAAGTCGCCCTCGACCCCCTGCGTCGTCGCACCGGCCGCGTTGCGAACGTTGAAGTTCAGCGTGCCGTCGAACACGTTGGTCTGCAGGTCCTTGTACTTGGTCCGGTAGAGCGAGACGTTCAGCGCCAGATCGCGGCCTTTGTACTTCAGGCCGGCCTCGATGTTGTCCGCCCGTTCGGAATCGAACTGGAAGGCACCGGGCCGCGCGACGGTGGTGGAATTGGGCAGCGAGTTCGAACGCACGTCGAAACCGCCCGCCTTGGTGCCCCGCGCGAACGAGGCATAGACCATCAGGTCGTCGGTCACGTCGAACTGGATGTTGGCCATCGGGTTGAACGAATCCTCGCTCAACTTGCCCGAGATCGAATGCGCCTCGATGTTGAGCGCGCGGAACGTGCCCACGACCACGGGAAGCGGAAACGTGTTAAGCGAGCCGCGATTGACCGTCAGAACCCGGCTGCCCTCTTTCGTTTCATGATTGAAGCGTGCGCCCAGCGTCAGCCTGATCGCCTCGGTCAGCGACAGCTCGCCCTGCGCGAAGACCGATATCAGGTCCGAACTCTGACTGTAATCGCGGTCGTTGGTGGTATCGCCGAGCGCGTTGAACGGAGGGCCGAAGCCCAAGAACGTCGGGTTGAAGCGCACCACGTCGGTCACGCCGAGCTTGGTGTTCTGGTAATAGACGCCGGCGATGTAGTTGAACGCCTGGTCGCCGGGCGATGCAATGCGCAATTCCTGCGAGAGCTGGCGATAATCCTCGGTCTGGACCGTGCCGTCGAGGAAGACGGGTGCCACGAAGTCGACGTCGACCTGCTCGGTGACATCGTAGTCGAGATAGCCGCTGACCGAGGTGAGCGTATGGGCGCCAAGCTCGAGATTGGCGGTCATCACCGCGTTGAAAATCTTGTTCCGGCTTTCGTAACCGCCGTCGGCCCGGACGTAATCTTCCTTGGTGTCGACGAACAGCGGTCCGGCGAAAATCGTGTTGTAACTGCCGAATGCGCCGAAGATCTCGCGCGGCTGGCCCTTCGTCTTGAAGTCCGCGTATTCGAGCTTGAGATCGGCCGAGAGCGCGGAATCGCCCTCGAACGCGAGGATGCCACGCGTGAAGATTTCGCGCACGTTGGGCTCGCGTCGATTCTGCCGCGTGTTGAAGAAATACCCCTCCATCGTCCGGTAGTAACCCACCACCCGCGCGCCGAGGCCGCTCTCGGTCAGGGGCGAGGACAGGACGGCAGTGACCTTCGCCTCGTCGTGGTTGAATTCGTACATCGCGTTGACCGAACCCTCGAGCTCGTTGCCCGGTCGCCGGCTGACGACGTTCACCGCGCCGGCGATCGCATTCTTGCCGAACAGCGTCGGCTGCGGCCCGCGCAGGACTTCGACGCGCTCCAGATCGACCAGCGGCATGCGGCTGAGCTGGTCGCGGCCATAATAGATGCCGTCGACGAACATCGCGACCGACTGCTCGAAACCCTTGTTGTCGCCCGACGCGATGCCGCGGATCGCGATCCACCGGGCCCGACGACGTGCCCGATCCGGTCGAGCGGGCGAGCTTCTTTCCGGGCGCATTACACCTGCCGCCATACCACGGCGGCGCACCCGCACTGATCATGGAATCGCGCCTCGTTCCGCCGGGCGGCGGCGACACGATTACCGAGGAAGGCGTGCCGGGCGAACTGCAAATACGGGGCCCGGCGGTATTCGAGGGATACTGGCGCGCGCCCGACCGGACCGAAGAGGCATTTACCGACGACGGCTTCTTCAAGACCGGAGACCTGTTCCAGATCGAACAGGGCGGACGCTTCTATCGCTTTGTCGGGCGTTGCAAGGACCTGATCATCCGCGGCGGGGTCAACATTTCGCCCGAAGAGATCGACCAGCTTCTCGGCGGCCATCCGAACCTTGCCGAAGCCTGCGTGTTCGCCCTGCCCGACCCCGTCATGGGAGAGCGCATCGGTGTCGCAGCGGTGCCGCGGCCCGGCTCGGAGGCGACCCTGGATGCCGTCACCGCATACCTGCGCGAACAGGACCTTGCAGTGTTCAAGCTGCCCGAACGCCTGTTCGTGTTCGACAGCCTGCCGCGCAACGTAACCAACAAGGTCATGCGCAGCGAAGTGCGCGACATGGCGCTCGCGATGATCGAGGAAGGAGCCTGACGTGGCCCGAGAGGTGTTCATCCTGGGCGGCGCCCAGACCGATTTCGCCCGCAATATCGACCGCGAGGGCGGCGGCATGTTCGAACTGTTCCGCGATGTAGCAGAGGCCGCTTTCGAAGCGACCGGCATCGCGCCGGCGGACGTCGAAACCGCGCACGTCGGCAATTTCGTGGGCGAACTGTTCGCGGGCCAGGGTCAGCTTGGCGGCTTCTTCGGGCACGTCCACCCCGACCTTGCCGGCATCCCGACCTCTCGCCACGAAGCCGCCTGCGCCTCAGGCAGCGTTGCGATCCTGGCCGCGAGCGCCGAGATCGAGGCCGAGCGCTACGGCCTCGCGCTGGTTCTCGGCATCGAGCTCATGCGTAACGTGCCCGGACAGCGCGCCGCCGAATACCTGGGTTCGGCCGCCTGGGCGGGACGCGAGGCGCAAGGCGCCCGGTACCTGTGGCCGCATATGTTTTCGAACCTCGCCGCGGAGTACGAGGAACGCTTCGGCCTCGACCGCGCCCACCTGCGCGGCATTTCGGAAATTGCTTTTGCCAACGCCAAACGCAATCCCAACTCCCAGACCCGCAACTGGGCCATCACGCCCGATCACTTCGGCGACAATGACGACTTGAATCCGCCGATCGAAGGCACCCTGCGCAAGGCCGATTGCGGGCAGGTGACCGACGGCGCGGCGGCGATCTTCCTCGCGTCGCGCGAGGTGGCCGAACGCCACGCAAAGCGGCTGGGCATCTCGATCGACAGCATCCCGCGGCTCAAGGGCTGGGGCCACGCAACCGCGCCGCTGCTCTATTCGACGAAGGTCGCCGCCAGCCGCGGCCAGCCTTACGTCTTCCCCACCGTCCGCAAGGCGATGATGGACGCACTCACCCGCGCCGGGATGGACGGCATCTACGCCTGCGACGGGGTCGAGGTGCACGATTGCTTCTCGATCACCGAATACATGGCGATCGATCACTTCGGAATCACGCCGCCGGGCGAAAGCTGGCGCGCGGTCGAGGACGGCACGATCGCGCTCGGCGGCAGGCTTCCGGTCAACCCGTCCGGCGGCCTGATCGGCCTGGGCCATCCGGTCGGCGCGACCGGTGTGCGCATGACCCTCGACGCCTGGCGGCAGGTGACCGGCAATGCCGGGGATTACCAGGTCGAAGGTGCGCGGAACTTCGCCACCTTCAATGTCGGCGGCAGCGCGACGACTTCGGTGAGCTTCGTAGTCGGCGTCTGACCACGTGGTGGACGCCTTCATCTACGATGCCATCCGCACCCCCAGGGGCAAGGCGCGCCCCGATGGCGGGCTGGCCGCGCTGACCCCGGCCGCCCTGGTCGCCAATCTCACGGACGCCTTGCGCGACAGGCGCGACGACAGGCTGGACCGGATCGGGGCGCTCTACCTCGGCTGCGTCACGCAGGCGGAGGACCAGGGCGGCCATATCGCGCTCGCTTCGAAGTTCGCGGCAGGCCTGCCCGATAGCTGCGTCGCGCACTCGCTCAACAACTACTGCGCCTCGGGACTCAGCGCGATCGGCCACGCGGTTGCCAAGGTCGTCTCCGGCCAGGAGGCCGCCGTACTGGCCGGCGGGGTCGAGATGATGAGCCGCGCCCCGTTCCTCAGCGATCGGGCGGCCTATTATTCGGCAGAAGACCTGCCGCCACGCCAGCGCTTCGTGCCGCCCGTTCTCGCCGCCGACCGGCTCGCCTATGCCGAGGCGATCGGCCGCGACGAGCTCGATGCCTGTGCGCTCGTGTCGCAGCATCGCGCTGCAGCAAGCGATCTCGATCCGGCATTGCAGGCATCCCGGATCGCCGCAGGTTCGCTCGCAGGCGAGGAATGCATACGACCGGGCACCACGCGCGAAGGACTCGCAGCCATGCCGGCTGCGTTCGGCGCGCTCCAGCAAGCGCATATCTCCGCGCTTGAGGGCACGACGTTCGAGCCGCTCCATACCCTCGCCCACGCCCCGCCCGTCTGCGATGGCGCCGGTCTGGCAGTCATAGCGACGGAAGGATTCGGAGCCGCGCCGCGTGCCAGGGTCGTGGCCTATGCGGAAAGCGGCGGAGACCCGGCGGCATCCCTCACCGCCGGGTTGCTCGCGATGGACAAGGCTCTCGCCCGCGCCGACCTGTCGCTCGATGCGATGGACCGGATCGAGTTCATGGAAGCGTTCGCGGTCACGATCGCAAAGTTCATGCGCGATCGCACGCCCGACCCTGTCCGCGTCAACGTGAGCGGCGGCCACCTGGCCAAAGGCCACCCGATGGGAGCGACCGGCGCCATCCTCACTTCTACGCTGCTCGACGCCCTCGACGCCTGCGAGGGGCGATATGGCCTCGTCGTCGCCACGGGGGCGATGGGCATCGGCGCAGCGATGGTGGTTGAGCGGATCGCTCGCTAGTCTGCGATCACAACCGCTGCTTGCGGTTGACCCGGATCGCCCGGACCCTACATCGCGGCACCAATGGCTCGCGCTGTCGATCTTCCGCCGCCCCCGTCGCTCGACGCGATCGTCGATGCCGGCCCGGTTGCCCTGTTCCTGGATTTCGACGGGACACTGATCGAAATCGCCGACACGCCGGACGCGATCACGGTATCGCCGGGCCTGGCCAGCCGGCTCGCCGCAGTATCGAACCGTATCGGCGGGCGGCTCGCATTGGTTAGCGGGCGATCGCTCGACGATCTGGAGTTGCATCTCGGCCCCTTGCATCTGGCCAGCGCAGGTTCGCATGGAGCTGCGCTGAGAGGTGCGGACGGTACGGGATTCGGTGAGCCGGCGGTTCCGCTCGATGACGCGGTCGTTCGCGAGGTTCAGGCGTTCGCGGCGAAAACCGGCGCCGATTTCGAACCCAAGGCGCACGGCGCCGCGCTGCATTCGCGCGCCAATCCCCCGATCGAGGAGCACTGCGCGCTGTTTTTGGACGACCTCGCCGCGCGCCACGGTCTTGCCGTCAAGCGGGGCAAATTCGTGGCGGAACTGGTGCGTCCGGGGGCAGACAAGGGCGCAGCGGTACGTGCCTTCATGTCGGCACCACCATTTGCAGGAGCGATGCCGGTGTTCGTCGGCGACGACGTGACCGACGAAGACGGCTTTGCCGAAGCCATGCGCCATGGGGGCCATGCCGTCACGGTCGGCCCGCGAGACAGCCGGCTTGCCGCCTATGGCCTTGCCGATCCAGCTGCGGTCCACCATTGGCTGGGCTTGTGACTGTTTCCCAATCGACACTCGACCTCTGGCCCATCGGCAACTGCCAGGTTTCCGGCCTGATAGACGACAATGCCGGGTTGGTCTGGGGCTGTGTGCCCCAGGTCGACGGTGACCCGGTGTTCTGCAGCCTGTTGGGCGGCGACGTGCAGGACCGCGGCGTCTGGCGTTTCGAGCTCGAAGGCCAGGTCGGCGCAAGCCAGTCGTACGTCCGCAATACGCCGATCTTGGTCACCCGGCTCGAGGCAGCCGACGGCAGCGCGGTCGAGATAACCGACTTCTGCCCCCGCTTCGAGCGCTCGGGGCGGATGTACCGCCCCGTGGCCTACGCCCGCACCGTGCGCCCTGTCGCTGGCGCTCCCCGGCTGAAGGTGACCATGCGTCCGATGCGCGGATATGGCGCAAGCGAACCCGAAACCGTTCGCGGGACCAACCATGTGCGTTTCCTTGGCGTCGGCGAAGGGCTGCGCCTGTCGACGGATGCGCCGGTGGGACACGTGCTGGAGGGCCGGGCCTACCGGGTCGAAAGCGACCAGCATTTCTTCCTCGGTCCGGACGAGCCGTTCAGCGGCAACCTGCGGGCCGAAATCCGCCACATGGAAGAACTGACGAGGAAGTACTGGCAGATGTGGGTCCGCGGCCTCGCGATACCCCTGGAATGGCAGGACGAGGTCATCCGCTGCGCGATCGCGCTCAAACTGTGCCAGCACGAGGAAACCGGTGCGATCGTTGCCGCGCTGACGACATCGGTTCCCGAGGCGCCGGGCAGCGAGCGGAACTGGGATTACCGCTACTGCTGGATCCGCGACAGCTATTACACGATCCAGGCGCTCAACAGGTTGGGCGCGCTCGACGTGCTCGAGAAATACCTGGGATTCCTGCGAAACGTGGTCGCCAACGCAAGCGACGGGGACATCCAGCCGCTCTATTCGGTCATGGGCGAAGGGCGCCTGGACGAGCGCATTGCCCCCGATCTCGCCGGATATCGGGGCACTGGCCCTGTCAGGGTCGGCAATGCCGCCTATCTCCAGCGGCAGTACGATTGCTACGGCCAGATCGTCCTGCCCAGCGCGCACGCCTTTTTCGACCGCCGCCTGCTGCGGATGAGCGACGCGGGTGATTTCGCCAGCCTCGAAGAAGTGGGCGAGATGGCGTGGAAGATGCACGACCAGCCCGACGCCGGCCTGTGGGAATTCCGCACCCGCACCGAAGTGCACACCTATTCGGCCGTGATGAGCTGGGCGGCCTGCCAGCGGCTCGCGAACGTCGCCCGCGAACTCGACCTGGCCGACCGGTTCGCGCTGTGGGCCGAGCGTGCCGATGCGATCCGCACCACGATCGAGGCACGCGCCTGGGTCGATGGGCCGGACGGCGGGCACTACAAGGCCAGCTTCGAGAGCGACTATCTCGACGCCAGCCTCCTGCAACTGGCCGAGGTCCGCTATATCGCCGCCGAAGACCCGAAGTTCCAATCGACCCTGTGGGCGGTGGAGAGCGAACTGCGCCGCGGCGAACACATGCTGCGATATGCCGCCGAGGACGACTTCGGTACGCCCGAGACCGCGTTCAATGTCTGCACGTTCTGGCTCATCGAGGCGTTGCATCTGGCGCGGCGAGACGACGAGGCGCGCGCCCTTTTCGAACGCATGCTCGACCATTCGACATCGTCGGGCCTCCTGTCGGAAGACATGGATTTCGAGACTGGCGAGCTATGGGGGAACTTTCCTCAGACCTATTCGCTGGTTGGAGTGATCAACTGCGCCGTGCTGTTGTCCAGAAGCTGGAACACCCTCCGATAGGGTTTTACCGTGAGCCGCCTCGTCGTCATATCGAACCGCGTCGCCATCCCGACAGCTCGGGGTGCCGCCGGGGCTCAAGGCGGTCTGGCAGGGGCTCTCAATGCTGCGTTGAAGGATGCGGGCGGACTGTGGTTCGGGTGGTCCGGCAAGGAAAGCGAGCAACCCTCGACGGAGCCCCACCTGATCGAGGCCGATGGTGTCACGATGGCGACCATCGATCTCACCCCGCAGGACGTTGCCGAATACTATTACGGTTACGCCAATTCGACGCTCTGGCCGCTGTTCCACTACCGGATGGACCTTACCGAATACGAGCGACTGACCGCGATCGGGTACGAACGCGTGAACGAGCGGTTCGCAGATAGCGTCGCGCCACTGATCGCTGCGGACGATCAGATCTGGGTCCACGACTATCATCTCATCCCATTGGGAGACGCGTTGCGCAGGCGCCGCTGTCGGAACCGGATGGGCTTCTTCCTCCATATCCCCTGGCCGCCGACGCAGCTGTTCGTTTCGCTTCCCTACCACCAGCGTTTGGTCCGATCGCTGCTGTCGTACGATGTCATCGGCTTCCAGTGCGACGAATGGCTCGACAGCTTTCTGGATTACTGCCGCACGGAACTTGGGGCCGATGTCGACCCGTCGACGAACCGGATTTCGATCGATGGTCGCTCGGTCATTGCCAAGGCTTATCCGATCGGAATCGATTTCGACCACTTCACGTCGCAGGGCCGGACCGGCGAAGCGCGCCAGACCGCCCAGCGCGTGCTATCGAGCACGCGCCGCCGGACCGCAATGATCGGGGTGGACCGGCTCGATTATTCGAAGGGTCTGCCCGAACGTCTCGATGGGATCAGTCGCTTCTTCGAGAGGCATCCCGACAGGGTCCGCGACCTCGTGTTCATCCAGATCGCCCCGCCGAGCCGCGAGGATATCGACAGCTACCAGCAGATACGCGCGCTGCTCGAGCAGAAGGCCGGCCAGATCAACGGCGCACACAGCAGTATCGACCTGGTTCCGGTAAGGTACGTCAACCAGGGGCATTCGCCCGCGGAACTCTACGGGGCGTTCCACGCGTGCAAGATCGGGCTGGTCACGCCGCTACGCGACGGCATGAACCTGGTCGCGAAGGAATACGTCGCGGCGCAGGATCCCGCCGACCCGGGGGTTCTGATCCTGAGCCGGTTCGCGGGAGCGGCACAGCAGCTGAAAGGGGCTTTGCTGGTTAATCCCCACAGCCCCGACGATATCGCGCACAACATCCGCCTTGCGCTCGACATGCCGCTGGACGAGCGCAAGGCCCGCTGGAAACCCATGTTCGAATGCGTTCGGGACGAGAACGTGCAGACCTGGACGCGCGATATCCTCGCCGACTTGTCGGCCGCGCCCTCCGGCGCCTCGAAGGGACTTACCGCGGTGCATTGACGGATCCGTGGCACGCGTTGCGTCGCCGCAAATCCCGCATCAGCGAACGGTGCCCGGAACCCCTGCCTCCCAGTGCTGTGCCCGAGCGTTGCTGCCCTTCGCGCTCAAGGCGGCGACCGTCACGATGGCCGCGAAGACGACCCAAAATCCAAGCGCGAACGGGAAGTCGTTGCCCGCGACGATCCGCGCAGTCGCCGTGGCCAGCAGGGCCACCGGCGTTCCGACCACGACACCGTGCCACGCACGCGTCATTCGCGGCGAATGGATTCCGCGCCGGGCGCGCTTGCCCAGCCACATGTAGGTCCCCGTCGCGCAGATCGCCGTCAGCGCGATCCCGAACACGAGGTAGGCCAGCTTCACCGGCAAGCCGCCGAAGGTTCCGAAATGCAGCTTGTAGGTCGAGGCGGCCGCCTGCTGACCAAGCGTGCCGTCCGCCATGCCCGCGGTATGATGGAAACGCCCTTGCGCGTCGAAACCGTAGTACTCGCCGAAGATGAGGCGCTTGTCATGCTCGCCCACGATCTGGACGTGCTGGCCCTTCGTCAACGGATCGTGGAGGATCGCATAGGTGACGCGGACATGCGGATATTCGCTACGCATGTGCTGTAGTGCGGCGGCGACATTGGGCACCGGCGCGGGGGCCGGATCGGCCGCTCCCTCCTCACCGAAGATCGGACCGTAGACCGCTTCGACTTCGCCATCGTAGCGCGTTTCCGCGAGTGCATAGGCGGTCACCGTGGCCAGCCCGATCATCGCGCCCGTGAACGCGATCGCGACCGAAAACGGCAGCGTCCACACGCTCAGACGATTGTGCCAGTCGGTGATGCCCGCGCCGTTGCCGCTACGCGCGCGGAGCCGGAATGCGTCCCGGAAGATGCGGGGGTGCGCGCCGACGCCGCTGACCGTCAGCGCAAGCATCATCACGCCCAGAATGCCGACGATCGTAATACCCCACAACGCCGGCAGGTTCAGCGTGTAGTGCAGTTTGACGAGGAAATCGGACCAGGCGATCTGCTCCGGGCCCGCGATCGCTCCATCGGCATCGAGATGGAACGCCTGCGTGTCGGTCGTGACGGTTGCACGCGGCAGGTCCTCGATCGGCATATGGACGTAGAGGTGCGTCGTGGTCGGCTTTCCGGCTTCGGTCGCCAGCACGGCTTCCACCCCGCGCTGCGCGGCCTGGGGGGTAAGCGTCGCCATTTCCGGCGCGCCGGGCTGCTCGATCCGCTGCAGCTCCTGATAGAAGACCGCCACCGATCCGGTTAACGACACGATGTAGAGCAGCGCGCTGGCGAGCAGGCCGATGGCTGCATGGGCGGAGAGCGATTTCTTGACGGTAGTGGCTTCGATTGGTCGGGTCACAGCAGGCTCCCGCTGGCGATGGATGGCAGGGCGGCGATCAGGGGCGCAACAAGGATGGCAACCTGGCGCTTGCGGGTCGTCGACATCAGAACGGCGAAGGCCAGGATCGTCCAGGCGACCGGGACGGTGAACAGCGCGATCACGTTCGCATCGGCCTCGCTCGCACCCATTGCCAGCGCCAGCCAGTGCGCCGCGATCCCCAGCGCGATCGACGACACCAGCCCTGCGCCGGCGACAAGCAGGAACGTGGCTGCGCGCCGCCCCAGCCCCAGCGGCTCGTCGCCTTCGGGAAGCACGCCTGCACGGCGCTTCGACGCAGCGCGCCGGGCCGGCGGTGAAATCCACGCGGCTGCAGCAAGGCAGACGAGCGCCGCGCCCATCGCCCACAACGACACGACGGTCGCTCCCCAGGCACCGGCAGCCAGCCAGCCCGCGACCGTCCCGCCGCCGAGCAACGCCCATCCCGCGGTGTTGAGCGTCGCCGACCGGTGATCCCGGCCCCACGACAGGCGCAGCACTCCGATCGCGGCGATCGCCGCGATCGCACCCGTCAGAAGGAGACCCTCCTGCGCCATCAGAACCGGTAGCTCACGGTGCCCATGATGTTGCGCTCGCTGCCCATGAAGCAGTCGCCGCGCGCCAGGCAGGCCGAGTAGTAGCGCTTGTCGAACAGGTTGGTCGCGTTGAGGGCGAGGCTCCAGTTGGCATACGCCACCTCGGCCAGCGCATCGACCAGGGTGAACGCCGGCGTGACGATACCGTCCGGAAACGCCGGGCCGTAGGATCGGTTGGCACCCACATGGCGCACCCCGCCGCCCAGCAGCAGCGAAGTGTCGGGCCCGAGCGGGATGCCCTTCGTGGCCCAGAGCGACGCATTGAACTTGGGCACGTTGTCGAGCTGGCGACCCGTGCCGTCGAGCTCCGCCTCGTTGTAGCTGGCGGCAGCGATCACGTTGAGGTCGCCGGGAAGCGCGGCCGTCCCCTCGAACTCAATGCCTTTCGAGGTCAGCGATCCCAATTGCACTTGGTCGAAGGGGTCGGGAGTGGTGTCGTCCGAAACCGGGCGGTTGGTCTCCCTGATCCGGTATCCGGTAACCGTCAGCAGGATGGAATCCGCCGGGTGGAATTTCACCCCGGCTTCGAACTGGTGGCCGGCCTTGGGGATGAAGGCGCTGCCGTCGCTCGCGGTCCCGGCGATGGGTTCGAAGCTTTCGGTATAGCTGAAGAACGGCGACACGCCGCGCACGACTTCGCCGATGATGCCTGCGCGGAAGGTCGTCGCCGCATCGTACCGGGTGGGACCGCCCATGCTCTGCGCGCTCGTCCAGTCGCGGCGCGCACCCAGCACGACCGAAAAGCGGTCGAAGAAACGAATCTGGTCCTGCAGGTACACGCCGACCTGATCCTGATCGACGTCTTCGGCAACATAGGTCGGGGTCGGCAGGCCGCCGCCGTAGTCCGACAATGCGGCGTAATCGATATCGTAGATGTCGAACGTCTCGTACGCGAACCCGCCGGTCTTGCGGACCGAGTTGAAGCTGTAGTCTACCCCGGCCAGCACGCTGTGCTTCACCTCCGACCCTGTGTTGAAGTCGAATTCTACGTTGTTGTCGGTAGAGAATATCTCCATCCGCGCGATACTTCCGTCGACGTAGAGACCCATGATGCGCTGGTCGGCGTCTAGGAAGGGATTGGCAGGATTGGTGTAATTGTCTGGGTAGTGCGTGAAATACGTCAGGTCGCTGTCGATGTAGCGCGCCTTCAGATTGAGCCGCGCCGTGTCCCCGAAACGGTGCTCGAACAGCGCGGTACCCTGCAGCAGGCGGCCGTCGTAGCGATCCCATCCGGGCTTGCCGACGAACAAGTCGTTGGGCAGCCGTCCATTGGGATTGGGCAGGATTGTGCCGACCAGCGGGAGGAATTGCGACGTCGAGCCGCCGTCGTCTTCCTGGTAGAGGCCGATCAGCGTGAAATCGGTGTCGGGCGAAGGCCTGAACGTGATCGACGGCGACACCATCACGCGGTCGTCGGGCACGAAATCGGTCTGCGTGTCGGAATCGCGCACGCGCGCAACGATCCGACCTGCGACCGCATCACCCAGAGGGCCGGTGAGGTCGACGAGCGCTTCCTTGCGATCAAACGACCCGTATCGCATTGAAATCTCGCCCTCGGATTCGAACTCGGGTCGCTTCGACACGAGGTTGACGATCCCGCCGAGCGCGCCCTGTCCAAACAGGACCGAGGCCGGACCGCGGACGAGTTCGACTTGGTCGAAGTTGTAGAGGTCGGCGCGAATGCTCGCGTAGAAACTGAAGATGTCGCGCATTCCGTCACGGAACTGGAGTGCGTTGATCCCACGCACGAACGCTCCGTCGACCCGGCTGTCGGGGCCATAAGGATTGGCGGTGACACCGGACACGTAGTTGAGCGTGTCGCCCACGCTGACCGCACCCTGCGCCAGGAAAAGCTCGTCGTCGATCACCGTAATCGGCTGCGGCGTTTCGAGAATCGGCGTGTCGGTCTTGGTCGCGGTGGTGGTTTCTTCCCGCGCGCCCGTCACGACGATGACCCGCTGCTCTGCGTCCGCCGAAGCATTTTCGGCATGGGCCGCGACCGGAACGAGGGCACCGGCACAAAGGAAAGCGGACTTGAGAACTCGCATTGTCTGGACACCCCATCACGATCGATAGTCCGTCGCTATTGCGAATCATTCGCATTCGCAAGTCTCAATGAGATTTTTTCGGGCTAAGAAAAATGATGGGTGCCAATTCTCGAAGCTTGGGGCACTCTGGACGCCGGAAAATCACACGGTCGCGCATTGGAAGTACAAGCCTGGGCTCGGCATCGTGTCACCCGGCCATCGTGCAAGCGAACGAAGGGATATTCCGGAATGGCGATCAGTTTTTCGAAATCGATGATTCCCTGCATCGGCGCAGCACTACTCCTTGCCTGCGGCACCAACGCTGTCGCCCAGGATATGGAGAGTGCGGCGGATGAAGGCGCAGATCGCGCTCGGAATGCGACGCAGATCACGGCGTATGCCAGCGTCTCAGGGAGTGCTCAAACACCGTTGCCCGCGCCCTCGGCGAAGGACATCGACGCACTCTTCAAGCGATATGACAGCGAGACCACGCCAGGATGCAGCGTGGCAGTCATCCAGTCCGGAAAAGTGGCTTTCCTGAAGAGTTACGGCATGGCCGACCCTGCATTGGGCGTGCCCATGAAAAGCACCACAAGCTCGTGGATACCCTATTCTGAGGCTCGAGTGTTCCTGGCCGTAGCGATCGGGATGCTGGCGCGAGATCAGGCTATATCGCTCGACTCGACGGTCCGCCGCTACGTGCCGGATGTCCCCGAATATGCGCGCGACGTCACAATTCGGAACCTGATCCACCACACCAGCGGGCTTGCAGATTACGGGGTGCTGGCAGGACCGGGCTTCGACATTCGCGACCGGCTTTCGGAGGACGAATTCTTCCGGATGCTTTCGCATTGGGGACAGCTAGGCTTCGAACCCGGCAAGGGAGAGATGTACTCCAACACCGACTATGCGCTGTTGAAGATAGTCGTAGAACGGGTTAGCGGAAAGTCCCTCGATGGGTTTCTGCGTGACCGCCTTTTTTCGCCTTTGGGAATGAAGTCGACCCGCATGGGCTTCGACCAGTCCCAAGTCGTCCCGAACCATGCCCTTTTCCATGAATTTTCAGCCGGGGGTTCTCGAAAGGTGCTGCGCTACCGGGTCTCCCCCGTCGGAGGCATTTCAGTTACGACAAGCCTCGACGATCTGATCGTTTGGGATCGGGCGCTGAGAGAGAACCAGCTGTCCATACGGGAGCTTCTGCAACCGCTCGAGGATGGGGCAGCTACCGCCAAGGCCGACGACGACGGCACGAGCGGGTTTGTGTTCGGTAAGTATCGGCGAACGCACAAGGGCATCCCACTCATTGAATATCGCGGAGTGGGCGACTTCAACTATCTCGTCCAAGCACCAGACCACGACATATCCGTAGCGACGTTATGCAATGCTTACGACGATATGTGGCAATTCGGACCGGAGCTCGTCTGGATGTTTGCCGGGAGCCCTGACAGCCAAGAAGGACAAAGGTCGGCTTCAACGGATCGGCCAATAATTCCTCCCGGCCAGCCCACGGTCACAGTGCCGGCTTCTGAACTTGCAGCCCTTACTGGCGACTACCGCGCACCGGGAATTGGTCCCGTGGACGTTTCTCTCGTTGATGGGAGTTTGGTTGTGACCCCTCGTGGAAGGGCCGCCTTTCCGGCGCTGAGACCGATCGGGGAAGGCCTATTCGAAACCTATGTAGAAGATGTTCAGTTTATCGTCGCTTTCAAGCGTGACGGCGATGAGGTCGTCCTGTCCTCGTGGGACGCGCCCACCGGGGAGTCGGGTGGGCCAGATCTGAGACTTACGATCCCCGCGCAACTAACTGCCGCAGATCTGCAGCCTTATTCTGGCGTGTATGTCGGCGAGAGGGTCGAGGCGACCCTGTACCTTCGTGCCGAAAACGAGCGCCTGCTGCTCGCGAGTTCCGGCTTTCCCGAGGAAGCAATTACCCCCACGGCAAACAAGGACGAACTTCGCCTCCCCGGCACATATGTCGCGAAGTTTGAGCGGAATGAAGCCGGCGAGATCACAGGACTCGTTCTGGACGATTCAAGGGTCAAAGGCGTGCGCTATGCAAAGCGTCGATGATCTTTCATGGACCTCTCGTCACGACATGATTGTGCTGGGAGAACGCAGGTCATCCAACCTAATGTGGGTATACTGTGGGTAAAGCCGAATTTCCTACGCAAATTGCCCCAAACAGGCCCCAAGCGGCAGACCTAGCCGAGAGTCCCTTGCGCTTAACCCACTGGACTTCCCTGCTGAAAGACTGGTGCGCGACGCAGTCGCGAGCGAACCGGTCTCTACGCTGTTTTCCCTGAAATACAGGGAATCTACAGGGAAATTGACATTTTCCGGGCTGATCCGGTCAATGTAGATCGCCTATAACCCGCGGAATTCCGCCATTTCCTGATGCCAATTCCCTGCGCCCGGAACAGGGAATTCACCCACC
>NZ_LMAU01000005.1:0-167500 GCF_001441535.1 Tsuneonella troitsensis
GAATTCCGCCATTTCCTGATGCCAATTCCCTGCGCCCGGAACAGGGAATTCACCCACCTCGAACAGCGACCGGTTGCGCGCGAACAGCGAACGTTCCGCAGCGAACAGCGATCGGGCGTCGGTTGCTGAACGATGGCTACAAGGCAGTGAGCTCGAGACCATTGCTCCTATTCTTGGCACCGGGCAAAGCGGTCCTGTTCCCCCTTCGTTCTTGACATTCCAGCCCAGTTGTGATAAGGGTCGCACTCCATCGCTGGATAGCCGAAGGAGACAACAATAATGAACTACCCTGCCCAGCAGGTGATCGAACTGTCGATCGACCTATTGAAGCCTTACCCGCGCAACGCGCGCACCCATTCCAGAAAACAGATCAAGCAGATCGCGGCGTCGATCGAACGGTTCGGGTTCACTAACCCGGTCCTCGTGTCGGACGGCGGCGAGATCATTGCCGGCCATGGCCGCGTCGAGGCAGCACGGCTGCTGGGACGCAGGACCGTGCCCACGCTGGCGTTGTCCCATCTCTCCGAGGTCGAGCGGCGCGCCTACGTACTGGCGGACACAAGCTCGCGCTCAATGCCGGCTGGGACAAGGAGATCCTCGCGATCGAGCTGCAGGCGCTGGTCGATCTCGAGTTCGACGTCGAGATCACCGGGTTCAGCCTGGCGGAGGTCGACCTTGCGATCGACGAGGCCAGCGAAGCGAGCACCGATGGTCCGCTTTCGCCCGAGGACGCAGTACCGACGGTCTCGGGAGAACCGGTTACCTGCATGGGTGACCTCTGGGAGCTCGGACGACATCGACTGCTATGCGGCGATACGCGCGATGCAGCCGGGATGGACCGGCTGATGGCAGGCCAGCGGGCCGACCTCGTGTTCACCGATCCGCCCTACAACGTCGCGATCGACGGCAACGTCTGCGGGTTGGGCTCGGTCAAGCACCGGGAGTTCGCGTTTGCATCGGGCGAGATGAGCGAGAGCCAGTTCACCGGCTTCCTGGCAGACACACTGGGCAACATCGCGCGGGTCATGCGCGACGGGGCGATAGCCTATGTCTGTATGGACTGGCGCCACATGGGCGAGCTGGTCGCCGCCGGGGAGCAGTGCTTCACCGCGCTCAAGAACCTGGTGGTCTGGAACAAGACCAACGGCGGGATGGGCGCCTTCTATCGCTCGAAGCACGAGCTCGTGTTCGTGTTCAAGCAAGGCACCGCCGCTCACACCAACAGCTTCGGGCTCGGCGAGACCGGTCGCTACCGGACCAACGTGTGGGACTATGCCGGTATCAGCTCGCTCGGGGCGAGCCGCTCGGACGAGCTCGCGATGCATCCCACGGTCAAGCCGGTTGCGCTCATCGCCGATGCGATCCGCGACTGCTCGCGCCGCGGCGAGATCGTGCTCGACGGGTTCGGCGGCTCGGGCAGCACGCTGATCGCAGCCGAGAAGACCGGGCGCTCGGCGCGGTTGATCGAGTACGATCCGATCTACTGCGACACCATCATCCGGCGCTGGCAGGATTACACCGGCAAGCGGGCATGCCTTGCCGGGACCAGCGACTGCTTCGAGGACGTTGCCGAGGAACGGCGGGGCCTTGGGCGGGAGGCCGCGGAATGAGCGCGGCCGAAGATCAGGATGACAAGGGCGAGGTGCTCCCCGTCCCCTACAAGGTGGGATACGGGCGTCCGCCGACCGAGCACCGGTTCCGCAAGGGTTACTCGGGCAACCCGCGGGGCCGTCCGCGCGGCGCGCGCAACAAGCCGAAGATAGATACCGGTATCGGCATGCGCGGCGCCGAGGCGTACCTGCGCGCCGAAGCCTACCGGATGGTCACGCTGCGCGAGGGGGACAATGTCATCGAGCTGCCGGCCATCCAGGCGGTGTTCCGGGCGATGGGCGTGGCAGCAATGAAGGGCAACCGGTTTGCCCAGCGCACGCTGGCCGACATGATCACCAGGGTCGAGCACGAGGACTTCACTTCGCGGCTCGATGCGTTCGGGAAGTGGGCCGAGTACAAGCACGAATGGGGCGAAGCGATTGAACGGGCCAAGCTAGCGGGCAGGGAGCCACCTCGGCCCATTCCACATCCGGACGATGTCCTGCTCGATCCCAACACCGGAGACGTGAAGTTCGCTGGCCCGCTGACGAAGAAGGCGCGTGACCGGCTCGACCATGCTCTAGCGCGTCGCGCCGAGGCACAGGACAACGTCAACTACTACGCAGACCAGTACAGGACGCTGCCGGATGACCACCCTCTGAGGCCACGCTACCTGGACGAATGGCACTGGGAGCAGCGCATGTTCGACATCATCAACGATACCGTCTCCGAGCGCTACAAAATCAAGCTCGAGAACCGGTCCTACAAGGAGGGGGCCTCGCGATCAGGCAAAGCACTCGACGAGCTGCGGGCAAGCAGGAGGCTCAGGGACGAGTCTGCGGAGTATGGAACTAAGGGGGGTAGCCGCTAACCAGCCAGAGTCAGATCCGCGCCCCTCTCCCGCCGGCCACCCAACTGCCAAATCAACTTTCCTACACATACTGACTTGGCCTAGCGCCCGGTCATGCGCCGGCCGAATCGAACAGAACTGGAATTTGCCTTCCTGCTGTTCCTGTACGTCGTGCCAATGGGTTATTGGATGCTGCGCACGATCCTGGCGTTCATCGGTCTTTAGGCTGTCAATTGGCGACCTGCCAGTATCCCTCAAGGAACGTCAGGTCGGCTATCTTTTTGCCATCCTCGAACATGATCGCGTGGCGCTTGTTCGGGAAAGCCTGAAGACGGGAGAGCGCGACTTCCGGCCCCAGCGCCTCAAGCTCGATCTCTTCGGTCTCGCATCCATAGCCGTGTTCCAGCCTGATGAGATACGAATGATAGCCCGGCGTACGGGGTAGTGGGTGCGGCATTGGGCGACCTTCCGACCAGCGAAGGGGGGGGTATTTCCCATGAAATCGTGGCTGATGCAAATCTACGACCCGATCAATTCGCGACTCTTACGCCTCGCTTCGACCTGACTGACTGAGTGATGTGTCTGTCATCTTTCGAAGGAACCCACAGCCCGCTTCTTGCTTAGCACAGCATGGAAGTCGGTTCGTTGTCGCTTACGCGCTCAAGCTCATTGTAGCCGGGGTTGTCGGCTGCGCGATCATCCTTCGCCGCAAGCGCCTCAAGAGGCATCAAATGACGCGGGGCCGCCGCATCCGCAGCTAAAGAAACCCCCGCGAAATGCGGGGGTTTAGTTTGCACAGGGTTCGGTGGCAGGACTCAGGGGGATGAAGCCACCTATGCGACCCGAACGCATGAAAGATGCGCAAGTTCCGCCAAATCCCGACTGAAACACCCGTCCTTCGCCAGTGGAACAATATTTAGTGACGTGTCCGGGGGCTTGCACTAGGCCACTCGTCAGGCGCGTTGCACTTGTGCGACCCGAATGCGACGCGCCACCACAACGGTTCAACCGGCCGCCCTTCGGGATCGCTGGGGGAGAGGAAAGAGCCGGTAGGCCCTGCCAGCGCAGAGGCAGGGCCATGCCGAGCAATTGTGCGCAATCCCTGCGCCATAAGACACCTGGTTAGGTGGTTCGCATTTCTGCGGGCGGAAGGCCGTCCCCTTCGGCAAGCACCATGAGGTCTTCTTTGCGTGCGAGCATCTGCTGCCCCAACGCATCCAGATCGACGTTTGCCGCCCGGGCTTGCTGGAACATGTTCTCGTGCTGCTTCTCTTCCTCTTTCACGTGGTGCTCGATCTGCTCCTTGAGCACTGTCACCTTCGCATCGTAGAATTCTTCATCGGGTGATCCCGCCGCGATCTCGTTGACGAGCATCTTGGCGCCATCGTGCTCAACGTATGCCTCTTTCAGGAGATCGTCGTCGATCTTGCCCTCGAGCGCAGGGTAGAAAATCTCTTCCTCGATGACGGTGTGGATTTTGAGTTCGTTACAGATCTGGTTTGCGATCTCTGCCTTCGCCTTCACGCCCGAGGCACCTTCGTACTTCGAGAACAAGTCCTCCACCTTGCGATGGTCGGCGGCCAGGATGTGTGTTGCGTCGGTATCTGCCCTGGTAGCCATGGCCAGTCTCCTCTGACTGGCCAACGTGACTCCCACGCGGTTCGTTCCCTTACTCCCAATCCCTGAAGTAATCTGAAGCGTGGTTGTGGCCAAGCGAGCCCGTCGGCGCTGAGCCAGCGCTACCCAACCCATCAAGAATCCGCGACGACTTCACAAAATTGCGAGTCTTCGACACCGCGTTTAAAACCTCACTGGTTGACGCGTGAGGAAGCAGCTTGCTGAGACACCGCTGCCTGGCGCGGCGCTATCCGCCAAACGGTATTCGACACGTCATCGGCCACATACAGCGCGCGGCGCTGAGCATCGAAAAGTACGCCGACCGGGCGACCCCGTGCGTGACCATCCTTGAGAAAGCCAGTAGCCAAATCGATCGGTTTGCCATTTGGCCTTCCGCTCCTAAACGGGACGAACACGACTTTGTACCCGGACGGATCGCTGCGGTTCCAACTACCGTGCTGACCCACGAACGCGCCTTCCGTGAATGGACCGCCAAGTCCACCGCCGGTTGCGAAACTCAGGCCAAGCGCGGCCACGTGTGAACCGAGAGCATAGTCCGGTGAGATGGCCGTCTTCACCAAATCGGGCCGCTGGGGTCGGATACGTGGATCAACGGTTTGGCCGAAGTAACTGTAAGGCCAACCGTAAAAGCCGCCTTCGCGCACGGACGTGAGATAGTCAGGCACGAGTTGAGGGCCGAGTTCATCCCGCTCGTTCACCACCGTCCAAAGTGCGTTGGTCGAGGGGTTGATCGCGAGCGCCGTGGGATTTCGAATGCCGGACGCAAAGATGCGATTTGCGCCTGTTTCGCGATCGATTTCCCAGATCACGGCACGGTCCTCTTCGACCGACATGCCGCGCTCGCCGACATTGCTGTTCGATCCAATGCCGACGTAGAGCTTCGATCCATCAGAACTGGCGGTCATCGCCTTGGTCCAGTGGTGATTTACGACCGAAGGTAGCTTGGTGACCTCGGTGCCGGGCGAAGTGATCTGCGTTGCACCTTCGGTGTAGGGGAAGCTCATCAGGTCGCCCTGGTTCGCAATGTAGATCGTGTTGTCGACAAAGGCGAGGCCGTAGGGCGCGTCGAGGCCGTCGATGAACGTCGTTTGCAGGTCTGTCTGCCCGTCGCCATCGGTATCCCGCAGTAGCGTGATGCGATCGCCGCCCTTAACTGAACTTTTGCCGCGCTTCTTGATAACTCCAGCGATGACATCCTTCGGCCGGAGTTTTGGCGCTTTTCCGCCCGAGCCTTCCGCAACGAGCAGGTCTCCGTTTGGTAACAGAAGCATTTGGCGAGGGATCTTCAAGTCCTTCGCGATGGGGGCGACCGTGAAACCGTCGGGTACGGTGGGCAAATCCCCTCCCCAGCCTTTCGGGGTGGGAATCTTCATGGCTGGAAGAAGCGCATCGTTTTGCGCGGGTAACTGCGGTCTGGCGCCCGTCTGATCGAGAGAGGGATCGCTTTCAGATTGGCATGCGGCCAAAGCCAGGATGAGCGGGGTGAGAGTGAAAAGCCGGTTCATGCGCTCCGCTCCGACTGTACGGTTCCGGAATAGGCGAGAAAAGCGGCGGCAAACGCGAGCGCGGTGCACGCAATCGACATCACAAGACCGGCCGTACCAACCGAGTGCCAGCCGTCACGCGCGTGGTGGAGCGCGTTGAACATGCCAACCACGAACATCGACGCGACGACAACCAGATACAGCATTCCCCGTCCCCGCGCGTGGCGTGCGCGGCCCAGGAATAGTCCCAGAACCGCCCATGCGAGGACAATGCCGGCGAAGAAGTCTGCACCAGCGATCAGCCACGACGCGAAGTTCGTCCACTGGATTTCGGCCGAGTTGAGATAAGTGATGTCGGCCAGAAGGGCCGACGGGTAGAGTGCTACCGGAAAGGCGAGCAGGATTGCGTGGAATGGATTGGCGAAACTGCGTGTCCGCGTGACTGTCGCATCCATCGGCCGATCTCCTGGTTTCCTCTTGCGCTGTATTTCCAACACATCAATCGGCGAAAAGTGCCTGAGGGTCAGCCCACGATGGCGGGCAAGGTACCGAAGACAATGGCCGCGACGGCCAAAGCAGCAGCAGCGTGCCCGATAGGCCCGATCTTCGCGCGATATCGGGCCACTGCAACGGCAAGCGCGGTCGCCGCGAAGAACGATCCTCCGATGGCGACCCACCGCGCGGCGGCTTGGTCAGGTAACACTAGCACCGCTCCATAGGCGACGATGAAATGCGCAGCCCAGACGGCGAAGGCCATGATCAACGTCCGATAAACCGCCGGTCGATCGATCGGTTTGCCGGACTCAGGCACCCGGGAACACTCTTGGCAGGATCGTGAAAACCATCCCCTGCACCGCGCAGAAGGCTACGAAACGACCGACCACGTCCATAGTCACATTCGTCGGGGTCGTCATGATCCCACGCGCTTCGCGCAAGGCGAGGTAAATCGCCATGATCACCGCCACGATTAACACCTGGGCCTGCAGCACGGCGAGCATGAAGACCGTTGCCCCCATGCCGTTCTTTGTCGGGCCGAGGCCGGTCGCCTGCCACCCGGCCACGTCGAGCCACAGCGCCCCAACCAATAGGGCGACGGCAAGTGCCTCAATCATCCATGGCAAATCACCCGGATGCTTGCCGTGACGGCGTGCTAGCACCTTCCGCCCACCCCAGGCGCCCAGCAGGGCAGACGCTTCGAGGCCGACGATCAATGCAGTTTCGCCAAGGGGCGGCGGCGCACTCCAGACTTCGGGATTGATTCCGTAGAGATAGAGATAGGCGAACAAGGCCATGAATCCGATCATGCCAATGACCACCATCAGTGTGTTGAGGGCCCACCAGCCGTGGCTGCTTGGTCCCGTAATCGCTATCGGTACTTGGATTCCGGCCCCGATGTCGGCTGTCTCCTGCTTGATCGGGCGGTCGGTCTCCCACAGCCAGCGCAGCGTAGCGGCGACTGCGATCGCTCCGCAGAAGATCGCGAACGGGTAGGCCTGGACGGTCAGCGACAGGAAGAAACCGGCAGTAAATACCGCAGCGGCGAGCGGCCATCCCGAGGGGCCCGGCATGATCTGGAGATATTGGGGTTCGGCCAGGATGGGCGAGGTAATGAGCGTCTCTCGTCGGCCCGTCGCTGAGCGGGGAAGGAAATAGCGTCCCTCTTCGACCTCCCGAGCAAGGGGGGGTTGATCCCAGAGGGGTTCGCGCGAGGTAATCATGGGGATTGAACGGGTAGAATAGAGGCCCGTCGGCAACCATTCCAGGGTGCCGCCGCCATAGAGATTGCCTACGTCGTCGTCCGTCGTGAACCGAAACCGCAGGGCGCAGTCGATAATGAACAGCAACACGCCAGCAGCCATCACGAATGCGCCTACGGTTGAGATCAAATTTAGCAGGTCGAGTTCGCGACCAGGCAGGTAGGTATAAACGCGTCGCGGCATTCCCATCAGGCCCGTCAGGTGCATCGGGAAGAACGTGATGTGCAGACCGACGAACATCAGCCAAAACACCCACTTGCCGACCCGCTCGGACAGCGCGCGACTGCTTGCCATGCCGTGCCAGTGATAGAACGCGGCGAACATCGGGAACACCATTCCGCCGATGAGAACGTAATGGAGGTGAGCCACGATGAAGTAGGTGTCGTGCGCCTGCCAGTCGAACGGCACCATGCCGACCATAACGCCGGTCAGGCCACCCATCGTGAACACCAACACGCTTCCCACCACGAAAAGCGACGGCGTGTTCCAGCGAATCTTCCCGCTTGCCAGCGTGGCAATCCACGCGAACACCTGAATGCCGGCGGGAAGGCTTACCGCCATGCTCGCGGCAGAGAAATAGCCCGCCGACACGCGCGGCATGTCAGTGGTGAACATGTGGTGAGCCCATACGCCGAAGCTGATGAACCCGGTAGCAACTAGTGCCAGCACGTTCAGGCGGTAGCCCACTAGCTCAGTCCGTGCGACGGTCGTCACCATCATGCTCATGAGCCCGGCAGCAGGGATGAAGATGATGTAGACTTCTGGATGCCCGAAGAACCAGAACAGATGCTGCCATAGCATTGGATCGCCGCCGCGCGTGGCATCGAAGAAGGGCCAATTGAAGGCCCGCTCGATCTCGAGCAGCATCGTGCAGAGAATCACGCTGGGGAAAGCGACCACAATCATCACCGCGAAGACCAGCATGGCCCACGCGAACATTGGCATCCGGTCGAGCGTCATGCCCGGAGCGCGAGTGCGCATCACGCCGACGATAATCTCGATTGCGCCGGCGATAGCGGAAATCTCGATGAAGCCGATGCCCAGCAACCAGAAGTCGGCATTGATGCCTGGACTGAAGGCTATGCTGCTGAGCGGTGGATACATGAACCAACCGCCGTCTGGGGCGAGGCCGACGAACAGCGACAAAAAGAACAGCGTGCCTCCGACAAAATATGCCCAGAAGGCGTAGGCAGAGAGGCGCGGAAAGGGCAGATCGCGCGCTGCCAGCATCTGTGGGAGCAGCATGATGCCGATCGCCTCGACCATCGGTACCGCGAACAGGAACATCATCACCGTGCCGTGCATGGTGAAGAACTGATTGTAGGTATCGACCCCCAGGAAATCCTGCATCGGCGCCGCAAGCTGTACCCGCATTGCGAGAGCTAGGATTCCAGCAGCGACAAAGAATCCGAACGCGGTGACCACATACCAGAAGCCAACGTAATTGTTGTTGACCGCTGTCAGCCTTCTCCAGCCGGTGGGAGCCGCCCAGATTTTCCGCAATTCCTCGACGTCGGCGTCGGGCTGCTTCTCCGTGGGAAATCGTGCGTAGAGCGCGTGGTCGAACCCGGTTTCGGATCTCATTTCTGTTGCTCGAGCCAGCGCGCAATTGCTTCCAGTTCGTCAGCCGCCAGTTTGTCGTAACTGGGCATTCGATTGCCCGGCTTGATCGATTGGCTGTCGCCGATCCAGCCAATGAGCGTGCCGAGATGATTGGGCAGCACGCCTGCTCCCAGCGATCGGCGCGATCCGACATGTGTCAGATCAGGGCCCGCAAGACCATTTGCCTCGGTCCCCGCCACCCGGTGACAGGCCGCGCAACCACTTTGCATGAACAGTGCCCGACCATCCGTCTTCTGGGTAGTTGTACCGGCCGCCTGTGACAGAGCATCATTCGCTTGGGTCGAAGCACTGGCCACTCTTACCATGCGCGTCCCCTGCCAGGCTCGGTAGTCAGCTGGTGGGTGCGCGACTGCGACGAAGCCCATGAGAGCATGCTGGCCGCCGCAGTATTCAGCGCACACGCCGCCGAACTCGCCCGCCCTGTCTGCCTCGATCCGCAGCAAGGTGCGGCGTCCCGGGATCATGTCCTTCTTGCCCGATAGATGCGGTACCCAGAAGCTGTGAATCACGTCTGCGGATTCGAGCTCCAGCACCACCGGCACTCCAACTGGTATGTGGATCTCGTTTGCGTCCTCCATTACGATATTTCCGGAGGGATCGAGGTATTGCACCCTAAACCACCACATCTCTCCAATAACTCGAATGCGCATCTCGTCGCCGCGGATTGGCTCGGTCAGACTGGCGGTCAGGGTTAGCCCCCAGACAAGCAGAGCCGTCAGCACAACGCCGGGAAAGGCGACGCCGCCGATCCAGATCGCACGCTCGCCTCCCAACATCGCTTTCCACTTTGGCGGGCCTTTGATCGCGACGAAGAGCGCAGCGGCAACGATAGCGGTAACAGCGAAACCGAGGCCGAACAGCGACCAGGCGAGCGTGGTTACTTTGTCCGAATATGGTCCCGCTGGATCGAGCACCGGCGGCGGCCAACCCCACAATGCATCAATCATGGTCAAGTCCATAAAGATAGGCCGCGATGTCGGCCGCCTCGCGCTGCGTAACCGGCATAGGCGGCATGGTCGAGCCCGGCTTGACCGACGGCGGGTTGCGAATGAAGGCTGCCAGCACATCCGGGCGATTTGGCAGGGTGCCCGCGATCAAGCCCACATCACCGAACCCGACAAGCGACGGAGCCAATCGCCCTTTTGGCCAGTCAATTCCGGGTATCTCGTGACACGCGCCGCACCCTGCCTTGCGTATCGCGATGAGGCCTCGGTCGATCGCGGCGGCGTCGGGCTCGTGACGAGTGTCGATTGGATTTTTGCAACCGGTCAGGACAAGGCAAACGGGTAAGGCGAGACGTGCCGCCGAGCGCGCCGCAATCCGGCCCCTTGTAGTCCGATGCCCCATCGAAGATGGGAACCGGAGAAACCGTGGTCTCGTTCCCATTGCCGATGCCTTTTCGTCCATCCGCATTCCTGTCCGCAACTCTGCTCGCGTCATCTGTCGCGGGCTGCACGCCCCCAGCGGTCGCCGACCCTTTTGACGATACGGGAGAGCTCATCGCCTTGTCGGGAGGCGACGCGGGCGCAGCCTTGGCTTGCCACACCTGTCATGGGGTGAACGGTATGGGCGACGGCGCGCTCGTCCCGCGCATCGCTGGGCTCGATGCAGGATACATCATCAGACAACTGGGGTTTTATGCCGACGGCCAACGCAGCCATGCGCAGATGAGCTGGTCAGCGGGGCGCCTTGATTTGGACGAACGCGCTGCCGTCGCGGCGTATTACGCGAAAATGCCCACTGTCCTGCCGCCTGACGTATCAAGCCTTGGGGGGCAATGTGCGCCGCCGGCAATCGCGGCGCTTTACCAATTGGGCTCTGCCGAGCGTGGGCTCACGTCATGCGCATCGTGTCACGGCGAAGACGGCAGCGGTGTCGGCGCAGGCAATCCGCCTCTTGTCGGACAGCCCGCCCCCTACCTAGCCAAACAACTGCGCGATTGGCGAGAAGGCAAGCGTTACGGCGATGCTCTCGGCGTCATGCATGCCGCAGCGACCAGGCTAAGCGAGGATGAGATCAACCCGCTTGCGGATTATATCGCGCGTGATCCCGGGCATTCTGGTCGTCCTCGATTTCCGGAAGAATGCCGATGACGACATCGTCGCGGTCCCAGAAATGATGCTTGAGCGCCGCGCCTACATGGAGCGGCACCAATAGAGAAAGCCCCACGATACCCCACAAGTGAAGGCTTTCTGCCCAGGCAAGGACATAGAACTGCCATTCCTGCGACAGCGTATGGAACGGCATCGCCGGGACTGCGACCAAGCCAGCAAGACGGAGCGGCGCGACCGGCTGGATCGCTGACCACATTGCCCAGCCGCTAAGAGGAAGCAACGCGAACAGTCCATAGAACAAGACATGCGTCACATGCGCAGCCGTCGACTGCCAGCCGGGCGCGTCCGCATCGTTGATCGGGTCAGGGATGAAGAGCCGCCAGACGAAGCGTAGAGCCGCAAGCAAGAGGATTGCGAGCCCAAGTTGGCTATGGAGCGAATAGGCGGCTAGCTTGTCTCCTCCGACCGGGACGCGCGACATGGCCCAGCCGAACCCCAACTGGAACAGCACCAGCGCGGCCATGATCCAGTGAAACCAGACCCCAACCGGCGAATATTTGCCCTCACGGATATAACCCAAAGCCCACTCGCGAACGTGGTCATGCAGCTTCATGCCGCCGCTCGCCGTCCCAGTGCACGGTAGAGAATAACCAGTGCAGCTAACAGATAGACGAGGCTTGCTGGAGCCCACATGACAATGCCTGCAATCTGCTGATCCTCAAGTGGATTGAGACCCCAGCTCTGCACTGTGAACCAGTGCGGGGCATATAGCGCCCGCGGGGCAAATGTCAGAAGTGCGCCCAGCGCTCCCATGGACACCATCATCGCCAGCAAAGATGCGACAGCCGCGTGCGCCGGCGAGCGCAAGACTTTGGCCCACCACAATGCCGCCGTGGCAACGAGGGTCAACTGCATGAGCCAGAAGACCAGGTCGTTGCTCATCACCGCTTCGTACATCTGTGGAGCATGCCACATCCAGAAGATCAGGACATGGACGGCCGTCCAAATGGGCAGGCTGCCTCCGAGCACGAAGCGGTTGCGCGAAGCTCCCACCAAGAGAGGGGCGAACACCGCTACGAGGACAACATCATGCACGACGCGAACCGTAAAAAGCGCTGAGCCCAGTGCGCAAAAGGGAGTGATGTACAAAAACGAGAAAATCGCAGTCGCACCCACTGACGGAGTGGAGCGTAGCCGATCGCGGAAGAAAAATATCCCGGCGAGCATACCGATCACGATGAGGACCAACTCAGGCGAGAAATTCCAGTTCGCCCACCATTGCGCTGGTTTCGGTGCCTCTCCGCAATATGGCAGCCACTCACGCATCGCCCGAGGAGAACCTTTCACTGATCAGTACTGGAATGCCTTTGCACGTATGCGGGTTCCGTTTCGACGGCGGTTGGGTCCTGTTCAACAATCCCGCCCCCTAGGCAAGCAGCGCGATACAGTATCACACCATTTGCGAAAAAACCCCCGCCGGAGCGGGGGTTGAACCAGTCAGGGGCTGCGGGCGGTTGGGAAAGACGCACCGCGATATCGTCCGAACGCAAAAATTCCTGGCGAGTTCCACGCTGAGCTAAACGAACTTCCGAATATACCTCGGCAACCGATACTGATGGCGGCTACCCGCGGACCCCGTGGTGCGCTTTGTCGTTGATGGATAGCAATGTACAGTGAGCAGGCCCAAACATCGCGCCGACTCTTGGCCGCTGCCGCCTCGCTTGCGGTCAATGGAAGCCTGATCGTCGTCCTTCTATGGGGTTTAGCGTCAACGGGCAATGAGAGTGCAGTCGAGCGTGAAGCCGCGCTGACGACGGTAGAATTTCGGCCCGAACCCCGTCCGAAGCCGCCTCCTAAGGAACCTGCGACCAATCTGGACGACCATTCTGCGGGTCAGATAGGCAAGTCGTCTCCGATTGTGGAGCCGCCTGTCGTTCTCCCGGTACAAATGCAGCCTGCAGCTCCAGTCGCTGGGACTGGACTAGCGACAGGTTCGGGAAATGCAGGGCCGGGTACAGGGTCTGGAAGTGGTGGAAAAGGGGCTGGTTCGGGCGGTGCCGGTTCTGGCTCGCCGCCAGTCCGAATAACCGGGACATTGCGTGACACCGACTATCCGCGGGAGGCGCAAGCAGCACAGCTCGCCGGGACCGTCGGGATCAGCTTTCGAGTACGGACCGATGGAAGGGTCGATCGTTGCACTATCGAGCAATCGAGCGGACATTCACTTCTGGATGACCTCACGTGCCGCCTGTTCACCGGACGCTATCGCTTTAGCCCAGCCACCAACGCCGCAGGCGAGCCGATAGAGGCCGTTTTACGAACAAGTTTCACGTGGGGAATGCGTCCGCGAAGGTGATTACCCGCCAGCGAACTCAACCGGCGTACTGCTATCGAGTCCATAGACGTCGCTACGGAACGCAATGCCGCGCTCCGTCGGCATCGCCGTGAGATAGGTAATGTAAACCGGAACCAGGGTGGGCAGATCTATGCGTTGCTCTGGCTTTGTCTTTGCTGCCTTGGGCAGCGACTTGCCGAGGAGCCACTTGCCGAAACGATCCGCGTCCTCGAGCCGAACGCAGCCATTACTCAGTTGTCGGTCGTCGAGCTTGAGCAGAGCGCGTTCGGGCGTGTCGTGGAGATAGATGCCCTGGGCGTTGGGGAATTCGAACTTTACCTTGCCCATGAAATTCGGCCCGCCGGGCTTCTGGCGGACCCGTGGGGGTGCAATTGCTCCTTGGGCAACCGCCCGCCAGTTCACTTTCGCTGGGTCCAGTGCGGCCGGATTGTCGGTGAAATCGGAAAGGACCTCGTAAGTGTTCTGCTTGAGGTATCGCAACCCGCGATCAAGGACGTTGTTCGCAATAGTGTGCTGCACAAGATCGGGCGGCACGTTCCAGTAGGGATTGACGATCGCATATCGAATAAAGCCTGCCATCGTTGGAGTTGCCGATTCCGGTTTGCCCACGACGACGCGCATCGAATCCACGACCTTGCCGTTTTCGTACATCCATAAGCGGGCGCTGGCCGCATCAACCAAGACATAGCGATCGGCCGGCGTAGCCGGCAGCGCCCGGACCCGTTCGATGTTTTCCCAGATCGTTCTGCGCTGGACGGGATCGAACGCGCGGGTATCCATCGCGTCGCGTAGCGGAGCGTAAAATGGATGCATCCATCCCATCTGGCGCACGTAGTCATCGAGTGAAGGTGCCTTGGCTGCAGCGGAAACGGCGGCCGTCACGCTCGGAATTACCGGCGCAAGGGCGGCACTTTCGTAAAGCATGGGCGCCCGGTGGCCCGCGCGGGTCGCACGGACATAGTCGGCAAACAACGTGGACAATTCGATTTCTGCGCGGGCTACGTCCTTTGCCTTTCCGGATCTCGCACGATCAAGTGCCCGGCGAGCGTCGCGTGTAGAAAGGCGCTTCAAAGTCTTAGGATCGAGCGCATCGAACTGGGCAGTCTCCAAACGATCCAGCAACCGATTTACCGCAGGCCCGGCCCGCCCGTCAGGCGTCAGCCACATTGGGCGATGGCCTCTCGCCGCGTAGAAAGTCCGTAATTCGTCGGCTCTGCCGGCGAGCTGTTCGCGCAGATCAGCTGGCGGCGGTGCGCCGAGAGTTTGGGCAAGGACGGGAGAAGGCGCGCCGATCGAAATCAGCGCGCCCAGTCCCACTGCGAGTACCGCACGCTTCAAGCTAGCCGATGTAGGCTTTGCGATACCCGCCATGCCGGTCAGCCCCGCTCACCGGTGTAGGCGACGTTGGTGTTCTGCACCGTCGGCGCACCGGAGTAGTATTGACCTTCGCGAACATATCCGTCGACGCAGCCGTCACGGTTGTTGTCCGCCCAGACTGCTCCACCCAGGCCACCGACTGCAGCACCGATGGCTGCGCCCTCGAGCACCCCAAGTCCGCCGATCAGCGCGCCCGCGCCTGCGCCGACAGCAGCACCCGCAACACCGGTCTTGACGGCTGTTCCGGCAACGCTCGGGCAGTTGGCAGCAGCAGCGGTCTGATACTGGCTGGGCTGGCCCTCATAATACTGGTTTTGATAGACGTAGCCGTCCGCGCGACCATCACCGTTGCGGTCTGCCCAGACTGCCCCGGCCAAGCCGCCCACCGCAGCGCCGATCGCGGCACCGGTGAGGAGATCGCCACCGGCAATCGCGGAAATGCCGGCACCTCCAGCCGCACCGATCGCAGCGCCGGTACCGGCGCTTGCGAGCGTATCGTTGTCAGAACCGTAGGAAGTGCAGGCGCCAAGCGGCAAGGCGGCGGCAGCCAAGAGAACGAGAGACTTTTTCATGATCAACCCTTTCGACAAGTTGTATCGGTCACTGACCGAAGTCCTCTCGTCCGCCCCTGAAACGTTGGCCCATCTTGACGGTTCCGGATGACGGCAAAGCAAGTGCTTGTGACGAGCTTGAAAGGGGTCGCCAAAAAGGTAGGAATGGCGTCTTCAATTAGCGAGCACTGAGCAATACGGCGTCGGGGTCGCCAGATTCTGAATTGGATTCGATAGCCTCACACTAGGCAGTCATCTGCGTTGCTGTGGGTCCGCCTGCGTGATCGGGCATAAAAACGCCAAGGCCGTCTATTTCTTGGAAACACCGTCCACGTCCTCAGGGTCCGATGACGCCTGAAGCGTGGGGAGCCCATTGAGCAGACCAGTAATAGCGCTGATGACTTGAGCATCGGCGAAGGGCTTTTGCAGTACGAGACTGCGCGGTACGCCCTGTGCTGACCAATGGGCGGCGCTATCGCCAGTGATGTAGACTACCGCAAGATCAGGAAATCGGGCGCGTCCATGTCGCGCAATTTCCCAGCCGTCGGCACCTGAACCGAGGTTGATGTCGGTAATCAGTCCGCACAGGTGTTCGCGGGCGTCGATGGCTGCGATGCCCTCTATTCCGTTGGACACCTCGAGGACCGTGAACCCGCCCGATTCCAAGATGTCTACTAGATTGAGCCTGATCAGGCTTTCATCCTCCACCACCAGAATGGGCTGTACTTCCATCGTCTCAGCTTTCTTTTGACGTCCAGACCCTAGATGTGACCAATTCACTCTTTTACTAATCGCATTCCTGCTCGCGACGGAGGGAGGAGGATTTTAATCGGCATTTTTCCATTTAAGTTCGTTTCTACGCTACCGAAGCAAAGGCTTCCTCAAGTGCCTCCAAGTTAATAGGCTTGCGAACCACTGGAACCTCAACCTGCTTCTCGAGGCGAGAATCGGTAACGTTCCCCGACATAAGAACTCCCCGCGCAGAGGGGGCGATCTGTCCGATAGACTGGAGAGTTTCCAGTCCATCCATTTCGGGCATGGCAAAATCGCACAAGACATAATCATATTTGTCCGGACGTTGGCGAACCGCTTCGAGGGCGGCCAGCCCGCTTGCGAAGCCATCGATTAGAGCACCGGAATCGCGAAATTGCTCGCTTAGGATTTCTCTCACCGCGTCGTCGTCGTCGATGATCAGCAGGTTCTTGCCGGCAAGCCAGGAGAGACTGCAATCTCCCTCTCCCGGGGCGTTAGAAACTTGGCTTTCCGTCGCTGGCAATATCAGTTCGATCGTGGTCCCCTCGCCTTCCCGGCTGCTAATGCGGAGCTCGCCGCCGGACTGATCCACGAAGCCCGAGACCATCGAGAGGCCCAGACCCGTTCCTTTCCCCATCTCTTTGGTTGTGAAGAACGGCTCAGTGACTTTGGCCAACTTACTCGCGGGGATGCCGCAACCGGAATCCGCGATCCGGATGCACAGCATGGGTTTGTCGGCTGGCGTATTCTCTACCCGCGCGAACTCCACGCCTATCTCGCCACCCCCAGGCATGGCATCGCGCGCATTAATGATAAGGTTCATCACCGCCAGCTCGAGCTGTCCACGATCTACGTAGAGATTGAGCCCGAGATCGGGGCAATCCCATTTCACCGTCACAGATCCGCCCAGCGTATGGGTAACCAGCCCCGCCACACTTTCGCACAAGGTGGCTGGCGACACGTTCGAGGGCGACAGCTCCTGCTGGCGGGCAAAAGCCATCAGTCGGCGGACCAGTTCGGTCCCTTGGGTCGCCGCGTGACGCATTTGTTCGACCACCCGAAGTTCTTTTTCGCCTAGTTCGAGCCGGCGCTCGAGAATGCTGATGCCCCCTAGGATAGCGGCGAGCAGGTTGTTGAAGTCATGCGCGACCCCCCCGGTGAGCTGGCCAAGCGCATCGATTTTGCCAGCATGCACCAAGCGTGCCTCGAGTTCTTTGCGCTCGGTAATATCAAGCAGCGATCCTGCCCACCGTCGCTCGCCGGTCGCTTTCGTGGTCGCGATTCTCTGGTCGAGGATGTGATGGCGCGCACCGCCGGGTCCGATCCACCGATACTCAACGGTTACCGTGTCCCCTCCGCGCTCGGGTTCGCTATACAGGAGTTCGCGATCATCCGGATGGACCCAGTCTTCCCAGGCCCGTTCGTTGCGGGATACGGCTTCAGCCTCATCGCCAAGGAAGCGCGTCAGATCACCACCGTGGAACCGGCGCAGAAGCAGACCGTCCTTCTCGGTCACTTCGTAGATCGCCATCGGTAGCGCACGCAAAATCGAAGCCTGACGGCGCTCGCTGAGCTCGAGTTGGCGGCGCATTTGGAAAAGATCGACGAACACGCTGACCTTTGATCGGAGGACGATCGGGTCCACCGGTTTGAAGACGTAATCGACCGCGCCCATCGCGTAACCGCGCATCAGGTGCTCGGTTTCCTTGTTGACCGCCGACAGGAAGATGATGGGAATGCGGGCGCTTTGCGCACGCTCGCGAATAAGGGCGGCAGTCTCATAGCCATCGAGATCGGGCATGAAGACATCGAGCAGAATGACGGCAAAATCTTCGCGCAGGAGCTGACGTAGCGCGTCCCGGCCCGAGGAGACACAGACCACGCCCGCGACCGGCTCACAAACCTGGGACAACGCAAGAAGGTTGCGCTCGTCGTCATCGACAATGAGAATGCGAGCCGCGCTCGCATTGGGGCCAGGTGAGGCGTCCGTCATGCAGCGGCCCTCGCTCTGCGCTTTTGATGGGGCTTCCCGATGCGGGTCCGCTCGGTAGTGACGCGCAAAAGAGCCAGAAGCATGTCGATGTCGACCGGTTTGGCGATGTAATCGCTCGCGCCCGCGTCGAGACATTTCTGGCGGTCGCCCTTCATGGCCTTGGCGGTGACCGCGATCAGCGGAATAGCAGCGATGTGCTCGCTGGATCTGATGCGGCGCATGGTTTCATAGCCATCCATCTCTGGCATCATGATGTCGATCAGCGCCGCATCGACATCCGGATTTGTCTCCAAAAGGTTGATCCCCTCCTGGCCTCGCTCGGCGTGAATCACCTGCGCGCCTCGCGCCTCGAGCACGCTAGTGAGCGAGTAGATGTTGCGGATGTCGTCATCGACGATGAGAATCTTCCGGTCGGTTAGCTCGGTCGCCGGATCGGGGCGTTGACTCCGACTGCTGGTCTTGGGCTTTCGGCGCTTCATCCGTGCCACCTCGCCGAACAGGGCACTGAGACGCTCGCGTTCGACAGGCTTTTCGATAACCTTGGTCGCACCGAGGTTAAGGGCATCCTGGGCCGTCTCCCGCCCCGATATGACATAGACCGGAATGGACTCGGTAAGGGGGTCCTGCCGCAGCAGATCAATCAGGACGAAGCCGTTCATGTCGCTGAGCCCGAGGTCGAGTGTGATCGCCGACGGGCCCAGTTTGCGCGCCAAGGCGGCTGTGCCAGCCCCGGTCGGGCAGATGACACCCTTGAGACCTGCCTCGTGTGCCAAATCAAGGAGGATCGTGGCAAAAGCCGGGTCGTCTTCAACGATAAGGACAAATGGTGTCTTACCCAGGTCTCCCCGATCATCGCTAGGCTCGGGCACACTCGCCTCTTCACCATGGGCGGCTTCCGACTTCTGCGCCACTGGATGCGTCAGCGCAGGGGCGCTCGCCGCGCGCAACGGCAGGAAGAGCGTAAAGGTCGAGCCGCCGCCGGGAACTGAGCGGACCTGCAGTTCCCCTCCAAGCAGCCCAGCGATCTCGCGGCTGATCGACAGGCCCAGGCCGGTTCCGCCATATTTGCGGCTAGTAGTTCCATCCGCTTGGTGGAAAGGCTCGAAGATCAACTTCTGCTTATCGGGCGGGATTCCGATACCGGTATCAGTCACAGCGATCTCGAGCGCTTCGGTTACGTCGCGCAACACCGGGTGCGCCTGGCTCCAGCCCTCGCGAGCTATGCTTACGTTGAGCTCGACTTTACCTTCCGAAGTGAACTTAAACGCGTTCGAGAGCAGGTTGAGCACAATCTGCTGAAGCCTCTTCTCGTCGGTGTGGATCGAAGCGGGAAGATCTGGCTCGAATTGGACCTCAAAGGCGAGGCCTTTCTCTGATGCGAGCTGGCGGAACGTGCGCTCCATGTGCAGCTGAAGCGAGGTCAAGGGCATGTCGCCCAGTTCGATTGAAACGGTACCCGATTCTATCTTCGATAAATCAAGGATGTCGTTGATGAGATTAAGGAGGTCTGTTCCCGCTGAATGGATGGTGCGCGCAAACTCGGTCTGCTTGGCGTTGAGATTGCCGTCCTGATTGTCGGCCAGCAATTTTGACAGAATCAGCAGCGAATTGAGCGGCGTACGCAGTTCGTGGCTCATGTTGGCGAGGAACTCACTCTTATATTTCGACGTCAACGCGAGCTGTTCTGCCTTTTCCTCGACCGCGCGCCGCGCCATGTCGATCTCGAAATTTTTCGCTTCAACCTGACGCTTTTCATTCTCCAGAAGCTGCGCCTTTTCCTGCAGCTCCTCGTTCGTGTTGTGCAATTCTTCCTGCTTGGTGGTGAGCTCGGTCTGGCGGGCCTGTAGTTCCTGTGTCAGGAGCTGCGATTCCTTGAGCAGTTCCTCGGTGCGCATAGTAGCCGCGATCGTGTTAAGCACGATGCCAACCGTTTCCATGAGCTGCGTCAGGAAGCTGTGATGGGTCTCGTTAAATTCCTCGAAGCTCGCCAGCTCGATGACTGCCTTCACTTCATCCTCGAACAGTGCCGGCAGGATGTTGAGATGCGCGGGTCGTCCGTCGCCCAGCCCTGAACCGATCCGGATGTAGTCGCCGGGCACGTTGTCCAAACGCATCGGGCGCTTGTCCGCCGCAGCCTGCCCAATCAATCCTTCGCGCAGGCTGAAGCGAGGCTTCATCGTGTCGCGGCTGCCCGCTCCGTAGCTGGCAATCAGGTCGAGCGTCGTGTCGTCCACGTCATTGGCATTGGCGACGTAAAAAACGCCGTACTGAGCGTTCACTAGCGGCGCCAACTCGCTCATGATCAGATTCGAGATTGTAGCAAGGTCCCGCTCGCCTTGCAGCATACGGCTGAACCGCGCGAGGTTCGTCTTTAGCCAATCTTGTTCGGCGTTCTTGAGCGTCTGATCCTTCAGGTTGCGAATCATCTCGTTGATGTTGTCCTTGAGCGCGGCCATTTCACCCAAAGCTTCCACCGAAATCGACCGCGTGAGATCACCTTTGGTCACCGCGGTCGCCACTTCGGCGATCGAGCGCACTTGGTTGGTCAAGTTCGCGGCAAGCTGGTTCACGTTATCGGTGAGGTCGCGCCACAAGCCGGCCGCACCCGGCACGCGCGCCTGTCCACCGAGCCGGCCCTCGACGCCGACTTCGCGAGCCATGTTCGTGACCTGGTCACCGAATGTCGAGAGAGTCTCGATCATACCGTTGATGGTCTCGGCTAGCGCAGCAATCTCGCCCTTGGCGTCGAATGTCAGTTTGCGGTTCAGGTTGCCCTGCGCCACGGCCGTGACGACGTCGGCGATCCCGCGCACCTGATTGGTTAGGTTGGTCGCCATGAGATTGACGTTATCGGTCAGATCCTTCCAAGTGCCACCGACACCCGGTACCTGCGCCTGTCCGCCAAGCTTGCCTTCGGTCCCGACCTCGCGCGCCACGCGGGTCACCTCGCTCGCAAAGCCATTGAGCTGATCGACCATCGTGTTGACAGTGTTCTTAAGCTCAAGGATCTCGCCCTTCACATCGACGGTGATCTTTTTGGACAGGTCACCTCTGGCCACCGCCGTAGTAACCTCGGCGATGTTGCGGACTTGGCCCGTCAAATTGTCGGCCATCAGATTGACGTTATCGGTCAAGTCCTTCCAAGTGCCGCCGACCCCGGGGACGGCCGCCTGCCCCCCCAGCTTGCCTTCTGTGCCCACCTCGCGCGCCACGCGGGTGACCTCCGATGCGAACGAATTAAGCTGATCGACCATCGTGTTGATGGTGCCCTTGAGCTCGGCGATCTCGCCTTTCACGTCGACGGTAATCTTTTTGGACAGGTCGCCCGAGGCCACAGCGGTGGTAACCTCAGCGATATTGCGAACTTGGCCGGTGAGGTTCGCGGCCAGCTCATTGACGTTGTTGGTGAGATCGGCCCATGTGCCGGCGACGCCTTCGACTTGCGCCTGCCCCCCCAACTTGCCTTCGGAACCGACCTCGCGCGCCACGCGGGTCACCTCACTTGCGAACGAGTTCAGCTGATCGACCATTGTGTTGATCGTGTTCTTCAGTTCGGCGATTTCGCCTTTCACATCGACCGTGATCTTTTTGGACAGGTCGCCCAGTGCCACCGCAGTAGTGACCTCGGCGATATTGCGGACCTGGCCGGTGAGGTTGGCCGCCAGTTCGTTGACGTTGTCGGTCAGGTCCTTCCAGATGCCGGCGACGCCCTCGACTTTGGCCTGCCCGCCGAGCCGTCCCTCAGTGCCGACCTCGCGGGCCACGCGCGAGACTTCGGAGGCGAAGCTGCTGAGCTGGTCGACCATGACGTTGATCGTGTTTTTGAGTTCGAGGATCTCGCCGCGCACTTCCACGGTGATCTTCTTCGACAGATCGCCGCGCGCCACCGCCGTTGTTACCTCGGCAATGTTACGCACCTGGCCGGTCAGGTTCGCCGCCATCAGGTTGACGTTGTCGGTCAGGTCGGCCCACGTACCCGCCACGCCAGGCACCTCCGCCTGCCCTCCGAGCTTTCCTTCGGTGCCGACCTCGCGCGCCACGCGGGTCACTTCGCTCGCAAATCCGTTGAGCTGGTCGACCATCGTGTTGATGGTGTTCTTGAGTTCGAGGATCTCGCCCTTTACGTCCACGGTGATCTTCTTGGACAGGTCGCCTCTGGCCACAGCAGTGGTCACTTCGGCGATGTTACGGACCTGTCCGGTGAGATTGTCGGCCATGAGATTGACGTTCTCAGCCAGGTCCTTCCAGGTGCCGGCCACACCTTTTACCCGCGCCTGTCCGCCTAACTTGCCCTCTGTGCCAACCTCGCGGGCCACGCGCGTTACTTCGCTGGCGAAGGACCCAAGCTGGTCGACCATGGTGTTCACGACCCGACCGATGCGCAGAAACTCGCCCTTTAGTTCGCGCCCTTCGATCTCGACCGCCATATTTTGCGACAGGTCACCCTGCGCAACTGCTCCGATGACCCGCGCGACCTCCGTCGTCGGCTGGACCATGTCGTCGATCAGACCGTTGACGGCGTCGAGCTTGACCTGCCAGCCGCCCGCCGCGCCGCGAGCCTTCGCTCGTTGTGTGATTTCGCCTTCCTTGCCGACTACTTGTGCGACCCGGTTGACCTCGTCTGTGATCGTCTCATTGAGAGTGACGACCTGGTTGAAGAGCTTGGCGATCTCTCTGTCGCGGGGATCACGGGATTCCAGATCCAGCCGCACTGAAAAGTCGCCCTGCCGTAGCTTCGAGAGTGCCACGATGAGGGTGTCTCTTAGCTCGTCGCAGCCGGCGTCTATGTCGATCTTAGCCAAAGAATCGTCCTCCCCTGCGGAGTTCGCTGGCGCTGACATCAATGCAACCCCGCAGAGAACGCAGCGCAACCCGCTTCGCTTCGGGAACTCATCGGCGCCATTCAAGTTCCGCAATGGAGGATTGTTAGTTTAGTCGGCCTTCCCTCGGATCTGCAATGGTAGGCGAGAGCAAAATCGGGATCGCCGGCATCGTTCGGCAAATCGGAGGGAAAACGTCGGCATGGCAACCGACCCGCAGATCGAAGAATTCATTAGCGACAGTTTTTCCTCGATCTGGGACCTAGAACTGCTGAGCGCCCTGCTCGACCACCCGGACCTTGCGCTATCGCAGGGCGATCTGGTGGAGAAAATGCGTGCGAGCGAACTCGTCGTTTCGCAAGGCGCTCGCGCATTGGCATCCGCCGGAATGGCATCAATGGACGGCGACGGCCGACTGCAATTTCGCCCCATCAACAATAAAGTAGAGGAGTCGGCGCGACAAGCGTGCGAGTTTTATCGCCGCTTTCCGGGGCGCGCGCGCCGGCTTATCGTCGCCCGTCAGGCGCCGGGCCTTAATGCCTTTGCCGACGCATTTCGGCTGCGCAAGGATTGACCATGATCACTACTGTATCAGATCTCGTCTATCTCCTATGCTTTTTGGCCAGCGCGCTTTGCGCAGGACTGCTCATTCGCCAATACGCGAGTTCGCGCACGCCAATCCTTCTGTGGAGCGCCGCGTGCTTCGTATTCCTTGCTTTTTCGAACCTTCTGGTCGTCGTCGACCAACTTGTGCTTACCGAGGCAAGTTTGCGTCCGCCGCGTCTCGTGCTGACACTACTGGCAGTCTCGGTCCTGCTGTTCGGGTTCATCTGGGAAGTGGAGCGCGACTGACATGGAGCAGTTTTTATCCGGCGCGGTGGCGATGGGCTTCGCAGTGGCCGGCCTTCTGTTTCTATCCTACTGGCGTCGACTCCGCGAGCGCCTCTTCATGATGTTTGCAGTCAGCTTCTTCCTGCTTTCGGCAAACTACACTTGGCTCGCAGTGACAGAAATACCAGCCGAGGAACGCAGCCTCCTATTTTTGGTTCGTCTTGCAGCATTTGCATTGATTATCGTGGCGATCGTCCAGTCCAATCGGCCCTCATCTCGCTAGAGAGATGGGCGCAGTGCCCGCCTTCCAGCCACTCCTAATGCGCGCACCCAGAATGCAATTTAGCATCAGATAGCCGTACAATCCCAAGCTGTCGGAACTCGCAGCGTCAAATCTGGTTGGCGGAGAATGGGTTCGATTCGTCAGATGATCGCTGCCGCCCGGCCAGGCCGTTCGGTGGTCGGCTGGAAACTATTTCAAGCTGATCGCCGCGCGTTGCTCGAACGATTCAGGCCCAAGTATGCACGCACGATAGCTGATCACATTACACTTGCTGCTATGGTTGCCGCCGACACACCGCTGCCAGCTGAAACGACAGCCTTTGTGGTCGGCCATGTCGATGACGGGCAGGGGGTCGAAGCCGAAAAAGTCCCATATAAATGGCCGGACAAAAGCTGACCGCGTGCGGGCAGCTTGATCGCCGAAACAAATATCTCCGTCGCTCTCCACGCCAATTCGCGACCTGGCTGCCGACTGGGAGTTACCCCAGAAACGGTCCAGCACTAACACGCCGGTACGGACATTCTTCGAATGCCGCATTCGGGATTCACGCCCACGCTACGCCGCTCCCTAGTGATGCATGTTGTTGGCTGAAGGCAGGCTGTGCTTGCCACCCACCAGCTCGCACGAACCGCGTGTTCGGTTTGTCAGACGACAGCTTGGCGCCTTTTGAAGGCCTCTTACGAAAATACAAACATGATCTCATGAGGCGATCGCGGCGGGGTAGTTGGATTGGTTCATGATGAGCGTTTCTTGATCGGAATTGCCGGGGCATGGCTGGCGGAGAGCAGGGCCGCTTGAGCAGCGTCGATGCCGAGGTCTTTTAACACCCATTCCAGTGCCGCTTCCGGCGGTAGGTCGACGTCCGGCGCAACACCGACCGTCTCCCAATCCTTCCCGGTCACGGGATCGTAGGTCCGCCCTACCGGAATGAAAGCCCCGAGCTCCCCGGTCAGCTCAATGCCGCCGCCGAAATGATTGGCGCCTGCTGTATGGCTGCCGACTAGCTTGCCGCGGCCGGTGTGCTTCATCGCTAGAGCGAGGTGCTCCGCCGCTGAGCCGGTACGGCGACTGGTCAGCAGATAAACTTTGGCATCGTGCAGGCGCGCATCGGCATTGGGCTTGGCCCAGTGCTCGCGTACCGATTCCTGCGGGGTACCGGGCATCAACCGCAGCGTCGGTGTATCGCCGAAGGGTGTGCCCCGCTCTTCCTCGACCGATCGTCGCATGGCCATTGTAACCAAACGGGTTTCCTTGGCGAACAACCAGGGGAAGATGACGTCCATCTGATCGAGCCCCCCTCCGCGATGCGTCCTTAAATCGAAGATTATGGCGTCGGCGTCGGCATGATCTGCCATGAACTTCGCCACCTCGGCGGTTTGCGAAGCCTCCGGTGTAAAAGCGTTGATGCGCAGGAAGGCGATGCCGGGTGCGATCCAGCCGCCCTGTTCCATAACCGGGAAATTGGGACTGGTACCTCCCACGCCCTGCTGATGTTGGGACAGACGTTCGACACGCAGATGACCGTCGGCTGCAACCGCCTGAAGGTCGGATGTCATGCGGTATGCCGCTTCGTCCGGCGTGAGCGTCGCGTAGCGACCTTCGGCAACGTGGGCGCGGAGCATCGCTGCGTAGGCCTTGCCCTGTTCCGGATAGACAAACGCCTTCTCCAGCTCGTCGGCGAGGCGACATGCCGCGCCCTCAACTGTCGCCAGGTGCTGGCTTCCCACCGCGCCGCAGATGGCTGAAGACGTCGGCGCTGCGAAGGCGGTGCTCATCACCGCGGCGCCCGAGAGGGCCAGCGAAACGACGAGACGGAAGAGTGGGGCATGCATTCAGACCTCCAGCCTGTGTGTTGCTCGGCTAGCACACATGCCGGAACGGGCGGGATGTCGCCAACGTCCGCCGACAAACCGCCAACGTTCTTCGACAGAGAAGCGATCGGCCTGGGACGATTGCGCACTCCAACCGATCAACTACCGATGAGCGGCGGGATTAATCCTGGCCGTCGCTCTCAGCGTCCGTCTCAGGTGCCTACCACCCCTATCTCTGTGACTAGATACTAGGCCCGAAGGTCGGGTGGGATTGGTGCCATACGATCGGTCGATCCTTGGAAATCCCGCAGCGACAAGAAGGACGAGAGATACGGTGTGTCAGGATCCGCGATCCGAGCCGGTGTCCTTCCAGCAAACAGTCGAATTTCCCGGATCATGTGTGACTGATCGTAGAAGTGGTCCTGAACCGCCATGACGTCGTCGGCCGTGGCATCCGGTCGGGAGAGCAGAACGGCAGCACGAAGCGCGCGATACTTCCGCGCCACGGCCTGAGGAGTCATCCCAAAATACCGCTCGGTAGGGCGCTGCACTTGGCGCATGCTGTATTCAGTTCTGGAGAGCAGATCGGCGAGATGGGGTGACAAAGACTGGGCCAGCCAAGCGCTGAGGGTTTGAATGAAGCGTACATGTTTGGCCGGCAGCGGCTTAGCTGACGCAATAAGCGCGTCCGAAAAAGTTTCGCTGAGCTGATCATTCGTTAGATTCCGAAAATTCGAGAGTATCTCCTCTCCGGCATCCACCAGTTGGAGCGGAAGCATGTCCCGGGCATCATGCAGGCGATTGCCAGCCTTTGCGGCGGACAGGCCTGTCAGGCCAGCCCATCCTATCGGGCTCAGCATTGCACCGAATACCTCCCATGGACCGTTCACCACGAAGGTCGCCGCTGCACTGGTCGGGGTGATGAGCGTCAATGGATGACTTGGTTCGGCGCGGCCGTCGAGGAATTGGATTGTACCTGACCCGCGGGCCATCAACGCAAATATTCCGATGCTGGAAGGCTGAACGTCGCGAATGAATTGATCTTCGCAGCGCATGCGGAAGAACGTCGTGACGAGTGACCGGACATCATCACGCGGCGCAATCAACTCCATGCGAAGCGAACTCGCCTTGGTTAGCTGCGGTGGGCGTACCTTGTCTTTCAAGGGTGGTATGCGCGTATGGCAATCTAGTTGGTACCGGCCAGAGGACCGAAGGGAACCGAAACTCGTGCGCAGAGACCTATCTGCGACCTCTTTTCGATGATCTTAGAACAGCCAGATAAACACCAGAATGGCCAAGATGACGACGACGATGGTTGGTATGCCAAATCTTCGCATTGTTCTTCTCCATGAGTGCAAGCTCAAAGCGGCACGTTGCCCAAATGACTAGAAGGTACGGGGGGTTCCGTGAGCCGCCCACAGCCCGCTCCGTCCGAAAGTGCAATGTCCCCACCACTCATCGAAAGTGGAAATTGATGTGACCATCGGGCGTGACGATATTGAACAACTGAATTTGGGCACAAGAGAGGCGAGCGCTAATCTCCGATAAAGGATTGCACGGCGGGACCGCAGGAGGCTGGCAAGCGATAAGCTGCCGCGTCAATAAATTCCAAGGAGGGCGGGCGGCCAAAGCTGCCCTCCTTTATAGTTTTAGCGTCGAGCGGTCAGCGTCCCTTGCATCGACGCTCTCCCCAGCCTCTTCGAGGATCGTCTCTATCTCGGCAATGTGCTGGATGTTCGTCGCAATCGAATCCTCTGTCGTATCGATCTGCACGCCATCTTTAAGCATGCTCGTGCCGATATGGCCCGATATCATCAAAGAGGTAGCCTTCAGCTTACGCTTCCGCTCATTTCTCAGAAAGTCGTGCCAGGTCATTCTTAATCTCTTTAGCTAAAACGGCCCGGGCCGGCCATTGCGGGACCAGGCTAATTTTACCTAGCCGAAGATCCACGTCGCAGAGCCGGCCAGGATCGACCCCATTGGCCGCGAGGTGATTTAGGCTGTCCGTATCGTCCCGCCCGACCGAACTGCAGCGGGATTTGTTCAAACACGGTCGGATGCAAAGCTCCCTTGAAATGGACGCCGACCGATATGCAATTCAATACCTCAACCCTCTTGGCAGCCTGACGAGTCTCTCGAACAGTCGAAATTAGCTTGCTAGTAAACACCTCGCCTGATCTGGACAATCTACTGCTTTTCAGCCCTACTGCTTTCGTCGGCATGACTGATGTAGAGGCGCTTAGCCGACCAGGCAGCTTTTGAGCCGGGAGCGGACAGGCAGCTTCAGGCGGCCGAATTACGTAAGCGGCCGTTTCGCGTGACCAAAATTACCTGTGATGGGGCGCTACCCGGCGACTTGCGGGATGCTGTCAAATGGTGGCCGTAGCGGGGGCAACCTCACTCCAGAGCGGCCTTTGTGCCCTCCACTATCGCGAGTACGGTAGTAGGACTCGATTTGGCAGCCGAAATTGGGCTGATAGCGACTGCCAGCCCATACGATCGGTCAGTCGTGGGCGACCGTTTTGCGATCAAGAGCTGCGCTGAAGACGCGCTACTCGTCGTCTTCAGGCTAATCAGACGGTTTCCGTCGCGGGGTAACATCACCTCTCCCTCAACAGTGCTATCCTCGTGGTGACCGCTGGTTCTTTCTGCGCGGAAGAGAAATTCCGCCGATTATGATTCAAGTCAATCCAAGCGGGCCAACCTTTACCTACGGGGTGCAGTGGCTACGAGTAGGAGCAATGGCGTTGCAAACAAGGGGTGAACAAATGCTAGCGTTGCGGCGGTCCAGGATGGCCGCTGCACCGGCGTTCCTGCGGGGCGGCTTCCGCCCGTTTTTTCTTGGCGGGGCGACTTGGGCGCTCGTTGCACTTTCGCTTTGGTTGATCGCGCTCGCAGGCGGGCTCACCCTGCCCACCGGCTTCGACCCGCTTCCGTGGCATCGTCACGAAATGCTGTTCGGGTTCGTCGGGGCGGTCGTCGCCGGATTCCTTCTTACGGCTATTCCGAACTGGACCGGGCGCCTCCCGATCGCCGGCGCGCCGCTGCTCGCGCTGTTCGCTCTATGGCTCGCCGGGCGTGCAGCGGTGCTCTTTTCGGCAAGCGTCGGAATGGGGCTGGCGGCCGTGATCGACGTCGGCTTTTACCTGGTGGTCGCTGCGCTGGCCGGGCGCGAAGTACTGGCAGCAAAGAATCGGAACTTGCCGGTTGTGGGGCTCGTGATCCTGTTCGGAGGCGCCAATGCGGTCGATCACGCGGCGGCGCTGGGGCTAGTCGCCGACGAAGGCCTCGGCTGGCGGTGCGGGCTTTCGCTGGTGGTGGTGATGATCTCACTCATCGGCGGGCGGATAATCCCCTCGTTTACCCGCAACTGGCTGACCAAGCAGGGTGTCCGCGACGGGCTCCCCGGGCAGCCCGTGTTGTTTGACCTCATCACGATCGGCTTTACCGCCGTCTCACTGGCAATCTGGATCGCTGCTCCTGACAGCATTCCGGCGGGCGTCGGGTTGGGCCTCGCAGGCATGCTCCAGATCGTCAGGCTCGCGCGGTGGAAGGGCCTGAGGACGTTTCGCGATCCGCTCGTCGTCATTCTCCACATCGGTTACGCATGGATTCCGGTCGGGCTTGTTCTGCTTGCCGGTTCGATCTTCGATCCGGCTATCCTGCGTTCGGCCGCGATCCACGCACTCACGGCAGGGGCGATGGGGACGATGATCCTGGCGGTGATGACACGGGCGACGCTGGGGCACACCGGTCGCGAGCTGCGCGCCGGACCGGCGACAGTGATTCTCTACGCGCTAGTGTGCGTAGGGGCGGTCCTACGCGTCGCCGCTCCGCTCGACCTCGTCGACTACACGTTGGGAATGGAAGTGTCGGCACTCGCGTGGGGCGGCGCGTTCGTGGTCTTCCTAGCGGCTTACGGCCCGATCCTGCTCGCGCCTCGCCTCGATGAAAAGAACTAGCGGACGGTTGCGAAATCTCGACTGCAATGCGCTGGATCAACGGCCGCGCGAAATCTGCTGACATCCTCGATCTAAGGGACGGGAAAGGGTCGGCCAATGCAGTTTGACGTGAAGCTCGCGAAGGAAATCTGGCAGTCGAAGTACCGTTACACGCCGCCTGAGGGTCTGGGTGATACGGACTACACGGCGACCGCGTTGCGGGTCGCGTGCGCGATCGCCGAGGCCGAAGAGCCTGCCTCGCGAGAGAAATGGCAGGACCTGTTCTTCGAGGCCGTTCGCGATTTCCGCTTTATCCCGGCTGGTCGCGTGATAGCGGGAGCGGGCACCGGGCGCTCGGTAACGCTGTTCAATTGCTTCGTAATGGGCACGATCCCCGACAGCTTGGAGGGGATCTTTGCTCACCTGCGGGAAGCGGCGATCACCATGCAGCAGGGCGGCGGAGTGGGGATGGATTTCTCGACTATCAGGCCCAACGGAAGCCGCGTGGAGGGGGTCGGCGCGGATGCATCGGGCCCATTGTCGTTCATGGATTGCTGGGACGCGATGTGCCGCACGGTGCACTCGGCAGGCCAGCGGCGGGGCGCCATGATGGGCTGCCTGCGGATCGACCACCCGGACATCGAGGCCTTCATCGACGCTAAGCGCGATCCCGTCAGGCTGCGAAATTTCAATGTCTCGGTTCTTGTCCCGGACGCCTTCATGGCGGCACTCGCCGCCGACGCGGACTGGGCACTCGTCTTCGGCGAAACCGTTCACCGCACCGTGCGGGCGCGCGACCTTTGGGAAAGGCTCATGCGCGCGACATACGACTGCGCGGAACCCGGGGTTATCTTCGTGGATCGCGTCAATCAGGCGAATAATCTCGCCCACTGCGAGACGATCAGCGCCAGCAATCCGTGCGGCGAGCAGATGCTACCGCCGTACGGCGCATGCCTGCTGGGGTCGCTCAATCTCGCCCGACTGGTCGAGCGTAAGTTCGAGGACGACGCCGCGCTTGACGAGGTCGCGTTGGCGGACCTCACCCGCACGGCAGTGCGGATGCTAGACAACGTGATCGATATTTCACGCTATCCGCTCGCGGAGCAGGAGGCCGAAGCTAAGGCCAAGCGGAGGATCGGGCTGGGCATCACCGGTTTGGCCGATGCCCTGCTCTTCTGTGGCGCCGCCTATGGCGGAAGCCGAGCGGTCGAACTGACCCGCCGCTGGTTGTCCGTCATCAAACGCGAGGCCTATCGCGCCTCGGCCCTGCTGGCAGACGAGAAGGGGCCGTTCCCACTTTATGTCCCGGCCATGCTCAATCAGCCAAATTTACTCGACCTTGATGAGGACGTCCGGTCGCTGATCGCCGAGCATGGTCTGCGCAACGGGTGTCTTACCTCGATCGCACCGACGGGCACGACTTCGCTGCTGGCCGGAAATGTCTCGTCCGGGATCGAACCCGTGTTTGCATACGCGTACGAACGACGGATCCTGCAAGCCGACGGATCGGCCCGCATGGAGCCGGTTGAGGATTACGCCATGCAGGTCTGGCGGACCGTGAAGGGAGACGCGCCGCCGCCGGAGGAGCTGTTTGTCAGCGCGCAGACGCTCAAGCCGTCGGATCATCTGGCAATGCAGGCAGCGGCACAGGCGTTGGTGGACAGCTCCATTTCCAAGACCGTCAATTGCCCAGAGGATATCGCTTTCGACGACTTCACCGACATCTACGTCGAAGGTTATCGACTCGGCTGCAAGGGGCTCACAACCTACCGACCCAACTCCATCACCGGATCGGTGCTCAAGGTCAAAGGTGAGAATCCCCCAGCATTGGCTCCGGAGGCCGAGCAGACGCTTTCGGCGCGTGCGGAGGCGCTGCACGGCCAGACCTACAAGCTCAAGTGGCCCGACAGCGCACATGCGGTCTATGTCACGATCAACGATGTGGACACGCCAGCTGGCCGGCGGCCGTTCGAGATTTTCATCAACTCGAAGAACATGGAACATTACGCTTGGACGGTCGGCGTCACCAGGATGATCTCGGCGGTGTTCCGACGCGGCGGTGACGTGTCTTTCGTGCCGGAGGAGCTCAAGGCGGTGTTCGATCCGCGCGGGGGCGCGTGGATGCAGGGTAAGTACGTCCCTTCACTCTTGGCGGCCATCGGCGGGGTGATCGAGCGACACATGGGTTTGGCGCAACCCTCACTCCCCCTGGATGAGCCGCGTTCCAGACAACAGATCACTTCTCCTCGGGCGTGCTGCAGCCAGTGTGGTGCGGCCGCGGTGATCAAGGTCGAGGGATGCGCGAACTGCCTTGAGTGCGGTTACTCGAAGTGCGGATAAATACTCGTCATACGGCGCAGGAACGATGTTCGCGCTTGGAGGGCGAGCGCCGATCAAACGCGGCGGACTGCCAATCAGATGAGCCGTACGGGCAGCACACGATTGATTCACATCGCAAACCCGGCCACATTCCAATTCAGGTCAGTGACGAATCTTACGGGAGGCGTGCGGACAGGGTGGAGACGGTAACGGCGGATTCGAGCCCCCGGCCCGACATGGTCGACAGCTTCGGCCGCATCATCACCTATGTCCGCATCTCAGTGACCGATCGCTGCGATTTGCGCTGCCGCTATTGCATGGCGGAACGGATGCAATTCCTTCCGCGGCGGGAAATTCTCACGCTCGAGGAAATCGCCGCTCTCGCGGATATCTTCATCGCACGCGGGGTTCGCAAGATCCGGCTGACAGGGGGCGAGCCACTGGTCCGCCGGGGCGTGCTCGAACTGGCCTCGGCGATCGGCAGTCGCATTGGTGCCGGTTTGGACGAACTGACAGTCACCACCAACGGTACCCGGCTCGAACATTTTGCTGCCGGCCTTTACGCAGCGGGGGTGCGGCGTATCAACGTCAGCCTCGACAGCCTGCGCGCCGACCGGTTCGCGCACGTAACGCGCGGAGGCGACCTGGCAGGCGTATTGCACGGGATCGACGTGGCAGCGCAAGCTGGGCTCGCGGTTAAGATCAACACCGTCGCGCTAGCGGGAATAAACGACGACGAAATCGCCGCCATTTTGCGGTGGTGCGGGCAAAAAAGCTTCGATCTGACGCTGATCGAGACGATGCCGCTAGGCGAAGTGGAGGAGGATCGGACCGATCGTTACTTGCCGCTGGACGGCGTTAGGCGCGCGCTCGAAGAAGAGTTCGCGCTTACGCCTTCATTGCGTCGCACCGGCGGGCCCGCGAGATATTATGAAGTGGCCGAACTGGGCGTGCGGCTCGGCATGATCACGCCGCTGACCAACAACTTCTGCGATGGGTGCAATCGCATTCGAGTCGCGGCCACGGGAACGGTCTACGGTTGTCTCGGCCACGACCAGAAAGTCGATCTGCGCGATGCCTTGAGAGAGGGTGGGCCAGCCCAAGTCGACGCGCTTCTCGACCAGCTTCTGGCGGGCAAGCCGCGTCGCCATGATTTCCGCATCGGCCCGGCCACCGTGCCCGCGGTCGCTCGGCACATGAGCGTGACCGGGGGATGAAGCGGGCGGGGCAAAGCAAGGCAAGCCGCCTTGCAGAACCGCGCCGAATTGATCCGCGTCAATGGTTGGAGTGGTCTCGGCCTTATGACGGGCTAGAACCAACCAATGGACGATGGCCCCATGTCTGATGCCGTAACCCCTGCACCGGCACCGGTACCGTCCGAGGCAGCGGGGCGTGTGCTCTGGACGAGCACAGCTGCGTTTACCGCCTGTTTCGCGGTGTGGACGATCTTTTCGATAATCGGGCTGGGGGTAAAGGACGAGCTCGGCCTAAGCGAAACGCAGTTCGGGCTGCTTGTCGGCACTCCGATACTGACCGGTTCGATTTCCCGCGTGATGCTGGGTGTCTGGGCCGACCAGATCGGAGGCCGCAGGGTGTTTGCAGCCGTCATGGTGTTCGCGGCGATCGCGACGTTCCTCACCTCGTACGCCGACAGCTACATCATGCTTCTTCTTGCCGCGCTCGGGGTGGGGATGGCGGGCGGCACATTCTCCGTCGGGGTAACCTACGTCTCGAAATTCTACCCAGCGCAGCGGCAGGGCACGGTGCTGGGCATTTTTGGCGCGGGCAACGTCGGCGCCGCCGTCACGAAGTTCCTCGCACCGTTCGTCATGGTCGCCTTCGGCTGGCAGATGGTGGCGCAGATCTGGGCGGCCGGTCTCCTGCTGATGAGCCTCATCTTCCTGGCGCTGACGCGAGAGGATCCCGAACAGGTGGCTCGCCGCCGCGACGGTCGCAAGGCAGCGGCGACGGCTGCGCAGCTCTCCGTACTCAAAAACATCCAGGTATGGCGCTTCGCTCTGTATTACTTTTTCGTATTCGGCGCGTTCGTGGCGCTGGCGCTGTGGCTGCCGCGCTACCTGATGGGGGTGTACGGGCTGGACGTCGGCACGGCCGGAATGCTCGCAGCCTTCTATTCGGTCCCCGCCAGCCTGTTCCGTATCTACGGGGGAAAGCTGTCCGACCGATACGGTGCGCGCTCGGTGCTCTATTTGACTTTCGGCGTTTCGGTTTTGACGACCTTCATGCTGTCGTACCCGCCAACGACGTACATCATCGAAGGCGTTCGCGGGCCGATCACTTTCCGGACCGAAATGGGTCTAGTCCCGTTCCTCGTCACAATCTTTGTGCTTGGCCTGTTCATGAGCTTTGGCAAGGCGGCCGTGTTCAAGCACATTCCGGTGTATTATCCCAACCACGTCGGAGCGGTCGGAGGGCTGGTCGGAATGGTGGGCGGACTCGGTGGCTTCATCCTCCCGCTGGCCTTCGGCGCATTGCTCGATCTTACCGGGGTGTGGACCAGCGCGTTCGTGTTGCTTTTCGTGCTCGTGCTCGTCGCGCTTGTCTGGATGCACTTCGCCGTTCGCTACATGGAGAGGATCGCCCAGCGTGGCGGCACGTCGGCGGCAGTGCCGGAGCTTCCAGAGATGCAGGGACTTGGCGAGCCCGGCTTCGTCGCGCCGCCGCGCAAGGCCGGTCCGATCGACGATTGGCGGCCCGAGGAGCCGACTTTCTGGCGAGCTACGGGCCGCTCGATCGCGCGGCGCAATCTGTGGATTTCGACTTATTGCTTGCTGCTTTCGTTCGCCGTGTGGATGGTCTGGAGCGTGGTCGTCGCCCGGCTGCCGGCGATCGGCTTCGGTTTTTCCACCGATCAGCTGTTCTGGCTGGCGGCGCTTCCCGGCCTTTCGGGTGCGACCTTGCGGATATTCTATGCTTTTCTCGTGCCGATATTCGGCGGAAGGTTGTGGACCACGCTTTCGACCGCGACCCTGCTGATCCCCGCGTTCGGGATCGGCTACGCGGTCCAGGACCCGCAAACGCCGTACCTCATCTTCCTGGTGCTGGCGCTTCTTTGCGGTTTCGGGGGAGGCAACTTCGCTTCGTCGATGGCGAACATCAGCTATTTCTTTCCCAAGGCGGAGAAGGGCAACGCGCTGGCGATCAATGCCGGGTTGGGTAACCTCGGTGTCAGCCTGATGCAGTTCCTCGTGCCCGTGGTGATTACGATGAGCGTGTTCGGTGCGCTCGGCGGACAGGCCCAGACCGCCGCAGATGGCACCCGGTTGTGGATGCAAAATGCCGGGTTCGTATGGGTGCCCCTCATCGGGATAGGCACACTGGCCGCATGGTTCGGGATGAACGATATTCTCTCCGCCAAGTCATCGTTCGCCGACCAGGCGACGATTTTCGGACGCGGACACACATGGCTGATGTGCTGGCTCTACACCGGCACCTTTGGCACGTTCATCGGCATGTCCGCCGGGTTCCCGCTTCTTGCCAAGCTGGTGTTCCCGCAAGTCGACGCGCTCAAATACGCTTTCGTAGGTCCCCTTCTTGGCGCCCTTTCCAGGGCCGGAACGGGCTGGATATCGGACCGGTTGGGCGGAGCGCGCGTGACATTCTGGGTGTTCGTGGTTCAGATATTCGCCATCGTGGGCATCATCGTCTTTCTCGATCGGGCAAGCTTCGCGGGCTTTTTCGCGATGATCCTGCTGCTCTTTTTCGTCAGCGGCGTCGGCAATGCATCGACGTTCCAGATGGTCCCCGGCATCATGCGGCGGGCCGTAGACCTTGCAGAACCCGCGCTATCGCAAGAGCAGCGTCGCCTTCAGGCTGAACGGGAATCGGCTGCGGTTATCGGGTTTACGTCCGCGATTGCCGCATACGGCGCATTCTACATCCCGAAAGCCTATGGCTCGTCGATCGATCTCACAGGCACGGCCAATGCCGCCTTGTGGGGATTTCTAGCGTTCTACGTGAGTTGCGCGGCGCTCACCTGGGTCGTCTACAGTGGGCCCAACGGCATCCTGCGCGGTCACGGCCGAGCGCGGCCCGCACTCCCCACAGTTCAGCCGGCGTGATCAAAGGAGCCTGACGCATGAGCCATTTCCTCGACCGTCTGACTTATTTCCGGCGAACGCGCGAGAAATTCTCCGATGGTCACGGGATCACCACCGACGAGCCGCGCGAATGGGAGGATGCCTATCGCAAGCGCTGGGCGGCGGACAAGATCGTGCGCTCCACCCACGGCGTCAATTGCACCGGTTCGTGCTCGTGGAAGATCTACGTGAAGGGCGGGATCGTCACCTGGGAAACCCAGCAGACCGATTACCCCCGAACTCGGCCCGACTTGCCCAACCATGAGCCGCGCGGCTGCCCGCGTGGTGCGAGCTACAGCTGGTATCTCTATTCCGGCACACGGGTAAAATATCCGCTCGTGCGCGCGCGGCTGGTCCGCCACTGGCGAGAGGCGCGCAAGACTATGACCCCGGTCGCCGCTTGGCAGTCGATCGTAGAGGATGCCGGCAAGCGGCGCGACTGGGTCTCGAAGCGCGGCAGAGGCGGATTCGTGCGCTCGGGTTGGGACGAGGTGACCGAGATCATCGCCGCTGCCAACGCCTATACGATCAAGAAATACGGCCCCGACCGCATCGCCGGGTTCTCGCCTATCCCGGCGATGTCGATGATTTCCTACGCCGCGGGCAGCCGGTATCTCTCGCTGATCGGGGGCAATCTGCTGTCTTTTTATGACTGGTATTGTGATCTCCCGCCGTCGAGCCCGCAGACTTGGGGCGAGCAGACCGACGTTCCTGAGAGCGCGGACTGGTACAACGCCGGGTTCCTGCTGGTTTGGGGCTCGAACATTCCGATGACCCGCGCGCCGGATGCGCATTTCTATTCAGAGGTGCGCTATCGCGGCGCGAAGAGCGTGGTCATCGCCCCGGATTATAACGAGGCAGCCAAGTTTTCCGACCTGTGGTTGCACCCCAAGCAGGGCACCGACGCCGCGCTGGCGTTGGCGCTCGGCCACGTGGTGCTGCGCGAATTTCACGTTGATCGGCAGGCTGAGTACTTTGCGAGCTATACCCGCAAATATTCGGACTTCCCTTTGTTGGTGAAGGTGGTCGAGCGGGACGGCCGTCTGGTCCCTGACCACTTGCTGCGCGCAGCCGATCTCAACGGAAAGTTGGGCGAAAACATCAATCCCGACTGGAAGACGGTCGCCTATGACGAATTGTCAGGCGAGCTGGTTGCCCCGCTTGGTTCAGCCGGTTTCCGCTGGGGTGAGCAGGCTAACTGGAATCTGGAGGAAAAGGACGGTCAAGGCCGCGATGTCCGCCTCCGCACCACGCTCGCGGGACACGAGGACGCCATCGAGCCCGTCGCCTTCCCCTATTTCGGGGGTATTGCACCGCACGACTTCGTGGCCACCGGACACGACGAGATCCTGATGCGCAACGTGCCGCTCAAGAGACTTGAATTCGCCGACGGAAGCAGCGGCTACGTCGCCACGGTGTTCGACTTGTTTTGCGCCAATTACGGGGTGGACCGGGGTTTTGGCGGCGGAAACGTCGCGGCGAGCTACGACGACGACGTTCCTTTCACTCCCGCATGGGCGGAAAAGGTCACCGGAGTGCCGCGCCAGGCGATCATCCAGGTGGCGCGCGAGTTCGCCGACACCGCGGAGAAAACCAACGGTCGCTCGATGGTGATCTTGGGGGCGGGACTCAACCATTGGTACCACATGGACATGAGCTATCGCGGGATCATCGCGCTGCTCGTGATGTGCGGCTGCATCGGCCAGTCTGGAGGCGGCTGGTCGCATTACGTCGGCCAGGAAAAGCTGCGCCCGCAGACCGGCTGGGCGCCGCTCGCATTCGCGACCGACTGGACCCGTCCTCCGCGCCAGATGAATGGCACCAGCTTCTTCTACGCGCACACCGACCAGTGGCGGTACGAAACGCTGAAGATGTCGGAGATACTGTCCCCGGTCGCGCCAGCGGGCGACTGGTCGGCCAGCCTGATCGATTACAATGCGAAGGCCGAGCGGATGGGCTGGCTGCCTTCCGCTCCGCAGCTCCAGCTCAATCCGCTGGAGCTAGGCCGCCACATCCACGAGACTGGCGCCGATGCGGCCACCGTGGTGGCGGACGGCTGGAGATCGGGCGAAATCAAGCCCGCGACGCTCGACCCCGACAACCCGGTGAACTGGCCGCGGAACATGTTTTTCTGGCGATCCAACGTCCTTGGTGCAAGCGGCAAGGGGCATGAGTATTTCCTCAAGCACCTTGTCGGTTCGATGCACGGCGTCGTCGGCACCGACGAGGATCCGCGGATCGACCGCCCTCAGGATATCGTCTGGCACGACGAGGCCCCAGTCGGAAAGCTCGACCTCATGGTCAACATCGACTTCCGGATGTCGACCACCAGCCTGTATTCCGACATCGTGCTGCCGACCGCCACGTGGTACGAAAAGCACGACCTCAACACCTCTGACATGCACCCGTTCATCCACCCGCTGTCGGCCGCGGTGGACCCGGCGTGGGAGACCAAGAGCGACTGGAACATCTTCCGCGCGATTGCCAAGAAGTTTTCCGACATCGCGCCCGAAGTGCTTGGCGTCGAGCACGACGTCGTCCTCACCCCGATTCAGCACGATACTCCGGGGGAAATGGCCCAGCCCTATGAGCCGAAGGACTGGCTGAAGGGCGAGTGCGAGCCGATACCGGGCAAGACGATGCCAAACGTCCAAGTCGTCGAGCGCAATTACCCGGAAACCTATGCGCGATTCACATCGATGGGACCGTTGCTCGAAAAGCTTGGCAATGGCGGCAAGGGCATCGGCTGGGACACGAAGAAGGAGATCGAACTGCTCGGCGACCTTAACGGCCGAGTCCTCGATGGTCCTACTGAGGGGCGGCCCAAGATCGATACCGATATCGACGCGTGCGAGACGATACTGATGCTTGCGCCGGAGACGAACGGCGAGGTTGCGGTCAAGGCGTGGGCCGCGCTCGGCGAGATCACCGGGCGTTCGCATCACCATCTCGCCAAAGGCAAGGAAGAGGAGAAGATCCGCTTCCGCGACGTCGCCGCTCAACCGCGCAAGATCATTTCATCGCCTACGTGGTCGGGTCTGGAAAGCGAGCACGTCTGCTACAACGCGGGTTACACCAACGTCCATGAGCTGATCCCATGGCGCACGCTGTCGGGTCGCCAGTCGCTCTACCAAGACCACCACTGGATGCGCGCATTCGGCGAGGGATTCGTCACGTGGCGCCCTCCGATCGATACCAAGACGGTTCTACAGGTGATCGGCAAGCTCCCGAACGGCAACAAGGAGATCATGCTCAACATCCTGACGCCGCACCAGAAATGGGGAATCCATTCGACATATACAGAAAACCTCATCATGCTCAGCCTCAACCGGGGCGGGCCGACCGTGTGGATCAGCGAGGATGACGCGAGGGCGGCCGGGATTGTCGACAACGACTGGATCGAAGTTTTCAACGTGAACGGCGCGCTGACTGCGCGGGCGATCGTGTCGCAACGGATCATGTCCGGCTCGGCATTAATGTACCACGCGCAGGAGAAGCTGGTGAACACTGTGGGCTCGGAAATCACGGGCCAACGCGGGGGGATCCACAATTCGGTCACGCGGATCAACATGAAGCCGACGCACATGATCGGCGGCTACGTGCAACTCGCATACGGCTTCAACTACTACGGCACCGTGGGCGCGAACCGCGACGAGTTCGTGATCGTGCGCAAAATGAGCGAAGTGAATTGGTTCGACAAGGCGGCCGACGACAGCGCGGCGGTCGAGGGGGGCGCGGCAGACTGGGGCACGGGAACTCCGGCTGACCGAGCCGCAGCACAGGAGGTCGCCCGATGAAAGTCCGCGCGCAAATCGCGATGGTCCTCAACCTCGACAAGTGCATTGGCTGCCACACCTGCTCGATCACCTGCAAGAACGTGTGGACCAACCGCGAAGGGGTCGAATACGCCTGGTTCAACAACGTCGAGACCAAGCCAGGCATCGGTTATCCCAAGGACTGGGAGAACCAGGAACGCTGGAAAGGTGGATGGGTCCGCAAGAAGAACGGCAAGATAATCCCGCGCCAAGGGGCCAAGTGGCGCATTCTGTCGAAGCTCTTCGCCAACCCCCACCTGCCTGAAATCGACGACTTCTATGAGCCGTACACATTCGAATACGAATGGCTGCAATCCGCGCCGGAGATCCAGGCGCAGCCAACGGCGCGGCCCAAGTCGCTGATCACCGGCGAGCTGCTCAACAAGATCGAATGGAGCGGAAACTGGGAGGACATGCTCGGCGGGGAGTTCGAGAAACGCAGCCACGATTACAACTTCGAAGGGGTCCAGAAGGAGATCTACGGCCAGTTCGAAAAGACCTTCATGATGTACCTGCCGCGGTTGTGCGAGCACTGTCTCAATCCGGCGTGCCTTGCCTCGTGCCCCTCGGGCGCGATCTACAAACGGGCCGAGGACGGCATTGTCCTGATCGACCAGGAGAAGTGCCGCGGCTGGCGAATGTGCGTGTCGGGCTGCCCCTACAAAAAGATCTACTACAACTGGGCGAGCGGTAAATCGGAGAAGTGCATCTTCTGCTACCCGCGCATCGAGACCGGCCAGCCGACCGTATGCTCGGAAACTTGCGTCGGGCGCATCCGCTATCTGGGCGTGGTGCTTTACGATGCCGACCGCATTGAGGAGGCGGCCAGCGTAGAGGACCCCAAGGACCTGTATCCCGCGCAACTCGGGGTGTTCCTCGATCCCAACGACGTCACGGTGCAAGAGGCCGCCCGGGCAGAAGGTATTCCGGATACCTGGCTGGAGGCGGCTACCCGTTCGCCGGTTTACAAGATGGCGATGGAGTGGAAAATCGCGTTCCCGCTCCACCCCGAGTATCGCACGCTGCCGATGGTCTGGTACGTGCCGCCACTGTCGCCCATCCAGTCGGCAGCCGAAGCTGGCAAGATCTCGGCGCAGGACGGCATGCCAGACGTGCGGTCGTTGAGGATTCCTCTGCGCTATCTCGCTAACCTGCTCACTGCGGGTGATGAGGAGCCCATCGCCATGGCGCTCGAACGAATGCTCGCAATGCGTTCGTACATGCGCGCCAAGAGCGTGGAAGGCCGTATCGACGAGTCGATCCCGGCCCGTGTCGGGCTCGACCGGGCGACGATAGAGGAGATGTACAAGATCATGGCGCTCGCCGCCTACGAGGATCGCTACGTCATTCCGACCGCGCGCCGCGAACTCGAGGAAGACGCGTTCGTGCTGCGTGGATCCTCGGGCTTCGGCTTTCGCGAGAACACTCTCGGCACAACCAAGACCAACCTGTTCGGAGGAGGCCCTAAAAAGGCGCCGCGCGATCCACGGATGGAGTTGCCGACATGAGGCTCACGCTCAAGGCATTCGCGGCGCTACTGGGATATCCGTCGTCCGAGTTGAGGGAGCACGCCGGCGAGATCGTCGAGGCGGTCGGGTCGGAAGGCGTCCTGCCGCGTTCGGCTCTGCGGCGCTTGCAGCCCCTTCTCGACCGGCTAGCGACCGACGACCTCCTCGATCAGCAGTCAGTATACAGCGAGCTGTTCGATCGCTCGCGCTCGCTCTCGCTCCACCTGTTCGAGCACGTCCACGGCGACAGCCGCGAACGGGGTCAGGCGATGATCGACCTTGGGCATCAATATCTCGAACACGGCTTCTATCTCGAGGCCAGCGAGCTGCCCGATTTCATCCCGGTATTCCTCGAATACGCGGCATTCCTGCCATCCGCCGAAGCACGCGAAACGATCGCTCAGCCGGCGCATGTATTCGCCGCGCTCGCCGAGCGACTGGACAAGCGCGACTCGGATTACGCGGGCGTTTTCCACGCAATCGTCGGATTGGCCGGGGCCCGTCCGGACGCGGCCGCGGTGGCGCAAGTGGACGACAATACCCCGCCAGTCGATCCGCCGGTGGAGGAAGACTGGGAGGAAACCCCTGTGTCATTCAGCGCCCACGCGGCACATGAAATGGGCGGACCGACCGGCCCGGTCGCCCGCATTCGGGCAGCCAACCGGGCCAAGGCACAGGAGGCAGGACGATGACCGATTTCATCAATCAGCTGGCATTCGGCTGGTACCCCTATCTGGCGGTGACTGTCCTCGTGCTCGGTAGCGTCCTGCGGTTCGATGCCAACCAGTACAGCTGGCGCTCGCAATCGAGCCAGTTCCTGCGCCGCAAGCAGATGGTGATCGGCTCGAACCTGTTCCACATGGGCATCATCATCCTCTTCTTCGGCCATCTAGTTGGATTGCTGACCCCCATCAACGTGTTCGACACACTGGGGATCGGACATGGTTTCAAGCAGACCGCCGCGCTCGTGGTGGGCGGCATTGCAGGGCTTGCTTCGTTCGTCGGATGCTCGCTCCTGCTCCATCGTCGCCTGTTCGATCCGCGTATTCGGCGCAGTTCGTCCGTCGGAGATATTCTCGTTCTCGTCCTTATCTGGATCCAACTCGTTCTTGGCATCGCCACGACGTATTGGACGCTCCAGCATCTCGACGGGAGCGAGATGGTGCGGTTCATGAGTTGGGCGAACGGGATTCTCACGCTCGATCCGGCGGCGCCGGGCGAAATTCGCGATGTCGCCCTGGTGTACAAGCTTCACATCGTGCTGGGCCTCACGCTGTTCGTGGTCACCCCATTCACCCGACTGGTGCACATCTGGAGCGCACCGGTGTGGTTCCTGTTGCGGCCGGGCTATCAGATCGTTCGTTCGCGCCGGTCGGACAAGCCGAACTATTCGCTCACCCGCGGACCGGCTGGTGGCGCGCCGAGCTACGGGGGACCGGCCGTTCTGCGGCAGCAGGCGGAAAGTGGGGAGGCGGGAGCATGAGCCGGCGGCTCGACGTCATCAACTTGGGCGATCCGCAGTTGCGGCCCGCGCCAGCCATGCCGAGCGCGTGCCAAAGCCATGGGTGTTCGGGCGGGCCCGAGCCGCTGCTGCCACCCCCGCCGAGTTTCGGCGAAGTCAAGGTGAACGGGGTGGAGATCGACCCCGACGCAATCGCCCGCGAAATCCAGCATCATCCCGCGCCCGATGCGGAGACCGCATGGTCGGAGGCCGCGCGCGCGCTCGCGGTGCGCGAACTGTTGTTGCAGGAAGGCCGTCGGCTCGGCCTGACGGAGGTCACCGAGACGGGCGGGAGCGAGCCCGCCGACGAGGCCCTCATCACGGCCGTGTTGGAACATGAAGTCGAACCCGCCGAAGCGTGCGAGGCCGAGTGCCGTCGCTACTACGACGCGAACATCGACCGCTTCCGTACCCCCGACTTGTTCGAAGCTGCGCACATTCTGCTCGAGCCCGAAGGCAAGGACGAACCGGCGTGGTCTCTCGCGGAAACGCGAGCGCGCGCGCTGATCGGGGAAATTGGCGACAGCCAGGACAAGTTCGCCGCGGCCGCGCGCGAACTGTCGGGATGCTCTTCGGCCCAGCAGGACGGATTCCTCGGTCAAATTCGTCGAGGGGAACTTGTGCCCGAAGTTCAGGCTGCAATCGAGGCTCTGGCTAACGGAGAGACCGGGCGCGAGCCGGTGCGCTCTCCGTTCGGTTGGCATGTTCTGCGGCTTCATCGCCGGATCCCCGGCCGGACTTTATCGTTCGAGGCGGCAAGGCCCAAGATCGCGGACATGCTTGAGGCGCGCAGCTGGTCGATGGGGGCGGCGCGTTACGTCGCCGACCTCGCCCGCAAAGGGCAGGTGGAAGGAGTTCTGATCGAGGACGCCGGCGGATGACCACGCTTGGAGACGTTCTCGGTGCAGCGCGGCGATCGGCGAGTGGCTTCGAGGTCTGGCTGCAAGACTCTGATCCGGCCCTCGCCAGCCGTGTAGCCGACGCCTCTCTGCGAACCGGCATGAGCTTCACGCAATACGTGCGCGCGGCGCTCGCCGATTTCGCGCGGTTCGCTTCGGAGGAGGACTGGGCGACCTTGATGTCCTCGTTACGCGACAGTGACGATCCGGGAACTTTGTGCCTTCTCGCCATGGTCGACTGGCGCTTGACCGCCAGCGGGTGCGGCGCCCACAACCACCGTCACGAAAACGGCCAGAATCATGGAGCGTCCGATGAACGACCCGCTGCCAGGCAAGGCTGAAGAGGGCCCGCTCAACCCGGCGCTCAAAAGCCAGTCTGAAACCGTATACGACACCACACATAGCTCTCCGGCGCCAATCGACACGACGTCGGCCACAGAGGGCGAGGGAGAGGGCTGGCCGTGGATATGGCTGGTCGTGACCGTCCTGTGCGTTGCGCTGGCTATCTGGTTTCTGCTCTAGCCGCCCGTCAGCGCCACGACAGTGCCGGACTCAGCCAAAGCCGGCATCGGTTCTAGCCAGACTGGGACGCTTTCGCCTGGACCCGGCGGTCGGGCCATGTACGCCACGGCCCGGCAACCTTGGGCAACCGCGATGTTTTGCAGCTCCGCTCTGAGCGCGCGTTGCACGTCGATTCCGCGCCGTAGGCTGAACGCCGCGAAAAGTTCGACTTCTAGAACCCGCTCGCTTCGCAGGTTAGGCTTCGGATGGAACGTGGCTATACCGTACAGGCAATTCCTACCTGCTCGCGCGCCCAATATGCCGCCCTCCGATAGCATCACGGTCCGCGCAAAGCGGAGCCACCGATCGAGGTCTACGCGGACGACCGAGCGCACCAGCGGATATGCCAGCGCCAGCTCGCGCTTGTCCAGCCGTACGACCTGCCAGTTGAGCATCGAAACCCCCAGACTAAGCTTCTCTCGGTTGAACCATAGGTTCGAACCGTTAGTGAGGGTGTGAGCCACATCAATCCGACGCCTTGGCAGACACCAGCAACTGAGGTAATAATTGCCCTACACCCCGTCAGGTGCCCTGAGTTCCTTACCGGCAGGTCATCCTTGCGAAACCTGCCCAGTGCGCCCGATCACCATTTGTCGCAGCCTGAAGCCCGAGGTGCTTGCCGATATGCGCCGACTGGGGACCATGCAGCGCCTCAAAAGTGGGCAACCCGTCTTTCACGAGGGTGACCCGGCCCGGCGCGTTTTCATGCTGACGCTTGGTTCGTTGAAGATTTACACGCTGCTCGGCGATGGTCGGCGGCAAGTAACCGGCTTCATGTTCCCGGGCGATTTTCTCGGGATATCGCTCGAAGGCGAGTATGCTTTCACGATCGAAGCACTTCAGAGCGCTGAGCTGTGGTGGTTCTCGCGACCGGCCTTCGACAGTTTCATCGAGGCGCATCCGTCGGTCGAGCGTGAACTGTATCGCATGGCCGCGCACGAGTTGGCGGCGGCACAGCGCCAAATGGTCCTGCTGGGCCGCAAGACCGCGGCGGAGCGGCTAGCGAGCTTTTTTCTGGAGTTGCTCAAGAGTCAGGAACAGCTGAATGGCGGCAGGACCGAGCGCCAGTTCGACCTACCTATGAGCCGGCTGGATATCGCCGATTATCTTGGTCTCACCAAGGAAACGGTGAGCCGCATGCTGTCGGAGCTGCGATCCCGGGGGCTCATTCGCCTAGAACAGCAGAACAGGATCGAGGTGCTGGATCGCGAACAGCTGGAGGACGTCGCCGGCGGCAACGACGAGGTTTAACGCGCGTAGCTACAGGCTGAATTCGAGCTGCAGCCATAGCTTGCGAGTGTTCGCGCCGAAGCTTCGCGCGTGATAGCTGGCATACTTTATCAACGCAGAAACCTTTTTGAGCCTGCCGCCGATCATCGCGTCGAACTCATGGCCATAGCGCGCCGTCCCACCGGAACTGCTATAGCGATGAACGATGATTCCCACGTTGAGACCACCAATCGCTTTCACTTCCGGAAATTTCCGACCGAAAGCGATGTGGACGTCCCGCAATCCGCCAGGCGGCGTGGTCAGGAACATGTCGGCCCAGCCGTTGAACTTGTGGAGCGTCGCCAACGGAGTTTGAACCGCGCGTCCGTTGTCGCTCCCCAGCGTTTCGACGCCCACGCCGAGATCGAAATCAGCCATCCTGGTCGAGGCATCGAGCGACCAGTAGTTGGCCGCATAGGAGAGAGGATTGGAGCCGTAGTCGGACTGGCGCGCATAGCTGGCACGTAGGCCTAGAGAAGTCTTTCCTCCAACCGGCACGTCGGCGGAAAGGAATCCCCCGTAAGTCTGGCTGCTGTTGGCCAATGCGGAGGCTTCGTCATACTCGATCAGGTAAGCAAAGAGCTTGCCTTCAACAGGCCCCCTCTTGGCAGCGACGCCCGCCAACAGGAAATCGCCAGCGAGCGCGGAGCGAGGTCCGGCATCGGTTCCGAAAATCGTCCGCTGGCTCGTCGCATAAGCAAGGTCGATCGATGCCGGCCCGATCGCGGCGGTTCCCCGCACCGCGTCAAACGTTTGTTCGTTCTGCCGCCAACCGACCGAGCCCACCCAGCGCTGATCGTCCAGATCAATCCGTTGGCGGCCCAGGGTAAGCGTCCTTGCGTTCGTGCGATACTCGATTTGCAGGCGGTTGAGCTCGGCGTTCTCGGGGTCGGGCACGATCGCTTGCGCCGGCCTCCACTGCCGATTTCCGGGCGCGGGAAACGGAAACGCGCTGTAGTCGTGGACCGGCGCAAGCGTCGCTTCCCCTTCAATTAGTATAGAAATTCGGCCCTTTCGCGCCTCGGCTCCGCCACGGACGCGCAGGGTCAGGGCGTCGGCTTCAAGCTTACCCTGCTCGACGTGTTCCGATCGAATGCGCGCCGCGAGGAGCGGACGAACGGTGATCTGCTCGCTCGTTGCGGCAGGATCGACTTGAGGCTGTGCCGACGCCGCGTTCGGTAACCCGGCCATCGCCACGAGCGCCATCGCTGCGTAAGACTTACGGCACATGCTTGGCGCTTTCTTTTGACCCCCGCTTGCTTACTCGGTTCGGAAGGATAGCAAGTGATGTGCCTCAAATGAGGTTCCGAATGGAGCTGACATGAATCGCTCGAACGCCAGTCGAGGTGGCGTGGCTGTACTCGTTCTCGCGGGTGGAGAGGGGCGGCGTCTGGGCGGCGGCAAACCATTGCGACGGGTCGGAAAGCGAACACTGCTGGATCACGCCATCGAGCGCGGCCAACAATGGAGCGACACGGTGGCGGTTGCCGCGAAGTCGGCCGATCAGGTTGGTAACTGCGACCTGCCGGTGCTGATTGACCAGCCCGGCATTGGCGGCCCGCTGGCCGGACTGGCATCGGCCCGTCTTTTGGATTGCCCGCTGGTGCTAACGATCCCGTGCGATATGCCTTTCTTGCCCGATGATTTGATGGCGCGACTCACCGCAGTTCTGGGAAATGAGGGAGCGTCGCTGGCTTCAAGTGGTGGGCGGATTCATCCGGTCTGCGGGCTATGGCGCCGTGAAAGCCTGATGCAGCTTCCCGCTTATTTCGCAACTGGACGCCGCTCGATCATGGGGTTCGCCGAGGTCATCGGTTACGCGACAGTCGGGTGGGACGACCACTGGTTCGTCAACGTCAACACGCCGATTGACTTGGCGCAAGCGGAGCGCCGGATCGACTAGAAGGACAAAGCCTGGATCGTTTCTCCAACGCGCCGGACCGGACAATGAGGGAGCGAGCGAATCAGATAGTCGGCCTCTACCAATGCATGTTGGGCACTCGAATCCTGGTTGTGCAATGGGACCACTCCGGCGGCCGTCCACCGCCCCCGGGTAAACGTCTCGCGTTCGCCGCAGGGCGCGAGATCCCCTGCCAACGGGAGATCCTCCCACGCATGCGCCGGGGAGCCACCCGAAATTCCGGTGACGAGCGGCACCAGCATCAGCCTGGCCGTGACCATCGCCGAGGTCGGATTGCCGGGCAGACCAAGGATCAGCCGCTCTCGAGCCCGACCCAGCCAGATCGGCTTGCCCGGCTTAATCGCAACCTTGGAGAACAAGAGTTCGAGGCCGTGCATCTCGAACATCCGTTTTGCGAAGTCCTTCTCACCCACCGAAGCGCCACCCGTCACCACGATCAGGTCGGCATCGGCGAGAGCCTCACCGGCGGCGCGCTCGAGATCCTCGATATTGTCACCCAAGCGGCGGATTGCGACCGTCTGGCCGCCCGACTGATTGACCAGCGCCGCCACTCCGTACGATACGCTTTCGGGTATTGCGCCGGGCCGATCCCGCGCCTGGCCCGGTTGGGCCAGTTCGTCACCCGTGGCCAGGACCACAACCCGCGGCTTGCGCCAGACGTCCACCTCTCCCCGATCGGCAGCGGCCGCTGCCACTAGCGCACGGGGCGTCAATACCGTACCCGCGCCCAGCAGCGCCTGCCCCGCCCGAAAGTCGGAGCCCCGTCGCCGGATGTGGCTGGCCTCGTCCGTCAGGAGCGGAACGATAACTCGATCGCCCGCCGGCTCGGCCCGTTCCTGGATGATCACACGGTCTGCGCCGTGCGGCACAGGCGCGCCCGTGAATATCCGTACCGCGCATCCGGGTTCAAGCGGACGGTCGAAGCCACGTCCGGCGAATGACTTCCCCATGACTCGCAAAGAACCCGGCAAATCGGCTTCACGCACGGCGTAACCGTCCATTGCCGAGCAATCAGCAGGCGGAGAATCGACCTGCGCGACGACGGCTGCCGATAGGGTGCGGCCCGCTGCGCGCGATAGCGGTACCGTCTCGGAGCCGATCGGACGTGCCACATCGGCAATGTGCCTCATGGCCTGGTCGAAGGAGATCATGCGACCGGCCCGCGGCTATGCGCACAGGCTTCGCAGGCGCGGTATCTGCCCCGCCAGCGAGCAGGGTCGATATCGACTGTCGAGCTCTAGCCCGAGAACCAGCTCCCAGGCATCGCGGCATGCCCCGGTCGATCCAGGCAAGCAGAACACGAACGTGTCCGCGATCTGCCCGGCGAACGCGCGCGACTGGAGCGTCGAGACGCCAACCGTGCTCAAGCTCGCCTGGTGGAACACGACTGAGAAGCCATCCATCTCGCGGCGAAACATGGGTCGGATTGCCTCGGGGGTGAGGTCACGCGGGGAAAACCCGGTGCCGCCGGTGACCAGGATCAAGTCGATTGCCTCGTCCTCCACCCACTCCGTGACCTTCGTGCGAATGGATTCGATATCGTCCTTCACGACTGATTTGGCCGCAAGTCGGTGACCGGCGGCCCCCAACTTCTCGACTAGCAATCCTCCCGAAGTGTCCGTGTCTTCGGTGCGTGTGTCGGACACGGTCAACACCGCGATATTTAGCGGGTGAAAGGTCAAGGTGGGGTCGATTCCCGGCATCAAGAACTCCAGTGCGCGGAGTCGGCGTAATCGGATGCGAGTGGCTCGATCCAGCGGGTGCCATCCGCGGCGTCTTCACGCTTCCAGAACACCGCCTCGGTTTTCAAACGGTCCATCGTGAAGTCCGCAGCTTCAAATGCCGCCCGACGATGAGAAGATGCCGCAGCCACAAACACGATCGCTTCGCAAGGCCGGACGAGGTCATGACGGTGAACTACCCGAAGCGCACTGACGGCGAACCGCTCGCGTGCGGCCTGGACGATGTCCTCGATTGAACGAAGCGTCAGGATGGGGTGGTGATCAAGGAATACACCTTCGACCGCTGCGCCGCTGCGTGCTCTGTCACGGGCGAGGCCGACGAAGCTCACCATCGCCCCCTGTCCATGGAGGGTGGCAAGGAAGCTGTCGAACTCTGCCTGGGCGTCAAGCGGGCGATCGGTGATGCGGCTGCTGAACACTCAGCCTCCCGATACCGGAGGCAGAAGGGACACCTCATCCCCCGGGCAGAGCAAATGACCGTCATCGACAATTGCGTCGTTAACGCACGCGCGGACCCGGGGCGATAACAGGTCCGCGCTCGCGACGGGGTATTGCGAGGCGAGGGCCAGGCGCAGCGCGCCTATCGTTCGCCCGACGAGTTCTCCGTCGAACGAAAGCTCGCGGCCCATCGAGTCGCCCAGCTTGCCGAATAAGAAGACCGTGAGTGCCAACTTCATCCTCCAGGGCCACTAGCGGGATACCATGGGCTGCGAGTGTGTTCGCCACTCGAGCAGCCGCTCTCCAGACCGACCCAGCTCGATGCGGGCGATCGAGCGCAGATGAACCTCGTCGGGCCCGTCGGCGATCCGCAACGCGCGCATTCTCGCATAGGCTTCCGCTAGTCCGAAATCGTCAGATAGGCCACCCGCTCCGTGGGCTTGCATCGCATCGTCGATGATGCGCAGAGCCATTCTCGGCGCAGCCACCTTGATCATTGCGATTTCGAGCCGGGCCGTCTTGTTGTCGGTCTTGTCCATCATGTCGGCCGCTTTCAGGCACAGCAGGCGCGTCATTTCAATGTCAATCCGCGCCTCCCCGATGCGCTGCTCCCACACGGATTGATCGGCCAGGCGCTTTCCGAATGCCACCCGAGAGAGCAACCGATCCGTCATCTTCTCCAATGCGACCTCCGCCGCCCCGATGGCCCGCATGCAGTGGTGAATCCTCCCCGGCCCGAGGCGGCCTTGGGCGATTTCGAAACCGCGGCCTTCGCCTAGTATGACGTATTCGGTCGGCACGCGGACGTTGCGCAGCACGATCTCGGCGTGACCATGTGGCGCTCCGTCGTAACCGAATACCGGCAGCATGCGCTCGATATGTACACCCGGCGTGTCTAGCGGGACCAGTATCTGGGTCTGTTGCCGATGGGATGGAGCATCAGGATCGGTCTTGCCCATGACGATCGCAACCTTGCAGCGTGGATCGCCAGCGCCCGATGACCACCACTTGCGTCCGTTGATGATATATTCCTCACCCTCCCGCTGGATTGACGTTTGGATGTTGGTCGCATCGGAGGACGCGACGTCGGGCTCGGTCATCAGGAAGGCCGAGCGAATTTCGCCATCGAGCAACGGGCGCAGCCACATCGCCTTTTGTTGCGACGAGCCGTAGCGGTGGAGAACCTCCATGTTTCCCGTATCGGGCGCCGAGCAATTGAAGGCTTCCGCGGCGAAGCCGACCCGGCCCATCTCTTCGGCGCACAGCGCATATTCGAGATTTGAAAGGCCCGCACCATGATATTTGTCATCGTCGTGCGGCGACGGGGGCAGGAAAAGGTTCCACAAGCCTTCGACATAGGCCCGCGCCTTCAATGCTTCGATCACTGGAGGCACGGTCCAGCGATGGCCCTCTTGCCGAAAGTGCGCTCGGTACTCCTCCTTCGCTGGCTCCACGTGATCCTGCATAAAGGCGCGCACCCGGTCGCGCCATTCGCACTGCTTCGCGGAGATGGTGAAATCCATTGGTCGCTCCTGCCTCACACCCGGCTGTGATACGGGAAGCGCAGCGCAAGGAATTGATTTGGCGCACTACCGCCATGCGATCGTCCCGGAAAAACAGCTTCACGGAGACCTAGGAATAGTTCGAAGCGAATTGCCTTCGCCGGTGGAAAATTGATCCGAGGGCTCGTCGATTACTGACGTGCACGGGCTTGGAAGAGGCGCGCGGACAGGGCGCTGCCGTTTCTTTCGAGATAATCGGATGGCTGGCTTCCCGGCTGGTTTTGGCGTCGCAGGAACGACCGAATTGGGGCGCGAAGCTAGCGTCGGCTATTCCACTCGCAGACAAATTTAGTGAACCGGGACTCGCACCCTATTCGCCGATAGGGCCAAGGGGTCACTATCGGGGCCTCACCAGAATAGGGTTGCAACTTACATAAATTTATCAACGAGCTGAGAGATCAAGAAGAGTCCTCTTCTGTTCGGTGCGACGCTCCCTAATGGCGGGCCTTAGATCGACACGTTACTACATTCAAATATCTGATGAGCTAAAGCTCCGAGACAGCCATTCCGGATCTGAACGAACGGCAGCTTTCAGGATCGCTCCACAACTGGTTGAATGACCGGGGTTAGGGCGCAAAGCGGCCTACGAGACCGAGCCACCCAAATGCCTGCTTTTAGGTCCTTAGCGGAATGGCGGCTTTCGACCACCGCGACGTAATTTGCGAACCCTCGCAATGGGCATCCTCCAAGTCCCTGCCGCCACGTTTTCCGCACTTCATATTTTCACCAACCGCCGAGGCTGGGCGGCATGGCTGGTCGACTAGGGTTTTGTCGGTTTTGTCAGTGCCTCCTGAGAGTGTTTTCGGCGGAGACGACTTACCGGAAGTGCCTCTTCGGTAGTTTGAACCGGAATCGGTTCGATAGCTTCGTGTTTTCCGACACTTGCTAGCCGAGCGCAGGCTGCGGGGGCTCAAGAATATTTCCGGTAGCTTTCGGTCAGTGGGGGGTAAACGACAGGCGGAGGGCCGCCACAGCCTGATCTAGTCGTTGTCCCAGAGGTAAAAGCGGGCATGCTCGAAAGTTGCCTTGCACTGCGGACATTTCACTCCGCGTCCATTGTCGGCGGTGGTGATCATTCGACCGTCCACCTGATCGCAACGAGAACAAAACGGCAAGCCCTGGGGTTCGCCCTCGCGGACCTGTGAGGCCCTGAAACGCATCCCGTGGCGCTCTACCGTTTCGACACGGACCTGAGCCGCCTGCTTAAGCTGCTCGATCTCGTGATCCTTCGCCTCGGTCTCGGCCTTCGCGTCCTGAAGCGCGGTCTTCACGTCCAACAATTTGTCCATCAGGTCCACGACCTGACCTTTGATCACGACCGCGTCGTAATCCTTGCCGATCTGGCGCATCGCTTTGGCAATTTCGAGCGCGCTGCTCGCCGCGCTGATGCCTGCCGCTAGTTCCACTGAACGCTCTCCGTGCTAGCTAGGTGATTGCTAGCTCGACTCGTGGGCGGAGAATTTCGCGTGCCCGGCGAGCCTGTTTCGCCAGCAAAAACAAGGTGGTGCCGCTTACAGGACTCGAACCTGTGACCCCATCATTACGAAATCAAATATCGCCAAAGAGGAAAGCTAGACTTTCCATGGGTTTAGAGTCCCAGCAGACGCTTCCCTCGGCGTTTACCCAAGCCAGTCCCATGTTGTGCGTTCAACGGTGCTAGCAGCTTTCCTACTGAAAGAACTTTGGCAGGGAAGATTTCCGGAATCCGACCCGGCCCATACCCGTCAGGGCGCCACTCCCGAAGCGAGTCTTTCGCGTGCAACGAACGAGGCAGCCACTTGCATTGCGCCCTGATTTCGACTTTCCGAGCTATCCCGTGCGTCCCAAAAGAGAACTGCCACGATTGCTGTAACAGGTCGGGCATTTCCTCTTCTACTGTACAGAGAGGCGGCCGAAGCCGGCTCTCTCTAACTCGTAATCTCTATGTCTCAGGTCAAAGGGCGTAGTCGCAGCGTACCGCGTTCCTTCTGACCACGGCGACGCATGCCTAAGCCGATGGCCCCAAAACCGAACAGCATCAGCGCCCAAGTGGCAGGTTCAGGAACTGCCCCGGCCATACTGATCGTCTCATCAAGTCTGATCTGCTGAACCGCCCCGACACCAGTCCCATTGAAAACTAGCGAGGCGCTCGCGATCGATTGACCGTCGATACCTTGGAAGCCGAACATGTTAGATCCGTTTCCGAGTGCGCTAGTGAAAACGAACGCGGTTCCTTCGTTATCGAGCAACGTAAACGTCGCGCTGGTCGCCCCCCCACCGAAAACATTGAATTCGAGGTTGTTGAAGGTGTTGCCTCCAACCAGGCCAAAATCGAGCGAGCTGAGGGCCAGCGTATCGTTCGGGTTCCGAGTCGAGCTATCGAGTGCTCCATTGATGTTTGCCTGCCCGCCGCTGGCAAAAAGATCGTCACCTCCGTTTGTGGTCGATCCGGTGAAGCGGACAATCGTTCCAGCCTGTGTAGCGCCCTCGACTATGGGGCCCGTCTGGGGGTCCTCGTTGAAGAGTACGTTAGCTCCCTGAATAGAGCTGGCGTCGACAATGATGATGGCGGCGGAAGCCGGCGCCGCGATGGCCACTCCGAAAGCGGCTGTCAGAAGGTAGCGGGTTAACATGATGGGCGATCTTAACGCGGGTCGTGGAGGGGCATCCGACCACGGCTGTTAAGGTCTCGTTAGCCATCAAAGTTCCCCAAACATCGAAATAATCTCGATATCATTCGTTGGACCGGAGGTTGTGCTTGTGAAGAAGATACCTGTGATAACCTATCGCAGGAGCTGCCAGTATCGATGCCCGCCTAGTCCAAGTGCCGAGGCCAGCGTCCGCCAGGGGAGTCGCTTGCTGGCGGGCAGCTTTGGCACCGATATAGCTGACGCAAACAGCAAGCTTTCAGGAAGCCAGTTGTATGTGACTAAGATACGCCTTTGGGGCGGGAAACGAACATTCCACGGGTAAACAGCAAAACGCGGCCAGCTTCCCGCCGGCGGCGCACTTGCTAGTTGCGAAAGCGCTTAAGGGTTGAGACGCGCTGATTTTGGCCTTGCGAATTCATACTCACTGTTTCTGGAAAACTTGCGACCTCTTAGAAGTTCAATCATTTGCCGTAGAACGGGAATCCGATCAAACCATTTCTGATCGCCAATATCAGTCCGCGAGCGACGTTGTTCGCTTAATAGGGCAAACTCAGTTTTGAGTTGAGGGTGGGCACGGCGAAACCAAACAAGAGCACCATCTATGGGTGGTCTTTCATCCCATTGCGCGTTGCCCTCCATTGCAGCCTTTTTATCCAACTCGAACGTCGGATCACGAAGAAATCGTGAGAGGTATTCTGCGGCGCAATTTGCTGCATGGGCACTAAAGCCCATTACGTGCGCACCAATTATATCGCTGTTATGTAGGTCATGCGAATCTTTTGCGACATAACCTCCATAAAATATGTCGCAGCTACCCTTCTCATAGGATAAAATCGCATCGAGAAATTTGCAGTCGTCTTGCAGGATCAAGACTGACTTCATCTCACGCGCGGCGTCTTCGAGGATTCGGCGATGACTTATGAAGCAGCCATGACTTCCTGCGCGTTTGAACGGGCCCGGCTCGTCAATCTGCACTGCAGGGAAAAATGATACACGCTCATCCCTACCTAAGCCAACCGCCGCCAGTTCAAGTTCCATCTTTTTCCGACGGTCAACACGGTGAGGCAGGTTAACGACCACGATCCGGTCGTAATTATCAAAAACTGACAAGGTGCGACCCCATTGATATTTACGCTCTAACCATACATCTAATGGATGCGAATTCAAGCGGACGCTGGATTTTGGTGTTCATCTAACCAGACGGTCTTTTCGCCGTTCGCCGTTTCACTTCATCCTCCGAGCGTTCCTATTTCCCTTTAGACACTGGTCCTGCCCCACCGAGCTGCTTGGCGATGGTCGCAGCTGAAAGTGGTTTCCAAGAGACGGTGTCGAGGCTAGTCACGCCCGAATCGGAGGGGGTATTACCGTGCCAGGAGTCACTATCGAACAACTCAGAGAGATCGTGAGTGATGTCTTCGATGATGAAGATGTCGAAATTTCGGAAGAAACGACCGCTCACGATGTCGAAGGTTGGGACAGTCTCAACCACATCCGATTTATGGTGACGGTGGAACAGCGATTTAATGTCCGCTTTACGAGCCGCGAGGTAGAGAGCCTTCAGAACGTAGGTGACCTGCTCAGGGCCATCAACTCGAAGTCTCAGACCTGATCGGGGCAGGACATGGATTTGATTGCGGACCTGGGATGGCTGCGCCGCGCGCCAGTCAATTTTAGACAGCGGTGCAAACACCTCGATAGCCAAACAGGCGGATTGGACGCCGAGGCTGACGCTGAGCTGATCGACCTCTCCAATTATGCGCTTGACCTCAACCAGCTCGAGCGTCTCGGCAAACTCGCGGCAAAGCGCAGTCTAAGAGATGCGGGCGGCCTGCTCACGCGGTTCAAGCTGGGCTTGATCGGAAGCGGAACGCTGAGCTTGATCGCGTCGGCGATACCGGGTTCAGGCCTTCGCCACTTCGTGCTCATTGATGTCGTGGAGGCGGATTACGGTCGGTCTCTCGAACAAGCCATGGACCCAACCAGCCGGATCCGGTCCTCCGGTCTCGACAGTGTTCTGATCGCATTTGATTATCGCGATCTTCATTTGACCGCCGCCGCGAGCGATTCCCACACGGCCAACGAGCAGGTCGAAAGCGCTTTCGCCCATTTGAAGGCTGTCGCGGAAAACCTGCGGCCATCCTTGAGTGGTCCTATTCTGGTTCAGACGCTTGTTCCACCTGTCGAACCGCTGTTTGGTAGTCTCGACGCCGCCGAAGCCTCAAGCCCCTACGCAATGGTGCAAGCGCTCAATCGTAGGATAGTCGAGTGGGTTAGCGAGAGTGACGTTGTCCTCGTCGACGCTGCGCGTTTCGCGGCTTCGGTCGGCACGGTTCGGTGGCTCGATGCGGTCCATTGGCATTCGGCGAAGTTGCCCATCGCCCCTCAGCTTGTCCCTCTACTTGCGGACCTGATCGCAAGGACGATCGGAGCGTTGAGGGGGAAGACCCGCAAATGCCTCATCCTCGACCTCGATAATACCGTCTGGGGCGGTGTCATTGGCGATGACGGGCTCGATGGCATTGCGATCGGCCAAGGTTCCGCGGAAGGCGAGGCGTTCCTCGCAGTGCAACGGGCCGCGCTGGACCTCCGAGCGCGCGGGATAGTGATCGCCGTCAGCTCGAAGAACGACGAGGAGGTGGCCTGGAGGCCGTTCAGCGACCATCCCGACATGCTACTTAGGAAAGAGCACATTTCGGTATTTCAGGCCAATTGGCAGGACAAAGCGAGCAACATCAAGTATATTGCCGAGAGCCTCAATATCGGCACCGACTCGCTAGTTTTCCTCGACGACAACCCTTTCGAACGCGAGCTCATCCGGCGGGAATTGCCCTTCGTTGCGGTTCCGGAACTCACCGACGATCCCGCCCAATACGTCACCATCCTCGCACTGGCCGGCTATTTCGACACGATCTCGGTCTCGCCAGAAGACCGCAAGCGTGCCGAGTACTACCAAGCCAATGCCGAGCGCACCTCAATACTTGCGTCGTCGACAGATCTAGAAGGTTACCTTAAATCCCTCGACATGGTCTGTACGATCAGACCGTTCGATTCGATCGGGCGGGCGCGAGTGGCCCAGCTTATCAATAAATCAAACCAATTTAATCTGACGACACGACGCTACACAGAGGCGGAAGTCGCCAGTATGGAAGGTTCGGCCGATAAACTCACGATGCAGATCCGCCTCGCCGACAAGTTCGGCGACAACGGAATGATTAGCGTCGTTTCCTTCGACAAAAGCGCATCGCAATGGTCGAACGATTTGTGGCTGATGAGCTGCAGGGTGCTGGGTCGCCGGGTCGAGGAGGCAGTGCTCGCACATGTCGCCGCCGCCGCCAAGGCCGAGGGCGTGCAGCGGCTGATCGGCACATACCTGCCGACGGCCAAGAACCAAATGGTCGCGGGCTTGTACCAACGTCTCGGATTTTCATTGGTCGAAAGTCGCGCGGACGGCGTAACGGTCTGGGAGCTGGCACTGGACAACTATTCAGCGCCCGAACTTCCGATCAAAATCGTCGCCGACCAGATCGCTTAGTCGAGCAGGGAAAACGGGCTCACGATGCTATTCAACTCGGCTCCCTATCTTTTTGCGTTTTTGCCGCTGTCCCTTGTTGCATTCTATCTTCTAGCTAAGGTCAGCCGAGATGCCGCAAAGATCTTCGTGATCGCAGCTTCGCTGTTCTTCTACAGCTGGATAAGCGCCAAGTTCCTGCCTCTCCTGATCGGCTCGGTTGTCGTGAACTATGTTTTGGGGCGCGCGATCATACTGGCTAACGGCGGGGAAAATTTCGGCCGGGCCGCACTTTTGCGGAACGTGGGAGTGTTGGGCAATTTAGCCTTGCTGGTATATTTCAAATATACCAACTTTCTGATCGAAAATGTAAATGTCGTAACCGACGCCAATATTCAAGCGCTCAATGTCATCCTGCCCCTGGGCATCTCGTTCTTCACCTTTCAGCGAATATCGTATCTGATCGATTGCGCGCGCGGGGAAGTCCAGGATGGGAGATTCATCGATTTCGCGGCGGTGTCCGTTTTTTTCCCGCAGCTAATTTCAGGGCCGATCATTTTATACGGCGAGACTAAGCCCCAGTTTGCTAACTCCCATTTGGGATCTCGAGCGGCCAGCAACTTAACGGTGGGGTCGGTCATTTTCGCCATAGGTCTCTTCAAGAAGACGGTCTTAGCCGACAACGCCGGATACGCCTCTGACCCGGTATTCGATATAATCGCGAACGGGGGTAATCCTGGCGCGTTGGCGGCTTGGATTGCCGTGCTGGCCTACACCGTCCAGCTTTACTTCGACTTTTCGGGTTATTCCGACATGGCGATCGGTTCCGCGCGGATGTTCGGCATCCGACTTCCTTTGAACTTTCACTCGCCGCTCCGCGCCAACAGCATCATCGAATATTGGCGGCGCTGGCACATGACCCTTAATCGATTCATGGTCCGCTATTTCCTACCAGCCCTGTCGCTCAAATTGACCCGCGCAGCGGTGGGACGGCGCTTAGGGGACCGAAGCACTTTTTTCGCCTCCGTTGTCCTCCCGGTTTTCCTGACCTTCGTCGTCATTGGCATCTGGCATGGGGCGAGTTGGACTTACGTCCTCTTCGGAGTGCTGCACGCCAGTTTTGTCTCAATCAACGAGGTTTGGCGAAACGCCAGGAAGCGCAAACGCAAGCGGCTGGGCCTGAAGGGCGCGCACAAACCTGCGATTGGCGAACATCTTTTTTATCACGTAATCACGCTGCTATGCGTGCTAGCGGCGAACATCATGTTTCGCTCGGAAACTGTGTCGGCCGCACTCGCCTATTATAGAACGTTGTTCGCATTTAACGTTACTCCTGCGTCCATCGCCCCCTATCGCCCTGAGTTGCTTCTGTTCGTCGCCGTGGGGTGGTTCATCATCTTGGCCCTGCCCAACACGCAGCAGATCCTAAGGGCCTACCGCCCTGCAGTGAATTGGAACCAATGGAGAAATGTCGCCCTCCCGGCAGTGGGCCGCTTCATCAAGTGGCGACCCAATGCAGTGGGACTGGCCGCGTGCGGACTGGTTCTCGCCGCCTCGATCACAGCCATGATTATTGAGATGTCTCGTGAGCCAGCACAGTTCATATATTTCCAGTTCTGAGCCCGAACTCGCAAGGGGGGCGAGGTGGACGTACCGGCCCTTGTTGGGAATCATTGGGTGGGCGCTCGCGGGCCTTGTTGCGATCGACACTTTCATCGGCATAGCTTTTCCATATCCTGACGATCAGACGATCATGCCTTCGCGTCTGCAATCGTTCTTTGAATATGGTCGTTCAGCCGAAGGCGCGCTGTTCCGAAGAACCAAGGCCGATAGGGCACAGACGGCACCGATCACCCTTTCCGGATGGTATGAGCCTTTGATCGCATCGGAACCCGAAGGGAGCGCCGGCAAACCCGCTGTAACTGTATATGGCGGCTCCCATTCCGTCCGCCTTGCTCACGCTCTCGGCCGAGTATCCAACGACCTGACGTGGCGCTCCGTCGCGGCCCCCGGCGCATCATCGAACTGGTCTTACGGGGCGTTTCTTCGGGACGAGGCTGGAAGGCAGGGCAGCGTTGCGGTGGTCTTAACTTTCAATACTAATCTTCTGCCAGCGATCACGTCGTTCTCACCCATGATGTGGAACAACGACAACCCGATGCCTTACACCGGGGATCGTTTTATCGTGAGCGATGGCGGGTTGAAAGTCATCCACCCACCCTACGATTCCTTCGAAGAATATCAGCGGACCCTTACTAACTCCGCCGCCTGGTCGCGGGCCGTCGATTTCTTTGCCAAAAACGATCCGCTCTTCAATCCTATCTCCTTCCGGTCGAGCCTGCTCGACCACTCTGCCCTCGCCCGGCTCGCTCGGCGTGCGTACAACACCGACCGGCACAAGGATACCGAGCAGGCCGTTCTCGATCCTGTCAAATTCAACGACGAGAGCGAGGCCGTTCAACTGGCGCGGGCGATAATCCGCAAGTTCGCGGCGGATGTAAGAGCCGAGGGCAAGATCCCGGTCGTCTTTCTGGTCAACGACATTGGATATTCGGATGTGCTTTTCCGTGCAGTCGAGCCCGCTTTGAAAGCGAGCGATGTGCCTTATTTAAGCTCCCACCAGTTCATCTCGCCCAACGACTTCAACGCTTATCTTCCGGACGGACATTTTACTGATGCTAACGATGATCGGTTGGGGAAGGCGCTGGACGATCTGATAAGAAGCCAAATGGCAATTATATCGGATAATACGAGGCGCTGACCTGAACGCCGCTGTGGCCGCCTCGTTGTTAGCGGGCCAAGTAGCTAAGTGTAGTGTCTAGCGAATGTGGCTCCGAACGCAGGTTAGCTACGATGCCGAGAGCGAAAACGCAGATCAGCCCCCATGCTAAAATATCGCGTTTTCTAGTCATCAAACCACCCTAGCGGCAATGAACTGGAGCTCCAACAGTTAGTTGGAGTAATAGTCTCGAGGAGGGGGCTCACGACCTCCCAGCGCTCTTTTGCGAAATGCGCATGCGTTTGACCCCGCTTAGGGGGGAGACTGGCGAGCGTCAGCCAGAGTTTGGCTTTCTGAAAATCCCGCCAGAGCCGACAGCCAGGAACGTCGCCGCGCTGAGGAGGTCGTCGCCAGGCTGTGAAGCTCGAAAAGATCACCTGCAATCACCCTGGCGCCAAAAAAATAGGATAGAAGAAATCACCCCCACACAGCGCGAGGCCGTGCGGGGGTGTCGAGGTGTCAGGAACCGACGGTCGGCTCCGGTGGCGCGTAGTATCTGCCGTCTTCGCTTCGGCCCCAGTTCGGCCATACAGGGTCCCGCTGCAGGCCCTTCTTAAGCGCGATGCCCGCGTGGCGCTTGTCGAAGCCAAGGGCGGCCAGGACGCCGACAATGCGGCATCCAGTATCAACCCCCTCGCCGATGCACGCGTTGATCAGCATGTGAGCCCGGTCGTGCTTGTTGACCCCGGCACTCGTCAGGTGCCGCTCCAGGTCCCGGAGGCTGCGGAACAGTGCCTCTGTGTTCGGTTGAGCAGGTTTGGTGCTGGGCGTCATCTTGCCGCTCCCAGCATGAGGTTGTTGGCACCCGCTTCCACCGCGGCCGCAAGCGAGATGTCGCTTACATAGGCGTAGCGTGCCGTGCTCTCGGACCTAAGATGGCCAGCCACCTTGCCCGCGACATGGAGCGAGACCCCGTTGTTGATCATCGCGCCGATCGCGGCATGCCTTAGGTCGTGAATGTGCAGGTCCGGCAGGCGGGCCTCGACGCAAGCCGTTTTCCAGGCGCGCTTGATGTTATCGAACGGTTTGCCTGTCGCCGGGTTCGCCAAGAGCCAATCGCTGGCCCGTGGCAGGTCGTTGATCACGGCGAGCGCAGCCTTGCTTAATGGTACCCTGCGAGCTTGTCCGTTCTTCGTAAGGGGTATCAGCCACTCCGCCCTATCAAAGTCGATGTGCTCCCACCTAGCGTTTAGGAGTTCACTCTTGCGGGCAGCGGTCGCGAGTAAGAGCTGAACGATGGGTTTCAACAGCGGATTGGCGGACTGCTCCGCGGCCTTTAGAAGGCGCTCGACCTCGATGGGTGTCAGAAGACAGGTCCGCTTGTTGTCGTATTTCGGCCTAGCAACTGACGCGACGGGATTGCGATCAGAGCCGGGTAAGCCCCACCCCTGCGCAAGCCGGTAGGTCCGGTGCATAACCAGCCGCAAGCGGTCGACAGACGCCGGCGCCAGCCGTTGACGAAGCTCGGCCAGGTATGTCTCGATCGCCTGCGTCGTGACTTGATCGATGCGCAGCTTCCCGAACCTAGGAACTAGATAGCGGCGGTGGGCCAGTTCCACAGAGGCATGCGAGCGCAGGTGCCCCTTCGCATGTTCGACATGCATTTGGGCGAGTTCCTTGAAGGTGATGATAGCTTTTCGGTTGGCCTTCTCCTCGGCGGGGTTTCCGCCCAGCACGATTTTAGAGCGCAACTCCTTGGCGAACCGCTTCGCTTGGTCGAACGACACGTCCGAGTGCCCTCCGATCTTGATTTGCGCAGCCTTGCCTTCGGGGGTCGTGTAGTAGAGCCAGTATGTCTTGCTGGTGGCTCGCACCTCGATCCCGAACCCGGTCTGTTCGGTGCAGCGATACACTTCCTTTCGTTTGTGCGCTGGACAGGTCACGTCGCGACAGAACGCCGACGTCAATTTGAGTTTGGCCATGGGCCGTTCCTTTCTGAATTTGCGATAGACGCCGAACCGAGGAGCGCCGCGGGGCGACTCGAATGGGTTGGGTACGGCGGAGGCAGGCGTCGTCCTCGGCAGCGTCGAGAGGGGCCCAGGCGGCAGCAGTGGCACGGCCGCCCTCTGCGTTGCAGACTAGCGGTGCGGCCACCGAGGCCCCGAGAGCACCCGAAGTTGCCCCCCCTCCCCACCCCCTTGGGTTCGAGGGAGGGAGGGGGAGCAGTTTGGGCAGACTTAGTATTCGTCTTGGGCCGGATCGTAGGCGGCGGCGGTGGCCTCCTTTTTCCGCCAGGGTATCGGCCAGCGGTTGTAACCTCCGATCCGCTTGTGTGGTCCAAGCAGAGCGCGAAGGGCGACGTTGGCCTCCTTCGCTTGCGGGTTGGTCGGCTTCTCGATGCCGAGAACCTTCAGGACCTCGATTGCCGTAAGCCTCGGAAGACCGTCAGCGGACATCCGATCGAGATCGAGCTCCTCTTGGATGCGAGCCTCGATCGCGCTGACGAGCCGGTGCTCGTTGTTGATCTCAGCGAGTTGCTTTTCCTCGCTATCGTTGAGCCACCACTCGGCTCCGGCCCCCAAATCGATTTTCAGCTCCGCAAACACTTGCTGCATGTCTATTGTGTGCTGATAGCCGATCTTTGCCGCCCGAACCGTCCAGAACCGGCTATTCCCAGTCGTGTCGCTCAGAAACTGCCGTTCGTTGACCGAAGCCGCGAAGATCGTGGACCGGGGGTATTCGGCCTCGACCCGGGCGTACGGAGGCCGGATCTTGTCCTCGGTTTCAGTGATGAACGCTTTGAGCCCCGCCATTTCTCGGCGGAACGAAGCTTCGAGTTCACCCAGTTCCACAATACGGTGACGTACGGCGGCCAAACGTGCATCTTTGCTACCACCGTCCCACGAGTGACCCAGCTTTACCGCCTCCTCTCGGAGGTGAGCTGGGGTAACCAAGTTGGCAATCCAGCTGGTCTTGCCGAGGCCTTGCTCCCCTTGGAGGGTGAGAACCCCTCGGGCCCTGAAGCCCTGCTTCACGAAAGTCGCAGCCACGATGCTCAGAAGCCATTTGCGAACCAGCACGTCCCGGAATTCTGCAGGGTATCCGTCTGCCGGAATGAGCGTTTCGCAGATCTCAGATATTCGGCTCCTTCCATCCCAAGCGCGGCTGGTGACCCAGTCGGCGAAGGGATCGAACGGATGGGCGTCCGCGAGCACCAGCAAATGTTGTCGGGCTTGAGCCGGTGACATGTCATTTCGGATGAGCAGGCTTTCGATACGCGAGAGCACCACCGCGTCGCGGTTTTGCCTCCCGAAATTAAGTCCCGGTACCTCGATCTCCGGGCGCTTCTTGATGATGTTGAATCGGATGCCGATTTTCGCGGCATCAATGACGTGCTTGAAGTTCTCGAGCGTCGCGGGGACTTGCTTGCTCGAGTTGCTCGGCTGATCCGGAAAGCTTTCCCGGGCGAGCTTGCCCATTTGGGCGGAGGGCTTGGCCACAGGCAGGGTTGTGGTGGTTGAGGGACCCTTCGATCCCTCAACGCCAGTTCCGCTTGTCATCAGTCGATGAGTTGCAGGCTGCCATCGGCGCACTTGCGCCAGTGAATGTTCTCGCCCTCCATAAGAACCGTTTCGAAGGCTACTCGGAGGTGCTCTCCTCCGATAGATTGCGCCTTGTCGATAATCTGTTCTGAATGCTGAAGCCCGGACCAAATACACGCTTTGGCCAAGCTGATCCGACCGTCTTGACCTGCTCGATTCAATTTCATTCTAACGTTTTCGCTCAGCTTCAAAACTTCGAAGCCAAGGCATGGTGTAATAGGTAATGTCATTTCGTACTCTTTAGTAAGGCGCCTGCTGGCGCTGGTTGGTTAGATTCATCTTCGCGCAGCCAAATTTGGCCTCTTTCCCTGGTGTCCCTTGGCACCATCGCAGGGGAGTTTGGGGCCGCTGCGTGGGCTTCGCCCTCTGCAAGTTCTGTGCGCCATGCCGCCTTTCGATGGCCAACATGACGCGTCGATAGTCGGCTCGCGAGCTGGAGCGGCTCATTTGCCTGCGGGCGCCTCTGCCCGCGCAGGTACCCCGCTTGGATTGTCGATTTGCTTCTCTGAAAGGGCATTTAGATGTTCGACCAGCTCGTGCCAGATGTCGGCGATGCGCTGACCGAACCGATTGGTTTTGGTCATTTTTGTTGTTCTATTCACTGCCGGTCGCCCTCCGGCTGTCAAAGACGATCCTTTCGTGGGCGATCCGAAAGGCACGCCCTGCTGGCAAGCTGCGAGGGTTCGGTAAAATGAAACCTGATCTTTCGGCCTCGAGATGAATGCAGTTACTGCATGGACCCCTTCCGGCCACCGGACTAGGGGCGAGTGGCTCGCCCATTTGCCGAATCAGACCGCTGCAAAAGCCGGAGAAACGATGTGTCATCTTTGAGAGTAGGAAGCCTGCGTCTCTGCTGGATTGAGGCCTTCGTGGCCGTGGTTGACGAGGAGAACATCTCGGCAGCCGCGACCAAGCTCGGCCTTTCACAGCCTATGGTCAGCCGGTACCTCCAAAGCCTCGAAAAGTGGTTGGACAAAAAGCTGATCAAGACCGGCGGCGTCAGTGACCCCGAGCTACCACGCATCTCCATCGCCATCACCGAGGACGGACGCGCACTCTACAGACGGGCTGGTCCCGTGCTGAAAGGCCTCGAGGCGTTCAGGACTCCCAAGGCGCGTGCGGAGGAGCGCATTTCGGCAATAAACGCGATGATCGGGAAGATGGCCGGCGACCTCAAGGGAAAGAGTCCGTCCCGTTCGGCAACGAGACGGGGTGCAACCATCGACGCCCTTGTCGAGATTGTGGGAGCACTGTCGGCGCATGTCCCATTGGAGGCCCTGACCACCGTAAACCATAGTGTTCGCTCGGAGTTTGCCGCTTATGAGCGCGAGCTGGTGCGTGAGAGGAAACTGAAGCCCAAGCGTCGCCCAAGGGCGATCGATATCGCTTCGCTTGAACTGTAGTCCGTGCATTCACCCTCGCCCCCACACCGTCTGAATCGCCTAAGGCCGGCTGGAAATCGAGAGGGTGAGGATCAATGCGCACACCAAAAGCCCGACGAGAGGGTAAGCCGCGAATGCGCTGAGGAAGGAGAGGCTCGTGAGGATTGCCAGCGTCTCCTTAGGCGCGCGGATCAAGGCCACAACCAAGGCAAGGATGATCGCGCCAAAGGTGACGATCGCCGCCATCCGCAGCACGGCAAGCGCCAGCAACCCACCGAGAATCCAGCCGACAAACTTCACGCCCCTTCCCTCCGGCAAAGAAGGGCAAGGGGCGAGCGGTCATCGTCCTCCACCAGCAGGATGTAGGCGAACCCGTCGTTGCCGACGGTGTAGAGCAGCTCCCACCAGCCGTCGTGGCGCTCGATCCAGTCCCAATCCGGTTGGTTACGGATGGCATCAATTCGAGTTTGTAGCGGCGAGAAGCCTACCGCATCGACAATCTGCCGTTCGCTGTCGTCCGCCTCGATGACGAGCAAGTGTGTAAGGTTCTGCAACTCGCAACGGGCGGTGTCGGCCAGCCGATCGGCCAAAAGTGTTCTCAGGTTCGAAAGCTCGAGCTTTTCGATTGCGGATTCGAGCCCGGCGATGGTGGGGAAGTTCATCATTTCAGATTCCTTTCAGACGCAAAGAAAAAGGCGCCTTCGGTTGAAGACGCCTGCGGATGGTTGGGTTGTGTGGGTTCAGCAGTCGGTGGCTGCGTGCTCCCGGCAGATTGTCAGTAGGTAAGGGTCGTATTCGAGCTTGTCCGGCAGAAGAACCGCGTGACCGTGGCCGTAGTCGTCCAGGACGAAGACGGCTTCAAACCAGCCGCTCTCTGCGTGGATGAATTCCCAATTCTCGAAGGCTCGGCCGCGTATCGAAGCCAGATCCTGCGCGCGGTCACCGGGGTGAAGAATAAAGATCACTGCCAAATCTTCATCGGTCATGAGCGGCTGGTAGCGTTGAAGGATTGACGTCAGACCCGGATCGCATCCTGACCTAAGGACGTGCTCAAGGGTCACCGCCGTAGCGATAACGAGCATTGCTGTTCTCCAATGAAAAAGGCCCCCGGAAATCACCGGAGGCCTCGAAAGCGGCTGAGTTGATCGGCTAAGAGTTGCGACTATCAACAAACGTTCGGCAGTCGAGGCCACTGGGGCCCTCACCGCCCCGCCATTTTCCATCCTCACCTTTCACGGCGAGCATCATCTTCTCACCTGTATATCCGCCCATTCGATTTTTGGCGTTGACCATGATGCAGGCCAACTGATCACCTTCATCGTCGGTATATTCGATCAGTTCGCCGAAGCGGGCGGATTCTGGATCGATCAGACCCTCTCGGATATCGCTCTCAATTGTCGATCGATTTGAGCAACCTACAAGTATGGTGGCGACAATCGCCAGCAGAAATCCATATTTCATAACTTCCTCCTGTTGTGAGTGATTGTTTTGCCAACGCGGTTGCGAAGGCAAGCGAAAATGACACGATTGGTATACAGACGACTGGGAGCCCTTGCGGCCACATCCGCCTATGGATGTGGTCCAGCTCCTAGGTGTTAATGTCCGGCACTATCGGAAGCTCAAGGACATGACGCAGGAAGAGCTTGCAGCCCTCGCCGGCATGGAGCGAAGCTACGTCAGCGATCTGGAACGCGGGCAGCGCAACCCAACCGTACGAGCCCTAGGACGGCTGGCTGAAGCGCTTGGAGTTCACCCCAACTTACTGTTGATCGAGAGGTCCCCTGCCTAGCTGGTGGGGGGAGGGGCGGCAGATGTTGCCACTCCACATAAGATACCCGGATCTGCGCGGCTGGGTTGCCAAGCTAGATTGCGAACAGGACGTCACATCCGCCACGAAAGTCTTGCACCGCCGGTCACATGCCCGCACTCTCGCCAACAGCATGGTCACGCTGACGATAGCCACCTGGAACACCGAATGGCGCAAACCTGCCTCGGGTGATGCAGATGTCATTCGCGAGCGCTTGGAAGCCATCGAACCCGATCTGGTTTGTTTGACAGAGACCCATATGGACTTTCTGCAGTCTTGGGGCGGCTACACGGTGCACAGCACGGATGACTGGGGCGGCAAGACCTTCGGTTCACGCAGAGAGGTACTGCTTTGGTCGAAGTTTCCTTGGCGAGACGTCGACACCCTGGGTTCCCCCGACTTGCCTCCTGGACGGTTTGCGTCGGCTGTCACTCAGACTGCGCTCGGGGACGTCACACTCGCCGGAGTGGTCATTCCCTACCACATGTCGAACGTGCGCTATGGGACGCGCAATCGTCGCCTCTGGGAGTTGCACGGCATATATCTTGATGCGCTGGCGCAGGTGGCTTCGGCCCTCCCCCGCAACAGCATAGTGCTGGGTGACTTCAATCAGCGGCTGGGGAATTCTTGGGTCCCGCGAGCTGTCAGGGACAAGTTGCTGTCGGCTCTCAGCGAGCATCCCATTGTCACCGGAGGTGAGCTTGAACCCTTAGGTAGGGCGGCAATCGACCACGTCGCCCTTGGCGGTGCTTTTCAGGCTACGCGGACCTGGGCGATTTCAAACTATAATGCCGAGCGACGGATCAGCGATCACTTCGGGGTCTGCGCAGTCATTCAAGAAGCGGCTTAACTCAATTGGCGGTCGTTGCATTCGCCGTTCAGTCTGTCAGACTTGCATCCTAGGGATAGGAGGTAGCCAAAATGCTTGGGAGTGGATTGAGATTTGCTTGCGGAACAGGAGCGCTCATGTGGGCTTGGCAGGCCGCGGCGCAACCGTCGCCAGAGATGCAGGAGCTCCTGAAGCGCAAGTATGATATTCAGGCGCAGCAAGCTCAAGCTGCTCAGGCCGCCGCAAGTGCCGAAGAGGCTCGTGCTAGGGCAAGCACTTCCAGTGGTTCTCGCTCTACCGCTCATCAGTCCTATGTGATTCCGCAGGGCGATGCGCTCGAAGGCACCAATGCCAAGAAATGTAAGCAGGCCAATGGCTCGACAATTAGCGTTAGCGGAGGCTTTCGCTCGGCCCGCAAAAATGAGGCCTGCAAATAGGCTCAGCGAACGATCGCCCGCCGATACCCGGCCGCTTGAGCTTCAGCCTCGCTGCAGAACATCGCCTCGGCCCGCGTCTGGGCATAGTACGGCATTCCGGGAAGGTGATAGATCCAGTCCCCGCGCCGGCTGTGGTTCCCTTTGATGATGCACCCTTGGGATTGGCTTGCTGAGGCTCGAGGTTGTTGCATCAGCCGCACAGGGGGACGCGCAGCGGCCGCCCGCTCTTCATTCTGACGGCGGAAATCGGCTGGCAGATCGAACGTGGAATCCCAGATACCCACGCGCGCGGCCTTGGCTCGCACTTCGTCCGCAACGTAGTCTTGGGCATACGCTCGGAACGCCGTCGCCCAACCCTGCGCAACCATCGTCCTGTTGAGCTCGATGCCCCCTGCGGAGCAGACCGATACCGCCCGCCCGTACGCGTCTCGTCCGCGAGCTCTGCAGCTGACGGTCTGTCCCTCCACCAGAGAACGCAACTTGCCTGCTGCGGCCTCACCACATGGCCACGCCTGACCGTCCCGCGAGCACTTCTGCTTGCCCTCGGGAGCGTCGATGCCGAACAGGCGAACTTCAATGCCGCCGACAGTCAGGCTGTCTCCGTCGATCGCGTCGGCTGGGCCAGTGAACGACGTCTGCGCTTGCAGAGGCGATGCGAGTAAGCCGAGAGCAACCAAGCCGGTAAGAGGGCGCACGTCAGAACTGCCTTTCAGCCTTGTTCGGGTCGTAGGCTTGGCACTTACCCACGAAATCGCCAGCTTTGCCAGACAAGTTGATGATCCCGGTATAGCGATCGATCCGCATCTTGGGATTGTTGAGTGGGTTCACAGCTACCGACGCCGTTATGTCGGCTTGGGTCACCTTGATGTCTTTGAGCGTGAACCAGCCGTCCTTGCCACCCCGGATGGTCGGAAGCATGGCCCGGGGCATCCGAAGCTGGCCCGCGTTATTCGAGAGCTGAACGTTGACCAGATCCTCGAAGCCTTCACGGGAGTGCTGTAAAACGGTCCCGCTGGCGGAGTCCCCGAAGTTGCTCCAGGCGTTGAACGAGCCGCCTCGCTGCTTGTTCGCGGCGCCATCACCGAAGCAGACAAGGTTGAGAGTGGTAGGCTCTTGAGCAACCGCGGATTGCGCTGTCAGGAGTGCAAGTGTCAGCGTCAGAATTCTACGCACGTGAATTTCCCCTTTGGACTATGCCCTCAGGTACTGGCGCTAAGTTAGGAAAATGGAAAAGTTGATAAGAACGAACCGGATGCACTTCCTTGTTCGGGAAATGCCGGAGATCAGGTCTGGGGATTGTGAATTGCCTGATAAACTGCTGCACGGAGCGAATCCCTCTTCATAGGCTTGGTTACGATCGGCGCACCGTCTATGAGATTCTTCGCTTCGACAGCGTCGCTCACGATAAGCACTGTCGGCACACCTTCTTCGGCGCAAATCGCCCTTACTGCTGAAACTCCGTCGCCACGAACAAGGCGCAGGCTGGTCGTGATCAAATCTGGCCGTCTGCGCTCAGCGGCCTGAATGGCACTATCTTGAGTGAACGCGCTATCGAACGAGGAAAACCCGAGTTCTCGAAGCTCATCCTCGATGGTCACGCTGATCAAACCCTGCGGCTCGATAATTAGTGCGTGCACAATGCCCTCCCATCCCGAGGAACTTGCTCGACCCGAGTGACACGACCGATCTCAAAATATCTAACTTAACCTGATTCGCGAGCCCCAAATCGGCTATTACGATGCAGCAATGTTAAGATTTGTGGGTTCACTGGAGGGGTCTGATCCGCAGGATGCAAGCCCGGCACCCATAGAACAGAGGCCTGCGCTCGCTAATATTGCCTAACCAAGCAAACGCCTGCTGTACCCGAGCCGCTTGAAATTTTCCCTTCGTTGCGGAACAGCATCTCGGCGTGATTTTGAATGTAGCAGGGCGCCGGTGGGCGTTCCTGAGTCGAGCGCACGCCGACGCGTAGTGCGGTGATCTGGAAGGGCGATCCAGTGTATTCGAAGATTTTGACGGCCGTCGATCTGGATGAGCCCAGTTCTTGGCAAAAGCCCATTGCCACGACCATGGCACTCGCCAACTGCTTCGGAGCGAAAGTGGCCATCGCTTATGTTGTACCTGAGACGCCGTTGATGTTGCAGGCACAGTGGTCGGTTTTATCAGTTCGCGCGATTATGGAAGCTGCGCGGATCAAACTGATGAAAGTTGCGCGCGATCACTGCGTCGAGGATGTTGAACAGATTGTCAGAAGCGGCACGATTTATACCGGACTTATCGAAGCTGGCGAGATGTTCGAAGCTGATCTGATCGTACTTTCGTCGCACCGACCCAATATGAAGGACTATTTGCTGGGCGCCAATGCCTCGCGCGTCGTTCGTTATGCGAAGTGCTCGGTGATGGTCGTTCGAGATTAGGACAAGTGCGTTTTCGCGAGACACGCAATCTTGGTGACGAGCACCGGGCGGACCGCATCCGCGATCGCCTGAATAGCCCAAGGGGCGAGAGTCCACTGGGCGATTTCATCCTTGGCGGGGTGGACGGCGTAGTAACAACTTTTGCCGTGGTGGCGGGAAGCGCTGGAGGCGGACTATCTGTCACAGCCATCATCATTTTAGGCCTGGCAAATCTGTTTGCCGATGGCTTCAGCATGGGTATCAGCAATTACCTGGGCACGCGGAGCCGACAGCAGGAAGTGGCGCAAGCTCGTGCGGACGAGCACTGGCAGATCAAAGCCAACCCCGAAGGCGAGAAAGAGGAAATCCGTCAGATATTCGCTGGCAAAGGACTCGAAGGCGATACACTCGACCAGGTCGTTGAAGTCGTTACCAGCGACGAACGTGTGTGGGTCGACACGATGATGACCGAAGAGCTCAAGCTCAGCGAGATTTCAGCCCGGCCCCGCCGTGCAGCGCTCTACACCTTTTTCGCCTTCGTACTCTGCGGCTTCCTGCCGCTACTGCCTTTCATCGCGGGCAATGGACTTTTCGATCGCATGTTTGCCATCAGCGCGGCGCTTGCAGCAGCAACATTCCTCGCCCTGGGCATCGGAAAAGGCTTAGTCCTAAATGCTCCGCGGCTCCGCTCGGGTCTGGAGACCCTGATGATCGGCAGCGCCGCGGCGGCTCTGGCTTACGGCATCGGTTTCGGGTTGCGGACTGTCTACGGGATAGCGCCAGCATAGAGAGCAAATGGCGTACATTATCTTTTGCATCGGTTCGTACCCACCAAACACTTCAAGGCCCAACAGCACGATGAGGATGAGGAGACCGGATATGCAGGCTAACACTCAACGTCCGCCCCACAATTCTGGGCGGGCTTACATATTTCTCGGGCTGTTTATCACCGCCCTGACTGGCTGTCAGGCCGCTCCCGAACAGGCTTCTCAGCAAGTTGTCGGCACACCACTGCTTACGAGCCATTCAGCGGAAGGACGAGGACAAAAATTGGCCGCGAACCGTTGTTCAGACTGCCACTCGGTCGGTTATGGCGAAACGTCGCCCGTAACTCATGCGCCGAGCTTTTCGGCCATCGCCAATACTCCGGAACTTTCAAAGTCGTCGCTTAATCGATGGATGCTAAATCACAAAAATTACCCGTCGGTAATGTACTTCGAAATTCCAGCCGAGCACGTCGATGACCTCATCGCTTACATATTAACATTACGACGCCCGAATAGGGAATGAAGGTGGAAACCCAGCCACGAGCGCTGTCGCGTCCTTACAATCTCCAACGTTGCTAGCGGTCTATCGCCGCAACTGCGACCCGAAGGGCCGACGAGTCGGCTCTTCCCTTCAGGGCCTCGCCTTCCGATCGGAGGCGAGGCCATTTTTCTGTCTGCACATACCGGAATCTGGAACCGAAAGTACGCACATTGGCAGGCTACCCGCCTTCGCACTTCGCCCCGCCGAGGATTGGATGGAAGGGCGTGGACCTGTCCAAATTTCTGCAATCGAAGAAGACCCCCATTGCCGTCAAAACGGGGTCCCGCTCGTAACCTGCCAAAACCCCTCTAAAAATGTGAGATCGGCGATCTTTTCGCCATCCTCGTACACAATCGCCCTGCGCTTATTTGGAATTGTCTCCAGCCGAGAGATTGCCATCTCTGGGCCAAGCGCTTCAAACTCCAGTTCTTCTGAAGTTCGATCGTAACCGTGCTCAAGTTGTATGAGGTAGTGATGCATATGACATACTGGGCCAGCAACGGGCTCCCCACTGGGGTAGCATTATGTCCACTTCCACTATTGCGAGACGGACAGGCGCAAATCCTTGGTGGCTCTCTCTAGCATTCTTCCGACGAACAGCGAATTCGATAAAAGGTGGCGCGCTAGACCGGGTCGCTGCAGTCCAACGCGCCTAAAGCCATTTGCTCTGCATCCCAATGCCTTTCAACTCCGAACTGAGGCGACACAAATTCAGATCACGGGTCGCCGTGCGCGCCACAAACCCCATTGGCTTGCGGGGCACGTCGAGTTCGAGGCAAGCCATGCAGCTCAAAGGTGACCAACGCCTCACGTGTGCGATCGCCTCGCGCGGCGCCAATCTGACATCTGTTAGCTGTTGTCTTCGATCTCCGCTCCGGGACCGTTCTTCTTAAAGGATGCGATAGCAGACAGTGCCGACGACTTGCTTGTGTAACCTTCCGAGGAAAACATGACCTCGGAATTGTATTTGAAGCGAACGCGGAACTCGCCCTTCTTGTCCTTATGGACTTCAAACTTATGCGGCATCGGTCCCTCCTCGGCTTAGTTGACGATAAACGTCACGACCATTGTTACACGCCATTCAGCGACACTGCCGTCGCGAACGACAACTTTGGTATCTTTCACCCATGCGCCCTCGATGTTGTCGATGGTTTCGCCTACTTTGGCGATGCCATCCCGCACCGCGGCCTCCATGCCTTGGGTGGAGCTCGTGATCACTTCGATCGTTTTGGCAATGGCCATGTGGTTTCTCCGTTAGGCGGGGATGTCATCTTGTAACCACGTCCCCAATCCTCCGCAGGTGTCGAGCAGACGTGTTGAAGAATGTTAGACCCGCCGGCTCGTTCACCGCAAGCCGTAAGCTGCCGCGACCACGGGGTTACCGTTAGATCCTTAGGTGAAACAGAGGCGCTGCCGAAAAACCCGCCTGTCCGCAAGCGACCCCATTGCAGACTTGGAGCGGTCCGCTAGGGCGAATTGTGTTAATTCTGAGCCAAGACGCGTCTAACTATCTGTAAAGCCACCCCCCCTCGAACCACGATGGCAAATCTGGGAGAACCGAAAAATGTTCGATCAATTTCTCGCCCAGGATCGCTTCGATTTGGTGCCCCATCTTATCGCCATTAGCATCGCCTACATTCTAGCATTACCGATAGGTTGGAACCGAGAGAAAGCGGAGCGAAGTGCGGGTCTGCGAACTTTCCCCTTGGTCGCTGTGGCAAGCTGCGGTTTCATCCAAGCTGCGGAGGGGATCACCGCTGAATCACCGGAAGCAATGGCGCGAATAGTGGAGGGATTGATCACGGGTATGGGCTTCATCGGTGGCGGGGCAATCCTGCGGAGGAATGACTCGGTCAAAGGTACTGCCACTGCTGCCAGCCTCTGGATCACAGGCGCCATTGGCGTCTCGGTAGCGTTGGGGAGCCTAGATGTTGCAGTGATGTTGTCTCTTATTACTGTGGTAACGCTATGGTTCATGGCACCATTGAAACACGGCAAATCAGATCGCACTACGGCTAATGAAGTCGACGCTAGCGGCGGAATTGACGCCGACGTTGGGCACTAAATTCATACATCCCGACTGTCCGCTTACCACCCAATATCGGTCGTTTAGGAACTCGCCAACGCGTGAAAGCAGATGGACGGTTTTCGCCGTTCGCTGACGGAAAGCGACCAGTCCGCTAACGACCTCATTCCAGGTGCCTAATCTCGGATCGTCCGTGCGGCTTCTACCGCCCGACGGGGGTGCAGAAGGCGCTGGCCCGTCTTGTTGGTGTCAGACGTCTCCAGCATCAGGCTTTTCAGTTCCGCCCCTGTCAGACGAGGGTTGACTGCGAGCATCTTTGCCGCGGCGTTCGCCACGTTTGGCGTTGCCATGGAAGTTCCTGTTGCGAAGCTGAGTAGGCCTCCTGGAAGCCTTGCCGGAACTCTGTCGCCATTTGCGTATAGCGAGACCTCGCTGCCTTGATTGGAGTAGTCAGCTAGCGCGCCGGTGGCATCCACCGCCCCGACGAGGATGAAATTGGGAAGCGTAAAGCGCGTGGCCGGGTTTTCTGTCACGAGAGGCGAGCCCGAGTTACCGGCGGCGCCGACGAAGAGCACGTCTGGTGCAGCGGCCATACCCGATTGCAACTCTGCTCGAATGCGCTCGACGGTGTAGCGCGCGAGAGACTTGCGCTCCCCTTCCGGCATGTTGGGCGCACATTCTTCGAGGTTCTTGATGTACGAAGTCTCAAACCGGCCCCACGACATATTCACAATTCGGGCACCATTGCCGACCAGGAATTGCAGCAAATCGCGAACCGAGGCAGCCTCTAGATCGGCAAGTTCCCGCGTCCAGCAAGGGACAGGCGGCGAGCCATGCCACCACTCCATTCTTGCCACGATGAGTTCGGCGCGCCCGTGGTCTCGCAGGGCGATGTCAGCGACAGATGTGCCATGAGTGTAGCCGGCCCACCGGCCGAGGTCGTTCGTGAACTCGGCCTCTTCTTCCTTGCTCATTGCCCCGAGCCTCGCCTTCATCTCGGAAGCTGACGGGCTCTCAACGCCTGAGTCAATGTCGTCGAAAGCCGCAAGGTCTTTGTTTAGCTCGTCTTGGCGGCCCTGGAGCTCTGGCGGCAGCACCGCCATGGGCGAATCTTGGCGTTGCTTGAACTCGTCGTAGCCGCGCACCAGGGGGTTGCCGTCAGAATCGGTCGCAATCCGACCCTCGAAAAGCGACAAGTCGACACCACTGTCCCAGACGCCGATCCGGACCGCAGGCACCGGGGGTTCGGCGGGAATCGTAACACTTCTTGAGGCCCAGAATTCGCTGTTGTCCGACGCATAGGCCTCGCTTGTGCTTTGAAGGCTGACTCCAATCAGCGCGGCTACGGCGGCAAGTCTCAACAGCATGTGGCGATTCTCCCCTGGTGGAAGCTGCCTGCGGCAACCGGGAAGAGCAAGCGCCTATGTCTGAAACCCACCCTCATCTCGGACATCGCGTGTGCTTGTCGGTTTACCCGAAAGCTGACGGTAAGAAGCATAACCCTTAGACGGAGCAGCTTAGCCTGCGTTAAGTGGGCTTGGAGTTGCTACAGCCCTTTTTCCTACCCAAAGCGCCCCAAATAGGACCCAAACGCCGTCCCAGCCGAACGACCGTTCTCCTTAACCCACTGGATTTGCCTGCTGAAAGACTGGTGCCGCTTACAGGACTCGAACCTGTGACCCCATCATTACGAATGATGTGCTCTACCAACTGAGCTAAAGCGGCACTCCGGCGCCCCTAGCGGCGGTGCGGCGTGGCCGCAATCCGCCTTGGGGTTGCAAAAGTGGAGGCCCGAGCCGGAATCGAACCGGCGTGCAAGGATTTGCAGTCCTCTGCGTAACCACTCCGCCATCGGGCCGCGTGGCGCAAATCGTGGGTTTTTGCCCTCTCGTCAACCAGAGTTCGCACTTTTTCGGCGAAAGTTCGCACTTTTGGTTCACGCATCGTTCCGCTTCCGCCCCATCGCCCCCACCCCCGCCCGTGCCCGCACGCGCTGCGATGCGTACTTGAGCGCCATGCGAAACGTACGGTGGCCGAGAACAGCCTCGATCTCTGCTACGGTAGCCCCCCCTTCCTCCATGCGCGACGCTGCGGCATATCGAAGCCCATGGATGGATCGACGGCGGGGCATTCCTTCGGTCGTTTCTACGGCACGCCGGATCGCTCCTGAAAGCCCGTTTGCTGTCAGCGGTCTTCCTTTTGCGTTGGTACAAATGAGCAAGGCATCGCGAGTAAGGCCATCGAGGTGTTTCTGGAGCACAGGGTGGCAAGGGATGATAAGCGGTTCGTGCGTCTTGGATTGTCGAACGCGGATCGCGCTGCCCTGATACTGCCCCCATGTCATGCTGACGATGTCTTCGCGACGCTGGCCGGTATAGAGAGTAAGCAGGAGCGCGGTCCGCACGTGCACAGGAGCAGCGCCGAGGACCAAGTCGATCTCTTCGTCTGACCAGACAGCAATCTCTTTTTCGCCGCCCTTGCGCTTTAGACGCTTCAAGCCCTTCGTTGGATTAAAGTTCGGATCGACGAGTTCTTCCTCATCCGCCCAGCTATAGAGCCGTGAAACCATCTGACCTATCTTGTTCGCCTTTCGAGGCGTGCTGGCATAGTCGTCCCGCACCGCCTTGATCATCGCGCGAGTCGTATAAGCGAAGGGCTGATCGCCAAGCTCCTGTCGCAGGAGGCTTAGCGTCTTCGTGTAATCGCTCTGCGTGGCGTCCGCGAGAGCCTTGAATTCCGCACTCGCGAGATAACGATTTATGAGCCAAGCAAACGTTCCCTGCGATGGAGGCGTGCGCGCAGACAGCCGCTCAACGAGCGCAAGCTTCTCAGCGTAAGCACTATGGAACCGCGCTTCTCCGGGTGCTCCGGGAAGCGCGGACTCCCCATACAACTTGTGGCGGAAGCGCCAGTAACGCCCCTTCGCCAGATACGTGTAGCGAGGCTTAGCGGCGGGCACGCGCGCGGCTCTTGAAAAATTCTGTTTCCACCGAGTCCTTGATGCCATGGATTGGGGTGGTGTCTACTAAGATGCTGCCATCGGCGCTGATCTCGACGCGCGTGATATCCAGCCCCGCAGAGATCAATCCTCGCACCGCACAAGTCAGATCACGTTGTTTAGGACGGCGAGTTGCTGGTCTCAGCCACTGTTTCGAGAGAAGCTCCTCCCGCACCAAGGTGCGGATTTGAGTGAGCATGTCCCGGTTCAGAGATTGTTCGCTCACCCAAATGCGAATCGGTTCGTACACCATTACGAATTCAACCTCATGGTGCGGTCACGCCTTCATGACACTGCAACAGTCGTTCATTCTCGACATCGAAGCTCCCTTGTAATCCTCCGACCCTGCGCGCCCTCGTTCGCAAGAATCCTTCAGGGACATCGTTGCGCCCACTCAGCGCAGAACCGTTGCTCATCTTCTTCCGCTACCTTGCAGTAATCAAAATCGATGACGCACCATCCCGCTTCATTTGCCAATTTATCCCCCAGAACATATTCAACGCCTTCTTCGTGGGCCTCCTCCTTAGCGTCGAGTTGAAAATAACCTACAGTCACCTTTGCTATTCGGTTTTCTTCATGACTAGTCGCTTCTTCCGAGTCCCACTCTATATTGTAACAAAGATAAGTGCTCATTATTAGACCTCCAAAGTTCGCGATTAAGCGGGGTACGCTCCCGATCTTTCACGTTTCAATTGGAGCTATGCGCTTCTCTAATCAATCTTGCTTAGAGTTCTCTTTCGAGGAACAGTCCACTAATTGAACTTTCTGTTGCAAAAATGATGCTCTTGACGTCACCGGCCAGTTCGGAACTGTTCGCGGGAGGGAACAGAGACTTTGGCAAGTCGGGAACGGTTACGGCATCTCGGTGTGGGCTATAATCTCCCAAGCCCGGATGGTTTTGCCGATCCTCTCAGCGGACCGTGCGATAACTCCGCGCCACGGCGATCAACATCCGTCCGAGACGATCAATTAGGTGTACCGCTGCCTCTCGCACATTTCGTGCACGGTCGAGCCAAAATCGGTTTCGATGTCGGCCAACGCGCTCTTGGTGAAGATCAGGCTCTCGCCGCCATGCTGGGATGATCGGCATTCGCCGTATTGAAGTAGCGCCATCACGACGACCTCATTGAGGCCACGCTGCTGGAGACTGAAACTCTTCCATGAAGAGGAGATCGAGGTCGAGTACTGCAACCCATCGAAGGTATTTTACGGAAATCGTCGGCCACGACTCAATCCTCATCTCGCGGCGGTGCCGGGGGTCCGAAAGATTCCAATCCCGCTAATTTGGAAGCGCGAAGCCCATCATCTCGAAGCCACCCAAAAAATCGACCGAGCCGCTGCCGTTCATTGGCCGGATCGGTTGATTGCAGGAGTTCGAGATTTCGCTCCGCCATCCGATGCGTATCATCCCATTCCAACGCCTCTACGTGCGATTGAAAATTCCTACGCTTCATCGTTTGAGTGTGAATCCAACGTCGAAGCTCCTCCAGTTCCTCGCGCGAATGTCGGCATCGTCGGAATGGCTGCGCCCGCAGCACATGCAACACATCCTCATCGAGCCAACGGTCGATCTGGCGTAAGCAGCAGTCTGCAACCGCCTCGAACGACCATACATTTCGGCCCCGTTCGTCGAGCGAAGGTTCCCATATCTCCCCCGTTCGAATCATCTCGTAGAGGGTACCCTCGGTAACCTCTAAAACGGCCTTCACCGCGTGTGAGTTGAACGCATCTCGATTTGGAAGGCGCTTCATCTGAGAGCCAACATCATGGAAACAGGTCGATATTTGAGCCTCTTCGACGATGGCGTTCTTTCAACGGCATGCTTCGCGCTTCAAATTAAGACGGAGATCAACAACCATGTCGGAACGCACTTCCCTGCCACATCAGACGGTGGAATTGGCCGCTTCAAAGCTTAGCAATGTTTCAATCCGGGAGTCGATTCCCAGCGGCGTCATCATCGGCGCAGCTACGCTGTACCTTGCCGACAGCGCGACTGTTCTGCCTCACCTCAGTGCACTGGACTCTTGCGTCACCGACCCGCCTTACGGTTTCAACTTCATGGGCAAAGCTTGGGACTATGATGTTCCCGATACTGCTCTGTGGCAAATGGTCCACGACACCCTGAAGCCCGGTGCCCATTTGCTGAGCTTCGGTGGACCACGCACTTATCACCGTCTCGCGGTGAAGGTTGAGAATGCGGGGTTCGAAATCCGCGACCAGATCATGTGGCTACACGGTCAGGGATTCCCGAAGTCACACGATGTTGCCAAGGGCATCGACCGCACCCTCGGTGCCAAGCGTGAGATCGTCGGCAAGCAGCCTCGCCTCGGGTTCACTAAGCTTCAGGAAGAGCAGGGTGTCCAGACCGTCAACATCGGCGAGTTCGGCCAACGCTCGAAGGTACCCGTCACCCTTGAGGCCGATCAGTGGCAAGGTTGGGGCACCGCTCTCAAGCCCGCTCACGAGCCCATAGTCATGGCGCGGAAGCTGCTGGCGAAGTCGAGTGTCGCCAAGAACACGCTGGAGTACCGCACTGGCGGGATCAACATCGACGATTGCCGGGTGGGTGAACGTTTCCCCGCGAATGTCATCCACGATGGTGAGACGGGGCTGGCCGAAAAGTACGCCCCGTTCTTCTACTGTGCCAAGCCTTCGACCCGTGAGCGCGACGAGGGTCTCGACGATCTCGCGAAGTCCACCAAGCCGTGGTTCCAGACCGCGAATGGAACGTCAGGCAAGCCGTCCTCGATCAAGAACAGTCAGAAGGTCCCACGGGCGAACAATCACCCTACGGTGAAGCCACTCGCCCTCATGCAGTACCTGTGCCGTCTCGTAACGCCACCGGGCGGCATCGTCCTCGATCCCTTCATGGGCTCGGGCACCACGGGCGTGGCGGCTCTCCGGGAGGGTTTCCAGTTCGTCGGAATCGAGCGTGACCCGGAGTATTTCGAGATCGCTTGCGCCCGGATTGCTCAAGCACAGGGTATTCCGTCGAAGCAGGCAGCGTGACCAAGGGTGACTTGCGTCTCAGGTTGAGATCGGCTGCGCCGCTCTTGATCATCCCAGTTCGACGGGATGCCGAGCAACAGATCGCAGGCGCAAGTTCGAGCAAATACGGGCCAAACTGAACCTCCGATAATGGAAGAGGGGGCATCGGAAATCAAGCTGCCAAGGAACGGCCTGCGGCTTGCCGCGTGGTCGTTTCGAAGCGCAGCATGGACCGGGACCGAAGGGAGCGGGACATCAACTTATGACGATTGAGCCCCGCCCGTGCGCACGCGCCCGGTCATGGCGATCCTTGCCTTCAAGCCAAGGCGTTTTCGCTTCGCTCGACGCCTTAACTGAAAGGCAGCGGCTCAGATTGAGGAGAAGACGAATAGAAATAATGCGCGTGACACACTCTCTCTTTAGAAGACGCGTGTCACCGCAAAAGAGCAGTTTATGAGCGAACTTAATGTAATAGTGGGTCCACCGGGAAGTGGGAAGAGTACGTATCTCCTCACCGAAGCGATCAGTAGCGGAGGCAAGCATCTATTCGCGTGCCCTACGATTGACTTGATCGAAGAGCAGTACGGTCGCGTTCGTCATTCCGCTCCCCTATTGCCGGTTCGTCAGGTTCATTCACGCAATGGACGGAAAGGCAGGGTTGCTCGTCAGCTTGCCGATCTTCCCGCTGACGTCGCCCCCCTCGATGATGTGATTGCCTTCGTCACTCACGAAACGATGATGGACTGTGACCTGAGCGGGTTCGCGGGATGGAACTTGTGCATCGATGAGGCCCCGCAGTCTCTGGCCTGTGGAATGTTGAGCCTCGCGAGCGGGTGGCATGCCTTTGATCAGCGGTACTCACTCACGCCTCTCTCGGGTAGCGATTGGTCGCGTGTCCGTGCCGAGGCTGCTGCGGAGCCTTGGGCCAAGGTCAAGCAAGACTCGATCTGGGCCAATCACATGGACTTCAACAAACACGTACATCGTCCTCATGGGGTTTACGTCCAAGCGGCGGACTGGCGCGAAGGGCGGGATCGCGCGCTACCTTGGTTCTCGATGTGGTCTCCGCTCGCGCAAAGTGCGTTCGCGACAGTGAGTATCGCGGGAGCGGGTTATCTGAGCAGCATCGGCTACAGGGCGCTCGTGTCAGTTGAGCCGAACCTCGTCGTCCAGAGGCATGTGATTGATGCGCCCCGTACTGCGCAACCGCACATCACGATCAACTACTTCACCGATTCCCACAGCGGATCAACGACCTTTTGGGCGACGTCGGAAGGACGTCGCTGCCTCGTTCAGGTGCAAAACTGGCTGTCCGCTAACGTCCGCGATCTTCAGTTTTGGTCGGGCAATGAGGTTGTGCGCAATTCGTTCGAACATCGCATTCCGGGAACGATGGCTGACCCCAAGGTGGCAGGGCTCAACATCTACCGGGCGGCCACATCATGCGCCTTCATCTACAGCAGCAAGCCGGTGCCCGAAGACGCAGCCATGCAGGATATCTTCGAGATTTCTGGCGCGGACATCTACGCGGCTCGCGAGGGTGAGGACTTGGTTCAATTCGCGATGCGTGGCGCTATCCGGAATGCCGATTACGAAGGGTGTTACGATGTCTACGTCTACAGCCGCGAACAGGCCGAGTTTCTCCGCGCGTCGCTTCTTGGCTCAGGGTTCACCAAGGTTGACGTCAATCCGTTAGACGAAGCTGGTCTGATGGAAGTTGAGAGGCCCAAGGGGGCGCGGACGTCGCAACTCACTCCAGCGCAGGCCGCAGAACGGGTAGAGCGCCGCCGCGCGAACAGCCGGAGGAGTAGCGCGAAGAACCGGGTCAAGAAGTCAGGGGGCAAGTGAGGGTCAAGCGAGTTATCAGCCACAAGTTCCGGAAGGCGCTTTCGGCAAGCTCAGTCGAACTCAAAGTTGAAAAAGTGGGGTTGCGTCAAACGACGAACCGCATCCCACTCGGACCTTTTCCGCTTCCTTCCGCTGACCACCACCCCATGTGCTTCCAAATGCCCGTAGAGCGTCTCTCGGAGCGAAGATGGGGGCGGAGCATTGCGGGGGCCATACGCGCCCTCCATGCGCCAGCGGCCTTCAGAATGGCGCAGATGGACCATCGCGCTTTTACCCGCATGATAGAAGACCCCCATCCCGTCCTCCCCGGCGACAATGGGGAGCAAATATCGCTTGGAGCAATTCCGGAATTGGAGGGCCAAGCGCATCAAATCTTGCCCACACACAATTCCTTCGTAGGCCTCAGTGTCAGGCACCGGGTGGGCGGGGAAAATGCACCGACTCAACCACCTGCTCCACAAATTCATCAATTCGCGCTCCGAGCGAATCCGGCAGATCGCGTCAGTGAGGGCGTCGGCGTCCACGCCGCGCTCGACCAAAAGTCGAAACGCGGTGGAGACATCGACAGCCAACGACACACTGTTCGTCGCAGTCATCCCCGCGATTGCATTGACCACATTCGGACGAACCAAGCTGGATGGCGACAGCATGCGCGCGATCAAAAGCTTCTGCCGGTCGATGGATGGCATCCGGTGGATGCACTCCACAACATCAGAAGACGGGGGGCGTGCGAGGGTCTCGTACAGCAGCGAATAGCACCGCTGATCCTGCACCTGTGAGCCGATCCGACTCAAGGCGCGGCGGAAGCCCTTGGGGACGTCGCTGTACCCGGCTTCCAAGATCGTTAAGTGATCTGCGCTGCTGAGGAACTGGCCGACGCGGGCCATCTCATCGCGACCGGGGGGCCTCACTGCCAAATACGCAGCGGTCACTTGAAGACGCTCCGTGCTCGCGCGCAGCAAATCGCCCGCAAAGCCGCGACAGTGTTGATCAATGCCTTCGATGAGAAGGTCGAGCAGCCAACCCGGCTGTGAACAATGCTTGGACAAGTAGTGCTCCTTAGTTTCCTAAGGGCACGACCTCGCGAATGCGGTGGGTGCGGATCATGCGAGAGTTATAGCAGATTCCATGAAAATTGCCAGTTTGCAAAGATTGCTGTTTTCAAGACCAACCGTGACCGACGATCCGTACCATCCGATGTTACTCTGGTTCGATTTTTGAACAATTCACGGTCAGCACAATGCTCATCGCTTCCATCACGTTCGGGCACGTCACCTTCACACGGTCACCCGGACTGACCGCTACAAGCTGCTTCGTCCCGCCGTCAGAGAATCCAAATTCCTGTTCTCGATTGGTTTTGAGGGATCGCAAGATGGCAAACCCAGTGCCGAAAGCCTCCCGGACACGAACCACCTCGCCACTGATTTCAACCGGGGTTGAACCAAACCTTTTCGCGGCTGCGATCTGATTGGCGGCGTAAGCGTCGAGAACTTCGTCGATTGTCGTGACGAGCGGCACGCTGACCGTTGGCTGGTCGGCAACAGGAGTGGCACTCTCTGGAGTAGGCGCTGTGTCGGGTTTCTGAGTTTTTGAGACATCGACAGGGGTGCGTTCGCCTTTGTCAGTAGCTTCAGCGTCCCCCATGAATGCGCGGCCTGAAACGAAAGCAATCATAGCAGCCACCCCATAGGCCAGCGTCTCGACCTTCCAACCCAAAGGGGTTCTTGCCTTCTTTCTTGTGAGGAGGGTGAGAGCCAGCAGGGCCCCAAAAAGCCACACCATCGCGAAACGGATTACATCCAACCATGCGAAAATCGCCGTCATACCAAAGGCAAAGATCGCAGAGACGATTACGTAATGAGAGGGTTTGATTTGCTGGTGATCCATGTAATCGCTATCGTTCTGGAGGCGGTAAGGTCACACGGCTTTTGAATAGACTAGTCGAGCTTCACGTGGATCATACCGATAATCGGCAATGGTCTGATCGCGGATGCGTTCGACAGCTTCATTGATCACGTCGAGCGGGACGAGAAACCACTCGCGTGGCTTGATCATAGTGCCGAACCGATCCGGAATTTCGATGTCGAGCAAAGCCGCGCCGAAGACCCGATGGATGAGCTTCTCCAGCTTCGTCCGGTTGATGTTGTAGAGCGTGTACTGCGCCATGATCTCGACATTGGCCATGAGGAAGGTGGGCTGAAGCTGTGCACCAGCGATGCGCTTTTCGACCGCCATATTGGTGACGCCGATCTTGTGGACGATATCCCGATGTTGCGCGACCACGGGATGATCGGACTTGCTGCGCAGGACGTAGATCGTCCCGCTCGCCAAATCGCCTTCCTCGGCTTGGCCGGAGAAGAGCGGCCCAGCTTCAGGGTCGGTGATCCTGCGGCCCGCTTCGTCGCCATTGAGAGCGCGCTGTAGGGACCGCATGAGCATGTTGCTCTGCGTGCCGTTGTCGAAAATCACCCTTAGGCGGGCATCGGAGCGTCCGTGGGCGGTGGTGAACACCTCGCCCATCTCGGCTACGTACGCGATCTGACCGCCCACAATGAAGTAAGCTCCCGGCCTGATTTCAGCCTTGAGTTCAAATGGTCTCGTCTCGCGCGTGCCAGCTTCGAGGTCGAGCTTCACCTGCTCAAACAGCGGCTTAAATCTGGCGAAGTCCTCGCATTTGTCGCGGGTGGCGATTTCCTCCGCTGCGCGGCGCTCCTCGGCACTCGGCACGTGCTTTAGCGTGCGAATGTCGTCATCGCCTCCGCTGGTCTCGACGCCGAGTTGTGCGAGCAGCGCATCGTCGTCAAGTTCGTCCACCACAGGCGCGTGAGCCTCGGTCTCCCCCTGAAGAAGTCCGTGCTTGTCCAATCCCGTGAGTAACTCTCGGCAATCTTCGAGTTCGCGTAGCCGGTCGAGCCGCACTGCGTAGAGGCGCTCGAAGATGTCCCGATCTTCGCCATGCCGTGGGGCGCGGCCATGCTCTTCGAAGAACCGCTCGATGTCCTCGAACCCAGCGATCACCCGCTCTTCACGAGCCGTGTAAGTCCGAGCTTTCGGCTGCGCGACTTCGACCCCGAGCGCCGCAAGCAGTTCGTCGTCCGTCAAATCAGCCATTCTTGGTCTCTGCGACATGGCGGGCCAGTGCAGCAACCCCTTCAGCCATTCGCCGCTCCCACGCGTCCTGCGAGGTGATCTCTGGCCGTCTACCGCGCTCTTGAAAAAAGCGCAGCGACCGGACGGCAAGCTCGCGCGCTTCCTCCAATGGTATCTTTACCTTGCGGGCCGAGATCACTGACTGGACCTGCTTGAGGACGCTCTCGTTCATCGACTTGGCGAGCACAGCATAGGCAGCTTCAAATGGGTTGATGCTGTCGATCAGATCGATGTCGAGATCGCGCACATCGGTCGCGAACTGGCGGATGCCGTCAATAAGGGCGGTGTTAACTCGTGTCTCGTCTTCGCTGGTCCCACCCATTCCGCTCGCGATTTCCTTGGCCTTTTGAGTCACATTGAGTGCGGCTATCGCGTGCTGGCGGACCGCTTCCTGATCCTCGGGGCTAAGCTCAGGATATCGCTCTCGCACGATCTTACCCATCTTCAGTTGGGTGAGTTCCTGCGGCAGAATCTCCTCGTTGAACAAGCCTTGTTCGAGGCTGGTCTTGTCCTGCACGAACTGAGTGATGACCTCATTGAGGTCTTCGGCACAGATGCGCTGCGCCTCCCCGCTCTTCGGTTTCACCAGACCTTTGATCTCGAAGTGAAGCTGACCCGTGGCCCCGTTCACACCGACATTGTTCGCGCCTTCCTTGTAACCTTCTGAGCCGTAGTCGAAGTCCTTGAGAGGGCCTGCGTCCTTTGGCGTGAAGGTGAAGCGCGGAGCAAGCACCTGCTCCATCAGCAGGCTCGCTGCGATGGCCTTGAGGGTGTCGTTGATCGCACCGACGACCGCTGCCTCTGACGCATCAGGCTCTGCAATTAAGTTGGTGAAAGTAGCGCTTTCCTTCCCCGGAGCATCGCGTGTCGCGCGTCCGATGATCTGAATGATCTCCGTCAAACTCGACCTGTAACCAACCGTCAGGGCATGCTCGCACCAAATCCAGTCGAAGCCTTCCTTGGCCATCCCGAGCGCGATGATGATGTCCACGTGATCGCGGTCATTTCGATGCGCCGGGTCTTTGAGCGCGCCGAGCACTTTGCTGCGCTGGGCAGGATCGCTGTCATCGACAAGGTCAGCGATCTTGACCACACGGCCATCAGTGAGCTTCACATGGTGGAACCCTGTTTGGGGATCGGCTCCCTGCCACTCCCCAAGGTAGTCCATGATCTCGTTCACTTCTTTGATCTTGTCCTTCGTGCTTTCGCGCGAGTTGACCGAGGGGATGTGAACGATGGTCTTCTTGGTCGGATCGAGCACTGCTTCGATGGCTTCGAGGTAGCGACCGCTGTAGAAGAAGTAGCCGATGTTGAGCGCCTTGAGGTGCTCGTAGCCGTTTAGCTGCTCGTAATAGGTGTAGGTGACGGTATCGAACTTGGCCTCGTCCTCCGGCGTCAGAACAGGCACCGCATCACCTCGGAAGTAGCTTCCGGTCATTGCGACGATGTGCGCCTTGTCGCGGCGGATGAACTCGGCAAGCTGACTACCGAGGCGGTTGTCCTCGCTCGCTGAGACGTGGTGGAACTCGTCCACCGCGATCAGCCGGTTGTCGAATGCCTCGACGCCAAGCTGCTCGACCGCGAAACGGAACGTAGCGTGCGTGCAGACCAGCACCTTGTCATCGCTCGCGAGGAACTGACCCACGGCCTTGATCTTCGAGGGATCGACGCGCTCCTCGTCGGGGCCGGGGGTGTTGCAGAGGTTCCACTGCGGCTTCACCACCCAGTCCGCCCAAAAGCCGAACTGGCTCAGCGGCTCGTCCATGAAGCTTCCGCCGATGGACTTCTCGGGCACCACGATGATCGCCTGCCGCAGTCCCTGATTATGCTGCTTGTCGAGCGCGATGAACATCAACGCGCGGGATTTGCCCGAGGCGGGCGGCGACTTGATGAGCAGGTATTGCTCGCCGCGCTTTGCATACGCGCGCTCCTGCATCGGGCGCATGCCCATCTCGTTGGACTTCGTGGACGCGCCAGTGCGCGCAGTTTGGAAGGAGACGGCGGGAATGGGTTTGGAAGTGGTCATCGTTTTCGTGCTCCCTCTCGGTGAGATGAGCTTTGCGGTCTAGTGCGAGACAAGAGCGCTCCCCGCGAGAGATCGCTGACGGCCCGCGTCCTGAGCTTTCTCATCAGCATGGGCCTACCTCGTCACCGGTCACCGATATGCTCCTAACCCTCATCCTCGGCATTAGGCGGCGCGCATCTTCTGGTGGGTTGCTCGCGCAATTGAACGGCTCGTAGTCGAGAGGAGACTCGTATTCACTCAGCCCCGCTTCGCGGCGCACCCCCTGTTCCCACAGACTAAGAGCGTCACTCGCCTGATCATAAGATGTCGAATAACGAATGGAGATAAAGTTGGTCGCGCGGCTACCCCGATAGCTCAGGGCGATCACAGGATCGGCGGCGTTACCGCAACCGTAAAGGCAATCGGCAATGAACTGGCCCCAATTATCCCTGTTGAGGATTTCCCCGAAGGTTGTCCGGGGGCCGATCCGATTTCCGCGAATCGTGGGCGAGCATGAGGGGCCGACATCAACCGTGAAGCCGGTAACCCGGCTACCGGTTGCCGAGTAGGAGATTGTGCAGCCGCCAAGTTCGAAGACCAAGTAGCCCGCGCTCCTCTCCCTCGGAATGCCAAGCCGCTGTTCGAGGTAAGCGGGGTTCGTCCCGATTACCTGATCGGATGTCGCGAAGGTTAGCCTATCGCCCGCCGACACCGATGTGGTGGCCTCGGGCGTCGGCGATTGGCTCGGAGCAACCTGCACGGCCAGTTCGCCCTGTGACGGTGCGTCGGGAGACGCGACCGCTCTCGGATCACCACTGTTGCTGCCGCCTTGCGTCCAGAAGAACACAAGCATTATCGCGCCGATTGCGGCAACGATCCCCAACCCAATCAGCACCGATAGACGTCGGGAGCCGGTTCGCGACTTGCCAACGAGGATTGCCTGCTTCTGATCTTCGAATTCGCTGTCCGAAAGCGCACCAGCTTCGCGAAGTCGGTTGAGGCGCTCCAACTGGTTCAGCTTGTCGTCGCTCATGCCGCCTTCTTGCCTGCCATTTTCGTATAGAGTTCGAATAGCTTTTCGAGGCGTTCGGTGTCGTTGCGGAAGCGGCGACCGATGTAAATGCGTTCGAGCACCTCGTCATTTTCCTCATGCGCGCGGCGGAGGTCTTCGGGCATGGCCTCGGGATCATAGAGATCGGCGATGGTCGCGGGGTAATGCGCCTCCCGCGTGAGGAGGATATTCTCGGCGCAGCGGGTGAGGTCCGCCTTGTTCTGCTCGGTGAGCTTGGGGAGCGGGAAGGTGTTCCAACCCATCTTGTTTGAGTAGCTGAGCCTCGTTTCCAGTTTCCCACAGATTGCGGAAATCCAAACCAAATGCATAGTTGATGATAAGATCGCCAACTGAAAAATTTCGGCATCGTAAAGTGCATATGACTTATTGCTCATCGAGCATGGATAACCGATGAGGATGGGGGTCAGAAACGGCCGATTTTCAGAACTAACTAACGGAACGCCGATCGTGGTGTGACCGCTCTTCATTTCGCAAAACTGATGAGGCTTTGAAGCCATTGCTCGTGTTCCGGGACGCGTGCTCGCCAGCCGCCACGCCTGAACTTCTGCAACCCGCTTTGCCACTTCTGGAAAGGCCAAGGCGTCGGTGAGATCGTCATCTGAAATCCAAAGGCAGAATCTCTGTGTGTCGTTTATGATTTCTGCTGATCCAAGAAACCGGCGAACGATTTTCGACCTAACATCGCTGGGAAGGTTCAGTGCATCCACCTCGTCTCCATTGAGGATCAGATAGCCGCCGTCATATGGTTGATTGCCAAGGTTCATTTCGCTCAACTGCGCAGGTCCACGCGTCTTGCGCTCCACAATGAGGTCTGCTCCCGCTATGAGATAGGGACTGATGTTCGCAACCTCCCGCGCGACGGAAGCGCCCTCAGCGTCCAATTCAAAAAGCTTCGCCGAACCCGGACTGGAAGGGGCCAAGCCCACGACGGCCACTGTGACGCCAGCATTTCTCGACGCGAGATTTTGCCATTTGAACGAGGTATGCGCAAAACTAATGCGCTGCCCCAGCGAGAAAATTGTAGGCCATAGTGAGGAGGTTTGAATTCCTTGGCAAATAGAGTTCGTTGAGACGAAAGCGCTTCGCGAATTCGCTACACGGTTCGTTTCGGCGGCTTTTAAGAACCAGCCAGAAACATAATCGAGAGATTTGTGATTTACTGCATATTGGTCGAATAAAAAATCGAGATCGCGCTTTTGATCGTCGTTCTGGCTACGCGTTCCTTTGTATGGTGGATTGCCGCAAATGTAGGTCTCACCACCCGCGTTTTCGAAGTCGATCTCCGATTGGTCGAGGGGAGTTTCGAACAAGTCGTCGCTCCGCACTCTAACACCCGTCCCAGTGGGTGGACAGATGCTTAGCCAGTCGAGACGCAGCGCGTTGCCGCATGTGATCCAGTTCTCGGAATCCAGCGGCAGAAACTCGGCCAGCGCCTCCTTTTGTCCGCGATAAAGAACGTCGCACTGATACTCGGCGATGATCAGCGCGAGGCGGGCGATCTCGGCAGGGAAATCGCGTAACTCGATGCCGCGAAAGTTGGTGAGCGGGATGTCGGTCTTGCGGTCGGGCTCGCCGCGTCGCTGATTGATCTCAGCCTCGATTTCCCGCATTTCCTTATAGGCAATGACGAGGAAGTTGCCGCTTCCACAGGCGGGATCGAACACCCTGATCCTCGCCATCCGATTACGCAGGTTGAGTAGCTTGCGCCCGTTGTCTCCTGCTTCCTCCAGCTTCGCCCGCAAGTCGCCGAGGAACAGCGGGTTCAGCACTTTCAGAATGTTCGGCACACTGGTGTAGTGCATGCCGAGCGCGCCGCGCTCCTCATCATCGGCGACCGCTTGGATCATCGATCCGAAGATGTCCGGGTTGATCTTGGTCCAATCGAGGTTGCCGATCTGGATGAGGTACGCGCGTGCGATCTTGCTGAAGCGAGGAACCTCGACAGAGCCGCCAAAGAGTTGGCCATTTACGTACGGGAAGGCGCGAGCCCATCTCGCAATGCCCTCTCGCTCGTGGTCGTCCCGCTTGGTGTTCATCGCGCGAAACAGTTCGCTGATAACCTCGTGCGTGTCCGAGCTATCGCGAGCACTCATTTGCTCGACCGTGTCCGTGAAGCGAGACGTCACCGGGAAAATGTCGGTGTCCTCGGCAAAGAAGCAGAAGATCAGCCGCGCCATGAAGTGGTTCATGTCACTGCGGCGTTCGGCGCTCGCCCACTCCGGGTTGTCCTGAAGTAGCGCGACATAAAGTCGGTTCAGCCGACTGGTCGCACGGATATCGAAAGAGCTTTCGCGGATTTGCGCGACGGTCGTGATGCCAGCGAGGGGGAGGAAGAAGCCGAAGTGATTCGGGAAATCGACGTAGTTGCACGCGAGCGTCTCGCCGGTTGTCAGGTCCTCTGCCTGAAGTTCTTCGCCGTCAGTCGATAGGGCGAACTTGACCTTGTTGCTCGCGCTCTTGGGGCTGTCTCGCAGCGCGGAGAGCGTTGCGCCGACCTCACCAACGCCGCACGTCGCGAGATGAATGTTGCTGCGTTGGAGGACGCCGCCCGCGACGTCCGACTGATTGGTATTGCCTTTCCGCAGGCGGTCAATCGTGACCTTCTTGTTCCCAAATGCGGCCAGAAACTGGAAAGGAAACTCGGCCCCATCAAAGGGCTCAGAGGCAAGTTGGGATACGGCTTCTTCGATCTCGACAGGATTCATGAGCCGACCTTATGATGGTTGGAAAGTAGCGCAAGGGGGAGGCGCAGGAGGCATGGGGCAAAAAAAGGTGAGTTACGAAGGCCTTGATAAGCTTGGCCGGGAGCGCCTCTCACCGAGCTTCTTCATGCGCGATTTCCTCTACTCGGAGATCGCCAACTTCTACGGCGTACCGAACATCCCGGATGATCCTAAACTCGCCGTGGAGGCGGGTCGGCGGCTCTGCGAGGAACTACTGGAGCCGCTTCAGGAGCGGTTCGGGCGCATTTCGATCCGCTCCGCCTATCGCTCCAGTGCAGTCAACGCGCTTGGCAACGAGAAGGGGCACAACTGCGCTTCCAACGAGGGGAACTACGCAGCCCATATTTGGGACCGCAAGGACGCCAATGACTGCATTGGGGCAACGGCGTGCGTCGTGGTGAACAGCTTCGTACCCTATTACGAGCGCACTGGTCATTGGGAGGCGCTGGCGTGGTGGGTGCACGACCACCTGCCGTACGCAACGATGACCTTTTTCCCGAAGTTGGCGGCATTCAATCTGCGCTGGCATGAGAATCCAGCGCGGCACATCAAGAGCGAGATACCCCCACGGAAGGGAACTTTGACAAAACCGGGTATGGCGAACTTCGAAGGTACCCACGAGAAAGAGTACGCCGAGTGGCTCAGCCAGTTGGGCTGAGGATCGTCGGCAGGAGAACACATGAATAACGACCTGATACTAATCCTCAATGCGGCGTCCTTTGCTGCCGACAAACATCGTCGGCAACGTCGCAAGGACGCCGACGCTTCCCCCTACATCAATCACCCGCTCGCACTTGCCGACATCCTCGCCAGAGAAGGCGGCGTGGAGGATGCGACCGTCATCGCGGCAGCACTCCTGCACGACACCGTTGAAGATACCGAGACTTCAATCGAAGAGATCGAGGATCGCTTCGGCAAACGGGTGGCCTCAATCGTCGCCGAGGTCACCGATGATAAATCTCTGCCCAAGGAAGAGCGCAAGCGGCTTCAGGTGGTGAAGTCCGCCTCGAAATCGCAGGGAGCCAAGCTGGTGAAGCTGGCGGACAAAACGGCGAACCTGCGCGATCTCGTGGCGACGCCCCCCGCTGACTGGTCAGCCGAACGGCGAGCCAAGTATTTCGAATGGGCCCGCGAGGTCGTCGAAGGTTTGCGTGGCTGCAATGCCGCGCTGGAAGCGTCGTTCGACGAAGCGTATGCCAAAGGAATGAACTCCGGACCAAGCCATCATGACCGACGCGGCTGAAGAGATTCCGTGCAAGTGCTGCTCGCCGGATGCTGACTTTCGTCAGTTTAAGGAATGGAGGGCATTTGACGAGTGGGACACAACTAACGGTCGCTTTGGCGATGCTCGGGTTGACGAGTGCGTGGAGTGTGGACGCCTGTGGCTCCGATATTTCGTTGAATACGAGATGATCTCACGCTCGGGCAGGTGGGCGCGCGGTCTTATCGACCCGGACACAGCGGGATCGATAACGCTGGAGAACGTGACGCGTTATCTCGATGGTCTGCCCCACCTCATTCGCGGTGGCTCATATTTTGAGAAGGCTGAGTGGAGTTCGGAACCCGTGTGGTGGAACATGTAATGGCGATGTGATCGAATGATCTGACCTCGGCGTGGCTATCCGCTCCAAGACTCGGGTGCATAGCAGTATGTCGCCTCGAACGCCTTCCCACCACACGATTGGCACCTGAGGTTCTGTTGGAGCGCGTCGAGCTTTGTGCTTGCCCCGCGCATCGCAAGTACCGCCTGTAGCGCCAGCGGGTCTCTGCGCACTGTGTGACCGCACGAGCAAATGAGCTTCAGCCAGTAGCCGTGCCGCGCGAGATCGGAGAGGGTACGGGGGCGATGCCTGACCATGTCGATCGATTAGAACGAAGGCAGAACATCGGGCAAGGAGGACCTCACGGATGACCTGTTGATTGCCGCACTACCACGAGACGCGGCCTTGTTTTTACACAAGGTTGGTGGGCAGGAGTGGACCTCTAGGTGCGCGCACATAAGCCTGATCGCCATTGAAAACAGCCTGTCTCGTGAGCCAACCTCCCATTTTCTGCCTTTGTGACGTCTCACCTTTTGCCAGTTGGCACCTCGAACTTCACGAGACATAATAACGCTGAGGGGGCGATATGGATTTTAGTCGTCAGTCTTTAGATCAAGCGGGCTTTGGCAAGTGGAACCGCATTGGCGAACTCTCCAACGGTACGTTGCCCGATGGTCCCGGCGTCTATCTCGTGCGGTACCCGCGAGCCGCCCCATCGTTCACTGAGCTTAGCTGCGGCGGTTGGTTCAAAGGACGCGACCCGACTGTCGCGCGCGAGAGCCTCGACGCCAACTGGGTGACCGGCACTGACATCGTCTACATCGGCAAAGCCAACAACCTGCGCCGCCGCATCCGAGAGTTAGCGCGGTTTGGGCAGGGCCACGCAATCGGACATTGGGGAGGACGGCTGATGTGGCAGCTTGAAGCGCCAGAGGAACTCGAAGTGAGTTGGCTGGAGACCACAGGCCGCGATCCGTATGCTGCTGAGACCGAAATGATCACTGCCTTTAGGAGCGCCTTCGGCAAGCCGCCTTTCGCCAATGACCCGCATCGGCTCGGTGGATGAGCACTGCTGCCAACGGGAAAGCCACAATGAACGTAACCGAGACCGACATCGCAATCGCGGAGGCGCTCTATCCCATCCTCGTCGAGTGCGCGCGGTCGGAGCCCATTCGGACGCTCACATATGGCGATCTCCTCGCCACGGCAAAGTCGCGTCAACAAGATGATCACCCTGTTCAAAACGCGATCCCGGTTTCGCTCGGACGGAGGCTAGACGTCATCCGACTGTTTATTGCCGAGCAGAAACTGCCCAACCTCACGAGCTTGATCGTGAACGCAGGCACTGGCGAAGTGGGGGCAGCGTTCGGAAAGAACCCTGAAGAGGCGCGTGAACAGGTCGCAGCTTTCGACTGGGATAAGGTCTCGGATCAGTTCAGCTTGAAGCTTGCGGGTCTCAAGAAATCTGCGGAAGCGCGTGCAAGGCCGAAGCTTTCGCGTGCCGAGGCAAAGGACGCGATGGCCCGATACTACCAGAAGAACCGAACCCAGCTTCCGCACGGCATCGAGCGCAAGCGGGACGAGATCATCGCCTCGATTATGAGTGGTGCGACCCCAGAAGATGCCTTCCAAGCGGCTTCGTCATGACTAGCTCAAAAGTCCTCATCCCCTCCAACGGACCTGACGATTGGAAACGATTCCTCGCCCAACCTGACCTTCACTGGGCGACAGGATACTCGGCTCGCACCCTCGCTCACGCGTGGGAGGCTGCGAATGGCCTACCGCCCGAGATTGCCAAACTCACCGAGCAAGCCTTCGGCCCGAGCGAACTTCTAGTAGCCATCCCCGAGCACAAGACGGTTCTACCGGGAGGACGGCGGGAAAGTCAGTCCGATGTCTTCATCCTTGTGCGACATCAGCAGGGCCTCGCGACGTATACCATCGAGGGCAAAGTTGACGAGCCGTTCGGCCCGACCGTGGGGGATTGGATGATCGAGGCCTCAGCGGGCAAATCCGAGCGCCTCCAGTACATTTCGGACCTTCTTGGCCTGACCGAGATACCTCCCGACATTCACTACCAGCTTCTTCACCGGACAGCCTCTGCACTGATTGAGGCGGATCGGTTTGACGCGAAGCTCGCCGGAATGATCGTCCACTCGTTCTCGCCAACACAGCGTTGGAGGGATGCGTTCGAGCGATTTGCCCGGTTGTTTGGTGCGACCGGCGAGGCCGATGCTCGGATGACGCTGACCGTTCCGTCCGGTCGATCCCTCATGCTGGGCTGGGCCACGGGCTCTCAGACATTCCGGTCGGCATGATCCGGAAACCGGCGAAACGAAAGACGCGCAGGAAGTCTACTTCGCCTCCAGCCAACGTGTTGCAGTTTCGCAAGCGCCCCATATTGCTCGTTCGAGCCTCAGCGTGGTTTGACGGAGCGAAGTGGCCATTGGCTCTCCTTCTCGTTTCTCCGGTGATCGGCATCGGAGCAGCTTGGCTTTGGAATAATCCGCCCGCCTCTCCGATCAGCTTCGCGCTCTTCACCAGCGAACCCATTGTCGAACAGTATGATGTCACCTTCTCGGAGTGTGGCAGTGGTGGGCGGGTAACCTGCGTTATAGATGGCGACACCATCTGGCTAAATGGCGAGAAGATCAGGATCGCTGACATCAACACGCCCGAAGTGAGCGAGCCCCAGTGCGCACAGGAAGCGCAACTAGGAGCGCAGGCGACTCAACGCCTGATCGGGCTGCTCAATGAGGGCGGCTTTAGCCTCGAAGCCGTAGACCGCGATGAAGACGCGTATGGCCGGAAGCTCAGGGTGATCACACGTGATGGCGACAGCGTCGGTCAGCGACTGGTCGAAGAGGAACTGGCTGAAACTTGGACAGGTCGGCGTGGAAGCTGGTGCTGACCTTCTGATCGTGTCTAAGCGGGTAAGGTAATGAAGTGATGAGGGAAGTGAATGCTTGATCTTGGGAATGCATGCAGCGGGTTTAGCGAGACTGAGATCGACGAACTGGAGGCAATCGCGGCGCAGTACTCCGAAGCCACCGGATTGGTGATTAAAGCCGCAAGTTGGGTCGGCGGCAAAGCTGATCAGCTTCTGAGCAAGGTATCAGACGAGTGGCAGGCGCAAATCACTGAAGCGACAGACCTCGCACTCCGCGAGAGTTATAAGCTCGCCTTCGCAACTCAAGCTGATGAGCAATCCACTTCGCTGCTCAATCAGGCGCTGGGCTGGGCAAATGGCGAAAGATGGCATGCCGTTGCAACCGGCGTGACAGGGGCTCTCGGTGGCCTTGGCGGTGTAGCGACGACGCTTATTGATCTCCCAGTCACTACCACGCTTATATTGCGTTCCATTCAACAGATCGCCGCCAGCTATGATGAAGATGTCACGGACGAGGACGTGCGCGTCCAATGTTTGGGTGTGTTTGGGTTCGGCGGTCCTCTCACCGAAGACGATCAAGCGGAGACAGGTTTGTTCGCCAGTCGCATAGCGATAACGGGTGCGACACTTTCGGAGGCGCTGAAGGTGGTCCTGCCTCGCCTTGGAGTAGTTGTGGGGGAAAAGGTACTGGCTCAGGCAACGCCGGTTCTGGGGGCGGTGGCAGGCGCGACCCTAAACACAGTGTTCTCAAACTACTATCAGACGATGGCGCACGTTCACTTCCGCCTTCGGCGACTTGAGCGCAATCACGATCAGGAACAGGTCAAAGCCTGCTTCGAGCGCGTGTTGAAAACGCGAAAGGAGAAGCGCAAACGGATGCAGGTTACCGCTAAAGCGTCCACGTAGCGCGGCAATGCATTGATTTTCGAAGTGGCGCACGCGGTCCGCATTCGTGATCGCACATCAATCATCAATGGAAAGCGGATCGAGTTTCAGTTGCCTTTTGATGTGGCGTGCGAGGGCGGCGTCATCATCGAACGTGTCGAAGTGAGCTTTCGCGAGATTACGTTCGCAACGTGCTGATACCTCCTCAAGCAACTCTAGCGTTCCTTGAAGATGGGCATGCGCGTCTCGCTCAGCGAGGTCGGGCAAACGCTTTAGCCGCGCTTCGATCCAGTCAGGAACTCGGCGTTCGAGTATGACCAACAGGTCTTGCGACTCCGGTTCGAATGGCATGCTCTTGATCTGCTCGCGCGCCTTGTCGCAGCTTCGTCGAATGACGGCGACACGGTTTGGAGATTCATGTGCGGCGACTGCCAATAAAGCCCAAGCATCTGCGATTCGCGTCTCCGGATTTGCCCGCCAGCGCGCGAACCAACCCTTCTGAGATGGCGCAGCTTGCCGAGGGGGCTGACCGGCAGAGGGAACAGGAGTCGAGCGTCCGCCTATCACTGAGAGCAGCACCACCAACAGTAACACCCCAACGGCTATCAGAGCCATAATCGCCATGTTTCACCTGAGCTTATGTGCATTCTACAGTAGCATTGGGGGCGGGAGCACGTCAGGCATTACTGCCATCCAACTGATAGAACATCAGGTGCCTTAGGCGATAGCCACGGGGTGGGCCTAAATATGCGATGACGAACCCACTCAACCATCCACTTCGCGCTTACGTCGCCATGTTCCTGAAGAAGCCTATGCTCCCCTACGTAGTGACGATCCCTTTTCAACCGGGAGAGTGCCGGGAGCAGCGCGCTGACGATCTTCGCCAGTGGTGCGCGGCGAACTGCGCCGGGGAGTGGAGGCCAATGGAACGCTGGAGACCTTGCTCTGTCAGGATCAGCTTCGCAGCCGAGAGCGACGCAGTGAAGTTCCGCCTCTCGGTCTGACATTCAGGAAAGACTGGCCTCCGCCGTCTGGAAGTTGACCCGGACAAACTCGCAGCGAACTGGATCGCCGTAGAAGCGGAACGGATCGATTGGGCCGCCGCTGATCATGGTGTTTTCGAAGCCGACCTCCAGCATCACCTCCCTTCCCGCATGAATAGTGTGCCGCGTGGAGAACTCGATGTTCTGGCATCGTGCATCGAACCCGACGAGGTCCCTGCGCGATGGGTTGACCACGTGAGCATAAAGTGACGGATTGTACGGATCGTCCGTTTTGTTGAAGCGAACTATCTCAACGTAGGCGGTAGATGTAGGGAAGTTGGGAATTTGGTCCCAAGTCCATGTGCCCGGAGGCCCCATCTCGGGCGGAACGGAAGTACGGGGCGGATTCCCTGCCCGATAGACCAGAACCGCAACAGCCATGCAGACAGCAAAGCACGCTGCTTTGGTGGCCCGTGCAGAGGCACGCTGCCTTGCTGAATTGACATTGGGCGAAACGGAATTCGTTCTATCTCGGGTGCACTCTTCAGTCACGCCCCCAAATAGCACAAGAGTTGCGAAGCGCATCACAATTCCGAAAACGAATTCAGCAGTCCCGCCACAAACATGACTCATCTTAAATGAGACTCGTGCGGATCGAGAAAAATATTGCGAGCTTTCTGCCGTAGCACGTATTCGTATGTCTATCGACAACACGAAAGGTGCAATCATGATTACCGTCAATGTTTACAACATCGATTATGACACTGTAGATATGGAAGGCGTCGAACGGCGTAGCGAAATCGAACCTTCGCGGATTCCTACTGAGAAGACGTTCGAATTCGATCCCATCTATCTTCGGCTCATCAACTTCGATGACTGGGTCCGCTCACAAGTTGAGGATGAGTGGCTCGTGAATCGCTTCGACTATCAAATCATTTCGCCCGTCCCCCGCCTTCCGGTCCACGTAAAATGTCAGGCTCGCACGCTTGCTGGGGTGCCCCAGTTTACGCATCTGGCCGGAAAATCGTTTTCTTACGTCACCGCCCGTTTCTTCCGTTAACGAGTAGCGGCAGTCCTCCGGTTCCGGGATAGACCGGTCCGGAGGACAAACGGGCATGGAAGCGATAAGAATTGTCCCATCGCCGAATTTTTTTTTCGGTCGAGGATGGCTCTGTCATCGTCGAATGATATAAGTTCAGGGATTTCGACCCTACGAATTCATTGAACGTAGCCGTAAGCAACCGATTTGCCATTTCGATTATTGAAGCCCACAATGGTGATCAATGGAGGGCTTATGGAAAATCACGACGCACTACTCGAACTCACTGCCGACATCATCGGTGCGCACGTTTCTAACAACAGGATTGAAGCCGAGAAGCTGCCCGGACTTATAGCGAATGTCTTTTCGGCGCTATCCAACCTCGGCGCTCCTTCCGGGCCCATCGCGGAGAAACCTGAGCCCGCTGTTTCGGTGCGCTCCAGCATCAAGCCAGACCATCTGGTTTGTCTCGTCTGCGGAGCCAAGAACAAGATGCTGAAGCGGCACCTCTCGACGGCGCACGACATGTCGCCGCAGGAATATCGCGAGACGTTCGACCTGCGTCCGGACTATCCAATGGTGTCGTCTGAGTACGCGGAAACTCGAAGAGAACTGGCGAAGAAGATCGGTTTGGGTAGGAACCCTAATCAAAACCGTGGCCGAAAGCGCAAACCCACCTAATCGCCAGAGCATCCGCCAATCCCCTGAGAACGTAGTCGCTCACGGATTTGGATAGGCGAATTTCATTAAATGAACGTTTGAAGGCCACGACGGGCATTCCGGTTTGGGAGGAGCAATGAGGTTCGCATTTCAGTTTGTCGCTGGTTTGGCATTCGTATCAGCCAGTATAGCACCCGCTTCTGAGCCTGCGGAGTTACTTGCGCGCCTTCATTCCAGCAGCCAAGCGGCTCATAGCGATGCACTTTATATTGAGCAGGGCGGCCAAAGCCTCTTCACCGATGGAAATAACGAGGGTCCAATCGACCTGATGTCGGCGACGAAAGGTGTCGTCGCCTTGGCAATTGTGAAAGCCGTCGATGAGGGCGCTATCGCCGGTTTCGATGAGCCAATTTATCGTTGGTTCCCTGAGTGGAAGCAGGGCCAAAAGAAGGCGATCACATTAAGGATGTTGCTGGCTCACACCTCGGGTCTCCAGAACGTCGCCAATGCGGGTATTGAGGTCGAGTCGGCCCCGGATGTCGTGCAACTTGCTTTGTCTGCCGAACTCGAAAGCCCTCCCGGCCAAGTCTACAGCTACAATAACAAAGCGACGAACCTGCTGGGCGGAATAATCGAGCGTGCAACCGGCATGAAACTCGACGCCTATGTGGCGGATCGGATTTTCCGGCCCCTTGGCATCGTCCGCTGGGAGTGGCGGACCGACAAGGTTGGAAACCCTACAGCGATGGCTGGTTTGTCACTCAGTGCGCGAGATGCGGCAAAGATCGGTCGGTTAGTGCTCAATCGCGGACAATGGTCGGGACAATCGATCATCCGCAACGAGCTAATCGATATTATGGTTGGACCAAGCTCAGACCTCGCGCCAAACACCGGATTTATGTGGCACCGAACGCCGAGTTGGACGCGCTACACGATCTCGGAACGCACCGTCACTCGCTTTCGTGACATGGGATTATCGCAAGATGTCATCGAAGCAGTCCTACCGCTTAAGGACCAAACGTTTGATGATCGCGATTCACTAATGTCAGAGCTACGCGAACGCCTCGGGCCGACGCATGGCGCGTCATGGGGCCAAGCGATGAATCGCTCAGGAGCGACACCTGAAACTCTTTTCGACACCGAAAGCGGGCCTGTCGTCGCCTTTAGTGCGAGGGGCTACCTCGGACAGTATATTATTGTTGTCCCTCACGCCGATCTCGTCGTCGTCAGGCAATACCGATGGAGGCAGGACGCGCCTCCTGCGGACAATTTCCCGACGATCACACAAGATGTTTTGGACCTCGGTGCCGCTCTCACGCGCAATCGCATGTGACTTAGTTCATTCTAATGGAAGGCTACTTCATTAAGGACTCGCGAAACACTGTCATTGAGATATTTTGATGTTAGTCGCGTCAGGGGCCTCACGCAGGTTGGCACGTAGGCCTCGGTGATGGGAGGGCAATGTGCACGCACTGATCATCGAGCCGCAAGGCCTAATCAGCCTGACGATTGAGGACGAACTGCGAGACTTGGGGTTTTCTTCGTTCGATAGCGCGTTCACTCAAGACAGCGCCATCACGGCGGCGAAGGTACGACCGCCAGATTTGATTACTGCCAGTTTGCGACTCGTGCGCGGCGACGGTGTCTCGGCGGTGAAGGCGATCTGGACTGACCGGAAAGTGCCAACGGTGTTCATCGTCAGTGATGTTGACGAAGCTAAAGCCCTCATCGGCGAGACTCCGGTTATCTCTAAGCCGATCACGAAGTCAGCCCTGCGTAAAGCGGTCCATCGCGTGATGAAGATCGCTGAATAAATGAAGGTGGGACGACTGGTTACGTACGGTCAGTTGATCGGATAGGGAGGCTGTCTTCTGACGACGCCTTTACCTCGCGCTTAAGGGGCGAAAGTAGCCACAAAGTGATCACTGTCACTGCCGACAACATCAACGCGACGTCGAGACTTCCCAGCCCCACCGAAACTCCAATCGCTCCGGTGACCCATAGACTCGCAGCGGTAGCCGTCCCCTTCACCGAATCCTTAAGTCGGAGGATCGCACCTCCGCCGATGAACCCCATCCCAGTAATGAGACCCTCGACAATGCGCGCCATAGCCTCGGGGGATGCGCTCGTGATGGATTCGGCAGCCTGAATGAAGCCGCATGTTGCTACAGCAACAAGTGGGAAAGTGCGCAATCCGGCGCTGCGCTCTTCGTGCTCGCGGTTCCACCCAATCGGGAATGCGAGCGCGTAGGCGAGAGCGAGTGCGACAAAGTGCGGCAGGATGTTGAACCCATCGGGACCTGCAAACTGATCAAACATTGGTAGCTTTCATATTTGCGCGAGGCAGGGCTTGAGGCGCAACGGGTGGATGATGGTCGGTAATGCCAAAATGCAGTAGGAACGGCCTACAAGATTGGATTGTTTTGAAACCTCAGTCATTATCGTACGCGGTAACGGGGCTGTCCTCAACAAGGGCTGGGGATCGCCACTCACACCGTATTTGCGCCGCAGAAGAGTGAGATCATACGCTCGTCTGTTCGGGCGGCACGCCTCCCGGCAAGGTAGCTGCACCTTGAGCTTCTTTGCATCCAGTATCGATCCCAAGGCCATAACATGTCATGGAAAGCGACCTCATCGCGCAGGCCCTTATGATCGGCTCCTACCGCCACGCAATCGTCTGCGCTCGACGTTGATGCCCCAGAGGTTCCGCTGATCGGTGGAGCCAGTGGAGGGGTGGAGGCACCCTTTTTCTCATCGAGTTTTTCCCGACGCATTTGCGTTGCGGAATTCCGTTTATCGGATTTCTGCCTCCATAAGTTCCACTCCTCCACTTGTGAATGAAATCGACGGGAAACTGCCGTTCCTTGGCTGTGATGGCGTGGACGTGATGTGGAGGTTGTGGAGCCATTCCAAAGACCCCCTCGAAATCCGGGTGTAATCGTCGTCCCGAAAACGGCAGAAATCTGCGCTTCCGGCCTCAGCCCCAGAATGCCTTCCGGACTGTTCCAGATATGGATGGAATGGAACGCGATCACGACCGGTTTGCGAGAAAGGCGGTCACCTGAGCGAATGGCACACCAGTGATCTGTGAACTCACGGGAGCCGGATCGACGGTGACGCCCGGAGCGGTTGAGATCGTCTTAGGCAACTTCCACTGCCCGCCGCGCTTAACAACAATCAGCCGCTCACCTCTCGCGGCCAATGGCAGGACCGCTTCAAGCAGCCACCGACGCGTTATGACTGAAGACGGCAGGCGTTTAATGACCGCCCGGTTGTCCGCTTCCTCACTGAGCTTCGGACTGCGATACGCGCATGCGTTGACGACGACAGCTTTTCCCGCCGCGACAAGATGGCCGTAGTTCGTGCGGTCGTAGTAGCGAGACACGAACGACCAGTCGGAACCCGAAGGATCATCGACGCGAGCGATGTAGGCGCTCACCGATGCAGCATCGGGGAACTCGGTTGGGGTAAGGTCCGAGTTGTAGCCAGCGTTCGCCCCGAGGATGACTACGGGGGCATTCAGCACATCGCCTATGTACGGGCTCACTGGATAATCGAGGTTGAAGCTGTGCGGTTCGCTGTTGAGCAGCTTCCGATCCAGACGATGAGCCCAGCGTCCTCGCTCATCTACTTGTTGCTCTCCGTTCCAGAACTCCACGATGTCACCAATCTGCATCAAACCCTCCGAAATCATTTACTTGACGAAATCTCGATCTGTGAGAGTCCCGCCTAATGAAACGCGTTGCTCTCTACACCCGCATCTCCACCGCTGATCGCCAACAGACCATCGACAATCAACTCCGCGATCTCAACCTTGCTGCCGAGCGCATGGGCTGGGAGATCGTCGCTCACTATAGTGATGAAGGCATCTCAGGAGCCAAGGGACGTGATCGTCGTCCGGGTCTCGATGCCATGCTGAACGCCATCACCCGAAAGGAGTTCGACATGGTCGCCGCGTGGTCGGTGTGCAGATTGGGCCGATCTCTCCAGCACCTCGTATCCCTGCTTGGCGACCTCAATGCCCGAGGCGTCGATCTCTACCTGCACGTACAGGCCCTCGACACATCCACACCTTCGGGACGAGCCATGTTCCAGATGCTGGGAGTCTTCTCGGAGTTTGAGCGCGCCATGGTCTCCGAGCGCGTCAAATCTTCGCTCGCCCGTCTCCGCGAACAGGGTAAGGTACTCGGGCGCAAGCCACTCGATCCCAAGACGGTCGAGAGGATCGAGCAATCGCTCATTGAGGGCATAAGCATCAATGCAACCGCCCGAGCGTTCAAGGTCGGTGTCGGTACCGTCCACCGCATCAAGACCAAGATGACCCTTGCGGAAGCCGCATGACGAAGGGACATCAAAAAGGTCCGAAGGGGTCGCATCGGGTATTTCGCCTCGCGTATGTCGCATCGGGTATAACGGGAAGTAACCCCTACGACTGAGGTCTCAAGGGAACCATTCGAAGCAGCCGGAGCCGCCGCCTCAAGAAAAGATCGACATTATCGCTAAGATGGCGATCACCCAGACCCACAAAGGCGGCGGCGGAGGAAAAGATGTCCGATCCACTAGTTTGCGCCTCACGGGTCTACTCCAGCCGGATCAGCAATGACGGAAGCAGCCAACAAGCTGGTCGCGAGTTCTCAAGCAAAGGGATATTTCTGAAGGTGTCGCCGGTCGTTACGGAAATATGCACCCTCGATATAATCTACTAGCCACGCGGCGCAAACTGAACCGCTCTGCGTGTAGGCGCTCTTATTGCCGGTGAAGTCAACGTTCTGGAGCGCCCTAACCAACTCTCGACCAGTCAAACCCGGATTCCGCTCCGCCACTGTGTATATTTTCCCGAAGACGCTTGTGCGCGATTTGGGCTCCTGAGGCCCCGCCATCATCTTGGTGTCAGCAAGCTTGAAGCGCGAGGGTATCTCTTCAACGCTGCCCAAAGCATGATCGTCTGCATATTTGCGAAGCTCTACTCCATCCTTCTTTGCGGAGGAGGCATAGACCTGAGCGTTCGTAAGCGGACCGGTTCCACTCCACACCAGCCCAATCTCATTGATCAGGTATTCTTCACGATCCCAAGGTTCGACATCGTGAAAGCCATCAATCTCACGAATGACCTCTTTGCCCTCGGACCAGACCTGCCGAATGGTTTCGAGTTTCAGGCTATTGCGCTTGGGGTCTTTAGCCTCCTCCTCGTGCGAGAAAAGTCGCAATCCCTGCCCTATTCCGACGTAGAAAGGCGTACCCACCCCGCCCCACCGCGTCGCTTTATCTGGCTTTCGAAGAATATATACGTAGTGCCGGAACGCTGATTGCCTCATTATGGCTTTCAACTGATCGGCGCACTCAATGAGCAACCCAGTCCGCGAATGATTTTGCATGGTCTCACCCCACGTTGGTAACACCCGCTTTGCACTAGGGTGATAGAAGAGTAAGCCACCGGACTCGCCCACAAGGCGTAGCGAGTCCAGCGACTTAACTCCCGTGACCGGTGAATTTCACCGACCCCTCAACGCACCGGAAGCGTCTAGCACCGCCACCGGACGGGTCAGCGGGAAATAACCAATCTCGTTCGCCTTGGCTACCCTGCTGGGAAGGGCAAGTTCGCACATCTTTGTCGAACGCCAGCATCCCTCTTCAAGTTCTAACACGCCATTTTTGGCGGCAACTTGGGCATATAATCTCAAGATGCCGGTTCAGCGGGACTCGCACAGCTTGATCGCAAATAGGACAAACAGGGTAAACTTTTCCGCTCCTCATTGCGAACCCGCCTTCTAGTACATGTTCCTGTTGCCTGCGAATTCGTTCGGCGGCTCTCGATGAAAAACCTTGCGAAGGAGGAACGCGCCAAGCCGGTAATTCTGGGTCAGGGGAGTACTCCGGCAAAGGCTCCGTATTTTCTGGGGGAGGCGTAATCACCTTTCGTCGGACAAGCTCGAAGAAGCATTTTCGAGTTGCGTGGGCGTCTGCGAGGGCATCGTGAGCGTTTTCGAAGTAGTGTCCGAAAATTTTGTAGTGAAGTTCCTCAAGCTTCGGCCACTTATGTCCGGTTCCCCCACGGGGCTTGGGAAGCTCGCACCAAGCTGTCGATAGAGCCATGGTGCAGATGTGATTTTTCGTATCAATCTCACAAGCTAGACCGGATCGATTGAGATCAGAACGAAGCATCCCGAGATCGAACGACATGTTGTGAGCGACGACACAGGTAACCGGACGTGCGTCAGAAAGAAATCGGGAGAGAATTGTACGTCTGTCTCGTCCTAAACGTTGGGCAGCCTCGGTCGTGATACCGTGAATGCGGGAGGCTTGCGTCGGAATGCTAAATCCTTCAGGCTTGATAATGTGACTCTCTTCGCGCTCTATGCGTCCCTCACGAGTAGCCACGACCCAAGCAATCTGAACTATTCGGTCAGATGCCTTGGATAAGCCTGTGGTCTCTGTGTCGAAGAATAGAAACACGCTTGGTCTACCTGCCTTTTCTCACTGAGCTTCCGAAGATACGCTCCGCGTTCCGTTTTCCTGAAATCCCGCCTTTAAGCCCCCGTTGCACTAGATGCCGTGAGTAACTCAACCAACTGATCGTTCAAAACGATTGTTGCTCAATCGCGCTGCGTGGCTGCGAATGTCGAGCCAAGTTTCTTCGACCACAGTTCGGTCCGCCGTCTGCTACTCTTGTTGAGTGCGAAGAACGTGAAGCAGATTCCGGATCGCCATCCGCCAACCTTCTGCCTTTGTGGGCACAAGGTCTTCGATGCGTGGAGCCGACTTACCGTTCGTACTTACGTATGGTGACCCATCGGAACCATGAGCAACGCTTCCGCCGATAAGTTCTGCGAGAGCCCTAGCGTAATCCTCAGCGGCCTCGACAGGCATCTTCCAGCCCAACGCGTTCGTCCAAAGTTGGCCGTTCTTCTGAATGTAGCCAAGGTTTGCGGGACTATCGCGGCCCACCTCAGCTTTGAGATTCAGCGAGCCTAACATCTCAGGATAGACTCCTGACGGTTCTAAGCTGGCAATGAAATCGCGGACATCGGCTGCAAGGCCGGGTCGGCGAGCATCCATGATTTCATCAAACTCAATCTCGGTAAGACCCCGAGGCCTCGCCGAGGGCGAGCCTGCCACCTCGCTAATGGCTTCGACCACGATAGGTCCGTTCGACCGATCAACTCGCACAACGCCACGCTCAATCATGAGCGTCTTTGCAAGTGTGGAAGGAACAACGAAGAGGTCACCGTCTCCTCCTCTGTAGATAGCGAGTTCAACAAGCGCGAAGGTGAAGTGCGCTCCAGCATGGCTTTGGAGAACGGCGGCTAAGGTCTCGGCTTCCCGTCGAACGCCGTCGCCAACCACCAGCGCCAGCATTCGTCCCCGAGCAAGGTTAGCGGCGATAGCATCGGCGAATGTACATTCGTCGAGTGCCTCCGGCTGAGATGCGACGAGCGCATGGAGGGATACGGGATGGCCATCTGTGTGCTGGGCTGCGCAAACAGCGGCCTCGAATTGCCCAAAGCTCATGGCCGAAAGAGCAGCGACATAGTCGAGTGTCTGAGCCACCACTTCGCGTCTCGCTTGCGAATTCGCATGCAACTTCGTCTCGACCACCACGATATCGCCGCCGCCTGTAAGAAACAGGTTATCGATGTACCCATGGCCACAGGATATCTCCCGACCCGCAGGGATGAGGCGCTCAAAGGCTGGTTCGATCTCAGCGACTGGCAGTACTTCAGGATGGCTGGCAATCAGCTTTTGAAGCCACTCCTCGTTGAAACCAAGATCACCCAATGACAGCTTTTGAAGCTTCTCGTCGGGCGAACCGCTGCGAATCCGAACCGGTCGTGTGGAAGCTCGCATTCATTCATCCCCCTCCAGTGCACCTTCAGCATCGTCAGCGCAGCGTTGCAAGCGAGGGAGCAGGAGAGCGGTCACAGCTTCACGTGGCGAGCCTTCGTCAATGCTGCTGCGGATGTTGAATGACTTGAGGTCCTGATTGGAACCAACGGGCAGCATCGCGAGGTGACCCTCCTCACTTAATGCGAAGCTCCTCCCTTCCTCAAGCGGATTGAACTGTAGGTAATAGGTGCCCCATCCGCTGTGATACATGGTCTGCATCGTCCAAGGCTGACGACTGCTCAACGATGGAAGACAGTCCACAGCAGCCGCGAACATGCGCGCCCAGCAGTCAAAGCGTCCCTTTGGGAAGTTCCGCCATCCCTCTTCAAGGGTGATCCTCGCGTGTGCAGCAAGGCAACTTACGGTGCTTTGTAACGGCTCATTGGCAGATTCGGGCCAAAGCTCCTCCAAAACGGTTTGTGCCTCGGTGCTGTCGAACTCGAACCGGCCATCCCAGACCCACAGCGCAGTCATGTCTCCGAGCCTGAGTACCGGAGCCATGTCGTCAGAAGTTGGACCGCTCCAAATGGTGATCGCGTTTCTCTGCCACTCCTTGCGTGGCGCGACATCAGCGTAGAGACTTCGGTCTTCGCGATTGGCTTGCAGAAGCAACTCCGCTGTTACGCGCAAAGCGAACAGCCACGCATCGTATGTTGCTCCGTTTCGCGGCACGCTCGCTCGCCCTCCATTCTCCGAAGCAGCGTACCACCGGACTACCTACCGTGCACCGCTCCTGACCCCTGAAGATCAGCTTTGAACGAGTGAACAAGTGTGCGCGCACGAGTTCGCAATTACAGTTGGGCGTGGGGGTGGCTGGTGCGCGCAAACAGCCCTGCGAGTGCGAACTCTCGCGGATTACTGCGGAGCGACGGGTGATTTGCAGTCCTCTGCGTAACCACTCCGCCATCGGGCCTCGTCCCCGACCAGACGCACGGTCCGTTCGAAGAAGCGGCCCCCTAGCGCCTTGCCGCGCGCATGGCAATTGTCCGTAGCGATTGCGCTTAGTGTCAAATCGATTGCCCTCAGGGGCCAAAGATCCTCACGACGATATCGAGGCGTACCGTATCAACGGTATTGATCCGAACTTGCACTTTGGCAACCGAGCGCGGACTGCACAAAGGCATACCGCAGCTTCTGGACGGATGCGCGCGGCGTGCTATCAATCGGCACGATGGAATTCGCCAACCTTGTCGATGCGGTTCCCGCCGACACTCGCCCGATAGTTCTTCCCGGCGCCGATCGCTGGATGCAAGGGCGCACGCTTTTCGGTGGCGCTTCCGCGGCGCTCGCACTGGTGGCGGCGCGCAAGGCGTTGCCCGATCTCCCGCCGTTCCGCGCGGCACAGGTAGGCTTCGTGGCGCCTGTCGGCGAGAACCTGGCCTTTGCCGTCTCGATGGTGCGTCAGGGCCGCAACGTCACCCAGGTTCGCAGCGACATCGCTTGCGACGGGAAGCTTGCGCTCACCGCGCTGATGCTGTTCGGCGAGGAACGCGAACCCAACGCCCTGCACCCCGCTGGCAAGGCCGCCCCCTGGCCCGGCCCGCCAGAGGACGCCGAGGACGTGGGCGGCGGCGGGCCGCAGTATTTCACCCAGAACCTCGAGATTCGCCGCGCTCAGGACGAGAAGGGGCCGGGCGTGCCGGTGGTGCGGCGCTGGGTTCGCCTGAAGGAACGCGACGGTCTCGATCCCGTCGTCCAGGCGCTTGTGCTAGGCGATGCGCTGCCGCCGGGATCGATGCGCGCGATGCGGCGCCAGGGACCGCTGTCGTCGATCAACTGGAGCTTCAACCTGCTCGACCCCGAAGCCAAGACACGCGACGGGTGGTTTCTCGCCGAGGCAGCGAGCGATCATGCCGACCATGGCTATTCTTCGGAACGCCTGCGGCTGTGGAACGCCGACGGCGAGCAGGTGCTTGCGGGGATGCAGGCGGCGGCGATCTTCGGCTAAGTAGCGGGTCGCTCGCAGATCGTCACACGTCTTCGTAGCGGGCCTTGCGCTTTTCCATCCCGGCCATGACGGCTTCCATCTGGTTGCGGGTGCGCATCAGCTTGTGCTGCTCGAGGCTCTCTTCCATCAGCAGGTCGTTGGTCGACTTGTCGGGCATCGAATTGGCGAGCCGCTTGGCGCCCCGTATCGCATGAGGGTTGCGATCGGCGATCGTCGCCGCGATCGCCGTGGCCCTCGCCAGCGGATCCGCATCGACGTGGGTGGCGAGGCCGAATGCGTGGGCCTCTTCTCCGCTGAACTCACGGTTGGTGTAGGTGAGCTCGCGCAGGAAATCGTCCCGGATGAGCCCGCGCCAAAGCGCGTAGCCGCCCATGTCCGGCACGAGGCCCCAGCGCATTTCCATGATGGCCATGCGCGTGTCGGGGGCGACGACGCGAATGTCGGCTCCGCTCGCGATCTGCAATCCACCGCCGAAGCAAACGCCGTGGATCGCTGCGATGACCGGCACCGGCAGCTTGCGCCACTGCATGGCGACCTGCTGCGCCAGGTTGGCATTGCCATAGGTACGCTCTGTCAGAGGCGGTTCGTTGCCGCGGTCGCGGCCGAAGTTCGACAGGTCGAGCCCGGCGCAGAAGGCGCGTCCTTCGCCGGAGAGAACTACCGCGCGCAGGCCCTTCATGTCATGCAGCGACTGTCCTGCCTCGATCATCCGGGCGAACATCTCGCCGTCGAGAGCGTTCATCTTGTCCGCGCGCACGAGACGCACCTGTGCGACCCCGTCATCGCCGAGTTCGATCCGCACACGATCGTTTTCACGCATGTTCATATCGCCAAGCCTTCAGTCGTTTCGGCGCGCATCGTTGCCCGCCGATCGCGACGCTGTCCAGCGGATCAGGCGGCGACGGCGGCCTGTTCTGGGGCCGGGCAGTAGCGTTTCAAGTAGTCGTGGTGCGTCGGCATCCGGTCGACCGCGAAACGCACCGATCGCTCGATCTCGTCGAATTCCTTCTTGAGGTCGGCGGCCGGAATGCGATCGGCCATCGGGTTGTGGCCCTGCATCGTGATGCCCTGGCCCATCATGACCGCGGCCCAGCTCGTTTCGGTGAAAAGTTCGTCTTCTTCGCGAAATATCTGCCCATTCAGACGGAAGAGTTCTACCTTTTCGACAAGCGAATCCGGCACTTTCATCGTGCGGACGTGGTTCCAGAACTCGGAATCGTCGCGCGTGGTGGCGTTGTAGTGAAGTACGAGGAAATCGCGGATGCGAACGTATTCCTTGGCCGTGAAGCGATTGAAGGCATCTTCCTGGACTTGCGTGATCCCGGCCAGCGAAAGCAGCGCGATCAGCTTGTTCACCCCGGTGTTGATGAGATGGATGGAGGTGGATTCGAGCGGTTCCATGAATCCCGCGGCGAGACCCAGTGCGACGACATTCCTGTTCCAGAATTTCTTGCGCCGCCCGGTCACGAAACGGAGGAAATTGGGGTCGGCCTGCGGTTTGCCGGCGAGGTTTCCGACGAGGATGTCATGCGCCTCGTCATCCTGCATGAATGCGCTGCAATAGACGTGACCGTTGCCGTTGCGATGCTGCAACGGAACGCACCATTGCCAGCCGGCGGAATGCGCGGTGGCGCGCGTGAACGGAGCGGGCGGCGATCCGTCTTCGCGCAGGCATGGCAGCGCAACAGCTCGGTCGCACGGCAAAAGGTGCCGCCAGTCTTCATAGCCCGTCTCGAGCGCCTGCTCGATGAGGAGGCCGCGAAAGCCCGAGCAATCGACGAACAGGTCCCCGGCGATCACCGTTCCATCCGACTTCGTCACCGAAGCGACGTGCCCGCTCTCGCCGTCGAGTGTCACGTCGACGACCTTGCCTTCGCTGCGCACGACCCCGCGCTTCTCGGACAGCGCGCGCAGGAAACGCGCATAACGCGTTGCGTCGATGTGGTATGCATAGTTGACCGGCGGCAGGTCCTGACCGCGAAAATCCTCGGTGCGGGAGAACTTGCCGAAATACGCGGCCATCGTTTCCAGATTGAAGGCCTGGATCGGGCGCCGGTCCGCCTCCGCCCTTGCCCGGTGCCAGTGCTGGTGAAATCCCACGCCGTCGATGGGATAGCCGTACGCCCCGAACGGGTGGATGTAGCTATCCCCCTGCTTGCCCCAGTTCATGAACTGGATGCCCAGCTTGAAGCTGGCCTGGGTAGCCGACATCATCTCGCGCTCGTCGATGCCGAGCAACTGGTTGAATTCCACGAAGGGGGGGATGGTCGCCTCGCCGACGCCCACAGTGCCGATTTCTTCGGACTCGATCAGCGTGATCGCAAGGTCGTTGCCTTCCTTCAGCCGAGACAGCGCAGCGGCCGCCATCCATCCGGCGGTACCACCGCCCACGATCACGATATTGCGTATCGGCTTCACGGCTCTCTCCCTCGTATGCCCGCGTAGTTGCACGGTGCATTCGCAATGCCAAATGTGAACGTTCAATATTTACTTGTGAACGTTCACGCAATGAATTATCGAAAGTTGCGAGCGGGGCGTGAATCCCGCCGTAAAGCTATAGATCTTGGGAGGATCGCTTGATTCGTCGTCACCGCTCCAGCACGGCTGCCCGCCGGCATTTCGCCCTGTCGACCGCATCGGGCATCGCGCTCGTCGCGTGTGCAGCCCAGCCCGCCTGGGCCCAGGACGCTGCCGCGGACCCGGCCGAAGAGACGGAAGAGACTGCCGAGACCGACGAGTCGGCGATCGTCATCACCGGTTATCGCGCGTCGCTGCAGAGCGCGCAGAACATCAAGGAAAACGCCGACACCTTCGTCGACGTGATCACCGCCGAAGATATCGGCGCCCTCCCCGACCGTTCGGTCGCCGAAGCGCTGCAGCGCGTTCCCGGCGTGAACATCGGCCGCTTCGAAAAGACGTCCGACCCCGATCGTTTCTCGGTCGAAGGTACCGGCGTGATCATTCGCGGCCTGCCCTTCGTTCGCTCGGAACTCAACGGACGCGACATCTTCTCGGCCACCGGCGGGCGCGAACTCAGCTTCAACGACGTTTCGCCCGAACTTCTCGGCCGGGTCGAGGTATTCAAGAACGTGACCGCCGACATGATCGACGGCGGCATTTCGGGCACGGTGAACCTCGTGACCCGCAAACCGCTCGACAGCCCCGGCCCCAAGCTCGCCGGGTCGATCGAAGGAAGCTATGGCGACCTTGCCAAGAAGTGGACTGGCGGTTTTTCGATCCTCGGATCGAACACCTTCGAAACCGACGGCGGTACGGTTGGTGTCCAGCTCGGCTACTCGCGCTCGAAGCTCACGACCCGCACCGATGCGACCCAGCTAACCGATCCGTGCTACCGCGCACCGACCCTCGACGGTCCCTGTATCCGCGTATCGCCGACCACCTCTGCAGGCGTCGGCGCGCCTACTTTCGACGAAAGCAATTTCCCGCCGGCAAACACCGTCGTAGCTCCCAAGGGCGCGGGCGTTCGCACGACCGAACTCGAGCGTGACCGCGAAGCCTGGTCGGCCGTTCTGCAATACGAAGATCCGACCGGCGACTTCCAGATGACGGCCGAGTGGCTGCGTTCCGACACCACGTTCTTCACCGACGAATATGCCATCCTGGCGCTCGTGAACGACGATCTGCTGTTCCCCGTTCCGCGCGCCGGCAGTACCTGGCAGTTCGACGAGAACGGCATTTTCCAGAGCGGCGTTCTCACCCAGCGTCCGGGCGATGCCTACGCCAATCCGTTCGGGCGCGGCGGCATCGGCATGGAATCGCTGCGCTTCCAGCGCGGTACGGAAGGCACGACCGAGGACTTCTCGTTCGATGCCAAGTGGCAGGCGACCGACCGCCTGCGTTTCAACTTCGAAGCGCAGCGCATCACGTCCGACCTCAGCCGCGATTCGATCATCGGCGCGATGAACACCTGGGCAGACGTTTCGATCGACGTGACCGGAAAGACGCCGCAAATCGAATTCCTCGCCCCCTCCGGCTCGCCGGCGGATTATTTCACGAGCGGCGACTACACCTATTACTGGTTTCTGCTCGACGCGATCGAGCAAAACGACGCCAAGCTCGACAGCCTGCGCTTCGATGCCGAATACGACATCAGCGATACCGGCTTCTTCAAGACCGCCCGCATCGGCGGTCGCTGGGCCGACCGCGAGCGGACTACGCGCAACACCAACTTCAGCACTTGGGGCAACCTGTCGGCTCCATGGGCGGGTCGCGCGGGCTGCGCGCCGTGGAATGCCGGGCCGAACTGCCCGTTCGTTCCGGGCCGGTTCTATACCGGGCTACCCGGACAGGAAAATGCGATCGCCGGCGGTGCCTATACCGACGAGTTCCCCAACTATTCGCAGATACGCAATCCGTTCGCGGAGAATTTCCAGCGCGGCAATGCACCCACTCCGCTGCCTGGCGGCGCGGCATGGTTCTTTGGCGGTGACGATTTCCTAGGCGAGTATCTGTCCGGTGAATCGAAGCGCCAGGCGCAGGAAATTAACATCTTCTCGCAGACTCCGAACCCGTTCTTCGGCGTGCAGGACCGCTCGTTCCAGCAGATCGACGGGACCGTTGTGCCGTGCGATCCTTACTGCCCGCCCGAAGTGTCCAGCGTGGGCGAAGTCACAAAGGCCGCCTATGCCCGCGTCGACTTCGGCACCGAGTTCGGCAGTGGCTGGAAGCTCGATGGCAACTTCGGCGTCCGCTACATCGAAACGAAGGTCCGCACCGGCGGTCTGATCGGCTTCCCGAACGGATTCTTCTTCGACACTGGACCAGCCGGAAACAACGACGGCATTGTCCAGGTCAACGAGATCGTGGGGCAGTGCAACCAGACGCCGCCCGGCCAGACACTGCCCGGCTATTGCAGCCTCTCACCTGCGCGCCAGCAGGAATTCGCCAATGGCTTCACCGGGGAATTCCTGGTCGATGATCGGGATATCGTGTTCGATCACTGGCTGCCCAGCTTCAACGCGAAGTTGGACGTCGGCGGCGGACTGCTGTTCCGTGCTGCCGTGTCCAAGGGCATTTCACGTCCGGATCTGCAGTTGTTCACCGCCGGTGGCGGTATCGGCGACAACACCAACGACCTGCGGCAGGAGGGCACGCTCGAGACGGGTCCGCTGTTCCAGTTGTTCACCGGCAACCGCAATGTTCGGCCGGTCGTATCCTGGAACTACGACTTCGGTGTCGAGTGGTACTTCGACGCGGTCGGATCGATCACCGCTGCGTTCTTCCTCAAGGATATCAAGGGGATCGTCAGCAACGGGATCGACCTTGTCGAATATACCAGCCCGGGCGGCACCTCGCTCGAAGTCGAGGTCAACGGGCCGATCAACTCGCAGGGAGGCACTCTCAAGGGTGTCGAACTGGCATACCAGCAGACCTACGACTTCCTGCCGGGCATCCTCAGCGGCTTCGGTTCGCAGCTGACTTATACGTACGTAGATGGAGGAGCGTTCGGGAACACGCAGGTCGGCGGTGCTGCCCGCACGACCTTCGCCGAACTCCAGCCGCTGGCGGGCATTTCAAAGCACACCGTCAACGCGGTGCTGTTCTACGAAAAGGGCCCGCTGTCCGCCCGCGCGGCATATAACTGGCGCTCGGACTTCCTGATCACCCCGCGAGACGACATCTTCCCGTTCTCGCCGATCTGGCAGGAATCGGGGGGTCAGCTCGATGCGTCGATCTTCTACACGGTGAACGACAACCTCAAGGTCGGCGTCCAGGGCGTCAACCTGCTCGACCAGGTCACGCGGACCAGCCAGGTGATCGACTTCGACGGCAACCGGGTCATCCGGTCGGCGTTCCGGAACGATCGCCGCTATACGTTCCTCGCCCGCTTCGACTTCTGAGGGGCGAACACGAAACGCATGCGGGCCCGGATCGGTGACGACCGGGCCCGTTTTCGTTCAATGTGCTGAATTGCCTGTGCTTGCCTTCCCGACGCCAAACAACCTAGGGACGACGCCACCGGAAGAGGGGCTGCAGCGCGCGCCCGTCGCTGTGTCGCCGATTTGGGGAAACACCTGACCATGGCTCGTCGCCGCCAGGCCGTCACCATCAAGCACGTTGCGGCCGATGCCGGGGTCTCGCTGCAGACCGTCAGCCGGGTGATCAACAAGGAACCGAGCGTCCGCCCGGAAATGCAGGAGCGGGTGCAGGCGTCGATCGACCGGTTAGGCTATGTCCCATCCATCGCTGCCCAGCGCATGAGCGGGTCGCGATCGTACCTGATTCTTGCGATCAACGACCGCGAGCGCACCATCGCCGACTGGCGCGCGCGGCAGGGTACCGACTGGGTCGACCAGATGCTGCTCGGCGGAATGCTCAAGTGCGCCGAGCACGGCTACCGGATGATTTTCGAGCTGGTCGATACGCACGACGATCATGTCGAACGCGAACTCGCCGCTGCGATCGCCGCGCTCCAGCCCGACGGCATCATCCTGACGCCTCCTCATTCCGACAACCCGCGGATCGTCGAGTTTCTCGGTCGCCAGAAAATCCCCTTCGTTCGCATCGGATCGCGCGAGGACGGTCCGGGCATTCCGCTGACGATGGATGATACCCGCATGGCGAGCCTCGCCACACGGCACCTGATCGATCACGGGCACAAGCGGATCGGCTTCATTGCCGGCTCGTCGGAATATCGCCTGAGCGCTCGGCGCGTCGATGGCTGGAGCGCCGCGATGGCAGAAGAGGGCCTATCGACCGACGGCCTGCTGGCCGAGGGGGATTTCAGCTACGCATCGGGAGAGCGTGCTGCAGCGGCTCTGCTCGATGCGGTCGCGCCGCCGACCGCGATCATCGCCAGCAACGACCAGATGGCGCTTGCCGCGCTCGAGGTTGCCCGAGCGCGCGACATCGCAGTGCCGGGCCAGCTCTCGTTGATCAGTTTCGACAACACGCCGCTGGTCCATTTCACCCAGCCTCCGCTGACCGCGGTAGACCAGCCGATCGCGGAGACCGTCTCATGCGCGGTCGACCTCATCATCCGCGCCCAGAAAGGCGAGGAGTTACCCGCCGGCGTAACCACCGTGCACGGATCGCTCGCCGAGCGCGCCTCGGTCGCTCCTCCCGCCTGACCGGTCGGTGACGACCCGCGCCATTCCTGGACGGATCGAGCGATTCATCATCGTCTATGCGCTGGCATGGGCTGGCGGCGCGATCGCCTACACGCCGTTCCTGACCCTGCTCATGCCGGAACGTATCGCGGGCCTGGTCGGACCGACGCGAGCGGTGGACTGGCTCTCTGCCCTCGCCTTCTGCGGCGCGATCGCCGCCAGCTTCGCACACATCGGATTCGGTTACCTGAGCGACGTGACGCGTAACCGCCGTGGATGGATTGCCGCAGGACTCGTGCTGTCGGGCGGGTTCCTCGCGCTGTTCCCTTACGCCAACGGGTTCTGGGAACTCGCTTCCCTGATCGTGTGCTGGCAATTGGCCTTGAACATGATGCTCGGCCCTCTCGGCGCGCTGGCCGGCGACGTGGTGCCCGATGCGCGGAAGGGAACGCTCGGCGGGTTTCTCGCTTTCGCGCCGGCGCTGGGTGCGGCGAGCGGCGCATTGGTGACTTGGCCCGGTTTGCTGGCGATGGAGATCAGGCCGGCGATCGTCGCCTGCCTTGTCGTCCTTTGCGTCGCGCCGGTACTCCTCATCCGCCTTCCGCCGACGGTAGACCATCCCGTCCCGGCGAAGGGACCGGATCGGCCGCAAAGGACCCGGTCGATAGTCGTGCGCATGTGGCTGGCGCGTCTTTCGTTGCAGATCGCCGAGGCGGCGCTGTTCGCCTTCCTTTACCTCTGGTTCCGGGCGGTCGATCCGACCCTCGGTGCGAGCCGAACAGCCATCATCTTCGGCGCCGTGCTCGCCGTTTCGGCCCCCATTGCGCTGATCGTCGGTCGCTGGGCGGACCGGCACGATCGTCCGCTTGCCCCACTCTCACTTACCGCCGCGATCTCGGCCATCGGACTTGTGTCGATGGCGCTGGCGCAGGGAACGGCGCCGGCCATTGCGGCATATGGCCTATTCGGGATCGCCAGTTCGGTATTTCTGGCGCTCCACTCCGCGCAGACTCTTCGCGTCTTGCCAAGACCGAGCCGGCGGGGCCGCGATCTCGGGATTTTCAATCTCACCAATACCACCCCCTCGCTGGTCATGCCCGCTCTTGCGCTGACGCTGGTGCCGAAGTTCGGCTTTTCGGGCCTGTTCGTCATGCTGGCCGTGCTCGCCGCTTTGGCCGCCACTCTGGTTCCACGCCGCGACCCCTGAAAGTCGCGGTAGCCGCTTGATTTAGCAGCCTCGCCGTGCCAGCTTGAGAACGTTCACAAAGAATGGGACGAGGACGGATGCGAGTTGGTTTTTTGACGGCGGTCGCATGTGCGGCGCTGGTTGCGGGTTGCACGCAAAGCCGGATGGAAGGCGCTGCTCCGGCATCCGCGGTCCCGTCCGCTCAGGCGAGTGAAGACACGCGCATAGCCGAGCTGCTTTCGCGCATGAGCCTGGAGCGCAAGATCGCGCAGCTCATACAGCCGCAGATCAATTCGTTCACTCCCGCCGACATGGAGCGATACCGTTTCGGTAGCTATCTCAACGGTGGGAATGGCGGTCCCTACGGCAACGAGTTCGCGCCGGCGGCCGACTGGCTCAAGCTGGCCGACGAGATGTGGACCGCGTCGACGGCTCCGCTGCCCGGTGGGGAGCCGGTCATCCCGACCATGTGGGGCACCGATGCCGTACATGGCCACACGAACGTAATCGGCGCGACCATATTTCCGCACAACATCGGTCTTGGCGCAACGCGCGACGCCGACCTATTGCGCCGCATCGGCGCCGCGACCGCAGCGGAAATCGAGGCGACAGGTATCGACTGGAACTTTTCGCCCACGGTCGCCGTCGCGCAGGACGACCGGTGGGGCCGGACTTACGAAAGCTATTCCGAGGATCCCGATATCGTCGCGCCGCTCGGCGCCGCACTCGTGGAAGGTCTGCAAGGCAGGACAGGCGCTCCGGACAGGCTCGGCGACGGGCGCGTCATCGCCACAGCCAAGCACTTCTTCGCGGATGGCGGTACTGCACAGGGCGTGGACCAGGGGGACGTCAACGGCGACATAGAAGCACTCAAGGCACTGCATGGACGCCCCTATCCCGCCGCGATCGCCGCCGGGACCGAAACAATCATGGCGAGCTTCAACTCGATCAACGGCGTGAAGATGCACGGCAACAAACCCTTGTTGACCGACGTCCTGCGTGGCGAGATGGGCTTCAAAGGCCTGGTTGTCGGGGACTGGAACGGTCACGGCCAGATCGCCGGTTGCAAGGTGGACGATTGCCCGCAGGCTCTCAACGCGGGTCTCGACATCTACATGGTGCCCGACGACTGGAAGGCCCTGCATGCCAACCTGCTTCGGCAGGTGACGGACGGGACCATCTCGATGGCGCGTCTCGACGAGGCGGTCGGTCGCGTCCTGCGCGTAAAACTCCGCGCTGGCCTGCTAGAGCCGGGCGCGCCCAAGCCTTCGGCCCGGGGCGTAGGCGGTCGGCTTGCGATGATAGGTGCGCCAGAACATCGGGCGATTGCGCGTGAAGCGGCGGCCAAATCGCAGGTCGTGCTCAAGAACGCCGGCGTGTTGCCGATCGCCCAGGGCGCCAGGGTGCTGGTTGCCGGCCGCGCGGCGGACAGCATCGCGCAGGCAGCCGGGGGCTGGACACTGACCTGGCAGGGCGGTGTAGAGCTGGACAATAAAACCTATTTCCCGGGCGCGACCTCGATCTGGGCGGGCATTGCGGACGCTGCCAGGAATGCCGGCGGTTCGGCGACGCTGTCTGTCGACGGAAGCTTTACCGCCCGGCCCGATGTCGCGGTCGTCGTTTTCGGCGAGGCGCCATACGCCGAATTCGAAGGCGACCGAAAGACGCTCGTCTTCGATGACGAGGAAGGCCTCGCGTTGCTCCGCAAATTCGATGCCGCGGGCATACCTTCGATCGCTGTGTTCCTGTCGGGCCGACCGATGTGGATGAATCGCGAGATCAACGCTGCCGACGCTTTCGTCGCTGCGTGGCTACCCGGGGGCGAAGGCGCGGGGGTGGCCGATGTCCTGTTCGGCAAGCGCCCGGCGACGGGGCGACTACCTTTCAGCTGGCCCGCCCAGTGCGACGGCAAGCCAGTGAACGGTCCCGAGGGCGCACTCTTCCGGGTCGGCTACGGCCTGTCGCTCGACGCCCCCCGCACGTTGGCAAGGCTAGACGAAACCTGCGGCTACCTGAGCGCCGGCCCGTCGGCGGACTGGTTCGTGGGTGGCCGTATGGCCGGCGACATCAGCGTGACCGCCGGCGGCCGGCCGCTCCCCAACCTGCGCGGCACGGCCGGTGGCATTACCGCGCGTGGCATCGACCGAAACCGACAGGAAGATGCGCGCGAGATCACGTTTTCGCCCGGCTCGAGCCTGGTCTTCGCCCAGCCGAAAGACGGTGTGGGGGCATACCGCATAAGCTATTTCCTGCCTGCCCAGCCCGAAAGACCGGTGAAGCTGACCGTCGGATCGAACACGATCGACATCACGCGCGAACTGGCACTGAGCGCGGGCAAAGGCTGGCGCGAGATGCTGATTACCGAAGCGTGCGCACCCGGCCTCGGTCGCAGTATTGCGATCGCGTCCGAGGGCCCGCTGACGATGCAGATATCCGCGGTCGCTCGCGAGGTCCTGCCCGATGGAGCGGATTGCTCCTTCTGAACTGAAACCTGATTTCCCCGAACCGCGCTTTAGTCGCGGAAGCTCGGGTCGATCCGGTCCAGCTTCCGTAGAAGCGCAGGCCAGGCCAGCGCCTGAGCCAGTGCGCCCATCCCTTTCGGATTGCTCTGCACTTCGACCTTTTCCGGGGTGCCCTGCGGTGGATTGTTGAGGTTCTCCCGGCCCGCTGCCAGCATGTGGACCTGGGCTTCGCACGCGCGCTCGAGGAAATAGAGCCGTAGGAAACACGACGCGACGCTGTCGCCGACCGCCAGCGTACCGTGATTGCGCAGGATCATCGCGTTCTTGGAGCCGAGGTCCTCCACCAACCTCTCGCGCTCCTCGAGGTCGGTCGCGATGCCTTCGTAGTCGTGATAGGCGATATCGTGCGATGCGATCATGGCGGTCTGCGTGTGCGGCAGCAGCCCCCACTCCATCGCGGAAACGGCCTGACCGTGCGGTGTGTGGAGATGCATCACGGCGTGCGCGTCTTCCCGTGCCATGTGGATGGCCGAATGTATCGTGAAACCTGCCGGATTGACCGGATGGGTCGAAGGCCCAACGGGTGCTCCATCGACGTCGATCTTGACCAGCGAGGACGCGGTAATTTCCTCAAACATCATGTCGTAAGGATTGATAAGGAAATGGTGCTCCGGGCCTGGCACCCTGGCCGAGAGGTGCGTGAAGATCAGGTCATCCCAGCCGTACAGCGCTACCAGTCGATAGGCCGCCGCAAGATCGACGCGGGCCTCCCACTCGCCTGGCGCCATTTCGCTGCCAGACCGAACGTTGATTGCCGTAGCCATTTGCCTCTCCTTCAAGCATCGTCGCTCCACGCCAGCGGCGGCTGAATGCGAACATAGCGCAAGTTGCCGGGCATTGAACAAACAAAATCCCGCGATCGGTGCAAACTGGATTGCCTCGGCCAAGCTAACTGCGGGTTCCTCGGGCTTGTCGAAATGGCACCAGCCCAAACGCAAAAAACCCCGCTGACTGGAGCGGGGTTAGGGATTGAGTCCTTAGGTCAGGAATAGTGGTTGCGGGGGTTGGATTTGAACCAACGACCTTCAGGTTATGAGGGCTCTGCTGGGCTGTTACGCCTCCCTACGCGGGATTGCGCTTAAGCCCTTATTTTCAGCAGCTTAGATTGACTATGAAAGCGTCTGGCGACTGTGTGCCTACGCACGGTTTCGCTACGCTTCGCTCCCGGCTGCTTCCTATTTGCTTACGGATCGAGGCCCGAAACCGCCGCTGGTAACAGGAGGCGTAATGGCAAAGCTCACAAAGCGCACGATAGAGGCGCTCGAACCAGCCGACAAAGATTACTTCGTATGGGATGGCGAACTGTCAGGGCTCGGTATCCGGATCTTCCCCACTGGGCGCAAGCAGTTCGTACTGCAGTATCGCTACGGGCGCACATCACGACGGCTGAGCTTGGGCCGCTTTGGGGCGATCACCCCAGACCAGGCCCGCGGCCTGGCTCTCGAGGCGCTGGTGAAACTGCGCCAAGATATCGACCCGATGGCTGAGAAGCGCGCCAAGCGCACAGCGCTCACCGTACGCGAGCTCGCCGATCGCTTCGACGAAGAGCATATCTCGGTTCACCTGAAGGCGAGCACCGCCAAGGAGTACCGCCGCAACCTCAAGCTCTTCATTCTACCGGCGATCGGTCACTTGCGGATCGTCGATGTTACCCGAGCCGACATCGCGAAGTATCATCACGACTGGCGGCACCGTCCCTACCAAGCCAACCGCAATCTCGAGATCATCTCGAAGATGTTCAACCTGGCCGAGCTGTGGGGATTGCGACCGGACGGCACCAACCCTCGCAGGCACATCAAGAAGTATCCGGAAAAGAAGCGCGAACGGTACTTCTCGGCGGGAGAACTGCAGTCCATCGGTCGTGTGCTGGGCGAAATGGAAGAAGAACGGATCGAACTCCCCTCAGCCATCGCCGCTATTCGGCTCCTGCTTTTTACCGGCTGCCGCCTCGGCGAGATCATGACCCTCCGCTGGGAGCACGTCGACCTACCAAGCAAACTTCTTCGCCTTCCCGACAGCAAAACCGGGGCAAAGGAGGTTCATCTTGGCAATGCGGCAGTCAAGGTCTTGGAGCATATCACACCCGCAGCCGATAACCCCTTTGTGATCGAGGGTCGCAACCCTGGCGCTCACCTTACAGACCTCCAGCCGTTCTGGCAGCGGCTACGCGGTCGAGCTGGATTAAAGAACGCGAGAATCCATGATCTGCGTCATACCTTCGCCTCAGTTGCCGTCAGCCACGGCCAGAGCCTTCCAATGATCGGCAAACTCCTTGGCCATACTCAGGTTCAGACGACGGCACGCTACGCCCATTTGGCAAACCAGCCGGTGCTTCAAGCGGCAAACGACGTCTCCAATTTGATCGCGCGAAGCTTGGCTCCGACCGGGTGACCAGCGGTCCCCATTGAATTTTGGGACCGACTGGCGTCCGCTTTGCGCCCTAATCCCGGTCATTCGACTAGTTTGGGCGCGATCCCGAGAGCTGCCGTTCGTTCATTTCGGCCGTCGGCCCAGCTTCGCGTCCCACTTCCGCTCATTAAATACCTTATCTTGCCGGCTCGAAAGCTGACTTCGCGCCCGACATACGACTGAATCCAATCGTCCTCGCGCGCCTTAGTCGGCTGCAGAGCGATCGTCATTCAGCAGCAGAGGGTAATCACTTAAGTGTTCGGTTCGGCGCTGGCTCTCTTGCTCGCCGCACAATTCCTATTCTGATTGGGTGTTTGCAGTCGACATAATCGCCAAGCAAAAAGACCCCCGCCGAAGCGGAGGTCTTTGAGGCGGATCGCATCGGCGCTGAGGACGGAATGGGGGGATCACTCAACTGCCGACCCAGCTTCAACGGGGTGAGCTAACGCAAGTTCCCTCCCCGCCTAATTGCGACGAGCAAGCCGTCTCATAATGTGGACTGGCTCTCGAAACTCAGGCCTAATCCTTCAAGAGAACGGCAACAGCCAACAACGCCAACATTATCGCGGAGATTGCTACCAGGTACGGTATCATCCGCCTTGCCCGGTCCCTGTCATCTTCTCTCTTTGCATCATCATCCATATGACGTCTCCAAACTTATTGGAGAATGGCCAAGCTTGCGTTGATGATCAACATTTTACCTCCCCACAGGCGGAGGTGCATGCCCGGGTTTTGGTTCAAGGCTGGTCAGAGATTTTTCGACAAAGCAGGGGCAGATTCGTCGGAGGGACGTCGAGTGGTTGGGGCTCACCGTAATTTCGGGAGAAAAGGATGTGCGCCAAAGCCACCTAAAAAAGCTCCCGCCGAAGCGGGAGTTTGAAGTTAGTCAGGGGTGCGGCGGCGAGGAACATGGGGAGGCCAATCTCTCGCCGCCGACTGCGACCCGATTATGAAACTATGACCAGGTGTCCTGGTTCCTGCAGCCCGGCTTAGCACCACCTTAGTTAAGCTTTGCGATAGCTCATCGCGTCGACCGTCGATGGAACCGGGCGGCGCGTCCCCCGCGGCAGCTTTCCTACAGCGAACCGATCCGCTTAACTGGCGAGATGCGCCCCACATTTCCCGAACTCGCCCGCTGGATGATCGTGTTCACGGTCGGCATTCCGCTGGCCTACTTTGCGGTGCGGTTCATCCTGGCGTTCGTTGGGCTTTAGAGCCGCAATCGTCCAGGGGGTGCCGGAGCATCGACACCAACCGCGATGAACGTGAACAACGTGTGGCGATCCACGTCGGTTACTTCGACCCGGAACTCCTCGCCAAGCCAGAGTAGTTCGGGCCGATCACGCAAATACTCAGCGGCAAACTTCACGGCCTGAATGCGAGCGTCCGATAGGTTGCTGATCTCGTGTCCGTCATCGTCAGGCTCGATAACCGCCCCGGCGATGTTGAAGAAGTAGCGCACGACCGTCCCCCGACTCGACAAAAGTCCCACTCTTCAATGCGCTAGTTTGGTCGAGCCTGTAAACTGCACAATCGATTTTGCCCTGCGCACTCCAAGATCGTCTCGATCTCGCCCTGTGGTCGAGCTTGGTCGCAATGGTCGATCTTTAAAGTTTGCCGTCGAAAACGCGGCAGATTAGGCCCATCACGACCAGAGGCGCGCTAGACTCAGCGACCCAGTATAGCGCGCCACCATCCCGCCATGTTACAGCTTTGACCGTGGAGGTCGTAACCATGCCAGGAACGCCAGGAATGCGTCGTTACGTGATTCGTCTGGATCACGGGTACGATGCCGAAACCGAAGAAATCGAATTTGAAGCGTTGGGGTCCGAAATTGCCATTTCGCGCCTGGAGACGATCCCGAACAAGCGCAGGGCCGTCATATTTGAGGATGGCAAGCAAATCGCAGACCTGTCCTATCTGGAAGGCTTCTGGCAGGTGGCAGCAGCGGGATAATTATCGGCGGTGCTGTATGGTGAGGCACCACCGATGCGATCCTAACGCTGTAACTGGACGCGGGTTTCATACTTTAAGCGAAGCCAGCCAGAGTCTGATTTCATTGAATTTTCGTGACACAGCTTGCGGGTTGCTTTAGCGAAACCGGCGACACGCTGCGCTTGGCGACCCGAGGGTGGCGTGTCACCCCATTCTTCCAGCCGGGCGCCCTTCGGAGTCGTGGGGGGGGAAGAAGAGCCGGTCGGCCCTGTCAGCGCCGAGGCAGGGCCATCCCGCGCTTCTGAGCTGATTATGATCTGGCGCTTTCAACAAAAAAATGGCCCCGTCCCGAATTAGAGACGAGGCCGGTCAGGAGAAGCACCGAATCGCTTCGGGCCTTTCGGGTCGCAAATCCTAGATAAACCTCTTCCTCGACGTTGTATCGCGGCAAATTGCGAAGTCCCGAATGTGGGCAGACTCGCCCAATAGTATGAACCTTTACATTCCAGGCGAGCACCGTTCGGAAAACGTCCCGCTGCGATACGTGGGCATCGTGTCAGCCGATCTCGTCCACTGCGTCCAAGTCGCCTTCAATCCCTGAAAGGCGCATCCAGAGGCTCGGAAGGAGGGGGCGTTCTCAGTGTCAATTTAGCGTAGGCAGCCGCTAGTGAGGGACAGGTGCGGATTAAAACTCACTCTGTATAGTCTGAGCACGCCGACGATAGCCTCAGACGTATGTGGTCGAAGATAGGTCCGTAGATCGGTTGGGCGAATTGCGCCCCAATGTACCCTGCCTCGTTCCACCGAACGATCGCATTGAAAGGGCCTAGTTTTTCAACTTTCAATGATTACTCCTGATCCGGCACCAAGCCGCTGAACTTGTCAAAGAACCGACAGCCCGTCTCGGAAATGTCTTTGAGTAGAATGTCCCTCTTCCCGCCGTTGGGCGTTCGGTAAAACCCCCATATCTCTAATGGAAATCGCGCTTCCTGCCGATCGTCAGACATCGTGTCATTCTCGTCAGCGGGTGTCGGTGCGTCGAGGGCGGCCAGTAAGTCCGAAAACCGACCATCGCTGGTCGTTGGAAAGACGCGCTTTAAGGCCTGTTGGAGCATATCGAATTGAGATGCGAACGCCTGGTTCTTTGACATAGCTCTTCACCCTATCATCAGCCAACGCGGATACAGGCGCTTAGGGGCCCAACTTAATCTGTGGGGCGAGCTTCACGATGTTTCCGAATCGTTCCGCTGCGCTATGTGGGCAGCGTGTCAGCCGATCTCGCCCATCGCGCCCAAGTCGCTTTTGATTGGTGCAAGGCGTTTCCTGAGGCTGGCAAGCAGGGGCGTTCCTCCAGGTGCGCGGCGAGGCGTATCTGGCTCTGCTCGAACTTCGGAATCTGGCGCCGGAGATCGTTCTGGCGTTGATTAAGCGAGGCGGCGCGCCAAATGCTCCAGGTGCTGACGGTGGAGAACGAAATTGACGGGAGCGCGGAGGGGCTGGCCGAGACACGACGACTGTGAGTGTGTTCTCTGACGCTCCGATCAGTCTTCCTGCAGGGTTACCCCCACGCTGACTCTAAGTCTGCGGGTACACGATAAATCATCAAAGTAGCGCGAGATTGAATCGCTCAAGCAAAATGCGAAGTTACCCATACGCCACCTGACAGTCAGGCCGTTCCCTAAATCGCAGCTATGCGTTGGAAAATGTGGTGGACGCACGAGAACTGGAGCCGAGGACACGATGATTATGAGTGTCCGAGCTGCACCGCCTGCGGCTGCCAATGCTGTTTGTTGGGCAGGATGCCCTTGCCCATTACTTCCAGCACCTGCGGTACGAAGCGGATGATCGCGAGGTCATCAGGGTAATTAGGCCACTGTGACCGATATTGCTCGGAGGGACCATGATCCGCAATCGAATTGACATCTGTATGAACTGAAGCACGCCCCGTGAAGCTCGCGTAGTAGCTATTTTTCGTGCCGTTCGGGATATCGTCGAGGCCAAAGTGGAGTGCCGCTCTCGGGTTCGCCATGATCTGCTTGGTCTTTCGACTTCCCCGCCGGGTCGACATCCAGATACTCCAGTCGTCCGTCGGGTCACTGACTCCGACGGGGCGAGCGCGAGGCATGCCAACCTCATCGATTGTGATCAGGACGCCGACCCAATCTTCCTTCATAATTTCCCGGGCGGCGGCCATGATGACTTGGGGATCGTCGACCCGATAGCGATCGTCCGACCCGGCCTGGGTGACTGCCCCTTCCGCCGCTTTCCCCGAGAGCAAACTCACCAGCCCCACCGCTGGCGCAGCTACCAGCAACTCCCGCCTCTTAAAGCCCATATATTTTCCCCATCTGCGCAGCCCGTGCAAAAGTGCTCCAATCTGCTAATGTCCGCAATGGGTTGGTTTCCGGCCCGCCCCTTCAGGCTTCGCGCTAACCACGCGAACGTCAAAGATGTGGGGATGCCGGGCCTTAGAGCTCGCTGAACTGCGATGAGATTGAGTTGGCGGCCTTTTCGCTGTCCGGTAAGCACTCGTTGGAGGGGGCGATCAAATGCAAAACTCACGCAGGGCCGCGCTGACTTTAGCTTTGTTCTTGTCGGCCTGTACCACCCCCCGCGTCAGCGCGCCTCCGTCCTCTGACCAGCTCGTCATCACATCGGTGCGAGTGATCGACACAGAGGCTGCGAACGCCTCAGTCCCTCAGGACGTACTGATCGCAGATGGCCGGATCGCCGCTGTTGCACCCGCTGGCCAGCTGAAGATACCTCGAGGCACTCGATCTCTCGACGGATCGGGCCAGTTCGCCCTGCCTGGGCTCATCGACGTGCACGCGCATATCGGGGAAGGCGGAGCGATGCCGAATAGCGAGGCAGGTCGCGAACGGGCGCTGCGCCAGTTTCTTCGCTACGGCGTTACAACGGTGTTTGTTCCGGGCGCGACCGGAGCCGGGGACGCCGATTGGCTAACCCTGACGGAGCGGTGCCGCGCTGGCAGATTTGCTTGCCCGGGACTTTATGGTTCGGGTTCGCTGATCACCGCGCGGGGTAGTCACCCCGTCTCTACGATATTCAATATGCCAGACGATGTGCCCGCGGCAATGACTGAAGCGCGCGGGGTTACCGTGCTGGATCCCGGGACTGACGTATCGGCCCTCATTGCGGCAAAGAAGGCGGCGGGGGTCACCGCGATAAAGATCGTGATCGAGGATGGGCCTCCTCCCTGGCATCCGAAGCCGCGGATGGGCGATGCACAGATACGCGCAATCGTCACAGCCGCTCATGCGCTTTCGATGCCGGTCTTCGCCCACATAAGCGCTTCCGATCATGTTCGGATCGCACTCGACGCGGACGTGGACGGGATCATGCACGCACCCACAGACGTGCTGCCCGCAAGCCTTGTTCGACGGATGGCTGATCGCGGCATGTGGTATGTGCCCACGTTCTCGCTCTACGATGGCATTCTGACCTGGGCCCGCAAGCAGCGGGAAGCCGATCCCGATGCCCTGTCAGGCGTGAATGCCGAGGTGATCGATAGCCTCGCCGCGGCTCCTTTTCTCGCCGCAGCGGCGGAGGATGAGGCGGGAGCTCTCGGCTATTTGGCCAATGCCTCCGAAAACCTGAGGCGGGTGGCGAAAGCTGGAGTGCCCCTCGCGCTCGGCAGCGATGTGAACAACCCTTTCGTGTATCCTGGCTATTCCGCACACGAGGAGCTCTCTTCGATGGTGCGCGCCGGTTTAACCCCGGCACAGGCGCTACGATCCGCAACCATCGGCAGTGCAAAATTCCTGCGTGCTTCAGACCGGCTGGGGCGCATTGCACCTGGGTTCGAAGCAGACCTACTGCTACTGGCGCGCAATCCGCTTGAAACCATCGAAAATAGCAGGACCCTTGTCAGCGTCGTTGCTGATGGGGAGGTAATCTCTGACGTCGTCTCTAGCGGGCGGGGATTGTAGTCGCACTTTCGATAATACCAATCATAAGGCGCCAGCGCGCACATCACCTAGTTGAGGTTATACGCCTCTAGATGACCGCATCGGGATCGTTGGCCAACCGGCCGCTTTGGAATGCTCCGATGAAGTCGACTGGCTACCTGCGCGCCATCGCGCGGCCAGCAGTCTAATTTCTAAGTAACTCTAGTGCGACGTTTACCTTCCTCGGACCCGCAACGGCGGGATTGAAATGGTATGCAAACACGTCCGATATGCGATTTGAGAGTGATTAGCTGACATTCGAAATGGCAGTTGATAGCATCCCGGGCCTATGCTGCTGGCGAGTGCAGGGGGGAGATGTATGCGACAGTATTTGCTGGCGTTGCTGATTTGGTCTGTGTGCGCTTGCACCGCAGATAGCCAGCAAGACAGCACATCCTACGATGCGCCGCCCACAGCATTCGATGGCGCTTTGGTGCAGCAGGCCGCAGCGAAAGCCGCTCACGGGAAACGTATCGCCGAGGTGCTGGGCTGCACTGGATGTCACGGCAAGGACCTTCAAGGCGAGCGATTCTATGAGCTCTATGCGTCTAATCTGACTCGCGACGTCCCCAAGTATACGGACCAACAGCTGGAACACGTATTGAGGGTGGGTGTACCACCAACAGGCCGGGACTTGTGGGGTATGCCGTCCGAGCTATTCCAGCATTTAAGTGCGCCGGATATGGCGGCGCTGATTGCCTACATGCGCACGCTTGAGCCAGCTGGTGCTCCGACGCTACCGCCGCTCCCGTTCCCTCCTGATGTCCAGCAGATGATCGCCGAAGGTGAGTGGAAAACGACTGCCGCTACAGTGCGCGACGCGGAGGCGCACGCGCCTGTCGACCTCGGTCCAACTCACGAACTAGGCCGTTATATCGCGAGAGTGACATGTGCCGAATGTCACGGCCCGGAGCTAAAGGGAAGGAGTGACACGCCCGACCTGATTGTGGTGGGAGCATATTCGCCAACCGAATTCGATGGTCTTATGGTTGAGGGAACTGGTGCCGGGGGGCGCAAGCTGAAGCCGATGATGGAGGGCGTCTCGAAGGGGCGTTTCTCAAAAATGACGGCTCGGGAACGGGAAGCACTCTACGGCTATCTCAAGGCGCGCGCCGAGCAGCCGCAGTAGTCGCACCGCAACTGACCAGAGCTCGATTCGCTGCTTATGTTAGTTTTGGGGTCGTTTTCCGATAGTCTGCTTAGCGCATCCGTGAACTCAGGACCTGACAGTCCGGTAACGGCCCAATTTGCGACACCGAAGGCGGTAGTTGGGCGATTGCCGAGCTTGCGTTCTGGGGGCTGTAGAACGTAACTCGCGGCGTGACTGAGTTTCTGCAAGTTCAGCCAACCGTGCAAAACCGCTGGCGCGCGCTGATCCTGCTTGGTCGGAACACTGCAGCCTACAAATTTGCTCTGGCCGATGCCCTTTTGAGCGGCGACTTTGCCGATACCGATCTTGTGAAAATTGATGAGCTCGCCCTCCCCTTCGCTCAGTCCCTGAGCAAGCACGTTGCTGCCGCACCGAAGCAGGGAAGCACTGGGCTCAATCGAGCGATGCAGAGTGCGTGCGAGAATTTTAATGCCGGTTTGGTTTCCGACGAGCAGCTGAGAGCGATAGCTTGCCGTCACGGTTTCGGGGACGTCATTGACGCCTTCCATATGCTCGGGGGGCAGGCGATCGAGCAGCCCTTTTTCATCGACGAGCGGAGGGAGAGCAAAGCTATTCGTCTGACAGACCACCTCTACACTCTCTTAGACACTGCTGAACGAAAGGATCTCGCCCGCGAGGTCGACGCGCGGTGGCGGGTTGTCGAAACCGCCTGGGCCTTGGGTGTGAACGCCGGGCTTGTCGATTTCGAGCGTGAGACGGGCACGCTCAGCCTGAGGAGTGGGGATCGAAGACTGGCGCTACGGTCCTGCTGCGCGACCCTCAACGGATACCAGAAGGGGAAATGCTTTTACTGCTTTGCGCCGATCAGCATTGAGTCTGGGTCAAACTGCGCAGACGTCGACCATTTTTTCCCGTGGGCTCTCCGCTTGCGGTTTGCCAATGCCGACGGCATCTGGAACCTCGTTCTTGCGTGCCAGGCTTGCAACCGCGGAGCCGGAGGCAAATTCGATGCAATTCCGAACATCGATCTTCTCGAACGGCTCCACCGCCGCAATGAGTTCTATGTCGAATCAAAACACAAGCTCGGGACCACAATCATCGCACAAACTGGCAAAACGGCAGCCGCCCGTCGATCTCATTTGCAGCAAGCTTTCGCAGATTTGACCTGCGCGAGAATTCACCATTGGATGCCAGACCTTCGAGCGGAGCCCGCATTTTGAGTTCGATCGCATATTATGATGCAAACGCGGACGACTACTTCGCCGGGACCGTCGATGCGGACGTCACTGGGCTGAGAAACCGCTTTTTTCGCCATGTGGAGGAAGGCGGCAGAATTCTCGACGCCGGGTGTGGCTCAGGGCGCGATGCGAAGGCATTCCAAGATGCCGGCTATAATGTGACAGCATTTGATGGCTCGGTCCGCATGGCCGAGCTCGCGCGCGAGTACACCGGCCTGGAGGTGCTTTGGCTCCAATTCGATCAGGTCGAGTGGCGGAATCGCTTCGATGGCATCTGGTGCAGCGCAAGCCTGCTCCATGTGGGGCGGGATCAGCTGCTCTCGGTCTTCGATCGTCTCACCAAAGCATTGAAGCCTGGAGGGGTTTGGTATCTCTCGATGAAAGAAGGCACGGAAACCCGCGTAGTTGATGGGCGTAGCTTTACCGACGTCACCAGTTCAGAACTGCGAGCCCTGCTTGTTCATTGCGGACTGGGTATTCTGGAAGAGTGGAAATCTGATGACGTGCGTCCGGGCAGGTCGGACAGGTGGGTAAACATCATCGCGCAGGCTCCCCGAACGAATAAATAGCAAGCGAGATTTGGGTGCAGTCACCTCGGCCGAAAGCGTGCGGGCCCAGAACCTCTTAGCAAGCTAATGGCCTCCATTGGTTCCGTCGGACTTTCGTATCAGATGCTGCTCATATACCCGAGCGACCTCTCGCCAGAATGCAGCCTCCTTAGCCTCACCCGCGACCTGTAAGGCTCCGATCTTCGCAGCAATAACTCGTGGGCCAGCGGCACCGGCCATGCGCTCTACGGACAGTGCCACCGCGAGCAGTTCGGTTTGACGTAGTGGCAGTCTCAACTGAGCCACGCCCAGGCGCTCCAGCCAAACCCGATGTAACCAGCCACAATTATGAGGCCGAGCATCCAAGCCTCCACCACAAGCCACTTTGCCTTTTGCGGCGCTCGATCCTCATTGCTCATTCGACCCTCCCAAGCGCCGGCCCGATCCGACACGGCCTGCGACCGCACTTCGAACAACGCAGATTAGACGCAATGCCTTCGAGCGTGTGACGCCAACCCCGGTCGTTGCAGAGCTTGAGTAAAACGTGGGGCTCGACCAAGACAATCCGCCCACACTCGCAATCGAGCCGCAGCTTGTATCCGTGGCGTGCGTAATCACTGAGACCCGATAGCCTCTTGCTGCTCATGGTCTTCGCCTGATCGACCAAACGAGGGCGGAGATTGCCGTGAGCAGGCCGGCGATAGCCAGGATAATAGCGGCGTCGATGACAATCATGGCGGGATCCTCTCCGAATCGAAAGGCCGCCTATGTTCACATTTCGTTCCGTGTAGGAAAGTGTTTTGTGCTGAGACCGCTTCCCGCGCCCATAGCGGAGGTGGGATTAGCTTATAGTCCGCTTAGCGGCGCTCCAAATGCCAAAGCAGAATGCCCGCGACCAGCATGACCGCTGCCTAGCTAGCAACTTCAGAGAAGCGGAGTCTGCGATGAGGAGGCGTTGCTCCTTCGGCGCTGCCTCGCTTTGAATTTCCAAGGAGCCTCGGGATTATTGGTAGCCCAAAGCCCGCGGCGAGCTCGCCGAGCAGACTCTTGAGCCTCGAAGTATTCCGTCTCGCGCTCAAAAGCATACTGCTGGACCACCCATGCCCACCCATTCACAATCATCTCGAGTTCAATGTTCCGAGTGACCAAGCGAGCCTTTTTGGCCGTTCCGGAGCCGCAAACTCCCTGCAGGAAATAGTCAACCCTTCCCGGCGCAAGCTCGTCGGTAAAGTATCCCATGCATAAGACCCGCCGGTACGGATCGATCGGTTTATACCCGGTGGATTCCTTACCGATGGGATCAAGTCGCAGCGACTTACCGAGGATTAGTCCAGCCAGAACGTCGCGAGCCTCAGGACCGCCAGGCTGCTCCATTTCCGGGGCGTCGATAAACGCAAATCGGAACGGCACGCGCTCGATCCAGACGTGAGCGTAAGGGTTCCATAGCTTCGCCAGGAAACCATCGCCGTCGAACACCTTGGTGACAACCGCTTGGAAGACTTCGTCCTCGCTTGCTGCCTCAGGCTGGTCAGGTGCAATGATCATCGGGACACTAAGCTGCGTTACTGACCGTTGCTATTGGGTTAGGAGGTGAGAGGAGAGCTAGCAACGCGTCCGAAACTCTTCGCCAGGGCTGATCTAAGTTCAGGGTAGCGACCGTCACCTCATGCCCCTGTATCCAGAAGGTTTCCTTCAAAACCTGGCCGACTTGTGGGTACAGGAGCATACCCTCGCAGCCAGCAAACGCCGGATCGGCTGCGGCATTCTTGAGATACGAAAACAGCTGGTAGAGATTGGCCGACTGGAAGCTCTCAGAGCCATAGAGGCTTTGTTGAAGCGCCTTGGCATAATACTTCGTGTCGATGATCAGCCGCCTGTGCGCGCTTCTGAGGTAGACGTCGACGATCATGGTCGGCAACCGCCCCGCCCCAGTGGTGCTGACCTCGATGGCATCCCACGATATCGTCAATGGAGCGACGACAAACTCCCGTTGTTCCGCACGGTAAAAATTACGCACGAAGTCTTCGAAGACCCGCGCCATCTTTGTTTCGTCCCTTAGGACATCGTGAAAGGCAAAACCTCCCGCAGCTGGATCTGGAAGCAAGCAATCGAAGGCGAGTTCCGCCACCTTCAGCAGGAGATCATAGTAGGCATTGTTGCGGTGAAGCTGGACGCGCGCGAATGCTGATCGCTCCAGCCAAATGTCCGAGACACCTCCCATTCTTTGAGCGGTGAGCACCAGCTCGTGAGCCAGTTTCGGGTCTATCGAGTTGCCCCGAGCTAGGCGCTTCAGGGAAGCTTTGATGATCTGATTGTGGAGGACATTATTACTAAGTTCGTCGAACTCGCATGCGATGCGCCGAACATTCTTAGCGCGCAGACGCAACGAGGTCCCCAGGTCAATGTGACCGCGCACAGTCGGAATCTCCTCAGCGACATCGCGGTAGTTTCGGTCAAGCCCGCGCCGCAAAAGCGCCCGCGCGCCGTGCAAAAGAACCCGGCCTAAGAGGTTTGGCAGATCGGGGCTGGGTGTGCCGCCGATGGGAATGGACTGCGCCTCTTCGAAGCGATTCCAGGCATAGCAAAACAGAAAGTAGACATTCTCGATCGGGATCTGCGGCGCATTGCTCACTGGCTTACCAGCAGCTGTGCGGTCCATTGCTCCGCTTTAGCAGGCGCGTCGAACCAGTATTCTCGTAGCAGCGGCGCAATCTCGGTACGGATGACGCGATCAAACCACAGCGCCTCATCCTCCTCGTCGACCGGTCCGCTGCAGAAGAAACTATGCCCGATCGCAAAACCTGGGCCCAGGTTCGCGACATCGGAGATGATTTCGGTGTTCAGGGCCGACACGCGATCGACGAGCGCAGACACAAGGCTTTCCGAAACCCCCGACCCCAAAAGCTGCTGTCGGAATTTCGGCGACTGCAGGTTGGACGGAAGGTCAATGAAGGCAAAACGGCGTCGCAGCGCGTAATCGACGACCGCAAGCGAGCGGTCAGCGGTGTTCATGAGACCAAGCAAGTAGACGTTTGCTGGCACATGGAACGGCGCTTTCCCTGAGGCGAGCTGCATCGACCAATCAGCGTCTCGCTTGTCGGGCTCGATCAGCACCATGAGCTCGCCCATGATCTTGCTCAAATTACCGCGGTTGATCTCATCGATGATGAAGACGTAGCGACGCGCCGGATCGGACTCCGCTTCGCGGCAAAACTCCACGAACTTCCCCGGTTTTAGCTCGAACCCGGTCGCCGTCGGACGGAAGCCCTCCACGAAGTCCTCGTAGGAATAGGATTGGTGGAACTGCACGAACTTAACTCGGCTTTTGTCGCGCGCGCCTATGAGCGCATAGGCCAGCCGGTGAGCAGCATATGACTTGCCGACACCGGGCGGTCCTTGAAGAATGATGTTCTTCTTCGCTCGCCAGAGGAGTAGGATTTCTTCGGCTTTCTGGCGGTCTAGAAACAGGGTCTCGAGCGCATCGTCTAGGGTGTAGGCATCAAGCGTTACTGCCTCGGGTCCAGGCTCTGCAGAGACGTGCGGTAGGTCTTTGCCAGCATATGACCGGTATGCCCGATTTAGGATGCCCAGGAGGCTCGGCGTCACCTCTGTGAGGTAAGCCCCCTGATTGAGCTCCAACAACCTGCTGAAGAACATGCCCTTGGCACCGCTCTCCGCCAGTTCCCGAAGCTCGGTTGCAAACGGCTCCTCTGCCAAGAAGCCTTCCCGCGGCAGTGGCGGGTCTAATTTCATGTGGTCGCGAAGCCCGATGCGGTAACCGGGCTGGTCGGCCCAGTCAGTGCCCTCGACCCCGTTGAAACTGTCATCGGCACTCTCGGCTGCAATCGATACGTCTGTGATCGCGCGGTTATCGGTTAGGTGGAAGATCACATCCCCCGGCCTCACCTGCGTCATAGATTTGTAAATGTCGCGGCCGTCCTTCGATTTCTGGGGCGACCAGAGCGCGCGTCCCAAAGCGTGCTCGCCTCTCAGGCGGTCCGGGCGGGTCGAAACTAGCGTCTTCTCGATCCAGAACCGTTGCCCTTGGTCCGGAGTGTCTCCGCTGTAGAGCTCCGCCCAGTATGGGTCCGCAAGGAACAGCTCGAAATCTTGCGGTCGATCCTCGAAGGCAAACCGAATGAGCTCGTCGGCATAACTGCTGCCCGCCGCCTGCTGCCAAATGGTCCGGCGGTTTGTGTAGAAATACCAGTCCTTCGGCTCAAACGCGCGATCCCAATCTACGAGCACCTTCGAGCCGTCACCAGGATTCGCCGCGATCGTGCCGCGCCCCTTGAGGCGCATCACCGATACATTGCGGCCATGGTTTTCAAACGGCAGACCATTCTTCTGCACAAAAGCGGACTTCATGGCGATGGGTTGCCCCGGCTTCATGGAAAGAACGAGCGCCATGTCGGCCTCAAACGGGGTATGCACCTCCCAGATTCCCTCGGTTAGAAACCGCTCCGTTTGATCGTCTGTGCCGCCGAAGGACGATCCAACAAACCAGTAAGGCTCGGACGAGAGAGAGGGCGCGCCCGATCCCGTGAGGTCAAACGTGAAAGTTGTTGTGCTGCTTGCCATGGGTCCATGCATCGTCGGCGGCGGAACATTGGCAAGGTCCTGGAACTTGCGACCCACAAGCGCCTGGCAGACGTTGGGATAGGCGTTTTGCTTTCCGAGCTGATCGTGCAGGTCGCGAACGGCGATAGTGACCTGATCCTGCCCCGTCGCTCTGGCTGGCTCTATAAACTGCGACAAAGCGAGCTGGCGAATGTGATCGGCTTCTGAAGCCATCTTATGCCTTTCAAAACAATCTGATCACTTGGAGCCGAAGAGGGGACGATCGAGCAAGCGATAATGCGCACGCTCAAAGCTCGAAAGCATTTCCTCACCTGAAGAAGCGGTCTGTAGGATCTTCTTCGGACTCTTCGGCGATGGCGATTCCAGTGCGAGCTGAAGGCGAAAACCCAAACTCCGCACAGAGCGCTTTCATGATAACCGTCTGCTGATTGAGGACGCGCTGGTACGGCGAAATAGCGACGTTTCCAGTGGGGCTGCGGATCAGGAGCGAGGAATTTGACAGCTTCTGAGCCGCCTGATTGCGTAGATCGACTGCAAATACCCACGACAAATAAAGGTCACGATCCGCCGCTTTGAGCAGACCGGGTGGAAGTGATGCCAACCCGTACTCCCAGATCTCCAGTTGCGCTGTCGTAAGCCACTCCGGAGGCACAAGACCATCACCTGGGAGGCGCGGTTCTCCATCGCGCAAAACGCGCGGCCGGCGGTCGCGCGAGTTCTCAATTAGCTTCAAATGAGTAGGCTTAGCGCGTCGTCCCACAGACCTTCCCTTCGACGGCGTGACGAGCACAGAAAGGAGCATAAGCCAACTTGTGAGGGCATCGAAGAGGGCGGCTCCGTGTGCAAGCGTGCTCCAACGGAAATTATAATATCGACCATCTGAGTTTGTAGGCCCCACGCCGATGTCCAAGAGGAGGGCTTCAATGTTTTGAAGCCCCCCCGCCTTTTCAGGTCCAGGCCAGGAGCAACGCTTCGCAGCGCCGCAGCCAGTGGCGTTCGACGCGGTCGTGGAAGTCGCGGATGAACTCCAACTGCAGCTTCGCGGTCGAATGAACCTTTTCCCACGACACCTGCATGTCCTCCTCGCTCCGCGCGTAGAGCGAGAGCGTGTCGCGGCAAACATGGCCGAGAGGCAGCGCCGGGTCATCTGGAATAGAGGCATCCCAGGTTTCTGCGTTTTCGAACGCCGTGAAGCGATCCACGATGACGGTAGGGGACATCCCCCACAACTGCGCACTCCCGGAAACATGATAGCGGAATTCCAGCCAATCAACGTTCGGATCGGAATCCTTGATGCACAGGAAGGGCTCCGCGGCGATCTCGAGATCGTACAGCCAATAGCGCTCCACGTGAGGCTCCCCGTAGCGGTTGAAATGATCCAGGACCCAGCCGAACCGCTGATCAAGATAGTCCTTAAGCAAGCTCGTGGAGAAGAGGCGAGCGCGATAGCCCATCTCGATCGGTTCGATGATGTAGTTCATAAAAATGCTCCAAACAGCCGTCGCAAAGCCGAAATTGGCGCGACCCGGCACCGTCTCAATTTGCAAATTTGAAAACAGGGGGAGTTCGAGAAACAAATCTACGAATGGCGCTGATGTCGGTCAGAGCGAGCGACCTCATTGAGCGTGCCTTTGCGGAAAGCGTTCCTTGGATTCTCAAGACACCCTGCTGGTGCGAGCTGTTGGCGTCTGGGAAGGTCTGCTTCGCTTCGCGTGAGGGGCTCACGCTACGCAGACCTTCCAATCGACTGTCACGCGAAAACGGAAAGCACCCAGAGACCTGTAGATGCTTCATGGTGAGATCGCGTTCCAGAGCATAGGACGATCCCCCTCGGCCCGAAGACCGAGGAGGTCCGTCCCAATGTGCTCGATGCCCCACGGCTCGACCAGCGCACATTGAGCGCCTTCAGTATCGATACAGACCTGAAAGCTCGGTAGCTGCTTGCGAAGGTGCATCCCTCCGGAGATCCCCGCTCTACCTTTCGGACTCGGGCTCCCGCTTTGATCTCACCCCTACTGGTGACGGGATTTATATCGGCGCATTCCCAGCCGTGTCTAACCAACCGAATGCGCCGCCCGCGGGAGTCCGCGAGTGGAAGTTCAGTTGGTCAGTTGGCGAAATGGTGATCCGAAGAACGCCAGAGCTTCTCGAAACGCTCGATATCATCAACGTGATAGCGAACGCGGCTTCCGATCTTATGGTAGATCGGCCCGATGCCCTTATCCCGCCAGCCTTCGAGGGTACGCGCGCTCATGCTCCAGCGGGCGGCTGCCTCTTCGGTTGTCAGAAAAACATGCGGATTGGTTTGCAAGGATGCCTCCAACGATTGAGAGGCACCGCATTCATGTCAGCTATTCATTCGAGAACAGGTGGAGTTCGGGAAATGAACTCGGCAAGGACTACGGACCCGGCTTCATCCAAGCTGATGATTTCGAAGCGTTATCCCACGCGATTTTGAAATGATCATCGCGGACGCTGAAGGGCAGGAGCTTGTCCGCCAAATCTTGGATGTGCCGCTTGGTTACTCCCTTCTTTGCCGGGATGATGGCACAGACGGTCTCGATGAAGTCCTTCGTCGCTAGATAACGATCATCGCTGGAATTGGGGCGAATCTGCACCAACGTCAGCCCGCCGAGCCGATTATCCAAGAACGAGACGTCGCGAATTCCAGCCGCAAACTCGAGATCAACCCTACTTCGATCTGTCGAGCGTTGGGAGAGCGCTAAGATTTCCCACTCACCGGACTGAAGCTCAGCCTTAAAGCGGCTAACCAGCAAATCATGCAGATGGAGCTTTAGCGAATACTCCGGCGAAGGTTCATCGACGGTTGTGACTGGAAAGCCTTCGTCAAGAGTCGTGCGAGACTTCGGGGGCCCAGCCACCTGAACACGCAGATATTCAGTCCACTCTTCGCCTTCCGCGAGGTAACGCTCCGCGAAAGACCGGAGTGAGAATTGCGTAGCCTCGATTGCTTCTGAGCGATGGGTAGCCATCACTACGGTCTACTACGCTAAACTGCGGACGCAAACCGCGGCCTTGTGACTGGCGGCCAAAAAAACTGCCTACAAGGCGTCAGGATGGTAACGGCGATTATGCAAAGCATAGGAACGAGCGGTCCCGCGCAAATTGGGACCGACATCGCACCAGTCGACAAAGGCAGCTTCTGGGCCGAAAGCCGACTATCCGCTATATGGACTGGTTGGGGTTGGCAGACGATTAAATCACTCCAAGGGCATCCACAATTTTCACGCGACCGTCATCGTTGATTTAGAACCAAGCGCGTCAGAATCGTGTTCTTGCCGTCACGCCATAGGTCGCCGGTTCCTGGACGAAAGAAGCCCTCGCACGATTGCCCAACGCGCCTCTCAGTGGGACTGTGAATGTTCCCGTCCTGACGTGCTCATCGAAAACATTGTTGCCCCAGAGTTCGAGCGTCCACCTGTCATCCTCAGCTCCGATCCCCGCGCGCAGGTTAACGCGGATATTCGCTTTCTGGATGTCGCCGGGGAGCGGAAGGTCGGGTCTCAAAACCTCGGTCGGGAGGGTCGACGTACGGCGTTCGCTCTCGTAACGCGCGCTCCCCGATATGAACATGTCGAGACGGTCGGAAACCGGTTGTTCGAAGGTACCGCCGAGCACGACCGTCCAGTCGGGCGCGTTGGTGAGCTTGGCACCGCACAGCGTCGCCACGTTGGGTCTGAACCCCGAAGCTGTCGGATCGCGTTCGGCGCAGTCCGCCGGATAACGGGCATCGGTGTAAGTGACGGCGAGATGCGCCGAGAAATTGTTAGACAGTTGCGCCTGACTCTCGATCTCGAAGCCAGTGCTCCGGGCCTTGTCGACGTTGAACGTCTGGAACTGGATTCCCGTGAAGTCGAGGACCTGGAACCCACTCAGCTCCTGATGAAACAGGGCCACGTTCACCCGTGCCCGGCGACCGAACAGGAGGGCCTTGAGGCCGATTTCATAAGCGTCGATTTCTTCAGAAGCGAACCGGGGGTCTACTCCGCCCACGGCCGCGGAGGCATCAAGGTTGAAGCCCCCGGATTTGAAGCCATGGGTAAAACTGCCGTAGAGCGTCAGATCTTCGCTTGGCCGATATGTGCCATTGACCGTGTAGACGAGTTCGCCATCGCTGAACCTCTCGTCGAATTCGCGCGGCAACAGCGCGCGGGCGAGTGGATTGGCGGCGAGCGCGGGCGCGATGCCCGCAAGCGCCTCGAGGCTTGGCGCGGCGAAGACAAAGCAATTGAGGCCAACGCCCGCAGCACCCAGGAAGTTCTGCGGCCCGGCTCTGAGCGTACCGAGGCAGGCGTCGTACTCCCCGGCCACTTGAGTGTACGACCCGTCCTTGCTCTCATCGACGTAACGAAGGCCGACCGTGAGATCGAGCGTGTCGGTGATGGCGAACACATTGTGCGTGAAGATTGAGAAGGACTCCCCGGTCTGCTGGTACCGGTTTGTTGCGAAATCCCCTGTAGCTGCCACGCCGCCCGCAGTCAGAAAAAGCGGGTTGGGCTGGAGAGGCACGGCTCCGAGGAGCCCGCCGCTTACCCCGGCCTGGTACTGGTCGAGAAGGGTTAGAGACAGTTGCTGCCTGATCTGCTCCCACGAGTAATAGGCACCGATCAACCAATGACCCTGCCATCGAAGGCCTTACCCTGGAGCCGCAACTCATGCGTCGTGGTTTTGATGTTCGTCGGGTTGTTCCGCGGCTCGAAGTTCTGACCGCCAAGAGCCTTGGCTTGATCAGAAGCACCGGCAGTGAAAAGGCGCAATTGCGTGTAATCAGTCTCGAGCGACGTGCGGAATTCGAAATCCCGATAGGATCCGACATAGGTCAGTTCGCCGAAAGTGGTTTCTAGGTCGTATTGCGCGGACACGCCCCAGGTTTCGAACGGAGTATCGAACTGGCCGTCGTTGGACCTGAGATCCCCCAGAGCATCGTTCCCTACGTTGGGCGCGCCCCCGTCGGCGGGAAGTCCGAAGGCAGTGAAATTAACGGTCGGGCCATCCTGAAGCCAGATTGCGTGGCAGCAGCTGTCGTTTCCTTCGGTATAGTCTGCGATGATGCGAAGGTCGCCAACAGTGCCCAGGTCGAAAAGCGCCTGCCCGCGCAGAACCAGCCGGTCGATGGTGTTGCTTTCAACGCCGGTGGGTCCTTCGATGAAGCCCCCACGATAGCGGACTGCCCCGGCAAGCCCCACTGCGACCCTGTTGCTCACGACGGGCAGATTGATGCCAGCCTGCACATTCAGGAGGTCGAAGTTGCCGTAGGTCAGATTGGCAAATCCTTCGACAACATCGAGCCTCGGCCTTTTCGTGCGGATGTCGATCGCTCCGGCCGAGGTATTTCGCCCAAACAGCGTGCCTTGGGGTCCCCTCAGAATCTCGACCCGCTCGACATCGAGCAGGTCGCCGAGCGCAACGCCGGGACGCGAAAGATAAACGCCGTCCAGAAAGACGCCGACCGCACTTTCGAGCCCTGCGTTGTTTCCGGTCGTTCCGATCCCACGCATTCGCAGTGTGATCCCCCCAGTCGTCGTGCCCGAGGCGTTGAGGTTGAAGCTGGGGGCAACCGTGTCGAGCGTGGTAATATCCGCCACACCGGCCCGTTCGAGCTGCTCGGCCCCTATTGCCGTAACTGCTATCGGTATATCCTGCACGTCGCTCTCGCGCCGCGTGGCGCTGACGATGATCACTGAGAGCTCGTCCGCGCGCTCGAAGGCCTGATCCTCCCCGACCTTGTCCTGCGCGGTGACCGGGGAAGGCGCCGTCGCGAGAGCCAGACCAGACACGCACGTCAACAACCGACAAGCCTGCTTGTGCTCCATGCCCATGCGTCAATCCTCCCTCTATCTGCGGAAAGGCTTCAGGCCTCGTGGCAGGGCCCGGGATGCATCGACGAAGGCGGTAGCTGAGGGCCGCACCTTATTCCGAAACAATTCGGGCTCGTTGTTATGAGGGGAAGGTAGCGACCTTGGTTTGGAACGAATGTCTCAATTGCAACATTTTTCACATCAAACGAAATGGCCGTCCACGGGCTGCTGCTGCGTCAATAGCCAGCGCTCTCATGCTGCAGCCACGCAAACAGGTTATCGACGCTGCGGACTTCGATTGCACCATAGTGTCTTGCGATCAGGCCTCTGTTCTCGAGATCGGTCAGCGCACGGTTCATCGATGCGCGGGACAGTCCGATCGTGGCGGCAAGGTCCGACTGCTTGAAGCGCACCTTCGACTTGGCCGGCGGAGGCGGCGTCAGGATGAGCAGGAACTTGGCCACACGCGGTACCAGCGGAAGGATGCGGATGGCATGCAGCATCTCGAGCAGCACATGTGATCGCATGAGAGTCGCGCGCATGAGTGCAGCAAGGTAGGCTGGCTCAGCCTGGCCGAGTTCAAGAAACTTCTCCGCCGGGATCCGGATCACAGTAGTTGGTCCGACCGCCGATATGTCGTGGCTGAGCGGCACCTCGGTAAAAACCGTAAACTCACCAAATGAATGCCCCGGGCCGAGGAACGAGGTAAGGATGAATTCCCCTTCGCTGCCGTAGATTCCGGCGCGCGCAGCACCGCTTTCGATGATCGAGATCCCTGGGTCCATGTCCCCCCGGCTATAGATGAACTGCGCGTCAGACAGCTTGCGGCGATATCCTTCCGCCTTGAGCCGCGCGATTTGATCGGCGGAGAGAAAGTCGAGGAATGGTTGGGGCCGGAAGCGAGACAGATCCATATCCGATTGTCGCATTTTCGACATTTGCCGCCAAGCGCTTCTGTTAGTTCGAGTTTCCAAGTCCGTCGCACGCCCGCGCATATGACCGGTCGTGACACTGACTTTTTCCTGCGTCGCAAGGACTGTTGCCCGCCATGATGATGACCGCGCTGATGGCTTCCGCACTGCTCGTAACCTCAGGCGCGGGTACGTCCGCTGAGAAAGCGGCCGGGGACGAAGCTGGCTGTGGCCCTGCCAACACCGAAATCGATACCGCGAGGCGTGTCTTCCAGTTCGCATTCCCGCTCTACGAGGTGTGGCGGACGCGGCAGCGTATGCTTCAGCTTTCTGGTGCGACCACGAACTCCTTGCTCCATCGCAAAACGCTGTCGCGGCCAGGTGATCGGTCGATCACTACTCCGAATGTCGATACGCTGTACTCGACTGCATGGCTTGACCTGACTGATAGCCCGGTACGCCTGACGGTTCCGGCGATGGGCGCGCGCTATCACAGCATCGCATTGATGCACCCCTTCTCCGATGTGTTCGCAATACTTCGCAATGAGGACGCGAATGCGGTCGAGTTCCTGATCGTCGGTCCGCATTGGGGGGGCACCGCCGACCCACACCAGCGCGTCATCCGCTCGCCGACGAACGATGTTTGGCTGGTCGCGAGGACATCAGTGCAAGGAGCGGACGACCTCCCCGAAGCCCAGCAATTGCAATCCACCTATGCACTGACGGGAGAAACGCGCGGGGATCGTGACCTTGCCGACCAAATCCCCGCCAGGCCGAACTCCACCCAATTGCTCGCAATCGCAAGCACAGTGTTGGCAAGAGGTCCAGTCCCCGCAGATGCGGCTGCCCGGATCGATTGCCTCGGCTCGGCGGTCACAGTCCAGGAAGGCGAGAAGCCGGGCGTAACTATCGACAAGGCGATCGGTCCTGCTCTCGATCGCCACCTGGAGACCTTCCTCGACGAGACGAAACTAGCATTCGAACGGTCGGGCACCCTTCGGAACGATTGGCGTTATCCCTTGCCTAATATCGCCCGGTTCGGGCCCGACGACGCACATCGCAGTGCGATGGCCCTTGGCGGCTTGGCCGCCCTCCCGATAGAGGAGGCCGCCAATCCGCTGACGACCCGAGATGCCGACGGCGCGGACCTGATTGGTACTAATTCATATCGCCTGCGCATCCCCGGGGATGTGCCAGTGGACGGGTTCTGGTCGCTGACGCTGTACGAAGCGGACGGATCGGGACGCTGGTTCCTCTATAAGAATCCGAGCGATCGCCATGCGGTAACCAGCCTGACAGGGGACTTGGACAGGGACGAAAGCGGAACCTCGTCAGTGCACATCTCGCATGCTCCGCCCCGGGACGGTGCGAATTGGCTCCCCGCTCCTTCAGGGCGCTTCATGCTGGTCTTTCGTGCCTACCGACCGCGTGCGGCCTTAATCGAAGGCTCGTTTAGGCTTTCTCCGGTTGAAAAAACGAGAAGCTAATGTGTGTGAATAGGGGCGCGAAGCAAGCAACCGGAGTTTGCCAAAGAAATGGCAACTTTCGGAAAGTCACGGGGCCGAAGCGAACGGGGGATATGAGGGCGACCAGCCGCCCAGACAGATAATACCATTTATGGAAAGCCGGAGAACAACGCACCCTCACCGGAATTGGGACCGGGGGACGAAGCAACAGCAAGCTACGCGGCAGCTTATGGGCCGCTACCAGACTGTCTGCTACCCATCCGCAAAGCTAGCAAACCAGACCAAGTAGACGGCGTCGGTGGTTGTCGGTTGGGGGAAGCAATCGTTGCCGCCGGAAATCTTGCGAGTACCGTGCATCTCGGGCGATCCATCGATCATACTGCCGACGTTGTTCTCGACCTTATCAGTCCGCTCGATCGATTAGATTCGGAAGTTTCGCGCTTGAAGCTCGTATCTGGCGAGTTTGTCGTACAAAGTCTTTCGTGGAATGTTCAGGCTGCGCTGAACTTCGGCAACGCGTCCACCGGCTCGTCGCATTGCATCTTCGAGAAGCGTTCGCTCGAAGTTTGCGACCAATTCGTTGAGGCTTGGTCCCTTGGCGCCCGGCGTTGCCGGCTGTGCTAGACGTGTCAGTCCGAGCACAAAATTCTGCGCGAACGTGCGCAGTTCGCGCAGATTGCCAGGCCATTCATGACTGACTAGATGTTGCCATTCAATCTCGGTGAGCTCAGCCGCCGAGCGTTCAAGACTGCGTTCGAAATCGGCCACGAAAATGCGGAACAGTTCCGGTATGTCATCACGCCGCTCGACCAGCCTTGGCAAGGCAACTGTAATGCCACTCAGCCTGTCTTCCAGCCCCTGATCGCGATTCCGACTGTCGTCGTCCAACTGGCCGGACGTGGTTGCGGTTGCGAGTATTCTGATATCGACCTGCCGGGGTCGATCGGCCCCCAGGGCCAAGAAATTCCGGTGATCCACTAAGCTCGCCAAACGGGGCCGGTAGCGCGTGGGAATGCTTTCCAACGCTTCCAGCACCAGCGTTCCTCCGTTCGCCCGCTCGATCATGCCAGACCTCGACAGAGCGACCGACGGATCACGGCCATATAGCAGAAGATCGGCCTCCTCGTTGGCGAAGACACCCGGATCGACAACGACGAACGGCCGGTTCCTGCGCGGGCTGAGATCATGCACCAGCCGTGCAACATGGCTCTTGCCAGTGCCCGGCGCACCGCTGATCAGCAGGTCGGCATCGGTCTGTGCCACCTCGCGCACGATCCGCTCGGTGCGGCCTGCGACGGCGGACGATCCCATCCAGCCCGCCCGTGCCTTGCCCTCGAGTTGCGAGCGCAGTCGGCGGTTCTCCAGCAGAAGCGCACGCCGGTCTGCGGCCTGGCGGACCGACCTCGCCAACCGTTCGATCGTGTAGGGCTTGGTGAAGAAGTCGGCTGCGCCAGCCTTCATGGCGTTTACGGCCATCGACACGTCACCGTGTGCCGTTGTGAAGATCACGGGAATGTCCGGGTCGATCTCGCGAATCCGGGCGAAGAACTCGATCCCGTCCAGCGCCGGCAGACGGACGTCGCTCACCACAACGCCATCGAAGTCCGCTCCGATCTCGCGCAAGGCCGCGGGGGCGGCCGGGAACGCCGTGACGGCGAACCCCTCCAACTCCAACGCCTGGACAGTGCCCGCCCGCAGGCTGTCGTCATCTTCGACGAACACGACCGTTATCGAATCTTGGATCATTTTGTCCGCGAGATGATCATGGTGAAGCATGTCCGCTTGTCATCGGGTTCGAAAACCAGGTCGCCGCCGAGGTCGCGCATGATGTCACGCGAAATAACCAGCCCCAGCCCGAGCCCATCAGGTTTGGTCGTGGCGAAAGGCTGGAACAGGCGGGCGGTCTCATCAGATCCGATGCCGGGCCCGCTGTCGCACACGCGCAGGCGGATATCAGCGTCGCCACGGATAACCTCGATGGCAACCGATCCGCCCTCGCCGACCGCGTCCAGGGCGTTCTGGAGCAAATTGACGAGAACCTGCTCGAGCCGCACGTGCTCGGCCGCCACCGCTATTTCGAGGTCATCCAAATTGGGCACTTGCAGCGCCGCGTTCATCGAGCCGATCCGGTCACGCAGCAGAAGTAGCGCTCCGTCGACGATCTCGCCGATCTTGACGAGGCGGCGGGCGGCGGGTTGGCGACGGCTGAATCGGCGCAACTCCCCGGTGATCAGTCCGAGCCTGTCGGCGAGACTGATGATCTCGCGGAAGTTGGCCGATGCCTCTTCGGGGCGCCCGCGGGCGATGAGCTTCTCGCCGCTTTCGGCAAACACCCGCAGGGCCGCGACGGGCTGCCCGATCTCGTGGCCCACCCCCGCGGAGATCTGGCCAAGCGTTGCGAGGCGGTTTGCCTGGGAGAGCTGATCGCGCAAGGTGCGGGTGCGCTGGGCGACCATTTCCTCCTGCAACGCCTGACGTCGCCGCCGCACGAAAAACAACGCGAAAGCCGCTGCGATCGTGCTGGCAAGGGCAAGCGCCACGGCCAGCCTGCCGCTGGCGATCGCTGCTGCTCCGCGCGGTCCCGGGTCGACCAGCAGGTGCAGGGTCCATCCATCAGGCGAGATCGGTTGCAAGGTGTCGAAAAGCGGCGCGTCGACGATTGCACGCTCGCCCGTGCCACGTGGGCTCGCCATTGTCAGTGGCTCCAGCCGGGCCAGGCCGAAGCGCTGCTCGTCCTGCACAGCGTCGCGTGGCCGGTCGATGGCTTGGTCGGTCAGCCGGAACCGCCACGCTGCATCCGTCGCAAGCAGGACGACACCGCTGGCATCGGTGACGTAGACGCCGTCGGTCGCATCGCGCCAGCTTTCCTCGAGCGCGTCGAACTCGATCTTGACAGCTACGACGCCGAGCGGGTTAGCGGCGGCACCTACCCGGTGCGCGATATATAGCCCAGGCTTTCGGCTGACCGTGCCGAGCGCGAACTCGGTCGAGGTTCCCACGGTTATGGCTTGCCGGAAATAGCGGCGGAAGGCGTAGTTGGAGCCGACGAAGGTGGCTGGCTGGTTCCAGTTGCTCGCCGCGAGGGTGAGGCCGCCCTTGTCCATGACATAGATGGCGGCGGCACCCGACTGGTTGGCGAGATTCTCGAGCCGGGTATCGAGCTGCCCCGTTTGGCCGGAATTGCCTTCGAGTAAGTCGCGCACCTGCAAGTCGCCCGCCAGCGTGATCGGCAGCAGGCTGACTTTGTCGAGTTCGCTCCTGAGGCCGGCTGCGAGAATCGCGGCATCGTCGCGCGCCGCCGCCTTTTCCTGGGCGAGCGCACGCGAGTACATCAACCGGTCCACGGACAGGACCAATCCGGTCAGTACGACAATGGCGACGATCGCCAGCAGGACAAGCCGACGGCGGTCAGGCAACCGAGATTCCGTCCAATCAGCCACCGCCGCATTGTGCGGATTTCCGCACGAAGAGCAACCCGAGTGTGCGGAAAGCCGCACGGGTTGTCGCGCCCTCAGTAAGCAAACTTTTGAAATAAAATGGTAAGTGGAATTCGACCATCAAGCTTTCACCGCCCTGCGTCGCTATTTATCATCTCCGGCAGGCAGAAGCTGCCACGGGAGAGGATTGGATATGGGGTTGGCCGCCGCCACTGACAAAACGGGCGTGCCCTCGCGCAAGATGCCCTTCTATAGGCATCTCTATGTTCAGGTCTTGAGCGCCATCGCACTCGGAGCGCTGGTCGGTCATCTGTGGCCCGAGTTCGGCGCCTCGTTGAAGCCCATCGGGGACGGCTTCATCGCACTGGTCAAGATGATCATCGCGCCGGTCATTTTCCTGACTGTCGCGACCGGCATCGCCGGAATGAAGGACATGACGGCGGTCGGTAGTGTAGCCGGCAAGGCGTTCGCGTATTTCCTATTCTTTTCCACCCTCGCGCTGATCATCGGGCTGGTCGTCGCCAACGTTGTGCAACCGGGTGCGGGCCTGAACATTGACCCCGCGACGCTCGATACGACGGCCGTTGCGGCATATGCCGACACCGCGGAGCAGCAGACTATCGCGGCCTTCCTGTTGGGCATTATCCCGACGACGCTGTTCAGCGCCCTTACCAGCGGCTCAATCCTCCAGGTGCTGCTGGTCGCGATCCTCTCCGGCGTCGCAATCGCCACGACGAGGCCGCACAGCGACCTCGTGCTCGACGTAATGGGGTCGTTCAACGAGGTCATTTTCAAGCTCGTCCACATGCTGATGAAGCTTGCCCCGATCGGCGCATTCGGAGCCATCGCGTTCACCATCGGCGAATTCGGGATCGGTTCGCTGGCCAACCTCGCTGCCCTGATCGCCACGTTCTACCTCACATCCCTGCTATTTGTCCTTGTCGTGCTCGGAATGGTCGCCAGGCTTGCCGGATTTACGATCCTTGGACTGATCAAATACCTACGCGAGGAACTGCTGCTGGTCCTCGGAACCTCCTCGTCTGAGGCTGCACTGCCCAGCCTGATGGAAAAGATGGAGATCGCCGGCTGCCGCAAGACGGTAGTCGGGCTGGTTGTGCCGACTGGCTATTCTTTCAACCTAGATGGCACCAACATCTACATGACGCTTGCGGCGCTGTTTATCGCACAGGCCGTGGGCATCGACTTGTCGTTCGGCGAGCAGCTTACCCTGGTATTGGTGGCAATGATCAGTTCGAAGGGTGCAGCGGGCGTAACCGGTGCGGGCTTCGTCATCCTTGCTGCGACGCTCTCGGTCATTCCCTCGGTTCCGGTGGCCGGTATGGCCCTCATTCTGGGGATCGACCGGTTCATGAGCGAGTGCCGCGCGCTCACCAATTTCATCGGCAACGCGGTTGCCACGATCGTGGTCGCGAAATGGGAAAATGCGCTCGACACGCAGCGCCTCGCCGCCGCAATGGCGGGTGACCCGATGCCCCTTCCCGAAGCCGACATCGAACATCACGAACGCTCCGGACCCCACAGCGAAAGCGTGATTGCCGCCATTGGAGACACACCATGATCGCCCGCCGCACATTGGTCTCGGGCGCTGTCACGCTGCTTGCCGCCACGAACTTGTTGGGCGCTGCTGTCCTCAAGGCGCATGATTTCGAGGAAATCCCGCTGTGGCCCAGCAAAGCGCCGGGCAAGGGGAGCGCCAGCGGGCCAGAGCGGATCGGAGCCGAGGGAGCGGGATATGGAGCGGTGTCCAATGTCTCCAACCCGCGCATGCGGGTCTATCGTCCCAATCATTCCAACGGACGGGCGGTATTGGTCATCGGTGGGGGCGGGTACTTTCGCATCCAACTCTGGAAGGAAAGCACTCCGGCCGCGAAGTGGCTCCAGCTCAAAGGCTACACCGTCTTCGAGCTGATTCATCGCCTTCCCGGTGACGGTTGGGAAGCTGCCGTTCCGTTTATGGATGCCCAGCGCGCGATGAAGGTAGTCCGCACACGCGCTTCCGAGTTCGGCATCCGCCCCGACCGCATCGGCATCATGGGCTTTTCCGCAGGCGGCCACCTGGCTGGCTTCACAGCTCTCCAACCCACCCGCAATCTTTACGCGGGCAGCGACAGGTTCGAAGCTGTGACCGCGCGGCCCGATTTCGCTGCCTTGCTGTTTCCCGTGGTCTCCTTGCGCAGGCCCTTCGACACTACCCGCACCCGGCGAGAGATCGTAGGTGACAAGGCGGATGATGCCTCTGCGGTGGCTTGGTCGCTGGACACCTACGCGTCGAAGGACGCTCCGCCGATGATCCTGTTCTCCTCGGCCGACGATCGAACAACGCCACCGGGACATAATTTCGCGCTGTTCGAGGCGCTTCGGAAGGCGGGCGCAAGCGCAGAGCTGCACATTTTCGCCGACGGTGGCCATGGCTGGGGCCTGGGAACGGCGGACCAGACCCTGAGCCAGTGGCCCGACCAATTCGAAGCCTGGATGGAACGGGCGGCATTCAAATCATGACAATAAAACGGGAGGATTCTATGCGCACCAACACCATCACGCGGCTCGCCCTGCTGGGCGGAGCCAGCCTGATCGCGTTTGCCGGACAGGCTCACGCCCAGGATGCGGCAACCGCGACCGATCCCCAGCCCGCACCGAGCGAGCCGGAGATCGTCGTCACCGGCACCCAGATCCAGGGTGCCCAGATCAATGACGTCCTGCCGGTTACGGTCGTCGACGAACAGGCGATCGAAAACAGCGGTGCCTCTTCGGGCGACGAAATGTTCCGCTCCATCCCGCAGGCGGGCACGGTCGCCTTCAACGAGCAGAACGCGACGACGCAGAACAACGTGCGCGGCGATGTCGGTTCGATCAACCTGCGTGACCTTGGCACCGGCAACACTTTGCTGCTGATCAACGGCCGCCGGATGAACTTGCACCCCGGCTTCCAGACCGAGCTTCTGGTGCCGGTCGTATCTCCCGACACCAACGAAATCGCGCCCGGCAGCGTGCGTCGGATCGAGGTCCTGCGCGATGGCGCATCCGCTCTCTACGGCGCAGATGCCGTGGCGGGGGTCGTCAACACCCACCTCAAGGGCAACATGAAGGGTGGCTTCGTCGAAGGCGACATCCGCATGTCCGACGGGACGAGCCTGTACAATTATGCGCTGACGGGAGGCTATGGCTTCGACTTCGGCGGCGGCCGCGGCAACGTAACCCTTTATGGCAGCTACTTCCACGAAAATGGCCTTCCGGTCACCGGGCGGGATTATGCGCGCGACGACAACCGCCTGCCGCTGGTAGAAGGGACCGACTTCGAAGGCGACGCCTCGTTCAACAACCGGAACACCTTCGGGCCGTTCGGCCAGTTCGATATCCAGGCGCCGTCCAACCGCACGCCGATTGCCGACGACGACTTCTACCTTCAGCCCAGCACGTTTACCGGCTGCCGTCTCCAGTTCGGCGGGGGCATCTGCGCCCGCAACGGCGAAACGCCGGTCGCTGCGGTTCGCTACAACACGATTTTCGGCAACAGCCTGATCAGCAAAAAGGATCGCTACAACGCGATGGCGCTGATAAGTTACGAGCTGACCAACGATATCGAGGCCTACTTCGAGGGCAGCTATTACCGGTCGGACAGCGTGCGCAACTTCGACGCGTCGGCGATCCTCAGTGCGGTGCCGGTCGGCATCTCGCGCAATGCCTATTACAACCCGTTTGGCCCGACCACGCGCAACGGCCAGCCCAATCCGCAGCGCTTGCCGGGCACCACGATTGCGGCCGACGGCGCCGACCTGATCATGGAACGGTACCGCTTCGTCGATGTTGGTAACCGCATCATCGATGTCGAGAAGGAAAGCTACCGGCTCGTGGCCGGATTGCGCGGCAACTTTGGCGATTGGGACTTCGACACCGGCTTCGTCTATTCCGAAGCGGACACGATTGACCTTGAGCGTAACCGCGTCTCGCTCACGGCCATGCAGCGCCAGATCAATCTGACTATGCCCGACGCATACAATCCGTTCAACGGCGGCTGCCTCGACGATCCGGGCTTGGGCGATTGCACACCCAATCCGCTCGCGTCGATCGAACCGTTCAGGATCGACGTGTTCCGCAAGGGCGGTACCAGCCTTGCTCTCGCCGACTTCAAGCTCAGCCGCGACGACCTGTTCACCCTTCCGGGCGGGAACGTCGGCGTGGCCACCGGCATCGAATGGCGGCGCGAGACATTCTACGACGACCGCGATCCGCGTCTCGATGGCACCATCACGTTTACCGACAGCGTGACGGGCGTGTTCAACAGCAGTGACGTTGCCGGCACCAGCGGATCGCCTGATACCAACGGCGTCCGCAACGTCTACTCCGCCTTCACCGAACTGTTCGTTCCCCTGGTCAGTCCGGACATGAACATTCCGCTGGTCGAGGCGTTCAACCTCCAGCTAGCCGGCCGCATCGAGCGCTTCGCCGACATCAAGGCGACCGCGAAGGTTCCGCGCATCGCCGCGTCATGGACGACGATCCCCGGCGTCACCTTCCGCGGCGCGTGGTCGCAGGGCTTCCGCGCACCGAATCTGGTGCAGGTGAACGACGAAGGCACCACGCGGTCCAACACGCGCGACGACTTCGTGGTCTGCCAGGCACAGGTCCAGAAGGGTATCCTGGCCAGCCTTGCCGCCTGCCCAGGCGCAGGAGTCATTAGCTTCCGTTCCGGCGCGCGCGACCTGCGGCCGGAGGACAGCGAGAGCATAAATCTCGGCATCGTGCTCGAGCCAGGATTCTTGCCCGGCCTGACACTCACCGCCGATTACTGGAGGGTGAAGCAGACCGGTCTCGTCGGTACCTTCGGCGATGACAACGCTATCGCGCTCGACCTGCTGCGCCGTCTTGCGGGGAGCACCAATCCCAACGTCATCCGCCAAGCGCCGACCGCGGACGACATTGCCTTGTTCGCCGGCACCGGGCTGGCTCCGGCTGGGCGGATCGAGCGCGTGATCGACCCCTACGTTAATCTCGACAGCCGCGTGTCGAAGGGATGGGATTTTGGCCTGGTCTATCGCTTGCCCGATTTCGGAGCAGGCGATTTCCGTATTCGCCTGAATGCCGCGCGGCTGAACAGCTTCGTCCAGAGCGCGGGTGTAGACGGACAGGAAATCGTCGATGCGATCGCCGCCGGTACTCTGCCGCTCGATGTCACGGTAGGTGGCCTTGGCGAACTGCTCGAAGTCGACGGACGGCCGAAGTGGCGCGCGAGCGGTTCGATCAACTGGGAGCAAGGCCCAGTCGAAGTGGGCCTGTTCGGCAGCTACGTCGGGAAGTTCTACGACAGCAGCGTTGTTCGCGACGATCTGATCGTATCGGACGATCCCAACGCCAACTTCTTCCCGGTGGACGACATCTTCACGATGAATGTGTCAGTCGCCTACACGATCAACAATGATACGCCACTCGACGGCACACGACTGCGGTTCGCGATCAACAACCTGTTCGATACTGACCCGCCGCTGGCCGACGAGACATATGGCTATTACAGCGATCTCCACAGCCCGCGAGGGCGGCAGTTCGCCATCGAACTCAGGAAGAAGTTCTAACGTTGTGAAATCTCACCGGGTCCGGTTGTCGTTTGGAAGTGCGCTCTTTTTCCTTGGGGGGTGCGCCCAGTTGCCTCCCCTCGACGCCGGTACCGGTGCGACGTTGCCTGGCTGCTCGACAGAGGCTGTGGAGATCAGGTTCGATTTTGAGGGGGCACCGCCCTCGCGCTGTATCATCGAGGGCGAGCGGGAGTTTTCCGTCCTGATTTCGCCCGAGCACGCCCCGCCAATCAACCCCAGCCCCTGGTACGCGTTCCGGTACGATGCCGAGGGACCCGAAAACGTGATCGTTCATCTTCGCTATCTCGGGGGCAAGCACCGTTATCGGCCCAAATGGCGAAGAGAAGCCTACGCGAAAGTACTGGACGCCGAAGTGCGCGACGAAGGCAGGACCGCAACCCTCGTCCTGCCTTCCGGTCAGGCCTTGGTAAGCGGGCAGGAATTGATCGGAGCGCCCGAATACGAAAGGCTGATCGCGCGACTGGATAATAGCGCCATGGTCAGCCGAGAGACGCTGGGACACTCGCACGAGGGGAGGCCAATCGAAGCGCTTCGGATCGGCCCCAAGAGCGCGACCAAGGTGGCTGTCCTCCTTGGTCGACAGCATCCGCCCGAAGTAAGCGGAGCGATCGCGATGGAACACTTTCTCGAAGCGCTGGTCTCGCTTGCCGACGCAGGACATTTCGACGTGCATGACCTGCAGGTCCTCGCCGTGCCTCTGCTCAACCCCGATGGCGTCGCGCGGGGACACTGGCGGGCCAACCTCGGTGGTGTAGACCTTAATCGTGACTGGGGAACTTTCGCCCAGCCCGAGACCCGCGCTGTCGCGCAATGGTTGGAGCGGATGGCAGGTCAGGTTCGCCCCGTCGCGATGGTCGATTTCCACTCCACCTCGCGCAATCTGTTCTATGTGCAGGGCGATGAGGCGAGCGAGGATCAGGAGCGCTTCCTGGCCCGCTGGCTCGGCGGCAAGGAGCAGCTTATCGCCGGATACCCATTTTCGATTGAGCGTCGCAACGCCAACCCGGGTGCCGGAACCGCGAAGAATTGGTTTCACGCAACCTATAGGGTCCCCGCCTATACATACGAGGTCGGCGACGAGACGGATCGTCCGGCAATCGCGCGGGCTGCTCGAGGTCTTGGGAAGGACTTTATTGGAACGCTGTCGCTTTGGGGTTCGCAGGAAAATCACGCGAACGACCGCGACCACGGCAAATAGAAGCTATCGCCACGACGCTCGTCGAACGCTGAGTTAGCGACTGCGTCGATCCTCGGTCGGACGGCGACAATTGGGGCGCAAAGCCGCCATCGGGCCTGCTCTGGGTAAATGGCATCTTTCGGGTCAAAGTGCTGACCTTCCAAACGGCCGGATTGGGTCGCAAAGTAGCCACCCAGGCTGATAATATTCTCAGCGACATGGCCAGCAATTCGGAAATTTGAGGGCACTTAGTCGTTGCGAGGCGTTGCCCTCACATGACCATGCACCATACGCGCTCAGGCTGCGGCAAACCCCTTCTGCTGATCCACGGTCTGGGGGGGAGCCACCGCTCTTGGAACACGATCTCACCCTCTCTTGCCGAGGCCAGGGAGGTGATTGCTCTCGACCTGCCTGGTCACGGTCAGACCCCTGCAGAAGCCGACAGTGGCACGTTTAACGGTCTGGCGCGCAGCCTCGACGATTGGCTGCGTGTCGAGAATCTCGCAGGGATCGATATGGTTGGCAGCTCGATGGGCGCTCGCCTCGTGCTCGAGATGGCACGGCGCGGTCGCGCCGGGGCGGTCGTCGCGCTCGATCCGGGCGGGTTCTGGCAAGGATGGGAACGCACGTTCTTCAGGACCACCATTACGGCGTCGATTGCAGTCGTGCGGGCGATGCAACCAGTGCTTCCTGCCATCACCAAGAATATCGCCGGCCGGACCGCGCTCATGCTTCAGCTTTCTGCAAAGCCTTGGGCGCTGAATCCTTCTTTGGTTGCGAACGAACTGCGGTCGTTCGCCGGTACGTCTACCTTCGACTCGCTGGTGAAGGATCTTGCTACCGGGCCAATGCAGGAGGGCCCTGCGGTCACCAACGCGCCGGTCGTCATCGGCTGGGGTCGCAAGGATCGATTATGTCTGCCGCAACAGGCAAATCGTGCGATAGCCGCCTTTCCAAAGGCGACGATGCACTGGTTCGAGCAAAGCGGGCATTTCCCGATGTGGGATCAGCCAAAAGAAACAATTCGTGTCATTCTCGACGCCACGGCTCAATTGGCACCAGCATGAAAGAGCAATCAGTCCCATTACAAAGCTTCCGATCTGCCTAGCTCAAGACAAAATCAGTTGTCCCTTGACTGCAATCTGATCCGTTCGAAGGCGCAGTAGAATGTCCAGATCGAGCGCGGTCTACGTCCGTTACCACCCTTGGATTTGGCAGTCGTGCATTCAGGCAGTGGTTTTATGGAACAGATCGCCAATCGAACGGGCGAAGTGGGATTCCATCGCGGCGCGCGCCAATTCGTCATCACGCTCAGCGATAGCGCGCGCGACCTCGTGGTGTAGTTCGACTGATTCCTGGCGCTCCTGATCGGTCGTCCTTCCGGCCCAGGCTTGCGGTATCGCGATGTGCATCATCTGCTCGAACGAACGCACGATCTGGAAGAATAGCTGGTTGCCACTGGCAAGGGCAATTGTCTGGTGAAACGCTGTGTCGGCCGCCGTTCGGGTGGTCTCGTCACGGCACACTTCGAGCGTATGCGCGGCGGCCATGATTGCCGCAGCCTGTGCTTCGGTGCGGTTACGGGCAGCCAGTTCTGCGGTGCGCAATTCAAGCGTGCGCCGTACGTCCCACACATCAGCCAGAGAGACCTGCGCGGTATTCACAGCGTGTCCAATCGACGCGGCCATTACCGACCCGTCAATCGCGCCAACACGAGCCCGTCGTCCGTTGCCGACATCGATCATCTTGAGAGCCGCCAGCGCGTGGAATGCTTCGCGCATAACGGGACGGCTGACCCCGAGTTGAAGGGCGAACTGACCCTCGCTGGGAATTTCGTCTCCCACCTTGAGCTGGTTGCTGCGGATGTGCTCGCATACCGCTTCTGTGGCGGTCTGGACGAGAGTCCCCTTGGGTTGTTCCACTGCGCTAGAGATCATGCAGCTGCTCCCGTCCGTCGCAATGCGGTGGGCGGAACGCCGAACCGGCGGTTGAATGCCCGCGTAAATGCGGCATTGTTTCTGTAGGAGCACCGGTAAGCGACCGATGCGACGGGCAGATCGGTCGCAAGCAACATCCGGCGTGCTTCGGCGAGACGTCGCTCGGCAAGAATTTCCGCGATGGTCGCCCCGTACAGATCGCGGAAGCCTCGCACGAGCTTGTCGCGATTGACGCCACCCACGCGGGCAAGTTCGGCAATGGTTAGTTTTTCGTGCCAGCGCTGGTCGACAACGCGCCGGACCGAAGCAATCCGCGCAACGTCGCGTTCGTTCATTGCGCGCTCTCCGATCGCAGGCACCAAGGCGCCATCGGCCAGCGCAGCGTGGATCTGGCATAGCAATTCGATGCTACGGGCCAAGCGGAGGGTCGATTGCGCCTCGCCCAGTGTTTCGCAATCGATGATGGCCATGGCGAGCCCCCGCAGCGAACTTGGCAGGTGCCAAATGCTGTCTGCGTCTGGACTGGTCGAAAACAACCGCCGACAGGCGGCGCGAGACACCACGAAAATTAGACCGCATTCCTCGAGTCGAGCCAGGCTGGGGTTGCTGCGGAATTCCAGAACCGGTTGCGCCTCTCCGGTGAGCCCGAAGAAGGCGAAAACCACCGTCTTGTCGCGCAGGTCGACCTGCGGCGGAGCACCCTCGCCGATCAGCGTGACCATTTCGTCCGAGACCTCGATCGCTGCCTTCATGTGCCTCTCCTCAGGCGCGGTAATAGCTCCTGTCATATAGGTAGGCAATAGCTATCTTACAGGTTGTGGAGCACGCCTCATGGCAAGAAGGAACGCACAAAGCGAAAGCGAGCTCACAATCACTCCAACGAAGGCAAGCGCCTCGGCCAGCATGCTTTCTCCGCCCATAAATGCGCTGACGCGGGTCACGATCCAGGGCGCAAGGCCGAAACCGACCAAGCCGGCTATCGCGATGAACGCCCCGATGCAGAGGCCGCGCAGCTCGTTGGGCAAGAGCACGGTCAAGGCAACCGAGACGACGAGCCCGGTCACCGCGCCGCACATCGAGAGCAGTCCGAGCATAACCGCGAAGCTGGTCACTCCCGGCATTAGCGGAAACAGCGCCGCCGGTACGCCCAGGCCAGCAGCTATCGTCGCGCCGATAAGTATACCGCCGCGGCGACCACTCCGTTGGCCCCAATCGGCCGAAAGCCCGCCGAGGATCGCGCCCGCAACCCCCGTGCCGAACATCAGCGCGCCGACCCATCCGGCGAACTCTTGAGGCCGAAGCCCGAAATCACGGGACAGCACCGGAGCTACCCATACGGTCGCTGCCACATCGACCATGACGACTGCAATCTGGCCTCCGAACAGGGGCAACAGGAAGGCCTTCCTTGCCCAGAGCTCCCCCGCAACAACTCTGAATGGAGCGCCTGCCTTGGACTCAACCTCGCCGCGCGCCGGTTCGCGCAAGAAGAGCAGGGGCAGTATCAGCACGGCGCTCATCAACCCGAGCAGGACATGAGTGCCCCTCCAGGGCGCGAAGCCGCTGAGCCAAGGAAAGGCGGCCGTGTCCGAAAGCAGGCCAAACAGCCAGCCTGTCAATGCGAACCCAAGCGCCACGCCGAAAGCCTTGCCCAAGTTCACGATCAGCATTGCCCGGCCTCGCTCGCCGGGAGCGCAGAAATCGGCGCACAGCGAAAGTGCAGCGGTCAGGCTTCCCGTGGAACCGATCCCGACGAGCATCCGCGCAGCGGTGAGCCAAGCCGCGCTCGGGGCGAATGCGGTAAGAAGCGTCCCGGCGGTCCACAACGCCGCTAGGCCGATCGTCAGGCGTACTCGGTTGCGACGGTCGACGAGGATACCGATGGGTATCGAAAACAGCACCATCGGCACGGCAGCCCCGAGTCCTTGAATGAGCGCCAGCGCGTCGTCGCTCAAGTCCAGCTCTGCCTTGGCGCCTTCCTGGATCGTGCCGAAGCTACCCAGCGCGGTGAAGGCCATCGTTGCGACCAGTGCCAGCAACAGTAACGGGATCAGCGTCATCGGCGAAGAGAGCCGCCCCGAACTCGCGGCGGCGATCGGCTCGGCGTGGGTCGCAGTCACAGCGCGAAGATCTTGCCGGGATTGAACAGGTTCTGGGGATCGAAGGCGCGCTTGATCATGCGCATCTGCTCCACCGCATCGCCGAGCTCGGCGACCAGCCACTGTTGCTTGCCGAGCCCGATGCCGTGTTCGCCGGTGCAAGTGCCGTCCATTGCTAGCGCCCTTTCGATGAGACGGGTGTTGAGCGCTTCGACTTCGGCAAGCTCTTCGGATGAATTGGGATCAAGCGAGAATACGACGTGGAAATTGCCATCGCCGACATGACCGAGGATCGTCGCGGGCATACTCGCGCCAGCGAGGTCGGCCTGCGTTTCGACGATGCACTCGGCCAGCCGGCTCATCGGCACGCAGACGTCAGTCGCCCAACCAACCGCACCCTCGCGCAGATTGACCGCTGCGTAATAGGCGTCATGGCGCGCGCGCCACAGCTTGTTGCGCTCCTCGGGAAGGTTCGACCAAGCGAACTCGCCGCCGCCGTTGGCCTCTGCCAGCGCCTTCACGGTTTCCACCTGCTCGGCGACGAATGCTTCGCTGCCGTGGAATTCGAAGAACAGCGTCGAGGCCTCGGGATAGTCGAGCTTGGACCAGCGGTTTACGGCGCGCATTTGCAGTGCGTCGAGAATTTCGACCCGGGCGAGCGGGATACCGCACTGGATCGACTGCACCACGGTATCGACGGCACCCTTGAGGCTCTCGAAGCTGCACACCGCAGAGGAAATCGCCTCGGGGATCGGGTGCAGGCGCAGCGTGATCTCGGTGATGATCCCCAGCGTGCCCTCCGACCCGACGTACAGCCTGGTAAGGTCGTAGCCTGCAGCCGACTTGCGGGCGCGGCGCGCGGTGCGGATCACCTTGCCCTGCGGCGTGACCACCTCAAGGCTGAGGACGGCGTCTTTCATCGTGCCGTAACGGACCGCGTTGGTGCCACTTGCGCGGGTAGACGCCATCCCGCCCAGCGTGGCGTTGGCTCCGGGATCGATCGGAAAGAACAGTCCCTGGTCGCGAAGGTGCTGGTTCAGTTCCTCGCGCCGCACGCCGGGCTGGATGACGCAGTCGAAATCCTCGGCGTTTACGGCGACGATCTTGTCCATCCGCGTCATATCGAGCGATACACCGCCCAGCACCGCAGCGGCGTTGCCCTCGATCGAGGTGCCTGCCCCGAACGGCACGATGGGCACGCCTGCCTCGGCGCAAATCGTCACGACGGCGGCGACATCGTCCCTGCTCTCCGCGAACACCACGGCGTCCGGCAGCATCGCTTCGTAGTGCGATTCGCTGGAGCCGTGCTGTTCGCGGATCGCCGCCCCCGTCTGGAGCTGGGTGCCAAAGCGGTCCGCCAGCCGGTCGAGAAACCCTGCAGGCAACGGATTTTTTTCCGGCAGGCGGCTGGGCGCAGACACGATCCTAGAACTTCAGCGAGGCGCGCACACCGTAGCGGCGACCGTCACCCTGGATGCCCAGATCGGAGGCTGGCAGCCCCGCGAGCTGCAGTGTTGTCTTCTCGATGTAGCTTTCCCAATAATCCTCGTTGAAGGCATTATTGACGAACGCGGCGATCTCGATCGGCCCGGTGCGGTAGGTCGCCGAAGCGCCTGCCAGCCAGTAGCTGTCGAGGAAGGTCGGCGTCGTCTGGTTGAGCGTCGCCGCGAGCCGTTTGCCCTTGCCCACCAAGTTTGCGCTGAGGACGAACTCGCCAGATCCCAGCGGAATGGTGTAGTCGGTGGCGATGTTTGCCATCCAGTCCGGCTGGAAGGTCAGCCGGTCGGACGACAACCGCCGTCCGGTTGTGGCGAAATAGGCATCGTCGTTGGTCAGGCGCGCATGCATCAGGGTCAGCCCGCCGCTGATCGACCACGCGGTCGCCGGCCTGACGAAGCCCTCGATCTCGAGACCGTAGCTCTCGACGTCGCCCGAGTTGAGGTCGACCGTGACCAGACCGCCGCCCGCCGCAGGAGCGATCGAGTTGAGGCCGATGTAATCCTTGTAATCGTTGTAGAACAGCGCGCCCGACAGGGCGGCGTTGTTGTCTGGCGCGGAGAACTTGGCGCCCACTTCGTAAGTCCAGGCCTTGTCGCCGCGGTAGGTGCGGGTCGGCGCGGTCGGGGCGTTGAAACCGCCTCCGCGATAACCCCGGGCGACCGAGGCGTACGTCATCACCGACGGCGACCACGTGCGCTTGACGGTCAACTTGGGCTGCCACTCGTTCGATTTGATCTGGGCCTGCGGGAGCGGTCCGCCAGCGGTGCCAAGCGGGCCGAGCGCGGTCACCACCGAGCCGTTGGCGACGCGGTTCTCCCGGTCGTAGCGCAGGCCGAGCGCCACTTCCCATTCGGGCGTCGGGGTCCAGAACACGGTCCCGAACGCAGCATACGTATCCGCACGAGTCTGGTTGGTCGTCGTGCGAACAATGTTGAACGGCAGACCCGAAAACGCCGGCAGCAGCGTGGTGACATCGAGCGCGCGCGTGCTTTCGCGGCTGTAGAACAGTCCGACGAGCGTTGAGAGCGAGGAGGAAAGCTCGCTGTCGAGGCGCAGCTCGGCGGTCTTGGTCCGCAGTTCGTCGCCGCCGACGGCGCGGGCGAAATCGCCCGGCCCGAAGTCGACGTCCTGGTCGATGTTCTCAGAGTTTCGCGCGTCGTAGGCACCGATCAGCGTGAACGTGCTGCCGATCGCGTCGATCGGCGCGGCCAGCTTGGCGTTGATCCCGCGGTACCGGTATTCGACGCGGTTGAGCGCATTCACGGTGAGCTCGCGCGAGTAATCCTGCGGCCCGGCAATCCTGGCGTAGGGAATGTTGACCGAGTCGATCCAGTCATAATACCCGTTCACCGTCAGCTCGACCGCGCCCGGGGTGAACCGGAGCGTGCCGTTGAGCGACTCGCTGTTGAACGGGCTGCCGTCTGCATCGAGCACGGTGTTGCGCGAAAAGCCGTCCTGCTCCTGGTGCGAGGCGGCAACACGGATCGCGAGAAGATCTTGCACGATGGGCGCCGCGATCGAACCGGCGACTATGAGCTGGTTGTCCGGACCGGCAAAGCTGGCGCTGGCGCGGCCTTCGAATTCGTTGCCAGGCTTGCGGCTGATCACGTTGATCGCGCCGCCCAGGGTGTTCTTGCCGTAGAGCGTGCCCTGCGGCCCGCGAAGCACTTCAATCCGCTCGACATCGAGCAGCGGGCTGTTGAGGTACCCGGTGTTGGGCCGGTAGATGCCGTCGACAAACAGACCGACGCCGGGCTGGACCGATTGGACCAGCGTCACGCCCACGCCGCGAATTGCGACGAATGCGCGTCCTGCCCCGTCGCTGTTGATGTTGAGGCCCGGCGCGAGCACCGCCGCCTCGCGCACCGAATTGAACCCACGTGCCGCCAGCGTGTCGCCTTCGATCGCACTTACCGCGATCGGCACGTCCTGCAATGTTTCCTCGCGCTTGCGGGCCGTGACGACAATCTCACCGCCGGCTTCATTGGTGGCAACAGTGCTGTCGGTGGTCTGGCCATCTTCCAGCGCTGTCTGCGCGAAAGCCGCACCGGGAAGCAAGGCGAGCGCCGCGGCGCCAGCCAGAAACCCATGACGAACTCGAATCATAACTGGTCCTCCCCCGGACTTGCGCGCCCGATGATGAAACCTGTAATACAGCTTGGTGACCTGTATGGAAGGTCGGTCGAGTATGCCGATCGTCAGGATTCTTGTGCCGATTACCTACCAGCAGGTATATCCGCCGTCGGCGAGCACGATGCTACCCGTCATCAGCGAAGCCATGTCTGACGCGAGAAAAAGCACGATAGAGGCGACCTCCTCGGGCTCGCCAAGACGGCCCTGGGGTGTGCCGTCGATCCAGCGGCGAAACATTTCGCCAGTCTGGTCGGCGAAAGCATTCAACGGCGTGGCGATATATGTCGGCGCGACCGCGTTCACCCTGACGCCCTGATCGGCCCACTCGGCGGCCAGGCTCTTGGTGAGCTGGTGAACCGCGGCCTTCGACGCGTTGTAATAGCTCTGCGGTTGCGGCCGGTTGACGATGAACCCGCTCATCGACCCGATATTGACGATGGTTCCGCCCCCAGCCGCCAGCATATGGCGGCCGAAAGCACGCGCACACCAGAACGTGCCATTGAGATTGACGTCGAGCACATTGAGCCAGTGCTCGTCGGCAACATCTTCGGCGGCAGTCTCGCTTCGCGCAATGCCGGCATTGTTCACGAGGATGTCTATGCGGCCCTCGCGTGCGACCATGAGATCCGCTGCCGCCTGGACCGCACCGGAGTCGGTCACATCGAGCAGACAGATGTCCGCCTCATGACCGCGTGCGGCAAGATAGGCCCGCGCATCATCGAGCGCGGCCTGGTTCCGATCGGCGATCGTGACCCGTGCGCCGGCTTCGGCCAGCGCCTCGGCACATGCCAGCCCTATCCCTTGCGCGCCGCCGGTCACGAAAGCCGAGCGAGCGTCGAGCCGCAGCTTCTCGAGGTACATCGGTCGTTGCCTAGGAAGGCAGGAAGTCGGCGGCGGGCATCCGCGGCTCGGTCGCCGTATTGCCACTCGCCAGCTGATGGACCAACCGATCGCCGTCCCGCATGGGCCAGGGAAGCGTACCGTCGCGTGCGAAACCGGCCCACAGCGCATGGACGCGGTCGGCCAGATCCTGAGGTGGGTCTTCTCCGATCAGCCCACGAGGGCCGGTCGCGGTATCCAGCGTACGGAACACGAACGGTAACTCTACACCGTGGCAGGCCCCCAGCTCGCCTGAGCATGCGGGTGAGCGCCAATCCATCTCGTACAGCCACGTGCGGCCCTGATGCGCGTCCGCGTATTGCCGCGCGGGCCAACGGAAAACCAGGTCGTGCATAGCGCGGGTCATGGCTTCGCCGGGCCGGACTCCCTTTCGTCCGAGCCCGTATGCCTTGAGGGCCGCACGCGCGCGCGGCTGTGAGCGGGAAAGAAACCACCAGGCGAGGAGGCCTGGGATCTTCCGGCGCACGCCCGTGGGCACGAAATAGAGATTCATCTCTTCTGCATTGGTGCCGATGAGAACTTCGATCTCGTTGCCGGCACCGTCTCGCAAGGCATCGAGCGGCTTCTTCGGAAGGACGTCGTCACCCCAAACAGGGACGAACCGGCTGATGCCGTAGACCGGTTCGAAACCGTCCGCGTCGCGAAGGTCCACAGCGGTCGGCTTGGCGACCTTTTCGAGCGCATCCATCGCCGCCCGGTTCGTCACTCCGTGGTATCCGTTCATATCGGGCGTGATCTTCAGAACCTTGGCGAGCTTGCGCACCAGCCGCTGAGCCACCGATACATCGCGGACCATCGAGCCATGGCCGCTCTGGATGATGGCCCGGCGGAAAAGGCCCTTGGCGAGCGGCGAAGTGACGAGATCGGCGATAGCCATCGCCCCGGCGCTTTCTCCGAACGCGGTCACATTATCGGGGTCACCTCCGAACGCGGCGATGTTGTCCTGCACCCATTGCAGGGCGAACAGCATGTCACGCAGGCCCAGGTTGGTCGGCGCGCCGGGAACGGGCAGAAAGCCGTCGATCCCCATGCGGTAATTGATCGCAACACAGACAACCCCGGATCGTGCGAAGGCCGTGCCATCGCTCACAGGCGCATCCTTGCTGCCCACGACAAAGCCGCCGCCGTGGATCCAGACCATTACCGGCGCATGGTTCGCACCTTCGGGAGCCCAGACGTTGAGCCGCAGGTAGTCCCCATCGCCGCCATCGCTGCCACTGCCGACCAATGGCACGGCATCGATCTGAGGAAGATCTCCGACGCGATGCGGGGCCGCAGGCCCGCGCTCCACGGCATCGAGCACACCGTCCCATTGAGCACGCGGCTGGGGCAAATAAAATCGCTTGGGCGGGTCCGCGTACGGGATGCCCAAAAAGGTGTGAACGCCGCCTGCGGATGAGCCCCGCAACTGGCCGGCCACGATCGAGACGACGGGTGTAAACGCGGTTTCAGCCATGGAAGATAGATGACAGAAGGAGGGTCGCAAGTCACAGCCGACAATGTGCCCAGCGTCAGCATTGATTTGCTGATCGAACGATGGGGTTCGCCGAAGTTGCTCTGCCGGGGAAACGCCCCCAACCGGGTATGCGAGGCCAGGGTCGTCCGTCGCATGTCGGGCGCAAGCCCGATCGACGCTCTCGAAGAGAGTCGGGCCGGTGGGGGAAACGAAGATGCAACTTCGACGAGCGCGCAATGTCGCCGACCTTCGCCTGATAGCCAGGCGAAGGCTGCCGCGGCCGATCTTCGATTATGTTGAGGGCGGTGCCGACGACGAGGTTTCATTGGGCCGGAACGTCAACGCATTCGCCCGATATGAACTCGTGCCCGACGTGCTGAATGACGTGTCGAGCATTCGTACGGACACCACAATTTTCGGACAGCCATCGCGCTGGCCCCTGATCCTATCGCCGACCGGGCTCACGCGCATGTTCCACGGCGATGCCGAACTCGCCGTAGCCCGAGCCGCTGCGCGGCACGGGCTGATCTACAGCCTGTCGACAATGGGGACGACGCGGATAGAGGAACTCGCGGAGGCCTCCGCGGGGCCCAAGGTCTTTCAGATCTATGTCTTCAAGGACCGCGGCCTAACCGCCGAGTTCATCGCACGCTGCAAGGAGGCGGGCTTCCATGGCCTCATCCTCACGGTTGATACGCCGGTCGCAGGCAATCGGGAGCGGGATCGTGCAAGCGGACTCAGCCTCCCGCCCAGGCTTACGCCTCGCTCGCTTCTGAATTTCGCCCTCCACCCATTCTGGTCAATCCCCGCGCTTACCGGGGCCAAGTTCGACCTGGCCAACGTCAGTCACAGGGTCGATGCCTTGGCGTCGGGGTCGATGAGCCTGTTCGACTACATCGCTGGACAGTTCGATCGGTCGGTCGGCTGGCGGGACGTCGAATGGCTTGCGCGCGAATTGAACGGTCCGCTTGCCATAAAAGGGATCATGACACCCGAGGATGCCAAGAGGTCCATGGATTCGGGCGCCACTGGGGTGATGGTCTCCAATCATGGCGGTCGCCAGCTGGATGGAGCGCCGGCCCCCGTCGATCAGATCGCAGCGGTGCGCGATGCCGTGGGCGATGGCTCGGACGTGATCTGCGATGGAGGTATCCGGCGCGGCTCGGACGTGGTGAAGGCGCTCGCCTTGGGAGCGACGGCTTGCTCGATCGGGCGTCCATATCTCTATGGCCTGGCGGCCGGTGGGGAGGCTGGGGTCGATCGCGTTCTGGCGCTGCTTGGGGAAGAGTTCGAGCGCAGTCTGGCATTGGCTGGCGTGAACGACATCGCCAGGCTGGCACGCCGTTTTGTTCGGAAGGCGCAAAGCGAATGAAGCGCACCAAACGAAGGCACGCCCCCATCCATCCTCGCCAATTGCGGCGATGGACAGGGCAGAAGCACACCTTTCCGGGCTCTCTCGACGCCGAACATGCATGCAAAGGAGGCGATCAGTGAAGTCTAACCTGGTGGGAGCAATCGAGGCGGGCGGAACCAAGTTCGTCTTGGCATTGGCGGACGAGCACGGCGCCATTCGCGCGAGGACACAGATTACGACCGAAAATCCGGATCGTACGTTTCGTGCGATGATCGATTTCTTCCGCGACAGCCAAAGCGCCCACGGCCCCATTACCGCCTTCGGCATTGGCTCCTTCGGCCCGATTGCGCTCGATCGCAGCGACCCATTGTGGGGCTCAATCACCTCTACGCCAAAGCAGGGCTGGACGGGCGCCTCCTTTCCCGACGCTCTTGCGGCCTTCGATAGACCGCTCGCGATCGAAACCGATGTCAACGCCGCGGCTTTAGGGGAATGGATCGCTGGCGCAGGCAGCGGTGCATCGAGCATTGCCTACACCACCATCGGCACCGGCATCGGCACCGGCATCCTTCACGACGGCAAGGTACTCTCCGGCATAAGCCATTTCGAAGCCGGACACGTGCGGACTCCACGACAGCAGGGCGACGATTTTCCTGGCGTGTGCCCGTTTCATGGCGACTGCCTCGAAGGACTCGTCTCCGGACCGGCGATCATGGCCCGGTCGGGTCGTCCTCTCGACGAGCTCGGACAGGTGGAGCGCGCGATGGTCGCCGCTTACGTTGCCGATTTCGCAACAACGCTTGTGCTGCTCCACATGCCCGAGCGCCTCATCTTTGGGGGCGGCGTGTGCAAGACGCCGGGGCTGCTCTCGGATGTTCGCAAGGCCACCACCGAACGTCTCGCAGGATACATTGCACTTCCAGCGCTGGAAGAAGGCCTCGAAGGTTACATTGTCGCGCCGCAATTAGGCGATGACGCCGGGATTCACGGAGCGATCGAGCTCGCTCGTCGGCTTATCCCATAAGCTAAGGCACTATATGGCCGGCGAAATTGAGAACCGGGAGACCCGTCGGTAAAACGGTTTTGTCCACCGAGCCTGTGAGTCGTTCCTAGGTGCAGTCCGCCGCATCAGCGCTGGGAAAGCGGTGGATATCCCGAAGGACGTATTCGATCGAAAAAAATGCTTCCTATGTGCTTACAGTTGCCAACACAAAAAAGCCCCGCTGTAAGCAGCGGGGCGAATTAGATGTGTAATTTCAATAAGATGGTGGTTGCGGGGGTTGGATTTGAACCAACGACCTTCAGGTTATGAGCCTGACGAGCTACCGGACTGCTCCACCCCGCGGCACCATTGGCTTCCGACGTACAGCCGGAAGACCAAAAAGCCGCCGCGCGGATTGAACCGGCAGCGGCTTTTGAAATCGTGAATGGGTTTTCCCTGCATCCGCCGGCTGTAATGCCTGGCGACGACCTACTCTTCCAACGCTTGAGCGGTAGTACCATCGGCGCAGTCCGGTTTCACGGCCGAGTTCGAGATGGGATCGGGTGGGTCACAGACGCTATGGTCACCAAGCAATAAAGCCGGCGGATGCGAGGGTTTTTAATCGGTGCACTGTTGTAAAATTAGATGAGCGTCTGGCTGGACGATCTTCCACAACAACAGGCAGGCCTGTCATTGATGGTGCAGATTCATCAAGCGCGAACAGAACTATTAGGACCGGTTAGCTCCATGCATTACTGCACTTCCACACCCGGCCTATCAACGTCGTGGTCTACGACGGTTCGATGATTGCTTATCTTGAGGGAGGCTTCCCGCTTAGATGCTTTCAGCGGTTATCCCGTCCATACATAGCTACCCTGCTGCACTCCTGGCGGAATGACAGGTACACCAGAGGTATGTTCACCCCGGTCCTCTCGTACTAGGGGCAACTCCTCTCAACAATCGACGCCCACGGCAGATAGGGACCAAACTGTCTCGCGACGTTCTGAACCCAGCTCACGTACCACTTTAATTGGCGAACAGCCAAACCCTTGGGACCTGCTCCAGCCCCAGGATGTGATGAGCCGACATCGAGGTGCCAAACGATTCCGTCGATATGAGCTCTTGGGAATCATCAGCCTGTTATCCCCGGCGTACCTTTTATCCGTTGAGCGATGGCCCTTCCACGAGGGACCACCGGATCACTATGACCGACTTTCGTCTCTGCTCGATTCGTCAATCTCGCAGTCAGGCAGGCTTATGCCATTGCACTCTTGCAGACGGTTTCCAACCGTCCTGAGCCTACCATCGCGCGCCTCCGTTACTCTTTAGGAGGCGACCGCCCCAGTCAAACTACCCGCCACAGAGGGTCCCTACACCGGCTAACGGTGCGAGGTTAGACATCAGAAAACAGCAGGGTGGTATTTCACCTATGGCTCCACGACAGCTGGCGCCGTCGCTTCAAAGCCTCCCACCTATGCTACACAACTCTTTCCTAATGCCACTCTGAAGCTGCAGTAAAGGTGCACGGGGTCTTTCCGTCTAACCGCGGG
>NZ_LMAU01000005.1:172500-219979 GCF_001441535.1 Tsuneonella troitsensis
CGCACCTTTTGCCGCTCGTTATTTCGGAGAGCCGCTGATTGCCGACATGTTGCGAGTGCAGGCGGCGATCTTTCTGACCATCCCGTTCGCCGCATTGCCGCAGGAACTACTCGCCCGCCGGATCGAATTCCGCCTGCAGGGGATCGTCAACCTCGTCTGCGCCTTGGTCGGAGCATCGACTGCGCTGATATTGGCATGGCGGGGTTTCGGGGTTTGGGCGCTCGTCTATGCCCCAGTCGTCATGTTCGCCACGCGCGCCATCGGGATGACGATCGCGGCACGGGTGCTTGTCCGCCCGGTGTTCGACTTTCGAGGCGCGGGCGATCTCGTCACGTTTGGCGGGGCGCTGACGATCTGCCAGTTTCTGTGGATCGTTCAGAGCCAGAGCGACATCGTGATCGCGGGCCGCTCGTTCGAACCGCATGACTTGGGCCTCTATTCCGAAGCACTGTTCCTGACCCTCATCATCACCGGGCGCTTCCTGCCTCCGATCAACGACGTCGCGTTCCCCACCTACGCAGAGTTGCACAAGGCTGGCCGGCCGCTGGGTCCATTCTTCTTGCGTATCCAGCGCATGGTGGCGCTGGTAGTCGTTCCCGCATATCTCGGGCTTGCACTGGTAGCGGAACCGGCAGTGCTGACTCTTTTCGGCGACAAGTGGGCCGAGATGGCGCCGATCGCAGCAGGTCTGGCGCTCGCAATGCCGGCCTTCGCTCTCCAGATCGTGTGCAGCCCGGCGACCAACGGAATGGGCCGACCCAAGACTTACATGAGCACCAACGCGATCGGCGCCCTGCTCTTCCCGCTGCTGTTCTACGTCGGCGTCGAGGCGGGACCCGCAGGCTTGGTCACAGCGTGGTGGATCGGCGCGCCGGCCCTGCTCGCTTTCACTTATATGCTTACGCTGCCGCAGATCGGCGTGCGCTGGAGCGAGTTGGCCCACGCCCTGACACCCGCATTGCTGTGTGGCGCGGTGATGGTCGCGGCCGTGCTTGGTGTGCGCAGCGCACTGCCGGTCATGCCCGCTCCGCTGACATTGGCCGTACTCGTCGGCGTGGGAGCTGCGGCGTACTTCGCGGCGCTACTCGTTCTCGCCCGCGAAACCGTCAGCGAGATCGTCGCGCTAGTCACCAGACGCGAAATCGCCCCAGCTTGATCGCGCTTGGTGCATGCCGGGCGAGCGTGGTATTCTCTGCGCCCCGAGAGGAAACAGTCATGGCCCAAGGGTCGGCCGCCCCTGCATTCATTCGAGCCGCCTTGGTGGCATCGATCTGGTCGCCGCTGGCGGCCGTATCCGGGCCCGACGATCAGGACATTCCGTACACTGTTGCCGAGGGGGCTGCATCCATCGATCCCACCGGAGACGTCATCGCGGGGAGCGCGGACCGTTTCAGCCGCATGACCGTGCCGGTCACGATTGAGGGCAAAGGCCCTTTCCGTTTCATGATCGACACCGGATCTCAGGCGACAGCGATCAGCCGCCGATTGAGCGAGCAGTTGGGGTTGCCGTCACTGGGTCATGCCACCGTCGTCGGGATGGCTTCGCGCAAACGGGTGCAACTTGTTCGGCTCGACGGGTTGGAACTGGCGTCACGCATGTTCGACAACCTGCACGCTCCGCTGCTCGAAGCCGAGCACATGGGGGCCGACGGAATCATCGGCCTCGACAGTCTCCAAGGCTTGCGGGTGATGATCGACTTTCGGGCGGACAGCATCTCGGTCGATGACGCGCGCGCTTTAGGCGGTAATCGCGGATACGAGATCGTCGTTCGCGCGCGGAAACGGCTTGGCCGCCTGATTATCGCCGATGCGCAAATCGACGGCGTGCGGACGGCGCTGGTGATCGACACCGGGTCGCAAGGTTCGATCGGCAACCTCGCACTACAACGCAAGCTAAGAGCGGCCAAAGGTGTCGAGGTCACATCTACCGACGTCACCGGAAGCGAGATCGTCGGCAGACTGGATGTGCCGCGAACGCTGCAGATCGGCAGGACATCCGGCCGGAACCTCATGCTGAAGGGCTTGGCGATCAGCTACGCCGATGCCCCTGCGTTTGCCGCATTGAGCCTCAACGATACCCCGGCGATGGTGCTGGGCGTCGAAGATCTGCGATTGTTCGATAGGGTCGCGATAGATTTCGCCAAACGCACCGTGCTTTTCGACCTGCCAAAGGACGCACGAACCGGCTTCGCGGATGTGAGCGCCCGGGTATCAAGGCGACTCTGAACCCGGGCGATCAGCTTGCGTAAGTTCGCGGCTCCGCCCACATGACCGCGATGCCGCCCGACCATACTCCGCCGGTGCCGCCCGACTACGACGGCTGGGCCACGCTCAAGCGGTTCTTGCCATACCTGTGGCCGAAGGACCGCGCCGACCTGCGGATGCGGATCGTGGCTGCAATGCTTCTGGTGCTGCTCGCCAAGGCGGTTGTCCTCGCCACCCCGCTGGCGATGAAGCGCGTGGTCGACACGATGGCGGCACAGGGCGACCCGGCCATGTGGGTGGCGATGACCTTCGTGATCGCCTTCGTCGCCGGACGCCTGCTCGGCGGCCTGTTCGACAATGTCCGCAACATCGTGTTCGAGCGCGTCGGACAAGAGGCGACCCGGGTGCTGGCGGAAGACACGTTCTCGCGCCTGCATCAGCTATCGCTGCGGTTCCATCTCTCGCGCCGGACCGGCGAGGTCACCAAGACGATCGAGCGCGGCACCAAGAGCATCGATTCGATGCTCTATTTCCTGCTGTTCAATGTCGCCCCGACCATCGTCGAACTGGTGGCTGTCGGGATCATCTTCTATCTGATGTTCGGGGTGCCGCTGGTCGTCGCCACCGCCATCACCGTGGTGGTCTATATCGCGGCGACGCGCTGGATCACCGAATGGCGCACGCACCTTCGCAAGAAGATGAACGACCTCGACGGCAACGCCCTGGCGCGCGCAGTCGATTCGCTGCTGAACTACGAAACGGTGAAGTTCTTCGGTGCCGAGGTTCGCGAGCGCGAAAGATACGGGCAAGCCGCGGGCGACTACGCCAAAGCGGCGATCAAGTCGGAAAACTCTCTTGGCGTACTGAACATAGTCCAGGCGCTGATCATGAACGCACTTATGCTGTTCGCGCTGGCGTTCAGCGTCTGGCAGTGGAGCAAGGGCGTGCTCTCGGTGGGCGACCTGGTGGCCGTGCAGACCTACCTGACCCAGCTGTTCCGCCCGCTCGACATGCTCGGCTTCGTCTACCGCACGATCCGCCAAGGGCTGATCGACATGGCGGCGATGTTCAAACTGATCGACACCGAGGTCGAGGTGGCCGATGCCCCCGGCGCCCCGGCCCTCGTCATACGCCGGCCGACCGTCACGTTCGAGGATGTCGTATTCGGCTACGAGCCGGACCGCACCATCCTGCACGGGCTATCGTTCGAAGTGCCCGCAGGAGGGCAATACGCGATCGTCGGGCCGTCGGGCGCAGGCAAGAGCACGATCGCCCGGCTGTTGTTCCGGTTCTACGACCCGTGGGCGGGCAGAATCTGCATCGACGGGCAGGATATTGCGGGGGTGACGCAGGATTCACTTCGGGCCGCAATCGGCATCGTCCCGCAGGACAGCGTGCTGTTCAACGACACGATCGGTTACAACATCGCTTACGGTCGGCCCCACGGCCTCGGCCCCGCGACGTCAGAAGACATCGAACGTGCGGCGCGCGGTGCTGCAATCCTGCCTTTCATCGCTAGCTTGCCGCAAGGGTTCGAGACCGAGGTAGGTGAACGCGGGCTGAAACTTTCAGGCGGGGAAAAGCAGCGGGTCGCGATCGCCCGAACGCTGGTGAAGGATCCCCCGATTCTTTTGCTCGACGAAGCGACCAGCGCGCTCGATTCGCGCACCGAGCAGGATATCCTCGCCACGCTGCACCGGGTGAGCGAACACCGGACCTCGCTCAGCATTGCCCACCGCCTGTCGACGGTTGCCGATGCGGATCGAATCTTGGTGCTCGACGGAGGGCGCCTTGCCGAAAGCGGTCGGCACGGCGAATTGCTGCGCCGAGGCGGTCTCTATGCGGAGATGTGGGCCCGCCAGCAGTCGGAGAGCGAGGACCTTGGCGAAGCTGCCGAATAGACGGGGACGTCAGGGACCGGGATAGCGGTCGAAGCGCGGCATCGAATCGAGCGCGCCTTCCCAGGGCAGGCTGTCGGCGACCTGGACATGGATTTGCGGCGCTCGCTCGGCGATATCGTCGAGCGTCGCGGACTGTATGTCGACAATCCCGGGCAGGGTCGTCTCGTTGTAATAGAACAGGCCGGTTCCGCAGGTTGCGCAAAAATGGCGCTCGCCGTTTTCGGACGATCGATAGACCGTGGGCGCGCCGCTCTGCACTTTCAGCGCATCCTTGGGAAACGCCATCCACGGTACCATCAGCGCACCGGCGCTCCGGCGGCAATCCTCGCAGTGGCAAACCGCGTGGTACACCATCTCGCCTTCGATGGCGTAGCGCACCGCGCCACAATGACATCCGCCGTTCGCCATGATCGTCTCTCCAGAATTCTCGATCCGTAATCGGCGCCGGGGTCTATACGACACCCGGCGCCTACCACTATCACGAAGCGCCCAGATCTGCCTGATCGAGGTTCAGGTCGCTCGCCTTGATCACGGTCACGTCGGGCCGGATTTTGCGCAGGTCTTCAAGGAACGCAGACGCGTTGCCGACAATCACGAGCGACGCGTTCTGTGGCGTCGCGATGCGTCCGGCAACTTCGGCGGCCGCCTCGGGCGACACCGCAGACAGACGCTCGGCATACCGCGCCGCCTCGCCGGGATCGATTCCCTGCAGGACCAATCCGGCGACGATCGAGTTGAAACCCGAGCTTGTCTCGAGCGCACGGGTATAGGACCCGCCGAGGAACAGACGGCGCTTCTCGATCGCATCGGCATCTGCCGGTACCGTCGCGATCTTCCCCATCTCGTCGAGGATGATTTGCGCAACCTCGTCCGCCGATTCGTTCTTCGTCTGGGCACTGGCCGTCAGGATCGAATCGTCGGCTCGGCTTCCATACGAGCTGTACGATCCGTAACTGAGCCCTCGCTTGGTCCGCACCTCCGTAAAGAGGCGACCGTTGGAACCTGCACCCAGGACCGAATTGGCCAAGACCAGAGGGTAGTAATCCGCGCTGCTGCGGGCCGGGGCGCGGACGCCCGCCAGCACGGCTGCCTGTCCTGCTTCAGGCATATCGACCACGATGGTGCGTGGTGCGCGCGCCGTTCCCGCCGGGTCGGTTGGTGCGACGCCCGCCGGCGTGGCGGACGTCCAAGTGCCGAAGAGGCTATCCGCGACAGTGCGCGCGGTCGCCGAATCGATGCCGCCGCTCACGATTACCTTCGCAGTCGACGGGTGCCACCAGGTCGAGCGCCAGTTCACCAGTTGCTCGCGCGTAATGCGGGGCAGCGAGTTGACCGTCGCAACCCCGCCATAGGCCGAATCGCCATAGAATACGCGATCGGCCACCATTCCGGCGACCGAACCTGGGTCTTTCATAGCGATCTGGAGTCCGTCGATCGTGCGCTTGCGCTCCCGATCCAGTTCGTCCTGCGGATAGCTGGCATTGCGGATCACGTCGGAGAGAATCTCGCCTGCCGAAGCGAGATTGGCGACAGGCGCCGTCAGGCTGACGAACGATCCGTCCGCGCCAGCATTGGCGCTGAGCGCGGCCCCGAGGCTTTCGAGCGCCGCGGCGATCTGCGTGGCGGTCCGGGTGGGCGTGCCCTTGTCGGCGATGGTCGAGGCAAGCGCCGCCACACCGGCGGTGCCCGCCGGGTCTGTCGAATTGCCGCCCGGAAGGACGACGGTAATCGTCGCGATCGGGACCGTGCCCGTCTGCGCCGAAACGAGCGGGATGCCGTTCGAAAGCCGCGCTTCGACGAGTTGCGCCCGCTCGATCTGCGGGGCCGCCGATGGCGCTGGCGGCGGCGTGCGCTCTCCTTCCGGCTTCAGCACCGCGGGCGCACCGGTAGCGGGAGGGACCGTCGCGAAAGTCGGCATCGGTGCCGGGTTGGCATAGGAAGCCGGGTTGTCTTCGCCCGCCTCGTAGCGCCAGTTCACGACGCTTTCGGGCGTCAGATAGGTGCGGGCCACGCGCTGCACGTCGGCGGCGGTCACCGCGCCGATCCGCTCGAGCCGGACGTCCGCGCCGCGCGGATCCCCGGTCGATACCAGCGCCTCGCCCAGTTCGAATGCACGGCCAGTCGCCGTCTCACGCCGACGCAGCGCCGATGCGAACAACTCGTTCTTTGCCTCGGCCAGCTCGGCTTCGCTCACCGGGGCGCTGCGAAGCCGTTCGTATTCAGCGTTCATGGTCGCCGCCACGTCGGTCTTGTCGGCTGCGGGATTGAGGATTGCGAAGCTTGCATAATAGCCCGCCTCCTCGCTCGAATTGAGCAAGCCGCTGTAATCGACCGCCTTCCCAGAACGGATTAGCGCCTCGTCCATGCGGGCGTTGTTGCCACCGCCGAGGATCGCGCTCAGCACTTCGAGCGCCGCAGTATCGGGATGCGCCTGGCCGGGCGCCTTCCACAGTTGACCGGTCACGGGCAGCGGAACGTTGGGCGCGGTCGCGACGACATCGCGCGGCGCCGTCCGCTTGGGCTCGGTACCCGTGATTGCGAGCGGGATCTTGTTTGCGCGTTGCGGAATCGCGGCGAAGTACTGATCGACCAGCGCCCTAAGCCGCGCGACATCGAAATTGCCCGCAACGATCAGCGTCGCGGTGTCCGGCCCGTAATAGGCCTGGTGGAACGCGCGCGCATCGTCGAGTGTCGTCGAATCGAGTTGCTCGAGGCTCCCGATTCCCGGACGTCGCTGGGGCAGAACGTCGTAGCCATTCTCTGCGAGGACCATGCGGATGCGGCCATAGGGCGGCGCGAGGATGCGCTGACGCAGTTCCTCTTTCACCACCGAACGCTCGTTCTCGAACACCTCGCTATCGACGACCGGGCGGGCCATCCGCTCGGCATGGGTCCACAGCAGCGTTTCGAGATACTGCGCCGGGACCGTCTCGTAGTAGTTCGTCCGGTCGTCGCTGTTGGAAGCGTTGCGCGTTCCCCCCACGTCCTCGGTCAGCTTGTTGACCAGGCCGTAAGGCATGTTCTCGGTCTTGCGGCTGAGGATATGCTCGAACAGGTGCGAGAAACCGCTGCGCCCTTGGGGATCGTGCTTCGACCCGACTTCGTACCACATCGACGTGGTGACGGATGCGGTGGTCGTATCGGGCAGCGCGATGACCCGCAGGCCGTTCGGAAGGGTCCACTGCGTGAATTCGATTTCGGGCGCGCTGATCGCGGTTTGCGCGGTTTGCGCGTTGCCAGTTTGCGCATGGGCGGGTGCTGCGATGGCAAGCGCAGAGAGCGCAGCGCCGGCGGCGAGAATCGATCGAAGCATCTGGAAGCGTCCCCTGCATTCCTATGGAGGGCGGCAGGCTAGACGCGGATGCACCCGGGGCACAACCCCCGTGCCGGACGAACGACTTGTCAGGTCTGCGAACGACCGCCCGACTAGAGGATATACTTCGACAGGTCGGTGTCACCGGCCAAGTCGGCCAGCCGGTCGCGCACGTATGGGGCGTCGATCGTTATCGTCTCGCCTACATGGTCTTCGGCCTCGAAGCTCAATTGTTCGAGCAGCTTTTCCATAACCGTCTGCAAGCGCCGAGCGCCGATGTTCTCGACGCTTTCGTTCACTTGCGCGGCGATTCGCGCGATCTCGGCGATCGCATCGTCACCGATTTCGACTGTAAGTTTCTCGGTAGCGAGCAGTGCCTTGTATTGTGTCACAAGGTTCGCGCGCGTCTCGCTGAGGATGCGGACGAAGTCCGCCTCACTCAGCGCGCGCAGCTCGACGCGGATCGGCAGCCGCCCTTGCAGCTCTGGGAGCATGTCGCTCGGCTTGGCGATGTGGAAGGCGCCCGATGCGATGAAGAGAACGTGGTCGGTCTTCATCGGGCCGTATTTGGTTGAGACGGTCGTCCCTTCGATCAGCGGCAGCAGGTCGCGCTGAACGCCCTCGCGGCTGACCGATCCGCCGCGCACGTCGGACACCGCGATCTTGTCGATCTCGTCGAGGAACACAATGCCGTTCGTCTCCGCATTGGCCAGAGCGACGCGGGCGACGTCATCCTGATCCATGCGCTTTTCGGCTTCTTCGTCGACCAGCTTGTCCCAGGCGTCGGGAACCTTGAGCTTGCGGCGCTTGAGCGGCGACTTGCCCATCGCCTTGCTCATCATGTCGGACAGGTTGATCATGCCGACGTTGCCGCCCATCCCGCCCAGATCGAACGGCATGGCGGGCGCCTCCTCGACATCGATCTCGACCTCGACGTCGTTCATCGCATTCTGGACGATGCGCTCGCGAAAGCTCTCGCGGGTCGCTTCGCTGGCGTTCTCGCCAACGAGCGCCTTGAGCAGGCGGTCCATCGCGGCCTTGCTCGCCGCCTCGCGCACGGCCTCGCGGCGGCGCTCCTTCTCGAGGCGGATGGCCTCTTCGACCAGGTCGCGCGCGATCTGTTCGACGTCGCGGCCGACATAGCCGACCTCGGTGAACTTGGTCGCCTCGACCTTGACGAACGGAGCCTCGGCCAGCTTGGCCAGTCGGCGGCTGATCTCGGTCTTGCCGCAGCCGGTGGGCCCGATCATCAGGATGTTCTTGGGCGTCACCTCGTCGCGCAATTCGGGCGAAAGGCGCTGGCGGCGCCACCGGTTCCGAAGCGCGACAGCCACGGCCCGCTTGGCGTCCTGCTGGCCGATGATGTGCTCGTCGAGCGCGGCGACGATCGCCTTGGGAGTCAGGTTGTCCATAATCCTCAGACGGTTTCCAGCGTGATCTGGTCGTTGGTGAAGACGCAGACCTCGGCCGCTACGGCCATCGCGCGACGGGCGATCTTCTCGGCGTCGGTTTCGTAGTCTGACAGCGCGCGCGCGGCGGCGAGTGCGTAGTTGCCGCCCGAGCCGATCGCGGCGATCCCGCCCTCCGGCTCCAGCACGTCGCCGTTTCCGGTGAGCACCAGCAGCACGTCCTTGTCGGCGACGATCATGAGCGCCTCCAAGTTGCGCAGATACTTGTCGGTTCGCCAGTCCTTGGCCAGTTCGACCGCGGCGCGCATCAATTGACCGTTATACTGCTCGAGCTTCTTCTCGAGACGTTCGAACAGGGTGAAGGCATCGGCGGTCGCGCCGGCGAACCCGGCAACGACCGTGCCGTCCTTCCCGATGCGGCGAACCTTCTTCGCGTTGGGCTTCATCACGGTGTTGCCCATCGACACCTGGCCATCGCCCGCGACGACAGTCTTGTCGCCGCGTTTCACGCCGATGATGGTGGTGCCGTGCCAGGGCGTCAGCCCGTGGGCGGAATGTCTCTCGTCCATGACCCGCGATATGGGGCGCGGGTAGCAGGCTTCAAGCCGCCAGCCCGCCGGAGAGGATCACGGGCCGCCGGGGCCGCCCGGTGCGCCAGAGCCCGGAGCGCCGACCGCGCCGATGTTGCCAAACAGGTCTTCGAAGAAACTGCGGTCGCGGCCCAGTGTCGGGGTCCGATCGGAATCGGGCGAGATGTAGGCGACCTTGTCGATACCCGATCGCTCGACCGAAGATACGTTACCCGCGGCATCGAACTGGACGGCCAGCACCGAATGCGTCCCGATCCGCGCCCGGGCGAACGGCTTGCGCTCGTTGACGCTCGATACGTAGTACCAGGTCGGTTCGCCGAACTGGCTTTCGAAGCTCGGCTGGCCGAGCGCCGCTTGGACCGACTGCTTGTTGTCGATGCCCGGCTGGACCGACTGGGTCAGCGTCGGGTCCGCGATGAAGCCGCGGCTGTCCCTGATCGACGAGCATCCACCCGCCGCCAGCGCCGCCGCTGCCAACAGGCCCGTGCCCATGATCCGGCCCATGCTGCGGAATGCCGTCATCGTATCGCCTCTTAGTTCGTTTCGACCCGCGCCTTAGGCAAGCGCAGCCGCGCTGGCAATCGCGCGCGCCGCTTCGCCTGTGCGCGCACGCTTGAATTGCCGCTGAATGCACGCGACATGAGCGCGCATGAGCCTGCTGTCCCGCCTGTTCGCTTCTCGTCCCGATCCGCGCGAGGCTCTGCGCCCCCTTTGGAACGCTGTCATAACCGAAGCCCGACGCCCCGCATGGTATGCCGATCATGGGGTAAACGATACCGTTGCCGGGCGTTTCGACATGGTCTGCGCAGTCCTTGCGGCCGTGCTCGTGCGGATGGAGACCATCGGAACCATGACCAACGAATCGGTGCTGCTGACCGAGCTGTTCGTGCACGACATGGATGGTCAGCTGCGCGAATTCGGCGTCGGCGACGTGGTGGTGGGCAAGCACGTCACGAAATTGATGGGCGCCATGGGAGGCCGGCTCACCGCATATCGCGACGGACTTTCGGGCGACGATGCCGCGCTGTTTGCTGCGGTTGCCCGCAACGTCAGCCTGCGTGAAGGCGCGGATCCGGCGGCGGTGGCTTCAGAGCTGCGCGCGTTTGCCGCGCGGCTTTCGATCACCCCGGACACCGCTCTGCTTGCGGGGGAGATAGCGCCGTGAGCGCACCCGAACTCATCCGCATCGTCAAGGTTCGGCCCCAAGCGCCGGAGCGCATTGCGATAGAGGCCGACGATGCCGAACGTTCCGCCCTCGCTGAGCGGTTCGCCATTCCCGAGGTGCGCTCGCTCGTCGCGGACCTTGCTTTCGACGGAAACGGCCCGTCGATCGAGGCCAAGGGCAGGATGGTCGCCGATCTAATACAGACCTGTGCGGTATCGGGCGAAGAATTTCCCGTCCGCATCGATGAAGCGCTCCACTTGCGCTTCGTGCCCGTCGGCACGCTCGCGGTTGCGGACGAGGACGAGATTGAACTCGATTCCGCCGGTCCCGACGAGATCGAGTATGACGGCGAGAGCTTCGACGTGGGCGAGGCGATAGCGCAAAGCCTGGGCCTCGCGATCGATCCCTTCGTCGAGGGACCGAATGCCGACGCGGCGCGGCGCAAAGCGGGTATCATCGACGAGGCAGCGGCGAGTGGCCCGATGGCCGAGGCGCTGCGCGTGCTCAGGCCCGACTAGAGCGGGTCCGGCGGTCGGGTCATTATGTCGATCCGCTCGAACTCGCCCGAGGTGTTCACCCAGATCCTCACTTCGTTGACCAGGTGGTCGTACCCGTCGGGCAAGATGTCCAGCCGATAAGCCTTGCTGTAGTTGCCCTTGGCCGTTGTGCAAATCCACAGCGCCTTTTTCCAGTCCAGCGCCAGGAACGCGTCGCGCGGAGAGGTCTTTGACGCGTCATAGTACGACGGCGCACCGGCGTAGAGATAGAACGACGGTTTCTCGCCTGCACGAAGCGCGGCTTGCGAACGTTCGAGTTGCGTGACCAGTGCTGCGGCTTCGCCTTCGGTCACGCCCGTCAGTTGCGGCTTCGCTGGCAAAGCAGTCGTGGAATGATCGGCAGACGCAGCGATCGGGTTGGAGGACAGGGCAAGAGTCAGAGCCGATAATCTGACGAGCATTGTGCGATCTCTCAAAACCCCGGCCCTAGCGACGGTTTCCCGTTTTATTAGAACGGGATATCGTCGTCGAGATCGTCGTAGTTGGAACCGCCACCGGTTGCTCCGGCGCCGGCACCGGCCGCGCCGCCGCCCTGGTTCCAGCCACCGCCGCCACCACCGCCACCCGAGCGTCCGTAGTCGCCGCCGCTGCCGCCACCACGCTGCCCGCCGCCGGCACCCGGGGCGCCGTCGAGCATCGTCATCACCGCACCAGGGCCCTGCAGAACGACTTCGGTCGAATACCGGTCAGCGCCCGATTGGTCCTGCCACTTGCGGGTCTGCAGCTTGCCTTCGATGTATACCTTGCTGCCCTTGCGCAGGTACTGCTCGGCCACTCCGACCAGCCCTTCGGAAAAGATCGCGACGGTGTGCCACTCGGTCTTTTCCTTGCGCTCCCCGCTCTGGCGGTCCTTCCATGTTTCCGAGGTCGCGATCCGCAGATTGCAGACCTTGCCGCCATTCTGGAAGCTGCGCACTTCGGGGTCCGCCCCGAGGTTGCCGATCAGCATGACTTTGTTGAGTGACCCGGCCATTGAATCGATTTCCTCTCTAGATCGCAGGATCGCTTAACCAACTGGTTCGAGAGTCGCCACCCCGCGCAAGGGCGGCTTTGCGGATAATTTGCTAGAGCCCGAGCGCGGTCGCGATCCAGAACGTCAGGCCGGCAAAGATGTAAGCGAGCCCGAAGAGGTAGGCCATCATGAAGATCGGCCACTTCCATCCGTTCGTTTCGCGCCGGGTCACCGCGATCGTCGACAGGCATTGCGGCGCGAACACGAACCAGGCGAGGAATGCGAGCGCGGTCGGCAGGCTCCACTTAGAGGCTAGCTGGCTGGCAAGTCCGGCAGCCGCAGCCTCCTCGTCCGGCGCATCGACAGCATAGGTGGTCGCAAGGCTGGCGACCGCGACCTCGCGGGCGGCCATCGCGGGGATAAGGGCCAGAGCGATCTCGCGGTTGAAGCCGATCGGCTCGACGAGCACGGCAAGACCCTTGCTGATGTGTCCGGCGGCCGAAGCCTCGACTTGGCTCTCACCCGGCGCCGCCTTGGGAAACGTGAGAAGCAACCAGAGAATGATCGTCACGGTAAAGATGATCGTGCCCGCCCGGCGGAGGAAGACCCATGCCCGCTGCCACAGGCCGATCGCCAGGTCCTTGAGCAGCGGCATCTGATAGCGCGGCAGCTCCATGATGAAACCGCTCGCCCCGCCCTTGGCCACCGAACGCCGCAGCACGAGCGCGGCGAGCATCGCGCCGACGATTCCGGCGACATAGAGCGCAAACAGGACCAGCCCCTGCAGCCCGATCCCAGGGCCAACGGTGGTAGCCGGAATGAAGGCCGCGATGATTACCGCATAGACCGGTAAGCGGGCGGAACAGGTCATCAACGGCGCGATGAGGATCGTCGTCAGCCGGTCCTTCGGATCGGCGATGGAGCGGGTCGCCATGATACCGGGGATCGCGCAGGCGAAACTAGACAGCAGAGGGATGAAGCTGCGTCCCGACAGGCCGACGCCCTGCATCATGCGGTCCATGAGATAGGCCGCGCGGGCCATGTAGCCCGACGCCTCCATCGCAAGAATGAATGCGAACAAGATCACGATCTGAGGCAGGAACACGACGACAGAGCCGACGCCTGCAAGAATGCCTTCGGTAATCAGGTCGCGGAAGAATCCGGCGGGCATGGTGTCGGTGACAATTGTCGAGATACCACCGATCAGCCCCTCGATTCCGTCCGCAAACGGCGTGGCCCATGCGAAGACCGCCTGGAAAACCACGAACAGCAGGGCGAACAGGATCAGCGGGCCGAGCCACGGGTGCAGCAACACCTTGTCGAGTCCCGCGTGGAGGCGGTGCTGGGCGGTTTCCGAAAGGATCGCACCCTTGGCCATGTTTGCTGCCGCGAGTCGGCGTTCGGGCTGCGTCAGGTGCGGCTGCGGATGGTCATCGCCTGTTTCGGCACGTATCTCGGCCGTTTCGATTGCCGCCGTCAGTTCGGCAAGCCCCCGGCGGCGCACTGCAACCGTTGGGATCACAGGTACGCCGAGCGCCTGCGAAAGCGCGGCGGCATCGAGCACCAATCCGTCACGTTCGGCCAGGTCGATCATGTTGAGCGCCACCACGGTGGGGCGGCCCAATGCGATGACTTCCTGCGCGAACACGAGATGTTGCTCGAGGTTGGCGGCGTCGAGCACGAGAACCAGCACTTCAGGTGTCGCCTCGCCCGCCAGTTCGCCATGGACGACCTTGCGGGTAACCTCCTCGTCGGGGCTCGAAGGTTCGAACGAATAGGCGCCTGGCAGGTCGATCAGTTCGACCGGCTCGCCGTTCGGCAGAACGAGCCGACCTGCTTTGCGTTCGACGGTGACGCCCGGATAGTTGGCGATCTTCTGACGCGCGCCGGTCAATGCGTTGAACAGCGCGCTCTTGCCCGCATTGGGATTGCCCACGAGGGCGGCGGTGCGAATTCGGGTCATCGGCGGCTGCTCACAGCAGTTCGATCTCCATGGCGGCGGCATGTCCGCGGCGCAGGGCGACAGTCATCCGTCCAATGATGACCGCAAGCGGATCCCTGCCCCCGAAGACCCCGCGATGCGCGATGGCCACTCGGGCGCCCTCGTCGAGTCCCAGCGCGCGCAATCGAACGCCGTCTTCCGGCGCCACGCGGCTCCAGTCGACCGAAACGATCCGCGCGCGCTTGCCGGGTTCGAGGGCTTCGAGTTTCATGGGAAGGCGGTTAGGAAATGCCCGCGCTAATTGCAAACGATTATCAATAGAGAGTCAGCGCGCGGGATAGCGAAGCCGGCCCAGGAATCGCGTAACGCTGAATCTCTCCGCGTCGGGCCGAAGGAATTGCGCCTTGGCCTTCTCGAACCGCATGACTCCGTCGATCCTTCGATCGAGGAAGGCCCGCGTATCGGCCTTACCTTCGCTCTCGTCGTTCACGAACACGGCCAGCGTCGCCGTATAGATCGACGCTAGAATCGCACGCTTAGTGTAGTGATTGTAATCCGTCGCGACATCGCCCGCGAGGCGCCACATCGCATCGGCGCTGGCCCAGCCAAGCCTTCCCGCCCGCGCGACATTCTGCGGCATTGCCATAATAGCCAAGGCACGGCGCAACGCTTCTTCGCGGCCCTCGATGGCATCGAGACGAGCTTGGACGAGACTGCGGATACGCTCGCGTACCTTCATCACGGCGAGCCGCTCGGCAGGCAGCGCGGCAAACATCGCCACGTCCACACTGGCGATCCATGCAGCGATCATGTCCATCGCTCCGCCGGGATAGGCGAGCCGTGCCACGTCCGGATCGACACCTTCGGCCTCGCTGGCAGAGACCAGTGCCGCATCGGTCCACCCGTCGAACACCGCCGCGTCGGCGATGGCAGGCGCAAGCGCGAGCTTGAGTTCCTCGAGGGTCATGTCGGAAACGGCAATCGACACGATCAGGCGCCGGGTCCGTAAGTGCCCTGGTCCGCGCCTTTGCTCTTGCGCTCGCTCTCGGCGCGCTCGATCTCCTGGATAACGCCGGCAGACGGGCCCATCAGCGCTGCGTAATCGCGCGCCGTGCGTCCCGAATTGTCGGCCCGATCCAAGCTGGCGCCATGCTTCAGCAGCAGGCGGATGACAGCCATATCACGCCGGTGCACTGCAGCGATCAACGGCGTCTCGCCCGCAGCATTGGTCGTATCGATCCGCCCACCGGCCTTGACCAGCCGCTCGACGCCCTCGACGAAACCGAGGCTGGCGGCGATCGTCAGCGGGGTAATCCCGCGCTTGTCGGCAAGGTTGGGGTTGGCGCCGCGCTCGAGGAGGAAATTGGTCCACAGTTCGTCGCGCCGCTGGACGACGTAATGCAGCGCCGTCTCACCGCTGGCGAGGTCGCGCGCGTTGACGATCGTCGAACCGGGCTCATTGAGGAATTTCGTCGCTTCTGCGCCGTCGCGCTCCTTGACCGCCTTCAGGAAGTTGTACGCATCGGAATATTGGGCCGTCGCGGGCGCACTCAAACCGGAGGCAACCAATGCCAGTGCCAGACCTGCCTTGCGGATAACGCCCCCGTACATCTTTCCAGTCTCCGTAAGAACCCTATCTTCGGGCCATGCATCGCCCTTGCCGCCTGCCGGTTAGCAGACCATGAACCGCCGCACCATGCCCCGCTTGACCGCTCTTTTCATGCCCCTCGCCCTTCTCGCCTGCCAGCCCGCGGCGGAGGAACCACCACTCGCGGGTGCCACGATCGGGGGCGAATTCACCTTGGTCGACCAAGCCGGCAAATCGCGGACATGGGCGGATTTTCGCGGGCGCTATGCCATGGTCTATTTCGGGTACACCTATTGCCCAGACATCTGCCCCACCGACATGCAGCGCGCCGCGCAGGGGCTGCGCCAGTTCGCGAGCGAGGATCCCGAGCGCGCGGCGAAGGTGCAGCACATATTCGTGACGGTCGACCCGGAACGCGACACGCAGGCGGTCGTCGGCGAGTTCGCGTCCGCCTTCGGCAAGGACATCGTCGCCCTGACCGGGACCCGCGAACAGGTGGATGCCGCAGCCAAGGCGTTCCGCATCTACCACGGCAAGGGCACCGTAGAGGAAGGCGGCGCGTATCTCGTCGACCATTCCAACATCGTCTACCTTTTCGGGCCTGACGGAGCGCCGATCGCCACCCTTCCCGCCGATCAGGGTGCCGAGGCCGTGGCGCGCGAGCTAGACCGATGGGTGCGCTGAGAGAGCGCTTCTGGGACCGGCCCTTGGCCGACTTGACCCGGGACGAATGGGAAGCGCTGTGCGACGGCTGCGGCCGCTGTTGTCTGCACAAGCTGGAGGACGAGGACACCGGCGAGATCGCGCACACGAACGTATCCTGCAAGTTGCTCGATATCCCCACCGCACGCTGCAGCGACTATCGCCACCGCAAGGCGTTCGTGCCGGATTGCCTGCGCCTTACGCCCCGGCTCGTGGACCAGGTGACCTGGCTGCCCGACAGTTGCGCCTATCGGCTGCGAGCGGCAGGTCGTACGCTGGCGGAATGGCACTATCTCGAATGCGGCGATCGGGCCGCCGTCCACAAGCGGGGTCCGGGCGTGGCGGGACGGGCCATCAGCGAGATCGATGCAGGCCCGCTCGAGCAGCACGTGATCGATTGGCCCGAGACCAAAGGCAACGCGGCATGATCGATTGGCTGCGACGCGAAGCGCTGGCGCCCGAAGTGGAGATTGCAGGCCGCACCCTTCCCGTCGCGATCCGGCGCAACGCACGGGCGCGCCGACTCACGCTTCGCCTGGCGCCGGACGGCAGCGAAGTGCGCGTGACCCTGCCCAAATGGTGCGCCAGCCGCGAGGCGCTGGCCTTCGTGCATGCGCGAACGGGCTGGCTGGAACAGCAGTTGGACAAGGTGCCCGCGAGGCAACCACCCCTACCTGGCGGCACGCTACTCTATCGGGGTGAAGGCCTGCCGATCGACTGGTCTGAACGGGGCCGGCGCACTCCCGCGATCGAGCAAGGTCGTCTCGCGGTCGGCGGACCGCTCGAAAATCTGAATTCCCGCCTCAGGCGCTGGCTCGAGCGTGAGGCCACGCGACTGATGGCCGACGACCTTGCGTTTTTCTCCGAACGGGCGCGAATTCCTACGCCGACACTTCGCATGACCAGCGCCCAACGGCGCTGGGGCAGTTGCTCGACCAGTGGAACGGTTCGGATCAATTGGCGGCTCGTGCAAGCGCCCGACTACGTCCGTCGATCCGTCGTGGCTCACGAAGTGGCGCACTGCCTTCATTTCGATCACAGTCCGGCGTTCCACGCTGCGCTGGATCGCCTGTTCGACGGGGACATCGATTCCGCCGACGCGTGGATCAAGACACACGGTCGCAGCCTTTACGCCGCGTTCGGCTAGCGTCGGAAGCAATTGCGCCCTATCTACAGGGTCATGCGAAGACTGCAGCGCCTCAATCCGGGACCGGGGATCGTCGATTTCTGGACGGAGTTCAAACGGCCCAACCCTTATCGCTGGCCCATTCTGGCAGCATCGATGGTGCTGACAGGTTCGCTCCTGTTTCTGCTGACCGACCGGGCGGTGAGTCTGAACTGGCTGGTCGGCGCAGTACTCGCGGTAATCGGCGGGGTCGCGATTGCGGCGATGATCGCCGAGCGCGTGCGCATTCGCTTCGGGATCCTGCTTCTCGCCGCCGTAGTGCCCGCAGCGATTTTCTGGCAATTCGGCAAGGAGCGCTGGCGCATCCCTCCCGCTCCCCCGAAAGTCGAGTACATTTCCACGTTCGAAGAAGGCCGGACCGACGCCGAAATAGCCGAGTCGAACCGCGCCAACCAAGAGATGCAGGACCAGTTGCTCGCCGAGCAGCGTCGACGCGAGGAGGAGGCGAAGGACGCCTATCGCGCGCTCGGCCGGGCCTCCGGGATCGATGTGGAGGCGATGGAGCGACGCATCGCAGAGCAGGAAGCGCAGGAATCTGCATCGGAACAACCGGTTGCCGAACCCACCGAGTGACGGGGAATGGCTGGCCGCGGCCGCGCGGCTTGCCGCGCGCGGTCGACCGCTGTCTCGGCCCAATCCGGCGGTGGGTTGCATTATCGTTAAGAATGGCCGGATGATCGGCCGCGGATGGACCCGCGAGGGAGGACGACCTCACGCCGAAGCGACCGCGCTTCTCGAAGCCGGAGACCAAGCCGGAGGTGCCGACCTTTACGTGACGCTTGAGCCTTGCGCACATCGATCGGAGCGCGGTCCCGCTTGCGCCGACCTGATCGTCGCCGCGATGCCTTCCAGAGTGGTCGTCGGAGTGAGCGACCCCGATGCGCGAACCGCCGGTACGGGTATCGAGCGGCTCCGCTCGGCGGGAATCGACGTCAAGCTCCACTCCAGCACGGCCGCCGACGAGAGCTTGGCAGGGTATCTCATGCGCGCCCGCAAAGGCCGCCCGCACGTCACGCTCAAGCTGGCGATGTCGCTCGACGGCTGCATTGCGCTAGCTGACGGTACGAGCCAGTGGATCACCGGGCGTGAAGCCCGGGCGCATGTCCATGCGCGGCGCGCGCGAGCCGATGCCATCCTCGTCGGAGGCAGCACCTGGCGCAAAGACGCTCCCAAGCTCGACGTGCGCTTGCCTGGACTTATGGACCGCAGCCCTCAACGAGTCCTTCTTTCGCGGGGTCCTGCTCCCGAAGGCGTAACCGGCATTCGTGAACCCGAAGACATCCGTCACTTACAGGACGTGCAATACCTGTACATCGAAGGTGGGGCACAAACTGCAGCCGCGTTTCTCGCCATGGATCTGGTCGATGCGCTTGAAATTTATCGAGCCCCGATCGTCATCGGCGACGGCATGCGCGCACTCGGCTCGCTTGACTTGCGCGAACTCGCGAGCGCCCATGGGCGCTGGAAAATCGTCGAAGAAGCACGGCTTGGCAGCGACCAGTTCGTTGCCTATCGCCGCACCCGAACGGGGGAATTTTAAAGTCATGTTCACCGGCATCGTCACCGCCATCGGCACCATCGAAAGCGCGGAGCAGCGCGGCGACATGCGCGTGCGGATCGCCTGCCCGTGGGATCCCGCGAAGATCGCGATAGGCGCCTCCATCGCCTGTGCAGGCGTGTGCCTGACCGTGATCGAGAAAGGCGGCTCTGCGGGCGCCGCGTGGTTCGCCGTCGACGTTTCGGCCGAAACTGTCAGCCGAACCGCGAATGGCATGTGGTCCCAAGGCGCGCGGATCAACCTGGAGCCGTCGCTGAAGGTCGGCGACGAACTCGGCGGCCACATCGTCTCGGGTCACGTCGATGCGGTGGGCAAGGTGGCCGATTGGGAGCCCGAGGGCGATTCGATGCGGGTTACCATCGTGGCGCCCAAGGCGCTCGCTCCTTTCATCGCGGCCAAGGGATCGATCACGGTCGACGGCGTATCGCTGACGGTAAACTCGATCAGGGACTATCCCGACGGTTCGGTTCACTTCGGACTTAACGTAATACCGCACACCGCGGAGGTCACGACGCTCGGCGAACTGGCGCAAGGGTCGGAAGTGAATCTCGAAATCGATACCGTTGCCCGGTACCTGCAACGGCTCGAAAGCCTGCGGGCCTAGCCCAGCCGGGCGTGCCCGCCTGTCGAGCCGAAGCCGCCCGTGCCGCGGTCGGTATCGTCCAGTTCGCTCACCTCGTTCCACGCCGCCTGCACGACCGGGGCCAGCACTAGCTGCGCCACACGATCCCCGCGTGCGATGGAAAATGGCTCACTTCCGTGGTTGATGAGGATCACCTTCAACTCGCCGCGATAGTCCGAATCGATCGTGCCGGGCGTGTTGGGAACGGTGATGCCGTGCTTCAGCGCCAGACCCGATCGAGGCCGGACCTGGATTTCGAATCCTTCGGGAATCGCCAGCGAAAGTCCGGTCGCAACCGCGTGGCGCGCGCCCGGTTCGAGCGTAACGTCTTCTGCCGAAACCGCGTCCATGCCTGCAGCGCCCGCCGTTGCGTAATTCGGCAGAGGAAGGTCCAGGCCATGCGGTAGCCGCTTTACGGCAACCGATACTGGGTCACGCATCGCGGGGATCGATCTCGTCCAGCGCCAAGGCCATCTTCTCCGCGATCGCGAGCGCGACCTGCTCCTTGGGCATTTCGGGCAGGTCCTCGACGCCTTCGCCGGTTACGATGTGCACCGCATTGGCATCGCCGCCCATCACGCCCTTACCGTCCACCGCCGTCACATCGTTCGCGATGATCCAGTCGGCCGCCTTGCGCTTGCGCTTGATCTTGGCGTTCTCGATCACATCCTCGGTTTCGGCGGCAAAGCCGATCAGGAGCTTGGGCCGCTGTTTGCCCGATGCGACTTGGGCCAGGATATCGGGGTTCTCGGTGAGAAGCAGCGCGGGCGGCGCCGAGCCGCGCTTCTTCATTTTCTCCGAAGCGTATTCCTTGCTGCGCCAGTCGGCGACGGCCGCGACCATGACCGCGGCATCGACCGGAAGCGCCTTCTTCACGGCGTCGGCCATTTCGCGAGCGGAGATCACGTCGATCCGGTCTACTCCCGGCGGCGTGGCCAGGGTCACCGGCCCTGCCACCAGCGTTACCCGCGCGCCGAGCGCGGCGGCAGCGGCGGCGATGGCGAAGCCCTGTTTTCCGCTCGAACGGTTGGCGATGTAGCGCACCGGATCGATCGGTTCGTGCGTCGGGCCTGCGGTGACGAGAACGTGCCGGCCGAACAGCGGGCGGTGTTCGGGATCGACGTCGAAGTCGGGCTGATAGGCCAGCGGGTCGGCGGCAAGCTCGCCGATGATCTCGGGAAGCTGGTCGCCCGCGCCGGTTACGACGGTGTGGTTCAACGCTTCCGCATCGGTCGGAGGGGCGGCCTTCGCCTTGCCCTTCTTCGCCATGATCGGCGCGTCGAGATCGGGTTCTGGTAGAATCTCTACGTCGGAATCGGTGATGAATTCGTCGTCAACGAAGGCCTCTTCCGCAACTTCCTCCTCCTCTTCGACGAACTCGACCGGTTCGCGCTTGGGAGTCTTGCGAGGGATGAGCGAGGACAGCAGGCTGCCGAGCGACGAACCACTCTTGGCTTCGACCTCGACCTCAGCTTCGGGTTCGAGCGCCTGGAGCAGATCCGGCTCGGGCTCGCAGTCGGCGGCGATGCCGAAGCGCGCGGCGATTTCCGCCCAGACGACTTCGGGTTCGGGCAAGCGGCCGGGGCCGAACTCGCCGCAAGCCATCGGTCCCTCGTCGGGCTCCATGACCTCGACGCCCGCTTCGCGCAGCCAGGCGACGTTGCGGCGCGTGGCATCGTGCAGCCACATCTTCACGTTCATAGCGGGCACGGCCATGACAGGCTTGTCGGTGGCGAGGATCAGCGTCGTCGCCAGATCGTCGGCGATGCCCGCCGCCATTTTGGCCAGGAGATCGGCAGTCGCCGGACAGACGACCACCAGGTCGGCCTGGCGGCTGAGCTGGATGTGCCCCATCTCGACCTCGTCCTTGAGGTCGAAGAGATTGGTATAGACCTTATTCTCCGATAGGGCGCTCAGCGCCATCGGGGTGACGAACTGGCTGCCGCCTTCGGTCAGCACGCAGGTCACGTCGCCCCCGCCGCGGCGGATCAGGCGGACGAGCTCGCACGACTTGTAGGCGGCGATTCCGCCGCCCACGACGAGCAGGACTTTCGGCCCGCTCACGCGGTGCTCCTCAAGCTGCGGCCATTCGCCGACCTGCTCGTACATGGACCCCCTCGAAACATCGCCCGGGTCCTAGCGCCCGCGCACAATCCGCGCCAGTCCTAGGGCGTCGTTGGTTAAGATTGCGCTAGCGGCTTTCGCCCGTTCGGCTAGGCTCGTGCCCAAGCCGAGGGAACGGGAGGGAACGAGTACCCATGCGCCTGATACTGACTGCACTGATCTTCGCGCAGGGACTGATGTTCCTGGTTCTCGGACTGAATTTCCTGATCATGCCGGCAAGTGCCGCGACGGGATTCAACCTTGCGCCGGACGGACCCGGAGGCCTTGCCGTGCTCCGCGCCGATTTCCCGGCCCTGTTCTTCGTGGGCGGCGGAGCGATGATCTGGGGCGCGTGGAAGCGCAACGGAGACCTGCTGCTGGTGCCCGCGGCGATCTTCGGGATCGCGCTGTTCGGTCGCCTCGTCAGCGTGTTCGCCGACGGTACCGCGCCCGGTTTCTGGTTTCCGATGATGGTCGAGGCGGCGGCGGTCGTGCTGACGCTGATCGCCAGCCGCGTGCTGCCGCACCGCGTGGGCTAGACGAGGCCCGCCAGGAACGCGGCGCCGACCGCGGCACCACCCGCGCCGGCCGCCAGCAGGTAGCCCGGCCAGCGAGGGCGCTCGCCCCGGCGTTCCCACATCAGCGGGATATTGGGGAGCGGCGGCGGTTCCGGTGCGCCGCCCCGGGCAGGAAAGCGATCCTCGATCCGGCGAACCAGTTCGGGCACCCGCAGCAACGTCTCGACATCGGTCTTCACCCGGTCGGCCAGCGCCGCCTCGGGGCCCAGCTCGTCGCGGATCCAGGCTCGTACGAACGGCGCCGAAACGTCCCACATGTTGATCGTCGGATCGAGGCTGGTCGCCAGGCCTTCGACCATGACCATCGTCTTCTGCAACAGAAGCAGGTGCGGCTGGGTCGCCATGTCGAAGTCGCGGGTGATCGCGAACAGCCCGTCGAGCATCTGCCCGACCGACAGCTCGCTCACCGGCTTCCCGCGCATCGGCTCGCCCACCGCACGCAGCGCGGTCGCGAACTCGTCGACCGAGTGGTAGCTCGGCACGTACTGCGCTTCGAAGTGGATTTCGGCGACCCGGCGATAGTTGCCGGTCGTCAGGCCATAGAGGATTTCGGCGAGCCACTGGCGCGCTCGCCGATCGATCCGCCCCATGATGCCGAAATCGATCGCTACGATCGTCCCGTCGCCACGCACGAACAGGTTCCCCTGGTGCATGTCGGCGTGGAAGAAGCCCGCGCTGATCGCCTGGGTGAGGAACGCGAGAACCAGCCGACGCGCGAGAGCGGGCAGGTCGTGCCCGGCGGCGATCAGCGCCTCCCGGTCCGAGATCTTGATGCCGTCGATCCATTCGATGGTCATCACCCGGCCGTTGGTGCGATCCCAGTCGACCGAGGGGATGCAGTATCCCTCGAACCCCTTCATCGCGTCCGCCAGCTCGCTGGCCGAAGCGGCCTCGCGACGCAGGTCGAGCTCGCGGTTGGTCCAGCGCTTGAAATTGGCGATGGTCAGTCGCGGCCGGAGCCGGGAGGCCTCTCCGCCCATCGCTTCCAGGTGCGCCGCGGCCCATTCGTAGGTCGCGATGTCCCGCGCCAGCTTCTCGCGGATGCCGGGACGCTGGACCTTGATCGCCACGGTGCGGCCCTCGGTCGTGACCGCGCGGTGCACCTGCGCGATCGACGCGGAACCGACCGGGACCGGATCGATCGATTCGAACAGGGCCGAAGCCGGCGAGCCGAAACTGCGCGCGATCTCCGCCTCGATCGCCGCGAACGGCACCGGGGGCAGGTCGTCCTGCAGGCTCAGCAGATTGTGCGCCGCTTCCTCGCCGACCAGATCGGGCCGGGTCGCCAGCGACTGGCCCAGCTTGATCGCCGCCGGACCGATTTCCTGGAACGCGGCGGCATAATCGGGGACGCGCGGCTGGGTCGTCCCGAGCCGTGCGATCCGCGCGAGGCGCACGACCGGGCCGGGCGTGTTCGGGTCTTGCTCGATCCCGCGCAGCGCGCCGTGGCGGGCCAGGCTGCGACCCCACTTAAGGAGCCGCAAGATGTGCGTAGCGGGGCGGGTCACGGCCTAGGTCTTCCACCCCGAATGGATCGCCACGAGCCCGCCCATGATCGGTTCGACCCTGGTATGGGCAAAGCCCGCCGCGCGGATCATCCGCTCGAACTCGGGCATCGGGGGGAAGCGGCGGATCGATTCGATCAGGTAGCGATACGAATCCGCATCGCCCGCGATCGCTTCGCCGATCCGGGGCACCAGCTTGTGCGAATAGAGGTCGTAGGCCTGCTTGAAGCCCGGCCATTCGTTGGTCGAAAATTCGAGGCAGAAGAACCGCCCGCCGTACCCCAGCACCCGGTGCGCTTCGGCCAGCGCGCGGTCGATATGGGTCACGTTCCGGATGCCGAATGCGATCGTGTAGGCATCGAAGCTGGCCGCGGGATAGGCGAGGCTCTCGGCGTTCTGGCGGCTCCACACAAGCCCGTCGATGCCGCGCTCCATCGCCCGCTCCACGCCCACGTCGAGCATTTCCTGATTGATGTCGGCGACCGTCACGCTCGCGCCGCGCGCGGCAAGCCGGAAGGCGATGTCGCCGGTGCCGCCCGCCATGTCGATGATCGCCTCGCCCGGGCGGGGCTTCACGCGGCGGACGAACTGGTCCTTCCACAGGCGGTGCATCCCGCCCGACATGGCATCGTTCATCACGTCGTACTTGGCCGCCACGCCCGAGAAGACCGCGCCGACGCGGCGCTCCTTCTCCTCTGCGGGGACCTCTTCGTAGCCGAAGGATACCGTCTCGCGTTCCGTCTCGCTCATGGGAGCGCGCCTTAGGGGCAATTGCCCGCACGGCAAAGGGTGTTAGAGCGCCCCCGCCATGCCCGAGCTTCCCGAAGTCGAAACGACCGTACGCGGACTAGCCGCCTTCATGGACGGCGCGCGAATCGAGCGCGTGTGCGTGAACCGGCCGGACATGCGGCGCCCCTTCCCGCCCGAACTCGTCCAGTCGCTCACCGGCGCCCGGATCACCGGACTGTCGCGCCGGGCGAAGTACGGGCTCATCCATACAGATCGCGACACGACGCTCGTCTTCCATCTGGGAATGAGCGGTCGCTGGCGCATCGATCCCGCAGAGATCGAAAAGCACGACCATCTCGTGATCGAAACCGGCGATCATCGCTTCGCCCTGAACGATGCCCGGCGCTTCGGCTCGGTCGATCTGGTCGACACGCCGGTGCTGGACGCCTGGCCGGCCTTCGCCGCGCTCGGACCCGAGCCGCTCGGAGCCGCATTGACCCCGCGCCATCTCAGGCAGGCCTTCGCCGGCCGCAAGCAGGCGATCAAGCTCCTGCTGCTCGACCAGCGAATCGTGGCGGGCCTTGGCAACATATATGTCTGCGAGGCCCTGTGGCGATCGGGGATCGACCCTCGCAAGGCAGCGGGCAAAGTGTCGCAGGAAAGGCTGGCGCGTCTCGTCCCCGCGATACGCGAGGTGCTCGAGCAATCGATCGGCGACGGCGGGTCGAGCTTGCGGGACTATGCCCGGCCCGACGGTCAGCTCGGCTATTTCGCCACGCGATTCGCGGTCTATGGGCGCGAGGGCGCGCCGTGCCACCACGACGACGGCGGAACCGTGCGCCGAATCGTGCAAGGCGGGCGCAGCACTTGGTATTGCCCCCGTTGCCAGCGATAGGACCAGCGCCAGGACCAGCGCCAAGACCAGCGATCGCTTGACGGAATCGGGCAGCGTCGCTAGGGGCGCGCCTTTCCCGGCGGGTCCGCTCGCCGCGGTGACCCACGCACGCAAAGATTTCAGAGCCGCCCAGGCGCGGCCGAACCGAGGACAGACATGGCCAATACGCCGCAAGCCAAGAAGCGCATCCGTCGCAACACCAACCGTGCCGAAGTGAACGGTGCGCGCATGAGCCGCATCCGCAGCTTCCTCAAGAAGGTCGAGACCGCGATCGCCGGCGGCAACAAGACCGCGGCCGCGGACGCCCTCAAGGCTGCCCAGCCCGAGCTGGCCCGCGGCGTTGCCCGCGGCGTGCTCCACAAGAACACCGCCAGCCGCAAGATGAGCCGCCTTTCGAAGCGAGTCGGCGCGCTCTGATTCGCGCATCCGGACCGGTCGGTTCGGGTCTGCTACGGAACAAAAAACAAACGACGCCTGTGCCGCAAGGCGCCGGCGTTGTCGTATGCGCAGTCAAGCCTTGGGCAAAAGCACGCAAATCCCGCGATTCGCAGAACAGTAACATGATTAATCACGTATTTTCAGCAGCTTGAACGCACAGCTGCGGCTTTCCGCGAGTCAACTGGCAATATTTCAGTTTTTTTTATCCCCCGCCCTTGCAAGCCGCCCGTGCCTGTTGAAAAGAAGGGCTCGCAAGGCGTTTGGACCGCCTCGCAAATACAGCACTGGAACGGCTCTGGAGACCCGCGTCGGCATGACTGCGGAACGTGAGTTGCCGTGTCCGGTGCAGGTCGGAACGGGTCGTTCTGGTCGCTTGGGGGTATGGGGTCAAAATGTCGATGAACGGTAGCATAAGCGGCCGAGGTGCCGCGCAGTGCAGGGGTGTAGAGGACGGCATGGAAGATCTCGAAGCGGTAAACCTGGCGGCCGATTGGGCGGATATCAGCCAGGGACTGCGCAAGGATCTGGGTCACCAGCTTCACAGCCAGTGGATCAAGCCGATCCAGGTCGGCGGTTTCACCGACGATACCGGCACGCTCGAGCTATACCTCCCCACCGATTTCAGTGCGAACTGGGTCAAGGACCGCTTTCACGACCGGCTGAGCCTGGCGTGGAAGATCGCGCGCAGCGAAGTCCGCAACGTCGAGATCAAGGTGCATCCGGGACGCCGCAAGCTGCCCGAACTGTCGTTCGGGGACGGACGCCGCCCGGCGAACGACGGCCACGACGCCAGCATGATCGCCGTCGCGGCGGGCACCATCGGCGACCGCGGCTTCACCTCGTCGATCGGCCTCGACCCCTCGCTGACCTTCGCCGCCTTCGTGACCGGCGAGGCCAACGTGCTGGCGTGCAACGCCGCCCAGCGCATGGCCGCGACCGAGCAGCCGCAGTTCTCGCCGCTTTACCTCAAGGCCGCGACCGGACAGGGCAAGACGCACCTGCTCCATGCGATCGGGCACTCCTATCTCGGAGCGCATCCGCGGGCGCGCATCTTCTACTGCAGCGCCGAGCGCTTCATGGTCGAGTTCGTCCAGGCGCTGAAGTCGAACCAGACGATCGAGTTCAAGGCGCGGCTGCGCTCGTTCGACCTGCTGCTGGTCGACGACATCCAGTTCATCATCGGCAAGGCGTCCGCACAGGAGGAACTGCTCTACACGATCGACGCGCTGCTCGCCGAGGGCAAGCGCCTGGTCTTCGCCGCCGACCGCGCGCCGCAGGCGCTCGACGGGGTGGAGCCGCGCCTGCTCAGCCGACTGTCGATGGGTCTCGTCGCCGACATCCAGGCCGCAGACATCGAGCTGCGCCGCACGATCCTCGAATCGAAGCTGACCCGGTTCGCCCCGCTCGAAGTGCCGGCCGACGTCGTCGACTTCCTCGCGCGGACCATCACACGGAACATCCGCGAGCTCGTGGGCGGGCTGAACAAGCTTATCGCCTATGCGCAGCTGACGGGGCAAACGGTCTCGCTCCAGCTCGCCGAAGAGCAGCTGACCGACATTCTCTCGGCCAACCGCCGCCGGATCACGATCGACGAGATCCAGCGCACCGTTTGCCAGTTCTATCGCATCGACCGTTCCGAAATGGCCAGCAAGCGCCGCGCGCGCGCGGTGGTCCGCCCGCGGCAGGTGGCGATGTACCTGTCGAAGGTGCTGACCCCGCGCAGCTATCCCGAGATCGGCCGCAAGTTCGGCGGCCGCGATCATTCGACCGTGATCCACGCGGTGCGCCTGATCGAGGATCTGCGCCAGCGCGACGCCGACATGGACGGCGACGTGCGCAGCCTGCTCCGCCAGCTCGAGAGCTGATCGCTCCACAATTCGCCAACGGCTGATCGACAGGGTTCGACACAGCCCTGTCGACAGCGTGCCAACAGGCTGCCAACAGCTTGTCCATGGTCTTTTCCCCCGAACGGCTGGACCGCTTCGCGCGCCATATCGTGCTGCCGCAAGTGGGCGGCGCCGGACAATTCGCGCTGGCCGAAGCCCACGTTGCGCTGGTCGGCCTGGGCGGCATCGGCAGCCCGGCGCTGCAATACCTGGCCGGCGCCGGCATCGGGCACCTGACCCTGATCGACGACGGCAAGGTCGAAACCTCCAACCTCCAGCGCCAGACGATCTATTCCGAGCGCGACGTGGGCCACGGCAAGGCGGTGTCCGCGCGGCGCTGGCTGGCCAATTTCGATCACAAGCTGGCGGTGTCGCTGCACGACCGCCGGATCGAGAAGGACAATGCCGCCGGCGCGATCGCGGGGGCCGACCTCGTGCTCGACGGAACCGACAACTTCGCAACCCGCCTGGCCGTGGCCGACGCCTGTGTCGATAGCGCAATCCCGCTGCTCAGCGCCGCGGTGGGCCGGTTCCAGGGCCAGGTGGGCGCGTTTGCCGGTCACCTGCCGGACCACAGCTGCTACCGCTGCTTCGTGGGCGACGCGTTCGACGCGGAGGATTGCGACACCTGCGCCGATGACGGGATGCTGGGCGCGATGGCCGGCTGGACGGGCGCCTTCGCCGCGATGCAGGCGATCAGGGTCCTGCTCGCGTCCATCGGCGGTCTTGGCGAAGTGCAGTGGGGCACGCTCCACACGCTCGACGGACTGGCCCCCGGCATGCGCTCGTTCCGCATCGCCAAGGACCCTGCCTGCACGACCTGCGGCGAATCAGGCCCAGACTAGCGGGCCGGGGCTAAAACCTCGTCCACCCATTCGGGCACGACTTCGCTTGCGCGGCCCAGCCGGGTCTCGTGAAACCAGGCGGAGCCTTCGCTGCGCTCGAGGTTGAGCTCCAGCGTCCGGACGCCGAGTTGCCGCGCATCGCGCACGAACCCCGCCGCTGGATAGACCGCGCCCGAAGTGCCAATGCTGACGAACAGGTCGGCGGTGCGTATCGCGGAATAGATTCGGTCCATTTCGTAGGGCATCTCGCCGAACCAGACGACGTCAGGGCGCAGCGCCTTCTGCCCGCAGGCGGGACAGGCGGGACGGTCGATCATCGGCTCGGTCCAGCGCGTGCGCGCATCGCAAGCGGTGCACCAGGCGTTGAGATGCTCGCCGTGCATGTGGAGCACCCGCCGGGCCCCGGCGCGTTCGTGCAGGTCGTCGACGTTCTGGGTGACGATCAGCAAATCGCCGTCCCAGGCCGCATCCAGCCGTGCCAGCGCCTCGTGCGCCGGATTGGGCAGCTTGGTCTGAATGGCTTCGCGGCGCATGTCGTAGAAGCGCAGGACCAGGTCCGGATCGCGCTCGAACGCTTCGGGCGTCGCGACGTCTTCGACCCGGTGCTGCTCCCACAGGCCGCCGCCCCCGCGGAAGGTGTCGATGCCGCTCTCGGCGCTGATCCCCGCGCCGGTGAGGATGACGATGTTGCGGATATCTGGCATTGCTCTCAAGTAGCGAAGAGGTAGGGCGACGGGAACCGCCCTCGAGTAGCGAAGCGATAGGGGAACAGGCAACCGAATGGCGCGCATCGGGATCATCGGCAGCGAAGGACGCATGGGGCATGCGCTGGCGCGGGCAATCGCGGACGCGGGGCACGATCTCGCCGGCGGCGTCGACCAGGGCGGCAACACCGCGAACCTCGCCGAAGCGAGCGACGTCCTCGTCGATTTCACCGCGCCGGCGGCGCTGGAGGGCAACCTGCACGCCGCGGTCGGGGCGGGCATCCCGATCCTCGTCGGCACCACCGGGCTTGAGGAGCGGCACCATGCAGCGCTCGATTCGGCCGCGTTCGCAATTCCTGTGCTCCAGACCGGCAACACCTCGCTCGGCGTCACGCTACTCGCCCACCTGGTGCGCGAGGCGGCGGCGCGCCTCGGTCCGCAATGGGACATCGAGGTGCTCGAGCTGCACCACCGGATGAAGGTCGATGCACCGAGCGGCACCGCGCTGCTACTGGGAGAGGCCGCCGCCGAGGGGCGCGGGATCGACCTGGCCGCTCATTCCGAACGCGGCCGCGACGGCCACACCGGACGCCGCGCGGAAGGCGCGATCGGATTCGCGAGCCTGCGCGGCGGAACCGTGGCGGGCGAACACAGCGTGATCCTGGCCGGGGAGCAGGAACGCCTGACCCTGAGCCACGTCGCCGAAGACCGGGCGATCTTCGCCCGCGGCGCGATAGCCGGGGCCGCCTGGCTGATCGGCCGGGACGCGGGTCGCTACACGATGCCGCAGGTCCTCGGCCTTTGAAGAAGGACGCGATTTTCGAGTTCTTCCGCCGACTTGCCGAGGACAATCCCGCACCCGAAACCGAGCTCGAATACGGGAATGCCTTTCAGCTCGTCGTCGCGGTCGCGCTTTCGGCGCAGGCGACCGACGTGGGGGTGAACAAGGCGACCAAGGCGCTGTTCAAGGCCGTGCGGACGCCGCAGCAGATGGTCGAGCTGGGCGAGGACGGCCTCAAGCACCACATCAAGACGATCGGCCTGTTCAATTCGAAGGCCAAGAACGTAATCGCCCTGTCGCAGCTATTGATCGACGAGTTCGGCGGGGAGGTTCCGGCGACCCGCGAGGAATTGGTCCGGCTGCCGGGTGTCGGGCGCAAGACTGCCAACGTCGTGCTCAACTGCTGGTTCGGGCAGGAGACCTTCGCGGTCGATACGCACATCTTCCGCGTCGGCAACCGCACCGGCCTGGCCCCCGGCAAGACGCCCGAAGCGGTCGAGGCGAAGCTGGAGAAGCGCGTGCCCGCCCCCTTCCGGCTGGGCGCCCACCACTGGCTGATCCTGCACGGCCGCTATGTCTGCAAGGCGCGCCAGCCGGAATGCTGGCGCTGCCCCGTGGTCGACCTGTGCGGCTTCAGGAAGAAAGTTCTGGAGCCGCCAGCGTCTCGTCGCCCGTAACCTCTGCGCCCGTAACGTCGGTCGAGTGGGCGCTGATGACCGTTGCCGCCACCAGATCGCCGATGACGTTCAGCACGGTGCGGCACATGTCGAGGAAACGATCGACACCCAGGATCAGCCCGATCCCCTCCGGAGGGACGCCCACCCCGCCCAATATGAGGGCGATCACCGGCAGCGAGCCGCCCGGTACCCCGGCCGTGCCGATCCCGGCCAGAATGCAGATGAGCATGACGAAGATCTGATCGCCGAGCGTCAGGTCCACCCCGAAGAACTGGGCGAGGAACAGCACGGTCACGCCTTCGAACATCGCCGTGCCGTTCTGGTTGGCGGTCGCGCCGATGGTCAGGACAAAACGCGAAATGCGCGGGGGCAGCTTGAGCCGGGTTTCCGCCACTCGCAACGCCGTCGGCAGCGAGGCGTTCGAGCTGGAGGTTGAGAACGCCATGACGCTCGCCTCGCGCGTTTCCTTGAAGAACGTGATCGGGTTCTTCTTGGCCAGGAAGGCGAGCAGGAGCGGGAACACTCCGAACATCTGCAGGCCAAGCGCCAGCAGTACCACCGCCACGAAGGCGGCGAGCTTTATCAGGAGTTCCCAGCCGAACTGCGCGGACAGGTTGAACATGAAGCAGAACACCGCGATCGGTGCGAGCTGGATGACCAGTCCGATCAGCTTCATCGACACTTCGAAGACACCCTCGAAGGCTTGCTTCAGCGTCTCGGTTCGCGGGCCACTCGTCAGCAACAGTCCGATGCCGAAGAACAGGGCGAAGAACATCACCGCCAGGATGTCGTTGTCGCTCATCGCCGAGATGATGTTCGACGGGATCAGCCCGATGACGGCATCGACGCCCACCTTGGCCTCGCTCGAACGCTCGAGAATGCCCTGCGCGCCCTCGCTCCCATCGGCAAGCATTGCGCGCGCCTCGACGGGATCGACCCCCGCTCCCGGTTGAATCAGATTCGTCACCGCGATGCTGATGGCGACCGCGATCGAGGACACGATCACGGTGTAGACAAGCGTGCGGATGCCCACTTTCTTAAGCGCGCGGATTTCGCCCATGTCGGCGATACCCACGACAAGGGCACTGACGATCAGGGGTATCACGAGCATGAACAGGAGCCGCAGGAACACTTGCCCCAACGGGTTGGTGACGTAGGTGACCACCGGTTCCACCCAGGCCGCGTCGCGGGCGAAGGTATAGACGAGGATGCCGCCGAGTAGACCGAGCACGAATCCGATCAGGATACGCCATTGCAGGCGGCCGTAATCGGGACCCTTTTCCTCTTCGATTGCGACCACTTCGCCTGTCATGCTGCCTCCCCTTGGTTGCGGGCGGGGTTATCAGCGGGTTGCCGCAAGGGCAATCGGCGCGCGCCGCTCCGCCTCAGTTGCCGACAGGCGTCTCGTTTTCCATGCGAATCCGGTTTGCTCCCGGACTTCATGTTCCCGCCAGCGCGGCCCGGGCGATCCGGGCGTAGATCCGCGTGAGCACTTCCAGATCGGCGACCGCCACCGCTTCGTCGCGCTTGTGCATGGTCGCGTTGCAGAGGCCGAACTCGATAACCGGGGCGACATCCTTCAGGAAGCGCGCGTCGCTGGTTCCGCCCGTGGTCGACAGCTCGGGAACGAGGCCGGTCTCCGCCTCGACCGCCTTGCTCACCAGCGCCGAGAAGTCTCCGGGCGGGGTCAGGAACGCTTCGCCGCTGATCATGGCGCGGGCGGTGCCCCCGTGCCTGGCGGCGACCGCGGCAACCCGCTCGACAAGCTCGGCTCCGGTATGGAGCGCGTTGAACCGGATCGAGATTCGCGCGGTGGCGCGGGCGGGGATGACGTTGGTCGCAGGATTGCCGACCGCCAGGTCGGTCGCCTCGAGGTTCGATGGCTGGAACCATTCGGTCCCGTCGTCGAGGTGCATCGCTTTCAGTTCGGCCAGGATCGCCACCAGCCGGGTGATCGGGTTGTCGGCAAGGTGGGGATAGGCGACGTGCCCCTGCACGCCTTCGACCGTCAGCCAAATGTTGACCGATCCGCGACGACCGATCTTGGCCATATCGCCCAGTCGGTTCACGCTGGTGGGCTCTCCCACCAGGATCAGGTCGGGACGGATCCCGCGCGCGCGCATCCGATCGATCAGCGCGCGGGTGCCGTGGATTGCGGGCCCTTCCTCGTCGCCGGTGATGATGAAGCTCAAGGTCCCGGCATCGCCCGGCACGTCGGCGCAAGCGGCGACCATCGCCGCGATCGAGCCTTTCATGTCCACCGCGCCGCGGCCGTAGAGCAGTTCGCCGCCCGGCGCGCCGCGCCGCTCCGGTGCGAAGGGGCCAGTGGTCCAGCCCTCGCCCGGCGGAACCACGTCGACGTGACCGGCGAACGCGAAGTGGCGGCTGCCTGCCGGGCCTGCACGGACCGCGAGCAGGTTCTCCACCGGCCCGCCCTCTTCCTCGGGCGCGCCTTCGCCCGCCACGAACCGTTCGACCGCAAAGCCCAGCGGGACCAGCATCGCCTCGAGCGTATCGAACACCATGCCGCGCGCCGGCGTGACGCTGGGGCAGGCGATCAGCTGCTCGGCAAGGGTAGCCGCGTCGGTCATCGGCGGCCCTCCGGTTGCGGCAGCGGTCCCGGCGCGAAGGCCGCGTCGAGCAGGTCGGCGATGCGCAAGCCGGCTTGCGTTACCCTGCGCTCGGCGACCGGCACTGCGGCGACGATCGCATCCTGGGTCAGCGTCGTCTCCGCTTCGGCTTGTCCCGGCGTGGCGGGCCGGCCGAGCGCGTTGGGGTAGACGAACTCTCCTGCAAGCTGCCAGCTTTCGCGGCCCCAGTCGGCAGGCCCTCCACCAGCCAGCGAGGCGCGTTCCTCGGGCGAGTATCGCCGCACCAGCGGCGGATCGGCGGCGGTGATCGCGCGCTCGGCCAGCGCGCTGTCCCATATCGAATGCAGGTTGAGGCCGGGCACGATCCCGTAGGTCGTTTCGATGCTGTTGCCCCCGCGATCTTCGTTGTCGCCCGAATGGAGCGGCATGTGAATGTCGCCCGCGAAGTGGACCATGAACGCCAGCGCTTCGAGCCGGACGTTGGCCGGCAGGCTCTCGTCGGCAAGGATGCGCTGGTTGCGTTCGATCTGCGCGAGTACGCAATTGCCGCCGGAGCAGTTCTTGCGCGGATCGTATTGCTCGCCGATCGGCTGCGTCTGGTAATGCCAGGCGGCGGTATAGCCCCAGCGCCAGCCTTCGCGGCGCACGCAGTCGGGCCACGTCGCCGCCTCGGGAAGCGAGCGTATGCGGCATTGCGGCGTGCCCAGCTCCCGCTCGTCCGCGATCAGCCGCGCGATGCCGGCGCGCGTATCCGGGCGGACGTTGGCGAGCGCGATCCGCGCGGTGGTCTCGTGTCCGAAGAAGCCCCAGGCGGCGGCCAGCGTGGGCTGCAAAAGACCAACGGCGACGAGCAGCGCGGCGAAGGACCGCCCTAGGTTGCGGAGGGCACGTGATCCCATTGTTCGATCACCCATTGTTCGTCTTCCGCCGCCTTGATCCATGCCTGCATCCATTCGTGTTCCCACACCGCCTCCATGTACGCCTGCGCGAAGCCGGGCACGGGCACGCCGTAGGTGATGAACCGGCTGACGACGGGTGCGTAGAAGATGTCGGCCGCGCCGAAGGTGCCGAACAGGAACGGGCCGCCGCGCCCGAACCGCGCCCGCGCCTCGGCCCATAGCTGGAGGATGCGGACGATGTCGTGCGTCGCCTCTTCGGAGATCGCCAGTCCTTCGTGGCGCATCCGCACGTTCATCGGGCACTGCCGACGGAGCGGCAGGTAGCTCGAATGCATTTCGGCGACCATCGCGCGGGCCATGCCGCGCGGCGTGTCGTCTTTGGGCCAGAACCGGTCGCGTCCGACCTTGTCGGCCAGGTATTCGAGGATCGCGAGGCTGTCCCAGATCACCGCGTCGCCGTCCCACAGGACCGGCACCTTGCCGCTCGACGGCTGGACTTCGCCCATCTCGCGCTTGGCGGCCTCCCATTCCTCGCCGGCGATGTTGACCGTCAGTTCCTCGAACGCGAGGCCCGATTGCTTTGCGGCCAGCCACCCGCGCAGCGACCAGCTCGAATAGTTCTTGTTGCCGACGATCAGCTTCATCGGTCTGCCTCGTGTCCCACCATGCTGCGGCCCTAGGCATTCATCGCAGGAGTGTCGAGGCTGAACGGCTTGCGAAATCGGAAGGGTGCGCTAGCGCGAGCGCATGGACCTGCGCCCCTTTCACCTCGCCTTTCCCGTTCACGATCTCGATCGGGCCCGTGCCTTTTACGGCGGCGTGCTCGGCTGCAGCGAAGGGCGCAGCAGCGACCGCTGGATCGACTTCGATTTCTTCGGCCACCAGATCGTCACGCACCTCGCGCCGGAGAAGAGCGGCGATGCCGCGGTCAACCCGGTGGACGGTCACGGCGTGCCCGTCCCCCACTTCGGCGTGGTGCTGACGCTGGAAGCTTTCGATGCCCTTGCGGCCAAGATGCGGGCGGCCGGAACGATGTTCGACATCGAACCCTACACGCGCTTCGCTGGCGAGCCGGGCGAGCAGCGCACGATGTTCTTCCGCGATCCGAGCGGCAACGCGATCGAGATGAAGGCCTTCGCCAGCCTCGATTCGCTCTTCGCCACCTGAACCGCACCCGTTTACCGGACATTTACCAACAAAATCCGTGAGTTGCGGAACGGTTGAAGCTGCCCTCGGTATTACTCCCAGGTCGCAGGAGATTACACCGTGGTGCCTCAAGCACGCGCGCAGGATTGTCGCCACCCGGCGAATGCCTTCGAGGAACTGATCGGCCGGCGGTCGAGCAGCCGGCATGCGATCGACCTGTGCGCCCGCTACGTCACGCCCGAGGCCAGCGTGCGGGTCAAGCTCGAGGATATATCGGCCAGCGGCGCGGCATTCCGCATGATGGTGCCGCGCCCGCTCCGGTCCGGCCGGCTGAACTGGCTGGGATTCGAAATCTTCGGCGAGATCGCCTGGCAGTGCGATACCCGCTGCGGCCTGCGCTTCGGCGATCGGTTGTCTGCGGAGTGCCTGCGACGCACGCTCGATTTCGGCGAGCGGGCAGCGGCGGGGGACGGGGATCGGTTCGCGCGGCTCGCATCGGCTTGGGCCTATGGACCGGGCGACTGGTAGCACTACGCTCGCCGCACCCTTCATTGGCCCATTTCGTGATTTTTTCACGCTTTTGGAGCGCTATTTTCACGCAAAAATCGCGCAGGGCGAAGTAATCGCGCTCGCAAGCACCGGATTGCCGGCCTCTCCGCCCGCAGTCCGACAGTGCAACGATATTGGCGACCCTTCGGGGTTCGCCTGCCCGAGCGACCCGAAGGGCCGGTTATTGCGATCGGTTCCTCTACTTGGCCCGGCCACTCCCCACCGGAGCGGCTGGGCCTTTTTTCGATTCAGGTTTCGGAATCGAACAGGATCGCGGCGCGCAGTTCGGAAATGCCCAAGCCCTTTTCCGCGCTCGTCGCATGAACGGTCGGGTAGGCGGCGACGTGCTTGCTGGCCTCGGCCTCGGTCGCGGCCTGGACCGCGGCCAGTTCGCTGGCCTTGATCTTGTCCGCTTTGGTCAGGATCAGGCGATAGCCGACCGCCGCCTCGTCGAGCAGCTTCATCATGTCGCGGTCGACATCCTTCACGCCGTGGCGGCTGTCGATGAGTACGAGCGTGCGCTTGAGCACCTGCCGACCGCGCAGGAAATCACGCACCAGCATCTTCCAACGCTCGACCACCTTCAGCGGCGCCTTGGCAAAGCCGTAGCCGGGCATGTCGACCAGCCGCATCGCCAGCGGTTCGCCGACCTCGAAGAAGTTGAGCTCCTGCGTCCGCCCCGGAGTGACCGAGGCGCGGGCGAGGCTTTTGCGATTGGTGAGCGCGTTGAGCAGCGAGCTCTTGCCCACGTTCGACCGGCCGGCAAACGCGATCTCGGGCACCACCGGTTCGGGCAGGAACTTGAGCTGCGGCGCCGACAGGAGGAACTCCACGCGGCCCGTCAACAGCTTGCGGGCGCGTTCCTCGAGCTCGGCGGCGGCAACGGCTTCCTCTTCGGTCACGGGCAGATCAACCCTTGGCCTTGGCGTCGCGCGCCTTGGCCCGGTCGGTGTCCGTCTTGTCCTTGTCCGCCTGCGCACGCAGCTGCGGGTGCTTCGAGTAGAGATAGCTCTGCTGGGCGAGCGTCAGCACGTTATTGGTGATCCAGTAGATCAGCAGGCCCGCCGCGAACGGCGCCATGACGAACATCAACACCCAGGGCATGAACTTGAACATCTGCGCCTGGATGGGATCGGTCGCCGGCGGATTGAGACGGAAAGTCGCCCACATTGAAATGCCGAGCAGGATCGCGAGTACGCCGATCGCCAGGAAGCTGGGCGGCGTGAACGGCAGCAAGCCGAACAGGTTGAGGATATGCGCCGGGTCCGGAGCGGAGAGATCCTGGATCCACAGCGCGAACGGCTTGTGCCGCATCTCGATGCCGACCATCAGCACCTTGTAGAGGCCGTAGAAGATCGGGATCTGCAACAGGACCGGCAGGCAGCCGGCAAGCGGGTTCACGCCCTCGTTCTTGTAGAGGGCCATGATCTCCTGCTGCTGCTTGGGCTTGTCGTCCTTGTAGCGATCCTGGATCGCCTTCATCTTGGGCTGGATGGCGCGCATCGCGGCCATGCTGGCGAATTGCTTCTGCGCGATCGGGAACATCAGCGCGCGCACGATCACGGTCAGCAGGATGATCGCCACGCCGAAATTACCCGCCCAGCTGTAGAGCCAGCTGAGCAGCCACAGGATCGGCTTCTCGATCACGCCGAACCAGCCCCAGTCGATCGCATTGTCGAAGCCGGTCGCGCCCGCGCTTTCGTAAGCCGAGAGGACGTCGCTTTCCTTCGCCCCGGCAAACAAGCGGGTCGAACGCGAAATCTGGCGGCCCGCCGGCACGGTGACCGGCTGGTATATCGCATCGGCACGGTACACGCCGCCGCCGAGCGAACGGAAGTCGGCATCCACGTCGGCATTCGACTGCGGGACGATCGCGGACATCCAATAGATGTCGGTAAAGCCGATCCAGCGCGCCGCGCCTTCGGGCCGCAGGGTGCCGGCCGCGGCGATGTCGTCGTAGTCGGTGCCGAAGTCGACCCCGTCGTCGAAGAAGCCGATCGGGCCCGAATGAATGGTCCACTGATCGAGGCTGGCGGTGGCCGACGTCCGGCTGACGGTGGCGAACGGGCGCACCACGATCGGCCCGGCGCCGGCATTGCCGACGGTCTGCTTGGCGGTGATGAGGTAGTTCTCGTCGATCGCGAACTCGATGCGGAAGACCTGGCCCGAGCCGTTGTTCCAGCTCAGCGTGACCGGCCGGTTCGGCGCCAGCGGGCCGCCCTCGGCGGTCCACACCGTCTTGGCATCCGGCACGCGTACGCCTTCGCCGACCCAGCCGAACTGGGCGAAATGCTGTGCGGGAGTGCCCGAGGGGCTGAACAAGCGGACCGGATCGGAATCGTCCTTCTCGGTCTCGCGATGGGTCTTGAGCGTCAGGTCGTCGATCCGCGCGCCGACGAGGTCGATCGAACCGGCAACCTTGGGTGCGTCGATCCGCACGCGCTGCGGCGAGCGGAGCGCGGTCGCGAGATCGCGCTTTTCCAGCGCGACGGCGGCCGGATCGGTCAGTCCGCCTTCGCGGGTCGCCGGTGCAGCGGCGCCAGGCGTGGCTGCAGTCGTCGCGGCTTCGGTGGGCGTGGGCCGGTCGGGCTGCGGATAGAACTGCTGCATCATCGCGTCCCACCCGAAAAGGAGCAGGCCGCACAGCACCACGGCGAGGAGAAGGTTGCGCTGGTTATCCAAGAAATTCGATCCCGAAATCTGTCACAGTGGTTGTCGCGTCGCGCCTAGGGCACCGGGTCGTAACCGTGCCCGCCCCACGGGTGGCAGCGCATTATACGCTTCGTCGCAATCCATCCACCCTTCAATGCGCCGTGCTTCGTGAGCGCCTCGATGGCGTATTGCGAGCACGAAGGGGCATAGCGGCAAGTGGGCGGCAATATCCGGCTCGGGCCCAATTGCCATGCGCGGGCTATCAGGATCAGAACCTGTTTCACTTCGGGCGCCGTGCGCGATTGCGATCGCGGGGCGGGTCGCCCTTCCCCTCGGCAGCGCGCGATAGAGCGGCGGACAGTTCTACGCCCATCCGCGCGAAATCGCGCTCGACCCCGCCTTCGCGGCCGATCAGCACGTGATCGTGGTCGTCCAGCCCTTCGGATGGCAGTGCGGCACGCAGCAGCTCGCGGAAGCGGCGCTTCATCCGGTTGCGCACCACGGCGTTGCCGATCTTCTTGGTGACGGTGACCCCGAATCGCTTGCCGCGCCCTTCGTTCGAGAGCGTCAGCAGCACGAACCCCGGACGCGCGACCCGCAGCCCGCGATTCGCCGCCACGAAATCGGCGCGCTTGCGGATGGTGGAAAGCGTCATTTCCGGCGATATAGTCAGCTAACACACCGAATCAAAGGGCCGGAACGACAACGGGCTCCCCGACAGGGAGCCCGCGAGGCCGAACGGCCGTCGGCCGGTTAGGCCGGTAGCCAAGGCTGCGGATGCAGCCGCCGGCGCCTGAGGCGCCGACTAGATTACGCGCAGAGCTTCTTGCGACCACGGGCGCGACGGGCGCGCAGGACCTTGCGGCCACCGGGAGTCGCCTTGCGGGCGAAAAAGCCGTGGCGGCGGGCGCGCACGAGATTGCTGGGCTGGAACGTCCGCTTCATCGGATCCTCGGGTCTGTCTAAATGCAAAGGGGGCGGCCCCGAAGCCGGGCACCGCCGTCAGGGGCGCGCCACTATGGGAAGCAGCCCGGCAAGTCAAGGTATGCGATGGACGCGCGGGGATCCGGGCGGCAAACCCCGCTCGACTTGCCCCGCACAAATCGCCACAAGCCCTTCAATACGTGAGGGGTTCTTGTGGTCGCACTGGTTCGGACGGTTGCCTATCTGGGGCTGGAGGCGCGCGCCGTCGAGGTGCAGTGCCAGGTCGCGGCGGGGATGCCGCGTTTCAATCTCGTCGGTTTGCCGGACAAGGCAGTGGGCGAAAGCCGCGAACGGGTGCAGGCCGCGCTGGCGGCGATGGGCCTGTCGCTCCCGCCCAAGCGCATCACGATCAACCTGTCGCCCGCCGATCTCCCGAAGGAAGGCAGCCACTACGACCTGCCGATCGCGCTCGCGCTGCTGGCGGCGATGGGCGTGACCGATGCCGAGCAGCTTGGCGACTGGATCGCGGTCGGAGAGCTTGCGCTCGACGGGCGAATCGCGCCCTCGCCCGGCGTGCTGCTGGCGGCAATCCACGCCAGCTAGACCGAGGCCGGCCTGATCTGTCCCGCGGTCCAGGGGTCGGAGGCGCGCTGGGCCAGCGGCGTGCCGGTGATCGCCGCACCCGACCTCGTCAGCCTGCTCAACCACCTCAAGGGTACCCAGCGCCTGCCCGATCCGCCACCCGGCGAAGTCGAAGAACCCGGATACGGGCCCGACCTTCGCCAAGTAAATGGCCAGGAAACCGCCAAGCGCGCGCTCCAGATTGCCGCGGCGGGCGGTCATAACCTTTTGATGATCGGCCCGCCGGGCGCGGGTAAATCGCTGATGGCAAGCTGCCTTCCCGGAATCCTGCCGCCGCTGACGCCGGGAGAGGCCCTGGAGACGAGCATGGTCGCCTCGGTCGCCGGAACGCTCGAAAGCGGGCGGATCAGCCGGGTCCGCCCGTTCCGCGCGCCGCATCATTCGGCGAGCATGGCAGCGCTCACCGGCGGCGGCCTGCGCGTGCGTCCGGGCGAGGTCAGCCTGGCGCACCTGGGCGTGCTGTTCCTCGACGAATTGCCCGAATTCCAGCGCGCGGTGCTCGATTCGCTGCGCCAGCCGCTCGAGACCGGCAAGGTCGACGTCGCCCGCGCCAACGCGCACGTCAGCTTTCCGGCGCGGGTGCAACTCGTCGCGGCGATGAACCCGTGCCGGTGCGGGCACCTGGGCGATCCGGCGCTGGCATGCAGCCGCGCGCCGCGCTGTGCGGCGGATTACCAGGCACGGGTATCGGGCCCGATGCTCGACCGGATCGACCTGCATGTCGAGGTCGACCCGGTGAGCGCCGCCGACCTGGCCCTTCCCCCACCGACGGAAGGGAGCGCCGAAGTCGCCGCGCGGGTCGCCGCGGCGCGGGCGATCCAGACGGCGCGGGCGGCCGATACGGGCGCGCGGACCAACGCCGAACTCGAAGGAGACGCGCTGGAACGGTTCGCGACGCCGGACGACGCGGGCCGCAAGCTGCTGATGCAGGCTGCCGAGGCCATGCGACTGTCGGCGCGCGGCTATACCCGGATGCTGCGCGTCGCGCGCACGATCGCGGACTTGGCGGGCGCCGACACGATCGGGCGCATCCACGTTGCCGAGGCGCTCAGCTATCGCCGCACCGCACCGCGCGCCTGACGCGGTGGCAATCGCGGCGCGGGCGCGGTAGGGAGCCGCTCCGCCCGTGTCTGGTCCAGAGACCGCCTTTCCCATGCAACACAGCCAGCGCGCCGCTGCCGATTCGCCGGACACCGGCCCGTGGCTGGCCGCGTTCGACGAGCGGTGGCCCGGCCTCAGGCGACGGGCGGCGGGAATCGCGCTCGCGCTGCTGCTCGAAGTGGGGCTCCTGCTCCTGTTGCTCACCTTGGGCCGGTCGGCGATGGGCGATCGCGAGGCAGCGGATTCGCTGACGACGGTCGACTTCGCGCCCGAACCTCCGGCTCCTGACGCGCCGCCCGAGCCCGACGAAGCCGCCGCGCCCAGCGCACTGCCGCGTCCGCAGCCCCAGCCGCAACCCGACGTGCCCACTCCGCCCGTGCCGCCGCCGCCGCCTCCGGCCGCGGTGATCGCGCCGCAGACGCAGCCCGTGCCGCCCCCCGCTGCCGAAGCGCCCCGGATCATGGCCGTGGTTCGCGGCGACCAGAGCGGCCCGGCGGGTCCGCCGAACCGGCCGCGCTCGGGCGATTCGGAGCGGGTCGGCACCGCGTCGAACGGCGAGCCGCTCTATGCCGCGCGCTGGTACCGCGAGCCCTATCCCGAGGAGCTTCGCGGATACCTCTCGACTGCGGGCGGCCCAGGCTGGGCGCTGATCAACTGCCGGACGGTGGCTAGTTTCCGGGTCGAGGATTGCGAGCTGGTCGACGAATACCCCAGCGGTTCGCAGATGGGCCGCGCGGTGCTCGCCGCCGCATGGCAGTTCAGGGTCCGCCCACCGCAGGTCGGCGGGAGGGTGATGGTGGGTTCGTGGGTCCGGATCCGCATCACTTACGATCTCAAGCGCGGCTGATCTCGTCCCACCACTGCGCGTAAGGCGTATTCTTAGCCAGATGCCGGTTGAAGTCGGGTGCGCCGTCGCTCCACCACACCGGGCCTCGTTCGCCGAGCGCGACTTTGGCAGCCTGTACCCGGTCGCGCGCCGCGCGGATCTTGCCTTCGTCGCCGCGGGCATCGCGCACGGCCCGTCTGGCCGACATCAGTTCACCCACGAGTGCGGTTCGAGCCTCGGGAGCGAGGTGGGGATTGGCGGTCCGCCATAGGCGACCGCGAACGACGATGTAGCGCCCGTCGGGTGTAATCGGCGGCGCCGGCCGCGGATCGCTCAGCGGACCGCGGCGATCGGTGGACGGCCCAGTCCCTCGCCATGCGCACGGTCGAAACCGGCGGCGGGTCGCGCGCGGGTGCCGTCTTCGCGCAGGCCCAGGTTCTCGGGCACCACGAAACGCAGATCCTTCGGTCCGAGCACGCGTCCGTCGTGCGACAGGATCGACGTCGGGCCGATCGGCAAGCGATCGAGTTCGTCGCAGAGCACGGGATTTTCGACGACTTCGCTGCCGTACTTCTGCCCCCACTGGCGCAGGGCGACCATCGCGGGCAGCAGGTCGAAGCCCTTGGCCGTGAGGCGGTATTCGATCCGGCGGCGGTCGTCGGCGCAGGGCTGACGGTCGAGAATGCCGTGCTCGACCAGCTTCGCCAGGCGATTCGACAGGATGTTGCGCGCGATGCCGAGTTCCGAGAGGAACTCCTCGAAGTGATGCAGCCCGTTGAAGCTGGCGCGTAGGATCATGAAGCTCCACCGCTCGCCCATGACCTCGAGCGCCTCGGGCAAGCCGCATGCGGTCAGTTCGTTCAGCGGTTCGCGTAAGTCGCCCATGGTCATCCTCTTATATGCGGCCCTTCTAGCCGTAACGGAAAACGGCACAAACGGCAAAACTGCGTTTTAGGTTGCAACCTGCAATCTATTTTATTAGGTAGTGATTCGCAACGGGTATATGATTCGCAACTGACTACCCGCTGAACCGCTCGATGAAAAGGATTGCGACCATGAGACTTTCCCTCCCCCTGCCGACAAGGTCCGCGGCCATCGTTGCCGCGCTCGCCTATACCACGCTTTCGTTCGGCGCGGCGCTGACGCCCAGCCCCGCACAGGCCGCCAGCGGACCGTTCTACCGCGCCGAGGTGGCCGCCCCCGCCAAGCTCGACCCTCGCCCCATCGCCAGCGGCATGGCCTGGAAGTGCGCCGATAACGTCTGCACCGCAGGCGAGGCGCCCAGCCGGCCGGCGATCGTCTGCGCGCGCCTGGCCAAGAAGGTCGGCCCGCTCGCTTCGTTCACCGCCAACGGCAAGGCGTTCGAGAGCGAAGACCTCGCCCGCTGCAACGGCAACTGATTGGATCCCGACCACCCAGTCCTCTCCGACCCCCAGGGTGGCACTTCACGGGCCCTCGGCGCAAAGCGCCGGGGGCCTTTTTTCATGACCCCGGATCGGCATACTTTTCCGCCACCGTCTCGCGCAGCTTCGTGATGGCCGGCTCGCTCCATCCGGGCGCGTCGGTGACCGCCACCCATCCGTCGAGGTAATGCTCTGCCGCATAGACGTGCCCGGTCCCGGTCGGCGTTACCGCCGCCGTCATCAGGTCGACAGCGGTCTGCATGAACGTGACGCCCGGAACCCAGCGCAAAGACGACAGCACGTCCGGTGCGCGTGGATCCGTCAGCCATTCCGGCCGCCGATAGAAAGAATCGGGCCGGAAGAAGGTAATCGGATCACTGCCGTACTGCAGGTAGACGATCCGGATGGGCCCCCATCGATCCCCGGCCCGGTTCAGATTGTTCCTCTGACTGGTGAACCGGACGATCGAGCTGTCCTTAAACCGCGGGAGCCAGACCGGCGTGCCCGGTTCGCGGTTGGTGGTTGCCGAATTCCACAGAGGGCTGGGAAATGGAGGCCCCGCCCATAGCGCGCCCTGGATCGGATCCTCGATGACATCGAACAGGTCCATCGACTGCTCCGAACTCAACGCGCCAAGGCTCAAGCCGAACAGATAGAGCCGTGGGCGGCTGTCCCGGGGCAGCTGCGTCCAGTAGGCATAGACCTCGCGAAACAGCGCCTTGGCGCTTTCGACCCCGTAATCGGGTTCCACCGTCAGCGAGAGCCAGCTTGCGAGATAGGAATACTGCACGGCGACGCTCGCCACGTCACCGCCTTGGAGGAACTCCAGCGTGTCGATGGCATTGGGATCGACCCAGCCCGTTCCGGTAGGCGCGACGATCACGAGAACCGATCGATCGAAGCCGCCTACCCGCTTGAGTTCGGCCAGCGCGAGCCGAGCGCGATCGGTCGCGGTCTCCGCCGAATTCAGACCGGCATAGACTCGCACCGGTCGGGCATCGGCCCCGACCGCGACTGCTTCGATGTCGGCGGTGGTGGGGCCTGTCGAAATGTACTGGCGGCCCATCCTGCCCAGGCTATCCCACTCGATCAGGGAGGCGGGGCTGCCGGTCTGAAAAGGGTCGCCGGGCGCAATGACGTCCGGCTCGACGAGGGCATCGACTTCTCGAAACGAGGAATCGAACAGCCGCAGTCCGAACCGGAAGAGGACGCCCGACAGCAGCGCCCAGACGACCAGTCCGGAAACCGCAACGCCCAGCACGATGGCGACGCGACGCGGCACGCGCTTGTCGAACCAGGCAGACGTGATCCGGTACAGCGCCCGGCAACCCACTCCGATGAGGAACAACAAGCCGAAGGTCGCGATCGCCACGGCAACCACCACGAACACGCTCCCTCGGCCGAGCGGAGGAAGATCGAACAGGGTGCGCAGCTGGTTCTGCCAATCGATCGAGAGCCAGAAGAAAGCAGCCGCGAATCCGGCGCAAGCTGTCACGATCAACCGGGTGAGACCGCCCCGCACCTGAGGGAGAGCAAAACCGAGGAAGGAATATGCCGCCCTGACAGCGATCCCAGCGAGATAACCCATCGCAAGGCAGATCCCGGCAAGCACGCCCATCAGCTCCGGGGGCCGAGGCGTCAGGCTGGGTGTAAGTGAAGCGCCGAGCAACACGGTTCCGGCAACGAGGCCAAGCAGCGAACGCTCGTGAAGCGCCTGCCGCAACGCGGATCGCCATCCCAGCGGGTTGCCCGCGCGGCTTTCAGCCTGTTCTGCGCTTCGAGAAATCGCCTGCAATCGGTGCGGTCCCATGGCCATGCTGCCGCATCACCGGCAACGCAGTTCGAAGATTCGCGACCGCTATCGGGGTGCGCCTTCTTCGTGCGCATCGAGCTTTGTATCTGCCCGCAAGCTGTCAGCGCGGGCGGGCAATTACAAGGCGGGCACCGTGCATTTGCGCGCCCGGCTTTCGCGCTCCCCGTCGCAGCTCTAGATCAACCCCCGCTCGGTCAGGTCCGCTTCCAGTAGGTCGGCGTCGAGGAAATGATGGACCTGCCAGCCGAGATCGCGGGCGGCGGCGATGTTCGCGGCGTTGTCGTCCACGAACAGCATCGCTGCCGGCTGATGTCCGAAGCGACTTGCGGCAAGGCGATAGATGGCCGGATCGGGTTTCGCGATGCGCTCGACGCCGGAAACCACGATGTCGCGCATGTGATCGAGCGGCGGGAAAGTCGGGCGAAACTGCGCCCAGAATTCCACGCCGAAGTTCGTGATCGCATAGAGCGGCACGCTGCGCTTCGCGAGCCGCTCCACGAGCGCCGCGGTGCCGGGGATCGGCCCCGGTATCGTTTCGAGAAATCGGTCAGCGTAGGCATCGATCAGGGGCGCATGATCGGGAAACTGCGCCTTGCGCTCGGGCACCATGTCGGACAGCGGGCGACCGGCATCGTGCTGGTAATGCCATTCCTCGGTCACGACGTTGGCCAGGAACCAGTAGAGTTCGTCGCGATCGGAGATCAGCTTGCCGAACAGGGCGCGCAGTTCCCAGCGGATGAGCACCCGGCCGACATCGAAGACGACCGCCTCGACCTTGGGCATGTCCCCTTCAGACACGCAAAAAACCCCCGCTTTCGCGAGGGTCTCTGCCGTGCGACCGTCCGCGGGCGAACCGCGGCGCGCGAATCATCAGCCCTGGCGGGCCTTGAACCGGCGGTTGGTCTTGTTGATCACGTAGGTGCGGCCGCGACGACGGATCACGCGGCAATCCCGGTGACGGTCCTTGAGCGACTTGAGGCTGTTGCGGATCTTCATGACTGGGCCTTGAAAAAGTTACGGCACCGGAAACAAGCCCGATGCCGGTAAAAGCAAGCCGCGCCCCTAGTCGGAGGCGCGATTCGCGTCAAGTGCGTGCGCCGGGATCAGGCAGCGCGCGCGGCATTGGCGCGGATTGCGGTCAACTTGGTTTCCCACGCGAGCGCGTGGCGCACGATCGTATCGAGATCCGCGAACTGTGGCACCCAGGGCAGGGCATTCAATATCCTGGCGTTGTCCGCGACGAGGCAACCGGGATCGCCGGCGCGGCGCGGCTCGATCACGCGCGAGATATTGCCGCCGCTCACCCGGTCGACCGCATCGAGAACCTCCAGCACCGAGAAGCCCCGCCCGTATCCGCAATTCATCTGTAGAGAATGGGACGGCTGCGCGACCAGCGCCTCGAGCGCGTGAACGTGGGCTGCGGCAAGGTCCGACACATGGATGTAGTCGCGCACGCCCGTGCCGTCGGGTGTTTCGTAATCGGTGCCGAACACCGCCACGCCGTCTCGCTTGCCGAGCGCGGCCTCGACCGCGACCTTGATCAGATGCGTCGCCCCAGCGGTCGACTGTCCGCTGCGACCCAGCGGATCGGCTCCGGCGACGTTGAAATAGCGCAGCGCGCAATAGTTCATCGCGTGCGCCGCTGCCGTATCGGCGAGCATCCGCTCGGTCATCAGCTTGGACCAGCCATAGGGGTTGATCGGCACCTGAGGACAGTCTTCCGGAACGCGTTCGATACCGGGCACGCCATAGGTTGCGGCCGTGCTCGAGAAGATGAAGTGGGGCACGCCTGCCTCCACCGTCGCCTCGATCAGGGCGCGGCTCTTTGAGGTGTTGTTGTGATAATAGCTCAGCGGCTTCGCCACCGATTCCGGCACGACGACCGAACCGGCGAAGTGCATGACCGCGCGCGTGCCTTGCGACTTGAATATCCGCGCAAGCAGTTCCGCGTCCTCGATGTCGCCGTGAAAGAAAGGAACGTCGTCAGGCACGGCGAAACGGAATCCCGTCGCCAGGTTGTCGATCACCGCGACCGGATATCCTGCATCCCGCAGGGCCAGCACCGCGTGACTGCCGATGTAACCGGCGCCCCCGGTCACGAG
>NZ_LMAU01000006.1 GCF_001441535.1 Tsuneonella troitsensis
CATCGTCGACGACCTTCCGACGGCCTTGAACGACGGTCCATTCGGTGTGGTCGAGGACGGCGTGAGCAACGTTGCGGGCAACGTGCTGACCAACGATGCCTCGGGCGCCGATACGCCCAAGAGCTTCACGGCATGGTCTGCGGGCAATGCGGCGGAGATCGCGGATCTCAACGTTTACGGCACGCTGACCCTCAACCCTGACGGCAGCTACAGCTACGTGCTCGACAACAGCCGTGCGGCGACGCAGGCGCTGACCGCGGCTGACCTGAAGACGTACACGCTCGACTACACGATGCAGGATGCCGACGGCGACGTGTCGCCGGCGACGCTGACGATCACGATCACGGGTGCCAACGACGGCGCGACCGTGGTGACCGCGGCGGCGAACGGCCCGGACAACACGGTGTTCGAGTCGGGTCTGAACCCCAACGGGTCGCAGGCAGCGGGCAACGGCGAGACGAGCACGGGGACGTTCACGGTCTCGGCGACCGACGGCATCGCGACGGTGACGATCGGGGGCACGGTGTTCACGCTGGCGCAGGTCCAGGCGTTCGGCACCACGAACGGCGTGGTCGACACGGGCGAGGGCACGCTGACGCTGACCGGCTACACCGGGAGCGCGACGAGCGGGACGGTGAGCTACAGCTACACGCTGAAGGCGACGATCGACAACGACAGCAAGGTCGGTGCGACCGGGACCGAGTTCGACGACGCGATCGCGCTGTCGGTGGCGGGCCTGGGCGGCACGGCTGCGGGCGACACCCTGGTGGTGCGCATCGTCGACGACCTTCCGACGGCGAATGCCGGCCCCGCGTTGACCGTGGTCGAGACCGCCGGTCCGACTGCAGGCACGAACCTGCTGGCGAACGACGTGAGGGGTGCTGACGGTGCGACTTTGACGCACGTAAACCTGGGATCCGGGTTCGTTGCGATCACGAGCGGCACGAACCTTGGCGGCGGTAATTACAGCTTCATCGTGGTCGGTAAGGGCACCTATGTGTTTAACGCCGACGGAAGCTGGAGCTTCGATCCGGTGCCAGTGAACAACGTCGGCAATGCCGACGTCGATGCGAGTTTCAATTACCGCATCACCGACGGCGATCTCGACACATCGGAAGCTCTGCAGTCGGTGAAAATCACCGACGGGCCGGGTCCGCAGGCGGGTACCGACATCACATTGACGGTTGATGACGAGAATCTGGCCGACGGTACCTCTCCGGCAGTGCCGGTGACCGACGCCGATGCGATCGTGTTCACGGCCGGATCGGACCCGATCACGACCATCGCGTTCGCAAACGACCTGACCACGCTCGACAGTTCGAACCTGACCTGGACCCGCGTGTCGGACACGCAGATCGTGGGCAAGGACACTGGTTCGGGACTCACGATCGTCACGCTGGATCTGGTCAAGACGGGCAATACCGCAACGGTGACCGCGACGCTGTCGGACAATTACGACGCGCATCCGGGGATCAACGCGGACGACCTCAAGACCTTGGGCTACGTCAACGTAATCGCGACAGACAGCGACGGTGACGAAGCGACCAACCGCGTGAACGTCGAGGTTTCGGACGACGTGCCGACCAACTTCACGCCGGAAGCCTCCTCGGCCATCAATACCGGTACGGCAGTTATCTCCAACAAGCTGCTCGACACGGTGGGCAACAACATCTTCGACAACGATGGCGCCGACGGCATCGGCTCGATCCGGTTTGCCGCTTCCCTGAACGGAACCAAGCTTACCGGGGGAAGCGGCATTCTCCAATCGGGCGGGCAGGATATCTTCCTGTACGTGCAGCCCAACGGGTCGCTCATCGCGTCCACCGACGCCAACCCGGGCGACGGCCTGGCGCCTGCTCTCACGGTGTTCACGGCCACGATCGATCCGATCACCGGTACTTATACGATCGATTTCGACCGGCCGATCGACAACGGCAGCGGCGTCAAGATTTCAGATTTCTCTGCAACCAAGGCTGGTCAGAACCAGTGGAACGGAGTCGATCCCGACCTGGTAAATGGGTCTGCCATCGACATCGCAGCTGCCAACGACCCGAATCCGAATTCGACGGATATCTTGTTCACGCCATCTACGGGTGGGACGATCAACACTTCGGCGACCGATATCGGGGTCAGCAATCAGTGGATCGATGCCGGCGAAGCGCTGCGTGTCGATTTCGTGCAGGATCTACGGCGCGATCCGGGATTGGATGAGGCAAATGCCGGAGGCTACCTCTACGACACCCACTCTGGCGTGACGCAGGCGACCTTCACGGTAGTGCAGGCGAAATCGACGGCAACCGTTCGCATTACTGCTAGCAACGTCGACGATACCAACGCCACCTCGCAATCGAATGTGCAGCTGCCCGGTATCAACACCGCAGTGAACCTCGATCATACCACCATCATCGTGAAGAATGCGGGTGGGACCACGCTGACTGCTGGCGTTCACTACACCGTTTATGACGCAGGCAACGCGATCGTCATTTCGGGGCTGGATCAGGGCGACTCGGTCACGTTCGGTGCTCAGGCCAATGCGACATTCGAGGCCTTCACGGTCGAGAATGTGGCAGGAGGCCCCGTCCCTGGAGGAGCCGGCACGTTGCCGGGCGACGATTTCGCCCTGGGTGCCTTCGCGTACAACTTCACTGCTATCGGTGCACCAATAAGCTTCTCGCTGCCGGTGGTACTCACCGATGGCGATGGCGACACTTCGACCGGTTCGATCGCGGTCACGCTAAACCCCGTGACGCCGGTCGTCCTCGACCTGGACGGTGACGGTGCGGAGTTTGTCGACAGTTCTGCTGGGGCGGTGTTCGATTATAACGGCGACGGCAATGGCGTGGCCACGGCCTGGGCAAGTTCGGACGACGCACTGCTGGCGATCGATGCGAACGGCAACGGCACGGTCGATGGAGGCGCGGAGATCGTCTTCGGCGGAAACGGGTTGACCGACCTAGAGGGTCTTGCCGCCCGATACGGCGATATTCTCGATGCGAACGACGCGGACTTCGCCAAGTTCGGCGTTTGGCAGGATCTCGACGGTGACGGCGTGTCCGATGCTGGCGAGTTCCGCACTTTGAGCGACGCCGGTATCGTCTCGATCTCGTTGAAGTCGGATGGGAATGCCTACAAGGCGGCCGATGGCGAAGTACACGTATTCGGAACGTCCACGTTCACTCGAGCCGACGGATCGACCGGCAGCGTCGCAGACGCGGCTTTCGCCACCAAGGCGAAGGACAGCCAGCGGACGGCCGAACTCGTAACCACCGCCGCTGTTGCGGGGGCGATCGTTCAGGCCGCTCCGCTTGCGGCCCAGCCTGCGCTTTCCGAGGTTCATTCGTCGCTTCAGTCGGCGCCGATGGAAACCGCTCGTGTTGCCGGACGGGAAGTCGCCAACTCCGACAGCAGGTCGAACGAGGTCACCATCGATCGAACCGATCGCGATGCGAGCGATGAACCGACCGAAGCAACCGCTCACATCCGCGGCGAAACTGCCGAGGCGCGTATCGTCACCGACGATCCGGACTTCGACCAGGGCGCACCTTCAACCGATTATCTCGCTTCGGCGCAAAGCAACCTTGGCGGAGCAGGCGCAAGTGCGTCGCTGTTCGCTTCCATGGGCACGGAAGGCGTGATGGACGGGCTGCTGACGCTCGGGCAGCCGCAGTTCGCTGAGGGCCATCTGCCTGAAGGCGGGTTCGCCATGGCCGGAAACGTGCTGGCGGATGTTGCAGGCGGAGCCATGATCGACGGCTTGCTCGATCATTTCGCGCCTTTGGGCCAGGGTCCGGCCTTCGCAATGATGTCGCACGACGGAATGGCCGACCTCCTTTCGCAGGGTCTCGGCGGCGCCGGCGGGTTCGCAGTGTTCGCAATGCCCGAAGCCAACGACGACGCGAGCATGCTCGCTGCGGCGCAGGCCTGAACTTCGAGGAACGGGGGTTAATGATGAGAAAGACGCTTGTATCGACGATCGCAATCGCGGTCGCGGCGTATGCAGTGCCGGGGCTGGCCCAGGATAGCTCGCTATCCGGTCTGGACCTCGGATCGCTGCGGTCCGAAATCCAGCAGCGGTACGACGCCGCGCTGACCCTCTCGACCGATCCCGCGATCGTGTCGGGTGACAACCCGCGGTACGTCTGGGCGAACGAGGCGAAGGTCCAGTGCGGGATCGCTCTCGGCTATCTCAAGTCTTCCACGCGCGACGAAGTCAGCATCTCGAAATGCGAGATGGCGTCGAACCTGATGAACCGGGTTTCGACACCGATGGCACCGCCGCCGCCGCCCGCCGCGCCCGCGCCGCCATCCGAAGTGTGCAGCCAGCGTCTTCCGGGGATCGTGTTCTTCGAATTCGATTCGGCGGCCCTTCCGGCCGATGCGAACCAGACCATCGAGTTCGTGTCGACCAACGCGGCTGCCTGTGGCTGGACGGCGTTCGACGTGATCGGTCACGCCGACCGTTCCGGCAGCAATGCCTACAACACCGGTCTGTCCGAACGACGCGCACAGGCGGTCGCCGCGCTGATGGCGTCGATGGGCGTCCCGCAATCCGCGATCACCACCGGTGCCCGCGGCGAAGAAGAGCCGCGTGTCCCAACCGAAGATGGGGTCCGCAATCCGCAGAATCGCCGCGTTGAAATCGGCGTTCGGTAACAGTTCGAGGGGTTACTATGCGCAAGTACACACTATCGATCGCAACAGCGGTCCTGCTCGCATCGACGTCCACTGCCGCGCTCGCTCAGGACTCCGGTCCGGTAACGCTTCAAGAGGCCGTCTCCGTGGCGATGAAATCGAACCCTGAGATCATTCAGGCCCAGATGAATACCGAGGCGATCCAGGCCGAGCGCAAGCAGGCCCAGGGTCTTTACGCTCCCCGCGTGGACCTCGAGGCATCGGCGGGTGTCCGCCGGCTCGAGAACACAACCCGGCGCAACCTCGGCATCGCCGACCAGGAGCTTTATCCGCTCGAAGTGGGCGGTGTGCTCGACTGGACCCTTATCGACTTCGGTCGGCGCCGGGGAGAGCTGCTGCGCCAGGCCGCGCGGGTCGACGGGGCCTCGCTTCGCGTCGTCGAGCGGTCCCAATTCATCGCCCTGCAGATTGCTCGCCAGTACTTCGACGTCCTGTTGCAGCAACGCGTCGCGGCGGCTTCGACCGACAACGTGACGTTCCACCAGATGCTGGTGGGCGATCTCGGCAAGGGGGTCGAGCAGGGCTCGATCAGCATTGCCGACCGGCAGCAGGCGGAAGAGCGCCTTCAGTCGGCGCTGGTCCGTCAGACCGAGGCGCAGCAGGACCTGCAGGATGCGCGGATCGAGCTGCAGCGGCTGACCGGGCTGGACATCAGCCAGGTCGTTCTGCCGCCCAATCTCGCACCGGCGCTTCCGTCGAGCCTCGACGAGGCAGTCGGCCTTGCTCGCACGAAGCACCCCAAGGTGCGCGAGGCGATGGCCGACGTCGACGCCTCGACCGCGATGGTGAAGGCAGCCGAAGGCGATCTCTACCCGACCGTCGGCGTCGAACTGCGCGGGCGCTACGGCGACGACATCGACGGCTTCCGCGGTGAGACCAACGACCTGCAGGCGCGCGCCGTGATGCGCTGGAACATCTTCGACGGCGGCATCAACCGCGCGAAGGTGCAGGAGATGGTCCGTCGTGCCAGCCAGAGCAGGTATCGTCTGCACGAACTGCAGCGCGAAGCCGAGGCAGACGTTCGTACAGCCTGGACCACGATGAACAGCCAGGCCGACATCGTCGGCAAGGTCGAACGCCAGAGCCAGGTCAGCGACGATCTGCTGCTGTCGTATCGCAGCCAGTTCAACGTGGGCCGCCGCTCGCTGCTGGACGTGCTGGATGCGCAGAACACGCGGTACAACACCCAGGTACGGCTCGAAACCTCGCGCTTCTCGCAGCTCTTCGCGCAATATCAGACGCTTGCTGCGACCAACAACCTGCTCGACGCCCTGAGCATCGCTCCGGGCGCAGGTGCAGGTATGGAGGAGCGGACCCGGTTCGACTTCGGACCGCCGGCCCCGGCCGAACTACAGCGTCGCGTTTATCCCTAGAGGATAAGCAGGACGCGCGAACGGACAGAGTATGATGATCGAAGGTGAAGTGATCGAGGGCGCAACGGCCGACCCGTTGGTGGAGTGCGTCCTCGAACTGTCCCGGCGTTTCGGGCCGTCGCTCGACGTCTCTCGACTCGAATATTTGCCCCGCGACGAGACGGGGCGTTTGCCCGGACATCAGGCCGAAGCCGCGCTCGAGGTCGCCGACCTCGGGTTCGAGCCGCTGGTCAGGCGTCGTCTTCCCGCGCAGGCGTCCGACTATCCGGCGCTTGTCGAGTTCGGACCGGGCGAGTTCGCCATCGCGCTCGAGATTCGCGAGGGCGACGTCCTCGTCTGGCGACCATACGTCGGCGAACGATGGGAAAGTCGTTCGGCGCTGAAGTCGGCGGCGATCACCCGTTACATCATGGTCTACGGCGACCCCGACAAGCAGCGCGAGGACGAGGCGCCGTGGCACGCCAAGGGCCGCGGCCACTGGTTCTGGGGCGAACTACGCAAAGAAGTCCCCGCGTTTACTCCTGTTCTTGTAGCCTCGGTCGTCGTGAACCTGCTCGCGGTGGCCCTGCCGCTGTTCTCGATGAACGTCTACGATCGGGTCATTCCCAATCGGGCGCAGGCGACCTTGTGGGTGCTGGCAGTGGGCGTCGTGATCGCCTTCACGCTGGAATTCATGCTGCGCCGGGCGCGCACCGAGGTGATCGACGAGATATCGCGGCGCCTCGATCTCAAGCTGTCCCAGAAGATATTCTCCCGGCTTCTCGCTGCGCCGCTCGACCGCAAGCAGGGCCACACGGGCGCGCTGGCGGCCCGGGTCTCGGAATACGCGACCGTTCGCGAATTCTTCGCCTCGACGACGGTCGTGCTGATCGTCGACGTGTTCTTCCTGTTCATTTTCGTCGGCGTGATCGCGATCATTGCGGGCTGGCTGGCGTTGATCCCGCTGGTGATCATCGCAGCGATGGCTGTGGCAGGTTGGATCCTGCAGAAGCGAGTGGTCGAGGCGGCGCAGGACGCGCAGGCCGACATGGGCCTGCAGCAAACCCTGCTCGTCGAGTCCCTCACCGGCATGGAAACGCTCAAGAGCTTGGGCGGCGAAGGCGGCATGATCGGTCGCTGGCGGCGCCTCGCCGAAGCAGGCGTCCACTCGCAGCAGCGTCTGCGGCACATCAACTCGCTCGCGATCGGTCTTGCCCAGACCTTCCAGCAGATATCCACCGTCGCGCTGGTGATCGGCGGCTACTACCTGTTCGCCGCGGGGCAGATCACCATGGGGGCCATCATCGCGGTGGTCATGCTGGCTTCGCGCTCGCTCGCTCCGGCAGGGCAGATCGCGTTCCTCCTGACCCGTGGCCGCCAAGCCAAGGAGACCCTCGATAGCATCGAACGCCTGTTCGATGGCGACGACGAACGACGCCGGACCGGTGCACTGGCGCTCGGGCGGATTGAGCGGCCGACGATCAAACTGGAAAATCTCTCTTTCCGCTATCCGGATTCTTCGCAATCGGCATTGGATGGGCTCAACCTGACGATCGCTCCGGGCGAGAAGGTTGCCATCGTCGGGCGTGTCGCATCGGGCAAGTCGACATTGGGCCGGATCCTGTGTGGTCTCTATGCGCCGACCGAAGGCGCGCTGCTGATCGACGGTCTCGACAGCCGCCAGTACCGTCCGCAGCAACTGCGTGAGGCGTTTCGCTTCGTCGGACAGGATGCGGCGATCTTCACCGGATCGGTGAAGGAAAACCTCGCCCTGGGCCGCCGCGACGTGAGCGATCAGCAGATGCTGGCAGCATTGCGAGCCACCGGTGCGGACCAGTTCCTTTCGCGCGATGCAGGCGGATTCGACCGCGCCGTGGGTGAAGGCGGGCGTCGCCTTTCCGGCGGCCAGCGGTCGTTCCTGTCGCTGGCCCGCGCTCTCGTGAGTCCGTGCGAACTCCTGTTCTTGGACGAACCCACTGGAGCGATGGACGCGCAAACCGAGCAACTATTCGTCGAGCGGTTGTCCCAATCCATGACGGAAGGGCAAACCCTGGTCATTTCGACCCACCGCCCGGCGCTTTTTGCGGTCTGTCAGCGCCTTATCGTACTCGACAACGGTCGTGTCGTGGCGGACGGACCGATCCAGGAAGTGATCGCCCGATCGGGCTTGGCAGGAAAGACGACATGACCGCTCTCACTCTCGAAAAGGCTGAAAGGTTGCCGCGCGCCGCCACTGCCCGATCGGGCTGGGTCAGGGGCGCTATCCTGTTCGCGATCGTCGCCGGAGCGCTGGGTGCGTCCTCGTTCGTTCCGCCCGAGAGGGCGGCGAGTGCGGCGGTCCCCGTGAGCAATTCGGTGCGCGACCAGATCGCGACTATGTCCACCGGCGTCGACCAGGCGCTCGTGGTCACCGGCGACAGCGCGGTTGATCGCAATGCGCTCATCCCGATCAGCGGATTGCCGGTCGGTCGGATGTCGCCGTTCACCGCAATCGGCACCAGTTCGCCGGCATATGGCACCGCGCTGCGCTGCATGACCCAGGCGATCTATTACGAGGCAGCCAACGAGCCCGAAACGGGCAAGCGGGCCGTTGCCCAGGTGGTGATCAATCGGCTGAAGCACCCGGCTTACCCCAACTCGGTATGCGGGGTGGTCTATGAAGGGGCCAATGCGCGGGTCTGCCAGTTCAGCTTCACCTGCGACGGTTCGCTGCTGCGCGCGCCGGCCGCTCCGCAATGGAACGAATCCCGCCGCATCGCCGCGGAGGCGCTGGCAGGGGTTACCGAGCCTTCCGTCGGCACGGCGACCAATTACCATGCCGACTACGTCGTGCCCCGCTGGGCGTTCACGCTCGGCAAGCTGACCCAGATCGGACGTCACATTTTCTACCGGCTTCCGGGCCGCGTCGGCAGCGAGGGAGCGTTCGGCGACCGCTGGACCGGAGTGGAGCAAATCCCGCAGTTGAACATGAACCGCCTCCGGGCTGCGCTTGACGCGCGGTTGACGGAAGAGGTCATGGCCGAGCCGGAGGACGCGTTCGTGCCCGGCCTAACGGTCACACCGGACGCCAGCGATCGCCATGCTCCGATCGACGTCGGCGGCAGGCTCGACACCACGACGACCTGGCGCCTGTCCATTCCCGATCCCACCGAGCTAAGCACGGGGTACAAGTCCACCATATCAGTCCAGGGCGATGCGACTGCAAGCCAGGCCGCGGCTCCCAAGGAGCCGGATGCGTGAAATTTCGTGAGAGGTACGAAAACTGGGATGCCAGCCGGCGACTGATCGCCGTTTCCGCGCTCGGCGTGGTGTTGCTGATCGTTTGGGCTGCGTTCGCGCAGGTCGATCAGGTCACTCGCGGAATGGGCAAGGTCATCCCATCGAGCAAGGCACAACTGGTTCAACCTGCGGAACCTGCGGTGATTCAGGAAATCCTGGTGCGCGGGGGTCAGTCCGTGAAAAAGGGACAGCTTCTCGTCAGGCTCGACGACGCACAATCTTCGTCCGAGTTGGGCCAGTTGCGGGCGGAGACCGAACGGCTCGCGATCCGTGCCGATCGCCTGCAAGGGGAAGCCGGCGGCGGCGCCTTGGGATGCGAGGGCGCCGATTGCGCCGACGAGCGCCGCTTGCAGCAGGTGAGGGTGGCAACCAACCAGTCCCGTCAGAATGCCTTGGCTGCCGCGGTAGAGCAACGCCGACGCGATCTGAGCGAGGCTCAGGCGACCGCTGCGTCGCTTGAGGATAGCGTCCGACTATCGCGTGAGCAGGTGAACATGCTCACCCCGCTGGCTGCCAAGGGCATCGTCCCCCAGACCGAACTGCTCACAGCCCAGCGCGAGCTTGTAGATGTGCAGGGGCGACTGTCGGCGGCGCGCCAGGCTGCCGCTCGCGCCGCGGCGGGTATCAACGAGGCGCAGGCGGATCTGTCCGCGGCACGCCTCGATTTCCGGCAGCAGGCGCTGACCGAGCGCAGCGAGCTTCAGACCAAGATCGCGGTCAACGAGCAGACGATCCGCGGGGCGTCGGCGCGGCAGCAGCGCAACGAACTGCGTGCACCGAGCGACGGCATCGTCAACGACGTGCAGATCACCACCGTCGGCGGGTTCGTCAACGCGGGCGAAAAGATCATGCAGGTCATCCCGGTGGGTGACAAGCTGCTGGTCGAAGCGCGGATCGCGCCGAGCGACATCGCCTTCATCAAGGTCGGCGACACGGCGAACGTGAAGGTAACCGCCTACGATTTCTCCATCTTCGGCGGGCTGCGCGGAAAGGTGCAGCAGATCAGCGCAGACAGCATTTTCGACGAGGCGGAGCGACAGGCCTATTACACCGTGCTGATCGAGACGGACCGATCCTACATCAACAAGGGCGGTCAGCGATTGCCGATCGTGCCCGGCATGATCTGCGACGTAGAGATCATCACTGGAAGCCGCAGCATCCTGACCTATTTGTTGAAGCCGATCGAAAAGGCCTTCGACATGGCGCTCACCGAACGCTGAAGGCGCGTCCCTGCGTCAGACCCCGTGCAACCAGCGGGTCTGGTTGCCGAAGCTGAGGATCGGGCGGTAGTCGTGGCCGGGCGCGGCATCGAGCACGTCGTCGGTCGCGTTGTCGAGCAGGCGGTACCCGGCATCGGTGCGAACCACCAGCACCGCATGATCGGCATTGCGAACCAGGTCGCGGGCGATCGTCAGGATCATGTCGTCGCGTGGAATGCCGGCCGCGGCGAGCAGTTGCATCTTCACCAGGGCGATATCTTCGCAATCGCCCTTACCCGATTTCAGAGTCTTGCGTGCCCCTGCCCAGAAATCGCCTACCCCGTACTGGTCGCGATCTTCCGCATAGCGGATGCGCCGGTTCACCCAGCGATTGACGGCCGCCAGCGCATCGGCACGCGCTGCGGGAAGTGCGCCCATGTGGCGCCTGAGCTGGCCCACGGAAAGCGTGTCGGAACTGACCCGTTTCCAATCCTTGTCGAAGTTCGTCTGCCCGATGCGAACGCGCTTGCTGGCGAGGAAGTTCTCGGGGTCTGGCGGGACGACGGCAAACGGGGAAAGCGTGCCCGGCTGCGCTGCGACGCGACTGGCCACGAGCCCGTTGCAGGAAGCGGCAGGGCTGACGGACGCGTCGATCCCCGGCGAAAGAGCCGCACGCGGTGTCGCGATCCCGGCGAGCATAGTCGGGGAAGGCGAGAGTGCAGGGCCGGGCACCGTCTGCTGTGCCTTGATTGCGTCGAGCGCGCTGACCGCGCCGCCCAGCAGCGCAGCGGACTTGCTGCCGGCGGAAAAAGGCGCGCTTGCAGGTGAAAGCGGATGCGGCGAGATCGCGCAGCCGGAGGCGGCATCGCGCATAACATGCGCCTTGGCGAGCGCGGTATCGATGGTGCCCGCAGCCTGGGCCGGCGCGCACAGACCGGCTGCGATAAGCGCAGTCGCTCCGGCAATCGACCGGTGCAGCGGCAAGCGGAGGAGATGACCCTTTCGCATGCCCTATCAGATACGGACCACGGATGAGCGTAAGGTCTCGGAACAAGGTTAACGGCCGGGTTACCGATTTGGCGAGGCCGGTGACCCACTCTGCCGAAGGGCGAGCAGCGGCTTGCGTTCCAAAGGCACATGCCCTCGCGAGATGGTCCTGGCGAAGAAACCATCGGCCTATCCCGTTTGGTTGTAACATGATTGCCTCAGGTTATGAGAAAGTGCAGCGAACCTGTCACACGGCAAAACAACCTGATAATCGGGCCGGATAGCTTTCAATGGGGGGAAGTCATGCATTTCTCGAAGAATATCCGTAATGCCCTGTTCGCCACCACCGCGGTTGCGGGCCTGATGCTTTCTCCCGCTGCGAGCGCGCAGGATGCGACAGAGGAGCCGACGGCGGGCACCCCCGCGGGCGATATTATCGTGACCGGTACCCGCGTCGTGCGCGACGGCTACCAGGCGCCTACGCCGCTCACGGTGCTGACCGCCGAAGAGATCGCGAACACTTCGCCCACCAACAACATCGCAGACTTCGTGAACCAGTTGCCCGCGCTGGCGGGATCGACGCGCCCCTCCAACTCGCGTCTCAACATCAGTAGTGGTCAGGCCGGCATCAACGCCCTCAACCTCCGCAACTTCGGCGAAACCCGCACCCTGGTCCTGCTCAACGGTCGCCGTTCGGTCGCTTCGACGATCACAGGCGTGGTGGACGTCAACACGATCCCGCAGATGCTGGTCGAGCGGGTCGACGTCGTGACCGGCGGTGCATCGGCGTCCTACGGTTCGGACGCGGTCGCGGGCGTGGTGAACTTCATCCTCGACAACGACTTCGAAGGTCTGAAGCTCGAGGCAGATACCGGCATCACCAATTACGGCGACGGGTTCAATTATTCGATCAGCGCGGCGGCCGGACTGGCGTTCGCCGACAACCGGGGACGCCTGCTCCTGAGCGGCGAAATCGCCCATCGCGACGGTATCTTCAGCACCGACGACCGCGAATGGAACCAGCGCGGTTATGTCCGGTTCGAAGACCCGACCTGGACGGTCAACAGCACCAATCCGCGCTATATCACCACCTTGCTTCAGGTGGGCGCGGCCAACTCGACTCCCGGCGGCCTGATCACGGGCTCCGCCGGCGGCACGGCCAATCGCCTGCGCGGATTGTACTTCGGCGACGGCGGCCAGGTGCTCCAGTATCAGTACGGCGCCAACACCTTTCCGTCGCCGACCGGCACCGCCGCGCCGACCATCACGCAGGGCGGTTCGTGGCGCGTCAACGACTCCGGACGCCGCATCGGTCTCGATCCGGAAGACGACCGCCGCAGCGTATTCGGGCGTCTCAGCTTCGACGTTTCGGACGGGGTGACCCTGTTCGCCGAAGCTTCGTACAACTGGCAGGAGGTGTTCTTCAACGCCGGGCCGAACCTGTCGACCGGCCAGACCCTTACGGCCACCGGATGCAGTACCGCCACGCCAACGAATGCACCGCTCACCTGCAACGCCTTCCTGTACAACACGCTCGGCCCGGCGGCACTTGCCGGGATCACTAGCGTCACGTTCGCGACGACTGCCGCCGACCTTCCGTTCCGAGCGATCAACAACCGCCGCGAAGTGCAGCGCTACGTCATCGGCGCCGAGGGCGATTTCGAGGCGTTCGGCAACACGGCACGCTGGGACGTCTATGGCCAGTACGGTCGCGCCAACCTGCGCGAACAGCTCCGCAACATCATGCAGACTGGCCCAGCCGACAACCGCAACAAGTTGGCCAATGCCACCAACGTCGCGTTCGCGCAGGCCGGTAATCCGCGCGGCTATTCCGCCGGTTCGATCCAGTGCGTCATCAACCTTGATGCCAACGCGACCAACGACGATGCGGCGTGCGTTCCGCTCAATCGCCTGGGCATCGGCGTCGCCTCTGCCGCCGCCATCGATTACGTGCTGGGCGATCCCTATCGCGACCAGGTCGTCGAACAGACGGTCGCAGGCGCAAACCTGTCGCTGACCCCGTTCGCCACATGGGCGGGCGATGTCGGCATCGCGATCGGCGGAGAATACCGCAAGGAAGAGATCGACGGTTTCGTCCCCGCGGAATTCCAGCCGGTCATCAACCGCAATGCCGCAGGCCAGGCGATTTCGACGACGAACCTCTGGTCGGTGGGTAACTACCTGCCCAGCAAGGGTTCGTTCAACGTCAAGGAAGCCTATCTCGAAACGGTCGTGCCGCTTGGCTTCGGTCTCGAATTCAACGGCGCGGTGCGTGCGACCGATTATTCCACCTCGGGCTACGTGACGACATGGCGTGCCGGTGCGACGTGGCAGCCGATCGAGGATATCCGCCTGCGCGTAACTCGCTCGCGCGACATCCGCGCACCCAACCTCAACGAACTGTTCGCCGCCGGCACCGCCAACACCGATTCGGTCGGCAATCCGTTCTTTAACGCAGCGACCGGCACGGCGACCCCGCTCAATGGCGTTGTCTACAACACCGCCAGCATCGGCTATTCGGGTCTTGCATCGGGCAATCCCAATCTCGACGCCGAGAAGGCCGATTCCTGGAACATCGGCGGAGTGTTCTCGCCCCGCTTCATCCCCGGATTCAGCGCGTCGGTCGATTACTTCAAGATCGAACTGGAAGATGCGATCGACAGCCTCAGCGCGCAGAACATCATCAACCTGTGCTTCCAGGGCCAGGCCGATGTCTGCACGGCGATCGCGCCGGACCCGGCCAACGCGGCGCGGATCTTGATCCGCACGCAGCCGTTCAACTTCCAGTCCCGCCTTGTGCGTGGTATCGATTTCGAGGCGTCCTACCGCACCTCGCTCGACCGGCTGTTCGGCAATTCCGACGGCAACTTCGTCCTTCGTGGACTGGCGACGCACTACCTCGAAAACATCATCGACACCGGCATCCCGGGCGCCACCGTCACCGACACGACCGGCGTCAACAGCGGTCAGTTCAGCACGCCGAGCTGGATTTACCGGGTCAGCGCCACCTTCGACACCCCGTCCTATTCGATTACCGGTGTCGCTCGCGGCGTGAGTGCGGGACGCTATTCCGCCACTGCCATCGAATGTGCACCGGGTACCTGTCCGACGGGTCGGACAGCAGCCGAAGCGTCTGCCGCCCCGACATACGACAACAACCGGATCAAGGGTTCGTTCTACGTCGACCTCAACACGACGTTCAAATTCGACACGTTCGGAGGTCGTAACGGCGAGTTCTTCGTGAACGTGACCAACCTGTTGAACGCGGATCCGATCCTCCTTCCGGAAACCGGGCTCGCAGCCAACAGCACGTACAGTGATCTGCTCGGGCGGACCTATCGCATCGGCGTGCGGATCAAGCTGCGCTGATCGCGAACGGTAATGTGAAAAGCTGGCGCGGCGCGGGATATCTCGCGCCGCGCCTTTACCTGTCCTAAGGTCCCGCGATGACCGCATCCGCCATGCCAGTGCCGGCTACCGGCGGAGGTTCCGCTTCGGTGCGCCGCATACAGGCGCTTTACCTGTTGCTGGGCTTTTCCGCCGGGTTGCCGTTCTACATGTTCAACGCGGTGCTGACCTTGCGGCTCGCGCAGCACGGCATCGACATCGCGATCGTCGGCTTTTTCGCATGGATCGCGCTGCTCCCGACGTTCAAGTTCCTGTGGGCTCCGCTGCTCGAGCGGTTCGACGTTCCGGGGTTCACGCGGTTCTGGGGCAGGCGGCGTGGCTGGCTGATGCTGGCACAGCTAGGCATCGTGACCTCGATGGTGGGGATGGCGGCGACCGCCGACGACTCCAGCCTGCCGCTAACCGCTCTGTTCGCGGTGACCCTGGCGTTCTGGACCACGACGCTGGAGATCGCCGCCGACGGTTGGCGGATCGAGCTTGCTCCGACGCAGGCGGAACAGGGACCGGTCGTGGCGGCGAACCTGTGGGGCTATCGCAGCGCGATGGTGGCCGCGGGCAGCGGCGCTGCTTTCATCGCCGCACGGGCCGATTGGGCGGCCGCCTATCTCGGGATTGCAGTGCTCGCGTTCCTGCCGTTTCCGATCCTTGCCGCGATGCGCCGCGAAGAGGGCGCGCGGGGAGGCCGAGCCGCTGCTCTGGGCGTCGGTCTTGCAGCGAGTGCGGCTATACTTATCGCGGCAACGGTCATCACCGCGGCAGTCGGCTGGACGGCCCTCAAAGCTGCGGCATCCCTCGGCATCGATTCCGGTTCCAACGTCACGCCGTGGGTGCTGGGTATCTGCATGCTACCGTTCGTCGCGATGGCCTTGGCCCTGCCGCGAATTCGCCGGATGGGACCCGATGCGCCGTGGAGGCGATCCGCGGCGATCGGACCGTATGTCGACATCTTCTGGCGCTTCGGCTTCGGCACCCTGGCCGTGCTTGCGTTCGTATCGCTGTACCGGGTCGGAGACGTACTGGCGCTGACGCTGTCGCATCCGATGTGGAATGCGCGCGGCTATTCGCTCGACCAGATCGGTTTCGCCAACGGCTTCGTGGCGCTTCCTGCGAGCATGGTGGGCGTGGCGCTGGGCGGATGGATGGCAGCCAAGTGGCCGCTGGGTCGAACGCTGGCGCTCGGGGCGGTTCTGGCGGCTATCGGCAACCTCATCTACGCCTGGCTCTGGTGGAGCGGACCCGAATCCTGGAAGCTTTACGCATCGGTAGCACTCGACCAGTTCGGTAACGGGTTCGCCGGAACGGTCTTCGTCGTCTACCTGTCGATGCTCGTGAACCCGCGTTTTCCTGCGGCGCAATATGCTTTCCTCTCGGGTTTCGCCTTCCTTCTGGCGCGTCTGCTGGCCGGCGCATCGGGGACGATGCAGAAGGCGATCGACTATGACGGGTTCTTCATCCTCAGCGCGGTCGCATCCATCGCGGCGATCGTGCTGATACCGGTCATCGTCCGCATCCGCGCGAGGCAGGCGGACGAGCGGGTGGTGACGCCCGAGAGCGTGTTCGGCGCATGATCGATGAGGTTGCCCGACGCGCGTTTGCACTGTCTGCCGAGGCGGTCCGGGGCGGTGCGATCCCTGGTGCTGCTTTGGGAGTGGTGACTGTAGCGGGCGAGCGTGCCGTGATTTTCGACGGTTTTGCGGCGATCGAGCCAGAGCGTGAGGCGTTGACGAGGGGGCACTGGTTCGACCTTGCCTCGCTGACCAAGGTCATCGCCACGACCACAATGATCCTCGAAATGTCGGAATTCGGCACTATCGAGCTCGATGAATTCATCACTTCAGCCATGCCGGACCTGCGCCAGTACGACGAAGTCGGCGCGGCCGAGCGCAGGCTGACATTTCGCGACTGCCTGGCGCATCGCACGCACCTGCCGGCGGTGTTTCCGATCTACACTTACGGCGACGATCCGGACCGGCTTCGTGCGTTCGTGTTGCAGCGGGAGTGGCCGAAGGGGCCGGCGGTCTATTCGGACCTCAATTTCATCCTGCTCGGCATCGCGATCGAGCGACTGACCGGGGCGAGCCTGCGCGATTGGCCGCTTAGGGAAGGGTTGTCGTACGGCCCGCCGCCCGGCCCCGCCGTAGCTACGGAACGCTGTTCGTGGCGAGGGCGGGTCATGCAGGGCGAGGTCCACGACGAGAACTGCTTCGCGATGGGCGGCGCGACGGGTCACGCGGGGCTTTTCGGCACCGTCGACGGCGTGCTCGACTTCGCGCAAGGGCTGCTCGACGGCACGGGAGCCAGCCCGTTCGTGCGCGGGGCGATCCGCGAGCGCCACGGGGAGGAGCGCACGTTGGGGTGGGAAGCGCGGTTTCGCGGATGGCAGGGCGGCGATGCGTGCTCGGACCAGACCATCGGCCACACCGGGTTCACCGGCACCGGGTTGTGGATCGATTTCGAACGCGGGCTGGCCTGGACCCTGCTGACCAACCGCGTCCATCCCACGCGGCACGTCGACAACGGGATCTTCGAATTGCGCCCGGCGACCGGCGACGCGGTGATCGCCGCGTTCGACGCGCTCAGTTAGCTGCCGCGATCGCGAGCAGGGCGCGGTCCATGAACTGGGTCGCGCGCACGGATTCGGGCACGTCGTTGGCGTAGATCGCAAACGTTAGCTCGCGCCCGCTGGCGGCGATCATGTATCCGGCAAGCGCGTTGGTGGCGTTGAGCGAACCGGTCTTGGCGAAGATGCGCTGGGCGAGCGCCGTCCCGGCAAAACGCCTGCCCAATGTGCCGTCGATCCCGCCGACGGGCAGGGTCTGCCGCCACTCGCCGCCCCACGGCTGAGCCGCGATCCAGCGCAGCAATCCCGCGGTCGCGCGGGGCGAAACCCGGTTGTAGGTCGACATGCCGGATCCGTCCGAAAGGGCGACCGCGCCGGGATCGACACCCGCCTGGACCAGCATCGCGGCAACCGCGGCCTGTCCGTCGCCGATCGAGCAGGTGCCGGAGATACAGCCCACACGCCGCAATAGCAGCTCCGAATAAAGGTTCTGGCTGACCTTGTTCACCGTCCGCAACGTCTCTCCGAGCGGGGGCGGCTGGAGGACTGCGAGCGAGGGGATGCCGGGCTTGCCGACGGGCGCGGTGTCGCCGCGCGTCTTGGGATCGTCGGTCGGCAGCATGGGCCGATGGCGGGAGAGCGCGTCGCCCGTCACCTTCACCCCGCGCGCGCGCAACATCTCGACAAGCCGCCACGCGGCGTAGTGAGCCGGGTCGTCGACGCCGAGCTTCAGCTCTTCAGGCTTGGCATCGGCCCCGATGGTCCCCGTCAGCAGCAGTTCGCGCCCGTTGGGAGCCCGGTCGTATCCTATCTCCGCCTTGTCGCCCGCCACCGTCGTCGCGAGGTTCCGCACTGTGTAATACGCGGGAAGCGTTACGATCGGCGGCGCGCCGACCGCGCCGGGCGCAACGCTCGCGGTGATCTCGTTGGCGTCGACCGTCAGCGCCGAAATCCCGGTGCCATAGCGCGTCGGGATGTTGTTCCAGCTCATCCCCGGGCTCCAGCGCTGATCGGGAAAGGCGGTGTCGTCGCCCACCACGTTGCGGACCCGGCGCGTTTTGGCGGCAACGGCATCGGCCAGGACGGACAGGCAATCGGTCGCGCAGTCCGCCGCCGCCGAAAGGTGGGCATCGCCGCGCCCTTCGAGGATCACGTCCTGCGCCTTGCCCTTGCCTTCGAGGCGCACCCTGGCGCCGGCCCCTTCGGGTTCCGGCAAAGCGCCTTGCGTTGCGGCGTGCATCGCTACCGCTGTCGTGAAGATCTTCGTGTTGGAAGCAGGGATGAAGCGCTTGTCGGGATCGACCGTCAGTACTTCGCGCCCATCCGCATCTGTCACGATCACGCCCCAGCGGGTGCCCGGTCCCGCTTCGGCAAGGATCGTCGCGACCTCGCGGTCGAGCGGCTCCTGCGCGGCGACGGGAGTGGAAGCGAGGGCGAGCGGGGCGAGGGCAAGGATCAGACGCATAGATGCGCGACGGTAATGGTCGCGGCATCGTTGGCAAGCATGCGCCATGCGATGGCTTGGCTTGGCCATAACCATCGAGCATTTCGGCGGATGCGGGGGTTGCCGCCCATCGCCGCGCCCGCCAGACTTCCGGCCATGAGCTGGGTCGAACGTTTTCGCATGAATGGTCTGCCGCGCTGGGCAGCTGCCGCCGCGCTGATCGCCGCACCGCTCGCTTCGGCCCACGGAGAGGACGACATGCTGATCGAAGGTGCGCGCGTGTTCGACGGCACCGGCGCGAAAGCGCGGGTCGCCGATGTGCTGGTAGCCGATGGACGGATCGTTGCGGTCGGTTCAGACCTCAGCGCGCCTGCAGGCACCGAGCGGATCGACGGGCGCGGCAAGACGCTGATCCCCGGCATGCACGACCTCCACACGCACACGCGGTCGCCGGCCTACAATGCGCCGGAGGACTTGCCGAAGGCCTGGGCCGGATACCTGGTCAACGGGGTCACGACGATCAACGACTTCTCGGTTTCCGGGGAGATGATCGGCCCGATCCGCGAGCTGGTGGGGCCGGGCAAGTTCTGGGCGCCGCACCTCAACCAGGCGATCCGCTTCGGCGTGCCCGGCGGGCATGGGACCGAATACGGCTGGGGCAGCTTCTTCACGATGCCCACCACCACCGCGCGCGCCGCCAAGTTCCTGATGCCGCGGGCGCTGTCGTACGATCCCGACGTGATCAAGGTGTTCGCCGACGGGTGGCGCTATGGCCGCGATCCCGACGTGATGTCGATGAACGAGAATACCCTGTCGGCGATCGTCGAGGATGCGCACGCCGGCGGCAAGCCGGTCATCACGCACACGGTCACGCTCGAGGGGGCGAAGGTCGCCGCCGCTGCCGGGGTCGATGCGGTCGGTCATGGCGTAGGCGATGCGCTGATCGACGACGAACTGATCCGCCTGATGCGCAGCAAGGGCACGTCCTACATCGCGACGCTGGTGGTGTACGAACCACAGGAAGAACGCGCGTTGAGCGCCGCCGAAATCGCCGTGCTCAGTACCGGCGAACGCGCGGACGAGCCCCGGCGGCGCGGCGGCACTATCGGCGAATACGATGCCCGGCGCTGGAAGATCATGCGCGAGAACATCGGCCGCTTGCGGAAGGCGCGCATTCCCATCGGCATCGGCTCGGACGCGGGGATTGGCGGGGTCTATCACGGCCACGGCGCCCTGCGCGAAGTGTGGTGGCTGGCGCAGCTCGGCCTGACGCCCGCCGAGGCGCTGGTATCCGCCACACGCGTAAGCGCGGAGATCATGAACCTGGAGGGCGACCGCGGGACGATCGCGCCGGGCAAGCGTGCCGACCTGGTCCTCGTCGATGGCGAGCCGGACCGCGATATCGACGACCTGTTCCGCATCGCGCGCGTCTGGCAGTCCGGCCGGGAAGTGCCGCTGGCCGAGCTGCGTGCGTTTCGGGATGGAGCCGAAACGACGGCGCTTCCGGCGGAGAAGATGGCCGGGCCGGTCCTCAGCCAGTCGCGCAAGGACGGGCGGACCGATCTCGATACCTTGCCGGTCGCAACTACCGATCCGGGCATCGACCATTCGCACCTGATCGCGGTGGACAAGCCGGGCGGCAAGCCGGTGTTCCTGGCGGCGCAGATGGGCGCATCGCCGAGACCCTATGTCCAGTGGGTCCTGCCGCTGACGCGCGGCCCGATCAACGTGGCCGACGCCAGCGACTTCGCCGGGGTCGAGCTAGTGGTGAAGGGCGGGGGCGAATACCGGCTGGTGATCGAAAGCTACGGGCTGCATGGAAGCGACTGGTTCGCGGCGGCGTTTTCACCTGCGGACGAAGCGGCGGCCCTCCGCCTGCCGTTCGCGGCATTCCGCAGCGCCGATGCGGAAGCCGTGCTGGACCTGACGCAATTGCGCGCGTTGCGCGTGCACCTGTCCGGCGCGACCGGGGGGACCGCCTCGCTCGAGGTCGAGACGATCCGGTTCTATCGCGACTAGGGCGAGCAGGACCCCGGGGGAGGGGTGTGCCGCAGCGCCTTGCCCGCGGCTTCTCCGCTCGGCGCTCCATCGGCCACCGCGACCCTGCCGTTGACGATGACCGCGCGCATCCCGGTCGCGGTCAGTTCGGGCTGCTCGTAAGTCGCGCGCGCGGCGAACGTATCGGGGTCGAACACCGCGATGTCGGCGAACGAGCCCACCGACAGGCGGCCGCGATCGCGGAAACCGAAAAAGTCGGCGGTGATCGCGGTGCTCCGGTCGATGAATTCGCGCAGGGAGAGGACCTGCCGTTCCTTCACATAGACCGCGTATTTGCGGGCGAAGCTGCCGAACGAGCGCGGGTGTCCGGCCGAAGCGTCGGACCCCGTCATCGTCCACGGCTGGCGCATGAAGGCGGCGATGTCGGCTTCGGCCATGTTGAAGCTGACGACCGACACGTCGCCCGACCGGATCACCGACAAAGCCGCCGAAACGGGATCGGTGCCGGTATCGTCGGCGATCTGCTGGAGGCGCTTGCCTTTCCAGCGCCCCTCGGCGACCAGCAGGCTGCCGGCTCCGCCGCGGCGCCGGAGATTCTCGGTCATCCCCTCGCGCACACGCGGATCGTCTAGCCGGGCCAGCATGGCGGGACGACCGCCGTCGAGCGCCCAGAGCGGCATGAGCGAGGCGACCATGCTCGTCCCGCTGGCCTCCCACGGATACTGGCTGGCGGTGACGTCCAGCCCTTCGGCCCGCGCGGCTTCGATCCTGGCGATGATCGCGGGCGCGGATCCATGAAGGTCGACGCCGAGCGCCTTGATATGCGAGATCTGGACCGGGATCTGCGCCGATCGGGCGATGGCGATCGCTTCGTCGACTGCTGCAGCAAGGCCGACGGTGTAGTTCGCCTCGTCGCGCAGGTGGGTGTCGTAGACGCCGTTCATGCCCCCGGCGACCCGCGCGAGTTCGACGACCTCGTCGGTCTCGGCAAAGCTCTGCGGGGCATAGAACAGCCCGGTAGAAAGACCGATCGCACCTTCGCACATGGCATCGCGAACGAGCGTTCGTTGCTGCGATAGTTCGTAGTCGGTGGGCGGGCGGCGATCGTTTCCGATGGCTTCCTTGCGAACCGAGCCGAAGCCCACGAACGTCGCGAAATTGATCCCGACCGGCTTGGTCTCGACGCCGTCGAGGATCGGCTTGACCCTGGTCGCTCCGTTGCCGTCGTTGCCGATGAAGGCGGTGGTGACGCCCTGCAGCAGGAACGGCTCGACAAGGCGCCGCCGGGGGTCGTCGCTCGTCAGCCAGCCATCCATGTGGGTGTGCGGATCGATGAAGCCGGGACTGACGATCATCCCGTGCGCATCGATCGTCCGGGTCGCGGCAACCTGGAGGGCCGGTCCGACTGCGACGATCCGCTCGCCCCGGATGGCGACGTCGCCCACGAATGGTTCGCCGTTGCCGGGATAGATCGTGCCCCCGGCGATCAGCAGGTCGGCTTCGACGGGGGTCAAGGTGGTGCACGAAGACAGCAAGGCCGTGCACAACAGCAGCGAGATATGCCTCAACCCCAGAAACCCTCTGCCGGCGGGTGCATGATGCCGCCGCTTTCGCGAACCCCGCCGGGCCGGTCCTCGGCCAGCCACAACGGTCCGTCAAGGTCGGCCCAGTCGGCCATGCGCGCGATGTGAAGCGCGGGCGCGATGCCGAGTGAGGAGCAGACCATGCAGCCGCTCATCAACCCCAGGCCGCGTTCGCGGGCGGCGCGGGCGAGATCGAGCGCGGCGGTGAGCCCGCCGGTCTTGTCGAGCTTCACGTTGATGGCCTGATACCGCGCGGCCACATCGCCGAGGTCGGCGACCGTGTGCACCGACTCGTCGGCGCAGATCGGAACGGGTCCGGTGAAGTCGGCGAGCCAGCCGTCTTGCTCGGCGGGACAGGGCTGTTCGAGCACGGCGACGCGGCATTCGGCGAGCACCGGCATCGCGGAGCGGACCAGCGCCTCGTCCCAGCTTTCGTTCGGATCGACGATCAGCGCGGCATCCGGCGCGGCGGCGCGAACCGCGCGGATCATCGCCAGCGGCTCGGACGCGTCGACCTTGACCTTGATGAGGGGCGCATCGGCGATGGCGGCCGCGGCCTGCGCCATTGCTTCGGGCGTGTCGATCACCACCGTCAGCGCGGTCGGTAGTGCGGTTGGGGCGGGGGCGCCGATCAGCGACGCGACGCTGCGGCGCGCGGTCTTCGCCTCGAGGTCCCACAAAGCGCAATCGACCGCGTTGCGAGCCGCCCCGGCGCGCATCAGCGAAAGCAACTGGATGCGATCTGCCCCGGCCTCGACCGCGGATCGCGCCGCTTCGATTTCGGCGAGCGAGCTGTCCACCGTTTCGCCGTAGCGGGCATAGGGCACGCCTTCGCCCCGGCCGATATGCCCTCCCGCCGATATCTCGACCGTCACCACCTCTGCCGCGGTTCGGACGCCGCGCGAGATGCGGAACGGTCGGCTCAGCGCGAAGCGATCGGCGCGGGCTTCGACGGTGCGTGACATAGCAGGTTGTCGATGATCGCCTCGACCCCGAAGCGATGGGGATCGGTGCACGGAAGGCCGAGCAGATGCCCCGCTTCTCCGCACAGGCGCCGCGCTTCGTCTTGCGCGAAGCTGGAAGTGTTGAGGCATACCCCCGCGGCGCGCACGCCGGGACTGGTGAGCCGCGCCACCTGGAGGTTAGCGGCAAGGCACTCGGCCAGCCCCGGCATCGGGCGCTCGGGCAAGCCCCTGATGCCCTCGCGCGCGGGGTCGTGGCACAGTACCAGCGCTTCCGCCTGTGCGCCGTGGAGCAGACCGGTCGACACCCCGGCGAACGAGGGGTGGAACAGCGAACCCTGTCCCTCGACCACATCCCAGCCGTCGTCGGTGCGCGCGGGCGTGAGGTATTCGATGGCGCCCGAGATGAAGTCCGCGACCACTGCATCGAGCGGCACACCGCCGCCGGCGATCAGGATGCCGGTCTGGCCGGTAGCGCGGAAGTCCGCCGTCTCGCCGCGCGAAGTCAACCCGTCGACCAGCGCGAGCGAGGCGTACATCTTGCCCACCGAGCAGTCGGTTCCCACGGTAAGCACGCGGCGTCCGGCGCGCGGCCGCCCGGTGCCGACCGGGAGATCGGCCGGCGGATCGCGCACGTCGAACAGCGCCAGGCCCTTCGAATTGGCCAGCGCGACCAGTTCCGGCACCGCGTTCAGCCGGTGATGAAGGCCGGAGGCGACGTTGAGCCCCGCCTCGAGCGCCGCGCGCGCATCGGCGATGAGCGCCGCATCCATGATGCCGCCGGCGTTGGCGATGCCGAGCACGAGTGTCCGCGCCCCCGCCGCAGCACCTTCGGGAATCGTCATGCGCGGCAGGCCCAGCGTCAGCGGGCAGTCGTCGTGCCGGAATTCGCCCAGGCAGTCGGCACGCCGGAACTCGGCCAGGCCGCGCGACGTCTTGATCCCGACCGGGTCGGTCGTGTGGCCCAGATAGAGCAGGAAGGGCGAGGGAATGTTCACCCGCGCACGCTAGCTCCCTAACGGGGCTACGCCCGCATATGGCCGTGGCGGCGGGGCATAAACACCGGTTATGCCGGGCGCGACAGGGCGTCGATCGTGCGGGCCAGCGCCTTGAGGAAATCGGTCGTCAACGCGGTCGGCGGGCGTTCGAGCAGGTACATCGCGTTGATGTCGAACGTGAGGCGCGATTTCAGCGGACGCATTGCCAGCCCGGCGACGAGCGACGCGCGCGCGGTCAGGTTATCCACCACGGTCATGCCCACGCCCAGGCGGACGAGCGCAGTGGCAATGTGGAAGGTGCGCGCCGAAACGACCTCGTTCAATTCGACGCCGAGCCGTTCGGCCTCGTTCGAGAAGATCGTGCCCACGGGGCCGCTGCCGGCGAGGCTGACGAGCGGGCGGCCCGCGAGCTCTTCCAGTCCGATCCGCGAAGGGGCATCGGGCATGTCTTCCTCGCGGTAGAGCACCACCAGCTCGCCCGCGCCGAGCCAGACCTTGCCCAGCGGCGCGCCCTGGGGCACCTCGTAAGCGACGACGACGTCCGTCTCGCGCTCGTAGAGTTTCCGCAGCAGGTCGGCGTGGTGAACCGTCTGCAGATCGAACCGCGTGTCCTTGTGCTTGCGCATGAACTGCGCGACCGTGACCGGCAGGGCATCGAGCGCGATCGAGGGAAGGGCGGATACGCGCAGCAGCGATCCGGCGCCCCGCTTCAGGTTGCGACTGGCTTCGCGCAGCGCATAGACGCGCTCCTGGATCTCCGACACCTCGGCGAACAGGGTATGCGCGTCCTCGGTCGGGACCAGCCGGCCCCCGGTGCGATCGAACAGCGGAAAACCCAGCAGCGATTCGGCATGGCGCAGGACCTTTGACACCGAAGGCTGCGACACGTTCAGCATCCGCGCCGCGGCGCTGACCGAGCCGTTGACGTACACCGCATGGAAGACTTCGATATGGCGCAGGTTCATGGCGCCGGACGATGGCCCACACATGGCGCCGGGCCAAGCATCAATCTCCCGGTATCGTCAGTTGTACGATGAACGCCCGCGCCGCAGAGGCGCGCAGGCGATCAGGCGGGTTCGACGGCCTTCACGCGCTCGGACACGCAGAACGGACAGGCCGCGACCCAGTGATTGGGCAGCACCTCCTCGAACGGCGGTTCGACCTGCTTCATCCGGTCGTCGTGCGGCACGGGGCTGCGCGGCCAGAAATTACATCCGCTGGGCGGATCGAGCGGCGAGGGCGGGTCCCCGCTCAGCACGATGCGCTCGCGTGCGCGCTCCGCCCGCGGATTGGGCTCCGGAATCGCGCTCATCAGCGCCTTCGTATAGAGATGCAGCGGATGATCGATGATGTCCTCGGCGCTGCCGAGTTCGATGATCCGGCCAAGATACATCACCGCGATCCGGTCCGAGATGTAGCGCACCACCGAAAGGTCGTGCGAAATGAAGATCATCGTCAGGCCTAACTCGCGAACCAGGCGCTTCAGCAGGTTGAGGATCTGCGACTGGATCGACACGTCGAGCGCCGACACCGGCTCGTCCGCGATGATCAGCTTGGGTTCGGGCGCAAGAGCGCGGGCGATCGCCACGCGCTGCCGCTGGCCGCCGGAAAATTCGTGCGGATAGCGCTTCATGTGCGCGGGATTGAGACCGACCGTGCGCAGCAGTTCGGCAACGCGTCTTCGCAGCGCGTCGCCCTTGAGGTCCGGATGCCGGGTGCGCACGGCTTCGGCCAAGGTATCGAGGACCGTCATGCGCGGGTTGAGCGACGCGTAGGGATCCTGGAAGATCATCTGGAAGTCGATGCGCTCGCGCCGGACCTCCGCATCGTTCATCGCGGTGAGTTCGTGGCCCTTGAACCAGACGCGTCCGGATGTCGGCCGGATGAGCTGGATGATCGTGCGACTGAGCGTCGACTTGCCGCAGCCGGATTCGCCCACGAGGCCGAGGATTTCGCCCTCTTTGACCGCCAGCGAGACGCCGTCGACCGCCTTGACCACGCCCTTGCTTTCGCGCGACAGGAAGTTGCGCCCGAGATCGAAATGGGTGTGCACGTCGTCGAGAACCAGCAGGTCCTCTCGCGGATCGCCGACAACGGCCAAGCTGCCTTCCGCGCCGCTCATCGGGCGGTCTCCACTTCGACCGGCAGCGGATCTACGATCGCCTCGTCGGCCTTGGCGAGCACGCTTTCGATCGGTGCGCTGCTGTCGCAGTACCCGCAGGCCGCCCAGCAATGCCCTTCGCCAAGATCGACGAGATCGGGGCGCTCGCCCATCGGGTCGCGATTCTTGGGGTAGGGGCAGCGCGGGAAGAACGCGCATCCGGTCGCCGGCTTGGACGCGTCAGGCGGAAGGCCGGGAATGGTGTAGAGTTCCTGTCCCTTGGTCTGCAGCGACGGGATCGTCTTCTGCAGGGCGCGGGTATAGGGGTGGCGCGGCGCGTAAAAGATCTGCTCGGCCGTGCCGCTCTCCATCTCCTGCCCGCCGTACATCACCAGCACCCGGTCGCAGGTGCCTGCGACCACGCCGAGGTCGTGCGTGACGAGGATGACCGCGGTGCCCAGGTCGTTCTGGCGCTGCTTGATGATGTCGAGGATCTGCGCCTGCACCGTCACATCGAGCGCGGTGGTCGGCTCGTCCGCGATCAGCAGGTCGGGCTCTGTGATGAGAGCCATCGCGATCATCACGCGCTGGCGCATGCCGCCCGAAAACTCGTGCGGATAGCCCGTCACGCGCTTGCTTGCCTCGGGAATGCCGACTTCCTCGAGCGCGGCAGTGGCCTTTTTCAGGGCGTCCTTGTTCGAGATGTCCTGGTGCGTCTGGAGCGCTTCGATCAACTGCGTCGAAATCCGCAGGAACGGATTGAGCGACGTCATCGGATCCTGAAAGATCATCGAGATGCGCCTGCCCCGGATGCGGCGCAGCTCAGCCGGGCTCATCTGCAGCAGGTCCTGCCCGTCGAACATCGCGGTACCGCGCTCGATCCGGCCGGGCGGTTCGGGGATCAGGCGCAGGAGCGAGTAGCAGGTCACCGACTTGCCGGAACCGGATTCGCCCACGATCCCCAGCGTCTCCCCGCGGTCGAGGTGGAAGCTCACCCCGTCCACCGCGCGCACGACGCCGTCGCGGGTGTGGAAGTGGGTCGTCAGGTCATTCACATCGAGCAAAGGCATCGCAATCAATCCTTCGCGCTCTTGGGATCGAGCGCGTCGCGCAGGCCGTCACCGATGAAGTTGAGGCAGAACAGCGTGGTGGCGAAGAACGCCGCGGGCCAGATCAGCAGCCACGGATAGATTTCCATGTTCTGCTGCCCTTCGTTGATCAGCACGCCCCACGAAGCGTCCGGCGGCTGCACGCCGAGGCCGAGGAAGCTGAGGAACGCCTCGAGCAGCATGACCGCAGGCACCGTCAGCGTGGCGATCACGATCACCGGGCCGAGCACGTTGGGGATCAGGTGGCGCAGGATGATCCGGCGATGCGAGTAGCCCAATGAAACGGCGGCCTCGACGAATTCCTGCTTCTTCAGGCCGATCACGCCGGACCGGACGATACGAGCCATCGACAGCCACTCGACCGCACCGATGGCGACGAACATGAGCCACAGCGAGCGGCCGAACGCCACCATCAGCAGGATGACGAAGATCGTGAAGGGGATGGCGTAGAGCAGGTCGACAAAACGCATCATCGCCGAATCCGTCCGCCCGCCGACATAGCCCGCGGTCGCGCCGTAGATCACCCCGATCGACAGCGCGACGAGCGTCGCCACGAGGCCGACGAGCAGCGAGATGCGGCCGCCGTACATGACGCGGACCATCAGGTCGCGCCCCAGCGTGTCGGTCCCGAACCAGTGCTGCGCCGACGGGCCGGTCGCGCCCAGGAACAGGTCCTGCGTGTTCGCTTCCCACGGAGAGATCCACGGTCCGACGATGCAGAACAGGACGATGAATATGAAGGTGAACAGGCTGCCGACCGCAAGGCGGTTCTTGCGGAGCCGCGACCAGGCGTCCTTCCACAGCGAGGAACCCTCGACCAGGGCCTCGTCGGCGATCTCGGCCGCGCTGATCGGCGGGGGCATCGGCTCGGAACCGAGGACGGCGGCTTCGGAACGATCAGTCATACTTGAGCCGCGGGTTGAGGGCGACCTGCGCGATGTCGACCAGCAGGTTCATGATCACGATCAGCGTCGCGAACAGCACGGTGAGGCCGAGGACGAGGAAATCGTCGCGGTTGAGCGCCGCGCGCACGAACCATTGGCCGAGGCCGGGAACCTGGAAGATCGTCTCGACCACGAACGAGCCCGAGATGATGCCCGCGAGCGCAGGGCCGAGGAACGTGATCGCCGGGATCAGCCCGCCCTTGAGGCAGTGCTTGAGGACGATCGTCGTTTCCGGAACGCCTTTGGCGCGCGCGGTGCGGACGAAGTCCTGGTTGAGCATCTCGAGCATCCCGCCGCGCGTCAGGCGGGCGAAGTATGCCGCGTAATAGAGGCCCAGCGTGGCGGTCGGCAGGATCCAGAATTCAGGACCGAACCAGCCGCCGACCGGAAGCCAGTTCAGGATCAGGCCGAACAGGAGCGCCAGCAGCGGACCCATCACGAAAGTCGGCAGGCAGATGCCGGCCATCGACACCGACATCGGGATGTAATCGAGCCAGGTGTTGCGCTTCACCGCCGCGAGGATCCCCGCCGGGATGCCGATCCCGAGCGCGACCAGCAGCGCGAGCGAGCCGAGCAGGAGCGACACAGGAAAGGACTCGGCGATGATCTGCGTCACCGTCCGGTTGGCATAGACCGCGGACGGGCCGAATTCGCCCTGCAGGACATTGGTGAGCGAGGTGAAGAACCGCTCGCTGGTCGGCTTGTCGTAGCCATAGAACGCCTCGATCTGGGCGAGGATTTCCGGAGCGATCGCGCGTTCGGTGCTAAACGGGCTGCCCGGGGTCGCAGCGACCAGGAAGAAGGTCACGGCATAGATCGCCAGCAGGACGAGGATACCCTGCAGAAGCCGCGCGATGACGAATTTCAACATGATGCCACCAACGGGCCTGCGCTCAATCGCATCGGGATCACTTTCCGGCTTCTGATGCGTCGGGCTCGAGCCAGACGTGCTTGTATGGATGATTGTCGAGCAGCTTGGGGTACCAACCCTTCACCTTCGTATCGAGCAGGTACACGCGGGTGTACCAGTAGATCGGTACGATCGGCATCTCGTTGAGGAGGACTTCCTCCGCGTCGTGCATCAGGCGCACGCGCTCTTCCTCGCTGCCGGCCCGCCGCGCCGCCTCGATCAGCGCGTCGTAGCGGGCACTGCTCCAGCCGGTGTCGTTGTTGCCGTTGCCGGTCGTGAACATGTCGACGAAGGTCGAGGGGTGGGCGTAGTCGGCGATCCAGCCAGAGCGCGAGAGGTCGAAGTTCAGGCTCGACTGGTTGTCGAGATAGACCTTCCATTCCTGGTTGTAGATGCCGATCTCAATGCCCAGTTCGCGCCGCCACAGCTCCTGCACCGCTTCGGCCACCTTGCGGTGGGCTTCGCTGGTGTTGATCATGATCTCGGTCTTGGGAAAGCCCTTGCCGCCCGGATAGCCGGCCTCGGCCAGAAGGCGTCGCGCCTCGTCGGGGCGGAAGGACACCGCAGTCGACGCCTCGTACCCGGGAATGCCCGTCGGAACGTAGCCGGTTGCCGGGGCCTGACCGCCCTTGGTGACCTTCTCGACCAGCAGCTTCTTGTCGAGAGATAGCGCAAGCGCGCGGCGTACCCGCGGATCGTTAAACGGCTTGCGGGTCACGTTGATGCGATAGAAGTACGTGCCCAGATACGGATCGTTGCGCAGCTGTTCGGGCATCTTTTCCGCGAAGACGGGAATCTTGTCCGGGAACACCTGGTTCGTGATGTGCAACCGATCGTTGCGGAACATCGTCTCTTCCGCATTGATGTTGTCGATCGGGAAGAAGCGGATGCCGTTCAGCTTGACCGTCTTGGCATCCCAGTAATCGGGATTGCGTTCGACCTCGATCACCTGGTTGGTGACCCACTGCTTCAGGCGGAAGGGGCCGTTGCCGACGTAGTTGTCGAACGTGGACCAGCCGCTCTGCCGGTCGGTCATGCCGCCGTGCTCTTCCACCGCGCGCGGATTGACCGGGAAAAAGCTGTAATGCTGCAGCATGAGGGGAAAATACGAGGTCGAACCGCCCAGCGTGACCTGCAGCGTCTTGTCGTCGAGTGCCTTCACGCCGACCTGCGAGAAGTCCTTGAGACCGCCGGTGTTGAACGCCTCGGCGTTCTTGATGACGTAGAGCATCGGCGCATATTCCGCGCCGAGCTCGGGGCTGAGGATGCGCTGCCAGCTATAGACGAAATCCTGCGCTCGCACCGGATCGCCGTTGGTCCACTTCGCGTCGCGCAGGTAGAACGTCCACACGGTGAAGTCGGCATTGGATTCCCACCGCTCGGCCATGCCGGGCGAGGATTCCAGGTCGCTCGTCGGGTGATAGGAAACCAGCCCTTCGACCAGTGCTGAAATGATCTTGTTTTCGGGCACGCCGGTCACGAGGTGCGGGTCGATCCCCTTCGGCTCCGACCCGTTGCCGAACAGCAGGATCCCGTCGCGCGCCGCCCGCTGTGTTTCGCGCTCGCCCGAGCCGCAGGCCGTCAGCGAGCCGATCATTGCGAACGCGAACAGGAAGCGGACGATGTAGGAGGAAAAGGGGATTGATCTCACTCCACAGCTAGCTTGAGCGCCAAGCCAACTTGCGCAAACGAAAGATGTTCCTCGCGGAAAATTCGCTCTCCGCAGCCGATGGCGCGCGGCCTACAAGACTGACGGTTGTTATGCAAACCGGGCACCTGTCGACAATTTGCGGCCTCCTTGCGGAACGTCTGAGTTAACGGTCTGCTGACAGGGGCGAGTCGAACCGTAGATGAACGAATTGTCGCAGATGTTCGGCGCACACCTTCACAAGAAGGGGCGACTTCGGGGCCAGTCCCGCGCGAAGATGGTGGGCGCGACAGGGATTGAACCTGTGACCCCACCCGTGTGAAGGGTAGCTTCCCGACGAACGCAGGCGAACGCTCGCGACCTTTGCGCGCCAGTAAAGCACGAAAATCCTTTGCGATTTGGCCATTCCGAGAGAGAAGGAGCGAACGAAGGCGACCGAACGCGAACGCTGAAAAACTCGCAAAAAGGTCGCTAGAAGGTTCCTTTTGGAGTTTCGCCATGGCCGCGCCGAAGAAGAAGTCCTACCCCAAGACCTACCTGACAGATGTAGCGATTGAGCGCATCGGCCGCCCTGCCAAGGGCCGAGTGTCGGTCAGCGATGTGGAGACCGGTCTGTTCCTCTGGGTCAACGCCACCGGCAAGAGGTCGTGGGCGGTCGTGACCAATCAGAAGGGTTCCGACCGCAAGCAGCGCAAGGTGATCGGGCAGTGGCCTGGCGTGCGCGTGTCGGAAGCTCGGGAGGCCGCGCGCGAGCTTGTCGCGGCGGCGCGGGAGGGCGCGGTCATAAAAGACAGGCTCGCGGAGGAAAAGGCCGCTGCCGAGCGCGAGGCTGCTGACAAGCAGGCGGGCACCTTCCGCGCCGTGGCGGAAAGCTACGTGGCAGCTATGCGGGCAGGGAAGCTAGTCGGCGGGCGCAAGCGCGCTGTCACCGCGACAACCGCGACTGCCCGCGAACGGCTGCTTGAGCAAAGGGTGCTGCCGACGCTGGGCCACCACCCTCTTTCCGAGATTACGACGCCTATGGTGGCGCGGCTCCTTACGCAGTTGGACAAGGCCGGTGGGCCGGTGGACGAAACGCTCAAGGCGATACGCGGCGTGTTCAAGTTCGCCCTGTCGCGCGGGCTGTTCCACGGCGCATTGCCGACCACGGGCATGACCAACCGCCAGCCGCCGAAGAAGATCACTCGGGCGCTCACGGACGATGAACTGCGGTCGATCTGGCTGGCGGCTCGCGAACAGGGTTGGCCGTTCGGTTCGGTCATCCGGCTGCTCATGCTGACCGGCCAGCGCAAGAACGAGATTGCCGGGCTGACTTGGGACGAGGTGGACCTTGAGCGCAAGCTGATTGTGTTGCCGAAGGAGAGGGTGAAGAACCGCAAGGGCGCGCACGAAATCGCCTTGAGCGAGCCGGCCATGCAAGTGCTGGAAGCGGCAGGGGCGATTTACGACGCGCTGCATCCGCGCAAGGCTGGCGCCCAGCCCGAGCCGCGCAAAGGGCTGGTGTTCCCGAGCGACACTGGCGAGACGCCGATCAGCGGCTGGAACAAGCTCAAGGCGGCGCTGGACCGGCGCGTGAAGGGCAACCTCGCTGGCCTCACCGAAGAGGACCATCGGGCAATCCGCGCGGGCGGCGCGCTGCGAACGGACACGGTTGCGCGCAAAAAGGCGGCGCTGGCGCGGGTGGCGGAAGTGCAAACCGAGGCGTGGCGCATCCACGATCTGCGGCACACCTTCATCACTCGCTGCCGAGACGGCGAGGAAAATGCCGAAGGCGAGATTGTTTGGTCAGCGCCGCTCGACGTTCTGCAAGCGGCGGTGAATCATGAGATCACGGCTGGCGTCACTGCGGCCTACGATCATGGCGACATTCAACGGCGCTACCGGCTCCGCAAGCGGGAGCTGATGGAGTGGTGGGCGCGCAAACTCATGTTCATCGTGGGCGAGGCTGAGGCAGCAGACAATGTGGTGCAGATGCCTGCGAGGGCAGGTTAAAAAACGCATTTTGCGTTTCAGGAAAGTTGGCGCATAAAGGTTCCGAAGTCGCTCACGGGCGACCGAACAAAACCGACCGCCACAGATAATCGGAACGGGGCTCCCCTGTTCGTCTGTCGCCCAAAAGCAAGCGCCACGGCGCATTTGGCAGATGGCCGTCTTCTGACAACTTGAGGCTCAAGCCTCAGGCAGAAGGACGTTGCCAATGCCTGCTCGTAAACACCGCACCGGTGAAGAACTTGAAGCGTGGGAAGCTCGCAAGGCCGCCCATCAGATGCAGATGTTGATCGCGCGGGAGACAGTGAAGTCTCTCACCGGTCACACCCTCCTCCGTCTCGACGAGGCTGCTGCTGCAATCGGCGTCACGAAGAAGACGCTCCGCGAACTAGAAGCCCAGAAGCTGCCCAACTGGCCGCAGAGGGTGACACTCAGCCCGAAGGTGACCGGCTACAGATTGAAGGACATTGAGGCGCTGATCGACGGCGGCATGGTTCCGCGCGAAGTGGAGTCGGCCGAATGACCGGCGCTAGCGGAAGCGAGCCGCTGACCGGGCCACCTTGGGAAGAAGAAGCCCCCGCCTCTGGGGGAGAAGCGGGGGCCGGGGACCATGCCACGGGAACGGCTGGCGAGAGGGATTCTGCGCCATCTTCGGATGGATGGAAAGTCTCTTCGGGCGGCGCTCGTGGCTCCTACGAATGGAACGATGATGACCGGCCCCGCTGGGACTTCACCACCAAACTTGAGCGCGAGTACGACTACCACCGCGCGGACGGCAGCTATGCCTACACTGCCCTGAAGGGGCGGCGCGAGGACGGCGAAAAGGCTTTCCTCCGAGGGAGGCGCGTCATTGGCACAGGCGACCTGCAATTCGCACGGGACGAAGGCGAACTCTACAAGTTCCCCGGCATTGAGCATTATCGCAAGGGCACCGGCGAAGAGCCGGACCTGCTTTATCGGCTGCCCGAGTTGCTCTTGACCATGGACGAGCGGCCCCATGCCCTTGTGTTCATCTGCGAGGGCGAGAAGGATGCGGACCGCCTGATCGAGTTGGGCCTGATCGCCACGACGAACCCGAACGGCGCGCTCAACTGGAAGCCCGCGTTGAATACCCACCTTGCAGGGCGGGCGCTCGTCATCTTGACCGACAACGACGACAAGGGCCGCAAGCGCACTGCCAAGTTGCTCCCCATGCTGGCCCCGACAGCGAGGAGCGTAAAGGCGGTGGACCTGCCCGGCCTGCCAGAACGCGGCGACGTCTCCGACTGGCTCGACGCTGGCAACTCGGTTGACGACTTGCTGCGGGAGGTCAGCGCCGCTGCCGGTTCGGGTGTGCACCTGACCGACTTCTATGCCTTCATGCCGTCGCACAATTACATCTTCGCCCCGAGTGGCGAAAGTTGGCCGGCGACAAGTGTGAACGCAAAGGTGCTGCCGATACCGTTGCTCGATAACCAAGGCGAGCCGGTGAAGGACGATAAGGGTAAACCGAAGCGCATTGCCGCGAACCAATGGCTCGATGCCAATCGTTCAGTCGAACAGATGACATGGGCACCTGGCGAGCCGCAGGAGATTTCAGACCGGCTGATTTCCGACGGTGGCTGGATTGTTCGTGCCGGATGCTCCGTTTTCAACCTTTACCGTCCGCCGCTGCCGATCCACGGCGACCCTCAACTGGCAACGCCGTGGCTCGATCACGTCAACGCGGTCTATCCCGCCGACGCGGAACACTTGATCGCTTGGCTGGCGCATCGCGTCCAGCGCCCCGGCGACAAGATCAACCACGCTATTGTGATGGGCGGCGCTCAGGGCATCGGGAAGGACACCATCCTTGAGCCGGTGAAGTATGCGGTTGGGCCGTGGAACTTCGCGGAAGTGTCACCGCAGCACTTGCTCGGGCGCTTCAATGGCTTCGTGAAGTCGGTGATCCTGAGGGTGAGCGAGGCGCGGGATCTTGGCGATGTGGACCGCTTCGCTTTCTACGATCACATGAAAACCTACACCGCCGCGCCGCCAGACGTGTTGCGCGTCGATGAGAAGTTCCAGCGGGAATACTCCGCCTTCAACGTGTGCGGCGTGGTTATCACCACAAACCACAAGGGCGACGGCCTCTATCTGCCGGAAGATGACCGGCGACACTATGTCGCTTGGTCAGAGGCTGATCGGGAAAGCTTCTCCGAAGGCTACTGGAACAAGCTGCACGGTTGGTATGCCGGTGGCGGCGTCGGCCACGTGGCAGCCTACCTGCGGACCCTCGATCTTGCCGCGTTCAACGCCAAGGCTCCCCCGCCAAAGACAGACGCGTTCTGGGACATTGTCACCGCGAACAGCGCACCCGAATCGGCGGAACTGACGGACGCGCTGGAAAAGCTCGCATGGCCGCAGGCGGTGACGCTGGCAGACCTTGTGGAAGCGGCGGAACAGGCATTCGGTGAGTGGCTGCGCGATCGGCGGAACAGCCGCAAGGTGCCGCACAAGATGGAGGAGTGCGGGTATCGCCCGGTTCGCAATCCGACTGCGAAGGCTGGGCGCTGGAAGGTCGGCGGCAAGGATATGGTGATCTACACCAAACGCGAGCTCTCCACGCGTGACGCCATTGAGGCTGCTGAAAAGCTGAGCGCGAGGGGCGATGACGATGGCCCGATTTAACTCCCCAGCGCTGGTAGCGCGTGAAGCGCGTGATCGACCATCCCCCTCCTTTTCACTCCCCTCGCGCGCTTTTGAAAAGTTTTTCCAGAGGGAGAAGGAAGGGGAGGGAAGGTTGGAAAGAGAGGGAATGCAGGATCACGCGCTTCACGCGCCACACGCGCTGACGCGCCCAAAGCCGGGCACATCCAACCTAGAGGAGACCACACCATGATTACCAATCACAAGCAGGCCGTCGCGGCCCGAGAGAAAGAGGCCAAGGCTGTCCTGTCTGCCATGAAGGAGCGGCACCCCGGCGCGTTCCCCACGCCGCCGCGCCCGCTCAAGGTCGGCGTGCGCGAGGACCTCATCGCCGCCGGTTGGACGGATGCTGAGGTGAGCACGGCCCTGAGCTACTACTTGCGGACGCGCGCATACCTTCAGTGCACCTATGCCGAGGGGCAGTTCCGCGTCGGGCTAGACGGGATGCCCGTCGCCCCGGTGCAGGACCGCGACCGGGAGTGGGCACGCAGGCAAGTCCAGCTAGGCGAATATCATGGCTCCTGGAACACACGCTGGTGAGCCGCACCCTTTCCCTAGGGCGCGCAGCCCTTGGCCTCCCTGCACACATCTACGGGCGCTCCCGTGGGTGTCCGGAGGGGGCGGGGCCATTGAAAGTTGAGAACTGTGCAACGCGGTGACCGCCGCCCCTCACAAAGAGCAACGCAAAGGTTCAAATCCGAGAGGAACACACCATGACGAAACCACGCAAGGCGCGCACCGACAGCGTCGCCAACCTCATCCGACTGGCCACCACGGCGAACACTGAAATCGCACCCCCGGCGCACATGGCGATGGAGGCAGAGGTGTGGCCCTTCTTCCATAGCATCGCAGACGAGTTTGCTCGCGCCGACTGGACACCGCACCGACTGTCGCTGGCGGTGATGTTGGCCAGAGCGATGGCCAACGTTGAAGAAAATCAGCGTTTGCTGCGCGAGGAAGGCACCGTCGTCCCCGACGCAAAGGGTGTCCCCCGCGTTAATCCTAGGATGAAGGTTGTCGATGGGCAGCTGAGCCAGGTGCTCGCCATGCGCCGCTCCCTCGCCATGACGGGCCGGGCGATGGCGGGCGGGACGAACAAAGCCGCGCACCAGCGGGAAGCCAACCGCGCCGCCGAACACCGGCTGCGGGGCAATGGCCGCGACGATCTATTAGCTTAAAAGGAACATATCATGAACAAATGGAACGAGAAGATGCCAACCGCCGAGCAAATCGAGATGACCCGGCGAGTCGAGACGGCGATTGCGAACGAGATTAACCTGCTCGCGCGGGAAGGGGTGCCGGTTGCTTGCATCCTCACCGGGCTGGGGCTCTCAATCGCAGACCTTATCACCTGTCAGGCCGAGGCCAGCGCAGTCGCCCCTTGGTTCGAGAAGCAAGCGATATTGGTCCGCACCCTCCAGGGCGATGCGGACAATCCCAACTAGCGGAAAATAAACACTTTTCATGGAGCGCAAGATGGCGCACAATCCCCTCGTTGACGCGCGGCTGTCCGCGTCGAAACACCAATGCTCACGCGGCTGCCCGCGCACATTGGCTGAGAAATGGGCCTTCCTGCCCAACAGCAATGGTGCGCACGTATGAACAGCCAGACACTCCCCTTCCAGATCAAGTCCGTGACTGACTCCGGCGTCGTCGAAGGCGTAATCAGCGCCTTCGGCCAGGTGGACCGCATTGGCGATACCATCGAGCCGGGCGCTTATTCCAAGTCGATCAAGCGTCTTGAGCAGGACGGGCGCAAGCTCCCCTTGCTCTATCAGCATGACCCGCACCGCCCCATCGGCGTGTGGACGGAGTTGAGCGAGCGCAGCGATGCCCTCTTCGGGCGGGCCGAACTCGCAATGGAAGTGCGCGATGCGCAAGAAGCGCACGCACTGGCGCGCAAGGGCGCACTGACCGGGATCAGCATCGGCTACGAAATTGCGCCGGGCGGCTCCCGCAAAGACGGCAACCGCCGCATCCTCAGCGACATCGACCTTTGGGAAGCGTCCCTAGTGACGTTCCCCTGCGACACGCACGCGCGCGTCACAGCGGTCAAGGATTTCGCCTGTGCGCGGGACATTGCCGAATTGCTGCAAGCTGCCGGTCTTTCCGGCCGGCGAGCAAAGGTGGCGGCAGGTGCCGCTTGGAAGGCCATGAACGAAGCCGAAGCGGACGAAGATGAAGTCCGCGCAATCCTCAACGCATCCGCCGCCCGCATTGCGGCCATAGGAGCATGAAAATGAACGCACTGACCAAAGACTTCACCGACGCAGTTGAGCAGCAGTTTAGTAAGCTGAACAGCGACGTTCAGAGCGCCCTCAAAAAGGCCGGCACGGTCGAAGGCATCCTGCAAGAACTTGAGCAGAAAATGGCCTGTTCCAGCTATGGCGGCGGTGCTACCGCGCCCGAAAGCTGGGGCCAGCAGGTCGTGGACAGCGATCAGGTTAAATCGCTGGCGGGCATCGCCACCTCGCAGCCCGGTCGGGTAAAGATCGAACTGAAGGAAATCACCTCGATTGCGTCCAGTGGCGGAAGCCTCGACGGCGGAATGCGTGACTCCGCGATCAACTCCCTGCCGGTTCGCCAGCCGCGCATCCGTGACTTGCTCAACGTGCTCAACACCACGAGCGGCAACGTCGAATACGTGGACCAGACCACGCGCGACAATCAGGCGGCTCCGCAGGTGGAAGGTGCGCTCAAAGAAGAGAGCAGCTATGCCTGGGAGTTGAAGAACCTGCCCATCCGCACAATCGCCCACTGGACCAAGGCCAGCGTACAGATTCTGGCCGACGCGCCGCAGCTTCAGTCGGTGATCGACACTGAACTACGGTATGGCCTCGCGCTGGCGGAAGAGACGCAGCTACTCAACGGCGACGGCGTAAGCCCGAACCTTGATGGCCTAATCACCAACGCCACCGCCTATGTGGCCGACTTCACTCCGACCACGGAGACTATGATCGACAAAGTCGGGCTGGGAATGCTGCAAGTGACGCTGGCGGACTACGTGCCCAACGGCGTGGTCATGCACCCTTCGGATTGGATGCGTATTCGCCTGCTGAAGAACACGGACGGGGAATATCTGCTGGGCGACCCGCAGTCCAACCCCAACCCACTCCTGTTCGGCCTTCCGGTTGTGGCCACTACGGCCATCGCCAAGGACGCCTTCCTAGTCGGAGACTTCCGCCGGGCAGCAACCCTCTATGACCGCGAGCAGGCCAACGTGGCCCTTTCCACGGAAGATGGAGACAACTTCGTGAAGAACATGGTGACCATCCGCGCTGAGGAACGCTTGGGGCTGGCAGTGAAGAATGCCACCGCCATGAGCCTCGGGGACTTCGGCAACGTCACCTAATCGAATTGCCGCCGGTCCCGGTCCCCCATTTGGCGACCGGCGGTAACTTGGGGAGGCGCTTTCTTGGTTTCGCGCCGCCCTGTTTCGTCGGGAAGGCGAGAGCGGTTATTCCCTATGGCCGCTCTCGCCTTTTCCGCATCACCCCTCCACAAAGAAATCCTCGTCAATCCGCTTGACCTTGACTGCGCGGCTGATCCTCACCCCTACGTCATGCTCGATCATCAGGTCCGTGAGGCGCACCCCGTCGATCAGGATGATGCGCTGAGGGATTTGCTCGGCATACTGCCGAGCTCCGGAACTGAAAGACGAGGTTGTGACAAACACGCCCTTGTTTGCGCCGAACCCGACTAGGCTCCCCACAAACCCCTGCACCTCTGGCCGCTGGACGGAATTTGTCTCCGCATACCGCTTGGCTTGAACGTAGATACGATCGAGGCCCAGCCGATCTTCGTCGATCACTCCATCCACCCCATTGTCGCCGCTTTTGCCCAGCTTCAATGCGGCATTCTCATGGCTTCCGCCGTAGCCCATCGCCACGAGCAAATCGACGATCAGGTGCTCGAAGAAGAGGGGCGAATTGTCGAGAATGCGTTGCAGAAGGTCGCTGCTCAGCGCCGAGTGAAGAACGGCCTGCGCCGCGTCGATTTGCTCCTCGGGAGTGGCGGGCGATACAGAGGCAGCCGTCGCCACCGGCTTCTCGGATTTAGTCTGCCCGCTCGCGCTCGCCTGCTGAAACGCGACGAATGCGGGATATGCCTTGAGCGTCTCGTTATCGATCGTCGTCGGGTTCTTAGCCAACATGGCCTGCCCTTCGGTGCTGGCGCGGAACAAGCCTCGCTTAGGACTTTCGATCAGCCCCGCTTTGCTCATGTAGAACTTGGCCCAGTGAATGCGATTGTGCAGCACGCGTTGGCGATTGCTGGGCAGCATTTCTTCGCGCTCTTCGTCCGACAGACCGAACTGATCCGCAATTTTCTGCGCAGCTTCGGGCACCCGCATTTCGCCTTGAGCGGCGAGCCGCAGAACCGGCAACATCAGCGTCTGATAGTCTGGTATAGCCAAGGTATCCCCCTTGTGGGCGGTGTTCTCACACAGCTTCAGGTGTGGCAAGCCTATGGCAACAGGAGGAAGTCTGTGTCGGGAGCCAGAGAAACAGCGATTGGCATAGCCACGGTTCTTGGCTCGAAAAACGCGCCAAACCCGTTCCTGCTGACGTTCCAAAACCAAGTGCTCGCTGAGGCAGGCGAGATTGTGCGTCTCACCGTTGCGGAGTGTCGGGACGCCGGCATCGCGCTCACCCGGCTGGAATTGGACCGCGATCTTTTCGGAGAGCTAGAGGGCAAGGTTGACCTGCCAATTCGCTACTGCCCGGACCTAGCGGCTGCCGTTCGGTTCGTCCGGCCCAGCGAGACCTGATTGCAAGTCGCTTGCAATCCGTTCTCCATCTGTTCCAATTGGCAGATGATGATTCGGCCCGACAACAGAGAACTTGAACAGGCGATCTCCATCGCCCTGACCACTGCCCCCAACTATGCCCTGCGGGACGCTTTCAGCCCCACCGGCAAGCTGAACCGGCAGGTGGCGATACAAACCCTCACGGCGCGCGTCGTCGCTGCCCTGCGGCCCTACGAGCTGACGCGGGAGCCGAACGCCTACGAGGTTGGCCGGGGGACGTTGCCGCTGTTTCCGGAGGAAGGTCGCTGAGCGGCGGAAAGGTCCCTTAAAAGGTTCCTTGCGCCGATTTCAGCGGGATAGTGGGGCATCTTTTCCGGCCTAAGCCTTTGAAAAGATGGTGGGCGCGACAGGGATTGAACCTGTGACCCCACCCGTGTGAAGGGTGTGCTCTACCGCTGAGCTACGCGCCCGTCCGGCGGCCCCCAAGCAAAACTCGGCGGGGCGGACAGGGGCGCGCCTTTGCCACCGCCTCTGCCGCTTGGCAAGCCGGTATGCCGCGGTCTCAGGTCAGGAGTGCGATAAGTTTCGCCATCCATCCCTGCGCTTCGCTATCGGGGGTACTGCGAACGATCGGAGCACATTCGAGGCAGTATGCCTGCATTCCCTTGGTGCCCGTCAGGCGACCGAGGTCGGCAGTCAGTTGCGACATGGCCCGATTGCGCTGCAGTGCGAACATACCGACCAGATCGCTGCTGCGCGCGCGTTCGGCTTCGTCGCCGACAAGCATGCGACGAAGCAGCGTGTCGCTGGTGCCGGTTTCGTCCCCGAGGAACTCGGCATGCCAGTCGCCGTCGCCAAGCTTCGCCTGTCCGGCAACCCAGGCGAGCGCATCGTCCAGCCCGCCGTACTGATCGACCAGACCGACCTGACGCGCGGTACCGCCGTCCCAGACGCGGCCCTGGCCGACCTCGTCCACGCGGGCCGGGGTCATCTTGCGCGCCTTGCCGACCCGGTCCACGAAGTCAGAATAGCCGTCCTCGATATAGGCCTGCATCAGCGCGTCGGCTTCGGGCGGAAGGCCGCCGATCAGGTCCGGCTGGCCCGAAAGCGGCGTGGTGCTGACGCCGTCGGTGCTGACGCCCCATTTCGCGGCCGCGTTCTCGAACGTGGGCAGGACTGCGAAGATGCCTATCGAACCGGTGATCGTGTCCGGTTCCGCAAATATGCGATCGGCTGGCGTGGACACCCAGTACCCGCCGCTGGCCGCAACGTTCGCCATCGAGACGGCGATGGGGATCTTGCGATCCTTGTGCCGCAGGATCGCGCGGCGGATTTCCTCGCTCGCCAGCACCGAGCCGCCGGGCGAGTCCACCCGCACAACGAGCCCCTTGAGATCGCTTTCCAGCGCCTCGTCGAGCACGCGGGCGATCCGGTCGCCCCCGGCAACGCCGGGTCCGGCGTCGCCATCGACGATTTCGCCGGCGATGGTCACCACGCCGATTGCGTCGCCGGTGTCGGGCATAGGCTTGTCGGCCAGCCACGGATCGAGCTCGGTGAAGGCGAACGTGCCGGGCAGCTTGTCCCACGGGTCCTCGCCGGCGATTTCCGCCACGCGCCTGCCGAACTGGACGCGGTCGCCCAGCTTGTCGACGAGGCCCGCGTTCTTCGCCGCCGTTGCCGCATCGCCGCCCGCGCGGGCGAACCATTCGGCCGGGTTCTGGGCGAAGGCTGCGAGGTTGACCTGCGGGCGGGCCTTCTTCACGTGCGCCTGCCATTCGGCCCACATCGAGCCGTAGAGCTGGGTGTAGTTCTCGCGCGCCTCGGGCGACATTGCGTTGAGGATGTAGGGTTCGACCGCGCTCTTGTAGGTGCCGACCTTGTAGACGCGGGCGTTGACGTCGAGCTTCTTCAAAAGGTCGCCGTAATACATCCTGTTTCCGCCGGGACCCAGCACCAGCGCGCCGCCCAGCGGATCGATCCAGATCTCGCTGGCATGGCTCGCCAGCATGACCGAATCGTCGGTGTAGACCGTGGCATAGCTCAGCACGGGTTTCTTCGCTGCGCGCACGCGCTCGAGCGCCGCGCCGATGTCTTCGAGGTGGACCTGGCCGCCGCCGAAAACGGCGCCGAATTCCAGCACGACCGCCTTGATCCGGTCGTCCTCCGCCGCCTCGTCGATCGCGTGGACCAGCTCCTGGACGTCGTATTCGCCGGTGGGTGCCTGTCCCGAAAACAGCACCGCGAAGGGATCGAGCGGGCTCTTTTCCTCCACGACCACGCCGTCGAGCGACAGCAGCAGCGCGCCTTCACGCACCGACGCGGGGCTGGGCCGGGCGGTGAGCAGCGCATAGAGCGCGAAGAAGAACAACAGCAGGAACACCAGGCTGAGGCCGTCCTTGACGGCGACGATCAGGTGCCAGACCTTGCGGGCGAACGACATGTACAGGGGTGTTCCCGGATAGAGCGATAGAACGGTCTATCTAGGGAGTGCGGCGCGTCAATGCCACCCGAATGCACTTGACCGGCATACGGCTCTCGACCAAGGGCATGGCTTCAATGACATCGGCGGAAAACACCCCTGCGGCTGGCCCTCGGCCCGGTCGCTATCCGGCGGGCTCGCGCGCCTTCCCGCATCGCGATCTTTTGGCGGTCGGAGCGCTCGAACGGCACGAGATCCTGTTCCTCCTGGACGAGGCGGAACAGTGGGTCGCGATGAACCGTACGGCTGCCAAGCACACCGATTTGCTCGGCGGTCTGACGATCATCAACGCCTTCTTCGAGAACTCCACGCGCACGCTGCTGAGCTTCGAGATCGCCGGCAAGCGGCTGGGCGCGGACGTGGTCAACATGCACGCCGCGCAATCGAGCGTGAAGAAGGGCGAAACGCTGATCGATACCGCAATCACGCTCAACGCGATGCGGCCCGATGCGATCGTGATCCGCCACGGATCGAGCGGAGCGACCGCGCTGATCGCCGACAAGGTCGACTGCCCGGTGATCAACGCCGGTGACGGTCAGCACGAGCATCCGACGCAAGCTCTGCTTGATGCGCTTGCATTGCGGCACGCGCTGCAAGCCCGCGGGCAGACTGCGGACGACTTCACCGGTCTCACGGTCACGATCTGCGGCGACGTGCTGCACAGCCGGGTGGCTCGTTCCAACATCCTGTGCCTCCAGGCGCTCGGTGCCAGTGTGCGCGTGTGCGCGCCGCCGGCGCTGATGCCGCAGGGGATCGAGGCGATGGGCGTGGAGGCGTTCCACGACTTCGACCGGGCGCTGGAAGGGACCGACGTGGCCATGATGCTGCGCCTGCAGACCGAGCGGATGAGCGGCCAGTTCGTGCCGTCGCCGCGCGAGTATCACCACCTCTACGGCCTGACCGCCAGGCGGCTGGCGAATGCCGCGCCCGACGCCATCGTGATGCATCCGGGACCGATGAACCGGGGGATCGAGATCGATAGCGACGTGGCGGATTCGATCGACCGCTCGATCATCACCGCGCAGGTCGAGATGGGGGTCGCGATCCGCATGGCCTGCCTAGACGTGCTGACCCGTCGCCGCCGCGGTATCGCGGGCTGGGGAGATCCTGCATGACCCCGCACGCCGTCACGATCGTCGGGGGCAGGGTCGTCACGCCCGACGGTATCCAGGATGTTCCCTTGCGCATGGCAGGGGGCGCGATCGCCGGTTTCGCCGGGCCCGAGCAGGGCGACGAGGTGGTCGATGCAAAGGGCCAGCTCGTCGCGCCCGGAATCGTCGATCTGGGCGTCTTCGCGGTCGACAAGCCCGCGTTCCGGTTCGGCGGGATCACGCGCGCCGCGCTGATGCCCGACCAGAATCCGCCGCTCGACTATCCCGCGCGGGTCAATTTCATCGCCAAGAGCGGCAAGCCCGACCTGTGGGTGCATCCGCTTGCGGCGGCCACGGTGTCGCTCGAAGGCGAGCAGTTGGCCGAGATCGCGCTCATGAAAGCGGCGGGCGCGCGCGGGATCGCGACGGGGCGGCGGTGGATCGCGGATTCGGGCGTGATGCTGCGATTGCTGCAGTATGCCGCGATGCTCGACCTGGTGGTGGTGAGCCATGCCGAGGATGACGGCCTTGCCGGAAGCGCGGTCGCGACCGCCGGCGAAGTGGCGACCCGGCTCGGGTTGCCGAGCGCTCCGGCGGAAGCCGAGGCTCTTGCAGTCGCGCGCGACATCGCGCTGACCGAGCTGAGCGGAGCGCGGTTGCACCTGCGCCAGGTGACGACCCGCTCTGCACTGTCGCTCGTTCGTGCTGCAAAGGCGCGCGGTGTCACCGTTACGGCTGGAGTAACCCCGGCGCACTTCATGCTGTCCGACCTGTCGACGATGGACTTTCGCACGTTCGCACGGCTTTCGCCTCCGTTGCGGTGCGAGGACGACCGGCAAGCGGTGCGCGAGGCGATCGGCGACGGAACCATCGACGTGATCGCCAGCGGCCACGACCCGCGCGGGCCGGAGGACAAGCGCTTGCCGTTCGCCGACGCTGCGCCCGGAATGGCCGGAGCGGAAACCCTGCTCGCGATGACCCTCACCCTCGTGCGCGACGGGGTGATCGACCTGCCGCGCGCATTTGCGCTGCTCTCGGCGAACCCCGCGCGGCTTCTGGGTGTGAACGCAGGGGAGTTGCGCGATGGTTGCGAAGCCGACGTGGCGATCATCGACGTCGAGCGTCCATGGGTAGTCGACGGTAGCCGGATGGAAGCCAGCGCGGGCAACACGCCGTTCGACCGCCAGCCTACACAAGGGCGCGTCTCGTCGCTCTACAAGGGCGGAATGCCGGTTTAGCACGGCGCGTCGTCAAGGTTTTGGGAACGCAGCCCGCGCTCGAACGATAAGGCTGCATGGACTTCTCGTTCGCCAGTTTGCTTCCAATCGATACGTTCGAGGGGTTGCTGGCCATGCCGTTCGGCGAGGTCTGGCTAGCCGCGGCATTTCTTGCGATCACCGCCTCGATCTACGCCTCTGGGATTCCCGGTGCGCTCTTGCCCCTCTCGTTCTCTTCAGGCGCATTGCTTGGCGGCCCGCTCGGCATGGTCGCAGTAGCCGCTGGCGCGCTGATCGGCTCGCTCCTGATGTATGCCCTGCTTCGGCGCGGGTCGGAGGTGACGCTCCGGCAGAAATACGGCGACCGTCTCGAAAAGCTCGATCGGATCGCCGCGCGCGGGGGAATCCTGCCGATCATCGGGCTTCGGCTCGCCGGGGTGCCGCACGTTGCGGTGACGGCAGTGTGCGCTTTGGCGCTCGTCGAGCCGAAGCGTTATGCGCTGGCTACGATCGTCGGGGTCTTTCCGGCAATTGCGCTATCGGCATTGGCAGGAGCCTCTGTCTGAGGTTCCAAATGCGAAAAGACCCCCACCCGTAAGGGCAGGGGTCTTCGCTCGGTGGCTTGTTGAATGTGTTTAGCGGCGGGCGAAGCGCGCGCCGGTGGTGACCGCTCCGCGCAGCGGATTGTTCGCGGCCCATGCGATGCACCCCTGGCCCTGGCGCTTGGCGGTCGAGCAGAACGAACCCGCATCGGCCCGGGCGAGGCCGCCCGCCGAGACGCGATAGTACGTCTTTCCGCGCACGACCGCCTTGGTGATCACCATGTCGAACTGGCTCAGTTGCGGGAAGCGCTTGGCATAGATGTCCCATGCCCGGCGCGCACCTGCCTCGCTCGAGAACGAACCGAGCTGCACGAGGTGATCGCCCGAAGCGATCGCGGCCGAGGTGCGCTCGACGACCCGCGCGTCGGCCACGCGGCGGGGACCGGGTGTGGTGGTCGCGGGGCGAGCAGGCGCCTGCTGGACGACCGGCTGCGAAACGAACTCGACCGCTGACGCCAGCATTTGAGCAGGCGTTGCTCCGGCAGGGGCAGGGGCCGCGAAAGCAGCTTGGAAATCGGTCGGCGAGTCTGCCGCGGCGAGGGCAGGTGCGGATTCGACGGGCGCCGGCACCTGATCGGTGAGGGCCGGCAATTCTTCGCCCGTCAGCGCGACCTGCTCGACCGGATCGGACGGAGCGACTGCCTCGGCGGCCAGTTGCTGAGTGGTGGGGTGATTGGCCAGAGCGAGCTGCGCCGGCTGTCCGCCATCCACGGCAACGCGCGTTCCGAGCAGCGATGCCACGCGATTGGGCGATTCCTCCGGGCGCGCCATCGCGGCCCAATGCGAAATGCGCGCGTCGAGCTGGTCGAGCGGCACGTCTTCGGCGGCCATGATTCGCGCGCCGGCCCAGTTGCCGTTGAGCGCGAGGGCATAGGCGAGGTTCTGGCGCGACTTGGGTGTGTTGTCGCCGCCGCGCACCGCGTTCGAGAGAACGTGCACGCCCTGTTCGGTCTCGCCCGCGAGAGCGAGGGCCAGCCCCAGATCGGCGGCCGGAATGTCGTCCCGCCAGTCCTCCAGGACTTCGAGGGCAGCGACCCGGTCACCGGTGGCGATCGCGGCGAGCGCATAGCCCAAGGCCACGCGAGCGCTTTCGTCACCCAGTGCCATCGCATCGTCGAAGCTCGTGCGAGCCGACAGGAAGCGCCCGGCTTCCATGTATGCTGCGCCCAGCGTGGTGCGGTATTCGGCATTGCGCGGATCGGCGAGCACGGCAGCTTCCGCGTGCGCGATGGCCGAGGTGACTTTGCCCTTCTTGAGCGCGACGTCGGCGCGCTCGGCGGAAATGTCGGCACGCGGCGCGGCTTGCGTCGCGCACCCACCCAGCATGGCCGAAGCGAGCGCGGTGCCCGCGGCCAGCGTCAGCAGGCGTGCGTTCTTGGCGGTGCGGCTCATGGTCATTTCCCCCTGTCGATCCGGTAATTCAGCGCCGCTTGACCTGCGCGGCGAGCGCTTCGAGTTCGGGCATCGTGCCCAGCCAGGCGTCGAGCGCCTCGGTTACGAGTGCCTGGGCACTGCAGTCGCGCATCGTGCAGGCGAGGCGCAACTTGAGGTGGCGATCCGTATCGAGGCGCAGCGTAAAGGCGGCCCGGTTCGATCGTTCGATCTTGGTCTTGCGGGCGGGTGCGATCCGCTGTGCGATGGCATCGCGCTGGCGGCGCACTTCCGGCTCGGCGGCGGGGCTTAACCCGGTGGCCTCGGGCAACCGCGCCATCGGGGTCAGCTGGACGATGTCGGCCGTCTGCGGCTGATCGTCGTTTTCGCCCATGTCGTTCCACCCGAGATCCTCGAGTTTCTCGGCATCGACGGGCGTATCGGAGGCAGGCATCGAAGCGAGCGCCGCGTGTTGCGGACGCATCGCGGGCTTGGCGCCGCCCTTGCGGGCTAGAAGCGTCGGGCTCAGCGAGGCGAAGGAGGGTTCGGCCATTGCGATCGGCCTTCCTTACCGCCGCTTACTGCGCGACGCGGCGACCGAAGCCGCCCTGTGCGCGATAGGCGGCCCCGGGTGCCTGCTGGTGCATGGCGTTGGGCGCGGCGAAAACGGTGCGGCGGAAGTTCTTTTCCAGACGATCCGAAATGTAATTCCAAAGCGCGGCCATTTCGGCTGCGGAGCGGCCTTCCGGATCCACTTCCATCACCGTCCGGCCGTCGATCATCGAGGCCGCGAAATCGGTGCGGTGGTGAAGGGTGATCGGAGCGACCGTGCCGTGCTGGCTCAGCGCGACGGCGGCTTCCGAGGTGATCTTGGCCTTGGGCGTGGCGGCGTTGACGACGAAGATCAGCGGCTTTCCTGCGCGTTCGCACAGGTCGACCGTTGCGCCGACGGCGCGCAGGTCGTGCGGCGACGGGCGGGTCGGCACGACGATGAGCTCGGCCACGCCGATGACCGACTGGATCGCCATCGTGATCGCGGGCGGCGTGTCGATGACAGCCAGCTTGAAGCCCTGCTGGCGCAGCACCTGCAGGTCGCTGGCGAGCCTGGCGACGGTCGTCTGCGCGAAAGCCGGATATTCCGCCTCGCGCTCGTTCCACCAGTCGGCGAGCGAGCCTTGCGGATCGATGTCGATCAGGACGACCGGACCGGCGCCGGCGCGTTGCGCCTGCACGGCGAGGTGCCCGGACAAGGTGGTCTTCCCCGAACCGCCCTTCTGCGAAGCCAATGCCAATACCCGCAAGGCTGATCCCCCATTGAATTCCAGTGCGAGGCGCACCCATGCACCCCACGCAAGGAACGAGATCGCAGCATACCCCTAATATTGGGTTAACCCGGCACCGTTGACATGGCCGAATTAGGGACGCCGATTTTTACCCCCGAAGAAACTCTTTGCTAACGGCTTGTTCACTATGTCACCGTGCCGAAAGCACTTTTTCGTGCGCGAGCGATGTGGGGTAGTCCGTGATGATCCAGGCAAGATCGGCATTCGGTGCCATCGTCGGCGCCGTCGGCCTCGCTTCGATCCTGTATGCGACCGGTGCGATCGCGGGAGTGAAGGACGGGGTCGATGCGTGGAGTGTCGGCGACTACTCGCGCGCGGTGGCCGAATGGCGAGAGCCGGCGAACCGGGGTGACGCCGACGCTCAGTTCAATCTCGCACAGGCCTATCGCCTCGGCCGCGGAGTGAACCAGGATAGCGCGCAAGCCGAGACGCTCTATGCGCGCGCCGCCGCGCAGGGCCACCTCAAGGCGGCCGATACATATGGCCTGATGCTGTTCCAGACCGGACGCCGCGAACAGGCGATGCCCTATGTCGTCGCGGCCGCGGAGCGCGGCGATCCGCGCGCGCAGTACCTGCTGGGCCTTGCCCACTTCAATGGTGACCTGGCTCCGAAGGACTGGGTACGGGCCTATGCCCTGCTGACGCTGGCGAACGGCGCGGGATTGCCGCAGGCGACTCCCGCGATCGGCGAGATGGATCTGTATATCCCGCTCGAGCAGCGGCAGCAGGCGCAAGTGCTGGCAAGCAGCATTCGCGCGAATGCCGACGTGACCCGCTCGACCAGGATGGCTGCTAGCGACCTTGGCGCGGAGACCACGGCGGTAGCGGCCCCCGTAGCTGTCACGGCAGCGCCAGTCGCGGTCGCGGTCGAGCAGGCGCGCGCGCCCAGACCGATCGAGCCGGTCAACGTGTTGCCCTCCATCGCGGCGGCAGAGGCTGCGGTCGCCGAAGCAGTCCGCGCCACCGGTCGCGAAAGCCCCGCTACTGCGGGCGCAGATTACGCGCAGGCTTCCCGCGCATCGGTCGCAGCGCCATCCGTCCGGCCAGCCACGACCGCGACTGTTGTTGCTTCTGCGCCAACTCAAGTGGCTGGCGGACCGTGGAAACTGCAACTCGGGGCGTTTTCCGTTGCCGGCAATGCGGACCGGTTGTGGTCGCAGCTTGCCGGAAAGGCGGCGCTTGCCGGAAAGGCGAAGCAGGTCGTGCCCGCCGGGAAACTCGATCGGCTGCTCGCCGCAGGGTGGCCGACGCAGGCGAGTGCCCAGTCGGCCTGCACCGCGCTCAAGGCGGGCGGGGCGGCCTGTATCGTTACGCGATAGCACTTCCTCATGTGAACTCGTCTGCTATGCTCGGAAGCACGGCAGGGGGGGTACTGAACGATGGAACCGGCGACGCAATTCGCGCAATCCGACACTGCGGCGCCCACGGGTCGCGATCGTCTGGATAGCCTCGATTTTATCCGCGGGATCGCGGTTATGGGCATTCTGGCGGCCAACATCGTCGCGTTCGGTCAGTCCTTTCCCGCCTACATCTATCCGGCTGCATTCGAAGTGCCGCATTCGGCTGCGGAAGACTGGATGTGGGTCGCTCAACTCGTCCTCGTGGACGGCAAAATGCGCGGGCTGTTCACGCTGCTGTTCGGCGCGGGGATGCTGCTGTTTCTCGACCGTGCCTGGGCGGCCGGGAAGGGGCGCTCGTTACAGGTCCGGCGTCTGTTGTGGCTTGCCGTGTTCGGCCTGATCCACTTCTTCTTCCTGTGGCGGGGCGACATCCTCTTCGGATACGCGACGCTGGGCCTGGTAGCGCTGCTGTTCGTAAAACTGCCTCCGCACAAGCAGATGGCGATCGGCATTACCGGATATCTGGTCGGCGTGGTCGCCTATGCTGCGATGATGGGCGCGCCGCAGATCGTCGCCGATAGCCCGGTGGGCGACCAGCCTCAGTTCTCCGAGATGCGAGAGGGTCTGCAGTCCGGGATGGACAGCGAAATGGCCGATGCAAAGGCCGAATCGCCGCTGCTGCGCGAAGGCCGCTACGGCGAATGGGTCGCGCACAATTTCTCCGCGCATGGGTCGATGGTGCTGATCACCCCGATCCTGTTTTCATTCGAAACGATACCGCTGATGCTCATCGGCATGGCGCTGTACCGGTACGGTCTGTTCAACGGCGGGATCGATCGGGGCAAGATGCGGCGGTGGGGCTGGACGGGGGTAATCGTCGGTAGCCTGGTCACGCTCGCGATCGGCCTGTGGGCGAAGGCTGGCGGGCTCACCTATTACGGCACGATGGCGGCCATGCTGGGTTGGTCCCCGCTGCCGCGGCTTGCGATGGTCATGGGGCTGGCCTCGTTGTTGGCCCTTTGGTCCGCTCATGCAAACGGCTGGTTGGGCGAGCGGGTCAAGGCGGCCGGGAGAGCGGCGTTCACCAACTACCTCGGCACATCGATGATGATGGTGCTGGTGTTCCATGGCTGGGCGCTGGGGCTGTATGGAGAGCTCGGCCGCAGCGCACTCTACCTCGTCGTGCTCGCGGCGTGGATCGTGATGCTGGCGTGGTCCAAGCCGTGGCTCGAACGCTTCCGCTATGGGCCGCTGGAATGGCTGTGGCGATGCCTGACTTACGGACGCCTTTTTCCGCTTCGCAGATAGGGCTTGCATCTGCGAGTGGTTCGCATTAGCGTTTCTTCATCGAAGGAGCCGCGAGCGAATGTACGTCTGCGTCTGCAATGCCATCCGCGAATGCGAACTGCGCCGCGCCGCGCTGCGCACGTCGGGCGATGCCGAAGCGGTGTACGCCGCGCTGGGAAAGCGCCCGAACTGCGGAAGCTGCCTTCAGGAAGCTGACGCGGTCGTGTTCGAAGAGCGCGAACTGGCCTCGATTCCGCAGGCCGCCTGAGGCTGCGAAGCACTCGCAACTGGCGGAATTCCGCCATTTTTCGCGTTCTGCCGGTTGTTCGATAGCCCCAATCAGGGCATAGTGTCGGCTCACCTGCAGGAGACGAAATCATGAAGGGCGACCCGACGGTCATCGACTATCTCAACCGGGCGCTCACCAACGAGCTGACGGCGATCAACCAGTACTGGCTGCACTACCGCGTGCTGCATCACTGGGGCATCAACAAGCTCGCCGAGTATGAGCGGCACGAGTCGATCGACGAGATGAAGCACGCCGATACGCTGGCCGAGCGCATCCTGTTCCTCGACGGGCTGCCCAACTTCCAGGCGCTCCACAAGTTGAAGGTCGGCGAAACGGTCGAGGAAATCCTCCGTGCCGACCTCGCGGTCGAGATGGAGGCGATTCCCCTGCTCAAGGACGCGATCCAGCACTGCGAGACAGTCCGCGACTACGTCAGCCGCGAGATTTTCGAGCGGATCCTCGAGAGCGAAGAAGAGCACGTCGATTTCCTCGAAACCCAGTTCGAGATGATCGAGCGGATGGGGCTACCAAATTATATCCAGCTTCAGAGCGAGCCGGCCGGCGAGGGCGGTTGAGCTAGCGCCGCCGGAGCCAGTGCCAGATCGTCCGGCGCGGCTGGTCGTGCAGGGCCTCGCTGTGCGGTCGGCCGATGCCGGACGCGGCCAGCAATTCCTCCTCGTCGATAGGAGTGTCGGCTTCGATTCCGACCCGGGATCGTTCGCGCCAGACCACCGATCCGGTCATACCCCAGCCGCGGTGGCGCAGTTCGATGCGCTCGCCGACAGCGGGAGGGGACGCGGACCGGAGCATCAGCCCGGTCCGAGAGACATTGCCGATCTGCACGTCCGCCCAGCCGTCGCCCTTGCGCAGCTTGGCCTTGATGAACGTAATTCGGCGTGGTTTGCGACCGCCACTTTTTAACACCCCTATCGGCTAGCACAGGGAGAATTGCGCGCCAAGCACCTGAATTGTCGCGCCGAATCGGCTGCGGAGCTCAGTCTTTGGAGTAGGGGTTTTTCGGCGCCTTCAGGACGATCCGCACCGGTACCGCTTCGAACCCCAGCTCCTTGCGGATGCTATTGACGAGATACCGCTCGTAGCTTTTGGGCAGCATGTCGAGGCGGGTGCCGAACACCACGAATCGCGGCGGGCGTGTGCCCGCCTGAGTGATGTAGCGCAGCTTGATCCGCTTGCCCTTTGGAGCAGGCGGCGGGTTGGTCTCGATCGCGTCCTCGAACCAGCGGTTCAGGGCGGACGTGGGCACACGCTTGGACCATGCCTCGCGGATTTCGAACGCCGCCTTGAGCATCGTGTCGAGGCCCTTGCCGGTCTTGGCCGAGACCGCGAACACTGGCAGCCCCTTCACCTGCGACAGGCCGTCCTCCAGGGCGCCCTTGATCCCGTTGAACAGGCTGCTCGCATTTTCCGCGATGTCCCACTTGTTGATCGCGACCATGAGCGCGCGGCCTTCCTCGATCACGTGGGCGGCAATCTTGAGGTCCTGGTGCTCCAGGCCACGCGTAGCATCGAGCAACAGCACGACGACTTCGGCGAAATCTACCGCGTGCTTAGCGTCGGCGACCGACAGCTTCTCCAGCTTGTCCACCACCAGCGCACGCTTGCGCATTCCGGCAGTGTCGATCAGCCGGATGTCGCGCACGTCGCCGTCGGGCATCGTCCACTGATAATCGACCGCGATCGAATCGCGGGTGATCCCGGCTTCGGGACCCGTCAGCAGACGGTCTTCGCCCAGCAGGCGGTTGATCAGCGTGGACTTGCCCGCGTTCGGGCGCCCGACGATCGCCAGCTTGAGCGGGCCCGAGGCCTCGGCCTCTTCGTCGATCTCACCCGCCCGGTCGGCCGCGTCGCGCTCGTCCTCCGATGCTCCGATGATAGGGTAGAGCGCCTCGAACAGGTCGGCGACACCCTCGCCATGCTCGGCCGAAAGGGCCACCGGCTCCCCGAAGCCGAGCGAGAACGCCTCGTAGAGACCCGCGTCGCCTGCACGTCCTTCGGCCTTGTTGGCGACCGCAATTACGGGGATCTCCTGCGTCCGCAGCCAGCGGGCGATTTCTTCGTCCAGGGGAGTGAGGCCGGCGCGCGAATCGATCACGAACAGCGCGGCATCGGCGCCTTCGACGCTGACCTCGGTCTGCTTTCGCATCCGGCCGGGCAGGGTTTCTTCGTCGGTGTCTTCCCAGCCGGCGGTATCTACGATCGTGAACTCGAGACCGGCGATGGCCGCATCGCCGAACCTGCGATCGCGCGTCACGCCCGGCTGGTCGTCGACCAGCGCAAGCTTTTTACCGACCAGCCGGTTGAAGAGCGTGGACTTGCCCACGTTGGGGCGTCCGATGATGATGACGGTGGGTTTCATGAGCGTGTCCCGCGCAGGTGGCCGCTCGCGGGTCGATTGGCAAGCGCGGCGGTAACCCGATGCTAACCTTGTTTCGGCATCGATAGCGGCATGAGGGGAATTACGCTTGCCATCGCTGCCTCCGCGCTTGCCTGTCCGGCGGTGGCGTTCGCCAACGCGGGAGCGGTTTCCGCAGGCAGCGTCGAGCTGGCGCCCTACCTGCAATGCGTACCGTATGCGCGCGAGCGGACCGGCCTGCAGATTTACGGCGATGCCCACACGTGGTGGGACCAGGCCGAGGGGCGATACAAGCGAGGCTTCCGGCCCAAGATCGGCGCGGTCATGGCATTTCGGCCGACCTCAAGCATGGCACTGGGCCACGTCGCGGCGGTCTCGCGCGTAATCGACAGCCGAACCGTCTTGCTGGATCACGCGAACTGGTCGCCGATCAATGGACGGCGTGGTCAGATCGAACGCGATGTCCGGGCGATCGACGTCTCTCCGGCCAACGACTGGAGCCAGGTGCGCGTCTGGTACGCACCGCTCGGCGACCTGGGCACGACCGCGTGGTCCGTTGCCGGATTCATCTATAACGAACGCGAGTCCGGATCGCCGCTCGGCGGTCCGCGTGTGCTGGCCGCTGCTTCCAGGCTGCCCGAGGTGGCGGTGATGGACCCGAAACCGTCGAAGGCCTTCACGCAGGCATTCGCCAACCTGGCAGAGCCTGCGACGACGCGGCCAGCTGCTTCACGCCCGGTTCCGCGCCGGACGGTGGCAGTATCGGCAGTGAAGACGCACGATCCGATCGCTGCGGCGATCGACCGTTACGGAAGCTGATCAGTCTTTCTTGGCGACCGGCGGTTCGTCGCCCAGGTCTTCGAACCAGGCTTCGACGGGGCCATTGAGCTTCAGCGTCAGCGGCTGACCCTTGCGGTCCATCGTCTTGCCGGCCTGTACGCGGATCCACCCTTCCGAAATGCAGTATTCTTCCACGTCGGTGCGGACCCGGTCCTTGAACCGGATTCCGATGCCGCGCTCCAGCGCGTCCTGCGCGAAGTGCGGGCTGCGGTGGTTGACCGAAAGGCGGTCGGGCGGGGTCTGTGCTTTTTCGTCGCTCATGGGGCCGCGCCATTAGTCGCCTGCGGGGCAGGCGGCAAGCTCAGTCGGGTGGAGGCGGCGTTTCATCCGGGCCCTTGCCCGGTTCGATCGTGTCGGGTTCGTCGGGCTGAACCTCGTCCGGCTCGCGGATGGGATCCTCGTCGGGCGCGTTGCCCGGGTGAGTCTCGGGCGGAGACTGCGGATTGATCGTGTCGGGGTTGGGGTGCGGCTGAATTTCGGGCTGGCTAGCCATCGGTCGATCCTTGTGTGGCTTCGGACATCAACGATTGCCGCGTCGCTGTCGTTCCCCCCGCTTGCCCTTTGCGCCCGCGCGCTGTAACGGCGCACCCCTGTTCGCGAGCGGGCCTGCCCGCCCGCGCCACTTCGTTCGGGTTTGCGGGCGTGGCGGAATTGGTAGACGCGCTGGTTTTAGGTACCAGTATCGAAAGATGTGGGGGTTCGAGTCCCTTCGCCCGCACCAACCGCCGCCCCGATGTCGAGCGATCACGAGATTACTGTTTTACAAAGGCTTTTGACCTCCCATGAAGATCGAAGAGACCACCAACGAAGGCCTGCGCCGCGCCTATAAGCTGACCATCCCGGCCAAGGATATCGATGCCGCGGTCAGTGCCGAAGTGAAGAAGATCGCGCCGCAGGTGCGGATGCCCGGCTTCCGTCCGGGCAAGGTGCCCGCGAACCTCGTCAAGAAGATGCACGGCGAGGCGATTCACGGCCAGGTGGTCAACGAGCAGATCACCGGTGCCATCGATTCGCTGATGCGCGACAAGAAGCTGCGTCCGGCCATGCAGCCGCGCGTGGAACTTGGCGAAGGTTATGAGGAAGGCAAGGACGCCACCCTGACCGTCGACCTCGAAATCCTCCCCGAAGTCGAGGCGCCGTCGACCGATGGCATCAAGCTGGAAAAGCTGACCGTTCCCGTCAGCGATGCCGAAGTCGACGAGGCGGTGGGCAACATCGCCGGCCAGCAGAAGAGTTGGAAGGACGCGCCCAAGACGAAGAAGGCGGCCGACGGCGACCAGATCGTCATCGATTTCACCGGTTCGATCGACGGTGTCGAATTCGAGGGCGGCAAGGCCGAGGAAGCGCCGCTCGTCATCGGGTCGGGCCGCTTCATTCCCGGGTTCGAGGAACAGCTTACCGGTGTGAAGGCGGGCGACGACAAGACGATCACCGTCTCCTTCCCGAAGGATTACCCGGCCAAGGAACTGGCGGGCAAGGACGCCCAGTTCGCCGTCCATGTGCACAAGGTGCAGGTCGAGGACGAGACCAAGGTCGACGAGGATTTCGCCAAGTCGCTGGGTCTCGAAAGCCTCGAACAGCTCCGCGGCCTGCTCAAGGGCCAGCTCGAGCAGGAGCTTGCCGGGCTTACCCGCACGGCCATGAAGCGCCAGCTTCTCGATACGCTGGCTTCGGGCCACGATTTCGCCGTGCCGCAGGGCATGGTCGATGCCGAGTTTGAGCAGATCTGGGCCCAGCTACAGCAGGAAGCCGCCCAGGACGCGGATCCGGCTGCCGCACTGAAGGAAATCGAAAGCGAGAAGGACGAGTATCGTTCGATCGCCGAGCGCCGCGTTCGCCTGGGCCTGCTCCTTTCCGAGATTGGCCAGGCCAACGGCGTGCAGGTGACCCAGCAGGAAATGAGCATGCTCATCCAGCAGGCCGCTCAGCAGTACCGCCCGGAAGACCGCGACCGGTTCATGGAACTGATCCGCACCAACGACATGGCCGCGGCCCAGCTCCGCGCTCCGCTGTACGAGGACAAGGTCGTCGACTTCCTGTTCGACAAGGCCGACGTTTCGGAACGCGAAGTGACCCGCGAGGAACTTCAGGCGGCGATCGAGGCCGAGGAAACCACGGCTCCGGCGCCTGCCAAGAAGAAGGCTTCCGCCAAGAAGGACGCTCCGAAGAAGGATGCGCCCAAGAAGGACGCCGGTTCGGATGAAGCGGCCAAGCCCAAGAAGGCAGCGCCGAAGGAGGAAGCTGCTCCGGCCGAGGACAAGCCCGCCGCCAAGAAGGCTCCGGCGAAGAAGTCCGCGGCCAAGGACGAGCCCGCCGCCAAGGAGGCCCCCGCCAAGAAGGCTCCGGCAAAGAAGGTGGCCGCCAAGAAGTGACGCGCATGCGGGCAGGGCCGGTATCGACCGGCTCTGCCCCGCGTCGTCCGATCAGCGCTCGGCGGGAGCCCATCGCTTGAAGGATGGCGTCGGCAATGGCGCCGTTCGCGCCCTTTCGTAGGCCGCTCCAGCTTTCAGGATCGCGTGATCCTGCCACTTTCCACCCATGAAGCTCATGCCGACCGGCAGTCCCTCGACCGCGCCCATCGGCACCGTCAAGTGCGGGTACCCAGCGATCGCCGCGAGCGATCCGGCACCGATCCCGCCGGGAAAATTGTCGCCCCGGATGAGGTCGGATACCCAGGCCGGACCCGTCGTCGGCGCGACGAGGAATTCGACGCGGTGCTGCGCCAGCATGCGATCGATGCCGTCTTCGCGCGTCGCCTTAAGGTTCGCTTCGCGCGCGGCAACGTAAGCTGCTTCGTCGGTGGCGGTGAGCGCCTGTTCGAATAGGTCCTGTCCGAACCAGCGCATTTCCCTGTCCGCGTTCGCGCGATTGAAAGCGACCACCTCGGCGAGCAAATCCGGCATTGCGGGATCGCTCAGGGTGGCGAGGTACGCATCGAGATCACGGCGCAGCTCGAACAGAAGCACCGCGAGTGAGCGGCCCCAGAAGCCTTCGGGCCAGTCATGCTCGACATCGACGAGCACCGCGCCTGCATTCTCGAGGTCGCGCAGGGACTGATCGAACAATGCCGTCACGCGCGCGTCCGAGCCGACCTGCTCGCGCAACACGCCGATCCGGATGCCTTGCAAGCTCGCCTTGTCGAGGTCCTTGGCAAAGTCGGTGCGGTACCTGTCTGCATCGGCGGTAGCTGGATCGGCGGGGTCGCTTCCGGCGATCGCGGTCAGGAGCATCGCGGCGTCGGCGACCGTCCTCGCCATTGGTCCGGCGGTATCCTGCGTCGCGCTGATCGGGACCACGTGTGTCCGGCTGACTAGCCCGACGGTCGGCTTGAACCCGACGATCCCGTTGACGCTGGCCGGGCAGGTGATTGATCCATTGGTCTCGGTGCCGATTGCCGCCCAGGCGAACCCCGCCGCGACCGCAGCGCCGCTGCCCGACGACGAGCCGCAGGTGTTGCGATCGGTGGCATGCGGGTTCCGCGTCAGTCCGCCGACCGCGCTCCACCCGCTGGTCGAATCGTTCGAACGGATATTCGCCCACTCGCTGAGGTTGGTCTTGCCGAGCACGACCCCGCCGGATGATCGCAGGCGCGCGATCAGGGGTGCGTCCCGTCCGGGACTGTTCGATGAAAGGGCAAGGCTGCCGGCGGTCGTCGGCAATTCGCGCGTTTCGATGTTGTCCTTGACCAGCACCGTGCGCCCCCCGAGCGGGAGATTGCCGTCAAGCGCAGTGCGGATCTGCGCGGTTATGTCGGGCGCCAGCGCGATCACGGCGTTGATGCCGTCCTCGCCGCGATCGAATTGCACGATGCGGTAGAGGGCGCCGGCTGCCCATCCTTCCGGCACAGTCGTGCCCGGCTCGAAACCCGGCGGGAATGTTATCTTCGGGGGTTGGATGATCGCAACAGGCGGCTTGTCCTGGGCGGCCAGGATGGAAAGCGGCGCGGCGACGAGCGTCAGCGTGATCAGCGATTTCATGCCGATAATCTGGCATCATCCGCGCGCGAAGCAATGCGGCTCTTTAGCGCGGACAAATCGACCGATGAGGGTTAACCCCCTTGAACAAGCGGTCGCTACTCGCGACATAGGCCGCCGATACGAGACGGAAGGATGATTACCCCATGATCGATGTGTTCGGCGGCTACGGCGACACTTATGGCTCGCAGGGCCTGTTCCGGCGCGATGCCGCCACTGGCGCGCTCGTGCCGGTGGTGGTCGAGCAGACCAGCCGCGGCGAGCGCAGCTTCGATATCTTCAGCCGCCTGTTGCGCGAACGCATTGTCTTCGTGACCGACCAGATTGAGGACAACATGGCCTCGCTGATCGTGGCGCAGCTGCTGTTCCTCGAAAGCGAGAACCCGTCGAAGCCGATCAGCATGTATATCAACTCGCCCGGCGGCGTCGTGACTGCCGGCATGGCGATCCACGATACCATGCAGTACATCAAGCCGCGCGTTTCGACGGTCTGCATCGGCCAGGCCGCTTCGATGGGCAGCTTCCTGCTCGCCGCTGGCGAACCCGGCATGCGGATCGCGCTCCCCAATGCGCGGATCATGGTGCACCAGCCGTCGGGCGGTGCGCGCGGCATGGCATCGGACATCGAAATCCAGGCGCGCGAGATTCTGCGCATCCGCCAGAGGATGAACGAGCTTTACGTGAAGTACACCGGCCGCTCGCTCACCGAGATCGAGAAGGCGCTCGACCGCGACACTTTCCTCGAGGCGGAGGAAGCGATGAAGTTCGGCATCGTCGACAAGGTGTTCGAAACCCGTCCCGAGGGCGAGGCGAATACCGAAGCTGAAGGTTCGGGTGGCGCGCCGGAGTAATCGGCGCACACCGCCTTTTCGCGCCATCGGCGCCAGGCGTAGTATTTCGGCAACCGTGCCCTTTCAGCTTGCCGCAAGGCAGTTGTGCTAAGGCGCTATGAGTTGATTATCGCAAATCCGGCCTTAGGGTCGTCGAATCCCCATGGTCCATCTTCACCGGTGGCGGGTTCGGAAGCCAGGATATGACCAAGTTGAGCGGAACTGATAGCAAGAGCACCCTGTACTGCAGCTTCTGCGGCAAGTCGCAGCACGAGGTGCGCAAGCTCATAGCTGGGCCGACTGTGTTCATCTGCGATGAGTGCGTCGAGCTGTGCAACGACATCATCCGCGAAGAGACAAAGGCGGGCATCGCCGGGCGCAAGGAAGGCGACGTTCCGACCCCGCTCGATATCTTCACGACGCTGAACGACTATGTGATCGGGCAGGACCGCGCCAAGCGCGTGCTCTCCGTCGCGGTGCACAACCACTACAAGCGGTTGAAGCATTCCGGAAAGTCTGGCGAGGTCGAACTCGCCAAGTCGAACATCCTGCTCGTCGGTCCGACCGGTTCGGGCAAGACCCTGCTCGCGCAGACGCTGGCGCGGACGTTCGACGTTCCGTTCACGATGGCCGACGCGACCACGCTGACCGAAGCGGGCTATGTAGGCGAGGACGTCGAGAACATCATCCTCAAGCTGCTCCAGGCCAGCGACTACAATGTCGAGAAGGCCCAGCACGGCATCGTCTACATCGACGAGATCGACAAGATCACGCGGAAGGCGGAAAATCCCTCGATCACCCGCGACGTGTCGGGCGAGGGCGTGCAGCAGGCGCTGCTCAAGCTGATGGAGGGCACGACCGCCTCCGTTCCGCCGCAGGGCGGGCGCAAGCATCCTCAGCAGGAATTCCTGCAGGTCGACACGACGAACATCCTGTTCATCTGTGGCGGCGCGTTCGCGGGTCTCGACAAGATCATCGCCGACCGACTGCAGAAGCGTTCGATCGGTTTCGGCGCGCACGTTGCTGATCCCGACAAGCGCCGGGTGGGCGAACTTTTGCAGAAGTGCGAGCCGGAGGACCTCCTCAAGTTCGGGCTGATCCCTGAATTCGTCGGGCGCTTGCCGGTTATCGCCACGCTCAACGACCTCGACGTCGAGGCGCTGGTGCAAATCCTCAGCGAGCCGAAGAACGCCCTGGTCAAGCAGTATCAGAAGCTCTTCGAGCTCGAGGACGTCGACCTTACCTTCACCGACGACGCACTCGTGGCGGTCGCCGAACGGGCCATTCAGCGCAAGACCGGCGCGCGCGGCTTGCGCTCCATCGTCGAAGGCATACTGCTCGACACGATGTTCGACCTGCCCGACATGGAAGGCGTGACCGAGATCGTCGTCGACAAGGACGTGGTCGATGGCCGCAAGGATCCGGTACGCGTGATGGAGGGCAAGAAGGGCAAGGAAGCAGCCGCCTGATCGCGGGTCCATGCCTGGCGATGCCGCCATCGTCCGACTGACATCGAAGGACCTCGCGCCGATGCGCGGGGTCCTTTCGCTTTATGCGGCGGCTTTCGACGACCGCGAAACCTATCTGTCCGCTCAGCCCGACGATGCGTATCTGGAAAGCCTGCTAAGCCGCGACGACTTCATCCAACTGGCGGCTGCCGACGGAGCTGAAGTGGTAGGCGCTCTCAGCGCCTACGTGCTGCCCAAGTTCGAGCAGGCTCGCAGCGAAATCTACATTTACGACCTGGCGGTCGACCAGGCCCACCGCCGCCGCGGCATCGCCGAAGCGATGATTGGTTGTTTGCAGGAGATCGCGCGCGAAATGGGAGCGTGGGTCATCTACGTCCAGGCGATCACGAAGACGATCCGGCGATCGCGCTCTACACCAAGCTCGGCACGCGCGAAGACGTGATGCACTTCGACATCGCGCCTTAGGCTGCGACACCCATGCGATGCGGGTCACAAAAAGCCCCGTCCGGTCGGGTTGGACTTACCGGACGGGGCCCGAGTGGGCGCTACCCTGGCCAGGGTAGCGCCGGGGAAGGTCTTCAGGAGGGAAGGAAGACCCCGTCGGTCACGTGAATAACCCCGTTGGTCGCCTTCACGTCGGTCTGCGTGACCCGCGAAGTCCGACCGGCGGCGTCGGTGATCGCAACCGTGTTCCCATCGAGGCGGGCGGTCAGCGTCTGGCCCGCAACCGTCTTGATCTCATAGGAGCCACCGCCCTGACGGATCGCCTGGACAAGCTGCGCTGCCGGCACGCGGCCCGCGACGACATGATAGGTCAGCACCTTTGTCAGCGTGGGCTTCTGGGCAGGCTGCAGGAGGTTTTCCACCGTACCGCTCGGCAGTGCGGAGAACGCCGAATCGACAGGCGCGAAAACGGTGAATGGGCCGGGGCCGGAGAGAGTGTCGACCAAGTCAGCAGCCTTGACCGCCGCCACGAGCGTGGTGTGGACGCCGGTACCGACCGCGGTATCGACGATGGTCTTCTGCGCCATAGGCGCCGACTTGCTGCCGTGATTGTGCGCTGCCAGCGGTGCGCCCGCGGTGATGGCGAAAGCGCCCATCGCGGCGAGTGCGGCGAAAGACGCGGCTTTCAGCTTGGGGGAATGCATAGGTAGGTAACTCCTTGGCTCGGCAAGCCCCGTCCTGCTTGCGGTTGGAGTTACGCAGCGCCCAACGCTGCGGATGCAGCGCAGGGCATTTTTTTCAGGCTGAATTGTCAGACGCTGTCGAAAGCGCCTTCGGCAACGACCGGTCCGGCAGAGGCTTCGGGCGGCTTCCCGCCGAGCGGCTCCCGGGTAAGAACCATTCCGATGCCGTCGTGGATCAATGCTGCGGTGTCGGCGTCGAGAGGTACGCGCTTTTCCGCCCCTGCCTGAACGACGCCCAGCGAACGCAGCGTGCCTCCATCGTCCGGAACCAGCCACAATTCGTGGTCGTGTACACCGTCCGCAGTCAGGCCGCTTGCCGAAACCAGAAGTTCCTTCCGATCGGGAAGGTAGGTGACGCCGAGACGCAACGGGGTGTCGCCGATCGGGATCGACGCGACGAGCGGCGCTGCGGCGAGTTGCGGCGTCGAGCTTGGAGAAGTCCCCGTTTGCGGCACGAGAACGAGGGCGGCGAGGGCCGCGCAGGCGGCTATCGCCCCGGCGGCAGCGGTGCGCTGCCAGAACTGGACCTTGCGGCGCAGCGTCACGACTTCTCCGCCAGCCCCAGTATCGGCATCGATCGCGGCGACGATACGGGCAAACAGCTGTTCCGGCGGGGCAGTCTCGGCAATTCCGTCCAGCAGCGGCGCCAGCCGTTCTTCCCACCATTCGACTGCCTGCGCGAAAGCGGGATCGCTGGCGACACGACCGCGCGCGTCGAGCAGGTCCTGCCCCTCGAGCAGGCCGATGGCATACTCGGCTGCGAGGCGATCGTCCGCGGTCATTCGCTGGCCTCCAGACAAACCTTGAGCTGCGCCAACCCGCGCCGGATACGGCTTTTCATCGTGCCGAGCGGCACGCCGAGCCTGTCGGCCAGATCGGCGTAGGTAAAGCCACCGAAGAAGGCCTCGCGGATGCTGGACTTCTGGGAATCGTCGAGCGTGTCGAGACACTGGTGGATGCGGGCTGTCCCCTCTGCATCGATCATGACCTGCTCGGCCAGCGGGGAACCGTCCGCGACCTCGGCGGCCGATTCGATGGGTTCGGTCGGGCCGCGCGTGCGCAGGCGCCGCAGCCGGTCGATCGCGCGATTGCGTGCCAGTACGGCCACCCAGGTTATCGGACTCGCTCTCGCGGGATCGAACCGGTCGGCCCGGCGCCAGAGCGTGAGGTAGACGTCCTGCAAGGTATCCTCGGCTTCCTTTCGGTCACCCAAGATACGCAGGCAGATGCCGAAAAGCTTCGCCGAGGTCGCGCGGTAGACGTAATCGAGCGCCGACTTGTCGCCCGCGCCGATGCGGACGATGGCCGAAGCGAGGCGGGCACGGGCGTCGTCGGCGTTCACGCGCCCACCATCCAAAGGTCCGGCTTCGTGTGCAAGTCCGAATCGAGACCGTTCGCGCAATTCACGTCGATAATGCCGTCAATCGATCGCGCAGTTCGGCGATATCGATGCCAAGGGCGGATACGTCGGGTATTCCCTCCAGTTGCGGAAGCGCCCGTGCTGCGTATTTGGCCGCATCGTCGGCGCGTCGTGCGAGGTCGAAGACGAGCGCCTTCGCCGCGTCGAGTTGCGGGTCCGGGCCGAACACGCCTTCGTCGGGAAGCGCTTCCGAGATCGGCAGGGCCACTTCGAGCCTTTCGACCCGGCGGAACCATCCAACCAGGAAAAGGTAATCGACCGGCTGCACCGCGATGAAGTTCGGCTGTTCCAACTGTTGCTCGAGAGCGACTTCATAAGTATCGAGCGCCTGTTCGACCTGTCCCAGCGCCAGGTTCGCCAAGGCAAGAAACGAACGCGCCCGCACCGTTTCGTGAACGTCTCCGATCTCGACCGCGCGAGTCAGCAGGTCGCGAGCGACATCGGGGTGGTTCCGGATCAGGTGATACCCTTGCAGCGAAAGGTGCTGTGCCTTCTGCGTTCGGGACCGTTCGATGCGGCGCTCGAACTCCGCGGCAATTTCGTCCGACCACTCGGTGTTGCGATACCATTCGGTCATTTGTGGTCGTGTCCCAATCCGCAATCCGAGCCATTCTCGATCTGCACGGTCGAATGGCAGATGCCGAAGTCGTGATCGAGCGTGTGCGAAAGGTCCCGCAAGAATGCGTCGCCGGGATGACCGCCTGGAATCACGAGATGGGCGGTAAGCGCCGCCTCGGTCGTGCTCATGGGCCAAATGTGGAGGTCGTGTACCGCCGTCACGCCAGGCAATCCGGCAAGATGGGCGCGAACCGCACCCTCGTCGATGTGCCCAGGCACGGCGTTGAGAGCGAGCTTGAGGCTGTCCTTTAGCAGGCCCCACGTCCCCCAGGCGATGACGAGCACGATGACCAGGCTCGTCAGCGGGTCGATCCAGTGTGCTCCCGTCATCAGGATCGCTGCCCCTGCCACGACGACGCCCAAGCTCACCAGCGCGTCCGCGGCCATGTGCAGGAAAGCGCCCCGAATATTGATGTCGTGTTTGCGTCCGCGGAAGAAGAGCAGGGCGGTGCCGGCATTGATCAGGATGCCGACGCCCGCAACGATCATCATCGTTCGGCCTTCGACGGCAGGCGGCTGGTCGATCCGCTGCAGGGTTTCGAAAGCGATCCCGCCAATCGCCACCAAGAGCAGTCCTGCATTGGCGAGGGCGGCAAGAATCGTCGAACTCTTGAAGCCATATGTGAAACGGCCTGCCGCCGGGCGCCGCGCAAGGACGCTTGCGCCCCACGCAAGAGCGAGGCTGAGCACATCGGAAAGATTGTGCCCCGCGTCGGCGATCAGCGCCATCGATCCCGACAGGAATCCGGCGACAGCCTCCACCCCGACGAATGCAAGGTTTAGGACGACCCCGATCGCGAAAGCGGGGCCGTAGTTGGCAGGGCTGTGGGAATGGCCGTGGCTGTGGCCATGGTCGTGCGAGTGCCCCGCGCCCATCAGGTCAGCCGTAGATGCACGTATCGAGCCCGTCACGCCGCACGACCCCGATGCGCGCGGCGATCGTGTTGCCGTAGCGGCGGGTGAAGCCCGTGGGGTTGTTCACCGAACGCTCTTTGGGAAGCGGCAGGGCAGCGGCCATGCGCGCCGCCTCGGTCCGCGACAGGCGATTGGCCGAATGGTTGAAATAGCGTTGGGCACCGGCTTCAGCGCCGTAGGTGCCGATGCCGGTTTCAGCGACGTTGAGATACACCTCCATGATCCGTCGCTTGCCCCACAGCTTTTCGATCAGGAAGGTGAACCAGGCCTCGAAACCCTTGCGGATGTATCCGCCGCCTTGCCAGAGGAACACGTTCTTGGCGGTCTGCTGGCTGATCGTCGAGCCGCCGCGTATGAGGCCGCCTTCCATGTTGCGCCTGAGCGCCTCCTCGATCGCCTCGCGGTCGAAGCCGTCGTGCGTGCAGAACTTGCCGTCCTCCGCCGCGATCACCGCGGATACCAGGTTGCGATCGATGTTCGACAGCGGCTCCCAGTCCTTGGTTATGCCATTCGGATCGAACAGCATCGTCGCGGTGACCGGCACGGGGACGACCCTATAGACCAGCACCAGCGCAAGGCTGAGCACCAGGAACCCGACGAACAGTTTGGCGAGAAGCTTTGCGAACCGGAGCATTGCGAACGGTTGCTAGGGGTATCGACTCGCGCGGGCAAGCGTGCGCGCAGCCTTACCTTAGGGGCGCCAGCGGGCTGGCCGGGTTCCAGGCGGGCGGTGCGTCCTGGTTCGCGACGCGATCGACGAGCGCGTAGAAGAAGCGATTGAACTCGGCCGCGGCCTTCCAGTCGATGGCCTGGTGCACGTCGTCCTGCGGACGGTGGTAGCCGGTCCGATACCACTGGCGGTAGATCGCCTCGCTCTTGCTTCCGGGTTCGTATCCAAAGACGAAGTTCACGCCGGGGATTCCCGCTTGCAGGAAAGGCCAGTGATCGGTCCGGCGCAGCAGGTTGCGCTCGGGCTCAGGGTCGTCCTGTACGCGGATTCCGCGCTCGCTCGCGACGGCCTCGGCATCGCGGCCGAGCGAGGTATCGGTCCGCGCGTGAACGGTAAGGACGTCGAGGGGAAAGATCGGCCGCAACTGGTCGAGGTTAATCACGCCCGCGATCTTTTCGAGCGGTACGGTGGGACGCTCCACGAAGGCGCGCGATCCGTGCAGCCCTTTCTCCTCGCCGGTCCATATTCCCAGCACGACGGGACGGCGATAGCCCTTACCTTCCCTCGTTTCGGCAAGATGCAGGATCAGCGCCACATAGGCCGCATCGTCGAGCGTGCCGTTGTACAGGGCATCGCCATCGACCGACCGGCCGAACCCGTAGCCGTCAAGGTGCGCGCTCAGCACGGTCGCCTGGTCGGCCAGCGCCGGGTCGCTTCCGGGAAGCAATCCGATGACGTTGGGGGATGAATACTGCGCAGTGCGGGTCGTGAATGTCAGCTTCGCCGAACCGCCATCGAACGAAGGAAGGGGAAGGCCGGCTGCTCCGTCCGACACGAGCTTTGGCGATCGACCCTGATCGACGAGCTTGCCGAGAGCGTCTGCGTTTACCGTCATGTCGATGAAGGTGTCGCTGCCCTCGTCCTGTCCCTCGCGCAGGACGCGGCGGGCATAGGCGAACGGCCAGCGCGGCGGCTCGACGATAAAGCCGGGATCGGCGATTTCAGCGATGCCGGCCGCACCTGCCGCACGCAGCGCCGCCCTGCGCTCCGCGACAGTCGGAAATCCTTCCCGGCGGACACCGTGGCAGATGACCAGTTTGCCCCGCACGTCGCCCAGCGCTTCGGCTCCGCAATGTCCGCGATATGCGAGCGGAAACTCGGCATATTCCGGCAAGTTGGCGTGTGGCGCCACGACAAATTCGCCAAGGAAATCCAGTGCGCCGCTCGGGCCTGTGAAGGTGGCATCGGTGACCTCGCGCTCGCTGAAGGCGATGCGCTGAAAGAACGTCCCGTTATCGCCCAGCGGCTGTAAGCCTGCTGCCGCCATCCGTTCTGCGACGAGGCGGGCGGCCCGTTCGTAGCCCCCGGAGCCGGTGTCGCGCCCTTCCATTGCGTCGGTCGACAGCTCGGTGGTGAGGGACCACCACTTGCGGGAATCTTCGTCGACGGGGCCGGAATTCGAGCCGGGCGGCGCATTGCCGACCAGCAGCATCATGGCGCAGCACGCTGCAGCCAACGAAGGGAACCTGTTCATGGTCCCGGTCTAGCGGAAGAAGCGGGCGAGACGATAGTCCCGCCCGCTGATACTGTTACGCGGGTGAGGGCAACAGCCGCTCTCCGGCGATGCGCTGCATCGCCTTCTGCAGCTTTTCAAATGCGCGCACTTCGATCTGGCGAATGCGTTCGCGGCTGACGTCGTACTGCTGCGACAGTTCCTCGAGCGTCTGCGGGTTGTCCGTCAGGCGCCGTTCGGTGAGGATGTGCTTTTCACGCTCGTTGAGGCTGTCCATCGCCTCGACCAGCATCTCATGACGCATCGTCGCCTCTTCGACCTCGGCAGTGGTTTCGTCCTGGAGCGGACGGTCGTCCATCAGCCAGTCCTGCCATTCGCCGGAGCCTTCCTCGGCGCCGCGCATGGTGACGTTGAGCGACCCGTCGCCGCCCATCATCATGCGGCGGTTCATGTTGATCACTTCCTGCTCGGGCACGCCGAGGTCGGTCGCGATCTTGGTCACGTCGTCGGGGTGAAGGTCCGAATCCTCGTAGGCTTCGAGTTCCTTCTTCATCCGGCGAAGGTTGAAGAAAAGCTTCTTCTGCGCCGCGGTCGTCCCCATTTTCACGAGCGACCACGAGCGGAGGATGAATTCCTGGATCGACGCCTTGATCCACCACATCGCATAAGTCGCGAGGCGAAAACCGCGATCGGGTTCGAACTTCTTGACGCCCTGCATCAGGCCGACGTTGCCCTCGGAAATGAGGTCGCTGACCGGCAGGCCGTAGCCGCGATAGCCCATGGCGATCTTGGCCACGAGCCGCAGGTGGCTTGTGACGAGCTGGGCCGCCGCTTCGGGGTCCTCATGCTCGGCATAGCGCTTCGCGAGCATGTATTCCTGCTCGGGCGTCAGAATCGGGAATTTCTTGATCTCGGCAAGATAGCGGTTGAGGCTCTGCTCACCGCTGAGCGCCGGGACAGACATCTTCTTGGTATTGTTCACTTCTACCCTGACCTTTCCTGCATCACCCCATTTACCGGGACCCCTGCTGGGCATCTCGCGTTCGGGGCACGCTTCGATCCATATAGGATATCTGCACTGCCAAGCGCAGTGCTTTTCGTCGATATCAATGTGCTATCCGGTCGATTAGTTCCGCCATCTCGGTGGGCAGTTCGCTTACGAAGACGATGTGCCTACCAGTGACCGGGTGCACGAACCCCAGGCTTGCCGCATGAAGCGCCTGTCGGCGGAATTCGAGGTCCGCGAGAACGGGGCGCAAGGGAGCGGGCGTTCGTCCGTACACAGGGTCTCCCAATAACGAATTGCCGATTGACGCAAGGTGAACCCTGACCTGATGCGTGCGCCCGGTTTCGAGCCGGCATTCTATCAGCGCGGCGTGAGCGAATGTCTGCAAGGTGCGATAGTGGGTGACCGCGTGCTTGCCGCGCGGCGACTTGTCGTGAAGCACCGCCATCTTCTTGCGATCGGCGTCGGAGCGACCGATTCGGGATGATATGGTCCCCGAAGGCGGCTTCGGTTGGCCGCCCGTCACCGCGAGATAGGTCCGTTCGATCGAGTGATCGGCAAACTGCCTGGCAAGCCCCTCGTGCGCGGCGTCGCTCTTCGCCACGACCAGCAGGCCCGAGGTGTCCTTGTCGATCCGGTGGACGATGCCGGGGCGCAAGGTGCCGTTGATGCCCGACAGCCGCCCCGCGCAATGGTGCAGCAGGGCATTGACGAGCGTCCCGTCGAGGTTGCCCGCTGCCGGATGGACCACTAGTCCGGCCGGCTTGTCTATGACGATGAGATCGTCATCCTCGAACACAACGACCAGCGGTATGTCCTGTGCCTGCGTATCGAGCGGAGCGAGGGGGGGAAGGACGATCGCAAAAGCCTCTCCGCCCGTCACCTTGGCGGATCCGCTGGCTGCGACCTTTCCGGCAACCGAGACCGCGCCGTCCGCGATCAGGGCCTTGATCCGTTCCCGCGAAAGTCCGCTTGCATCGGCCAAGGTCTTGTCGAGCCTGCCCGCACTCGCCAGCGTGCCGTTGATGATTTCCGCATCCCCCATCGCTAGGGAGATGGGCGATGATCATCGAAGTCTCAAGCGCGCACGTGGAGCGACTGCTGGCGGAAGCCCGCAATACGCTGCCGCGTGAGGCCTGCGGCCTGCTCTTGGGGAATGGCGCCCAAATCGAAGAAGTGCGCGTCTGTCGGAATGTCCACCCCCAGCCCGAAACGCACTTCGAGATTGATCCGCAGGCGCTGATCGAAGCACACCGCGCTGCGCGAGTGGGCGGACCCCAGGTCTTGGGCTACTACCATTCCCACCCCGCTGGCCCGCCCGAGCCTTCTTCGACCGACCGCGCGCATGCCACCGGCGACGGCAAAGTGTGGGCGATCGTCGGCGAAGGGAGGGTCGGCTGGTGGCGCGACACGCCTGAAGGGTTCGAAGCGCTTTCCTACGAGCCGCCCGGTCGCTAGGACGGCGCGCATGTCGTTTCACGCGCTCCCGACCGAAACCTGTTTGCGCAAGGTGTGGGACCCGCGGAGCTCCGATCCCAAGACACTGTGACACCGTGACAGGTGTGAGATTTTCAGGAAGCCTTTTCCCTAAATGAACGATACCGCTCAACTCGATCTCGCCGCAATGCTCTGTTCGCGCCTCTGCCACGACCTGCTCTCGCCGGTCGGAGCGCTCACGAACGGCCTTGAACTTCTTGCGGACGAGCGCGATCCCGAAATGCGCCAGCGGTGCTTCGAACTGCTCGAACAGAGCGCGCGGACCAGCGCGGACAAGCTCAAGTTCTTCCGTCTCGCGTTTGGCGCTGCGGGTGGCTTCGGCGAGAGCGTGCCGGTCGACGAAGCGCGATCGGTGATCGAGGCCCTGGTCGGCGATTCCAAGCGCGTCGAGCTCAACTGGGCGCTGTCCGCCGACCGTCTGCCCAAGGGCGCGGTGAAGGTGCTGCTCAACTTCGCGCAGATCGGACTGGATGCGCTGGTTCGCGGCGGTACGCTCGACGTCGGCGCGGAGAGCCGCGGCGGGGCTAGCGAGATCGTGGTCCGTGCCGCAGGGCCCAGGATCGCCTTCGACGAAACGATCGGGCGGGCACTCGAGAACCGGCTCAATCCCGGTGAACTGTCCAGCCGCACGGCTGCCGCGCACATGCTGGCCCTGGTCGCTAAGCAAGCTGGCGGCGGATTGCAGTATGTCCTGTCGGACGAGGCGCTCGTCCTCGGCGCGGTTCTGCCGGAAGGCTGACGGGTGGACGAGCTGGTTCATCGCATCGTCCCGTCGCCCAATTGCGACGAGCGCAGCCTGCCGGTGACGATGGTGGTGCTCCACTATACCGAAATGGCCGATGCCGAAACCGCGCTCGCCCGCCTGACCGATCCAGAGGCCAAGGTCAGCGCGCACTACCTGATCAGCGAAGCGGGCGAGGTGATCCGCCTGGTGGACGAGGCCAAGCGCGCCTGGCACGCGGGCGTCAGCTTCTGGCGCGGCATTCGCGACGTGAATTCGGCCAGTATCGGGATCGAGCTCGATCACCCCGGTCACGCCTTGGGTTACCGCGAATTTTCCGAGGCGCAGTTCTCGGCGCTCGTGCCGCTGCTTGCGCGTATCGTCGAGGAACATGGCATTCCGCGTGCGAATGTCGTCGGCCATTCCGATGTCGCGCCCGCGCGCAAGATCGATCCGGGCGAGCTGTTTCCGTGGGACCGGCTTGCCGAGTACAAGCTGTGCCTGGCGCGTCCTGACAAGCTGGAGGCGGGCGATCCGTTCGACAACGACGCCGCCTTCTACCTCGCACTCGAGCGGTTCGGCTACGACGTCACCGACGGGCATAAGGCGGTCGAAGCGTTCCAGCGGCGCTGGCGGCCCGAAAAGATCGACGGCGAGGTCGATGGACAAGTGCGCGCGATCCTTTTCCGATTGCTCTTGGATCGTGATCAGGGACGGACTAGATAGCGGATTGCCAGGGGGCCGGGCAGCCGCGTGCACCGTAAAGTGTTCGAGGAAAGTCCGGGCTCCACGAAACAAGGGTGGCGGGTAACGCCCGCCGCGGGCGACCGTAGGGAAAGTGCCACAGAGAGTAGACCGCCCTGTTCGCAGGGTAAGGCTGAAAGGGTGCGGTAAGAGCGCACCGGGGCGCTGGTAACAGCGCTCGCACGGCAAACCCCACCCGGAGCAAGGCCAAATAGGGGTCTCGCGCGAAAGCAGGGGCGTTTCGTCCCGAGAGACCCGGGTTGGCTGCTTGAGCCGCGCGGTAACGCACGGCCGAGATGAATGGCTGCCCCCGAACGGCCGGTCCTTCACGGGATACCGCCTTCGGGACAGAACCCGGCTTACAGGCCCCCTGGCAATTTTCTCTCGCCGGTTATCTAGACTTTGCGACGAACAGAGGCATAGGCGGTTTCAAAGGAAACCAAGGAGAGAATCATGGTTCGCGCCACGCTGCTAGCTACTGCCGCCGTAATCGCCTTCGCCGCCGCTCCAGCTGCCGCCGACGAGGGCATGTGGACGCTCGACGCATTTCCGACCGAGCGGATGAAGGCGGATTATGGCTGGGCGCCGGACCAGGCCTGGCTCGACAAGGTTCGCGGCGGCGCCGTGCGCCTGACTGGTGGCTGCTCGGCGAGCTTCGTTTCGCCGCAGGGGCTGATCCTCACCAACCACCACTGCATCGCAACCTGTCTCGCCAACAATTCGAGCGCCGCGAAGGATTATCTGAACGACGGCTTCGTTTCGTCGCGTCGCGAGGACGAACTCAAGTGCCCCGGACAGCAGGCCGAGGTCGTCACCTCGATCACGGACGTTACCACGCGTGTGAAGGGCGCGATGGGTTCGCTGACCGGCGAGGCTCTGACCAAGGCGCGCGACGCCGAAGTCGCGTCGATCGAGAAGGCGGGTTGCACCGATACGGCAACCACACGCTGTCAGGTCGTCACCCTGTTCGGCGGTGGTCAGTACAAGCTGTACCAGTATCGCAAGTATTCCGACGTGCGCATGGCCTGGGCGCCGGAGGATCGTGCTTCGACGTTCGGCGGCGATCCCGACAACTTCAACTTCCCGCGCTACGCTCTCGATGCGGCCTTCCTGCGCGCCTACGAGAACGGCCAGCCGGTCGCGACGCCGCAGCACCTCAAGTGGAACCCGCGCGCGCCCAAGGCCGGCGAAGCCACGTTCGTGGTCGGCAATCCCGGCTCGACCAGCCGCCTGTGGACCGGCAGCCAGCTCGCCTTTGAGCGCGAAGTGCGTCTGCCGGTGACGGTCGCGACCACGTCGGAGCTGCGCGGACGTCTGATCCAGGCGATGCAGGAAAGCCCCGAGAAGGAGCGCGAAGGCCTCGATACCCTCAACGGTATAGAAAACAGCCTCAAGGTGTTCATCGGGCGCACGAAGGCACTCAACGACCCTGCCTTTACCGGCAAGCTGGCTGCGGCCGAGGCCGACCTCAAGGCCAAGAGCGCGCGCAACGCCGCGCTCGGCGATCCGTGGACCGAGGTCGATTCCGCGGTCTCGGCCTATCGTTCGCTCTATTACCCGTCGCGTTTCATGCAGCCTTCGAGCGACCTGCTAGGTTACGCCCAGACGCTGGTGTTTGCGGCGCAAGAGCGTGAAAAGCCGAACGGCGAGCGCCTGCCCGGCTACACCGACAGCAGCCTGCCGCTGACCGAGAAGCGCGTGCTCGACGCCCGCCCGGTCTATCCCTGGCTCGACAAGCTGACGCTGGAATGGAGCCTGTCGAAGGCGCGCGAATATTTGGGTGCCGACGATCCGGACACCAAGTTGCTGCTCGGCAAGGCGAGCCCCGAAGGTCTCGCCGAATCGCTCGTATCCGGCACCAAGATGGCTGACCCGGCGGTTCGCAAGGCACTGTGGGACGGCGGCATGAAGGCGATCAAGGCGTCTGACGATCCGATGATCGTCTATGCGCTTCGCCTGGCCGATCGTCAGCGCGAACTGCGCGCGAAGACCGATGCCGTCTACAGCGGTCCGCTCGCCATCGCTGGCGCAAAGCTGTCCGACGCACGCTTTGCCGCTTACGGCGACACGCTGTATCCCGATGCCACGTTCACGCTGCGCATCAGCTACGGCAAGGTCGCCGGGTGGACCGAGCGCGGCGAGCAGGTTCCGTACCAGACGACGATGGCCGGCATGTTCGAGCGGGCCACCGGCAACGCGCCTTATGATGCGGCTCCCGGCTTCGTTGCGGCAAAGTCGAAGATCGACCCCAATGCTACGTTCGATTTCGTCACGACCAATGACATCATCGGCGGCAATTCGGGTTCGCCGGTGATCGACCGTGCCGGAACCGTGATCGGCGCTGCGTTCGACGGGAACATCCACTCGCTGGGCGGCAACTATGGCTACGATCCGGTGCTGAACCGGACCGTCGTGGTTTCGACCGATGCGGTGCAGGAAGCGCTCGAGAAAATCTACCCTGCGCCCGCACTGGTTCGCGAACTCGCCGGCAAGTGATCGAAGGCGGGCGCGGACCGAGGTTCGCGCCCGCCCTCAATTCGGGGAGCTATGCGCGCCCGATGCTGCTGTAGGCAAAGCCGGCGGCCCGCACGTCGGCCGGGCGGTAGATGTTCCGCAGATCGACGAGAACAGGGGCGTTCATCCGTTCCTTGACCCGCGCGAGATCGAGCGCGCGGAAGGCGTCCCACTCCGTCACGATGGCGGCCGCATCGGCGCCGTCGAGCGCCGTGTAAGGACTGTCGCACATCGTTACGCCGGGCATCAGCGGCGCGGCGATCTCCATGCCTTCGGGATCGTAGGCCGCGACAGAAACTCCGTTGTCGATCAGCGCCTGAGCGATCGCGATCGCCGGGCTGTCTCGCATATCGTCGGTGTTGGGCTTGAAGGTCAGCCCGAGCAGGGCGACTTTCTTGCCGCGAGCGGCGTCGGGACCGCCCAGCGCGTCGATCACCTTGCGGCCCATCGCCCGCTTGCGGCTGTCATTGACCTTGACGACCGCCTCGACGATCCGCGTCGGCGCTCCGGCATCCTCGGCGGTCTTGATCAACGCCAAGGTGTCCTTGGGGAAGCAGCTTCCGCCATACCCCGGACCGGCGTGCAGGAACTTGGCTCCGATGCGGCCATCCATGCCGATCCCGCGCGCGACGTCCTGTACGTCGGCGCCGACTTTCTCGCACAGGTCGGCCATCTCGTTGATGAAGGTGATCTTGGTCGCCAGGAAGGCGTTGGCTGCGTACTTGATCAGCTCACTCGTTCGGCGGCCGGTGAACAGGATCGGCGATTCGTTGAGGAACAGCGGCCGATAGACTTCGCGCATGACTTCGCGCCCGAATTCGTCCTCCGCGCCGATGACGATGCGATCGGGGCGCTTGAAGTCGCCGATAGCCGCGCCTTCCCGCAGGAACTCGGGATTGGAAACAACCGAGACCCGGTGCGAGCAACCGGATTCGGCGATGATCCGTTCGACCTCGTCGCCGGTGCCGACCGGCACGGTCGACTTAGTGACGACGACCGCGTCGTTCGACAGGCTTTCGCCGACTTCCCGCGCCACTGCATAAACATAGGAGAGGTCGGCATGGCCGTCGCCGCGCCGGCTGGGAGTGCCGACCGCGATGAAAATCGCCGATGCACCCGCTATACCTTCTGCCAGATCCGTCGTGAACGACAGTCGCCCTGTCTTGACGTTGCTCGCGACAAGCGCATCGAGACCCGGTTCGTAGATCGGCATGACTCCCGCGTGCAGACGGTCGATCTTCGACTGATCCTTGTCGATGCAGACTACCTCGTGTCCGAAATCGGCGAAGCAGGCGCCTGACACCAGGCCGACGTACCCCGAGCCGACCATTGCAATCTTCATGCCCCGCAGTCCTTTTTCTCGATGGCGATACCGCTTCCGGCGTCTACCGCCTGTATCAGGCGCCGGCTCTCGCCTTCGAGCACGAGCGCCGTCAAGCGCCCAGTGCGATACGCGCCGGTATCGATTCCGAGGCGGTTCGACCGCAGATCGACATCTTCTGTGATCGTGTGACCGTGGATGACGTAATGCTCGTGCGGCGAGTCGTAATCGAGGAAAGGTTCGCGAATCCAGCGAAGATGATGAGGCTTCTGTTGTTCGAGCGGGATTTCCGGAGCGATTCCGGCATGGACGAACAGATAGTCGCCGATCACGACATGGTCCCTCGCGCCGCCCAGGAAAGCGCGATGTGCGTGAGGCACTGCGCGGGCCATGAGGACCTGGAGTTCCCCAAGCGAGGCGGCATCGTAAACGTCGCGCGGAACGCCATAACTCAGAACCGTCTGGCGACCTCCGTGGCGAAGGAAGTGACGAAGTACGCCTTCATCATCGAATGAGTCGATGAACATCTCTTCGTGGTTGCCGATGAGAAGTTCCACCTTGCGGCGAGATCGCCACAGCATCGCGAGTTCCACCACCCCCGCGCTGTCAGGCCCGCGATCCACGAGATCGCCGAGCAGGACGACGGTGGTTCGCGCAGAACCGGATTCGGCATCGTCTCGCTCGACGGCGTCAATAAGCGCTTCGAAAAGATCGCGGCGTCCGTGGACGTCGCCGATGGCATAGACCCGCTCGCCATTGGGCACCGATGCGCGTGGCGATGACGGTTTGGATCTGAACAGTTGGCGCAGAGGTTCGAACATGGGGCTTGGCGGAGCAATCGATGTTGCGGAACTGGAGGCGCCGCATAGGCGAGGGGCGGCTAGACGGCAACGGATGAGCCTGCTGTGAACTGATGGGGCTGGTGCACAAAATCCACACTTAATCGCGCAGAGAGGCAAAGACGATTTTTTTCTTGTGCGCTGCAACATCAAGAGGCAAGAAAGTTGCGCATCAGCCGCAAGGCGATCCGCGATAATGACGGATCCCCGGCATGTGCGCAGGCGGGACGAGGCACAAACCGAGGAGTTTGCCATGCTTACGTCCATCCGCGGCCTTCTGGCCGCAACCGTTATTGCCACTTCCGCGTTCGCCGCGGCCCCCGCGCTCGCCCAGGACGAAGAAGCCGGCCCGGTCACCGTCACCGGTAGCGTCACCGTCGTTTCCGACTACCGTTTCCGCGGCGTATCACTTTCGGGCGGAGATCCGGCCATACAGGGCGGGATTACCGTTGCGCACGAAAGCGGCTTTTACATTGGCACATGGGGCTCGTCGATCGACGACGGCGGCAGCGATTTCTACGGTGATGTCGAACTCGATGTGTTCGGCGGCTGGAGCGGTGATGTCGCCGAAGGCGTCGGCCTCGATGTCGGCCTTCTCTATTATGCGTATCCCAGCAACGCCGCAGGCTTCGATGCCGAGTATTTCGAGCCGTACGTGACGGTCACCGGCACGCTCGGTCCGGTGACTGCCAAGGTTGGCGCTAACTACGCGTGGGACCAGGATTCGCTGGGGGGCAACGACAGCCTTTACCTGCGGACCGACCTTAGCACCGCCCTCCCGCAGACCCCGATCACCTTGTCGGCGCACCTTGGATACACGGACGGTGTGCTGGCGCCGCCCCTCCTCGCCGGGACAGCCGACGACACTGGTCTCGACTGGTCTCTCGGGGCGAGTGCAACCGTGCTCGGCAGCCTTACGCTCGGCGTATCGTACGTCGGGGTGGAAGGTCCTTCGATCGACGGCTTCACCGACGACGCCGTGGTCTTCTCGCTCGGCGGGAGTTTCTGATCGAACGGGGCAGGGGCGCTCTTTGGGAGCGCTCCTGCCGATATGCGGGCGGAATCAGTTCAGGTCCGTCAGGGCTACCAACGCTCCGGATCACTTAGGCGGGACACTGGCGAAAGTCGGGACGTTCACTACATCCAGTGCCCTGCTGAAGACACTGGAGCCCGCCTGATGGTGAAATACCTGCATACGATGATCCGCGTTGCCGATCCCGAGGCGACCGTGTCCTTTTTCAAACTCATCGGACTTGAGGAAGTGCGGCGCTTCGGCAGCGAGGGCGGCCGTTACACCCTGATTTTCCTCGCCGCGCCGGGGCAGGAGGGCGTGGCCGAAGTCGAACTGACCTACAACTGGCCCCCTGAGGACGGCTCGCCGGCGGAGGCCTACTCTGGCGGGCGCAATTTCGGCCACCTCGCTTATCGGGTCGCCGACATCTACGCTACCTGCCAGCGGTTGCAGGAGGCCGGGCATATCATCCATCGCCCTCCGCGGGATGGCCACATGGCTTTCGTCAAATCGCCTGACGGCATCTCCGTCGAGCTGCTGCAGGAGGGTCACCTTCCGCCGCAGGAGCCCTGGGCCAGCATGGAGAATACCGGCAGCTGGTGAGCGTCCGGTATTCTCGACTCAAACGACCTGACTCTCCACCTTCGCTTCCGCCTGTTCGACAGTAAGTCGTTTAGCGGGAGCGAAGCGGAGGAGCAGGTAGCCCATTACCAGCGAAGCCAGCGTGCCCATCAGAACGCCGATCTTCGCCTGCTCGTACAGCAGCGCGTTGTCGGCAAAGGCGAGTGCACCGATGAACAGGCTCATCGTGAAGCCGATGCCGCACAGGATCGCGATACCCCAGACCTGCAGCCAGCTTGTGCCCTCGGGTTTGCTCGCAATCCCTAGCTTGTGCGCCGCGGCGACCGCTCCCAGGATGCCGAGCTGCTTGCCGAGAAATAGCCCGGCGGCGATCGCCAGGGGCAAAGGCGCGAGAATTCCGGCGGGGCCGAGGTCGCGCAGATCCACGCCGGCATTGGCGAGGGCGAAAATGGGGACGACCATGTAGGCGTTCCAAGGCGCAAGGCGGTGTTCGACTTTCTCGAGCAAGTGCTTGCCGTTGCGACGGTACATAGGGACCATCAGCGCCGCGACCACTCCCGCGATAGTCGCGTGGACGCCCGAATTCAGCACGCAGAACCACAGCAATATCGTGGCCGCGAAATAGGCCCAGACCCGGTCGACTTTCACCATGTTCATGATCGCCATGCCGATCGCAACCGCGATCGAAGCGATCAGCCAGATTCCTTTGACTTCCAGCGTGTAGAATGCGGCGATGATGATCACCGCACCGATATCGTCGACAATGGCTACGGTCAGCAGGAACAGGCGCAGCGTGCCGGGCACACGACGCCCGAGCAGACCGATGACGCCCATCGCGAACGCAATGTCGGTTGCCGCCGGGATCGCCCAGCCGCGGTGCATTTGCGGGTCGTCGCCAACTAGGGCGAGGAATAGCGACGCGGGGACAACCATGCCCGCGACAGCGGCGATCACGGGCAGGCGGCGTGCCTGCGGGTTCGACAGGTCGCCTTCGACCAATTCGCGCTTTACCTCCAGCCCGACGACAAAGAAGAAAAGCACCATCAGCGCGTCATTGATCCACAGGTGCGCGTTCCAAAGCTTGGGTATCGGGGTCCACGGCAGCGGCGCGTGGAACAGCGCGTGGTAACCTTCTCCCAGCGCCGAGTTGGCGATTACCATCGCGAGAACGGCGATGCCGATCAGCAGCACCCCTTCGCGAGAGTTCGAAGTGAACAGCGCGCGGACGGGCGATAGGCGCTCGGCGAACGGGATCGAATTATTGGCCATGAAAAATGCCTTCACGATTGCTGCGCAGGTTTCAACCCCCGGGCATTCGCACGAAGGCCGGACCGCCGGTTGACTCGCCAAGGACCCCCGCCTAAGGGGGCGGCGCCCTCGGCGGGCACCTCCCGCGCATGCCGCGCGTTTCCTTCTTCAAGGCGTTTCCGAGAGGAAGCTTCCTAACCGAGGAGAGTGGTATGAGCGACGAGAGGCCCGCACGGGAACCCATCGGCGAGGATGCGCGGATTGACGCGCTCGAAGAGCGGCTGAAGGCCGCGCGCGAGCGGGAAGACGAGCGCACCGGATCGAAGGTGCAGGGGGCCGATGCGAATTATCGCAGCGGCAACCGGGCGCTGGCCGATCTGCTCGGCGGGGTTCTTGGCGGCTTGGTACTCGGCTGGCTGTTCGACTGGCTGGCGGGAACCTTGCCCTGGGGACTGCTTGGTGGTCTCGCCCTCGGGATCGTGGTCGCCTTCAGGAATATCATCCGTTCTGCAAGCAAGCGTCCGGACCGATAACGCCACCCGGCGTATATCCGGCCGCCGCGCACAAGGATCAGGGACTTTCGCACAGTGGCAGCCGAAGCCAAGGTCGACCCGATGCACCAGTTCACGATCGAGCCGCTTGGCGGCACGGCGGGCTGGGAAATTGCGGGCTACAATATCGCCTTCACCAACTCCGCGCTGTGGATGCTCATCACCACGGTCGTGCTGACGCTGTTCGTCGCCGGCGGACTGAAGCGCCAGATGGTGCCCGGTCGTTGGCAGATGGCGGTGGAGACCTTCACCGGCTTCATCGACAACATGCTGGAAGCGAACATCGGCAAGGCGGGGCGCAAGTATGTTCCCTATGTCTTCAGCCTGTTCATGTTCATCCTGTTCGCGAACCTGTTGGGCCTGCTACCCTTGGGCGTCGTGGGTCTGCACCCATTCACGTTCACGAGCCATTTCACGGTGACTGGCGTTCTGGCGGTGCTGTCGTTCGCGATCGTTCTCGTTGTCGGCTTCTGGCGGCATGGCCTGCACTTTTTCAGCCTATTCGTGCCGCAAGGCACGCCGCTGCCGATGATCCCGGTGATCGCCCCGATCGAGTTCATCTCGTTCATGGTGCGTCCCTTCAGCCTCGGCCTGCGACTTTTCGTCGCGATGATGGCCGGTCACGTGTTGCTCGAAGTTCTGTCGAGCTTCGTGATCGACGGCACCAACGCGGGCGTAGGCTTCGGCCTGCTCGTCGGCCTGCCCAGCTTCATCCTGATGATCGGCATCTGCGCGCTCGAACTGCTCGTCGCCGGCATTCAGGCCTACGTTTTCGCCCTTTTGACGTCGCTGTACATCAACGATGCCGAGAACCTTCACTAAGTCACCTTTTCAACACACGGAATTTAAAGGAGTTTTATCATGGACATGGAAGCCGCCAAGCTCATCGGTGCGGGTCTTGCTGCGATCGGTGCCGGTATGGCCGCCATCGGCGTGGGTAACGTCTTCGGTTCGTTCCTCGAGAGCGCGCTGCGCAACCCCGGCGCCGCCGACGGCCAGCAGGGCCGTCTGTTCATCGGCTTCGCTGCGGCCGAACTTCTCGGTCTGCTGGCGTTCGTCGTCGCGATGATCCTGATTTTCGTCGCCTGACACCCGATAGTGATCGCCGACCGGGCCACCGTGCCCGGTCGGTGACGCAGATACAGAGCGCGCGATGCCACAGATAGCCCAGCTTGCCGAAACCTATTCGAGCCAGATCTTCTGGCTGCTGATCTTCTTCGGCTTCACCTTCTTCGTCATCGGCCGGGGCATGGTCCCGCGGGTGATGGCGACGGTGGACGCGCGCGACGCGCAGATCGCTTCCGACCTCGCCGCCGCCCAGGCTGCGCGGGACGAGGCCGATCGGCAGGAAGAAGCCTGGCGGACTCGCGAGAACGAAAATCGCGCAGCCGCTCAGGCCGTCCTGGCCCAGGCCAAGGCCGATGGTGCGGCCAAGACCGAGGCGCGGCTTGCCGAGGTACAACAATCGATCGACGTTCGCCTGGCCGAGGCGGAGGCGCGCATCGGCGCGGCACGCGCGTCGGCCCTGACCGAAATCGAGGATGTCGCGGCCGAAGCCGCGCAGGACATCGTCGCGCGGCTGGCCGGGGTGAAGGTAACCAAGCCCGCCGCCGCCAAGGCGGTCAAGGAGGCACTCGTCCATGGCTAATCCGCTTCCCGAAGTCATCGCGACGACGGCTGCCGATACCGTGACCGAGTCGGGCCACGGTGGTGCGGCGACGCACCTCCAGCCCGAACTGTTCGGGCTCGCTCCGTACCAAATCGTGGCGCTGGCCATGCTGGTGCTCGTGCTGATCATGGTGTGGAAGAAGGTGCCCGGCGCCATCACCCGCGGCATCGACGACAAGATCGCCGCGATCCGCCAGCAACTCGACGAAGCGAAGGCCTTGCGCGCCGAGGCCGAGCAACTCCGGGCGGAGTATGCCGCTAAGGTCGCCGGCGCCGAAAAGGATGCCGAGGCCATGCTCGCGAACGCGCGGCATGAGGCGGACTACATTCTCCAGAAGGCCGAGGCCGACGCGAAGGATACCGTCGCCCGCCGCGAACGTATGGCCGCCGACAAGATCGCCGCTGCCGAACGCACTGCGGTTGCCGACCTGCGCGCCAAGGCTGCGATAGCGGCAACGGTTGCCGCCACGAAGCTTATCGCGGAGAAACACGGCGAAGACGCCGACCGCAAGCTCGCCGACGAGATTATCGCCGGCATCTGAGCTTTCTCGGAACACGGGACGGGGCCACGCGCTCTTCTGTCGATGACAGGAGAACGCCGTGGCCCTTTCCGCAATTGCCCTCAACTGCTCGCTGACAAAGACCCGCTCGCGCAAGAGTTCAACCGATGCGATGATCGGCGTTCTTGCCGAAGCATTCTCCACGCATGACGTGACGGTCACCGAGACGATCCGCATCGCGGATCACAATGTGGCGTGGGGCGTCAGCTCGAACGAAGGGCCCGGCGACGATTGGCCGGTAATCCGCGCCAAGATACTGGCCCACGACATTCTGATATTCGGCACGCCGATCTGGATGGGTCAGGCGTCCAGCGTGGCGAAGCTGGTGCTGGAGCGGATGGACGCGTTCCTCTCCGAAACCGACGAGGCGGGACGGATGCCGAGCTATTCCAAGGTCGCCGTGGCGGCGATCGTCGGGAACGAGGACGGCGCGCACTGGGCCAGTTCGCAGATCTTCCAGAGTCTCAACGATACCGGGTGGACGATCCCGGCGGTGGCGGCATGCTATTGGGTCGGCGAGGCGATGGGTTCGACCGATTTCAAGGACCTGGAGCATCGGCCCCGCAAGGTGAGCCAGACTGCGGGTATGGTGGCGGCGAACGCGGCGCACCTCGCGGGCCTGCTCAAGGGCGCGCCTTATCCCCGTTAGGTCTCGAAGACGACCTTCCCCACCAGTTCACCCGACGCCATGGCGTCGAACCCTTCGCGCCAGCGGTCGAGCGGTAAGACGCGATCGATAACAGGTCGGATCGATCCCTGGGCGGCCAGGCGCGAAACCTCGCTGGCTATCCGGGCACCGCGGTCGGGAAACCGCCGCGCGTATTCGCCAGCGCGGACGCCCACGACCGAGAAGCCTTTGATGAGAGGTATGTTCACCGCGAGGTCCGGGATGCGGCCTGCGACGAACCCGACGACGAGCAGCTTTCCGCCGAACGCCACGCAGCGCGTGCTTTCGTCGAACACGTCGCCGCCCACCGGGTCTAGGACGAGGTCGCACAGCGCGCCGCCAGTCAGAGCGGCCACTTGCTCGCGAAACCGGCCGCGATTGACGATGACGGCATCGGGTGCGGCTGCCTCCCGGATCGCGTCGACTTTCGACGGATCGTGCGTCGCGGCGATCACTCGCGCGCCAAGCGCCCGCGCCAGGTCGCAGGCGGCGAGTCCGACTCCGCCGCTTGCCCCGTGAACCAATACCCATTGGCCGGACCTCAGCCCGCCCAGTTCGACAAGCGCGGTGTAAGCGGTGACGTATGTCGTCCCGAGGGCGCCGGCCGTGACGGAGTCCAGCCCATCGGGAATGGGCCGCAGCGATCGGGCGGGGACACTCGCGAAATCTGCGAATGCCCCGGTCTTCGCGCCGCCCATCACCCTGTCGCCGACCGCGAACGGCGCGTCCGCGTCCGCCTCGACCACCTCGCCGGCCAGTTCCATTCCGCTGGTGAACGGCGGGTCCGGGCGGAACTGGTATTCGCCCCGGGTCATCAGGAGGTCGGGATAGTTGAGCGATGCGGCGCGGACCCGCACCAGCACTTCGCCCGGTGCGCGAGTGGGCAGGGGCAGGTCGACAAGCGAAACGCCCGACAGGTCTTCCGACAGGCGATCGACCCGAAGCGCCTTCACGTCAGTTAAAGATCGACATATCGAGCGGCTCGGACGCGCCGAACCAGACGACGTAGCGGGTGTGGTCGGCCAGATCGTCGCCGCTGAGGCCATGGGCGAAAATCGTCAGCTCGCCGCGCGCCTCCGGAGCCCACACGGCGAAGCGGGCGAACTGCTCGGGTCGCAGCGACAGTTGACAGGATCCGCGCGGGTGCGGCCCGACGGGAGCGGAGTGAAAATGACCCACCGGACAGCCGAATTCGGCGCGGGCGGCCTCGGCGAATGCCTTCGCCCGGTCCAGTTCCGGCGGATCGAAATAGATGTGCGCGTGGAAGCCGCGGATGGCCACGATCAGAAACTGTCCTTGGCTGCGCGCAGCTTGGCGAATGTCTCGGCCGCCGTCGTGCCGCCCCAGCGATTGCGCAGGTCCTCGCGGTCCGCGCGCAGGAACGGGTTGGTCAGCAGCTCACGTTCGAGCTTGGTGGGGACCGTAGGCTCGCGCCGGGCACGGCGATCGCCGATTTCCTGCACATAGAGCTGCAGCTCAAGGTTGTCGGGATCGGCGTGTAGCGCGAACTTCGCGTTCGACTGGGTATATTCGTGCGCGCAATAGAGCATCGTCTGGCTAGGCAAGGCGCGAATCCGCTCGAGGCTAGCCCAGAACTGCTGCGGATCGCCTTCGAACATCCGCCCGCATCCCAGCGCGAACACGCTGTCGCCGACGAAGGCGACTTCGTCTTCGGCCAGGTGATAGGCGATGTGGCCGCTGGTATGGCCGCCGACGTCGATGATCGCGGCCTCGTGCTCGCCGACCGTTACCGTATCCCCGTGCTTCACCACGCGGTCGATGGGCGAGATGCGCTCGACTTCTGCCGGCGCGACGATGGTGCAGCCGGTCGCCGCCTTGATCGCCGCGTTGCCGCCGGCATGGTCCGGGTGCCAGTGCGTGTTCCAGATCTGGGTGATCTGCCAGCCTTTCGCGGCGGCCTCGCGCATGTAGGCCTCGCCATCGGGCGTATCGATGCAGACCGTCTCCTCACTCACCGGATCGTGGACGAGGAAGCCGTAGTTGTCGGACAGGCAGGCGAACTGATGGATCTCTAGCATCGGGCGAAGATAGTGCCTTGCCCGGACGTAGGAAAGGCCCGCCTTCCCGTGGGGGAGGGCGGGCCTTCGTAGTTCCCTGGGGAAGCCGTCACGGGAGTAGATCCCCTGACCTCGACTACCCCGCTGTAACCCGCAAGCTCCTTGCGGATGCGCGGATCAGTCCTGCTTCGCCTTCAGCGCTTCGCCCAGGATGTCGCCCAGCGATGCGCCCGAATCGGACGAACCATACTGCTCGACGGCCTGCTTCTCTTCGGCGATCTGGCGCGCCTTGACCGAGAAGTTGGGCTTCTTCGAACGATCGAAGCCGATGACCATGGCGTCGAGCTTCGCGCCGACCTGGAAGCGGTCGGGACGCTGCTCGTCGCGGTCGCGGCCAAGGTCGCTGCGCTTGATGAAGCCCGTCGCGCCGTCGTCGCCGACCTGCACTTCGAGGCCGCCGTCGCGCACTTCGAGCACGGTGACCGTGACGACGTCGTTCTTCTTGATGCCGCCAGCCGAAGCGGCGCTGGTGCCGCCGGCCGCCGGGGCACCCTTTTCGAGCTGCTTCATGCCGAGGCTGATGCGCTCCTTCTCGACGTCGACGTCGAGAACGACGGCTTCGACCTCTTCACCCTTGCGGTGCAGCGCCAGCGCGTCTTCGCCCGAGATGCCCCAGGCGATGTCCGACATGTGGACCATGCCGTCGACGTCGCCGGGCAGGCCGATGAACAGGCCGAACTCGGTGGCGTTCTTGACTTCGCCGGTGACCTTCGCACCGACCGGGTGTGCTTCGGCGAACTCTTCCCACGGATTGCGCTGGGCCTGCTTGAGGCCGAGGCTGATGCGGCGCTTGTCGCTGTCGACCTCCAGCACCATCACTTCGACTTCCTGCGAAGTCGAAACGATCTTGCCGGGGTGGACGTTCTTCTTGGTCCAGCTCATTTCCGAAACGTGGACCAGGCCCTCGATGCCGGGCTCGATCTCGACGAAGGCGCCGTATTCGGTGATGTTGGTCACCGTGCCGGACATCTTCATGCCGATCGGGTACTTGGCGGCGACGCCATCCCACGGATCGCTTTCCAGCTGCTTCATGCCAAGGCTGATGCGCTGGGTTTCGGGGTTGATGCGGATGATCTGCACGGTGACGGTGTCGCCGATGTTGATCACCTCGTTCGGGTGGTTGACCCGCTTGTAGCTCATGTCGGTGACGTGGAGCAGGCCGTCGATGCCGCCCAGGTCCACGAACGCACCGTAATCGGTGATGTTCTTCACGACGCCTTCGATCACCTGGCCCTCGGCCAGCTTGTCGATCAGCTCGCTGCGCTGTTCGGCGCGGGTTTCTTCGAGGACCGCGCGGCGCGAAACGACGATGTTACCGCGGCGGCGGTCCATCTTCAGGATCTGGAACGGCTGCGGCATGTCCATCAGCGGGCCGACGTCGCGCACGGGGCGGATATCGACCTGGCTTCCGGGAAGGAAGGCCACGGCGCCGTCGAGGTCGACGGTGAAGCCGCCCTTGACGCGGCCGAAAATCCGGCCGTCGACGCGCTTGCCTTCGCCGAATTCGCTTTCGAGCTTGTCCCACGCGGCTTCGCGGCGGGCGCGGTCGCGGCTGAGCATCGCTTCGCCGTCGGCGTTCTCGACGCGGTCGACGAACACTTCGACCTCAGAGCCTACCGACAGGCCGTGCGAGCCGTCTTCTTCGCCGCGCTCGAATTCCTTGAGGTTGATGCGGCCTTCGCTCTTCAGGCCGACGTCGATGATCGCCATGCCGTTTTCGATGGCGGTCACGGTGCCCTTGACGACGCGGCCTTCGAAGCCGTCTTCGCCGGCGCCGCCGAGCTGTTCGTTGAGCAGCGCCTCGAAATCGGCGCGTGTGGGGTTGGCAGTCGATGCCATAGAGTCAGGTTTCCTGTTCACGTTTTGCTACCGGCCTCGGGTTTTACCCGGGTCTTTACCCGTCTCCCGCACGATTGCGGGGCTAACGGGGCAAGAGGGCCGTCGTCTCCGCAAGGCCGGATGCCAAGCGAAGGTCCTGTCGAGCGGGTGCTGACTGGGACGGCGCGCCCATACGCCCGAGGGGGCGCGAAAGCAAGCTTTGGCTGGAGCGGGGCGTGTCACGGTTTGCCGCGGTTTTTCGAAACCCGGGCAGTGGGCACCTGCCCTCGGCAAGACGCGCCTTTTCGCATCTTCGGGTGTGACTTTCCGTTGCGGCAAGCGGAAGGCGAGCCTGCGGAGAGGGAGAACGTCCGTGGCGGGTTCCATATCGCGCGATAATGGACCGGCTATCCGTTTGTAGGAAAATGGTATTCTCTGGAATTAGCCCCGCCGCGCGGCCTCCACCGCCTCGATCGCCGCGGCGAGCGCCTGTTCGCGGGTCATCGCGGAATTGTCGATCACGAACGCGCCTTCCGCGACGCGCAGCGGGGCTTCGGCGCGATTGGCATCTCGTTCGTCGCGGGCGCGAATGTCCTGCGCGATATCGTCGAGCGAGACCTCGATTCCACTCTCGCGCATTTCCTTCCACCGCCGCTCTGCACGCGCTTCGACGCTGGCGGTGACGAACAACTTCACGTCCGCGTCGGGCGCGATGACGGTGGCGATGTCACGGCCGTCGAGCACCGCTCCGCCGGGCTGCTCGGCGAACTTGCGCTGCCGCTCGTAAAGCGCCTGCCGGACCGAGGGATGGATCGACACCCGGCTGGCGAGGCCGCCTGTCTCCTCGCTGCGCAACGACGGATCAGCGAGCAGGGCGTCGGGGAAAGCCGTCCCCGCGAGCGCGTCTCCCGCCTCGTCCGGATCGCCCCCGTCGATGAACACCTGGCGGCCCACGGCGCGATAGAGCAGGCCGGTATCGAGATAGGGCAGGCCATAGTGTGCCGCGAGACCGCGCGCGATCGTGCCCTTGCCCGAGGCGGTGGGACCGTCGACGGCGATGATCATTGCGGCTTCGCTCGCGCCCGCAGCGCCTTCGCGATACCGAACAGGGCAATGCCCATCCACACGATCTCGAGCACCATCGTCGGCAGGTTGTAATTTACCGTCAGCGAGATCGCGAGCAGCGCGGCGCCGAAGAAGTTCGCCACGTTGAACACGAGCAGGTTCATGCTTTTCGAAAGGTTGCTGTAGGCAAAGGCCGCGACGATCAGGAAGCTTCCGGCAAAGCCGATGAGATCGGCTTCGAATGACGATATTCCGGGCATCAGCTTTGCGTGGCTCCTTCAAGCAGGTCTTCGAACGTCGGGAAACTGGTGGCGATTGGGCGGGTATCGTCGATTTCGACGCCGTCCTTCGATACGAGGCCGGCGACCGCCATCGCCATTGCGATGCGGTGGTCGAGATGGGTCTGCACCCGCGCGTTCGACGTACCGCGCAGCGGATCGCCGCCGGTCCCGTCGATGATCAGTCCGTCTTCGGCTTCCTCGACGTTCGCACCGGCCGCGGTGAGCGCGGCGGCCATGGCGGACAGGCGGTCCGATTCCTTGACCCGCAGCTCGTCGAGACCGCGCGTGACCGTGCGCCCGTGGGCCATCGCGGCGGCGATGAACAGGACGGGAAACTCGTCGATCATGCTCGGGGCGAGGGCGGGGTCGACCTCGATCCCGGTCAGCGGAGCGTGGCGGACGTGCAGGTCGGCCACCGGCTCGCCGCCGAACTCGCGGCGGTCCACTTCGTCGATGATCGCGCCCATCTGGCGCAGCACCTCGACCAGGCCGGCGCGCGTGGGATTGAGGCCGACGTTCTCGATCATGAGGTCGCTGCCGGGAACGATGCTGGCGGCCACCATGAAGAACGCGGCCGACGAGGGATCGCCCGGCACCTCGATCGTCTGGGGCTTGAGGTCGGCCTCGCCGCGAATATGGATGATCCGCTCGCCGCCCATCACCTCGACCTCGATATCGGCGCCGAAGCCGCGCAGCATCCGTTCGGAGTGGTCGCGGGTCGGGACCGGTTCGATGACGGTGGTGATGCCGGCGGTATTCAATCCCGCCAGCAGCACAGCGCTCTTCACCTGCGCGGACGCGACCGGCAGACGGTATTCGATCGGTACGGGTACGCTGGCTCCGGTCATCATCAGCGGCAGGCGACCCCCGGGCGAGGGGGTGAAGCTTGCGCCGATGCGGCTCAGCGGTTCGATGACCCGCCCCATCGGGCGTTTCGACAGGCTGGCGTCCCCGGTGAACGCCGCAGTGATCGCGTGGCTGGCGATCAGGCCCATCAGCAGCCGCGTGGACGTGCCCGAATTGCCCATGTCGAGCGCCGCCTGCGGCTGGAGCAATCCGCCGACGCCGACGCCGTGGATCGACCAGCGATCGCTGTGCTTCTCGATAGTCGCGCCCATCGCGCGCATGGCAGCGGCGGTGGCCATCACGTCCTCGCCCTCGAGCAGGCCGGTCACCCGCGTCTCGCCCACCGCCAGCGCGCCGAGCATGATCGAGCGGTGGCTGATCGACTTGTCGCCGGGCACGCGGATGCGGCCACGCAAGGGTGCGGCGGCGCTGAAGCGGCGCGGGGAGGGAAGGTCGCTATGGTTCATGGTCGGCCTGAGGCGCGCGGCTTTTGACAGCGGGGGTGGGTTCTGGCAAGGCGCGCCCGCTCTTGATTCCGGTGCGCCGGACATCCATCAAGTTTCATGACATTTCGCCCTGTCCCCTTCCGGGCAGGCAGCACCTGAGGATTTACAATGGTCAAGCCAGAGTGGGGCACGAAGCGCCAGTGCCCCAAGTGCGGTGAACGCTTCTACGACCTGGGCAAGGACGAACCGGTCGAATGCATCGAATGCGGCGAGAAGTGGTCGCCCGAACCGGTGCTCAAGTCGAAGCAGCCGATCCCGTTCGAGGAAGAGAAGAAGAAGGACGTCGAACCCGACAGCGATTTGGCGGACGACGACGATCTGGAAGACCTCAACGTCGACGAGGACGACGATTCGCCCGACAACGATGTCGATCTCGGCGGTGACGACGATCTCGGCGTGACTACCGGCGGCGACGACGACGACGTCGACGAATAACCGGGACGAATAAGTGTCTTGCCAACGGCAGGCTCGCCCCATAAAGGGCGCGGCCTGCCGATTTGGCGGTTTCGCCGGTCCCTCGGGTTCGGCACATATCGATGGTACGGGGCCTTAGCTCAGCTGGGAGAGCGCCTGCATGGCATGCAGGAGGTCAGCGGTTCGATCCCGCTAGGCTCCACCATCGGAACAGATAAAGTCGGGTTTCTCTCTATGAGGCTCGCACGCTGGCCGACGAGGTTTCGTCCGCCGGCGTTTTTCGCATTTGGCGGGAAACCGCCCAGTTTGAGGTAGCGCATGTTCGACACCCTGTCCGATCGCCTCGGTACCGTCTTCGACCGCCTGCGCGGTCGCGGCGCGCTGAGCGAGCAGGACGTGCGCGATGCCATGCGCGAAGTCCGCGTCGCGCTGCTGGAAGCCGACGTCGCGCTGCCGGTCGCCCGGCGCTTCATCGATTCGGTCACCGAAAAGGCCATCGGCCAGGACGTCCTGCGCTCGGTCACGCCGGGCCAGCAGGTCGTCAAGATCGTCCACGACGAGCTGGTCGAGATGCTCGGCGGCGGTGACGGCGCGGTCGCCGAAGGGCTCAACCTCGCCGCCAAGCCGCCCGTCGTCGTCATGATGGTGGGCCTCCAGGGCTCCGGCAAGACGACCACGACCGCCAAGCTCGCTAAGTGGATCCGCGAGAAGCACGGCAAGAAGGCGCTGATGGCCTCGCTCGACGTCGCGCGGCCCGCGGCGCAGGAACAGCTCGCGGTGCTCGGCACGCAGGTCGACGTCGCGACGCTGCCGATCGTCAAGGGCCAGCAGCCGGTCGACATCGCCCGCCGCGCGCTCGAATCGGCGCGGCTGCAGAACATCGACGTTCTCCTGCTCGACACTGCCGGCCGGCTTCACGTCGACCAGGCGTTGATGGACGAGATGAAGGCGGTCGCCTCGGTCTCGGTCCCCACCGAAGTGCTGTTGGTGGTCGATTCGCTCACCGGCCAGGACGCGGTGAACGTCGCTCAGTCGTTCTCGGGCGAGGTGCCGCTGACCGGTGTCGTGCTGACCCGGATGGACGGCGATGCGCGCGGCGGTGCGGCGCTGTCGATGCGGCATGTCACGGGCAAGCCGATCAAGTTCGCCGGTACGGGCGAAAAGCTCGACGCGCTCGAAGCGTTTCACCCTGGCCGCGTTGCGGACCGCATCCTGGGCATGGGCGACGTCGTCAGCCTGGTCGAGAAGGCCGCCGCGCACATCAAGGAAGAAGACGCCGAGGCGCTCGCCAAGCGCATGGCCAAGGGGCAGTTCGACCTCAACGATTTGCGTACCCAGCTCAAGCAGATGCAGAACATGGGCGGCCTCGGAATGCTCGCCGGCATGATGCCGGGCATGAAGAAGGCCAAGCAGGCGATGGCCCAGTCGGGCATGGACGACAAGGTCCTCGTTCATATGGACGCGATCATCGGATCGATGACGCCCAAGGAGCGCGAGCGGCCCGAACTGATGAACGCCAAGCGCAAGAAGCGCGTGGCTGCCGGTGCCGGGCTGGAAGTGCAGGACGTCAACAAGCTGCTCAAGATGCACCAAGAAATGGCCCGCGCGATGAAGCAGATTCGCAAGATGGGCGGTTTCAAGGGTTTGGCCGCCGCCTTCGGGAAGGGCGGCCTGGGCGGAGCATTGGGTGGAATGGGTGGAGGCGGCGCGCCTCCCTCGCTCCCCGGCTTGGGCAGCGGGGCGCTGCCCGGCAATTTGCAGGATTTGATGAAAAAGAAGTGATTTCAGGTTTTAAGTTCAGAAAGGTGAAGTAAAATGGCAGTTGCAATTCGTCTGTCGCGCGGTGGCGCGAAGAAGCGTCCGTACTACCGCATCGTGGTTGCGGACAGCCGCGCCTCGCGCGACGGCAAATACCTCGAACAAATCGGCACCTACAACCCGCTGCTCGCCAAAGACGACGAGAACCGCGTGAAGATCGACGCCGATCGTGCAAAGCACTGGCTGTCGGTCGGCGCGCAGCCGTCGGACCGTGTCGCCCGTTTCCTCGACGCCGCCGGCGTCAAGGAGCGCGCAGCGCGCAGCAACCCCAAGAAGGGTGAACCGGGCGAAGCCGCCAAGGAGCGCGCCGAGGAGCGTGCCGCCAAGGCTGCCGCCGCCGAGGAAGCTGCCGCCGAGGCCGCTGCCGCTCCGGCGCCCGAGCCCGAAGTCGAGGCCGAAGCTGCTCCCGCAGAGGCCGAAAGCGATGCCACCGGTTCGGTAAAGTCGGAAGAGACCGCTGAAGCTGTGGCAGAAGCAGTCGCCGACGAAACCCCGGCTGACGCGACCGCCGAAGATGCCGCCGCGATGGCGGAAGAAGCTTCCGAAGGCGGCACCGTCGTCGACGAAGCCGCCGATGCCGAGGCCGCTGCGGCCACCGACGAGAAGGCCGAGGGCTAAGCCCGATGGACAAGCCCGTCACTCTGGCCGCCGTGACCGGCGCACACGGAGTGACGGGCGAAGTCCGCCTGAAACTGTTCGGCGAAGGCGTGGAATCGCTCTCCCGATACAAGAGCTTCAACGACGGCGCGCTGACGCCGAAGAAGCTGCGCGACGACGGCAAGGGCGGCGCGATCGCTCGCTTTGCCGAGATCGCTGACCGGACGGCTGCCGAGCGGCTGCGCGGGACGGCGCTGGCGGTGCCGCGCTCGGCCATGCCTCCATTGGGCGAAGGCGAGTATTACCATGCCGATCTGATTGGCCTTGCGGCGATATCGCCTGAAGGCAAACCGATCGGAACGGTCGTTTCCGTCGCGAATTTCGGCGCCGGGGACGTTCTCGAGATCGAGCTCGAGAGCGGCAAGCGCGCGATGGTCCCCATGAACTCGGACGCGGTTCCCGACTGGGATCAGGACCGCGCGGTGGTGGACCCGGCGTTCATCGTCTGATCGGCCGATCTTCGGCGAGCTTGTTGCGGATGGTCGTTGCGGCGACGCCGGCCATGCCCATAGCGTGGCTGATCTGATCGAGGCCCAGCACCACGTCGCCTGCGCCGAATAGGCCAGACACACTTGTTTCCATGTGATCGTCCACGATCACGCTGCCGTCTTCGCTCAGGCGCGCACCGGCAAGTTTCGCCAGCTCGGACCGGATATGCGAGCCGAGCGCAGGGTAGATGCTGTCGACCGTTACCCGCTGGTCGCCAGCGTCGAACGCGATCGCATCGCCTTCTATCGTGTATCCGCCGCAAGGGCCGGAAACGACCTTGATCCCCGCGTCGGCCAACTGGCGGGCGCATTCGTCGTCCAGGTCATGCTCGCCTTTTGGGCAGGCAAGCGTGATGTGCTTCGTGAACCCGCGCAGGAACAGCGCCTCGGCGGTGCCGTGCTTGCCCGATCCGATGATAGCGACCCGCTTGTCGGTGACTTCGTATCCGTCGCAAACCGGACAGTATCGCAGCAGTCCGCGTGCAAGAGCCTCGTCATGGAAATCGTCCGGAAGCGCGTCCGGCCGCCGGTTGACGACGCCCGTGGCCAACAACACGGTCCGCGCACGGTAGGTGCCGCTGTCGGTACCGACGGTGAAGCAATCGCCGGTCCTGGCGAGGTGCTGAACCCTCTTCTCCTCACGCAGCGCGCCATACTTGCGCGCCTGCTCGCGCATCCGGGCAAGCAGTTCCTTGCCGTTGATCCCGTCGGGAAACCCGGCGTGGTTGTGGCTTGTGGGAATCCACGCCGCCCGGCTTTCGCCGCTGTCGAACATGCGGATCGAAAGATGGTAGCGCGCCAGATAGATCGCGGCGGTCAGCCCCGCAGGGCCGGCACCGATGATGATGCAGTCGTCGGGCGCGCCGGCTTCTTCGTCGCTCATCCTTGCCTTGCCCTCCAGCCTTGCGCATGGGCGGCCATATGACATTCGCCGCCACCGTCATAACGCTCTATCCCGAGATGTTTCCCGGGCCGCTCGGCGTTTCGCTGGCGGGACGGGCCCTGGAGCGAGGCGACTGGTCGCTCGAGTCGGTGCAGCTGCGCAATTTTGCGACCGACAAACACCGCACGGTCGACGATACGCCGGCAGGGGGCGGGGCCGGCATGGTCCTCAAGGCCGACGTGCTCGCCGCGGCGCTCGACAGCGTGGCCGACCATCGTCCGGTGCTGGCGATGACGCCGCGCGGTAAGCCGCTCGACCAGGCGCGCGTTCGCGCACTTGCGGCGGGTCCCGGCGCGGTGATCCTGTGCGGCCGGTTCGAGGGGTTCGACGAGCGCATTTTCGAAGCGCGGCCGCAGATCGAGCAGGTGAGCCTGGGCGACATCGTGCTGTCGGGGGGAGAGCCTGCGGCGCTGGCTCTGCTCGACGCTTGCATTCGCCTTCTCCCCGGCGTAATGGGCGCCCCGCTCAGCGGAGCCGAGGAATCCTTCGAAGAGGGGCTTCTCGAATACCCGCAGTTCACCCGACCTTACGAATGGGAAGGGCGCACGATCCCCGAAGTGCTGCGATCGGGGGATCATGCGAGGATCGCGGCATGGCGCAAGTCCATGGCCGAGACCGACACACGGCTACGCAGGCCGGACCTTTGGGAGCGTCATAGTGGCGCTCGGGTTCCGCCTGCCTCTGGTGCGCAGCGCGAAACGAAGGACAAGGACCAGTGAACCTGCTCCAGACGCTCGAGGCCGAGGCCGTCGAGGCCCTTACCCAGGGCAAAGAAATTCCGAACTTCCGCGCGGGCGACACGCTCCGCGTGGGCGTGCGCGTTGTCGAAGGCACCCGCACCCGTACCCAGAACTTCGAAGGCGTGTGCATCGCGCGTTCGAACCGGGGCATCAACAGCAATTTCACCGTTCGCAAGATGAGCTTCGGCGAAGGCGTGGAGCGCGTATTCCCGCTCTATTCGCCGAACATCGAAAGCATCGCCGTGGTTCGCCGCGGCGTCGTGCGCCGGGCGAAGCTCTATTACCTGCGTGGCCGCACCGGCAAGCGTGCGCGCATCGCGGAGCGCCGCGAGAACGCCTGAGCGCGCGCGGCCCCCACGGGCAAGAAAAGGCGCTCCGGCTGGTCCGGGGCGCCTTTTTCTTATGGAGCCGGGCTTGCCGATCCCGCGCATACGTCGGCGCGGCGTTGCGCTTTGCGCGGACAGGCGTAAGGGGACGGTCCGAAATTTTGCATCTGCGAAGGAGAACGCGCGGTGGGTTACCGGGTAGCGGTGGTCGGTGCGACCGGCAATGTAGGCCGCGAAATGCTGGCCGTGCTCGCCGAGCGCGAGTTCCCGTGCGACGAGGTCGCTGCGGTCGCAAGCTCGCGCTCGACGGGCAGCGAAGTCGAATTCGGTGACACCGGCAAGATGCTCAAGTGCCAGAACATCGAGCATTTCGACTGGACCGGATGGGACATCGCCTTGTTCGCCGCCGGTAGTGGACCCGCGCAGGAATACGCGCCCAAGGCCGCTGCGGCCGGCTGCGTGGTGATCGACAATTCGTCGTTCTACCGCATGGACCCGGACGTGCCGCTGATCGTGCCCGAGGTGAACCCGGATGCGATCGAAGGGTACGCCCGCAAGAACATCATCGCCAATCCCAACTGCTCGACCGCGCAGATGGTCGTCGCGTTGAAGCCGCTGCACGATGCGGCGGGGATCACGCGCGTGGTCGTTTCGACCTATCAGTCGGTGTCGGGCGCCGGAAAGCAGGGCATGGACGAACTGTTCCAGCAGAGCCGCGCGATCTTCGTCGGCGACCAGGTGGAAAGCCAGAAGTTCACCAAGCAGATCGCCTTCAACGTGATTCCGCACATCGACGCATTCCTGGACGACGGATCGACCAAGGAAGAGTGGAAGATGGTGGTCGAGACGAAGAAAATTCTCGACCCCAAGATCAAGGTCTCAGCGACCTGCGTGCGCGTGCCGGTGTTCGTCGGCCATTCGGAATCGATCAACATCGAGTTCGAGCATGAGCTGAGTGCCGAAGCGGCGCAGGACATCCTCCGCGAGGCTCCGGGCGTGATGCTGATCGACAAGCGCGAGGACGGCGGATACGTGACCCCGATCGAGTGCGTCGGTGACGGGGCAACTTACGTGTCGCGCGTTCGCGAGGACCCGACGGTCGAGAGCGGCCTCAACATCTGGTGCGTCAGCGACAACCTGCGCAAGGGTGCGGCGCTAAACGCCGTCCAGATCGCCGAACTGCTCGGGCGGCGCTGCCTCAAGAAGGGGTGAGCTCGGTGCGGATCGTCGGCGCGGCTGCTGTGATGCTTACGCTCGCGGCCTGCCAGCAACAGGAAGCCGCACCTGCACCCGCGCCGACCGCTTCTCCGACCGATGTCGTCACTGCCGAACCTGCGAAGCGCCAACCCGGCAAGGCGATCCTCGATGCCGGCGGAGTGGCGCTGGGGCGAACGGCGGCGACCGCGACCCGCTTCGCATTTGGCGCAGCGCGCGGCGAGATCGAAGCGGCGGCAAGCGCGCTCATGGTCGATCCCAGGCGCACCACGCTGGAGGAATGCGGCGCAGGTCCGATGGCGTTCATCGAATACGGCGGGCTGAAGCTCAATTTCCAGGACGACAGATTGGTAGGCTGGTTCGCGGACGCCGACCCTGCGGTCGTCACCAGCGACGGTATCCGCCCTGGCATCCTCCTGCGCGACCTGGAAGTAACCCGCAGCGCGCAGTTCGTCGAAGGCTCGACGCTGGATGGCGAATTCGAATACGTCGCTGCCGATGGCCAGCGGATCGGCGGCTTTGCCAGCGGCACGGGGCGGGACGCGCGGATCGAAAGCCTCTATGCCGGGGTGAACTGCTTCTTCCGCTGACCGGAGACCTGCCGATGCTGACCGCCGACCTCTATTTCAGCTTCCGCAGTCCCTACAGCTACCTTTCGATCGGGCGGTATCGGGATCTTGCCTCGACTCACGCGGTCGATATCGCGCTGCGCCCGGTCTATCCGCTCGCGATCCGCCAGCCCGATTTCTTCGAGCGCAACCATCCCAACTGGCTACGTTACACCTTCACCGACATGTTTCGCGTGGCGCAGATGGAGGGGATTCCTTTCGGCCCGCCGCGGCCCGATCCGATCGTGCAGAACCCCTCCACGCGAGAAATTGCCGCGGAGCAGCCCTACATCCGCCGGATCACCCGGCTGGGCCAGGCGGCGGCTCGGCGCGGCAAGGGGCTTGCATTCGCTGCCGAAGCAGCCCGCCTGATCTGGGGCGGGGCGCAAGGCTGGCACGAGGGCGAACATCTTGCCGGCGCGGCGACGAAGGCAGGGCTCGACCTTACCGAACTCGATGCCGAAGCGAGCGACGAGGCCGAAGCGCTCGACGCCGAGATTGCCGCGAACCAGCAGGCGCTTGAGGATGCCGGCCATTGGGGAGTCCCCACACTGGTGTTCGAAGGCGAGCCGTTCTTCGGGCAGGATCGCATCGCGATGGCGAAATGGCGGATGGAGCAGAAAGGCCTGCAGCCTCGCTAATGCGGCGAGGGTGAAGGCGGGGGCGCGGCCTTACGCATCAGCAACGTGAGCGGAAGCGCCGCGATGGCCAGCCACATCATCAGGTAGAAGTCGTTGACGTAGGCCAGCATCGCCGCCTGCCGGTTGACCTCGGCGTCGATCATCGTGGTGACGACGTCGCCCGCCGATTGGTAACGGTCGATTTCTCCCAGGTCGAGCGACAGGATCGTCGCCCCGGTCACATGGGCACCGATCTCCTCGTGCCCGCGCTGTATGTTGTAGCCCAGCAGGACCGTCGCGATCGATATGCCGACCGACCCCCCGAGCGATCGCGCGAGGTTCAGCAGGCTCGACGCCTCGGTGCGGAGGCGGGGCGCCAATGTCGAATAGGCCGTGACGTTCAGCGGGATGAAAACGAGGCCCATCCCGAGGCCCTGGATCAACCCAGTCGTGACGAAGTGCCACTGGTCCGCCTGCAACGACCAGTGCGCCATCTGCCATTGCGAGAAGGCCGTGATCGCGAATCCGGTCGCCACGATCACCCGCGCGTCGATCCCGCGGCGGAGCAGCAGGCCGGACACTTGCATCGATATCAGTATGCCGATCCCGCGCGGCATCAAGACCAGGCCGGTATCGATCACGCCGTATCCGAACAGGTTCTGCAGCATCGGTGGCATCAGCGCCATATTGGCGAACATCACGACGCCGATCGCCACCATGAAGCCTAGCGCGATCGCGAAGTTGCGGTCGGCGAAAAGCGCGGAATCGAAAATCGGCTGGCGGACGCTGGCAAGGTGGATCACCGCCAGCCACAGTCCGTTTATCGCCACGAACGCATAGAGCCAGATCTCCGGCGAATCGAACCAGTCGAGCAGCGTTCCCCGGTCGAGCATGAGCTGGAACGAGGCGAGGGTCAGTCCGATGAGTACGAAGCCCGTCAGATCGAACCGGCGCGGCGTGGCGGGACGCTCCGGCAGTTCGGCCATCAGGATGGCGAGCGAGATGGCGCCGATCGGCAGGTTCACGTAAAAAACCCAGCGCCAGTTCGCGCTTTCGGTCAGCCAGCCGCCCAGGATTGGGCCGAGGATCGGGCCGAGCATGATCCCCATGCCCCAGATCGCCATGACCTGCGGGTGACGGCTCGGCCGCGCGGTATCGAGCATGAAGCTTTGACTGAGCGGAGGGATGAAAGCGCCCGCCACACCTTGTGCAGCGCGGAACAGCACCATCTCTTCCAGGTTCTGCGCCATCCCGCACAGCATCGAGGTGAGGATGAACGCGGCAACCGACCAGATGAACAGGCGGCGTCCGCCGACACGGTCGGCTAGCCAGCCGGTGATCGGCATCGCGACCGCGCTGGCGATGATGTAGCTCGTCAGCACCCACGTGACGCTTTCGGCGGTCGCGCCGAGCGAGTTCTGCATGTGCGGAATGGCGACGTTGGCGATCGTCGTGTCGAGGATCTGGATCAGCGACGCTGCCATGATCCCGACCATCAGCAGCGGCTGGTTGGCGACCTTGAGCTGCGGCTCGTCGCCGATGGGAATGGCGCCGGCAGCCGGTCGGCTCCCTGCGGCAGTGGCCATTACTCGCGCCCGTCGGTGAAGACGGTCACCTCGGTCGAAAGGCCGGCGATCATCGTGCGCGGCGGCTTACCATCGATCGCGATGCGCACGGGCACGCGCTGGGTGACCTTAACCCAGTTGCCGGTGGCGTTCTGCGCCGGGAGGACCGAGAACTCCGATCCGGTTCCGGCGCCGATGGAGGCGACCCGGCCCTTGACCACCAGGTCGGGGTAGGCATCGAAGTGCAGTTCGGCCGGTTGCCCTACCGCCATGTCGGCAAGGTCTGTTTCCTTGAAGTTCGCCTCCACATAAGTAGTGCCCGTCGCCACCAGCGTCAGGACCGGCAATCCCTGCACGACGTTCTGCCCCGCCTGCATCCGGTCCGCCTGTGCGACGCGCCCGGCGATGGGCGCACGCACCTCGGTCCGCGACAGATTGAGTTCGGCGATCGCGCGTTGTGCCCGCCCGGCGGCCACCTGCGGATTTTCTCCGGGGACCTGCGGACCGGTCGCGAGGCGCGCGCGGGCCTCGGCGGCGCGGGCTTCGGCAGCGCGCATCCGCTCGCGCGATTCCGCGACCGCGTGCTGCGCCGCTTCGAGGCTGGCTTTGGTGGTGAACCCGCGCTCCCACAGTGCCTGCTGGCGCTGGAGCGTCGCCTGGTTGAACGCGATATCTTCACGCGCTGCGGCGATATCGCTGCCCGAAAGGTCGGCCGAGCTCGCCAGCGCGGTGACGTTCGCCTGCGCCATCGCGATTTCCGCGTCGGCTTGGCCGATCTGCAGGCGATAGGGTTCGGGATCGATTCGGAAGAGCAGGTCGCCTGCCGCAACGTCCTGTCCGTCCTTGACGAAAACTTCGACGATCTTGCCGCCCACTTCGGCGCCGATCGAGACCTTGTCCTGCTGGACATAGGCATTGTCGGTCGAAACCTTGCCCTGCAGGCTCCACCAGTAAATCCCGGCGCCGATCAGCAAGGCAAGGGGCAGCGAGATCATCAGGAGCAGGCGGCGGTTGCGCCGGGGCGAAGCGGGGGTCTCGTGCGGCGAAGCGGCCTCCTTTGTCGCAATCCCGGGATCGGCCTCAGCCATTGGCGGCGATCGCCTTGGCCGGGGTCGAGAGATTTTCGGAAATGCGCGTCAGCATCGCCGCGAGCAACGCCTGTTCGGCATCGTCGAGCCCGTCGAGCATGGTTTCGATAAGCCCGGCCAGCGCTGCGCGGATGCGCTCGATCTCCGCCTTGCTCCGCTTTGTGGGGTGGAGCAGGCGCGCGCGCCGGTCACCGGGGTCGGGCCGCCGCTCGATCAAGCCACCTTCCTCCATTCGGTCGACCATGCGGCACAGCGTGATGGGCTCGATCTCGAGCCGCTCGGCGTAATACGACTGGTTCTGACCGGGTGTGCGATCGAGCTGAAGGAGGAGGCGCGCCTGCTGCGATGTGACGCCGGTTTCGCGCACTCGCATGTTGAACGACCGGCGCAGCGCCCGCGAACTGTCAGCCAAGAGATACGGCATGTTCTTGTCCATGCGCCTGGCTATAATAAGCCTGCTTATGACCTGCAATCGGGATTGCGCGTCGGTCCGGCTGCGATATGGCTGGCAGCATGAGCATTTCGATGACCGGCGGCTGCCAGTGTGGCCGCGTTCGTTATACGGCGCAGGCCGATCCCGCCGAGGCATACCTGTGTCATTGCCGTATGTGCCAGCGCGCAACGGGCGGCGTGGCGGCGGCGTTCGTCGGCGTGGAGCAGGCCGACGTCGAATGGCAGGGCGCCCCGGACTGGTTCGCCAGCTCGCCGATCGCCGAGCGACCGTTCTGCTCGCACTGCGGCACGCCGCTCGGCTTTCGCTTCAAGGAAGGCTCGACCCGGATGGACCTGACCATCGGCAGCTTCGACGATCCGTCGCCCTTCCGCCCCAAGCATCACTTCGGAGCCGAAAGCATCCTCGAGGCCTGGATCGACACCGGCACCCTCCCGCGCTTCCGTACCGACGAGTACGACGTTCTGGTCCAGAAATGGAAGGATGCGGGCATGGAGCCGCCGGCATGAGCGAGGCGACGACGCAGATGCTGGAGGGCTTCGACGGGGCCGAGCTTGCCGTCCACCGGCTGGGCGCGGGACGCCCGGTCCTGATGCTTCACGGACTGTTCTCGGAGGCGACCACCAACTGGATCCGCTTCGGCCACGCGCAAAGGCTCGCCGACGCCGGGTTCGAGGCGATCATGCCCGATTTCCGCGCCCACGGGAAAAGCGCGAGGCCGCACGACAAGGCCGCTTACCCGACCGATGTGCTGGTGCGCGACACCTTTGCTCTGGTCGAGGGGCTTGGGCTGACCGATTACGATCTGGTCGGTTTCTCGCTCGGTTCGCGCACCGCGGCGCGCGGCGTTATCGCCGGGCTCGATCCGCGACGGCTCGTTCTGGCAGGCATGGGGTTGGAGGGGCTGGCCGGCTGGACCCGTCGCTCGGCGTTCTTCCTCGATGCGATCGCGCGTTTCGACGAGGTGAAACACGGTGACGCGGCGTTCATGGCGGTCGCATTCATGAAGACTCAGAAGGTCGATCTGGTCGCGGCCAAGCTGCTGCTGGAATCGGTCGGCGATACCGACGCCGCCGATCTGGCGAAGATCGCCATTCCCACGATGGTACTCTGCGGCGCGCAGGACCGCGACAACGGCGATCCCGTGGCCCTTGCCAAAGCGCTGCCCGATGCGACCCATGTCGAGGTGCCCGGAACGCATATGAGCTCGGTCACCGAAGCGGCGCTGGGCGAGGAGATCGTGCGCTTCCTGTCGGCTTGATTCAGCCGCGGCACATGTGCAAGGCGGTATCAACCGTAACAATCCAGTCGCATCTTCCCGAGAGGTTTCCCGTCATGAAGTACGCTTCGATCGCGCTTTCCGCGCTCGCGGTGGCGCTCGCCACGCCTGCAGTCGCCCAGACCGCCACCACTCCGGCCGCTACGCCTGAGACCGCGACCGCATATCCGCTCACCCCCGAAGGCGCCGCGCAGTTCGTCGCCGCCGCCGAGGCAGACTTGCGCACCGCTGCGGTCGACGAGGCGCGTATCGCTTGGGTAAACGCCACCTACATCACCGAAGATACCGATGCGCTCGCGGCCAAGAGCAATGCCGCATCGACATCCCGCCAGGTGAACTACGCGCTGCAGGCCGCGAAGTTCGCGGCGCTGCCGGGCCTCGACCCGGTCGTGAAGCGCAAGCTCGACATGATGCGCGGCACGATCACGCTACCCGCGCCGACGACGGAAGGGGCCGCGACCGAACTGAGCACGATCGCGACCGCGCTTTCCAGCCAGTACGGCAAGGGCAAGGGGACGCTGAACGGCAAGGAAATCTCGGGCTCCGACATCGAGGCCGAGATGGGCAACCCCGAACGCACCCCGGCTGAACTCTCCGAAATGTGGGCGAGCTGGCACGACAATGTCGGCGCGCCGATGAAGGATGATTACACGCGCATGGCCGCCATCTCGAACGAGGGCGCCAAGGAACTCGGCTATGCCGACGTCGGTGCGATGTGGCGTTCGGGCTATGACATGGATCCGGCCGCGTTCACCGCGATGACCGAGCGTCTGTGGGCCGAGACGAAGCCGCTCTACGAATCGCTGCACACTTACGTCCGCTGGAAGCTCAACGAGAAGCACGGCGATGCGGTGCAGCCCAAGACGGGACCGATCCGTGCCGACCTGCTCGGCAACATGTGGGCGCAGACCTGGGGCAACATCTACCCGCTCGTCGCGCCGGCAGGCTCGGGCGACGTCGGCTACGACATCGGCGACCTGATCGTCGCGAAGAACATGAGCGAGATGGACATGGTCAAGACGGGCGAGGGTTTCTTCTCCTCGCTCGGCTTCGATGAGCTGCCCGAAACCTTCTGGACCCGCAGCCAGTTCGTGAAGCCCGCCGATCGCGAAGTCGTGTGCCATGCGAGCGCGTGGAACATCGACACGATCGACGACGTGCGCATCAAGATGTGCACCAAGCGCAACGCGGAAGACTTCGTGACGGTCCATCACGAACTCGGTCACAACTACTACCAGCGGGCCTACAACCAGCAGCCCTACACGTTCCTCAACGGTGCGAACGACGGCTTCCATGAGGCGATCGGGGACATGATCGCGCTGTCGATCACGCCCGAATACCTCGTGCAGATCGGAATGCTCGACAAGGCCAAGGTGCCCACCGCCGACAAGGACACTGGCCTGCTCCTGCGCCAGGCGATGGACAAGGTCGCGTTCCTGCCGTTCGGCCTGCTGGTCGACAAGTGGCGCTGGGGCGTGTTCGACGGAACGATCACACCGGCCACCTACAACCAGGCATGGGTGGACCTGAAGACGCAGTATCAGGGCGTGACACCGCCCGTAACCCGCCCGGCCGACGCGTTCGATCCGGGCGCCAAGTACCATATCCCGGGCAACACGCCGTACACTCGGTACTTCCTGGCCGGCATCCTGCAATTCCAGTTCTACAAGGCCGCGTGCGACATATCCGGGTGGAAGGGGCCGCTTCACCGCTGCAGCTTCTACGGCAACAAGGACGTCGGCATGAAGCTGAACGCCATGCTGGAAATGGGCGCCTCGAAGCCTTGGCCCGACGCGCTCGAAGTGCTCACCGGCACGCGCGAGATCAGCGCGAAGCCGATGCTCGAATACTTCGCACCGCTGAAGAAGTGGCTCGACGAGCAGAACAAGGGCAAGCCGAAGGGCTGGTGATCTGATCGGTCGTTGCGCGAGCATATCCCGCCCGCGCAACGGCCGTCAGAAACCTCCCAGGATTGCCAGTTGCGCTTCTCCCAGGCGCCTTCCCAAGGCGAGCGCGGGAAAGGTGAGGCTGAGCGCGACTATTCCCAGGACGAGCGACGAACCGACGGACGCGACCATTGTGGTCACGCGGCCACTGTCGATGCCGAACATGGTCATGCGCCAGACCATCATCAAAGAAACCAGGAATGCGATCGGCGCCCCGACCGCAACTGTCGCGGCCGTGACGAAAAAGCCGAGGCCCGGGCCCCATGCGCTCATCGTGCCCACTGCGGTGAGCCAGATCAGTCCGATGCCGTAAAAGGCCGCGTAAGGCAGCATTTCGTCGCGCAGCCGAATTGGCCAGGTCGTCGTGTCGTCGAAGTCCATGTCGATGCTCCTGCTAGGAAGCACGATCATGGCGCGCCCTGTGCCGACCGGCATGACGGTCGTCTGAGCATTCGCTGAAATCTAACGGAAAGGCGGCTCGTTGAAGGCGCGCAGCTTGCGGCTGTGAAGCCGTTCGCCTTCTTCCTTGAGGCGGCGACAGGCGGCGACGCCGATTTGCAGGTGCGCGGCAATCGCCTCTTCGTAGAACTTGTTCGCCTGGCCCGGCAGCTTGATCTCTCCGTGCAGAGGCTTGTCGCTGACGCACAGCAACGTGCCGTAGGGTACGCGAAAGCGGTATCCCTGGCCCGCGATCGTCGCGCTTTCCATATCGACGCCGACGGCACGCGACAGCGACATCCGGCGCGCGGAGGTGCTGTACTGGAGCTCCCAGTTGCGATCGTCGGTCGTCACGACCGTGCCCGTCCGCATCCGCTGCTTGAGGTCGGCCCCTTGTGCCCCCGAAACTTCCTCCGCCGCGCCGTAGAGCGCTTGCTGCACCTCGGCGATGGCAGGAAGCGGTATTTCCGGCGGCAGGACGGTGTCGAGCACGTGATCGTCGCGCAGGTAGGCGTGGGCGAGAACGTAGTCGCCGATCTTCTGGCTGGGGCGCAGGCCGCCGCAGTGGCCGATCATCAGCCATGCCTCGGGCCGCAGGACTGCCAGGTGATCGGTGATCGTCTTGGCGTTCGACGGGCCGACGCCGATGTTGACGAGGGTGATGCCGCCGCGGCCCTCGCCGATTAGGTGATAGGCGGGCATCTGGTGCCGCCGCCACGCCGTATCGCTCAATTGCATCCGTGCGTTCGCCATTCGCTCGGTCACGAACAGGCCGCCCGCGCCAGCCAGCGCGGTATAGCCGTTCGACCCGAGTTGCTCGGCCGCCCAGTCAACGAATTCATCGACATAGCGGTGATAGTTCGTGAACAGGATGAAGCGCTGGAAATGCTCGGTGCTGGTGCCCGTATAGTGCGCCAGCCGCGCCAGGCTGAAATCGGTGCGCAGTCCGTCGAACAGCGATAGCGGAATCGTATCGTCGGGTCCGCCAAGCTCGATCCCGTCGGCCAGTTCGTCGCCGATCAGCGCCAGCTCGGTCGCCGGGAAGTGGCGGGCGAGCACCTGCGGCTCGATCCCGGCGAGGATCGACCCCGCCTCGCCATCGAGCACATAGGGAAATGGGATTTCCTGCCGCGAGGCGCGGACCGTCACTTCGACCGGATAGTCGGCGGCGATCAGTTCGAGCTGCTCGGCAAGGTAATCGGCGAACAGGCGCGGGCGGGTGACCGTGGTGGCATAAGTGCCCGGCGCGTTCAGGCGGCCATAGGCCAGGCCGCGGGTGCTCGACGGCGGCTCGCCGTGATAGCGGATCACGAGTTCGGGATAGGCATAGCTCCCGTCGAGCCGCTTGGCTGCGTCGGGCAGGGTTCCCTCGCGGGCAAACGCCAGAATGTCCGCGCGCAGGGTTTCCACCGCGCGGTCGTGAATTTCCGCCAGTTGGGCGATGACAGTCTCAACCGATTCCATCGACGGCGGATAGCGCGGCGTTTGCGACAAGGCAAAGGCACTTGCGAACCCTTTGCGGCCTTCCGACGTTAGGGACCTATGCACGATTTCATCATCGAAGCGATCGCGCGGGGCGGCTACCTTGGCATCTTCGTGCTGATGGCTCTGGAGAACATCTTCCCGCCGGTTCCCAGCGAAGTCATCATGGGCGTGGGCGGCCTCCTGATCGCGCGCGGCGAAATGACGTTCTGGCCGCTACTGATCGCAGGCACGCTGGGCACGGTTGCAGGCAACTATGCCTGGTACTGGATCGGCGACAAGTGGGGCTACGAGCGAACCCGTCCGTTCATCGACCGCTGGGGACGGTGGCTGACCATCGACTGGGAGCACATGGAAGCGGCGACGCGCTTCTTCCAGCGTCACGGACAGTGGGTGGTGTTCTTCCTGCGTTTCTCGCCATTCCTGCGGACCATGATCTCGCTGCCGGCAGGCCTGGCGCACATGCCGGTGGGTCGCTTCCTGCTATTCACCGCAGCCGGATCGGCCATCTGGAACGTGCTGCTCATCCTCGGCGGCAAGGCGCTGGCCGCGTGGCTTGCCGATTACGAGGGCATGATGGGCTGGATCATCGCTGGTCTCGTCGTGATGGCGGTGGGCGCCTACATCTGGCGAGTCGCGACCTGGAAACCGCGTCACATGCGGACGCCCTCGACAGACTAATCCGAGCGGGGGTGGGCCTTGCGATAAGTATCGAGCATCGTCGCCGCATCAACGCGGGTATAGATCTGGGTGGAACCCAGGCTCGCGTGGCCGAGCAGTTCCTGGAGGCTCCTGAGATCGGCCCCCGCACTCAGCAGATGCGTCGCGAAGCTGTGTCGCAAGGCGTGCGGCGTCGCCGTGGCGGGCAAGCCAAGGATCACGCGCGCACGCGCCATCGCCTTCTGCACCATCCCCTGACCAAGCGACCTGCCCTTGGCGCCGCGAAAGATCGACTCGGCGCCGTCGATCGGCCAGGGACACTTCGCCACGTAGTCCGCCACCGCCGCGCGCACGAGGGGCAGCAGCGGCACCACGCGCTGCTTGCCGCCTTTGCCGGTCACCATCAGGGTCTCCCCTAGCGGCAAGTCCCGGCCAGTCAGCGACAGCGCCTCGGCGATGCGCAGGCCCGCGCCGTACATCAGCAACAGCACCGCCCGATCGCGGGCTCCGATCCAGTCCTCCGCCGCGCTACCCGCTACAAGGTCGGCCAGGTTCACCGCTTCGTCCGGTGTGACAGGGCGGGGTAGGCCTTTCTTGAGCCTCGGACCCCGCAATCGCGGCGCGATGGCGTCGTCGCCGACCTGCGCGCGGGCGAAAGCGACGAAGCCCTTGAGGGCGGAAAGCTCGCGCGCTGCCGAAGCGTTGGCGATCCCCTCGGCGCGGCGCAGCGCAAGCTGGCGGCGGAGCGCGAGACCGTCGAGCGCAGCGACCTCGCTCCACTCCTCCAGCCCGCCAGCATCCAGAAAGCGACCAGCGGCGGCTACGTAGGCGCGCACGGTATGAGGCGACCTGCGACGCCCGTCGCGCAGATGATCGCCCCACACGGCCAGGAGGTCGGACCGGCTCACGCCTCGACCAACGCCGCCGGGACGAGTTCCCCAAGTAGGGCATCGAGTAGCGGCATTCCGGCAGGCGATACAATCAGGCGGTTGCCGCTCGCCGCGACCAATCCAAGAGAATTGTAAAGCGCCAGCCGCTCTGCAACGACAAGGTCGGGAATGGGAACGCCGAACCGCGCGGATATGTCCGCAAGGTCGACACCCTCGGTAAGGCGAAGGCCCATGAGCAGCGCTTCGGAGGCTTGCTCGCGATGATCCAACACCCGCTCCTCGGCGATACCGTGGCTCTGCTCCGTCACGGCGGCGAGCCAGTTCTCCGGCTTCTTGTGCCGCACGGTCGCCGCGCCGCCGCGCCGTCCGTGCGCTCCCGGACCGATGCCCGCATAGTCCCGATATCGCCAGTAAGTCAGGTTGTGGCGGCTTTCCTGCCCGGGCCTAGCGTGGTTCGACACCTCGTAGGCCGGCAGACCAGCCGCGCCGGTCATCGCGGCGGTCATCGCGAAAAGGTCGGCAGCCGGATCGTCGTCTAGCGGCGTGAACGCCCCCAATCGCACATCGGTGGCAAAGCGCGTCCCCGGTTCGATGGTGAGCTGGTACAGCGAGAGGTGATCGGTCCCCAGCGCAAGCGCACTGGTCAACTCGGCACGCCAGTCGTCTTCGGTCTGGCCGGGTCGAGCATAGATGAAATCGGCGTTGACCCGCTTGAAGACCCTTTGAGCGGTGTCGAGCGCCTTTAACCCTTCTTCGACTCCGTGCAGTCGCCCGAGAAAATGCAGCGCTTCGTCGTCGAGCGACTGTAGTCCCAGCGAAACGCGGTTCACCCCGGCTGCGGCGAGACCGGCAAACGCTGCGGCCTCGACTGAGGACGGATTGGCCTCGAGCGTGATCTCGATTCCGGGTGCGAAGCCCCACAGACGCTCCGCCTCGGCCAGCAGCGCCGCGACGAGGGCGGGGGACATCAAGCTAGGTGTCCCACCCCCGAAGAAGATCGATTCGAGCGGCTCTCCGCCTGCCAGCGCCGCCTCGTGGCGCATGTCGGCGATGAGCGCCGCCTGCCAGGCGTCCACCTCCACGCCGTCCCGGACATGGCTGTTGAAGTCGCAATAGGGGCACTTCTTCAGGCAGAACGGCCAGTGGGTGTAGAGCGCGCGGGTCATTTACCTTGATCGATACAGAATCGGTTAAGCGGGTTGGCTATACCCCAAAGCCCATGAGGATGGGTTCTTTCGTCGCGCCTGCCATCGGCGCGCTCGCAATGCTCGGGGCGACGTTCGCGGTCCTGCCCGTGGAGGCGCAGGCGCGCAACGACTTCGCGCATCGCCTTCTCGAAGCACATAACACCGAACGCGGCCGCGCGGGTCTGCCGCGCCTGTCGTGGTCCAGTCGCTTGGCGCAGGACGCCCACGAATGGGCCGAGCACCTGTCAAGCAAGGGTTCGCTGGAGCACGCCGACACCGAGCGGCGCCGAAACATGGGCGAGAACCTCTGGATGGGTTCGGCCGGTTACTTCAGCGCCGAGGAGATGATCGGAGGTTTCCTCTCCGAAAGGACCAAGTTCCGCCCCGGCACGTTTCCGCAGGTCAGCCGGACAGGCAACTGGGCCGATGTCGCCCATTACACCCAGATCATCTGGCCGCGTACGACCGAAGTCGGCTGCGCGGTCGCCAAGGGCGCGATCAATGACTTTCTCGTCTGCCGCTACAACCCGCCTGGAAACACGTTCGGCGAAAAAGTCGGCTGATCAGCCGAATTGCTCGGCTACCAGCTTGGCAAAAGCATCGGCGCGGTGGCTGATGCGGTGTTTTTCCTGCGGCTCGAGTTCGGCGAACGTCATGTCGCGTCCGCCGATGATATCCGGAGCAGGAACGAACACCGGATCGTATCCGAAGCCCAGCGTGCCGCGGGGGGGCCAGGTGAGGGAGCCGTCGACCCGGCCTTCATAGACCGCCGTCTCCCCATCCGGCCACGCGATCGCGAGCACGCAAGAGAACCATGCGGCTCGCGCGGCGTCCGGTCCCTTGGCCTGGAGCATCCCCTCGACCTTACCCATCGCCATGTACCAGTCGCGGCCGGGATCGCCCTCGAACCACTGCCGCTCGGCCCAGTCGGCGGTATAGACCCCCGGCCTGCCGTCGAGCGCAGCGACCGACAGGCCGCTGTCGTCCGCGAGCGCGGCGAGACCCGAGGCCTCGGCGGCGGCGCGTGCCTTGAGCAGGGCGTTTTGCACGAACGTGGTGCCGGTTTCCTTCGGCTCGGGCAGGCCGAGCGATCCCGCACTGATGCACTTCACGCCATACGGTTCCAGCAGCGCGCCGATCTCTTTCAGCTTGCCCGCATTGTGCGTGGCGATCACCAGCGTGCCCGAACCGATCCGGCGCGTCATGTGCGGGTCGCCTCCTCCTGAGCGCGGAAGACCTGGCCACAACCGATCTGGGCAAGGCGGAGCAGGCGCAGCAGGCCTTCTTCGTCATAGGTCGCGCCTTCGGCGGTCGCCTGGACCTCGGCAATCCGGCCGCCTTCGATCAGTACGAAGTTGGCATCGGCATCGGCGCCCGAATCTTCGATATAGTCGAGATCGAGGACCGGGGTGCCGCCCACGATGCCGCAGCTGATCGCGGCCACTTTCGCCCCGATCGGATCGGCGGTCACCGCACCCGATGCCATCAGCTTGTCGACCGCCAGCCGCAATGCCACCCATGCTCCGCTGATCGCCGCCGTCCGCGTGCCGCCGTCGGCCTGGATCACGTCGCAGTCGAGCACGATCTGCCGCTCGCCGAGCTTCTTGAGGTCGACCACCGCGCGCAAGCTGCGTCCGATCAGTCGCTGGATTTCCTGCGTGCGCCCGCTCTGCTTGCCCTTCGCCGCCTCCCGCTGGCCGCGGGTGTGTGTAGCGCGCGGCAGCATCGAATACTCGGCGGTTACCCAGCCCTCGCCTTTGCCGCGCAACCACGGCGGAATCCGCTCTTCGACGCTCGCGGTAACGAGCACGCGGGTATCGCCAAAGCCCACGAGGCAGGAGCCCTCGGCGTGCTTGGTGAACCCGGTCTCGATCGAAATGGCGCGCATCTCGTCGGGCGCGCGGCCGGAAGGTCGCATGGTGTTTCCTTTGTGAGTCGAATTGCCCGTTAGGCTCTTGCCCCTTGCCGCCGCAAGGGCGGGCTCTAGATTGCGGCGAGATGTCTGCTCCGCCTGTCACCGAATTGAACACCCGCGCCCGGGATATCTTCCGGCTGGTGGTGGAGGGCTACCTTACGAATGGACAACCGGTCGGATCGAAGACTTTGGCCGGGCCGAAGAGCGAAGGCGGCGGCGGATTGAACCTGTCGCCGGCCTCGATCCGGTCGGTCCTCGCGGAACTCGAAGGTCTCGGTCTGCTTGCCGCGCCGCACACCAGCGCCGGGCGCATGCCCACCGAAACGGGGCTGCGCCTGTTCGTGGACGGTATGATGCAGGTGGCCGAGCCGTCGGCGGAAGAGCGTCGGGCGATCGAGGACCGGCTGTCGGCGCGCGGACCGATCGAAGCGGCGCTCGAGGCGACGAGTGCGCTGCTGTCCGACATTTCGGGCGCGGCCGGGATGGTCATGGTCCCGCGCCGCGAACCGCGGCTGGCGCAGCTCACGCTGGTCCCGCTCGCGCCTACGCGCGCGCTGGCGGTGCTGGTTGGCGAGGACGGCGGGGTCGAGAACCGCGTGATCGATCTCGACGAACCCGCCAGCGCCTCCGCGCTCGAGCAGGCGGGCAACTATATCACCGCGCGGCTTGCCGGGCGTAGTTTGGCGGAGGCGGCGGCGGCGATGCGGGCCGAGCTGTCCGACGGTCGATCGCAGCTCGATGCCGTGAGCCGCGACCTCGTGGAACGCGGCCTGGCGGTGTGGAGCGAGGACGCTGCGCGACGCCCGGTCCTCATCGTGCGCGGCGCGGCCAATCTGCTCGACGAAACCGCGTTGGGCGATATCGAGCGGGTGCGCCAGCTTCTCGACGACCTTGAAAAAAAGCAGGCGGTGGCCGAACTCCTCGAATCGGCGCGCACGGCGGAGGCGACCCGCATTTTCATCGGCAGCGAGAACCGGCTGTTCGCCTTGTCCGGCTCGTCTGTCATCGCTTCGCCCTACCGCGATCGCGAGGGCAGGGTGGTCGGCGTGGTGGGGGTGATCGGCCCGACTCGGTTGAATTATGCGCGCGTGGTCCCCATGGTGGATTTCACGGCTCAAACCCTCAGTAAGATGAGGGCCTTGGGCAAAATCATCGGATAGCGACGACACAAACAATGATCGAAGATGAAAAGCAGGCGGCCGACGAGGCCGTGGCGAAGGAACTCGACGGCGTGCCCGCCGACATGATCGACGACCAACCCGAAGGCGAGGAGGACAACCTGTCCGAGGCGCTCTCGGCGCTCAAGAACGATCTCGACAAGGCGATGCAGGACGTACTGTACGCCCGCGCCGAGACGCAGAACGTGCGTCGCCGGATGGAAAAGGACGTCGCCGATGCGCGCGCCTATGCCGCGACCGGCTTCGCCCGCGACATCCTGTCGGTTTATGACAACCTGGTCCGCGCGATCGAGGTGATCCCGGCGGACCTGCACGACGACCCGCGCATGAAGGCGATGGTCACCGGGATCGAGGCGACCCAGCGCGAGGTGGAAAAGGTATTCGCCGCGCACGGCATCACCCGCATCGCCGCGCAGGGCCTGCCGCTCGACCCGAACCAGCACCAGGCAATGCTCGAAATCCCCACGGACGAGCACGAGCCCGGCACGGTGGTTCAGGAAATGCAGAGCGGTTGGATGATCAAGGATCGCCTGCTGCGCCCGGCGATGGTTGGGGTGGCGAAGAAAGGCTAGTTTATCTGCCTTGGGCCGCTTTGCGAAAGCCAGAGCGCAAGAAATCCGGCGAGGCGTTTTGCTTGACTCCGGGCGGAAGAAATAACCGCCAACTCTATTGGAAGAACCGCGTCTCGCTCGACCACTGCTAACGGTAATGTCGACAAGAGGACAGTTGCATTTTCTTCGGTTGACCAGCCTACAGCTCTTGAGTGCACGAGATTATTTCGAAGTCGGACCAATGGCTTACATTCTTGCGTTAAATCGCGAATTCTCTTGAGTTGTTTCGCGGAGGCGCGTTTCTGGAGGTCCGGATGATCGGCAAGAGCCTGGATACGCTGACCAAAGGGTGTCCCCGCATCTGTTCTCCCGAGTAATGCCAACCAGAGCCCGACTTGCAACTCCAGAGCGAAAAAAGCGTCAAGGAAATCTAGTTTGACCCTTTCGTATGATTCGAATGGGCGTGGCTGGACGCTGAGATGATGTATTGGAAGTTCCACAACCCTGATTTATCGGCAGGGAAGTGAAACTCCCGTAAACGACATTTATCAGACCAACTGCGCCGCGTTCTCGTCGCGGTGCTTCTTCAGGTACTTCATGAACGGAGTGCCGCCCGTGCCCACATCCGGGTCGTTGCCCGCGATGCTACCTGCCTGCTTGTTGATGTAGCTCGCCGCGTACTCGAGGTGGCGGGTGCGGAAGCGGGCGCTCTGGTTGAGGCACGCGTTGAAGGCATCCTTCAGGCTTTGCGAGCCTGATGCGCGCACGAAATCACGCAAGGTCGACTGTGCCGCGAGGTCTTCGATGAAGCGGCGGTGCGGAACCGGGCGATACTGGTGCAGCTCGTCGAGGAACTGGCGCAGCGGATCGTCCGAGTGGCCGACCTGGAACAGCGCGTCCATCGCGGGAACGATGCTCGACTGGCTGCCCGTCTGCCCGCGATAGGCCTGCGGCTTCATCTCGAAGCGATCGACGCCCTCGTAGACCAGGCCTCCGCCATCGAGCGCGGGATTGTTGGCCCATCCGTGGATGTAGGGCCGAACGCGGTGGAAGTAGATGTAGGGATCGCACCGCTCGGGCATCCGCGCGAAGTGGCCGTATATGCGCTCCCACGCCTGATCCATCTCGACCAGCAGGCGCTCGGCCTCGGCGGCATCACCGGCTTTCGCCACGGTCACGAGCCGTGCGGCGTTGTCCAGCAGCACGCCGGCCTCGGCCTCGATCGCGACGTGGATCATCACGAACCAGTTCTCGTCGTCACCGCCCAGGAAATTCTGGACCATGTAGATGTTCTCGAGCGCAATCGGGCCCGACTTGTCGAGCCGCGCCCAGTTGTCGAGCACATAGGCCGAATAGGGGAGCAGCGGGGCCTGGCCGAGCCGGTCCGCGATCGCGACCATCGGGCGCGACAGGTTCGCGGGCAAATGCTGCGGCGGGGTCGGCTCGCCCCAGACGTAGGCTTGCACCAGGAAGCTGTAATGCACCATCGCGGTGCGGACCTCTTCCTCGGCGGCCTCTCGCGCCCAGTCCTCGAGCCCGGGGTCGGCGAGCTGGTCCAGCCAGTGGCGCACGCGCCCGGTGGACATCAGGCCCGAAAGATTGCCGGCCGCTGCTTTCACCTCGTCGAACAGGGCGGGCAGGGCGATCTCGTCAATCTCGTAATGCGAAAGGAAGCCGCGTTCCCGCGACATGCCGTAGTCTTTAAGCTCCATTGGGGTGCACCGTGGGCCGGGCGCGGGTTGGGCCGCCCGGATCGATGGTCAAGGAAGTATCAAGCGAAACCGGATCGCTCAAGGTCGGCGCGGAAATTATCGGGGATGACGTAACGTCCGCGTTCGGATGCGGTCAGGCAGCTCCCGGAAACCGCACGAGGATGTCGTAAGCGGACGCGTCGCCGACCCCGGCGAGCCGGATGCCGTTTCGCAGCAGGAAGGCGTGGCGCACGATCTCGGCCTGCTGTTCGATCCCGTACTTCTCCAGCGCCCATCCGGGGCGCAGGCTGTACTCGTACCGCTCCCACGGCATCCGGTTGAGCACGAGCCACCACTTGCCCTTGGCCTGAACCTGCCAGACGTGGGTCATTTCATGGATGAAATGCGCCTTGCGCCAGATGTCGGCGGTGGCGAAATCTTCGCAGTAATTGTCGCTCGTCGGGTGGAAATGAAGGTGCCCGCGCGGCGCCATCGTCACCGTGCGCGGCTGGAAGGGAAACCACTTGCGGCGCCGGATCGTGACTTGCGAATAATCGATCGCGTCGCCGAAAATGCTGCGGGCGAGCGCGATCTCGCCAGTCGTCAGTGCGCGCTCGCCGCCGATGGGGCAGGCCGGGGGTTGGCCTTGCGCATCTATGTCAATGTGGTCGAGGCCTTCGCTCAGCGCTCATCCCCCGCGGCGCGGATTTCCACCGGGAAGGTGTGGCGCTTCCCGCCGGAAACGATGATCGTGGCCTCGGTCGTGCCGCCGGCTTTTAGCGCGGGGTCGACGTCCATCGCCATCAGGTGCTTGCCGCCCGGCTCGAAGGTGACGGTGTCGCCTTTCTTCAACGGGACGGGCAGCATTTCCATCATCTGGACCTTGAAATCGTACTCGCCGTAATCGTGAAACATCGCGCTCTTGGCGCCCTTCACTTCGGCCCGGTTGAGCGCAACGCCGCGGTCGCCTTCATAGGCGAGATCGAAATAGATCGCCGCCGGATTGCCCGCCACCGGTGCCAAAACCATCCGCGCGTTCGAAATCTTCATGCCCGGGATGCCGGTTTCGGCACCCGGCGCCTCGGTCGGCGTCTCTCCGCAGGCGGCGAGCGAAAGTGTGCCGGTAGCCAGCGCCAAGGCCATGAACGAACGTCGGAACATCGATTTCCCCCTATGGAACAGGCGGCTCAGGTAGCCTCCCCAATCTCTTGTGCCAAGAAATTCCGCTCCTATATCGCCCGCGCAACCCGAGCTGCCGAAAGGCCCTTGCCGCGAATGCGGGAGGTCCGAATGGCGGTGTCCAACAACGTATCAGAACGAATAGGGAAACCATGGCCAAAGTTATCGGTATCGACCTCGGCACCACGAACTCGTGCGTCGCCGTAATGGACGGCGGCAAGCCCAAGGTTATCGAAAATTCCGAGGGCGCTCGCACCACGCCATCGATCGTCGCGTTCACCAAGGATGGCGAGCGACTGATCGGCCAGCCGGCCAAGCGCCAGGCAGTCACCAACGGCGACAACACGATTTTCGCGGTGAAGCGCCTTATCGGCCGCCGCTTCGACGATCCGGTGACCAAGAAGGACACCGAGCTGGTCCCCTACACCATCGTCAAGGGCAAGAACGGCGACGCCTGGGTTCAGGCCGGCGGCGAGGACTATTCGCCCAGCCAGATCAGCGCGTTCATCCTCCAGAAGATGAAGGAAACCGCCGAGAGCTATCTTGGCGAGACCGTCACCCAGGCGGTCCTCACCGTGCCCGCATACTTCAACGACGCGCAGCGCCAGGCGACCAAGGACGCCGGGCAGATCGCAGGTCTCGAAGTGCTCCGCATCATCAACGAGCCGACCGCGGCCGCGCTCGCCTATGGTCTCGAGAAGAACGACGGCAAGACGATCGCGGTCTATGACCTTGGCGGCGGCACCTTCGACGTGTCGATCCTCGAGATCGGCGACGGCGTGTTCGAGGTGAAGTCGACCAACGGCGATACGTTCCTGGGCGGCGAAGACTTCGACGCCGCGATCGTCGAGCACCTCGCGGACAAGTTCAAGTCGAAGGAGAACATGGATCTCCGCACCGACAAGCTCGCCCTGCAGCGGCTCAAGGAAGCGGCCGAGAAGGCCAAGATCGAGCTCTCGAGCGCGCAGACGACCGAGATCAACCTGCCCTTCATCACCGCGCGCATGGAAGGTGGCAGCACCACTCCGCTCCACCTCGTGGAAACGATCAGCCGTTCGGACCTCGAAAAGATGGTCGCCGGCCTGATCGAGCGCACCAAGGAGCCGATGAAGAAGGCGCTGGCCGATGCCGGCCTCAAGGCTTCCGAGATCGACGACGTCGTGCTCGTCGGCGGCATGACCCGCATGCCCCGCGTGCGCGAAGTCGTGAAGGAGTTCTTCGGCAAGGAACCGCACACCGGCGTGAACCCCGACGAGGTGGTTGCGATGGGTGCCGCGATCCAGGCGGGCGTGCTCCAGGGCGACGTCAAGGACGTGCTGCTGCTCGACGTGACCCCGCTTTCGCTGGGCATCGAGACGCTGGGCGGCATCATGACCAAGATGATCGACCGCAACACGACCATCCCGACCAAGAAGAGCCAGACCTACTCGACCGCCGAGGACAACCAGCAGGCGGTGACGATCCGCGTGTTCCAGGGCGAGCGCGAGATGGCGCAGGACAACAAGCTGCTGGGCCAGTTCGATCTCGTCGGAATCCCTTCCGCGCCGCGCGGCGTGCCGCAGATCGAGGTCACGTTCGACATCGACGCGAACGGCATCGTCAACGTGTCCGCCAAGGACAAGGGCACCGGCAAGGAGCAGCAGATTCGCATCCAGGCCTCGGGCGGCCTCAGCGATTCGGACATCGATCAGATGGTCCGTGACGCTGAAAAGTTCGCCGAAGAGGACAAGAAGCGTCGTGCCGGCGCCGAAGCGCGCAACCAGGCCGACAGCCTGGTTCATGCGACCGAGAAGCAGCTTCAGGAGCACGGCGACAAGATCGACGCCGAACTCAAGGGCGAGGTCGAGACGGCACTGGCGGAAGCGAAGACCGCGCTCGAAGGCGATGATACCGACGCGATCACCGCGAAGGCGCAGGCGCTGACGGACGTCGCCATGAAGATGGGCCAGGCCATCTACAGTCAGGAGCAGGCTTCGGCTTCCCCGGCTGGTGAAGACGCCGCCGCTTCGAGCGAGAGCAAGGCCGACGAGGACGTCGTCGACGCCGAGTTCTCCGAAGTCGACGAAGACGCCAAGGGCTGATCAGCCACATGGAAACACAGTCCGCCACCGGTGCACACCGCGCCGGTGGCGGCTGAGTTTGGGGCCGGGGTAAATGTCAGCCACCGAAATCGATTTCTACGAAGTTCTCGGCGTGTCCCGCACAGCGGACGACGCGGCGATCAAGGCCGCCTATCGCAAGCTCGCGATGCAGTTCCATCCCGACCGGAATGGCGGCTGCAAGGAGAACGAGGACAAGTTCAAGGCGGTTTCGGCTGCCTACGAGTGCCTCAAGGACCCGCAGAAGCGTGCGGCCTACGACCGCTATGGCCATGCCGCCTTCAACGGCGGGATGGGTGGGGGCGGCCATCCGGGGGCCGACTTCGGCGACATCGGCGATATCTTCGAAACGATCTTCGGCAGCGCCTTCGGAGGCGGTGGCGCCCGTCAGCAACCTCGACGCGGTGCGGACTTGCGCTACGACATGGAAATCACCCTCGACGAGGCGTTCCACGGCAAGACGCGCGAGATCGAGATCGAGGTCAGCCAGACTTGCGGCACGTGCGAGGGATCGGGCGCCAAGCCCGGAACCTCTGCACGGCGCTGCAATCTGTGTTCGGGCATGGGCAAAGTCCGCGCCAAGCAGGGCTTCTTCGTGGTCGAACGCGCGTGTCCCAACTGTCACGGGCGCGGCGAAGTGATCGAAACCCCGTGCCGCGATTGCGGCGGCGAGGGCCGCATCGACAAGCCGCAGGCACTGGAGGTCGAAATCCCGCCGGGGGTCGATACTGGCACGCGCATCCGACTTTCGGGCAAAGGTGAGGCGGGCCCGCGCGGCGCGCCTCCGGGCGACCTGTACATATTTGTCCACGTGCGACCGCACGGCGTGTTCCAGCGCGAAGGAACGACGCTGCTGACGCGTATCCCGATCAGTTTCACCACCGCGGCGTTGGGCGACAGCATCGACATCCCCGACCTTGGCGGCGACCATCACACGGTCACCATTCCGGCAGGCATTCAGAGCGGCAAGCAGTTGCGCGTGCGCGGGGCGGGTATGCCCGTCCTCCAGGGGCGCGGTCGCGGCGACCTTGTGGTCGAGATCGTGGTCGAGACCCCGACGAAGCTCACCAAGGCGCAGCGCGAGATACTGGAGCAATTCCGTGCCACCGAAACCGGTGACGAGTGCCCGGAGAGCCGCGGTTTCCTCGATCGTCTGAAGGAAGCATTCGGCGGGTGAGCGCCAATCGGCCCGCCGTATTGTTCGTGTGTCTCGGCAACATTTGCCGATCCCCGCTCGCCGAGGCGGCTTTCCGGCTCGAAGCTGAACGCGTTGGCCTCGATGTCGAGATCGATTCCGCCGGAACCGCGAACTGGCACGTCGGCAAGGCACCCGATCCACGTTCGATTGCTGTAGCGCGCGAGGCCGGCATCGACATTGCGCACTTCACTGCGCGACAGGTCGTCCAGGATGACTTCCGCCGGTTCGATCACATCTTCGCGCTCGACAGGAAAAACCTTGCGGACCTCATGGCGATGATGCCCCCGGATTCTACCGCGCAGGTGTCGCTTCTGCTCGAAACGATCCCGGATCGGAAGAGCGACGACGTGGACGATCCCTACTACGGAAGCGCGGATGCGTTCGCCTTCACATGGACCCATGTTTCGCAGGCCGCCCGGTTGCTGGTCGAGAGGCTCGCCCGCAGTTGATCAATCCGCCGGCATGCGCTCCTCGATCTCCGCCCGCACGCGCTCCAGCAGGCCGTGGTTTGCTTTCAACCTTTCCTGCTCCTCATCCAGGATCGCCAGGAAAGCGCGGCGCTTGAAATCGGCTTTTTCCGTTTCCGAGAAATCGTCCACGGTCGATGTCACCAGATCGATCATACGTTCCGCGCCGTGCAGCCGGCCCCAAAGATAGTCGTTTTCGCGGTATGCCCGGCTGAAGAAAGCGCCGAAATTGAAGAACTCGGTCCCTCGCAAGGTCGCGCGGGTGCCGCCTGCACGGATCGATCGCGCGTCTTCCGGGCTGATCCGATCTACCTTCACCGCGTCGAATTCGGTCAGTCCCTCGTTCTGCAACAGCGGCAGGGTGGCGACATCGTAGAACGGAAAGCCGAGGTATCCGAGAAGGACCTTGCGGCGCAGTTCCTTCGGCATCGCTTCAAGCGCCGCAGCGAGCATTTGCTCGGCCTGCCGGTCCACTTCAGCAAGGTCGCGCAACTGCGCCAGCTCGTCTAGGACCCGCCCGGGATCGATCATCACCTGCTCGGCAACTTCGGTGAAACCTTCACCGAGGCTGTCCACGCTCTCGCGAGCGAAATAGAGCGCGAGGATCCGGTAGATCGCCTCCCGCGCGGCTTCGAGGTCGGTGTCTGGGATCGCAGGATCGGCCTCCCAGTCGCGCGACAACCGCCGTGCAATCAAGCGCAATCGGCGTATGCGAAAGGCGAGATCGTGCGCGCGCAGGAATTCGATTGCCGCATCGCTGGCGCCGCCGCCCGTATCGATCAGCGAACCAAGACCCCGCGCGTCGAGCTCCTGTCGCAACCGGTTCGCGATCGCGTCGGGTTCGGGCAGCTTGAGGGCCGGCGCGGCATCGAGAACCAGTTGCGCCAGTGTTTCGATGATCCCGGCGACCTTGGCCTGGGCATAGGGATGGAAGGTGTAGCTCGCGCGCTCGGCCGCCGCGTTCTGCGCCTTGTTGCGCCAGTTCGCGAGCCGCTTGGGCGTCGGCTTGTCGAGGAACAGGGTCATCCCGAACAATCGTTCGACCGTTTCCTCGACCTGCGGGCGCAAGGCGCCGACGATGCGGGTGAGTTTCAGCGCCTCTCGCGATTGCCGTTCGAGCGCATCCAGGTTGTCGCGGATGGGCTGCTCGCGCGGGATGGCCGATATGGAGCCAACGATGGCGCTGAAGAACCCGACCGGCTTGTCGTGCCGCTCACCTCCCGTTCCAAAGCGATCCGGCGTGGGGTCGATATAGACGAACCGGCGATCCACCTCGCGCTGCGCCGGTCGCGATGGCAGCGCGGCACGCGCACCGGCGAAGGGTGCGTTGATGAGAACCGACCCGTCGATCAGCGAGGCGTGCTCCTCGTTACCCTGGCGCACGTGCACCGGCATGATCCGCTCGAGAAAGCGGCGGCGACCCACCCAGTCCCGCCCCCGCTCGGCGGCCAAGGCGTCGATTTCCGCTAACCGCATCGGCGGAAACGCGCCGGGAAAGCTGGCAGTCGCACGGCAGGCGAAAACCAGTTCGAGCGGATCCGCGATGCTCTGCCCGCCTTCCACCGGCACCGACGCGCGGAACGCGATGGGTAGCCGGTGTTCGCTCTCCTCGACGACGGGAGGACTGTTGAGCCGCAGCATCGACAGGTGGCCCCGGAAGTCGGTCGCGGTGACGAGAAGGTCGATCGGATGACCTGCTGGCAGAAGCGGCGCTTCGTGAGCGCCGTGCTGCATGGCCATGAACCCGTTGTGGAGCAGTGCGGAAAAGCCGAGGCCCGAGAAGGGCGGTTCGAACCAGCGACCACGGATCAGATGTGAAACCTTGCGCCGCACTTCGGACCGGGTCTCCGGGGCAACACTTTCGCTTACCGCGTTGCCGGGGCGCCGTAGCAGCCACCAAACGAGGGGCATGGCCCAGAGCTTGGCCGCGCGCGACCAGGGTCGGGCCTTCGGATCGAGCAGGCGGTCGACGTCGGCAGTTTCGAGCCATAGCTCGGTCAATGGCTCGAGGCTGGCCCCCGAATGAATCGCCTGGGCGAGGAACACGGCGTTGATCCCGCCCGCGCTTGCCCCCGTGACGATGTCTGGCAACACCCTCAGGCGCAGGCCGTGATGGTCGCGTATCCGGCCAAGAAGTGCGCGGTATACCGCTCGCACGCCTTCGGGCGAAGGTTCACCCGAAAGGTGGTCCCGGCTGGCTCGCGCCACGTGCCACAATTCCTTCGTGACGCCGTGCATGTAGACCGCAAGGCTCACTCCGCCGTAGCAGACGAGTGCGATCCTGAGTTCCTTCTGACGCATCGGCGTATCTGTGACCCGCAATGCGAGCGAAGGCAATTGCGTTCCACCAATGTTCCGGTTAGCCACGCCGCATGGCCAAGACCAAGCGCCGCTACGTATGCCAGAATTGCGGCTCGGTCAGCACGCGCTGGCAGGGCCAGTGTCCCGATTGCTCGGAGTGGAACACGCTGGTCGAGGATGCGCCGGCGACCGTGTTCTCGATGAAGCACGATCTTTCCAGCGGAGGCAGGGCGATCGCGTTCGAGGCGCTCGATGCGCCGAGCGAGCCGCTTGTGCGCCTCCCTACCGGTTTGGCGGAGTTCGACCGAGCGCTGGGCGGGGGACTGGTGCCGGGATCGGCGATCCTGATGGGCGGCGAACCGGGCATCGGCAAGTCCACCTTGCTGCTGCAAAGCGCCGGCGCGGTCGCGAAGCGCGGCCTGTCGGTCGTATATCTTAGCGGGGAAGAGGCGGCGGGACAGGTGCGGATGCGCGCGGGCCGGCTGGGCCTGGCAGACGCGCCGATCAAGCTGGCGAGCGCGACGAGCGTTCGCGACCTGCTCACGACGCTGGGCACGATGGACCCTCCGTCGCTGCTTATCGTCGATTCGATCCAGACGATGCACTCCGACACGATCGAGGGCGCGCCGGGCACGGTCAGCCAAGTGCGCGGCTGTGCGTTCGAATTGATCCGCTATGCCAAGGAGAACGGCGTCGCGCTCGTTTTGGTCGGCCATGTCACCAAGGACGGCAGCATCGCGGGCCCGCGCGTACTGGAACACATGGTCGACGTGGTCATGAGTTTCGAAGGCGAGCGTAGCCACCAATACCGGATCCTGCGCGCATTGAAGAATCGCTTCGGCGCCGTCGACGAGATCGGCGTGTTCGCGATGGCCGGCGCGGGACTGGAGGAGGTCGGAAATCCTTCGCTGCTGTTCCTGTCGGGCCGCGAGGAACCGCTGGCGGGTAGCGCGGTGTTTCCTGCACTCGAAGGCACCCGCCCGGTTCTGGTTGAGATTCAGGCGCTTATCGTAAGACTGCAATCGGGCGCGACCCCGCGCAGAGCGGTTGTCGGTTGGGACAGCGGACGGCTCGCCATGTTGCTGGCGGTGCTCGAATCGCGCTGCGGCCTGAATTTTTCGTCGGCAGAGGTCTATCTCAACGTTGCCGGAGGCTACCGCCTGTCCGATCCTGCAGCCGACGTGGCCGTGGCAGCCGCGCTGGTATCCGCGCTGGCGGACAAGCCCTTGCCGACGCACGCGGTCTGGTTCGGCGAGGTGTCTCTGGCAGGAGAAATCCGGCCGGTCTCCCACTCCGGACTGCGCCTTCGCGAGGCTGCAAAGCTGGGTTTCGGCATCGGTCACGGTCCGACCGAGGCCGATGCGAATTCATCCGGACTTAACTATCGCGGCCTAAGCCGACTGGCCAATCTCGTTGACCGGGTAATGGCAACGGCATAGGGATCGCCGCGATCGCAATGACGGGTTTTGACTTAATAGTTCTGCTGGTCGTCGGAGTGGCGGCGATAGGCGGCTTCTTGCGCGGTTTCGTGCAGGAAATCCTGTCGCTCCTGGCATGGGCCCTGGCTCTGTGCGCAATCTATACGTTGCATACGCCGCTGTACGAGTGGTTCCTGCCCAAGGTCGGCAATTCCACTGTCGCGGCCACGACCGCCTTCGCCATGCTCCTGCTCATCCCCTATGCGGGCATGAAACTCATCTCGGGCCGGATGGGCGAAAGCACGCGCACCTCGCTGCTCGGCCCGATCGACCGCGTACTCGGCTTCGGATTCGGCGCGATCAAGGGCGCCATCGTGGTGACCTGTGCCTTTGCGCTGCTGGTGCTGGGCTACGATGCGGCGTGGGGAATCGCTGGACGGCCGGACTGGATCAAGCAGGCGCGTACTTATGCGATAGTCAACGCAAGTGCCGACGCCTTGGTCGAACTCATTCGGGATCGCGATGCGGCACGTGAGCGCGAGGCTGGCCGAGTTTCCGCGATCGATCGATGACCGAACGGGCCGCCGATCCCCGTGGCGGTGCAGTTCTCTACACTCCCGAACTTCTCTCGATGGCGGTTTCGTTGGGACGAATCCCTTTCGATCTCGCCATGCCGCTGAGCGGCGAGGCACGGTCGCGCACGTGCGGCAGCACGGTGCGGCTTTCGTGCCGCGTGAACAACGGGGGGCAGATCGAGGATCTGGGCGTCCGGGTCGCGGCCTGTGCCGTGGGGCAGGCGGCAACAGCACTGTTCGCGAAGAGCGCAATCGGCCGAAATTCCGGCGAAATTGCTGTTGCTCGCGATGAAATCCAGTCCTGGCTCGTTTCCGGCGAGACCCCTCCCGATTGGCCCGGGCTAGAGGCGCTCGAATCCGCGCGTGCCTACCCTGCGCGACATGGAGCGATTCTGCTGGCGTGGGATGCTGCGCTGGACGCGCTTTCCAAGGCGGAGGCGCGCGGCTAGAGGCGAACCTGAGGATCGAAGGGGACCTGCCACCGCCATGAGCGAAATCGCCGCATCAGACGCGCCGCTTCACCAGCCGAGCGCGAAGGAAGTCCGTCTCGTCATCGCCGCATCGAGCGCGGGTACGGTTTTCGAATGGTACGATTTCTTCATCTACGGCACGCTCGCCGCGATTATCGGCAAGGCGTTTTTCCCCGCCGATAACGAAACGCTGCAGTTGCTGCTGGTCTGGGCCGGTTTCGCGGTTGGTTTCGGCTTCAGGCCGCTGGGCGCGATCCTGTTCGGATTTCTGGGCGACAAGCTCGGGCGAAAGTACACTTTCCTCGTCACCGTTACCCTCATGGGGGTGGCGACCGCAGGCGTAGGCCTGATCCCGAGCGCCGCGACGATCGGCCTTGCTGCGCCCGCCATCGTGATATTCCTTCGCATCCTGCAGGGCCTTGCCCTCGGCGGCGAATACGGCGGCGCAGCCATTTACGTCGCCGAACACGCCCCGCCCGAGAAGCGCGGCTTCTATACCAGCTTCATCCAGGCAAGCGTGGTCGGCGGTTTCGTGCTGTCGATTGTCGTCGTGCTCGCCTGCCGGGCGTTGATACCGGAAGACGCCTTCAATGAATGGGGCTGGCGGATACCCTTCCTGCTGAGCCTGATCCTACTCGGCATTTCGCTTTGGATGCGCCTGAAGCTTTCGGAAAGCCCGGTGTTCAAGGCGATGAAGGAATCCGGCGAAATGGCCGGCAATCCGTTCGTCGAAAGCTTCACCTATCCCGGCAACAAGAAGCGCATTTTCGTGGCGCTGTTCGGGATCACCGGCATCCTGACGACCATCTGGTACACCGCATTCTTCAGCGGGATGAGCTTCCTGCGCGGCCCGATGAAAATGGACCCGGCGTTGGTAGAGATGGTCATGTTGATCGCGGGCGGGCTGGCTATGGTGTTCTACGTCCTCGTCGGCAAATGGTCCGACCGCGTGGGTCGCAAGCTCCCGATCGTGGTCGGCGCGGTGGCGACTCTGGCGCTGCTGTTCCCGATATTCTGGGGCATCGGGGCGCTCGCCAACCCGGGACTCGCGCAAAGCGCGCGCGAAGCGCCGGTCGTCGTGAACGGCACCGATTGCACTTACGACCCGTTCGCCAGCCAGCAGAAAAGCGAATGCGGTCGTCTTCTGGGGGACCTCACGTCGTTCGGGATATCGTACGAGATAGCGGACGGCGGCTCTTCCGCTACGGGGCTGGCGATCGGTAATCGGTCTCACGACTACGAGGGAATGGCCGATGCGGATCGCAAGGTGGCCGTGCAGACCTGGCTTGAAGCGGCCGGTTACGACTTCAGCATCCAGCGCCCGCCGTTCGCCAATCTCGTCGGTATTGTCGCGCTGCTGCTGGGGTGCGGGATACTGTCCGCGCTGACGTACGGCTCTGTTGCCGCGCTGCTGGCGGAAATGTTCCCACCGCAGATTCGCTACAGCTCGATGTCGATTCCCTATCATATCGGGGCGGGGTACCTGGGCGGGTTCCTGCCGCTGATCGCGGGCTACATCGTCGCGACCACCGGCGATCCTTACTCCGGCCTGTGGTACACGTGGGGTATCGTCGCCTTCGGCCTGGTGGTGGCGTGGTGGGGCATTCACGGCGGACCTCCGCGCGACTTCACCCCGTCCGACGACGCGCCTCCGGTATCCCCCTCGACGCCATGACCGAGCTTCCGCCGCCAAGCCTGCGGCTCGATTTCGATGCCGAGGCGCTGGCGGCGAACTGGCGAACGCTCGACCGCATGTCGGGCTCGGCAGCCGCAGGTGCCGCGGTCAAGGCGGACGGGTATGGCTTGGGCGCAGGCCGCGTCGCGTCGGTTCTCGCCGGAGCGGGTGCGCGCGATTTCTACGTCGCGCACTGGAGCGAGGTGCCCGCAGTGACCGCCGAAGTCGCGTCCTCGCAGGTTGCTGTCTTGCATGGCCCGCTGACCGACGCGGACTGCGCCTTCGCACGAGCTTCCGGAGTCAGGCCAGTGCTCAACAGCCTGGCACAGGTCGCACGCTGGCAGGCGAGCGGTGGCGGCCTGTGCGACCTGATGGTCGATACGGGGATCAACCGGTTGGGCGTACCGCTGAGTTCGCTCGGCGATCCGTCGCTGTCGGGCCTGGAAATCGACACGCTGATGTCGCACCTCGCATCCGCCGACGAAGACTCGACGCTTAACACCCTGCAGGCGGAGCGGTTCGCGCAGGTTTGCGCGTCGCTGCCAGCCAGGCGTCGCAGCCTTGCCAACAGTGCGGGTATCGGACTCGGCGCGTCGTTCGCGTTCGACGTGACGCGCCCCGGCATCTCGCTCTACGGCGGGGTGCCGCGCGCCGAGTTCGCCGGCGCAATCCGGCAAGTCGCATTTCCCAAGGCTGCGGTGCTGCAGGTGCGCGAGGTCGCTGCCGGTGAAGGTGTCGGCTACAACGCGGCATTCGTCGCGCTGCGTTCGATGCGGGTGGGTGTCGTCTCCCTCGGCTACGCTGACGGTTTCCTGCGCGCGCGCGGGCCGGGCAATGCGCTGAAGTACCAAGGCGAACCACTCGTGCTTCTTGGCAAGGTTTCGATGGACATGGTCGTCATCGACCTCTCCTTTGCACCGAAGGTGGGCGAGGGCGACTGGGTCGACGTCCCTTTCGACCTGCCCGTCGAAGCGGCCCGATCCGGACTTTCGCAATACGAGTTGCTGACCACGCTGGGCCGCCGCCTGCGCTCCTCCTGATGCTGCGCACAACGGGTGCAGCAATGTTGCACTGCAAATGCTGCACATGCTAAGTCGTGCTTGCAACCAAGGAAGGGTCGACCAGATGGCCAAGCGCGAAACGAGCGCCGACGGCGTGATCGTGATCAAGAAATACGCGAACCGGCGGCTCTACAACACCGGCACGTCGAGCTACATCACGCTCGACGATCTCGCGAAGATGACCCGCGAAAACGTCGACTTCAAGGTGCTCGACGCCAAGACCGGCGACGACATCACGCACACGATCCTGACCCAGATCATCATGGAAGAGGAATCGAGCGGCGGCGAACAGATGCTGCCGATCGGGTTCCTGCGCCAGCTCATCTCGATGTACGGCAATTCGATGCAGTCGATGGTGCCGAGCTATCTCGATGCGATGATGGACAATTTCCGCGCCAACCAGAACAAGCTGCACGAAGCATTCATGGCGCGCGCGGGCGGCACGCCGCTGGGCAAGATCGCCGAAACCAATATGGCGATGATGCGCGCGGCAACCGATGCGCTCATGCCCAAGCGCGGAGCAGCAAAGCCCGCGACCCCGGCGGCGCCACCACCGGCCAAGACCGACGAGATTGCCGAACTGCGTGCGCAGATGGCGGCGATGCAAAAGAAGCTCGACGAACTGGGCCACTAGGCCTGTTCGCACCCGCGGCGTGTCGCTAGGGCGCGCCGACATTTCCAGCAGAGAGATTTTCCTCGTGTCCCAGATCCGCCACGCCCTTTCGGTCAAGCGCGCCGACGACTTCGCGCAGTGGTACCAGGAGGTGGTGTCCGCTGCCGACATGGCCGAAGAATCGGGCGTGCGCGGCTGCATGGTCATCAAGCCGTGGGGCTATGGCATCTGGGAGCGTATCCAGCGCCTGCTCGACGACCGGATAAAGGCGACCGGTCACGACAACGCCTATTTCCCGCTGCTGATTCCGCTCAAGAACTTCGAGCGCGAGGCCCAGCACGTCGAAGGCTTCGCCAAGGAAATGGCGGTCGTCACGCACCACCGCCTGATCGCGGACGGCAAGGGCGGCCTCATGCCCGATCCCGAGGCGAAGCTGGAAGAGCCTCTCGTCATCCGCCCCACGTCTGAAACGATCATCGGCGATGCAATGGCGCGCTGGGTGCAATCCTGGCGCGACCTGCCGCTCAAGCTCAACCAGTGGGCCAACGTGATGCGCTGGGAAATGCGTACGCGCATGTTCCTGCGGACGAGCGAATTCCTCTGGCAGGAAGGCCATACGGCGCACGAAACCGCCGCCGAGGCGAAGGAGCACACGCTCCGTATGCTCGAGGTCTATCGGGCCTGCGCCGAAGAAGACCTCGCGTTGCCCGTGATCGCGGGCGAAAAGCCCGAGAACGAGCGCTTCCCCGGAGCGGTCGAAACCTGGTCCATCGAGGCGATGATGCAGGACGGCAAGGCGTTGCAAGCCGGCACAAGCCATTACCTCGGCACCAATTTCGCCCAGGCATCCGGCATCCGCTTCCAGGATCGGGAAGGCGGCCAGCAATTGGCACATACGACCAGCTGGGGCGTGTCCACCCGCATGATCGGCGGGGTCATCATGGTCCACGGCGACGACGACGGACTGAAGGTCCCGCCGCGGATCGCGCCGTGGCAGGTCGTCATCGTTCCCATGCTGCGCGAGGATGACGGCGACGCTGCCCTGATCGAGTACTGCGAGAGCCTGCGTGCCAAGCTCGCCGACGCGAATGCGCTGGGAGAACGATTGCGCGTGCTTCTCGATGCCAAGCCGGGCAAGGCTGCCGCCAAGCGCTGGGACTGGGTCCGCAAGGGCGCCCCGATCATCGTCGAGGTCGGCGGACGCGACATGGCCGAGGGCAAGGTCAGTCTGCTGCGTCGCGATGCGTTGTGGGCGAACAACGGCAAGCCTGCGTTCGCCACTCCGACGCTCGACGAGGCAGCGACTGGCATCCCCGCCATGCTCGAAGCGATGCAGGCGAGCTTGCTGGCGGACGCTGCCAAGGTGCGCGACGGGCGCATTTTGCGCGGGATCACCGATTTTGCGGGCATCGAGAGCCATTTCGGCGAAGGCGTGAAGAACCCCGGATGGTTGGAAGTCCAGTGGTCGAAGCCTACCGGCACGGCGCTGGATGCGGTGACCGAAAAGCTCAAGGCACTGAAGCTGACGCTCCGCAACGTCCCCATTGGCGCAGCTCCAGTCGATGGAAGCTGCGTCTTCACCGGCGAGCCGGCCGTCGAGCGCGTGCTGGTGGCCAAGGCATACTAATCGGGTCAGGCACGCCAAGCATCTTGCCAAGCCTGTGGGGCTGTTGGACAAGACCCTATGCGCTCACGTTTTCTTGCCCTCGCGGGCCTGCTCGCCGCCGCTCCCCTCGTGGCCGCCGACGATCCGTCGGGCGGTGTTTCGGAGGCGCGGCTGAAGGCGGACGTGGAGCGGTTGGTCGCCTTTGGCACACGCCACACGCTATCGGAGCAGGACAATCCCACACGCGGAATCGGCGCGGCGGTCGACTGGGGCGCGGCTACCTTCCGCGCGATCTCGGCCGATTGCGGTAACTGCCTCGAGGTCGTGCTGCCCGAGCGCATGATCGAGGGCAATCGCATCCCGGCGCCGGTTCGCCTGCGCAATGCGGTCGCGATCCAGCGCGGCACGGAACGGCCGAACGAAGTCGTCATCATCCAGGGCCATATCGACAGCCGCGTCAGCGACGTGATGGATTTCACGAGCGACGCGCCCGGCGCGAACGACGATGCATCTGGTGCCGCGCTCGCGATCGAGGCGGCGCGCGTGTTGTCGAAGCAGAAGTTCCCTACTACGATCGTCTATGCGCTGCTCTCGGGCGAGGAGCAGGGGCTCTACGGCGGACGCCTGATGGCGGATTATGCGGCCGAACAGGGTTGGACCGTCAAGGCCGTGCTCAACAACGATATCGTCGGCAATTCTTGCGGGTCTGACGGATATTGCGACCCCGATCATGTGCGCGTTTTCTCCGAAGGGCCGCGCGCCGACCTCAGCGATGCCGTGCGCGCCGCCCAGCGCCGCGACGGGGGAGAGAATGACAGTCCTGGCCGCAACCTGTCGCGCTTCGTCGCCGATCTTGCTGGCAAGCGCGAAGGCGGGCTGGCAGTGCGCCAGATATGGCGGACCGACCGGATGGGGCGTGGCGGGGACCAGATCCCCTTCCTCGAGAAAGGCTATCCGGCGATCCGTTTCTCGGTCGCGGTGGAGGACTACGACCACCAGCACCAGGATCTGCGAACCGAAGGCGGCAAGGTCTTTGGCGATACCGTGGACGAGATGGATTTCGCCTACCTCGCCCGCGTGACGCAGCTCAACGTGGCGACCGCCGGGTCCCTGGCGCGCGCGCCTATGTCGCCTGCTCCCAAAGCAGAGGCTGCCGTGCGCAACGACACCCTTATCCGATGGAACGGCGTTCAGGGCGCTCGAACGTATTCGATAGTGGGCCGTCGGACGGACGAACCGTATTGGTCGCGCGATGTGGGTATCGTGAGCTACGAAACGCCATCGCCAGCATTGCCGCAGACGCCGATCGAGCAGCGCGTCCACGAATTCGTCGTGCCTCTACGCGGCGACGACTGGATTTTCGGCGTGCAGGCGTGCGCCGCCGGCGGCGTCTGCAGCCCGGTGGCGAGCGCGGTGCCGGGCGGGGCCTTCGTGCCCCTTCCCAAGCCGGAAGGTGACAAGCCCTAGGCCCGTCCCCATATGCGGCTCCATGCCGAATAGACAAAAGCCCGGAATGCCCAGCCGGGCCCAGATCCTCGAATTCCTCCAGTCCAGCGAGACGATCGCTGGCAAGCGCGAGATCGCCAAGGCCTTCGGTCTGAAAGGGCAGGAGAAGATCGCGCTCAAGGCGCTGCTAAAGGACATGGCCGAGGAAGGCCTCATCGACGGGAAGAAGACCGCGTATCATCGGATGGGTGGCGTGCCCAAGGTCACCGTCCTGCGCATCGCCGAGATCGAGGACGGCGAACCCTACGCGATCCCCGACGCGTGGACGCCCGACGACGGCGCGCCGCCCCCGCGGCTGCGCGTGATCGAGGGCAACAAGGGGAAAGGGAACACGAAAATACCTGCGCTCAAGGTCGGCGATCGCATCCTGGCTCGGACAGAAGAAACGGGTCGCGGGTGGCGCGCACATCCGATGAAGAAGCTCCCCGCCCGCACCGACGGTCTGATGGGCGTCGTCGAACTCGACGCGTCGGGCAAGGGCTGGCTCGCGCCGGTCGACAAGCGGGTTCGCACCTCCGCCCCGATCGCCGATCTCGGCGGCGCGGTGGAAGGCCAGCTCGTGCTGGCGGAGCCGGCGGGCAAGTCGCCGCGCTCGGGCGTCAAGGTGGTCGAGGTGATTGGCGACCCGCTCGCGCCCAAGGCGTTCAGCCTCATCGCCATCGCCAAGCACGGCATCCCCAACGTCTTCACCGAAGAAACCATCGCCGAGGCGACCCGCGCCGCCGCCTTGCCGCTGTCGCCTGACCACCGAGAAGACCTGCGCGCGCTGCCGATCGTCGCGATTGACCCCGCCGACGCGCGCGATCACGACGATGCGATCTGGGCCGAACCCGACGGCGAGGGCGGCTTCCGTGCGCTGGTCGCGATTGCCGACGTCAGTTTCTACGTCCGTCCGGGCAGCGAACTCGACCGCGAGGCGCGCAAGCGCGGCAACTCGGTCTACTTCCCCGATCGCGTCGTGCCGATGTTGCCAGAGGTGCTGAGCGCCGACGTCTGCAGCCTCAAAGAGGGCGAGGATCGAGCCGCGATGGCGTGCCACCTGCGCATTTCCCCGGACGGCAAGGTCACCAAGTGGCGCTTTACCCGCGCGCTCGTCCGCATCGCGCACAACATCGCCTACGAGGACGCGCAGGCCGCGATCGACGGCGGCGACGCGCCCGAACACCTGCGCCACCTGTGGGATGCGTGGAAACTGCTTGCCGCCGCGCGCGCCGAGCGGGACCCGCTCGAGCTGGAGCTGCCCGAACGGCAGGTCCGGCTCGATGACGAGGGCAAGATTTCCGAGATCCGCGTCCGCGAGCGGCTCGACGCGCATCGCGTGGTCGAGGACTTCATGATCGCGGCCAACGTCGCGGCGGCCAAGGCGCTGGAAGCCAAGACCGCCCCGGTCGTGTACCGGGTTCACGAGGCGCCGGGCCGCGAGAAGCTCGTGACCCTGCGCGACTACATGAAGACCTTCGGCCACAGCCTCGCGCTCGGCCAGGTCGTAACCCCGGGCCTGTTCAACCGGATGCTCAAGGATATCGCGGACGAAACCGAAAAGGCGCAGGTCATGGAAGCCGTGCTGCGGAGCCAGACGCAGGCTTATTACGGACCGTCGAACGCCGGGCACTTCGGGTTGGCGCTGGCGTCCTACGCGCACTTCACCTCGCCGATCCGGCGCTATGCCGACCTGCTGGTCCACCGCGCGCTCGTCGATGCCTACAAGCTGGAACAACCCGCGCCGAAGAACGGCCTGCCCGAAGCCAGCGGTCTGTCCGAGCGCGACCGAGCGGACCTGTCGAAGGTGTCCGACGCGATCAGCAAGGCCGAGCGCCGCGCGATGGAGGCCGAGCGCGAGACCATCGAGCGCTATGTCGCGGCATGGCTGTCGGGGCGGGTTGGCGAGGTGTTCCCGACCCGCATTACCGGGGTGCAGAGCTTCGGCTTCTTCGCCACGATCGTCGGACTGGGCGGCGATGGGCTGATCCCGGTTTCGACCCTGGGCCGCGAGTATTTCAAGTACGACGAAGCGGCGCAGCGACTGGTCGGCGAAAGCAGCGGCACGGTCTACGCGCCCGGCGAGAAGCTGGAATTGCGGCTGGCCGAGGCCAACCCGCTGACCGGCGCGCTCAAGTTCGAGTTGCCCGACCAGCAAGGACGCATCGAGCCGCGCGGTAACCGCCCCGCTCCCAAGGAAAAGACAAAGCCCAAACCGAGGCATCCGCAAGGCCAGCGGGGCCGGCCCGCCAATATTCGCCACCAAGGTCGCGGAAAGAGCAAATAGCGCTTCGGAGGTAGGTCCCGACTAACTGAGCCGATCGATGTCCTCGTCGGTCAGTCCGCCGGGTACGATGAACAGCGGGCACGCGAGGTGGCCCGCGTGGCTCGAGAAGTGCGTCACCAGCGGCCCGGGCCCGCCTTCGACTGCGGCGCCGAGCACCAGCGCGGCGACTTCGGGATGTTCGGCAAGATATTCCTTGATCACGCCCTGCGCATCGCCCGTGCGGACAGAGATCACCGGCATCTTGCCGCTTTCGGCGAACAGCGAACCGGCCGCGCTGCTGGCGACCATTTCAGCGCGGTCGCGGGCTTCCTGTTCGATCGTCGCCTGGATCGCGCCAAAGGCGTTGAAGTTCTCGCGCTGGACGAGCGCCAGAATATGCACCGATCCACCGGTCTTCATCGCGCGGCGCGAGGCGAAACGCAGCGCGCGCAGGGCCTCGTCCGTCTCGTCCATGATCACCAGATAGACACGCATCGATCCCACCCCCTGCGAGGCGCACGGTATCGGCGGAAAACGTATTCAGGGCAAGCCGCTTGCCCGGACGCTACGGCTTTGCCAAAGCGTCGCTTCAACTCCCCCGGACGAAGGATCGCCATGCCGACCCCGATCAAGATGCCCGCTCTCTCGCCGACGATGGAGGAGGGCACGCTCGCCCGCTGGCTGGTCAAGGAAGGCGACACAGTCTCCGCCGGCGACGTGATGGCCGAGATCGAGACCGACAAGGCGACGATGGAGTTCGAGGCGGTCGACGAAGGCACCATCGCGAAGATCGAGGTGGCCGAGGGGACCGAGGGCGTGAAGGTGGGCACCGTCATCGCGATGCTCGCGGGCGAGGGCGAGGATGCGAGCGCTGCGGCGAGCGCGCCAGCTCCGGCTCCGACTCCGACTTCGACATCGACGCCAACACCTCCGCCCGCTCAGCCTGAGCCTGTCGAAGGCCAACAGGCGACGATTGCGAAAGGTGCTTCGACAAGCTCAGCACGAGCGGACTTGGGCGGGAAGGGCGACCGCGTAATCGCCTCACCCCTCGCCAAGCGGATCGCCGAACAGAAGGGAATCGACCTTGCCGGCTTAACCGGCAGCGGGCCAAACGGCCGCATCGTCAAGGCCGACGTCGAAAACGCGCAGCCCGGCTCCGTCGCCGCCGGTACTGCGCCCTCCGAAGGACGCGCGGCACCCGCACCGACCGCGGCGACGCCCGCTGCGCTACCCGACTTCGGCATACCGCATACCGACGAGAAGCTCGGCAACGTCCGCAAGGTCATCGCGCGCCGCCTCACCGAGGCGAAACAGACGATCCCGCACATCTACCTCACCGTCGATGTCCAGCTCGACAAGCTGCTCAAGCTGCGCGGCGAACTCAACGCCGCGCTGGAGGCGCAGGGCGTCAAGCTGTCGGTCAACGACCTATTGATCAAGGCGCTCGCCAAGGCGCTGCTGCAGGTGCCCAAGTGCAACGTCAGCTACGGCGGCGACGTGCTGCGGACATTCAGCCGCGCGGACATTTCCGTGGCGGTCGCCGCGCCCAGCGGCCTCATCACCCCGATCATCGTCGATGCCGGATCGAAGTCGGTCAGCGCGATCGCGGCCGAGATGAAGGCGCTCGCCGGCAAGGCGCGCGAGGGCAAGCTGCAGCCGCATGAATACCAGGGCGGCACTGCGTCGCTCAGCAATCTCGGCATGTACGGGATCAAGCAGTTCGACGCGGTGATCAACCCGCCGCAGGCGATGATCCTGGCGGTCGGCGCGGGCGAGAAGCGCCCCTACGTCGTCGACGACAGCCTGCAGATCGCCACCGTGATGAGCGCCACCGGCAGCTTCGACCACCGCGCCATCGACGGCGCCGACGGGGCCGAGCTGATGCAGGTGTTCAAGGCGCTGGTGGAGGCGCCGCTGGGGCTGGTGGCTTGAGCGAATGTTAGAATCTGTGGGCCTTGGCGGCGATGGCGACGAGATCGACGCGGTAGAGAAGGCATTTGCGCGGTTCGGCATCCCGGTGCCCTACGATGACGCTCCGAACTGGGTGACCGTCGGGGATCTTTGGGCAAGCCTTCTTCGCTTGCTTCCGAGAGCTGCCGAGCAGCCGGACGCCTTTTTTCGATTTTGCCGCGACCTTTGCGATAAGCCGGGTACCGATCCGCATTTGATCGATGAAAATTCGAGATTGATACTGTGAGTAACGACCCCCTCATCCGCGTCACCGCGATGCCGGCGGACACCAATCCCTACGGCGGGGTGTTCGGCGGGTGGCTGATGAGCCAGATGGCGCTCGGCGCGGGGGCACTGGCGAGCCGGGTGGGGCGGGGCAGGGCGGTGGTGGTATCGGCGACCGATTTCGCCTTTCCCGGCGCAATGGCTGTGGGGGACGAGCTCAGCGTCTATTGCGAAATCGCCGCCACCGGCACCACCTCGCTCACCATTGCCGCAGAGGGTATCGCCCGCGAGCGCAACGGCGAGGCGACCACCAAGGTCTGCAGCGGTACGTTCAAGTTCGTGCTGCTCGACGACGACAACCGCCCGCGCGCGGTGAATGAGGCCGCTCTTTTGGCGAACGACGGATGAGCGTTTTCCTACTCCTCCCCGGTTGTGCCATGCCACTTCGTAAGTACGCCCGATCCGGACATTCCTATCCGACCGCTTGCGAACGCCTGGCCTTCCATTCGCGCCAAGCGGAAGGTGACAATCGAGACACCCGTTCCGGGGCGTTTCACCGAGGGTGGAACTGCTTCCGGACGTTATCGAAAAACACCCCCGATCGCTGTGACGGGGGGCATATTCAGAGACAGGTTTCCCATGGCTGACACCCAATACGACGTCATCGTGCTCGGAAGCGGGCCGGGCGGCTATGTCGCGGCGATCCGCTGCGCGCAGCTCGGCCTCAAGACCGCGATCGTAGAGCGCGAGCTGCTCGGCGGCATCTGCCTCAACTGGGGCTGCATCCCGACCAAGGCGCTGCTGCGCTCGGCCGAGATCAAGCACTACATGGATCACGCCAAGGACTATGGCCTGAAGGTCGCCGGAGCGATCGAGGCGGACCTCGACGCGGTGGTGAAGCGCAGCCGAGGGGTGGCCAAGCAGCTCAATCAGGGTGTCACGCACCTGATGAAGAAAAACAAGATCGCGGTGCACATGGGTGAGGGCGTGCTGACCGGCCCGACTTCGCTCACGCTGAAGGGCGAGAAGGGAGAGGAAAAGCTCTCCGCCAAGCACGTGATCGTCGCCACCGGCGCGCGGGCGCGCGAATTGCCGTTCGCGAAGGCCGACGGCAAGCGCGTGTGGACCTATCGCCACGCGATGACGCCCACGGAGATGCCGAGCAAGCTGCTGGTCATCGGCAGCGGCGCGATCGGGATCGAGTTCGCCAGCTTCTACAACGACATGGGCAGCGATGTGACCGTCGTCGAGATGCTCGATCGGATCGTCCCGGTTGAGGACGCGGACGTTTCCGCCTTTCTCGAAAAGGCGCTCACCAAGCAGGGCATGACGATCATGACCGGTGCGGGCGTCGAGGACCTGAAGGTCGGCGCGAATGGCGTAAAGGCGAAGATCAAGGCGAAGGACGGCAAGGTCACCGAGACCGAGTTCAGCCACGTGATCGTCGCGGTCGGCATCGTGCCGAACACCGAAAACATCGGGCTCGAAAAGCTGGCTGAAATGGATCGCGGCTTCATTCAGATCGACCCCTACGGCCGCACGAAGTCGAAGGGACTGTGGGCCATCGGCGATTGCACCCCTGGCCCATGGCTGGCGCACAAGGCGAGTCACGAGGGCGTCACCGCCGCCGAGGCGATTGCGGAGGAACTGGGCAACAAGGACGTGCATCCGCACCCCCTCGACCGCAACAACATCCCCGGCTGCACTTATTGCCATCCGCAAATCGCTAGCGTGGGTCTGACCGAGGCGAAGGCGAAGGAAGCCGGCTTCGCGGTGAAGGCGGGGACTTTTCCCTTCATCGGCAACGGCAAGGCCATCGCGCTGGGCGAGGCGGAAGGCTTCGTGAAGACCGTGTTCGACGCGAAGACCGGCGAACTGCTAGGCGCGCACATGATCGGCGCGGAGGTGACCGAACTGATCCAGGGTTATGTGGTCGGCAAGACGCTGGAAACGACCGAAGCCGAGCTGATGAACACGGTGTTCCCGCACCCCACGCTCAGCGAGATGATGCACGAGAGCGTCCTCGCAGCTTACGGTCGCGCGCTGCACATTTGAGGGCGGGCCGTTCGTCGCAAGTCGCTGCAATTCGTCGCAAAATCGGGGAACGGAGCACAGAGCAGGACCGTTGGGGCGGTGAGAGGAGTCGCCCGATGGAATTCGAGATCGAGGAACGTCCGCAGCCCGACGCCATGATCGGCTATCGCTATTCGGATCGCTTCGTCAGCCCGCAGCGCGAGCGCAAACGGGCGATCCCGATCAGGCCGGACCTGATGGACCGCGCGATCTTCATTCCCGACGAAGAAGCAGGCTCCTAGCCCACGATCCCAAGCCCTCGAAGCCGGACGATCTCGTCGTGTTCGAGGTCGAGGATTTCGCCGAGGACTTCTGCTCCATCCTCTCCTGCGCGGGGCGGGGCAGCGCGATACGATGCGGGCGAAGCGGATAGCTTGGCGGGAAACCCGACGAAGCGAACTTCGTTACCATCTTGCCGCTCGAGTTGGCCGACCAGTTCGCGTGCCCGAACTTGCGGATGATCGAGCGCCTCGGGCACCGTGTTGACCCGTCCGCTCGGCACGCCTGCATCGTTGAGCGCAGTCACGAGATCGTCGGACGACCAACCGGCGATAATCGGTTCGATCTCCGCCAGCAGAGCCGCGCGGTTCGCCCCCCGCGCACTCATCGCGGCAAACCGCGGATCTTCGGAGAGTTCGTCCCGGCCCAGAACGCGGCACAGCTTGCGGTACTGCCGGTCGTTGGCCGTCGCGATCAGGATGTCGCCGTCGGCGCAGGCGAAGACCTGGTACGGCACGATGTTGGGATGCTGGTTACCGAGTCGCCTCGGCTCCGGCCCGCCGTTGAGCCAGTTCGCTGCCTGGTTGCTCATCAAGGCGACCTGCGCGTCGAGCAGGGCGAGATCGATCCGTTGCCCTTCGCCGGTCCGGTCGCGGTGGCGCAGCGCGGCGAGGATGGAAATCGCGGCGTAGAGCCCGGTGGTGAGATCGCTGATCGGTACGCCGACCTTGGTGGGCGGCCCGTCGGCATCCCCGGTCACGCTCATCAGACCGCTCATGCCCTGGATGAGGAAATCGTATCCGCCGCGGTCTTTCTCAGGTCCGGTCTGGCCGAACCCGGTGATCGAACACCAGACGATGTCCGGCTTGATCGTCCGCAGGTCGTCGTAATCGAGACCGTACTTCGCGAGGCCGCCAACGCGGAAATTTTCCACCACCACATCGCTTTGGGCAGCTAGCCGGCGAATGAGGTCCGCGCCTTCGGTAGAAGCGATGTCTATCGCGATCGACCGCTTGTTGCGGTTGGCGCAGGAATAGTAGGCGGAGTCCTGCGATCCCGACAGAAAGGGCGGCCCCCACGCGCGGGTATCGTCCCCCGCGCCGGGCTGCTCGACCTTGATTACATCGGCACCCAGATCGCCCAGGACCTGCGTGCTCCACGGGCCCGCCAAAACGCGCGACAGGTCGAGAACGCGGATGCCATCCAGCGCGCCGGTCATTCCGAAACCCTCACCGGTCTCGGAACTCTGGCGCGCGCTTGCCGAGGAAAGCGTCGATCGCCTCCTCGTGGTCTTCGGTATGATGCGAAAGCGCCTGATAGGCTGCGGCCATTTCCAGATGGTTCGGCAGCTTCTGATCCATCCCTTCGCGCATCAAACGCTTCGCCATCCGTGTTGCGTGTCCCGGATTGGCCGCGATGGCCCGTGCGATCTCCTGCGCGCGCGGCAGCACCTCGACTGTAGGCACGACCTCGCTGGCAAGCCCGTAGCGCAAAGCGGTGGCGGCATCGATCGTCTCGCCCGTCAGCGTCATGCGGCTCGCATTTGACAGTCCTACGACCCGGGGGAGCAGCCACGCCCCGCCACCGCCCGGAATGATGCCGAGCTTGACATAGCTTTCGGCGACCAGCGCGTCGTCGGCCATCACCCGGACGTCGCACATCAGCGTGATATCGAGTCCGAGACCGATCGCATGGCCGTTGATCGCGGCGACAACCGGAACCTCGAGTTCCCACAGCGCCTTGCCGATCGTTTGCACCGTCGTGCGGTAATGGGTGCGCTGGTCGAACGGCGAACCCGCGAACAGGCCCGTCTTCTCGCGCATCGACTTGACGTTGCCGCCTGCACAGAACGACTTTCCTGCGCCGGTTAGCACCATTGCGCGCACAGTCCGGTCGCGGGCGAGGCTTTCGGCGAGGGCGACGAACTCGGCGCTCTGTTCGGGATCGGTAATGGCGTTGCGATCGTCCGGGCGATTCATTGTCACGGTCAGGACGGCACCGTCGCGCTCGATTGTCAGGAAGTCGTTCATGCATCTGCCTTAGTCAGCACGCTTTATAGCCGCAATGCGCGGGATTGCAGCGCGCCTCGGTCTGCCCCAAACAGAGTGCGCGTGTTCGATACCCTGTCCCTTGCCACCATCCCGCCCGAAGACGAGGCGCTGCGTCCAAAGGTGCGTACCTTGGCGATGGAAGCGGTCGCCGGCATGCCGCTTGATCGCCGCGCGCGCTCATGGATGGGCTTCGATCCGGCGTTCAGCCGCAAGTTGGGCGAAGCCGGACTGCTCGGCCTGACGCTCCCCACGGAATACGGGGGAGCGGGGCGCGGGCCTTTCGCGCGCTTCGTGGTCGTCGAAGAACTTCTCGCGGCCGGCGCGCCGGTTGGAGCGCACTGGATCGCCGACCGCCAAAGCGCGCCGCTGATTTACAACTACGGCACCGAAGCGCAGCGGCGCGAATACCTGCCGCGCATCTGCCGGGGCGAGGCGCTGTTCTGTATCGGGATGAGCGAACCCGGCGCGGGTTCCGACCTGGCGGCGGTCCGTAGCAGGGCGGAGCGAACGGGCGAGGGCTGGCGCCTCAACGGCCAGAAATTGTGGACCACCGGCGCGCAACACGTCGATTACATGATCGCGCTCGTGCGGACGTCCGGCGGTCCCGAGGGCCGTCATGCGGGGCTGTCGCAATTGATCGTGCCGCTCGACAGACCCGGCGTATCCATCCGTCCGATCGAGGACCTCGCGGGAGACTCGCATTTCAACGAGGTTTTCTTCGACGATGTCGATCTGCCCCCCGATGCGCTGATCGGCGAGGAGGGACAAGGCTGGGCGCAAGTGACCGCCGAACTTGCGTTCGAGCGCAGCGGACCGGAGCGAATCTATTCCAGCCACGTCGTGCTCGACGCTTGGATCGAGCACCTGAGAAAGGTGGGCCGCGCTGACGATCGAACCGCAGCAATCGTTGGCGGCTTGATTGCCCGCCTCGCTACTTTGCGCGCCATGTCGCTTGCCTGCACCGGTCGGTTGGCGGCTGGCGAAAGTCCGGTCGTCGAGGCATCGCTGGTCAAGGATCTTGGCACCTCCTTCGAGCAAGAACTTCCCCTCGCGATCGCAGACGATCTGGCTGCGCACCCGCAAGAGAACCCCGATCCGGAGATCGTTGCTGCGCTTCGATACCTCACGCTCGTCGCGCCCAGTTTTTCGCTGCGAGGGGGAACGCGCGAGATACTTCGCGGAATCATCGCACGGGGCATGGGCCTGCGATGAGCGAATACCTCGCCCCGTTCGAAGCGATGCTCGATACGCTGTTCCCGCCCGGACGCGTTCGAGCCATCGACGCTGGAGCTGACTGGTCCGATGAACGAGCGGAAGTCGAGAAGTCGGGTTTCCTCGAAGCGCTGGCTTCGGAAGACGGTCTGCCAATCGGCGATGTCGTAACGCTTTGGCGTGCGCTGGGTTATCGCGCCGCGCCGCTCGCAATCGGCGAGACCATGATCGACCGTTCCGAACAAGACGCTGACCTCGCAAAGCCGCTATTGTTGGCTGCGGCCATTTCGGGAGCGGCGGACCGCGTGCTTTCGATGACCGTGGATCACGCGAACCAGCGCGTGCAGTTCGGCAAACCGATCGGACGCCAACAGGCAGTTCAGCAGCAACTCGCCGTCATGGCGGAGTATGTCGTCGCGGTGCGCATGTCCCTTGACCTTGCATCCAGTGGCGATTGGCCGACCGCCGAAAAGGCGGCGCTGGCGAAGGTAGTGGCCGCGATCTACGCGCCGCAGATCGCCAATGCGGCGCACGCGGTTCACGGCGCGATCGGGATCAGCGCCGATTACGACCTGCAGCTTTACACCCGGCGCCTCCACACCTGGCGCCTCGAAGGCGGCGGTGAAACCGCATGGGCCCGGAAACTCGGGGGCTCGATTCTCTCTGCATCCGACAGCTCGCTCGATTGGATGCGCCGCTTGCTTTTCTGAGAACGGTCGACATCCTTCGTTAGTCGGCGGAGGCAGCGCCGTTTCTCGCGAGCAGCCGGAAACCCCATGCCGGAAGCGAAACTTCGTCCCCTGCCTTCAGCGTTATCGAAGTTCCGGTCCTGAATTCTCTGTAAGTTCCGGCTGCGTGGGCATCGGTCAGCCGCGCAGTTACCGGCTGCGCAGACAGGTTGAACAGGCCGACGACCTTGTTTCCCTTGTCCTCGCGCACCCATGAGAAGAGCTGCTTGGGCTTGTCCGAAAGAACCGCACTCATCCGCGCGCCCCATGCCCCGTTCGACAGCACGGGATTGCCTCGGCGGAATGCGATGAGGTCCTTGATCAGGCTGCCGACGTCGCAGCCTTGCAGCTTCGACCAGTCGATGGGGTCCTTTTCGAAGAACTCAAGCCGCTTGGCATTGCAGGCCTCTTGACCGTTGTGGACCATAGGCAGCCCCTCACCGGCAAAGGATAGCGCGACGAAAGCCGGCAGAGCATCGCCGAAATTCTCGTACTGGGTTCCTTCCCACGCGTTGCTGTCGTGGTTTTCGATATAGGTCAGCCGCATCGCCCGGCGCGGCCATGCACTCTCGTTCTCCGCGTAGTAGCCGTAAAGCGATGTTGCATCGCCTTTGCCCTGCGCGATGTTCTTTACGGTCGTGTGCCATTCCCAGGCATAGACCGCGTCGAACGCCTTGCGGGTCATCTCGCTCGATTTCCATTCGGCGAGCATGAAGACCGGTTTGATCGCGTCGAGGCGCGCCCGTTCCGTTTCCCAGAAGTCTAGCGGAACATAACCCGCAACGTCGGCACGGAATCCATCGACATCGTAGTCGCGAACCCACATTTCCATCGCCTCGCCCACGTGCTGGCGCACGCCCGGTTTCGACCAGTCGAGATCGATCACGTCCGACCAGTCCCACCAGGGCGTGGGGCGGAAATTGCCCTGCCAATCCTTTTCGTACCAATCGGGGTGCTGCTTCGCGAGCTGGTTGTCCCAAGCCGTGTGGTTGGCGACCCAGTCGAGGATGACCTTGAAGCCTTGCGCGTGGGCGGCCTCGACGAACGCCTTGAATTCGGCCTTGGTGCCGAATTCGGGGTTCACGTCGTAATAGTCCTTTACCGAATAGGGACTTCCCAACGTGCCCTTGCGGTTCTCCGCGCCAATCGGATGGATCGGCATCAGCCACAGCACGTCGACGCCCAGTTCCTTCAGGCGCGGCAGTTCCTTTTGCGCGGCTGCGAAAGTGCCCTCTTTCGTGAACTGGCGGGTATTGATCTGGTAGAGGACGGCATCCTTGGCCCAGGCGGGGCTCTCGACGGTCGAATACTCCGCGGGCTGCCAGGCGTCCTCGGCCGGTTCCTCGACGGTGCCGGTCATGGCCCAGCCGGCAGTGCCGACGGCAAGCGCCGCAGCGGCGGCGAGGAGAATGCGCTTCATCGAATTAGCTCCTGTTGGGAATGGCGGCGGCAACGCGGCCCATGGCGAGCGCGGCGACGAGCCAGCTTGCAGCGGCGAACAGCATCGTCCAGATCGGCTCGCCCGGGAACAGCGCCTTCATGATCGTGCCCATCGCGGTTGCGACCAGCAGTTGCGGCACGACGATGAAGACGTTGAACAGGCCCATGTAGATGCCGAGTTTGGCCTGCGGCAGATTGCTGGCGAGGATGGCGTAGGGCATCGCAAGGATGCTGGCCCAGGCGATGCCGATTCCGACTTCGGCCAGCAGCAGAACCTGCGGATCGCGCACGAAGAAGAACATCGCGAACCCGATCGCGCCCAGCGTCAGACAGATCGAATGCGTCCGGACCTGGCCCACTCGCCGGGCCAGCCATGGGAGGAGGGCGAGTGCTGCGATCGCAGCAACCCCGTTGTAGACGGTGAACAGCACGTTCACCCAGTTGGCCCCTTCGTTGTAGGCCGCGCTGGCGGTGTCGGTGCTGCCGTACACATATTGCGTCACGACCGGCGTGGTGTTGATCCACATGATGAAAAGTGCGCTCCAGCTGAAGAACTGGACCAGCGCGAGACGCTTCATGACTTCGGGCATTCCGGCGAAGTCGCCGACGATCTGGGCCAGCATCCCGTTCGTCCGGCCTTGCTTGGCGAGCGAGATCGCTATTGCGCTCAGCACGCCGTATCCCGCGAGCAGGCCGCCGAGGAGATACACCTCCTTCTCGAGCCCGAATACGCCGACCGCGAGCGCGACCGCGGCACCCACCGCAGCCCATGCGAGGCAAGATAGATAGGTCCGCGCCGCCAGAGCGCGGACGGGATGCACCGCTTCCTCTTGGGGATGGCCGGCGAAGGCGGCTTGCTCTTCCGGACTGTATTCCTTCGTGGTCAGTACGGTCCAGAGCACTGCAGCAAACAGCGCCAGTCCCCCGGCCCAGAAGCTCCATTTGACGGTGTCGGGCAAACGTCCCTCGGGCGCTATGTTCGAGACGCCGAGAGCCTCGAGTAGATACGGAAAGATCGACCCGACCACTGCGCCTGCGCCGATGAAAGCGGTCTGGACCGCGTATCCGGCGGAATGCTGGTCGGTTCGCAGCATGTCGCCGACGAATGCGCGAAACGGCTCCATCGATACGTTGAGGCTCGCGTCCAGCACCCACAGCATCGCCGCGGCGAATACCAGCGGGGCGGCAAGCGTGGGCGCCAGCGGCATCGCGAAGAGTGCAAGTGCGGAGAGGATGGCGCCGGCCAAGAAGTACGGGCGCCGCCGACCCAGACGATTCCACGTCCTGTCGCTCATGTGTCCGATGATCGGCTGAACGAGCAATCCGGTCAGCGGGGCGGCGACCCACAGCGCCGGCAGATCGTCCATGCTGGCCCCAAGCGTCTGGAAGACCCGGCTCATGTTGCCGTTCTGCAGCGCGAATCCGATCTGGATCCCGAAGAAGCCGAAGCTGATGTTCCAAAGGCCCGCAAAGCCTTGGCGCGGCTTTTCCATCGCGCGAAAATCCTTCCCGTTGACGGGGCGGATCGGGCCGCCCTCTTGCGCAACGGGCTGGCGCAAATGGCGAATTGCCGCAACACACATACGAATGTGTTGGGCGAATGCGGTGGCCTCAGCGCGTCGCCGTGCTTTCGCGAATGACCAGCTTGGTCGGGAGACGGGGATCGGGACGCGGAGTCCCGGCAATGTCGGCAAGCAAGGTGTCCACCAGTCGCTCGCCGGCCCCGCGCATGTCCTGCATGATCGTCGTGAGCGGCGGTCGCGTGAAGCTTGCTGCGGGAATATCGTCGAAACCGATTACCGCGACGTCGGCCGGGACCGATCGACCCGCCTGAGAAAGCGCGCGCATCGCGCCGATCGCGATCAGGTCCGATGCGGCAAAGATCGCGTCGAAATGCGCCCCTCCGGCGATCAGAGCTTCAGCGGCGGCATAGCCCGCTTCCTCGCTCGTGAGCGCATTGTGCTGGAGGGCGGGATCGGGAGACAGCCCGGCCGCGCGCATAGCGGCGCAAAGCCCGTCATAGCGGCTCGCGAACTCGGGATAATGGCTGTCCGCATGGCCCAGAAAAGCGATGCGTCTGCGACCTCGCTCGATCAGATGCGCGCCGGCGATGCGTCCGGCTTCGACGTTGTCCGAACCGATCGTTCCGCCACTTGCGTCGGACGAAACAGAACCCCACCGCGCGAAGTGGGTGCCCTGCCGGCGGAGCTGCTCGAGGCGCTGCTGGTATATCGTCCAGTCGCCATAGCCGAGCAGGATCAGCCCGTCGGCGCGGTGAGAATCCTGGTACTGAACGTGCCAGTCGTCCTCGAGCCTCTGGAACGAGATGAGCAGGTCGAGTCCGCGATTCGCCGCCGCGCGGGTAATCGAGCCGAGCATTGCGAGGAAGAACGGATTGATCATGCTCTCGTCGGGAGTCGGGTCCTCGAAGAATAGCAGCGCAATGGTGTTCGAGCGTTGTGAGCGGAGCGAACTGGCGTTCTTGTCGACCGTATAATTGAGTTCGCGAGCGATGGTCTCGATCCGCTCGCGAGTCGCCGGGCTGACCGAGCGATCCCCGCGCAACGCACGGCTGACGGTCGGCTGGGAAACACCCGCCAGATAGGCAATATCGAAGCTTGTCGGCCTCCCGGTGGGTAAGCGGCCCATCTCTACTCCCTGATCGGAGCGAAACTTATGACGCGCGCACGCGAATGGGAAGCCGGTGCGAAAGGTGGGACCGCGGGTGTCGCAAATCGGCCACAGCGGTGATGCTGCACTGCACAAGCATACGTATACCGGCTTCCGGACAGGCCCTTCGCGCCCGTATGGGACCGGCGAGAGCGGCGCTTTGACGGCGCCCCGAGGGGAGAGATCGATCGTGACACTTCGCACCACCATCATCCGCGGCGTCAGCGGAACGGCTCTGGCATTCGCGCTGGTCGGCGGTTTCGCCCCGGCGGCGTTCGCCCAGAGCACGACCGGTGCCAGCACCAATACCGATCCCAACGCGACCACCACTGCCGAAGATACCGCGCCGGCCGACCAGGAAGCCGATCCGAACCAGATCGTCGTCACCGGCTACGGCGCCAGCCTCGCAAACGCGGTGAACACGAAGAAGGGCGCGGAACAGATCGTCGAGGCGGTGAACGCCGAAGATATCGGCAAGCTGCCCGACGCCTCGATCGGCGAATCGATCGCCCGTCTTCCCGGTCTCACCTCGCAGCGCCTCAACGGCCGCGCCAACGTGATCGCCATCCGCGGTTTCGGCCCGGACTTCTCGCAGACGACCCTCAACGGCCGCGAACAGACGACCACCAGCGATAACCGCTCGGTCGAGCTTGACCAGTACCCGGCGGAAATCGTCAACCAGGTCGTCGTCTACAAGTCGCCAAGCGCCTCGCTCGTCGGTCAGGGCCTCGTCGGCACGATCGACATCCGCACGATCCGTCCGCTCGAGACGGGCAAGCGCATCCTGGCGGTCGGCGCGCGCGGCTCTTACGCCGATCTCGGCAAGCTCAACGCCGGATCGAAGGACCTGGGCTACCGCGTTAATGCGACTTACGTCGACCAGTTTGCCGACGACACCCTCGGCGTCTCGCTCGCCGCGTCTTATGTCGACGAGCCCTATCAGTTGCAGGAATTCAACGCCTGGGGTTACGCCGGCGACGGTTCGGCGGCCAGCCCGAGCGTGATCGGCGGGTCGAAGTCCTACGTCACCTCGACCCAGCTCAAGCGCCTCGGCGTCAACGGGACGGTTCAGTACCAGGCCACCCCGAACATGCGGCTGACGCTCGACGGGTTCTATTCGAACTTCAACGACGACCAGTCGAAGCGCGGCATCGAACTGCCGCTCGGCTTCGGTGCATTCGGCACCACCACGTCGATCACGACGGTCGAGGACGGTTTCGCGACGGCGGGCACGTTCGGCAACGTGCGCGGCGTCGTGCGCAACGACATCTTCCAGCGCAAGGCGGACCAGTATTCGGGCGGCTTCAACGTCGATTACGACGGGGACGACGGCTGGCATGCGTTCTTTGACGTCGGCTATTCGCGCACCGATCGCAACGAACTGAGCCTGGAAAGCTACGCCGGCACCGGCTTCAATGGCGACGACACCGGCAACGGCGCGGCCGCCACGATCGGCTTCCAGTCGGGCTCGACCGGAACCGTGTTCAGCCCCTCGCTCGACTACAGCGATCCCAGCCGCATCTTTCTCACCGACCCGCTCGGTTGGGGCGGCGGCGCCGTGCCGCAGGCCGGCTATTCGAACAACCGCATCATCAACGACGAGCTGTGGCAGTTCCGCACCGAGATCGAGAAGGAGCTCAACGGCGGCTTCCTCTCGAGCGTGCAGGTGGGCATGAACTACACCCGCCGCGAGAAGACGCTGACCCCGGACGAGGCTTTCATCCGCCTGCCGGGCACCGCGACGCAGGTGGCGCTTCCGTCGCAGTACCAGCTGCGCTCGACGAACCTGGGCTACCTCGGGCTCGGCCCCATCCTCAGCTACGATGCGCGCGACCTCATCGCGGGCGGCGTGCTGGTGCTGGAGCCGCGGGTGACAACCGGCCCCAATGCCGCGAACGACGTTCTGGGCAAGGGCTACACCGTCAACGAGGACCTGCTGACCGCCTACCTCCAGGCGAACATCGAGGCGCAGCTCGGCGCTGCCGACCTCACCGGCAACATCGGCGTCCAGGCGATCAACACCGAACAGAAGTCCACCGGGTTCGTATTCCCGGCGGCCGGTCCGCTGCTTCGCACGCTCGGCGACGATTACTGGGACGTCCTGCCCAGCCTCAACCTGTCGCTGCGCCTGCCCAGCAACACCGTGCTGCGCTTCGCCGCGGCGCGCGAGATCATGCGTCCCCGCCTCGACGACATGCGCCTGTCGATCGGCTACGGCATCGATGCCTCGGTGCCCGGCGGCCTGATCCGCGGCGGCGGCGGCAACCCGTACCTGCGCCCCTACCGGGCCAACGCGGTCGACTTCAACGTCGAGCAGTACTTCGGCACCGGCGGCGTCGTCGCGCTCCAGTTGTTCTACAAGGACATCAAAAACTACATCTTCAACGGACGCATCCCGTTCGATTATTCGGGCTTCCCGACCCCGACCGGTGCGGCGGCCTACCCGAACCTGCCGGCGATCGGCACGCTCGACGCTCCGGTCAACACCGGCGGCGGCGATCTTTACGGCGGCGAACTGGCGGTTACCCTGCCGTTCTCGACCTTCAGCAGCGCGCTCGAAGGGTTCGGCATCACCGGCGGCGCGGGCTACACCAAGACCAATGTCGAGGATGCAAACGGCAACGAGACGCAGATCCCCGGCTATTCGAAGTGGGTCGTGAACGGCACCGCGTACTTCGAGAAGTACGGCTTCAGCGCCCGCGCCAGCGCGCGCTACCGGTCGACCTTCCTCGGCGACTTCACCGGCTTCGGCGGTTCGCCGACGCGCCGGACCGCGCTCGCCGAGACGATCATCGACGCGCAGATCGGCTACGATTTCCAGCCGGGCAGCGCGCTCGAGGGCCTGTCGCTCTACCTGCAGGGACAGAACCTCACCGACGAACGGTTCGCCTCGGTGGGCGCGAACCGCAACCAAGTGATCGACTACCAGATCTACGGTCGCCGGTTCCTGGCCGGTTTCACGTACAAGTTCTGACGAATGGGGAAAGCGCGGCCGGTGTTCGACCTGAATATCGGCCGCCGCGATCCTGCCAAACCTTGTAACGTCGCCGCGCGCGGGCCAGGCTGGCCCCGGCGGCGCCCGGACGACCGACGAGCGGGGGAGCGCATCCGTGCCGACTGACAGGTTTGAGACCATCGTGATCGTCGGCGGGGGAACCGCCGGCTGGATGGCCGCGGCCGCGCTATCGCGCTTTGCCCCGCACCTCTCGATCACGCTCGTCGAAAGCGACGCGATCGGCACCGTCGGCGTCGGCGAAGCGACCATTCCGCAAATTCATCTCTTCAATTCCGCGCTCGGTATCGACGAGGCGGAATTCGTCCGCGAGACTCGCGCGACCTTCAAGCTGGGCATCGAATTCGCCGGCTGGACGCGCGACGGCGACAGCTACATGCACGCATTTGGCGCGATCGGGCGCGGGGCAGGGCTGATGCCGTTCCACCAGCTTTGGTTGCGGGCGAAGTCCGAAGGGTTGGCCAAACCGCTGCAACGCTATTCGCTCAACGAACTGGCGGCCCGCACGATGCGGATGCGGATGCGGATTGGGCGCAGAGTGCCCGAAACGCCCGAGATGCCGTACGCCTATCACTTCGATGCGGGGCTCTATGCTGGTTACCTGCGGCGCATTGCCGAGGGCAATCGCGTGGTGCGGCACGAAGGCAACATCGAACGAGTCGAGCGTGACGGCGAGAGCGGCGACATCGTCGCGGTTCTGCTCGACGGCGACCGTCGGATTGAGGGCGATTTCTTCATCGATTGCACCGGTTTTCGCGGGCTGCTGATCGAGGGCGCGCTGGAAACTGGTTACGACGACTGGACCCGCTTTCTACCCTGCGACCGGGCGCTGGCGGTTCCGTGCGAAAGCGGTGGCGACTTTACTCCCTATACCCGATCGAGCGCCCGCAAGGGCGGCTGGCAGTGGCGCATCCCGCTGCAGCATCGGATCGGCAACGGCATGGTCTATTCCAGCGCCCACTGGTCCGATGATGAAGCGGCCGATGCGTTGCTCGCCAATCTTGACGGCGTGCCGCTCGGCGATCCCCGACCGCTGCGCTTCACCTCCGGCAAGCGCCGCAAGCACTGGAACCGCAATTGCCTGGCAATCGGCCTGGCCGCCGGTTTCATGGAGCCGCTCGAATCAACGAGTATCCACCTGATCCAGAGCGCGATCAGCCGTTTTCTCGCGGTGTTGCCGAAAGGGGTTCCCGACCCGGCGATGGTCGACTGGTTCAACACGCAGGCCGATTTCGAATGGACCCGCGTGCGCGATTTCATCGTGCTGCATTACCACGCGAACGATCGGCAGGGCGAAACGCTATGGGATTATTGCCGCAATAATGAGCTGCCAGACAGCCTCGCGGTCAAGCTGGACCAATGGCGCGGAGCCGGTCACCTTCACCGCGAGCACGAAGAGCTGTTTACCGAGGTGGGTTGGTTCCAGGTCTTCGCGGGACAGGAAGTGGCGGCTCGCAGCCATAATCCGCTCGCTGAAGCCATGCCTCTCGCCGACTTGAAGAGAAAGCTGGACGAAATCGAAACAAGTCTCGTCGCGGAAGTTCGCCAGATGCCCAGGCATATCGACGTCGTACAGTCGCTCGTCGGCCAGTCTCCGAGTGCTGCGGCATGATGCGGCGGCTTGTTCCCGCGATGGCGGTCCTCGCCGCGCTGCCCGGTTGCGCGGTTGCCCAGGACGAGGTCCAGTCTGCGTCCCCATCACCGGTGGCCGAATTCCGTCTGCGCGCCCCGGCAGAGGAGGTCGTCTACTTCGTCCTGCCCGATCGGTTTGCCAATGGCGACACAACCAACGACCGGGGAGGGCTGACGGGCGATCGGCTTGCGACCGGATTCGATCCCACCGCCAAGGGGTTCTTCCACGGCGGCGACCTCAAGGGGCTGACTGGCAAGCTCGATTACCTCGAAGGCATGGGCGTGACCGCGATCTGGTTCGCGCCGATCTTCAAGAACAAGCCGGTCCAGGGACCCAGTGGAGACGAAAGCGCGGGTTATCACGGCTACTGGGTGACCGACTTCACCCAGCCCGATCCGCACTTCGGAACGCGCGCGGAGTTCAAGGCCTTCGTCGATGCGGCGCATGCACGCGGGATGAAAGTCTACATGGACATCATCACGAACCACACCGCCGATGTCATCCGGTATGCGGATGGAGACGCGACCAACTACGAGTATCGCAGCAAGGGCGACTATCCCTATTCGACGCGCGGCAGGGCCGATGGACCCGCGATCAATCCGGGTTTCGCCGGCGACGAGGATTCGAGCGAGGCCAATTTCGCGAAGCTGGTCGACCCGGCGTACGCCTATGTTCCGGTGGTCCCCGCAGGAGAGAAGGACGTCAAGGTTCCGGCCTGGCTGAACGATCCGATCTACTACCACAACCGCGGCAACAGCTCGTTCACGGGTGAGGACAGCCGGTTCGGCGACTTCTCCGGCCTCGATGATCTGTTCACCGAACATCCCCGGGTTCGGCAGGGAATGATGAATATCTACGGTGCCTGGATCGATGATTTCGGCATCGACGGCTTTAGAATCGACACTGCACGGCACGTAGACCCCGGTTTCTGGCAGGAGTTCGTGCCCGCCATGCTGGATCGGGCCAAAGCGCGGGGCATCCCGAACTTCACTATGTTCGGCGAAGTCTACAAGGACGTGCCGCAGAACGGATACATCGCGGAATACACCCGGCGCGACAAACTGCCGGCGGTGCTCGACTTCGCGTTCCAGGCGGCGATGCGCGAGCTGCTGGGGCGCGACAAGGGCACGGTCGTGCTGGCGCACATGTTCGACGGCGACGTGCTGTACGAAGGCGGCGAGGAGGCCGCGCTCAACCTGCCGACATTCCTCGGCAACCACGACATGGGGCGCTTTGCCTGGTTGCTGAAGGCCGACAAGCCCGAGATCGGGCAGGACGAGCTGCTGGCCCGCGTCAAGCTGGGCCACGCCATGATGATGACGCTGCGCGGCGCGCCGGTCGTCTATTACGGGGATGAGCAGGGCTTCGTCGGGGACGGCGGCGATCAGCTTGCCCGCGAGGACCTGTTCCCGTCGAAGACCGCGGTTTACAACGACAACGACCTGATCGGCACGGACGCGACGACGGCGCAGGCGAACTTCGACCAGACGCATCCGATATACCGGCTGGTCGCCGAATTCGCTGCACTTCGCAAAGGCCATGCAGCACTGCGCAAGGGGCGCCAGGTCGTTCGGCACTATGAGCAGGAGGCCGGGGTGTTCGCGGCCAGCCGCTTCGATCCGGCGAACGGCGCAGAATACCTGCTGGTGTTCAATACCGCCGCAGCGGAAAAGCGTGTCAACGTGACGCTGGGCTACGACGCTCGCGCCTTCGAGACGCTGGCGGGCACGTGTCCCGCCAAGGTGACCGCACCCGGCAGTGCGGCATTCACGGTGCCCTCCTTCGGCTGGGCGGTCTGCCGTGTCTCGGAGACCGCGCGGTGAGCCTGGCCGAATCCCGGCCGCAGACTGCACGCGCGTCGGCCGACGACCAGCCATGGTGGAAGGGCGCGACGATCTATCAGATCTATCCGCGCAGCTTCATGGATTCCAACGGTGACGGGATCGGTGACCTGCGCGGAATCGCAATGCGCCTCGACCATGTCGCGTCGCTGGGCGTGGATGCGATCTGGGTCAGCCCCTTCTTCGCCTCGCCGATGAAGGATTTCGGCTACGACGTGGCGGACTACTGCGATGTCGATCCCATATTCGGGAACCTCGCCGATTTCGACGCGCTCGTCGCCCGTGCGCATGGGCTGGGGCTGCGGGTCCTGATCGACCAGGTCTATTCGCACACGTCCGACGAACATCCGTGGTTTGCCGAAAGCCGCCAGGACAAGCACAATGCCAGATCGGACTGGTATGTCTGGGCCGATGCCAAGCCGGATGGATCGCCGCCGTCCAACTGGCAGTCGGTCTTCGGAGGGCCGGCATGGACATGGGACGCGCGGCGCGGCCAGTATTACCTGCACAATTTCCTGTCGAGCCAGCCGCAGCTCAACCTGCATAACAGGCAGGTCCAGGATGCGGTGCTGGGTGTGATGCGGTTCTGGCTGGAGCGCGGGGTCGACGGGTTCCGTATCGACGCGCTCAATTTCGCGATGCACGATCCGCAATTGCGCGACAATCCGCCCGCGCCGGCGACCGACCGCCCGCGCACGCGACCGTTCGACTTCCAGATCAAGAAGTACAACCAGTCGCACCCCGACATTCCGCGTTTCATCGAACGGATACGCGCGCTGACGGATTCGTTCGGCGCGACGTTCACCGTCGCCGAAGTCGGCGGAGATGAGGCCGAAGCGGAGATGAAGTCGTTCACCCACGGCGATACCCACCTTCATTCCGCTTACGGGTTCAACTTCCTCTACGCCGACCGGTTGACCCCGCAGCTCGTCTGCGGTGCGCTGGCGCAGTGGCCCGACGAGCCGGGTACCGGCTGGCCGAGCTGGGCGTTCGAAAACCACGACGCGCCCCGTGCCGCGAGCCGCTGGTGGAACGAGGAGGACCGCTCCGCCGGCGCGCGGATGAAAACGACCCTGCTCGTCGCGCTCAGGGGCAACGTGATCCTCTACCAGGGCGAGGAACTCGGCCTCGAGCAGGTCGAAATCCCCTTCGAGCAGCTTCACGATCCCGAGGCGATCGCGAACTGGCCGCTGACCCTCAGCCGCGACGGCGCCCGGACGCCGATGCCCTGGATCATGGAAGCGCACGATCACGGTTTCGGAAGCCATAGCGCGTGGCTGCCCATCGGCGAGGCCAACGCCTTGCGGGCGGTCGACGCGCAGGAGGCCGATTCGCAATCGCTGCTGCACCACACCCGCGCCATGCTCGCACTGCGCAACAGCCGCCCGGCGCTTCGCTATGGCGCGGTAACGGCCTGCAAGGCGGACGGGGACCTTCTAATTCTGGATCGCGAAGCCTCGGTTGACCGGGTTCGGGTCGTGGCAAATTTCGGCAGGGAGACGATCGAATTGAACGAGCAACAGGGCGCAGGCGAGGTGCTTGCCGCGATCAACGGTGCAACGTCGGGAATGCTTCCGCCATTCGGCGCATTGGTGCTCGCACGATGAGCGGACGGACATTCCTCGTGACCGCGCTGGCGATCTGCGGCTCGCTGGCGCTGCCGACCGTGGCCCTTCATGCCGAGACGGTGGCATCGCCCGATGGGCGGATCGTCGTCACGCTCGATGCCGATGGCGAGGGCGTACCGTTCTACGAGGTTACGCGCGCCGGCAAGCCGTTGATCGCCCGCTCGCAGATCGCCTTCAACTTCACCGACGAAGATCCCTTGCGGCGCGGACTCAAGATCGAGAGCATCGCGCGCGGAGCGGCGGACACGCGGTGGGAGCAGCCCTGGGGCGAGCGTCGCTTCGTGCGCGACCGTCACAACGAACTGGCGGTCACCTTCGTCGAAACCCGCCCCGATCCGCGCCGCTTGACCGTTCGCTTCCGCGTGTTCGACGACGGGGTTGGCTTCCGCTCCGAGTTTCCCGGCCGCGCCACAAAGCCCGAGACTCGGATCGCCGAAGAACTGACCGAATTCGTCATCGTGCCCAAGGGCACGACGTGGTGGATCCAGGCAGGCGACTGGAACCGCTACGAGCAGATCTACCAGCAAACGCCGATCGATGCCGTGTCGATGGCGCACACCCCGATGACCGTGCGGCTGGACGACGGCACGCACATGGCGTTCCACGAGGCCGCCCTCGTCGACTATTCGGGCATGTGGCTCCAGCGGCTGACCGGGCAGCGCTTTCGTACGCATCTCTCGCCCTCGAGCCGGGGCGCGAAGGTCGTTCGAACCGGAGCCTTCAACACCCCCTGGCGCTCGATCCGCATCGCGGATGGCGCAGCAGGGCTCGTCCAGAGCGATCTCGAGCTCAACCTCAACGAGCCGAACAAGCTGGGCGATGTGAGCTGGTTCAAGCCGGCCAAATACATCGGCATCTGGTGGGGCATGATCAGCGGCAAGTGGAGCTGGGCGCAAGGTCCCCAGCACGGCGCGACCACCGCCCGCACCAGGGAGTACATCGACTTTGCCGCCAGGCACGGGTTTCGCGGCGTTCTGGTCGAGGGCTGGAACGTCGGGTGGGACGGCAACTGGTTCGGCAACGGCCGGGACTACAGCTTCACGCAGTCCTACCCCGATTTCGACCTGAAGGCCGTTACCGACTACGCTCGCAAGAAGAACGTGCGCCTGATCGGGCATCACGAGACCGGCGGAAACATCGACGTCTACGAACGGCAGCTCAACGATGCGATGAAGCTTTACGGCGATCTGGGCGTCGATGTCGTGAAGACCGGCTACGTCGCCGACGCGGGCGGAATCATTTCGTGCAACGCGGATATCGCGCTGCCGTGCGACACCCAGGTCATGGAATGGCACGATGGGCAGCGGCAGGTTCAGCATCACCTGCGCGTGGTCGAGGAAGCGGCGAAGAACCGTGTCGCGGTCAATCCGCACGAGCCGGTGAAGGACACCGGGCTTCGGCGCACCTATCCCAACTGGGTCGCCCGCGAAGGGGCGCGGGGGCAGGAATACAACGCCTGGGCTCCGTTCAACAACGGACCGGAGCACGAACCGACGCTCGTCTACACGCGCATGCTGTCCGGACCGATGGATTACACACCCGGCGTGCTGAGCGTGACCGGCGGCAACGGCGTGCCGATGGCATCGACCGTCGCCAAGCAGCTCGGCCTATATCTCGCAATCTATTCGCCGATCCAGATGGCGGCCGACTTCATCGAAAGTCTGGCCGCGCACCCTCGCGAACTGGAATTCATCAAGGCGGTGCCTGCGGACTGGGCCGAAAGCCGCCTGATCGCAGGTGAAGTGGGCGATTACGCGATCTTCGCCCGCAAGGATCGTGTAAGCGAAGACTGGTACGTGGGCGGGATCAACGACGCGACGGCGCGAGAGGTTACAGTCACGTTCGACTTCCTCGACGAGGGCAAGAGCTATGCCGCGACGATCTGGAAGGATGGCGAGGGCGCTACTTACGAGACCGAGGCCCGTCATCGCATCGCCTATGACAGGCGCACAGTGAAGAAGGGCGACAGCCTGACCCTGTGGCTCGCACCCGGCGGCGGTGCGGCGGTGCGCCTCCAGCCCGGGAAATGAGCGACAAGGCCGTTCCGCCCCGCGTCGTCGTCCTGGGCGGCGGCAGCGCGGGGTGGATCACGGCGTGCCTCATCCACAAGGAGTGGGGCCATCGCGGCGGCTCCGTCACGCTGGTCGAAAGTCCCGAGATCGGCATTATCGGCGTGGGCGAAGGGTCGACGCCGCAATTGAAGGCGTTGCTCGATCACCTCGGGATCGACGAGGCCGCGTTCATGACGGCCTGCGACGCGACCTACAAACTCGGTATCCGGTTCACGGGGTGGAGCGAGCGCCCCGGCTTCGAAAGCTACTTCCATCCGTTTCCCGGCCCGGTCGACCTGCACACCGAACCCGACTTCGTGGCCAACTGCGCGCTTGCCCGCCGCGGGTTCGAGGTCCCTGCGTTGCCCGACGACTGGTTCCTTGCGGCGCGTTTGGCCGACGGAAGGAAAAGCCCCATTCCGGGACCCGATTTTCCGTTCGGGCCGAGTTATGGCTATCACTTCGATGCCTACAAGCTCGGCGCATTCCTGCGCGATTGGGCGGTGCCGCGCGGGGTCGTCCACAAGGCGGCGAAGGTGGCCGAGGTCGCGCTCGATGGTGCTGGCGACGTCGCTGCACTGATGTGCGAAGGCGACGAGCGGATCGAGGGCGACGTTTTCGTCGACTGTTCGGGGTTCGCCGCGGTCATCGCCCAACGCGCGCTCGGCGGCCGGTTCATCCCGTTCGAGGAGAACCTGTTCAACGACCGGGCGGTGGTGATGCCGACGCCGCATTCCGCTCCGTACCGTCCGCAGACTGACGCGGTCGCCATGTCGGCGGGGTGGCGCTGGTCGATCCCGCTCACGACCCGCGTCGGGAACGGCTATGTCTATTCGAGCAAGCATATCTCGGACGAAGCGGCCGAAGCGGAATTGCGCGCGGCGTGCGGAAGCTCGGCGGACGCGCGGTTCCTGAAGATGCGCGTGGGCCGGATGGAGCACTCGTGGCACCGCAACTGCCTTGCCGCCGGGCTGTCGCAAGGGTTCATCGAGCCGCTGGAAGCCACCGCGCTCCACATCGTCATCTCGACCGCGCTGGAGTTCGTGCGTGCGTTCGAGCGAGGGGGATCTACCGGCGAACATCGCGATCGGTTCAACGCCGGTGCGGCAGCGCGATACGACGGCATCAGGGACTATATCGTAGCGCATTACCGTATGAGCCAGCGGACCGACACGCCATATTGGACAGCGAACCGCACCAACCCCAACCTGTCGGACGAGCTGAAGGGCATGATCAACGCCTGGTTCACCCAGGCCGACATCGCGGTCGCGAACGCAGAAAGCTATACGGAACCGCCCTATTCGCCGATGAGCTGGCACGCGCTGTTCGCCGGCTACGGGACATTTCCCGACCCCGATAAGATGCGCGCTCTGCCGAACGGCGCGATCGGTGCGGACGCAGAAGCGATCGCGCGGATGCTGGATGCCTGTGTTCGCAACTTTCCAGCGCTTCCCACCCCGGATCCGCATTGAAGGTTAAGGGAGTTGCCGAAGATCGTTAGCCGGGTTAGTATTCCCGGGCGTACAGCAAACTGGCGCGGTCGCATCCTGAAACTTCCATAGAGAGTTCACCGGACGATGCGACGTTTCCTGACAGACGAGAGCGGTGCATCCGCTGCCGAGTATGCGCTCATCATCGCCCTGGTCGGTGTTGGTCTCGGCGGTGCAGCCTTCGCCCTTGGCAACAACATCACCGCCGCAATCGGCAACACCGCGAATGAAGTCTCCCTCACCAATGCGGGAGGTTCCAGTGGATCAGGTGGAGCCGGAACTGGCGGATCGTCCGGCGACTCGAGCTCAGGTGGCGGCACTGGCGGCGGATCGACCGGCAACGATGCGGGATCGGGCGGATCGGGGACCGGCGGGGACTCCTCGGGTGGCGGCACATCGGGTGGTGGTGATACCTCCGGCGGCGGCACATCGGGTGGCGGCGACACCTCAGGAGGCGGTACGTCGGGGGGTGGAACGTCCGGTGGCGATACATCGGGCGGCAGCGGGAACAACGGGAACGGCCAAGGCGGAAGCGGAGGCTCGGGCAGTGGCGGTGGTGGGGGCGGCGGCGGAACCCAGGTGCCGAAATGCACCGGCAAGAACCCGCCAAAGGGCTGCATCCCCTAAGACAAACCATCCGCGGCAGTGATTGCTAGACCACCGGATTTGTAGCCGAATATATAGGGATGATGGTGGACGCACTAGGGCTCGAACCTAGGACCCGCTGATTAAGAGTCAGCTGCTCTACCAACTGAGCTATGCGTCCGTACCGTCAGCTTGGGGCGCCGTTCGCGGTGCCCCGAATCGTCGGGAGAGGCGCATATAGCGCCCCTTTCGCGGATGCCAAGTGCCAATGCGAGCGCGTCAGCCCAGGCCGCGCCGGCCCGCCTTGCTGTTCCAGCGATTGATCATCATCAGCGTGCCCAGGCAGATCATGTTGGTCATCATCGAGCTTCCGCCGTGGCTCATGAAGGGCAGCGGGATACCCACGACCGGCGCCAGGCCCATGACCATCATCAGATTGATCGCGACGTAGAAGAAGATCGTCGCCACCATGCCGCCGGAGAGGAGCCGGGAAAAGCGGTCCTGCGAAGCGAGCGCGACGGACCAGCCCCAGCGCAGGATCAGGAAGAACACTCCGAGCACGAAGATCCCGCCCAGCAGGCCCCATTCCTCGGCCATCGTCGCGAAGACGAAATCGGTGTGCGGTTCCGGCAGGTAATTGAGATGGCTCTGCGAACCTTCGCCGAAACCCTTGCCGGTAACGCCGCCCGAACCGATCGCGATCTTCGATTGCGTGATGTGGTAACCGCTGCCCAGCGGATCGCTTTCAGGGTCGAGAAAGGTGAAAACGCGGCGTTGCTGGTAATCGTGCAGTCCGAAGAAGAACGCGAGCGGGGCAATGACCGCGGCAGCGACTGCTCCGCCGGCAAACCACTTTAGCGGAAGACCTGCGAGGAACATGACCACCGCGCCGCCGAACCCGATCGCCAGCGCCGTGCCCAGATCGGGCTGGGCGAGCACGAGGGCCATCGGCACGCCGATGATCACGCCCGCCGGAAAGAGCGAGCGCCATGTCGGGATCATGCCGGAGGGGAGGTCGCCGTAAAACCGTGCGAGGGCCAGAACCACCGCCGGTTTCATCAGTTCTGACGGCTGAAGGACGATGATCCCCAGGTCGATCCAGCGCTGTGCACCGCCACCGACAAAACCCAGTGCTTCGACGATGATGAGCAGGACGACGATGACGGCATAACCCGGGTAGGCCACCATCCGCACTATATCTTTGGCGAACAGCGCCATCACGCTCGCCATCGTCAGGAAGACGGCGAAGCGGATCAGGTGTGACATCGCAAAGGTCGTGAAGTTCCCTGCTGCGGCAGAATCGAGCACAGCGGCCCCGAGCAGCACCAAGGCGATCAGCGGCGCGAGCATGGCCCACGGCTGGCGTGCGATCGGCGCGGGGATGATCGAGCTCATTGCGCGGCCGTCCCCGTGGTCGACCGAACCGGGGTGGGCGAGGGAGACGGTGTCGGCGAAGCGGACGCGTTAGTCCCGATCGGTTCCGGCGGCGGGGCGACTGCGCCCGTCTCCAGCGGCTGGGGTTTCGATTGCAGGGCGCGCGATTCGGCGTCGACACGGGCAAACACGTCCTCGACCCGGCGGGGCGCGCGACCGATGTTCTCGCCTGCCGCAGCCACGAACGAGGCATAGCGTGACTCCAGCCGCTGCTGTGCGGTGCCGCCCCACTGTTTCTCGAGAGCGTTGAGCGCTTCCATGCCCTTGGCAGGGTCGAACAGGAACGTCGTGACGTCGCGGGCGATCGGATAGGCCGCGCCTGATCCGCCGCCGTGCTCGATCACCACCGCTCCGGCGTAACGCGGATTGTCGAACGGCGCGAAGAAGATGAACAGCCCGTGGTCGCGATGCTTCCAGATGCCGCCCTTGCCGGACGAGATGTTGAGCCCCACGACCTGAGCCGTCCCGGTCTTGCCGGCCATCAGCACGTCGTCGATCGGCAGCTTGGCGCGGCCTGCGGTACCTGGCCCGTTGACCACGTCGCTCATCGCCTTCTGGATGACCTCGACGTGATTGCCATGGAAATCCATCGATGGCGGCTGGGGCAGGCTCGGGTCGAGGATCATGCGCGGCAGCAACTTGCGGCCGGTGGCCAAGCGCCCGGCCATGACCGCAAGCTGCAGCGGGTTCGCCAGCATGTACCCTTGGCCGATCGTCGCGTTGACGGTGTCGTAAGGTTGCCACGGCTGCCCGTATTTCTTCATTTTCCAAGCGGGATCCGGCACCGTGCCGTAAAACTGGCTCAGGACGGGCAGGGGGTATTCCTCACCCATGCCGCAACGCTTCGCCATGGGCGCGATCACGTCCATCCCGAGCTGCTGGGCGAAGTGATAGAAATAGACGTCGCACGACTGGTAAATGGCCTTGGCCATGTCCACGGTGCCGTGGCCGCGCCGCTGCCAGCAATGGAACACGCGGTTGCCCACGCGCAGGCCGCCGGGGCAGCCGACGGTTGCGGTCGGGCTTAGCCCCGCCTCGAGAAACGCCATCGCGACCATCGGCTTCACCGTCGAACCGGGGGGATAAAGTCCCTTCAGCACCTTGTTGCGCAGCGGCACGCGCTCGTCCTGGCTGAGCATCGAGTATTCGACGCGGCCGATACCGTCGGAAAAGCTGTTCGGATCGAAGCTGGGCATCGATGCCATGCACAACAAATCGCCGGTGCGGCAATCCATCACCACGACCGAACCCGATTCCGTTCCGATCCGGCGCGCGGCATAGTCCTGCAGCGGTCCGTCTATGGTCAGCTGCAGCGGCTTGCCTTGAACGTCCTCTCGCGTGGCGAGGTCGCGCACCATCCGGCCCGATGCGGTGACTTCCACCCGCCGGGCGCCCGGAATGCCGCGCAGGCGCTGCTCGAACTGCTTTTCGACCCCGTCCTTGCCGATCTTGTATCCCGGCGTGATCAGGATGGGATTGCGATCCTTTTCGTATTCCTCCGCGTTGGCGGGGCCGACGAAGCCGATCAGATGGCCGACTGAAGGTCCTGTCGGATAAAAGCGCGAGAAGCCGCGCTGCGGGACGACGCCCGGCAGGTCCGGTAGTCGCACGCTGACGGCGGCGAATTGATCGTAATTGAGCCCGCTCGCAACCTCGATCGGCTGGAAGCCGCGCGCCGACTCTATCTTGTCGTGCAGGTCGCGGACTTTCTCGGGAGTGAGGCCAAGTATCGGCGCGAGCGTGGCGATCTCCCGCTTGGGATCGGGCATCCGGTCCGGAATGATGTCGACGCGAAAGTCCGCCTTGTTGGAGGCGAGGGGGGCACCGTTACGATCGAGGATCCATCCGCGGCGCGGCGGTATAAGCGACAGGTTGACCCGGTTGCTCTCGGCCTCGGTGCGATACTTTTCGTTCTCGAAAATCGACAGATACGCCATTCGCCCGGCGAGCAGCAGCCCGATACCGCCCTGGACCGCGCCGATGACGAAACTGCGCCGCTCGAAGCTGGCGCCCAATGTTGCCGGACTGACGATCGGCCGAGCGCGACGCGCACGGCGGCGGCGGAGGCCCATCAGTCGAGGCCTCTGACGCGAGCGAGCCGGAACCGGTCCAGCCCCGAGACGAATCGGGACAGAATTGGAATGAGCGCCAGGGTGAGAACGACCTGCGGAACGAGGACCGCGAACATCGTCAGTCCCAGCTTTCCTCCGGAGAAGAGCGCCGCGATCATCAGGTACCCGGTCGCCAGCAGGCCCGACACTGCCCAGTCCTGAAAGAACCCGCGCCATGGGAACCGGGTTTCTAGGATTTCGATCGCGATCATGGTGGCGGACCATAGCATTATGGCGCTGCCGAATGGCTGGCCGCTGAACATGTCGTCGACCAGGCCGAGCGGGAAACCCGCCCAGACGGGGAAGAGGCCTGGGCGGACGAGCCGCCAGGACAGCAGCATGAGGAAGCCGAGCGGCGGCACAAGGGGCACGGCGCTTGCGACTGGCAACAGGGCGACAAGCGATCCGAGTACGATCGAAAGCCACGGGACGAGATAGGCCCGTACCGGCGAGTGCGTGCGATTGATCTTCGAACCGTAGCGGTCGCTGCGCGCCTTGTTCGAAAGCTCCGCGATCATTCGCCGACCACTTCGTCGACAGGGGTCTGTGCCGCTTCGACGGCGCGCGGCTGCCAGATCGGTTCGACCGAGACGAAGTCCGTCGCCGCCGGGTCGCTGATGACGGCCGCGATGGCGCCATCGTTCGTGACCTCCTGGACAATGGCGACAGCGATCCCCGGACGGTAGTACCCGCCGGCACCGCTGGTAACGAAGACGTCGCCCTTCTTCAGGGGATTGATGCCAAGGTTGATCAGGCGGATGCGAAGCTTCCCGTCGCCCCGACCTTCGGCGAAGGCGACCACTTCGTCCTTCGACCGACGTACGGGGATCACGCTTTCGGTATCGGCCAGAAGGAGCACGCGCGAGCTGTCGTTGCCTACTTCCAGAACGCGCCCCACGATGCCGCGCGGACTGCGCACCGGCATTCCCACGCCCACGCCCTGGTCGCGGCCCGCGCCCAGGTAGGCGAAACGCCGCGTGCTCGAAGCCGTCGAACCGATCAGCCTCGCCACCGCGACGGGCTTCGTTTCCGATTCGCTGAACCCCATGAGCGACTTCAGTCGCGCGTTCTCGGTCTTGACGGCCTCGGCCTCTTTCAGGCGAATGCGGGCGAGTTCGACTTCTTTGCGCAGCGCGGCGTTTTGCGCTCCCGCGGCCAGATATCCCGAAATCGAATCGAACAGCCCCTGGCTTTCGGTCCGCGCGACGGCGCTCGCGCCGCCAACCGGAGCCACTGCGTCGGTGGCGGTGCTCCGCAGGCCCGCAAAGGTATCCGGTCGCCACAGGGATACGCCGAGCAGCACTGCGCCCAGCGCAGCGCCGACCGCAGCGAGCACGTAGCCCGTGAACTGTCCGTATTGCGCCCTGCGCGAATGCCCGGAGCGCCGTGAGGAATTCGGCGCCATCTCAATAAACCCTTCAGGCGGTCATCAAAACGCCGCGATAGATCGGATCTTCCATGGCGCGGCCGGTGCCGATCGCCACACACGAAAGCGGATCTTCCGCGATGGAAACGGGAAGGCCGGTTTCCTCGCGCAGATGCTCGTCGAGACCCTGGATCAGCGCGCCGCCACCGGTGAGCACGATACCCTGATCGACGATGTCGGCGGCCAGTTCCGGGGCGGTGTTCTCGAGCGCGATGCGCACGCCCTCGACGATGGCGCCGATCGGTTCGCTCAGTGCTTCGGCGATGTGGCCCTGGTTGATCTGGATTTCCTTGGGCACGCCGTTCACGAGGTCACGACCCTTGATCGTGATGATCTTGCCGATGCCGTCCTCGGGCGCGCGGGCGATGCCGTAATCCTTCTTGATCCGCTCCGCAGTCGCTTCGCCGATCAGCAGGTTGTGGTGTCGGCGAACGTAGCTGACGATCGCTTCGTCCATCTTGTCGCCGCCGGTGCGGACCGAGGTGGTGTAGGCGAGACCGCGCAGCGAGAGCACCGCGACTTCGGTCGTGCCGCCGCCTATGTCGACGACCATGCTGCCGACCGGTTCGGTCACGGGCATGTCGGCTCCGATAGCCGCCGCCATCGGCTCGAGGATGAGATAGACCTGGCTGGCACCCGCGTTCGAAGCCGCATCGCGGATCGCGCGACGCTCGACCGATGTGGAGCCCGAGGGAACGCAGATCACGATTTCAGGATAGCGCAGCAGGCTCTTCTTGCCGTGCACCTTGCGGATGAAGTGCTTGATCATCTCCTCGGCGATCTCGATGTCGGCAATCACGCCGTCGCGCAGCGGGCGGATCGCCTCGATGCTGTCGGGCGTCTTGCCCATCATCATCTTGGCATCGTCGCCCACGGCCTTGACCCGCTTGATGCCGTTAAGCGTTTCGATCGCGACGACCGAGGGTTCGTTGAGGACGATGCCCTGACCCTCGACGTAGACCAGCGTGTTGGCTGTGCCGAGGTCGATCGCCATGTTCTGCGAGCCGAATTTCAGGAGGTTCGAGAAAAAGCCCATTGGGTTTGCGCGTTCCGTTGATGTTTCAGGCCGTTGCCTCGGAAACCTGAGGCGATCGCGACCCGGATGTGACGGGGGATGCGCGTCCCTTATCGAAACGTGCTCGAAAACGCCAAAAATATTCTCGCGCCTTCCCCGGCAATCTCATCGGATCGCCTCGAAATTACGACGCTTGGGCGCTAGTCGCATCGGATGGCCGAAATTCGTCGCCTGCCGGAAGCTCTCGTCAACCGCATTGCCGCGGGCGAAGTGGTCGAACGTCCGGCGGCCGCGCTCAAGGAACTGGTCGAAAACGCGATCGACGCGGGCGCCACGCGGATCGCCATCACGCTTGCCGAGGGCGGTCTCGACCGGATTGAGGTGACCGACGACGGCTGCGGCATGACGCCGGACGACATGGCCCTCGCGCTGGAACGGCACGCGACATCGAAGTTGCCCGGCGAATCGATCGAGCTCGTCGACACACTCGGATTCCGAGGCGAGGCGCTGCCGAGCATCGCCAGCGTCGCGACGTTCACGCTGGAAAGCCGTGTGCGCGGCGCGTCGCAGGGTTGGCGCCGGGTGGTCGATCACGGCGTGCTGGTCGAGGAAGGACCCGCAGCGCTGCCGCCGGGCACGCGGGTGCGGGTGGAGCATCTGTTCGCGAAGGTGCCCGCGCGCCGCAAGTTCCTGCGCTCGGCTCGCAGCGAGTATGCCGCGTGCCTCGACGTAGTGCGCCGTCTGGCGATGGCGCGTCCCGAGATCGGCTACACGCTCGATCATGCGGGACGCACGATCCTGTCGCTACAACCGAGGCAGGACCTGGCCGATCGCGTCGCGCAAGTCGTCGCACGCGAGCTGAAGGACAACGGGGTGGCTATCGATATCGAGCGTCCGACGCCCGGCGGGTCGATGCGGCTGGGCGGCGTGGCCGGATTGCCGACCTACAACCGCGGGGTCGCGGACCACCAGTATCTTTTCGTCAACGGCAGGCCGGTCAAGGACCGGCTTCTGGTTGGCGCGGTGCGCGGCGCCTATTCCGACATGCTCGCGCGCGACCGGCACGCCGTGCTTGCCCTGTTCCTCGAGCTGCCCCCCGAAGAGGTGGACGTCAACGTCCATCCGGCCAAGACCGAGGTGCGTTTCCGCGACGCGGCGGCAGTGCGCGGTTTCATCGTCTCGGGGCTGCGGCAGGCGCTCGGCACCGGCGACCGGCGCAGCGCGCAGGCGCCCGATGCCGGCGCGATGGGCCGCTGGACCCGCGAACCGACCGGTGAACGGCCTGCGCCCGCGCTCGCGTCGATTTTCGCGGGACGGGACTGGTCGAAGCCTTCGGCGTCGGTCCGCGAAGCCTCGCAAGTCTGGCGCGCGCACGAGGCGGACGTTCTTGCCGCCCCGCAGGGCAGGGCGGAGGAAGCCGAGGCGCTGCCCGAAAGTGCCGAGGACTATCCCCTCGGCGTCGCACGCGGACAGGTGGCGCAGACCTATATTGTGGCAGAGGCGGCGGATGGGCTCGTCATCGTCGATCAGCACGCCGCGCACGAGCGGCTGGTACTGGAACGATTGCGCGCCGCCGGGGCGGGCGATGCGACCGCCCGGCCGCAGGCGCTGCTGATCCCCGATGTCGTCGAGATGGACGAAGTCGATTGCGACCGGCTGGAAGGCGCGGCCGACAAGCTCGCCGAACTCGGCCTTGCAATCGAACGCTTCGGTCCTGCGGCGATGCTGGTGCGCAGCCTGCCGCACGCGCTTGCGAAGGCGGACCCGGCCAAGCTGCTCCGCGATATCGCCGACGACATTGCTCGCCACGGCGAAGCGCTCCTGCTGGGCGAGAAACTCGACCTCGTGCTCGCGACGATGGCCTGCCACGGCTCGGTTCGCGCGGGGCGGACGCTTTCGGTGACGGAAATGAACGCGCTGCTGCGCGAGATGGAACGGACCCCGCGCTCGGGCCAGTGCAACCACGGACGGCCCACGTGGGTGAAGCTCTCGATGGCAGACGTCGAGAAGCTTTTCGGAAGGAAGTGAGAGGCTGGCGTGATTTCCGCGCCGTCCGAATGTCTACAAGGTTTTCCTGAAAGCGGACTGTCAGCAAACGACCCCATTGCGGACATTAGCCAGACTCCGCCAGCGACGGGCGGGATGCTGTTCTTATCGAGGCGGTGCCAGCTGGTGAAACTCCACTAAAAAGCCGAAGTCCGCGGTCGTCGGAGCCGCAAAGGAATCGCCTAGCAGTCCCTGATAACGTTTCATCTCTCGGCCATAGCCCCATTCGGAAATTCGGCGAGCTTGGCCGACGTCGGTTACGGCAATGCTGATTCCGTAAATGTGAGGCCCTCTTTCCTTGAGGGCGTCAGCGGCAGGACCTGGGCCTAATGGTTCGAGAGCGAGAATTGTCTCGCCGCCTGAATCGAAACGTAAGCCGCGCAGGCCCTGCTCTGGCAGGCTGACCTCTCCGGTCCGCTTGAAGCCCATGCGAGAAAGCCGGTCGCTTGTGACCTTGGCATTGGCGTCGAGAAGCCAAACTGCCGAGATTCGTTGCGCCGTGTTCGGGTGTCGTCTGAAAACAATCTGGTCAGCTTGATCGACTGGTGCCGATGCTCCCGGCGCATATTTTATGAAAAACAGATCAGCTCCGGCCAACGGCGGTGATTTGAACCCTACCGTCCTCCACATGCTCTCGCGTGGCGGCTGCGGTCCATCGCCATCAGGATCGTAAGTCATCGGCGAGCTTGGGGCGAGGTCCCAGCCCTCTCTCTCAAGTTGGCGCTCCACTCCGTCGACATCGTTCGCTTCCAACGCAAACATGTTTGACATCGCGCCGCGCTCGGTCGCTGCATAATGCTTCCGCACCTCGTCGGTCAGTTGGACTTCGGGACGCGTGAAATACAGCAACTCTAAGTAGGACCTATCGGCAAACGGGATAATCCGGTTGGCGACACCGTCGCCGAAATCACCGCCCGGCCGCACCTGAAAGCCCAGCTTCACTGCCATGACCGACGTGATCTGGTCGATGTTGCGAGACCAGATGAGAACATGGTCGAGTCCGCCCACGGAACCATGGTGTGCGGAGGATGCAGCACTCGTGACCGGAAGGTATAGCATGGCTGTGGCAATCGCCAAGCTAAGTGACTGGATTCTCATGCCGCGATCTCCCCAACTGACTCCGGAGCTTGTTGCACCGGTAATTCCCCGTGGTGCAACCGCAGCTCTTTCCTAGAGCAGGAAGCGCCCGATCAGATGCTACGCGCTCTTTCTGTGCCGCTCAATGTCAGCTTTCCACCC
>NZ_LMAU01000007.1 GCF_001441535.1 Tsuneonella troitsensis
AGACGGCGGACGGTGCCCTCGCGGCCCGACAGCACCGCAAGCACTTCGGGCGCGTTGGAAAGGTCGAGCCTTACCACGACGCTCGCATCGGGCTGGCGGATGAGGAACGCGCGGCTGTGGGCCGGCAGCGAGCGGATCAGGGCAAGCTCGTGGCTGGTCAGTCCGAAACCGTCGCAATAGTCCTCCGCCCGTGCGCGGGCGTTGGGCATGAAGATCATCGTCGCCGTCTGCTCGACCAGCGCGGTGGCGATGCGGCTATCCAGCGCATCGCGCGCCGACTGGGTGGCAAAGCCGACCAGCGCGTTGCGCTTACGCAAGGTCTTGAGCCAGTCGCGAATGCGGGCCGCGAACACCTCGTCGTCGAGCGCCTTCCACCCCTCGTCGATCAGGATCATCGTCGGCTTGCCGTCGAGCCGTTCCTCGATCCGGTGGAACAGGTACATCATCGTCGGCGTGCGCAAGCGCGGATTCTCGAGCAGCGCGGTCATGTCGAATCCGAGCACGCGCGCACCCAGATCGAGCCTGTCCTCGGCGTTGTCGAACAGCCACGAATGCTCGCCGCCCGCGATCCAGGCGGAGAGCCGGTCGGCCAGGTCACCCGGTTGCGGCCGCTTGGCGCCCGACAGCAGTTCGCGGAAATGCTTCAACCTGCGCAATCCGGCATCGTTGGCATAAGCGGCATCGACCGCTCCGGCGATCGTCGCCAGTTCCTCTGGTCCATCGGCCTTCAGCAGCACCGCCAGCCAGTCGCGCAGGAAGGCGCGGTTGCCGGGCGTGTCGGGAAGAGCGAGCGGATTGAATCCGGTGGGTTCGCCGCTGGCGATCCGGTCGTAGCGCCCGCCGATGCCCCGAATGAAGAGTTCTGCACCGCGATCCTTGTCGAAAAGGATCGTCCTAGGGCTGAATTTCTGCGCCTGCGCGGCGACGAAATTCATCACTACCGTCTTGCCGGAGCCCGAGGGACCAATGACCGTGAAGTTGCCGAGGTCGCCGTTGTGGAAGTTGAAGAAGAACGGGGTCTGGCTGGTCGTCTGCAGCAGCGTGACCGCATCGCCCCAGTGGTTCCCCTCGGCCTGGCCGAGCGCCATGCCGTGCAAGGACCCGAAGCTCGCCATGTTGGCGCTCGAGATCATCGCGCGGCGGGCGATATAGCCCTCGTTTCCGGGAAACTGGCCCCAGAACGCCGGCTCGAGGTTGGTATCCTCCCGAACCACGATGGCGCCCGTATCGGCCAGCGCCGCGGCGCAGGCGGCGGTCGCCTCGTCCAGAAGCGGCAAGGTCCGTTCGCGCACGAGGACCGTGAGGTGGTGGTCGCCGAAACCGACAGCTCCATTGCCCAGCGCGTCGCGGGCGGCGAGCATGTCGTGCCGCTCGGCCATCGCCTCCTCGTCGGCGCTCTTCAAGCGGCGGATCGCCAGGTCCATCCGCTCGCGCGCCGTCGTGCGTTCGGACGGAGCATAGCTTTCGGACACAACCATCTCAAACGGCTGGCGCAGCAGCGCGTCGAGCAGGCCAGGGCTGGTCGCCTCGGGGTAGTCCTTGAGGCTGAGGATCGCGGCAAAGTCCGGTTCGCCGCTGCCGCGCAGCTCCATCGCGTCGAGGCCGAAGCTCGCCCGGCGATAGGGCAGCATCTGGCCGATGTCGGTCTCGTCGGCCGGACGGCGCACCGGGCGCATCTCGCCGTTGTAGAGCGCGCTCAGCAGTTCGAGAATCTCGTTGTTGAGGGCGCCGCTCGGGCCCTCGTAATCGTCGAGCATCGTCGCGCCATAAGCCTGCAGCGAGGCGACGAGCCCGGTGGCCGCCGCCCTTAAGGCGCGCACGTCCTTGGGATCGGCGTCGACTTCCCGCTGCCCCTTCCTGCTCCACATCTTCGCCGCCTTTTCGGCGAGGCCCGCCTTGCCGCGCGCCGGTCGCCGAACGAGCGTGACGAACTGATCGTTGACGAACAGCGAACCACTGCCCAGCCGCTCTTTCCAGCGGCGGTCGATGTGCGCGCTGAGGGGATCGGGAAACTCCGCGTCGAGCTCGATCTGCACCCGGCGGCGAATGACGTGGTGATACAGCACGAACCGCGCATCGAGCGTCGAGCGCAGCATCACCTCACGCGTCGCGGCATGGTGGTTGAGCGCGTCCGAATCCTCGGTCTCGAACAGCAGTCCGGGGACCTGCAGAGCGGTCATCACGCTACCGTCGCGCAAAAGCACGGTATTGCCGTCGATGAGGCGGGCGTAGGGCAGGCGGTCGCCAGCGCGGGCTTCCTTCGCGCTCCAGGCGGCGGCGCCGATCCATTTCTTCATTCGCCGAATCCTTCCATCAGGCGGCGTAACTGTTGCAGCCCCAGCGCTTCCAGTTGGGTACACGGGGACACTTGCTGACCTTGGTGAGCCAAAGGTCGAAGATGCGGGGTTCGCGCAGGCAGGCGAAATAGCCGATCGCATGGAGGATGATCGGGATCGGAATGATCCAGAAACTCTTGAAGATCAAGAACAATTCCGACGATACGAACAGCCAGACGATGATGAAATAATTGAGCGTCACCCCGGCGAACATCTGCGGGCGGGTCAGCGCGCGGTGGACGGGGTGGCGGACCAGTTCCATCGCTCAGCTCGCCGCAGCGGCGCCCTGGATGCCGGCGACGATCGACGCCGATCCGAACAGGATGAACACCCCGATGATCACCGTCGCGCCGAAGCGCCAGTTGAGACGGCCGGTCAGCATCATGAACCCGATCGCGGCAACCGCCATCACCGCCACCGCGGTCGCAACGTTACCGAGCAGGGTGCCCTGCAACCAGGAAAGCGCCGCGACGATCGGACCGGAACCGGCGGGATCCTGCGCAAAGGCAGCGGTCGGCATTGCCAACAGGGCAACGGGGAGAAGGCGGGTCAAGCGATGCATGAGTGTCAGTTCGGCTTTCGTGAGTGATCGGACAGGCGCCCCATGATCGCGGCGACGTATCCTTGCGTTTCGCGGATGCGCGGAATGCCGCCAGCGGCGATCACACGCCCGGGACCGGCATTGTAGGCGGCCAGCGCCTTTTCGATGTTCCCGTCGAAGCGGTCCATCTGCTCGCGAAGGTAGCGCGCGCCCCCCTCGAGATTGGCGAATGGATCGTCGGGGTCGACACCCAGGTACCGCGCGGTGCCGGGCATCAGCTGGGCGAGCCCGCGGGCACCCACGGGCGACCTGGCAGACGCATTCCACCGGCTCTCCTGCCAGACCATCGCCTCGATCAAAGCGGGACTGAGATCGAACCGGCCGGCGAGTTCGGCCACCTTGGCGGCGTATAAGGCGGGTACCATGCCGGCGTGCGCCGCCGCGTCGGCGATCGCGTGAGGGGGTACGACATGATCACCCGAGAGTTCGACCAGAGCGGCGGCGTCCTGTTCCGGCGCGGCGGGATCGGCGGCTGCCACAGCAAGCGCCCCGGCTATCCAGCGCGGCCCGGCGGGTCCGATCTCCAGCACATCGGCGCGCACGGGAGCGGCGGCGCAGAACAGCGCAAACGCAGCAAACGTGCCCGCCTTGGCGAGAATCATGGAATACCTCCGTCGTCCGGGCCCCAGTGCCTACACTAAATGACAGCGGGGTGACAGATTCCTGAACCGTCCTGTTCGCCTTGCAGACAATAAAAAGGCCCGCCGGCGCAAACCGGCGGGCCACGAAACCCGAAGGATTGTATGTTTTTAGCGAAGCGCGGTGCGGGTTGCGCCGGACGCGAAGGCACCCCGATCGAGAGCCGCAAGCGCGCGCTTGGCCAGCGCCTGGCTGTCCACCCAAGCTCCCCCAGCGGTTTCCAGCTGATAGTGCCGGTTCATCTTAGCGGCGCGTTCAAACAGGCGGCGCGCCTGCGCGTGGTCGCCTTCACGGGCGTATGCCACGCCAAGATTGATAAGGCTGGCGGGATGATCGACTGCATCACCTGCCGAACTCTCGATCTGCGCGATCGCTGCGGCGTTTCGTCCCGCGGCCACATCGTCGAAAGCGACATCGACCTGCTCCACGTCGGGCAGGGGGGCGGTCACCAAGATCGCCGCGACCAGCAAAGCAGACATTTCACTCTCCCACGTTCGTTATGGATGCAAAATGCTACTGGATCGCGCGAAGTGCAACATATCTGAAACATTGTCATTGTTTTGTAATATTCGACCTAGCTCAGCTTGTAGGCGTGCCGCCCGCGTACCGCCACATTGCGACCGATACGTCATTCGCGAGTCATAGTTACGTCGTATTCGTATCGCCGTAATATTGCAAAGAAACCGTCACTTAGTCCCCCTAGTTCGCGAGTCGCGGCGATCACGGATCGTCTGTTCTTTCGACATGAGGGGAATTCAATCGTGCAGAGATTTCAGGGTCTGGTCCTTGCCGGATGCAGCGCACTCGCATTGGCCGCCTGCGGCGCCGACGACGTGGTCGCACCGGGCGGTCCGATCATCGTCAACCCGGCTCCGACGCCGACCCCGACGCCGACGAGCGTCCCCGGCGGTTCGGTTACCGCGGCTGCATCCTGCACCCCGGGCACGACCGACGCCGGGACCGTCGCCTTGCAAAACGGGCGCGGCACGATCCGTAACTGCGTCGTTCCCAACCTGATCACCGGCACCCTGACGCTCAGCGGTCGCCGGGCCGACGGCATCATGTATTCGATCAGCGGACGGACCGACGTGGGCCGCGACATCGACCTCACCGGCGGCACCGCCGGCACCCTGAACGTCCTTCCGGGCGTTACCGTCTTCGCCGCAACGCGCGAGACCACCCTGATCGTCAACCGCGGCTCGCGCCTCAATGCGGACGGCACCCAGGCGCAGCCGATCATCTTCACCGCCCTGCAGAACCTGACCGGGTCGGGCCTGACCGAGGCGACCGACAACCTCTGGGGCGGCCTCATCATCCACGGCCGCGCGCCGATCTCGCGCTGCGACCCGACCGTTTCGACTTCGACCGTCGGCGGATCGGCGGGCTGCTGGCGCAAAGCCGAAGGCGTGTCGCAGGACACCCTGTTCGGCGGCAACGTGAGCAACGACAACTCGGGCATCCTGCGGTACGTCCAGGTGAACTTCACCGGCGTCGGCTCGGGCGGCAGCGAAGTCCAGGGCATCACCACCGGCGGCGTCGGCTCCGGCACCGTGATGTCGTACATCCAGATCCACAACAGCCTCGACGACGGTATCGAATCGTTCGGTGGAACCCAGAACATGGACCACCTGGTGATGACCGGCATCGCCGACGATTCGCTCGATACCGACAACGGCTACATCGGTTCGGTCCAGTTCATGCTCGCCGTCCGCCGCGCCAACGGCAACGTGGGCGACAGCATCGGCGGACAGACGATGCTTGAGATCGACAGCTCGGGCACGAACGACGCCAGCCCTCGCCAGTACCTCAAGCTGGCGAACTTCACGCTGCTCCAGACCACCCCGAACGAACCCGCCATCCGCCTGCGCGGCGGCGCGGACGTCGACTTCATCAACGGCATCGTCGTCGCCCGCTCCGGTGGAACGACCGGTTGCCTCGACGTCGACAACGCCGAAACGGTACAGGCTGCCGGAACCTACAACGGAACCGCCGATCGCGGCCCGCCGCGGTTCCTGTCGGTGGTCTTCGACTGCCAGCTTCTGATCGATAGCGACGCCGACGCCTTCGAGGATGCCGCGCTGAACAACCCGGCCAACTCGAACGTCAACCGCGCCTTCACCAACACGCTGCAGTTCCTGACCGGATCGAGCGTGGGGCGCATCGCCAACGGCGCCAACGAATCGGCGGTCGTCGCGGCGACCAGCCTCGGCTCCATCAGCAGCTTCCTGACGACGGTGAACTACATCGGCGCCTTCAGCGGCCCGAACGACACGTGGACACGGGACTGGACGTGCAACTCTGACGTCGCCGACCTGCGCGGCGCCCTGGGCTGCACCGACATCCGCGTTTTCTGATCAGACCGTATCCGGCGGGGAGGCGGCGCATGCGGCGCTTCCTCCCCGTCCATTTTTCGGGGGAACCCACAATGCGCCGCCTGCGACCCTTCGCCGCCGCTCTCCTCGCAGGGACCGGCCTTGCCGCTGCACCTGCACTCGCCCAGGCCGAACCCCAGCCCCTGCCGACCACCGGCGAGCAGGTTGCCGAGCCTGCAACCTCGCCCGAAGCGACCGACGCCCAGACGGAAGAGCAGGTCGAGGTATCGACCCCCGGCTCCGAAGGCGCTGAAATCGTTGTTACCGGACGTTTCATTCCCGAGCCGGTACGCAACACCGCGCAGGTCGTCAGCGTCCTGTCTTCGGCGGAAATCGCCCGCACCGGCGACGGCGACATCGCGGTCGCGCTGCAGCGCGTGACCGGCCTGTCGGTCAACACCAACGGCTTCGTGTTCGTTCGCGGCCTCGGCGATCGCTATTCGCTGGCGCTGCTCAACGGGTTGGCGCTGCCGTCGCCCGAGCCGCTGCGCAGGGTGGTGCCGCTCGACATCTTCCCGACCAGCATCGTGTCCAGCGCGGTCGTGCAGAAGAGCTATTCGGTGAACTATCCGGGTGAATTCGGCGGCGGCGCGATCAACCTGACGACCGCCTCGCTACCCGACGAGAACTACCTGACGGCCGGCATCGGCATCAGCGGGGACAGCGAGACCACCGCGCAGCTCGGCTATACCTATTACGGCAGCAAGCGCGACGTCTTCGGCTTCGACGACGGCACGCGCGACCTGCCCGCTGCGTTGCGCGACAATGGCGGCGAACTGGTCGACGCCGGCGTGCTGGAGAACGAGGACACCCTTATCCTCCAGCGCAACAACCAGATCCCGGCCAACTTCAGCGCCTCGCTTGCGGGCGGGTACGCCACCGACATCGGCGACACGCGGTTCGGCGCGATCGCCTCGGCCAGCTTCTCAAACGGCTGGCGTACCCGCGGCGCGACGCAAGAAACCGCCACTGCCGGCTCGCTGTTCACCAGCAGCTATGGCGTGCGGACCGAGAACCGCGTGCAGGCGAGCGGGCTCCTCGCGCTCGGGCTGGACTTCCCGCAGGAACACAAGATCCGCCTGACTAACGTATTCATCCGCGATACGTCCAAGGTGGCACGCGTGCGCGGCTCTTTCGAGAGCATCCAGACCCCGTTCGAGGATCTCGAGGACGATCGCCTGACCGGCCCGTACGATGCGCTCAGCTATGAAAGCAGCTATGTACAGCGCCAGCTGATCACCTCGCAGGCGGTCGGTGAGTTCGAATTCGGCGCGGTCGAGCTGGACCTGCGCGGCAGCTATTCGAAGTCCGAACGCGATTCGCCGTATGAGCGCACGACGCAATACCGGTTTGTCGGCTCGACCGGCGGATATGCGGTCAACCTGGGCACCCCGACCGGCGTGATCTTCAGCGAACTCGACGAAACGGTGTGGGCCGGTGGCGGCGATATCGGCTACGATCTGACCGGCCTGATCAACGGCAAGCTGTCGGTCGGCTATGCCTACAGCGACACCCAGCGTACGTTTCAGAGCCTCAACTTCCTTTACAACGACGGGGGCGCTCCGATTGCCGGCACCGGGCAATCTTACCTGCCGATCTATGCGCTGCTGACGCCCGCGCTGATCGATTTCGAGGATATCGGGTTGCGCCAGGTTAACCGCGCGTTTGGCCAGACCGAATATCGCGGCGACCTGACCGTCCACGGCGCATACGTGCGCGCGGACGTCGAGGTGGCGACCGGCGTACGGCTGGAAGCGGGCGTGCGCTACGAGGATGCGGTTCAGCTGCTCACGCTCCCCGATCTCTACGGCAACAATCCGTCGGGGGCCGGCAACGAGGCCGTGATCCGCAAGGCTAACGACTACTGGCTGCCCGCCGCGACGGCGACGTGGAACTTCGCCGAAGACTTCCAATTCCGCCTTCACGGCTCGAAGACAATCGCGCGTCCGCAGTTCCGCGAGCTGGGCACGATCCCGGTTCTCGACGTGGAATCCGACCGTTTCCTTTCCGGAAACCCGTTCCTCACGGACAGCATCCTGTGGAATGCCGAGACCCGGATCGAATGGTATCCGGCACGCGGCGAGCGCATTTCGATCGCCGGCTTCTACAAGTCGCTCGACGCGCCGATCGAGACGATTGCGACGATCGACGGCGCCGGGACGCTGCAGGTTACCAACGCCAACGCACCCAAGGCCACGCTTTATGGTGTCGAAGCCGAAGTGGTGAAGTACATCGGGCTCGGCGGCCTGGGCGACGGGCTGGCCCCGTTCCGCCTCGCGCTGTCGGCCAACTACACCTGGAGCAAATCGAAGCTGCAGGTTGGCGCCGACGACGAGACGATCCTCTACCCGGGCAACATCGACAGTCCGCTGATCGCCCCGGCAAGCCAGGTTTTCACGGACGGCAGCCCGCTTACGGGTCAGTCGGAGCACCTCGCCAACCTTCAGTTCGGCATCGAGAACACCGACCGGCTCGAGCAGCTGACGTTCCTGCTCACTTATGCCAGCGAACGGGTCACCTCGCGCGGCGCCAATACCGGCGGCGTGCTCGATCCGGACATCATCGAGCGGCCCGGAATCAATCTCGACATCGTCGCACGCCAGGGTTTCGAGTGGCCGGGCTTTGCCGAAATGGAAATCAAGTTCGAGGCCCGCAACGTATTCGGACGCGGACACATCGAAGAGCAGGACTACGGAACCGGCATTGCCCGGATCAACAACTACGACATCGGCACGACTTTCGCCGCATCGCTGAGCGCCAAGTTCTAATGCCGGAATCTAATGAGTGGGTGACCGGGCGGCACGAGCCGCCCGGTCGTCCGCTCTAATATAAAGCCAGAACTTCAAAGCAGATCGAGCACGTAGCCCAGAGAGCGGACCGTGCGCAGCGGGTTGCCCGCACCGGCAGTCTTGAGCGCCCTGCGAAGGCGGCCGATCCACACATCCACCGTGCGAGCATCGATCGCCGGCTCCTGCTTGCCGAGGCCTGCGATAAGCTGTTCGCGGGTCATGACCTGGTTCGGGTTCTCCGCGAAGAACAGCAGCAGTCGAAATTCGTTTGGCGGCAGGACGAGCGGTTTTCCGCTCCAGCGGGCCTGCAGGGCCGTCATGTCGATAGTCAGGTCGCCCACTTCGAAGCGCTGGCCGATCCTTCGCTGTTGCTGCAGCGGATCGACTGCGATGACCCGGTCCAGTACGGCATTCCGGTCCACCGGGCCGAGCATGTAATCGTCCGCCCCCGCTTTGAGTGCGCGGCGACGATCGTCCGGATCGTCGGCTTCCAGCACCATGGTGATGTGCGCTTCGCTGGTGCGCGGATCGGACCGCAGCCGGCGACACATCTCCAGCCCCGCTAGATCGTCGAGCACCCAGTCGACAAACGCCCAGACGGGTCCTTCGACCAGTCGTTGCGGCCCAGCGGCGTCGATCCGCGCAAATGTGTAGCGCCGGCCGGCGTGAACGAAGTCGTCCATCGTTTCGGCGTTACGGTCGGTGAGGAAAATATTGACCACGTCCATCGATGCCCCCGGGCGTTAGAGCGACGGAATGCAGGCGGGATGTGACGCGCGGATGACTAATGTTGCAGTCGTCCCATGACCGGCGATTAACAAAAGATGCTGTTTTTTTTCAATGATGCGGAACCGAACACCCGTCTCGACCGATAGGGTCAGGGCATGGTGGACGATGTAACGAGATTCCCGCTGACGGGTCGTTTCCTGATGGGACGATCCCGCCACGCACTGGGAGAGCGGGAGAAGGAGATCCTGGAAGCCTCAATCGCTGAGGTCCGGGATTTCGACAAACCCACCCGAATTCTGGCGCGGGGGGAGCCTACGTCCCGTTCCACGATGCTGATCGACGGATTTATCCTGCGCACTATTATCGAGAACGATCGACGCTATGTCGTCGGCATTCAGGTTCCGGGCGACTTCGTCGACCTTCATGCGTACGCGTTGAAGCGACTCGATCACGACATCGTGACCTTGGGGCGGACGAAGGTGGGCTACGTTTCGCACGACACCATCGCGCGGATACACGAAAACGAACCGCACCTGTCGCGCTTGTTCTGGTTTTCGACGCTGCTGGATGCCGCGATCCATCGGCAGTGGACGCTCAAGCTACAGCAGCTGAAAGCAAGCCGCCGCGTCTCGCATCGTATCGCAGAAATCTGGAAGCGGCTCGAAATGGTCGGGCTGGGGCGACAAAGCGGTTTTCGATCCCCTCTCACCCAGACCGATCTTGCGGACATGTGCGGGACCACGCCGATCCATATGAACCGCGCGCTTGCCGAACTGCGCCGCGACGATGTCGCCGAATTTCGCCGCGGCCTCGTGGTGGTCAGGGACCGGGAGGCGCTGGAAAGACACGGCGATTTCGATCCGGCGTATCTATACGGTGAAGGACTACTTCACGTCGAGCACGAGCTCGACGCGCTCGCCTGAAGATACAGTTTCAGCCGTGCGCGCCGAACAGATTGGCGATAGCCACCGACACTCTTAGCGATAGGGCCTGCGCCGCTGCGATCGGGTCGATGAAATCGCGGTGAATTGAAGCGTACCCTTCCGCCTCGCCATCCGGGTATTCCCCCGGTTCGTCCACTTCGAAGTCGGCGGCCCTGGCAACCTGTGCAGGATAGGCCCTGCGGAGCTGCGCCAGCGCATCGTCGATCCTTAGAGTGAACACCATTTCCAGCACGTCATCGCGGCTGATGTCGTTCGCGCGACTGAAGGCAGGAATACTCACCGCTTTCAAGAACATGTGCTGCAACAGGGCAAGGCGCAGCGACTGGAGCACGCCTATCTCGCGCCGCACCTGTTCGCGCGTTGCGAGCGGGCTGTCGTCAGGCACCAGCTCGAGCAAGCGATGGAGCTTAAGGGCATCGACCCGCAACCGCGAGGCCAGACGTCGGAACACTCCGTTCCGGTCATCCTTGGTCAGATACTCGGCAAGCGCCGCGCAGGCAGGAGCGAGGTGCTCCTCCGTTCCGCGATAGGTCCGGCTGGCCCAATAGGCGGAGTTGAACAGTTCGCCGTATGCCGCCACCGTCTTGATGCTGGCGAGCGCGTTGGCAGCACGCAGCAGCCGGACGATCTGACGCCCCCGCGCACTGTCCCGTAGCAGCCCGGCCAATTCCTCGAGATTGCCGTCGGCGGCGCTGCCGACGCCCGCGATCACGTTAACCGGATAGCCGAGCTGCTGCAGAACCGCGTTGTGCGGGATCGCGCGAATCTGACGCAGGTTCATGTCGCGGTCGGCCGCAAGGTCAGACTGGCGGCGCGATTTTCGGCTGCCGGTTTCGACCAGCATCCCCAGTCCGAATGCGGTGATCGCCCGGCTGTAGGTACCACTCTCCAGGTGTTCGCGCTGGTGGTCCTTGATCGCGCGATAGAAGTCGAGGCTCAGGTCCGTTCGGCGATAGAACGGGTCCACCGGCGCCTGCACGTCGGTTTGAGCCGGGCTGAGAGCGGCGATCCTCGTCAGCGTAGCGAGCGCGAGTTCGGGTGTGGCAAAGAACAGGTACCCGTCCCCGCCCTGAAAACTGACTTCCGGCTCAAGCGCGATGCCCGCGCGCGCGAAGCGCCGCCGCGCCCACGGCGACAATGGCCATTCGAGCCGGTCGGCGAAACTGGACGGGTGTGCGCCCCGCCCCATGCTCTCGCCGTGCGTGTCGAAAATCAGCGCGGCGACTTCGGTCAGCCCGTTCGCCTCCATCGCGGCGGCGAGGCGGCCCTGTAGACGCTCGATCGCCAGGCTTGCCGGAATCTGCCCCACGAAGCGCCCGGCATCGGAGAAACCCGTCTGCACCGCTACCCGTCCACGCCGGCGCGCGTAGGCCTGATAGGCAGGCTCGGCCAGCAGCGCATCGAGCAGGCGACCGCCGTGCTCCAGCGCGCTCTCGGTCTCGAACAGCGGCGATACGTCGACCTTGTCGGCCACGCCGAAAAGCTCAGCAAAATAGAGCGCGGCAAGCACGGTTGCGGGCTGTTCGCATTCGGCGATCAGCATCCGGATCGGCGCGTCGGCATCCACATGGTGCAGTATCTGCGCCATGCTGATGAACTGGCGGATCGCAGTCGAGCTTTCGACGGCCAGTGCCGCGAAATTGGCGCGGAGCGGGCGCACTTCGGCGAGCATGGCGCGAAGGGTCGCCAGCGCGCCTCTGCTGGCGATCTCGATCGCGTGACCTTCGGGCAAGCGGCGCCGGATCGCATTGTGCAACTGGCTCGCGTTCACCCGGAAATGGATCCAGCCCATGCCCAGTCCATCGGCGCGCATGGCAGCGGCCAGTGTGCGGAAGGCCACCGCCTGCGGGCCTGCTTCCGCCTCGGCTTCGATCTGCGCGATGACCGGCGCCAGCGTCAGCAGCTTGTCGGGGTGGTCCGAAGTAAGGCCATTCGCAGCAGCAGCAAGCGCCGCAGGATCGGAGAGGTCGGCCTCGAATTCGGTGGCGTGGCGTCCTGCGTGTGCGGCGGCGCGGCGCAGTTGGTCCACAAGCTGGTGACCGGGCGCGATCCCTTCCAGACAGTCCGCATAGCGACCCAGGCGCCGAGCCTTCTCCGCAAGCCGATAGGCGATCGACGTGTGCCACTTGATGTCGGTCCGGCCATCCATGTCGTAACCGACCCAAGTCGCGAAACGGAAAGGAACCGGTGCCAGCTCTCGCCACCGGTCCGGCCACCGCGCCTGCGCCTGCTCGAATATGCGCTCCGCGATCCGGTCGCGCGCATCCTGCGCGTGGGCGATCGCCCGCATCGCCTCGCCATGCTCAAAGTCTAAAGTGAGCGCCGGTCGTTCTCCGCTGACCGCGCAGACCGCGTCGTCACTGCCGTCGCGGTCACTGGCCGCCGCGGCGATCGCATTGGACTGCGCGGGTGCGAGCAGGAACGTGGGGTGCGCGGTGAAGACCGCATGGAGTTGCGGGCGCGACCAGCGCTCGGCGAAGGCATCGAAGTCGTCTTCCTCGGCGACCAACATCGCGATCGTCGCATCGGCCTTGTCCGGCTCAACGAGCGCCTCGAGACGATCGGCGCGGCTCTTTAGGCCGGAACATTCGAGTTCGGCCACCATCGCGCCCAGCCCGTCGATCGTCAACGCGCCGCTTTCGAGATCGCGCGACAGGTCAAGCGAAAGCTGGAATACCGGGTTGAACAGGGGAGTGTCGGCTGTCTGCCGATGATGCACCCGGAGGCGCTCGACGAGATCGGCGACCGTCTTCATCGGCCGAGCGCGGCAGCCTCTCGCGCCAGTCGTTCGATCACCTCGCGATCGGGGGCACCCTTGGGCGACACCCAGCTTCCGCCGACGCAGAGCACGGGGTCGAACGCCAGCCATTCTGCCGCGGTCTCTAAGCCGATGCCCCCGGTCGGGCAAAAGCGGCATTGGCCGAACGGAGCCGCAAGCGCCTTGAGCGCGGGAAGCCCGCCCGCCGCCATCGCCGGGAAGAACTTGAAGTGGGTCAGGCCCATGTCCAGCCCGCGCATGATGTCGCCAGCATTCGCGATACCCGGCAGGAACGGAATACCCGCCGCGATGGCCGCTTTGCCAAGGGGTTCGGTCAATCCGGGCGAAACGATGAATTGGCTTCCGGCGTCGAGCGCCTGCGCAAGTTGGGCGGGATTCGTGACCGTCCCTGCCCCCACGATCGCGCCGGGCACCTGTCGCATCGCACGGATTGCCTCGAGTGCCGCCGGGGTGCGCAAGGTCACCTCCAGCACCGGTAGCCCCCCGGCCACGAGCGCCTCCGCCAGCGGGACAGCGTGCGCGATATCCTCGATGACGATCACCGGGATCACCGGCGCGGTGCGCATGATGGAGGCGATGTCAGTCACATGTGCTCCGAGGCAAAGGCGGCCGCGGCACCATAGAGGCCGGGCTGGGGATGGACGATGAGCTTCACGGGGATCGCAGCCATCAATTCGGCAAAACGGCCCTTGGCGCGAAACCGCTCGGCAAAGCCCGACTTCAGCAGCGTGTCGCGGATACGGTAGCCAAGCCCGCCGGCAATCACGACCCCGCCGAAGCCGCCCTGGGCCAGCGCGATGTCGCCGGCGACCGAGCCGAGCGACAGGCAGAACCGATCGACCGCCGCGGCGGCCAGGCTGTCTTCCCCGCTCATCCCGCGAGTCCAGATCGCGATGTCGTCTTCCTCGATCAACGGCCGCCCTTCGAGTGCTGCGAGGGTCTGGTAGATATCGGAGATCGCCGGCCCGGCGACCACACGCTCGACCGACACACGGGTATGGCGCTTGCGCAGGCGGGCAAGGATCGCGTCCTCGATCTGGTCGAGCGGCGCGAAATCGATGTGACCGCCTTCGGTGGCCTGGACATGGTACCCGCCTTTGCCGTCGCGCCAGAGATGCGCCACGCCAAGCCCGGTCCCCGGCCCCAGCACACTTAGCGTACCGGACTCGGCCAGCGGCCTGTCAGGACCGGTCAGGTGAAGGAACTGGTCCTCCGGTGCCCGCGCCACCGCGTGGGCCACCGCCTCGAAATCGTTGACGATGGTATATCGCGTGACGCCGAGCTTCTCCTTCACCAGTGCCGGGCGGATGATCCAGGGGTTGTTCGTGAAGCGGATCACGTCGCCGCCCACTGGCCCCGCGATGGCCATCGCGATCGCATCGGGCAGCTTACCGCCCCGGCTCTTGCGGACGTCCTCCCAAGCGGTCTGGAAGCTGGCGTGATCGTCGGTGTGCAGCGTTTCGGGTTCGCCCAGAGTGATCGTGCCGTCGTCGGCGATCGTGGCGATAGCGAACCGCGCATGGGTGCCGCCGATATCGACTGTTACGATCTCCATCACAGACCTCCCGCCGCCAGCATGGCGCTCGCGCCCCGTTCAGCCGAATCCGCGCCCAGCCGGAACATGGCATACAGTTCGCGCCCCACGCCTTCGTGCACTTCGCCCGGCACAGCGGGTTCGCGGGACGCGAGGTCCGCATCGGTCGAAAGCGCACCGGTGTTCGCGCACAATCGGATGACGTCGCCATCGCGCAGCCGGGCGAGCGGACCGCCCCCGAGCGCCTCGGGGACGCAGTGGATCGCGGCCGGCACTTTGCCGCTGGCGCCGCTCATCCGGCCGTCGGTGACGAGCGCGACCTTGTAGCCACGATCCTGCAACACGCCGAGCGGCGGGGTCAGCTTGTGCAGTTCGGGCATCCCGTTCGCACGCGGCCCCTGGAAGCGGACGACGACCACGACATCGCGGTCGAGTTCGCCCTTGGCAAATGCCTCGGCCACCGCGTGCTGCGTCTCGAATACCCGGCACGGCGCCTCGACGGTATGGCGCTGCGGATCGACCGCGCTCGTCTTGAAGCAGGCACGACCCAGGTTGCCCTCGACCAGCCGCATTCCGCCGTCGGGATGGAATGGAGCCTTCACGGTGCCGAGCATTTCGGGGTCCCCGCTGGCCCCGACCTCGCGCCATGCGAGCGCCTCACCGTCGAGCCAAGGCTCCTTCGCATAGTCGGATAGATCGCCGCCCCAGACGGTCGCGATGTCGCGGTGTGCCAGTCCCGCCTCGAGCATTTCCTTGACGACGTACCCCATGCCGCCAGCGGCGTGGAAGTGGTTCACGTCCCCCGACCCGTTGGGATAGACCCGCGCAATCAGCGGCACGGCGCTGCTGAGGTCCGAAATGTCATTCCAGTCGAGCGCGATCCCCGCCGCGCGTGCCATCGCGGGCAAGTGGATCGCATGGTTGGTCGATCCGCCGGTCGCCAGCAGTCCTACGACCGCGTTGACGATCGCCTTCTCGTCAACCGTCCGGCCCAGCGCGAATTCGGGCTTGTCGGCGACCTCGACCAGGCGGTGCACCGCCGCGCGCGTCAAAGCCTGGCGCAGCGGCGTGCCTGGCGGAACGAACGCTGCGCCGGGTACATGGAGGCCCATCATCTCCATCATCATCTGGTTGGAGTTGGCGGTGCCGTAGAAGGTGCAGGTCCCCGGACTGTGATAGCTTGCGCTTTCACTCTCCAGCAGTTCCGCGCGACCGACCTTGCCCTCTGCGTAAAGCTGACGGACCTTCTGCTTTTCCTTGTTGGCGATGCCGCTGGGCATCGGGCCCGACGGGATGAAAATCGCCGGAAGGTGGCCGAAACGCAGCGCGCCCATCACGAGGCCGGGGACGATCTTGTCGCATATGCCCAGCAAGGCCATGCCGTCGTACATCGCGTGGCTCATCGCGATCACGGTGGACAGCGCGATGGTATCGCGGCTGAACAGCGACAGCTCCATGCCGTCCTGCCCCTGGGTCACTCCGTCGCACATCGCCGGGGTTGCGCCTGCGACTTGCGCAGTCGCCCCAGCCTCGCGCGCCCAGATCTTCATCTGGGGCGGGTACGCGCCATAGGGCTGATGCGCCGAGAGCATGTCGTTGTACGAGGTGACGATTGCCAGGTTCGGCGCGCGACCGGCCTTGATCGCGGGCTTGTCTTCCAGGGCCGCCGCAAATCCGTGTGCGAGGTTCGAGCATCCGAGCGAATTGCGATCCGGCCCGCGGCCGCGTTCGCGCTCCATCAGGTCGAGATAGCGGCGGCGGGTGCCCGCACTGTTGGCAATTATCCGCTGGGTGACGCGGTGGACGGTATCGTCGAGGTTACTCATGCCAGCTCACTCCATCGCGCTCGGCCAGCGCGATCGCCGCGCTGGGGCCCCAGGCCCCGGAAGTGTAGGTCTTCGGGGTCAGGCCGGCCTCCGCCCAGCCGGCGCGAATGGCGTCGATCCATTCCCACTGCGCCTCGACCTCGTCACGCCGGACGAACAGCGTCTGGTCGCCTTCGACGAGGTCGAGAAGCAGCCGCTCGTAAGCGATCCGCTTCATCGCGCCGGCAAAGGCATCGGGCATCGAAATGTCGAGCGGGACGGGTCGCAGCCGCAGCCCCTCGCGGTCGAGGCCGGGAACCTTGGCCATCAGCCGCAGCGAGATATTCTCCTCAGGCTGAATGCCTATGACCAGGCGGTTGGGCATCGTCTTCGCGCCGCGCCCCTCGAAGATCGAGAACGGGATACAGCGGAACTGGACAACGATTTCGGTCACGCGTTCGGGCAGCCGCTTCCCGGTTCGCAAGTAGAACGGCACGCCCTTCCACCGCCAGTTGTCGACGTGCGCCTTAATGGCGACGAAGGTCTCGGTGTCGGAGTCCTTGCCCAGTTCGTCGTCGTAGCCGGGCACTGCTGCTCCGTCGATGGCACCGGCACGGTACTGCCCCGTCACCGTCTCGCCTTGCCCCACGGGGCGCAGCGAGCGCAGGACCTTCACCTTTTCGTCCCGCACCGCGGTCGCATCGAAGCTCGTAGGCGGTTCCATACAGACGAGCGCGAGCAGCTGGAGCATGTGGTTCTGCACCATGTCGCGCAGCGCGCCGCTGTCGTCGTAATAGGCCACGCGGCTTTCCAGCCCGACCGTTTCGGCCACCGTGATCTGGACATGATCGATGTAGTTGGCGTTCCAGATCGGCTCGAACATCACGTTCGCGAACCGCAGCGCCAAGAGGTTCTGGACGGTTTCCTTCCCGAGATAGTGGTCGATCCGGAAAATCCGGTCCTCGCTGAACGCTGCCGCCACCGCGTCGTTGATCTCGCAACTCGTTGCCAAATCGGTGCCGAGCGGTTTTTCCAGTCCGATGCGGACCTTGGGACCGGTCAGCCCGGCGGATTCGAGGCCCGCGATGGTCGGCTCGAACAGGCTGGGCGCGGTCGACAGGAAAATTGCGAGGCCCTGCTCCGGCTGGCCCACTTTTCGGGCCAGTTCGGCGAAACCGTCGGTAGATGAGGCATCGAGTGGCTGGTAGGTTAGGCGACCTAGGAAATCCTCCATCCCGCCGCGGCGATTTTCCGGGAGATACTTTTCCAGCGCCTTGCCGGCGAAATCGCGAAACTCGTCGTCGCTCATCGCCGAGCGCGCAGTGCCCACGATTTGCAGGTCGGACGACAGAAGACCCTCGTGCGCGAGTGCGCATAGCGACGGCAGCAGCATCCTTTGCGAAAGGTCGCCGGTGGCGCCGAACAACAGCAGCCGGTCGGCGGTAAAGGCAGCGCTGGCACGGGCTTCGATCATGATCTTCCTGGACTTGCGGAACAGACGATCCGTACTCGGGGACCTAGCAACCGCGCGCCCTCGGGCATAGCGCGGGCATACTTATTCATGATCCGGACGTGTCATTCCCCGATCGCGGTGAGCACCACCTCGCGGCGGTGACCGCGCGCGCGGTGCTCTGCGAGGTAGATCGCCTGCCAGGTGCCAAGCAGCAGGCGGTTCCCCGTGAACGGCACGGTCAGCGAATTTCCCGTAAGCATGGCCTTGATGTGCGCAGGCATGTCGTCGGGCCCTTCGTCGTCGTGCTCGTACTGCGGACCCTCGGGCGCGAGCCGGTCGAACCATCGCAGAAGATCGCGCTTGACCGCCGGGCTGGCATTCTCGCTGATGAGCACACCCGCGCTGGTATGGCGACAGAATACCGTGAGCGTGCCCTTCACCAGCCGGGCCTCGGCGAGCCAGACCGCAACCTTCGAAGTGATATCGATCAGCCCGGTCCCGGTCGTCTCTATCCGGAGAATGCCCTGCGCGGTCCGCACTATTCGCCCGCGAGGCCCAGCGTCCGCTGCGCGGCCTTGAGATGCGGAATGTCCAGCATCTTGCCATCCAGGCCCACGACACCCGCCCCAGGCTCGGCCGCGAAGGCCGCGACGACGCGGCGGGCATCTTCGACCTCGCCGGCAGATGGAGTGAAGCCTTCGTTGATCGGGCCGACCTGCGCCGGGTGAATCGCAAGGCGTCCCGAAAAGCCCTCCGCGCGCGCCTGTCGACTTGTGGCGAGAAGGCCGGACTCGTCCTTGAAGTCCGCGTGCAGCGTCTCGATCGCAGGAACGCCCGCGGCATGGGCGGCCATCAGCGTAAGGGATCGCACTAGCCGGTAAGTGAACAGCCATTCGCCGTCCTCGCCCCGGTTGCCGGTAGCCCCGAGCGCGGCGGCGAGGTCCTCCGCGCCCCAGGTCATCGCACGTAGCCTGGTCAAACCCGCGGCCGCGTAGTCGCCCAGCCGGAACGGAGCGATCGCGGTTTCGCTGGCAACCGGGATGATCCCGATCGATCCGGGCTTGACCCCGTGAGCCAGTTCCATGTGGTCGAGCAGGCTCGACAGCTTCGCGCAATCATCGGGGCCGTCCGGCTTGGGCAGCATGATGCCGGCCGGCCGTGCAGGAACCACTGCGGCGAGATCGCTTTCGGCAAGGCCGCTATCGAAGGGATTGATCCGCACCCAAAGCTGCGGGGCAATTTCTGCGCCGCGATCGAAGCCGAACAGGAAATCGGCGACCTTGTCGCGCGCGGCCGACTTGTTGGCGGGCGTGACGGAGTCTTCGAGGTCGAGGATCACCGCGTCGGCGCCGCAGCCGGCGACCTTGGCGAGCTTCTTGTCGCTGTCGCCGGGGATGAACAGCAACGATCGCATCTGGCCGCTCATACCGGCTTCCTCCGCTGAAGCCCGCTTCGCTTGCAACTGGCGACAAGCGTGCCGTTCTGGTTGTACGCCCGGTGGGCGAAGGTCACGATCCCCGCTTCGGGACGGGACTTGCTGTCACGCAGATCGATCACCTCGGTCTCGACACGCAGCGTGTCGCCGACGAAGACGGGGGCGGGAAAACGCACTTCGTCCCAACCCAGGTTGGCGATCGCCGTGCCGAGGGTCGTGTCGCCCACCGACACGCCGACCATCAGCGATAGCGTGAAGCACGAATTGACGAGGATCCGCCCGTACTCGCTATCCTTCATGTACTCGGCATCGAGATGCAGCGCCGCCGGGTTGTGGCTGAGCGTCGTGAAAAGCAGGTTGTCCGTTTCGGTCACCGTCCGGCGGATCGGGTGATCGAAGGTCTGTCCCACGGATAATTCATCGAACCACAGGCCCGGCATCTGCGTCTCCTTGTTGTGCAGATCGACTAGCGCGGGCTTTTCGGAAAAGACAGGTCTGGCGCGAAACCGGTTCTCCTGCCAGGCGTTCGGCACGCCATGACCATCGCAATCAAGACCCGCTTCGACTTTTCGCTCGACAACCCGACCGACGTGATCCTCCAGTTCGAGGCTGCAGAGATTCCCGAGCAGGTCATCCTGTCCGCGAATACCGTGCTGACCTGCGGCAACGACTGCGCACGCGTGCCTGCTCACGAGGCGATCGGCGAACGTGTGCTGGTCAGGGCCGAGGGGCGTTTCGAGGTCGAGTACGATGCCACGGTCGATGTGCGGCGACTGACCCCCGACCTGGCCGGTCTTGCGCAGCTTTCGCCGCACGATCTGCCCGGCGATCCGCTCGAGTACCTGCTCGATTCGCGCTACTGTCCCGCCGACCGGCTGCAGTCCTTCGTGGAGGACGAATTCGGCGGGACTTCGGGCGGCGACCGGGCGCTGGCGATCCGAGACTGGATCGCGAAGCACTTTACCTACGAGCCAGGCTCCAGCACCGCGACCACGACCGCGCTCGACACGTTCGTGGAACGGCGGGGAATCTGCCGCGACTACGCCCATGTTCTGATCACCCTTGCGCGGGCATCGACGATCCCGGCCCGCTACGTCTCGTGCTTTGCACCCGGGGTTACCCCGCCCGATTTCCACGCCGTTGCCGAGGTATTCCTGGCGGACGAGACGACGCCGGGCGGAGGGGCCTGGTACATCCTCGACGCGACGGGCATGGCCGAGCCCCACGAAACGGTGAAGATCGGCGTTGGCCGCGATGCCGCCGATGTCAGCTTCCTCACCAGTTTCGGTCCATCCAATTTCGGCGACAAGTCGGTGGAAGTCGCCCGAAAGGCTTAACCTTTTCACTGTTGCCGTCCCGTTGGGGGACGTGCCGCGCCCGTGGGTGGAACAACCGCAGCCCGCGAAGCATACAGCGATCATGGATGCGATGTTCAAGTGGATCGGTGGCGGAACGGCAGCAGTGCTTCTGGGTCTGGGCGGCGCGGCCCTAGTGACGAGCATCGGCGACGACAGCGCCTCGTCACCGAAGGCTGCGGCGGCGCAACCACCTGCCCCGACGCCGATATCCGCCGCCGCCGAGGATGACGCGGAGCCCTTCATCGTCAAGCGCATCCTGCCGATCGACGGCCCGATCAAGTACGGCGAGTGGCACTGGGACGACGCCAACGTTCCCGATGGCCCCATCGTCATGACCGTAGACCTCGAGGCGCGAGTCCTTTCGGTGTTCAAGGGCGGTCACGAAATCGGTGCCGCCGCCGTCCTTCTGGGCACCGACGAATATCCCACGCCCATTGGCACCTTCCCGATTCTGCGCAAGCAGAGGCACAACGTATCGGAAAAATACGACAACGCGCCGATGCCGTGGTCGATGTTTCTTACGCAGGACGGCGTCGCGATCCATGGCGGAAGCCAGGTCGAAAACGGCTATGCCAGTCACGGCTGCATCGCCGGTCCTGACGAATTCGTCTCGCGGATTTTCGCGATCGCCAAGCCCGGCGACAAGGTCGTCATCACTCGAGGCGAAACGCTGGGCATGGGCGACAAGATCGTCTAGCGGCGCGGGCCTTCGGGCCGGACCGTCCAGGTGCCGCGCACGACTTCGACGATCGCTCCGCCCAAGGTGGCCCTGCCTCCGCCGCGCAGTCGCTCGGAAAGAGCAGCCAGCTCGCCGCCCCGCGGCTGCGAACCGCCGCTAAGAGCAATCATCCGTTCGAAAATGCGCAGGCGGATCGCTTCGGGCGCGTCGATGGGACGATAGACTAAGCCGTCGCCGCTTTCGGTAACCTGCTCGCACCACTCGCGCTCTACCGCCCAGCCGAGCGCCTGCTCGGCTTGGGCCAAGTGGCCCGCCGACCGCGCAATGCCTTCGGCATCGAGCCAATTCGCCGAAGCGAGGCCGGCACGAACCCTGGCTCGATCGAAACGCAAATCCGTGTTCGAGGGATCGACGACTGCCGCGATCCCTGCTTCGGTGACGATGCGCTGCAATTCGGCCTTCGTCCACGCCAATAGCGGACGCACGATCAACGTTCCGGTCGACGGAATGACGTTGACCGGGCGGATTGCAGACAACCCTCGCAGACCGCTCGCCCGGTTGAGCCGCATGAGAACGGTTTCCGCCTGGTCGTCGGCATGATGAGCGGTCGCGACGGCGACCAGCCCGCGTTCGGCCGCCCAGTCGCCGAGTGCGGCATAGCGCGCCTTGCGGGCGGCTTCCTGCATGTTGCCTTCTTCAACCCTCACGGGGATTGTGCTGTGGGCGACACCCAGTTCGGCGCACACGCGCGCAACCTCCACAGCCTCGCCAGCGCTTTCCGGGCGCAAGCCGTGATCGACCGTCGCCGCCTCTACATGGTCGGGCCTGAGTGCATGGGTCAGGAGAAGCAGGGCCAGGCTATCGGGTCCACCCGATACCGCGACCCCGAAGCGCAGGGGCAATTCCGCCCCGGCCTGCCAGACCCGGCGAAGATCGGCGGCGAACCGCTCTAGTGTTGCGGGTGCGATACCCGTATCAATTGCACTTCACCTTCGCGCGGTCGGCATCGTATTGGCTCTTGAGCCGCCCCGATGCGACCGCCGGGTACGTCTCGCTGAATTCCGCCAGTGCAATGCAGGCCCGCTTCGTGTCGTTCATCGCGATCATTGCCGAGGCAAGGTAAAGCAAGCTGTCCGGAGCGCGCGCGCCCTGCTTGTCGCTCTGGTAATTCTTGAGGAACCACGGGGCGGCCTCCTTGGCCTTGCCGTCGTCGAGATAGGCCCGGCCCAGCAAGTTGCGACCATAGCTGATCTGGCTGTGGTTCGGATACTTTTCCACGAACAGGGAAAGCTGCTGCTGCGCTTCGGGATAGAACTTCGCATCCCACAGGCGGAACCCGTAGCTGTATTCGTCATCGCCGGGATCGGCCGTCTGCGGCTTGGCGATCGCCTGGACCGCGGCGAGCCGCTGCGCGGTCGGACCAGTCGGTCGAACGGTAGCGGGTGTGGGCGCCGGCGTGACGGCCGTGGTTGCCGGTGCGGAAACAGGTGTCGCAATCGACGTGGCCGGGCGAACGACATTCGTGCCAGTGGTCGGCGCGCCCAGCGTGCTTGCCGGTACGCTCGCTCCCGATGCGGTGGCGGCGGCCCCGGTGGTGACTTCGAGCGCGGCAAGGCGCGTCCGCAATTGGGCGATCGAGTTGGTGTTTTCTTCCGTCTGGGAAGTCAGCCTGGCGATCTGCGACTCCAGCGCATCGAGCCGGGCAAGAATGTCGGTCACGGCAGTGGTCGACGGTACGTTCGTGGCAGACCCGATCGGCTGCGCGGGGGTAATCTGGGGCTCGAAAAAGCGACCGTCGCCGCCCGGAAAGACCTTGCGCTGCAAGGCGCGCACTTCGCCTTCGACCTTTCTCAGTCGCTCGGCGGTCGCGGCGTCCTGTGCCAAAGCCGGCGCGGCCGTGCCAGCCATGGCAAGAATCGCCAGCGGAGCGGCCAGCACGCGAAACGAAGTGAACCCCATCGAACCTGTTCCCGTCAGCTATCAATCTTGCGGCCTTCTAACCGGCGGCCCGCGAACCGTGGATGAATGTGGCAGCGGTGGTTAACGCCGCGCCGTCGACCTTGTCGAGCAAAGGTACCGGCAAATTTGGGGACAGCGATCAGGTCCCTGCGGCTGTCTGAGTCCCCGCCTCCGTTGCGACAGGCGACGCAGCATTGCGAGCGAGCAACGCCTCGGCAGTAACCGGAATGTCCCGCACGATGGCTTCCCGTTCCGCCAGCTTCGGGACGGTGCGGCCGCCGACCGTGATCGTCAGCGCGTCGGGGCGACCGGTCCAGACCTGCGGCCCGTTCGCATCCGCCGGGACGGTGTAGGTTTCGCCCCTAGCCATTTGCTTCTGCATGAGCTGGCTTCCGTCGGCATCGTAGAACTTGACCCAGATGCCATCCTCGAGCGCGGTGAACACGACCGGGCCGCCAGCCGGGGCGGCAGCCGTGGTCGCGGGGCGGGAAGGTGCCTTTGCCTGCGCCGCCTGACGGGCAAGCTGCTCTTCTTCGACGAGCGAACCCGGCCCGGAACCGGGAGCCAATATCCGATCGTAGAAGAAGAAGCCCCCCACCAGGAGCAGGACCACCGCCAGCAGGCTCAGCAGCGCAAGCCCCCGCGAGGGCACCCGCGCCGGGTCACCCGGCTCGAAGCTCGACGCCCGCGAGCGATCGCCCGGCGCGCTCATCGAAAGTTCCGCTCGGACCCCGTCGACGATCGCGCTCGGATCGAGGTCGACCGCCTTCGCATATGTCCGCGCAAAGCCGGTCGCGTAAGTGCGCGCCGGCAGGGCTTGCCAATCGCCCGCCTCGATCAGTTCCAGATGCCGCTGCGGAATGCGCGTCTCCGCCGCGAGCTGGGCGAGCGTCATGCCGGCCTGCTCGCGCGCCATGCGCAGCCTGTCGCCGACGCCATGCAGCGGCAGTTGTCCGTCAAGCGAACCCGTTTCCATATTCATGCGGCGTCCCGAAGTTGTCACTACCGCCCCCGCGCAGACTCAAGAGGTCCGCCGGGTTTGTGTCAAGCTTCCCGACAACGCGCCATCCGCAAGCCGGGGACAAAGCGCGCTTCACAAGCGATGAAATCAGTCGAACTCGATGCCCCGCGCGTCGGCCCAGGCAGACAATTCGGCACGCATCGATACGGGCGGAGAGGAAAGCCAGCCGTCCATCGCGGCGGTAATCTCGGCCAGGTCGACCTTGCGGACGAGTTCCTTGATGGGGCCAACCGCAACCGGGGTGATCGACAGCCGCCGGAAGCCGATGCCCAAAAGCGCCAGCGCCTCGAGCCGACGACCGCCCATTTCGCCGCAAATGCCGAGGTCCACCCCCGAACCAGCGGTCGCCTGAGTGATCCGCTTGAGAAACCGCAGGATCGCCGGGCTCAACCAGTCATAGCGTTCGGCGAGCTTGGGGTTGGCGCGGTCAGCCGCGAACAGGAATTGCGTCAGGTCGTTCGTTCCGACCGAGATGAAGCTCACCCGCGGCAGCAGCAGGTCCAGCGTCTCGGCAAGAGCTGGTACTTCGAGCATGGCGCCGAACTTGATCTGGTCGGGTAGCATCTTCTTCTGCGTCTTGAGCCAGGCGAGCTGCTGGTCGAACACGTCCTTGGCCGCGTCGAACTCCCACGGTTCGGAGACCATCGGAAACATGACGTAAAGCGACTTGCCCGCCGCGGCCTCGAGCAGCGCGCGCGCTTGCGCCTTCATCAAACCTCCGCGTTCGAGGCCAAGGCGTAGCGCGCGCCAGCCCATCGCCGGGTTCTCGTCCGCGTCGGCATTTTCGCTGTCGAGATAGGGAACGGCCTTGTCACCCCCGATGTCGACCGTGCGGAATATCACCGGCTTGTCTCCAGCCGCTTCCAGCACGTCGCGGTAGAGCCGCGTCTGCCGCTCGCGCTGCGGGAGGGTGGCCGAGACCAGGAACTGGAATTCGGTCCGGAACAGACCGATCCCGTCGGCACCCACCAGACTGAGCGCGGCGATATCGTCACGCAGCCCGGCGTTGATCATGACCTGTATTCGCGTGCCGCAGCGGGTGAACGGCTCGACATCGCGCAGCTCGGCATAGGCCGCCTGCCGCTGGCGGGTCTGCGCGAACCGTTCGGCGAACAGGTCCTGCGTCTGCTGGGTCGGTCGGATGTGGACGAGGCCCTTGTCGGCATCGAGCAGCACCTCGTCGCCTTCGCGCACCAGCCCGCGCAGGGCTCGCGCACGACCGAGCACGGGAATGCCCATTGCCCTTGCCACGATCACGACGTGCGCGGTGAGCGAGCCTTCTTCCAGCACCACGCCCTTCAGCCGCCGACGATCGTATTCGAGCAATTCGGCCGGACCGAGGTTGCGGGCGATCAGGATCGTATCGCGCTTGAGACCCTGCGTCGCCGCGGTGCCGAGTTGCCCCGAGACGATCCTGAGCAACCTGTTCGACAGGTCTTCCAGATCGTGCATCCGGTCGGCAAGCAGGGGATCGTCGATCTCCCGCATCCGCATCCGGGTGCGCTGCTGGACCCGCTCGATCGCCGCCTCGGCGGTCAGCCCGGAGTCGATCGCTTCGTTGATCCGCCGTCCCCAGCCCTCGTCGTAGGCGAACATCTTGTAGGTCTGGAGGACCTCGTCATGCTCGCCGCCGACGCCGAACTCGGCCTGGTTGGACATCGCCTCGATCTGGTCGCGCATCTTGTCGAACGCGCGGTAGACCCTCTGGCGTTCGGCCTCGGTATCTTCGGCGACGACATGCTCGATATGCACGCGCGGCTGGTGGAATACGGCGCTGCCTCCGCCGATGCCCTTTACCAGCGTCAACCCCTGGATGACTTGAGGGCCGGATAGTGCCTCGCCCAGCGTAGAAGATTCCTCGTCGACCAACCCGGCGCTGGCGATCAGCTCGCTCAAGACCATCGCAACCGTCTGCAGCGCCTCGATCTCGACATCTTCGTAGCGGCGCGGATCGGCGTGCTGGACGCACAGTGTGCCCACGGCGCGCTCGCGGTGGACGATGGGCACGCCCGCGAACGAGTGGAACTTGTCTTCCCCGGTTTCGGGGCGATAGGCGAAGTCGGGATGCGCGGCCGCCTCGGCCAGATTCAGCGTCTCGACGTGCTCGGCGATGATCCCGTTGAGACCCTCGCCCACCGCCAGCCGCGTGACGTGGACGGCGCTCTGCTCGAGCCCGCGGGTGGCGAACAGCTCGAGCATTCCCTCGCGCAGGAGGTAGATCGAACAGACCTCGCTATCGAGGCTTTCGCCGATGATCTGGACGACCTGGTCCAGCTTTCCCTGTGGATGCAGCCGCGACGCCATGACCTCATGGAGGCGGGTGAGGATCGAGCGGGCTGCGGCAACTGCTGTCATGTCCGGCAGGACCTAGCGCATCGACGGCGGACAAGGGAAGGGCGCTGGCGTCCTGAGCCAGGATATTGCTGCGGCTTTGAAAATATTGGATCCGTTGCAGCAATGGCGCGCGCGGCAACCGCCGAAGCGGCCAGCCGCTGCGCGCCATCCCTCCCGTCGCCGAAGGGTCCGGTTAGCGGCGCGAAGCCGCTCGAACTCAGATGTGGCTGAGTTCTTCCTTGATACGAAGCTTCGCCTTCTTGAGCTGCTGGATCGTCCCCGTGTCCGGCACGGGCCGGTTCATCTCTTCGTGCAGGCGCGCTTCGAGGTTGGCGTGCTTGGTTTCGAGAGCGTTCGCGTGGGAAGATGACAGCATCTGCGTCTCCTTTCAGGTGGACCGAAAGCGACTCGTGCCGGATGCGGCACGGGCCGCGCGTCGGCAATACAACCACAACAATCGTGCCTTGCGAACCCCTCACGAACGCCTAATCGGCGAGTCGCGCGCAATCGTGCGACAAGTCGATTCTCGATCTTGGATCCATGGGGGGACCGACCGGGCGTGACCGAGGCGGAACTGAAAAAACTGCTGGCATCGCTTCGCACCGAGCATCGGGATCTCGACGCGGCAATCGATGCGCTTACCGGTGCCGGCTCTACCGACCAGCTTCAGATCGCCCGCCTCAAGAAGCGCAAGCTGCGCCTGCGCGATCAGATCGCGATCGTCGAAGATCAGCTTCTCCCCGACATCATCGCCTGAATCCCGTTTCGGGCCATCCGACTCGCAAAACAGTTCCATTGCGGGACGCCTCGAAATTCGCGCAGGATAGTTAGGTTACCGCAGTGGCGGCCCGAGTCGCGTGGCGATAGCGAGGATGGACCAATGGGCAGCCCGACCGACATCAACCAGGCGATCATCGAAACGCTTTACTGCGAGGCTCTCGTCCTCGCCGACGAGGTGCGTTCTGCGTTCGATCTCATGCCCAAGCGCGCCGGAGACGAGGACTTCGTCCGAATTGCCCTTTCTGTAGAGGGGCTCCGCACGACCACGCGCATGATGCACGTGCTTGCGTGGCTGCTCAATCACCGCGCGTATTTCAGCGGCGAATTGAGCGAATTCCAGCTTCGCCGCCACGGGTTACTGCCCCCCGACAGGCCGTCAGACCCGGAGCAGCTTGCCCTGCTCGAGCCCGAGACCTGCGCGCTCATTGCCGATACCGAGGCTTTCCATGGCCGGATATCCCGGCTCGATGCCGCATGGCGCGACCGCTTCGTGGTCAGGCCCGACGCGGTCCACCGCTTGCGCGAGAGGCTCGGCCGCGAGTTCGGCGGCGGCTAGACCGCCCTCAGGGCTTTGTCCCAGCGGAAGAGCCGTTCGTCCCTGACAGCATCGTCCATCGCCGGATCGAATTTTCGCACCGCACCGCGCATCGAAGCGGCGGCATCGCTCAGCGAGGCGAATTGACCGGTTCCGACGGCGGCGAGCATTCCTGCACCAAGCGCGGTCGTCTCCACCATGTCGGGCCGCTCGACTTCGAGGGCCAGCACGTCTGCAAGGTCCTGCGCCATCCAGTCGTTGGCGCTCATTCCGCCATCGATGCGCAGCCGTCCCCACGGCGCGCCGTCGGCGGCGAATGCCGCGCACAGATCGTGCGTCTGGTGCGCCATCGCCTCGAGCGCGGCGCGGGCGAGCTGCGCCCTGCCGGTCGCAAAGCTCAATCCGGTCACGACGCCGCGCGCCTCCGCGTTCCAGTGCGGCGCACCCAGTCCCGACAACGCCGGCACGATGGTCACGCCTCCGCTATCCGGAACCGAGCGAGCGAGCGCATCCGTCTCGGCGGCGCTGGCGATCATGCCCAACGAGTCCCGCAGCCACTGGATCAGGCTGCCGGCGACGAAAACAGACCCCTCCAGTGCGTACGTCCGCTTTCCTTTATCTTGCATCAGCACGGTGCCGAGCAGCCGGTTGGCCGACTGCGGCACCGTCTGCCCCATATTGGTCAGCACGAACGCGCCGGTACCATAGGTGGCCTTGGTTTCGCCGGGGGCGAAGCACCCCTGGCCGATAGTCGCCGCCTGCTGATCGCCGGCGAGGCCGGCAATCGGGATCCTGCCACCGAGCAAGGTCGTGTCTGTGAGGTGGCCCTGCGTATCGACGACGGTAGCCAAGGCACTGCGCGGAACACCGAGCAGGTCGCACAGGCCTTCATCGAATTGCGCTCCGTCCAACGCCAGCAACTGCGTGCGACTGGCATTCGAGGCATCGGTGATGTGCGCCCCGCCCGACAGCTTCCAGACCAGCCAGCTTTCAACAGTTCCAAGCGCAAGCCGACCAGCCTCGGCCGCTGCGCGCACGGTGCCTTCATTGTCGAGCATCCAGCGCATTTTCGTGCCCGAGAAATAGGGATCGAGCAGCAGTCCGGTCCGGCGCTGGACCTCGTCTTCATGACCGGCATCGCGCAATTGCGCGCAGAATTCGGCAGTACGGCGGTCCTGCCACACGATGGCGCGGGCGAGCGGCTCCCCACTGTCGCGATCCCAGGCGACGACCGTCTCGCGCTGGTTGGTGATGCCGATCCCGGCAATTCGATCGCTGCCGACGGCAGTCACGACTTCCTGCGCGCAGGCGAGTGTATGCTGCCAGATTTCCTGCGCATCATGTTCGACCCAACCCGGGCGCGGGTAGTGCTGGGTCAGCGCCCGCTGCGCCACTGCGGCAATTCGACCCGACAGGTCGAACGCGATCGCTCTGGTCGAAGTCGTGCCGGAATCGAGGACGAGGATGTGGTCGGTCATATGCTGCGCTCTCCCGGCTCTTCGTTTGCCCACACCCGCCCAATCCCGCAAGCGAGCGGGGAGTTTCTCGACAGTCGCACCGATGGCCCCCATATGTGGGGCATGGCTGGTCCTCCTCCCAAACCCTGGCCCACCGGCGCGTCGGAGCGGCTCGAGCCGCTGGTCGCGCGCGTGCTGGCACCCAACCCGTCGCCGTACACCTACACCGGCACGCAGACCTACGTGGTGGGCAGCGGAGATCGGGTCGCGGTGATCGACCCGGGACCGGTCGACCCGGCCCACCTTGCCGCGATAGAGGCCGCGGTGGGGGACGCGGCTATAGCCGCAATCATGTGCACCCACACCCACCGGGACCACTCGCCTGCAGCAAGGCCCCTGGCCCAGCGGACGGGCGCCCCCATTGTCGGGTGCGCGCCACTCGTGCTCGACGATAGCGGTCCACGGGCCGACGCGTCGTTCGACCGGACCTACGAGCCCGACCGCGTGCTGCTGGACGGAGAGGCCATGACCGGACCGGGGTGGACGCTCACTGCAGTGCACACTCCGGGCCATACGTCGAACCACCTCTGCTTCGCGCTGGAGGAAAGCGGGGCGCTGTTCACCGGCGATCATGTGATGAGCTGGTCGACCAGCGTCGTGGTGCCTCCGGACGGCGACATGGCCGCCTACATGGCCAGCCTCGACAAGCTCTACGCGCGCGGAGACAGGGTCTATTACCCGGCCCATGGCGCGCAGGTCGACAATCCGCGACAACTCGTGCGCGGAATGATCGGCCATCGCCGCCAGAGGGAAAACCAGATCGTCCGCATCCTGTCGGAGGGGCCGCTGAGTGCCGCCGATTTCGTGCCCCGGATGTACAAGGGTCTCGATCCGCGGCTTGCGGGAGCGGCAGAAATGAGCGTCACGGCGCACCTGATAGATCTGGAACGTCGCGGCCTGGCTATTCGTTCGGAGGACTTATGGACCGCACAATAGATCCAACCTCGCCGGAAACGACCGTCGATCGGTCGATTGCCGCCGAACGGCCTCTCACCCGCGTGCAGGCGACGCCCTGGCTGCTGGTCATCCTGCTCATCGCGGCGGTCGCCTGGCTCGGCTGGCGCGCATTCTTCTATCAAGTGGAAGGCGATCCGGTCGGGAGCGCGATGCTGGCGTTCGAGAAGCAGAATTCGCTCAACGTGTTTTCCAGCCGGTTCGAAGTCGTCGCCGAAAGCGAGGATGCGCGGGGTGTGCTGGGCATCGACCTGCTGAAAAGCCGGCAGGCGACCATCATCCCTGCCGACGTTTCCTATCGCCTCGACCTCGCCAGCATGGACCGCGATGCATTCGATTGGGATGCGAGCAAGGAGACCCTGAGCGTCGTCCTGCCACCCCTGCGAATTTCGCGCCCCAATCTCGACGAGGCGCGGGCGCGGGTATTCACCGAAGGCAACTGGGTCACGGCCAACGCGCAGCGGGATCTATCACAGAACAACTCGCTGCAGGCGGAGCGCAAAGCGGCGGTGTTCGCCAAGAACCCCGAAGTCCTCGCCCTCGCCCGCCAGGCCGCGAAGGAAGCGATCCGGCAGAACCTCGCGATCCCGCTGCAAGTCGCAGGATACGGCGACGTGAAGGTCAATGTGCGGTTCGAAGGCGAACGCGCACCCGGTTGAGGACGCACCCTTGCGGTGATATTGAGCCGGCGGTCGCTTCGGAAGGGGAAGTCCGATGGCTACGATGGCTCCGCCAGATACCGCCGAGCACGGCGAAGAGCGTTTCTTCTTCGTCATGGCGTGTGTGATGTCGGCACTGATAGTGGCCGGCTTCGCATTCAACTTCGCGATGGGCCGGTCGACCCTGTCGCTGCCCCCGATCTACCACTTGCACGGCATCGTTATGCTGTCTTGGATCGGGCTCTACCTCACCCAGAACTCGCTGATCTTTACGGGGAATGTCGCGATGCACCGCCGTCTGGGCTGGCTCTCGATCCCGCTCATCCCGCTGGTCGCGGTCATGGCCCTGCTGGTCATGAGCACTTCGTTGCGCAGGACGGGCGGCCCGTTCTTTTTCGACCAAAACAGCTTCCTCATCAGCAATACCGCGGGCCTCGCCGTGTTCGTTGGCCTTGCAGTGTGGGCGATATTGGTTCGCGCCAACACCGGCTGGCACCGGCGGCTGATGTTCTGCGCCTTCGCGATCCTGCTGGGACCGGGGCTCGGCCGCCTGCTGCCGATGCCGCTTTTCATGCCGTATTCCTGGTGGATCGGGTCGATCATGGTTCCCATGCTGTTGCCGATCATCGGGATGATCGCCGACAAGCGCCGCTATGACCGGGTCCACCCCGCGTGGTTCTGGGGCGTCGGAACGATCGTCGCAGTGCAGATCGCATCGGACCTCGTTGCTTACAGCGAGTGGGGCTTGGCCTTCACCCGCGATTTCCTGGCCGGCACGCCGGGTGCGGAGCGCCCGATGGAAGCGTTCATCCCGCCCGGTTTCGCGATGTAGCGGAACGCTCTCGCGCTTCCGTCCGTTCGGGCTATAGGGATCGCCGCACGGCCTGAACGGGGAAAGAAATGAGCGTCGAATCGAAGTTGCCCACCGGCACGGACCTGCTCGCCGAGATCGACCGGCTGCGCAAGGAACGCAACGCCGTGATCTTGGCGCATTATTACCAGACGCCCGCGATCCAGGACATCGCCGACTTCGTGGGCGACAGCCTGGAGCTGTCCCGCAAGGCCGCCGAAACCGATGCCGACGTGATCGCGTTCTGCGGGGTCAAGTTCATGGCCGACACCGCCAAGATCCTCAGCCCCGAAAAGATCGTGGTCCTGCCCGACATGGACGCCGGGTGCAGCCTGGAAGACAGCTGCCCGCCGGAAAAGTTCAAGGCTTTCCGCGAGGCGCATCCCGATCACATAGCGCTGACCTACATCAACTGCTCGACCGAGGTGAAAGCCCTTTCGGACGTGATCGTCACCAGCTCCAGCGCCGAGACGATCCTGTCGCAGATCCCCAAGGACCAGAAGATCATCTTCGGGCCCGACCGTCACCTTGGCGGGTATCTCTCGCGCAAGTTCGACCGCGAGATGCTATTGTGGCCCGGCGTGTGCATCGTGCACGAGGCTTTCAGCGAGACAGAGCTACTGAAGCTCAAGGCCCAGTATCCCGGCGTGCCGGTCGCCGCGCACCCCGAATGCCCGCCCGCAATCATCGACCATTCCGATTACGTCGGCTCGACCAGCGGCATCCTGCAGTTCGCCAAGACGTTCGAGGGCGATACGCTGATCGTGGCGACCGAGCCGCACATCATGCACCAGATGGAGCTGGCCCTGCCCGAAAAGACCTTCATCGGTGCGCCGGGTGCGGACGGAAACTGCAACTGCAACATCTGTCCGTACATGGCCCTCAACACGATGGAGAAGCTCTACGTCGCCCTGCGCGATCTCGAGCCGCGCATCGAGATCGAAGAAAGCCTGCGCCTCGCCGCCAAGAAAAGCCTCGACCGGATGCTAGAAATGGCCAGCGGCACGATCGGCAAGGGCGATCTCGGTCCCACCGGGGACTGACTTCCTGCGGCGGTCAGGCCCGCACCCGCGGGCCGACCGGAGCCTTTGCGCGGGCGAGCACCAGCGCCACGCTGACCAGCGCCATGCCCGCGATGTCGGGCAGGCCCAGCGTCTCGCCGAACGCGATCCAGCCGACCGCCGCGGCGATGGCCGGCTGGGTCAGCAGCGCCATTCCGACGATGAGCGGCGTGAAGTGCTTCAGGGCATAGACCAGCAGCCCTTGCCCGATGACCTGGCTCGTCAGCGCAAGCGCCACAACCGGCGTCCACCCCGCCGATCCCGGCCAGACCGGTTCCCCAAGGAAAATCGCCATCGCCAGCAGCGGCGGCGCGGCGGCGGCGCAGACCAGCGCCAAGACGCTCCACTGGCCCATGCTAGCCCGGGCGGTCTGCGCGGGGATCAGGTAGAAGACATAGAATACCCCGGCCAGCAGACACAGCAGGTCGCCGATCAGCGTGGTGGTCGAAATCTCGAGGCTGCGCCCCATCAGGATCGCCGCCCCGCCCATCGCTGCCCCGAACGCCAGCCATTCGCTGCCGTTGGGCGCGCGGCGCAGCGCGACGAGGCCCCAGAACATCAGCAGGATGCTGCCCGAATTGCCGAACAGCGTCGCGTTGCCGAGCTTGGTCTGCTCAATCCCCATGTGCCAGCTCGCAAGGTCCGCCGCGAAGAAGGCACCCGCCGCCAGCAGGACCACCACTGCCTTGGTGGTGGGCCGGCTTTCGCCGCGTTCCCGCCATGCCAGAAACGCGAACAGGGGAAGCGGAAGCAGCATGCGCCAGAAGCCTGCCGCGACCGGGCCCGTATCGGTCAGGCGCACCAGCCACGGTCCCAATGCGAGCGCGACGTTGCCGCCCAGCAACGCGGCCAAGTGCCACGCGTTGCCCTGCAAGCGAATCTTGTCGCCGCTCTGCGTTGCGCTCGTCATTGGCGGCTCCTAACTCCGTTGCGAAGCGAAACCAGCAAGAAAAGGCCTGCCCATGCACGACCATCTGTTTAAGCCGATCGACCTGGGAGCGATCCACGCGAAGAACCGGATCCTGATGGCTCCGCTGACTCGCGGCCGCTCGACCCAGCCGGGATCGATCCCGAACGACATGATGGTCGAATACTATCGCCAGCGGGCAGGCGCGGGCCTGATCATCAGCGAAGCGACCGGCATCAGCGTGGAAGGTCTCGGCTGGCCCGCCGCGCCCGGCATCTGGTGCGACGAGCAGGTCGAGGGCTGGAAGCCGGTGACCAAGGCGGTCCACGATGCGGGCGGACAGATCGTCCTGCAGCTGTGGCACATGGGCCGGCTGGTCCACCCCGATTTCCTGGGCGGCAATCCGCCGGTGTCGGCCAGCGCGACCTGCGCGCCGGGCCACGCGCACACGTTCAAGGGACGCCAGGACTACCAGCCCGCCCGCGAACTCCCGGCAGACGAGATCGCGCGCGTGGTCGCCGACTATCGCAAGGCGGGCGAAAACGCGAGGGCCGCCGGATTCGACGGCGTGCAGCTTCACGGCGCCAATGGCTACCTTGTCGACCAGTTCCTGCGATCGTCCACTAACCTGCGAACCGACGACTACGGCGGCTCCGCGGAAAACCGCGCCCGCTTCCTGCGCGAAGTCCTGACCGCCCTGATCGAGGTGTGGGGCGCGGACCGCGTCAGCGTGCGCCTGTCGCCGAATGGCGAGACGCAGGGCTGCGACGACAGCGATCCGGCGACCACGTTCGCAGCTGCCGCTAAGGTATGCCAGGACCTGGGCCTGGGCTTCGTCGAATTGCGCCAGCCGGGACCCGACGGCACCTTCGGCCAGACCGACGTGCCCCAGCAGGACGGCGTGATCCGCCAGATCTATACCGGTCCGCTGGTGCTCAACAGCGACTACTCCGCCCATGAGGCAGAGGCCGATGTCGCCAGCGGTCGCTGCGATGCCGTGAGCTTCGGCCGCCCCTACATCTCCAATCCCGACCTCGCCGAACGCATTTGCGCCGGCGCGGAATGGGCGCCCAACGTCAACGTTCCGGCAAGCTGGTACATGCCCGGCCCCGAAGGCTACATCGACTATCCGACGATGGATCGGGAGAACGCGGCGGCCGCCGCCGAATAACGGTTACTCTTCGGAATCGGCTTCCGGTTCCGCCGCAGCCTCGGGAGCGGGTGCTTCGTCCGCGTCCGGGGCTGCATCGTCCGATCCCTCATCGGCTTCGGCGTCGTTCGCAGCGCCCGATGCCGAAGCGCGGCTTCCCGCCGCTGCGCCGCTCGCCTGTTCGCGCAGCGCGGGGCTCTGCGACGTGATGGTGTCGAGCGGCAGCATCTCGTCGTTGATCGATCCTCCCATGACATCGCCCACCGCGCTCGTGCGCTCGGCCTCGGCTTGGTCGCCACTGCCACCGCAGGCGGCCAGCAGTCCCATTAAAACCGGAGCGACAAGGCGGGCGGCAGGCTTCATCGAAAAATCCTCGTCAGGGCTGCGGGCATGATTTGAGAGCGGCAACGAAGTCACCCGCGCGGGCCAGCAATGCCGCATCGAACGCCTCTGGTGCAAGCGGCTTGCCGAGCCGTTCCATACTGGTCACGCCGTATTCGGCGATGCCGCACGGCACGATGCCGCCGAAATGGGTGAGGTCGGGCGACAGGTTGACCGAGAAACCGTGCATCGTCACCCAGCGACGCACGCGCACGCCGATCGCGCCGATCTTGGCCTCGCCGCCGTCGATGTCGCGGGTCCAGATGCCGATCCGTCCCGGAGCGCGCCAGCTTTCGACACCCAGGTCGCCCAGCGTCGCGATCACCCAGCCTTCCAGCGAGTGAACAAAGTTGCGCACGTCCCTGCCCCTATGGCCGAGGTCCATGAGGACATAGCCGATGCGCTGGCCGGGTCCGTGATAGGTGTAGCGCCCGCCGCGGCCCGCCTCGACCACCTCGAACCGCGGGTCGAGCAGTTCCGCCTCCGCCGCGCTCGTGCCGGCGGTGTAGACCGGCGGATGTTCCAACAGCCAGACCAGCTCGCGCGCTCCGCCCGATGCGATGGCGCGGTTGCGCGCGTCCATTTCATTCAGCGCGTCGCGATAGGGGACGCGGGCATCGGACACGCGCAATTCGATCTCTGGCGGCAGCGAATTCGACATCGGCGATTGCGTGGGGCGGCGCGCGGTGCTTATCAAGTGGGAACAGGGACGCAAACGAGGGGAATCCGATGAAATTCGACATGAGCGCGGCATGGAACGAGGCGACGCGGCTGATGGCCGCCAATCGCGACGTCCTGCTCATCGTCGCCGGCGTGTTCTTCTTCCTTCCCTACGTCGCGTTCATGCTGATCTTCATGAACGAGCTGACGGCGCTGGAGGCGGCGCAGGCCGCCAATCCCGATCCCGCCGCGATCAGCGCGGCCATGATGGGGTTCTACGGCGAGATCTGGTGGATGGTGCTGATCATGGCCCTGTTCCAGGCGGTCGGCATGATCGGCCTGCTGGCATTGCTATCCGACCGGAGCCGACCGACCGTCGGCGAAGCGCTCAAGCTGGGGCTCAAGCTGCTGCTGCCCTACATCGGTGCGCAGCTGCTGCTGAGCTGCCTGTTCGGCCTGCTGCTCCTAGTTCCGATCGCGATCGGTGCAGGTTCCTCTCAGGCTACCGGGGTGCTGGTGGGCATCGTGGCGCTGTTCGCCTTCATCTGCCTGTTCACCCGGTTTCTGCTGGTATCCCCGGTCGTCGCGATCGAGCGGGTGGCAAATCCGCTGACGGCCATCGGCCGGTCGTGGCGGCTGACGAAGGGCAATACCCTGCGCCTGTTCCTGTTTCTGCTGATGCTCCTGATCGCCGTGACGGTCGTCGCGATCGTGATCAGCCTGGTCCTGGGCCTGATCCTCGCCCTCGCGGGTGCGGAAATCGCATTGATCGGCAATGCCCTCGTATCGGGGCTGATCAACGCGATCTTCTATGTGGTATTCCTGGCGGTGCTGGCGGCGATCCACCGCCAGCTTGCCGGACCATCGACCGAGGTGGTCGTCGATCCGGCAGACTGACTGAGGGTCAGTCCTTCCAGCCCCAGAACAGGCGGCAGGGCAGCACGTTCAGCGCTTCGAACCCGCTGTCGATGCGGGCGAAGTGTTTGGCCATGAAATCGCGCGCCGCGGCGCTGAACTGATAGACCAAGAACGCACCGCCCGGCCGCAGGACGCGGTGGGTCGCGGCGGCGATCTCGGGCCCGACCCCGTCCGGCAGGGTCGAGAACGGCAGGCCGGACAGCACGTAGTCGGCATGGTCGAAGCCATGCGCGCGGACAATCTCTTCGACGTCGGCGGCGCTGCCGAGCACGGCATGGAAGCGCCCGTCGGGGATCGTCTTCTTCAGGTAGTCGATATAGAGCGGATTGGTGTCGATCACGATCAGCGTGCCGTCGCGCCGCAGCCGCTCGAGCACCGGGCGGCAGAAGGTGCCGACGCCCGGTCCATACTCGACGAATAGCTGGCATTCGTCCCATTTCACCGGCGCCAGCATCTTTTCGATGGTGAACCGTGAGGAAGGAATGATCGAGCCGACCATCCGCGGATGTTCGACGAAGCCGCGGAAGAAAACTCCCCACTGGCCGAAAAGGCGGGCCACGCGGCCGCCGAAAGTCTCACCGCGCTGGATCGCGAATTCACTGGGATTGGTCAAGCAATGCGCCCCGTCCGGCACCCCGTCCATCAGGGCCGATTAAGGCGGCAGGAACTGGCAGCTTCCACTGGCGATTGCAAGCTTGGACCCGCGCAGCTAGCCAGCCGGGAATGGATCACCCCGACCCCGTGACCGCGCCCGCGGAGGCGCCGCGCAAGCCCATCTCGCGGGAGCGGATGGTGCTGCTGTTCATGGTCATGCTGGTCACGGCGGCCGGCAACACCGCGATGCAATCGGTCATGCCGTCGATCGGGACGGAGCTGGGCGTCGCAGACGTCTGGATCAGCCTTGCCTACACTTGGTCGGCGCTCTTGTGGGTCATCTGTGCACCGTTGTGGGCCCGCAGGTCCGATCGCCGCGGGCGAAAGGCGATGATGGCGCTTGGCCTGATCGGGTTCATTTCCAGCTTCGCGCTATGCGGACTGATGCTGTGGATGGGCCTCAACGGCATTCTCCCGGCGATTTGGACGCTGCTGCTGTTCGCCGCCTCGCGCAGCCTTTACGGCGGCTTCGGTTCCGCCGCGCCGCCCGCCGTTCAAGCCTATGTCGCAAGCCGCACGCCGCGCGCCGAGCGGACGCAGGCGATGGCGCTCATCGCATCGAGCTTCGGCCTCGGCACCGTCATCGGACCCGCGCTCGCGCCGCTGCTCGTGTTCCCCGGCACCGGCCTACCCGGCCCGTTCTTCGCGTTTGCGGTGGCCGGGGTGATCGTGCTGATCGCCCTGCGTGCCAGCTTGCCCGACGACGATCCGCAGTTCGCCGCGCGCGGCGACGTGGTGACCGCGCCCTTCAGCGCCAACTCGAGCCCCAAGGCTGCCGAGCAGGACGATGGCGATAGCGTCGGCGGCGACATTCCCCACTTGTCATGGCGCGACCGGCGCCTGCGTCCCTGGCTGGTGGCCGGACTGGTCGGCGGGCACGCACAGGCCGCTTTCCTCGGCCTTGCCGGGTTCTTCATCCTCGACCGGCTGGGGCTGAGAGCCGACCCCGGCGCCGGGACCGGACCGATCGGGCTCGTGCTGATGTGCGGTGCGATTGCGACCCTGCTGTCCCAATGGGGCTTGATCCCGATGCTCAAGCTGGGACCGAAATCGTCGACCCTGTGGGGCATGGCGATGGCGCTTGTGGGGATCGCGGTGTTCGCGGTGTCGACAACGCTCAACGTCATGGCGCTGGGCATGGCGATCGCGTCGATGGGCTTCGGGCTCTACCGCCCCGGCTTCACCGCCGGCGCATCGCTAGCCGTTTCGCGCATCGAGCAGGGGCAGGTCGGCGGCATCGTCGCGTCGCTCAACGGAGCGGCCTACATCGTCGCGCCGGCACTGGGCGTCTGGCTATATGGGCATCACGAGACGATCGGTTTCGTCACGATCTGCACCCTGTGCGCCGCCGTGTTCGTATATGGTTGGCGCAAGCTCGACAGCGACGTCGTGCTCGAGGCTCAGTCACCGCGCGAAGGCTAGAGGATTTCCTCGACGCGCTCGGGCGGACGGCACAGCCGCACGCCCTTCTCGGTTTCGACCAGCGGGCGCTCGATGAGCCGTGGCTCGACCATCATCGCGTCCAGAACCGTCTCGTCGTCGGCGGTGGTCAGTCCGCGCTCCTCGGCATCCGTCTTGAAGGTGCGGACGCCTTCGGCCGCTCGCATCCCGGCGTCGCGATAGAGCTGGGCGAGCTTGGACCGGGACGGGGGAGTCTTCAGATATTCCACAACCGTGAGGTCGATATCCTGCCGTCCTTGGAGGATCGCCAGTGTCGAGCGCGATTTTCCGCACTCGGGATTGTGCCAGATCGTTGCTTTCATCGCGCACTCCTCGCTCCACTGGCGAGTTAGTGTGAGAGGGCTTCGGCGCAAGGCGCATAATCCAGTTGTAAGTGAGAATTATTCGCAATAGAGCGTCGGTAAGCGATAACGATTCTCAACAAAGGTTCTCATGAGGCTCTTCCCCAATACCGTGATTCTCGCGAGCGTTGCGCTCGGCGCCCTGGCAGCGCCGCTGGCTGCTGCCGAAGCCGATGCCCCGGGGGATTATCTCCCCGACGACATTCTCGTCATCGGCAAGCGCGACGGATACGCGACCACCGACGGTTCGACCGGCACCAAGACCCAAACCCCGCTGATCGACGTGCCCCAGACCGTTACTGTGCTTACGGAAGAGCAACTCGACGACCAGGCCACGACACAACTCGTCGACGCGCTGCGCTACGTTCCGGGCGTCACGCTCGATACCGGCGAAGGGCACCGCGACCAGGTGTTCATCCGAGGTCAGTTGACCACCGCCGATTTCTATCTCGACGGGCTGCGCGACGATGCCGAGTACTATCGTCCGCTCTACAACGTCGCGCGGGTCGAGGTGCTGAAGGGCGCGAACGCGATGATCTTCGGCCGCGGCGGCGGCGGCGGGGTGATCAACCGGGTGAGCAAGACCTCCAACCTGACCGACCCCGCGCTGGGGCTCGAAGGCGGCGTGGACAGCTTCGGCGCCTTCTCGCTCTCGGCCGACGTCAACCAACCGCTGGCCGATGGCGTGGCCGCACGGATCAACGCGGCTTACGAGGAATTCGGCAACGCCCGTGACTTCTACGAAGGCCGCTTCATCGGCGTGTCGCCGACAATTTCCGCCGCTTTGGGAGAGCGGACGCGCGTCTCGGCGTTCTACACCTACGACGACGACAGCCGGGTCACCGACCGCGGATTGCCGTCGCTCGACGGCGGACCCTTGCGCGGCTACGATCGCACGTTCTTCGGCGATCCCGTCCTCAATCGGTCGGACAGCGTCGCCCACATCGCGCGCCTTCGCCTAGATCACGCGTTCTCCGACAGCCTCAGCGTGAACGTGATCGGACAATTTGCCGACCACAACAAGTTCTACGGCAACGTCGTTCCGGCGAGCGCCACCGCGACCACCGCCACGCTCAACGGCTACACCAGTGGGACCGACCGGCAGAACCGGATCGTACAGGGCAACCTCGTCTGGACTGCCGCATTCGGCGCGGTGAAAAGCACGCTGCTCGCAGGGGTCGAGGCCAGCCGACAGGATACCGTCGCGGAACGCTACAACATCGCGTTCGCCAACGGTGCGACCAGCGTGACCGTGCCGCTCGCCCGCGTGCTCACCATCCCGGCGGCGCGCCAGACCACGATCCAGCGCGCCTCGATCTCGCGCCTCGACACGGTGTCGGGCTACATCCAGCAACAGCTCGATTTCGGACCGGTGCAACTGGTTACCGGGGTTCGCTACGACGAGTTCGACCTGGCTACGGTCAACACGGTGAATGGCTTCGCCGCCGACCGGATCGACCGCAAGTGGAGCCCGCGCGCCGGCATCGTCCTGAAACCCACCGAAGCGGTTTCGGTATTCGCGGGATACGCCACCAGCTTCCTGCCGCAATCGGGCGACCAGTTCTCCGTCCTCGACGCGACGACCGCCAGCCTCGCGCCGGAGAAGTTCGAGAACCTCGAGGCGGGTGTGAAGTGGGCGCTGACCCCGACGCTGTTCGCGACCGCAGCGGTCTTCCGCCTCGACCGGTCGAACACCCGCGCGGTCGATCCGGCGAATCCCGCGCTCACGGTGCTGACCGGCAAGAGCCGCGTCGAGGGGTTCGAGGCCAGCCTCGTAGGACGGATCCTGCCCGACCTGCAGGCGAGCCTTGGCTATACCTTCCTCGACGGCGAGCTGCTGACGACGAGCACCGCCGGTCCGGCCGGTCGCCGCCAGGCACAGCTACCGCGCCACCAGGCGAGTGCGTGGGCGCGTTACGACCTGTCCGACCGGTTCGGACTGGGCTTGGGGGCGGTGTATCAAGGCGAGCAGTTCGCATCGGTGAGCAACGCGGTCACCCTGCCCGACTGGGTGCGAGTCGATGCCGCGGCCTTCTTCGATCTGAGCGATCGCTTCGCGCTGCAACTCAACGTCGAAAACCTGCTCGACGCGACCTATTATTCCAGCGCGCACGGCGACAACAACATCCAGCCGGGCGATCCGATCAGCGTTCGCCTTGGAGTGAAGGTAAAGCTCTAGGAAGTCAGTCGCCGCGATCCATCGCCGGGATGGCCCGCGCCGCATCGTCGGCGCTGATCCCCGGCGCCGGCGCGGCACTGATCGTTTCGGTGCGCCGGGCCACTCTGCCGGCGCGTTCGATAGCGCGTACGAGGCGCGGATAGACTCCGCAGCGGCACAGGTTCGGTACCGCCGCCTTGATCTGGTCCGGCGTGGGGTTGGCGTTTCGCGCCAGCAAGGCCGCGGCGGCGAGGGCGATGCCAGGGGTGCAAAACCCGCACTGGATCGCCTGTTCGGCCACCAGCGCCTGTTGCACCGGATGGCTCCGATCCCGGCTGAGCCCCTCGATAGTGGTGACGTACCGCCCCTCGGCCTCGGCGATCGTGACGAGGCAGCTACGCAGCGCCTCGCCATCCACGATCACCGTGCAAGCTTGACAATCTCCAGTTCCGCAGCCGTACTTGGTGCCGGTCAGGTTCGCGGCCTCGCGCAGCGCGTGGAGTAGCGGCGTGTCGGGATCGATGTCGAACCGAACGGGCCGCCCGTTGACGGTGAGCGCGGTCATCGTGCGAGGTGTCTCGGATTCATCCCGCCCCTATGCCGCATCGTTTCGCCTGCGACAAACCTCCCGCGGAGCATACCCAGCGTTAACCATCAGCGGGGCATATCGGCGCACGAGGGGCAATCCGGGGCGTATTGATGGACGATCTGCTGGCCGAATTCCTGGCCGAGACGCGCGAGATGATGGAGGCGATCGGCGGCGAGCTGGTGGCCTGGGAAGCCGATCCGTCGGACGGCGCGCGCCTCGATGCGATCTTCCGCTTCGTCCACACGGTCAAGGGCAACTGCGGCTTCTTCGACTTTCCCCGGCTGGAGGCGCTGAGCCACGCGGCTGAGGATGCGCTGGCCGAAGTGCGCGCCGGACGCCGAGCGCCCAGCCCGCGTATGGTGACAGCCGTGCTGGCGATCGTGGATCGGATCGGCGTGATGGTCGATGCGATCGAGGCGGGCAGCGAACTGCCCGATCGCGGGGACGACGTGCTGATCGCCGCGCTCGAGAACGACGGCGGAGACGCGGGTTACGCGGTCGCGGCCGAAGCGGGCGCGGCGCGCGGGACAGCGGCCGGCCCGCAGCGCACGATCCGTCTGCCGGTCGGGCTGCTCGACGACGTCATGGCCAGCGTCTCGGACCTCGTCCTTGCGCGCAACGACCTTGCCCGCCGGATCCGCGATGCCGGCAGCGACTATGCCCTGCACGGTCCGTTCGAGCGGCTCAACGCGATCCTCGACCAGGTGCGCGAGGCCGTGACCCGGATGCGGATGCAGCGGATCGAGCATCTCTACGCCGCCCTTCCGCGGCTCGTTCGCGATCTGGCCGCCGAACTCGGCAAGCAGGTGATGATCGACCTGGAGGGCGGCGAGGTCGAACTGGACCGCGAGATGATCGAGATGATCCGCGATCCGCTGACCCACATCATCCGCAACGCCATCGATCACGGCATCGAGACCCCGGCCCAGCGGATTGCGGCGGGCAAGCGCGAGATCGGCACGCTCGTGATCAGCGCCCGGCAGAGCGGCAACCGCATCGTCCTGACGGTGGCCGACGACGGACGCGGGATCGACGGAGACCGCCTCGTCGACAAGGCGATAGAGGCGGGCATGCTGTCGAAAGGCGAAGGCGATGCCCTTGCGGCCCGCGAACGGCACGCACTCATTTTCGAACCGGGCCTATCCACCGCCGCATCGGTTACGTCCGTTTCGGGTCGCGGCGTCGGAATGGACGTGGTCCGCGCCAACATCGAGCGCGTCGGCGGAACGATCCAGGTCGACAGTGCACGGGGAGAAGGCACGCGCATCGCCCTCAGCCTGCCGCTCACGCTGAGCATCATTCCGTCGCTCACGGTTCTGGCGGGCGACCAGATGTTCGCGATGCCCCGCAGTTACGTGGAGGAAATCGTCCACGGCCGCGCAGGGCACATAGAGTTCGCCCGGGCGGGCGACGCCGTCCTCGTCACGGTGCGGGGCCGCCGCGTGCCCTGCATTTCGCTCGCGGCGATGCTCGGGATGCCGGGCGACTTCGTTCCGGAAGCCAATACGCTGGTGCTGGTCCGCCTGGCGGGCGGCGACCTGTTCGCGCTCGCCTGCGACAAGATTCTCGATCACGAGGAACTGGTGATCAAGCCGCTGGCCCCTGCCGTGATGGCGACAGGGCTCTACGCGGGCAGCACGCTGCTCGACGACGGCAATCCCGTCCTCATGCTCGACGTCGCGGGGCTCGCGCGCGCTGCTGGACTCGTCGGCGACGTCCAGGGGCGGGTGCGCGCGAGCGCCGAGGATGACGTCCGGGAGACCGAAAGGCGCGCCACGCCCGCGATGCTGTTCGTCGGCCTCGACGGCCGCCGCAAGGCGATCCGCCTTTCGCTGGTCCGCCGCCTCGAACGGGTCCCCTCGAGCGCGGTCGATCTCGACAGCGAGCGGCCGCGCGCGGTCATCGGCGACGCCATCTACGTGATCGCCGGAGCGCACGGATCCAGGGTGACCGAAGGAACCGTGAACCTGCTCAGGCTCGGCGACGGGGCGAACGAGATCGCCTACCTGTTCGACCGGGTGATCGACACCGTCGACCTGCCCGACGAAGTCGTGCCGGCATCGCGACCCGGCGAGATCGAGGGGTCCGTACTGATCGACGGCACCCCGGTCGACCTGATCGATGCGCACTGGCTGTTCGCCGCCAATGCCTCTCCGGTCCAGGCAGCCGCGAGACTGGTCTGCCGCCTGCAATCCGGCGATGCCTGGGCCCAGTCGATTCTCGCGCCCCTGGTGGAAGCGGCGGGGTACCGGGTGGTGGACGAAGGATACGAAGGGGAAGCCGACCTTGCCATCGTCACCGAGGGAGCCCGTGCCTCGGGCAACGCCACCGCGCTGATCACCCTGAGTGCCGATCCCGATGCGGGTTCCGCCAGTAAGGATCGCCTCTACCGTTACGACCGGTCGGGCCTTCTGGCGCGCCTCGCGACCCTGCGCGCGGAGAAGGCGGCATGAGCGAACTCGTCTTGGTATTCACGCTCAACGGACGTCGCGCCGCGCTGCCTACCGATTTCGTACATTCGGTCGTCGAACTCGACGGGGTTACGCCCATCCCGCACGCCCCGCGTTTCGTTATGGGCCTGAGCGCGCTGCGTTCGCACAGCCTGACCGTGATCGATGCCGCCGCTGCGCTCGGAATCGTGTCCCGGCCTGTCGAGGTAGAGGGTGCGCGCGCAGCGATCGTCGAGCTGGCGGGCCACCGCTATGCACTGATCGTCGATGCGATCGACGACGTGGCAGCGACCATCTCGGACCCGGTCGCCGTCCCGGGGGACATCGGCGCCGGATGGCAACGGGCCAGCGTTGGCCTGGTCGAGACGGATCGCGGGCCGGCGCTGCTGCTTTCGCTCGAGGCGTTGCTGGCCGGGCCAGAGCCGCTGGCCGCTTAACGGGATGCTTACACCTCGCAGCCTAGGCTCGGACCCAAGAACCGAACATAACGGATCGCGAAGCTCATGAAACACTGCCTCATCGTCGACGATTCTCGCGTGATCCGCAAAGTATCGCGGCACATCCTGGAGTCGCTCGGCTTCACGGTAGACGAGGCGGAGAACGGGCGCGAAGGGCTGGAACGATGCACCCAGTCGATGCCGGACGTCGTCCTGCTCGACTGGAACATGCCGGTGATGAGCGGGATCGAATTCATCGTCCAGCTCCGCAGGCGTGAAGGTGGCGACAAGCCCAAGGTCGTCTTCTGCACGACCGAGAACGACGTGGCGCACATTCGCGAGGCGATCAGCGCCGGAGCCGACGAGTACGTGATGAAGCCCTTCGATCACGAGACTCTGCAGATAAAACTCCAGCTCGTCGGCTTCGGCTGACGGTCGCATGGCTGGCAATGCCGCCTACCCCGGCGGGTTCGCGAACCGGGAAAGGGACAAGTCGCGAATCCGCGTGATGATCGTCGACGATTCCCTCGTCGCGCGCACCGTGCTCTCGCGCATCGTCCTTGCCGAAGCCGACATCGACATCGTCGCCAAGGCCACGACCGGGGAAATGGCCATCGAGAGGCTATCCGAAACCGCCGTCGACGTGATCCTGCTCGACCTCGAGATGCCGGGCATGGGTGGTATCGGGGCACTGCCCAGAATCATCGACCTGGCGCGTGACGCAAAGGTCCTGGTCGTATCTTCCCTGACCGAGCGAGGCGCGGAAGCGACCCTGTCCGCACTGGCCATGGGTGCCGCCGACACATTGCTCAAGCCCCGCTCCGGCGAATTCGACGAAGGCTATGCGCGCACTCTGATCGGCAAGATTCGCGCCCTGGCTCCGCGCGGCCATGCGCGGACGACCCGGCCGATTTCCGCACCACGGTTAAGCACGGGGGTATCGACACACTCTCAGGCACAGCCTCTGGCACTGGCGATCGGGGCGTCGACGGGCGGCATCCATGCCATGTGCCTCATGCTCGACGCCCTTCCCCGCGATTTTGCGCTGCCGATTCTCGTCGTCCAGCACCTCCCGCCGAGCTTCATGGCCACCCTCGCCCGCCAGCTCGCCAACGCGGCCAACCGTCCGGCGTCCGTCGCGGGTCTCGGATCGCCGCTCGTGCCGGGCGAGATCCTCGTCGCGCCCGGCGACGGACACATGATCGTCGGCAGAACGGCAGGGCGTCTTGTCACGGGCATCGCACACCACGCCGTACCCAGCGGATGTGTCCCTTCGGTCGACCCGCTGCTGGAAACCCTTGCCGATGCGACCGGGGGCAACGCCATCGGCGTGATATTGTCCGGCATGGGCCGCGATGGCGCGGCTGGAGCCGAGAGCTTCGTCAGGGCAGGCGGGACCATCTTCGCCCAGGATGCCGCGACGTCTGCCGTGTGGGGGATGCCCCGCGCGGTTGCCGAGGCGGGCCTGGCAACGGCGGTGCTGCCTCCCGTGGCGATAGCCCATAGGGTAGCGGCCCTCGCGGTTTCGCCGACATGCACGGCCGATCATCGGACCGTCCGCGCGTGAGCGAGATTTCCCATCGCATCATTGCCGACCTGCTCTTCTCGCGAACGGGCCAGCAACTCGGCGAGAGCCGACGCTGGCGTATCCAGACCGCGCTCGCAGGTCTCTTTCGCGAACGCGGAATCTCGAACCTGGACCAGCTCGTTTGCCTGCTGGCGGATACGCGCGAAGACGATCTTGCGAGGGAAGTCGTCGAAGCCCTGCTGAACAACGAGACGTATTTCTTCCGCGACAGGCTCATGTTCGATCTGCTGGCAAACGAAGTGCTTCCGGATCTCGCCGCGAAGCGGGCGGCGACGCGGCGCCTGTCTATCTGGTCGGCCGGTTGCTCGACGGGCCAGGAAGCGCTGTCGCTGGCAATGCTGTTCGCCGACGATCCGCGGCGGTGGGAAGGCTGGCGGATCGACATCGTTGGTACAGATATCTCGTCCAAGGCGATCGAGGCCGCCCGCGCGGGCCTCTACTCGCAGTTCGAAATACAGCGCGGCCTGGGTGTCACCCAGATGCTGCGCTGGTTCGAAGAGACGCCGGACGGCTGGTGTCCCAAGCGCGACCTCACCAGGCGTATCCGATTCAAGCAAAGGAACGTGCTCGATAACCCGCCCGACCCGGGCCGCTTCGACCTCGTGCTCTGCCGAAACGTCCTGCTCTACTTCGGCCGGGTCCACCGGGAGAAGGCATTCGACAAGCTCGCGGATGCGATCGTCGACGATGGCTGGCTGATGATCGGCGCAGGGGAAACGGCGACCGACCATTCGCGGGCTTTCGCTCCTGCGAGCGACACGAGCGGACTGTATCGTCGCACAGTTCCAACCGGCGCGAGCGCTCGCCGACGGGCGCAAAATGCGTTCTGACCGTTCGTTTCACCCTTCCTTAGGCACTCGTCCCTATTGCGAGGGCGGCGCCGGGCGCCGCGCGAAAGGGGACTACGCGTGATTGGGAGGGTCGACAGCAAATCCATCGGGTCGAAGATGCTCGTCTTCGCGCCGCTGGTCGTGCTCTCGGGCCTGTTCGGAGCGTTCGCCACCCTTTTCGCGCTCGGCACCCGCTTTTCGAGCTTTTCCGGAATAACGATCGTCGGCGTCGGCGTGGTGGCTTATGCGGCTGCGGTGGCCATTCTCGGCCGATACGGTTTGGCACACGTTCGCCGCCTCGAAGGCCTCAGCCGTACCGACAGCCTCAGCGGCCTGCCCAACCGGCGGGCGCTGCACGAAGACTGCGCGCGTTCGACCCGTATGGGAGAAGAGGTCGGCGTCGCACTGATCGACCTCGATGGATTCAAGATGGTCAACGACCATTACGGGCACGTCGTCGGCGACCAGGTCCTGTGCGAATGCGCGGAAGTCCTGCGGGAAATATGCGGCGACGAGGCCCGCCCCTATCGACTGGGCGGCGACGAGTTCGCCATCCTGAAAGTGGGCGCTGTTGCCGGGACCATCCTGGAAGGGATATGCCGCAGCCTTATCGACCGGATGAACGCGCCGATTCCGGTGGAAGACCGCCGGATTCCGGTGGGGGCGAGCATTGGCCTTGCCCGTTCCAACGGTAGCGACGGGCTGGGCTCGAGCGAATTGCTGCGACGCGCCGACGTGGCGATGTATGCCTCCAAGCGGGGCGGCAAGATGCGCTGCACGTGGTTCAAGAGCGATTTCGATCAAAGCCGTGCTGCTGCCCAGGTGCTCGACGAGGAATTGCGCGCCGCGCTGGCGAGGGATCAGTTCGTGGTGGCCTACCAGCCGCTGGTGGATGCACGCAGCGGAGCGATCGTCGCGGTCGAATCGCTCGTCCGGTGGAACCGACCCGACGGCAAGAATATCGGACCCAACGTGTTCATTCCGATCGCCGAGGAATCCGGCCTGATCAACGCGATCGGACTGTGGGTGCTCGACCGGTCGTGCCGCGATGCGCTGCCGTGGACGGGGATCAAGTTGTCGGTCAACATCTCGGCGGCGCAGCTGCGCAATCCCGAATTCCCGATTCAGCTCGGCCAGATCCTGGAAGATACCGGCTTTCCGCCCGAGCGTCTCGAGCTCGAGATCACCGAGACCTGCCTCGTGCTCGATCCGGTCGTGGCGGAACGCAGTCTCAACCTGATCCGCGAATTCGGGGTCGATATCGCGCTCGACGATTTCGGTACCGGCTACGCCTCGATCGGCTTCCTGCGCCAGTTCCGGTTCGAGAAGCTGAAGCTCGACCGCTCGCTGGTGGTCGAGGCGCAGCGCGATAACGGCAGCCGGGCGATGATGATGTCGAGCATCTCGGTCGCCCGGGCGATGAACATGGACGTCACCGCCGAAGGTGTCGAAACCGAAGAACAGGCCGACCTGGCCCGCGCCGCCGGCTGCGACCAGATCCAGGGCTGGCTTTACTACAAGGCAATGCCCGCCGACGAATTCGCGGCGCGGCTAAAGGAGGCCGGCGGACCCAAGCACCGCGCGGCGACGAGGGCAGCATGAATGCAGTTTCGATGATCGAGGCGGAAACCCTGGAGGACGAGATCGCATCGGCCAGCCTCGGCGACAGCACGGTCGCAGCCCGGCGGCAGCGCTGGGTGGCCGCGCGGTGGTTCAACGATCTGCCCCTCGCCCGCAAGCTGGGCGTGCTGGTCGGCGGACTGCTGCTTGGCCTGGCCGTCAACTCGGTCGTTGCCCTTGCGGCTCTCAGGCAGATCGTCGCGCCCTCGGTGGCGGTTTCGGTCGTGACCGTGATTTTCGTTCTCGGGTTCGGCCTGGGCACAATCGCCCTGCGCCGCATCCTCATCGACACCGCGATGCCGCTGCGCAAGCTGTCGGGCGACATGATCCGGCTGAGCGAGGGCGATCGCACCTTCACGCTCGATTATCTTCACCGGGCCGACGAGATCGGCGACATGGCGCGCACATTCCAGGTGTTCGTGAAATCGGGTCACAAACTCGACGAGATGTTTGCCCAACGCAAGGCAGTGCGCGAGGAACAGCAGCGGATGCTGCTTCAACTCGCGGCGAATTTCGAACGCGAGGTCGGCGACGTCGTGACCGCCGTGGCCTCGGCGGCGGACCAGCTCGAGCACGCGGCCAGTTCGATGGCAGCGGCGGCGGACCAGTCCGCGAACCAGGTCGATGCCGTGTCGCACTCGATGAACGACGCCTCGAACGGCGTGGCCGCAGCGGCGGCCGCAAGCGACGAGTTCGCCATGTCGATCGGCGAGATCAGTCGGCAGGCCGCGCAATCGGCCGGGCTAGCGCGCGAGGCGACGACGACGGCGGAGCAGGCCGACGGCACCGTCAAGGCGCTGGCGTTCTCGGCCGACCAGATCGGCGAGATCGTCGAGCTGATCAGCGCGATCGCGCGGCGCACCAATCTGCTCGCGCTCAACGCCTCGATCGAGGCCGCCCGCAGCGGCGAGGCCGGCCGCGGTTTCGCGGTGGTGGCGAGCGAGGTCAAGGAACTCGCGGCGCAGACCAGCAAGGCGACCGACGAAGTGGCCGCGCAGATCCGCGCCATGCAGCAGTCGACCGGCGCGAGCGTGACCGCGCTCAAAGCCATTGCCGAACAGGTGCAGCAGCTCGAATCGACGGCCGTTTCCATCGCGTCCGCCGTCGACCAGCAGTCGGTTGCCGGGCTAGAGCTGGCCCGCAACATCGACACGGCCGCGCGCGGTACCGGCGACGTGTCCGCCAACGTGGTCCAGGTGCGCGAAACCGCGCTGGCCACAGGAGCCACCGCGAGCCAGGTCCTCAGCTCGGCAAGCGAGCTCAAGGCGCAGGCGGCCAGCTTGCGCAGTCAGGTCAGCGGCTTCCTGCGCCACGTCCGCGCCGCCTGATCAAGCACGCGATCGTACACGCTCCGGCTTGACGGAGCGCAATCGGCAACCGACAAGCCCGTCAATCGACTTTGAGGGGTTCGCCGACTATCATGCGCACACATTCGCTTTTCCGCGGCATTCTGCTTGCCGGTATTTCGCTCGCCACCCCTGCCCTGCACGCGCAGGACAGCGTTCCGATCGTCCAGCCCGGCGCGCCGGGCCAGCCGGGCAAGGTTCTGTCGGCGGCGGATGCCATCAAGCTGGCGGACATGCGCTATTCGCCGGGTGACGTCGCCTACATGCAGCACATGATCGTGCACCATAAGCAGGCCACCGAAATGACCGCGCTGGTGGAAGAGCGCACGACGAACGCCGACATCCGGCGCATCGCCCGCCGGATCGAGGCGAGCCAGGCCGACGAGATGAAGTTCATGACCGACTGGCTCACCAGCCGGGGCGAGTCGGTAACGATGGCGGGCATGGGCCAGCCCTCGCACGCGGGCATGGACCATTCTTCCATGGATCACAGCGGCCACGGCGGTTCGACCGTCGCCGGCAAGGACATGGTCATCATGGAAGGCATGGCGACCCCGGCCCAGATGGCCGCGCTCGCCGCGGCCGAGGGCACGGCGTTCGACCGCCTGTTCCTGGAAATGATGATCGCCCACCACCGCGGCGCAGTGAGCATGACCAACAACCTGCTCCGGTGGTACGGAACCGCCTCCGATCCCGAGATGAACCAGTTCACCTCGGACGTCGTGAGCGATCAGAACTCAGAGATCGCGCGGATGAACCGCCGCCTCGCCACCCTGTCACAGGACGCGCGCGCCACGCTGAAGCCCGGGTTCCGCGATGCCGGGGAAGCCATCATGGGCCTGCGCAAGCTTGCCAGCCTGGAAAAGCCCGCCGGTTTCTACGATCCGACCAACCCGGCCGGTCTCGCCCTCCCCGTCGCGAAGTCGAAGGAGGAAAAGGAAGCCGAGGCGAAAGGCGGGAAAGACGGCAAGAAGGATGCCAAGGCGGACGCGGACAAGAAGGACGACAAGCCTGCCGATCCCAACGATCCCAAGGCGCTTGCCGAGGACGAGAAGGAGCCCAAGGCGCCCAAGCTGGTCGAACGTGGGTCCATGCTCGATTTCGCCAACACCGACATGGCGTTCTCGAAGGACCTGCTGATCGCAGGCAACTATCACGGGTTCAACGTGTACCGCCTACCCGCCGACGGCATTCCGCAGCTCGTCAGCTCGGTCGTCTGCCCTGGCGGGCAGGGCGACGTGTCGGTGGCCGGCAACCTCCTCGTCATGAGCGTCGAGGAAGGACGGGGCCGCGTCGATTGCGGCCTGCAGGGCAACATGGAACAGGTCACCGCAGAGCGGTTCCGCGGCCTGCGCCTGTTCGACATTTCCGATCCCGCGATGCCCCGCCAGGTCGGCCAGATCCAGACTTGCCGCGGCAGCCATACCCATTCGATCGTCAGCGCGGACGACAAGCGCCTGGTGATCTACGCATCAGGGACCGGCGGCGTCCGTCGGACCGAGGAACTGTCGATCTGCACCGACCTGCCGGGCGACGACACCGCGCTGTTCTCGATCGACGTGATCGAGGTTCCGGTCGCCAACCCTGCAGCCGCGCGGATCGTCGATCGTCCGCGCGTGTTCGCTGCCGGCGGCCAGATCGCGGGCCTGTGGCGCGGCGGCGACCACGGCGAAGGCACGCAGGACACCAGCGAAACCGATCAGTGCCACGACATAACCGTGTTCCCGGCCAAGAAGCTGGCGGCCGGTGCTTGTTCGGGTAACGGCATCATCCTCGACATTGCCGATCCCCTGAAGCCGAAGCGGATCGACGACGTGACCGACAAGGGCTTCGCCTACTGGCACTCGGCCACCTTCAGCAACGACGGTTCCAAGGTGCTGTTCACCGACGAATGGGGCGGCGGCGGTCGGCCGCGCTGCCAGGCGGGAGACCCGACCAACTGGGGCGCGAACGCGTTCTATGCGATCGAGAACGGCAAGCTCGTCTATCGCGGCACCTACAAGCTGCCCGCACCGCAAAGCGACAAGGAGAACTGCGTCGCGCACAACGGCTCGATCATCCCGGTTCCGGGCCGCGACCTGTTCGTGCAGGCCTGGTATCAGGGCGGAATCAGCGTGATCGATTTCACCGATCCGGCGAACGTCAAGGAAATCGCCTATTTCGATCGCGGCCCGGTGGACAAGGACCAGCTCGCCATGGGCGGATACTGGTCGGCCTACTGGTACAAGGGCAAGATCTACGCCACCGAGATCGCGCGCGGGCTCGACGTTTTCGAACTGACGCCCAGCGAATTCCTGACGGCAGAGGAAATCGCCGCGGCGGCTGCGGCAGTTTATCCGGGTGACGTGTTCAATCCGCAAACGCAGACGCAGGTGACCTGGCCTGCCGAAGTGGCGGCCGCCGCGGAAGCCAGCCGACAGGGCGGCTGACCGGATTGGGGCAACCGTGCGTCCTCTCGCTGTCCTGCCCCGACAGGCCCGGTCTCGTCGCCGACGTGGCCGGGTTCCTGGCGGAACGGGGTTGCAACATCGTCGATGCCGAGCAGTACGAAGATCCGCTGACCGCCCGGTTCTTCATGCGGATCGCGTTCGACCCCGCCGACCATGAGGCGGAGGCGCTGCGGGCGCAGTTCACGCCGCTGGCCGGGCGGCATGCGATGGACTGGAAGCTGCGCGACCCGGGATTCGTCCCCCGGGTTGTGATCATGGTCAGCAAGTTCGACCACTGCCTGTCGGACCTGCTCTACCGCCAGCGCATCGGCGAGCTGCGGATGGAAGTCGCCGGAATCGTGTGCAACCACCCGCGCGAGGCTCTGACCGACACTGCGATCATCGGCGATGTGCCGTTCCATCACCTGCCGGTGACGCCATCGACCAAGGCGGAGCAGGAAGCCGCGGTGCGTGCGCTGGTCGAGGAAAGCGGCGCCGAACTGGTGATCCTGGCGCGGTACATGCAGATCCTGTCGGACGAGATGACGCACTTCCTCTCGGGTCGGTGCATCAACATCCACCATTCTTTCCTGCCCGGCTTCAAGGGCGCCCGCCCCTATCACCAGGCCCATGCGCGGGGCGTGAAGATGATCGGCGCGACGAGCCATTACGTGACCAGCGAGCTCGACGAGGGACCGATCATCGCACAGGACGTGGTCGCGATCGGCCATCGCGAACTGCCGGAGGAACTCGTCGCCCGCGGCCGCGACGTCGAACGCCGGGTGCTCGCCCGCGCGGTCAAGGCGCACCTAGAGGACCGGGTGTTCCTCAACGGCAGCCGGACCGTGGTCTTCGCTCACTAGTCGAAAGCCAAACCCGTTGCATGATGCAACGGACAGATTTACGCTCGCGGCAATCTGGAGAGAGATGCGATGACCCTGACTGCCTGCGACCATGACATGCTGATCGTCGGCGCCGGAATATCCGGCATCGGCATGGCCGCACATCTATCGATGAAGTGTCCCGACCGAAGCTATGCGATCGTCGAGCGGCGGGACAACCTGGGCGGTACGTGGGACCTGTTCCGTTACCCCGGCATCCGCTCGGACAGCGATATGCATTCGTTGAGCTACGAGTTCGAACCGTGGACCGGACGCGAAACTCTGGCTGGCGGGGACCGCATCCGCGAATACCTTGCCAATGTCGCCGGTAAATACGGCCTGGCGGACAATATCCGCTACGGCACCAAGGTGGTCTCCGCCGATTTCAGCACCCGACACGGATGCTGGAACGTCACGGTCGAAGACGACAGGGGCCGGCACGAGCTTACGGCGAACTTCCTCTACCTTGCTGCCGGATACTACGATTACGATAATCCCTACTCCCCGGCGTTCGCGGGCGAAGACGAGTTCGCCGGCCCCGTCGTCCACCCGCAGCACTGGCCCGAGGATCTCGATTACAAGAGGAAGCAAGTAGCGGTCATCGGCTCGGGCGCGACCGCCATCACCGTCGTGCCGAACATGGCGCGCGACGCGGCCAAGGTGACGATGGTGCAGCGCACGCCGACCTATATCCGATCGATCCCGGGAGAAGACCGGATCGGCCAGTTCCTGCGCAAGATCCTGCCGCTCCGTACCGCCACCCGCCTGGCCCGCGCGATGCGAGTGCGGCTTGGCGACAAGATGTACAAGACCGCGCGGACCAAGCCCGACATGGTGCGAGAGCGTATCGACAACGACACCCGCAAGCACCTCGGCGCCCACTACCGGGCGGAGAATCACACGCCGCCGTATCAGCCGTGGGACCAGCGCATGTGCTTCGTGCCGGACGCCGATCTTTTCGAAGCCATCAAGGACGGCAGCGTCGAGATCGTCACGGGGCACATCGATCGGTTCGTTGCTGACGGAATCGTGATGACCGACGGCCGCAAGGTCCCCGCCGACATCATCGTCAAGGCGACCGGGCTGCAGCTCACGATGGGGGGCAAGATCGCCCTCAGCCTCGATGGCCAGGCGATCGTGGCGAACGAGCACTTCTATTACAAGAACGCGATGCTCTCGGGCGTGCCGAACCTGGTCCACCCGGTGCCCTATACCAACACCGGCTCGACGCTTCGATACGACCTGCTGTCCGATTTCACCTGCCGCCTGCTCAACGCCATGCGCGCCAAGGACGCCGACATCGCGGTTCCAGTCATCCCTGAAGGGACTGTCCTGGTCGAACACGATTCGTTTACGGTGGATGCAGGCTACGTGAAGCGGTCGGGCGCCGCGCTGCCCAAGAGCGCGGAGGCCGACCCATGGCGGCTCAACCACGATTACCTGCACGATCGGCAGTACATGGCCGAAAGCCCGATCGACGACGGGCTGCTGCAGTTCCGCCGCTCGGGCGCCAACTCGCGGGCATTCGACGAGCAACTCGAGGCCGCCGAGTAGGTCTGGCGCAAGCGGACTGCTTCCATTAGCGCGGCCGCATGACCTCGACCGACCGCATCTGGACCGCCGCGCTCGTCGTCATCGGCGACGAGATCCTATCGGGCCGCACTCACGACAAGAACATCGCGCAGATCGCGTCCTGGTTGCAGGTCCAAGGCATCCGGCTCGCCGAGGTGCGTGTCGTGCCCGATGTCGAGGATCGCATCGTCGAGGCGGTGAACGCGCTGCGCGCGCGTAACGACTACCTCTTCACCACCGGCGGCATCGGTCCGACGCATGACGACATCACGGTTGATGCGGTCGCCAAGGCGCTGGGCGTGCCGGTGATCATTCATCCCGAAGCCCGCGCAATCCTGGAACGTTACTACATCGGGCGCGGGATCGAGCTCACCGAAGCGCGGCTGCGCATGGCTCGCGCGCCTGAGGGAGCCGAACTCATCCCCAACCGCATGTCGGGGGCACCCGGCCTGCGCATCGGCAACCTCTTCGTTATGGCCGGGGTTCCGCACATAACTGCCGGAATGCTCGATGCGCTGACCGGTCAGCTCGAAGGCGGCGCACCGCTGCTGTCGGAAACGCTCGGCGGCTGGGTCCCGGAAAGCGAGGTCGTCGATATCCTGCGCCAGGCGGAAAAGGACTACGCCGGCGCGCCGGGCGGTGTCGCCATCGGCAGTTACCCGTTCTTCCGCGAGGGCAAGGTGGGCGCGAACTTCGTGATTCGCTCGACCGACGGAAACACACTTGCGGCTTGCCGCGACGCACTGGTGGCCGCGATGGACGCGGCAGGGCACTCGACCACGCCGGGCGGCATCTGAGCAAAGAAAAAGGGCCGGAGGTTTCCCCCCGGCCCATTCTTGTCGCGCTATCGCTTCGCTACATGAGCGCAGCGATAAAAACTTGCGCCAACAGACCCTCAGGGTCCGCAAGGCCGACCGGCCGCCGCGCGGTTAGCGCGGGAGCCAAGGGGCCGGATGACCCCGCCGGCACTTAAGGCTCAACAAACTACGCGCCTTCGACCTCGGCAAGATCGACCTTCAGGCCGGGGCCCATGGTCGTGGTCAGCGAGATCTTGCGGACGTACTTGCCCTTCGAGCCCGAAGGCTTGGCCTTGACGACCGCACCGGTCAGCGCGTCGAAGTTCTTCTTCAGCGCATCGTCCGAGAACGACAGCTTGCCGAGGCCGGAGTGGATGATGCCCTGCTTCTCGACGCGGAATTCGACCTGGCCGCCCTTGGCGTCCTTCACGGCCTGCTCCACGTTCGGCGTCACGGTACCGAGCTTGGGGTTCGGCATCAGGCCCTTGGGGCCCAGCACCTTACCCAGACGGCCGACGACGCCCATCATGTCGGGAGTGGCGATGACGCGATCGTAGTCGAGGTTGCCGGCCTGCATGTCTTCCATCAGGTCTTCGGCACCGACCTTGTCGGCACCGGCAGCGAGGGCCTTTTCGGCGTTGTCGCCGCGAGCGAACACGGCGACCTTGACGTCCTTGCCCGTGCCCGACGGCAGCGAAACCATACCGCGAACCATCTGGTCGGCGTGACGCGGGTCGACGCCGAGGTTCATCGCGACTTCGAGAGTCTCGTCGAACTTCTTGCTGGCGTGCTCGCGCAGGGCCTTCAGCGCTTCGGCAAAGCTGTAATTCGCGTCGCGGTCGATCTGCGCGGTGACCTTGTTCTTCTTCGTCTGCTTGGCCATCGGATCAGCCCTCCACCACTTCGAGGCCCATCGAGCGCGCGGAGCCCTCGATGATGCGGGTTGCCATCTCGATGTTGTTGGCATTGAGATCGGCCATCTTCAGCTCGGCGATTTCCGAAAGCTTGGAACGCTTGATGGTCCCGGCCTTCACCTTGCCCGGTTCCTTGGAACCCGACTTCAGGTTGGCCGCCTTCTTGATCAGGAAGCTCGCCGGGGGCGTCTTCGTGATGAAGGTGAAGCTGCGGTCGGCAAAGACGGTGATGACGGTGGGAATGGGCATGCCCTTTTCCATCTCGCCGGTCGCCGCGTTGAACGCCTTGCAGAATTCCATGATGTTGACGCCGCGCTGGCCCAGCGCGGGGCCGATCGGGGGCGACGGGTTTGCGGCGCCCGCGGGCACCTGCAGCTTGATATAGCCGTCGATCTTCTTGGCCACTGATGGCCTCCTTTCTCACTGTCGCAGGGGTGCTTCCACCCCGGCTCATGGTAAGCGGTCAGTCGAGACGCCTTCCGGCGGCTCTCCCGCATGGATTTCCCGATGCTGTCGCGTGGGAAGGCGCGCACATAGCGTCCGGGGCGCAAAACGCAAGCAGATCGGCGTAGACCGCGACCGGCCGGGAATGCCGTTCGTCGAACCGACATGGATCGGGCCTTGCCCCGGGCATAAGACCTTCGGATGCGCTTACCCCTGTCTCATTTGCTGGCGATGACTGCGATGACGGCACTGGGCGCTCCGTCGGCGGCTTCCGACGCCCCGGCCGAGGGCCAAGCTCGCGGCAGCACGCCGCAACCGAGGATGCCAGCGCTTCCACCCGCACAGATCGACGATACGCTCGCGGTCGGCGGGGACGAGATTGACGCGCGCAAGCTGCGCACGCGCATGACGGTGCAGGTCCGTATCAACGACACCGGGCCCTATCGGTTCGTCGTCGACAGCGGCGCGGACACCTCGGTGGTGGGCGAGCGGATCTCGACCGCGCTCAGGCTTCGACCGGGCCAGCCGACGATGCTCAACGGCATAACCGATTCGCAACCGGTCCAGCGGGTTTTCGTCGACGAGCTTGAACTAGGCCCCAGCCGCCTGTTCGACCTTGAAGTCCCGGTGCTCAAGGAAAGCAACATCGGGGCCGAGGGCATGGTGGGTCTCGACGCGCTCGTCCATCAGCGCCTCATGCTCGACTTCGAGAAGCGCCAGATTTCGGTCGACGATGGACGGCGAAAGGATACGCGGATGGACGGCGAGATCGTGGTCCGGGCGCGGCTCCAGCGCGGACAACTCATCCTTACACAAGTCATGGCAAACAAGGTGTCGGTCGACGCCATCATCGATACCGGTTCGGAGGTTTCGATCGGCAACGCGAAACTGCGCGACGCGTTGATGTTGAAGAACTCGCGTCAGTTTCAGACGATAACCGTCATCGGTGTAACGGGGACTCCGGCGGAGTTGCAGTTGATCCGGGTCTCGCAGTTGAAGCTGGGATCCGTCACGCTGCGCGATGTCCCGATCGCATTTGCCGACATTCCGCCGTTCGCGGTGTTCGGGATCGACGATCAGCCGTCGCTCCTGCTCGGAACCGACGTGATGGAGACCTTCCGGCGGGTTCAGCTCGATTTCAGGGAAAGGCGGGTGCGCTTCCAGCTACGCAAATGCGCGCAGGTCGTGCGGATTAGCACGACCGGCAATTACGCATCACGCCTGTCGACGGATAACGAGGCGACCTGCCGGCGCTAGGCCGCGCCGCCTGCCTTACTTGACGAGTTCGACCTGCTCGAAGTCGAGTTCGACCGGGGTCGCACGACCGAAGATCGAGACCGAGACCTTGACCTTCTGCTTGTCGAAATCGAGTTCCTCGACAAGGCCGTTGAAGCTTGCGAAGGGGCCGTCGAGCACCTTGACCTGGTCGCCGATCTCGTAATCGACGCTGACGTGCTTCTTGGGTTCGGCCTTCGCCGCCTCGACACCGCCGAAGTACCGCGCGGCCTCGCGCTCGGAAATGGCCTGCGGCTTCTGGCCGGAACCGAGGAAGCCGGTCACCTTCGGCGTGTTCTTGACGAGGTGGTACACGTCGTCGGTCATGGTCAGCTTGGCGAGCACGTAGCCCGGCATAAACTTGCGTTCGACCTGGACCTTCTTGCCGCGCTTGACCTCGGTCACCGTCTCGGTCGGAACCTCGACGGCCTCGACCGCTTCGGAAAGGCCCAGACGCTCGGCCTCGGCGATGATCGAATCGCGGACCTTGTTCTCGAAACCGGAATAGGCGTGGATGATGTACCAACGAGCCATATGTGCGCTTGTCTGTCCGTGTTTGCTCAGGCGAGCGACAGCAGCCAGCGCATCACTGCGCCAAAGGCCGAGTCGATCCCGAGGAAGAAGAGCGAGAGGATAACCATCATGATCCCGACGAAGATCGCCGTGCGAACCGTTTCTTCGCGGCTCGGCCAGACGACCTTGCGCCCTTCGGCACGCACCTGATTTACGAACTCGCCCGGACTGGTCTTGGCCATGATGTTGAAGCTTTCGCCCCCCAGAGATTGAACCGCTTCTTCCGGGATGGGGTCAGCGCCGCCCCGGTTCAAGTACCGGGAGGGCCTAGCATCGCTCATCTGTCGGAAAAAGCGGTGTCGCCCTAGCCCTGCCTCGGCATGAAATCAAGCGGGGCCGCCCACCCGCAGGCGAGCGGCCCCGCTTTCCCCTTTATTCGGTATCCCGGTCAGCGCATGCCGAACAGCCGCGCAATAAGGCCGGGTTCTTCCATGGGGCGGATCGGGCCGTACTTGCGGAGCCGCGTGGAGGGGTCGGAATGCGGGCGGGGTTGCATCCAGCTATCGGGACGACTGCTGCGAAAAGACAATCCGGACATGCGAGCCTCCATCGAACGAGGTTACCCTCTGCTTGTCGATGAAAACAAACGGCTCGTGCCGGCGGTTCCCCGGTCTCGACCGTTACCTGAACGGTAACCATCTAAGTCACGACAGGACACCGGGGATTTTTGGTCGCCGCGTTTACGCGCACGTCCGGACAATCCCGAGGCCGAAGAAAAAAATTGGCAGGGGTGACAGGATTCGAACCCGTGGCCCTCGGTTTTGGAGACCGATGCTCTACCAGCTGAGCTACACCCCTGCGCAGGGACGCGCGCTTTAGGTGCAAACGAAACGCACCGCAAGCGGGCAAACCCTGCTATCGGCGAAAGCACGACCGATGCATGCTCCCGCCCTGCCCCTGATCCCGACCGACCTGTTGTTGCTCGCCTATCGCAACGGCATCTTTCCGATGTCGGACAGCCGTGACGATCCGGAAGTGTTCTGGGTGGAGCCGCGCCGCCGGGCGATCCTGCCGCTGGACGGTTTCAGGCTATCGAAGTCGCTCGCCCGGACGATCCGGCGAGAACGCTTCCGGGTGACGTGCAACGCCGCTTTCGAGCGCGTGATCGAGGCCTGCTCCCAGCCGCGTCCCGATCATCCCGAAAGCTGGATAAGCGGGCGAATCATGGCGAGCTACCGGGCGTTGCATGAAGCCGGGCACGCGCACTCGATCGAGTGCTGGCAGGGCGACGACCTCGTCGGCGGGCTTTACGGAGTCGGTTTCGACCGGGTGTTCTGCGGCGAATCGATGTTCAGCCGGGTCCCCGATGCCAGCAAGGCCGCGCTCGCGTGGCTCGTGGCGCTCATGCGGCGCGGCGGAGCGCGCCTTCTCGACTGCCAGTTCATGACCGATCACCTCGCCTCGCTCGGTGCGATCGAGATCGCGCAGTCGCGCTACGTGGCGTTGCTGGGCGAGGCGTCGGGTGTGGGGGAAGGCGAAGGCGCCGTCTCGGGCGCCGCGGCCGCCTCGCTGCCCGAAGCGTTCGCTTCGCTGGTGTCCGAATCGGAAGCCGGAGGCGTCGCGCCGTCGAAGCTCATCCTGCAGTCCTTGACCCAGGCATCGTAGATCGGGTGCTCGACCACGTTGATGCCGGGCGATTCCTTGAACAGCCAGCCCGAGAACACCTTGCCCCACTCGCCTTCGTCGCCCGCGGCGCGGACGAAGACCTGCGCAAACGCGCCGGTCTGGCGGGGAAATTCCCACGGCGCGGTGCGTTCGCAGGCGGCAAGGCGGACGATCACGTCGCCCCAGCGACGCGCTTCGCCCGGCTTCATCTCGAAGGTCTGCGACAGGTTGTTGCGCTTGTTCAGGACGCCGATCACCGCGACCCTGTCCTCCATCGGCGTGCCTGAGGACTGATCGACCGGCTCAACCATCTTGGGCGAGCGGAGCTCCTCGGGAATCTCGGTCTCGACGGGCCGCGGCGCGGGCGCCTCCTGCGTGCAGGCAAGCAGTGCGCCCGTCGCGGCAAGAGCGATCGCGGCCCGGGCAATGGTCGGGCGCATCGTCAGCCCTCCGGGCTCCACGCTTCGTAATCGCCCGTCGCGGCCGCGCGCTTGCCGCCGCGCTCGAGCGCGCCTTGCGGGCGATAGGCGGCCTGCGTGCCGGTGGCGTTGGGGCTGTAGTCGGCTTCCCAGATGCGCGGCGGCGGAAGGTGGCTTTCGGGCACGGCCGAGCCTTCCTCGTCCGCCCGCGCACCGTGGAGCCAGCCGTGCCATTCGGCGGGCACGTTGCTGGCGTCGTTGGAGCCGGCGTAAATCACCCAGCGACGCTCGTTCCCCGCGAAAGGCTGGCCCGCAGGCACCCGCTTTTTCGAGCGGCAATACTTGTTGCCCGCGAAATCGGTGCCGACGTGCTCGCCGTTGCGCGCCGACCACAGCGATGTGCCGATGGTCGCACCGTCCCACCAGGTGAAGATCTTGGAGAGAATTCCCATGCGACGGGCGCCTAGCCGATTCGCCCGAACGCGCCAAGCACCTGTCCGCCGACCCTCACCACTGGATTTCGCTTCCCGGCACTATGCCGAGTTCGGCGGCGCGCCCCGCCTTCAGTTCGAGGACCGCCGCCGTCAGGTCGAGCGCGCCCACCGGGTCGAGCGAATAGGGCACGGTGTTGGCCCCGACATTGATAACCTTGCGATCGGTGCCGATGAAGATGATGTCGAGCGACATCGGCGTGTTCTTCATCCAGAAGCTGGCCACATCCGGCGGGTTTCGCGGGAAGATCATTCCCTCGTTCGCGCCCATCTCGGTCCGGAACATCAACCCTTTTGCCTGTTCCGCCGACGTGGCGGCCACTTCCGCGCGGATGACGTGTCGCCCGCTCGCAGTGGTCACGGTCACCGGAATGACCTGCAGGCCGGAGACGGGGTGCGTGGCCGGGGCTTGCGCCACGGGTGATGCCTCGGCTGCAGGTTGCGGCGAACAGGCGGCGAGCACGGCGACCAGCGCCAGCGCGACTATACGGTTCATGGAAACTCCTCGACCTCGTTCGCCCACGCTTCGGCGTCGGCGATACTCGCCGCATCGACTACCGCGCGGGCGGCATCGAATCCATGCCCCGCGCGTAACATGGCGGCGATTTGTTTCTCGCGCGCGGCGCGATCCGGCCCGGCGCTGCCCCACGGCCCGACTCGCCGCCGCGCGGCATAGGCCAGCGCGGCCCGCCGCTGCTCGGCCTCGCCGGCGCGCACATCGTTGCGGATCGCCTCGTCGATGCCCGCCGCGCCGAGCGTCTGGTCGACCCGCCGAACGCCGTATCCGCGCCTGAGAAGACTGCCGCCCTTCGCGCGCGCCCACGCCTCGTCGTCGATGTAGCCCAACTCGACGAATCGCTCGACGATGGCCCGGGGATCGGGCGAGCGATCGCCCTCCCAGCCGCGCTCGCGCAGTTTGCGACCGAGATATTGCTCGACTTTCGCCGCGCTTGTCGCAAAGCGCGCCACATAGGCCAGCGCGAGTTCTTCGAGCTTGGCTGGACCAAGCGGGGGCGGCGGACGGCGCTCTCTGACGGTTCGGCGGGTCATCGTTCGCCATATTCGTGCCACACTGTGTAACGAATGGGAAACCTTGGACCACACGCGCGTGAAGGGTCGCGCACCGACGGACTGCATACAGGAAGCGCCAAAGGGGCGCGCAGACAACGGGTTATCGCTCCACACATGACAGATTCGAAACTGACGCCGACGCCGAACGACTGCCCGCTGCCGCGGCGCCGGTCGGACTTCGCCACGTTCGCCGATGCCATCGACTACGCCGCGCTCAGCGAAAAGGGGCTGAACTTCCACGACATGCGCGGCGATCTCGAGCGGGCCTATCCGTTTGCCGAGATGCGCGCCGATGGAATCGCCATGGCCTATCGCCTGATTGCCGCTGGCATCGAGCGCGGCGACCGCGTTGCCCTGGTGGCCGAAACGAGCCCCGAATTCGCCGCGCTGTTCTGCGGCTGCGTCTATGCCGGTGCATGGCCGGTGCCGCTGCCGCTCCCGACCACCTTCGGCGGCAAGGAAAGCTACATCGATCAGCTCGCGGTCCAGCTCGAAAGCTCGGACCCGAAGATGCTGATCTATCCCGGCGAGATCGCCGAGATGGCCTTTGCCGCAGCCGAGCGGCAGGGGTGCCAGGGCATCAGCTGGGAAGAATTCGCACAAGGCGATGCCACGGAGAAGCAGCTCCCCGAACTGCAGCCCGACGACATCTGCTATCTCCAGTATTCGAGCGGATCGACCCGTTTCCCGACCGGCGTCGCGGTCACCCACAAGGCGCTGCTGCACAACCTCTACGGCCACGCCACCGGGGTGGACCTGGGCATCAACGACCGCGTGGTGAGCTGGCTGCCGTGGTATCACGACATGGGTCTGGTCGGCTGCTTCCTGTCGCCGATCGCCAACCAGGCAAGCTGCGACTACCTCAAGACCGAACATTTCGCCCGCCGCCCGCTGGCGTGGCTCGACCTGATCAGCCGCAACCCGGGCAACACGCTCAGCTATTCGCCGACGTTCGGCTACGACATCTGCGCGCGGCGCATCTCATCGCAAAGCCATGTGTCGGAGCGATTCGACCTGTCGCGCTGGCGCACCGCGGGCAACGGCGCCGACATGATCCGGCCGGACGTGATGCAGAACTTCGTCAACGCCTTCGCCGAAGCCGGCTTCCGGGCGAGCGCTTTCACGCCGAGCTACGGCTTGGCCGAAGCGACGCTGGCGGTCACCGTCATGCCGCCGGGCGAAGGCATCCGCGTGGAACTGGTGGAGGAAGAGCGGCTCTCTGGCGCGGAACGCGATCTCAGCCGTCCGGCCCGCTACCGAGCGATCGTCAACTGCGGCAAGCCGCTGCCCGGCATGGAAGTCGAAATTCGCGGCGAGCATGGCGAGATCAAGGGCGACCACCAGATCGGCAAGGTCTGGTGCCGCGGCGAATCGGTCATGCACTCCTATTTCCGCAACGAGGAAGCCACCAACGACTGTCTGGTCGCCAAGGAAGACGGGGAAATCTGGCTCGACACCGGCGACATGGGGTATCTGGGCGACGGCTACCTGTTCATCGTCGGCCGGGCGAAGGACATGATCATCATCAACGGCAAGAACCACTGGCCGCAGGACATCGAGTGGGCGGTCGAACAGCTGCCCGGCTTCAACCACGGCGACGTGGCCGCCTTCAGCTTCGAGACCGACAGCGGCGAGGAAGCGCCCGCGGTCCTGGTGCACTGCCGCGTTTCGGACCCGGAAGAACGACTGCGGCTGCACGAACAGATCCGCGACAAGGTCCGCTCGATCACCGGGATGAACTGCGTCGTCGAACTGGTGCCCCCGCGGACGCTGCCCCGGACGAGTTCGGGCAAGCTGTCGCGCGCCAAGGCGAAGCGGCTGTACCTTGCGGGCGAGATCGAACCGATCAAGCTGCTCGAAGCAGCCTAGGCTCCGTCGTCCGCATCGCCCGCGCCGGGCGCACCCCAGTCCATGCGGATCGGGGCAGCGCCTGCCCGCACGCTGACATCTGTCGCCCCCGCTTCGGACAGGAGCTCGGAGGCGCGGGTCGTTTGCGCGGCGGGTCCGGTCAGGACGAGCGGCGCGCCGATCCGGCGCGATGCCCATCCGGCAAGCGCCAGCGCCCGCAGGCCGTCGGCAGTCGGCTCGCCATCGGCAAACGATACCGTCGGCAGGGCACCGGCGAGCGGCACGATCTCCACTGTCCAGTCGGGCGACGATTCCCTGATCCGCCGCTCGAGCGAGCGCCATGTCGCAAGGTCCGCTCCTTCGAGGGACGACACCCGCACCAGCGCCCGCCGGTTCTCCCGGTCGATCAGCACTTCCTCGCGCTCGACCCCGGCAAGGACGGCCAGTTGCCGTCCGAGCTGGACCGCTTCCTGGTCGGCGCGTTGCTGTCGGTCGCGCGCGGCGGCGAGCTGCGCCTCCTCGGCGGCACTCGCGGTCGTTCCGACCCTGTATTGGACGAGCGACAAGTTTATCGGCTGTCCGATGGCGGCCTCGATCTTCTGGCCGATCCTGCGCTCGGCGCCAGGGTCGAGGCGCGGAGTTAGCACTGCTGCGGAGACGGCGATCGGCTGCGCGCGGAAATCGAACGTGGCTTCCGACAATCTGGCGGACGAACCGAACGGCCGCACGACCTCCGCCCGGATCACGCGTTGGGCCCGCGTTTCCCAACCGATCCGCACCAGCGATAGTCCCAAGGGAACCGCGAGAGCGACAAGCACCCCGAACATGATGATGTTCTGAACCATCGTGTGACGGCCCGACAGGTAGGTCTTGAACCCGTAAAGCCGCGCGATGAGCGCCGCGAACAGGGCGATCGCCACGAAGTTGGTCACGAACAACAGCAGCGCGCCGGAAAATACCGTCCAGTTCAGCGTCGCGAGGCCGAAGCCCACCGTCGCCAGCGGCGGCATCAGCGCGGTCGCGATGGCCACGCCCACGACAGCGCCCTCCTTGCCCCGGATCAGCGCATATGCGCCTGCGAGGCCCGAGAATACGGCCACCAGCAGGTCGAAGAGGTTGGGCCGGGTCCGCGCCGCGATCTCCGACGTGATCTCCTGGAGCGGCGACAGGGCCACGATCAGCGCGGTAAAGGTGACGGCGAGCAACGACCCCCAGGCCAGCGACAGACCCGTCTGGCGCATCCACCGATAGTCGGCGGTCGCCAACGCAAACCCCAGGCCGACGATCGGACCCATCAGCGGCGAGAGCAACATCGCGCCGATGACGACCGCGGGAGAGGACAGCAGTAGGCCAAGGATCGCGATACCCGCCGACATGGCGGTGAGGAACAGGTAGCGCGCAGACAGCGCCCCCTCGTCACGCCGCTCCGCCATGACCCCGGCATGATCGACCGTGCCGATGACCTGCTCGGTCCACCAGGTTCGCCAGCGTACGACGATCCGTCCGATACCGAAGCGACTGATCGCCGGCGAACCTGCCCCCATCACGCGTACTCCTCGTTCGGGCCCGCAAAAAGGCTCCGGTCCGCCAGCCTCTAGCCCGCGAAAGCGCATGGACGCCACCGCCTGCTTGAGGCAAATCGTCGGCTTGAATATTGAAAACTGTGTCTTACACCCCTAATACAGTCGCTGGAGGAGCAAGAGAGCGCAATGTCCACGACCCAGCCCAAGACCGAAACCGCCACGGCGACCGAATTCGAACTGACCCCGCCCGATCCGGTGCCGGTGGTCACGGCCGCGAAGGCATCGGGCCTTGTCCCGGTTTCCGACGACAAGAAATCCAAGCTGGAGGAAAAGGCCGACGCATTCGTCGCCGACCTCGTGGCCCAGGATGCGAACTCGCCCGAATTCGGCAAAAAGGTCGACCAGCTGACCAACATGGGCCGCAAGGAAATCATGGCGGCCGCGGGCATGTCCAACCGCTTCCTCGACCGACCCGTGCGCGCGATGGACAAGGATGAGGGCGTAGGCGCGAACCTCGCCGAACTGCGCCGCGTGGTGGAAGACCTCGACCCCGGCAAGCGCGGCGCGAAAAGCGGACCGCGCAAGATCCTCGGCATCATCCCGTTCGGCAACAAGCTGACCAACTACTTCCGCAGCTATCAGAGCGCGCAGACGCATATCCAGTCGATCCTCGGCAACCTGTCGAGCGGCAAGGACGAGCTCCTGATGGACAACGCCGCGATCGACGTCGAACGGCAGAAGCTGTGGGAGGCGATGGGCAACCTCGAGCAGATGATCCACATTTCGAAGGTGCTCGACGAGAAGCTGGAGGAAAAGGCCGCCGAACTCGACGCGACCGATCCGGCCAAGGCCAAGGCGCTGCGCGAGACGGCACTGTTCTATGTCCGTCAGCGTTCGCAGGACCTGCTCACCCAGATGGCGGTCAGCGTGCAGGGCTATCTCAGCCTCGACCTGGTGAAGAAAAACAACGTCGAACTGGTCAAGGGCGTCGACCGCGCCAGCACGACCACCGTCGGCGCGCTGCGCACCGCGGTGACCGTGGCCGAGGCGATGACCAACCAGCGGCTCGTGCTGAACCAGATCACCGCGCTCAACTCCACGACCGCCGGGATCATCGACAGCACGTCGAAGCTGCTGCGCGAACAGACCGGCAAGATCCACGAACAGGCCGCCGCTTCGACCATCCCGCTCGAGACCCTGCAGCGCGCGTTCCAGAACATCTACGACACGATGGACGAGGTCGACGCGTTCAAGCTGCGGGCGCTCGATTCGATGAAGCAGACGGTGGAGACGCTGTCGGGCGAGGTCGAGAAGTCGAAGGGCTACATTGCGCGCGCCGAGGGCCAGGCCAAGGCCGCCGCTTCGGTCACTGAATCCAAGCTGCTGACGGTCGAAAATTGATCCCGGGAACACCGACTTGTCGAACCTGACCCGCCAGTCCGATCGCGTCCTCGACGAGGCGCGCCGAGTGCGCGACGACAATCGCGCGGGCGGGCGGCATCGGCGCGAGCTGCCAAGCTCGATCGGCAGGGGCTCGCGCAAACTGAAGCAGCGCCACCTGTTCAAGAAGCTGCGCAACATCCTGATCGCGATATTCGCGATCTGGATCGGCGCGGGCATCCTTGGGACGATCGTCAGCGGCATCGGCTTCATGGGCGTGATGGCGCTGATCTTCGCCAGCGTCGTGGCCGTTGCGGTCCTCGGCAAATATCCGAAGATGAAAGTGCCCCAGCGCGCCGACCTGTCGCGAAGCACCGACGCGCGGCAGCTCGTCGGGCGGACGGAGCTTTGGCTCGAGGCGCAGCGACCCGCGCTTCCTGCGCCCGCGGCCGACATGGTCGGCAAGATCGGCGTCCAGCTCGATTCGCTCGGCTTGCAGCTCGACGGGATCGACCCCAACCATCCCGCCGCACGCGAGGTACGAACCCTGGTCGGCGAGACGCTGCCCGAGATGGTCGACAGCTATCGCCGCATTCCGCAGCACCTGCGAGCCGAACAGCGCGCCGGGGCGGCTCCCGACGATCAGCTCGTCGGCGGACTCGGCAAGATCAGCGATGAGATCGAGCGGGTAACCCGCCAACTGGCCGAGGGCAGCCTCGACGACCTGGCGATCAAGACCCGCTATCTCGACTACAAGTACGGCGGCGAGGATGTCGCCCTGCCTCCTCCCACCAAGGACATCACCTGATGCGCGTCGCCATTCCGCACCAGCTCGACAACGACACCGTGCGCGAGCGCCTGCGGTCCAACACCGGATCGATCGGCGACAGCATACCCGGCGGGGGCGCGGTGCAGACCGCGTGGCCGAGCGAGGACCGGATGACGATGGACATCAGCGCGATGGGCCAGTCGCTGCGCGCCAACGTCAATCTCGAGCCGGGGCAGGTCGTGCTCAACGTCGATCTTCCGCCCGCGCTCGCCTTCGTCGAGCCGATGATCGCCGGCGCCATCAAGAGCCAGGGCCACCGGCTGCTGGCCCCGCCCAAGGACTAGATCCGCCGGTCCGGTTCCAGGTATTCGTCCGGAATGCGCAGCGCAGCCGACGCGGCCTGCGTTTCGCGCAGGAACAGGACCAGCGCCCACATCATCAGCCCCACCGCCAGGATGAAGGTCGTGGCGGCCACGCGCTGAAGGTCGGCGCTCAGCAACTCCTCCACGAACAGCACCGCGACCGTCACGCCGGTCGCAAGGCCGCTCGTCACCAATAGACGCAGCGCCCTGCCCACCAGCTTGATCCGCAGATTGACGACGCGCATCTCGCGCACCACCATGTCGTGGTCCACGCCCACGGTCTCGCCGTGCCGCACCTGCAGCGCGCGGCTGCGGTCGACGATCCGGCCGAGGCGGGTGGAGAGCAGGTTCATGATGTTGCCGATCGCCACCAGTACGAAAACCGGGGCGAGCGCGAGCTGAATGGTCTGGGCGATCATCGCCGTCAGATAGGGTGCCTTGCCCCGATTGGAAACGAATCGACGCGCCGCGAGTCGAGTCACCAACAAGAGGGGACATTGCAATGGCCGCACGCGCATACTGGCAGGGTCAGATCAGGCTGGCGCTCGTTTCGATTCCGGTGGAGATCTACCCCGCGACCAAGTCCGGCGCGGCGATCTCGTTCCGCCAGATCCACGAGCCCAGCGGCAAGCCAATCAATTACGAAAAGGTCGTGGCGGGGATCGGTCCGGTCGACCGCGACGAGATCGTCAAGGGATACGAGATCTCGAAGGGCAATTACGTCCTGCTCGACGACGACGAGATCGAGGCCGCGAAGGTCGAGAGCAAGCGGACGCTCGAACTGGTGCAGTTCGTCGATTCGAGCGAGATCGACGTGTTCTATTTCGAAAAGCCCTATTTCGTGGTGCCGCAGGACGAACTGGCCGAGGAAGCCTACATCGTCCTGCGCGACGCGCTGAAGGCGAAGAAGAAGGTCGCGCTGGGTCAGCTGTCGGTGCGCGGTCGCGAACAGCTCGTCAGCCTCAAGCCCTGCGGCAAGGGGCTCGTCCTCGAAACGCTCCGCTACGAGGACGAGGTTCGCAAGGCGCAGACCTATTTCAAGGACATTCCGTCGGCGAAACCCGCCAAGGAAATGCTGGCGCTCGCCGGATCGCTGATCGACCAGAAGACCGCGCCGTTCGAAGCGGGCGAGTTCCACGACCGCTATGTCGACGCGCTCAAGAAGCTCGTCGAGAAGAAGGCGAAGTCCAAGGGCAAGAAGGTGCTCGAGGATGTCGAGGAACCGTCCACCGGCGGCAAGTCGAACGTGATCGACCTGATGGCCGCGCTCAAGCAGTCGGTCGGCGGCAAGGAAAAGGCCAAGCCTGCCGCCAAAACTCCGGCAAAAACGCGCAAGCGGGCCTGATGGACCTGAACCCGCCAACGCTGGTCCACTGGATTCACGTCGACCTGCTCATGCGCCTTTCGGTCGCGGCGGGGCTGGGCCTGCTGCTCGGCCTCGACCGCGAACTGCGCGGCCATGCGGCGGGGCTGCGAACCCACGGCCTGGTGTGCTTCACCGCCGCGGCGATGACGGTGTCGATCATCGCGCTCTACAACCAGCTCGGCGGCGAGCGGATGGATCCGCTGCGGGTGTTCGAAGCGACCGGTTCCTTCATCGGCATCATCGGCGCGGGGCTGATCGTGTTCAGCAAGGGCCGGATCAAGAACCTGACAACGGCCGCCAACCTCTGGCTCGTCGCGGTGATCGGGATCGCCTGCGGTGCGGGTCAGTGGCCGCTGGTCGCGATCGGGGTTGGCGTATCGCTAATCATGATGACGTTCCTGTGGTTCGTCGAGACGCGCTGGTTCCCCGACACGGAACGGGCAGCCGACGAATGAGCGCCCGCGATCCCCTGGCCGAATACAACCGCAAGCGCGATTTCAAGCTGACGGCGGAGCCTGCCGGCAAGCGGGCAAGCTCCAGCGGCGGCAACCGCTTCATCGTCCAGAAGCACGATGCGACCCGCCTGCATTGGGACCTGCGACTGGAAGCGGACGGCGTGCTGAAAAGCTGGGCGGTGACCAAGGGTCCCTCGCCCGATCCCGAGATCAAGCGGCTCGCGGTGCGGACCGAGGACCACCCGCTATCCTACGCCGAGTTCGAGGGCACGATCCCCAAGGGCGAATACGGCGGCGGCACCGTGATGCTGTGGGACCGCGGCACGTGGGAACCGGTCGAGGGCAAGAGCTGGAAGGACATCGACAAGGGCCACCTGCACTTCACGCTGACCGGCGAACGCATGAACGGCGAGTGGCTGCTGATCCGCCTGAAACCCCGCCCCGGCGAAAAGCGCGAGAACTGGCTGCTGCGCAAGATTTCCGACGAATTCGCCGAAGAGGGCGACCCGTTGGTCGAACACGCGCTGACCAGCGTGCTGACCGGGCGCACGATGGCCGAGATCGAGGCGGATACCGGCGGCGAGCACTCGCTGCAGGGCAAGAAGGGCGATGCCTTCGCGGCGGAGATGAAGAAAGCGGCGAAGCACAACGCCAAAGTCCTCCCCGTCACGGGGAGGGGGACCACCCGCAGGGTGGTGGAGGGGGCGGGTCCCAAGCGCGGGGTGGGAGGATCGAAACCACCGAAATTCCGCGCACCCCAGCTCGCCACGCTCGTCGACAGCGTGCCAGCAGGCAATCGCTGGATGCACGAGATCAAATTCGACGGGTACCGCGCGCTGATCGCGGCGGCCGGGGACAAGGTCCACGTCTTCACCCGCAGCGGCAAGGACTGGACCGCCAAGTTCGCTCCGCTGGTGGGCGCGATCGCCGCGCTCGACCTGCCACCGGTCCTGATCGACGGCGAGATCGTCGCTTACGGGAAGGACGGCAATCCCGATTTTTCGTCGCTCCAGGCAGTCCTCAAGCGCGGACACGGATCGGAGGGCGAAAAGGACAATCTCAGCTTCCACGCCTTCGACCTGCTCGAAGCCAACGGCGAGAACCTCGCCAAACTGCCCAACATCGAGCGGAAGGAACGGCTGGAGGCCCTGCTCAAGGGCGTGCAGCCGCCGGTCCACGTGGCCGATCACGTCATCGGAGCAGGGGAGAAGCTCTACAAGGCGATGTGCGACGCCGGGCAGGAGGGGATCATTTCCAAGGCCATCGACGCGCCATACCGGTCCAGCCGCAGCAAGAGCTGGGTCAAGGTCAAGTGCACCCGGCGGCAGGAATTCGTGATCATCGGCTGGAAGAAGTCGTCCGCGAAGGGGCGTCCGTTCTCTTCGCTCCTGCTTGCCCAGCACGAGGGAGATTCCCTGGTGTACAAGGGCAATGTCGGCACCGGCTTCACGCAGGACACGATGGCAGAGCTGGCGGGCACGTTCGCCAAGCTGGAGCGCAAGACGCCGCCCGCCGAGGTCGATCGGGTATCGTCGCGCGGAGTCACCTGGCTCAAACCGGATCTCGTGGCAGAGGTCGCGTTCGCCGAATTCACTGCCGACGGCAACGTCCGCCATGGCAGCTTCCTGGGCCTGCGCGGCGACAAGAAGGCGAGCGCGGTCGTGCCCGAGACGCCCGAAAAGGCGCCCGAGACAGACGACGCGGTGACGATCACCAACCCCGACCGGGTGATCTTCCCCGAGAGCGGCCAGACCAAGGGCGAGCTTGCCGAATACTACCAGGCCGTCGCGCCGCTGATGCTGCCATGGGCCGCGCAGCGCCCGATCAGCCTGGTCCGTTGCCCCCAGGGCCGCGGCAAGAAGTGCTTCTTCCAGAAGCACGACAGCGGATCGTTCGGCCCGCACGTCCACCACGTACCGATCGTGGAAAAAGACGGCGGAGCGGAGGATTACCTATACGTCGAGGATGCCGCGGGTCTGATCGCCTGCGTGCAGATGGGCACGATCGAATTTCACGGTTGGGGTTCGCGGTCGTCCGCCGTCGAAAAGCCCGACCGGATGATCTTCGACCTCGACCCCGACGAAGGGCTCGATTTCGCGGACGTGAAGACCGCCGCCAAGGACATTCACGACCGCCTGAGCGACCTCGGCCTTGCCAGCTATGCCATGCTGTCGGGCGGCAAGGGGGTGCACGTGGTGGTGCCGCTGACGCCCGGCCACTCGTGGGAAGCGCACAAGGATTTCGCCCGCCGCTTTGCCGAGGCGCTGTCGCTGGCCGAGCCGGACCGCTTCGTCGCGACGATGAGCAAGGCCAAGCGCAAGGGGAAGATCTTCATCGACTGGCTGCGCAACCAGCGCGGCAGCACCGCCGTGCTACCCTATTCGGCACGGGCCCGCGAAGGGGCGCCGGTCGCGATCCCGATCGCCTGGGGCGAACTCAAGGATTTCGACCACGCGCACCCGTTCTCGATCTCGGACGCGAAGAAGCTGCTGGCCCGCGCGAAGAGCAAGGGATTGGCGGGATGGTGCTTTGCCGAGCAGGCGTTGCCCGAGATCTGACGCTAGAGCCCTTCGGCGATGTCCATCCGGCCCGCATCGCCAACCGAGCTTCCCCCGTCGACGTCGAGGATGGTGCCGGTGACATAGGCGGCCGAGGGCGAGGAAAGGAACACGGCCGCCTCGGCGATCTCCTCGATCTGGCCCCAGCGTTTCAGAGGTATGCGATGCTCGCTCGCCTGCCGCAGCGCGGGATTGGGCGCGAGCCGGGCCATGCCTTCGGTCCCGTCGATCGGCCCGGGCGAGATGCCGTTCACGCGCACGTGCGGGCCCCACTCGATCGCCAGCGTGCGGATGACCTGGTTCACCCCCGCCTTCGCGGCACAGGCATGTACCTGCAATGCCATCGCCTGTTCCGCCTGACCCGCGGTGATCGCGATCAGCGAGGCGGGCGTGTTCAAAAGGTCGTGGCACGCGCGGAAGGTATTGAATGTGCCGAGCAGGTCGATGTCGACCACCGTCTTGAACGCATTGGCCGACATGCCGAGCGCGGGGGCGAGGAAGTTGCCCGCCGCCCCCGCCACCACGATGTCGAACGCGCCGAACCGGTCGCTGGCGGTCTCCAGCGCGCCGCGGATCGCCGCGAAATCGCGCACGTCGGCGCTGAGGCCCAGGGCATGGTGCCCGATCGCCTCGGCCGCGCGGACCGCCTTGTCGGGATCGCGCCCGCAGACCGCCACGTGCGCACCGAGCGAGGCGAACCGCTTGGCTATGCCGAGGTTGATCCCGCTCGTCCCGCCGGCCACGAACGCGACCTTGCCTTCGAGCAGGCCGTCGCGGAATGCCGATCCGTTCACAGCGCTTCTCCCCTTACATCGACCGGGCGATGAGCATCTTCATGATCTCGTTCGATCCGCCGAAGATGCGCGTGATGCGGCTGTCGCGATACATCTTTGCGATCGCGTATTCGTTGATGTAGCCCCAGCCGCCGTGGAACTGCAGGCACTTGTCGACGACTTCGCCCTGCAGTTCGGTGACCCAGTACTTCGCGATCGACGCGGTGGTTACGTCGAGCTCGCCCTTCAGCACCTTGGCCGTGCAATCGTTGAGGAACACCTTGGCGGCGGTCGCCTTCGCCTTGAGGTCGGCGAGCACGAACTGGGTGTTCTGGAAGTCCCAGATGGTCTTGCCGAACGCCTTGCGCTGCTTGACGTATTCGACCGTGGTATCGAGCGCCTTCTCGATCGTGGTCATGGCGCCGATCGCGATGACGAGGCGTTCCTGCGGCAGCTCGCCCATCAGCTGGTAGAACCCGCGCCCCTCGACCCCGCCGAGCACGTTGTCGCCGGGGATGAACACGTCGTCGAAGAACAGCTCGCTCGTGTCGGACGCGTCCTGGCCGATCTTGTCGAGCTTCTTGCCGCGGCGGAACCCTTCGGCGCCCTCGGTTTCGAGGCACATCAGGCTGATGCCCTTGGCGCCCTCCTTGGGGTCGGTCTTGGCGACGACGATGATGAAGTTCGCCAGCTGGCCGCTGGAAATGAACGTCTTCGCGCCGCTGAGGCGATAGCCGTTGCCGTCCTTGATCGCGGTCGTCGTGATGCTCTGCAGGTCAGATCCGGCGCCCGGCTCGGTCATCGCGATCGCGCTGATGAGCTCGCCCGAGACGAGCTTGGGCAGCCACTTCTTCTTCTGCTCTTCCGTGCCGTGCCGCACGACATAGGGCAGGATGATCACGTTGTGCAGCGAGGCGGCGAAACCGTCGACGCCCTTTTCGGCCTGCTGGTCGAGCACCACGAGATCGTGGCGGAAATCGCCCCCGTGACCGCCGTATTCGACCGGAACCGTCATGCCGAGCAGGCCCGCGGCCCCGGCCTCGCGCCAGAACTCTGCCTCGACCTGCCCGTCCTCGCGCCATTTCTCGACCCGCTTGGCCGGCGCGTGCTGTTCGTAGAACTTGCCGACCGCATCGCGGAAGATGGCGATTTCCTCGTCCTGCATGAACTCGGGATCGGGAACGTCTACGACGGGCATGGAAAGGGTCCTCTCGATTGATTCTGCTATTGGCGCGAGCGTATCAGGCGGGTAGCGATCCGCAACCGAATTTTCCGCTTACGTAAAGGGCAGGCATGGAACTGATTGGCCCCACCTCGCAAAGCTACATCAGCCAGCGCACCCGGCTCCATTATGCCGACTGGGGCAATCCGGATGCGCCCCCGCTGATCCTGCTGCATGGCGGGCGCGACCACTGCCGCAACTGGGACTGGACCGCCGAACACTTTCGCAAGGACTGGCACGTCATCTGCCCGGACCTGCGCGGCCACGGCGACAGCGAATGGAACAACAACGGCCACTACCCGGTGATGGGCTACGTCTATGACCTCGCGCAGTTGATCCACCAGTTGAGCCTCGCCCCGGTCACGATCGTCGCGCACTCGCTGGGCGGCAATATCGCGACCCGTTACACCGGCCTTTATCCGGACAGCGTGCGGCGGCTGGTGACGATCGAGGGGCTCGGCCCCAGCCCCAAGATGATCGAGCAGCGCCGTGCGAAGCCGTACGGCGACCAGTGGACAAGCTGGATCGACAAGAAGCGCGAGGCCAGCGCCCGCTCGGTCAAGAGATACGCCACGTTTGCCGACGCGCTCGAGCGGATGCGCGAGGCGAACAGCTATCTGTCGGACGAACAGGCCCGCCACCTCACGCTGCACGCGGTGATGCGGAACGAGGACGGCACCTTCAGCTGGAAGTTCGATCCCCACCTCCACGCCTGGCCGCCGGACGACGTGCCGACCAAAGGGCAGCAGGCGCTATGGGCGGCGATCACCTGCCCAACGTTGATGATTTACGGCGCGGATTCGTGGGCCAGCAATCCGGAAACGGACGGCCGGCTGCAATACTTCGGCGATAACGTGACGGTGAGCGAGTACGAGCGCGCCGGCCACTGGGTCCATCACGACCGGTTCGACGATTTCATCGCGGAAGTGGCGGCGTTCATCGCCTGACGATCATCGCGCGGGAACCACCTGATGCGCGGCGGGTCTAGTCTATCACGCTCGGTCGCCAGGTCGCGTTCCGAGGCGAACGAGGAGATTGAGAATGAGGAAAATTCTTGTGGCGCTCGCCGTATCGAGCGGTCTGCTGCTTTCGGCGTGCAACACCGTCCGCGGTGCGGTCGACGACGTGGAATCGGTGGGCGATTGCGCTGACGGTCGGCCCGGCAACTGCTGATCGCCAAAAGCCAGACGAAATGAAGGCGGCGCCGCTCGATCAGGTCGAGCGGCGCCGCTTTCACATCCGAACCTCAGGCGACCGTGCCGGCCTGGCGCAACCCCGCGACTTCTTCCGCCCCCATCCCCAGCGAGCCGAGGATTTCCTCGGTCTGGTCACCCGGCATCGGAGCAGGTTGTGGGGCAGCAGTGACGGTTCCCGAATAGCGCGGCGCGGGAGCCGGCTGCATTGCACCCCCGACATCGACGAACGTCCCGCGCGCCGCGTTGTGCGGGTGGGCCACCGCCTCGCTCATGGTCAGAACCGGGGCATAGCAGACGTCGGTATGCTCCATCAGCGCATCCCATTCGGCGCGGGTCTTCGACTTGAACAGTTCGGCGAGCTTGTCCTTGAGCGGTCCCCACGCCTTGCGGTCGTGCTGGGCATCGAACGCGGGATCGTCGGTAAGGCCCGCGCGGGCGCGCAGTTCGGCGTAGAACTGCGGCTCGATGCTGCCGATGCTGACGAACTTGCCGTCCGCAGTTTCGTAGGTGTCGTAGAAGTGCGCGCCGGTATCGAGCATGTTGGCGCCCAGGTCCTCCGACCAGACGCCCATGGCCTTCATGCCGTGCATCATGCTCATGAGCACCGCGGTCCCGTCGGTCATCGCGGCGTCGATCACCTGTCCCGAACCTCCGCGCGCGACGTTGAGCAGGGCCGCGACCATCCCGAACGCGAGCATCATCCCACCGCCGCCGAAATCGCCGACCATGTTGATCGGCGGGGTCGGCTTGCCTCCGGCGCGGCCGAAATGCGCCAGCGCCCCGGCGAGCGCGATGTAGTTGATGTCGTGCCCGGCATAGGGGGCATAGGGCCCCGTCTGGCCCCAGCCGGTCATGCGCCCATAGACAAGCTTCGGATTGTCGCCGAGCAGTTCGTCCGGACCCAGGCCGAGCCGCTCCATCACTCCGGGGCGAAAGCCCTCTATGATCCCATCGGCGCTGGCGCACAGTTTCCGGGCCAGCGCGACGCCCTCGGCGCTCTTGAGGTCGATCGCGATCGACTTGCGCCCGCGGGCGAGCACGTCCCTGGATGTCACCGGTTGCGAGCCTCCGCGCGTTCCGCTGGCCCGGTCGATCCGGATCACCTCGGCACCATGGTCGGCGAGCATCATCCCGCAGAACGGCCCCGGACCGATGCCCGCGAACTCGACGATGCGGATGCCGGCAAGAGGTCCCGCCATCGCTTTACTTGCCCTTCCAGTTGGGCGCGCGCTTCTCGGCGAAGGCGAGGCTGCCTTCGCGCGCGTCCTCGCTCATGAAGACCTGCGGCATCAGTTCCGCCTGCTTGTTCCAGCGGTCGGCGTAGGACCAGTCGGGCGATTCGTTGATCACCTGCTTCGACACGCGCACCGCGACCGGCCCGTTGGCGGTAACCTTTGCCGCGAGCTCAAGCGCGGCATCGAGCGCCGCCCCATCGGTGACGCGGTTGACCAGGCCGAGGTCGTAGGCGCGCTGGGCGTCGATGAATTCGCCGGTCAGCGCCAGTTCCATCGCGATCTTGGGCGGGATCATCTGCGGCAGTTTCACCAGGCCGCCAGCCGCTGCCGCGAGCCCGCGCTTGGCTTCCGGAATGCCGAACTTCGCGTTCGCATTGGCGACGACCAGGTCGCAACTGATCATCAGTTCGAACCCGCCCGCGAGCGCGTATCCCTCGACTGCGGCGATCAGCGGCTTGACCGGCCCTTTCTCGGTGATCCCGCCGAAACCGCGCCCGTCGACGCTGGGTCGCTCGCCACGCAGGAAGCCCTTCAGGTCCATCCCCGAACAGAACGTACCGCCGGCACCGGTCAAAATTGCGACCCGCAGGCTGTCGTCGCTATCCAGCCGGTCCATCGCCGCGGCGATGCCCTGCGCCGCGGCCTGGTTCATCGCGTTCTTCGCTTCGGGCCGGTTGATCGTGACGATCAGCACGCCGTCACGCACTTCGGTCAGCAGTTCTGCAGTCTCGGCTTCCGACAAGGTCACTCTCCCATTTCGCTTTGCAACTGGTCTTGTGCCGGTTGTCCCCAAGGCTTACGCTTGCGTCAACCTGATTCCCGATAACGAGAGAGGATTTGACGACATGGCCGAGGCCTACATCATCGATGCGGTTCGCACGCCCCGCGGCGTGGGCAAGCCCGGCAAGGGCGCGCTGAGCCACCTGCACCCGCAGCACCTCGCCGCCACCGTCCTCAAGGCGATCAAGGAGCGCAACCACCTCGACACGGCGACGGTCGACGACATCGTCTGGTCGACGAGCAGCCAGAACGGCAAGCAGGGCGGCGACCTCGGGCGCATGGCGGCGCTGTCGGCAGGCTACGATGTGAAGGCCAGCGGCACCACGCTGGACCGGTTCTGCGGCGGCGGGATCAGCGCGGTCAACTTCGCTGCCGCCAGCGTGATGAGCGGGATGGAAGACTGCGTCATCGCGGGCGGCACCGAGATGATGAGCTACACCGCCGCCTATGCCGCCGAGCAGGCCAACGCGGGACTTCCGCCGCGCCTGATGGGTTCGGGCCACGAGGCGCTCGACGAGCTCCACCCGCAGAGCCACCAGGGCGTGTGCGGCGATGCCATCGCGACGATCGAGGGGATCGATCGCCAGGCGCTCGACGACCTGGCGCTCGTCAGCCAGCAGCGCGCCGACCGCGCGATCAAGGAAGGCCGCTTCGACAAGTCGTTGGTGCCGGTCCACAATCCGGACGGAACGGTGGCACTGGACCGCGAGGAGTTTCCCCGGCCCGAGACCACTGCCGAAGGTCTCGCCGCCCTCCAGCCGAGCTTTGCCAAGATCGCCGACTTCGAGATCGGCGGGACGACGTTCCGCAAGCAGATCAACCGGCGCTATCCCGATCTCGAGATCCAGCATTTCCACCATGCGGGCAACAGCTCGGGCGTGGTCGACGGCGCGGCGGCGCTGCTGATCGCCTCGCCCGAGTACGCCGAAAAGAACGGCCTCAAGCCGCGGGCGCGCATCGTGGCCTACTGCAACCAGGGCGACGATCCGACGCTGATGCTCAACGCGCCGGTTCCGGCGGCGAAGAAGGTGCTCGAGAAAGCCGGTCTGACCAAGGACGATATCGACGTCTGGGAGATCAACGAGGCGTTCGCGGTCGTGGCCGAGAAGTTCATCCGCGACCTCGATCTGGACCGCGAGAAGGTCAACATCAACGGCGGCGCGATGGCGCTGGGCCACCCGATCGGCGCGACCGGATCGATCTTGGTCGGCACCGCGCTCGACGAACTCGAACGCTCGGGCGGCCGCTATGGCCTGATCACCATGTGCGCGGCCGGCGGCATGGCCCCGGCCCTGATCATCGAGCGGATCGAGGGGTAGTCCATCGGCCCGCGGGCGATGGGATCAGCCGCAGGCGAGAGGAGTGGCGTGCGCGCGATGCCGCGCCCTTCCCCGCACTGACGACGGGCTACTCGTCTACCCGGACGAGCGCCGTTTCCTCGGGCGAACCCGGTCCATTGGCGGATCGGTAGATCTCCCCCCGGATCGGCCGGGCGGGATTCGAAAGATCGAACCACAACTCGTGCTGATACGATTCCGTCGCGGGATCGAGATCGGTCGCGTCGCGGAAAGTGAAGTGCAGTCGTCGCTCCGTCTTTCCGGAGGCGAACAGGCGCGGCTGGTTGCCTTGCGGGCAATAGTGCGTCGCGATCAGGCCGGGGCCGTCGCGGTGATAGATCGTGAGCGAATGCGGACGCCCCCGTACCTCCCAGCTTTCGACCAGGACCGTGCCGCGCGCCGTGAGATAGAACTTGATCCGCAAGGGACTGTCGGTCTCCCCGGCCGGTTTCCACGTGCCGACAAGCTGCGACAGGGCCTCGAACGGGCCGATCGCGCCGGGCACCTCCGCCGTCGGGGCTTGGGCAGCAGACGACGCGTTCGCCAAGCCGGTGGCCTGCAGGAACACGAACGCGGCAATCAAATACTTCATGCTGGCCAGGGCTTCCCCAAAGTCGATCGGAGCCTCCCCTACCCGACCTGCACACGCGTCGCCAGCGGCCGCCAAATCGGGCCCGAACCGATTTGACACCGGGGCGGCAAACCGCTATTTAGTTTCAAACGAAACCACATCTCGCGGAGACCTGCCATGGCCGACCTGTTCGAAAATCCCGCCGGCCTAGACGGCTTCGAATTCGTCGAGTTCTGCGCTCCCGAAAAGGGCGTGCTCGAACCGGTGTTCGAGGCGATGGGCTTTACCCGCGTGGCCCAGCACCGCTCGAAGGACGTCCACCTCTGGCGCCAGGGCGGGATCAACCTGATCGCCAATTACGAACCGAAGAGCGCCGCCTGGTACTTCGCCCGCGAACACGGCCCAAGCGCCTGCGGCATGGCGTTCCGCGTCCGCGATGCGCGCAAGGCTTACGCTCATTTGCTCGAAAAGGGTGCCGAGCCGGTCGCGGTCGAGACCGGGCCGATGGAACTGCACGTCCCCGCCATTCGCGGCATCGGCGGGGCGATTCTCTACCTCGTCGATCGCTACACCGATGAAAACGGTGAGGGATTGACCATCTACGACGTCGATTTCGACTATCTTCCGGGCGTAGAAATTCATCCTGAAGGTGCGGGTTTCGACCGCATCGATCACCTGACGCACAACGTCTACGGCGGGCGGATGAAGTACTGGGCGGACTACTACGAGACGCTGTTCAACTTCCGCGAGATCCGCTTTTTCGACATCAAGGGCGAATATACCGGCCTGACCAGCAAGGCGCTGACCGCACCCGACGGCAAGATCCGCATCCCGCTCAACGAAGAGGGCAAGAGCGGCGGCGGCCAGATCGAGGAATTCCTGCGTGAATTCAACGGCGAAGGCATCCAGCACATCGCGCTGATCTGCGACGATCTGCCCAAGGCCTGGGACAAGCTCAAGCAGCTCGGCGTGCCCTTCATGACCGCGCCCCCGGCCACCTATTACCAGATGCTCGAGGAGCGCCTGCCCGGCCACGGCGAGGATGCCGAAGCGCTCAAGACGCGCGGTATCCTGCTCGACGGTACGACCGAAGGCGGCCAGCCGCGGCTTCTCCTGCAGATTTTCGCGCAGGCGCAAGTCGGCCCGGTCTTCTTCGAGTTCATCCAGCGCAAGGGCGACGAGGGCTTCGGCGAGGGGAACTTCAAGGCCCTGTTCGAAAGCATGGAGCGCGACCAGATCGAACGCGGCGCGCTCGAGGTGAAGGAACCGGCGGAATGAACGCAAACCCCATCAAGCACCCAGTTTCGCTCGGGGGCATCCATCACGCGGCCTACCGCTGCAAGGACGCCAAGGAGACGGTCGAATGGTACGGCCGCGTTCTCGGCATGGACTACACGACCGCCTTCGCCGAAGATCACGTGCCCTCGACCGGGGCATACGACCCATACATGCACGTCTTTCTTGACGCCGGTAACGGCAACGTCCTCGCGTTCTTCGAGCTGCCTCACCAGAAAGACATGGGCCGCGACGAGAACACGCCAGCCTGGGTCCAGCACTTGGCATTCAAGGTCGGCAGCGAGGCGGAACTTCTCGCTGCCAAGGAGCACGTCGAAGCGCAGGGGATCGAGGTGCTTGGTCCGACGCACCACGGGATCTTCAAGTCGATCTATTTCTTCGATCCCAATGGTCACCGGGTCGAGCTCGCGACCGACATCGGCACCGATGAGCAATATGCCGAGCTGAAGCGTGTCGCGCCGATCATGCTTGAGGAGTGGAGCGAGACCAAGAAAGCACCGCGCCACGCCGACTGGCTTCACGAGATCGCCCGCAAAGAGCATGCAGAATGACGCAGTCACGGCGCCCGGGATTCAATTCGGGACGCAGTAACGGCGTCCCGGCTTCAATTCGTTAGTCTGGAATGGGCGCCCTCGGATTCAGCACTTTTCGAGGGAGATCTCGCCTCCGCCGATCATCTACATGCGAGCCGTGTAGCTCCAGACACAATCCCACCCCAGCCAAAATCCCAGCGGCGCTCCCGCCTCCGAACACCAGATTGCTCGCAGCAGCCTATAGTGACTGAGCGCCGTTGCGATATCCGCAAGGAGGCCCCTGCATCGCACGGCTACACTTAGATCCAGTGTTAAGAAAAAGTCGCTGGCTGTGATCAGGCCGGCACCGGGGCCCACGTATTGACTTTCCACCAGAATGAAGGAATTCAGCGCATGTTTCAGGCGCTGATGCGCAGTTGATTGGTCGACGCCTTGCCCCACTCACAAACAGCCAGGGAGTGGTCAGGCAAGGTCGCAGCGTTTGTCCTGTTTTGCGAGGATTTCGATCCAGCTGAAGACCTCGGCGATGTTATCGTTCGCCTTGCCGGCCTGTTAGCGATCGCACCGTCTCCAGTGGCGAAATTATTGGGCTCTCAACCCAGGCGTGGTGTTGTCGACCGCCAGCTGGCCGCGGAGGCCTTCGAAAGCGCCGCTCTGACACTGGTAGGCTCCGAGATCGGATACCTACTGTCGCGATCTCCAAACGGAACAGCTGTCGCCTCGACCTGGATTCCCGGAATGGGTGAAGAGCACACGCTGAAAGCGGCCGACCCGGTTCCGGCGCTGTGCGGAGCCATTGCGCTCACCTGCCTGAGCATAGTCTCGGCACATCCGTCTGTTTCCCGCTCGCCGGCCAGTTAATCGAGATCCGCCTCTGTAACGAGGCGCACGACTTCGGTTGAGGATCGAGCTTCAAGGCGATCAATTACATTAGCCCGATGAATTTCGACGGTTCGCGGACTAATGCCAAGGTGGTTTGCTATCTCCTTGCTCGAATAGCCATGGGCCAAACCGCGCATAACTTGGTGTTCGCGTGGTGACAGCCGGGAAATGAGTTTCAGGGCGCGTGCACGTCGCTCCCGACGCATGTGCTCCGCGTTCGTCCGCCCGATCGCTTCGGGAAGGCGAGCCGCAACGGCGTCCGGATCGAATGGCAAGCGCCAGTAGTCGACTGCACCGGCCCGGATCGCATCTACCACCCGCTCGAGCGTGGCTTCGGCCGAAACGGCAACGAGCGGAAACCAATCCCCCCGCTGGGTCATCAACGCGGCCGACTTCTCTATCGCATCCTCTTCGTCGTGCACGAGAAGCATCGAACGCCTACCGGGCCAGTATCGCTCCAGTTCTGTCGTGTCTTCCACCGGGACAGTGTAGGCAAACCAAGAGATGCTGTTGAAGAGGGTCGCTCGCAGGCGAGCATCGCTGGCGACGACGACGACCGACCTGACTTCGTCCAGTTCGTTCCGATCGAGCATGGGGGAGATGGAGTTCATATCTTTGCGGACCCTGACAGTTGATCAATTATATGCTGGAGGCGTTCAGCTCGGTAAGTAGATTGACCATCGTAGCCAGACCCTTCGGGGTCAGGCGAAGGTTGCGAACGCGCAGGTCGGTGGGGCATGGTATGGTCTCGACCAAGCCAAGCTGCGTGAGTGTGCCAAGCCAACGCAGAGCCGTCGCCATCGGAGCGCCTGATGCGTCACAAGCACGGGTCGTGGACAGTGTTCCGCCGCGCGCGGTTGCGGCGAACAGGGCAAGGAGAATGTTCCAAGCTGGTTCGCTCAGCAATTCGGTAGGCAGGAATAGCGCCCGTCTCGCCCTAGCGTCATGGATCCGGTCGGCATAATCGGCGAGATGTCGCAGTTGGGCAGGGCTCCGTGGTAGACTAGTGTTGTAGCGCCCGATCATACGTCGTTCTTCACAGGCAGATGTCGGTCGCAACGGCAGCGCCATCTCGTCGCCGACTTCCCTCGTGTCCTGCTGTTCGCTCACAGGAGACCTCGCCGCCGCATGCTGACCATCGACTTGCGCCCAATCACGAAGTGATCGTGCACCACCAGGCCAATTGGCCGGCAAAGCGCCACGAGCTGCCGCGTAGCGACTACGTCGTTGGCGCTCGGACAGGGGTCTCCCGAGGGGTGATTGTGGAAGAGCAGCATCCCGCGGGCGTTGTTTGCGAGCGCAGTCTCGATCAAATCGCGATAATCGATGGTGATTCCGTTGTGATCGCCGGCGCGTATGAAATTGCTTATGTATTGTCCGTCGGCGTCGTGGAGCGTGAATGCGAGATGTTCGATCCGCGCGCGAGACAACTGGGTGATGGCCGCTGCCAGGACGCTGCCGTCGCCCGTCCAGATGACCCCGTCGACGATCCGGACTGCATCCTCGCACGCAATCGGGATCGATAATTGGTCGTGCCGATGATCAGGAGGACGAAAACCAGAAAGGTCGGCATTGTCTTCATCGCTGCGTAGACACGCGGGTCTACCGCCACGTGGACCGCTCGGGCGAAATGCGCGGAGAGGCTGAGCAATTGCAGGGCTGCGGCTAGTAATGGCCAGTACCTCCGGGCACGAAGCCCTATCCAGACGAACCCCGCAAAACCGATCAGGTCCTGTGCGAGAGCCAGAGGATTGAGAACATCGAAGCGCGATGGAACGAAGGGCTCAAGTGCCATCCGAAAAAGAAAGAAGCCGAGGAGGAGACCCGCACCGACCCTTTCCGCACCCCCGCCCTTCGACCATGCGAAGACGAGTGCGAATGCCATGACCGCGTAGAATGCGACAAGAAGTACCGCGGTCATGGCAACGCGAATATCATGCGGCTACGCGGTCCTCGTCTTCGATAGCGGTCGTCCACTCCGGGCAATCGGTCGGGGTGTCGGCGGTCTCGGCGATTCGACTCAGATCTTCATGCGCACGGATCAGATCCTGGCGCGCGGCGATCATCTTTGCTTGAGCGGCAGCGACCTTTGCGATTGCGCGGTGACCTGTGATGGCGGGCTGACCCGTGGCGACGCGTGCGGTCGTCAGGTGGGCCATGAGAGTGCCCGTGTCGGCAATAGCGGAATCAATGCCGTTCTCACTTGCGAGCAGGCTTCGACCGATGCGCAGCGCGGCGATTTGGGGTGTCATCATCTTCGTCTCCGGAGGCCCACGGGCCGGGGTTGCTGGACGAAGGCTTCGCTAGACAATCTCCGAAAATGCCTGGGCCACTGCGAGCCCGCAAAGCAGCACCATCGCCAGGGCGAGGGCGAGCAGCGGAATCGCGGCAATTCTCCAGGCCTTCCCGAACCGTGCATCGAGAGCCTCCAGACCCTCCGGTGCGACCTGGTCCCGAAACTCGAACGGCTCACTGGCGAGCACGTCGGAGAGTCTGAATTGGGTCGACCTTGGCAGGTCTGGCACGGTGTCTGGCGAAGTGATCAGGTACTCGTCACGGGCCAAAAATCGGGGGGGCCAATTTTCGGCCCCCTCGTCACGAAGGTAGATGAACACCTGTGCGGTTTCGTTCCGGTCGCGCGTACGCCACTTTCCTCGAACGAGCTTGATTTGTTTGTCGACGGTGTTGGGTGTCATTCCGAGATCGAGCGCAATCTGCTTGCTCGACTTGTGCTGCGCAAGATGTGCGAGAATTTCCCGTTGCTTTGCTGTCAGCTGCTCCAGGGAGCGGTTCAGCTCGAATGTCTGCGATATGACGTTCATCGTGGCACCCTTAAATCAGGCGATAACCAATCGTCAGTCGAAATTCAAACGCATCCAAGACCGCTTGGGTCCGCCGCGAACGACGCCATTGTTTCGCCATTCAATTTTTCTGAGCCTTATCGGGGCGGCGAGTTGCGATCTTGGTATTTCGACCATCGGCGTGCGCGCCTTCCACCAATTAGATGCGCTCCGTGATGGGGCCGGGTCCAAGACCTGTCCGTATCCAACAGCCCGCGCTTCGCTTCCAAGCCCTCATTATGGAGAAGATTGAAATCGGACTTATGCTTTTTGTAACCTGTCCTTAAGCATAAGGGTTTCATCGGGTAAGGGTCATGCCCCAGACCTCTCCCAAGATTCTCATCGCCGACGACGAACCGCTACTCACTGAATTACTGGAATTCCGCTTGTCCGCTCGCGGGTACCAGACAATCGTCGCGCGTGATGGCCGGGAAGCGCTGGCCATACTTGCCGATGACAAGCCTCAAGCCGTGTTGCTGGACATGATGATGCCGGTCCATGATGGACTCGAGGTTCTGCGCCGTATGCGAGCGAGCGATCAGCACGCATCGACCCCTGTCATCATGCTAACAGCCCGCAGGGGAGAAGCCGACGTCATCGGAGCGCTTGAACAGGGCGCCGACGATTACCTGGTCAAGCCGTTCCTTCCCGAAGAATTGCTGGTTCGCCTAGCCCGGCTCCTCGCTGGAAAGACAGCATGAGCCTTGGGCAATCGTCTCTTCGCCTCGCGGCGACGCTGGCGCTCGCGATCCTGTCAACGGGCGCGATGGCGCAACAGGCCAACCCATACGAGGCGGGCGTAGCTGCACGATTGAATGGCAAGCCCGCTGATGCCAAACGCCTTCTCGAGCGCTGGTTGTCGGAGCATCCGGACGACATCGACGCCCGGTTGCAGCTTGCCTATGCCGAGCTTGCACTCGGCAGCCTCGACGAAGCGGAAGCTGGCTTCAGGGCCGTCCTGCTTGCCGCACCCGACTATGTCGACGCGCGGTCCGGCCTCGACCAGGTCCGCGAACGCCGTGTGCAAGCAGGCGAATCTCGCACGGCGCAGATTGCGCTTGAGGGAGCATTGAGCGACCTGTCGGGAAATCAGCAGGGATGGACCGAGGCGGCTCTCGACGTTGAAATCCCGACGGGGGACACAATCCTTGGCGGCCGCGTGAGCCATTACCGCCGCTTTGGCCTTGAGGACCTTGAGTTCACCGGACGCGTCGGATTCCATCCGTCAGAAAACCTGTGGCTGCGCTTGCACATGGGCACCGCGCCTCATGCAGATTTTCGGCCGCAGTTCGAGATCGGAGGCGGGGCGGACCTGCGGCTTGCTACGACGAGCGGAACCGTTCTCACCATCGATACGGCTTACCAGAAGTTTCCTTTGCAGGATGTCGTCAGCATCAACCCTGGCATCGTCCAGTATTTCGATGAAGGTCGCACTTGGCTGACCCTTCGCGGGATTGGTACGGTCGCCGGCGATGGTCCCCTCGAGATTGGCGCACTCGTGCGGTTTGATCATGCTCCGAGGGACCGCTGGCGACTCTTCGCAGGGGCAGCGACCGGCCCCGATACCGACTTGGGCATTGTCACACGGGTTAAAGCTCTCTTCGGCGGCATCGAGGCGCCGCTGGGAGGAGTCGTATCTGGCAGTGCTGCGCTTTCACGCGAGTGGCGCGAGGTCGGAGACAATCGAACAGAGCTGCGCGTGACCCTTAAGGCGCGGTTTTGACCGCTACGCTCCAGTCGCTGTGGGAAGTATCGCTGCTGCTGTGCGTTTTCGCACTGCTCGCTATCGCGGGGCTGTTGCTCGCGCGGGTGGTGGGCGAGCGAAAAGCCAACAAGCGGGAAAGCCTGCGCCGGCAATTGCTACCGCAACTTCTACGCGGTGAGCCTGTGCCAGTCGAGAGATCGCGCGTGGCGCGTCGAATGGCTGCCGACCTGACAATCGAACTCGCCGAACTCGTACAAGGAAATGATCGTGAAGGCTTTCTCGCGGCGGCCTCCCTCGCCGGTGCCGACGCAGAACTAGTGCGCCGGCTGCGTTCCAACGCCGCGCAGGACCGTCTCGTTGCGGCGGAAACGCTCGCGATGTTCCCGCCGTATGCGTCCGCCGTGTCCGCCGTCGCACTGAGCGATCGCAACGCCGACGTTCGCCTCGGTGCCGCGCTTGCACTGGCACAGGAAGGTCGTGCACCGCCAGTGGGCAAACTCGTCCGTAGCCTCGGTATTGGCTCGAAAGAGCAATCCCTGCTTGTCGTTTCGCTGATGCGCGATCTTGCGCGCACCAATCCTCACGCAGTCGAGGCCCTGCTGTATGATCTCGAGGTACCCGATACCGCCAAGCTGGCCGCCACGGATGCACTGGCGGAGAGCAGCAGCGTTGATCATGAAGCATTAGTCGCCTGGATGGCCGAGGCGTCCGAAGAAGATAGTGACCTCAGACCGCGCATTTTCCGTGCGCTGGGGCAGCTGGGTCATCCGTCTGGCCACGTCGCAATTCTCGCAGGGCTCGACAGCGAACGATGGCAGGTGCGCAGCGCCGCAGCAGAAGCCGTGGGCCGCTCGGCACTGCATTCCGCGATTCCGCGGATTGTCCAGCTGCTTGCCGACGATCAATGGTGGGTACGCTTCCGGGCAGCCGAAGCGCTGACCCGCCTTGGCGCAGAGGGACGTCTCGCTCTTCAGCGCGCGGCTGCCGACCCTAATTGGATCGTGCGCGAGGCGGCTAGTACCATCCTGGCCGAGCAGGCCGCGGCATGATCGGCCCTCCAGCGTGGGCTGATCAATGGATGATCGGCGCGGCAGAACTCATCGCACTGATCGTGATCCTCACGGGGCTGTTGCAGATCGGCTTCTATCTAATTCAGCTGATCTTCGCAGCGATAGCCCTTTCATTTCGTCCTCCGGTACCGAGGGGTGCAACCTTGTGGCGGCGCTATTCCGACCAGGCCCCGCCGATTTCCATTTTAGCGCCAGCCTTTAACGAGGAGCTGACCGTCGTGGAGAGCGTGCGTTCGCTGCTATCGCTCCAATATCCCGATTTCGAGATACTCCTGATAAACGATGGGTCGAAGGACGGCACCCTCGCCAGACTCATTGACGCGTTTGGGCTGGCGCCTGTCGCGCGTTATGTCGACAACGCGGTTCCGCACGCCGCCATTCGAGGATTTTACGCCAATCCCGCCCTTCCCCGTCTCCTCGTCATAGACAAGGACAATGGCGGCAAGGCGGATGCGCTGAATGCCGGCATAAACGCCAGCCGCACCCCGTTGTTCTGCGCGATAGACGCGGATTCGATTCTCGAGCCCGATGCGCTGCTCAGGGTCGTTCGCCCGTTCATCGACGAACCCAACCTCACCATCGCCGCGGGCGGAACGATCCGGATCGCCAACGGGTGCACGATCGATTCAGGACGCGTGATCGATGTCCGTTTGCCCCGCAACTTCCTCGCTCTGGTCCAGATCATGGAATACTTGCGCGCGTTCCTGATGGCGCGCCTTGCACTCGGCAAAATGCAGGTTCTGACGGTCATCTCGGGTGCGTTTGGATTGTTCAGCCGACAACGTGTCGTCGAGGTCGGCGGATACAGCCACGCAACGGTCGGCGAGGACATGGAGCTCGTTATAAAGCTGCATCGGCACATGCGTGACATCGGCACGCCCTACCGGATCGAATTCATTGCCGAACCCGTTTGCTGGACGGAATGTCCAGAAGACCTCGCGGTACTCGGCCGCCAGAGAAGCCGGTGGCAACGCGGCGCACTCGAGTGCTTTTCCAAGCACAAAGATATGTTCTTCAACCCGCGCTACGGACGGATCGGATTCATCGGGTTCGGCCAGATTCTGCTGGTGGATGTCGTGGGGCCCGTAGTCGAGGTCCTGGGATACCTGCTGGTCCCATTGCTCTACGGGCTCGGCCTACTGGCCTTGCCATGGCTGCTGGCCTTCCTGTCGGTGACCGTTACCTTCGGGGTCTTCGTAAGCGTAGCGACCCTCATCCTGGAGGAAGTGCAACTCCGGCGGTTCCCGCGAGCTCGTGCCATTCCAGTGCTGGCGGCGATCGCCGTGGTCGAGAACCTTGGCTACCGCCAGCTGTCCAATTTGTGGCGAATGCAGGGTTGGTGGCAGTTCCTGCGCAAGCAGCAGGCTTGGGGTACTATGACCCGCAAGGGCTTTGGGGTACCCCCCTCCTCCTAAAGAGAGTCTAGCAGGCGCAGCAAACGATCGGTTGCCAGCCGGGGATCGTCCCCTCGCTCTATCGCGTCTTCCAACTCGATCGCTGCCTGGCCGAGGGAGGGATGGCCGAACATGCCAGCGATACCCGCTAACTTGTGGGCCAACTCGCCGAGTGCTGCCATATTGCCCTCACTTACCAGGACGCGCACCGCTTCAGCTTGCCCGGGTGCCTGCGCCGCGAACCGTTGGGCGAGGTCCGCCAGCTTGTCCTCCAGAGGATTGTTCACAGGAGACTACGCACCTGCGCCGCCAAAGTCATCGGATCGAATGGCTTAGCAATAACCCCGATGGCATCGAGCGTCTGGAAGGTCTGAATCTCGTTGCGCTGGGCGCGTGCAGTGACGAACACCACCGGGATTGGAGCTGTCGACGGATCGGCGCGCAATCGGCTGAGGACTTCGGGTCCGTCCATACACGGCATCATTACGTCGAGAAGGATCAGGCCCGGCGTCCAATCCTGGATCATCGCGAGCGCCTCGGTGCCGCCAGCGGCGGTTCGCACCTCGAAATGGGGATCGAGCGAGAGCGCCATCTCCGCGATTTCGCGGATATCGGGTTCGTCGTCGACGTAGAGGACACGGGTCATGCGGCCTCCCGCTCTGCGCGCGCCACAAGCGCCATCGTCGTTTCGACGAGGGTGGCAATGGGGCTGCGGCTCTTGACCAGGACAGCGTCGACGTCGGACGTGTCCGGGGGGTCGTCCAGCGCGGTGAAGACCACAATCGGAATGCCGGGCACCGCTTTTCTCAATTCGGGGACGAGGTCCAGGCCGTTGTCTGGAGGAACGACTGCGTCGACGACAACCCCGGCAAATGTCTGCCTTGCGATTTCCCGGCGCGCGTCCGCGAGCGAGTTGACCGAAACGAGCGCCGCGCGATGGACGAAAGCACTCGCGACGACCGACAGGCAATCCTGATCGTCGTCGATGTGGAGCAGGACTGGCAAGCCCGCATCGCCCCCCGATTGAAGGGGAGTGTCGTCGCAATCTGCCATGGGAAGCTCGACAGTAAATATCGTCCCGCCGCCGGCGCGGTCTGCGAAGCCCAGTGTTCCGTTATGCCGCTCAGCTATTTCCTTGGCGATGGTGAGTCCAAGACCGGTCCCTCCGCGCCGCCGGCTGTCCGAGCCGTCGGCCATTGCGAATTTGCCGAAAATTCGGGCGCGGAAGGCCTTTGGGATGCCCGCTCCGCGGTCCAGAACGGATATCCTCGCTTGGCCGTTGACCGTATCGATGGCCACTTCGACTGTTCCTCCTTCGGGCGAGTGCTTGATCGCGTTCGAAACGAGATTGGTCAGCAATTGCTCGAGCCGATCAGGATCGCCCATTATCGTGACGGGCCACGGCGGGATGGACACCGCCAGCGTGACCGAGTGCGCCTCACCGAATGACTGGTTCGCCGCGACTGTTCGATCAACTAGTGGTCCGAGCGGCAATCGACGCAGGTCAAACTGCATCTTGCCGGATTCAATCTTCTCTATGTCGAGGATATCGTTGATCAGGCGGATCAACCGCTCGCAATTGCTATGAGCGATCGAGACCAACCGCGCAGCCTTATCGCCAAGGGGTCCGGCCGCTCCGGCAGAGAGGAGACCAAGCGACCCTCCGATCGATGTAAGCGGGGTGCGTAGTTCGTGGCTAACGGTCGAGACAAACTCGGTCTTCATGGCCTCGATACGCCGCCGTTCGGTCACGTCCCGAATGACGACGACGTAGGAGACCTCCTCGCGGTCGGAGAGCCGGCTGATCGAAACGTCGGTAGCGAGCGTTGAGCGATCGCTCCGGCGGCCAATAAACTCCTGACGCTGGCCCGACCCTTCCTCGCCCGCCGCACCGACGACCCGAAGCCACGCGAGGCTTTCTGCAAAGGGAACCGGCTTCGCCATCAGGTCGGTGTTGTGCATGCCCACCAGTTCATCCTGAGTGTACCCGAATAACCGCGTCACACTGGGGTTGACCTCGCGGATGTAGCCCTCGTCATCAAGCACAAGCATGCCATCAACCGCGCTGTTGAGGATCGCGCGATTGCGCCTGCTGAGACGGCGGATGCGTTCGAGCGCGGCGCGGCGAAGGCTCATTGTGCGCCAGATGAAGACTGCCAAGATGCCTAGGAGCAGGGCCAGCCCACCCAGGGCACCGTTGATCAGCCTCTCGGCGGTCTGCCGGCTCGTGTTTCTTGCCTCGGTGAGCTCGCTGAGGCGCGCGCCCTCGATCCGGTCGAGCCGCGCGATCTCCGCGCGGATAGAATCCATGAGCCGCCTGCCCTCGCCGCCAGCGACCATGCGTTTCGCGGCTTCCTGCTGTCCGTTCGCAACAAGATCGATCGTGCGTTCCGCGAACTGAATTTTTCGGTCTGACAACTGCCGGATCGCGGAAAGTCCACCGACCGAGCTATCGCTTGACGCAGAACCCTGAAATCTTGCCGCGATACGCGCCCTCGCCTGGTCGTAAGGTGCAAGAAAACTCGGGTCGCCCGTGACGACGTATCCACGCTGCCCTACTTCGATATCCTGATAATCCGAAAGCATCCGAAGCAGATCCTGCCGTGCAGAAGCCGATTGCTCGACGGAAGCCCGCAGGTTGCGGCTCTCTGCGAATTCGCGCTGGATCTCCACGAACACGAACAGCAGGCTCGCCGGGACAGCAAGCAGCGTCAGCCATGCGAGAATTTGCTTTAGGACAGTCTGTCGTGCCATCGGGTCTATCTACCGGCAAAGAATGACGAATTGTCTACCCGGTTCTTACGCAGACCCGGCATCAATCGAGACTATTCGACCTGAATTCGGACGAGGCAAGTCCGCCCGGTCCATAACGAAGTTCGCACCAAGCTGCCCAACCGACATCGCCTGATCAAATATCCCAAGTAACGGCAAGTGGGGCTCGATCTCTCAGATCGCGTTCCCCGCCCGTTCTAGGCAGATGCTGGTTGTCCATTGCGACCTCGTATCCGTCCGTGCGAAAAGCCCGGGCCGATTGCTCGGCCCGGGCTTCCCGGGAGACCATGCCGAGCGGTTGGATCAGTCGGCGCGGTCGGGATTCTCGCGTTGCTGTTCCTGGCGACGCGCCGTCTTCTCCAGCTTGCCCTCGCTCATCGCGGAGATAAGCAGCGCGCCTTCGCCGGTGAAGTTGGCGGCGGGAACGGTTGCCGCACCATCGTCGGTCATGACGACGACCTGATGAACCTGTCCCCGTGCGTCGGCGAGTACCCCGCTCACGGTGCCGATCCGTTCGCCGTCGTCGTCGCTGACAGGCATTCCGCGAGCGATATCGAAGCTGCCTGCCGCCTGGCCTGCGGCGCTCCCGGCAAGCGCTAGCTGCCCAGCGGCACCCGAGAATACACCGCTCGCGGCAGCCGAGCCGGAACTGGCTACCGCGCCTATGATCTTGCGCCCCGCGCCGGCTGCGCCGCGAGCGGTGCCAACCGCGCTGCCCGCGAGACCTCGGACCGCATCGGTCCCGAGCAGCTGCGCTTCGGCCCTACCCGATCCGCTTGCCTCTCCGCGGCCTGCGACCGAACTGCCAACGCTGCCTACCGACGCGCCGATCGACTGGTCGAGCGATCCCGAGCCCTCGGCGTCGGCACTGCGACTGGCAGCCACGCGACCCGATTTGCGATCAACTGTCTGTGTTCCTCGCGTCTCACCGCGTGCCGCACCCGTGCCCCGCGTGACCGTCTCGACGGAGCGGATAGGAAGGTCGAGCGAGCCGGCGCCCCGCAGCGTGCCGCCAAGGCTTCCGCCACCAAGAAGCTGTGCCTGGCCCGGTGCGGCGATCAGGAGGAGCGCAGCGGTGCCGAAAAAAATGATCTTCATCGGTCTGTTCCTTTTCCGTTGTAGGACCGGAGGCGTCTTGCCGTCCGCTGCTCAGAAAACGGACCGACCTTTCCGATCCATCCGCGGCGTCTTGGAAAAAGTGTGCATCACTCCGATATTCAACGACATTTTCCGCACAGGAGACCACGACCGTAGACACTGTCGGCGCCCTTCTTGCCCAAGTCGATAGCCTCGTTGTCGGCCGCCGCGCGCCAGTCTCCGCCGATTGCGGCCGCGATCCGCGCGGCCGCCAGAGGTGCCGCGAATGATGTACCTCGCAGCCTGATCCGCCGCCCCCTGGCGTCGAATCCGGTCATGTCGGCAGCGGGAGCAGCATAGTCGAGGTCAAGCGCGCGCCCGGCCTCGATTAGCGCACGATCACGGCCGTCGACGCCAGTCACTGCGATGACGCCGGGATAGCTGGCCGGGTAGGCATATGGTGAGGCCGGGCCATCATTGCCGACCGGGGCGACAATCACCACGCCCTTTCCTCGCGCTGCGGCCACCGCCCGCGACAGTAGCAAATTGTCGGCACCGACGAGGCTCATGGTAATGACCTTCACTCCATCCGCGACCAGCCATCCCAGGGCGCGCGCGACGGCGGTTGCACTGCCGCCGGCCGGATCGGTACCATAGACATCCGCCACCGCGATGGACCGCACACCGGCACGCCTGAGCAGCGAGACCACTGCGCTGCCGTGGTTGCTGGGCGCCGGGGCGCCCCTTGCGAAGCCCTTGCTCGCTGCGACCCTCTGACTTTCACCTGGCGCACCATCGATCACGCCCACGCGGGCTGATATCGGCGCTGCTTCGGCTTTGAGGTCAGCGGCACTTGGGGCCCGCCCCGCTTGCTCGTAGACATGGTCGGGTGTCCAGCGCACGCCAGGTGCGGCGCGATCCATCAGCGCGGAGACCTCTCGCATCCTGACGCCGGGAGGGAGCTGCAGACGTGTGACCGGTAGATCCAGCCCCTCGATCGCCTCCCGCTCGAGTACGCGGAACCCCAGAATGCGGAGCCCAGAGAGTGCAGGTTCACCGGGCTCGAACATCAGGATCTCGCCCCGTCGTGCCGGGTAGCCATCCGCTGTGAGTTCCAGGAGCTTTGGATTGGCGCGCACGAGCTTCTCGATCCGCCCCGCGCGCAGTTGCGTGAGCTCCCGCGCGCTGAAAACCACCGGCTCGACCGTGCCCATGGCGCGGTCAATAACCCGGTCTATACCGCCGGTGGGCAAGGGCACGCCCGGCAAGCCCAGCTGCGCTAAGGCGGCTCCCGGGAGGAACAGCAGCAGCACGGCGAGGCAGGAAAATCGCTTCAGCATCGTTCATCCAGTGACGTTTTTGGGCTTAACCTGGATGGAACGTAGCGGGTCAGCCGTTTCATCCATAGGAACCCCGAAGAGAAGGGCCGGTCCGATCGCCAACGGGTTTGAAGACGAGATGGTCAAGCTGCTCCCCCGGCTCCGTCGCTTCGCTGCAGGGCTGGCGCGCGACCGTGTCGATGGCGACGACCTGGTTCAATTGACGGTGGAACGAGCGCTGACCTCTCGTGCGCAATGGCAGGAGGGTACGCGGCTCGACAGCTGGATGTACCGTATTATGCGCAATATCTGGATCGACGAGGGCCGCAGCCGCACGCGCCGCGCACAGACGTTTATCGGTGAAGAGGCGGGCCTCGCCATTGGACGCGATGGAGGGCAGGAAGCTGTGGCCGAACTCGGGACGATTGGCCGCGCCATGCAGCAGCTTCCTGACGAACAGCGCGAGGCCGTGATGCTTGTCCTAGTCGAGGGCTACAAATATGCGGAAGCCGCCGACATCGTCGGCTGCCCGGTCGGCACGTTGACCTCGCGACTGGGCAGAGGACGCGAAGCCTTGATGGCAATGCTGGGAGAAGCGGCATGACCCAAGATCCGGATACCCTGCGCGCTTATGTAGACGGAGAGCTCGATGAGGTGACGGCCTCGCGATTGGCTAAAGCGGCCGAAGTTGATCCCGAGCTGGCCGCCCGGATTGCGGCCGAAACCCGGCTGCGCGATATCCTCAGCGCCCATTTCGACCCGGTGCTTGCAGAGCAAGTGCCGCAGCGCCTCGTCCTGCCGATCGAGACGTCGCGCAAGGTCGTTTCGCTCCAGGATCGGAGGCCGCTTCGGTCGATCGTGCCAACTCGCATGGTGCGGTGGGCCGTTCCCGCCATGGCGGCTGCCCTTGCCCTCACAGTATTTTTGCCTGGAAGCGGGGGACCCACCGAGACGCGAGACGGCCTGATTTTCGCTGCGAACGATTTGGCAGAGGCGCTCGATACGCAGCTCGTTGCAGACCGGGTTGCCGGGAACGACACGCGCATTCTGCTCAGCTTCGCCGACAAAGAGGGAACGCTGTGCCGCGCCTTCGCGCGGACCGACCTGTCAGGCATCGCATGTATGGATGACACCGGTTGGCACTTGCGGATCCAACAGGGCGGGGTCGACATCAGGCCCGGCGACTATCGCCAGGCAAGTTCCGTCGACAATGCGATCATGGCCTCGGCACAGGAGATGGCGGTTGGACCGGCGTTCGACGCGGAACAGGAGCGCTTGGCGCGCGCGCAATCATGGCGTCCCCGGTAACTCCAACGAACTGAGCGTAAAAGTCCTCGTGGCGGTCATGGAAGTTCACGGAGTCCCGTGGTCGCATAATGACTCAATCGCTGGCGTTTAAAACGCGCGAAGGTTGAAACGGGGGCGAAAGGTTCGCCTTCCTTTTTTTCTCTCTCGCGCAGGTCAAAGTGTTGCCGGATGTGATCGAGCACTGACGGATAGAGCCGTGTCGTGAACTCGATGCCGATCCGGTCGTCGCGCCGCCACCGGGCGACAGCCTCGAGCGGGCCGATCGGGCCGATCTTGATCGTCAGGCGGTTACCCGATTCGAGCTTCTCGGCGTCGTCGGAGAACGGGCAGCCGGTTTCCGACAGGTCGGTGATGACGAGCTCGCGCGAGCCGGCGGTCGTATAGATCCGTCCGACGATCGCGATCTTGTGCCGGTCCGCAGCGCGCTCCATGGAAGTGCGCGGCGGGGGTGGCGCTGCGGGCGGGCGGCCGGGCGGCGGTTCGGGGGCGGGATCTTGCGGGGGCGGCGGTGGTGCGGGTTCGCCGGCTTCGGCAGGCACTGCATTCGTCTGGCTGCCCAGGAACTGCGCCAGGGCAGCACGGACCGCGGACTCCTCGCCCAGATTCACCGCGGGCTTCCCGCTGAGCCAGCATGCCCAGAGCGATCCGTTTCTGGCCACGAAGAACAGATCGTCATCCATCCCGTCGGAATGCGGAGCATCGCCATGCGGGTCAACCGGGGGTGGGATAGGTAAAGTCACCTAGCAAAGCCGTTCGTTCGGCGACCCGATCCGTATTGTCCACTAGGCCCGCCGCGAGACAATCGCAATTGCCCGCCTGTACGAAACGATGTGCCCGGGTAGAGTTCCCTTGGGTCGCCCCGGCACGAACGGCTCTGGACATCTTCGTTGACCCTGAATCACAGCCGAGGTCGGCCCGGACGCGCGAGATCACCGCTTCGTCTGGACCGGTTTCGTGCCTCGGGTCCGACTGTGCCGGCAAATACCCCTGGGGTGGAACCATTACTTACGCGAGTTCGGCAGATTTGTGGTGCTCTTAATGCAGCATGTCAGCCATTGGTGTTGCCGATCGAGGGTTGGGGTTGATCCAGCCATAAGATGGCTGTGAGGCGCCTATGAGCTGGAAGCCGTTGCCTAAGTCACCGCCGCTGCAGTCCAAGCCCTTGTTGATGCAGTTATCAAGCCACATCCGCTTCACGGACCCGACCCACTGTTCCATATAGTCGGAATGCAGCGTCTCACCGGGCTTAGCACCGGCTTTCATGTGGTCGCTAGAAAGGCGCAAGCGAGAGCGCTTCGTCCCTCCCGATATCGTCGCGTACATGTCCTCCGTGACTGTCCATGCGACCTTGCTTTCATTCTGAGGTATTACATAGGGATGTGTCGCAGGACACTTCAGGTATCCCCAACTGCCGTAATCAGCGTACGCAAGGTGCGAGCGGTGGTTTGGCGTATCAAGATGCTTTCCATCCCAGCAGTTTGGCGCAGCCATGTCCGCCACAAGGGTGTCCCCCGCCTTGCAACCCGACTGGAAAACTGCGTCAAGATCGCTGTAGTGGCCACCTGTGCCACCAGTGCAGTACCAGCTTGCACCCTGCCCCGGAGTGTCCGGATTGGTCGGGTCCCAGCCGAATACCTTTCGTAAGCCATTGGGTAGACCAACACATTTCCCTTGAAACGTCGCACTACCAGGCGTGCAACGGGCAGAGCTCGCCATCGGGCGCTTGTAGTAGACAGCGATCCAGTCGCCATTACGGACATACCCTTTGTCGTCGATGAGTGCGGGCATCCAATAGGCTGATCTGTTGAGCGTATGCGGGCCATAGTTGCAGTTTGAGTTGCCAACGGAGGCCGCTAGAGACGACATCGTAGTGTTCGCATCGACGCTGGAAGGTCCCCAAAACAGGTGCAGGTGGGATGCTCCGCTTTTGCCAGGCTTTACGAGTGGGTCATCGTACCGTAGCGGACCTTCCGCCCCGCACGTCAGGCGAAATGCCCCTTCCTCGGCGCCATACAGACTGGGTATTGCCCCTGTGCCCCAAGAAAGTTGTAGCCCGTGTGCGACGGGAAAGCTCGCTACCAAGTCAGGGGCCCCGTCGAGGGTCGGTGACAAGACGTAGCCATCTCCCGAGCTAACAGCAGTCGTGGGAGTGGGCGTAGGAGTGGGGCTGGGTTGTGCGTCAGAGATCTTTTCTCGGCTCTTGCCACCTTTTGCGGCGGTAGAGACTTCGCCCTCACCTTCGTCAGGGACACAGCCGGACAACAACAGTGCTGTGACCATCACAAGCATCGAGCTAAATTTGCGCATACAGTCCCCCACTTGAGGAGACTTTGCAGGACGTTGGTTAATTCCGGCCTTACGGCCTCAGTGAACGAATTTAACCGGACGCCCTTGCTGGCGGCGCCGGTCCGCTCAGGACAGCCTTCAACCTAAGGCTGACGATGGTCAAAGCGGAAGTCATTTAAGGCGAAATCCGGCCGGTTAAGATGATATCGCCATTATTATGCTAATTCCTCATTAACCATTTTCGCTCACTCCAAGGAAGACCAGCCTATGAGGAGGTAACCCGTGCGCATTCTGCTGATTGAAGACGAGCCGACGACGGCCAAGGCAATTGAGCTGCTGCTCACAATCGAAGGGTTCAATGTCTATTCGACCGATCTGGGCGAGGAGGGCCTGGATCTCGGCAAGCTCTACGACTACGACGCCATACTGCTCGACCTTCACCTGCCTGATATGCACGGTTACGACGTGCTCAAGAAGCTACGCGTGGCCAAGGTGCAAACGCCGGTCCTGATCCTCTCGGGCAATTGCGAAATGGACAGCAAGATCCGGAGTTTCGGCTTCGGCGCAGACGACTACGTGACAAAGCCATTTCATCGAGAGGAACTGGTCGCGCGCATCCACGCGGTAGTCCGCCGGTCAAAAGGCCATTCGCAGTCCTTAATCCGCACTGGCAAATTGGCCGTCAACCTCGACGCTAAGACCGTTGAAGTCGACGGCGCACGTGTGCACCTGACAGCCAAGGAATATGCGATAGTGGAGCTCCTTTCCCTCAGGAAAGGCAGCACGCTAACCAAGGAAATGTTCCTGAACCACCTCTATGGAGGAATGGACGAACCCGAGGGCAAGATCATCGATGTATTCATCTGCAAGCTGCGCAAGAAGCTGGCCCATGCGAGCGGGGGCGAGAACTACATCAATACGGTGTGGGGCCGAGGCTATAACCTACGCGATTCTGAGGAAGAATTGAAGGCTGCGTGACGGTGCCGGCGTAAAAGAAAATCAGCGGCAAGTTGCGGACATCGGCAGCATGAGGCCGCTTTCCTTGCAATTTAAGGCACTTATCAATCGACGGTCATTTCCCTGATCGCTTCGAAGATACTTTCCCCGGCGGCGAGCCGCTTGTCACAGAATAGCGGGAGAGATTGCGGACCGATGTTTGGGAGCTTTGCGCGAAATGACTTGGCTGCGGAGCATATCCCGAGCGCAGGCAGATTATCGCCTCGACATGATGCGCAGACTCAACATTGGCACGCGGGATCTCGGGCGCGGCCTGTTCGTCTCAAAGCACAAGAGGGACGGCAATGATGGCCCAGCTACTCGACCCCATCCGGCCACTCTGATCATTGAAAACTATGGCTCGACGGGGCCGAAAGATTGCTCGTGGTTCGCGACCTCCTTCAGCATTTCAATGAGATTGGCCCGCCAATGAACCGCAGGCTCCCCGAGCACTTTCCTGGTCTGTGAGCAATCCAGGAGTGAGAAGCGCGGACGCCTCGCAGGCGTGGGGTAGTCAGCCGTACTGATCGGCACGACGTTGACGCTTGCCTCGAGCAAGCCAAGCCGGTTGGCTTCCTCTTTAATCGCTACGGCAAAATCGTACCAGCTGGCCACTCCGGCATCGGTGTGGTGCCAAATGCCACTCTTCTTCTGGATGCCCAGTTGCCAAACGGTGCTTGCGAGCCCCGCTACCCACGTTGGTGATCCGATCTGATCTGAGACCACTCGAACTTCCTCTCGCGACCGCATGACTCGCAGCATCGTATTGACGAAATTCGCCCCTTGTCGCCCGTATACCCATGACGTTCTGACGACTGTTGCGGAAGCCCCCGCGGCATCCTCGCCGTCGGACTTGGTGCGACCATAAACTGAAAGCGGATTGCGCTGATCTTCGGGTTTATACGCTCTAGAGGTGCTGCCATCGAAAACGAAGTCGGTCGAGACGTGGACAAAATGCGCCCCGCATGCGCGCCCGGCTTCAGATAGCGCTCCCACCGCGCGAGCGTTGACCGCATACGCAGTATCAGGCTCGGATTCGGCACGATCGACCGCAGTATAAGCGGCCGCATTGATCAACAAGTTAGGGACGTGCATCGCGACAACGTCCCGAATGGCGCCCTCGTCGTTCAAGTCGAGCTCGTGCCGGGAAATGCCCGTGCATTGCCAATTTGCCGGAACTCGCTGCAAAAGCGCGCGTCCGAGTTGACCAGTTGATCCGATAATCAAGGCTCTAGGAGGAACTGTCATAGGCCCGCGCCTGTGCACGGCTCCAGACTGCGGTCAAGGCAACAATCACCAAATTGAAGCGATGACCCGTCCCGCGTTTGCCCAAGCAACCGCCACGATAAGCCCGATCACGAGGACTTCCGGCACACGCCTCCATATGGGGCGAGTGTCGATGCGGCGGTTCTTCCGCTGCACATCGACGATCCCCCGAAACTGGGTCTGATTCCGCACGGGAGGCAGCTTGTCTTGCGGCATTCGGGATCCATGGCTGGTAAGGACCTAAGAAAGCAAGCGTGATGTGACAAAGACCCCTTCGAAAGCGGCAGGCCCAACCCTGCGACGCCCACTGAATCCGAGAGGTTCAAAATGCCAGTTTCGTCACCCGTGATCCCCGGGCCACAGAAAAGTGCGCTGGAGTGTCGTGGGGAAGGGTCTGCTCCCAGATCGCCCCGGCATAGAGTCTCTTGGCGGGTAGCGCGCGGCAGTCCTTGCCCTCCCCATCACATTGCTTGCCGTCGAAAATCTCCTGCGAAGCGTTGCCCTCGTTGCGTATTAGCAGGGCTCTCCCGACCCGCTCACTTGTGAGCGCATCGGTCGCTTGTGCCGGGCGGGCAAGTACCAGTACGTCGTAGCCCACCAGAACCTTGACCGCACTCACCTCGGACGTCACTTCTCCCGCGACCGGCCTGATTGCGACCCGGTAAACACGCTCGCGCGCGGGCCGGACGCCAGCCAAAGCTACACGGATCACGCGCCGCTCACCGGGAGCGAGGACTATCCGCTGGGGGGATACCAGCAACCCCGCTGCTAGCGGATCCCGCGCATCGACGCGGCTCTCTTCTCTCGTGCCAGGATTGAGAATCTCGAATGGCTCGGCCAGGACATACATGCGTTCAGACCCGGTATTCGAGACCTCGATATCATCGCGAGGTGCCTCGTTAGGTTCGAGGTCCACGATGACCTGGCTCAGAACCATGTCCGCACTTGCTGCCGAGGGTGAAAGCATCGCGAGACTGGCAAGCAGTACATGTCCAGCAACGAAGCTACGCATTCAATTTCCCTTTCCTTTGGGCGTGTTGACCAGCTGCGAAAGTTGCTGGCTGGTGCCATCGATTTGATCCTCGCAGCATATGACTGCGCCCAAACGGACTACAGATTTGTCGGTACTCGACTCCTCCGGGAGTTCGAGTGCGTAGCGTGCGCCGGTGGAGGTCATCACCTCGAGCGTCACCCCTTCTGGTACCTCGAGCTGGAAGTACCCTGCGTCGTCCGTCTGGGTCCAGACACCCCGGCCCGTGATTGTAGCCCTTGCAATCGGCGCGCCGCTCAAATCCATGAGCTGCCCGAACTTGATGACGACCGGTGCGGCAACCCACCTAAGCTGAGTGACCGATCCCGGGTACAGGCCGATTTCTCTCGGCGACCTGTCGTATGACACCAGATCGGCCCCGACGGGTCGGACACGGACATTATAGGCTCTGTACGCTTCGAGGCGAAGATAGGCAGGACGCGGTCCATTGACGTATCCTGATACGTGGTCGTTGACGAGAATGTCGAACCGGTCGCCTTCCCTCGCGCCCGCTATCTGCGCGACTATCACGCTGCCCGTCGTCGATTTGCCGATCGGCCGTGCAGGTGCACCGCCGCCGGCCACGAACGTCGTCTGCAGACCGACCGTATACTGGGTGCTCGCGTTGCCCTCTCGTTCGGTCCGCGACAGATCTCCCGCGACAGAGGCGAACGGATGTGTGAATTCTAGCGAGGCAAGTGCGCTTTCCTCATTGGGACTGTGCTCGTAGCCAGCTCCTGCCGCCAACTCTCCACCAAGGACATCGCCGCTCCACCCGCCGGACACCGATCCGGCGGCCCCGCTACCTCTCTGGTCATCCTCGATCGAGGACTTCCTGATCCCGCCCAGCGCAGTGATTCCCCCGCGCCGGCCTGTGAACCGCAGTGCGACACCTGCAAAACCGGCGGTACCGGATTCGGTCGCCGTAAAATCGCTGCGAAGCGTCAGAACGGCCGTTCCCATCCGGGCCGCATCCCATTCGATCGCCGGTCCAACCGCGTACTTGAGTTCGCCCTTGGCCTCGTCGCGAAGGAACATCGTACCAAGCAGGCGGAAATTGCCGCGGGTAAATGACACTAGTCCGCCCGCCTGCGTATAGCCCCGCCCGGTCACGCGGCTCGTCTCACCCAATCCGGATGGCACACCCTGAATGAAGGGATTCGAAGCTCCGACTGTGTTGCTTTCTGCCGCCGACAAGGCCCGTAAATCGAAACTGTAATTAAACGGGCCGGACCCCGTCGAGTTAACGCGAACTAGGCTTCCCAGGCGCCCATCGCTGCTCGCAAGGATTGCCGCTCGCGCCTGCGCGATGCCGGACAGGATGGTTACTCCTACCTCGGCAGACTGAAAGGGGTCTCCCAGCGAAACCTGACCGTCCAGGGCTAGTCCCTGGGACAACCGCCTCGCATAACCACCCTGCAGCAGGAAACCGTCGGATGCGACTGCAATGGCGTCGCGGTGGCTACCGGCATTGACCCCGCCAAACAGATAAAAATCGCTGCGCCCGAGCGAAGGGATCCGGCGATTTTTGGAATAGAACCGTCGTTCCTCGCGTATGAGGTCGCCAGGTTCATCGATGCGAAGCGTCAGCTCATAGCTGCCCTCCGGTAGACCCGAAGTGTCGATCTGCTGGCTTCCCGCCTCATAGATCTTCGAGCTGACGACCCGGCCATCGTATAACGCGTCAACGCGGGCCCGTCGGTCGAGGTAAACAATGACCGGACTGCCAAAGAGCTGTTCCCGATCGCGGCGCGTGTCGATCTGGCTCTCGATACCAAGCCCCACGATACGCGTGCTTCCCACGAGGCTATTGCCGGCCGTCCAGAACAACCCGGCGCTGTACCGGCGCTCAGGCTTGTCCCATTCGGCGACCATCCGGTCCACTGAAATGCCGTTGCCGTCCTGAAAACTGAAGTCTGCACGCAGTCGCTGCTCGCCTCTCGCCACGACGAGCTGGTTCTGGATGTTGACGTATCGCTCACCGCCCTCGCTCTGGCCCGAAACGAACCCTCCAATCGAATTGACCAGCGATAGCTGGCGAGCCGGCACGGGCAGGTATCGCTCCTCGATGCGGTCTTCAATTCTGACGAAACGGGGATTGAGAAAGATATCCAGTCGGAAGCGGTCTCGCGAAAAGATCACGCCAACATCATTGGGAGCGAGGCGGCCACACCTCAAGCGATCACTCGAGGGAGTGCAGGCAAGATCGCCGTTTGCGGGAAGCGGCAAGCTGATCGTCTGGAGAACTGCACTCGCATCAGCGAGGGAGGGCAGGATACTGACAACTGCGGCCGGCTCAGCGAACGTGACCTGGTCGGGGCTGACGCGCACAATGGCCTCGCCCCGGCGGATGCCGCCAAAATATACGTCCACCATCAATTCATGATCGCGGGTCAGGTCCGAGAAGCCGTCGGGCTCTCCGACCGCGATCATCGGCGAAGAAGCCGCTGCTATCGCGGGGACACAAGCGGAAGCCATCGCCGCAACAAGGAGCCGCATCCGCCACGCCGAAGTCCCTCGACCGGGTGAGCTCGATGCCACGGTCTGGACCTTCACTCAGGCGCGATGGTGATGGACAGGACACCGCTGTATGAGCCGGCGCGCGCATTCTGCAGAACCTGGTCCCGAAGCCGGATGGTGAGGCTTGCCGATGTCGGAGGTCCACTGTTGCAGGTCTGCTGTTTTACGCTTGAGACGAACCCAGGTGTGGCAGCTCCTGGAATGAGGCTGGTACCGCTGGTGGCGCCAGGCGCATCCGCCCACAGGACATCGTAAGCCAACTGCGAAGTTCCGGACACCAGCACAAAAGCATTTCCGGCCCCACCTCCCGCGGCGATGACAGAATAGCGTTCGATGCGGCTGGACGTGAATGCGCACACGCTTTGGCTGAGCGAAGTGTCAGCAAGGCTGGTCACAAGACCGAAGCTCACGTCCGCGAGGCCTGTTAGCCGCGCCCGCTCCTGCGCCTGCGCGGTGGCCGGCACGAGCATCGTCGCATAACAAGCGATCACAGGCCCGATAAGGAGAACCACGTACCTCATGGGAACGTGGTAAAAAGTTTTGGTTAAGATTTGCTTGAGACAGCAAAAACCCGCCGCGGAGTATGAACTCCTCGGCGGGTCGTTTTGGGGGATGCCAGGATCAGAGCGGAGTGACGAGAAGTGTCAGCGTGCCCGTGTAACTGGACCCGGCGCTCATGGTGCCAAGGTTAGCGGTGTCAAGCCCAACGATCAGGCTTGCGCTGGCGCTGGGTCCGCTCGCACAATTCTGGTTAGTGGCGGTAGAGGTGAATGAAGATGACGCGGAGCCGGCGGTGAGCGTCGTTCCCGTCAGAGCCCCCGATGCACCCGCCCATTGCACCTGGTAAGGAACGGTAGCGCCGCCGTTGCTTAGGGTGAAGGCCGAGCCCGTGCCGCTGCCACTTGCGGTGATTGTATAGGCCTTGGTCGCGGTATTGCTCCACACGCACACATTCTGCGCCGCGCTCGCTGCGCTCGCGGGATCCTGGTTAGTGAAGTCGATATCCGAAAGTCCCGAGATGCGCGCCCGGTTGGGAACTGACGCCGTGATCGAGACAGTACCCGTGGAGGTGGCGCCGAGCGTACCGTCGGTCGCCGCGAGGGCGGGCATAGAGGAGATCGCGGCAGCAAGTGCGAGCGAGCCGACGACGGCGCGCGGCGCCAAACTTGCAATCTTCATTCTGGTCACTCCGGTCGTTCCTGTGATTGGTATCCGGAGTTTTACGTAGCCAAGGTTAATATCTTGTTGTGCATCTCAACGAGCAGGGATCGGGCCCCTGCCCGATGACACCATCTCTAGCGATACTTCAGGCGGGGCGTCCGTCTCGCTATTTCGCCGATTGCCGAGAACCAATCTTCCTGCGACGGACGCGCAGGGAGTGCCCGAGCCTAGTAGGTCCATTCTCCCCAAGTACGCGCAAACGATGGGAGGTCGTCCGTGAACCAGGTGGGACAGAGCCAAGTCAACGAGTGGCGCCAGGCGATCGGCCGCACGGAAGAGCGATCGGAGCGACTTGGCACAGAATCGCTGCGCCGCTTTGCCTTGGCGGTGGGATCCCATGCCGCCGTCGAAAAAGCCGCGCCGCCGCTATCCCATTGGGCATTCTTCCTACCCGCACCCGAGGATGAAGCGATCGGCGCCGATGGCCACCCCACGCGGGGTGGGTTTCTGCCTGGTATTACGCTGCCGCGCAGGATGTTCGCGGCGAGCAAATTGGAGTTCGGTGCGCCTCTCTTACTGGAAACGGATGCACGCCTCGTTTCGCGCATTGCAGACGTGAAGCACAAGCGGGGGCGCAGCGGCGATCTCGTGTTCGTCGAAGTCGAGCGAACGATTGAGCAGAACGGTAAGGTAAGTGTGCGCGAGCAGCAAAGCCTCGTCTATCGTGGAGAGGGAGAACCCACGGCGCTGCCCGAGGCGCTTCCCATACTGCCTGCAGGCGAAGTATGGTTTCCGAATGCGGTCAACCTGTTCCGCTTTTCCGCAGCGACATTCAACGCGCACCGCATTCATTACGACCTGGGCTATGCCCGGGAAATTGAAGGGTACCCGGCACTCGTGGTCCACGGCCCATTTACCGCTACCAAACTGGCTGCCGTCGCCATGCGCAATGGACCGCTGAAGCGCTTTTCCTTTCGCGCGCTTGCGCCGATTTTCCTCGGCCAGCCGATCTATCTCCGCTCCGCCGGCGACATGGTAGAAGCAGTTCGGTGCGATGGAGTTGTCGCAATGCAAGCCAGATTCGTCCTCGCCTGACTCCTCGTGACAGATCTCGACCGATTGTTCGTTGATGAGTGGATGCCGGGTGGCGGCACTCATTGACCAAGCCTCGGGCCATTATCGGCTAATCTAGCCACCTGGCGCTGGGTCAGCCGGCCTGTTCTGATCGGAAAAGGAAAACGGGAAACAATGGCTCGTATCTCTCAGACGTGCCGGCCACCAAATAGCGCAACTTCGCACTCCTATTGAGACAAGAGAAACCAGTGGGGCCTAGCCGTCCGCTGCCACTCCGAGTAATTTCCGCTGCCTTTGCTTCATAAAACAGTACAAGCGACTAAATGGTCTCAGTAAAAATGGAACGTTGGCAATTGGATCGGTACGCAGGGAGTAATGATTTTTGAAGTGATCCTTGTGAACATATTCCCCGGAAATGCTGTAGTGCAGTCCTATCTCTGAATTATTGCCAATGCGTCGATGAGGGAGATCATCCGACAAGGGCATAATCGCTTGGGTGTAAGCTATGGGCCCGGTAACCCGCAATACGCCAACGCGACCTATGCCTTGGCGCCACGGCCTATATCCTTCGACGTTGCTGAGCACCTTTGCGATAACGCGCCGGAGGAAAGGATGCCCTGGGGCTGCAATGATATGCCATTGCTGCAGCTCCCCCTGAGGCCATCGCGCAAGCTCTTTATGAAGACCAAAACCTGGATATGATCCACCAGCCTTGTTATCCCAATGCGATATTATAAATGAATCATTTTTCGAAATGGCCTGCTCTATAGGACGATCGAAGTAGCTCTTAATGTCTAGATACACCCCGCCCACACAATACATCAGTAAATATCGGAAAAGATCGGCCCTCGCAGCCCCATAATGCGGATTAATGCGGCAATAAATACTTAAAACCTGCTTGCCGAAAAATTCATCGATGACATGCTCGCAAGCAGAGTCATCGTAGAAACGATACTCCCAGCCTGGATTCATGGCCCGTAAACGGTCAACGTTATCCTTCAAGTGAGAAGGCAGGTTTCCCGTCCAGAAAGTTTGATGAATAATCTTGGGAAGCTCATCCGACATGCGGATCAAGGGAAGTGCCGACATCCAGAACGCTTCGCGCTTCATCATCGGTCCTCCGTTTGTCCAGTATGGGCGGTTGACGCGCCATCTCAGCCCCAAGGTTGGTATACGACGATTACTTACAATCGACTACTGGTCTCAATATGTGGTGACAAGACAGCTGCGCTCCAGTTCAGGCGTCGAAAAGTCCAGCTACGGTGGGAGCCGTTCCCAAGTTCCTGGTTTGCTCATGAGACGCGGGCCGGAGGTGGATGGACAAAAATTTGCACCACCATCCAGGTCCCGGCTGACGGCAGCGACGATCGGAAAGTGTGTTCAATCATTTGGCAAGCTCGAGGGATTATCAAACCTTTTGATACTGAGACGGCGTGATGATCGAGACCGCTCATGGTAGGCGTTGACCGGCAAGTTTCGCTAAGGATATGTGGCAGTCTCAGATGGCGACTCCAAATGCCAGCGGCTCGGATCTCGACTTAATGGCGCCCGCCGAAGCACTCAGTATCCTCGATGATGCGGCTTGCCCGATCATCGTAGACCTGGACGAGACGCTATTTCTCCACAATTCTACAGAGGAGTTCCTCAGGCTCGCCCAGCCAATCCTGATCGGCGAAATTCTGCTTCGTGGTCTGGAGTTCGTGCGGCCCTGGCGGTGGCTCGGAGGTCCAACTTGTCGCGACACCTGGCGTGTTCTGATTGTGATCGCATTCCTGCCTTGGACGTATGCGCGCTGGCGCAGATATTGTGCCGTTGAGGTGCCGCGCCGCCTCAATACTCCGCTGAGAGATGCGCTTCTTCGGGCACCCGGCCCCCTCATCATCGCCAGCAATGGGTACCGACGCTTGATACGTCCGATGCTTCCATTCCTAGGCCTTCCCCATGCCACGCTGGTAGCCTGTGAACTGCGGCGGCCTTCGCACCGCCGTGATGGAAAGCTTGCACTCGTATTGTCGCACGTCGACCCGGAGATAGTTGAACGTTCTGTAGTCGTCACAGATTCCCTGGATGACCGCAAACTGCTGGACCGATGCGCCGTACCTTGCCTGGTGACATGGGATGCGGCTGAATTGAGACCTGCACTCCAGAACCGCATCTATATACCGGGCGATTACCTTGCGAAGGTCAAACAACCGAATTCCTTAGCTCGGCAGCGGCTCGTACGAGAAACATTGGCGATCTGGATAATTGCCGCGTTAACAAGCGAGGCACCGAGCGTTCCGCTGTTCGCTGGCCTAGTATTTTTGTTTCTTTCTTTTTGGTCGGTTTACGAAGCAGGCTACCACGACAATGACCGTTGCGCGGCCCGTTATGAGGACGATCCTGGCCTAACCGCAGAGGCGAGAGTTTTCGAGGATCCACGGTTCGAATGGAAAGCCTGGATCTCAGCATCATTTTTCGGGACTGGTGGCATCCTGCTGATCGACGGCCTGGATCGTCCGTTAGCCTTTCTGATTTGGACCGCGACGCTGCTGGCCACGCGAGGAACATATTGGCTGTACAACCGGATCGACAAGGACACTCGCATCTGGCTTTATCTGCCACTCCAGTGCTTTCGTTATGCTGCTTTCGTAGGGCTGATTGCGATCGGCCCCGTCGGCTGGGCCCTGAGCTTGTCGATGATAATCCCAGCCTGGATGGACTACGTGAATTATCGTTATGGTCGATCGTACGGCGTCACGAGCTTCCCAACAACGCCGACGCGCACCTATCGACTCGTGTTGTTTTGCATGCTGCTTATCCCGATTGCCATGGTCGGTGGTCTTGTTGAGATCTGGACTTTGGCCACACCGGCAGCGCTTATTTGGTTAGGACTACTGGTGTGGCGAAAAGACTGGCAAGGTCTGTATGCCCGCGCGCATCGCCTGGATCGCAAGAATTCCAATTCGTAGTAAGTTCATTATCTGTGTCTTCCAGAACGGGGGCTTTGTGGGACACAATCAAGGACGGGATGTCGGGTTCGGCTGGATGAGTCAGGTCGTCCCAGTGCGGAACGATGCCCATGTGCAGCGTTGTCACATGACACTGAACGCTTTTGAATTTGGCACCATGCACGCCTTCACCACCGAATCGCAATTGATTGCACATTACATCAGGCAGCAGGCTGACCACTGCATAGAAGTGTCGCATGCGGTGCCAAACGACATGTGCCTCGATGGAACGCCGAGGGAAATGTGGATGGCGATGGCCGGGGTGTTATCTAGCGTAGCCGACGATATCGAGAACGGGCGACACCTATCTCAAGGGCAAACTGGGCAGCTTGAACGGGGTGCGGCATCCAGCGATTGAGCCCGCTTCGCGACGTTGTCGTCGTTAGCTCACCTAAGGTTTTCGCCAGCCACACACCTGCGCGACACTTGCAGCGCATTCCGCATCATCGATCCTGGTACGGGCCGCCCGTAACATCATTGACGGTGCACAAGATCCCGTGAATCTCTTTTCCCCAGTAAATTAGAGGCATCGGTTGACCCGTTAGTCGGTTTAGCTTTCTCTCCTCACTGAGGCAGCTAACACTTGGCGGATTGACCAATGGGTGATCGATACCAGCCAATCGTAACTTACGCAGGACGTCCTACGCACAGGCAGGTCGGGAGGAGTCTTGGCCAGAGCATTCGGGCCAACTCAAAAGGTCTGGCAAGCACTGCTGGCGCAACGTCTATTGCCCTCGCGGCCTACGCAGTCCTCTATTCCGGCATGCCTCCTGTCGTTTCCGGACGGGCAAACGTTGAGGGCGGTGTCAGAGACGGCGCTATAGAGAGAGTGGGTACGAGACGGACGCCCCCTATTGCCAACCGTTCGTCAGCCTCTGCTTTCAAGGACCAAGTCACTTTAAATAGGGTTGGGTTTGCTGGAACCATAGGCCCGGTGCCCCAAGGAGCGCGGTCGGCGACCCTGCCCTTCAAGAGCCCTGCCATTGACCCTCCTTTGAACGATGCGGGATCGGGCAGCGAACTTCTTACTTATTCCGCTCTGCCGAAGCAGAACCCTGGGCAGATGATCGTCCCTCCACCTGCCGCCGAGAGCAGGGCAGCTGGAAAAATTGAGCAGTTCGCGATTGGGGCGCCTCCCTCCCAGCTCGCCGCTGATCAAGGGAACAGATTACCATCCAACACCAACCGGCTTTCGAATGATACCTTGGCGGGAAATCTATCAGTCCCGACCAGTTTGCTGCTGGCCGGGTCTTCTTCCGATGATGGGTCAGATAAGTCACTGGTCGACTTGGCAGGCAAGCAGGTTACCGTTGAAGCGCCTGGTTCCGATCTTGAAGCGACGGGATCCATCCAATCTGCGGTCATCGCCGAGGCCATGGATAGCTCGGCGATAGAGCGAGCTTCCGCGACGGGCATCCCGCCAACCGCTCTGATCGACGCTGACGAAAACCAATCGGCAACTGTCGATCGCGGACGCAGTTCCGAAATGCGACCGAAGACCAACGACGTTTCCCGATTGCGTCAGATTCGCTCATCGTTAGAGCGTCTTGACGGGAAGTCACAGAATCCACAGGTGGACCGAACCCCGCATCACCGCTCTGTAGAAAGAAAGAATGACGGACCGAGGAAGGTTGAGGTCCTCGCCCAATCGGGCGAGAGCTTCGGCGAAAGCCTTGAGCTGCAGATCCATGACGGGGAGCTGGTCTCCGTTCGCCTGAGCGAGCTCATCTCATTGTTTGAAGACAGGCTGGATAGATCGCTATTTGTCTGGTTGAAGACTTCTGCTGCGGCCGAGAAATACGTTACTTCGGAAACCCTCGCGAAGGCAGGCATCCGGCTGACCTACGATAACACGACAAGGCAAGCGATATTGTCGGTCTCCGATAGTGCGGCGCGCTAAGCCGAAGCTTTCCCGCAGCCTTGCGCCGCTGCGTTTGTCAGTCGCATTCGCTGTTTGGTCGAAACTGAGGGTCCGCGGGTGTCGGTAATCGGGCTCGAGGACGGACCTCGGTGGTCGACGTCAACGAGGTCCCTTTCAAAAAGTCTGGGGTTGCAACGAACTTCCCGAGCCGTTCGCGGCGCCAGAGGGTTCCCGGGTAGGCACGCGTAATATCCGGGCAATTTCGGCTTCTCCGTAGGACTTCTTCAGGAGCGTAGACGCTTCGCGTCCGGGAAAGGCTGACTTCGAAGTCGCCACTTCGGGTTGCCCCCTGAAGGGAGGATTCCCGCGGCGCGATCCTTCCGCGACCGGCTCGGTCATCCGGGTTCAGAATGATATCTAGGATTGCCAATTCCGTCGTTGATCTCTCGGCCGCTTGTGCCAATCGGGTACATCGTCCCAAAATGGGCCACCAAGCTCGGGACGAATCCGTGCCTCGAGCGTTAACCGGGTGTATGCTCTCCGCTTACGCGATTCGAAAAGTCTGATGCTATCATGATAATCACCGCTGCCGACCAACCATCTAGCCGATCACGGGCCTGGCTACGTCCAGCATTGCTGGCAGCGGCGGCGTTGGGTTTGGCGGCCGCGATTCCTATCGCAAGCGCCCTTCTGTCCGAGGACAGCCAGGTGCCTGGCGCCGCCCAGGTTCGCAACGTTTTTGACATGCTCGCAAACCGTTCGCCTGGAGAGCGCATTACTGGCAACCTCAACAAGTCGAAATCTTCAGCAAGTATTTCGAAGCTGGGGGGCGACGATGGCGACGAGCTGAGGCAACGCGCGCTGGGCAAAGTCTTCCCTACTCCTCCAGCCCCCCCGGGTGCAGCTCGAGGACCAGACGAGCCCGTCTTCTTCGCGTCGGAAGAACAACCCTCGACACCTGATATGCTTGAGGGGCCATTTGGCACGTCAGATCTGGTGGGAGGTGGTCCCATTATCGGCGCGGGTGGCTTTATCGGGATTCCAGTTGCCGGCGGCGGATCCGGCGGTGGGAATGGCGGCGGACCTTCGGGTGGCGGCAGCGATGGCGGCACTGGAGGTCCGCCACCTTCACCTCCACCATTCTCCGCGGTGCCTGAGCCATCAACATGGGCCATGTTGTTACTAGGGTTTGGTCTCATCGGCGCGGGAATGCGTCGAAGGAGGGCTTATCGATTTGAAGGTGAGGCGCAGGGCTGCAGACGCGGCGACGACTGCCTCGAATCCCAAGCACTGCCAACTGACTTCGCTGCAAACAGGGCATCGGGGATCGGGGCCGTCATGCGTTTGATGTGAGTCGGCAGTGCGTGTTGTCAAACCCACCCTGATTGTCGCGACGCTGGCAGTCTTTGTGTGCATGGGTTTGGTGGCCGCCCAAGGATCAAGCACAGCTCGGGAGATACTGACGCTTGATGATCGGGACAACGCTGTTGCTACAGCGCCGGCTTGGTCCGAACAGGATGCCAACAAGCGAATTCACCTAACTCCCTTGGAGGCAATGACTGCCGCAGAAGACGGCACTCTGGCGGGCAACCTCAAATCGCTACTCAAAGTCGACCGACAACTCGCTTACGGGGAGTTTCTGTGGGACGCGGACGGGGTGCCCCCTGGCGAGTTGTTGATCCGTGTAGATCTGCGAACGCAACTCATGTCCGTCTTTCAGGGCGGTCATGAAATTGGTACCGCTGTGATTTTGTACGGTGCGGATAGCCATATGACCCCTATGGGATCCTTCCCGATTGCGGAGAAAAATCGAGACTATCATTCGCGAACATATGACGCACCGATGCCATACAGTTTGCGACTGACGGAGGACGGTGTGGCAATCCATGGAAGTGATGTCCGGCGCGGGTCAGCAACTCACGGCTGCGTTGGCATCCCGCTGGAGTTCGCCTCGCTTCTCTTTGAAAAAGCGAAGCAAGGGGATGTCGTGCAGATCGTGCGCTCCCAGAGAGATCCGGACAGAGCAAGCAGATTGATGTAAACCATTTCGTGACAAGTTTCTGCGAGACACCTCTTTGTTTTCGAGGGGTCTCGTATGGAAGCATTCAGGCTTGGCAAGCGCGCAGCCGCCGCTTCTCTTCTGGCTGTCGCGCCCATAATCCTTGGCAGCACTGGCCTGCGCACCAACTTCGACGAACGCATACTTGCTGCGCACAATCGTGAGAGGTCCGCGGTCGGCGTGCCTCCGCTTCAATGGAACGACGAATTGGCGGCCGGGGCCAAGCAATGGGCCAATCATCTCGCGCGGACCGGATCTTTCGAACACTCGCCTGATGAACCAGGTGCGGAGCCAATAGGTGAAAACCTATGGGGCGGAACGCCGGACGCCTATGCTCCGGATGCTATGGTGGGGCTCTGGATCTCCGAAAAGCAGCATTTCAAAACAGGCATTTTCCCATCAAACAGCCGGACCGGGAAGGTGGATGACGTCGGCCATTACACGCAGCTGATATGGCGCAAATCGGCGGAAGTCGGTTGCGCTCTCAGTCGCGGTCGGAGTGAGGAGGTCCTCGTCTGCAGGTACAGCGATGCAGGCAATGTCATGGGCGAAAACCCCCTATAGTTCCCACGGCTCCAACAAGGATTGAGCACTCGTCATATTCATACGATGGCGCGCGCGAAACCTGCCGACGCATGGGCCAGAGACGCTTCGCCTTCCATCAGTACCTCGATACGCACATAGGCATTGCCTTAGCCGCGTCATGAGGTGTTCGAAGAGCGGCGTGCCAGCAATGCTGCCCACTGAATAGGTTCCGCAACTGCTTGCCCGCTCGGCCAGAAAAATTGAAAGGGGGGTAAAGCGATGTTCCACGTCAGGGAGCTGCGCGAGCTGGCTTCTGCCTGGATGGTTTTTCTGATAGTTAGAACTCCCGGAGGCTCATCGCGTCGACCCAATTCGAGCGCCCTACGGAACCGTTCTGCTTTTTGGCGATATTCCTCAAGAATACTGCAATGAGACGCTGGTAATGAATGCCCATACTGCACTTTCCACGCCAGTCTCTAGTCGGCGCGCGGAAGGAGCAACACCAAGCCCCGAAAGAATCTATGCAATCGGGGACGTCCACGGCCGGGCGGATCTATTTGCAATGATGCTGCGGGCAATCCAGCGAGATGGCCAATCGCGCGGAGCCAGTGCGACCAAGATCATCATCCTAGGCGACCTGATTGATCGCGGGCCACGCTCGCGGGATATGATCGAAATGGTAAGGCGTTTTGACGAGGGCACGAGCGGCGTCGTCACTCTGCGTGGCAATCATGAGGAACTGCTGGTCCGCTCGGCAGCGGGCAGCGATGCCGCACAGCGGATCTGGTTGCGAAACGGGGGCGCGGCGACTTTGCTCAGTTTCGGGTTGCACCCTGACCGTCTGCGGGGTCTTTCAGCCCCCGAGCGAGCGAGAAGGATCACGCAAGCCGTTGGCACGCCGAACCTCGAGTGGATCGGAGCCCTGCCGACCCACTTCATCTCCGGAGATTATTTCTTCTGTCATGCAGGCATCAAGCCAGGGCTTGACCTGAACAAGCAGAGGACCCGCGACCTGCTGTGGATCCGGGACGAATTTCTCCAAAGCGAAGTGGAACACGGAGCGATCGTTGTTCACGGCCACGCCGAGACAGACGAGCCCGAATTCAGGCATAACCGCATAAACATCGACACGGCAGCCTACCGAACCGGCCGGCTCACCGCGATCGGGCTAGAGGGACCGGAGCGGTGGATTCTTTCTGTTGAGCAGAAATGATCGTTAGCAGACCTGCGGCAGTTTCTGGAACTGCCGTTGCTTAGGGTTGCCGGACTTCCCTCAACACTCGCGCGAAATCTGATCGAGGCAAAGCGCCTTCGATCACTCGGTCTCCTATCACATACCCTGGCGTACCTCGAAAGCCCAGTGAGACAGCCTCTCGACTATTTTCCGCGAGCAGCCGACGAGTCTCCGCGGCGTGTGCCTCAATGTCATCGACGATTTGCTCCCAGTCTCCACCTGACTCCTCAACGGCGGTGCGCAACTTGCCCTCGGTCAACGGAAGTGGGGTTGCCATGAGCTTGTCGCGCACCTCCAAATAGAGGTCCTGCCGCTTTGCCGCTAACGCGACTTCCGATGCTCGCTGCGATTTGGCTCCGAGAATGGGCCATTCCTTATATACGACTCTCACGTTTCCATCTCTCTCTGCTGCAGCGCGCAAGTCCGGTTCGCTCTGACGGCAAAGAGGACACTGAAAATCGCTATATATCACGACGGCGATATCAGCTTTTCCGCGGCGGGTTTCGAAATTGCCTGATGGAAGCAGTGCTCTGGCAACGATCTCGGGCTCTCGCCCCTCCGTCCCAATGGGACGCGATTGATCCAAGGAATAGCCGACCAGGACTCCGATCGCCAATACGCCAACGAGTTCTGCCTTACGGACTCTCTGCATTCCCTTGGATACCAACCTCGAATTTGTGGTCACCTATTTGAGTGTCCTGATACCTAAAGTGCTTTCACGCTGGCTGTGAAACCATTGGTTGACCGAGAATTCCTTGAGTTTGCCCCCGGAAAATCAGATGCACCGTACCTTAAAGCCGATCGGGTGTGTTTGGAGGAGAAAAGAGTGCGTTGGGCCGGGCTCGCGATCATCCTGCTGACCTTGCCGTTGTTTGTGGCCATATTGAGTTCGAACACCGCAAGGCGAGATGGGGCAGTCATGGCCATCGGCGCCATGCTCTTCTGCGTAGGCGAGATATCTCCCTCCGCTGCTTTTTATGTGTGGCCCGAATGGCAGGGTCTCTCAAAGGGGATGTTTCTGTCGCTCGTCGACAGCTTGGCGCTAGCGCTTCTTTTCACCCGCCCGTCAGGCCGCTATCGAATATCTTTCTTGCCCCTCATCGCATTGTTTTTCATCACGATAATCCTGTCGCTTTTTTCGGCCAGTATCAAGATCGCCGGGGTCTTTATCGTCTTTCAGACCTTGCAGATGATCGTGTTGTTCATTGCATTGGCAAGCGAACTCCACAGGCCGCAAGCGCTCCGCGCGCTTATGAAGGGCCTGGCAATTGGACTTGTGATTCAGGCGCTGTTCGTGATCCGCCAGAAGGTAGCTGGGATGATCCAAGCACCTGGGACCTTTGATCACCAGAACGTGCTGGGCTTGGCAGTCGAACTCAGCGTTTTGCCGCTCATTGCATCGGTACTGGAGGGTGAACGTAGCAAAATTGTCTACCTTGGCATTATTGCAGGGGCCATTTGCATCGCAGGAGGCGGTTCGCGGGGCTCACTTGGCTTCTTCGCTTTGGGCGCAATCCTGCTGATCCTCGCGAGCTTGATTCGGCGCGGGACAGCTCGAAAATGGCAGATGCTTGTCTTGGGGGGGCTTGCGGCCGGGATAATGGCTCCGTTCGCTATTGGAACGCTTAGCGAGCGGTTCGGAGGCGGCGAGTTCACCACTGAAGAAACCGCGCGAGTAGCCTTGGCGGACGCCGCGCGAGGCATGTCAGCAGACCACCCATTGGGGGTGGGCGCAAACAATTTTGTTCCGGTCAGCAATTTGGGGGGCTACCTCGACAAAGTAGGGACAACCCTCACTTTCGCAACCCGATCACAACCGGTACACAACGCATATCTCGTAGCTAGAGCCGAGAGAGGTTGGGCTGGCGAGATCGCGCTCATTCTACTCCTGGGAGGAATTGCTACCGCTGCGTTTCTCACTGCATTCAGGAATACCCGCGCTACTCACTCTGGAGTCGCGCTGGGGTCAGGAGCCGCCCTGGTTGCGGTTGGCCTTCATAGCAACTTCGAGTACGCGGTGCTTACATCCAGCATCCTATCGCTGGTTTTTGTCAACGCCGCTTTGGTGTCTTCGTCGCGAGCGAGAGAAATTCAATCTCGGGTACGAGCCGCTCGAGTGCCGTTGAATCCTCACCCCGTTCCACCGGTCGAGGAAGGGGTTTAAGCGAAAGGCGAGCACTCCTCTGTCCGTCCATTCCCAATAGCGCCTGAGGAATTCCCTCTTTGACCGATGACCGCCTTGCGAATGACCCTTGCGCGCGCGAAGATCGAAGCATCCGCAAAGTCTCGATAGCTTTGGCCACCTACAATGGTGCTCCATTCCTGGAGCAACAGCTGCGCACGATATCTGAGCAAACCCATCCGCCGCACGAACTCGTTGTCTGCGACGATTGCTCGAGCGACGATACTATGCCGCTTTTGCAGGAATTCGCGGATAAAGCACATTTTCGAGTAAGATTATTCAGAAATTCATCGCAACTAGGTTATGCTCGGAATTTTCGACGTGCCTCATCGTTGTGCGAGGGAGATTTGATTGCATTTGCGGATCAAGATGATTTCTGGGATGAAGAAAAGATCGCCAGAATGAACATCTGCTTTGACGATCCACAGGTCATGCTCGCGTTTCATAACGCGCGTATTGTTGACATTGACCGAATTGGGAATTCGCAATTGTATAGAGGGGCTCTTGAATGCGAACGATTGAGCGCCTCCCCATTTACTCCGTTTCACCATTCATATGGAATGACTCAAGTTTTTCGAAGTGATTTGCGCCGCTTTGACGAATTTTGGAACCTTTCCCTAAACGACGTGGCTGATCCTTTGGATATTATGTCGCATGATCAGTGGTATTTTTTTCTTGCCTCGCTTACCGGGAAGGTTTTGTTCGTGGACAGCGTTCTGGTTGGCTACCGTCAACACGCGAGCAATTCGGTGGGTGCGAATCCCCGTAACACTCGATTTGCGCAGAAAATTCTAGGACGGCTTGAGCATTATGGTAGGCAGGACCAGCGCGGTGCAGAAGCCGCGCTGGCGCGGGCGACCATTGCCCGCGCGATTGCCCTGGATCACCCTTCTCTGAAGGAGCGGGCATGCTGGATTGCTAGTAAGTACGAGGGTTTGGCAACCAAGCTGGAGCGACGTGCCGCCGCCTATATGGCGCATTCTCTCGCCGATAGAATGCAGGCTCTGATCCGATCGGTCTCAAATGGTGATTACGGTGACTGGCCCTGGGGCTTCAAGAAAGCTTCAATCGCTCGCGATCTGCTTTTTGGGGTCTTTCTTGGCCGAGCTTATGAGCAGAAGTGGAACTGATGGAGGCCATTAATACACTCTGGTTCGAAGGACCGCTGGGCTACATCGAGCGCCTCAGCATCGCTTCCGCGATGGCTCAAGGTCATCCCGTGACCGTTTTCTCGTACAAGCCAGAAACCCTCGAAGGCGTGCCGACGGGTGTGGAAGTTCGAAACGCGGCCGATGTCATGAGCGACAGGAATCGGGTCCTCCTCTTCGACGGGAAGTTCAAGGCGCTGGGATCCGACTTTTTTCGCTATGAGATATTTGCTCAGCAATTGGGCTATTGGATGGACCTTGATGTTATCCTGCTCGGCCCTCTCGACTTCGCGAGCGACTATGTGTTTGGGTGGGAGCACGACACGTCAATAAATGGCGCGATCCTGAAATTGCCCGCCAAGTCAGCCATGCTCGAGGAGTTGCGCAACATACCGGCCACTGACTGGCTACCTCCCTTTTTCGGCCCACGACGCACTCTTGGATACTGGTGGACGAAGCTGCGCAAGCGAGAAGTCAAGCTCGAAGACTTGCCTTGGGGTGTGGCGGGTCCGGCGATGATCACCTACCTGGCTCGCAAGTATGACAAGCTAGAACTCGCTCAGCCACGCCCGGTGTTCTATCCGCTCCCTTACGAGCGCGCTCTCGACCTGTTTGACGATGCGGAGATCGTGGAGGCAACCTTGGCACCGGAAACCAGAGCCATCCACATGTGGCACTCGCGCCTATCCGAGTGGCATGACCGGCGACCGCCCAAGGGTTCATATATGGACAATGCTTGCCGCGCCTTCGACATCTAGGTTGCCCCGATCCATCTCGCAATCGCAGCTCCATTTCGACGCTGGCGCCGCGCAAAATGCGGTCTACCCTTCGACAATCGGTATGCTGAAATGTCGGGTAATGGGACGACCAGTGAATTTCTTGGGATTTATCGACCGGGGCGCCTAAACGCCGCGTAGCGACAAAGGAGGCGCAGATGGCCATAGCGAAGGAGAAAGCATGGAATACCTCGATGGAGCAGTTCGGTGATGAGCTGAAAGCGATTGTTGAGAGGTATGACCATGCGGACCTCCTGGAGCTTGGTGCCGGACGGTGGCCCTCGTTTCGTCTCGACGAGATGCCCTCGAGTATCCGTAGCTATACCGTGAATGACATCAGCGCGGAGGAACTGGCTCTACTACCGGAAGGCTACGATAAGGCCCGCTTCGACGTGAGCGGCGACGCCTCCGAGTTTGCCAATTCCTATGACGTTGTATTCTCGCGGTTTCTAGCCGAGCATGTCCCCGACGGAGAGGCAATGCATCGCAATGTCTACAAGGTGCTGCGTCAGGGAGGTCGTGCCTTTCATCTCATTCCTACGCTTTATGCGGTCCCGTTCCTTGTTAACAAGTATCTGCCGGATTCCATCTCAAGCCGCGTCCTTAAGACTTTCAGCCCTCGCCGCTCGATCAGTCCGAAATTTCCAGCACCCTATTCTGCTTGCTACGCCAACCCGGACCGAATGATAAAGCTTCTCAAATCAGTCGGTTATCGTGAAGTGACTTTCCGCAATTTCTATGGCCATTTCTACTACGAAAAAATTCCGGTCCTGAGAGCTGTGCACGAGAGATTCTCGGAGTTCGCAGCGGACCGTGAATGGAATTTTTTCGGTACCTACGCTTATATTCAGGCCACGAAATAGGCCCATAGCCTCGCATTTTTCTCATGGGATCTCCCGTGCCCCGCGCACATATTGCACAGCTTGTCAGTTCTTTGCGATCGCGTCCCATTGCCGGTCAAGTCGGATGGGTGATTGTGCCCTTTGGCCTGCAGCAGATAATTCGCCTGGCGACGCAAATCGTACTTGCTCGGCTTCTGGCCCCCGAGATGTTCGGCTTGATGCTCTTGGTGAATGCCCTCCGCACTGGCGTCGAGCTACTATCCGACATCGGTATAGGTCAGAGTGTCGTTCGCTCACCTAACGGGGATGCGCGGGATTTCCTGCGTGTGGCCTGGACACTCCAGGTGTTGCGGGGCGCTCTTCTCAGCATAACCGTCTTCGCTCTCGCTTGGCCAATCGCCAGCCTTTACGATCAGCCCGACCTCCTCCCGATCCTGTTCGTCATAAGTCCAATTTTCCTTATTTCAGGTCTTCTATCGCCTTCGCTCTTTACGATGCAGCGCCATTTGATGTTGAAACGGCGTGCGGCTTACGACTTTGCCAGCTTGATCTTTCAGTGCGTTTGTACGATCGCGTTGGCAGCAGTAATGCAGAGCGTTTGGGCCCTGGTCTGGGGCTTGCTTCTAAGCACGATCTTCACGACAGTACTCAGCTATGCTTTTGGTGGCGGCAAGTACTCACGCCTGGCGTGGAGTCGACAGCATGCCACAGAAATTCTTCATTTTGGGAAGTGGATATTTCTTTCTACGGCGATTTACTATGCAGCCACCAGCTTTGACCGCATGTATTTCGTCGGAGTTCTTTCCCTGGCGCTTGCAGGCGTTTTCGGTGTTGCGCGAACTTTCTCCGACATGCTCGGCGCGCTGGCTCAGCGCGCCGGTTCATATCTTGTATTTCCCAAGATAGCCGCACTGAGGGAGCGTCGCAGTCAAGCCGCACCGCGTCTTCGTATCGCCCGCCGCAACACGCTTGCTCTGGTCGCTGTCGTCACCGGGATTGGTATGGCTGTTTCCGACGAGTTTATTTTCATCGCATACGACGCCCGTTATCATGCTGCGGCCTTTATAATCCCTGTTTTGCTCTTCGGAGTGTGGTTCAGCATATTGTCTTCGTTCGCAGATGCTATGCTGATGGGATGCGGCCGCCCGGCGCCGGGCGCCTGGTCAAATGGGGCGAAATTCGCAGTAATGCTTGTCGGCCTTCCTTTTGCCCTTGCTTCCGGGAGCATGGTCGAGGCGCTAGCCGTTTTGGTGCTCGCCGAAGCAGTACGTTGGCTGGTTTTAACCTGGTCATCGCATGACGAAGGCTTCGCGCGTCTGAGCGACGATATCTACCTGACGGTGGGGGTTCTCGCTGTCGCAATTATTGCCAAGCTGTTGCTGGGATCTGCAGGCGTCGTTCCCACTCCCGCCGAATGGTGGCATTCTCGTAGCCTTCTACATGGTTAGACATCCACCCACCACTGCAGTAGTTGTCATCGGCCGCAACGAGGGCGAGCGCCTGGTTCGCTGCCTTCAATCGTTGCAGCGAACGGGCTGTCCCGTCATTTATGTCGACAGCTCCTCTACCGACGGCAGCGTCGAGACGGCCTCAGCTATGGGGGCGAGGATAATTCGGCTTGACCTCGAGCGCCCCTTTACAGCTGCCCGCGCCCGGGCCGAGGGTGTTGCGGAGCTTGTGGCTCACTCCCCCCCCCTTGAAAATGTGATGTTTATTGATGGTGATTGCGAACTTGAGGAAGGCTTTCTGGATTCTGCCGAGCGGTTCCTCTTGGAAAATAGTGAGTGGGGAGCGGTATGCGGGCGCCGCCGCGAGCGATTTCCTGAGGCATCCGTCTACAACCGCATAATTGACCGTGAATGGGATACCCCGATTGGCGAGGCCGAGGCATGCGGGGGAGATGCACTTTTTCGCTTCGTTGCCTATCACGATGCTGGCGGCTTCAATCCGGAGATGATTGCTGGCGAAGAGCCCGAGCTTTGTGCGCGGTTACGAAGCAGAGGCTGGAAGGTCATGCGCCTCGACGTTCCAATGACAGTACACGACGCCGCAATGTACCGATTCTCACAATGGTGGCGCCGCGCAATCCGCAGCGGGATGGGATATGCACAAGCCTGGAACAAGACCCGAAGCCAGCGCGAGGGACGATTATACGTGCGCGAGTTAGCGCGTGCCATAGCCTGGGCTGGCGTACTGCCATCTATCGCGATCATTCTCGCGGTCGCGTCCACGCCTTGGTTGTTGCTCATGTGGCCAGCGCTGGTGCTACTTCAGTACCTGCGGCTGGTGCGTCGCGACGGAGCTTTTTCAGGCTTTCTTTCAATCGCTGGAAAGTATGCCGAGTTGGTGGGCATCCTCAGGTACATGCTGCGCTCGCAGCAGCAGTCGCAACAGACGCCGGTCACCTACAAATGAACGAAGGGCTGTCCTCCAGCACCGGAAGCTGGCCGCCGGTTGGCTATGTCGTAACCCACTATCCCAAGCTGGCCCAGACGTTCATTGCCAACGAAATTCTCGCAGTCGAGAATGCTGGACTCCCGATCCGCATTTTCGCGATGAACCCCCCAGATGCAGTGGAGCGAAATTATCCTGATGCCGCGTCCAGCATCGCCCGAACCACTTACCTCAAACCCGCGATCTGGGCTGGCATCCGAGCTCTCCTGACGCAATCGCTGCGTCATCCTGTCGGTATGAGCCGTGTTTGGCAAAAAGCGCTGGCAAGTGGGGGTGGATCACCATCGAGGACTATGCGCCGGCTGTCACATCTGGCGCAGGCAGCGTTAGTCTCGCGGCACGCCCTGCGCGATGGCATTACACGGCTCCATGCTCATTTCGGGCTCGCCCCCGCTACGATCAGCTGGCTAGCCGCGGACATCATGCGCGCTTCCGGCAGTAGCGAGGCGACTTTCAGCTTCACGGTTCATGGATTTCACGACTTCACCGACCAGGCCGAGAGCCGTCTCGATCTCAAGGCCGAAGACGCAGCGCTGGTTATATGCATCAGCGATTTCACGCGTTCTCAACTCTGCCTCGTTTCCCCACCGAAGCTGTGGCCGAAGTTCCGTGTCGTGCGCTGCGGCATCGATTCCGAAGCGCTTCCCTACCGTGACCCACCACCTTTGAGCTCCGAGCCCCGCCTGGTAGCGATCGGGAGGCTTTCTTCCGAGAAAGGATATGGAATTCTGCTGGAGGCCCTTGTGAAGGTTCGCAGGGCAGGAATAAATGCAAGCCTGCAAATAATTGGAGACGGGCCCGAGCGCGCATGGCTTGAAACACGGATTGCCGCACTGGAACTGGACGGAATTGCTTCTCTTGCTGGAGAATTGGAGCCACGTGAAGTCAAGCGCGAGCTTGCAGACAGCGACGTGTTTGTCATGGCATCTTTCAGCGAGGGCTTGCCGATCTCGATAATGGAAGCAATGGCGATCGGCGTTCCTGTTGTTACCACATGGATCGCTGGAATCCCGGAACTGGCCAGTAACGGCGAGACTGCCTTGACGGCAGCTCCGGCTGATCCTGATGGTCTCGCCCATGCGATCATGTCGCTGCTTGGTGAAGAGTCGCGCCGCCTGACGCTTGCTCGCGCGGCCCGGGCGCGGGTAGAAGTCCAGCACGATCTGGCTCGAACCGGTGAGGCGTTGGCTCACCTATTCGAGTTGCGAGACGCCTGATGACGTGCTCACCTTTACGGACGGCCGTGATCGGCTGCGGTGCCATCGCATATGAACACCTGCCATTCCTCGCTCGGTCACCCTCAGCCCTGCCCGTCGCCCTGTGCGATCAGTCACCCGCGATGATGGCGGCGGCCGCGGCCGCCTTCGATTTGAAGGTCAACCTCTACGCGAACGCGGAGGAGATGCTTCTGGCGGAGAGGCCTGATGTCGTTCATGTGCTCACACCGCCTCAGACACATAGCCGCCTGGTGCGCGCAGCCCTCGACACCGATGCGCACGTTATCTGCGAAAAGCCGATGACGGGTTCGGCCGACGAAACGGCCGCATTGATCGAGGCCGCTCGGAACGCGGGAAAGCTACTTGTCGAAAGCAGGAACCTTTTATTCAATGACAGTATCATCGACCTCCGCGCCAGGATTCAGGCAGGAGCGCTGGGCGACGTGCGCGAATGTGATATCCTTCTGAGCCTTGATTTCCTGGCCGGCCCGTTCGGCGATCTCAATCTCAATGGGCCCAGCACCGGCCTTCCCGGCGGAGCGGTGCAGGACTTCCTCCCTCATCTTGTCTACCTTTTTCAGGCGCTGACGGGCTCGGAGGCCGCAGACTCTGTAATGGGAGAATACATCAACCGCAGCGGCAACCGGAGAGCGGGTTTCGATTTCTGCGACGTTCTGGTGCGCAGCGGACCAACGAGGGGACGGCTGCGGGTTGCAGCGGACGTAGAGCCAAGTGCGTTCCGAATTGCAGTACGGGGTACTCTGGCCAGCATCGAGACAGATCTCTACAATCCCTATATTCGCCTGGAGGGTCCACCTTACGTCGGCAAGACATATGCGCTTGGCCAGATCCGAGGCGGATTTGGACTGGTAAAGTCAGGGGCGGACAATCTTCGCAACAAGGTCCGTCAGCATGGTACGATGCACGGTATGCCGCGCATGCTTGAGGCAATTTACACTGCAATTCGAGAAGGAAATGAGCCGCCGATCACTGCTCGCGAAATGATGGCAACAGCCGAGTTGACCGATCAAATTGTTGCGCTTGGCCAGCGGCCATGAAGGTCTTCCTAACCGGCGCTGGTGGGTTCCTTGGCAGCGCAATTACAAATGCCGCGGCAGCGAGTGGACATTCGGTCCTCGCATTGTACCGGCCATGCTCTCGGATTGAGCCTCCTTCCGAGCTGGTCGAACCCGTCAAGGGTGACCTGCGCCAGCGGGGCGATTGGACCGAAAAACTGGCCGAAGCAAACTGCGTTGTACATTGCGCAGCCGCCGCATCGGGCGACCTCGCAACGCAACTGACGGGTACTGTGCTGGCGACCGAGAACCTTCTGGCGGCGTTGCCTGAAGGTCTTCAGCGCTTCGTTCATATCTCAAGCTTTTCCGTCTACGACTTCAGCGCTCCTGGACCGTTCGGCAGGCTTGATGAGGAAAGTGTGCTCGAGCCGCACCCCCTTCGGCGAGACGCATATACGCAAACCAAGCTGATACAGGAGCGGATGATCCGCGCGCATTGCAACGCGAAGGATATTCCCCTCGTCGTGCTTCGGCCCGGTGCAATTTACCGAACTGCTGCTGACTGGGACTATGGGCGGGCTCTTCGGGCAGGTCCATTTGATCTCATATTTGGCCCGCTAAGCTCAATGCGACTCGTCCATGTCGATGACTGCGCGAGCGCGGTGATCGCGGCGATCGATGCGCCCCTTGAACGCGAGTTGGTAATCAACATCGTTGGCAGCAAGCCGATCACCTACTGGGGTCTTTACCGAAGAGCTCGCCAATCAGGCGAAATGCTCGGCATCCCGATACCTGTTCCGTACATGCTGGTTCGTATGCTGGGAGGCGCCGCGTGGGTGGCTAGTCGTGTTTTCTTCGAGGGACGGGCGCGTCTCCCGGAATGGCTGGATCTCCCGCGTCAGGAAGCCCGGTGGCGCTCTTTGTCCTATAGCAACCGTAGAGCTAGGGCGGAGTTGGGTTGGCACCCGGATCGTGATTGCGCGATCGCGGACTAGGTGTTCTGCGGCCTTACCTCTTCGCGGTGCGGGCGGCACGGGGTCATTTCTCATCCCCAAAAGTACCGGCTGGCGTTACCGGGTCCCGCGATGCCTCCACCATATCGCAAATATTCTCGGGCCTTCCACAAGGTAGCGCCGCCACAACCGGCCCGGTTCGCTGACAAGACGGAATAGCCATTCCAGTCCTGCGCGTTGCATCCAGGCTGGCGCACGCCGCTTCTGCCCACTCAGGAACTCGACGGATGCACCAATGCACAGTGCCACACCGCGCGCTCGCCCGCGACTGGCAATCGTAAGGGCGACCATCTCGCTCTGCGGCGCGCCGATGGCCAGGAGGACAATGTCGGCTCTGGCCTCCTCGACAAATTTGGCAATCTCAATCTGCGCTCCAGCACTATCGCGCACGCCCATGGGGGGCTCCATGTGATGGACCTCGTGTCGAGGCATTGCGGAAGCGATCCACCCCGCTTCGCGAGGTGTCCCTCCAATTAGGGCGATCGACCCGCATATGCCCCCAAGATCCTCGACCAGCCTTTGAACGACATCGCTACCAGGTACTGCAGGTAGACGAACGCCCGAGAGTCGCGCCAGTCGCTGCAGCACCCGGCTATCGTTGAGGCACAGATCGCAATTGGCCACTGCCTTCCGATAAGCCAAACGCCACGGCTCGTTGCCATCCTTCCAATACATGACGACATGGTCGACGTTCGGAGTGACCACGTAGGAAAACGTATCCCTTGTAGCGGCTTTCGAAATCCACTCGAGCGCTTGCTCAATGCCGCAGTGGGCAAATCGAATACCAAGAAGCTCTCGTGTGTCGCTCATCCAGCGCATCAGCTCCACGTTCGTCCGAACAAGTGGTCCGAACGCCGCACGCCGGGCAATGGATCGAGCGCGTATTGCGATTCTGAGCGCACCAGTCCGCTGTTTGCCGTCTGCGCGCAAGTCCTGTCGTCGATTTTCTGGCAAACGACGCTGTATACCTTCCAGGTAGAGCTTCGAGACGGCGCCACCTTGCTGAGCCGACGTACAGCCGAAAGCGCAGCGTCTTCCCGACCCCGCTTCAAAAGCCAGCCTGCGAATGCCTCGGTTAACATCGGGTCCTGTGGATGCGCATCGATGCCTTCGCGGTAAACACGTTCAGTCGCGGCCGGACGGCCAAGCTTGGTATACGCTGTTGCCAGTTGAACGTATCCATCGCGTCGGTCGCGGCATTGGGTGGCAAGAAGCTGTGACGTCACTATCGCCTGTTTCGGATTGCCCTTGGCAATATGCCATTCGGAAAGGGCCGAGAGGGCATCGCAATTGGTCTTGTCTCTACTGAGAATTTGCAGGGCCAGATCAGGACCCTCAGCCGATCCCCGGGCAACATGCAAACGGGCTATGAAACCCATGAACCTGGCATCAGGTGCTTCTCGAATTAGCGCATCCGCAGCTGATGGATCCTCTAGGAAATAGTACCTGGCGGCCGCCAGGCGGGCCTCGGCGAGTGGGCTGGTTGATAGCCTTTGTAAATCGCCAGGTCGAAGCGGGGTCCGATCATATTCCTCCCAAAGATCAACGAGGCGAGACATCTTGGCGGCATCGCCGCCGAAGCGCTCAATGAAGGTAGCAGAGTTTTGACGCGCCCGATCGACATCGCCGGATTTGTAGAGTGTGTTGATCTGGTCAAGCGCGAGATCAACGCTATCCGGGTTGGCCTGTACGAGCAGCGCAAACTGCTCGAGCATGAGGGGGACATTCGCCGATGCTCTAGCATTTTCCAGTAACGCGGCGGCAATCCACTGATTGTTTCCAAAGGTCTCGATCGCGCCATCGAGTAGGTCGAACGACTCATCAGTACGACCCGTCAAGAATAGTCCGCGCGCCTTGAGCACAATTCCACGCGAGTCACCCGGATGCGCCGCAAGCAACTGCTCGGCAGCGTCGATCGCTTCATCGAACCGTTTTTCATCGATTAGCAGGATGCCCTGGCTGAGCAGCGCCACGGGCTGACCGGGATCAATCGCCAGCGCGCGCTTGATCGCATCACGCGCGACATCGCGTTCATTTACAGACACGCCGGTCTGCGCAACCGCCGATAGAGCTTCAAGATTGCGTGGGTCGAAGGCGAGCACCGTGCGGTACGCATCAAATGCCGCCCGCACATCTCCCATCTGAAATTTGATGCGAGCGTCGAGGAGCAGGATGTCGACCTGATCATCCCTGTATGCAAGCGCGCGAGCGACCGATGTCCGGGCCGCGGCGTAATCGCCGGACTCAAGCTGCGATCGCGCGTTCTCTGCCTCGCGCTGAGCGTTCTCAAGCGAATTCGAGCATCCGCCAAGAATCATGCTCAGCGCGCAGATGAGTGCGAAGAGACTGTCTCTTAATGAGATGGTGGCACACGCTTGGGTTTGGAAGGCGTGCAATCGCATGGTAAGCGCGTTAGGCAACCCGTAACCCAGAGCCAAGACGGTTCTACCTTTGGAAAAGTCATTTATGCTCGGTCGTGTAACACTTCAAACCTTATTCGCCATGTGCTTCGCCTTCGTCGCCCTCGGGTCGCCAGCTCTCGCACAGGGTGTTCCCCAGCCGACGGAGGCTCAGGTGCCCCCCGCAGGTACACCCACCCCATCGGTTTCCTCGTATCGGATCAACCCAGGAGACCAGCTCGAGATCTACGTCTGGGGTGAAGAGCGACTGCAGCGCGAACTTACCGTCCTGCCTGATGGAACTCTTGCATTTCCCCTCGTGGGGCAGCTTCAGGTCGCCGGTCGCCTCCCGCAGGAGGTGGAGCGCATGGTCAGTGCCGGCCTGCGTGATCAGTACCGCGGAGAGGTCCCGTTCGTCACGGTTTCGGTCAAGGCTCCCACGGGCATGCGATATTCGGTCCTCGGCAAGGTGAAATCGCCCGGAACCTTCACGACAATCCAGTACGTCAATGTTCTCGAGGCGTTAAGCCAGGCCGGTGGGGCCGATGACTTCGCCAACCTGGACAACGTCCTTCTCATTCGCGGCACCGGCCCCGCAAGCCGTTCATTCCAGATCCGTTTGGCCAGGCTTTTCAAGGCAGGCGCCAGCGAACAATCAGTCCGCAATGCGGGCATCGTACGGGTTGAGCCCGGCGACGTTATAATCGTTCCTTGAGGGTGCCGATCATGAACCTGTCGTCGAAGACCATCTGGAGACTCTGCGTTGCCTGGGGCGCGCTCACTTGTGCCCCTCTGTCTGCACAATCGACCCAGTCGGGTGTCAGCATCAGCGGTGAGGGTGGGGTAACTTCGAACCCATATCTGGCAGATGATGATTCGACGCTGGTGGGCGTCCTGAGGGTAGACGTTCGACCGTGGCTTCACGTTGAAACGGAACGCAATACCTTTGATTTGTCTGCCTATGTGGCAGGACGGGTCTTCTCATCCAATTACGATTTCGAGGATAGCGAAGGCGCCTCAATCTCCTGGCGCAGCAAGAGGAGCCCCCGCACCTCGCTCTATGGATCGGCAAGTGTCAACTCGAGCAGCGCGCGCTCGGTTTTCCAGAGTTCGAGAGCGATACCCGGCGTAACCGCCCCCGTTAGCTCGGTCGACCCTGGCACTCTTGTGACTGAAATCCTGCCTTCTATTCCTATCGATGATGTTACCCTCCTTGGCCTGACGGGGCGGTCAACCAGCTTGGACGCGGGCCTAGGCATCGACCACCAAGTGGACGAACGTTCATTCATTGGCTCCAACGTGGGGTATCAGCGTCTCTGGGCGGGTGGGAATGCCATCGTTGGGTATGACAGTATTGTGGGTGGTGCGCGCTATGCTCGCCAGTTAACCGCGGTCACGCGCATTGGGACGAGGCTGAGTGCCCGTAGAACTGACTACGACGCAGGAGGCACCGGCACGACCTTCCTGGCTGAGGGAACGCTGGAGCATAGTCTTGCCGAATACTGGACGCTCAATGCGGCAGTTGGGGCATCGACGACAAAAACGAGCGCCACGACGTTCTATGCAGCAACAAGGTCGACTGGCGTTAGTGGATTGGTGGAGTTGTGTCACACCCGCCCCGTGCGCAATTTCTGCCTCACTGCAGAACGCCTGCAATCGCCCGGAGCATTCGGAGTTACACAGATCGTACAGGCGGCCAGCGCAAGTTTCAGTGAGAGGATTTCTTCACGAAGCCGAGTCGACGTCAATGCGCGGTATGCGCACAGTCGACCGGTTACCAATGATCTGGTTGTCCTGCCTTCGGTGCGCATCGCGAGTGTCGAGGCCAATTTGACGCGCACGATTGGTGATCGCCTGGAAGGCTATGCATTCGGTTCACTCGCGCGTTCATACGGGACCGATTTGTCAAACACCCCAAGCTTTTCGACTGGTTTGGGAGTTCGTTTGCGCCTGGGGAAGAACAAGTGAATCCTTACGCAGCCGAGGATCAGGCGGAGACAGATAGCGGGGGATCCGGAGCGTTCCTGTCCCAGATCCCGATGATACTCAGTGAACGCAAGCTCCTTATTATCATTCCTGCCCTCTTCGGGCTCATTGCGGCGGTGGCGGCAGTAATATTGTTGCCCAGTCGATATGAATCTTCGGCGGTTCTGCTTGTGCAAGCTCCAAGCCTTCCGCCTGAAGTCATTGGCATTTCCGGAAATGATGCTGTCGCCCAGCGTATCGAAGCCATCCGACAGAGAATTATCAACCGCCCTGCGCTCATCGGCATGATCGAAAGCAACGGTCTTTACAGGAGCGAGCGCGACAGCACGCCTCTTTCCGAGATCGTCGAAGACATGCGGGAGGATATCACGCTGGTACCCCAGACCATCGACCTGGGTTCGGCTTCGACGGCCGAGAAGACGATCTCGGTGAAACTGGCCTTTGTGTACAAGGAGCCAGCTCTCGCCCAAGCGGTTGCCCAGCAACTGATGGAGCGCGTCGTAGAAGTCGATTCAACGACGAACGCCGAGCAACAAACCGAAACGGTCCAGTTTCTGAGTGACCAGCAACAGGATCTGCAGGCCAAGATCGCTCAGGCGGAGGGTGAACTCGCTGCGTTCAATACGCGATACGGACGGATTATCTCGTCGGGATCGATAGCAACCATTGGCGGAAGCGGCGGGGCCTACGACCTCCAGATTTCCAATCTTCAGCGTGAGATTGCCGACCTGGAAGGTCAGAAGCGACTGCTCCAGAGCGCGGAAACGCGAGATCCCGCCGTTGTCCAGGCCGAGGGCGCACTGGCAGGCGCGCGCGCCACGTATGCGGAGACCCATCCGGATGTTATTCTCGCCAAGCAGCGACTCGAACAGGCGAGACAGTTCGCCAAGCAGAACGTTGCCCGTGTCCCCACCGCCGAGATTGACAGCAGGATACGTCTCGCGAGAAATCAGATCGTAGAACTTCAGGCGGCCGGCCAGCGCGAGGCGGCGCAGGCGGGAGCGATGCTGGCGCAGCGCGCGCAGGCGCCCGCGGTAGAACAGCAGGCCGCACAGCTGCAGCAGCGCGTACAAATGCTTAACAAGCAGGCCGAAGAGGTCTCCGGCCGCTTGCTGTCGGCAAGGGCTGGCGCCCGCGCCGACCAGGAGCAGATGGGCGAGCGGCTCCTGGTGGTTGATCCACCAGTGGTCCCCGACACCCCGATTTCGCCAAACCGACCGTTAATTGTCGCAATCGGTACTGCGGCAGGAATTGTATTGGGCTTCATACTGGTTTTCGGGCTAGAATTTCTCGCCCGCCCCATCAGGGACCCGGCCGCACTTGCAAAGATAACCGGATCTCGTCCACTCGCCACAATACCCGTCTATGCCACCCACCAGCAGGAGCGAGGCAGCTCGTTCCAGCGGGGCATGAAGTCTCTGAATTTCTGGTCGCGGCGCCGGCAGCTTAGTACGACAAGGCCATCATGAACTATTCCGCACCAAATCCGCCAGCGTCGGCAAGACCCGATCCGGTCGTCCTTCCGCATGCGGGCGTGATCGCGCTTTCACAAGACATCAAAGTTCGGGGACGAGTCTTCGGGTTTGACGAGAGTGACGAAAATACGCGGCCCTTCAATCTGCTACGCACTCAAATCTCCCGAAACGTCGATGAAACTGGGCGCCGCATAATTGGAATCACGAGCGCCACACCCGCGGCCGGCAAGACCTATGTCTCGCTTAATCTTGCGGCAGCAATGTCCGGAACCGCCAATCGTCCGGTCGTCCTGTGCGATCTCGACTTGCGCCGGGGATCAGTGCTTGACGCGCTCGATGTCGACGTGCCCAGCGACGTGTCGACCTACCTGCGCGGCGAAAGAGATAACTGGAGAGACGCGCTCTATCGGATCGATGGAACTGAACTCTATGTTCTTCCATGCAAGCCCACAAGACGCGGCAGCAGTGGAATGCTGAGTTCGCCAGCCTTTGCCGAGCTCATCGCGGGATTGCGGCAACTCCCTGACGATGTCCTGATCCTGGTTGACCTTCCGCCTGTTTTCGCGAGCGACGATGCGCTGCTTACCTCCCAACATCTCGATGCCTATATTCTTGTAGTAGAGTACGGGCGAAACACGGCCGAGCAGGTGCAGGAAGCCATACGTCTTCTCGAGCCGACACCTTGCCTGGGTACTATTCTGAACCGCTACAAGGGCGGATATTTTGATGCCTATGGCTACGGCTACGGCGACCCCTACGGGATAAAGAACTACGGATTGGAAGATTAACCCGAGCGTTTTTGGCCAACGCCGTCAGCCCGCGCGCACCTTTCAGCGGGGCGTGTATGCAGTTGGTTAGTCGGTCATAAGCCTGCCAGGTGGAGGCTCAAGAGATCCGGCAACATCGTCAGCTCGCAACCGAGGGTACGCTCTTGCGTCGGGTTGCAGTTCACCCGAGCGAACGATCAGGTTTCCCATTTCCAGATCGCTGCGGATGCGCGCCCTATCCTCGATTACAGAGGAGTCGAGCGTATCCGATTCTGCATCGCCCAATAGCGCGGGCTCGGTAACCTCAACTTGGTCGAATGCCGGCGCCGATAGGGTCTCCCCGTCCACGTCGTATCGCGCCTGGAATGCGCCACGAGAACCGAGCGATCCCCGCATCTGGTAGAATACGTGCGCCCCAACGGGCCTGACCTTGGCGAGTGAAGATGCCCAGTAAGGTACGACGTAGTCGGCGTGGTAGTGGGTTGCCAGGCCAACAGCGGGGAACACCGTACCCGAAAGGGCATCCTGAGCTATCCTGCGCGCTCGCGCGAGACCGGCTGGACTGGGAACTCGTGCCAAGCTGCCATCGCACGTAAATGTGAACTGACAGCCGGTTGATCGCGTGGAGCCTTGATATACGACACCGCACACGGAATTCGGAAAAGCAGGATGCCGCACCCGGTTAAGTACTACCTGGGCGACTGCGCGCTTGCCTTCATCCGACTGATTACCGGCTTCGTAATAGATCGTCTGTGTTAGGCAGGATAGTGCTGCACCATACGAAGGCGCGCTCCGGTCGCTAGCAGCTATATTGAAAGGGCGGGCCGGAAAAGGATTACCGATCTCACTGGGGCGGGCGGCATTCAATGCCTGGGCTTCATCTGGCGCGATTGGCAGCGTCGAGTTATCAAATATGACCGGGTTGGCGTCGATGGCCTGTTGTATTTCCGCCTGCTCCTGCAGCGCCTCTTTCGACTGGCGAGACCGCTCTCCCATGAACAAAGACTGGTTGACCAGGCCAAGGCACGCACCGGCAAAAATCACCGCAATTGCCGCTACCGATATGCGACGGATCATGACCTGGCGGCGTGCCACCGACTCCATCGGGAGATTTAGAGTAGAACTACCCATTTGAGAGTCATTATCCGCCGAACTTGCGCGCACGGCTATCAGAATCACATCAAAGCGAGCCGGGCTGGTAAGATACAGACTAACGTACCGCGGCGATGGTTCCAATTGTCCTCGTCACACGAATGGGATGGAGACCAAATTGGGACAGCGAGAAATGGGCTGGGTAGTTGTCGCGCTTTGAGACTATGAGCGCAAGATGCGCGCATACCCGACCGACAGCAGCCCGTCACGCGCACTGCGCATCCTTTTCGCTCTTCCTGGATTCCATCGGGAGGAGCGCGGCGCGGAAATCGCGCTGCTTTCGGTCGCCGACGAGCTTGCCAAGGGCGGCGATGCGGTGACCGTAATGGGATCGGGCCCCGAAAGGTCGGAAAAGTCGTATGACTACCTGCAGGTCGGGGCTATCAATCGCCGGGCATTCGAACGCTTCCCCATGTTTCCTCCATTTCGGTCCGAGACAGTCTGGGAGGACGCGACCTTCGCTTGGGGCCTGGCGCGCGCATATGAGCCGAATGCCTACGATGTCACCCTTACCTGCAATTACCCCTTTACGCATTGGGTCCTGCGGCGAGGTGGGAGCAGCAGCCCGCGTCACGTGTTCGTAACCCAGAACGGAGACTGGCCCGCAGTAAACAATCAGGCCGAGTTTCGTCTTTTCGACTGTGACGGGCTGATCTGCATCAATCCGGATTACGAGGCCGCCAATCGGAATCAATGGAACACTGCGCTCATCCCGAACGGCATCGACCCAGCGCGATTTGCCGGTGTTAGGCCCGATCGTGCGGGGCTGGGCCTCCCTGCCGAGGTACGAATTGTGCTTATGGTGAGCGCCTTTGCGGAAACGAAGCGTGTCCTCGAGGGCATGCGAGCGGTCGCACCGCTTCCCGACGTCCATCTTGTGGTGGCTGGCGACGGGCCATTGCGAGACGCAACCGATGCCCTGGCAGCGCAGATTTTGCCTGGCCGTTACACGCGGTTGACGCTTCCGGCAGAGCAAATGCCGACCCTTTACCGCTCGTCGGACGCTTTCCTGCACATGTCGCTGCTCGAATCCTTCGGCAATGTGTTCGTCGAGGCAATGGCCAGTGGCCTTCCGATCGTGGGACACGATACTCCGCGCCTCCGATGGATCGTCGGTCAACGCGAGACCTTGTGTAACACCGAGGATATCGCGGCCACGACGGTGGCCATACGTCGCGCGATAGACGAGGGGCGCGGCGCAGCGGACCCCCGCGCGAAGGACTTCGAGTGGTCTGCAATTGCCCGCCAGTATCGCGCATTTCTACTGTCTGTGGTCGCGGGATGAACTGGCTGTCCGCAGGATACTGGTTCCTCGCTTTCGCGCTGGCTTTACCGCTTGCTGTTCTGTCGATTGAGTTGATCGCCGGCTTGATGCCTGCGCGTCGAAAGGAGGTGATCCGGACAGAAGCTCGAATAACTGTCCTGATCCCCGCCCATAACGAAGAAATGGGAATCGCGGCAACGATCGACGCATTGCTGGCGGTCGCCCCCTATGCAACGCGTGTCCTGGTCGTGGCTGATAACTGCGATGACGAGACCGCCTCGAAGGCGAGACTCGCGGGGGCGGAAGTAACAGTGCGCGATGAACCAGCTGTCAGGGGGAAAGGACATGCTCTGGCGTTTGGTCGCGACTACCTCCTCTCGAACGGACCACCCGAAATTGTCGTGGTCCTCGACGCAGACTGCCGCCTTAAGCCTGGTAGCCTCGAGTCTCTGGCTGGCGAGGCGATGTCGCGCATGTCTCCGGTTCAGGCGGTCAATGTCATCGAGCCCGATCTTTCGGCGCGGCCGATGGTCCAGATTTCCAGCTTTGCGGTAATGGTGAAGAATCTGATCCGATCACGCGGCATGCAGCGAATGGGTGGCGCCGCGCTGCTGACCGGCACTGGTATGGCATTTCCCTGGGCGATCTTCGCTTGCGCGCCGCTAGGCAGTAGCTCGATCGTGGAAGATCTGAGACTGGGCCTTGCAATGACTCGGACGGGCCGCGCGCCAGTACTCCTGGCAGACGCCGAAGTTCGCAGCGCAGCGGCCGACATGCGCGACGCCCTGCAGCAGCGAACCCGCTGGGAGCACGGCTTTCTTGACACCGTGCGCCGCGATGCGCTTCCCACTCTGCTTGGCGGAATTTCGCGTGTCTCGTGGGCAGAAGTCCTGTTCGGACTTCACCTGCTTGTCCCGCCCCTCGCGCTATTGATGATGCTCTCAGTAACGACGGCCGCCGTTCTGGCATCCGTCGCCTTGTTCTCCGATCTCGCCGGAGGCCCTGCGCTTTTCCTGGGAGCAATGGTATTATGCGCCACATGCTTGATCATCGTTGCATGGCTTGGCTTCGGGCGCGCTTATCTGAGTGCTGGTGCACTGCTGAGAGCTCCCCTGTATCTAATGTGGAAGCTTCCCATTTATCTTGGTTTTCTCAAGGGGCGAGCGTCGACCTGGACCCGAACCCCTCGGCGCTGACTTCATCGTCGACCGGGATGCCGCGAGGAAAGCTTGAGCACAGGCACGGATGCAGTGAGCTCTACTCAGCTCATCGCCTTCCCTCCTCATCCACCCGGCCGAAATCCGCATTTTGTCTCGACATTGGACGCCCACCACCGCGAAGACGATCTCTCAAGCGGCGCGCGTAGCCTGCCAAATCACGAATGCCAGGAACCTGGTCGAACCAGCTGACCCGACCGATATCTGTGCGGGAAGACCGCTGGACGCTCAGCTTCTCGAAAATTGTGACGAGGTGGGGATGAGCACGGCGAAACCAGACGTACCCTCCGTCGACGCCCGGACGCAGGGAGGGATCATAGTTCGGTTCAGACACCGCGAGAGCATCCGCGATGAAATCCTGCTCAAGATACTTCGCGAAGTAGGTGGCCGCCGCCTGCGCCGCACGGGGAGAAAATCCCATACAATGCGCACCAATAATGTTGCTGTTTGCGGGGTCAGCGGGGTTGCTTGCCTCGTAGCCGCCGTAGAAAATATCCCATCGGTCGGGCATAACCCGATCGGCGGCGCCCGGTAAGAAGTCGCAATCATCCTCCAGGATCAGGACCGAGTGGCCTGCCTCCGCAGCTTGCTGCAGGATTGTCCTGTGGCTCAGGAAAACACCGTGCGCACCTTCGGAGTAAAACAAGCTTCTGGTTGTGCCCCGGATAGCATCAAAGAAGTCCACTCTGGGGTCATCCCCCAGGCCAACCCGCTTCAACTGCTCGACCATTTCCACTCGACGGTCGGTGCGATGCGCAAGATTTATTATCCGGATTATATCGAATGAGTCGAAAACTCTCACCTTCGTATATCCGGAATTCCCAGAGACGACCTGTTCGCCGCGCCTGATGCAAGCTCATCGTCTAGGACCTGGGCGAGTGCGCTTGCCAGAATTCGATCATTCGCATCGGTGAAGTGGCTATCGGGAAGATAATTGGTCGGCAATTTCGGATCCACGTGTTGACTGCTGGATACGAATGGAATCCGGTTTCTTCTAAGCGTGACGATAAGCGCACGCGTGAGCTGGTCACCATATCCAAAACTGTCGACGATGTAGACCACGGGTACGATTCCTTGCGCTCGTGCCTCTCGCGCAAAGTCAGCCACGATTGCATTGGCGACTAGCACTGGCTCACTCGCAGCATCGAAGCCTTCGGACGTCAGAACGTCTGCCCGCCATGCCCGATCGCGCCGCTGAGACCAAGCCCGCCGAACGAGCCTTATAGTCGTAGAGTGATCGAGCCCGGTCGCCTCGACGAGAAATGGATCATAAAACGGGTCGGTTCTGGCAAACTGCGCCAAGGCCTGCCGCCACGCCTCTGGATCTCGCAGGGTGCGAACATAATCGGTGAAGCTTTCATAGGGAGGAGTAATCCGGCTCAATTGTCCTTCGTTCCCGAGGACAAACCTGTCCGCCGTATAGGGCATGGCGAAACTTGTGTTCCAGTCCATGGGCGTTGGTGACAGGATCATTGGCAGCGTCGATGACATTATCGCTAGTACGGCAGCCCTGCTTCGCGTTCGATCCGGATCCCGAAGGAAGGCTCCATACGACCAGTTTGTGCTAGCGCCCGGAGCGCCACGGAACGACAGCACACGGTAAAGTGCGTAGGTTACGGCGAGAAACGCCAGGAAATCGAGGGAGTTGAAAAGCAACTACTTGCGCGCCACTTTGCCGTATCTTCTCAGGTCCTTGCGAAAATCTGATGAAGGACCGAGAGGTCGGATCGACTTCAGTCGAACCACCGCAAGCACCCCAAATCCATTTCCAGAACCGCTACTACGGTTCGGGCGCATTGGCGGACATGGCCGCTTCTGCGGGCGCTCGAGACGGTGAAGCAGCAGGGGCAGGGGCAGGAAGGCTGTTCGCAGATGCCGCCCCTTCCGGCTTGCTGTAACCAGATTGATACTTGATCTCCGCTTCCTGACGGGCAGCGGCTAGAAGCTCCCGTAGGCGCTTTTGCGTTTCGCGACGCGTAAAGCCGGTGCTGGCAATCGGTCGTGCAGCATTGCCGGTTAAGGGCATCGGACGTGTTGCGATTATCTTTGCCACTGTGATCCTGTTCCCCGCGGGGATGATCATGGGCTCGCTCGTTCCAATTTGCCTGAACTGGGCGAACATGTTGGCCGGTAACGTGGCGCTGTCCACCGTCGCATTTCCACGCTGAAACTTTACCCCCGCGCGATTCAGGACTGCGACCACTTCATCCATCGTCTTGGTGGGGCCCAATGAGGCCATGACGTCCTCGCGCTCGGGGTCCTGGAAGACAACCTGATCGAGGGCGAATAATGTCCGATTGCGAAAGGCCTGGGGATTCTCGCTGATCATTCGATCAACGTCCTGAGGAGAAGGATCCTTGACCTCGCGTGCCAGCTTCTCGTTGAGCATCTGGACTAGCAGGGTCTCCTGAAGCTTCTTCGCCCTGAGAATGTATTCAGGCGAAGATTCGATGTCCTGATCACGCGCTACGTCGGCCAGGAGACGTCTCTCGACCACGCGATCGAGCGCGGCGTTTCGACTTCCCTGATCCTCGCCATCGGTTGCGCCAACACCCGCCAGTTCGCCGTTCAACTCCTGGACCGTTACTTCGTCCCCGTTGACCACCGCGACCACCTGCCCTTCAGGCTCGCGGTCACATGCAGCCAAGGTCAGCATGGACGCTGAAAAGAAAAACGGCCCGATGATTGTCCGCCACAGCGGACGAAACCTTTTGTTGATGGTGTCCATTACAACCATTCCTTCTCGTTTAGCGGGAGCCCAGCTCGGAGTACCGCTATCCGCGAGCGAACAGCAGTCGACGCAGCGGGCCCGAAGATTGATCATACAGATTGCTGACAAAATCGGTGAGGATGTGCGCCTCGGCTTCAAGATCAGACGACAGAGTGGAAACGCGAACCAGAACTCCGTCGGGGATGACACCCCTTAGGTTCTCGCGCGCAACTACCCATCGCTGCTCGATCCACCGGCGCGGGAAATTCTCGCCAACACGCGTCCAGTAGAGGACGACCTCGCTACGGGTATCGCTACGCGCCATGAAAATCTGGCTCGGGAGAGCTGGCCCGGGCTCGAGCGGCGTGTCGATTGGCTGCGTTTCGGTGAGGGAAAATCCGCCGGCCGGATAACAAATCTCGGGCCGATGGATTTGCAGCACTCCGTCCTGTCGGTTGTTGTAGGCAATGAGAAGCATGGCAATCTTGCCATCCGGCCTGACATAAGTCCGCGTCACGAGATTATCGTAGAGCCTGTCCGATAGCGCGTCGGGAGGAGGCAACACGAGGCCGCTCTGCGTGTCGAATGCGAAATTCCCGATTTGATCGGGGATCATCGCCTTGAGCTGGTCCGTCTCGATCTTGGGGCGGTTGGGCACGGGTTGCCGCGCTTGCGCAATGCCGGAACAAGCCACCAGCCCAAGCCCCAGCAAGACTTTTCTACGGTCAAGGCGTGGCGAGCCCGGAATGTCCTGAGAAGTCATGATGCCTCGTCAGCCATACGGGGCGGGCGCCCCACACCAAAAAGTTTCGTCAACGCAAGATCAACAGCAAAGATGAGCATCAGGGCGAGGACGAACATGGTAATTCCAGCCATGTCATGGAGAAAACTCTGGGCGGCGGCTTCCCCAGCCCAATATGTCAGCAATATCAGGATTAACACACGCAGGAAATTTGCGGCGATCGCAACCGGGAGCACGAACAGCAGCAGTATGAACTGCTTCCGAGGTTCATTCTGATGCATGATATAGATGTAAAAAAGAGTGAGGGCCGAAAGGGAAACAATCGAATTCAGGCCCGAGCAGGCAGCAGCTACCAGCAGCTGGTATTGGCCGATCTGGATCATCACACCAGTCCCGCCGATGGGGAAACCAAATAGCTGCAATAATCCAATCGAGCCCTGAGTGATGGCAACCTTGATCGGCAGGGTAAGGGTGTAAATGAGCGTTTCCGGAGGAGGAAATGCAAAGAAGAGGTAGACGAGCGGGAAGGCAAGCGCCTTCAGGACCTTCCATCCTACTATGCTGTAGAAAGCCGCGAGCGCCAGAAGGTACATCGCGTAGCCCTCCAGCTCGACTATCTGGATGACGCGCGTGAGGAAGTATAGCGGTACGGTAAGAAGCAACGTGATCACGACCGCGCTTGTCGATGGCGGGCGGACAAGATGCCGCACCTCTGGCCACTTGTGGACCAGCAGCCAAAGCCCAGTCGCAAGAATTATCGGACCATGGGCCCCCTGCTCGCTTGACCAGGTACTCTTCCCAATCACAATCAAGGTAGGAATGACGAGGGCCAGAAGGCCGACGACCAGAGCAATGTCCGCAGCGCCGAACGATCGGCTACTGGAATCTGCGCCGACCTCCGCAGCTGCACCGTGCATCACGGCCTCCTCCCCTTGCGCACCCTGAGCCCTTACAGGAGGAAAAAGGTCTACGCCTCCGCTCACTGAAATGCCATGCGTTTCGCGCGCGCCAGCGACTTTCTATCAGCTCGCCTGCCAGGCTTGGGTTGATGTCCAGAGGAAGCTTCATCGCGATCGGGCGAGAGACGGGTCCCCTGCGACAAGCTGGTGAGCCTGCTCATGGCGCGAGCGTCGAAAAATAGGAGATCGTGCGCCCCAGCCCCTCGTCGAGCGAGATTGCCGGCTCCCACTGAAGCCACGTGCGCGCCAGCGAAATATCGGGTTTACGCTGAAGCGGATCGTCCTGAGGAAGGGGTTCTTCGATCAGTTCGGATTTCGAGCCGGTCATCGCAATGACCTTTTCAGCGAGCTGACGAATGGTGAACTCCTGGGGGTTTCCGAGATTGACCGGGCCGGGCCGATCTTCCTCGCTCTCCATCAACGCAATGAAGCCGTCGATAAGGTCGTCCACGTAGCAAAAGCTCCGCGTCTGGCTACCATCGCCATAAATTGTGATCGGCTCCCCGCGGAGCGCTTGCATAATGAAGTTGGAGACCACCCGGCCGTCAGACGGGTGCATACGGGGCCCGTACGTATTGAAGATCCGAGCCACCTTGATATCGAGGCCGCATTGTCGGTGGTAATCGAAAAACAGCGTTTCCGCGCAGCGCTTTCCCTCGTCGTAGCAACTGCGAATGCCGATCGGGTTGACGTTTCCCCAGTAGCTCTCGGGCTGAGGATGAATTTCCGGATCACCGTAGACCTCGCTGGTGGAGGCCTGAAAAATCCTCACTTTCAATCGCTTGGCGAGCCCCAGGAGATTTATCGCACCATGAACCGACGTCTTTGTCGTCTGAACAGGGTCGTGTTGATAGTGAATTGGGCTGGCCGGACATGCGAGATTCCAGATCTCGTCGACCTCAACGTACAGTGGGAAACAGACGTCATGTCGCATGAATTCGAACCGCGGATGACCCGCCAGATGGTCGAGGTTGCGCTTGTCGCCAGTAAACAGATTGTCGACACAGAGAATCTCGTCGCCGCGCGCCAGCAGCCGATCGATCAGGTGGGATCCCAGGAAGCCCGCGCCGCCGGTCACCAGCGTCCGACGCCTCCCAAATGTCTGGCGAGCCATTGAAACTTCTCCTTGGAGGTCGGTCTGGAACACGAGCACAGTGAACTTGTCAACGAAACCCTCGGGGGTGTTCGGAACGCGTCCCTTCGCGGCACATTGTTGCAGAGAGAGTCGAGCGAGTCATACGCTCTCCGGTTGAGCTTACGTTAACCTCATCATCTTACCATTCTGGAATGAGCTTGAAGCGTTCGGCAGGGCAGTTGCTCGTCGTGGCGGCCGCCACGATTGTGAGCGGCTGCAATCAGGACGTGCGAAGTCGTCCACTGGCCACGATTGACCTTTCCAATTTGGAGACCGTTGCAGCGGCGGGTCGGAAGCTGCCTGAGCGCGAGCGAGGGGCGCTCGTAACCTACGCTCTTTTGCATTGGCCCGGATCGAAGTCGTACTGTGGCAGCCCAATTGACCAGCATCAAAAAGCGCCGAGCACGGTCGGCGAGGCAATCCAGGTTACCTTCGACTTCGAGAAGTCTCTTGAGGCTACACGCCAGGCCGCGCTGATGAAGTCGCCGGTGGAGCTGGCCGCCGCACAGGATCAGATGTTGATCGACCGGTTGGAAGCCCTCACCCTTGATCGACAAAGACTGGCTCTTGGCGCCGGCGACAGTTCACCTGAGCGCCGCAGGGCCGCCGCCATCGATCGTGAAATCGAGGCCGTGAAGCGCCAGCGACAGGAACTGTCGGCTCGGCGGCAGGCCCCGCACCAGCGCTAGTTTCCGGCGCGAAAGCGACCCGGGGAGCCAGTCGACAACAACGCACGTCCGGTCGCAGGTCGCTTCCCTAACCCACTCAATTTGCTAGCGGCCCACGCCGGAGACGGGTCGCAATCAATGAAAATTAACCATGCTTGCCAGCATCCTGTTAGTCAGGACTGGTTAGACCGCCTTCAGCCTTACCGTTGAAGGGAAATTAGGTGTGAAGCCTGTGGCGTCCTGCATTGCGTCGATCGTCGCTATTCTGGCCCTTCCCGGGTGCGGGGGAGGGGACGCCAGCAGCATTGCGCCGAGTATCTCTTCGGCGGGTCTAGCCGGCACGCCAGCACCAACGCCGACCCCGACGCCTACCCCTACCCCTACTCCGACCCCATCGAGTGTGGGGTCTGGCTATGTTGCCGCGCAATCCGAAGCCGGTGCTCCGGACTTTCTCGTTTCCTTTGATGTCTCCAATGGTTTGCAACTCGCGTGGGGTACCGGGGCAATTCCGGATCTCTATACGCCGGACCGGAGCGAAGGAGCCTTCCGATTTACCTGCGGCGGCGCAGGCAAGCTTCGTTTCGATGACCCGGTGCTATACCCTGGTCAGCCAGGCAAGAGTCACCTGCACCAGCCTTGGGGCAATGCCGCTTTCGATGCTTACACCACTCCGGCACGACTGGCCGCGAGCGCCGAAACGGACTGCAACTCGACGCCCTTCAGCCTTAACCGGTCCCTCTACTGGATGCCCGCCCTCGTCTATCTCGACAACTCAATGGCAATCCAGCCCGACCTCGTGTCGGTCTACTACAAGCGTAGTTCCAAGGGATCTCCCGAGTGCGATCCGGCTAATTCGCGCTTTGTCGGAAAGTGCGTGGGACTGCCGAACCAGATCAGGTTCATTTTCGGATGGGACCCGGCCAGACCGACCGCGAAAATCCGTGGGGCAAGCTGGTATTGTACCGGCGGAACCGGCCAGCATTTTTCGAATATTCAGGACGTCTTCGCGAGTGGTTGTAAGGTCGGAGATACGCTGATTGCCAACACGATGGCGCCGGATTGCTGGGATGGCAAACATCTCGACACACCCGACCACCGCAGTCACTTGGCCTATTCGGGCTGGTACACTCAGGACGGTTTGCGACATTGCCCCGCGGGATTTCCTTTCCTGATCCCTCAGGAAGAGAACAAGGCCATGTGGACAGTGACCGCAGATATGATCGGCGCCGACGGAAAGAGCCGTATTGGCTTGTCGAGTGATCATATGTTGCCGGGCGCCAGGCCTGGCGAGACACTTCACGCCGACTACATTGAGACCTGGGACGCGCGCGCCAAGGCCATATGGATCGACAACTGCATCGACAAGGGCCTCTCCTGTTCAGGTGGTGATCTCGGGAATGGCCGGCAATTGATCGGAGCCGCACAGCCCAGTTATGGATGGATCAATCCATCGGCCCGAGTTCCCATCCCGGGCACATGACATGTAAAGGGCGAAACAGATCACGGTCCGGGGCACACCCGCGACCTGCTATGAAATTGGCCGAAGTCAGAATGCGTTCTCGTGAACGACGACCCGGATCGTCCTGAGGATGATTGCGAAATCGAGGCCAAGCGACCAGTGCGAAAGGTATTCAAGGTCTGACCTGACACGCTGGCGCAGAGCCTCCGGTGACTGGGTCGACCCGCGAAGTCCGCGCACTTGTGCCAAGCCTGTAATACCTGGCTTGAGAGCATGTCTAATCCAGTAGTTGCGGTCGGCCTCCCAGAAGAGGTCTGTACCGGCAAGCGAGCCCAAAGCGTGGGGCCTGGGCCCAACGATGCTCATGTGACCCAAGACTACATTCAGCAGCTGTGGCAGCTCATCGACACTCGTCCGTCGTAGATATCTGCCGATCCGCGTGATGCGCGGATCCTCTCGAGCAGTCGAGATGTTGCCGTCCTCGTCCGAGCCGGCAACTGACATGGTCCGAAACTTGAAAATTCTGAACTGGCGGCTGCCGCGGCCAACGCGCATCTGACGAAAGAATATCGGCCCACCGTCCTCAAGCCTTATCAAGGCCGCGACAATCAGGAGGCCGGGTAGCAGGACTATCAAGGCGCCCAAGGCCACCAGCAGATCAAAAGCGCGCTTTTGTATACGATTGGACAGGCTCAACGGACCCTGTGACAGAACGAGCGTATCTTCATCCGCGTAGCTTCCGATCCCTACTGCTCCATGCAAAAGGTCCCGGTCGAGAAGAATCTCGCCACCCACGTCCTGGCCCTTCAGGAACATTGCCCACATAGCCCTGCGTTCAAAGCTGCACGCCACGATAACGCGGTCGTAGGGGGCGATAATCCGCGAAAGGGTATCAATCTCCTTTGGCTGACTCCACTCTGCTGACAGCTCATCCGCATCAAGGTCGACACAATCCACTCCCGGGAGTGGGTGCACCGGTAGCCCGTCACGAATGAGGATCGTTGCTGTCGCCCGCCCGCCCATCCATGCTTTGAAAAGCAGGTTTTCGAGCAGTTTTCCCATGACAATAAAGAATGCTGCGCTGAGAAAGGTCACAAGGTAACCCACCCGCGAGAGCGAATCTTCCTTCAGGAAAAACGTCAGCGCCAGCACGAGCAGTGCGGTGATCAGCAAGGCGGTAAGCGCCCGTTGCATTCCGAGCGAACGACTTTCCAGGGACTCGACCGACTGGGTCTCCTGGGCAATTTCGCACATGAGGAAGACCGGAAGCGCAATCGTAAGGATGGGAAGACCGCCCGCACCCAGCCATACCTCCTCGCGAAGCTGAAGCGCGAGTTGATATCCCAGGATCAATGCGGCACAATCGAGAATGAGCGACGCAGCGTAGAGTACAACCCGCTTCTTCTGAGCTGAGAGACGAGGCACCCGAAAGTCGCCTGTTATGACTGGTGACACAGGGCCGAGCTCAGGCCTTGCGCCATGCGCCGACCTTTCTCGATCTCCCTCCACCACAGTATCCCTCACGTCACGGTTCCTTCGCTAGGGGCGCCCGATGCGCAGCTTCAGAACCGCAAACAGATAGACGACTACTCCGCCCATGATCATCGCCGCGACCAGATCCTGGCCTGCGTTTCCGACCTGATTGGCTACCGCGCACGCCAGTGCCGGTGGTGCGTAGTGCCAGAGCTTGTCCCGTGGCTCATCCTCTGACGAGCGCTGGAGCAACAGCGTCACGAGCCCGGCAAATGCGAAGATCGTCACCCAGTCCCATACGGTTTCCATAATCTTCCCGATCTCACAATTGGGCCCTGCGTTTGATAACGCGTTAGGCGGCTTCACGCCAAGCAGCTAGTCCACCACCTGACCTCGCGAGTCCCAATCTGAAACAAAACAGCAATAACTTTCGTAACTTCCGGACTCTTTGGGGCTAGCAGCTTGGTAAATTAAACGTTAACTAACCCTCCTATCAGTCATGTTCGATTCGCGAACGGAGCGGGAGGCTTCGTGGTCGGGCGTTTGTCCAAACTGCTTCGTATGAGGAAATTGACGATGATGAATGCAGCCAAGAGAATTGCCAAGACCGCCCTGTTTGCCGGGAGTCTGCTCGCGATGAGCAGCGCGGCCAATGCTGCCGCCGGCCTGACCTTTGAAGGTGGCACCGGGGGCCTCGCTCCGGGTGAAACCGACTACGCGAACTTCGACACGACCTTCGGCGATGTGGTGACAACCGGAACGGCCGGGATCTACACCGGAACGCAGCCGTTCGTTGCGGCAGAACCTGCTTACGGCGACCAGGGCGATGCCTACTTCGCTGTTCTGGCGGGCGGTACGGCGACGTTCTCGTTCATCAATTCGCTGTCGCAGTTTGCGTTCGATCTCGGCTCGGCCGACGATTACAACTTCCTCACGGTGTTCTTCGCCGGCGGCGTTACTCAGACTTTCAGCGGCTCCCAGCTAAATCCTCCGGGACCGGCTACGGGCAACCAGGATATCGCGCAGACCAACGGTCGCGTGACCGTCTTCGCCAATGATCTCGGTGGCATTATCGGGTTCGAGTTCGCATCGCAGCAGAACTCCTTCGAGTTTGACAATATCGGGACCGTCTCCGCGGTGCCTGAGCCGGCCACCTGGGCGCTGCTTCTGCTGGGATTTGGCGCGATCGGCTACGGCATGCGTCGCCGCAAGGCTCTCGGAACCGCGCCGCGGATGAAAATCCGCTACGCCTGAGTTAGCTTCGAGTTCAGTTCATGAAGCGGCCCGGCAAGTCCGGGCCGCTTTTTTGTGCGAGTTTGCCCTGCCAGTCAGCACCTTTGGTATCTTCTATATCAAAGTCATTTTCACGGTCAGGGTAGCGGGTCGGGTGCGATTGGCTCTCGCACTCTGGAGCTTTCACACTGTGTCGTGGGCGAGTCGTGCTCAGGTGTGAGCGAATGGCGTAGGCTCGGCCAGCTTTCTTCATGGCCGTATGCAGGCACGGGCAGGCCGTCTTCGTCAACAGTCGTCCCGCCCGGCCAGGCATGGCCGGTGAGCGCCGGGAACCAGTCGGCCGGATTATCGCCGACGGCCTCGCGCAACAGGTCCAGACGGCGGACGGTGCCCTCGCGGCCCGACAGCACCGCAAGCACTTCGGGCGCGTTGGAAAGGTCGAGCCTTACCACGACGCTCGCATCGGGCTGGCGGATGAGGAACGCGCGGCTGTGGGCCGGCAGCGAGCGGATCAGGGCAAGCTCGTGGCTGGTCAGTCCGAAACCGTCGCAATAGTCCTCCGCCCGTGCGCGGGCGTTGGGCATGAAGATCATCGTCGCCGTCTGCTCGACCAGCGCGGTGGCGATGCGGCTATCCAGCGCATCGCGCGCCGACTGGGTGGCAAAGCCGACCAGCGCGTTGCGCTTACGCAAGGTCTTGAGCCAGTCGCGAATGCGGGCCGCGAACACCTCGTCGTCGAGCGCCTTCCACCCCTCGTCGATCAGGATCATCGTCGGCTTGCCGTCGAGCCGTTCCTCGATCCGGTGGAACAGGTACATCATCGTCGGCGTGCGCAAGCGCGGATTCTCGAGCAGCGCGGTCATGTCGAATCCGAGCACGCGCGCACCCAGATCGAGCCTGTCCTCGGCGTTGTCGAACAGCCACGAATGCTCGCCGCCCGCGATCCAGGCGGAGAGCCGGTCGGCCAGGTCACCCGGTTGCGGCCGCTTGGCGCCCGACAGCAGTTCGCGGAAATGCTTCAACCTGCGCAATCCGGCATCGTTGGCATAAGCGGCATCGACCGCTCCGGCGATCGTCGCCAGTTCCTCTGGTCCATCGGCCTTCAGCAGCACCGCCAGCCAGTCGCGCAGGAAGGCGCGGTTGCCGGGCGTGTCGGGAAGAGCGAGCGGATTGAATCCGGTGGGTTCGCCGCTGGCGATCCGGTCGTAGCGCCCGCCGATGCCCCGAATGAAGAGTTCTGCACCGCGATCCTTGTCGAAAAGGATCGTCCTAGGGCTGAATTTCTGCGCCTGCGCGGCGACGAAATTCATCACTACCGTCTTGCCGGAGCCCGAGGGACCAATGACCGTGAAGTTGCCGAGGTCGCCGTTGTGGAAGTTGAAGAAGAACGGGGTCTGGCTGGTCGTCTGCAGCAGCGTGACCGCATCGCCCCAGTGGTTCCCCTCGGCCTGGCCGAGCGCCATGCCGTGCAAGGACCCGAAGCTCGCCATGTTGGCGCTCGAGATCATCGCGCGGCGGGCGATATAGCCCTCGTTTCCGGGAAACTGGCCCCAGAACGCCGGCTCGAGGTTGGTATCCTCCCGAACCACGATGGCGCCCGTATCGGCCAGCGCCGCGGCGCAGGCGGCGGTCGCCTCGTCCAGAAGCGGCAAGGTCCGTTCGCGCACGAGGACCGTGAGGTGGTGGTCGCCGAAACCGACAGCTCCATTGCCCAGCGCGTCGCGGGCGGCGAGCATGTCGTGCCGCTCGGCCATCGCCTCCTCGTCGGCGCTCTTCAAGCGGCGGATCGCCAGGTCCATCCGCTCGCGCGCCGTCGTGCGTTCGGACGGAGCATAGCTTTCGGACACAACCATCTCAAACGGCTGGCGCAGCAGCGCGTCGAGCAGGCCAGGGCTGGTCGCCTCGGGGTAGTCCTTGAGGCTGAGGATCGCGGCAAAGTCCGGTTCGCCGCTGCCGCGCAGCTCCATCGCGTCGAGGCCGAAGCTCGCCCGGCGATAGGGCAGCATCTGGCCGATGTCGGTCTCGTCGGCCGGACGGCGCACCGGGCGCATCTCGCCGTTGTAGAGCGCGCTCAGCAGTTCGAGAATCTCGTTGTTGAGGGCGCCGCTCGGGCCCTCGTAATCGTCGAGCATCGTCGCGCCATAAGCCTGCAGCGAGGCGACGAGCCCGGTGGCCGCCGCCCTTAAGGCGCGCACGTCCTTGGGATCGGCGTCGACTTCCCGCTGCCCCTTCCTGCTCCACATCTTCGCCGCCTTTTCGGCGAGGCCCGCCTTGCCGCGCGCCGGTCGCCGAACGAGCGTGACGAACTGATCGTTGACGAACAGCGAACCACTGCCCAGCCGCTCTTTCCAGCGGCGGTCGATGTGCGCGCTGAGGGGATCGGGAAACTCCGCGTCGAGCTCGATCTGCACCCGGCGGCGAATGACGTGGTGATACAGCACGAACCGCGCATCGAGCGTCGAGCGCAGCATCACCTCACGCGTCGCGGCATGGTGGTTGAGCGCGTCCGAATCCTCGGTCTCGAACAGCAGTCCGGGGACCTGCAGAGCGGTCATCACGCTACCGTCGCGCAAAAGCACGGTATTGCCGTCGATGAGGCGGGCGTAGGGCAGGCGGTCGCCAGCGCGGGCTTCCTTCGCGCTCCAGGCGGCGGCGCCGATCCATTTCTTCATTCGCCGAATCCTTCCATCAGGCGGCGTAACTGTTGCAGCCCCAGCGCTTCCAGTTGGGTACACGGGGACACTTGCTGACCTTGGTGAGCCAAAGGTCGAA
>NZ_LMAU01000008.1 GCF_001441535.1 Tsuneonella troitsensis
GGCAGGGCATTCAATATCCTGGCGTTGTCCGCGACGAGGCAACCGGGATCGCCGGCGCGGCGCGGCTCGATCACGCGCGAGATATTGCCGCCGCTCACCCGGTCGACCGCATCGAGAACCTCCAGCACCGAGAAGCCCCGCCCGTATCCGCAATTCATCTGTAGAGAATGGGACGGCTGCGCGACCAGCGCCTCGAGCGCGTGAACGTGGGCTGCGGCAAGGTCCGACACATGGATGTAGTCGCGCACGCCCGTGCCGTCGGGTGTTTCGTAATCGGTGCCGAACACCGCCACGCCGTCTCGCTTGCCGAGCGCGGCCTCGACCGCGACCTTGATCAGATGCGTCGCCCCAGCGGTCGACTGTCCGCTGCGACCCAGCGGATCGGCTCCGGCGACGTTGAAATAGCGCAGCGCGCAATAGTTCATCGCGTGCGCCGCTGCCGTATCGGCGAGCATCCGCTCGGTCATCAGCTTGGACCAGCCATAGGGGTTGATCGGCACCTGAGGACAGTCTTCCGGAACGCGTTCGATACCGGGCACGCCATAGGTTGCGGCCGTGCTCGAGAAGATGAAGTGGGGCACGCCTGCCTCCACCGTCGCCTCGATCAGGGCGCGGCTCTTTGAGGTGTTGTTGTGATAATAGCTCAGCGGCTTCGCCACCGATTCCGGCACGACGACCGAACCGGCGAAGTGCATGACCGCGCGCGTGCCTTGCGACTTGAATATCCGCGCAAGCAGTTCCGCGTCCTCGATGTCGCCGTGAAAGAAAGGAACGTCGTCAGGCACGGCGAAACGGAATCCCGTCGCCAGGTTGTCGATCACCGCGACCGGATATCCTGCATCCCGCAGGGCCAGCACCGCGTGACTGCCGATGTAACCGGCGCCCCCGGTCACGAGCACGGGATAGGCGAGCTTGCTTTGGGTCGGGACCATCCGCCCGGACTAGGCGCGGCATGGTAAACAAAGCGTAAGCTCTCCGCCTCCGCTCCATTCATCGACCGGCCATGCGCCCTGCGCTATGGCTTGGAAATTATTGGGGCAATTTCGAAGAGACACGCGATGATGAAGGCAATTCTACCGCTGGCCGTGCTCGCGCTGGCCGTTCCGGCTGCCGCGACCAACGTGGCCGTTACGCGCTTCCACACGGCTGAATCCCTCGGTTCCGCAGCGCCCGGACCGATCGCGGTGCGCGCCGGCGCGGGGCTGGAAGCGGGCACGTTGCAATCGCAGATCTGGCTCGATGCGGTCGCCGCGGCGCTGGTGCGCCAGGGCTTCACGATCGTGCCCGATGCCGCGCGCGTCGCCGAAGTCACCCTGGACCAGGAAGTCATCCGCAGCGAAGCCGCGCGCTCGCGCAGCGGCGTCAACATCGGCGTCGGTGCGGGCTCGGGCGGCGGGTGGTACGGCAGGAGCAGCGGGATCGGCCTGGGGGTCGGCGTTGGCTTCAACCTGGGCGGCAAGCGCTCGGGCGAGGTCCTCGACAGTCGCCTCGCCGTGACGATCGTCGGTCCCGACGGCAAGCACGCATGGGAAGGCCGCGCCGATGCGAGCCCCCGCGCCACCTCCAAGGACGCGGAAAGCCGGCCACTCGCGACGGAAATGGCCGACAAGCTTTTCTCCGGCTTCCCAGGCGAATCGGGAGCGACTATCGGGGCGCGATGATTGCACCCGAAACCGGTTCCGCCTCCATCCGCATCGACGCGCAGTTCGACAGCGGGAACATCGAAGTCCTGGAGATAGACAGCGCCTCCGCGTGCCTTGCCATCCCGGCGGACCACAAGTCCGAATTCCGACAGTGGTTTCACTTCCGCGTGACCGGTGCGGCGGGCCGCGAACTCGTACTGCGGATCGTGGGCCTGGAAACCTCGGCTTATCCGCAGGGCTGGCCGGGCTACAACGCCTGCGTCAGCGAGGACCGCGATTTTTGGGGCCGCGCTGATTCGTTCTACGACAGGAATGCCGACGGCGGCACGCTGACCATTCGCTACACGCCGATGAGCGACATCGCGTGGTTCGCCTATTTCGCACCCTATTCGATGGAGCGGCATCACGACCTCGTGAGCGAGGCTGCGGCGAGCGAGGGCGTGACCTATCGGCACCTCGGTCACACGCTTGACGGGCAGCCGATCGACTGCCTGGAAATGGGTGAAGGCGAAACGCAGGTATGGCTCTACGCGCGCCAGCATCCCGGCGAATCGATGGCCGAATGGTGGGCCGAAGGCGCGCTCGAATGCCTGACCGATCCCGCCGATCCGGTCGCCCGCGCGCTGCGACAGAAGTGCCGGTTCCACGTCGTGCCCAACATGAACCCCGACGGCAGCCGCCGGGGCCACCTGCGCACCAACGCCGCCGGCGTGAACCTCAACCGCGAATGGCACGAACCCAGCCCCGACAAATCGCCCGAAGTCCTCGCGGTCCGCAATGCGATGGACGAAACCGGCGTCGATTTCGCGATGGACGTGCACGGCGACGAGGCGATCGCCGCGGTGTTCCTGGCCGGGTTCGAAGGCATCCCGTCGTGGACCGACACGCTGGGCGACAAGTACTATCGCTTCCAGCGCATCCTCGCGCGGCGCACGCCCGATTTCCAGACGGCGAAGGGCTATGCCGTGTCGAAGCCCGGCACCGCCAACCTGTCGATGAGCACCAACCAGCTCGCCGAGCGGTTCGGCGCCTGCGCGATGACGCTGGAAATGCCGTTCAAGGACAACGACGACCTGCCCGATGCCGCGCAGGGCTGGAGTCCGGAACGCTGCAAGCTGCTCGCCCGCGATTGCCTGGCGAGCCTGCTCGAATGGCTGGATGAGGAAGCCGAATAGCTTCGACGATTCGTCGTCCATGAATGATCGGCAAACCATCAGGTCGTCATCATGGTCAAGCATCGCCACAGATGAGATCGCACCCTCTGTTGACTGACGGAGGGTGCGATGAAATCTGCGCGGATGATCACATGGAAGGCCGGTGCTGCGGCCGCCGGACTTGCGCTGTTGCTGGCATCCTGCGGCGGCGAGGATTCGACCGGCTCGCCCCCTGCGGCAAGTGCCCCGACCCCCGCCCCCAGTCCCACGCCGTCTCCAACACCAAGCGCGCCGGCCACACCGGTGCCCCCGCCCGCCACCTCCGAACTGCCGCCCGGACCCTTCGGGATAACGGGCGACACCACCTTCGCTCTTCTGGGTTGGCAGAATCGCTCGAACGGAGCGGACGCCCCGCCGACTTTCAACCTGGCTGAAGAGAAAGGCTCGCTAGCCTGGTCGGCGAGCCTCAAGACCTATCGGATCGACCTGGCGGATCTCGCCAGCGGCAGGCTGGTCTATACGTTCGGATCGTCGCGCAACAACCTTGCCTTCTCGATCGTGCGTCCTGACGGATCGGTGGCGCTGGCCTATGTCAGCCTCATCGTAAGATCGGCCAATATGGGCGAGATATACTGGCAGACCGCCGACCTGGTGCAGCCGTTCATCTCCGCCCGGGCACTGTTCGGCATACCCGTACCCGCGGGCACTCTGCCGACCTCCGGCACAAGAAACTTCGTCACCGACCCCGTCGTCAAAAGCGAGATCGAGGTCGATTTCGCAGCCCGCAAGATCGGCGGCACCCTCACCACGTTTTTTCAGGACGCCTGGAGCGAAGGGCCGGTGGAGACCGCGACCCTGACGCCCGCGGACATCCAGCCCGACGGCACGTTCGTTGCCGAGATCGCCATCGCCGGCTCGGATCGGAAAGGCGAATTGCGCGGACGATTGTTCGGGGCTTCAGCCAGCGAGCTTGGGCTGTTCTTCAGCGCATCCCTGCGCGACGGCTATGGCGGTCGAACCGAATACCAGACCGTGTTGCGCTACGATGCCTGCACCACCTGCTGAGCGGTCAGCCGACGATCGGCGCCAGCAGCCTGATCGTCCGCGCGTCGGCGTCGATTTCCACCTCGGCGCCCGAGGGCAGGCTGAGCTGGTTCGCCACATGGCCCACGTTCGCCCCGGTGAATGCGGGCACGCCGAGCGGCGCGAGATACTGGTCGACGACCTGGTCCACCGTGAACCCGCCATAGTCGGGTTCGGTCGATGCGCAGCGGGTACACTGGCCGAATATCACGCCCGAAAGCCGGTCGAGCACGCCGGCGAGCCGTAGCTGCTGGAACATGCGGTCGACGCGGTATTCCGCCTCGTTCACGTCTTCGAGGAACAGCACCGCGCCGTTCATGTCGGGCACCCACGGCGTCCCCATCAGGGTCGAGAGGATCGTGAAGTTTCCGCCGAGCAGCCGCCCGCGCGCCCTGCCGCCGGTGATCGTCCGCCCCGCGCGGCCCGATTGCGCCTCCGCCTCGCCGCCGCCCAGCACCGCGGCCTCGCCCCCGAAGGCCAGCCGCCACAGGCTTTCCCAGCTCTGCCGGTACCACCCGCTAGTGGCATTCCCGCCGTGGATCGTCGCGTATCCCGCGCGCACCGCGAACGCGAGGTGGAGCGCGGTGACGTCGCTGTAACCGATCAGCAGCTTGGGGTTCGCGCGGATCACGTCCCAGTCGAGCAGGGGAAGGATGCGCGCCGCGCCCCAGCCGCCGCGGGTCGCGAAGACCGCCTTGACCTGCGGATCGGCATAAGCGGCGTTGAGGTCGGCTGCGCGGGCCTCGTCGGTCCCCGCCAGATAGCCGTGCCGGTCGCCGGCGTGCGGGCCGAACTTCGGCACCAGGCCCATTCCCTTGAGCCACCATTCGGCCCGGTCGAGGCCGTCGTCCGATCCCACCGCGCTGGCGGGTGAGACGACCGCGACGGTATCGCCCGGATTGAGGAAGGGCGGCTTGCCGGCGGGGCGCTCAGCGGCGCCCGCCGCATATGGGGCGGCGGCGAGCGCGCCGATCCCGCCGATCGCTCCCCTGCGATCGATCACGAAAGGCTGGCCGGACCGAACGCGTCGGGCAGCAGCGCGGACATGGTGGTTCGGCGCACCTCATTGGGTCCGACGCAGAGTATTTCGGGGTCCGTCCCGCCGAGCTGGGCCAGTTCGTTGAGCACCTGGCGGCACCGCCCGCACGGCGTGATCGGGTCGCCGCCCCCTCGATCGTCGGGGCCGGTCACGGCGACCTTGACGAGGCCGCCGCGCACCCCGTCGGCCATCGCCTTCGATACCGCGACAGTCTCCGCACAGAGCGCCAGGCCATAGCTTGCGTTCTCGATATTGGTGCCGGTCACCACCGATCCGTCGGCGAACAGCAGCGCGGCGCCGACCGGAAACTGCGAATAGGGCGAATAGGACTGCGCTGCGGCGGAACGGGCAGCGGCGATCAGGTCGTCGTCGGTCATCATTCCGGCCCTCTATCCCGCCCCGCCCCGTCTTGTCGAACGGCCATCGTTGCCCGCGTCATGCCTCGGGCGAATGGGCCATGGGCAGCCTACTTGCGGACGACCACCCAGCGCAGCGGTTCCTCGGCCGCGTCGGTCCACAAGGCTTCGTTCGCGGTCCACATGAGCCATGGCCGCGCGGCGTATGTCGGCTGGCGCCAGGTCCCAACCACCCACAAGTGCCGTTCGAGGCGCGAGGCGAGGCCGTAACGGTCCTCGAACGCCTGCGACACCTGCAGGATCGCGGGCTTGCCGGAGTGCGCCTCGATCTGGTTGATCAGCGTCATCAGTTCGCTCTCGACCTCGGCCTCGCCGACCGGTGCGGGGCATTCGTCGGCAATCCTGTCGAGCGCGATCGTGGGCGGCAGCAGGTCGCCGCCCCGCGGAACGATGACCACGAACCGCGCGCTCTGCCCGTCGGCCATGATGCACGGATCGAAGCGGTGGACCGCCCCCACCTTCAAGCCCGCCTCGCGCGCCGCCGAGAGATTGGCTGCGAACGCAGGGTCCCGGCGGTCGCCTTGGCTTGCCTCGAGGTACACGAACTGCGCGCCGAGCGCCTTCAGGGTCTTGAAATGGACTGCGCCGTCGCCGGTCGAAACCTCGGCCCCCTGGTCCGGATAGGACGCGAGATCGGGCGTCCAGTGGCGCAATTGCCACCAGCCCCACGCGCCGCCGAGCATCGCAGCGAGCGCCAGCACGCCGAGCGCACGCGCGCGCCAGCCGATGGTTTTCCGCTTCCTGCCCACGAATCGCGACCCCCGAAAATTCCAGCCCTGCCTAGCCCTTGATATGGAGCACGCAGATCAGGGTGAACAAGCGCCGTGCGGTGGGATGATCGGTTTCGACCTTTCCCTCGAGCCGTTCGAGCAAGAGGTCGGCCGCATCGTTGTGGATGGCCCGCCGGGCCATGTCGATTGTCTCGATCTCCGCCGGGGTCGCCTTGCGGATGGCCTGGTAATAGCTGTCGCAGATCGCGAAATAGTCGCGGATCGGGCGGCGGAAGCGGGCGAGGCCCAACACCAGCGTTTCCAGTTCGGTCCCATCGAGCGTGGCGATCGCCAGCGCCAGCCGCCCGTCCTGCACCGCAAGCCGCAGGTCGTACGGCCCGTCGTGCCCGGCCGCGACCGCGCGGACCGGCTTGAACACGTTCTCCTCGATCAGGTCGTAGATCGCGACCCGGCGTTCCTGTTCGACATCGGCGTTGCGCCAGAGGATCGTATCCTCGTCGAGCGCGATCTTCGCGATCCGCCAACTGTCTTTGTACGCGGTCATGGCCCGGCTGCCTTCGCAGATGCGGCAGGGGCGCGGCAAGGGGTATCCACAGCCTGTCCGCGTGACTTTTGCGCCAAGCTGCTTTCACCGCATCGCCGCTTCGCCCATGAGTGCGCCATGGCCGACACCAACCTTCTCCTCCGCCCGGAGGCCGCTTCCGATTCGCCCGTCATCCGCACGCTGCCCGCCAATATCGAGGCCGAGGCCGCGTTCCTCGGCGCCGTGCTGATCGACAATCGCGTGCTGGAGGACATGGCGACGCCGCTGCGCGCCCAGCACTTCTTCGAGCCGGTGCACCAGCGCGTGTTCGACCGGATCGTGACGCTGCTGGATCGCAACGCGCACGTCTCGCCCGTCACGCTGAAGCCCTATTTCGAGGCGGACGAGGCGCTGAAGGAGCTGGGGGGCATCACCTACCTTGCGCGGCTGACCGCCGACGGACAGGGCCTGCTCGCCCCGCGCGAGCTGGCCGAGCAGATCTACGATCTTGCCCTGCTGCGCGAACTCGTCAGCGTGGGCCGCACCCTGGTCGAGAACGCGCTCGACACCTCCGAATCGGTCGCCCCGATGGAGCAGATCGAAGCGGCCGAGGCCGCGTTGTTCGAAGTGGCCGAGGGCGCCGCGAGCAATTCGGAAGCCTCCACGTTCGGGATGGCGACCACCAAGGCGCTGCGGCAGATCGAAAAGGCGATCGGATCGGGCGGCCACATCGCGGGCACCACGACCGGGTTCGTATCGATCAACGACAAGATCGGCGGCCTGCACGATTCCGACCTCGTGATCCTTGCCGGGCGTCCCGGCATGGGCAAGACTTCGCTCGCCACCAACATCGCGTTCAACTGCGCCGAGCGGTTGCTGCGCGACACCCGCGACGGGATCGCTGACAAGGATTCGGTCGGCGCAGGCGTCGCGTTCTTCAGCCTGGAAATGAGCGCCGACCAGCTCGCCACACGCATCCTAGCGGAAACGGCAGGCATCTCGTCTTCCGCGCTGCGCATGGGCAAACTCTCGCGCGAGGAGTTCCAGCAGCTCTCGTTTGCCAGCCAGAAGCTCGCCGAACTGCCGCTCTACATCGACGACACCCCGGCGCTCACGATCGCGGCGCTGCGCACCCGCGCACGGCGCCTCAAGCGCAAGCACGACATCGGGCTGATCGTAGTCGATTACCTCCAGCTGCTTCAGGGGTCGGGGCGCGCGAACGACAACCGGGTGAACGAGATTTCCGAGATCAGCCGCGGTCTCAAGACCCTCGCCAAGGAACTCGAGCTTCCGGTTATCGCGCTGTCCCAGCTCAGCCGTGCGGTCGAACAGCGCGAGGACAAGCGACCGATGCTGTCCGACCTGCGCGAATCGGGATCGATCGAGCAGGACGCCGACATGGTCTGGTTCGTCTATCGCGAGGATTATTACGTCGCCGCGCGCGAACCCAAGGTGCCGCAGGCGGACGACGACCCCAAGACGCACGATGCGCACAGCGCCTGGGCGGCCGAGATGGAGCGGGTCCACGGCCTGGCCGAACTGATCATCGCCAAGCAGCGCCACGGCTCGACCGGCAAGGTGCGGCTGAAGTTCGAGCCCAAGATCACCCGCTTCTCCGACCTGGCCGACGACGGGCGCGGGTACGGCGGGTACGACTGAGTCAGAGCCCGAGGTTGAGCCTGCGGCTGACCGTGTAATCGACCACCGCGACGAGGAACCACGAGGCGTTCCAGCGGATGCGGTTGAGCAGTCCGGCGCGTTTCTTGTGCAGCGCCGGGGTGATGTGGGTCGATCCGGCCAGATGATCGTCGATGTGGCGGGACAGCCGCTCGGCGAGCGCGGCGTCCTCGATCCGGAGCATGACTTCGAGATTGAGGAACAGGCTCCGCATGTCGAAGTTGGCGCTGCCGATGTAGCTTTTGTCGTCTATGACGATCAGCTTGGTATGCAGCTTGGTCGCGGCGAATTCCCAGATCTTCGCACGCCGCTTGAGCAGGTAGTCATAGAGCGATCGGGTCGCGCCGATCGTCGCCCCGTTGTCGCTTTTGCCCGCGAGCACGAGCCGCACCCCGCCGCGCCGCGCCACGGTGCCGATCGCGCGCAGCGAGCGATTAGCTGGCGAGAAATAGGCCATGATCATGTCGAGCTTCTTCGCACCCGTCAGGTCGGTCCGGACGCATCGTGCCCAGCTTGACAGGCCGCGCGTCGGCCCGCCGATCAGCACCCGCACCGGGCCGCTGCCCGGGTCCCACTCGCGCACCATCCGGCGAACTTCGCGCCAGCTGTGCCGCTTGCCGTGTACCCAGGCGTCCAGCCGGTCGTACCAGCGCGACAGATCGCTCACCGCAGATCCTTCGAGCACCACGCCAAGGTCGACCCAGCCGTTCTCCTTCGGCGAGGCGAAATAGCTGTCCTCGACATTGAAACCGCCGATCATCGCCACGCGGTCGTCGACCACCACGATTTTCTGGTGGTTGCGGATGAGGTAGCGCTGGCTCCACTTGGCCGAAAAGCACGAGTAGCGGCCCCCGGCCTCGCACATCGGGGCGAAGAAATCCTCGCCCGCATCGGCGCCGAACCCGTCGAGCAGCAAGTCCACTGCCACGCCGCGCCGGGCCGCATCCGAAAGGGCATCGCGCACGGCGGCCCCGCTGACGTCCTTGGCGAAAATATAGAAGCACATCCGGATCGAGGTCTTCGCCGAGGCGATCAGGCCGAGCAGGGCCGCCAGCCGGTCGCGACCGGCCGGGTAGAACGTCAACGTATGGCCCTGTGCCTCGACGGTGAACGGCGGCGGTTCGGTGAATTCCATCGTGTCGGGCCTAGTGGCATTTTCTTGACTTGGCGACAGCCTGCCCCTAGTTGCCACGCTTTCCCGACACCCACGAATTACCGGAGTGCCACATGGCGCGCGTTACCGTCGAAGATTGCGTCGACAAGGTTCCCAACCGTTTCGACCTCGTCCTGCTTGCCGCGCAGCGCGCGCGCGAGATCTCGGGCGGCGCCGAGCTGACCATCGATCGCGACCGCGACAAGAACCCGGTCGTCGCCCTGCGCGAGATCGCCGAGCAGACCGTGGTTCCCAAGGAACTGCACGAATCGGTCGTGGTCGGCCTCCAGAAGATCCTGCCCGACGACGAGGACGAGGCGGACGAAATCGGCAGCCTCAGCCAGTCGGCCGAAGCGCTGCGGATCACCGCTGCGGCGCCCGCCCGCCAGACCTCCGTCGGCGGCGACTACGAAGGCTGATCGCTTTCCTCTTCAGCGCAAGCAATCGAGGCCGCCCCACGGGGCGGCCTTTTTTGTTCGTGACGTGACCGGAACGCGACCCTGCGGCGACACCCCTTCCCGCTTCGGCATCGAGATGCGACATACCGTCCTGCGGAATGTCGCGGGAGCGAAATGGCGGTCATTGCAATCTACAGCGTGAAAGGCGGTGTCGGGAAGACGACGCTGGCGGCCAACCTTGCGTGGTGTTCGGCGACGATCAGTTGCCGCCGCACCCTGCTGTGGGACCTCGACGCCGCGGGGGGAGCCGGCTTCCTCCTCGGCATCGAGCCGCACGCCAGGCGCTCTGCCGGCGCTGTGATCGCCAAGGCGACCGATCCGGCCCGACTCATCCGCAAGACCGGCTTCGCCAATCTCGACCTCCTGCCGACCGACGAATCCATCCGGGCGATCGAGGCCCAGCTCACCACGCTGGGCAAGCGCAAGCGAATCGCCAAGCTCGCCGCGCAGCTCGGCAAGGATTACGAGCGAATCGTCATCGATTGCCCGCCGGTGCTCGGCGAGACGAGTGCGCAGGTCATGCGCGCGGCCGATGTCGTCATTGTGCCGCTGCCGCCCTCGCCGCTGTCGGCACGCGCTTTCGACCTGGTGGCCAGGGAGGTGAAGGCAAACGCCGATCCACACCCTCCGATCCTGCCGGTGCTTTCGATGCTCGACCTGCGCCGATCACTGCACAAGGCCGCGCGCGATGCCAATCCCGACTGGCCGGTGATCCCCTACAGTAGCGCGGCAGAGCAGTGCGCGGTGCAACGTCAGCCGGTGGGGGCGTTCGCTCCCGGAACCCCGGCCGCCCAGGCCTTTGCCCGGCTGTGGACGGCGATCGAGCGCAAGCTCGCGAAGCGGTAGTCCGCGCCGCGCGGTGGCGCTATGATCCGGCGATGGCAGGGGAACTGACGGACTTCGCAGAGGGCGCGGGCGACGCCGGCACCGGCGCGGTCGTTGCGGGGGCGATCGAGCACGAGCGCGCAGGCACCGACGCCGGCGGGCATACGGCCGAAGGCGCTTGCCTCAACTGCTCGACCACACTGGTCGGCCCGCATTGCCACGTATGCGGACAGCGCGCGCACGTGCACCGGACGCTGGGTGCGTTCTTTCACGACCTGCTCCACGGCGTGCTGCATTTCGAGGGCAAGACCTGGCGCACGGTCCCGCTGCTCGTCTGGCAGCCGGGCAAGCTCACCCGCGAATACATCGACGGCAGGCGCGCACGCTACGTCAGTCCGATCGCGCTGTTCCTGTTCGTCGTTTTCCTCAGCTTTGCGCTGTTCAACGCCCTGGGCGGATCGCTCGGTCGCAACGTGCGGGGCCTCGATGAAGCGAAGGCCGCTTATGCCGAGAACGAGGCGCGCATCGGGGATCTGAAGGAAGAGCAGGCGAACGCGCCGCCGGGTCGCAAAGAAGGTATCGAGGCGGAGATCGCCGCGCTCGAGGACGATCAGGAGAAGCTGAGTGCGGTGATCGGCGTCGTCCAGGCCGATGTCGAGGATGGCCTGGAGCAAGGCTTCAGCGAAAACCCGATCCCCAGGGAAAGCGCGCTGGGAAGGGTCGTCGAGCAAGTGCGGGACAACCCCCAACTGGCGATCTACAAGGCGCAGACCAGCGCCTACAAGTACAGCTGGATGCTGATCCCGCTCAGCGTGCCGTTCGTGTGGCTGCTGTTTCCGTTCAGCCGACGGTTTCGCGGATATGACCACACCGTGTTCGTCACTTACTCGATCGCGTTCATGATCGCGCTGGCGGCAGTGGCCAGCGTCCTGTTCTGGGCCAACGCGCCGTCGGCGGGCGGACTGGTGCTGCTTTACGCACCGTTTCATATGTATCGACAGCTTCGCGGGACCTATTCCCTCACCCGGTTCGGAGCGATCTGGCGGACGCTGATCCTCGGCACGCTCGCGTGGGTCGCGATAGGCCTGTTCGCCGCGATCATCAGCTGGATGGCGGGCTCATGATCCGCCGCCACGGTATGCCCGATTGTTAGCCGATCGCGCGCCTGCGACCTTCCCGAACCGCCCGAGCGCAATTGCGGGATCGCTGCGGGACTGTAAGGTAGCGCGAGAGGACGGGAGGACTGGCAATTGGCGATCGGCAAGGGCGGGATCATCGCGGCGGGCGCACTTGTGCTCGCCAGCGGGGCAATTGGCTATCGCCTGACGACCGGAGACGGAGCACCTGCGGAAAGTGCGGTTGCCGCCGATCCGTTTGCGATACTCGAGCAGGCGACCCGGGACAGCCCCTACGATGCCGGCGCATGGCAGCGCCTGGGCGTCGCCTACTACGATGCCGGCCGCTTCGCCGATGCCGCGCATGCCTATGGCCGAGCAAGCGAGGCGGACCCGAAAAACGCCGCCTTGTGGTCGAGCCTGGGTGAAGCGCTGGTCATGGGCAGCGAGCGCGAATCGATGCCGGACCCCGCGCGCGCGGCCTTTGCCAAGGCGATCGCGCTCGACCCCCTGGATCCGCGCGCGCGATATTTCTCGGCCATGGGCAAGGACCTCGATGGCGATCACGAGGGCGCGCTCGACGACTGGATCGCCTTGCTGGCCGACACGCCCCAAGGCGCGCCGTGGGAAACCGACCTTGTCCGAACGATCGACCAGGTCGGCAAGATCAACGGCATCGAAGTCGCATCGCGTATGGCCGCGACAATGGGCAAACGTCCCGCCCCGGCATCCGCCGGGTCGGTGGCCATACCCGGCCCTTCCAACGAGCAACTCGCTGCGGCTGGCAGCATCCCGCCGGGCGAGCAGCGCGCGATGGCCGAAGGAATGGTCGCCAAACTCGAAGCGCGGCTGGAAACCGATCCCTCCAACATCGACGGCTGGATGATGCTGATCCGCAGCCGCAAGACGCTGGGCCAAGATGCGGCCGCGGCCAGCGCGCTGACCGCCGCGATCGCCGCCAATCCTTCCCGCAAGTCCGAGCTGGAGGCCGCGGGCCGCCAGCTCGGGATCAGTCGCTAGCCAAGCACAAGTCGCTCAGGAAGCGGCGGGCGCTTCTCCGCCGAAACGACGTCCGGCCTTGGGAATGGCCGATCCGCGCACGGGCTTGGTCGTAGGCGCGCTCGGCGCATTCGGGCGGTCGATCTTGCCGCTGTCGAGGAGCTCGCGGATTTCGTCGCCGGTCAGCGTCTCGTATTCCAGGAGAGCCTGGGCGAGCAGGTGAAGCTTGTCCTCTTCACCCTTGAGCACCTCGGTCGCACGGTTGTGGGCGCTCTCGACGAGAGTCTTGATTTCCGCATCGATCAGCTTGTTGGTCTCGTCCGAGCCCATCGTGCGCTGGCTGCCGCCGTAGCCAAGATAGCCTTCCTGCGTCGCTTCGTACTGAAGCGGACCGAGCTTGTCGCTCATGCCCCAGCGGGTCACCATGTTGCGGGCCAGCGAGGTGGCGTACTGGATGTCGCTCGACGCACCGCTCGATACCTTGTCGTGGCCGAAGATGATTTCCTCGGCGACGCGACCGCCCATGCTGACCGCAAGGTCGGCGTGCATCTTGTCGCGGTGGTACGAGTAGTTGTCGCGCTCCGGCAGGCGCATGACCATGCCCAGCGCGCGGCCGCGCGGAATGATCGTCGCCTTGTGGATCGGATCCGAAGCCTTCTCGCGCATCGAAACGAGCGCGTGGCCCGCCTCGTGATATGCGGTCATCTTCTTCTCGTCGTCGGTCATGACCATGCTGCGGCGCTCGGCGCCCATCATGACCTTGTCCTTGGCGTCCTCGAACTCCTGCATCGCGACCAGCCGCTTGTTGCGGCGCGCGGCGAGCAGGGCGGCTTCGTTGACGAGATTGGCGAGGTCGGCGCCCGAGAACCCGGGCGTGCCGCGCGCGATCGTGCGGGCGTTGACGTCGGGCGCCAGCGGCACCTTCTTCATGTGCACCGACAGGATCTTCTCGCGGCCTTCGATGTCGGGGATCGGCACTACGACCTGGCGGTCGAACCGGCCCGGACGCAGAAGCGCGGGGTCGAGCACGTCGGGGCGGTTGGTCGCCGCGATGATGATGATACCCTCGTTCGCCTCGAACCCGTCCATCTCGACGAGGAGCTGGTTCAGCGTCTGCTCGCGCTCGTCGTTGGAGTTGCCGAGGCCGTGACCGCGATGGCGGCCCACCGCGTCGATTTCGTCGATGAACACGATGCACGGCGCGTTCTTCTTGGCCTGTTCGAACATGTCGCGCACGCGGCTGGCGCCGACGCCGACGAACATCTCGACGAAGTCGGAGCCCGAGATGGTGAAGAAAGGCACGCCGGCCTCACCCGCGATCGCGCGGGCGAGCAGCGTCTTGCCGGTGCCGGGCGAGCCGACCAGCAGCGCGCCCTTGGGAATCTGGCCGCCGAGCTTCGAGAAGCGGCTGGGATCGCGGAGGAATTCGACGATCTCCTCAAGCTCCTCGCGCGCTTCGTCGATGCCGGCGACGTCCGCGAACGTCACCCGTCCCTGCTTTTCGGTAAGCAGCTTGGCCTTCGACTTGCCGAAGCCCATCGCGCCGCCCGCGCCGCCGCCCTTCTGCACCTGGCGCAGCGCGAAGAACGCGATGCCGAGGATCAGGATGAACGGGAGCGACTGGATCAGGAGATAGAGGAATACGTTGGGCTGCTCGGCTTCCTTGCCCGAATAGGACACGCCCGCGTCGTCGAGCATCTTGGGCAGGCTGGTGTCGCCCGCAACCGGCGTGGTGGAGAACGTGTCGCCGTTCGTCATCGTGCCGGTAATCTGGTTCGGCGCGATCTGGACGTCCTTGACGCTGCCGGCCACGACTCGCTCGCGGAATTCGGAATAGCCGATCGCCGAGCCGGGGGCTTGCCCCGCCTGGCCGAACATCGAGACGACGAGCAGAAGGGCGAGGAATATCCCGCCCCAGACCATCAGGCTCTTGACCCACGGATTGCCCCCGGGGCCGGGTCCTTGCGGATTGTTGTCGTCGTTCATGTCGATGAACCGTCCTTTCCTCCATGCAAATGTAGGCGCACGGGGGTGAATGGCAAGATAACCGACCGCGCTAAACGACGATCCGGTCGATCAGCCAGTACGATGCGGTTATCCCGATGGCATAGGCGGCGACCCGGACGGCCGGTTCGACCATCCGCGCGGCAATGCGGGATGCCAGCGCGAGAACCGCGATCACGACTGCCACGACGAAGAGCTGGCCCGCCTCCACCCCAAGGTTGAAGGCGAGCAGCGCGGCAGGCACTTCGCCGTCCGGCAGGCCGATCTCGGCCAGCGCACCGGCAAAGCCGAACCCGTGGAACAGGCCGAACGCGAAGGCGATCGCCCACGGAAATCGCAGCGTCAGGCTTGGCCGATCGCGACCGCGGACGAGTTCGACCGCGAGGAAGACGATCGAAAGTGCGATCACCGCTTCGACAGGGCGCGGCGGCAGGCCCACGAGACCCAGCGTCACCCCGGCGAGCGTCAGCGAATGCGCCACGGTGAACGCGGTCACCGCTCCCGCGACGGCCCAGCCCCTTCGCACGAGCAGGACGAGCGCGATCACGAACAGCAGGTGGTCCCAGCCCATCAGGATGTGTTCGACCCCGATCAGGCCGTAAGTCCGCCACACCTGACCCGGCGCGGCCTCGGCCTCAAGCTCCACGATGGATGCGGAAGGTGTGAGCCGGTAGCTTTGGACTCCGCCCGTAATGGGCGCCACGCGCAGCAGCACGTCGCCGCCGCCCACGATGTCCTCGAAGCCGGCGGTGCCGCCGGCAATCGGACCGTTACAGGCAAGCTCCGCATTGCCGACCAGCGCCAGCGCCGCGACCCGCCGGTGCGGCCCGTCGACGATGCGGCAGTTGTCCGGCACCTTCGGCATCACCAGCTGCGGTTCGCCCGCGCGGACTAGCGGCTGCTTCCATCCGAGAGTCCAGGTTACCGCGTCGCGCTGGCGCAGTTCGACGTATCCCGGGCGCAGTTCGTCGGCCGATGCTCGTCCGCCGCCCGCCGCCGCAAGCACCAGCACGAGCAGACAGACGAGCCACCTCACCTGGCGACCTTCACCGTGTAGGCATCACGCAGGACCTTGTAGGCCGCATCGGTGCGCGAGCGGGCGGTTTCGGCGCGCCAGTCGCCTTCTACGCGATTCCGGATGGCCGCGAGCGGCGGCAGCGTTCCGGCCTCGCGCGCGGTCAGCCGGACCAGGTGCCAGCCGAGCGCGCTTTCCACCGGCCCCTGCCACTGCGGCCCGACGGGCACCCGCCCGATCGCGCGTGCGAAATCGTCGCCAAACTCCCCTGCTACCACCGCTTGCGAGGCGGTGCGAAAATTCGCCGGAAGCGAAACGGGATCGCCCACGCGCGTCCAGTCCGCGCCTCCGCCCAGCAGCGTCTTGCCGACCACGGCGCGGCTGCGATCGGTGAAGTAGATATGCTCGAACGTCAGCGTCATGTCCTGCGCGAAGCGTTCGGGATGGTCCTGCAGCCATTTCTGCAGCGCCGCGTCATCGGGGCTTTCCGCGTCGGCGGCGCTCGCGGCCAGCGTATCCATCTTCTGCGCGAGCCGCTTGCGGATCACCGCATCGCCGTCGTCGAGCCCGAGTTTCAGCGCCTCGCGGTATAACACTTCTTCCCGCACCCAGTTGGCGATTACCCCGTCGAGTTCGGCATCGGTCGGCGGGCGCCCCATCACGTCGGCGAAACCCGAAGCGAGGCGCGCTTGGTCCTCGCGGGTGAGCGATATCGTCCGGCTCGACGGATCGTCGGCCGCCCCTTGCCAGCCGAGCACCACGAAGATCGCCGCGCCGGCCAGCAGGAAATGGACGAGCGGCTCTCGCGCCCAGCGCTTCCAGTCGAATTTCAAGTTCGGTTCTTCCCCACCAGCCAGATGGGCGAGCTGTAAGCGCGTTCCTGCGAAACCGAGTTGTTCATAATTTCCTTGGGGAGGGTGAGCTTATAGCGCAGCGCATCGAACAGCACCCAGCGCGGCGTGGGAATTTCGATCACGCGCACATAATAGAACGCGTTCTGCCCGGCCCGGTACTCCGGGTCGGTCCACCGCACGCGCAATTGCCGGACGCCGATCGTGTTGGTGTAGGTCGCCTTCGCCCGGTCGACGGTATCGCCGACCGGCGGCACACGACCGCCCGCAAGGCGCCGGGTGGCCGGATCGGACCAGGCCACCTCGAACACCTTTTCCTGCGTGGTGCCGCTGGCATCGATCCAGCCCTTGACCACCTGCACCCGGTCGAGGTTGGCGCCCTTGGGGTCCTTGAGCGCCTCGATCATGAACACCGGCGGTTTGCCCTCGTCGACCAACTCGCCGCCCATCGGCACGCCGCGACGATAACCGTTCGCGACCCAGCCGCGCGCATCGAAGTCCTCCTCGCTGAAGTCGAAGCCGCCGAACATCCGTACCGTCATCCGCGGGCCGGTCGTGGCATAGACCTCGCGCCGCATCATCGCGTCGAAAATTTCGGCACGGGTGTTTGCCCGCGCCCAGACGCCGGCATATCCGCTCGCAAGGTATTGCCATCCGAACCGGCCTTCGCGCGTGCCCAGGTTCTGCGCCTCCGCCGCCCGGCCCGCGCGCGGTTCGTTGCCGGTATGCTTGCCGTAGAAGTTGTCCTCGTCCCCGGTGGCGAGCGCGGTATGGCTGTCGGTCGATCCGATCAGGCCGAAGCGATAGGGGTTGGCGCCGGTCTGCGCCTCGATCGTCAGTCCGCGCTTCAGCGCCTCGCGCACATAATTGCCGCCGAACATGTCGGGGGTCGCCCGGCGCGTGAGGGGGAGGTTGCCCAGCTCCCAGCCCGCCACGCCGTAGCTGGCGAACTCGTCGTTGGGAGACAGCAATCGGTGCGCTTCGCTGTCGCCCTTGATCTGGGTCACCTCGACCACCGGCTCCCACCGCGCGCGCTTGCGGGCGTACTCCGCGGTCATCGGACCGCCGCCCGGCATCGTCAGTTCGAACATCAGTCCGTTCGACACGTTCGAGTTGTGGGGGATCGCCAGCGCCCGCCCCCCGGTCTTCTTCTCGTATGCCGCCATGTAGTCCCACAGACCGTCTACCCCGCCGCTCAGGCCGGGATAGGGGCGGACCTGCTTGGTCCGGGCGCTGCCGTCGCGAAACATGACGACGCGGTGCAGGTTGTTGCCGTCGGGCATCAGCGTGTATTCGAACCCTGCGAGCGCGGTGAACTTGCCCGGCTCGTTGAAGCGATCGATCGTATCGAGGTGGCGGGTCCAGATTTCCTCGGTCGCCTTCGCCTGGTTCTCCGGATCGCGCATCGCCTCGGGGAGCTCACCGTTAGAGGCGGCGGTGATCAGTTCGGCGATCGCCCGCTGCGACTGGCGCGGCCCCTCGTGCATCATGTCGTGCCAGCGGCGCAGCGTCGCGTCGCGGATCAGCAGCCGCGGTGCGTCGTAGAGGCGCCTGGTCGAGCCGAGCCCGTCGGAGTGATCGGCGATCAGCAGGAAATCGAGTGGCCGGTCGAGCTGGGCCGGCACCCCCGTCGTCGCGGTGATCTTTTCCCCGCGCGCGAAACGCAGCGCCTGCTCGGGCCCGAGGCGAACGCCGAAGCCGAACGCGTCGATCGAATTGTCCGTGTGCAGGTGGGTGTCGCCCCAGAACACGCGCTCGGGATATTCGGCGAGCGGCACCGTTCCCGTCCCGTCACCCCTCGCCGCTTCGCTCGCGCTCCCGGCACCGGTCACGGTCATGTCGCAGGCCGACAGCGACAGAAGCAGTCCTGCCGCCGACAGCGTCCGTATCGATCCCCCCATGACTATCCCCCAATTCCCGCACCCGGTTGCAAGGTGCCACGGAATGGTTGGGGGTCAAGTGTTGGCCGGCACAGGCACCGAATAGCCCGAGGTCAGACCGGCTGCGCGATCAAGGCCTTGGCGCCCGGGGCCAGCCGCACGTCGCCGAGAGAGGGTAGAATCGCGCACGTCCCTGCGGCGAAAGTGTGACCCTCGGCGATCACCGCACCGTCCAATGGAACGACCAGCAACGGCCCTCCGGAATAGCGTTCGGCGATGTCGGAATCCGGTTGTCCATCCAGTCGGTCGAGCCTGAAATGCGGACCTTCGACCAATCGAACGTGCCCGGTCGCGGGCAGCGACCGGCGCAGAGCGGGTTCATGTGGAGCACCGCAGGCCACGGCAATCGCCGCGCCCAGGTGCAGCTCCCTTGGGCGCCCATAATCGTACAACCGGTAAGTCACATCCGAATTTTGCTGGATTTCGACCAGGGACACACCCGCGCCGATCGCGTGCACCGTACCGGCGGGCAGATAGACGAAATCACCCGGTGAGACGGTCCGCCACGCAAGCAGGCTCTCGATCGTACCGTCCGAGGCGGCCGAACGGATCGCTTCGGGCGAGACATCGCGCGCAAACCCGACCGCCAGTTGCGCATTCGGCTCTGCCGCCATCACCAGCCAGCATTCGTCCTTGCCGCGGCATCCTTCGGGCGCATCGCTGTCGGAAGGGTGCACCTGCACCGAAAGCTTTTCGTTCGTGAAAAGGTATTTCACCAGCAGTTCGGGCAGTTCGGGCGGCGGCTCGAACCAGACTTCGCCTATGCGCTTGCCTGCGGGAGCCACGAACGGCGGCGGTAGGGTGTCGCGCCCCCAGACTTTTTCGACGACGCGCGTTTCAAGCGTCCTGACCACCGTCATTGGTTCGCCGCTCCGGGAAGCTTGCCCACGAGCTGCGCTCCGTGCGCGCTGGTCACCAGTATTTCATCCCCGTCGACCACGACGATCACGTCGTCGAGGCCCACGACCGAGACGCGCGGGCCGTCCGTATCGATGAGCACGTTGCGGCAATCGAGCACATCGGCACGCCCGCGCACCCGGTTGCCATTCGAATCACCCGTCCGCGCATCGCGCAGCGCTTCCCAGTTGCCGACATCGGACCATCCCATGTCCACCGGCACCACAGCTGCGCGCGCGGCATTCTCCATGACCGCGTAATCGACCGATTCGCCTGCGATCGCACCGAATGCGTCGGCACCGGGGTGGAAGTGCGCTCCGTCGCGCATGCCCTCGTCGACGGCGCGGAGGATCAGGGCCGCCATTTCGGGCCGGTGCGTGCGCAGTTCGTCGAGAAACGCCCCAGCTCGAAACGCGAAGATGCCCCCGTTCCAGGCATATCCGCCTTCCGTCAGGAATCGTTCGGCGAGCGACCGATCGGGCTTCTCGACGAAACGATCGATCCGGTATCCCTCCGCAAGAGGTTCTCCGATGCGGATGTACCCGAAACCGGTTTCCGGACGGTTGGGCGCGATTCCGAAGGCGACCATCCAGTCGTCCACCGCAAGTCCCGCGGCGGCCACGGCAGCTGCAGCGAAAGCGGCACTATCGGCGATGTGGTGATCGCTGGGACAGACCAGCATGATCGCATCTGCCGGCAAGAGCCCCGCAGCGAGTGCGATCGCTGGTGCGGTGTTTTTGGCCGAAGGTTCGACGACGATCTGCACGTTTTTGCCGGCCTGCGCGACGATGGCGGGGACATGCGCGGCCCCCGCGACGATGATCGGTTGGCCGAACGGATGCCCCCCGACCCGGTCCAGCGTGGCCTCGAACAAGGTGCGTTCCCCCACCAGCGGCAGGAACGGCTTGGGCATGGCTTTGCGGCTGCGCGGCCACAGGCGCGTGCCGCTACCGCCGCAAAGAACCACCGGAATGATCGGATTATCGTGCATCAGGCGCAGGCACTTAGCATGCAAATGCTACCGGCGAGCAAAAACCTCAGAACCAGCGCTGCCGCCAGTAAAACGGCGCGGCGACCGGGTTTCCGGCACTGTCGGTCGCAGGCCGGAAACGCAGCCGTTCGACGACGAGGCGGCAAGTGATGCGGTCGGCTTCCGCGTCGGGGCTTGGCCGGAACACGCTACAGTTGCTGGCACGGCCGTCCGTTCCGACGGTCACATGAACGATCACTTCGGTCCCGACCCGCGCCTGGCGCCCGCCCGGCGGCGTGGGGTAGTCGCGGGCGTTGTTGATCCCGCCGCCGACGTGAACCGGCTGGGTGGCGATACCGCCGCCCTGCCCGCTTCCTTCGTTGCCGCTGCCCGTCCCGGTGCCCGTGCCGCCCGCACCGGTCCCGGTTCCGGCATCGCTGGCGCCCGACGTGTCTGCGGTTCCAGTGGAACTGGCCTTGGGCGCAGGGGGATTCGGCCGGATCGCAATCTTTGGCTCCGGCGCGGAAGTCGGCTTGGGGACCGCTTCGACCCCCTCCTCTCCCGAAGCCCCCGCGTCGGGCTCAGGTTCCGGGGGCGGGACATACTGCTTCGTTTCGACCGTCACGGTGAAGGTCGAGAGCACCGCCCTCTCCACCGATGCGGTCGCGTTCGGCGCGAATGCCTTGGCGAGGCCGTAGAGCGCGGCGACGTGCAGGAGGAGGATGAGCACCAGCGTGCCCGGCTTGGGGCGGCGGCGCGCGCTCGCAAAGTTGTCGTTCGTCGCAGATCGAAGGTCCGCCATGGCGGGATCAACGCTGCCCCCGCAAGCCGCGTTCCGCAAGCCCCCCAAACGAACGGCGGCGCCCCCGCGAAGGAGCGCCGCCGCCGTTTGTCAGTGCGATCGTGCGATCAGAAGTCGTAGCTGACGCCGACCTTCAGACGCCACACCGACGACGACAGGTTGATACCGTTGTCGTCGGCAATGCTCTGCGCTCCGTTGAAGCCGGTGATGATGTACCGGCCCTGCGAATCGACCCCGCTAGTGGTGGCGACATCCTGCAGACCCGCGAAGTTGCGGCGGCGCTGGACGTTCCAGTCGTTGTCGAGGAAGTTGAGGAAGTTATCCATCGTGGCATAGAGCTTGATGCGGTCGTCGCGACCGAAGAAGCGGCCCGGTCCCGGAAGCTCCTGCGAGAACGACAGGTCCATGTCGTAGTACCAGTCGTTCGAGCAGGTGTTGCGCAAGATAGAGCTGCCGGCGAAGTCCTTTGCACAACCGATGCTCGACGCCCAGGCAGCGAGGTCGGCCACCGCAGTCTGGTTCGAGAGCGGCGACACGTTGGGATCGCTCACGCCCGTCGGGATATACGCCAGCGCGTTATCGCGCCCCGAAGCGGTGTCGTTGAACACGCCGTCACCGCCGAAGGTCAGGCTGTAAGGCCGGCCCGACCGGGCGACGAACGTCATCGCGAAGCGCGTGGACAGATCCTCGAAGAACTCCTCACGGAAAGCGAGGCGCGTCGAGATATTGTGCTTGCTCGAATAGAACCCGCGCGATGCGGCGGGGTTCTGACGGTCGAACGCGGCCGTGAGGTCGTAGTTCGAGCCGGCGGTGGAGTTGTACAGGTTCCGGCGGTCCTGGGCGTCGGTGTAGGCATAGCCGAGGTTGAAATCGACGTTGCCGCCTTCGGTGAACAACCCGCCGTCGAAGGTCTTCGACAGGATGATCGACGCGTTGTGGCTTTCGAAGCCCGCCGAGTTGGTCAGCTGCAGCTCGTCGTCACGACCCGTGTTGAAGCAGACCGCGTTAACATTGGTATAGACCGGACCGGGGTTGGCGTCGACCAGACGAGCCGTACAACCGGCCACGGTGGGATCGATGGCGCGATAGATCGGGCGACCGTCGATCGCGAAGCCGTTGAGACCAAGGGCCGGGTTCACCGTCTGGGCGAGGTCGACCAGCGTGAGCGGATTGCGGTACTTGCTGTAGATGTAGTCGAGCGTCAGGCTCCATCTGCTGAAGAACCCGGTCGGCGCGAAGTCCATGCCGGCCGTAAAGCCGACATTGGCGCGCAGCACCGACGGCTGCTTGATGTCCGGAGCGATCGACTGGGTGTCGCCCAGGCCACGAGCAGCCGATGCCGATGCCGACTGCTGAAAGCAGGTGGGAACACCGGTGAACTGGCCGCCCGTGACCACGTCGATCCGTGCGGTACCGCATGCGGCGTCCTGCGTGGTGCCCTGCGCGAAACCCCGACCATCGTTCTGAAACGCGTTGCCGAACCACACCAGCGGGTCACCGCCCGAGAACACGCCGACGCCGACCCGCAGCGACGGACGCGTGAAGACCGCGAAGTCGTTCATGTCGTAGGTCAATCCGAGGCGCGGCATGATCAGCGGCTCGAGATTGCTGAAGCCAGTGGTGTTCGAGTAGCCGTAGCGGCGGACGAACTCCGAGTTCAGCGCCGGCTGGCCGCCATCGTACCAGTCGACGCGGACGCCCGCGACCGCGGTAAGCTGGTCGCTGACGCTCCATTCGTCCTGCGCGAAGACGGAGTAGATCGTCCGGGTGAACGCGGCTGCCGCATCGGCCACATCGCCGGTAGCCGAGAAATTGCCGAACGCGCCGAACGTACAGCCATTAACGACATTGAGTGGCGTTGTGGAGGTTGTGGGCGTGCAGATATTCGCTGTGTTCGCCGCGTTACGCACGGTGCGGCCCCTAGAGAGCAAGCCCTCCCGCAGATCGTTGATGTTCTCGAAAACCAGCGTGCCGGTGGCGTTCTGGACGAACAGGTTGAACAGATCGGCGTGGTTCATTTCCGCGCCGATCTTGATCCGGTGCGCGCCCGCCTCGAGGTTGGCGGCGATCCGGTACTGATCGATGTTGGTGCGCAGGTCGTTCGCCGAACGCGAGTTGCCCGGACCGGCAAGCACGGCGCCTTCATCGCCTGGAGTCGGGCTGTTCGCAATGCCGACGATAATGCGTGGGATCGGATTGTCCGACTGTGCCTCGCCGCCGCCGAGCGGGTCCTGCCGGTCGCGCACTTCGGCGCGCGAGTAGCGCAGTTCGGTCGAGAAGTTGCCGCTCCACTGCGAGTAGAGGCGACCCGAGTAGTAGTTCGACTTGGTGCCGCTGGCGTAGAACGTGTTCTGGCCGATCGCCTGGGGCGACGTACCGGTGAACAGGTCGTCGGCGCGGGTCGATGCTTCCTCGAGCCGCTGGTAGGTGGCTTCGAGACGGTGGTTGTCGGTGATCTGGAGATCGCCGCGCACGAAGTAGCGGTCGTTCGAGAACGGACGGCTGGTGACCAGCGGACCGGTTTCGATGCCGTAGACCGAGCTCAGGACGTCGCTGATCTCGTTGAACTGGGCGACAGAAATATTGGCCTGCTCGTTCGGGTAACCGGCGCCGGTCGGGCCTTCGTCCTGCGACTGGCCGGCTTCCTGGTGCTCGTAGGCGCCGAAGATGAACAGGCGATCCTTGATGATCGGGCCGCTGAGATAGGCGCCCCAGCGCTTTTCGGGCTCGATCGGGGCGACGTTGATGCCGTCGGCGATCGTCTTGCCGCGCAGGCCGTTGTCCGAATACTCGAAGAACCCGCCGAACTTGATCTCGTTCGAACCCGACTTCGTCACGATGTTGATCGCGCAGCCGGTGAAGTTGCCGTAATCGACGTCGAACGGTGCGAACTGGACCTGGGTCTCGCGCGTTGCGTCATAGGGCAGCGGGGTCGACGAACGCGACGAAAAGCCGGTGTCGTTCAGGCCGTACACGTCGCCCTGGCTGATGCCGTCGACCGTGAAGGCGTTGCCGCGATCGTTGCCGCCAAGGCAGCTGATGCGGTCCTGACCCGAGCCACCATCGTCGCGGTCGAGGCTGACGCGCGGGTCGAGGCGGATGATGTCGCGAACGTCGCGGTTGAAGCTGGGCGCGCTTTCCAGGACTTCGGTGGTGAAGCTGGTGCCCGGACCGACCGCGAGCTGGGTGACCTGCACCCGCGAACCGGTGACGACGATCTCGCCGCCGCCTGCCGAAAGGGCGAAGGTGAGCGAGGTGTTGCCCTGCAGGGTCGTCTGGATACCCTCGACCGTCTGGCCTTCGAAGCCATCGGCATTGGCGGCGACCGTGTAGGGTCCGCCCGTCACGAGGCCGGTTGCCGCGAACGAACCGCCGGTGCCGGTCGTGATCGTGCGGGTCGCGCCGGTGCGGGTGTCGGTGATGGTAACAGTCGCGCCGGCAACCGGGTTGCCGTCAGCGTCGTTGACCGTCCCCTCGATGCCCGAGGTGATCTGCTGCGCCATCACGGGCGCGGGCAGGATGGCGGCGGCGGAAAGGCTTACGACGCTCGCAGCCAACAGATACTTGAGCTTCATGGAATGACGGTCCCTATGCATTCGATGAGGAGATTCGGGTGACGATGGAGCCAGCGGTTAGGCGGCTTGCACGGCTGCAAGAAGTAACTTCTGTTACGGCTCCATGACAATCGCCGCGGGAGTTATCCACACGCGCCCAGTCTGCATATAAGCTTTTGAAATAACGCAACAATCGGATGTTGCCGCAATGCAACATCCAGATAAAAAAGTCACCGGTCGCGTGCCATGCACGCCTTGCGGCGCGAATCAGGCCAGATTTATCTCGCGCAGGCGCTGCTGAAGGAACGCGTGGCTCGAAATCGGCTCGGGGTGATCGTCCGGTCGTTCGGGATCGATGCAGCTGTCCAAAGTGACGATGTCGAAATCGGGACGGAAGTGCAGGAAGAAGGGCATCGAATAGCGGCTGCGGTAGGCGGCCGCGCCCTTTGGATTGACGACCCGGTGCTGCGTCGACTTGAGCCGGTGGTTGGTCAATCGGTCGAGCATGTCGCCGATGTTGACCACCAGCGCGCCATCGGGCGTGTCGATCGCCTTCCACTCGCCCTGCGCAGTCAGCAGTTCGAGGCCGGCTTCTTCGGCGCCAAGAAGCAGGGTGATCGTGTTGATGTCGCCGTGCGCGGCGGCGCGGATTGCGCCCTCGGCGTGCGGCCCGTCGAGCGGCGGGTAGTGCAGCAGACGCATGACCGAATTGCCGTCCTCGACCGTGGCGGCGAACCAATCGCGCGGGAGGCCCAGGTGAAGCGCGATCGCCTCGAGCACGCGGCCACCGGCCTTCTCGAAAGCAGCATACAGCTCGCCGAAGGTTTCGCGGAAGCCATCGACTTCGCTCGGCCAGACGTTCGGTGCCATGTATTCGGCCAGCGGATGGCCGGCCGGCAGTTCACGGCCGACGTGCCAGAATTCCTTGAGGTCGTGGACCTCGGCGTCCTTGGCCCGCTCGACGCCGAAGGGGGTGTACCCGCGCGCGCCGCCGCCGCCTTCGATTTTGTAGGCCTTCTTCACCTCGTCTGGCAGCGCGAAGAACGCCTTCGACATGGCCTCGGCCCGCGCGATCAGGTCGGCGGGGATGCCGTGGTCGCGAATGACCGCGAAGCCGTATTCACGGAACGAACGGCCGAGTTCGTCGGCGACTTCGTCAAGCGGGCGGGCGATCGATACGGAGGCTATTTCGGACATGGGCTACGACTCTAGTAGGGAAGGAAAAGGCCGGCCAGCGCGGCGCTCATGAGGTTGGACAGCGATCCGGCGGCGAGCGCCTTCAGCCCCAGCTTGGCGATCACCGGGCGCTGGTTCGGGGCAAGGCCACCGGTCACGGCCATCTGGATCGCGATCGACGAGAAATTGGCGAAACCGCACAGCGCGAACGTCACGATCGCGCGGCTGCGTTCGGACAGGACCGAGGCTTCCATCTGGCCCAGATCGATGAACGCCACGAATTCGTTGAGGACCACCTTGGTGCCGAACAGGCCGCCGGCGACAGGCGCCTGGTCCCACGGCACGCCGATGAGGAACATGACAGGTGCGAACAAGGCCCCGAGCGCTGCCTGGAAACTCCAGCCGGTGAAACCGAGCATGTTGCCGATTCCGCCGAGAATGCCGTTGGCGAGCGCCACCAGCGCGACGAACGCCAGCACCATCGCACCCACGGCGACCGCGAGTTTGACCCCGGTCTGCGCGCCCTGGGCGGCCGCCTCGATCACGTTGGCGGGCTTCTGCCCTTCCTCGAAAGTCTCGGCCAATTCGACCTCGTGCGCCTTGCCGCCCTCGACCAGGGCCGCAGGCCCTTCGGCGCTGATGCGCGCTTCGGGGAGCAAGATCTTGCCTTCGGCGGCGATCGCGGCGCCGTCGCCTTCGTCGTCCGGCATGATGATCTTGGCCATCAGGATGCCGCCGGGCGCCGACATGAAGGCGGCGGCAAGAAGGTAGGGCAGGTATTCCTCGCCCAGCAGGCCCGCATAGGCAGCGAGAATCGTTCCGGCGACACCGGCCATGCCGACGGTCATCAGGGTGAACAGCCGGCTGGGGCTGAGCGCCGCCAGGTAGGGCCGCACCACGAGCGGGCTTTCGGACTGGCCGACGAAGATGTTCGCCGCCGATCCCAGCGCTTCCACCCGGCTGACTCCGGTGACCCAGCCGATCGCCCCACCCAGCCAGCGCACCAGCTTCTGCATGATGCCCAGGTGATAGAGGATGGATACGAGGGCGGCGAAGAACACGATCACCGGCAGCGCGCCGAGAGCAAACGTGTTGGCAAGCGGATTGTCCTGCCCGAACAGGAATGCGGTCCCTTCGTTGGCGTAGCTCAGCAGCGCGGCCACGCCATCGGACATGCGCTGGATGCCGGCGACGCCCCACGGCGTCCGCAGCACGAGGAACGCCAGCAGGGCCTGCAGAGCAAAAGATGAGCCGACGATCCGGAGGCTGATCCGACGCTTTCCGTTGGACAGGACGAAAGCGATGGCAAGGATCGCGACGATCCCCAATAGGCTGGCGACGATTGGCGGCATGGGTCCCCCGCATAGTGATCTCCGGTTGCGATTGAAACCGGATTTCCGCACTCCCTGCGCGGCAGGCCCTTTTGGGTCTCCACAGGCAATCGCGCAAGCACGAGAGGCGCGCGCTTTCCTTTTATGAACCGCGCTGGCAAATGCCCGCCATGAGTGAACCCGCCCCCGCTGCGACCCCGGCAGCCGCCACTTACACCATCCCCCGCGCGCTTTTCGTGTATCTGCTGCTATACGGCGGCATGACGGTGGTTGCGGGCGTCATGGCCTACAAGCAGGTCGCCTTGTGGCCGACGTCGCTCGCGGTCGAGTCCGGCATCTTCGCCTTCCTGATCCTGGTGGTCATCTCCAGCACCGTGGCCCAGCTTTATGGTGACGCGATAGCGCGCAAGATCGTGTGGTGGGGATTCCTCCCGTTGCTGGTGTCGTCGCTGCTGATGCAGCTCGTCCTCAACCTGCCCGCCTCGGTGGAAATGGTCGAGTTCCGCGCCGACGATCTTGCCGCTTTCGAACGGGTGCATTCACAGCTCTGGCGGGTGTGGATGGCCGGACCCGCCGCCTACATCGTCTCGCTGCTGCTCAACGTGTGGATATTTTCCAAGCTGCGGGGCAGCGGAGAAGGCACCACGCTTGGCATCATGGCGCGCGGCGCGATCGCCTCGGCCTTGAGCCAGGCGATCGACTCGGTGATCTTCATCACCCTGGCGTTTTACGGCGAATTCGCCATCGAGAGCCTGCTGATCGGGCAGGTCCTGGCCAAGGTAGCGCTGTCGATCGTCCTCGTGCCGCCGCTCATTGCGCTAGGCGTGGGCCTCGCGCGCAAGCTCGATTCCAAGCCGCTCTAGCCGAGCAGGTCGCCGATATCGGCGACGGGAATCGAATGGCGCGCCAGGAAGCCGGCCATGTCGTCGATCCGGGCCATCTCCCCGTCGTCGCGCATGATCGAGCAGATGACCGCCGCGTCGCCCGCGCCCGCGCGGCGGCACAGCTCGATCGCCGCCTCGGCGGCTGCGGGGCGTTCGGCAACGCCACCTTCGGCCGTGATCAGCGGAAACACGTGACCCGGCGAAACGATGTCGCTCGCGGTCGCGCCGTCCGCCACCGCGACCGCGATCGTGTGCGCCCTGTCCGCAGCCGAGATGCCGGTCGACACGCCGCTCGCCGCCTCGATAGATCGACCGTGCGGCCGGCCCGACTGGTTCTCACGCCCCGGATTGATCAGTTCGATGCCGAGTCGCACCGCGCGCGCCGGAGTCAGCGCGAGGCACACGAGGCCGCGCCCGTGCGTGGCGAGGAAGTTCACCGCGTCTGCGCTGACATGGCGCGCCGCCACGCAGAAATCGATGTCCCCGCCGCGCAGCCGGTCCCCGGTGATAACGATGATGCGTCCCTCGGCCAGGGCATCGAGAGCCGATTGCAGCGCCCCGCTCATTGATTGCACTCCCCCTGCGACAAGGCGCAGGCGCCGCGATAGGTCTGCTGGCCGACGAGCTCGATCTGCATCCGGGCACGGTCTTCCAGGCATTCGCCGTCGGGCGAGAACAACCCGTGATACACCCGCACGGTGGCGCCCATCGGGGTCGGCCAGCCGCGCAGCGCGTGAACGACGGAGCGCAGCGTCTGCAGCGTGCTCATCGTCGCCTGGTCGCCATAGGCGGTGGCGATCAGCCCGACCGCACGGCCGTCGAGATAGGGGCGCTCGTCCTTGGCCAGGTCCTCGAGGTAATCGAGTGCGTTCTTGACGAGGCCCGAGATGCTGCCGTGATATCCGGGCGCGGAGATGATGAGGCCGTCGGCCTGCCGCACCGCCTCGACGAATTCGGCGCCGTCCTGAATGCCGTAACCCTCGCCGCGATAGTGCGGCAGGCCGCGCAGGTAATCGCCGCCGAAGATCGTCACTTCGGCGCCGGCGGCTTCGGCCGCGGCGGCGGCGAGGCGCATGGCCTGTTCGGTCGAACTGCCGGTGTTCACGGTGCCGCCGATGCCGACGATACGGGTGGTCATTGGGGGCACTCCTGCTTGATGAATTCGTCGAGGCTGGCGGCTTCTTCGGGGCCGAAGCGAAGGCCGAGCTTGGTGCGGCGCCATAGCACGTCCTCGGCCGTGCGCGCCCATTCCCGTGTGATCAGGTGGCGCACCTCCTGCTCCGTCAGTCCGTGGCCGAAATCGCGTCCACAGTCGGCAAGGCACGAAGCGCCATCGAAAATGGGCAGCGCGGTCGTCCCGTAGGCGCGCACGATGCGGTGCGACGCGCCGGACAGGAAGGGGAATCGGTGCACGAACTCGGCCTCGAGCGCGGCCACGCCGTCGACGGCGAAATCGCCGCCGGGCAGCGGCTTCTCGCCGGTCCAGTCGTCGCCCCGCAGCACCGGCAGTCTTGCGCCGAGCGTTTCGACCGCCTCTGCCGCCAGATGGCGATAGGTCGTGATCTTGCCGCCATAGATCGACAGCAGCGGCGCGCCTTCGTCGGCATCGGACAGGTCGAGGTCGTAGCCCCGCGTCGCCGCCTCGGGCCGGCCCGATCCGTCGTCGATCAGCGGACGCACGCCGGAGTACGTCCACACGACATCGTCCGGTGTCACAGGCTGGCGGAAGAACCGGCTGGCGCCCTCGCAAAGATACGCGATTTCCTCGGCGCTGGCTTCGATCGGGCCGCTGTCGTGATCGACGTCGGTGGTGCCGATCAGGGTGAAATCCTGCTCGTAAGGAATCCCGAAGAAGATCCGTCCGTCGGGGAGCTGGAAGAAATACGAGAACGGATGATCGAACAGCTTGCGCACCACGATGTGCGAGCCGCGCACCAAACGCATCGCCTTGTCCGGCTGGAGCCCGCTTCCGGTCAGCAGGTCGATGACGCCCGGCCCCGCCGCATTGACCACGGCCCGCACGCGGAAGGTCTCGCCGCCGGCCTCGATCCGCCATCGCTCGCCATCGCGGCGCATCGCGGTCACCCGGCTCCGGGTTCGCACCTCCGCGCCGCGATCGGCCGCGTCGCGCGCGTTGAGCACGACGAGGCGCGCATCGTCGACCCAGCAATCGGAATAGACGAAGGCCGTGGTGAATTCCGGCTTGAGCGATGCGCCCGCCGGATGGCTGGCGAGCGATACCGTCTCGGTCGCCGGCAGGCGTTTGCGACCTCCGATATGGTCGTAGAGGAACAGCCCTGTCCGCACCAGCCAGCGAGGCCGCAGGCCGGGCACGTGCGGCAACACGAAGCGCATCGGCCAGGCGATGTGCGGCGCGATGCCCCACAGCCGCTCGCGCTCCGATAGGCTCTCGCGCACCAGTCCGAACTCGTAATGCTCGAGGTAGCGCAGGCCGCCGTGAATGAGCTTGGTCGACGCCGACGACGTTCCACAGGCCAGATCGTCCGCTTCGAGCAACAGCACCTTGGCGCCCCTGCCCGCGGCGTCGCGGGCGATCCCGCAGCCGTTCACCCCGCCGCCGATCACGGCAAGGTCGTAGAGGGTGTCCGCTTCGCTCACCGGATCAGTCGAACTTGAGCGGACCATGCTCGATATGCGGCAGCACGTAGCGTGCGAACATGTCGCACTCGTTCACGTGAGGATAGCCCGAGAGGATGAACGCCTCGATCCCTTCCGCCTGGTAGGCGCGCAGCTTCGCGAGCACCTGGTCGGGCGTGCCGACGATCGCGGCGCCGCAGCCAGAGCGGGCCCGGCCGATACCGGTCCACAGGTTTTCCTCGACGAAGCCGTCCCCGTCCGCCGCGCCGCGCAGTTCGGCCTGCCGCTGCACGCCGTAGTTCTTCGCGTCGAGCGAGGCTTCGCGGATCGCGCGGCCCTTCTCGTCGTCGAGCTTGGACAGAAGCCGGTCGGCATAGGCCCGCGCCTCGTCTTCGGTCTCGCGCACGATGACGTGCACGCGGTATCCGAACTTGAGCGTGCGGCCATACTTCGCGGCGCGCTGCGTCAGGTCGGCGATGTTCTCGCGCACCTTGTCCATCGTATCGGGCCACATGAGGTACACGTCGCACGCTTCGGCCGCGCACTCGCGCGCCTCGTGGGACAGGCCGCCGAAGTAGAACGGCGGGCACTTGCCGCTGATCGTCGTCACGCGCGGCGGGTCGAGCGTGAGCTGATAGTGCTCGCCTTGGTGGTCGATGCTCTCGCCGTTCAAAAGCGCACGGACGATCTTCATCACCTCGGTGGCGCGGCCATAGCGCGGACCGCCCGGCATCGACTGGCCCGGCATGTCGGACGAGATGATGTTCACGTTGAGGCGCCCGGCTGTGCCGGCGGCATTGGGGCCGAGAATCCGGTCGAGCGTCGCGATCCTGCGCGCAAGCTGCGGCGGCCAGTCCTCGCCGATGCGGGTCGCCCACAGCAGCTTCATGCGCTGGAGCATCGGCGCCATCGCTGCGGCGAACACGGTCGTATCGAGGCCGAGCTGATAGCCCGACGGCAGCAGGATATTGTCGAACCCGCCCTCTTCGGCGCGCAGCACGATGTTGCGGCAGTGCTCCCAGCTCGACTGGAGCTGCGGATCGGGGACACCGAGGAACTCGTAGTCGTCATCGCACAGCGCGGAAAACCACGCGATCTCGCATTGTTGGGCCTGGGTCATGGCAACCTCTCTCCTCGCGCGGCGACGAGCACCGCGTACCAATCCTGCCGCGTCCAGCGCATGGCGAGCGCCCGCGCCGCCTCGGCAATGCGGTCCGCGCTCTGCGATCCGACGATGGGAACGATCCCGGCGGGGTGCGCAATCAACCAGCCGTAGGCCGCGACGCTGCGGCCGACGCCCTGCTCCTGCGCCACACGGTCGAGCTCGGCCGCGACCGCCTTGTCGCGCGGGGTTTGGGGCGACAGCAGCCGACCTCCGCCAAGCGGAGACCATGCCAGCGGAGTCATGCCCATCCGCATCGCCTGGTCGAGTTCGCCGTTCTCGAACGGCTCGATCCGCAGCGGGCTGATCTCGGGCTGGGTCGTCGCGATCGGCTGGCCGAGGAAATGGCTCAGCGCTTCGGTCTGCGCTTGCGTGAAGTTGGACACGCCCAGCGCGCGAACCTTGCCGGTCGACACCGCGTTTTCGAGCGCGCGGGCCACTTCCTGGGGATGGGCGAGAATGTCGGGACGATGGACCTGCCACAGGTCGATCGTGTCCACCCGGAGGCGTCGCAACGAATCGTCGATCGCCTGCGCGATGTATTCGGGCGACTGGTCATATGGCAGCGGCGGACGGATGCCGCCCTTGGTCGCCAGGACCATGCGGCCGCGCAGTCCCGGTTCGGCCGCCAGGACCTCTCCCAGCAATGCCTCGGCATCGCCGAAGCCGGCTTGCCCGTCGAAGCCGTAGATGTCGGCGGTGTCGAGCAGGGTGATCCCGGCATCGAGCGCCGCATGGACGAGGCGCGCCGCTTCGCCCGCGCTGCGCCCGCCCTCGGCAAGCCGCCACATCCCCCAGGCGATCGGCGATATCCCGATCCCGCTCGACCCGAGCGAACGGGTGACAGGAGGGGCGGTCAAAAGGCTCATGCAGGTCTCCGGAAGGGCGGCGCGACCGATGCGCGCTCGATGAGTTGGTGCGGCAGGCGGCGGTGGCTGATCTCGCCGCCCGCGATGAGGATTTCCGCAGCCGTGTGCGCCAGTTCGGCCATCGGCTGGTGGATCGTGGTCAGCGGCGGCCAGACGGTCCGCGCCAGAGTGGTATCGTCGAACCCTGCGACCGAGAGCCTGGACGGCACGTCGATCCCCCGCGTGTGCGCTTCGGCCAGTACGCCGGCGGCCATGTCGTCGTTCGAGGCAAAGATCGCGGTGGGCGGTTCGGGCATGTCGAGCAGCGCTGCGGCCGCACGCACCCCGCTGTCAAAATCGAACTCGCCGTCGATCACCAGCGCCGGCTCGAAGCCGATGCCCACGCGGTCGAGCGCCTTGCGATAGCCGTAGAGCCGCTCCTCGCTCGCCATGTGGCTGGGGTGCCCTTTCACGAAGCCAATCCGGCGGTGGCCCTGGTTCACGAGGTGCGTCGTCATGTCGTCGCCCGCCTGGACGTCGTCCATGAACACCGAACTGGTCAGCGCGTGGTTGGTCCCCGGCGAAATGCGCACGAACGGAATGTCGAGCGTATCGAGCACCGCCAGCACGGCGGCGCAGTCGGTCACCGGGGATGACAAGATGATCCCGTCGACGTGGGTTTCCGAGATCAGCCCGCGCACTTCGGCCCCGACCGCCGGATCGTCGACGTCGACCGGCTGCGCGAGCAAGCGGATGCCCTTCGCGTGGCAATAGTCCCAGCAGCCCTTCTGGATCTGGAAGGTATAATAAGGGCTGTGGTTGTCGTAGATCAGCGCGACCTGGTTCGATTTCGCGCCCGACAGGATGCGCGCCGCGACGCTGGGTCGGAAATCGAGGTCGGCCATCGCAGCCTCGACCCGCTGACGCGTCGCCTCGCTGACGTAGGGATGACCGTTCAGCACCCGGCTGACAGTTTTGACCGCCACTCCGGCGCGCGCGGCCACATCGCGAATGTTCGATCGGCTCATCCTGCGAGCGCCCCCGGCAGCCGTGCGAAGACCGGCGCGAATGCGCTGCCTTCCCGATAGAACACCGGCGGAAAGCCGATCGGCGCGTCGACGGTGTGAGTGCCGGGCATATACCTTTCGCCCGACCATACATGGATCCACGGCCCGCTGCCGGGCAGGATCACCTTACGCTGGCTGGCACCTTCCTCGATCACGGGAGCGACGATCATGTCCGCCCCGTAAAGATACTGGTCCTGCACCGCAAACAGCGCGGGGTCGTCGGGATATTCGAGGAACAGGGGGCGCTGGAGCGGAAGGCCGGTCGCGGCGGCCTCGTCGCTCAACGCGCGGACATAAGGCGTCAGCGCGGCATGGACCCGGCTCCAGCGCGCGAAGCAGGCCAGCAGTTCGGGCGTGCTGTCGTATTGCAGGTTTTCGTCCGGCCGATTGCCTTCGTGGCTGCGCATGACCGGCGCGAATGCGGCGAGTTCGCACCACCGCTGCAGCAGCTCCTCGCTCCGCACGTTTCCTAGCAGCGAGGTGTAGCCGCCGCAGTCGGAATGGCTGTAGGCGTTGCCGACAAGACCCGCCGACAGCGCCCCGGTGACGACGGTGCCGATCCCGTCGTGGCGGGTGAAATCGACGCTCTGGTCGCCCGCCCACAGCAACGGGCAATGCGCCTGCACGCCCGAGAAACCGGCGCGCATGAAGAATACCGCATCGCCGGTCTTGCCGCGACTTTCGAGAGCCATCGCGTTGACCTCGGCCCAGAGCACGGGCCATCTGTTGTGCATCTCCATCGGGTCGCTGCCGTCGGCCAGGCGCAGATCGGTGGGGAGATACTCGCCGAAATCGGCCATCCAGCCCATGATCCCGCGATCGAGCATTTCGCGCCCCAGAATGCGCTCGGCGAACCAGACCTTGGTCTCTTCGCGGGTAAAATCGACCACGCCGCAATCGAACTCACCGAAATCGACAAGGTACGGTTCGTCGCTTTCGAGACCGAGGCAGAAGTGCCCCCCTTCGAGAGCCTCTGCATAGAGGTCCGCATCGACCGACAGGTACGGATTGGCATAGGCCATGAACCGTATGCCGCGGTCCGCCAACGCGGCGATCCGCGCCTCCAGATCGGGATACCGTGCGGCGCTGCGCGCGCCGACCTGCCAGTCCCAGAACAGGCGGCGGCCGAAGCTCGTTTCGCGGATACCCGCCCAGTCCTCGCACCAAAGGCCCGCGATCGCCGCGCCGGCATCGACGAAATTTTCCAGCCGGTCGAAGCTCGATGCACCGGACTTGAGGCCCACGATCGCCCCGCCGATCGCCCAGTCGGGCAGCGGAGGCTGGCGGCCGAAGCGGTCGGCAAGCTGGCCGACCAGCCCCTTCGGCCCATCGGCGGCAAACAGTTCAAACCGCGCCGTGCCGGACCACACTTCGACCGCGTGCGCTTTCGAGTCAGTGAAATCGAGGACGCTGTAGCACGTCTCGTCGAGGTGGACCGCGATCCAGCGCGAGGTCAGGAACGTCGGCTGCGGGTAGTTCGTGTGATAGTAATCGCCACCCGCCATTCCGGCTTCGTCCATCGCGCGGGTCAATTCGGTCGACTTGTCGCGCCCCACGCCCGGCTCGCTGGTCCACATCGGGAAACGGCGGCCATTGAGCGCGAAGTAGCTCATCTGCTCGCCGCCGCCCCAGACGGACTCTTCGAGCTCGGCGTGGAAGCGGAAGTACATGCGGTCGAACGATGGATCGTCGCACGTGACCGTCAGCGCAGGGCCGTCCCACTCGATGCGCGCGCCATCGAAGCGCACGCCGCCATCGAACGCGTCCCACGCCGCCAGTTCGCGACGGCCCTGCGGCGCATCGTCGATCCGGAAGTTGCCCCGCACCATCTCGATATCGGGCCTTCCGCGGGCAATGGCCAGCGCAGGACAATCCAGGGCATGGCGCAGCACGGTCCGGCCACCGAAAAGCAGCTCGAAACCGTCTTCCACGGCCTTGAACTCGATCGACTGCGCCAAATTCTCCCCCGTAGCGACCGTACGCCCACCTTCAAGCAGGCACCAGGCATGCGCCATATGACACCGCTTGACACATCGGGTCAATGGGCGCATTTCCCGGGCCAACGAAAGTGTTTCTCAGGGAGGGGTTTCATGTTCCGCACGGGTTTCCGTTCGCGCGCGCTTGCGCTGTCGGGCAGCATCATCGCAATCGCCGCGGCCAATCCGGCCTTTGCGCAGGACGCCGCCGAGCCCGTCGATGACGGCGGCATCGAAGAGATCATCGTCACCGCCAACAAGGTCGCCGAGAACGTCCAGGACGTGCCGATCGCGATTACCGCGCTGACCTCGGATCGCCTCGAAGCCGCGGGCACCACCAGCCTCGAAGGCATTACTCAACTCGTTCCCTCGGTCACCTTCCGCAAGGGTACAACGAGCGCGAACAGCGCGATCGTGATGCGCGGCGTGGGCACGATCACCTTCTCGATCGCTGCCGAGCCGAGCGTGTCGACCGTGGTCGACGGAATCGTCCTCAGCCGTTCGGGCCAGGCGTTCATGGACCTCGTCGATGCGGAGCGCCTCGAAGTCCTGCGCGGGCCGCAGGGTACCCTGTTCGGCAAGAACGCCAGCGCCGGCCTCGTGAACATCGTCTCCAAGGGTGGCACCGACAGCCTCGAGGTCGAAGCGCGCGCCGAATATTACGAAGGCGACGAATACCGCCTGCGCGCTTCGCTGTCCGGGCCCTTGGGCGATGATGTCAGCGCACGCGTTACCGGGTTCTACGGCAACTACGACGGCAACATTACCAATATCTTCGGCGGGACCGACAACCAGGTCAACGGATACGAGCACTACGGCGTCCGCGGCATTCTGGACTACAACGGCCCGGCGGCGCGCGTGCGCTTGATTGCCGACTATTTCCGCGCGAACGATGATTGCTGCGCCGACATAACCACCGTCAGCCGCGGCGCCGTGCTGGACGCGGAACTCGGGTTGCCGGGCGGTGTCGCTCAGGGCCTGGACCAGCGCTACGTGAACCACAATCTCGTCACACAGACGAAGGACACCCAGATCAGCTTCACCGCCAGCGCGGATGTCGACCTGACCGACACGCATACGTTGAGCGTTGTCACCGGGTATCGCAATTGGAAGAATCGCGAGCTTCGCGAGGGCGACTTCCTGCCACGCGCCATCGTCGGTACTAACGAGCTTCACGACGAAGGTCTGGTCACCACCGACCAGCTTTCATTCGAGGCGCGTATCGCGTCCGACACCGCGATGCCGTTCTCGTATCAGGTCGGAGCATTCGCATGGCATTCGGACAACACCCAAATCTTCACTCGTGAGGATATCGTCTGCGCCACCTCGACCTTGCCGGTCGCGCCGAGCGGCGCACGGCCATGCAACCTGCTCGATACGGTCAACACGCTGTTCCCCACGGCTACGTCGGAAAGCGACGTCAGTTCGTCCAACTTCGCGGTCTTCGGACAGGGAACGTTCCGCTTCAGTGATCTGCTCGCGCTCACCGGTGGCCTGCGATACACGTGGGACGATCTTTCGTTCATCCACATCCGCGCGCCGGGCGTAAACGCGACCACCGGGCTTCCCGCGACCGGACCAGGCATTTCGGGCGCCCCGGCAGGCGGAACAATCGCCAGCGGCGGGAACGGCACCAACATTTCGCGCGGCAGCAGCACCAACGGCAACCTGTCCGGCAAGGCCGTGCTGCAGATCACCCCGTCGGACGACGTGATGCTCTACGGCAGCTACACGCGCGGCTACAAGGGGCCCGCGTTCAACGTCTTCTTCAACCACACCGCGCCGACCAACGCGATCCCGATCGACGAAGAGACCTCCGACGCGTTCGAGATCGGCGCGAAGACGCAGTTCTTCGACAACCGGGTTCAGCTGAACGTCGCCGGCTTCATGGTCGAGTATGACGGCTTCCAGGCGAACAACTTCGTCCTGCTGAATGGAGCGGTGGTGAGCAACCTGACCAATGCCGGCACGGTCAAGTCGCAGGGCTTCGAGGTCGACCTGCAGGCCGTTCCGGTCGACGGACTGACGCTGCGCGCAAGCGCGGCCTATGCCGATGCCTTCGTCAAGGAATTCAACCCGAACCCGCAGACCAACGCCCCCGACGCGCGCAACGGCACGCAGCTTCCGCTGGCGCCGAAGTTCGTCTACACGCTGGGCGCGGGTTACGAGGGCGACCTCGGTGGGATGAAGCTCTACCTCGACACCGACTATCGCCACGTCAGCAAGCAGTTCTCCGACCTCGGCGAGAGCGGGCCGATCGATCCCTACGGCATCTGGAATGCCTCGATCGGGTTCTCGGACGCCGAGGACCGCTATCGCCTGACCCTGCACGCCCGCAACATCACCGACGAGAGCTACGCCCTGCTCAACGTCAGCAATGGCCAGCGCTTGCAGATTCCGCGCGACGCGGACCGCTATTTCGGCGTCAGCCTGCGTGCACGCATCCGGTAACGAGTAGGCTGACTGACGGCACTATCGACGGCCGCGGAGGGAAACTTCCGCGGCCGTTCGATTGCCTAGAACAGGCGCGAACCCAGCGGGACGTCGTGGTCGGGTTCGAACAACACGACCTCTCCGTCCCCATCCGCAAATCCGACCGTCAGCACTTCGGACATGAATTTGCCGATCTGACGCGGCGGAAAATTCACGACGGCAGCGACCAGGCGACCTGGCAGGTCCTCGATGCCGTAGCGCGCGCAGATCTGCGCCGAAGATTTGCAGATACCCACGCCCGGACCGAGATCGATCACGAGCTTGTAGGCAGGCTTGCGCGCCTCCGGAAACTCCTCTGCCGAAACGATCCGGCCCACGCGGATATCGACGCACAGGAAGTCGTCGAAGGCGATGGTCTCAGCGGGCGGATCGGCGGGGTCGTGGTTCACGTGCATCCACGATGCACTAGCGCATACGCGCGAGCCCGTGGAGACCTCGGGTGGCGCCTACTGTCCCTCGTCCTCGGCCACGATCTTGGGCACCAGCAGATGGATCCACGCCAGCGCCGTGAGGTAGGCGACCGCAGCCGCCCAGAACAGCGGGGCATAGCCGATCCCGGACGTCAGCAGCGCGCCGGTCGCCTCCTGGATGCCGAACCCGGCGACGTTGCCGGCGATAGCGCCGATCGCCATCACGGTCGCCACGCGGCGCGCCGGGATCGCATCGGCGGCAAAGCCGAAGATGTTGGTCGAGAAACCCTGGTGCGCGAACAGGCCCAGCCCGATGATCGCCGCCGCGGTCCACGCACTGTCGACCGTCAGCGCGAGCGGGATCGGCAGGATGATCAGGCCGTACAACAGCATGCTGGTCTTGCGCGCTGCGTTGACCGACCGGCCCTTGCCCAGCAGCACCCCGAACAGCTTGCCCGCCGTCAGGGCGCCCACGGCGGCCATCGAGAACGCAAGTGCAGTCGGACCCACGAGCTCGGTCTGCGACAGGTTGAACACCTTGTTGAACAGGTCGGGCAGCCAGAAGGTGAAGAACCACCAGAACATGTCGGTGATCGCCTTCGCGCCGGCGATGGCCCAGGTTTTCCGGTCGGCGAACGCTTCGCTGTAGGACGATCGCACCGGCGTGCCCTCGGGCCGGGCCGCGCGCGGCAGCGGCCGCAGGTCGCGGGTGCCCCAGATCCACGCCGCGAGCCACACGAAGCCCAACAGGCCGGTGACGATGAACGCCGCCTTCCAGCCATAGATCACCGCGAACGGCACCACCGTCAGCGGCGCGAGGATATTGCCGATGTTGGGCGCCGTGTTGACGATCCCCATGCCCATCGTGCGCTGGCGGATCGGCAGGTATTCCGCCGCCGCCTTGACCGCTGCAGGCGTGTTCACCGCCTCGAACGCCACGAGCGCAACGCGCGCAGTCACGAACTGCGATACGGTTGCCGCCACCGCGTGCGCCATTCCGGCGACCGACCACAGGGCGACCGCCGCGCCATAGGCGAGCTTCACCCCGAACCGGTCGATGATCCAGCCGACGAACAGCAGCGCGCCGGCCGCGGCGAGCTGGCTGGCGGATGCGAAGTGGGCGAACTCCGCGTCGCCCCAGCCGTATTCGGCCGAGATCGTCGGCTTGAGCAGCGAGAGGACCTGGCGGTCCACGTAGTTGATGATCGTCCCGAAAAAGAGCAATGCGATGAGCCAGTTGCGGGTCCGCGCGATGGCGCGTTCGTCCGCCTCGCTCGCCGCCTGGACGCCGCCCGCGAGCGCGCCGCTCGCGTTATCCCCGTCGGTCATCGTGCCTCTCCCGCCACGCCCTTGCGGCGCGTCCGGCTTGCACGATACCCATTCGCGAGCGTAAGGGAAGAATAATATGACACCGCCGGACAATCGCGGTCGCCAGGGGCCGATAGACTGGGACACGCTGCCCTATGGCGGCGATCTGTTCGGTGAAATCTATCTGGCGGAAACCGCGCCGGCCGAAGCCCCCCCGCGAAAGCCACTGTCGCGCTTCCTGCCGGGACTCGCGGTCGTCGGTGTGGCCGCCGGAACCTCTGCCTGGCTTGCCGAGCACTATGGCTTCCCGATCATCCTCCTGGGGTTGCTGATCGGTCTCGCACTCAATTTCGTCGCCCCCGAAGAGGCGACTCATCCAGGTCTCGACCTCGCCAGCCGGACCTGCTTGCGCTGGGGAATCGTAGCCCTCGGATTCCAGGTGACGATCGCGCAGGTGCTCGACCTTGGACCTTGGCCTTTCGCGGCGCTGGTCGCGATCATGCTCACCGCGTTCTTCGCCGGGGTCGGCGGTGCGGCGATATCCGGGCAGTCCCGCTATGCCGGCATCCTGGCGGGCGGCGCGACGGCAATCTGCGGCGCCAGCGCGGCGCTAGCGCTCTATGGCGTGATCGGGCGCGACCGCTTGAGCCAGGCGCAGTTCGCCCTCACGCTGGTCGGCGTCAGCCTTGCCAGTGCGCTGGCCATGTCGCTCTATCCCGTGATCGCCGCCGAGATGGGGCTCACTGACAGCCAAGCCGGATTCCTGATCGGCGCATCGATCCACGACGTCGCGCAGGCGATCGGCGGGGGCTTCACCTACTCCGACGCGGCCGGCGCGGAGGCGACGATCATCAAGCTCTCGCGCGTCGCCCTGCTCGGACCGGTCATGATCCTCGTCGCGCTGTGGATCGGCAATTCGGCGGCGGACTCGCGCCAGCCGCTCTGGCGCCGGATCACGCTGCCGTGGTTCATCCTGGGCTTCATCGCGTTGGTAGTGGTGAACAGCACGGGCGTCGTGCCTGCCGCCGCGCAGGACGCGATGATGACCGCATCCAAGGCGCTGCTCCTGTTCGCCGTGATCGCGACCGCGATGCGTTCGGACATGGCGCTGATCATGCGCCTGGGATGGCGCGCGGCCACTCCGGTCGCGTGCGCCACGCTCGCCAGTTTCCTTGCGGCAGCCGCCGCGATCTGGCTGGGCGCGGCGTGAGTTCCGCCTTTCTCCCGCACCTTCGGCTTGGTGCGATGCGGTCTTGCGGTTCTCAGGTTGGGATTATGCGCGTCGCCTGCTAGGGGCGCGCCGCAATGATTACCCTGAACAACATCACGGTGCGGCTTGGCGGCCGGACGATCATCGACGGCGCATCCGCCTCGATTCCCCCTGGCGGCCGGATCGGCTTGATCGGGCGCAACGGCGCGGGCAAGTCCACCTTGATGAAGGTGCTCGTGGGCCAGCTCGACCCAGACGACGGTTCGGTCGAGATGCCGCGCCGCGCCCGGCTGGGCTATATCGCGCAGGAAGCGCCGAGCGGCTCGATCTCGCCGTTCGATGCGGTCCTAGCGGGCGATGTCGAGCGGACCCTCCTGCTCGAGGAGGCGGAGACTTGCACCGACGCTGACCGGCTGGGCGACATTCACGACCGTCTTCTGGCGATCGACGCCTATTCGGCCCCGTCGCGCGCGGCGATCATCCTCACCGGGCTCGGTTTCGACGAGACGATGCAGGCGCAGCCGCTCGACAGCTTCTCGGGCGGGTGGAAGATGCGCGTCGCGCTGGGCGCGTTGCTGTTTTCCGCGCCCGACGTCCTGCTGCTCGACGAACCGTCGAACCACCTCGACCTCGAAGCGACGCTGTGGCTCGAGAGCTTTCTGAAGGGGTACGCCGGCACGCTGATCGTCATCAGCCACGAACGCGACCTGCTGAACAACGTGGTCAACGCGATCCTCCATCTCCAGGACGGCAAGCTGACGCTGTATCCGGGCGGCTACGACGCGTTCGAGGTCCAGCGCGCGGAGCGGGCGGCCCAGCTCGCCGCAGCGAAGGCCGCACAGGACGCGCAGCGGGCGCGGCTTCAGGACTATGTGGCCCGCAATAGCGCCCGCGCATCGACCGCCAAGCAGGCGCAATCGCGCGCCAAGATGCTCGCCAAGATGCAGCCGATCGCGGCGCTGATCGAGGATCCCAGCCTCAGCTTCGACTTCCCCAGCCCCGAGGAAATGCGCCCGCCGCTGATCACGCTCGACCTGGCGGCGGTGGGATACGGCGACACGCCCGTCCTGCAGCGGCTGAACCTGCGGATCGATCCGGACGATCGCATCGCGCTGCTCGGCCGCAACGGCAACGGCAAGACCACCCTCGCTCGCCTGCTGGCCGCGCAGTTGCCGCCGATGGACGGCGCGATGCAGGCGTCCGGCCGGATGAAGGTGGGCTATTTCACGCAGTACCAGGTGGAAGAGCTCGCGTCCGATGGAACCCCGCTGGAGCACATGACCCGCGCGATGGAGGGCAAGACCCCCGGCGCCGTGCGCGCGCAGCTTGGCCGCTTCGGCTTTTCCGGCCACCGCGCGACGACGAAGGTCGGCAAGCTCTCGGGCGGGGAACGCGCGCGGCTGGCCCTGGCGCTCATCACGCGCGATGCGCCGCATCTCCTCATCCTCGACGAGCCGACGAACCACCTCGACGTCGACGCCCGCGAGGCGCTGGTTCAGGCGCTCAACGACTATGACGGCGCGGTCATCCTGATCAGCCACGACCGCCACATGGTCGAGCTGACCGCCGACCGCCTCGTCCTCGTCGATGACGGGACGGCCACCGAGTACGCCGGCAGTATCGAGGATTACATCGACTTCGTGCTGGGCCGGAACCAGCCGAAGGAAGGTCGCGGCGCCAAGGCTGGCAAGGGCAAGGCGAGCGCCAAGGACCGCGAGGACGCGCGGCTGGCTCGCAGCGCGGTCACCGCGACGGAAAAGGCGATCGCGCGCCTTCAGGCCCAGATCGCCGCGATCGATGCGGCGCTGATCGATCCCGGTGCGGCCCCCGCCAATCTCGCCAGCAAGTCTGCCGGCGACCTGCTGCAACGGCGCGCTTCGCTCGCAACCGAATTGGAGCAGGCCGAGAGCGACTGGCTCGAGGCGACCGAAAGCCTCGAGCGCAAGGTCGCCTGACCTGCGCACCCGCCTCAGCATCTGTCGGCGCAAGGCCCGCTACGTTTCGCCGGACGACGCCATAGCGGCTGCGGGCCTTACGGGACTGACGCTTCGCCACTACCGCTGCGACCGCTGCGGCCAGTTTCACCTGACGAGCCGGACCAAGGGCAAACGCATCCCGCGACCCGTCCGGGCGGGCTAATCGGCGTGGCGCGGCTCATCCTCTTCAACAAGCCTTACGGCGTCCTGTCCCAGTTCACCGACGAGCGCACCGGCCCGCCGCGCCCGACACTGGCCCAGTTCATCGACCTTCCGGGCGTCTATCCGGCCGGCCGGCTCGACCACGACAGCGAAGGCCTGCTGGTCCTGTGCGACGACGGGCGATTGCAGGCGCGGATCGCCGACCCGCGCTTCAAGCTTGCCAAGACCTACCTGGTGCAGGTCGAGGGCGAGCCCGGCGAAGCCGCACTCGCCAGCCTGCGAACGGGCGTGAAGCTGAAGGACGGCGTCACCCGGCCGGCCGATGTCGAGCGCATAGCGCCGCCGACGCTGTGGCCACGCGACCCGCCGATCCGTGTCCGCAAGGCCATTCCCGACAGTTGGCTGCGGTTGACCATCCGCGAAGGCCGCAACCGGCAGGTCCGCCGGATGACCGCCGCGGTCGGCTATCCCACCCTGCGACTGGTGCGCTGGTCGATCGGCGGCTGGTCGCTCCACGGACTGCGGCCGGGCGAATGGCGGGAGGTCCCGCCCATCCTGCCGAGCCGCTGAGGCTGCGTCAGCCGTCGTCTTCGAACGCGACGCTGCCGGCATTGAGCAGGTCGAGAACCAGTCGCATCGCATCGTCCGAACCGAGCATCCCGTCATCGACAGGAACTCGATCGCCGCCGCACAACCGCTCCGCGAAGCCGACCGACGGCCCAAGGCAATCGTGGGCTATCCCGTCGACAAACAGCGTGAGGTCGCTCGGTCCGTTGCGGACGAACGAAAACCGGCTGGCGGGATTGCGAACGAGGAGAAGCCCGCGCCCGGCGGCGGCATGCACGTCCTGCGCCGAGAGCGGCTCTTCGGGCTGCCAGTCGAGTTCGTGGTTCTTCGGTTCGGTGGTGTATTCCCCGAACCACCGCGCAAAAGCCTCCCGATCGAGCAACGCATCCGACACCATTGCATGGAGCGTAGCCAGGGCGTGCGGCGCGATCTCGCCAGGGTTGTCCTGAAGGGCCAGCCCAATATCACCGTAGCGATCGTCGTCGTCGAGCGCTTCGAGCACATGCTCGGTCCAACCGGCGATCAGTTCGCTGCGCGACGGTGCGCGGAACCCGATAGAGTAGGTCATGCAGTCGTCGCCGACCGCAACCCCGTTGTGCCCGAAACCCGGCGGCACGTAGAGCATGTCGCCGGGTTCGAGGACCCACTCGTCGGTCGGCTCGAAATGCGCGAGCCGGCGCAGGTCGTCGCAGGGAAGCAGCGGCGTCGCATCGTCGCAGCGCGCGCCAACCTGCCACCGACGGCGGCCCAGTCCCTGGATCAGGAACACGTCGTACTGGTCGAAATGCGCACCCACGCCGCCGCCGTCAGCCGCGTAGCTCACCATGACGTCGTCGAGCCGCCAATTGGGAATGAACCGGAACGGCTCGAGCAGCTCGGCCACCTCGGGGACATGGTGGTCGACCGACTGGACCAGCAGCGTCCAGCCTGGTCGGTCGATCTCGGCAAAGCGCGTTTCCGGCAAGGGTCCGTGCTCGAGCTGCCAACGGTCGGGCGCCTGCGTGACCAGCCGCGATTCCACCCCCGGCTCGCACGCGAGGCCCGCCAGTTCGTCGGGCGCGATGGGGTTCGACCATTCGCGCCACGGATTGCGGATCAGCAAGGGGCGCTGCTGCCAGTAATCGCGCAGGAACGCGGCCGCATCGAAATCGAGCAGGGAGGGCATCAGCCGCCCTCGTCCGGCTCGTTCGCCGCAAGCAGGTCCATGAAATTGCGCGCGGCATCGCGGTCGGCAGGATCCGGGAACGCCACGTCGAGCGCCGGCGCCTCATCGAGCATGTAAAGCAGCGACCACAGCGCGAACCGCGCTCCCCGGTCGCGCTCCAGGCCCAGATCCACCAGCATCCGCTCCACCCCGGCAGCCCGCGCCTCCGCCGGAACCGAGGCAAGGTCATGGGCCGCGAAATAGCGCATCAGCAGATCGTCGAGGTGCATCCCCCGGCGCTAGCGCACGCAGGCGCCAAAGGCCAACGCCGGTCGATTACGAAGCGAGAATATGGTGAATGACGCAGTTGCGAGCGAACCGGTCTCTACGCTGTTTTCCCTGATTTACAGGGAATCTACTGGGAATTTGCAATTCTTTTGGCTGTCCCAGCCAACGTGGACGCCCTGAAACCCGCAGAATTCCGCCATTTCCTGATGCCAATTCCCTGCGCCCGGAACAGGGAATTCACCCACC
>NZ_LMAU01000009.1 GCF_001441535.1 Tsuneonella troitsensis
AGACGGCGGACGGTGCCCTCGCGGCCCGACAGCACCGCAAGCACTTCGGGCGCGTTGGAAAGGTCGAGCCTTACCACGACGCTCGCATCGGGCTGGCGGATGAGGAACGCGCGGCTGTGGGCCGGCAGCGAGCGGATCAGGGCAAGCTCGTGGCTGGTCAGTCCGAAACCGTCGCAATAGTCCTCCGCCCGTGCGCGGGCGTTGGGCATGAAGATCATCGTCGCCGTCTGCTCGACCAGCGCGGTGGCGATGCGGCTATCCAGCGCATCGCGCGCCGACTGGGTGGCAAAGCCGACCAGCGCGTTGCGCTTACGCAAGGTCTTGAGCCAGTCGCGAATGCGGGCCGCGAACACCTCGTCGTCGAGCGCCTTCCACCCCTCGTCGATCAGGATCATCGTCGGCTTGCCGTCGAGCCGTTCCTCGATCCGGTGGAACAGGTACATCATCGTCGGCGTGCGCAAGCGCGGATTCTCGAGCAGCGCGGTCATGTCGAATCCGAGCACGCGCGCACCCAGATCGAGCCTGTCCTCGGCGTTGTCGAACAGCCACGAATGCTCGCCGCCCGCGATCCAGGCGGAGAGCCGGTCGGCCAGGTCACCCGGTTGCGGCCGCTTGGCGCCCGACAGCAGTTCGCGGAAATGCTTCAACCTGCGCAATCCGGCATCGTTGGCATAAGCGGCATCGACCGCTCCGGCGATCGTCGCCAGTTCCTCTGGTCCATCGGCCTTCAGCAGCACCGCCAGCCAGTCGCGCAGGAAGGCGCGGTTGCCGGGCGTGTCGGGAAGAGCGAGCGGATTGAATCCGGTGGGTTCGCCGCTGGCGATCCGGTCGTAGCGCCCGCCGATGCCCCGAATGAAGAGTTCTGCACCGCGATCCTTGTCGAAAAGGATCGTCCTAGGGCTGAATTTCTGCGCCTGCGCGGCGACGAAATTCATCACTACCGTCTTGCCGGAGCCCGAGGGACCAATGACCGTGAAGTTGCCGAGGTCGCCGTTGTGGAAGTTGAAGAAGAACGGGGTCTGGCTGGTCGTCTGCAGCAGCGTGACCGCATCGCCCCAGTGGTTCCCCTCGGCCTGGCCGAGCGCCATGCCGTGCAAGGACCCGAAGCTCGCCATGTTGGCGCTCGAGATCATCGCGCGGCGGGCGATATAGCCCTCGTTTCCGGGAAACTGGCCCCAGAACGCCGGCTCGAGGTTGGTATCCTCCCGAACCACGATGGCGCCCGTATCGGCCAGCGCCGCGGCGCAGGCGGCGGTCGCCTCGTCCAGAAGCGGCAAGGTCCGTTCGCGCACGAGGACCGTGAGGTGGTGGTCGCCGAAACCGACAGCTCCATTGCCCAGCGCGTCGCGGGCGGCGAGCATGTCGTGCCGCTCGGCCATCGCCTCCTCGTCGGCGCTCTTCAAGCGGCGGATCGCCAGGTCCATCCGCTCGCGCGCCGTCGTGCGTTCGGACGGAGCATAGCTTTCGGACACAACCATCTCAAACGGCTGGCGCAGCAGCGCGTCGAGCAGGCCAGGGCTGGTCGCCTCGGGGTAGTCCTTGAGGCTGAGGATCGCGGCAAAGTCCGGTTCGCCGCTGCCGCGCAGCTCCATCGCGTCGAGGCCGAAGCTCGCCCGGCGATAGGGCAGCATCTGGCCGATGTCGGTCTCGTCGGCCGGACGGCGCACCGGGCGCATCTCGCCGTTGTAGAGCGCGCTCAGCAGTTCGAGAATCTCGTTGTTGAGGGCGCCGCTCGGGCCCTCGTAATCGTCGAGCATCGTCGCGCCATAAGCCTGCAGCGAGGCGACGAGCCCGGTGGCCGCCGCCCTTAAGGCGCGCACGTCCTTGGGATCGGCGTCGACTTCCCGCTGCCCCTTCCTGCTCCACATCTTCGCCGCCTTTTCGGCGAGGCCCGCCTTGCCGCGCGCCGGTCGCCGAACGAGCGTGACGAACTGATCGTTGACGAACAGCGAACCACTGCCCAGCCGCTCTTTCCAGCGGCGGTCGATGTGCGCGCTGAGGGGATCGGGAAACTCCGCGTCGAGCTCGATCTGCACCCGGCGGCGAATGACGTGGTGATACAGCACGAACCGCGCATCGAGCGTCGAGCGCAGCATCACCTCACGCGTCGCGGCATGGTGGTTGAGCGCGTCCGAATCCTCGGTCTCGAACAGCAGTCCGGGGACCTGCAGAGCGGTCATCACGCTACCGTCGCGCAAAAGCACGGTATTGCCGTCGATGAGGCGGGCGTAGGGCAGGCGGTCGCCAGCGCGGGCTTCCTTCGCGCTCCAGGCGGCGGCGCCGATCCATTTCTTCATTCGCCGAATCCTTCCATCAGGCGGCGTAACTGTTGCAGCCCCAGCGCTTCCAGTTGGGTACACGGGGACACTTGCTGACCTTGGTGAGCCAAAGGTCGAAAATGCGGGGTTCGCGCAGGCAGGCGAAATAGCCGATCGCATGGAGGATGATCCTGACTGAGTTCATTCCGCTCCCCTGACCGCTCGCGTGAACGAGCAGAGGATACTACGAAACGACGTCTCGTCACCTAACGAACATCTAACACCGAAAACGACAGGCCTGGCTCGCATGCGGCATACTAAAGGTTCGCAGAGACTGAAAGCGCGGCGGCCAGGTTCTGAACTCCGAACTGCAACGCGTCACTGCGCACTCCGCACACGCCAGCACCTCAGCGCTCTTCAGTTGGATCCGCTTGTGCCTGCACATCGTCTGCCTCGGGAAGGAAAACGGGAGCGAGAAGAAAGCCAAATATTGCACCCCCGAGATGGGCCTCCCACGCCACGACCGCTACCTTCCCCCAAAAGAACGCCAGCAAACCGAGCAGCACAAAGAGTGCAGCATGGTTCAGGGTAAAAAAGCCGGCCAGCTGCCAGGTGCGCGAAGAAACGATCGGAGTGGAATCCCCTGTTACCGGGTGTACGCGAGCGAGCGCGGCTACCAATCCGAAAATGGCCCCGGAGGCACCCAGCATGGACTGGGTTGTTCCCGCGTTGAGCGCCAGAAACGCGAGGGCTCCGCTGACCCCGCTCCCAACGAAAATATAGAGGAAGCGAAGTCCTGCAATGGGAAGTGCTCCCAGGCGCGAGTGTAACAGACCACCCACCAGAAGGAGCACTGTGCAATTGAGGACGAGGTGCACCAATCCTCCGTGGGCGACCATGTGCAAAAGCAGCACGGCAAAAGCCCCCTGCTCCAGCACCGGCCAGGAAATCGCCCAGAACGTCATGGTCCCGCGCACGTTCAAGACGACCCAAGCGATGCATATAAGCCCCGAGATCAAGGCTGGAACCCAGTAATCGCGGGTTGTCGTGCTCCATTCCCGGGTAAACAGGCTATCGCCCAGCAACAATCGAGCCAGCTTTCGAAACAAAGTCAGTTACCCACCTGAGCCAACTCCATATCAGGGTCGGTACTGGAGTCGGGGCGGCAGCCCGCCCCGTCAAACGAAAAAGGGGACGCCTCGCGGCGCCCCCTTCTCATTCAGAGCACTTCTTGGCTTAGCTCAGGCGGTCCGCAACCGGAGGCGCGGGGTAGTCGCAGCCTTACGGCGGCGCATGGAGGCGCCAATCGCACCAAAGCCGAACAGGAGCAGAGCCCAGGTCGCCGGCTCAGGCACCGCGCTCATGCCCGTGTTGAAGAAAGTCGCGTGCGAATAGCCGGGTTGCTGGAAATAGTCAGTGAGGTTGAGAGTCGCAGAAGTGATCGCAGCCCCACCATCATCGGTGAACAAGGCGAAATTGCTTCCCTGCTTCACCGAGAAGTAGTGGAGCGCAGGATCACCTTCTCCCGGGGTGTAGGTAAACGAGAAAATGTTACCTTCCTCGGTCCAGTTTATTTCGAACTCTTCGCCAGTAATGGTCGGATAGTCGTTAGAAATCTCGAAACCATCTTCGGCGCTGTAGTTGATCTTGTAGACTGCAGGGGTGCCCCCTTCGACTTCACCCTGTTGCGTTCCGCCCGGGTAAGCGTAGCAATTCGAGAACCCTCCCTGACCGCTACAATCGGTCCCGGGATAAACACCCACCAGGGTGACGGCCGCTGAAGCCGGAGCACTACCGAAGGCTAAGGCCGCAGCCAGCGGCAAAGCTGCAAGTTGGTAACGACGCATAGCACAATTCCTCACACAGACGCGCTGACATGAAGTCAGCAAGCGATAACAATGGAGCGATCCGATGGCTGGCTCCTGCGCGAAATTCGAGTCGCCGGGCCTTCTCTTTGATTTGGTTAGCAACCGTTAACTAATGAGTCGAGTCCGAACATCGCGATGAACCGAGACAAATGAGCGCTGTCCCGAATTGAAACGGTCTGGCATGACCCGTCCTCCGGGATCCTTCATATTCTTTGAGATCGGCGCCGGATTGCCGCATGGTCCTTCCGCCGGACAGCCAGTGTTCGGCTTGACCGAGAGCCGTTAGCTTGACCCAGAGGATTCCAACACTCGTGACCGGGGGCGCCGGTTACATCGGCAGTCACGCGGTGCTGGCCCTGCGGGATGCAGGATATCCGGTCGCGGTGATCGACAACCTGGCGACGGGATTCCGTTTCGCCGTGCCTGACGACGTTCCTTTCTTTCACGGCGACATCGAGGACGCGGAACTGCTTGCGCGGATATTCAAGTCGCAAGGCACGCGCGCGGTCATGCACTTCGCCGGTTCGGTCGTCGTGCCGGAATCGGTGGCGAAGCCGCTGAGCTATTATCACAACAACACCTCAAAGAGCCGCGCCCTGATCGAGGCGACGGTGGAGGCAGGCGTGCCCCACTTCATCTTCTCGAGCACGGCCGCAACCTATGGCGTGCCCGGTATCGAACGCGTTCCGGAAGACTGTCCTCAGGTGCCGATCAACCCCTATGGCTGGTCCAAGCTGATGACCGAGCGGATGCTCGCCGATACGGCAGCGGCGCACGCGATGAACTATTGCGCGCTGCGCTATTTCAACGTCGCCGGAGCCGATCCGCTGGGTCGCAGCGGACAGTCGACCGCTGGGGCGACGCATCTGATCAAGGTCGCGGTCGAGGCCGCGCTCGGCAAGCGAGACGGCGTGGCGGTGTTCGGCACCGATTACGAAACACCCGACGGCACGGGCGTGCGCGACTACATCCATGTGTCGGACCTTGCCGCAGCCCACGTTCACGCGCTCGAGGCGCTGGTCGCGCAGCCGTCCCATTCTCTACAGATGAATTGCGGATACGGGCGGGGCTTCTCGGTGCTGGAGGTTCTCGATGCGGTCGACCGGGTGAGCGGCGGCAATATCTCGCGCGTGATCGAGCCGCGCCGCGCCGGCGATCCCGGTTGCCTCGTCGCGGACAACGCCAGGATATTGAATGCCCTGCC